>NZ_JBZDOH010000001.1:0-2253560 GCF_058268475.1 Planococcus sp. TJ-301 | reverse complement strand
GTGGCCGATCACCCTCTCAGGTCGGCTACGCATCGTCGCCTTGGTGGGCCATTACCCCACCAACTAGCTAATGCGCCGCGGGCCCATCCTGCAGTGACAGCCGAAACCGTCTTTCCGTTCCGCCCCAGGAGGGGCGAAAAACTATTCGGTATTAGCACCGGTTTCCCGGAGTTATCCCGATCTGCAGGGCAGGTTGCCCACGTGTTACTCACCCGTCCGCCGCTAAACGAAGGGAGCAAGCTCCCGACGTTCCGCTCGACTTGCATGTATTAGGCATGCCGCCAGCGTTCGTCCTGAGCCAGGATCAAACTCTCCATTATAGAGTAGTGTTGATTGCTCAATACTGCTGGCGCATCGCCGTCCGAAGACGCACGATTCGCTTTTGATCTGCGTGATGCTGATCAGTAGTTTGTGCGCGGGCCGTTTTGCGCGGCCGTTGCGTGTTGTTGACGTTTTGCTGTTCAGTTTTCAAGGTTCATGTTTGTGCCGCGCTCATTGGCGACTTGATTAATATACCATGCTCATTCCGCCGCGTCAACACTTTACGAGAGAAATTCTTCATTCAGTAAATTCTTTTTCGCTGAGGAAACTTTTCAGAATTTCCTGTCAGCTTAAAATTCAAAATCCGCTTTCGTTTTTGGCAAAATAAAAGCCCGCTGATCGCTCAGCGGGCTTGAAGATTACTCATCGTCTTCTGTTATTTCTTCTTCTACATCATCGATTGTTTCATTAGCCACTGCTTCATCTTCTGCGTAGACGTCTGCTCCAGCACTTTCTTCAATAAGTGCTTCATCCATCTCCGCTTCCATCTCTTCAGCATCTTCCGGAATTTCGATATCTTTCTTCACGCGGGCCACTGTCGCCACCGTCTCATCTTCCGACAGACGGATCAGGCGGACGCCTTGCGTGCTTCTTCCAGTCGTAGAAATATCATTGACGTCCATGCGGATCAGAATGCCTTTGATCGTGATCAGCATGATGTCTTCTGTTCCATTGACTGTGCGCACCGCTACAAGCGGTCCGTTCTTGTCAGTGATCTGGCACGTCCGGATCCCCATACCGCCCCTTGACTGGACGCGATACTCGGATTCTTTCGTCTGCTTGCCATAACCTTTTTCAGTGATGACCAGAATATTGTCTCCCGGCTCAAGGATTTCCATGCCGACGACGCTGTCGCCTTCGCGCAAACGGATGCCTCGCACGCCGCTTGCTGTCCGGCCCATGCTGCGGATATCAGTTTCCGGGAAACGGATCAATGCGCCATCGCGCGTTCCGATGACCATCTCCTGCTTGCCGTCCGTCAGCTTCACGGAAATCAATTCGTCTTCTTCACGCAGGCTGATCGCTATCAAGCCGTTCTGGCGGATGTTGGCATAATTAGAAACCGGTGTCCGCTTGCTGACGCCATCGCGTGTTGTAAAGAAGAAGAAATCATCGTCCTTGAATTCTTCGACACGGATTACTGCTGTCACTTTCTCGTCTTTGCTGATCTCCAGCAAGTTGACTAAAGGCAAGCCTTTCGCAGTCCGTCCGTATTCAGGAATCTGATAGCCTTTCTTACGATACACTTTCCCTTTGCTCGTAAAGAACAAGATCGTATCATGCGTTGACGTATATAGAAGGTGCTCAACGAAATCGTCGTCGTTCGTGCCCATCCCTTGTACGCCGCGCCCTCCACGTTTCTGGCTGCGGTACGTGTTAGCCGGCAGGCGTTTAACGTAACCATTATGCGTCAACGTGATGACAGATGCTTCTCTTGGAATCAAGTCTTCATCTTCGAACATTTCGGCGCCGCCTGTCGTAATTTCCGTTCTGCGGTCATCGCTAAAACGTTCTTTCACTTCATTCAATTCTTCACGGATGATTTCAAGGATGCGGTATTCATTCGCCAAAATCTCACGAAGCTCATCAATCAGCTTAATAAGCGCTTGATATTCTTCTTCAATTTTGTCGCGCTCCAAGCCAGTCAAACGCTGCAAACGCATATCCAAAATAGCCTGGGACTGTCGTTCCGACAAATTGAAATCGCTCATCAAACCGTTGCGGGCTTCTTCCGCCGTCTGAGAACCACGGATCAATGCGATGATCGCATCGATATGGTCGAGCGCAATACGCAGGCCTTCTAGGATATGCGCACGGTCTTCCGCTTTCGTCAAATCGAATTGCGTACGACGGCGAATCACCACTTTTTGGTGTTCTAAGTAATGGTAGAGAACCTCTTTCAATCCAAGAACTTTCGGATGGCCGTCAACCAGTGCAAGCATATTGATCCCAAAGCTTGTCTGCATCGCCGTTTGTTTATAGAGATTGTTCAATAATACGCTGGCACTTGCATCGCGGCGAACTTCGATGACAATCCGCATGCCGTTGCGGTCGGATTCATCGCGAAGGTCGGTGATGCCGTCAATTTTCTTGTCGCGCACAAGCTCCGCAATTTTTTCAATCAAACGTGCTTTATTGACCTGATAAGGAAGTTCGTGCACTAGAATGACTTCTTTGCCATTCGGCTTTGTTTCAATTTCAACAACAGAACGGATCAGAACTGACCCTTTGCCAGTTTCATAAGCTCGGCGGATGCCGCTCCGTCCAAGAATAATCCCGCCTGTCGGGAAATCAGGGCCTGGAAGGAATTCCATCAATTCTTCCGTGCTGATTGCCGAGTTTTCAGCTAATGCCAAAACCGCGTCAATCGTTTCGCCCAAATGATGGGGCGGAATGTTCGTTGCCATCCCTACTGCAATCCCTGACGTACCGTTAACCAGCAAGTTCGGGAATCGGCTAGGCAAGACGACCGGCTCTTTTTCCTGGCCATCATAGTTTTCTTTATAATCAATCGTGTTTTTGTTCAGATCGCGCAGCATTTCCATTGCGATTTTCGACATTTTCGATTCGGTATAGCGCATTGCAGCTGCTGCATCGCCATCAACCGAACCGAAGTTGCCGTGCCCGTCAACGAGCATATAACGGTAGCTGAAATCCTGTGCCATCCGTACCATTGTTTCGTAAACCGCGCTGTCACCGTGTGGATGGTATTTACCAATTACATCCCCGACGATACGCGCTGATTTTTTATAGGCTTTATCTGAAGTAATTCCTAAGTCATGCATCGCATAAAGGATGCGGCGATGAACAGGCTTCAGCCCATCGCGCACATCCGGCAAGGCACGGGAAACGATAACGCTCATTGCATAATCTAAAAAGGACGTGCGCATCTCCGTGCTTATATTTATTTCTTCAACACCACTGCTCGGCCGTTCAGCCATAACCGCAGCCTCCTCTCAACTACTCGATCCAAATTAAATATCCAAGTTTTTAACGTAACGTGCGTTTTCCTCAATGAAGTTCCGGCGCGGTTCCACGTCGTCACCCATCAGGATGTGGAAAGTTTCATCCGCGGTCATGGCGTCGTTCAGCGTAACTTGCAGCAATGTCCGTACATCCGGGTCCATTGTGGTATCCCATAATTGTGTAGCGTTCATCTCGCCGAGCCCTTTATAGCGCTGGATATTCGGTTTAGGCGTGCTCGGCAGTTTGCCAAGCGCTTCTTTTAGCTGTGCATCGGTGTATACATAATCTATATGCTTGCCTTGCTTGATCTGGAACAATGGCGGCTGGGCAATGTAGATATAGCCCGCTTCAATCAACGGACGCATGTAACGGAAGAAGAATGTCAGCAACAATGTGCGGATATGGGCGCCATCGACGTCAGCATCAGTCATGATGACGACTTTGTGGTAGCGCGCTTTTTCCAAGTTGAACTCTTCTCCGATTCCCGTACCAAGCGCTGTGATGATGTTGCGGATCTCCGCATTCGACAAGATTTTGTCAAGGCGCGCTTTTTCAACGTTCAGGATTTTACCGCGCAGCGGCAGGATCGCCTGAAAATGGCGGTCACGGCCTGATTTGGCTGAACCTCCTGCAGAGTCTCCCTCAACAATGTAGATTTCACTGACTTTCGGATCGCGTGAAGAACAATCCGCCAATTTACCCGGCAGGCTCGAAACTTCGAGTACCGACTTGCGGCGTGTAAATTCACGCGCTTTTTTTGCCGCCATTCGGGCATGGGAAGCCATGATCCCTTTTTCAACAACTTTGCGCGAAATGGATGGATTTTCCAAAAGAAAGCGTTCAAAACCGGCTGAGAATAAATTATTGACGATTGGGCTCACCTCTGTGTTGCCCAGTTTCGTTTTGGTCTGGCCTTCAAACTGCGGATCCGGATGCTTGATCGAGATGATCGCAGTCAACCCTTCCCTAACGTCATCGCCTGTCAGGTTCGGATCTTGTTCTTTCAGCATGCCGTTTTTGCGCGCGTAATCATTGATAACACGCGTCAATGCTGTCTTAAAGCCGGATTCATGCGTTCCGCCTTCATGCGTATTGATATTATTGGCAAAAGAGAAAATATTGGCGGCATAGCCCGCATTGTATTGCATCGCAACCTCGACAGTAATGCCATCTTTTTCAGACTCAACAAAAATCGCCTCTTCATAAAGAGGGTCTTTGGATTTGTTCAGATGTTCGACGTAAGATTTGATGCCGCCTTCGAAGTGGTAGATTTTCTCTTTTTCTTCGCCTTCGCGTTCATCACTGGCCACAATTCTCAACCCGCGGTTCAAGTAAGCAAGTTCGCGCAGACGGTGGTCCAGGATATCAAATTCATAAACAGTCGTTTCCTTGAAGATATCGGAATCCGCTTTAAAACGAATCGTCGTACCCGTATTTTCAGCGTCGCCGATGACATGCAGTTCTTCAGTCACCGCTCCGCGTTCAAACTTGATGTAATGGCGTTTGCCGTCCCGGTTCACGTAAACTTCCGTGACTTCAGACAAAGCGTTTACCACTGATGCGCCAACGCCGTGCAAACCACCGGAAACTTTATAGCCTCCGCCGCCGAATTTACCGCCGGCGTGGAGTACAGTCATAATGACTTCTACAGCCGGACGCCCCATTTTTTCCTGCATGCCGACTGGAATTCCGCGCCCGTTATCGACGACGCGAATCCAGTTGTCGGGTTCGATCGTGACTTGAATTTCATCGCAATAGCCTGCAAGCGCCTCATCGATGCTGTTATCAACAATTTCCCAAACCAAGTGGTGAAGCCCTTTCGCACTTGTGGAACCAATATACATTCCGGGTCTTTTGCGGACAGCTTCCAACCCTTCAAGAACTTGGATCTGACTAGCTTCATAAGATGGTTGAAGATTTTTTTCTTCCATTGCCATTCCGTTCACCTGCTCTTCCTTACTGCATTCTTTTTTACACTTTTTTTGCTAATGGCCCAATGTCCATGATTTGTTTAATGATGGCCTGCGCCTTCAAGGGCGATCCATAAATGAAATCATCCGTGATCACGAATGATTTCACTTTATCTATCGGTACGAGTAGCCGCGTAAAAGCGGACGGCGCGTAATTTCGAGTTGAAATGACAGCGATAATCCTGCTGGCCTGGATGGTCTGCTCGGTGCTTATTGAGATATAAACGGGAAATCACTCCTTGACTTCGCCTTTCACAACTTCGAAAAGGCGAGCATTTTGAATGGTTTCATGCTGTATCCCTTCCACGCTGGTCGTAGTGACGAACGTCTGGACCGAGCCGTGGATCGTATTTAATAAATGCGATTGTCTATAATCATCCAATTCCGACAGCACATCATCCAGCAACAGCACCGGTGCTTCTCCGACTTCCTGTTTGATCAGTTCGATTTCAGCCAGTTTCAGCGACAAAGCCGTTGTTCTTTGCTGGCCTTGAGAACCATAAGTCTGAATATCATAGCCATTGACGAAAAATTGGAGATCATCGCGGTGAGGGCCGATAAGCGTCACTCCTCGCTCAATTTCCCGTTTCCTTACCTCTATAAGTTTTTGCTCTAAAAAAGACGCCATTTCTTGGGGCGTCCATTCAGGCTTTAGTCCACTGATCGGCTGATAGCGGATTTGAAGTTGTTCCAGCCCCCGGGAAATTCCGGAATGGATCGGTTCAGCCCATTTTTGCAACAGCTCCATAAACTGGTAGCGTTTGCGGATGATTTTCACCGCTGCTTCGATAAATTGTTCTGTATATACGTCGAACATGACATCATTGATTGCCTGTTTTCCATAATGTTGCTTAAGTATGTGGTTTCGTTGTTTTAAAAGTTTTTGGTACATCAATAAATCATGCAAATAGACTGGAGAAATCTGGCCGATTTCCATATCGATAAAGCGCCTGCGCACTTGCGGGCTGCCTTTTACGAGATGAAGATCTTCGGGCGCGAACATGACAACGTTCAATTGCCCGATATAATCGCTAAGCCGCCGTTGTTCAAGATGGTTGACTTTCGCTTTTTTGCCTTTTTTCGACAAGATAATTTCAAGAGGCAATTTACCGTATTTACGATGCACATCACCCTTAATTTTACCATATTCAGATTCCCAGCGTATCAATTCTTTATCATTTGCCGTCCGATGCGATTTTGCCATTGATAACACATACAGCGATTCCATGATATTGGTCTTCCCTTGTGCATTTTCTCCTATAAAAACATTAATGCCCGGCGAAAATGTCAGTTCAAGCTTTTCGTAGTTCCGATAATTCGAAAGCTCGAGATGCTCAATCCACATCGAAGCTCAAGCCTTCAGCTACCACAATACGAAACTCCCCGATTTCTGGGATCGATACGGTGTCTTCCGGGCGGAGTTTTTTGCCTCTGCGATTTTCAGCTTCGCCATTGACGAAAACTTCATGTTCGCTAAGGAACCATTTTGCCATTCCTCCTGAACTGATTGTGTCAGTCATCTTAAGCAATTGGCCTAGTGTTATAAATTCTGTCTCAATACCTATTTCTTTCAAAATGCACTCATCCTTCGCTTCATAGTCTATCCCTCTATTTTACCCTATTTAGGGTAAAAAGTAAAAAGGATAGCCGTATAGGCTATCCTCGAGGGTCTTTTTGTTTTTTAATACGTTCGGACAGGAAGAATCAGCTGTAAAATCGAATCGTCCAAAGCGGACTTCAAAATAAATGGGCGCATAGGTCCTGTGAATTGAATCAGCACATCTTGCCCATCAATTGCTTTAAGGGCGTCCATCATGAATTTTGCACTAAACGAAATTTTCAAGTCTTCTCCTTCAATGCTTTGTGCTTGAAGCTGCTCTTCAACTTTCCCTACTTCCGGTGAATTAGAAGAAACTTCGATTTCATTGCCTGAATTTGTCGAGAAGCGCACAACATTATTGCGTTCTTCACGTGCCAATAATGACGCACGGTCAATTGCCTGCAGCAAAGAACGTCCATTGACTGTAACTTCCGTTTTGTATTCAGCAGGAATCAAGCGGGATGTATCCGGATAATTGCCTTCCAGCAAACGGGAGAAAAATAGGATGTGTTTCGTTTTGAACAAAACCTGCTGGTTCGTCATAACGATTTCAACCGGATCGGAATTGTCATCCAAAATTTTGTTCAGTTCGTTCAGGCTCTTGCCTGGGATAACTACGCTGTATTCATCTTCCGGCAAAGTTTCCAATTTAGTCTTGCGGCGCGCCAAACGGTGGCTGTCAGTTGCGACACAAACCAATTCCCCGTCTTTTACTTCCCAATGAACGCCAGTCAAAACAGGTCGCGTTTCAGAACTAGACACTGCAAATATCGTTTCGCGGTTAATTGTTTTCAAAAGGTCCGCAGGAATCGAGAATAACCGGTCATCTTGGATTTCAGGAAGCTGTGGATAATCCATTGCATCCAGTCCAATTAAATGGAATTCTGATTTCCCTGAGCGGATATGCGTCTGGAAGTTCCCCGTAATTTCGATTTCAACATCGTTTGTCGGCAATTTACGGATGATTTCCCCAAATACTTTTGCCTGAAGGACAATGCTTCCTCCTTGGGATACGCGAATGATCTGTTCGCCATCTTCTTCAGCCGGGATGAATGTCTGGATTGTGATATCTGAATCACTTCCTGTCAATCTCATTCCTTCTGAAGAAACATCCATTTTAATTCCCGTTAAGATCGGAATCGTCGTTTTTGAACTTACCGCTTTCATTACATCATTTAAACCTTCGACTAATCGTTCACGCATTATCTCGAATTTCATTCTCGAACCTCGCTTATATATATATTTTATTTAATGCTTTTAAAGTAATAATAGTAGTAGGGCCTGTGAATATGTGGATAAGCCTAAAATTCCGAATCACAGCGGGTTATCCACATGTAGATAGACTGTGTACAAACCCGTTGGGCATTTAGTGGGTTATCCACAAGTAAAATCAGCCTTTGCCGAGTGTACTTTTGATATCTTTAACATCTTGCTGGAGCTGCTGGTTGTCTTTCAGCATCCTCGAAATCTTCTCGTGGGCATGGATGACCGTCGTATGGTCCCGCCCTCCGAACTCTTCCCCAATTTTAGGCAGCGAAAAATCCGTCATTTCCCGGGACAAATACATTGCAACTTGGCGCGGATAGGCAATGTCCTTTGTCCGGCGCTTTGTCTTGAAATCTTCCAATTTCACATTAAATTGATCGCCGACGGCATGCTGAATATCTAAAATCGTAATGACTTTCGGTTTTGAGTTCGGCATGATGTCTTTTAAAGCTTCAGCGGCCAGTTCAGCGCTCATATCACGGTTGATCAGCGAAGAATAAGCCACTACCCGGATCAATGCCCCTTCAAGTTCCCGGATATTTGAATCGATTGAATTGGCAATATACGTCATGACGTCATTCGGGATATCAAGGCCGTCAGCTTTCGCTTTTTTGCGCAAAATCGCAATACGCGTTTCAAGATCCGGCGGTGTGATATCGGTAATAAGCCCCCATTCAAAGCGAGATCTTAAGCGATCCTCCAAGGTCGGAATCTCTTTCGGCGGCCGATCGCTGGAGATGATGATTTGTTTCGATTCTTCATGCAGTGTATTGAATGTATGGAAGAATTCCTCTTGCGTCTGCTCTTTTCCAGCCAAAAATTGAATATCATCAATCAATAAGATGTCGACGCTGCGGTATTTATTGCGGAAATCGACGGTCTGATTGTCTCGGATCGAGTTAATGAACTCATTGGTGAATTTTTCCGAAGACAAATAAACCACCTTGGCATTCGGGTTGTGTTCAAGGACGTAATGTCCGATTGCGTGCATTAAATGTGTCTTGCCAAGTCCAACTCCACCGTAGATAAACAACGGATTATATGCTTTAGCTGGCGCTTCAGCGACCGCTAGCGAGGCAGCATGGGCAAAACGGTTGCCGGACCCGATTACAAACGTATCGAATGTATATTTCGGGTTCAGCATCCCAGGAAGAAATTCCTGCAGCTCATTCTGGCCAGGCTTTACGCGTGGGGCTGGTAGTTGAAAATCATCCATATCCTGATTTTTGGGCACAACAAACTTTATCAGCAGATCATCGCCCGTCAAATCTGAAAGGATTCCAGTAATTAAATGCACGTAATGGTTTTCCAACCAATCACGTGCAAACGAATTTGGCGCTGATATTGTGACTGTATCGCTCTGATAAGACAAAAGTTTTGTTGACTTTAACCACGTTTCAAAACTGGGTTTGGAGATTTTTGTTTCAACTTGGGCTAAGACACTTGACCATATTTCGTCTAAGTGTTCCAATAGCTTTTCTCCTTTATATGTAAATATTTTTTTAGTATACCATACACAAAATCACAGCCTGTGGATAACACTTACAAACAGACCGTTTATTAACTGTCCACACCTTACCCACAGTTTGTGGATAAGTTTTTTGTGCGAAAAATTATCAACAAGTGAAAACAAGTTAATGTTATCAAAATAATTGAGACATTACAAGCGATTAATTAAGTTATCCACATTACAATTATTACACACAATAATTCTATCCACAGGGGGTTCTTATGTGAGGAAGTTGTAGATAAGGGGTGTGGATAAAATAGTTTACCAAAAAAATGCCGCACAGGGAAATATAATTTTTCTGGAGGGTATGTGGATAACTTTATATTAAGCGAAGGGGGGAGAAAGAGGGTAGAAAGAAACTTTTGGAGTCGCTTTTCATTTCGCTTCAACGCACTTTCATGTCTCGAAGCTAGCGAAGCGATGCAGAGACAGGAGGACGCGTTCCGCGGGCACGGCTTCAGCCGCTTCCTTCGCTGCGCTCAGTCCAGGGTCTTCAGCTCGTCGCTCTGTCGCTTTGCTCCATCACTGCTCTCGCTGGAGTCGCCGCCTTCCGCTTCATTCAAAGAAATTTCTAGTTACCAGATGCTAATTTTTATCTAGTTTATAATATGAAAGATATATTCTCTTTAGTTTATTCTGGTCTCTAGATATGGAGCAAAACAGCGGAGAAAACCTTACTGCTCCTGTCTCTGTCCCTGCAACGCTTCGCTAGCTTCGGGACATGAAAAACCGTTGCATCGCTGCGCTAACTTTGAGACATTAAAGTGCGTTGCAGCGCTATGCGCTTCGTCGCAAAGACTTGCCCTCGCAGGCTTCGGGTAAGTCTTGCCTGCGACGAAGCTAGCGAAGCGATGCAGGAGCACAAGGTTTTCGAAGCGACTGAGGAGGCTTGGCGCTCGCCCGCGGCAAGCGTAGCTGTTTTGCGGAATATCGGATCTACACATCGAATAAGACTTAGCTTTCACAAAAATCGCCAACAGGCATCTTTTTCAATAAGATATTGACATTTGATGCACAGCGACTATATAATAGTCAAGACTGTCTTTGAGAAATAGTTAACTTATATTCAGGAGGTGTCACCAATGACATTACGCACATACCAACCAAATAAACGTAAACACAGCAAAGTACACGGCTTCAGAGCACGTATGAGCACAAAAAACGGACGTAGAATAATCGCAGCACGCCGTCGTAAAGGAAGAAAAGTACTATCAGCTTAAGTCCACTGACCGCATCAGTGGTCTTTTTTTTCTTTTCTGCCGATTTTTCAGCAGGAATGAACCACAATAAGCAGGTGAAAAAATGAATAAGCACCAACGGATCAAGAAGAATAAAGAATTTCAGCGGATTTTCAAAAAAGGGAAATCTTTCGCGAATCGCCAGTTTATCGTCTATGTATTGAAAGACGATCAGCCGGAATTTCGCCTGGGATTGTCCGTCAGCAAAAAAGTGGGGAACGCAGTTACGCGAAACCGCATTAAACGTTTTATTCGGCAGGCATTTCTAGAAAACCACGCGGATTTGATGCAGAACGCCGATTATGTCATTATCGCCCGGCAACAGGCGGCCGATTTGGATTACCACGAAAGCAAAAAGAGTTTGGAGCATGTGCTGAAAATCGCACGCGCTTTGCCAAAGAACTAGAAAACACCGCAAATTGAATGTTATTATAGAAGCAACTGAAAAGTAGTTTGGGGGAAGAAGGTTGAATAAACGCATTGCACTGCTTATTTCACTGATAGCGGTTTCATTGCTGCTAGCCGGCTGTACTGAGTTTGAACAGCCGATCAGTGCCGACAGCGAAGGATTTTGGAATGAATTTATCGTGTGGCCGCTGGTTTCAGCGATAACGTATTTTAAAGAACTGCTTGGAACGTACGGATTGGGAATCATTGCTGTAACAATCATTATCCGGGTGGCTTTATTGCCGCTGATGGTCAAACAGACGCGCAGTTCAAAGCGCATGCAGGAACTTCAGCCGGATTTGGCGAAACTTAAAGAAAAGTACAAATCGAAAGATGCGGTAACGCAGCAGAAATACCAGCAGGAAATGATGGCGATGTTTTCAGAGCGCGGTGTCAATCCAATGGCTGGCTGCTTGCCGGTACTGGTCCAGATGCCAGTATTGATCGGCTTCTACCACGCAATCAGCCGGATGAACAGCACACCGACGATCGATTTGGGTTCGTTCTTGATTTTCCCGCTCGCTGAACCAAGTATCATTTTGGCAATCATTGCCGGTTTGATGCAGTTTGTGGTTCTATTGACGGGGCCGGCGATGGACAATCCGCAGATGAAAATCATGATGTATTTCATGCCGCTGATGATTATCGGATTTGGTATCATCTTGCCATCAGCATTGACATTGTATTGGGTAATCGGGAATATTATTTCCCTTATTCAGAACCTGGTTATTTATCGTCCGTGGGAAAAGAAAAAGAAAGTTGCTTCGGCGGCTGTTGAGCTTGAAAAGCAACCTGTAGGCAAAAAGCAGACGAAACAAGTGAAACAAACGAAACAGCCTGTTAAAACGAAAGCAGGAGGGGCTAAAAAGTGAAACAGATTACGCAAACGGGTCTTACTGTTGAAAACGCGATATCTGCAGCATTAGAAAAACTCCAAGTAACTCGTGAAGAAGTCATAGTTCATGTAATTCAAACCGAAAAAAAGGGATTTTTAGGCTTCGGATCAAAGCAAGCTGAAGTTCAAGTCACTGTGAAAGAACTCGAGCCTGCGGAAAATCCTCCAGTAATGGAGGAAGAAGAGGCAGCAGTTGAGGCTGTTTCCAGTGAACCGAAAGAAATTTTAGAGGAATTGGTCGAAGAAGCGTCCGAAGAGTTGAACGAGCGGGCAATTGAAGAAACCAAAGCTTACATCCAATCGATTTCAAAAGGCATGAACATCGAAGACCTGAAAATCACGCATAAGCGCAAAGGCAAGCAAGTCAGTTTTTATCTGGAAAGTGAAAAAGTGGCGATGTTGATCGGAAAACGTGGCAATACGTTGAATTCCCTTCAGCAATTAGCACAGCTTGTCGCCAATAAGCATTCGGACCAATTCATGATCGTTGAGCTCGATGCCGAGAATTACCGGGAGCGGCGCCAGGAAACATTGGAGCAGCTGGCTGACCGGATGGCTGATAAAGCAATCCGCACAGGCGGCCGCGTCCAGTTTGAGCCGATGCCTTCCTATGAACGGAAAGTTATCCATCAGGCGCTGTCAAGGCGGCTTGATATCGACACGTATTCAGAAGGAAAAGAACCGAATCGTTATCTGGTCATTGAACCTCTAAGATAATAAATAGCAAAGAGCCGCCGAGAATTTCTCGGCGGCTCTTTTTATGGGGAGGAAGCCCGGTAAAAAATAAAAGGAAACGGAGCACTCACCCTTTCGGAATAAAGGCATTTATGCTAATGTAATATGTTAGAAAGTCACGGGCATTTACCGGTTGTCCACATGTGGACAACTTTTAAAGCGCAATGGTGAATCCCGGGCTAGAGAAATCTTGGGGATAATTTTCAGGTTCTACATTTCAGGGCTTCGGCGTTTTGCAGAAGCTGTTACGTTTTTTTTGATACTAAGGAGGATACAATAACATGGAATTCGATACAATAGCCGCGATATCCACGCCGAGCGGTGAAGGGGCCATAGCAATCGTCCGATTGAGCGGGCCGGAAGCTATCGGGATTGCTGATCGCATATTCCAGGCGCCAAGCGGAAAAAGTTTGGCTTCACAAGCCACCCATACGATACATTACGGCCATCTCAACGATCCGTGGACGGAGGAAATCGTCGAAGAAGTCATGGTATCGTTCATGAAGGCGCCAAAAACCTTCACACGCGAAGATGTCATCGAGATTAATTGCCACGGCGGCATTGTTTCCGTCAATCGGGTGCTGGCACTCGTTTTGCGTGCAGGTGCACGTTTGGCGGAGCCAGGGGAATTCACGAAGCGCGCATTCCTCAACGGGCGCATCGATTTGTCCCAAGCGGAAGCGGTGATGGATTTGATTCGCGCCAAAACGGACCGCGCCATGGATGTTGCGCTCAATCAGATGGAAGGGCGTTTGTCGAAACTGATTGGCACATTGCGCCAGGCGCTGCTGGAATCGATCGCCCAAATGGAAGTGAATATCGATTATCCGGAATATGACGACGTGGAAGAGATGACACGCCCGATTATGCTGGAAAAAGCGCAATGGGTGCGCAGTGAAATCGATAAACTGCTCCAGACCTCGTCGCAAGGGAAAATTCTGAGAGAAGGGCTTTCTACGGTCATTGTTGGCCGCCCGAATGTCGGAAAATCTTCACTCCTCAACAGTTTGGTGCAGGAAAACAAAGCAATTGTCACAGAAATAGCGGGCACAACCCGTGATATAATAGAGGAATATGTCAATGTCCGTGGAGTGCCGCTGCGTTTAGTGGACACTGCCGGGATCCGGGAAACCGAAGACATCGTTGAACGCATCGGCGTCGAACGCTCCCGGAAAGTGCTGAAAGAAGCGGATCTCATTCTTTACGTGCTGAATTACTCGGAGGCGCTGACGCCGGAAGATGCCTTGTTATTTGAAGCGGTGAAAGGCATGGATTACATTGTCGTTATAAACAAAACTGATTTGCCGCAGAAAATCGATTTGGCTGAAGTGCAAAAACTCGCAGGCGACAAACAGTTGATCACCACCTCTTTAATAGAAGAAGAAGGCATCGATCAGCTGGAAGAAGCTATTGCGAAGCTATTTTTTGAAGGATCGATTGAATCAGGGGATATGACGTACGTTTCCAATGCACGCCACATTTCCTTGCTTCACCAAGCGCACGCAACCATTTCAGATGCCATTGAAGCGGCCGAAATGGACGTGCCGGTGGATATGATCCAAATTGATGTTACGCGAACGTGGGAACTTCTTGGGGAAATCATCGGCGATACCGCGGATGATGGATTATTGAACCAATTGTTCTCGCAGTTCTGTCTAGGGAAATAAAACTCGAAGGGAATGAACGGACATGCCACAATACGAAGCAGGCACGTTCGATGTCATCGTCGTAGGCGCTGGCCATGCAGGAGCGGAAGCTGCTCTTGCATCAGCACGGATGGGCGCAAAAACGCTCGTTTTGACGATGAATCTGGATATGATCGCATTCATGCCTTGCAACCCGTCAATCGGCGGACCAGCAAAAGGCATCGTAGTACGCGAAATTGACGCACTTGGCGGAGCCATGGGGCGCGTTATCGATAAAACACACATTCAAATGAGAATGTTGAATACAGCAAAAGGGCCGGCAGTGCGCGCTTTGCGTGCGCAAGCCGATAAAGTGCTTTACCAGCAGGAAATGAAGCGTTTGATGGAAGAAGAGCCGAATTTGTCGCTCCACCAGGGCATTGCTGAAGAATTGATCGTTGAAGACGGCAAAGTCCAAGGGTTGATCACACAGGTAGGCGGCATTTATCGTGCCAAATCCGTTGTCATTACGACGGGAACATTCCTGCGCGGAGAAATCATCATCGGGGATCTGCGTTATTCAAGCGGTCCGAACAACCAGCAGCCGTCGATCAAGCTAGCAGAAAACCTGGAAGCGCTCGGATTTGAAACCGTGCGTTTCAAAACAGGGACGCCGCCGCGCGTAAACAGCAATTCGATCGACTACAGCAAGACTGAAATTCAGCCGGGAGATGATGTGCCGCGTGCATTCAGCTTTGAAACGACGGAATTCATCATGGACCAGCTGCCTTGCTGGCTGACGTATACAAACGAAAAAACTCACCAGATCATTGATGACAATCTGCATTTGTCGCCAATGTATTCTGGGATGATCAAAGGGACAGGGCCTCGTTATTGTCCGTCCATCGAAGATAAAGTCGTTCGTTTCAATGATAAGCCGCGCCATCAGATTTTCCTGGAGCCGGAAGGGCGCAATACGCGCGAGGTTTACGTACAAGGGCTTTCGACAAGTTTGCCTGAGCACGTCCAGCGCCAACTGCTGGAATCCATCCCAGGGCTTGAGAAAGCCGAAATGATGCGTGCTGGATATGCAATTGAATACGATTCCATCGTACCGACGCAATTATGGCCGACGCTCGAGTCGAAACAGCTTGAAAATCTGTACACGGCAGGCCAAATCAACGGCACGTCAGGCTACGAAGAAGCAGCGGGGCAAGGCTTGATGGCAGGCATCAATGCGGCAGCGAAAGTGCTGGGCAAAGAAGAAGTCATCTTGAGCCGTTCGGACGCTTATATCGGCGTCCTGATCGATGATCTGGTGACAAAAGGGACCAATGAACCGTATCGTTTATTGACGTCGCGCGCGGAATACCGCTTATTGCTGCGCCATGACAATGCGGACATGCGCTTGACGGAACTTGGTTTTAAAATCGGCATGATATCAGCTGAACGCTATGCAAAATTCATCGCGAAAAAAGAGCGGATTGAAGATGAAATCAAGCGTTTAAGAGCCATCATGATCAAGCCGACCGAAACTACCCAGCAAGCCATACGGGATGCAGGGGGCAGTGAGCTGAAAGACGGCATCCGCGGAGCAGATCTGTTGAAGCGTCCGGAAATGACCTATGAAATGATTTCCCAGCTGACGGCTTCCGAAGTGGAGCTGGAAGAAGAAGTGAAAGAACAAGTTGAAATCCACATTAAATACGAAGGCTACATCGAAAAATCGTTGCAGCAAGTCGATAAGCTGAAGAAAATGGAAAACAAAAAAATTCCAGAAAACATCGATTACCATGCGATTTCCGGGATTGCGACCGAGGCCCGCGGCAAGCTGACGGAAGTCCGGCCGCTCTCCATAGCACAGGCTTCACGCATATCCGGCGTGAACCCTGCTGACATTTCGATTCTTTTGGTGTATATTGAACAAGGAAGAATTGCGAAAATATCCAGTTAAGTGATAACGATAAAATGTGGGCTGGTTTGCGCCAGCCCATTTTTACATAGAAAACAGAACGGAAGAGGGAGGAACAAGCGCATGAACGAACAACAATTCAAAGACGCCCTCAGTGAGAAAGGGATTGAGCTTACGGACGGACAATTGGCTCAATTCCGGACATATTTCGAAGAACTGGTCAAGTGGAACGAAAAGATGAACCTGACAGCGATTACGGATCAGCCTTCTGTTTATTTGAAGCATTTCTACGATTCGGTTACTGCCGCTTTCTATCTGGACTTCACGAAGCCGATGAAATTATGCGACGTGGGGGCGGGTGCCGGATTCCCAAGTATTCCGTTGAAAATTTGTTTCCCGCACATTGAAGTGACGATTGTCGATTCATTGAATAAACGGATTCAATTTCTGACGCATTTAAGTGACAAACTGAACTTGTCCGGCGTACGTTTTGTCCATGCGCGGGCAGAGGACTTCGGCCAGTCAGAGCACCGTGAAAAATACGACTTGGTAACTGCCAGAGCAGTAGCGCGCTTGTCGGTCCTGGCAGAATTGTGTGTTCCGCTTGTGAAGAACGGCGGATTATTCGCAGCGATGAAAGCCGCTTCGGCGCCTGATGAACTGGAAGACGCCAAAAAAGCGTTGGAAAAGCTCGGTGTTAAAAAGGAGAACGTATATTCGTTTAAATTGCCAGTGGAAGAAAGTGAACGCTATATTCAAGTGTTCCGCAAATTCAAAGCAACCCCGAAGAAATACCCGCGCAAACCGGGAATGCCGAACAAATCACCCATTGCTTAAGCAACAAAGGCCTAAGAAAGTTATTGTTTCACGTGGAACATTGACATAAAGGTATCGAGTCACGGAATAGCGAATACTATGCAAGTGAGCTTTTTAAAAGGTGGTGCTTGAGGATGAAAAGTCCTTTCTCCCGGTTCTTCGGGGGCAGCGATAAAGCAAATGAACCAACAGAACAAGTAAATGAACAACCGGAAGTCCAAGAGGCGGCAGAAAGTTCCGAGGAAGTTGTTAAAATTCCGCGGGATAAAATCAGCGCCAATAAATTCCAGCCGCGGACCGTCTTTGATGAAGCAAAGATTGAAGAGCTGGCCCGCACCATCCATATGCACGGCGTCATACAGCCGATTGTGGTGCGCCCGACAGAAACAGGCGACCATTATGAAATCATCGCAGGGGAGCGTCGTTTCCGCGCCATGTCTTCGCTTGGCTGGGATGAAGTGCCGGCGATTGTCCGAAACTTGAGCGACAAGGAAACAGCTTCTATCGCGTTGATAGAAAATTTGCAGCGGGAAGAGCTGACTTCGATCGAAGAGGCGAATGCTTACCAAAACCTGCTGGAACTCCATGGCATTACACAAGAAGCGCTTGCCCAGCGCCTTGGCAAAGGGCAGTCGACTGTTGCCAACAAATTAAGGCTGTTGAAATTGCCGGCGGACATCCAGCAGGCATTGCTTGACCGCAAATTGATGGAGCGCCATGCGCGTGCGCTGCTGAAAGTCAAAGACGGGGACATGCAGAAAAAGCTCTTCGATGAAACATTGGAAGAGAACCTGAATGTGAAGCAGCTTGAG
Source organism: Planococcus sp. TJ-301 (assembly GCF_058268475.1). Taxonomy (NCBI): domain Bacteria; kingdom Bacillati; phylum Bacillota; class Bacilli; order Caryophanales; family Caryophanaceae; genus Planococcus; species Planococcus sp. TJ-301. Next base: position 2,235,446 of record NZ_JBZDOH010000001.1, on the reverse strand, counting down.
CTGAAAGTGGAGAAGCTCTTGTCGACCGAGCCGAAAAAGGCAAAGCCGCGGCGCAAAGCTTTCAGCCGTGATGTCCGGATTGCCGTCAACACCATCAAGCAATCGTTGACGATGGTGTCAAAAAGCGGCATTGATGTATCCACGGAAGAAGAAGAACACGATGAATATTACCAGATTACGGTGAAAATCCAGAAGAAAAAATAGCGAAAAGCTCTTTCCCACGGCGGAAAGAGCTTTTTTAATATGAATGTAACCTTAATTTGTACATTGATTTGCTACAATAGATAAAGATATATCATTATTTTATGTGTTATAGATGGTATTAACTCTGTATGCGCAGTAAAATGAGAGAAGTATGAAAGAAAGTTGGTGCAAGTGTGGGTAGAATTATTGCGATCGCCAATCAAAAAGGCGGCGTAGGAAAAACGACATCTTCAGTGAATTTGAGTGCCTGCCTTGCTTATTTGGGCAAAAAGGTCCTTTTAATAGATATTGATCCGCAAGGGAACGCCACTAGTGGAGTAGGTGTCAACAAAGGCGATGTAGACCAATGTATTTACGAAGTGCTCATTGATGATGTAGACGTGAAAGATACGATTATGGAGACGAAAGTAGAAAATCTTCATGTCGTACCTGCCACAATTTCACTAGCGGGAGCGGAAATCGAATTGGTCTCGACAATGTCGAGGGAAGTTCGGCTGAAGACAGCGTTGCAGGAAGTCAAAGAAATGTACGATTACATCATCATTGACTGTCCGCCATCATTGGGATTGCTGACGATCAACTCATTGACAGCTTCTGATGCAATTGTGATTCCCGTTCAATGCGAGTATTATGCATTAGAAGGATTGAGCCAGCTGCTGAGCACAGTGCGCTTGGTACAGAAGCATTTAAATCATGACCTGGAAATCGACGGTGTTTTATTGACCATGCTCGATGCCCGGACGAATTTAGGTCTGCAGGTTATTGAAGAAGTGAAAAAGTATTTCCAGGATAAAGTTTACCGGACGATTATTCCACGGAATATCCGGTTAAGCGAAGCCCCAAGCCACGGCGAACCGATCATTATTTATGATCCGAAATCCAGAGGCGCAGAAGTCTACTTAGATTTAGCAAGGGAAGTGATTCGTAATGGCTAAAGGATTAGGAAAAGGGATTAACGCGTTATTCCCAGGCGAATCATTGAGCGAGACAGAAAAGATTACACAGCTCAATATCAGCCAATTGCGCACGAACCCTTACCAGCCGAGGAAAGTTTTCGATGACACGGCGTTGCAGGAATTATCAGAGTCGATCAAAGAACACGGCATCCTTCAGCCTGTGGTGGTCCGCAAAAAAGGTAATAATTTTGAGTTAGTAGTGGGGGAGCGGCGTTTCCGAGCGGCTAAACTCGCGAAATTGGAAGAAGTTCCGGCCATCATCAAAGAGTTGAATGACCAGCAAATGATGGAACTTGCTATTCTGGAAAACCTTCAGCGTGAAGATTTGACGCCGATTGAAGAAGCGGAAGCCTACCAAAAGCTGATGGAAGCATTGAGCCTGACACAAGAACAACTGGCTTTCCGCCTCGGAAAAAGCCGTCCACACATCGCAAACCATGTGCGGCTGCTCGCCTTGCCAGAAAAAGTCCGCGAGATGATCTCGGACAAGAAACTGACAATGGGCCACGGCCGTACGCTTCTAGGCCTGCGTTCCAAGAAAATGATTCCGGAAACAGCGGAAAAAGTAGTAAAAGAAAGCTTGAACGTCCGTCAATTAGAGAATCTTGTGCAGCGTCTGAATGAAGATGTTCCACGTGAAACAATTGAAAAGAAAAAAGATCTCTTTATAGAAGAAAAGCAATCCGAGCTGAGAGACCGCTTCGGAACGAGTGTCCAAATCAAAAAAACGAAAAATAAAGGGAAAATCGAAATCGAATTTTTCTCTGAAGAAGACCTGGAACGCATCCTTGAACTCCTAAACTAAGTCGAGCCTATTCCTCTTAAAAGGGAATAGGCTCTGCTATGCAAAGAACAGGGAAGCGCAGGCGGAAGGGGAAATGAATAGATGGTTCTCTTAGGGACATTGATTAACGCCGTTTTAATCGTTGTCGGCACGTTAATCGGGCGGGCACTTCGTAATATTCCTGAAAAGATGAAGGAAACGGTATTGTATGTGATTGGTTTGGCGGTTGTCGTACTGGGCTTGCAAATGGGAATCCAAAGCCAGAACTTTGTAGTAGTTATCATCAGTCTCGTATTTGGGGCGGTGATCGGCGAGTGGATCGACCTGGATAAGAAGTTGAATAGTTTCGGCCATTGGATTGAGGTCAAAATGGGTGCGAAAGAAAGCAAAGGAAGCATCGCACAAGGGTTCGTAACGGCTACGCTAATTTTCGTCATCGGCGCTATGGGCATTATCGGCGCACTTGAAAGCGGCTTGGCAAACGAACACGGCGTGTTGATCTCAAAAGGGCTGATTGATGGATTCACTTCAATCATCCTGGCATCGACGCTTGGCATCGGTGTATTGCTAGCTGCTATCCCGGTTTTCGTCTACCAAGGGCTGATTGCACTATTCGCTACACAAATCAGCTTGTTGATACCGGAAGCGGCGCTTGATATGTTTATTACTGAAATGACGGCGACCGGCGGCGTCATGATTGTCGCTATCGGTTTGAATTTGATGGGCGTCACCAAAATGCGGGTTGCCAATTTATTGCCAGGAGTGTTAGTTGTTGCGATCATCGTCACGGTTATGTTTAAACTGAATTTGGGTTAATTGTAAGTTAGGATGGTGTAATAATGAGTGCACAAGCAATAGCTGATGTAACATCAGGAACTGAAAAAGTAAAAAAACTGTTATTGGATGAACAAATGTGGCTCGGCATCGGTTTTGTCGGCTTGAAAGTTTTCTTGATCGTCATCTTAGCGGTAATTGTTGTAAGGGTTGCTAAGGTGCTGATCCGTAAAACATTTGCGGTGCGCATAAAAGGGCCGTTGAAATATAACGAGCGGCGGCAGCAGACGATGTCGAAATTGCTCGAGAACGTCATTGCGTATGTGGTATATTTTATGGCCATCATTGCGGTACTGTCGGCATTCACGATTGATATTACTGGGTTGATTGCCGGGGCCGGGGTGCTCGGGTTGGCCATCGGTTTTGGCGCACAAAACTTGGTGCGCGACATCATCACTGGATTCTTTATCATTTTTGAAGACCAGTTCTCGGTTGGCGATTATGTCCGCATCGGGCAGGCCGAAGGGACCGTCGAAGAAATCGGGCTCCGGACAACGAAAGTCAAAGGCTTTACAGGGGAATTGTTTATCTTCCCGAATGGCAATGTAACGGATGTCGTGAATTTTTCGATCCACAATTCCATTGCAGTGGTCGACATCAACATTTCGTACGAATCGGATATGGCGAAGGTCGAGCAGCTGATCCAGGAATTCCTCGAAGACATACAGGATAAATACGAACAAATCATCAAACCGCCTGAATTGCTGGGCGTACAGAACTTGACGACGACGGAAGTGGTCATGCGCATCATTGCGGAAACGTTGCCGATGCAGCATTTTGCCGTTTCACGCGGATTGCGCCGCGACTTGAAGGAATTTCTCGATACACAAGGCGTGGAAATTCCCTATCCACGGATGGTCATGGTGCAGCGGTCACCAGAAGACACCAATCCGTCGGTAATTGCCAAAAAGTAAGAAAGGGGCAAAGTCATGGAAATGAAGGAATTCGGTTTGAACGACATCGTGGAAATGAAAAAAGGCCATCCATGCGGGGCAAATGCCTGGAAAATTATCCGCATGGGTGCAGACATCCGCATCAAATGCGAGGGCTGTCAGCATAGCGTCATGATTCCGCGGGTGGAATTCAATAAAAAGATGAAACGGGTGTTGGTTAAGGCCGAGCAGGAGTAGAATTATATTTAAATAGTATATTTGTATAAGTTTGGAAAAATGGACAGAACTGATTTTCATTCTTATAATAGAATGGTTGCAAAAAAATAATTCGTTTTTAAAAGAAGAGAGGTCGTGAATCCTATGGCATTGACTGCAGGGATTGTAGGATTACCAAACGTGGGGAAATCCACATTATTTAACGCTATTACAAAGGCGGGGGCCGAAGCAGCCAACTACCCGTTTTGTACGATAGATCCGAACGTCGGAATCGTAGAAGTTCCAGACGAACGCTTAGACAAATTGACGGAATTGGTGGATCCGAAGAAAACGGTTCCTACCGCTTTCGAATTCACTGATATTGCCGGCATCGTTAAAGGCGCCAGTAAAGGTGAAGGTCTTGGGAATAAATTCCTTTCGCATATCCGTGAAGTAGATGCAATCTGCCAAGTCGTGCGCTGTTTCGCTGACGACAATGTTACGCATGTATCAGGCAAAGTGGATCCGATTTCCGATATCGAAGTCATCAACTTGGAATTGATCCTTGCTGACATGGAAAGCATCGAAAAACGCATTGCGCGCGCTGCCAAACTTGTGAAGCAAAGAGACAAAGATGCAATTGCTGAAGAGCCTGTTCTTATGAAGTTGCGCGAAGCCTTCGAAGATGGCCAAATGGCCCGTTCGATCGACTTTACGGAAGACGAGCTGCGCATCGCGAAAAACTTGAACTTGCTGACGCTTAAGCCGATGCTTTATGTAGCAAACGTAGCGGAAGATGAAATCGCGGAAGCGGACAACAACGAATATGTTCAACAAGTACGCGATTATGCGGCAGAACAGAATGCGGAAGTTATCGTTATCTGTGCGAAAATCGAGGAAGAAATGGCTGAATTGGACGACGAGGAGAAAGCGATGTTCCTTGAAGAATTGGGCATCAAAGAATCCGGTCTGGATCAATTGGTCAAAGCATCTTACAGCTTGCTCGGGCTTGCCACTTACTTTACTGCCGGTGTGCAGGAAGTGCGTGCATGGACATTTAAAAAAGGCATGAAAGCCCCACAATGTGCTGGCGTCATCCACTCTGATTTCGAACGCGGCTTTATCCGCGCCGAGACGGTAGCTTATGAAGACCTTGTTGAAGCGGGTTCGATGGCAGCTGCAAAAGAAGCCGGCAAAGTGCGTCAAGAAGGTAAAGAATACATCGTTAAAGACGGCGACGTTATGCTTTTCCGTTTTAACGTCTAAGCCAAAAGCTTCAAATATTTAAGCAATTTATAAGGGACGAGGTTTAGAAACCGTCCCAAATGGCAATAAACATTTCAGAGCTGTAATACAAGACAACGCATCACGCCACGGAACAATATGAAGGGGACCGAATGCCTTAGCGCTCGGTCTTTTTAAATTAGGAGGATCAGAAATGCTTTTGTTCGTATATGGAACATTGAAAGAAGGCGGGAAATACCATTGCTATTTGGGTGAAGCCGATTTAGTCGCAGAACACGCCATGGCCACAGGAACGTTATATGATACAGGGATGGGCTATCCAGCAATGGTGAAAGCTGAACAAGGAGAAATCCAAGGACAGGTTTATGACATTCCGGAAGAACTATGGCCGGCCATAGACGATCTTGAAGGGTATACTGCTCAGGCAGAAACTGACCTTTTCGATAAACAGACAATCGAGGTCTACGCGAACGGTGAAGTTATGGAAACCATTGTGTACGTGGCGAATGCAAACGGGTTATTGAAAGAAAAAGTGGAGACGGGCGTCTGGGATGTTCGGGTTGCACAAGAACAAGCGTAAATCGAAAAGCACCGGGAGGATTTATTCTCCGGTGCTTTTTTTGTATGGATTATCGGCGTAGATCCGCAGACGCGGCAGCTTGGGATCGTCAAGAACCCAGCTGTCATACCGTTCTTGCAGCAGCTGTCGGTACATATGGAAATCGCCATAGGCACCGGCAGCGAGCATAGCGGCCAACAGCATAAGGGTCTGGCTTTCGAGCCAAAAGCCGAGCGCCGCCGGAAGGACAGCGGTCATCCAAAACGGCAGCAAAAGGGCTTTTTTCATGGCTTTGATCGGAATCGCGCGGCTGGTGGTGGCGTACGCGATGCCCATGTCCAGGTCGAAGCCGTAATCGAGCGATGAAATCGGCACTTTGCCGAAGACGACGAAGCCGATCAAATGGAATAATTCATGGAGAACGATCAGGGCCGCGTAGCCGGCCGTGAAGAACAAGACCGCCCACCAAGAAAAGCCGAACGACAGCGGCTCCGTGAAGAAATGGTAGGCAGCGGCAAAAATCACGACGAGCAAGACGTTCGCCCACAACGCTTTCGGTGCGATTTCCCTGATATCCAATTCAATGACGCGGACCGGTTCCACTCGATCACTTCCTTTGAGCATTTGCCTAAATTATAGCGCAAGCGGCAGTGAAAAACATGCTTGCGGCGGGTGTCCAAACGTGGTACAATACATTGATGTGAGTAATAATATGAATTGCTTGCTCCTTGCCCGCTGGTAACAGCAGGGCCCAAGTCCATGAGGAGGTGACAACACGATGAGAGAATATGAATTAATGTATATCATTCAGCCTGCAATTGAAGAGGAAGCTAAAAAAGCTCTAGTTGAGCGTTTTAACGACATCCTAACTACAAACGGCGCTGAAATCATCGAGTCGAAAGAGTGGGGTAAACGTCGTTTAGCTTATGAAATCAACGATTTGCGTGAAGGTTTCTACCAGATCGTAAAAGTAAACGCTGGTTCTGAAGCTATCAACGAATACACACGTCTTGCGAACATTAACGAAGACATTATCCGTCATATTGCTGTACGCAAAGACGTATAAGCAAAAGACGGCAGCCTTAAAAATATTGACTTAAAAGGAGGTTGAATTCTGATGATTAACCGAGTTGTTTTAGTCGGAAGACTGACAAAAGATCCAGACCTTCGCTACACTCCAAGCGGTGCGGCAGTTGCCCGTTTTACACTTGCTGTAAACCGGACATTCTCCAATGCGCAAGGGGAGAAGGAAACTGATTTTATCAATTGTACCGTTTGGCGCAAACAAGCTGAAAACACAGCGAATTTCCTGAAAAAAGGAAGCTTGGCTGGCGTAGAAGGCCGCATTCAAACTGGAAGCTACGAGGGGCAGGACGGAAAGCGCGTTTATACGACGGAAGTCGTTGCAGACAGCGTCCAATTCCTGGAACCGAAAAGTTCTGGAGCTGGTGCAGACCGTTCACAAGGACAACAGCCGTCCTATCAACAGAACCAATCGCCAAGCCCAAGTCAGCAAAACCCAAGCCAACAAAACTATACACGCGTAGACCAGGATCCGTTCTCAAGCGGCAGCGGCCCGATCGAAGTATCGGACGACGATCTGCCATTCTAATGAACGCTGGAACTAGCGGCTAAAATCCAACAAAAAAGGAGGTAATTCGATATGGCACCACGTCGCGGAGGCAAAAAGCGTAAAAAGGTTTGTTATTTTACGTCAAACAACATTACGCACATCGATTATAAAGATACTGACCTATTGAAGAAATTTATTTCTGAAAGAGGAAAAATCTTGCCACGTCGTGTTACAGGCACTAGCGCTAAATGGCAACGTAAGTTGACAATCGCTATCAAACGCTCACGTATCATGGCACTTCTACCATTCGTAGCTGAAGAAAGATAATTTTCGAAAAGACCGGGAAACCGGTCTTTTTTTTGTTGTTTTAGACGCCTCTTCATTGCGCTTTAGGCGGACGCTTTCCGCGGGGCGAGCGCCGAGCCGCTTCGTCGCTTCGCTCCTGCAAGGTCTCGGCTGTCTCGCTAATCCCGCAGGAGTCGCCGCCTGCCGCTCCATTCAAAGAGTGTTCTTAATAGTGAACCAGTTCTTTGATCAAAGTGCTTAAAGATAGTGAGTGATGTAGTTTTTCGATGACCTTGATCTAGTTTCTTAGAGAAGGTTCTTCCATGAACAGGCATTATTTCCTCGTTATGAGACACTATCTTGAATTTAAAACGCATTAGTAGAGAATCAACAAGCGTTGCCCGGATTTTAACCGACATTATGTAAGAAGCGTCGCTTTTCTCCAAGTTCAAGAGACCAATATGAAAAGCCGTTCGCTTCGGCGAACGGCTCCTTTAATTGAAAGGGCGCATTCCGCCATTGGCGAAATGCCATCAAGGAACTTTCTTAATAGAGAACTACTTCTATGAACAAGAGATGAAAGGTACACTTTCTTCTGCTTCTTCAACTACTCCAGATATGGAGCAAAACAGCGGAGACGCCCGCGGCAAGCGAAGCTGTTTTGCGGAATATCAGCTTATATTTTCATGTTTGTACGAGACAGCCAGCGTCCCGTAGTTTTGTTCAGGTTCCGTAATCATGATACAATTACAAGGATGAAATAAACCCGAAAGAAGGGGACACTCACACGGATGCAAAATCAACAAACAAGAAAACTTACAAATGGCGCCATGATGGCCGCAGTGTTTACAGTGCTTTTGGCTGTCTCGGTTTATGTGCCTCTCTTAAATGTAATAACGACGCTCTTTTTGGCGCTTCCGGTTGCCTGGTACAGCGCGAAATATGATTGGAAGGCTTCTGCGCTTTTCGCTACAGTGTGCCTGTTTTTGGCGTTCATAATCGGTGGTCTATTGTCCTTGCCGCTGGCGCTGATTCATGTGCCGCTTGGTGTCATGATCGGCTTGTCGATTTATTATGGCAAAAGCAAGCTCTTTATGTTCATGGGCTCAGGGGTAGTGCTTCTGCTTTCAGTGATGCTGCAGTACCTGGCTTCTATCTGGCTGTTCGGCATCAACGTCATCGAAGAAATGATGACGGCGATGGAAGCTTCATATAAACAGACGAGCGCTATGATGGAAAAGTTCGGGGCACCGAACGAAGATTACGATGAGTTCATCAGCCAAATCATGTTCTCTTTCGAAACTTTATTGCCGGCGCTGCTTGTGCTGTCGGTATTTATGATCGTATGGATCTTGTTATTGCTTCTTTTGCCGATTTTAAAGCGGCTGGGCACGGACGTTCCGAAATTCCCACCTTTTCGGGATATGAAATTGCCGAAAAGTGTATTATGGTATTATTTAATCGTTTTGCTCGTCCCGCTGTTGTCCGATTTCCAGCCGGGGACCATGCCCTATATGATAATCATCAACGCATCCATCGTGTTGCAATTCCTGATGTTCCTGCAGGGCGTTTCGTTCTACCATTTCTACATCCATCAAGAAGGATGGCCGAAATGGGTGACGGTCCTTGTGAGCATTCTGGCTTTCCCGCTGTTGTCGTTTACGAGCATCGTCGGGATCGTCGACCTTGGATTCGATATCAGAGGCTGGGTGAAACGGGCACACGAGTTTAAAGGAAAATGAGGAGCTGAAACGAATGTCGGCTTTTTTTAGACAAAGAAAACTTCGGTATCCGCTCTTGGCGCTGCTCCTCTTAGGAGCGGCCGCAATCATTTTGATCACCCTTTGGTCCGAATGGGCCGCCGGCATTTTTACGTTATTGTTCGGCTTGGCTTTTACAGCTGCATGGGTGACAGAAAAACGGGTATATGAAGAAACTGAAAAACACATAGAGACCTTGTCCTACCGGATGAAAAAGGTCGGAGAAGAAGCGCTCCTCGAGATGCCGATCGGAATTCTCCTGGTCAATGAAAATTTTGATATTGAATGGGCAAATCCATATATGACATCGACTTTGGAGTACGATACGCTGATCGGCGAATCGCTTTACAGCTTATCGGATGAATTCCACACATTGGTGAAATCGGATGAAATAAAAGATATGACCGTCACGCTCGGCGAACGCAAATACAAGGTTTATTACCGGGCGGATGATCGTTTGTTCTATTTGTTCGACATTACCGAGCAAGTGGAAATCGAGACGCTGTATTACGCGGACCGCACTGTCATCGCCACTTTGTTCATCGATAATTACGATGAATTGTCGCAAGGCATGGATGATCAGACGCGAAGCAATTTGAATAGCCTGGTCACGTCGCTGGTCAATGAATGGGGAGCGAACCATGGCATTTTCGTCAAACGGATTTCGTCAGACCGCTTTCTTGCCGTATTCAATGAATCGATATTAAAAGACCTTGAGCTATCAAAATTTGCGATTCTCGATGATCTGCGCGAAGTGACGTCGAAAGACAATCTCGCTTTGACGCTGAGCATCGGCGTCGGCGCCGGTTCGGCATCGCTTGTCGAGCTTGGCAGCATGGCACAGTCCGGCCTGGACCTCGTCCTCGGCCGCGGCGGCGACCAAGTGGCCATCAAGCACCCAAGCGGAAAAGTGAAATTTTACGGAGGCAAGACCAATCCTGTCGAAAAACGCACCAGAGTGCGCGCACGCGTCATTTCACATGCGCTGCGCGACCTTATCCAGGAAAGTGACCAAGTCTTTGTCATGGGCCATAAAATGCCCGATATGGACGCAATCGGCGCAGCTGTCGGCGTTGCCAAAATGGCTGCGATGAATAAAGTCAAAGGACGCATTATCCTTGATTTCAATGAATACGACCGCAGCGTCATGCGCTTAATGGAAGAAATTGAAGAGGACGACGAGCTGTACGAGCGGTTTATCACGCCGGAAGAAGCGCTGGCGGATATGACAGAGAACTCTTTGCTTGTCATCGTCGATACACATAAGCCCTCTATGGTCATTGATGAGCGGCTGCTCCAGCGCATGGAGCGCGTCGTGCTGATCGATCACCACCGCAGAGGCGAAGAATTCATTACCAATACGCTGCTCGTCTATATGGAACCTTACGCATCGTCTACGGCGGAGCTGGTGACCGAATTGCTTGAGTACCAACCGAAGCACGAAAAGTTATCGATGCTTGAAGCGACAGCGATGCTTGCAGGCATCATTGTCGATACCAAAAGCTTTACGCTGCGGACAGGTTCGCGGACCTTTGAAGCGGCATCGTACTTGCGCTCGAATGGCGCGGATACCGTATTGGTTCAGCGTTTGCTGAAGGAAGATCTGGAAACATATATGGAACGCGCGAAAATCGTCGAAACCGTCGAGTTCGTCGAGGATGGCATCGCGATTGCCAGAGGCGAAGCGGGTAAAATCTACAGCCCGGTGTTGATCGCTCAAACCGCGGATATCCTGTTAACGATGAAAGACGTAAATGCATCGTTTGTCTTAGCAGAGCGATCGGAAGGCGGCGTCGGCATTTCGGCTCGTTCGCTGGGAGAAGTCAACGTCCAGATCGTTATGGAAAATATGGGCGGCGGCGGCCACTTGACGAACGCAGCGACCCAAATGCCGGATGCAACAATCGATGAAGCAATTGCCGAATTGAAACAAGTGATAATGGAACAATACGAGGGAGGCCAAACAGAATGAAAGTGATATTTTTAAAAGACGTTAAAGGCAAAGGCAAAAAAGGGGAAGTCAAAAACGTGGCGGATGGCTACGCGCATAACTTCCTGTTGAAGAATAATTTCGCCATTGAAGCGAATACGGCGGCGGTCAGCAAATTGGACGGCCAGAAGAAAAAAGAACAAAAAGAAGCTGCGGCTGAGTTGGAAGAAGCACAAAAGCTGAAAGCGACATTAGAAGCCCTGACCATCGAATTGACAGCGAAATCAGGCGAAGGCGGCCGTTTATTCGGTTCAATCACGACGAAGCAAGTGGCCAAGGAACTTGAAAAGGCACACGGCATCAAATTGGACAAACGCAAAATGGAATTGGATGATGCCATCCGCGCGCTCGGCTACACGAACGTTCCGGTTAAAGTCCATCAAGATGTTGTTGCTACGCTTAGAGTCCATGTAACAGAAGAAGCGTAAGGTGATGAACTCGATGAATGAAGCAATAGATCGCGTCCCGCCGCATAACCATGAAGCCGAACAATCGGTCATCGGCGCCATTTTCCTGGAACCACAGGCGTTGATCACGGTTGCAGAGATTGTAAATCCTGAGGATTTCTATCGCATTGCCCACCAGAAAATCTTCGATACGATGATCAATTTGTCCGACCACGGCAAAGCGATTGACGTGGTAACAGTGACAGAGGAATTGTCGGTCAAAAAAGAGCTGGAAGATGTTGGCGGCTTGTCGTATTTGGCGGAAATCGCCAATGCTGTCCCTACCGCAGCGAATGTCGTGCATTATGCACGCATCGTTGAAGAGAAAGCGCTGCTCCGGCGTTTGATCCGTGTAGCGACAACGATTGTCGAAGACGGCTTCACGCGTGAAGACGAAGTGGAAACGCTTCTCGCAGAAGCGGAAAAAAAGATGATGGAAGTATCGAGCCGGAAAAATGCTGGTGACTTTACCCACATCAAAGACGTTCTTGTAAGCACGTATGACAATATTGAATTGCTGCATACCCGCAAAGGCGATGTCACCGGAATCCCGACCGGCTTCCGTGACCTCGACAAAGTCACCGCTGGTTTCCAGCGCAATGACTTGATCATCGTGGCTGCACGGCCATCTGTCGGTAAGACGGCATTCGCGTTGAATGTCGCGCAGAATGTCGCCACAAAAACCGACGAGAACGTCGCTATCTTCAGCCTGGAGATGGGCGCTGAACAGCTCGTCATGCGTATGCTGTGTGCAGAAGGCAACATCGACGCGCAAGTACTCCGTACAGGGGCTTTGCAGACGGAAGACTGGCGCAAGCTGACGATGGCAATGGGCAGTTTGTCGAATGCCGGCATCTTCATCGATGACACGCCGGGCATCCGGGTCAACGACATCCGTGCCAAATGCCGCCGCTTGAAACAAGAGTACGGACTTGGCATGATTATGATCGATTACCTGCAGCTGATCCAGGGGCCTGGACGCTCGGGCGAAAACCGCCAGCAGGAAGTATCCGATATTTCCCGTTCATTGAAAGGGCTGGCGCGTGAACTTGAAGTGCCGGTCATCGCATTGTCGCAGCTATCGCGTGGAGTGGAACAGCGCCAGGATAAGCGGCCGATGATGTCGGATTTGCGAGAATCCGGATCAATTGAGCAGGATGCCGATATCGTTTCCTTCTTGTACCGGGAAGATTATTATGACAAAGAAACCGAAGACCAAAACATGATTGAAATCATCATCGCCAAGCAACGTAACGGCCCGACCGGCACGGTAAAGCTGGCTTTCGTCAAAGAATACAATAAATTCGTCACCATCGACTGGAGCCAGCACGAATCCGGCGGAGACTTTTAAACACGAACATTAAATGTGAAGACACATTTATATGTTCGTGTTTTCTTCTGTTTATTATTGACTAAGGGTGATTTCGTTGATACAATGAAGACTGTTTGAAACAAGGGCATAAGCCTAACGGAGGTGCGGACGATGACATCAGTCGTAGTAGTAGGAACGCAATGGGGAGACGAAGGAAAAGGGAAAATCACTGATTTTCTATCTGAACACGCAGAAGTAATTGCGCGTTACCAAGGCGGAAATAACGCAGGACATACCATCATTTTCGGCGGAGAAACGTATAAATTGCATTTGATTCCATCAGGGATTTTCTATAAAGACAAAATTTCAGTAATCGGCAACGGCATGGTCGTAGATCCGAAAGCGCTTGTAAAAGAATTAAAAGGCCTTCATGAGCGTGGAGTGACAACTGAGAACCTGCGCATTTCAAACCGCGCACACGTTTTATTGCCATACCACATCAAGCAGGATGAAGTGGAAGAAGCACGCCGCGGAGTAAATAAAATCGGAACAACGGGCAAAGGCATCGGTCCTGCTTATATGGACAAAGCAGCACGTGTCGGAATTCGCATGGCGGATTTGTTGGACCATGTTGTGTTCGAAGAAAAGCTGCGCATGAACTTAACAGAGAAAAACCGTCTGTTTGAGAAATTCTACGAAACAGAAGGATTCACTGTAGAAGAAATCATGGAGGAGTATTTTGCGTACGGACAGGAAATCGCGAAATACGTAACCGATACTTCAAAAGTGCTTAACGATGCAATCGATCACGGCCGCCGCGTATTGTTTGAAGGCGCGCAAGGGGTCATGCTCGATATCGATCAGGGTACATACCCATACGTTACATCTTCGAACCCGGTAGCGGGCGGCGTGACAATCGGAGCCGGCGTCGGGCCGACTACGATCCAACACGTCATCGGCGTCTGCAAAGCATATACATCCCGCGTCGGCGACGGACCATTCCCGACCGAATTGTTTGACGAAGTGGGCAACCGGATCCGCGAAGTCGGCAAAGAATACGGCACGACAACAGGGCGCCCGCGCCGCATCGGCTGGTTCGACAGCGTCGTTGTCCGCCACGCGAGACGTGTCAGCGGATTGACAGACCTGACAGTCAACTCAATCGACGTATTGAGCGGACTGGATACGGTGAAAATCTGTACTGCTTACCGCCACAACGGCGAACTGATCACAGAATACCCGGCAAACTTGCGCATGCTAGCTGAATGCGAACCGGTATACGAAGAGCTTCCAGGCTGGTCTGAAGACGTAACAAGCTGCAAATCACTGGATGAACTTCCTGACAACGCACGCCATTACCTTGAGCGCATCGCGCAATTGACAGGCGTCCAGATTTCCATCTTCTCAGTAGGACCTGACCGCAACCAAACAAACATCGTCACAAGCGTGTGGCGCTAACGAATAAGATCCAAAGGAAAGAGCTGAAACGGCATCGTTTCAGCTCTTTCGGTTTAAGGAGCCGTTCGCAGAGGCGAACGGCTTTTCATATTCAGCTTTTGAACTTAGAATATGGATGGCACTAGTTAGCTAGTGCTGGTTAAAATTCGAGCAATGTCTGATGATTCTCTAATAGTGCATGTTAACTTCAAGACAGTGCCTGATAACCAAGAACTAACGCCTAATAATTGTTAACAGAAGAACCTTCTCTTAAAAACTAGACAGGCTCAACAAGAAACTACAGTAAGTTTTGTCTTGAAGCTCTTTGATCACAGAACTGGTTCACTATTAAGAACACCCGTTAAATGGAGCGAAAGGCGCTCGACTCCTGCGGGGACAGCACGAGCCGAAGACCCTGGACTGAGCAGAGCGAGGGAAGCGGCTGAAGCCGTGCCCGCGGAAAGCGTCTGCCTGAAGCGCAATGAAAAGAGTTAACAACGTCTTTTATCTTTTTCTTCGAAGAGCATTCCACTGGCGCAAATGAGCGTTTTGAAGTATCTTTAAAAGGTATTCTCAACAATTCATCAAAATATAAAGCTTCAAAGATCGGCCAGCAGCTTGGGCCGATCTTTTTCAATTCTCCGCTAATTATTTCCCGGGAAATAACCACCGGGGAATGAGAGGTGCGAAACCTTCAAAACAGTGATAAAGTAAGGGTAGAAAAGAATGCATAGCGGAGGGAATTCCATATACAAAAGTTGGAATACGAAGGGGAGAAAATGATGAATAAGACGATTTTAGTTGTAGACGATGAAAAGCCGATTGCAGATATTCTGCAGTTTAATTTAAAAAAAGAAGGCTTCAATGTAGTGTGTGCTTATGACGGTGACGAAGCGGTCAAACTGGCTGAAGAACTTCAGCCGGATTTGATGCTTTTGGATATCATGCTGCCGAACCGCGATGGCATGGAAGTATGCCGTGAGATCCGCAAGAAGTTTGATTTCCCGATCATCATGCTGACTGCCAAAGACTCGGAGATCGACAAAGTGTTAGGCCTTGAACTAGGAGCGGACGATTACGTTACGAAACCGTTCTCGACGCGCGAATTGATTGCGCGGGTAAAAGCGAACTTGCGCCGCCAGAACGTCGTGCCGCTTGAAGAAGGCGGACCCAATTCGAACGATATCGAAGTGGGCGTGCTGACGATTCAACCGGACGCTTATCTGGTCCAGAAACGCGATGAGACAATCGAATTGACGCACCGTGAATTTGAATTGCTGCATTACCTTGGCAAGCACATTGGCCAAGTGATGACGCGTGAACATTTGCTGCAGACGGTATGGGGATATGATTATTTCGGAGACGTCCGCACAGTGGATGTAACCATTCGCCGCCTGCGTGAAAAAATAGAAGACAATCCGAGCCACCCGGCCTGGATCGTAACCCGCAGAGGAGTAGGCTATTACTTGCGGAATCCTGAACAGGAGTAGGTTGAATGCATAAAGTAAGTTTTTTCAAATCGATTCACGTTAAGTTTGTGCTTATTTATATCCTGCTGATTTTATTGGCGATGCAAATCATCGGCCTTTACTTTGCCCAGCAGCTTGAAGAAACGCTGATTGATAATTTCAAAAGCTCGATTGAAGACCGCATGAACATTGTGGAGTTCAGTGTGCGGGAGGAATTGATCAAAGAACGGACGGATGAGGACTTGACCGCTGAGCAAAGCTTGCGGTCAGTCCTTAACGGCTTTAAATCGGACGATATCGACGAAATTCGCGTAATTGATTCACGCTACCGGATTTTGGCATCTTCTGCTGTGGAAAATCAGTCGCTTGTCGGCCAACGTTCGACGCACGACATTGTCATGCAGTCGATTGTCGGAGAAGCGGCTTATGACCGGAATTACGTCAATGCCCAAGCTGAGCGTATTTGGGTCCGCACTCAGCCGATTATGGCTGAAGGCGGCGAAGTGCTCGGCACTTTGTATATGGAAGCGGATATTGAAAATGTCTATAACCAGATGGACGATATCAACTCGATCCTTGCAGGCGGGACCGCCATCGCATTGGCGGTCACCGCAATTCTCGGCGTACTGGTCGCCCAGACGATCTCCAAACCGATTTCGGATATGCGGAGGCAGGCGCAGGCAATGGCCAAAGGGAATTTCTCGCGCAAAGTGCGCGTTTATGGGGACGATGAAATCGGCCAATTGGCGAAATCGTTCAATAACCTGACAAATCGGCTGCAGGAATCCCAGCAGTCTACGGAAAGCGAGCGGCGCAAATTGGCGTCGGTACTGTCGAATATGACAGACGGCGTCCTATCGACCGATAGGCGCGGCCGTGTCATCCTCATCAACGACCCAGCGCTGCGCTTGCTCAATGTTTCACGTGAAACGGTTATCAACCGCCCGATCACCTCAGTCCTGAAACTGGATATGGAGTACACGTTTGAAGATTTAATTCACTTGAAAGAAGCCATTACACTCGATTTCAGCAAATACGATGAAAGCACGCTTCTGCGTACGAGTTTTTCGGTTATCCAGAAAGAGACTGGCTTCGTCAACGGCGTCATCGCTGTGCTGCACGACAATACCGAGCAAGAGAAAATCGATGTCGAGCGGCGCGAATTCGTGGCCAATGTTTCGCATGAGCTGCGTACGCCGCTGACGACGATGAGAAGCTACCTCGAAGCGTTGGCAGATGGTGCATGGGAAGACCCGAACTTGGCTCCAAACTTCTTGAATGTGACGCAGACGGAGACTGAGCGTATGATTCGCCTGGTCAACGATTTGTTGAAGCTTTCGAAAATGGATGCCAGCGAAACCGAGCTCAACAAAGAGATGGTCGAATTCGGCCGTTTCTTCAACCGCATCATTGACCGGTTCGAGATGTCGAAATCGCAGAAGCTCCGCTTCGAGCGTTATTTGCCGAAAGAGCAGTATTTTGTTGAAGTCGATCCGGATAAATTGACGCAAGTTATTGATAACATCATTTCCAACGCCTTGAAATATTCTCCGGAAGGCGGGAAAGTCCGCTTTGACATGACCGTTGAAGACGGCTTCTTGCTGATTCGTGTCAGCGATCAGGGCATGGGGATTCCGAAAGAAAACGTCGACCGCATTTTCGACCGTTTCTATCGCGTCGACCGCGCCCGCTCGCGTGCAATGGGCGGGACCGGACTGGGCTTGGCAATTTCAAAAGAAATGATCAACACCCATGGCGGCGCTATTTGGGCAGAAAGTGAATTTGGAAAAGGCACAACCATCTTCTTCACGCTGCCATTCGAAGAGGATGACGGAGGTGAGTGGGAATGAAATACGTTGAACAAATAAAAACGATCTTTTTATTCCTGCTGATTTTCTTGAGCTTGGCGCTAACTTTTACCATCTGGACATTTACGCCGACATTCCCGCAAATTGAAAGTACACCGGCCACAGAAGTGGAGCTTGGAGCGAACAAGGACGTCGAAGAAGTGGTCCAGGCGACGAAAGTGCTTTACCACTCGGAAGAAGAAGCGAAAGGCACAACAAGCCAGCAGCAGATTGATTTGCTGCTGGATGTCATGAAGCAATGGCAAATCCATGATATTACGACGATTTTAGAAGATACGCCGGTCAAGAAATTGGCTTCGTTTATGCACGGGCCAGATCGCGCAACAATCTATTTCCCCGGCCCCGTGCCGTTCCCGGTCATCGATAGCATCCTGACCATCACAGATGACAGCATGCCGGAGGCGTCATTCGACCGCATTGTCGTTGCATGGGAAGAAGCGAGTGAGACGGATTTCATGTTGTATTTCATCAATTCCAAATCCGGTCGCGTGCACCAGGGCAATGTTTCGACCACAGAGCTGGAGAACTTGATGAACGCCGTTGTGGAACCGGCTTTCGGAAATTACTCAACCTACATCACCAGCAAAAAAGTCGGCGTGCTGCCGATTTACGTCCCGGAAAGCTCGGAGGTGCTGAACACTTACCGCTATCTGCAGGAAGACATTCCGGAACAGAAATTAGTTGACGGCCTGTTCGAAAATCCGGGCAGCGTGACGACGACTGGGGATTTAGTGAACCGGGAGTACAGCGATGAATCGGATGCCCTGATGAGCTTTGATGAAAATGCTAAAAGCGTCAATTACGTGCAGCCCCAAGCAGAAACAAATGACCCGGCCATCCCCTCCGAATTGATTTTTAAGACGGCGGATTTTATTAACAGCCACAGTGGCTGGACAAATGATTACCGGTATTTCGGCATGGAGCCGCTGAACCAGAAAATCGATTATCGCCTGTATCAGGATAATCTTCCGGTCTTCAGCCAGACATTCGAAACCGACCTTGAAGTTGTTTGGGGTGTGGAAGCTGAAATGGAAAAAGTATTCCGCTATAAGCGGCCCTATTATGTGCTGGAGTCGTTGGGCGCATCGGGTTCGCTGGAATTGCCTTCCGGCGCAGCTGTATTGCACGCCATTGAACATATGGACATCGAACCCAAAAGCGTTTCGGAAATCGTCCAGGGCTATTCAATGGCCCGTGATGAAAAAGAACCGGAGCGGCTGATTAGCCTGCAGCCTGCCTGGTATTACAAAGCGGATGGCGTTTGGACGCAGCTGCCAGCAGAAGTGTTAGGAGGCGATCCCTTTGGATTGGAATAAAACCAAATCCATTTTCATCATTGTCTTTGCCATACTGAACGTTTTCCTGTATTCGCTGTATCTTGACCGCTACAACGAATCGCAGAACGTCGTCTTTCTTGTCGAATCTTCCAACGAAGAAAAGCTGGAAGCCGATAAAATCAGCTATTCCAATCTTCCGGAAGGGGTGGAAAGCCAGCCATACGTAACCGGCAAGATGAAATCTTTTGTCGCAGCAGATGTTCCGGGTCCGGATTCCACAGGGGACGTGTCGAACGACAAATCCTTGGCAGTGAGGTTCAATGAACCGATGCCGCTTGGAGAAAAAGTGAGTACAGAAGTGTTGCAGGAATTTGTGGACAAAACGGTCTACAGAGGCGACAATTACGTCCTCTGGCGAATTGATGAAAAAAATCGCCAAGCGGTCTTTTTCCAGGAAATCAGCGGCCAACCGCTTTATTACAGCGATGGCGGCAAGTTGACGGTTTACTGGAACGACAATGCAGAAGTGGTGAATTACGAACAGACGATTTTTGAGAATGTGGAAGAAAGCGAACAGCAGAAAACCTTGATTCCGGCTATCCAAGCGATTCATACGCTTTACCAGAAACGCCTGCTGCCGACGAATACGGAAATTGATTCGGCGGAAATCGGTTATTCGGAGTATGTGACCGTATCGGAAGAAACGCAAATGTTCTTGCCGACATGGCGCATCCAAGCGACGCTTGAAGACGGCACGCCGCAAGAGTTTTTCGTTAACGCTGTGAAAGATGGCGTTATCGAGCTGAAGGAAAAGGAAGAGGAAGAACCTGCACAATAAGGAGTTTTTATTATGCGTTTTAGTGTATTAGCAAGCGGCTCTAAGGGCAACGCTATTTATATAGAAAGCGGTAGCCAATCGTTCTTAGTCGATGCCGGACTGAGCGGACGCAAGCTGGAAGCCCTGTTTGCTTCAATCGGCAAAAGCATGAGCGATCTAGACGGCATCCTGGTTACGCACGAGCATAGCGACCACATCAAAGGGCTTGGCATTGTGGCGCGCAAGCATAAGGTGCCTGTATACGCCAATGCCAAGACCTGGATGGCAATGGACGGGCTCGTCGGCGCGATTCCTAACGAGCAGCGATTCCATTTTGACATGGAGACGGTGAAAACTTTCGGCGGGCTCGACATCGAGTCGTTCGGGGTGTCGCATGATGCTGCCGACCCGATGTTTTACGTATTCCATGAAAATGGCCGAAAGCTTTCGCTTATCACGGACACGGGCTATGTCAGCGACCGCATGAAAGGCATCATCCAGGCCTCGGACGCGTTCGTTTTCGAAAGCAACCACGACGTGGGCATGCTGCAGATGGGGCGCTATCCCTGGTCCGTTAAGCGGCGGATTTTAAGCGACGTGGGCCACGTATCGAATGAAGATGCAGCAGTCGCTATGAGCGAAGTGATGGCTGAAAAGCCGACGCGGATTTATTTGTCCCACTTAAGCGCGGATAACAATATGAAAGATCTGGCGCGCATGAGCGTCGAGCAGACCTTGCAGACAAAAGGCATTATTGTCGGCGAGTATGTCGACCTCCTGGACACAGACGCCAATATCCCGACCGAGCTTGTTATTGTATAGAGGAACCAAAAGGCTGCACCGAGACCCGGTGCAGCCTTTTTTCTGTTATAGCTGATATTCCGCCAAAAAGCTACGCTTGCCGCGGGCAAGAGTTGACCGAAGCCTGCGAGGGCAATTCTTTGCGACGAAGCGCATAGCGCTGCAGGAGCAGAGTTCTTTTGCAGGCGTCTCCGCTTTTTGGCTCCATATCAGTTACAAGTGTCAGTGCATCTTTTAGAATTGAAAGATGAAGTAATAGCAAAAGTGATAGACATGTTCCAGTGATTCAAGATTTTTAGCGTCGAGCGGCTAAGGGCCTGGCTTCCTGCGTGAGCCAATGAGATGGCCAAATGGAATTTGGACCATTTCATTTGCGACGAACTTGCGCAGGAGCAATCATCTTTGCCCCACCCGAAGCGTCAAAAGCGAGTGGCAACACGAATAATACACATTCTCCAATTTGTCTAGCGGCCAGCAGTTGCTGTGGCTTGCCAACGCCGTTTCGGATTCTTAAACTAAGGCTATACAACAGTAAAGAGCAGGAGAGGATGGGTGCAGTGGGATATTACAATCAGCCGCCAGAGGGCCGGCGCCGGCCTAGGCGCACGAGTTCGTTTCTAGCCGGACTGGCCGGAGTTGCTGTCGGGGCTTTGCTGGTTTGGTTTTTGTTTCAGTCGGTGCCGCAATTGATGCCGGGTGCAGGCAATAATAACGCAGGAAATGGGACAGGGAATAACGCAGGTGCCGGCCAGGAGGAGCGGCAGTCCGAATCCGTGTCGGTGGATGTGACGACCGATGTGACAGAAGCGGTGGATAGTGTGGCGGATGCGGTTGTCGGTGTGACGAACCTGCAGGAATCGTCCGATTTCTGGTCGCAGACCGAGCCGCAAGAGGCAGGGACAGGGTCTGGCGTTATTTATAAAAATGATAACGGACGGGCGTTTGTAGTGACGAACAACCACGTCATTGATGGCGCCAATAGCATCGAAGTGACGCTTGCAGACGGGACGAAGGTAGCGGCGACTCTTGTCGGGACAGATATTTGGACCGATCTCGCAGTCATTGAAATGGACGGCGCGGCTGTCCAGGATGTGGCGGAATTTGGCGACTCGGACGCATTGAAGCGCGGTGAACCGGTTATCGCGATCGGCAATCCGCTGGGCCTTGATTTTTCCGGTTCGGTGACGACGGGAGTAGTGTCCGGCAAGGATCGGGCCATTCCTGTCGACTTGGATGGCGATGGGACGGAAGACTGGCAAGCGGAAGTGCTGCAGACGGACGCAGCGATCAATCCAGGCAATAGCGGAGGTGCGCTGGTCAACCTCAGTGGCCAGCTGATCGGCATCAATTCGATGAAGATCGCCACGTCAAATGTCGAAGGGATCGGTTTTGCGATTCCGATCAATTCGGCAATCCCGGTTATTGAATCGATTGAAGAAAATGGCGAAATGATCCGTCCTGCAATGGGTGTGACCTTGATTGATTTGGCGCAAGTGCCGCAAGCACAGCGCGAGGAGACCTTAAGCCTCCCTACAGAGGTCAAAGAAGGTGTTGTGGTCAATTCGGTGCTTGATGATTCAGCGGCCGCTAAGGCGGGCATGCAGCAGTTTGACGTCATCATCGAGTTGGACGGCAAAGCTGTGGGCGATTTGATCGAGCTTCGCAAGCATTTGTACAATACAAAGGAAATCGGCGACACGATGGCCGTCAAAGCCTACCGCAATGGGGAATTGATGGACTTTGAACTGGAGCTTGTCGATAATTCCGCTTTATAGCATTCAATAGAGATTTGGAAGCCCTTGCTTCCAGATCTTTTTTTGAGGCAGGAAATGGCGGGCCGGCGGCGAATAAAGGAAAAGACACGACATGATGTGGAGGGATTGGATGTTTAAAACATTGGATGATTTTTTCAAAGAATGGAAGGCCGAAGAACAAGCGACGCAGAAAGTTCTGGATGTGTTGACGGATGAGTCGTTGAGCCAGCCGGTCGCAGATGGCTACCGAACGCTTGGGCGACTCGCCTGGCATCTCGCGACGGCGCTCGATGAAATGGTTGGCCATACTGGCCTGCAGTTTTCAGCGGCGCGATTCGGCAATCCGGTGCCGGACACGGCGCAGGAAATTGCGGAAGCGTACCGTTTTTCCAACCAGTCGATGGTGATGGCGATGCGGGACAATTGGACAGATGACACTTTGGTGGAAGAACATAATATGTACGGCGAAATGTGGAGCGTCGCAACCATTTTGAAAGTGCTGATGACGCACCAAATCCACCACCGCGGACAAATGACAGTGCTGATGCGCCAAGCAGGTTTGAAAGTTCCCGGGATTTATGGCCCAGCAAAAGAAGATTGGGCAGCGATGGGAGCAGAGCCGCCGGAAGTATGAAAAAAGTCCACGATGCCAACCTGCGCATCGTGGACTTTTTCGTCCCTTTTTCTTGTGTATTGTTATTGTAAGTTTTGTAAACAATCCGACTGATTTTGATAAGCAATGTTCGTGAAAGCAAAAAAACGTCATGTGGATAACTTATTTCTATCATCGAAGGAAATAACTATCCACAGGGCTTTCGAAGCTTTGCTATTCCCGGGCTTTCACTTCTGTTAAAATAGGGTGTGGATAAACATGAACGAAATGTGTATAACTATGTAGAATATTCGGAAATCGAAAGGATTTGATAAAATGAAGATTTATTGCTGCAAAACCCATGTGGAGCATGCGTTAGACGTGTTCGTGGCAAAGACAGAAAGTTATCCGATTTTAACGGAATTGCCAGACGAAGAAAAGTTATCCACAAAGTGCGAATACTGCGAAGAGCCCGCGATGTATCTTGTGGCAAGTGAATGAGTCAACACAATATGTAGAAACACCTGTGGATATGTGTATAACATCTGGGGGTAACTTGTTTGTAAATTTTAAGTAAAGGGGGATAAGTTGTGAATATCTCAATTATCAGTGTCGGCAAACTAAAAGAGAAATACTTGAAAGCCGGCATTGAAGAATACACGAAACGGCTGGGAAGCTACACGAAGATCAATGAAATCGAAGTGGCGGACGAAAAAGCGCCCGAGCAATTGAGCGAGGCCGATATGGAAATTGTAAAGAGGAAGGAAGCCGACCGAATCCTGGCAAAAATTTCCCCAGATGCCTATGTTATCGCATTGGCAATTGATGGCAAGATGAAGACTTCCGAAGGGCTGGCAAAAGACATCGAATCTCTCATGACTTACGGCCGCAGCAAGATCGTATTCGTCATCGGCGGCTCGCTTGGCCTCCACGATGAGGTATTGAAACGCGCCGATGAGAAATTGTCGTTCTCGAAAATGACGTTTCCCCATCAATTGATGAAATTGATCTTGGTGGAGCAGGTTTATCGGGCTTTTCGGATAATGAAGGGTGAGCCTTATCATAAGTAAATGAGGTTTATGCTGAGGGAAGGTGCTGTAAGCATCTAAGATATTGTTTTAGGTCTATATTCAATGGGGGAGCTGGACAAGTTTGAGAGGACTATTAAATCATGTTGAAATATATGTATCGGACCTGGAGAAAACGAGAGAATTCTGGGGATGGTTACTACCAAAACTAGGATATAAAGAGAAGCTTAATTTAGATGTAGGTATTATCAATTATGTTTTGGATGAAACATATATTGTATTTGTTCAAACACAAGAAAGTTTTCTTGATATTTCCTATCACCGCTGCAGAGTTGGGCTAAATCATTTAGCATTTCATGGTGATGGGACAGCTTTTGTAGATGAAATCACCGAAGAATTAAGAAGAAAAGGAATAAAAATTTTATATGAAGAAAAACATCCTTATGCAGCAGGGCCTGATTATTATGCTGTCTTTTTTGAAGATCCGGATAGAATTAAAGTGGAAATTACGGCACATTAAGGAATCTAAATAAAAATAAATGATTTACAAAACCTATGCTATTCTGTATAGGTTTTGTTTAAAGGAGCAATCATATTTTACTGGGAGTTCAACAACTAAAATCATTTTGAAACATTACAGAGAACTTTATCATAAGTAACTAAGATCTTATAAAAACAAAAAAAGCCAAGAACACCAAGCAAAAGAGAAAAACTTGCCTGGCATTCTTGGCTTTTGTAAATTCGTGATGGAAAGAAAAATCCTATTATACAAACAGAAATTTCTAATCAAAAAATTATCGGAAAAGTGAAGATAACGAAAGCTGCCCAAATTCCGTAGACCGGTAAATATTTCGTAACGGCATCTTGGATGGTGGAAGGGCCGGTTTTGTTTCGCAGAAAACGCAGATAGGAAAGCATGATCCAGATTAAATTGGCCCAAACCAGGATGTTTACGCCTAAAACCGCAAGGCGGTTGGGCGTAATGCCATAAGAAGTCAGCCTGAACATGATGGCGGATAAAGCGACGCTGTCGATGATCAGCGCCAGCACAATCAAGGCAACATTTACATAATCAGAGATGTTCTTTTTCTCGTCTGAGCCGCTTTCGGTAATGGAAAAGATGGTGACGGCCAGCACACCAAGAAGGATGCCGTTGAAGATTATCAGGAAATCACGGTCCAAAAATGGATTTTTCCCGAGCCAAATAATTGCGATGAGATAGGCTATTAATGTTGCCAGGACGAGCGGGCTGAAAATCTTCGCTATATACGGGGCAACATTTTTAGCGAGTTTCAGGTTCCGTGAAACCACGTATGCTGTCACGACAGCGAGAGCAGCAGCTCCAAATAAAACGATATTGCTGAAATAGAATTCTTCTATGTCTAAGCCAACAAAGCTGAATAACTGCGTAGTAACTGCCGCCAGCAGCATGCCGCTGATCGCCAAACTGGCGTAGAGCATAACGAAATTCAAATTGAATTTGAGATAGGCTAACCGGGTGCTGTCATTGCTGTATTTATTCCCAGCGAATGCAAGGCCAACCAATGCCCATAGGAATATGGGAAGGTGCAAGTAAGCAAGAATGATGCTGTCTGTATATTCTAAGGGCAGCCTATTGAGATAAACTCCTGAGATTAGGAATAGCAGCATAAGGAAGTACAGAACACTATTTTTCGGTGGATTTTTATAGACAAAATAGGCGGCAATAAAGGGAAGTACGCCGAAAGCAAGGTTAATGGGGGCAATTGCCTGCAGTTCGACAAAATGGAAGATGATCCGGGTGCTGATGCCGGCCAGAATTGCTAACATGCCCATGAATAAAAATTCCTTTTGAAGAAAGAAATTTTTATCTGTATGTGCTGCCTCCTTGAAATGCAGCCGTTCATGCCAAACGGCAAGAACCGGTGAATCAGAATTTTGTGCGAAAGCCTCTGCAAAGTCTTTTTTAAAAGCTTTTGGGTCTTCCCTGAAAAATCTTTCAAGCGCGTTGGGATCTGCGATATTTTCAATAATAAAATTGTTACTGTCCACAATTTTTACCTCCTCTACTAATTGTTGTCTCAATTTCCGCTGTCCTTTATGATGTTTATTGATCAAACTACATTATTTTTGACTGTCTTCTTAACTTTTGCCTTTCCATATTTTCAATTTAGTATATTGAGTTTTATAAAAAGCAACTTACTTCGGTATTGTTAAGTTGATTTTAACAGATTATTTATTGATTAACAATAAATATATATTTATTATCATGATATTTTTGTTGTTAAAATATTTATTCTGAAAACCTTTCTCTAGCAAGAAGTGCTCTAAAACCTTAAAGGCTCAAAGAGAATTTACAGTATTAATAGGATTCTGGTTAAAGATTTTAAGAGTGAATTTGGCGCGAGTATCAAGTGCAGGAAATGCAAGCGAGGTGAAAATCGTCTTCTCTAACATAAAAATGAGAAAGAAAGGTGAAACAGCATGAAAATTATTGTTTTTGGCGCAAGCGGCGGTGTAGGCCAATCGGTCGTGAAGCAAGCAGTAAAAAATGGTTTTGAGGTCACGGCGTTCGTCCGAAATCCTGCCAAGCTGGAAGTTACACATGAGAATTTAACGGTTATTAAAGGAGATGCCTTCAATGCTGCGGAGGTTTCAGACGCGATTGCTGGCCATGATGCGGTCGTGTCGTGTTTAGGCTCGGATCAAGGGATGAAAAAATCGACGGCGCTCCAGGATATGGTGAAAAACATAGTCGCGTGCATGGAGGCGCATGATGTGAAACGAATCGTCTACACCGCTTCTGCGGGCGTCCATAATGAACTGCTAGGCGTGAGCGGGAAACTGATGATGGGCATGCTGAAGAATGCTCTAGCTGATCACCGGGCTGCTGTAGATCATATTGAAGCACACGGATTGACCTATACGATTGTCCGGCCGATGGGCTTGATCAACGGGCCTTTTACAGGCAAGTACCGAGAAGCTGCATCGGGTGTGCCGGAAAAATCCAAGACCATCCCCCGTGCGGATGTTGCACATTTCATTCTGAAAGCATTGAACAATGCAGAATATGAAAACAGATCTATTGGAATTGCGACTTGAACCGCTGCAGAATTCTGCGTATGGTCCCGCTGATTTTCAGTTAGATGAAATCGCGCTTCTGTGGAACACAATTCAAAACTTACAGCAAATCTGCATGAGGAATCCGTTAAAACCTAGAATTGGGCGGATTCCTTTTGCATGATTATCGGAGTTGGGAAATAACCATATGGAGCGTATTGATATCGGCTATGAAAAAAACGATTTCGATTGGTTCATTTATGATGTTCCATTTTCCTTAAAAATGGAACATGAGTCAGCAACTTCGAGAGAGAAACTTCAATACCAGACTGATAAATTGGCTCAACAATCCAAAGCTACCATTACATCAATAAATACTGTTCAAAAGGAACTTCAGACGATAAAGATAGCTCAATAATCATTGGTGAATGAAGAGAGGGTGAAAAAGTTCATGATAAACGATGAAATGAAAGTAATCTTCGAATCCGAAAGATGCTACACAAGACGGTTTGCCGAAAGCGATCTGAATGATTTTGTCTCATACCGCAACGATCCAGAATGGATGAAATTTCAATTCTTTAAAGGGTTATCGCGGGAGGAATACGAAGAGATCCTTTTGAAGGAAGCGACTGTGGACAGCGGCGCGCAGTTTGCGATCATCAGGAAAGATGATGAAATTCTCATCGGGGATGTCTTTATTAAAAAGGAAGCTGACACTTTCTGGATTGGCTATACCGTCAGCCCGTCCTTTAAAAGGCAGGGTTATGCCCATGAAATAACCCAAGCAATGATCCAGTGGATCCAGCAGCAAGGCGAATTTAAGATTATGGCCGGAGCCGCGCCCGAAAATATTGCGTCGGTTCAGCTGCTGGAGAAATTGGGATTTGCGCAGGTGGATGAGGAGAACGGGGAATCCATTTTTTTATTGCATCAACGTTCATAAGGCTCTATACAGAGGACTCCCTTGAACAACAAAAAATAGTTTGAATTCCAATGATAACTTTTTAAGGAGGACTTAAAAATGATCGGAGAAACGGATTTAAAGTATTTACAGCGTTGTGTGGAATTGGCGGAAATAGCTTTGGACAAAGGCGACGAGCCATTCGGGTCCGTGCTGGTGTCAGCTGCCGGCGAAGTGCTGTTTGAAGACCATAACCACGTGGCGGGAGGTGATCATACGCAGCATCCCGAGTTTGCGATTGCGCGTTGGGCAGCAAATAACCTGTCACCGGAAGAAAGAAGCAAGGCGACGGTTTACACATCGGGCGAGCATTGCCCGATGTGTGCGGCGGCGCATGGCTGGGTCGGTCTTGGCCGGATTGTCTACGCCAGTTCGTCGGAGCAGTTGTCCGGATGGATGAGTGAATTGGGCGCACCGCCTGCGCGAGTCCGCAACTTGGCCATTAGAGATGTCATCGTGAATGCAGAAGTGGCTGGCCCCGTGCCGGAACTGGCGGAGCAAGTGCATGAGCTCCATCGGCGGTGGCACGCGACAAAGCATTAAACGGGTCACTTCGTTGTTTTCTGTATCGTGATGTCTGTTTCATCCGAAATCTTGTTATACTGTAAGGGCACCAAAAGCTGAACAAAGCTTTGGTTGCTCTTTTTTTGTACATACCACGTATTTTGAATCAGGGAGTTGGAATTATAAATGAACAATAAAGATATCGCAGATATTCGCAAACGATTTAAGTTGGATACGGATTTATTGAAAATCGCTGAAATTTACAATGTCTACATCCAGCAGGAAAGCAGTGAGATCTTCCATGAGGAGGGCCGCTCGTTTTCCTTATTGGACCGTGAGCAGCAGGAGCTGTTCCTTGCCAATTTCAAGAAGGTCCTGGGCGGAAAAATGGATGTGAAGCTGTTTGAAGTGAAGTTCCAGCCGCAGGAAGAAGGACAGGCGGACCATACGCAGCGGCTCCTGTATGAAGGACTGGAGGCAGAGGACGCAGCTGAATGGAAAACGAATATGCAGCGCATCGCCTTGAAGATGGTGGAAGAGAAACCGTATGAAAAGGACATGGTAGTCACGTTCATCCGGGGGACTTATTTTAAAACGACGAAGCGCCAGGCGGATGAAACAGAAATCGATCTGCGCGATGAGGTGTACACGACGCCGTTCATCCTCTGTAGCATGAACGAGACCGAGCTGCCAAAAAGTTCTTTGGTGTTTGATTTTGTCGAAAAAGAATTCAAGTCGAATGTGCTAGTCGACCCGGTCATTAAATTGGCTTCGCCTGTCGGAGGCTTCCTATTTCCGAGTTTCACGGACAACGCCGCGGATATCCATCACATCGTCTATGCTTCGGGCAAAGCGAATAAACCGGATTTCCAGTTTATCGAAAATGTCTTGAACGGCAATGAAATCATGACGGCCGAAGAAGACAAAGCGGTGTTTGAGGAAATCGTCAAAGCCGTGATCGGCGACGAAGTGAATTCGCGGACGCTCGCCGGCCTTTATGATGAAATCAACATCATGCTGGAAGTGGAAAAAGAAGCGGAGAAAGAAGATGTGGAAACGCCGGTTTTGGATACGGTGGAAGTGACGCGTGTGTTGAAGGCAAGCGGCGTCAAAGATGTCAGCATCGAAAAAGTGGAACGGGCTTTTCAGCAGGTCGTTGAAGACCGAAGCTATGAAATGAAAGCCAGCCATGTCGTACCAAGCTACGCCTCGAAATCCATCAAAATCAGCACGAAAGTCGCGGAAATCAAGATCAGCCCGCAAGACTTACGTTACGTCAAAGAAGTCAATTACAACGGCAAGCGCTGCATTTTGATCGAAGTGGAAGAAGACACGATGATTGAAGGATTCAAGCTGCTTGCGGAAGAAGAGCTGGAATAGAAAAAGAAATAAACCTCATTTAGCCGTGTTGCAGGGAGCTAAATGAGGTTTTTCTTTTGGCTGGCAACAGAATCACGCCCACCACATCGCCCCTACCGATTCTTTCACCATCACCGGCTTTAAATTTTCCACCGCTTTGGTAAAGCCTTCGTTGATCGACATCAATCCGTCTTCGTGCTCGATGCTGACGACGTAATCGTAGCCATAGAGGCGCAGCGTGCTGATGATGTCGGCCCAAGTTTTTTGGTCATGGCCGAATCCGACTGTCCGGAAATACCAGGCGCGGTCTTTCATCTGGGAATAATCGGTCATGTCCGTCAAGCCGTTTCGGTTCATATTCGTTTGGTCGATGATGGTGTCTTTGGCGTGGAAATGGTGGATCGCGTTTTCGCGGCCCAGAATTTTGATGGCTTCCACCGGATCGATGCCTTGCCACCACATATGGCTCGGGTCCATATTGGCGCCGATGTAAGGGCCGCATGCTTCGCGCAGCCGCAGCATCGTCGCCGGGGTGTGGACGGAAAATCCGCCATGCAGCTCCAAGCCGATTTTCACGTTGAGCGATTCCGCCAAGCTGTTTTTTTCTTTCCAGTAAGGGATCAGCTTCTCCTCCCATTGCCATTTGAGGACTTCCTGGAAATCGTGCGGCCAGGCGGCGACTGGCCAATTCGGATAAAGCGCGTTCTCGTGGTCGCCTGGACAGCCGGAAAACGTGTTGACGACCGGCACGTGCAGTTTCGATGCCAGTTGCATCGTCTTGATGAGCAATTCATCCGCTGGGCCCGCAACTTGTTTTTGCGGATGAAGCGGGTTGGCGTGGCAGCTGAGCGCGCTGATGATCAAGCCGGCATCTTCGATTTGCTGCAGAAACGCTTGCTGCTTTTCTTCATCGGCCAGCAATTCGTCCAATTTGCAATGGGCATCGCCCGGATAGCCGCCAGTGCCCAGTTCAATTGCCTCGATGCCTTTTGACGATACATAAGCCAACATATCTTCAAAGTTTCGATCGGAAAACAATACAGTAAAAACTCCCAGTTTCAAAAAATCCCCTCCTATCTAAATTTCTGAATATACTGTCATGTAAACCATTACATTATTAACATATAGAAAAAAAGCGTTAAAATCAACGTATTTCTAATAAAAAAATACTTATTGACAGATAATTCTGATTAATTTATTATGAAAATGTAATCGATTACATTTTGAAGCAAGAGTGTCGTGTCAGAAAGAAGGAAAGAATATGGCAAATATCCAACAAGTGGCTAAGCATGCAGGGGTTTCGGTGGCAACCGTCTCCAGAGTGCTCAATGGCCAAACGACAGTAGCAGCAAAAACCAAGCAGAAAGTAGAGGAGGCGATCCAATACTTAAATTACGAGCCGAGTATGCTGGGCCGGAACCTGCGGAATTCCGAAAGCCGCATTGTGCTGATTTTAATCCCGACTATTTCCAATCCGTTTTATTTTGAAATCATCAAAGGAATTGAAAATATGGCATTGAGCCAGAATTACAGCATTTTGCTATGCGAAACGGATTCGAAGCCGGAAAAAGAGGAAATCTATTTCGACTTGCTGCGGAAAAAGATGGCGGATGGCATTATTTCGATGGATCCGGCTGTAAACGTCGAGACCTTGAAAGAATTGGCTGAAAACTACGCCATCATTCAGTGCAGCGAATACGGGGGCGGTGTGGACATTCCTTACGTCACGATCGACAGCGAAGAAGCTTCTTACCGGGCCGTTAAGCACTTGATCCAAATCGGCCATCAAAAAATTGCACTGATGAATTCCGACGAGAAATTCCTCTATGCCCGCGAGCGGCGGATGGGATATGAGCGCGCGCTCCAGGAAACCGGCATTCCGCTGAATAAGGACTATATTTTTTATACGCAGGAATTGGGCTTTGAACAAGGGCAATTGGCGGTGAAAAAAATCCTCCATTTAAAAGACCGTCCGACAGCAGTGTTTGCTGTATCGGATTTATTGGCAATCGGGGCCTTGAAAGAAATAAAAGCCGCGGGGCTCCAAGTGCCGCAAGATATTGCCGTAGTCGGTTTCGATAAAATCGATTTCTCCAATATGACGAACCCGGCGCTGACGACAGTCGCCCAGCCGATGTATAAGATGGGGACCGTTGCTGCGCGGATGCTGATCGACAAGATACAAGGAAAACCCGTAGACAGCGTCGTCTTGGGCTTTGAATTGGTCATACGGGAATCGACTACCGGATAAGGCAGCTGAGGCCGGCGCTCTATGATTAAAGGGATTGATGATAGAGCGCTGGTCTTAGCTAAGAAAAAGATCGTGTGCAGTGAAGGGTGCTTTAAAAAACTTAAAGGGGTGGATACAGTGAAGAAATTATGGCTCATTTTATTGTCTTTCGTAACAATTTTCGGTTTGGCAGCGTGCGGCGGCGGTACAGAAAGCGGCGGTGAGACCGGTTCAACGAACGAAGGGGGAGACGAGCAATTGACGATTGGCATCTCCCTCCCTTCAGCAACGCATGGATGGATGGGGGCTTTGATCGACAGCGCTGAAAAACAGGCGATGGCTTTAAAAGAAAGCGATGGCATTGACTACGTCATGACCAATGCGGCAGACCCGAACAAACAAGCAAACGATGTCGATGATTTAATCGCGCAGGGCGTTGATGTGATTGTCATGCTGCCGATTGAATCTGCAGCTTTGACCCCGGTCGGCCAAAAGATAAAAGATGCCGGCATTCCGCTCGTCATTGTGGACCGGGAACTTGAAAACGATGCGGCAACGGTTGTAGTAAAAGGGGACAATGAAGGAATCGGCGTCAATGCTGGCAAATACTTCGTGGAACAATTGGATGGCAAAGGGAAAATCGTTGAAATCACCGGTCCTCCAAGTTCGGTGACCGAACAGCGGGGCGCTGGCTTTAAAGAAGCTGTGGAAGCTGCACCAGGCATGGAAATCATTGCATCCCAAAGCGGCGACTTTTCTACTGAGAAGTCATTGGAAGTCATGCAGAACATTTTGCAGGCGAACCCTGAAATTGATGCCGTCTTCACGCAAGATGATGGCATGGCATTAGGGGTCTTGCAGGCTATCAAAGAAGCTGGCCGTACGGATATCCAATTTGTCACAGGTGCAGGCGGAGCTAAAGGCGTCTTTGAAGATATTCAAAACGACGGGCTGATGAAAGCGACGTTCCTTTACTCACCGACGATGGTGGAAGATGCGGTGACAATCGCGGCAGGCATCGCCCAGGGCGAAGATCCGGCTGAAGCGATGGTTGTAAAAGAAGCGACGCAAGTGACAAAAGAAAATGTGGAAGAATATTACGATCCAGAATCGAAATTCTAAACGGACTGCCAGGAAATGCAATGGAATAATTGCATTTCCTCAGACTGTCGAGAACCTTAGATGATTGTTTTGCATTTCGCTTCAGGCGGACGCGTTCCGCGGGCCTGGCTTCAGTCTCCTCGTCGCTGTCGCTCCTGCGGGGCCTTCAGCTCAGGCTTTGCCCGCTGGAGTCGCCGCCTTCCGCTTCATTCCAAGGTATTTCTTATTAGCGAGTTATTTCTTTTACTGAAGAACAAGAGAAATACACTTTTTGCAGTTTCTTTCGTGTTCTCCAGATATGGAGCATAACAGCGTAGACGCCTGCGGGAAAGCGAGACAGCCGAGACCCCGCAAGGAGCGAAGCGACTGAGGAGGCTTGGCGCTCGCCCGCGGCAAGCGCAGCTGTTATGCGGAATATCGGCTCTATCAGAAAAAGGATTTACCTTTCTCGACAAACTCAGGAAATGCAATGGAACCATTGCATTTCCTCTTTTCCTATAGGGGGGTAAGACATGGCAATGCATCCTTTTGTGGCAATGAACGGAATCGAAAAATCATTTAACGGCGTGCCGGTTTTGAAAAAGGTAACGCTGGAAGTGGAACGGGGCGAAATTCATGCGTTGCTTGGCGAAAACGGGGCAGGCAAATCGACGCTGATGAATATTTTAGGCGGCGTCCACCAACCGGACAACGGAAAGATTTTGATCGACGGCGAGGAAATCAAACTTGTGAATCCGCATGTTTCGCAGGCACAAGGCATCAGCTTTATCCACCAGGAACTGAATATGGTCGGCGACCTAAGAGTCTATGAAAACATGTTTCTAGGTTCAGAAATTCGCACCAAATTCGGGTTTTTGAACGTGGAAGAAATGTGCCGCCAAACCCATGAAATTTTAGCGCAGCTTGGAGTTTCCATCGATCCGAAAGAATATGTGCGGAATCTTGCGACCTCCTACAAGCAATTGATCGAGATTTCAAAAGCATTGCTGCATAAATCACAATTGATCATTATGGATGAACCGACAACGTCGCTTGCAGAACATGAAGTGAGCCGGCTTTTTATCTTGATGAAAAACTTGAAAAAGTCCGGCGTTTCCATCATCTACATTTCCCATAAATTAAAGGAAATCCAGGAGGTCTGTGATCGCTACACCATTTTACGGGACGGCCAGCTGGTGAAAACGGATGTGATGCAAAACGAGAATCTGGAAGTGATCACCAAGCTGATGGTCGGGAAAGCCATTTCGCAGGATCGGTACGTGCATGAGCATGCGTTTGGCGAATTGGCGTTGGAAGTGGAAGGATTGACGAGCGCGGGTTTATTCAAAAACATCGATTTTACCGTCCAGCAAGGCCAAATCGTGGGCTTTACCGGGCTTGCGGGCGATGGCCGGACAGAGCTTTTTGAAAGTTTGTTCGGCTACCGGAAAAAATACACGGGCATTGTGAAAGTGAAAGGCAAGCTTGTGAAAATAACGCATCCTCGAAAAGCGCTGCAAGCGGGGATGGGCTATGTGCCGAAAGACCGCAAAGAAAATGCCATCATCAAAGACTTGAGTGTGATCCACAATATGACCCTGTCGTCGATGGGGAATTTTGAACGGATGGGGTTTATTCAAGACAAAAAAGAGCAGCAGAAATTCAATACGTATAAAAAAGCATTGAATATCAAAGTGCACAATCCGCGCATCACCATCGATAAGCTAAGCGGCGGAAACCAGCAGAAAGTCATCATCGCGAAATGGCTGGAAGCGGAAACGGACATCCTAATTTTCGACAACCCGACACAAGGAATCGATGTGGGCGCGAAACAAGAAATTTATCAGCAGATCCTGACGCTCGCGAAGCTCGGCAAAGCCATCATTATCCTGTCATCTGAAGCCCCGGAAGTGATGCGGATCTGCCACAACATCTACGTCATGTACCACGGCGAAATCACTGCGCGGTTCACTGGCGACGAAGCGAGCGAAGAAGAAATCATGCATTATGCCACTGGAGCGAAAAGGGAGGGAGAGAAAATTGGCTAACATCGACACAAAAGAATACAGTCCGGAATCGCCAAGCGTGAAAAGCCGGCTGTCCTGGCTCTGGTCGGAATACAGTGTCATTATCGCATTCGTCATTATTTACATCGGCGCTTCCGCGATGAACCCCAGATTTCTTGATATCAATAACCAATTGAACATCTTGATGCAGGTCTCGATCATCGGCATTATCGCACTCGGCATGACAGTCGTCATGCTGTCAGGCGGCATCGATTTATCCGTAGGCTCTGTCTTGGCGCTTGCCGGCGTGATTTCCGTGCTGGCATTAAATGCGTCCGGCAGCATTTTAGTGGGAGTTTTCACGGCACTCTTGGTGGGTTCGTTTGCCGGATTCCTGAATGGCCTGATGGTCGCAAAAGGGCGGATCGCTTCATTTATCGCCACGCTTGGGATGATGGCAGGCGCGCGTTCAATCGCGCTTTATATCGCCGAAGGCGGCAGTGTCTCCGGCGAAGTCAGCGGTTTTACGGCAATCGCCAATAATAATTTATGGATTTTCGATTTTCCGGTCATCATTTTCTTCGTGATGGCGGTGCTGATTTATGTATTGATGCACAAAACCCGCTTCGGCAGGTACGTCTATGCCTTGGGGTCGAACGAAAAAGCAGCGATGCTGTCAGCAATCCGCGTGGACCGCATCAAAATCGGTGTATATACACTGATCGGTACGCTCGTCGGCATCGCGGCGGTCATTGAAACTTCGCGCCTGAATTCGATTTCTTCTTCCAGTTCAGGGTCGCAATACGAACTCGACGCCATTGCAGCCGTCATCATCGGCGGCACGCGGATGACCGGCGGACGCGGAAAAATAATCGGTACGATTTTCGGCATCCTGATTTTGGGTATCCTGAATAATATGATGAACCTGATGAACGTCTCTCCCCATCTTCAAGGGTTCGTTAAAGGGCTCATCATCATCATTGCAGTCGTGTTCCAAAAAAGAGAATAGGAGGAAATCCGATGGGCATCAAAGTAGGTATTATCGGGTGCGGGTCCATCACAAAAATGCGCCACGCACCGGAATATTCAGCGAATCCATATGTCGATGAAATCGTCTTTTACGACCGGAACCTCGACCGTTCCGAAGCGATGGCGGCGATGTTCGGCGGAATGGTCGCAGAAAGTGTCGATGAATTGTTTGCCGACCCCGACATCGTCGCCATCAGCGATTGTTCATCGAATGAGCATCATCATGTATTCTCCACCCAAGCGCTGTTGAGCGGAAAGCATGTGCTGTGCGAAAAACCGATTTCCCTGACGGTGGAATATGCCAAAGAAATTCTGGCGGCCCAGAAAACATCCGGCAAAAAACTGATGGTTGACCATAACCAGCGTTTTACGCGCGCCCATCAGAAAGCGAAGGAAATCATTGCCAGCGGAGAACTCGGCAAAGTGCTGACGTTCCGCACGGCATTCGGGCATTCAGGCCCGGAAGCCTGGGGCATCAATAAAACCAAGTCCACCTGGTTTTTCAAGAAAGAACGGTCCGGATTCGGCGTCGGCGGCGATCTCGGCATCCACAAAATCGATTTGCTGCATTACCTGCTCGACGATAAAATTGTTCAAGTCAGCGCGTTCCAAGGCGCGCTGCACAAGGTGGACGAGAACGGCGAAGCGATTGAAGTCTGCGACAATCTGGTGTGCAGCTTGGTGACAGAAAAAGGGCGCCTCGGAAATGCCGCTTTCTCCTGGACGTATTACGGAGAAGAAGACAACAGCACCGTGGTCTATTGCGAGAAAGGCATCATGAAAATTTACCACGACGAAGAATACCAGCTTCAAGTCATCATGCAATCCGGCGAAAAAATAAATTACCAGCTGGAAGCAATCCAAACAAACGACAACCAGACAAAAAGCGGAGTCATTGACGCTTTTATCGATTCCATCCGCTTGGATCAGGAGCCGATTGTCACTGGCGAAGATGCACTCCGTTCGCTGAAAGTCATTTTAGGCATCATGGAAGCTGCCGAAACAAAACAGGTCGTCACGATCGAAAAAGAGTCGCTTCTTTATAAATGAACAAGACTCCGGCTGCCTGCTTTAGAAAAAACGGGCAGCCAGCGTTCTGTTTGTAGAAGGGTCTTTTGATTTCATGATTCTTCAATAATCGGTCAAACGGCCATTGTCATTCCATTGGCCGTACATTTTGTTTTCTCTTGTATTTTTAATAAACTTATCCAGCCTTTTATTGAAAATAGCAGGGTCATTTCTAGAACTTTGAATGGTATCAATTCGGATTCTCCGGTACAGTTCAGGAAAGTTCAGGAAGTTCTCATATACCTGGCTATCTTCTTTCAGACGGGTTTCAATATCCTTGTCGATAATAAAAGATTCAGGCCGCATATCGGGGAGAATTTTCAACCCTTCCTCTTTCATCCTTCCCAAGTTAACTAATCTTCGTACTCGTTCCTTATTTAATTCTGTCCAATTGCTTGTTTTCTTTCGCGGAGAAAACCGTTGAGCCAATTCAGCAGCTGATATTTTCTTTGCTATGCCATCGATCCAACCAAAACACAAGGCCTCTTCCACTGCATCTAGATACTGAATGACACCTGATCGTTCAGGTACACTTACGATTACCCAACAACATTTTTCTGTTGTTGAATTTTCCTCAAGCCAATTTCTTAATTCTTGCCTTGTCTTAACTTTGAGCAGATTCTCAATTTCCAATGTGGATGCATCCTTTCAAATTAGTTTTGGCAGGAAGTTAGTGATAGTTACTAATAAAATATATTCTCTCAAACAGTTCAGTCAAATCGACTGAACTGTTTTATTACTAAATGACGGTAATCTAGTTCTGCAGAGCCTGATCATCATCCAAAAAAGCTTTTAACAAGCAATCTTTAATTTCAGAACATTCTTATTTAATGCTATCATTTGAATAAGGAGTGATGATTTTGGAGTTGAAAGATGCTATTCATAGACATAGATCCATAAGAGAATATGAGGATCGGGAAATCAGTCCGGAACTGCTGGACGAAATATTAGAGGCGGGCATTCGTGCTTCTTCAAGCGGCAATATGCAAACTTATTCGATTGTTGTTACGCAAGACAAAAAACTTAAAGAAAAACTATACACAGCACATATGGAACAATCGATGGTAGTTGATGCTCCAGTGCTGGTCACATTCTGCGCTGATTTTAATAGAATGAGAAAATGGCTGGCTCTCAATGATGCGCCTGTCCATTTTGATAATTTCATGAGCCTGATGATAGGTGCCATTGATGCAACTTTAGTGGCGCAGAACTGTGCATTGGCAGCAGAGGATGAGGGACTGGGCATTTGTTATATGGGCTCAACGCTTGCGAATTGTGACCAAATTGGCGAACTCTTGAACTTGCCGGAAAATGTTGTGCCAATAGTAGGCTTTTCTTTAGGATATCCGGCAGAAAATCCTGCCCCGCGAGACCGGCTGCCCATGCATGGAATTGTTCACTACGATCAATACCGTGATTATTCGGAGGAAAAAATTCTGGAAATTTATAAAGAAAGAAATAAAAAGGGATGGGACCGCTATATGGAGGTTCCCAGGCTAAAGGAAATGACGGAACAGCTAGAATTAACGAACCTTGCGCAAATCTATTCAGTGGCCAAATATACGAAGGAACCTCATCTTGAATTTTCCCAAACGGTGCTGGACTACTTGGAAAAGCAAAATTTCATGAATAATGGATGATATTCCTCGATTCCTGAGAATGGAAAGACATGAAATTGAATGAATAAAATAGAAACTTCCTTTAAATCTAAAACGGAGAACCTTATTGCTGTTCAGTCTATATCTACTTTAGTATAATTCTAATGTAAGAATTATTGTATGCCGTTAACAATAGTTGGCATCAATAATTATGGATTAGAGTTCACCATTTTCATTATCATTAGGAGGGTTTAAAAGATGGATAACAATGACCAAAAGCGTCACACAGCTGCATCAGATGCACAATGTCCGATAACGGGCGCAGGAGGCGGGCAGCCAACCAGCCAAACAGGTGGGCACAGAGATAGTGCCATTACAACTTCGAACAAACCAGGCAAAACCCAAAATAAAGACTGGTGGCCGAACATGCTGAACGTCAACATTCTGCATCAGCATGATAAAAAATCCAATCCTCTAGGAGAAGAGTTTGATTACAAAGCAGAATTCGAGAAATTGGATTATGATGCATTAAAGCAAGATCTTCACGCTTTGATGACCGACAGCCAAGACTGGTGGCCGGCTGACTATGGCCATTACGGTGGTTTATTTATCCGTATGTCATGGCACGCCGCAGGTACTTACCGTACACTGGATGGCCGTGGAGGCGGTTCTACCGGAAATCAGCGTTTTGCACCGCTTAACAGCTGGCCGGATAACGTAAACTTGGACAAGGCCCGCCGTTTGTTGTGGCCGATCAAGAAAAAATACGGAAACAAAATTTCCTGGGCTGATTTACTCGTCTTGACGGGCAACGTGGCACTTGAATCAATGGGCTTCAAAACGTTCGGATTCGGCGCAGGCCGTGAAGACATTTGGGCACCGGAAGAAGACGTTTATTGGGGCAATGAAAAAGAGTGGTTATCGGATAACCGTTATTCAGGAGACCGCGAATTAGAAGAACCTCTTGCTGCAGTTGTAATGGGCTTGATTTATGTGGATCCGCAAGGACCAAATGGCAAGCCTGATCCCCTTGCAAGTGCTTACGATATCCGTGAGACCTTTGGCCGCATGGGAATGAACGATGAAGAGACAGTTGCGTTAATCGCAGGTGGACATACATTCGGTAAAGCTCATGGAGCTGGAGATGCTTCTGAGGTAGGTGACGATCCGGAAGCAGCTGTTATGGAAAACTTGGGAATGGGCTGGAAGAGCACATACGGTTCAGGAAAAGGCCGCGATACGATTTCAAGCGGTATCGAAGGGGCTTGGACTGCCAACCCGACACAATGGGATAATGGCTATTACGAGCAATTGTTCGGCTACGAGTGGGAGTTAACGAAATCTCCTGCTGGTGCATACCAATGGACGGCAAAAGATTTGCCAGAAGATCATATGGCGCCTGACGCAGAAGATGCATCCATCAAAGTGAAAACAATGATGACAACGGCAGACATGGCGTTGCGCATGGACCCGGCATACGAAAAGATTTCCCGCCGTTACTATGAAAATTTGGAAGAATTCCAAGATGCCTTTGCTCGCGCATGGTTCAAGCTTCTCCACCGTGACATGGGGCCAACAGTGCGTTACTGGGGACCAGAAGTTCCAGAAGAAGTATTGATTTGGCAAGATCCAGTACCGGAAGCACCAGGTACATTAAAAGACAAAGAATTGGATGAGCTGAAAGTGAAGATCCTTGAAAGCGGACTAAACCCACAGCTATTGGTTAAAACAGCTTGGGCTTCTGCCAGCACGTACCGTGATTCAGACAAGCGCGGCGGCGCCAATGGAGCACGCATCCGATTCGCTCCTCAACGCGATTGGGAAGTAAATGAGCCAGAAGAATTGGCCAAAGTTCTTTCTTTCTACGAGCAGTTGAAAGCAGAAACCGACAACAAAATCAGCATCGCTGACTTGATCGTGCTTGGAGGAAATGCTGCAATTGAACAATCTATAAAAGCAGCTGGATATGATATCGCTGTGCCATTTACTCAAGGTCGCGGAGATGCACTTGAAGTACACACCGATGCAGAAAGCTTCAAAGTGTTGGAGCCGATTTCAGATGGTTTCAGAAATTACCAGAAGAAAGAATATGCAACAAGCCCAGAAGAAATGCTGCTTGATAAAGCGAGCTTGCTTGGCTTAACAGCTCCGGAAATGACTGTATTAGTCGGCGGCATGCGCGCATTCGGTGCAAATTACCAAGGGGCTACAGAAGGAATTTTGACCGACAAAGTCGGCGTGTTAACAAACGATTTCTTCGTTAACTTGTTGGATATGAACATCGAATGGACGCCAGTCAAGTTCAATAAATACGAAGGCAAAAACCGTACGACGGGCGAAGTCGTACGCACAGCAACACGTTTTGACTTAGTATTCGGTTCGAATGCGATCCTTCGTGCAATTGCCGAAGTTTACGCACAAGACGACAGCAAAGAAAAATTTGTTCGCGATTTCATCAAAGCATGGAACAAAGTGATGAATGCCGATCGTTTTGATGTAACGAACTAATAAGAA
Organism: Planococcus sp. TJ-301; assembly: GCF_058268475.1. Lineage (NCBI taxonomy): Bacteria > Bacillati > Bacillota > Bacilli > Caryophanales > Caryophanaceae > Planococcus > Planococcus sp. TJ-301. The sequence continues at coordinate 2,193,979 of NZ_JBZDOH010000001.1, read as the reverse complement.
AAAATCCTGGCCAGGAGCATCATACTGGCCAGGATTTTTTTGCCGTAAGTCCTCTTTAATTAAAAAATGCTTGCGGTTTTTTATTTCATAAAAGATGTTCGAGGCATTCCATCATAAACCGAATCTTTTAAGCGAGAAGATGGAAATATCAAATTCGCTCCGGCCTGCTAAAGCCATTTGGCTTAATACTTCGCCCATCACACTGCCAAACTTAAAGCCATGCCCAGAAAAACCGCAGGCGAAAATGACACGATCATTTTCCGGATGGAAGTCGACGATAAAATCATTGTCACTGGATAACGTATACAAACAGGTTTTCCCTTGTTCAAGTTTCCCGTTTGCTTCAGGCAGGTAGCTTTCAAGAAAATGCCTCAAATCGCCTTCATCTGCATCGTATAATCCGAAATTCTGTTTTTGCAGATGCGGATCAATTGCTTGTCCTCCATCCGATCTACCGATTTTAAGCCCAGTGCCATTCAGGCTAGGAAAACCATAAAACTTTTTATCATGGTCTTCTACGTAAAAGGAAGGGAAATGGGCCGCATCGTATAGGGAATGAGGGGCTTCGAACCAACCGACGGCTTTGCGTGTCGGCTGAATGGGCAGCTTTAAATCGGGCAGTAGTTTCGCAGCCCATGCCCCGGCAGTGACAATCACTTTCTTGGCAAGGAATTCCGCATTTCCGGTTGAAATTTTAACGCCTTTCGCATCATGTAAATCGATGTGCTGAACAGGTGTATTGGGCATAAAATGTGCTTCGTTCGCAAGCGCAATTTCTTTATACGCCCGAATCGCATTCTCGCTGTAAATGACACCGGATTCCGTTTCAAAGCAGCCGATAAAATGGTCCGGCACTGAAAAGCCGGGCCATCGCTCTATAATTTCAGTGCTGTTGAGAACCTCTAACGATAGGTCATACTTTCTGGCAGCTGCAATAGTTTCCTGTAGAAAAGGGGATTCCTTCGGGCCAAGGCCAATCACTCCGGTTTTTTCAAAAATCTTGGTGCCGGTCTGCCGCTCTAATTCCTCCCATAGCTGCTGGGCACGCAGCACTAACGCAACGTATTGTCGGCCTTCGCCATAAGCATGCCGGATCAAGCGGGTATCCCCGTGGTGGCTGCCATTAAGGTGAGGCGGGTCGAAGGCATCGATCAATAGCGTTTTTGCGCCTTGCTGTGCTAAAAAGGCGCCGGCCGCCATGCCCATGGTTCCGGCGCCGATGATGGCGGCATCGTAAAGAGATTCGTTTGTCATTTTTATATCACTCCCATACTTGCTGAATTTGAAACGTTTTAAGAAGGCAGGCTGGCCTGTAAAATAAATGGATATGAATTATTATTAGAATAGTAGTGAAGATTTGAATCATTGTCAATCAGCCATTGTACGCCCAGCAATCATAAATTCCGGATTTCCACAAAAATAATTTGTGTAAATTCAAAATAAAAGAAAAATTCATTTGACATGAGGAGCAATGTCAAATACTATCGTTAATATGTAAAAAAATTAAATAACTTATCAAGAGAGACTGAGGGACAGGCCCTGTGACGTCCAGCAACCATCATTTTTATGAGAGGTGCTAATTCCTGCAGAATGGTTTTCATTCTGAGAGATAAGAAATTGGTTGAGCCTCTTTCCTATTGGAAGAGGCTTTTTTGTATCAAAAAACAGGGAGATTTCCCGCGTGCTTCGCACGGATAACACCACTTAGACAAAGAAAAGGGGCTTGAACATGAAAAGAAACCATTATTTATTCGTATCGCTGTTTTTATTAGTAGGTGTAACTGGAGCATTAAGCGGGTGTTCATCAAAGGAAGCAACAAGCGCAACGGGCGACCAAGTGATTTTGGTAGGGACGCAGAATGATTATCCACCGTTCGCTTTTGCGGATGATAACAACGAATTGACCGGGTACGACATCGACGTTGTAAAAGCGATTGATGAACAATTGGATGGCTACGCATTCGAGTTTGTCGCCGTTCCGTGGGACAGCATGTTTCTGGCTTTGGAATCCAATAAAATCCAGGCAATAGCGGACCAAGTAGCGAAGACGCCTGAACGCCAGGCAAAATACTTATTCACCGACGAGTCTTATTTTGCCGCTGAAACGGTCATTGCCGTGAAATCCGGGAGAGAAGATATCCAAACAGTCGAAGATCTGGAAGGCAAGGCGGTCGGCGCATTAGCGGGCGATTCGTATACGCTTTTGCTGGAGGAATACAACGAAACGGCGAAAACCCCTATCGACTTGAAATACAGCGAAAGCGGCAACCCTTCAGAAATTCTGCAGGATGTCCAAAATGGGCGTGTGGATGCCTATGTCAATGATCCAATTATGATCAATGCGGTGTTGGAAAAGAACGATTTAGGCGTCGAAATTGTGGGCCAGCCCTTGGTCAATGATGATATGGGGATTGTCTTGAAAAATGGCGAGCAGGGCGAAGAGTTGAAAGCATTGGTTGATCCGATTCTGGAACAGCTTAAACAGGACGGCACCTTAGCAGAACTATCGAAAAAGTGGACTGGCGGAGAATATATTCCTGAATAAAAGTTCCTGGAAGGAAAGAGAAAATGGAGAATTTACTGGATCTGAATTTTTTAATCGATAGTTTTCCTGCGATTGTTTCACGGCTGCCCATTACGATCGGAATAGCGGTCGGCTCATTGGTATTAAGTTTGTTTATCGGCGTTTTTACGGCATTGATTAAAATATATAAGGTTCCGGTATTAAGTGTAATTTCATCGATATACGTATCTTTTATCAGGGGAACGCCTTTGCTGGTTCAAATCTATCTCGTGTTTTATGGAATACCGAAGATCATTTACTTTCTGCAGATCGAATACGGTTGGCTGCAATCCGCAGACGTCAATAGCATTGCGCCTGAAGTATATGCGTTAATGGCATTTTCCATCAACCTCGGCGCGTATTTATCCGAAACGATCCGTTCCGCAATTGAATCGGTGGACCGCGGCCAATTTGAAGCCGCGAAAGCGATCGGCATGAGCCCGACGGCTATGATGCTGAAAATCATCTTCCCGCAGGCTTTGGCCGTAGCCATACCGAACCTCGGCAATATGTTCATCAGTACGATCAAAGACACATCTCTTGTGTTCATCATCGGCGTCGTGGACATTATGGGGCAAGCCAAAATTCTTGGTTCGCGCGGCTTGGCATTTTTTGAAGTATATATTGCGGTATCCATTGTCTATTGGATTCTTTGCATTATCGTGGAGCGGGTGCTAGTGAAAATAGAGAAGCGGGCGCGCAGATATGAAAGAGGGATTGCGGCATGATCAAGTTAGAAAACATCCACAAATACTATGACAGCCAACACGTCCTGAAAGGAATCAACCTAAAGGTCTCTAAAGGTGAGATTGTATCGATTTTGGGTCCAAGCGGATCAGGAAAATCGACGCTGCTGCGCTGCATCAATTTCCTGGAACAGCCGACGAGCGGAATCGTGGAAATCGGCGGCAAAAGAGTGGACGTTGAATCTGCAAGCAAGGCAGATATTTTCGCGTTAAGGACGTCGACCGGTATGGTCTTTCAACAATATAATTTATTTAAAAATTTGACCGTGCTGGATAATGTGATGATCGGCTTGACGAGCGTCAAGCAATTGAAGAAAGACGAAGCAAAAAAGAAGAGTCTGGACATCTTGGAACGTGTGGGATTGACGAATCGGCTCAGCTATTACCCGGCACAATTATCCGGCGGCCAGCAGCAGCGGGTCGGCATTGCCCGTGCGCTTGCGCTGAATCCGGAAGTTTTATTGTTCGATGAACCGACGTCTTCACTTGACCCAGAGCTGGTTGATGAAGTTTTGGCCACGATTAGAAGCGTAGCAGCTACTGGGAAGACGATGTTTATCGTGACCCATGAGCTCCAGTTCGCCCGTGAAATCTCGGACCGCGTCATTTTCATGGAAGACGGCGTGATTGTCGAAGAAGGAACAGCAGAACAGCTTTTCACTCAGCCGAAAGCTGAAAGAACAAAGCAGTTTTTAAGTAAAGCAAGCCGAAATAAGTAGAGATGATAAACGAACCTGGACATAGGAAGGATGTTTTGAAATGAACCCGATCGAACAAATTTTGAAAAGCTTTCCAATTGTCATTCTTGACGGCGCAATGGCGACAGAGCTTGAGAATTACGGCTGTAACTTAAATGATCGTTTATGGTCAGCGAAAGTTTTGATGGAAAATCCGGAATTGATAAAGAAGGTCCACCTCGATTATTTCCAAGCCGGTGCAGATTGCGCAATTACGGCCAGTTACCAGGCGACGATCGAAGGCTATAAAGAAAAAGGGCTGACAGCGGACGAGGCAGCGGACTTGATCAAAAAGTCGGTTGGACTGGCACAAGAGGCGCGCGATGAATTTTGGGCGGAGCTGGACGATCAGTCGAACCGGCCGAAACCGCTGGTGGCCGCTTCTGTGGGTCCGTATGGTGCATTTCTTTCGGATGGCTCTGAATACCGCGGCGATTACGGTGTGGGCAAGGAGGAGCTGAAGGATTTTCACAGAAGCCGCATGAAGCTGCTGGCAGAAGCAGGCGCTGACCTATTGGCGTGTGAGACAATCCCTTCTTTGCTGGAGGCGGAAGCGATTGTGGAAGTGCTGAAGGAATTTCCGGGAGTGTACGCGTGGATCTCTTTCAGCGCGAAAGATGCTTTCCACATTAGCAACGGAGAAACGGCTGCTGAATGCGCCAAATACCTAGATGGCCAGGAGCAGGTAGCGGCAATCGGCATTAATTGCACGGCGCCAGCTTTTATCGAATCACTGATAAGGGAAATCGCGGAGGAGACCGCAAAGCCGATTATCGTTTATCCGAATTCCGGTGAAGCGTACGACGTTGCGAGCAAGACGTGGGACGGAAAGGCGCTTGAAGAGCGCTACAGCTCCCTTAGCCAAAGATGGCATAAAGCCGGGGCGACAGTAATCGGCGGCTGTTGCAGGACCTCTCCGCAAGATATCGAAGGCATTGCCGCGTGGGTGCGCAATTCCTAAAGCTGCAAATAAAAAAGGAAGGCTTTTATGCGGCGCATAAGAACCTTCCTTTTTTATCGGTATCAGCGGTGCTGGTCGAGCAGGATCGGGTTGCCGTCCGGATCTTCGACAGTGAAGCTCGCAGGGCCTTCGCTCGTTTCATCCGCTTCGCTGAGAAATTTTACGCCGCCGGCTTTCAGTGTTTTCTGGAGCTCGCGAATATCCGCAAACTCCCCCAGGTTTTGCGCATTTTCATCCCAACCCGGATTGAATGTCAGGATGTTCTTTTCGAACATGCCCTGAAATAGGCCGATAATCGTCGTGCCGTTTTTCATAATGAGCCAATTTTGCTCGATATCGCCGGCGAACGTTTCAAACCCCAGCTTTTCGTAAAAATCTTTCGAGGCGTGGATGTCGCTGACGTTTAGACTGACTGAAAAAGCGCCCAATTGCATGTTGTTGCCTCCGTTTCACTTTTTAATAGTAGGCATTCGCCTTCCGCTCTAATCAAGAATCCACATTATTTAGTCCAGTGCTGATTCAGCTGGGTTCTTCTTCGCAGACAGGGAAGCAAGCACAGATTCATCGAATCCTTTTACGATGAGCCATACAGCTAAAATCATTTCCGTGGCTGCTACCGGCAGCGCCAAAATGCCCCCCCAGAAAGACACTTGTTCAATTACTCCGAACATGACTAACAAAGCACATATAAAAACGAATATAGCACCTGTTATTCCTAAAATAGATATAAACCTGGGTACGAGCCTGGTTCTATAAAAAATATAGCTGTACATAATCGTGTTAATCCCTAGAAAGAAAAGTGGTCCAAGCATAAATGTCCAGTCATGGATAGCGATCAATGAAGTTCCGGCAGCTTCAAAAGAGGCAGTATCCGGAGAGCCTGCTGCTGCAAATTCCCGGCTTAAGGTTAGTAAAGATAGTACACTGATTACACCAATAGTAATGACAACCGCTTCAAGAAACCGGAAGCAAACATGCCAAAGAGCAATTGTTTCGTTGTACTTTCTTAAAAATGGAAACATTGTCGTCGCCGTGCCGACCGCTGATACGACGAGAACCAATTCCATAAGCGCTCCAAGTATGATCTGGTTGTCGTGTTCGGCACCTTCAACCAGGTAATTGGGTACGTTTAGGATAGGAGCGTATAAAAGGACACCGGCAACCGCTGAAACTGCTGCCAGTAGAAACAGCACACCCACAATTTTTGCCGCTCTTTTGTTAGAATTCATTTCCTGCCTCCTTTTTTAAAACCTCATAAAAAATAAAGCAAAACAATCGGTGTTCTTAGCGCCCCATCCCTGTAAAATATCTCTGGCTGCGGCAAGTTAAGGATCCGAGCAATGCGAAAAGCCAGTTCTAGGGATGACAGAAGTTTCTCTTTTGAGGCTCTATTCAACAGCATAGCTGGAAGTTCCTGCTAAATTCAGATAAAAAACTTCTCTTCTCTAAAAGCTTCTGGGGTTGAAGGGAATTATGCCTTGCAAGCTTCTTCCTAGCCTTGGTTTTTGTTTGTTATTAGGCCATTGCAAAAGGGCTTTCCGCTTTATAACGCGCTTTAAATAGTTTATAATTGGGAGTTGGTAGCAGATATTTAATGTAAATAGCCAATATGGATTATGATAAACTTATAAAAAAGGCAGAAGAGCTGTACAGCCGGACTAGGCATGCATCTTGATCTGCAAATATACGGGATAAGGAAGGGTATAATGAGCAACCGACATGAAAAAACAGATGTTATCTTAATTGGTGCGGGAGTCATGAGCGCAACTTTGGGCGCAATGCTTAAAGAAGTAGCACCGGAATGGGAAATCAAAGTGTTTGAGAAGCTCGAAAAAGCGGGAGCGGAAAGCTCCAATGAGTGGAATAATGCCGGTACGGGGCATGCGGCACTGTGCGAGCTTAACTATACACCCGAAAAACCGGATGGCTCTGTAGAAATCAGCAAAGCGATCAATATCAACGAACAATTTCAGCTGTCCAGACAGTTCTGGTCTTTCCTGGTGAACAATAAGCGGATCAGCAATCCGCAGGACTTCATCATGCCGATTCCGCATATGAGCATGGTGCAGGGCGAAAAAGACGTGAATTTTTTGAAGAAGCGTTTTGAAGCGCTATCTAAGAATCCGCTGTTCAAAGGCATGGAATACTCTGCTGACCCTGAAAAGCTGAAGCAATGGATGCCGTTGATCATGGAAGGGCGCACGTCGAACGAACCGATTGCGGCAACCAAAATCGACTCCGGCACAGACGTCAATTTCGGCGCGTTGACGGAAATGTTGTTTGACCACCTGCAACAGAAAAATGTCGAGATCAATTACAAGCACAGCGTCAAAGACATCAAACGCACGAGCGAAGGCCTTTGGGAAGTCAAGGTCCAGAACCTCGCCGACAATAAAATCGAGTACCACACTGCAAAATTCATCTTTATCGGTGGCGGCGGCGGAAGTTTGCCATTGCTGCAAAAAACCGGTATTCCGGAATCCCGCCATATCGGCGGATTCCCAGTGAGCGGAATGTTCCTGGTCTGCACGAATCCGGAAATCGTCGAACAGCATCACGCGAAAGTCTACGGCAAAGCGAAAGTCGGTGCACCGCCGATGTCCGTGCCGCATTTGGACACACGCTTTATCGATAACAAAAAATCCTTGCTGTTTGGGCCATTTGCCGGCTTCTCGCCGAAGTTCCTAAAAACAGGTTCGAACATGGACTTAATCGGATCGGTTAAACCGAACAACGTCTTCACGATGCTTGCTGCTGGGGCGAAAGAGATGTCATTGACGAAATACCTTGTTCAGCAAGTTATGCTGTCGAACGAAAAGCGCGTTGAAGAACTGCGTGAATTCATCCCGACTGCCAAGCTTGAGGACTGGGATGTCGTAGTGGCTGGCCAACGCGTTCAGGTCATTAAAGATACAGAAGCAGGCGGCAAAGGCACCTTGCAATTCGGCACCGAAATCGTCAGTAGCGCTGATGGTTCGATCGCTGCGTTGCTGGGAGCTTCTCCAGGCGCTTCGACTGCCGTTCACGCAATGCTTGAGATCTTCGACAAATGCTTCCCTGAGCACAAGCAGGAATGGGAACCGAAGATCAAAGAAATGATTCCTTCATACGGTACAGCGCTTGCTGAAAACCCAGCGCTGTTCGAAGAAATCCATGCGGCTACAGCGAAATCGCTAGGCTTGAACGAAACAAACGTGACCGCATCTCCAGTTTCCGGTGCACAAGCGGCATTGGTTAATGAAAAAGCTTAAGAATTTCTCTAGACAAAGAAAAGAACCTCTAAGCCGCTCGCGGCTCGGAGGTTCTTTTGCTGTTTCCGGCAAAATGCCGGCAAGGATGATTCGGATTTTATTTGAAGAACGGCGTTTTTTTCAATGCGATCGCCACAGGTATTGCGACTAAAAGACCGACGACATTTTGTACGATATTGCCCGGAATCGACGCTGCCGGCACCACGAAGTTGCCGTAAATGATCGCTTCTCCGACGTAGTAGATGGCCAGCATGAATGGGATGGAGACGATTGCCGCCAGGATGTTGTAGCCGACGCTGTTTCCGTCGCGGCCTTTCGACCAGGCGATTTTTCCGACCAGATAGCCTTGTAAGCCGCGTGCCAGGATGGTAATTGGCGCCCATAACGTCCAGCCAGATACCAAATCGAATAACCCCATGCCGACTGCGCCTGCGATTGCCGCTTTTTTAGGGCCGAAAACGATGGCGATGATAAAGAGCATCGCAGTTCCAAGGTGGACCAAGCCGCCATTTGCCGTGATTGGCAATTTGATGTTCAATAATAATGTGGCAACAAAGACGAGTGCGATGGACATCGACGTCAAAATAAGATTGAATGTGCGCTTATTGGAATAAGACGCTGCAGGAGCTGTTTTTTGCATAGCCGTAACCTTCCTTTTCTTAAAAGGCCGGGGAACCTCGTGAGACGGGCTGTTCCGCTGCTTTTTGTTTTAAATTTACTGATAACACTAGCAGAGGACTGGCGTAGTGGAAAGTATCAATTTGGGATAATGTTTAGGGGTCAGTTTTATCTAAAAGGATAGAAGCATGAAATGCCAGGCTGGAAGAGGCGAAATTTATTGACACATTCGCTGCCATGCCTTATTGTTAAAGACGCGATGAGCTCGTTTACGTAAGACGGACAAATACTCCTTTTAGGAACACGTTGTGAACCGTGATTTGGACGCCGTAAAGCAGCACCTTACCTCCGGGTAGGGTGCTTTTTCTATTTCATATGATAAAAAAAGCCGGAAACTGCAGCGATTTTACCGCGGTTCCTGGCTTTTTTGTGATTTTAGTTTTATTCTGTTGACCGAAACCGGATACAGGCGTGGAAATTTGAGTTTGATTAGCTGACTTTTCTAGCAGTTACTAGCAAAAAGGGATAAAATAGCAGAAAGGCATGGAAACGAATTATGCCAGTGATGGGAGACCACATGTATGTTAGCGGAACAAACCCGATATTCCAGACTTGCCAATATAACGAAGATCATCAATACGAAGCTGGAACTGCGTGAGGTGCTGCAGCATGTCACACAGGCGATTTCAGAAGAGATTGTGCAATGCAGTTCAGTGGGAGTTTTCATGGCCCAAAATGACGGTACCTTCCGAGCAGTTGCGGGAAAACCGGATGTCATTAACGGGCAAAAGCTTGAAACGCAGGTGATCGACCCGGCTACAGACCTGTTGGCCAAGCAAGTGATTGAAACGCGGAAAACAATCTACATTCCTGATACCTTAAAAGACAAGCGGCCAGACCGCACGCCGGTCGAAGCTTTTGAAGTGAAATCGCTGCTGGCGCTGCCAATTTGCTTTGAGCAGGAATTGTTTGGTTTGGTTTTCTTATTCGATTTTGGAAAGCCGATGTATTTAACGGAATCGGAAATTCAAAGCGTGGAAGCTTACGTCAATATGGCGGCAGTCGCCATCCAGAATGCGAAAACGTTCAAACAAAAAGAAGAGCTGATCGCTGAAAATCAACTGCTGCTCAATGTGACGCGTGAGCTGTCGATGTGCTCATCGATCCAGCAATGCTTGGATAAATGTTTCTACTATTTGGCGAAAATCTTAGGCAGCGAAAAAATTATTGCCCATCTATTGGAGCCGGTGGAGAAAAAGACGGTCGGCCTTACCAAGATGAATAAAAACTGCGCTTGGACAGAAGCAGAGTGGAGCAGGAAGCTTGCAGGCGCAGACCCTTCCCGGAGCTACGGGGAGTTGGCGGAGGAAGCGATTGCTTCAAAAAACGTCATGCTCATTCCGGGTGAAAGCCAGGCAGGGCTGCTGATGATTCCGCTTGTATCCATGGGAGAAGTGTTAGGGGTTATTGCAGTGGCCGAAGTGGACGTTGCGGGCTCCGAAGATTCCCAGGTTAAGATGGCGCAGTCGATTGTTGACACGACGGCTCCGACGTTCTCGAATTTATTGCATATGGACCAGCTTGAGAACATGGTCGAAGAGCGGACGAGTGAGCTTGCGGCTGCCAACGAAAAAGTGGCGAGCGTCATTGAAAGCATCACAGACGGCTTTTTCGCGTTGAACAAGGATTGGGAGTATATTTATATCAATAAACACCAATTCCTGCCGCATAACAAAACGGCGGAAGAAGTAATAGGCAAGAATATGTGGGAAGTATTCCCGAGCGCTGCCAAAACAGCGATGTATGAAGAATTCCACCGCGCTATGAATGACCGGGTGTCAGTGCATTTTGAAATCGATTCGTTGGAGGGTTATTGTTTTGAGGCAGTGGCGTATCCTTACGATGAAGGCATTTGCTGTATGTTGAAGGATGTCACGGAAAAAAGGAAGTATGAGAAGGAATTGAAGCGGCTTGCCAATTTGGATCTGATCGGCCAGATGGCAGCGGGCATCAGCCACGAGGTCCGCAATCCGATGACGACCGTTCGGGGCTTTCTTCAATTGCTGCAGCAGGAAGATGGGCTGCAGGAGCACGCAGGGCATTTCAACCTGATGATCGAGGAATTGGATCGCGCCAATGCCATTATTACAGAATTCCTGTCAGTGGGAAATACGCGGACATCCGATTTGCAGATGTCGAACCTGAATGCGATCATCGAAGGCATTTCCCCGTTGATCAAAATTGATACATCCAACCAAGACAAAGAAATTGAAATTGAAACCGAAGAAATCCCTGAACTGCTGCTGAACCATAACGAAATCCGACAATTGATCATCAATATTTACCGTAACGGCCTTGAAGCGATGGAGGCGGGAGGGCTGCTGTACATCAGCACCTATTACAGGGCGGACGAAAACTGTGTCGTGCTTGCTATACAAGACCAAGGAGAAGGAATCCTGCCGGAGGTAATGGAGAAAATCGGAACGCCGTTCTTCACGACGAAAGACAATGGGACGGGCCTGGGGATGGGCATCTGCTACGCCATCGCCGCCCGCCACAATGCCAAAATCGAAATCAAGACGGGTCCGAAAGGCACAACCTTCTTCACCAAATTCTTTTTATAGAAAAGTAAGGCACGGTAAAGTCAGCCATCGCCACCACCACCGCCACCGCCGCCATCACTTCCGCAGTCTGAAGAAGAGGATTCGCCGCTGTAATAATGGGTGGAGCTTCCTGAACTATTGTCCGGATGATCGAACCGGTGGGGAGAATGATTGATTTTATTTTTTCGCCAATCGAGCAATGCTGCAAAACCGATAACCGAGACGAGCGATACGAAGAACCACATCATGAAAATCACTCCTTCATCAATTTGTAAGGATTGGAAAATGGCCTTTCGGTTTTATTTACGGCTGGGCATCGCTGAGGTTTCAGTTTATTGCAAAAAAAGAACGGCGTTATCTGCAGAAAAGGAGATTGTATATGAGATTTGGCATTATCGGAACGAATTGGATTACCGACCGGATGATTAAAGCGGCAAAAGATTTGCCGGAGTTCAGCATCGGCGCCATCTATTCCAGAACGGAAGAGACAGGCAGAGCATTTGCTGAAAAATATGGCGTGAAATATGTTTACACGGATTTGGCTGAGATGTTCGAGAGCGGAAAAATCGATGCGGTCTATATCGCTTCCCCTAACGCGTTTCACGTGGAACAAAGTGTTCTTGCAATGAAACACGGCATTCACGTGCTTTGTGAAAAGCCTGCTGCCACATCTGCTGAGGAATTCGACCGCATCATTGAAGCCTCACAACAGTATGGAACAACGTTTATGGAAGCGATGAAGTCAACCGTGACACCGACTTTCCTCAATGTGAAAAAGAACCTGGACAAAATCGGACCGCTGCGCCGTTTTGTTTTCCATTACAACCAGTATTCGTCGCGCTACGACAAATACAAAGAAGGCATTATCGAAAACGCTTTTATACCGGAACTTGGCAATGGCGCCAAAACCGACCTTGGCGTTTATTGCATCGCGCCGATTGTCCACCTTGCCGGAGAGCCGCAGGCAGTTTTGAAAAATACGCACCTGTTATCGACCGGAGCCGAAGGGCAGGGGAGCATGATCCTCAATTACGACGGTTTTGAAGCAGTGGCGATGTATTCGAAAATATCGGACTCGTACATGCCAAGCGAAATCCAGGGCGAACTCGGCGTCATCGAAATCGACCGCATCAGCGACCCGAAGATTGCAACGATTAAATACCGCGACGGCAGCACTGAAGACTTGTCTGTGGAACACAGCTTTGACACGATGTATTACGAACTAAAAGAATTCATCGATTGTGCGAACGGCCAGAAACTGGAATCTCCAGTCAATACCCATGAAATATCCCGGATCACTGTCAAAATCCTGGCACTCTGAATAAAATGAAAAAAGCCAATGCGGCTGCGGAGTTAACTCGCAGCTGCATTGGCTTTTCTATTGTTTATTAGTTAAAGGTTAGTTTGATGCAGAGTCGCCTTCAATGATAGCAACGATGTTTTTGTCATTCGCTTTTACATGGCCTGTTGCTTGGACGGAGATTGATTGTCCTTCTTCCAGGTTTGTAAAGACGACTGGCGTAATGATTGAAGGTGCATTTTTTCCGACATAATCCAAATCCACTTCCATCAGCAATTGGCCTTGTTCGACAAGGTCGCCTTGCTCAATCTTCGAAGTGAAGCCTTCACCTTTCAGGTGGACCGTGTCAATACCGATGTGGATCAGAATCTCTGTGCCGTTGTCCGCCACGATGCCGATTGCGTGCTTCGTAGGGAACACCGTCACGACTTTGCCGTTGACCGGAGAAACTACTTTGCCATCTGTTGGGCGTATCGCAAAACCGTCGCCGACCATTTTGCCGGAGAACACTTGGTCAGGAACTTCGCTGATCGGCAAAATTTCACCGGTCATCGGGCTGCTGAACTCGAATGCCGCCAAATTAACTGCTGCTTCTTCTGCGCTTACTGCAGGAGCTTTTTTCGCACGCGGCGTTTTGCCGTCCATGATATCCTGCATCTGGCCGCGCAGGCTATCCGACACAGGGCCGAAGATGGCCTGGATGTTATTGCCGACTTCCATGACGCCGGAAGCGCCAAGTTTTTTCAAGCGAGCTTTGTCTACATTGTTTTTGTCTTCAACGCTGACACGCAAGCGTGTAATACAAGCATCAAGGTTCGCAATATTTTCTTTGCCGCCCATAGCTTCAAGGATTTCATAAGGCAAGTCGCTGATTACTTCATCAACATCATCGCCTTCTTCATCCGCTTCACGCCCAGGAGTCATCAAGTTGAACTTTTGGATGGCGAAACGGAAACCGAAGTAGTAGATGACCGAGAATACCAGTCCGACAACGATGACCCAGAACCATTCTGTACGGCCCGGCATAACGCCGAACAGCAGGAAGTCGATCAAGCCGCCAGAGAAGGTCATGCCGATCTTAACGTCGAGCAAGTGCATCGTCATGAACGACAGACCCGCAAAAACTGCATGGATACCAAACAGGATAGGAGCAACGAACAAGAACGAGAATTCAAGCGGTTCCGTGATACCCGTCAAGAATGAAGTTAATGCGCCGGACGCCATGATGCCGCCGACAATTTTCTTTTTCTCAGGGCGCGCTGTGTGGTAGATTGCCAAAGCAGCAGCCGGAAGGCCGAACATCATGAACGGGAATTTCCCAGTCATGAATGTACCAGCGGTAAAGTCGACGCCGTCTTGCAGCTGAGCGAAGAAAATGCGCTGGTCGCCGCGGATGATTTCGCCCGCTGCGTTTGTATAAGAACCGAACTCAAACCAGAACGGTGAGTAGAAAATGTGGTGCAGGCCGAATGGGATCAATGAACGTTCGATTGTCCCGAAAACAAAAGCCGCAAGCGTGCGGTTCGTTTCAAGCATGAAATGGGAAAGAGCATTCAAACCGTTTTGGGCGAATGGCCAAACCAGGAACATCACGATGCCCAGGAACACCGCCGAGAAAGCAGTGATGATCGGCACAAAGCGTTTTCCGGCGAAAAAGCCGAGAAACTGTGGCAATTGGATATTAAAATATCGATTGTATAGGAAAGCTGCCATGATACCAACAATGATACCGCCGAAGACGCCTGTCTGCAGCGTCGGGATACCCAACACTTCCGCGTACTTGGGATCCGTCGTCATTTCAGGCGTAATATTGCCGAACGCCTTCATCGTGACATTCATGATCAAATAGCCGATGATGGCTGCGAGGCCCGCTACGCCGTCGCCTTTGGAGAGTCCGATGGCAACGCCGACCGCGAACAGCAACGGCAAGTTAGCAAATACGATGCCGCCGGCTTCCGCCATGACGAATAATAATTTCTGAAGCCAGTCAGCGCCGAAGAATGGCACCGCTTCCAAAAAAGAATCTTGGGCAAAGCTAGTACCGAATGCAAGCAGGATACCCGCAGCTGGCAAAAGCGCGACCGGCAGCATCAATGCTTTACCGACTTGCTGCATAAGGCCGAAAAGATTTCGGGATTTTGCAGGTTTTGCAGTTTTAACTGACATAAAAATTCCTCCTTATTAATAAAATGGGCTATCTTAGATGCGGCCAAAGTGAACGGTGCTGGCAAAAGAAAAGGCATGAGCAGAAAAGACGCGATTAAAAAAGGATGGAATTCCCCTTTGGATTAATCTTTGAATCTTTTCATACTCATGCCTGATCGTATCAGTAACACGTATGTTTGGCTTATTTAATTATTGAGCAAGCGTTGAAGGTGAATCGTCAAATAAAGCACTTCAGCTTCATCAATCGGCTTGTTCAATTGGTTTTGCATCACTTTAATCAGCTTCCACGCAAGATTATAGCACACCGGATATTCCTTTTTCAACAATTCTTCGAGTTTGCGTTCCTCGGCGATGGAATTGCCTTTATGGGCACGGTCGATAGCGCGGTGCAGGTGCTGGATCAGCCGGTGGTAATCGACATCGTCTCTTTGCAGCTGAATCGACAAGTTCGCTTCAATGATTTCCACCAGCTGTGAGATGAGCGCATTGTAACGATTGATGTCGCGCAGCGATTTGTCGGTCACTGCGCTATGGATATGGAGCGCGATAAAGCCGATTTCCCCTTCAGGAAAAGTGATCCCGATATGCGATTCGACTTTTTTCACGACCTCTTTGGCGACACGGTATTCTTTCGGGTATAGCGCCTCGATTTCGTAAAGGAACGGGTTCGAGAACTGCATGTCTTTTTGCGCCCGGCTGATGGCGAACGCCAGATGGTCTGTCAAAGCGACATGGATATGCTCGTTCAGCTCTTTGCCCATGCCGTCTTCGATAAACAGCAGCAAGTCATGGATGAAACCGAGAAGGTTCTCCTCGATATGGGGCAGCAGGTTGACGTATTGCTCCATTTCTTTTTCATCTTTCAGCAAAAAGGTTTTGTCGGCGGTGTCGAAAGGGATGCTGTCGCCTTTTTTCCGGTTGAAGCCAAGCCCATTGCCGATCAGCACGACTTCTTTATAGGTGTCATGGCGGGCGATGACGACATTATTATTCAATACTTTTTCTATAATTAAAATCTGTTCCATTTCAACCTCCATCCGCCTGGCTTCGTGTATCTCTTTTCATTGCGCTCTTGCGGACGCTTTCCGCGGGCCTGGCTTCAGTCTCCTCGTCGCTAGAAAAAGAGCTGCTCCTGCATCGCTTCGCTAGCTTCGTCGCAAACGAGGTTCTACAAACCTCGTTTCCTGCGGGGCCTTCAGCTCAGGCTAGTTCCGCAGGAGTCGCCGCCTTCCGCTTCATTCAAATGTCTTTCTTGATAGTGAACTTTTTCTTTTGTCAAAGAAAATGAAAGTTGCAGTTTCAGCATGTTCTTTAATTTCTCTAGATATGGAGCAAAACAGTGAAGAAAACCTTACTGCTCCTGCATCGCTTCGCTGCTTCGTCGCAAAGACTTGCCCTCGTTAGCTTCGGCCAATGTCTTGCCCGCGGCAAGCGAAGCTGTTTTGCGGAATATCGATACCTATTATAAAAAACTAAAACGCCCATAAAACTTTTTTGATTAGCATTATTCTATCATTTATTGCCATATTGCAATAGCAATTAAGATGCTGTCAGAACGGTTAAGCTTTTGTAAACTTGGTCTGCATTCATTGAGTTTGGAAAAATTCAGGCGTATACTGGCTTAATAGTTTCTATTTGTATAATGAGGAGGCAATAATGTGTCAATCAAACCGAAAGCAGTATTTTTGGACATGGATGGAACCATCCTGAATCACCACAACAAAGTGAGCATCCACACGAAAGAAATTATAGACGAATTGCGCAGCGAAGGCGTATTTGTTTTTATAGCAACAGGGAGATCGGCGGCTGAATTAACAGAGATGTTGCCGCCAGGCTTTGCGGTAGACGGCATCATCACGGCGAATGGTATGTCGGGCTATATTGGCGAAGAGACGGTATTCGAGCATTCTTTATCGCTGGAATTGGTGGAAACGATTATTGGGAAAGCACGCCAACATGAAATCTATTACGAACTTTTCCCTTATGGCGAATCGCGGATCGTCCTCCAGCAGGACCGGGATTTTGTAGAAGCGGCCATCCGTGAACCAAAGCCGGACTCGGTGCAGATCAACGAATGGATTTCGCGCCAAAAAGCGCTTGCGGAAGAAATTGCGTGGACGGAAACAATCGTCGGCAGCCATTTCTCCAAATTTTATTTTTTTGCGAGAACGAAGGAAGAAATCGAAAACTGGAAAGTCGTACTTGCGGAACTGCAGCAGGACATGGACTTTACGATGACGCCGTCTTCTCCGCATAACGCGGAAGTGATGGTGGCGAATGTCAGCAAAGCATCGGGCATTGAGCAGATGCTGGAACGCTTCGGCTTAACAGGTTGCGACACATTGGCGATCGGCGACAGCGACAACGATTTGAAGATGTTCGAATTTGTTACCCATTCAGTGGCAATGAAAAATGCACATGACCACATCAAGGCAGTCGTCGATGAAGTGACGGAATTCACGTGTGACGAAGACGGGGTCTACCATTTTTTGAAGAATCGTGTATTGGCATTGAAGGTATAAAGAGTAAGCAATAAAAAAGAGGGCTGCGGTTTTTAGGCGCAGCCCTCTTTTTTTATTGCTCAGAAATATTCAAGTTGCCGGTTTCTTCATCATAGAACCGCAAAAGGTCGCCGATGATGATTTCCTCTGAAAATTCCAGTTCCGTTCGTGCCTGCTCCGTGAAGGGTGCACACAACATCGGGTCAATTTCTTCGCCTGTGCCATTTTCATAGCACGTATTTGCGGCGTAGACATAGTCTTTCGTAACGTAGCGACCATCGCGGAAAATAGCGCTCTCTTCATGTTCTTCTGAGAACAAGTCACTGCCGAATTGCATATCGTTGTCTGTCTCAACACCCATTAAGTTGAGGATTGTCGGGCGCATGTCAATCTGGCCGCCGATTTCTTCGTTCACATGTCCTTTGCCGGAACCGGGAATGTGCACGAAGAACGGTACGCGCTGAAGCTGTGCGGATTCATAAGGCGTAATTTCTTTCCCAAGATATTGCGCCATCGCTTCGTTGTGATTTTCCGAAATGCCATAATGGTCGCCATACATGACGATGATCGAGTTTTCGTAAAGGCCGCTTTCTTTCAATTCATCAAACAATTCTTTTACTGCCTCATCCAGGTAGCGCGTCGTCTGGAAATAACGGTTGAGCGTACCGGAGTTCGAATCGAATTCATCGATCATTTTGTCTTGCTCATCCAAAGTGAACGGATGGTGATTGGTCAGTGTGATTAAACGGCTATAAAATGGCTGCGGCATTTCGGCCATATGGGCAACTGATTGTTCGAAAAACGGAATGTCTTTCATGCCCCAATTGACCGCATCGCCTTCGCCTACGGTAAAGCTTTGAATATCTAGGAATTCATCAATTTCCAGTGATTCATACATCATGTCGCGATTCCAGAAACTCTTTGTATTGGCGTGCTGGACGTTCGTGACGTAGCCTTCGCCACCCAATTTTTCAGCCATCGAATTGTAGGTATTGCCGCCGTGCGTAAAGAATACAGCGCCTCCGCTCAGCGGATACAGCGAGTTTTCAAGGATGAACTCGGAATCCGATGTCTTGCCAAGCCCTGTCTGGTGATAGAGATTCGGGAAGTAGATGGTATCTTCATCAGTCGTCAGTTCGTTCAGGAAAGGGGTGATGGTTTGCCCGTTCATTTTTTCATTGATGGCAAAGCTTTGCATCGATTCCAGCGTCACGACAATCAAGTTTTTGCCTTCTGCAATCCCAGTCATGTCGCTGGATGGATCGGCTTGATTGGCATGGACGTAATTCTGGACATCCGTCAGTTCAGAACCATCGGCAAAGGCACGCTGTGCTTGTGATTTGGACTGAATGTAGACGTCGTAGAGGTGGTAATTGTACATGCCGATATTCTTCACCAGCATCTCGCGGTCAAAACTGCGTGTCAGCAGCTGCGGACGTTCCGCCTCGGCTAAACCGAGATTAAGGAACAGCACAGCTGCCGATAATACGAAATAGACACGGCGATGGATTTTCAAGCCCATTTCATTCGTTTGCTTCGTGCGGAGGAACTTAATAGCCAGCAGGACGACTAAGAGATCGGTGAAATACAAAACGTCGGTCGGGTAAATGCTTGCGGCGGCGCTGGATCCAAGATCGCCGAAATTATCAGTCTGGAACAGCACCGGCAATGTGATGAAATCGCTGAAAAAGCGATAAAAAGCGACGTTGCCGTAAAGAATGACCGAAGTGAGCAGCATTGCCGCCACTAAATAGCGGTTTTTGTTTTTTTCGGATTTGAAAAATAGGGATACTCCGTACAGGAACAGCAAAAGGCTTAAGGGGCTGATGAACAGGATCAATTCCTGCATCGGATTGTCAATCGTGATCGAGAAGCCGGTTTTGTAGACGAAATAGGTTTTCAGCCAAGTCGCAAGGACGGCGATTGCCAAAATCGTATGTTTCGGCCATTCTTTTTTCAGCATATAAAATCTCCTTTTAAAAATACCGGGCATTAATTTTCCAAATAACGATAAAGTGTCGATTTGCTGATGCCGGTTTTTTCTTTAATGTCAGCTAGGCTGTATTGTTTGCTTTCGTACATCTCAATGGCTTTTTTAACATTTTCATCCGCTTTGCGTGGACGTCCGGATACAGCGCCTTTTTCTTTGGCCGCCGACAAGCCGGCTCTGGTTTTTTCACTGATAGCATCGCTTTGGAAATCGGCCAAACAGTGGAGGATTTTTTGAAACGGGTATTGTTTCTCGTTGGCGGTGTCGATTTCTTCGCGCATTGACAAAAGCGACAGGCTTTTGGCTTCCATAGTGTCCAATAGCTCAACTAAATGGCGTGTAGAATCACCTAAAGTGTACAGTTTTGAGACGATGATTTTGTCGCCGGCACCAGCTTTTTCAAGCAGCTCGTACAGACGAATTCTTTTTTTGGGAGAAGCATGTTCTTCTATATAAATGTCTTGGCAGCCTGCATTTTTCAGCTGTGCAACCTGATTTTCGCAAACCGGATCTTCTGCACTTGGCCTTGCGTATCCTATCAACACGGTAAAATCTCCCTTACATAAAACGAATTCCATCCATTATACCATAAATAGAATAAAAAAGTTCCAAAAAGGTTCTCTTTTAGGAACGATGATGATACACTATTGCTATTGCAAAAAAGGCTCGGCTTTTATGAGAGTTAAAAGCCATAAAAATATAGAGTAAAAGGGAGTAAGGGCTGTGTTAGAAAAAATTAAAACTCAATGGTTTGGCAATGTGAGGGGAGACATCCTGGCAGGGATTGTCGTAGCGCTTGCATTGATTCCGGAAGCAATCGCATTCTCGATCATCGCGGGGGTTGACCCGATGGTGGGACTTTACGCCTCGTTCAGTATCGCCGTCATCATCGCATTTGTCGGCGGGCGGCCAGGAATGATTTCCGCAGCTACGGGCGCTATGGCTTTGCTGATGGTGCCGCTTGTACGCGACCACGGGCTGCAGTATTTATTGGCGGCCACTATTTTAACAGGGGTCATCCAATTATTATTGGGGGTATTTAAAGTTGCGAAATTGATGAAGTTCATCCCGCGGGCTGTCATGATCGGCTTTGTCAACGCACTGGCTATCCTGATTTTCATGGCGCAAGTGCCGCATTTCCTTGGCATCAATACACTGACGTATGTGTTTGTCGCCATCACGTTGGCGATCGTTTACATTGTACCGCGATTTTTTACAGCCATTCCGGCTCCATTGATCGCATTGGTGGCATTGACTGCCGTTACGATTTATTACGGTTTTGATATGCGCACGGTGGGGGATTTAGGCACTATCAGCCAGACATTGCCGACATTCCTGCTGCCGGACGTGCCATTCAATCTTGAAACCTTAATGATCATTTTGCCGTATTCATTGGCATTGGCTGTGGTCGGCTTGTTGGAATCGTTATTGACCGCCAATATTGTTGACGATATGACGGGGACGTCGAGTGACAAGAACAAAGAGTCGAGAGGGCAAGGAATCGCCAATTTTGTCAACGGGTTTTTCGGCGGCATGGCCGGCTGTGCCATGATCGGCCAATCGATCATCAATGTTAAATCTGGAGGCCGCGGCAGATTGTCTGCGTTCGTAGCCGGTACGTTTCTGATGTTCCTGATTATCGTTCTGGGCAACGTCGTCATTCAAATTCCGATGCCCGTGCTTGTCGGCATCATGATCATGGTGTCGATCGGCACATTCGATTGGTCTTCGTTCAGCTATTTGAAAAAAGCGCCGAAAGCCGATGCGATTGTCATGGTGGCAACCGTTGCGATTGTGGTATATACGCACGATTTGTCAAAAGGTGTTTTTGCAGGTGTTTTATTGAGCGCGATTTTCTTTGTCGCTAAAATTTCAAAGATCAAAGTGGAGAAGGAATTGCAGGAAGCTGCCCGTTACCGGGTGGTCGGCCAATTATTCTTTGCTTCGGTCGATGATTTCCTGGAGAAATTCGATTACGAAGTCGAAGGACAGCAAGTGTACATCGATTTCACGGATGCGCATATCTGGGATGATTCCGGCGTCGGCGCTGTCGACCGGGTCGTCTTGAAATTCAAAGAAAACCGCAACGACGTCGTAATCACCGGCCTCGATTCAGGCAGCCAGAAACTGATTGACCAATTGGCTATTTTCAATAACGATAAGGCCAAATTGCCAACCCATTAAACCAATGAAGGAGTGCTGAATATGTATAATCGGATATTGCTTGCGGTGGACGGCTCGGACCATTCGGTGCGCGCGGCGAATGAAGCGGTAAAGTTAGCGGCGGGTTCTCCGGAGTCCCAAGTGACGATCGTCTTTGTTGCAGATTACGACAACGCTAAAAACGAAGTGCTGCACAGCGGCAGTTCACTGGAGCTGGACATGCAGCGCAGAAAAAAACTTCAGCCGGTCGAACAAACTTTGGCGGCGGAGAACATCCCATACAAAGTCGAGATCCTTCATGGCACACCGGGTCCGGCAATCGTCGAATATGCCAATAAAGAAAAATTCGACATCCTGGTCATCGGCAGCCGCGGATTGAACTCGCTCCAGGAAATGGTGCTGGGCAGTGTCAGCCACAAAGTCGTGAAACGGGCGAATTGTCCGGTGCTGATCGTCAAATAACAATGAAAAGGTAATTGGAAAAGGAGCTCTCCGGGGCTCCTTTTTTATGCAAAGGAGCTTGGACATGCAAGGCATAAAAAGCACACACCCAAAGAAACCCGGTTTAATCCAAACGCCCTTTTATTACGGCTGGCTGATTGTCATCGTTGCAGGGCTCTCTCATTTCTTCTCAGGCCCGGGACAAACGTATTCGAATGCCATTTTTATCGATTATTACATAGAAGAATTCGGGTGGAGCCGCTCGGCGGTTTCCGGTATTTACTCAGCGGCGACCTTGCTTGCAGGGCTTATGCTGTTCATGGTCGGCCGAATGGTCGATAAATTCGGTGCACGCAAAATGGCGGTCATCGTTTCCATCCTGTTAGCAGCGGCAAGTGTGTTCAACAGCCTCGTCGTCAACTGGGCGATGCTGTTTATCGGCTTTTTTGCTGTCAGGTTATTCGGGCAAGGCTCAATGTCGCTCGTGCCGAATTCGCTGGTGCCGCAGTGGTTCATTCAGAAGCGCGGCAAGGCCTTGGGATTGGCGGCGCTTGGAGGGATGATCGGTTCCGCCGCATTCCCGCTGCTCAATGTCTGGCTGATCGAATCGTTTGGCTGGCGCGCAGCGTGGCAGATTCTTGGTGCTTCGGTAATCCTCATATTTACGCCGCTGGCTTTTTTCTTCATCCGCAACCGGCCGGAAGATTTCGGATTACGGCCGGACAATGGTCCAAGTGTCAGCAAAAAAGAGCATCAGCGGCAATTGTCCGCTGATATCAGCTGGACGGTGAAAGAGGCCCGGACGACTCGGACTTTTTGGCTGCTGCTGTTTTGTGTAGCAGTTCCGGCGCTGGTGAATACCGGCATGACGTTCCACCTCGTTTCCATTTTTTCGCTCCAGTCGCTTGAGCCTGAAACGGCTGCTGCCGTCTTAAGCCTCATGGCTGTCATCGGTTTTCCGGTGACTTTCCTGGCAGGCTATTTGCTTGATAAGATCCGGGTACAATGGATGCTTGCTGCTGTTTTTGCCGGGGAGATCGCATCGATCTTCTTGCTGAAAGAAGCAAGCGCCTTTTCCTCAGCGATTCTGTTTGCCGTTGTTTGGGGATTCATGCTCGGCATTGAACGCGTGACGCTCAGTGTGATCTGGCCGAATTATTTTGGCCGGCAATACTTGGGCAGCATCACAGGGATTTCCATGGCGGTGATGGTCGTCGGTTCTGCTCTCGGGCCATTGCCGTTCGGCCTGTTCTTTGACCGTTTTGGCGGCTATGATGAAGTGCTATGGGTCATCATGATTTTTCCGCTATTGGGAATAGTGGCGTCGCTGCTGGCCGATCCGCCGCAAAAACAAGCTGGATAATCAGCGCAAGCCGTGAAATGCAAAAGCATTTCACGGCTTTTTTATATGGAAAAGGGCTTTTTTTGACGGTCTTGGTATATGATATGAAGAAAAAAGGAGAGGTCATATGAAAAAAACAAATGTCTGTTTCATTGGAGCCGGCCTCCATTCGACGACGAATATTTACCCAGCGGCACTGGAAGCGGGAGCGGAAATCCAAGCGATTGCCACGCGCAGTTTTGAGCGTTCCCGCAATGCGCTTCAGCGGCTGGGAAGCGAAGGCAGCGCTTATGATGATTACCGAAGCATGCTGGAAGCGGAAGAATGTGCGGGTGTGGTGGTTGTTGCCCAGCCTGAAGACCATGCCGCGTTAGTGCTTGACTGCATCCATGCAGGGAAAAACGTCTTTGTCGAAAAACCGCTTGGCATGACGGAGGTAGAAGCGGCTGACATTGCAGCCGCTGCTGAAACAGCCGGAGTCCAAGTGATGGTCGGGTTCATGAAGCGCTACGCACCGATTTAC
Organism: Planococcus sp. TJ-301; assembly: GCF_058268475.1. Lineage (NCBI taxonomy): Bacteria > Bacillati > Bacillota > Bacilli > Caryophanales > Caryophanaceae > Planococcus > Planococcus sp. TJ-301. The sequence goes on along the minus strand of NZ_JBZDOH010000001.1, from coordinate 2,170,074 downwards.
CAAAAACTCAAAGAAGTGATTGATGGCGGAACGCTCGGTCCAGCCCGCTCTTTCCAAGCGCGCTTTGCTGTCGACAGTACCTTGTTTTGTGAAAATGACGAGCAGTTCATGAAGTTCGCCGCCATCCACATGGTGGACCTCGTGCGGTTCCTGTTCGGCGAAGCGGTGGAAGTGAAAGGGTTCAAAAACAGCAGCAAAGGGTTTATTTCACATAGCATCTCGTTGAAGTTTGAAACGGGCGTGGTCGGCAGCCTGTATTTCAGCGGCATGACTGCCTGGACGCGTGAAAGTGAGAATATCACGGTGACGTTTGATGAAGGATTCGCTTTTGCGGATGAAATCAATGCGTTGACGATTCATAAATCCCAGCATCACGAAGAACAGCCATGGCAATCGATCGAAGAAGCGGACACCCATTACAAGCCGTCCGCAACGCCGATGTCCGGAGCTTACCGGGACCTGTACCTCCGCGGTTTTGTCGGTGAAATGGCCCATTTCTTTGAATGCTGTACAACGGGTGCGATGCCCTTGTCGAACGCACGCGACAACGTCCAAACGATGGCGCTTTGCGACCGGATCCTCGACAGCCTTTCGTAAAATGCAAAAAAAATTAAAACCCCTGCATAATTTCACCTGAATTTCATTTGCGCCCTTTAAAGTATGGAATAAGAACAGGTGAATCAGCCGACACCTTTTCAAAATCAGGGGGGTCATGTTATGCAGGTGCAGGAAACAAGATTACTCACAGTCATTGATGGCAAGGACAGCGTTCGCTGGAATCGCCTTGTAGCCGGCTTTTCGAATACCGACATCTATTTCTCGCATGAATATTTTATGAGCGCCCTGTTATTGGATGAGGGGGAGGCGATGTTGTTCGTTTTTGAAAATGCTTCCGGCAAAATTGCGTATCCGGTCATCAAACGGACGATTGCCAATGAAGGCGATTTGGAATTATACGATATTACGACACCATATGGCTACGGTGGACCGCTGATTTCATGCTGCGGCAGCGAGCAGGCTTTGCTGTCGGAATTCCGAAAAGAATTCGGCGCATATTGCCAGCGCCATCACATCGTCTCGGAATTTGCCAGATTCCATCCGTTATTAGGCAACCAGCAAGGTTTCGAAACCGAGATGGAGATTTCCTACGTCAGCGATACAGTGGCAATCGGGCTGCAGCAGGAAGGCGATTTGCTGAGCCGCATTCCGGGAAAAAACCGCAACATGATCCGCAAAGCGATAAAGAACAACATCGAAATCAAAAAAATCAGCACGGAAGATTACCTCGAGGAATTCATCTTGATGTATTACGACACCATGCGCCGCAACAACGCGACCCGTTATTACTTTTTCACCGAGGAATATTTCCGAAAAACCATCACGCTGTTCGGATCGGACCTTCATTTCTTCGGCGCATTCCTGGATGGGAAAATGATTGCGGCGACCTTAGTGTTGAGCCAGGGCAAATTCATCCACTATCATTTATCAGGATCATTAATGGCATATCGGAACCTGGGTGCGAACAATTTGCTGCTTTTCAAAATCGCCGAATGGGGCCAGGCGGGGGGCGCGGAAGCGTTTCATCTGGGCGGCGGCTATTCAGGTCAGGACGACAACCTTTACCGCTTCAAAAAGACTTTCACCCAAGACGCACCGCTGGAATTCCATATCGGAAAGAAAATCCACAATCCTGCGTTGTACCAAATGCTTTGTTTTGAAAAAGAGAAAGACGAAAACAGCTCCTATTTTCCTTTGTACAGAGCTTGAGGCAACATTAAATACGAATAGATTTGGCAGGTGCGTCCTTTCGGAGACGCCCCTTTTTGCGTGCGGAAAGTATTTAGCAGTTGAGAGAAAGTATTTCGCTCGGCAAGGGAAGTGAATCCAAAACTATCCAATTAAAATACGCTATTTGCAGCAATTTTGATTAATATCTATGAAAAAAAGCATTCCAGCTTTCACTGGAATGCCTTTCGCGATTGGCTTTGCCTCTATTTTTTCATAATGAATGCCATATGGCGGCCGGCTTTCCGGTTTTCTCGGTAAGAAAAGCCGGAAGGATCCTGATACGTGCAGATCCGGTCGACCGCTATGGAATCTGCAGGGATGCCTGCGAGTTCACATTGCTTTTTCACCACAAGCTGGTTGTCGATGTGGTATTTGCCGGTTTCTTCATTGTAATACGCAAAGCTGTCCGCATAGCCAAGCGCCTTGAATTTCAAATACACGTCTTCATCGACTTCGAATTTCTCCTGACTCAGGGCAGGTCCAATCTGGATGCGAAAATCCTCCGGCCGGCATTGTTCCACTTCAATCAGGTGTTGGAACAATTTCAATGAAATCTCTTTTGCCGTCCCTTGCCAGCCGGAATGGACGGCGCCGACAACTCCCGCCGATTCGTTGAAAAACAGGATCGGCACGCAGTCGGCAGCAAAGCTGGACAACAAGATGCACGATTCGTATGTATAAAGAGCGTCCGTATCCGGTATGGCGCTCGCCAAATCCAATGCGCCGCGGCCTTTGTCCGACGTTTCCACGCGGTGGAAATTGGCGCTATGGGTTTGCTGGGCGCAAACGAGATCATTCATGCTGCTATTGACTGATGTTGTAAGAAGTGCCCGGTTTTCGGCAATCTTAGCAGGATCCATGCATGCGTGGAGCGCCATATTATTGGCTTCCGGTGCTTCTTCGTTCTTCACCGTAATGCCTGCAAGAAACTTGTTGTCGTCCGTATAAATAATCGATTTCATCTTCGCACCTCTTTTCAACAATTTTACCAGGGCTCTGAAAAAACTTACTGCCTTTCCTAAAATATATAGCAGCAACGGCCAGAAGCCAACCAAAAAAGGAAAGTACGCTTTGCAGCGCGCTTTCCTTTTTGCTACTCGGAACTTTCACAAATGGCTTTGATGTTTTCCAAGGTATGGGAGGCAGAGTTCCGGCTCAGCCGTTCGTAGATGATCCGGTCGGTGATTTTTCCGAACAAGTCATCCGGGATATAGCTTTCGATTTCAAAACTGACCTCTGTACCAGAGTCTCTCGTAACGTAATAGCTGGATTGTCTGGCATTGAAACTGCCGCTCATCATGCCCGTCCATTTGGCGGTGCTGTCGGTGATTTCGCATTCTGTGACTTGAATGGTTTCAGGGAAATGCATGCCCATGATGGCATACTCGGCTTCAACGACGGTACCGACCTCACCGTTGCCGTCAATTTTTTTCGGAGAAGCCAGATTGTTGTAGAAATGTGCCCAATTTTCAGGATTGATGGTGTAGCGAAAAACTTTTTCAAGTGGAGCATTGATGAAGATGGTCTGTTTCGTGTGAGCCATGCGTTCATTCGCCTCCTGGAATGCAAGATGATTTCTGCTTTCATTATACAACGAAGAAATCATTAAACTTCTAATTTATCGGAATATTTAAATAAATTATTATGGTGTATATGGGATGTGTGGGCAAATTGGCATTCCGTGGCAAATCAATTATGCTAATCAAATAAGAAGTGAAATTAATGAAAGCGGTGGCGTTGATGGATCAGGTGATACAGGAAAAGTTAAAAGAAATCGAAGAACAGTTTCAAGTGAAAGTGCTGTTCGCGGTTGAGTCCGGCAGCCGGGCGTGGGGATTTCCGTCAACGGACAGTGATTACGACGTCCGTTTCGTCTATATTCATCAGCTGGAGTGGTATTTGGCCATCGACCCGCAAGGCATCGGCGAGAAGCGGGATGTCATTGAAATGCCCATTAACGACATGCTCGACATCAGCGGTTGGGAAATCACGAAAGCTTTGCGGCTGTTCCGGAAAAGCAACCCACCATTTCTGGAGTGGATGTACAGCGAAATCCAGTATTATGAAGCCTATTCGTTCAAAGAAAAATTAAAGACCTTGGAAGATGAAGTTTTCTTTCCGAATGCAAGCCTCTACCATTATTTAAATATGGCGAAAAGTAATTACCGGACCCATCTCAACAAAGAGGAGGTAAAGATAAAAAAATATTTTTATGCATTGCGTCCTGTATTGGCTGCGACTTGGATCAAAGAGCACCAGACCATTCCGCCGATTGATTTTTATGAGTTAATGGAAGGTCTTGTGCCCGAGGGGATTTTGAAAGAGGAGATCCTCGATTTGTTGGAGCGCAAGAAAGCGGGGGAAGAGCTGGATCTGGAACAGCGGATTCCTGCCATTCATCATTTCTTGGACAGTGAAATTGAAGGGCTGGAAGCTTATGCAAAGACATTGCCGCCGCGCATTGGAGACCCAACCGATAAGCTTAATTCTTTATTTAGGGAAACTTTAAAGCAAGTATGGGAATAATTGCGCAAACAAAAGGCAGACCATCTTTAAAAGAGCCGATTCGCCTTTTTCAGTCCTTTGCTTTGGAAGGTGAAATATTTTTATGCTTTCATTTAAAACAAGAATAGTAATAAATTTGGATATTCGCTTAATTACAACAACTACTTTTTCTTTGAATAGTTTTGATGGATGATAAGACGCGGAAAAAGAGCGCAGAACAGAATTTGGAGCGGCGTTGACAGGAAAAAAGTAATAATGTAGACTATGAAAAACAAGTGAATATGACCTCACTTTCCGGTGAGGTAGAGGCGCGGAATTTATTAGTCCATAGAGGAGTTTGAGAAACAAGGATGCTATGGAGAAGGGAAGACCGCCGAAGTTTGTAATATTTCTCATTATTACTTGCTGGGTCTGCAGTGAATAATTGCAGGACTGCCGCATTGGACTTCCCAGTCTTTCGCGGTGTGCTATCTCGATACGGGAAAAGAGGATTTAGGGCAACTATGCATATAGCGATCTGAGTCTATCTCAGGTCTTTTTTTGTACATAGCTGCCCTTTTTGGCCTATTCAGAATTATTTTACTTAAAACACAAAGGGGGAGAATGAAAAGATGAAAAAGAAATCAGGATTGATGTTAACAGCCGTGCTTTCACTGGGCATGTTGCTTGCGGGATGCGGATCGGAAGAAGACGCAGCTTCAGGCGGAGGTTCAACTGAAGAAGGCGGGACGTTTAAAGTAGGGATGGAAGCGGGCTACGCGCCGTTCAACTGGACGCAGAGCGATGATTCCAATGGCGCTGTGAAAATTTCCGGCAATGCGGAATACGCGGGCGGCTATGATGTGGAAATCGCGAAACAAATCGCGGAAGGTCTCGGAAAAGAATTGGAAATCGTCAAAACGGAATGGGACGGCTTGGTCCCAGCACTGAACTCCGGCAAAATCGATGCCATTGTGGCGGGCATGTCGCCGACAGCGGAACGCAAAGAAACCATCGATTTTTCCGAGCATTATTACACATCGGAATTGGTGATGGTTGTGAAAAAAGGCGGCGAATTTGAAGGCGCGAGCGAGCTTGCTGACTTCAGCGGCGCGAAAATAACGGCGCAATTGAATACGTTCCATTATACGGTTATCGACCAAATTGAAGGGGTTTCCAAAGAGACGGCAATGGAAAGCTTCCCAGCAATGCGGGTAGCGCTTGAGTCGGGCATGATTGACGGCTATGTTTCAGAACGCCCGGAAGCGGTCAGCGCTTCAGCAGCGAACGAGAATTTCGCGATGGTGGAATTCACAGACGGCTTTGAGACTTCAGAAGATGACACGGCAGTAGCTGTCGGCTTGAAAAAAGGCAGCGAGTTTACAGAACAGATCAACGAAACATTAACTGGCATCTCAGAAGAGCAACGCCAGGAAATCATGGATAAGGCTATTCAAAACCAACCAGCTGCCCAGTAAAAGTTTAGGCGGTGCCGGCTGCAGCTAAATGCAGCCGGCTTTAAATTTTTTTAGGAGGAAAACCATGAGTCTTGAGTGGGTTATCACCATACTTACAAATAATTGGCCAATGTTCCTGCGCGGAGCAGGGATGACATTGCTGATTTCCATCATCGGCACGTTGATCGGTGCCGCAATCGGTTTGATTATCGGCATTGTCAATACAGTTCCGATGCCGGAGCGCGGCGTGAAGCGTTTGTTCCAGAAAACGATCAATTTCTTGCTGTCCGCGTACGTGGAATTTTTCCGCGGCACGCCGATGATTGTTCAGGCAATGGTCATTTTCTACGGCTCGGCGATGGCTTTCGGCATTGATATGGATGTCTTTACGGCGGCGATTTTCATCGTCTCCATTAATACGGGCGCTTATATGTCGGAAATCGTCAGGGGCGGTATCATTTCTGTCGACAAAGGACAGTTCGAAGCGGCACAGGCAATCGGCATGAATCATTTCCAGACAATGATGAACGTCGTCATGCCGCAGGTAGTGCGCAACATCCTTCCGGCAACCGGCAACCAGTTTGTCATCAATATCAAGGACACCGCCGTATTGAACGTTATCGGCGTCACGGAATTGTTTTTCCAGACCAAGTCGGTGTCGGGCAATAATTTCCGGTATTTCGAATCGTTCTTCATCGCCTGCGTCTTGTACTTTGTCATGACATTCACCATCACGCTCCTGCTGCGCAAGCTTGAGCGCAAAATGGCAGGGCCGTCCAATTACAGCATGATCGGCGGCTTGCCAATGCAAGTGGTCACGGCAGAAGACACAGAACATAAAATCAAAGAATAAGAAATCCGCAATAGCAGAAGAGGAGACCTTATGGAAAAAGTTATTGAAATCCAGCATTTAAGCAAATCCTTCGGAACGCATGAAGTGTTGAAAGACATCGATTTCTCTGTCAGCAAAGGCGAAGTAGTATGTGTCATCGGGTCGTCCGGATCCGGTAAATCGACGCTGCTCCGCTGTGTCAACCTGCTCGAAAAACCGAGCGGCGGCAAGATCATCTATAATGGCGAAAACATCCTTGATGACCGCCATGACATTCATTCCTACCGCACCAAACTTGGCATGGTGTTCCAGCAATTCAACTTGTTCAATAACCACAATGTCTTGAACAATTGCGTCGTCGGGCAAATGAAAGTGCTGAAGCGCAAGCGGCAAGATGCCGAAAAGACAGCGAAGCAATTTCTGCAGGTCGTGGGCATGGACCAATACATCAATGCAAAGCCTGAACAGCTTTCTGGCGGCCAGAAACAGCGTGTGGCAATTGCGCGTGCGTTGTCGATGGAACCGGATGTGATGCTGTTCGATGAGCCGACATCGGCACTCGATCCCGAAATGGTCGGCGAAGTGCTGAAAGTCATGAAAGACTTGGCGAAAAGCGGGCTGACAATGCTGATTGTTACGCATGAGATGGAATTTGCCAAAGAAGTAGCAGACCGGGTTGTCTTCATGGACAAAGGCGTCATCGTTGAAGAAGGGCCGCCTGAACAAATTTTCAACAACCCGAAGAAAGAGCGGACTCAGGAGTTTTTGAAGCGGACCTTGCGTTAAGCGAAAAAGAGAACAAAATCCAGCCTGCCGGGCATTGCGCCCTGCAGGCTTTTTACGCGATTGACTGGGCAGTAGCTGTCCCAAAATTCGTTTCATATTCACTTTCTGAAGAGGCTCAAGGCGTGGTAATATGGAAGGAACGTCTTGAGATATTGCTTAGATGATGGGAGGAATTGAAGAAATGAAAACTTTGCCAAATTGCCCAGAATGCAAATCGGAATATACATATGAAGATGGAGATCTATTGGTGTGTCCGGAATGCGGACACGAATGGACGGTTGTAGTGGAAGAGGAAGAAACAGTGAAAGTTGTGCGCGATGCAAACGGCAACGTTCTGGTAGACGGCGATTCCGTAACAGTGATAAAGGACCTGAAAGTAAAAGGCAGTTCGTCGGTGCTGAAAATCGGCACAAAGGCCAAGAACATCAAACTTGTCGAAGGCGACCACGACATCGATTGCAAGATTGACGGTTTCGGGCCGATGAAGTTGAAATCGGAATTCGTTAAAAAAGGCTGATTTTGTTCCACGTGAAACGGATACAAATTAAAACCCGGGCATCTAGCCCGGGTTTTATGCTGTCGAGAAAAGACTCGGCGGCTTTTTTTGCTGGAGCTTGTTTGTCTATGGGAATTCTCCGTTCTTTAGATGAGACGGAAACTGTTCGAAAAAGTGTTTGGAGGATAGCGAACGTTCGTAAAGTGTTTGGACATGTTTACGAACGGTTTTTTTAGCGGTTTTGTGCTTTTTTAGAGTGTTCGTAAACGTGTACTTTTACGAACGCTTTTATTACTAGAATTATATAGCCTTCATTTCGTTCTGTTGGTATATTGAGAAGAAAGAGGAATGAGACCATTTGGCGTGAGGATTAGGGGGAGTTTTTTTGAGCCAAGGACTAACAAAAAAAATCATTTATTCGTCTTCTTCCCATCAAGGAGAGTCGGTGGAAGTTGTTGATGCGGACTGGAAGGGCCGATACGGAACGGCCGTGATTCTCCAGAAAAATAACAAGACAGTCATTCAATTGAAGGGTGTCGAAATAGATGTTTCCTTTACGCGGTATAGCTTATCGCGTATCCGGTGGGTTGATGACCTTCACATTTTGGTAGCTACCTATGAAAATGAGGAAAACGAAGAAAATGTATTTATCATCAATCTGACCGGCCACCTCATCCATTCCTTTAACGGGGGAGAGGCAATTGAAGAGATAGCTGTTGGAAAAGAAGGGATATGGATCAGCTATTTTGATGAAGGGGTCTATGGAAACGGCATTTCCACCGAAGGGCTCGTGCTTTTTAACCTTATGGGAAAAGTCCTCTTCCGCTATCATTCCGATTTGTCGGATCCGTGCGTAATCGATGATTGTTATGCACTTTGCAAAGGCGAAGGGGACAACGTATGGCTCTTTCCATACACCGATTTTCAGCTGGTTGAAGTGAACCCCAAGACACGGGGTTTCTGTTCCTATTCAATTCCTGAAATATTGCATGGATCTCACGCCCTTTGCGTCAGAGGGGATTATGCCTACTTTTTTGATTCTTACGATGCCGATCAAGTAATGTATCAATTAGAAATCGGCGCACAGGCACCGCTGCTTCTAGGAACGGTTCAAGGAGTCTTGAGAGGACTAAATCCATCAGAGATTCATCACTTCATCTCTATTTCTGACTACGAAGTAAGTCTTTATCAAGTGTTAAATGAAGACTAATATAAATATTCTTGAAGCGTCAGGTTGTTTGTGTCTGAATGTAACATTACAATCTAAGCTCTGTGCTCTAGGATTAAAAGAGCTTTGGCGTGAATTCGGTTTACATATCATGAGGTTATCGGAAGTAATCAAAGAAACTAATCTAAAGCTTTTTAAAGTGAAAATATAAATGGCCAGAAGGGTGTAACTGAACCTTCTGGCCATTCATATTAGAAATTCTTTTTACTCGATAGTAAATATCTCGACCGCATCGATGAATTTATCTTTCGCTGTTGTAGTACCAACATAGGCTGTTTTAGAGTCCGCGCTCCAAGCGCCTGTCATACTGATGATTGCATATAAATCAGCATTTCCCATAATCTGAACTTCATTCACTAACTTGCCATCCATAATTTCGGCCATATAAATATTTGTTTTATAACCATCGCCTACTTGTACGGGTGTATCGAAAAGAAGTTTTTCTTTATCTGGAGACAGTTTATAAGAAGGTGTCCATATTCCTTCCTCGTCCTCACCGCCTGCTACTAATTGGGTTACTTCACCGGACAGCAAATCCATTAAGAAAATACCTGATTTTTCATTATACATCCCATTGAAAATAATATTGTTGGGATCTAAGAAGTCATAACTATTCATTACCGAGCCGAGTATTGGTGAGTCGCTTTCAGGCAAGGCAATGATCAACCGCAGTTCACCGTCATAATTCAGATGATACAGACCAGGCCCTTGGTCAATAGATTCTCCTGTTACATAGATGCCATCCTTGTCCTTACGAATGTTCGATAGATACAAGCCATCTACTTTAAACAGACTGGTCAAATCCCAGTTTTCAATCTTTAAGGTAGCCACTTCAATTGTTTGAATTTGAATCTTTTCAGATGTATCCATAATATGAATCACTTCATTTCCTTCGGCATCTGCAAAGTAATATTCATCCATTTCAGTACCGGACCCGATTTCTTTTTCAGTACCTGATTCTAAATCCATCACATAAACTTGAGCACCATCTCTACTAAGAGCGCGCTTGCCGTTTTCGGACACTTCATTAAATTCACGAGCAGCGATTTCACTTTCTTCTAATTCTGGAATACTTACTCGGTTAGTGGCACCATCTCTATTAAAAATGATTTGATTTCCCAAAAAACCTGTATAATTGGATGTTTCACTTACCGGAATCTCTACTGGAATGGTTCCTTCATGAGATACGCCAATCGCGCTATCCGAAAGGGAACTTTCGAGTCGAACGTCTTCTGTGATGGTAACTGTTTTTTCTGTATCCGCCTTGCTTTGGATGGCATAACCAGCTGCAAAGACCGTAACGATAGCCAGCATGGTGAAACCTTGAATTTTTCTCTTCATTCTTATTCCTCCTCAAGTATGTTTGTGCACATACTGATCATAGAACAATGTTATTTCCAACCATCTCAAACTTGTTTCCGTTTTGTTGCCACTGAGGTAAAGAAATTTCAATGATTGCCTGCTCATCCGTATAACCGAATGAAATCGTGCCTTGATGCTTAGTGATGATTTGCTCACAAATAAACAGTCCCAATCCATGGCTGTCTTTTGCTTTACCGTGAACAAACGGTTCAAAAACATGCTGCATAATCTTCTGGGGGATAAGATCGCTGTAATTCTTAATAATGATCGTCTTTTCTATATGAATTTCAATTGCACGATTCGGTTTTCCATGTTTGATTGCGTTCGATAAGACATTAAGGATGACCTGGCGCATTTCATCCGGATTGCCTTTCATGCTAAAAGGCTGGCCCGTTAACAGTATAGGCATCTTAGCATCAGTCGCTTCCATCTTAATGTCTTCACAGACCGATTCGATAAGCGAGAACAAATCAAATACCTCAACCGTACGGGCTACATCAGCTTGAGCTTTAGAGAAAGAGAGCAATTGAACAACCATCTTGTTTAACCGGTCACTCTCGGAATGGATCCTGCTGGCGGCTTTTTCTAAGAATAGGGGGTCGTCGAACTGTTTTTCTCCGATGATTTGAGCGTAACCGGAAATGGTGGTCAGGGGTGTTTTCAGTTCGTGCGTTACGTTATGAAAAAAATCAGTGCGTTTTTTCTCCAGCAACAATACTTTCTCTTTTTCCATTTCGATTACATGCATTTGCTGTTGAATTTCATTTTGCATCAGTTGAAAATTCTTCGCCAGTTCCCCAATTTCATCTGAAGTATGTACATCCGCCTTCACTTTATAATTGCCTTTTGCAATTTGTTTTGTGGCATTAGAAAGGGCATGCAAAGGCTTGATCAGTTGATTTGTCAGCAACAAGGAAATGATAAATACACCGACAAAAAGCAGGATGCTGAGGAGTGTGAAGCTGTTCAATAACTGTTGATTGTGTTTAAACATTGCCGAATAATCGCCAGTAAACTTCAATACACCGTAAAAAGCACCTTCAATATAGACCGGATATGCGAAATGAATCAGTGTTCCACCTGCGACCGTTTCAAGAGTATAAGCAGCCTTATTTTGGAAAGCCTCCGAAAGTTCTGTGCTGCTGTTTTCCTTTAAGCTTTCCTGGTATTTTTGGTTCTCCATCAGCAAGGGGTTATCAATAGGCGTTGCTTCATTTAGAAAAGATCCATCAGCGTCATAGATGGAAATGCTCTGAGAATTGATATTACTGAGTTCTTGTGCAATCGTACTGCCAAACTCGGCAAATAGTTTCTCATCGCTGCCCTGCAATCTCGAGAACTGTTTGATGTATTCTTTGGAAGTATGCTGTAATTTTGTTAAATCATTTTCCAGCACGGATGTTGTGTTACTTTCAATTGTGTTTTCCATGATTTGATAAAAACTGAAGGCGGCTAAGGTGAATAGCAACAAAAATCCTATGAAAAATTTCTTTCGGATTGTCCATTTCATCAACTAATACCCACTCATTTTATAACCGGTGCCAAATACCGTTTCAATAATCGATGAATCCAGCTTTTTGCGAATCCGTTGCACATGAACATCCACCGTTCGCAGTCCACCTTCAAAATCCATGGCCCATATTGTATCCAAGATTTCCTCACGGGAAAATATCCGGTTTTTATGTTGGGCGAATAACAACAGAAGTTCATATTCTTTTGGTTTCATGGCTACCGGTTCTTCGTGTTTCAGGACAGTATGGGAGTTAGGAATAATACGGATAGCTTCATTTACCGCTAAATAATTGATGGATTGTCCATGTGAGGGACGCCGCAGCAATGCCTTTACTCTTGCATTCACTTCCCGTACATCAAAGGGCTTTGTCATATAATCATCAGCACCCAATTCCAATCCCAATATTTTGTCGACGATGTCATCACGGGCGGTTAACATCATGACAGGTAAATTGCTCGTCGCTTTTATTTTCTTGCATAGCTCGAAGCCAGTGGTATCAGGTAACATCAAATCTAAAATGACCAGATCTATTTCGGTGCCCTGGAAAAGGGACAATGCGGCTTCACCTGTAGTGGCTCCGTGTACAATATATCTTTCTTTTCTCAAGGCATAAGCTAATATATCAAGAATGGATTCTTCGTCTTCGACAATTAAAATGGATTGTTGCATCTTCATAATCATGCCTCTTCTCAATTTACAGTTATTTCTTTATATTACTAAAAAGTTGTTGCTAAAGTGTTGCTAGCTCAAAGTTAATAAAATATATTTTTCATTTCTGTAGCTTAAATTAATGAATAGGTAGAGTTCTTAATTAAAATGACTAGTTAACATATGAGGGATTACCGGAAGCTACCAACTAAATGTATATAAAGAAAGAAGCTCATCATTCTTGTGTAACAACAAGTTTGTTGGGTTTTCTCAGTTTATAGAAAAACACAACTCAAAAAAAACGCAAGTGAGCTATAAATGGAAGTTGTTCGTGCTCATCATGCGCCGGGACAACAAAGTCAGAGAGTCGCAAACTGCAACAAGCTGTCCATTGTACAGAAAGAAAGATTTTAGCGATACTGGAGGATACAAGTGATGGACGGCAAAGGGGCAAAACCATGAATTTTTCTTTAAATTGTGGTTCCCAGGGAGCATAACAATTAAAACTCAACAAAAGAAGCTATGGACGATGTGATATCCGAATTCGAACTGAAAGAAAAACAGAACAACGAAAAGAGAATCAACCTCACAACAAAACAAATACAGATGAAAGATGAACCAGGCCCCATCTGGAGAACGAGTGAATACAAGTAGCCAGCAGCTTTCTGTTGCGATAAGATGATTCCCGCATGGTGTAAGGGGTCATCTTTTTTGTTTCATTATTTGAAGGTGTTTTGTTCCACATGAAACGGATGAGAATCGGAAATTTTTTAGCTGTTTTAAAGCGCCCGTATCGGTATACTTTTACCAACACTTATTTTTTAACACAATAAAGTAAAGTTGGTGAGTCATGGAGTTAATGAGCAGAGTTAAAGCGTTTATTGATGGGCAGTACAGAACACCTAAAGGGTTGATAGGAGCTTACATAGGTGAAAAGATGGTGTGGCAGCATAAGCCAGAGACCTTATGGACGATTGAGTTGCTGGATATACAACCGGGAGAAAATATCTTGGAACTTGGATGTGGTTCAGGGTACGCAATTAAGTTGATCTTAGAAAAAAATGAAGCTGAGAAAGTAGTGGGATTGGACCTTTCGCCTGCGGTAATCCGCTCAGCTGCGATGAGAAACAAAAAAGCGCTGAAGGAAGAAAAGGCAAAACTGGTACATGGAAATGTGAAAAGCCTGCCTTTCGAAAACGAGCAATTTGAAAAAATATTCAGCATCCACACCATCTATTTTTGGGATGAATTATCTGCCGCCATTTCAGAGATATCTAGAGTTTTAAAACCTGGCGGTGCTTGTGTAATTACGCTTTGTAATGGCAAGAATGAGGAGAAGTGGGAAGGAATTGATAACATGATAAACGATCAACTAATTCCCCTTATGAAGGACAACGGATTTTTAGAAGTGGCATTAGTAAAAGGCCCAAATTCAAGACAATTTCACACGGTAGCGGTTTCTGGGAAAAAGAGGATTTAACTGGTATGTACTTAAATGAAACTTCTTAAACTATTCAAAACGCCATGAAGGAGATGGCTAACAGTGAAAGATTACTTGGTTGGCGCAATTATATCGATCTGCCTGTTTGCTATATTATTCTTCTTTAATAGAGCCATTTACGATAACGTGATAACGCTAAGTTTCTCGATTGTGTTCTTAGTGGTGCATGTGACGATTTGCAAGCATCTTATACCTGCAAAAAAATACGGAAGGTACGCCTTTTTTATGCTGATTTTGGCTGCCGGCGTCTTCCTTTCGCTTCCGGAATTTACCCTCAACAAGCCCAAGAACAGATTCTGGTTAGTACGACAAACTGGAGCTGAGGGAAGAGGATATCATGCCCACCGAAGGGCAAAACCCTGGGAATCCTTTCACTACCAGATGGGCTTATGCTTTTGAAGGTACTTCTTCGCTCTAAGAAGAAAAAACTTTGTTTCTCGTTATTTCCGATACTGGCAAGGTTTTTGTAAAAGAATAACAAAAAAATTGAAGACATGGAACGTTTATAGCAGGTAAAAGTTTGGGTGGAAGACAAAAGCAAAAATAAGAAGTTCATAAAAAGCGTCGCTGTTGAAGATTAAATTGAATAAGCTCTTCAGAAACCCTTGTGCATTTAGGCATAGAAATTCATCTCCTGAGGGAACGAAATTAGTTAACTCGTTTAGCTGCAAAAAGCTGAACGAGTATTTTTTTGAGAAAAACGAAACGGCGGGGCATTGAGCTTTGTCTAACAGATAGTAAAAGGGGGAGAGGGCTTGGAGAAATACGAAAAGGATCGGTTGCTTACGGAAGCGATGGATGAGTACGGGCATTATTTGATGCGGTTGGCGTATTCGTTTGTGAAAGAACGGGCGAAGGCAGAAGACATCGTGCAAGACGTCTTCATCCGCTATTATACGAATCTCGAGAAGTTCGAAGGGCGTTCGAGCGTCAAAACTTTTCTGTACCGCATCACCGTGAACGAATGCCATAACTATTTCAAAAGCTGGGCGCACCGCAAAATCGAATTGACAAACAAGCTGAGCCCTCTCTTGCCGAATAAAAGCTCAGCTGAAGATACGGTGCTGGCAACAGAGAAAAGCAGTGAAGTAGTGGAAGCAGTCGGCAAGCTCCCTCTGAAATACCGGGAAGTGCTGTGGCTTTATTATTATGCGGAGCTATCGGTACGGGAAATCAGCGAAGTGCTGAAGATACCGGATAACACAGTGAAGACGCGGCTTGCTAGAGGACGCCAACAGATGGGCAGTACATTTTCGGAGGAGGGGATTGACCATGCGTGAGGATTTGAAACGGCTATTGGATGAATCGGTTCCGAAAGAAGTGACCTTATCAGAAGCGAAAAAAGGACAGATTTTGAAAGCGGCACAGGAGCGAAACAACGTTCGGAAACCAGCGCGTGTGCCTAAATTTATCCCTGCGCTTGTAGGGGTAGCTGTAATCGGAGTGTCCGGGCTTTGGGCCTACCCTTATTTAATAGAAGAAGACGTGCCAACAGAAATTCAAGGTGGTAAAGAAAATCAATCGCCTTCTGAAGAAAACCCGGAATTGCCATTGGTGGAAGATGAAAGTTCTAAAGAAAATACAGATAAATCGATTGAAACTGTAACGGAAGATTCCACGGAGGAAAAGGCAGTAGAAGCGGAAGATAAAAGTTCAGAAGAGAAAATGGACGAAATGATTGAAGCTCCACCGGAAGATTCCACAGAGGAAACTACAGTGGCTGCAGAAAAAGAAACCGAGCAGCTTGCCCCCAAAAAGCAACTCCAAGTACTTTTAGGCCATGCATATTTTGACACCGGAATCAGTCTCGGTGATGAAGTGGTTGAGGTGGAAGCGCGTTATCCAAATTGGATTGAAAAAGGGGAATACGAAGGCGGCGTCGCTTTACGCTACGAAAGCTTTACACTTTTCCATGGCTTTTTTGAAACAACCATCAACAATGTCAACCTTCGGGGCTTTACCCAACTGACGGTTTCCCAGATGGAAGAGGCAATCGGACAGGACATTAAAATCACTGCCTACTTCAATGAAATGGAAGACAGAGAAATCGTGTCGGGTGAATTTATTTTGGAAAATGAGCGTTACGTTGTGGTGGCAGAATCAGAAGATAAAAATGCGCGGGTAAAAGAGATCTCGATGTCTCTTTATACGGAATAATAGATTTCTGGATTGGAGAGCAGCGAGAAGCAAGATTTCTCTAGCCTGGTAAGCAAAATAGAACTCCGCCACATTTGCGTTTTGCAAGTGTGGCGGGGTTTTTCTACGTTTATAAATAAACTAAGAGAGTCGACTACCCGGAACAAGCTGTCCATTGTACAGAAAGAAAGATTTTAGCGATAATGGAGAATACAAGAGATGGACGGCAAAGGGGTAAAACCATGAATTTTTCTTTAAATGACAGACTCATAAAAAAATGTTGCGGCGATGCCGCTTATAAAAAAGGGAAGGCTTATTTTCTGGCTGGAAAAGTGGAGCTCATGCCGCAAACGGAAGAACTTGCGGAAGCGCGGGTTTACAGCGGAGAAGTTTGCACTGTCACGGTACAGCCGGATCCCAATGGGTCGTTGAAAGCATTCTGCAGCTGCCCGCCTGTTGGTTTTGTGAAAACCTATTGCCAGCACATTGCAGCAACGCTATTGGCGCTCGAGGAGCGGCAGCAAGCGGAGCAGCCGCTGGCAGATCGCATGCTCGGCTTATTCGGCAACGAGCCTAAACGCCCGAGCGGCAAAGGGCTTCATTTCGACGCACGGCAGACGCTCAATGTCGAATTTACGTGTGTGCCGGTTTCGCTCGGGGACGCTGGAAATGGCTTTGGCATCCGCCTGGCTGCCGGGCAAGTGGAATTGCAGGAGATTGCGGAGCCTTGGAGTTTTCTCCAGCACCTTGGGCAACGAAAAATCACCGAGTTTGCGCCGGGTTCGATTTACAATCCCGAACGCCATAACTTCATGCGCGAAACCGATGCGGTGCTGCGCTTTCTCTTGAAAAGCCAGCCGCTTGGACCCCTAACCGAAGAAAAGACTTTATTGATATCCGCAGCTGCTTGGGAATTGCTGCTGCCACTGCTTGAAGCGGCGCCGGGCGTAAAATTCATGCAGGACAGCCGCTGCTATAAGGGTATTCGCTACGGCGAACGGCTGCCGCTGTCGTTTGAAGTGGACCGGGCAGGCGAAGGCTATGGATTGGAAGTCAGTGGGTTGGAAGAGATTGCGGTCTTCCGTGCATATAGCTGCGCTTTGGCCGACGGACAATTGTTCAAGCTGACGGAGGAAGACTGCATCCGGCTTGCTGAATTGAAAGAAATGCTCAGCGGCGAAGGGCTGCAGCGAATGGAAATATCTGCTCAGCAGCTCAGCCATTTCATGGAACACGCGGTTCCCGGCTTGATGCGGCTCGGCCAAGTCGATATAGCGGATCCGGTTTCGAAAACCTTGAAAGAAACGCCATTGACAGCAAAAGTTTTCCTGGACCGGGTCAGCAACCGGCTATTGGCCGGAATAGAGTTTCAATACGGTCAGTTCACCGTTAATCCGTGCGAGGAGCAGGAGCATGAATACCGTTCCATTCCCGGCGTACGGCGCCGGTTGGATATCGAACAGCGCATCATGAAAATCATGGCTGACAGTTTATTCATCCAGACGCCTGGCGGTTTTTTCATGCAAGATGAAGAAGCGGAATACGAGTTTCTTTACCACACCGTGCATGAGCTGGAAGAACTGGCGAAAATTTTCGCGACAACGGCAGTCAAGCTGCGCGTGCAAAAAGCGCCAAGTATACCGAAAATGCGAATTGAAATAAAAGAACGGACCGATTGGCTGTCGTTCCACTTCGATTTGAAGGGGATTCCGGAAACGGAAATTCAGCAACTCATGAAAGCAATCCAGGAAAAGCGCAAATATTACCGGGTGCCTACGGGTACATTGATGTCGCTGGAAACACCGGAATTCTGGGCGCTTCATGAATTTATGGAAGAAATGGACCTGTCCACTGAGGATTTGGAAGAAGAGGAAATCCGTGTACCGCTGCTGCACGGCATGCGATTGGCAGAAGGGCTCGAAAAAGGCGGGATTGCGGAACCGGGAGAAGAATTTGCGAAGCTCTTGAAAAACTTTGGGAATCCGGACGCTTTGGAAGCGGCTGTGCCGGAATCGCTGCAGCTGGTGCTCCGCGATTACCAAAAAGCCGGTTTCCACTGGCTGAAGCTTTTGGCGCAATACCGGTTCGGCGGCATTTTGGCAGACGATATGGGGCTCGGCAAAACGCTGCAAAGCATTGCATTCATCGTTTCGGTGCTGCCGGAAGTCCGGGCGCGAAAACTGCCCGTGCTGGTCGTTGCGCCTTCGTCGCTGACCTATAATTGGCTGAACGAGCTGAAGAAATTCGCGCCGCAGGTCAATGCACGCATCATCGACGGCACGAGTGCCACGCGTGCATCCAAGCTGAAGGGCGTCTCAGGCTGCGATATTGTCATCACGTCGTATCCGTCGCTGCGGATGGACGGCCACCTCTACCGCGACAAGCAATTCCATACGGTGTTTTTCGATGAAGCGCAAGCCTTCAAAAATCCGGTGACTCAGACGGCGAAAGCGGCAGGCGCCATACAGGCGAAATACCGCTTTGCGCTGACGGGCACCCCGATCGAGAACTCGCTGGATGAATTATGGTCGATTTTCCGTGTCGTCTTTCCGGAATTGTTGCCGAACCGCCGCGCTTTCAGTGAATTGCGGCGGGACAATATTGCGAAGCGCATCCGGCCGTTCGTTTTGCGGCGCACCAAAAAAGAAGTGCTCGCTGAGCTGCCGGAAAAAGTGGAGACCACCCAGTATTCCGAACTCCAGCCAGAACAGAAAAAGCTATACGCTGCTTATTTAGCGGAATTAAAGCAAGATGCACTGAAGCACTTGGCGAAAGGCAGTTTGCGGAAAAACCGCATCAAGATTTTGGCCGGCTTGACGCGCCTGCGCCAAATTTGCTGCCATCCAGCGCTGTTTGTCGAAGATTACGGCGGCGGTTCTGCCAAATTTGATCAATTGATGGAAATAGTGGAGGAAAGTCGGCTTGCTGGGCGCCGCGTCCTCATTTTCTCGCAGTTTACACAAATGCTCGGTTTGATCGGCAGGAATCTCAACAAGCACGCCATCCCTTATTTCTATTTAGACGGTCAGACGCCGCCGAAGGAGCGCGTGGAATTATGCGACCGCTTCAATGAAGGAGAAGGCAATTTGTTTTTGATTTCATTGAAAGCCGGAGGTACGGGATTGAACTTGACTGGGGCAGATACGGTCATCCTCTACGACCTGTGGTGGAATCCCGCGGTTGAACAGCAGGCAGCGGACCGGGCGCACCGCATGGGCCAGCTGAATGAAGTGCAGGTCATCCGCATGCTCGCCAAAGGGACGATCGAAGAGAAAATCAGCGACTTGCAAGAGCGCAAGAAAAACTTGATCGATGAAATCATCCATTCGGGGCAGGACTCCCTGGCCGCCTTGACAGAAGAGGATATTCGGGAAATACTGATGATTAAGTGAGAGGTGATTGGATGATGGACGCCAAAAAAATTACCGAAAAGATAAAAAACCATAAACCCCAGGTGCTCGGCAGCCGGGATTTTTCGAAGTTCTCGATTTTGCTGCCATTGATCGAAAAAGACGGCGAAGTGCATGTGCTGTTCGAAACGCGTGCGCATACGCTTCGCAAACAGCCGGGGGAAGTCTGTTTCCCGGGCGGCCGGATTGATCCCGAGGACCATTCGGCCAAATCCGCAGCGCTGCGGGAAACCAATGAAGAGCTCGGCATCAGTGAAGATGAGATTTCCGAAGTGTTCGCACTCGACTACATCGTGTCGCCGTTCGGCATGATCGTTTATGCCTTTGCCGGATTTATCGCACCATCCGCGACGTTCGAACCGAACCCGGCAGAAGTCGACAGCTTGTTCAGTGTGCCCTTATCATTTTTTATCAACAACGGACCACGGGTCTACCAAATCCAGTTTGATGTGCAGCCGGAAGACGATTTTCCGTATGAGTTAATCGAGGGCGGCCGGGATTACAGCTGGCGCGCGCGTGAAATGGAAGAATATTTCTACCTCTATGAAGACAAAGTGATCTGGGGGCTGACGGCCCGTATTCTTGCGCATTTTATCGATGTGGTCAGTTAAAAAGCACTCCTGCGATAGCCAGATGGCATCGAAGGAGTGCTTTTTAAAAGGCAAGTTAGTGGAGAGTGGCAGATGGAAGTAAGCGGCCAGCCGCTCACGGACCCAGGCAGTTTACCGCGGTAAACTGTTTCCATTCAGGGGGTTGAACTTTCACAGAAAATGCTCGCGGACAGTAAATTGGGTATTGCGGACAGTATTTTGGATTTCCGGACAATATTTAGGTCAGATCGGACAGTATTTCGTCATAATCGAATGATATATCCATTTTATTGGAAAAAAAGATGGAATAAAGATGTATAATTAGATGAATGTAAGCGGTTAGCTGCTAACGAAACAAAGAAAAGAATCCAACTAATCAGTCGGTTCCTTTTCTTGTGTATTTTCCTGAAGAAAAACAAATCGAGAAGGTCTTTTTTCTTAATTTTCGGCATTTCCGAAAAATCACTTTAATACTACAATGTAAAAGCGTATAATTATTCACATTACCCAATAAAATTATGAAATTTGAAAAGGAGTGCCTGACATTGGTAAGAATATCCGAGCTTGAAATTGTTAAAAGCACACAGTTGAAAGAGAAACCCTTACAGGATCAGGTTCCTTTTGGCACCTTGTTTACGGATCATATGTTTACAATGGAATATACAACGGACCAAGGTTGGCATGAACCTAAAATCACACCTTACGCACCGATTACGCTGGATCCGGCAGCGATGATTTTCCATTATGGGCAGACTGTTTTTGAAGGCATGAAGGCTTATCGCACGGAAGACGGGCGCGTTTTGTTGTTTCGTCCCGAAAAGAACTTTGAGCGCCTGAATTTATCAAGCGAACGCCTGAGCATTCCACCAGTCGACGAAAAATTGATGCTGGAATATTTGAGGAAACTGATTGAACTGGAGAAAGACTGGGTGCCTTCAACACCAGGTACATCTTTATATATCCGTCCGTTCATCATTTCAACAGAAGCCAATTTGGCTGTAGCGCCTGCAAAATCGTATAAATTCATGGTGATTTTGTCACCTGTGGGTTCTTATTTCCCGGGCGGCATGAAACCGGTCATCATCCATGTCGAAGACCAATTTACGCGTGCGGTAAAAGGCGGTACGGGCATGGCGAAGACAGCGGGGAATTATTCTTCCGGCTACCAGGCTCAAGCCCAAGCGAAACAAGCCGGAAATGCAGACGTGTTATGGCTCGATGGCGTCGAAAAGAAATACATCGAGGAAGTCGGCAGCATGAATATCTTCTTCAAGATTGATGGAGAAGTGCTGACGCCTGAACTCAATGGCAGCATCCTAAAAGGAATTACACGGACATCAATCATCGAATTGCTGAATTCATGGGGCGTGCCGGTAACGGAGCGAAAAATTTCCATCCAGGAAATCTTCCAGGCTTTTGCGGACGGCAAGGTCGAAGAAGTTTTCGGCACCGGAACGGCGGCTGTCATTTCTCCGGTCGGAGAACTCAATTGGCAAGGAAGCAAAATGGTCGTCAATAACCATGAAATAGGCGAGTTGTCGCAAAAACTATACGATACGATCACCGGCATACAAACCGGCAAAGTGGAAGATGCACTTGGCTGGACGGTTGAAGTGAAATAAGCGAAATTAGAAAAGCATCGGCTCCCTTAGGACCGATGCTTTTTTATGCTTATTTCTAGGGTTTAATGAACTGGGCTTCTTGTTTCAGCTAATTTATTCATATAGTTAATTGCAAAAAAAATCAGCACCGCCGAAGCGGTGCTGGGAGTCTGTTATTTTTTGATGCTGAAAACCGGTGAATGTTGGTGGATCGTATTGCCGTCAAGCGTGATAGCAATTACGGCTTTATACTGTCCGACTTCCAAATCTTTCGTCCCCAGGTTGAAGATGTATTGATTGTCAGTCAAGTCATAGCGGAACAGATTGCCGGTTGTGGCATTTGAAGTCGAAGTCACAAGGATTTCTTCCCCAACATCGTTGCCGGAAACTTTAACCAAGTGTATTGTTGCCGTTGCGTCTTTAACGAACAAGCCGCCGTCAGCAATCTGGAACTTCACTGGCACCGTTCTGTTTTTCTGGAATGTGCTCTTGCCGTCTGCTTTGATCGGCTCAAGAACTCCGCTGAAGCCGTATACGTAATAGGACATTGTGTACGTGCTCACGTTGCCCGCTTTATCGGTTATAGAGACAGTGACACTTTGTTTCCCGGTTTTTGATGTATCCAATAGCGTTGTTGCCGTTTGGAGATCCTTGTCGAAATTATCAGCTACAACTGGAGTTACCGATACAGTTTGGCCTTGCAGGAAGCGCTGGCCATCGAACAGCCCTTGCAGCCCGCTGATGACTGGAGCTGAATTGTCGACCACATAAGTGATGGAAGCTTCGATTTGGTTGCCCGCAGCATCCAATGCCGAAACGGTTAACGTATGCTCGCCTTCAGCCGTCGCTAATTCATCCGCATCGACTTTTCCTAGATGTGCATCCTTAGCTGTGAAATAATTACCGCTGCCCAAAACATCAGCAAGCGACTTGCTTGTGTAATGGCCGCCGTTTTCCAAAAGGAAGGCGATTTCAGGATTGGTGTTATCGAGCGTATACGTAATCGAATCAGTCGACGTGTTTCCGGCTCCATCGGTTGCCGTTACGTTCAATGTGTAGCTGCCATCCACGTTCGTTACCAATTTATCTGCTTCAACTGCAACATTGCCGTTTTTGTCTGCAGTGCTGTAATATTGGCCGATCGCTTCAAGAGAAGCTGCGTTATAGATGCCGCCTTCAGCCAACTCGAATGAAATGCTTGGCGCTGTGTTATCGACCGTATAGGAAACAGTTTTAGAAGAAGTGTTGCCCGCTTTATCGGTCGCTGTAATGGTGTAATCGTAAGTTCCTTCTTCGGTTTCAAAATCGCTTGCGCTGTCCGTTGCTGGGTTTGCGTCAACGATTGCATAAGGTTTTTCGCTCAATGACTGAAGGTAAGCTTCGGTGTAGAAGCCGCCGTTTTTCAGTTTTGATTCATCAAGCTTGATCACCGGCGCCGTGTTATCGACGTGGTATTCGACGGAAACGGTTGTTTCGTTGCCCGCTTTATCGATTGCCGTTACGGTTGCTGTGTGCGTTCCGTCCGTTGTGGCAAGCGTTGGAGCAATGGTTTCTTCTAAGTTTGTATCTTTTGCAGTCCAGTATGTCCCCAGTTTTTCAAGTGCAGCGAGGTTATAATATTTGCCGGACTCAAGAGCTAATGAAACTGTTGGCTTCGTGTTGTCGATTGTGTAGCTTGCCGTCGCTTCGTTGGTGTTTTTCGCCAAATCCGCAGCTTTGACTGTCACACTGTTTGCGCCTTCAGCCAAACTTGCTTCTTCTGCAGAAACAGAGTTTTCATCCAGGTTTTCATCCGTTACGGAGTAATATGGATTAAATGACTGGAATTTACCGGCCGTATAGAAACCACCGTCCGCAAAATTGAACTGGATGGACGGTACTGTATTGTCCACTGTGTAACGGATCGTTTTTTCGGCTTTGTTGCCGGCTTTATCGGTTGCCGTAATCGTTGCAGTATGTTTGCCTTCAGTCAAAATCAACTCGCTTGAAACGATTGTCTCTTTATTCAGGTTCGTGTCTGAAACGCTGTAATAGCTTTCAAGCGCTTGAAGAGATGCCGCATTATAGATGCCGCCATCAACCAAAGTGGAAGTAATGGCTGGCGCTGTGTTGTCCAGTGTGTACGTAACAGCGGCTTGGCCGGTGTTGCCAGCTTCATCAGTAGCTGTAACAGTTGCGGTGTGCGTCGCTTCATCCGTCGTATTCCAACCAATGGTATTTGTTTTATAAGAATGGGTTTCATTTACTGTGAATGCTGGTTGTTCCGGCAAGTTTGTGGAATTGTAATACCCGCCATCGGCTGGTGCAGAAATCGCCACTTCTGGCGCCGTATTGTCCACCGTATATGACACGGTATCAGTTGTGCTGTTGCCAGCTGCGTCCATGACGGTTACCGTCAAAGTATGTGCGCCTTCAGCAGTTGCGAAATCATCAGCGGAAACGATGCTGACTACGCCGTTTTTATCCGTTGCATTAAAATATTTTGCCGGCAGGTTGGCTGATTGATAGAAGCCGCCGTTTTTCAGGTTGAACGAAAGTTCAGGAGCTGAATTATCTACTGTGTAAGTGACGGTTTCAGTTGAAGTATTTCCAGCTTGATCCTCCGCTGTCACGGAGAAGGTGTGTGTGCCTTCTTCGAACTTCAATTCGCTTGTTGTAACTGTGCCAGCATCCAAGTTGGCGTCTTTCACGGTGTAGAAGTCAGCAAGTTCTCCTAGGTAATCGGAAGTATAGAAACCGCCGTTGCCTAATTTTTCAGCATCGATTGCGATTGCCGGTGCCGCTGTATCGACTACATAATTCACGGTTTCCACCGTTTCGTTGCCGGCCAAATCCGTAGCAGTTACAGAAGCCTGGTGTACGCCGTCTTCTGTCCCAAATCCGTCAGCGTTTGTGCTGAAGAGGTTCAAATCAGAAACGGAATAAAATTCTCCAACAGAGCTTAAAGCAAGCTGGTTATAGAACTTGCCTTCCTCCAGATGGATAGCCACATTCGGTTTTGTGTCATCGATCGTATAAGATGCTTTCGCACTGTTCGTGTTGCCGGCAAGGTCTGCCGCTTCAACAGTCAACGATTGGGGACCTTCTGCCAGGACAGGTTCTGCGGCTTTAGTTTTCGCAGCGTCTAAATTGCTGTCCTTAACTTCGAAATACGGCTTGAATGCCTCAAAAGCGGAAGAAGTATAAAACCCACCAGTAGTGAAGTTGAATGAGATCGAAGGAACTTCGTTATCGACGATATAGGTGATTGATTTCTCCGCTTGGTTGCCCGCTTTGTCTTCTGCGGTGATAAGCACTGTATGCTCACCGACTGAGAAGTCTAGCGGATCTGCTTGGGAAGCTTTCAAGTTCGGTTCGCTTACTTCAAAGTAGTTGTCTTGCAGCGCTTCCAAAGTCTTGGAATTATAGACGCCGCCATCCGCCACTTGGGAAGTGATGAGCGGCTTCGTATTGTCTACAGTGTAAGCAACAGAAGCGTTGCCTTGGTTCTGGTAAGCATCAATAGAAGAAACCGTCAGCGTATGATTGCCTTCTTCTTTGCTCCAGCCCGTGTAGCTGTTTGTTGTGGTGCTTTCATCAACTACAGTAAACGCCGGTTCTGCCGGGAGCTGGCTTGTCTGGTAGAAGCCGCCGTTGGCCGGATTTGTTATGGAGATTGCAGGGGCAGTCGTGTCGCTTGGAATTACTTTGATTGATATCATGTCTGGAGTCTCGTTAAATAAATGATTTCCTTTGCCGTTGGCTGTATTTGTAATTCTTACATTGACAGGGAAGCTATATTGATTAGATGGTACATTTTTCGTATCAACGGTTATTTCAACTTTTGCTTCTAAAGTTCTTCCTTCAAAAACGACCTTTTTAGGAGTATTGGAGGCTACTTTGTTACCGTCCCAATAATAATTAGAATCGACAAACAATTCCCCTTTTGTACTTGAGTTTCCATCTGGATACGACACGATGATATTGAACTTTTTGACCGTCCCTTGTTTAATTTCGATATTTCCGCCTGTTGCTGTAAACTCCGCAACCGAAACCAATTCAGTTGCCAACACCGTGCTGGTTGAAACAACGCCGGAGAGCAATAAAGCCGATACCACAGCAAACCCCTTCGTAGCTTTTTTCTTCAATCTCTTTTTCTTCATTCTCTTTCTCCTCCTTCAAGCTGATGTTCTTTTTTTTGAGACTATGGGACTTGGCTGGATCGCTACAAACAACCAGAGGATCCGGATGCAAGTAGGTGAAACTGATTTCCAAAAGGGACTTATGACTAAGATTGAACAAAAAAGACTAAAAAATTAATTATGACTGATATATTATGCCTAGTAATCGGAGTATAGCATCTCTTTATTACAAAATATATACAAATTTTTCAAACTTACAGAAAAAACGAAAAAATCTTAAAGAAACTGATAAAAAGATCGGTGAAAAGGCTGGAAACAGTATAAAAAGCTGTTATTTATTTCATTTCAGAAGTTTGAACACCGAATCGGTAGGGGCTTTAAAGGGAAATCCGAACCAATGAAGAATTTAATAAAAGACAACATCTAGGGAGGTTATGAACGGATGGAACATATAACAGAAGGGTTTGTACCGGTCAAAGGCGGCAATGTCTGGTTCCGCATTACAGGGGACGGTCCAGGAATTCCGCTGCTGGTGCTGCACGGCGGTCCAGGCGGAATGAGTTCTGAAATCGATCCGCTGCGGCAGCTCGGCAGCGAACGTCCGGTTATCCAATACGATCAGCTCGGATGCGGCAAATCCGGCCATCCGACTGACACCGATTTATGGACAGTGGACCGTTATGTAGAAGAGCTGGAACATGTGGTCGAAGCATTGGAATTGGAAGAATTTCATTTGCTGGGGCATTCGTGGGGCACGATGCTCGCAGCTTCTTACTTGCTGGACAAGAAGCCGAAGGGTGTCAAGAGCGTTATTTTCTCTGGCCCGGCACTCAGCGCGCCGCGTTGGGAAGCCAATCAGCGGAGTTGCTTAGAGGAATTCCCCGAAGAAGTCCAGGACATTATTGAGAAAAGTGAACGCTTAAAAACAACTCATACTGAAGAATACCAAGATGCGATGATGGCTTATTACAGCAAGCATATGTGCCGCTTGAATCCGTGGCCGAAAGAAATGGTGGCGGAACTGGAAAAGCTCAATACTCAAATCTATAATTTTATGTGGGGCGCGTCCGAGTTTACGGTGACCGGGACGCTGAAGAACTTTGACGTTACTGAAAGGCTTGCTGACATAGATGTGCCCACGCTGTTCACGTGCGGCCGTTTTGACGAAGCAACGCCTGAAGCCACGGAATACTACGCCAGCCTGGTGCCAGGAGCGGAATTTCAAGTCTTTGAAAACTGCTCGCACATGCCAGGGTATGAAGCGCCAGAAATATACAGACACAAAATCCGGGAATTCATCAACCGCCATTCTTGACTAAAAGCCTGTCCACTTTTACTTTGTGGATGGGCTCATTATAATAAAACTGAACATTTTAAATTAATTGACTAAATGAATTAATTTGGATATTATAGAACTTAAGGATTACTTATTATGGAAATAAATGATTTTAATTGCCTAATAAATTAAATCGGAGGTCAAGGATGAAGAAATTTTTTACAGCAATGCTAGCGACAGTGTTATTTTTAGGGGTTGGAACAAGTGCCTTGGCGGAAGAGAATCATGATTATGAAAAAGGGCATCAAATTGTCGAAAAAGCAAATGAGCAAATCGACCGGAAAATCGAACAGGCTGTAAAAAAAGCGGATAAACTGCAAGAAGATTACCTGCTGGAACTGCGCAGAATCGAAGAGGGCAAAGAAGTAATAGAACTTCAGGAAGAACTGAAAGGTGCGCGGGAACAATTGACCCAAGCTGTTAACGAAGGCGAAGATACGAAGAATCATATCGACAAAATCATCCAGCTGGAATCATCGCTGGCGATCCAAGAAAACCGGATCGCTGAAAAAATTACGGCCCTCGAACAAGACATTGCCGAATTCACCGATTCACTGGAATCTGGCCAAACTCGGGACAGCAAACAAGCAGAAGAGAAAATTGAGAAGTTGAAAAAGCAATTGCTTAGCAAAACAGAAAAAGCGGAAGCGAAAACAGAACGGTATCTGCAAGAACTCGACAAAATCATTGAAAAAGTCTATAACGAAACTTGGAGAATATCTGAAAAAGCCATCGCAAAAGCAGCTGATTATGGCATCTTGGCCGAATGCACTTGGCGATTGGTACAATTTGCACATAAGTCCGTGTGGATTGATCCGATACGCATAGTTGGCTATAAATAAATTGTATTTAAATATTCCTGAATTTTTTATAATTATGAAAAAAGAGTTCTCATTAAGAAAGAACTCTTTTTTCATGTTACTGAGGTGAGTGGCTTGGAAGGTTTTAAAATAGGGAAGAAGGGCACTGTACTAGATAGTGTTCAATTAGACATTTCAAATATCAGCCTGCTCTCACGCGGGGATGGCACAGAAATAATGCTCCAATTTCTTGAAAAAGAAAAATTGTTTTATATGTATCCAGCTGATAATCCTGAAGTGATGGAATTCTGTTATATCTTGTCCGGAAAAATAGTTGGAGAAGTTGATGGGCAAAAAATAGAATTCGGCCCTCACGAATACTTTTCTGTCAGTGGAATAAAGGAGCCAGTCCATTTCGAGGTTCTAATAGATACAACTTTTATATGGGTAAGTACAGAGCCTGTATTCATTCACCTCAGCAAGGAAATGTCAGCGCTAATGGATATTGTTAAGCAAGTAGAACTAAAAGATCGTTACACATACAACCACGGAGATCGCGTAGTCAATTATTCAATTAAAATCGCTAAAAAAATGAGGTTGAGCAAAGTAAAGT
The DNA here is from genome assembly GCF_058268475.1 of Planococcus sp. TJ-301. Taxonomy (NCBI): domain Bacteria; kingdom Bacillati; phylum Bacillota; class Bacilli; order Caryophanales; family Caryophanaceae; genus Planococcus; species Planococcus sp. TJ-301. The sequence goes on along the minus strand of NZ_JBZDOH010000001.1, from coordinate 2,141,372 downwards.
TAGAAAATCTTAATATTGCCGCCTCCCTTCATGATATAGGGAAAGTGTACATCTCGGAAGAAATACTCAATAAGTCGACCGCCCTGACGACTGAAGAATTCAATATAATAAAAAAACACCCGCTGGATGGTGCTGAAATGTTGAAAGGGACTGTTTATGAAGAGGCTTCTCCTATTTTAGCCCAACATCATGAACGCCTAAACGGGACTGGATATCCATACGGTTTAAAAGGGGAAGAGATTCTTTTAGAAGCCCGCATCATCGCAGTCAGCGATACATTCGATGCCATGGCGGAAGATCGTTCTTATCGGAAAGCCTTTAATGCCCAATTTGCCTTCAAAGAAATTAAAAAGATGACAGATACCCATTATGATAGAAAAGTAGTGGAAGCTTTTGAAGACGTACTAAGAGAAGAAGGCGTGATCCAGTAGCTTCTAGAATTGCTTAGACAGATACGGAAATGGCATATAATTAAATTGATCTAGTTTCAAGAACCGGCAAAGAGCTTTAAAGCTCTTTGCCGGTTCTTTTTTTGTTTTTCAAGTCAAAACAAGATGAACACTCCATAAATTATGCTATTGTAGAAAACAGTTATTTTCTTCGCCCCACGTAATAATTTGAGGAAATAAATAAAAAAAGAACGGGAATGGTTTCCTGGAAGAAAGGATGTTTACATATGGGAGACTTGACCGGTTTTAAACGTGCACGTTTCATCATACTTTTAGGGGCGCTTACATCGCTTATCCCTTTTACTATCGATATGTATTTGCCGGCTTTTCCGGTTTTGGCAAATGTTTTCGACACGACAGCTTCATCAGTACAACTCAGCTTAACTGCGACTTTGCTCGGGCTGGCTATTGGCCAATTATTTGCAGGTGCGCTCAGTGATATGCACGGCCGCCGCAAGCCGTTGATTATTTCTTTGGCAATATACGTCATTGCCTCAGCAGCATGTGTTTTTGCACCGAATATTTTCATCTTTGTCCTTTTGCGTTTTGCACAAGGATTTGCGGCTTCGGCCGGACTCGTTATTTCCCGGGCAATAGTGCGGGATGTCAGCAGTGGTGCAGAGCTGACGCGTTTATTCGCGTTGTTGATGGTCGTGAATAATCTTGTGCCTTTGCTTGCGCCTTCTGTCGGCAGCGGAGTGCTCTTGTTCTCGGATTGGAAAGGCATTTTCATGGCACTTTCATTGCTCGGCCTTATCTTGTTGCTTATTTCAGCGTTCCGCCTGCCTGAAAGTTTGCCAGTGGAAAAACGGATTCCGAGCAATCTTTTGTCAACGTTCAGCAGTTTCTCCACTATCCTAAAAAACCGGCAGTTTACCGGTTATGCACTGGCTCAAGGCTTCTTGATCGGCGGCGTATTCGCTTATGTTTCCGGTACGCCGTTCATTTATCAAAATATCTATGGTGTATCGCCGCAGGTTTTCAGTCTGCTGTTCGGCATGAACGGCATTGGGTTGATTATCGGAAGCTATGCGGTCGGTCGGTTCGCCTATCGGATTTCTGAAAAGCAATTTTTGGAATGGGCATTGTATGCTGCAGTAGTGGCAGGAGCAGTCCTTCTTGCTATGGTAAGTTTCAATGGACCATTATGGGCTGTTGTCATCCCGATTTTCTTTTTCGTCACAGCAATCGGTGTGGTCGGCACAGCTTCGTTTACGCTGGCTATGGAAAGCCAGAGCCAAGCAGCGGGCAGCGCTTCCGCACTGCTCGGCCTGCTGCCATTCATACTCGGAGCAATTACGGCTCCGCTTGTCGGCATTGCCGGGGAAGAAACAGCTGTGCCGATGGGGCTTACCATTTTCACGATGTGCCTGATCGCATTGCTCGCCTATCTTTTCCTTGCAAAAAATGCAGTTCCGCAAAAAACGAATTAATGCATACAATCCATAAAAAGCAAAAAACCATCCCCTAAAGCCATATTCCTTGGCATTGGGGAATGGTTTTTTATTGCCTAAAAGATAGAAACGGCGCGGTATGCAGTGATGTTTGTAATCTTATTTTAAAATAATTTACACAAAACATAAATAGCATTTATGTGGCCTTAACAATAAAAAAGTATGCTGTTCTAGCAACTAACTTATTGGAGGCGGAAAAATGACCAGCAAACCGTTCAAGAAGAAAGTACTTCCATTCATCATCGCATCAGCAGTCGCATTGTCAGGAATCGCCGTTTCAGTTCCTAGCGCTGAAGCTCAGGCACCTGGGAAAAGCCAAGGGAAAGCACATAGCCAAGGGAAAGTGAAAAACGTCATCTTCCTGATCGGTGATGGCATGGGCACTTCTTATACTTCAGCTTACCGCTATATGCAGGACAATGCCGGAACAAAATTCGCTGAAGGCACGGCATTCGATTCCCATCTTGTCGGACAGCAAATGACTTATCCGGAAGATCCGGCACAAAACGTTACGGATTCAGCATCGGCTGCAACTGCGATGTCTGCTGGGATTAAAACATATAACAATGCAATTGCTGTCGATAATGATAAAAGCGAAGTGAAAACGGTTCTTGAAGCCGCGAAAGAAAAAGGCAAAGCAACAGGCCTCGTGGCGACATCTGAAATTACGCACGCAACTCCAGCATCATTCGGCGCACATGACGTGGCACGCAAAAATATGAACGCCATCGCGGATGATTATTATGATGAGATGATTAACGGCAAGCATAAAGTGGATGTACTTCTCGGGGGCGGAACGGATTTATTTGATCGCCAAGATCGTAACCTTACGGAAGAGTTTGAGAAAGACGGCTATAGCTATGTAACTGACCGGGAAGCGCTATTGGCCAATGATGACGAGCAAGTTCTCGGTTTATTCGCTCCGGCGGGATTGCCGAAAATGATTGACCGTGAAGAGTCAGTGCCGTCGCTTGAAGAAATGACAACATCGGCAATCGACAGGCTGGAAAAAGATAAAGACGGCTTTTTCCTGATGGTCGAAGGAAGCCAAGTAGATTGGGCTGGACATGACAATGACATCGTCGGTGCTATGAGCGAGATGCAGGACTTTGAAAAAGCGTTCGCAGCGGCAATCGAATTTGCGAAGAAAGACAAGAATACATTGGTCATCACAACAGCTGACCATTCAACAGGCGGATTCTCAATCGGCTCTGACGGCATCTACAACTGGTTTGGCGAGCCAATCAAAGCTGCTAAACGTACGCCTGACTTTATGGCACAGCAGATTGTGGACGGCGCTGGTGTAGAAGAGACTTTGAGCGAGTTTATCGATTTGGAGCTGACTGACGCAGAAATCGGAGCGGTCAAAAAAGCTGCAGAAACGAAAAACCTGACACAAATCGATAACGCGATTGAAGAAATCTTCAACGAGCGCACGCATACTGGCTGGACAACCGGCGGACATACGGGTGAAGATGTTCCGGTTTACGCGTTCGGGCCTTCGAGCGAGAAGTTTGCCGGCAATATTGAAAATACCGACATGGCCAAGGGTATATTCGACTTGCTGAAAGCGAAAGTCGAAATCAACGACAAATAAATTTGGAAAACTGAAAAGCATCCCTCTGCCAATCGAGGCCGAGGGGCTTTTTACAAGGAGGAGCCGCTATGAAAAAGCAAGCCATCTACCTCGTTCTGGCATCGGCGATTTTGCTGTCAGGATGCTCGGATAAACAAGAAAGCCAAGTTGCTGAAGCTGCAGAACCAAGCAGTGAAGCTCCGGCCTATTACAAAGACTATGTGCAAAATCCGCAAGTGACGGCGGACCAGAGCCTGTTGAAAGCCGGGCAGAGCATCCGGGATGATAAAGGCGAAATCGTGCTGAACGCTGCCAGCCAGGAATCCGGCACACAAGAGATTGGCGGCATCAATCTGACGATTCAAGAAGCCAAGCTCTTCCATTATAAACCGTCTTATGGCTTGATCGACTTCTACCATTCCTATACGCATGACACGGATTTCCATGTGGTGAAATTCTTCGTGGAAATTAAAAACACGACAGAAGAGCCGTTGAATTTCGCTCCGGTCGCGCTGCTGGAAACAAATGCAGGCGAAACGAAATTATGGGAAGACGATATTTACCTTGAAGAACTGAACGGCGAAATCGCCCCGGGGGAAACCAAAAAAGGCAGCATCGGCTTTATCGTTGAAAACCCGGATATCGACGCTGTCAGCATCACTACCAGTGATTTGTTCGATGGAAATGAAAAGAAAATCCAAGCTGCCAAAAAAATTGATATCGCTTTTTGATTCTCAAGCCCCTTCATGGAGGGGCTTTTTTTTATTGGCAACACGTGCAGAAATCAGTAGTGTCCTATGTTTAGTTTACGGAATCATCAGTTTATATTTTGCCATTGTTTTTCCGATGCTTTAGGATACATAGTATAAGCAATTCGATAAGCATGGATTAAACCTGGAGGTGAATAGGATGGACAAATCATCTTTGGACGGCTGGGCATCCGAGCTCCGCAGCGGCGTCTTGGCGCTCGCAGTCCTGAGCCAATTAAAGACACCGCAATACGGCTCTGCCCTAGTGAAGTTATTGGAGCAGCGTGGGCTGTTATTGGATCCCAGCACCTTGCCGCCATTGCTGCGGCGTCTTGAAAAGCAGAAGCTGCTGACAGGAAGCTGGGATCAGACAGGAAACAGGCCGCGCAAGTATTACGCATTGAGTGAAGCAGGGATGGAAGCATTCACACAATTGAACAGTGATTGGCAGAACGTTACGCAAGAACTTCAACTTCTCATCGAAGGAGATGGCAGCCATGGCATTGATTGACCGTTATATTAGCGAAGTAACGCGAAGGCTGCTCATTCACTCCCACCTTATTACCGAATAACATTTTTGCAGGAATTCGATTGTTTTTCTTGAACGAAAATAAAGAGTTATGAATTAAAATATCTTTAATTAAAGGGATAAAGCCGCGTCATGGGGGCATTTATGCCTTCTTTTTTATTTTTTAAGAGGGAAAAAAAGGGTCAAATTGATTAAAATTGAAAGAAAATATTATTTTTTCAAAATATTATATTTTATTCATGTTATCATAATCATATCTTAAAACACACAACAGGAGGACACAGCATATGGTAACTTTCTTTGGCGCACTTTTGTTTCTTATTCTCGGTTACGTATTTTATTCGAAATTCATCGAAAAGGTTTTTGTGGTGGATGACAATACACCAACACCCGCATATACCAAAAGGGACAATCTGGATTTCATCCCGATGAGCTGGTGGAAAGGAAACTTGATCCAGCTTCTAAACATCGCCGGGCTCGGGCCGATCTACGGAGCGGTCGCCGGGGCTTTATACGGGCCGGTTGCGTTTATCTGGATCGTTGTCGGCTCGATTTTTGCAGGAGCTGTACATGATTATTTCTCAGGCATGATGTCGATGCGCCACGGCGGCGCTCAATTCCCAACACTTGTCGGCCGTTATCTCGGCAAGCACATGAAAATCTTCATCAACGGCTTGTCGCTAGTGCTGATGCTGCTGGTGGCAGCTGCATTCACAGCAGGTCCGGCCCAGCTGATTTCCCAAATTTCACCGATCAGCTTTACGGTAGCGTTGGGGCTCATTTTCTTCTACTTCATCCTTGCGACCATCTTGCCGATCAACCGCATCATTGGCCGCATTTATCCACTTCTCGGCGGCATCTTGCTATTCATGGCAATCGCCGTGGCGGTTGCGCTGGTTTTCTCGGGCAAGCCGATGCCAAACCTGACATTCTCTAATCTGCATCCCGGCGAACTGCCAATTTGGCCGCTTCTGATGGTCACCATTTCCTGCGGTGCCATTTCCGGTTTCCACTGCACACAAAGCCCGATCATTGCCTGCACAATGAAGAAAGAAACCGATGGCCGCAAAATCTTCTACGGAGCGATGATCATTGAAGGCGTGATCGCCTTGATTTGGGCAGCTGCCGGAATGACATTCTTCAGCGGTACAGAAGGATTGGCAGCGGCGCTTGCTGCAGGCGGACCTTCTGGCGTAGTCAACGAAATCTCCATCTCGCTTCTTGGCACAATGGGCGGCATCCTGGCAATTTTTGGCGTCATCATCCTGCCAATCACAACAGGCGACACAGCATTACGTTCATCCCGCATGATTCTCACTGACATCCTGTCTAAATTCACGGACATGGAAGGCAAGTGGAAAATATTATTGGTGACAGTCCCCTTGGCGATTCCGACATTCTATATGGCGACAATCGATTATACATTCCTATGGAGATATGTCGGCTGGACCAACCAAGTCGTAGCGACCGTTATGCTGTGGACAGCGACGGTCTATCTACTAAGCAATTTCAAATTCCATTGGATCACCGGTATCCCGGCAAGCTTCATGACAGGCGTCGTAGCGACATACATCTTTTACGCGCCGGAAGGGCTGAATATGGATTACCAGCTTTCCATGATTATCGGCGCATGCATCACATTGGTAGTTCTTCTATGGTATGCAGCGCAAATCATCAAATACAAATCACTGAAAGCCGCTGACGCGGAACCTAACACTGCATGATTTTCTAAAAACCTCGGATTCCATTGAATCCGGGGCTTTTTTTATAGAGTGGTTCAGATATTGCGCTATTGAATCTAAATCGCAGAGTGAGACTTATAGTTAGTGCCGGTTGAATTTCAAACAGTTCATGTTAATGGTTAGCTTGTACTTGTTAAATCTTTCGCAAGTCATGTCAACTGGCCGCTTCGTCATGTTAAGACTGATTTACTCCTTGTTAACGAAAAGGCCTATTTCCCGGAATTACAGATTAATTCCTCTCACGCTGGCCAAGAAGAATATACGCAACTTATGCTTATTTGTAAAGATATTGTATAAATAATCAAAATATATTGACTAAAAATACATATTAACGCATAATAATGCTATTATTGATTTTCGGATGAGACGGAGACTTATGAAGGACAGGGGGTGACAGTTTGTGAAAAAGAAGAGGATTGTCGTGAAAATAGGCAGCAGTTCATTGACCAATACTCATGGTGGGCTTTGCATTGAAAAGCTCCAGGAGCATGGCCATGCTTTGGCGCGGCTGAAAGCGCAGGGGCATGAAGTGATTTTGGTATCTTCTGGGGCAGTCGCTGCCGGTTTCACCGATTTGGGCTACTCGGCGCGGCCGGTCAGCATTGTCGGTAAACAAGCTGCCGCTGCAATCGGCCAAGGGCAGCTGCTCCACGCCTATTCAGAGGAATTCAAAAAGCACGGCATCGTCACGGCCCAACTATTGCTGACGCGCCAAAATCTCCTGGCAAAAGACCTTTATCATAACGCCGGTGCTACGCTGGCGGAGTTATTGAAGCGCAATATTCTGCCGATCATCAATGAAAACGACTCGGTGTCAGTTGAAGGACTGACGTTCGGTGACAACGACATGTTGTCGGCGTTGGTCAGCGGATTGGTGCAGGCACAGATGTTGATCATTCTAACAGACATCAATGGCATATACAGCGACAATCCGCGCAACAACCCCGATGCGGAACGCTATGGCTTCCTATCGGAAATACCGGACCAGCTCATTGAAGAAACATCAAGCGAAGGATCGATTGTCGGTACTGGTGGCATGAAATCGAAAGTGGAAGCAGCCCAGACTGCACTCGCGCTGGGCACACATATTTTCATTGGCGCAGGAAGCGGGCCGGACAAGCTGCTCGACATTGTTGACGGCACTGGCGATGGGACGTATATAGGCGATGAGCCGCAGGCAACAGTGAAAAATTCAAAACAATGGCTGGCGCTGCATTCGGTAGCGCATGGCAAGATCGAAGTGGATCACGGCGCGGCACTGGCAATCTCGCAGCAAGGCAGGAGTTTATTGCCAGTGGGCATTACGGAAATCTTCGGACGCTTTACAGCTGAAGAGGTCGTGGAAGTCGTCGATCCTGCGGGGGAAGTCATCGGCCGAGGGCAAGTGAACTTTTCTTCTGAGGAATTGCAGGAAATCAAAGGGCTGTGCAGCAAAGCGGCCCGGGTCATTACAAAGACCGGAAAACGGCAGGTGGTCATCCACCGAAGCCAGTGGTTCAGCCACGCAGGAAAGGGGATCTGATAGATGAGTGGAGTTTTTGAAACGGTTCAAAAGGATAGCCTGATTGAAAAAGGCCGAAAAGCGAAAGCTGCGGCAGCGATTATGGCGCAAATGACAACGGCGCAAAAAAATGAAGCGTTGGAGCGGATTTCGGCGCAATTGCTGGAAGAACAGAAATTCATCTTAGAGGAGAACGAAAAGGACGTAGAAGCGGGGCGGAAAGCGGGAATGAGCGAATCGCTCATCGACCGTTTGAAGCTGGATGAAGGCAGACTGGCGGAAATTGCTTCGGCACTGGTCCAAGTAGCAGAGCTTGAGGATCCGGTCGGCGAAGTGCTCGAGCAATGGGAGCGCCCGAATGGCCTGCAGATGGAAAAAATCCGTGTGCCGCTCGGCGTTGTCGGCATGATTTACGAAGCGCGCCCGAACGTCACGGTCGATGCTTCCAGCTTGTGCTTGAAAACAGGCAACGCGGTCGTGCTGCGCGGCAGTTCGACAGCCATCCATTCCAATAAAGCGCTTGTCAAAGTAATCCACCATGCGCTCCAAAAAAGCCCGCTGCCAGTCGATGCCGTTCAATTGATCGAAGACACCAGCAGAGAGACGGCGGCGCAGATGTTCAAGCTAAACGATTATTTGGACGTGCTGATTCCGAGAGGCGGAGCCAAGCTGATCCAGACCGTCGTCGCGAACGCCACCGTGCCGGTGCTTGAAACGGGCGCAGGCAATTGCCACGTCTATATTGATGAGACGGCGAATGTCGACATGGCGCTTGGGATTGCGCTCAATGCGAAAGTCCAGCGCCCGTCCGTGTGCAATTCCTGCGAAACGGTTCTGGTCCACCAAGCCTGGGCAGATAAGCATCTTGGGCAACTGATAGAAGCGTTCCAGCAGCAAGGCGTGGAAATCCACGGAGACGAAGCGGCCCGGCAATGGGACGGTGTATGCGCTGCGACCGAAAGTGATTGGGCGACGGAATACCTGGGGCTCGAAGTAGCACTGAAAGTTGTCGACACAACCGGGCAGGCAATCGACCACATCAACACTTATGGCACCAAGCATTCAGAGGCCATTATCTCGGAGACAAATGAAAGCATTTTGGAATTCTTCAATCGAGTGGACGCGGCTGCTGTCTACCACAATGCGTCGACCCGTTTTACGGACGGCTTTGAATTCGGATTCGGAGCAGAAATAGGCATCAGCACGCAAAAACTGCATGCACGCGGCCCAATGGGCTTGCCGGCGTTGACTTCGACAAAATACCTGATCCGCGGCAACGGCCAAATTAAATAAAACAAAAAAAACCGAAAGCATCCGCTTTCGGTTTAATACTGGATTTTTGTTTTATTGTGCTTCCACATCATATAGCGGTAGCGGATAGTGCAGCCGATGCAATAGCCCATCAGCGCCACTCCTGAAGCGATCAGCACCATGATGCTGAACACGTAGCCAGCCGTTGTTGCACCGAGCGCAAACAAGAGCAGGGACAACCCGAGACAGATTGTGGCAATCCATTGATTGAAAATCTGCTGGTCGCGATCTTCCTGGACATACTGGTTCGCAGGTTTTTTCAGAAATCGTTTATTGAACTGGATGACAGGATTCTTCTTGGTGATTAATGTATAAACGCCGACTAAGAATGGCAGCAATAAAATCGCTTTATGGAAAATAAGGGCAAGGATGACAGTGAGGACGATAAATGCTTGGTTGGATTGCACAAGCGGTTTTGGAATAGACATACAGAAGCCTCCTTTGATTATTGATTATTATACCAAGTTGTTTAGTAGGTTTAAAGAGTAATGCCTCAGTTTCGAAACTTTTTTGATTATTAAAATCAAATTATATAAGTTGAATTAAAGAAGTATCATATTAAAAATCGCTCCGGTCGCTTTGGGCATGGCTCTCGCTAGGAGACGAGAAGAACACTCGTCTCCTAGCTTCGCCTAGCCCCTTGACGCGCCTCCGCTAAGATATCTCTTGATATGGAGCAAAACACGGAGACGCCCGCGACAAGCGTAGCTGTTTTGCGGAATATCGATTATAAATATTCTCTTGTTCAACTTTTATGGGTTATGGATAGGACGGAATAAGTTAAGGAAAGAAGCACAATAAAAAAGAACCGGCGCAATTGCCGGTTCTTTTTTATTAAGATTGTACGCCTTCTTCTTGGTAAACAGGAACCCAGCCTTCAGTAGTGACGAAGATGCGTACTGCGACAACTTTGCGGTCGTCGGCCAATGTGAAGTAATGCGTGATGTTTTCAGGGACAGAGATTAAGTCGCCAGGCGTCAAATGGACTTCAAAAAAGCGCTCATCTTTGCCTTGGATGATAAAGACGCCGTGGCCGCTGACGATATAGCGGACTTCATCGTCTGTGTGGATGTGCTTGCGCTGGAAGTTTTTCAATAGCTCGTCCAGCTTCGGATTGGAATCGGAAAGAGAGATGATGTCCGATGCCTGGTAGCCGCGGCGCTCGGAGATGTCATCGATTTCGGTTTTGAATGCCGTTAAGATTTCTTCTTTTTCAGCGTCGCTGAGGTCGAACTTCTCACGCAAATGCTCCGGCAATTTTTCAATGTCCCAATGTTCGTAGACGACTTCCTGCTGCTCTAGAAATGCTGCTACTTCATTCTGCGCTTCGATTGTTTCGTTTGTGCCTTGGATTTTGATGATTGCCATGTTAATCTTCCTCTCTTAATGGGATTGTATTTGATATAAAGCGAGCTGGTATTGAAACAAGAACTCGCTTGCTTCCAATAGTTTCTTAGCTTCAAATGGATTTTTGCCCCACACCGTGATGCCGTGGTTGCGGATCAACACTGCACCGCTGTCAGCAGAAAGGTGTTTTTCAAACTCTTCCGTTAGGTCGGGGATGTGGGCATGGTTTGGAATGATGGGAATCGTCAGTACGGCGTCTTCTTCCCATAGCCCGAATGCTTTGATGAGCTCCAGACCTTGAAAGTCGATTTTGCCCCGGTCGCCGTAGATTTCAGAAATAACGTTATTGGCAACCGTATGGATGTGAAGGCTGCAGCCCGCACTGGTTTTGGCATAGACTGCGCAATGCAGCAACGTTTCAGCTGAAGGCTTCAGCGGCGTTTCTTCCACTGCTTTGCCTTCCGCATCCACCAGTAAAAAATCCTCCGATGTGCGTTTGCGTTTGTCTTTGCCGCTCGCGGTGACGAGAAATTCCAGCGGCGCGTCCTGAACTTTAATTGCCAGGTTTCCGCTCGTTCCCATGAACCAATCGCGCAATGCCAATTCGTCTTTGATGTCTGCGAGTTCCTGCCATCTTTCTTGGAATGCGGTCATGACTTCACCCCCAGTTTTTCATCGATGATCGACATGACGTCATAGAAGTTTTCAAATGGCTTGTACGGCAAGCCAATCTCTTCGCATTTCCCAATAAGATAGTCGCGCGCGATGACGAAATCCGCTTGCTTCGCGGCTTCTAAATCACTGATGGAATCGCCGATGACGATGCTTTGTGCGCCGTCCTCGAGCAATTGGCGAATGATCGAGGGCTTGCAGCAGCCGCAGCCTTGGCTCGGGCATTGTTCGTCGCAGCCATGCGGAAATTCAAGGCGGATCGACTCGCCCGAGAAATCCGCTTCGTTGCAATAAACGCCGGCAAAAGGGCCAAACGGTTTAATGAGCGGATGGACAAAAAAGTCAATGCCGCCGCTGACAACATAAAGAGGAATCTCGCGTTCGCGCGTATAAGCGACGAAATCGGCGAAACCTTCACGGATTTGCGCCTGTTCCAAGACAAACTTGATAACTTCATCTTTTTTTGCTGCAGGCAGCAGCGAGAACATTTGCGCAACGCCGTCGCGGATGGATATTTCCTGAGACAGGATTTGGTCTTTTATCGGATTCCATCCCGGCGGCTCAAAATGCTGGAGGATGGCGATGATGTTGTCTGAATTGGTGATGGTGCCGTCAAAATCACAGAAGATGACCGTTTTATTCATGGTTGTTACCCCCATATATCCAAAGCTGTTTTTAATTCATGATGTTGTTTTGAGGCTTCGGCAAGCGATTGTCCAGTAAGTACGGCGTCAATTGCCTGGCGGAATGCTTTGCCGCCGCCTGCCGCGCCGTCCGGATGGCCGTGGACGCCGCCGCCTGCGTTAATGATGCTGTCAGTGCCGAAATCTTCGAACAGCTGCGGCACAAGGCCGGGATGAATGCCAGCTGAAGGCACCGGGAAAGAGCGTTTCAACGCGCTTGCTTTCACCAGCTCTTCGCCAAGCGCCAAGGCTTGGCTCTTTTCAAGTGCAACACTTCCGTAAGGGGAGGGGAATAACGAGAAATCCGCTCCGGCGATGCGCGTCAATTTGCCGAGTGCCAGCGCTGTCGACAACCCATAAGTCGGAGAAGAAGTGAACGCGCCGCTGAATGCCGGATGAGCCATCAGCGGAAGCCGGATGTCAGTGTCTTCCGCCAATTCCTGCAGAACGTCGAGCCCATAGGCATGGACATTGAACAGCAACGCGTCAGCTCCAAGTTCCACCGCTTTTTTCGCCTTGTCTCTAAGAGTGGATGTGCGCCCCGAAAGGTTTACGGCATACAAAGTGCGGTGGCCGGTTTCTTCGAATACGCTCTGCAGCACTTCTTTACCGGCTGTAATGCGATGCTCAAATGGCGTTAACGGATTGTCAAAAAGAATTTCATCGTCTTTTACAAGATCGACGCCGCCAAGTGCCTGTTGCCGGAGCTGGGCTTTCAAAAACTCCAAGTCCCGGCCGATCACGCCTTTGAAAATACTCATCACAAGCGGGCGGTCTTGGACGCCGATCAAACCGCGGACGCCTTCGATGCCGAACTGCGGCCCGGGGAAATGCCCAAGCAGTTCATCGTCAAACTCCAAATCGAGCAGCTTCACTTCGCCGTCGAGCGACAGCTTTCCAAACACCGTCGTCAAGATGGCAGGCAAATCCGGCGAGAAATTCGCACTCGGATAAGAGATTTTTGCTTCCGCACGAATCAGTCCAGGGTTCAAGGGATGCGGTGCATCTTCAAACTCGGTGACCGAGACCACCTCGCCTTTATGCTGTTTTAATTGCTCCTGCTCAAGCAACGGCAAATCGGTCCACGAGCCGATCGTCAAGCCAAGCGCGATGCCTTCCGCCTTTTTCTCGAAAGAGCCGGGTTTTCCGTAAAGCTGGTAAGTAGCTGTCAATCTGCTCAAATTATCCACACTCCGTTTACATTGATTGAAAACATAAAAAAACCTCTTCAAACAAGAAGAGGTTAATGGGCTTAACAACTTCTTATTTCTCAGCCTGTCAAACGGGCTGCAAGAATTAGCACCGTGTCCATTGCTGGACCGGTTGCCGGGTGTCATAGGGCTTGTCCCTCCACCTGCTCTGAATAAGAATGCGTATTCAATTGGTTTCGATATACAAAGTAATTCTGATTATTCCACGATTAAAACTTTCTGTCAATAATTATCTGTAAATTGCGGTTGAAGAGTGCTGGATTCGGCTAGTGCCAGTTAAATTTCAAATAGTTCATGTTAACGCTTCGCCAGTGCATGTTAATTTTCATGCAAGTCATGTTAACTAATTTTATCGTTATGTTAAAGCCGATTTAGTGCTGGTTAACGAAAAATCATTTCTCTGAAACGACTGCAAACTTCGCTTCTGGTTTTACAGTATAAAGAAATGATTTTAAATTTAATAAAGGGAAATGAAAAGGAATATTGAAAAAAGTTATTGACACTCAATTCTGAACCATGATAGGATTCTTTTCAAACAGCATACACATACGCATCAAAAACTCTTATCAAGAGCAGGCAGAGGGAAATTGGCCCTATGACGCCCAGCAACCGACCGTAATACCTTCGTGAGAAGGGGCGCTTCAGCGCCGGGATGAAAATCCCGCAAGGCACGGTGCTAATTCCATCAGAAATGTACATTTCTGAAAGATAAGAGGCATGGAATCTATATTTCTGAGCCTCTTTCTTTTGGGAAAGAGGCTTTTTATTTTGCATTCGAAAGGTAGATGACATATGGCAACAGCAGCTAAACAATACGAAGAATTGACAGTAGAGTCCGCCATTGAGCTTGCGAGAACGCATTATCCATTCCCGGCTGGGGCAGCATTGCAATGCGACGAAATCGGCGATGGCAACTTGAATTACGTGTTCCGCGTGGCGGATCCGGAAAGCGGCAAGAGCGTTATTTTGAAACAGGCGTTGCCATATGCGAAAGTCGTAGGCGAAAGCTGGCCTCTGACGTTGCAGCGCGCACAGATCGAGGCAGATGCCCTTCGGAAACACGGTGAATTCGTGCCGAATCTGGTGCCGGCTGTTTATGCCACGGATGCGGTATTGGCTTTGACGGTCATGGAAGATTTGTCGCATTTGACGATTGCCCGCGAAGGCTTGATTGCCGGAAAGGCGTATCCGCAGCTTTCGACGGATATCGGCGAATACTTGGCGCGCACCTTGTTCCAGACATCGGATTTTGCGCTTCACCCATTTGAAAAGAAAAAGCTCGCTGCGGCTTTCTCGAATCCGGAGCTGTGCAAGATTACCGAAGACCTGATTTTTACAGACCCGTTTTTTGATAATGAAACCAATGATTTCGAGCCGGAGCTGAAAGAGGCTGTGGAAGCGCTATGGGCTAACAAAGCGCTTCAGTTGGAAGCGGCGAAATTGAAGTTTAGTTTTTTGACTGAAGCGGAAGCGCTGCTGCACGGCGATCTCCATACCGGCAGTATCTTCGCCAGCGACAGCGAAACGAAGGTCATCGATCCGGAATTCGCTTATTACGGGCCGATCGGCTTTGATGTCGGCTTGTTTCTCGCAAATTTGATTTTCCAATCGCTGACGCGCAGCGGAGACCAGCGCACAGTGATCCATTCGCATATTGAACGCACGTGGGAAACGTTTGAAGCAAGATTCACGGCCCTTTGGGAAAACAAAGGCATTGAAGCTTACCAAGGAACGGAAGGCTATCTCGAATTCATCATCGAGAAGATTTTCCGGGATGCACTGGGCTTTGCGGGTTGTGAACTGATCCGCCGGACAATCGGCCTGGCGCATGTTAAAGACCTCGACGGCATCGAGGACGCTGGCCGCCGTATTGAATTGAAAAAAAGGGCATTGCAGTTTGGCGAAAAGCTGATTTTGCAGCGTGCTGAAGTGAAAAGCATCTACGAAGTGACAGCGTTAATCGGGGAGGCGAAATAATGGCAATCCCGTTATCAATTTCCTGGAAAGACGGCAAGCTGACGATTTTGGACCAGCAGAAACTGCCTCATGTGATCGAGTACGTGGCGCTGGAAACCTTGGAAGACGTCTATGAAGCGATTTTGACGCTGAAAGTACGCGGCGCGCCGGCAATCGGTATAGCGGCTGCGTATGGATTGGCGCTAGCTGCAGTCCGCCACGACACGGATGAACTCCAAACTTTTTTCCATTTGGTTGAAAAAGACGCGGCGCATTTGGGCAGCTCGCGCCCGACAGCGGTCAATCTGGTATGGGCGCTGAAGCGGCTGACGGCAAAAGTGAAGGGTGCTGCAACAGTCGAGGATGGGAAAGTGCTGTTGCTTGAAGAAGCGGTGCGCATCCATGAAGAAGACGAAGCGGCAGGCCGGAAAATCGGCGAATACGGCCTGTCTTTATTGGAAGGCAAAACGCGCGTCATGACGATTTGCAACGCCGGGTCAATCGCTACTGCAAAATACGGCACAGCTTTGGCGCCGTTCCATCTGGGCAGCGAACTAGGACGGCAATTCGAAGTGTATGCTTGTGAAACGCGCCCGGTTTTTCAAGGGTCCCGGCTCACGGTGTGGGAGCTGCAGCAATCAGACGTTGATGTCACGCTAATCACCGATAGCATGGCCGCCCACACGATTGGTGCAAAAGATATTGAAGCGATCATTGTCGGAGCCGACCGCATTGCTGCGAACGGCGACACCGCGAACAAAATCGGCACCTTGAATTTAGCGCTGCTCGCTGATGCGTACGGCATTCCGTTTTATGTAGCGGCACCGGCATCGACATTCGACTTATCCATTTCTTCCGGCCGAGAAATTCCGATCGAGGAACGCAAAGCGGAAGAAATCACGCATATTGCCGGCATACAAATAGCGCCGGAAGGCACGAAAGTATTCAATCCCGCTTTCGATGTCACACCGGCACGCCTCATCAAAGCCATCATCACCGAACAAGGGGCCATCACCCCGGATTACAAAAAAAATATACCTGCCGTTCTCGGCGCTTACACAGGAAAAGGAGCAAATTCATGAAAAAACAATCGCTTTTATTCATCGCCTTATTATTGATCCTCAGTGCCTTTTTAGCAGCTTGCCAGCCAAAAGGGGAAGTCAGCGAAGAAGGCACGTCAGACGCAACAAAAGCGGAAGCATCGGACCACCCGTTATCCGGCAAAAAAGTAGCATTGATCATGCAAATCAACCTCGGGACGTTTTCTGCCCAATATATTGAAGGGGTAAAAGAGCAGGCCGGAAAATTCGGCGGCAGCGTGACAGTCTTCACTTCTGAAGGCGATTTGGCGAAAATGGCATCGAACCTGGATGCGGCGATCAACCAAGGCTTTGATGCCATATTGATCGATCACGGCACGAAAGAAGCATTGAACCAAGGCGTTGAAAAAGCAGTGGAACAAGGCATTCCGGTTGTGGCATTTGATGCAGGCGTAGATGTAGAAGGCGTTGTTTCTCTTGAGCAAGGCGACCAGAAAATGGCTGAAATGACATTGGAGCGTTTAGCTGAAGACAGCGGCGGCGAAGCGAACATCGTAAAAATCTGGGTAGCTGGCTTTGCACCGATGGAACGCCGCCAAGTCGCTTATGAAAAATTTTTAACGGATAACCCGGGCATCAAAGAAATTACGGCATTTGGCGGAGCGACGAAAAACACCGCTCTTGATACACAGGCACAGATGGAAGCGATTTTGAAACAATACCCGAACGAAGGCGACATAACAGCTGTTTGGGCAGCTTGGGACGAATTTGCGAAAGGTGCAGTGCGCGCGATTGAACAGGCGGGGCGCACAGACATTAAAGTGTACGGCATCGACATGAGCGATGAAGATTTGCAGATGATCCAAAAAGAAAACAGCCCTTGGGTGGCTTCAGCTGCAGTTGATCCGATGGACATCGGGCGCATCCAGGTCCGCTACGCATACCAATTGATCAATGGCGAAACACCGGAAGAAAAAGTGGTGCTGGATCCGGTATTCGTGGATGCTGAAAAACTTCCAACAGAAGCGATTACAACGAATGAATTGAGCGAGTATATTGAAGGATGGGGCGCGAGCGACCAAGGCTATACAGATGATTTGAAGGAACTTGAAGGCAATTAAAAAACGCAACGGAGCTGTCCTGCATGGCGGGGCAGCTCTTTTCTAAGAAAGGAGGCGGGCAGATGGAGCATCCGCTGCTGGAAATGAAGGCTATCCGCAAATCATTCGGCAATGTCACGGCTTTGGAGCAAGCACAGTTCAGCCTTCAAAGGGGCGAAGTCCACGCCTTGCTCGGGGTTAATGGAGCCGGGAAAAGCACATTGATGAAGATTTTATCAGGCGTCTACAGCCAGGACGAAGGGGAAATAACGTTGAACGGCTCGCCGCTGCGGCTGCGTTCGCCGAAAGAGGCAAAAGAGCAAGGGATTTATACGGTCTATCAGGAAGTAGACACGGCCATCGTCGCTGAATTGTCTGTGGCAGAAAATATCCTCCTCGATACGTTTGCTGGAGGGAGCTCTTTTTTTATCTCCCAAAAGAAACTCTACGACGATGCGCGCAAGGTTTTGAAAGAGCTGCAGTCGGACAACATCGCAGTCGGCCAAAAAGCGGCCGATCTGACCTTAGCTGAAAAACAGCTGGTGCTGATCGCAAGGGCACTGGTCCATTCGGCCAAAATCATTATCTTCGATGAACCCACCGCACCGCTGTCGCTGCACGAATCGGCAAAATTATTTTCAGTTATTGAAAGTTTGAAAGCCCAAGGCGTCGGCTGTATTTTCATCTCGCACCGGCTGCCGGAAGTGTTTGAAATCGGCGACCGCATCACCGTCATGGCTGAAGGTAAATGGGTTCAGACCTTTGATGCTAAGGGTGTTTCACAGGAAGAAGTCGTCGAATCGATGCTCGGCGCAAAACTGAGCAACGAATTGGTGCACCGCGACCATGAAATCGGCGCACCGCAATTGACGGTGGAAGGTTTGTCGGACGAAGGCAAATTGAAAAATCTGTCGTTTAGCGCAGCGGCTGGCGAAATTGTCGGCGTCGTCGGATTGGTCGGAGCGGGCAAAACCGAATTGGCGAAAGCACTGTTCGGAGAATCGAAGCTCACCTCCGGAAGCATCAGCCTCGGCGGCAAACTTTTGAAGTTGAAGCATCCATCAGATGCCATCAAGGCAGGCGTCGCGCTGGTACCGGAAGAACGGCGCAAAGAAGGCTTGTTCGTCCAGGAATCGCTGTCGGCCAATGCATCTTTCCCGAACCTCCGAAGATTTTCGCCGAAGTTCTTCATGGACAAAAGAGCGGAAAGGGCGTTTGCCAAAGACATCATCGGACGCCTCCAAATCAAGACCGACAACACCGAGACGCCGCTCATCCATTTAAGCGGCGGCAATCAGCAGAAAGTGGCAATTGGCAAATGGATGTCGCTCGATTCCAGGCTTTACCTATTCGACGAACCGACCAAAGGCGTCGATATCGGCGCAAAGGTGGATATTTTCAAATTGATCCGCCAATTGGCTTCAAGCGGCAAAAGCTGCATTTATTTTTCCAGTGAAATTCATGAAGCGATCGGCATCTCCGATCGGATTTTAGTAATGTACAATGGTCAGATCGTGAAGGAGTTTTCACGGCAAGAAGCGACCCAGGAAAGGATTTTATTATATGCAAGCGGTGGAAAAGAAGAGCGCAGTGAAAATTGGCAGCAGCCCGAAAGAGAAGGCCATACAGTTTCTGTTTAAATATGGTGCCATTGCGTTGCTGGCCATCATCATTTTTTACTTCAGCACAGTCAGCGATGCCTTTTTGACATATGGCAATTTCAGCGACATCATGCGGTCGATTTCGATTGTGACCTTGTTGGCGTTAGGGGTTACGTTCACGCTTGTCGTCGATGGCTTTGATTTATCGGTCGGCTCGACGATGTCGCTGTCAACCGTCGTCACAGCGTCGCTCATGGTGTGGTACGATATGCCGCTATGGCTCGTATTGCTCTTGCCACTGCTGATTGGTGTGCTGGCTGGCGCAGTCAACAGTTTCCTCATTGTCGTCCTCGGCATACCGGATTTGCTCGCAACGCTCAGCATGATGTACATTGTCGCAGGCTTGCACCGTACGTATACGGAAGGCTATTCCATCTACAATAATATGCCGCTGACTTCCGGCGGCACAGCACCTGGGCAGTTGTCGGATGCTTTCTTATGGATCGGCCAGGGTCAGATGCTCGGATTGCCTGTACCGGTCTGGATTATGGTTGTGTTGGTACTCGCTTCATACCTCATCTTGAACCACACGCGCTGGGGACGGGTTTTGTATATGACTGGAGGCAACGCAGAGGCGGCAACATTGTCCGGCGTCAATGTGAAGAAAGTGAAATTTACAGCATATGTCGTATCTGGTGTCTTCGCCTCTATGGCGGGCATCTTGTTCACGGCACGTGTCGGCTCTGGCCAGATCGATGCGGGAGCTCCGCTGATGATGGAAGCGGTAGCCGCGGTCTTCGTTGGCTATTCCGTACTTGGCGCTGGCAAGCCGAATGCACTCGGCACGTTTTTCGGAGCGGCAGTCATCGGCATTTTGCTGAATGGCCTGACTATCCTCAATTTGCCGTATTATGCTTTCGACATCATAAAAGGCGGCGTGCTGGTAGCGGCTCTTGCTGTTACTTATGTCTATGCGAAAAAGAAGTTTTCTAAAAGCTGAATTTGCTCTGATCCACCTCTTTCAAAGAGGTGGATTTTTTTATGGCAAAAAAATGGCAAGCCGGTCCAAATGTATTTATAATATAGTTATTATAATATTTAGATTATTTAAAAGAAAAAAAGAACAGCAGTAATTTTGGAGTGGATTGCCGGTAAGCCCATTTTTAAAAAGGGAGGATAGACTTTCTCATATTCGATCACTGAAATACGAATAAACTGAGGCGCGGCTGCACCTACAGTGTTCATTTTTGCAGCGGCCACGCCAAAGTGCATACGAAAGGAAGTGAATAGAAAATGGGAAAAGATTTTATAAAAGTGGCAAGTGTGTATTTATTGATTGGCATCAGTTTCGGGGTTTACATGGGAATCACTGAGAACTTTGATTATGGCCATACACACGCGCATATTAACTTGTTGGGCTGGGCGACAATGGCAGTCTTTGGGGTGATTTATTGTATTTTTCCAAGAGCGGGAAACAGTAAACTAGGGAAAGTTCATTTCTGGATACACAACATCGGAACACCGATTTTAGTGATGGGAATGTTCTTGTTTGCAGATGGGCCGGACGAAACGGCATTAATACTCGCCACTAGCGGCAGTTTGATTGTTTTGGCTGGAACATTGGTTTTTGTTGTAAATGTATTCTCGAATATAAAAGAAAACGCCACTTCACAAGTTCAAAATAACAAATAGAATGTGGTGCAATGCGTTTTCCGTTGCCTGCTAATGCAAAAGAAATAGCAGTTCGGGCTCCTGCCTCCATCTCCAAACGGCGGGTGTCATAAATAATGTGGATTTCTAAAGCGTGTATTCGCGCGGAAGGAGAAGAGCAATGGGAACACATTTCATTAAACTTGCGAGTATTTTTTTGTTAATCGGAATCGGTTTGGGAATTTACATGGGGATAACGGAAGACTTTAAGTATGGCGATTTACATGCCCATATAAATTTAGTCGGCTGGGTGACAACAGGCATATATGGATTGGTTTATTCGTTTTTTCCACAGATGGGCAACAATAAACTGGCAAAAACTAATTTCTGGCTTCATGTCATTGGAACACCGCTGCTGCTTGTATCAATTTTTTTAATCACCATTAACAATATGGAAGCAGGAATGGCTCTAGGCATACCTGGAGCATTGATTGTTTTGCTGGCTGCCATTATTTTTGCTGTGAATCTATTCAAAAACCTTCATCATACGGTCCGCCAAGCCAATAGCGATCAATAGTAAAAGTAAAAACAGCTACTCGGAGTAGCTGTTTTTGCTTTGAATACAGTTGTTAAGATAGAGAATTATAAAATTCTGCAGTAAAATGTTAACAGGTAGTAAGGCATATAAAGTAAACTATAATTACCAATATTTTTAAGGGGGAAGATTTTTGGAATGTAATAATTGTGCGGTTGCGAGCTTGAAGTTCGAAATTCGCCTGGATGGTGAATTGAACAGTTCGGTTTTGGAACAAGTTGCGGAGTTTTTGGAGAGAAGAGAAATGGCAGTAATCAGAAAAGAGAACAAATTGCAGATGGATGAACAGGGAGCCAGGGAATTCCTTGATTTCTGCAATGACTTGCTTGATCCAGATAAAGTGGCGTTTCGCATCAATCAGGAGTCATGGCAGCCTCTTTCTGAAATTGAACATGTATTCAACATGGCTTGGATTGACGACGTCATCAAGAACGAAAGGCTTATCTGCCATTACCAGCCAATTGTTGATGCCGACAAAAACGTGTTCGCCTATGAGATGCTTTCGCGCTTCCAGAACGAAGACGGCTCGACTATTTACCCCAATGAAATCTTCCCAGCGGCAAAAAGCAGAGGCCGCCTTTACGCGCTTGACCGGGTCTGCCGGATGACTGCTGTGAAACATGCGGCGGTCCTGAATGGGGAAAAGGCGTTTATCAATTTTATCCCAACATCAATTTACTCGCCGGAATTCTGTCTGCGTTCGACGACAGAACTTGCCAATCAATTGGGCGTCGACCCAAAACAATTGGTGTTCGAGGTTGTGGAAACTGAACGAGTGGATGACATGGACCACCTCAAGAAGATTCTTGCCTATTACAAGGAAAAAGGCTTCCAGTACGCGCTGGATGATGTCGGAGAAGGCTATAGCACAGCAGAGGTATTGGCTGAATTGAAACCGAAATACATGAAGCTGGATATGAAGTATGTCCAAGGCGTTGCAGAAGATGCCGCAAAGCAGGCGGTAGCGATGAACTTCCTGCACAAAGCGATCGAAATCGATTCGGTGCCATTAGCTGAAGGCATTGAAGTGGAAGAAGATTTCATTTGGCTGAAAAACAAAGGCTACGAGCTTTTCCAAGGCTATTATTTTGGCAAGCCGTCAGCAGAGCCGCAATTGGTTTAAATTTAAAGGCTTCCGGGACAATCGTTCCGGAAGCCTTTTTAAATGGAATTAACATAAGAAGCCCCAGCGCTGAAACGCCTTGAAAAACAGAAAACCCTTGGGAAAAGAGTTTCTTCCCCCGAGGGTTTATTTTTTCATCAGCAAGTACATGAAATAAGGCGCGCCAATCAATGCGGCCATGATGCCGGCAGGGATGCCTGAAGGTTCAAGCAGGTTCCGGCCGAGCGTGTCCGCGAGCAGGAGCAGCCAGCCGCCGATCAGGATAGCGAGCGGCAAGAACAATTGGTGGCGCGGACCGACAAGTGATTTTGCGATATGCGGAGCCATTAAGCCGATAAAGGCGATGCCGCCCGTTACCGAAACCGCAGCGGCCGCTAATGCAACAGCAGTCATCAGCAAAGTAAGGCGTTCTTTTTCAATGGATACGCCGAGCCCTACAGCAACCGGTTCGCTTAAATTCAGCATATTCAAGCGGTTCGCCTTATACAAGGTGAACGGAATGAGCACCAGCAGCCAGGGAAGGATAGCGAGCACGAAAGGCCAGTCTGTGCCCCAGATATTGCCGGCCAGCCAATTGGCGATGAAATCCACCTTCTCGCGTTCGGCGGAGGAAATCAAGACAATCATGATGCCAGACAACGCCATTGAAAAGCCAATCCCGACCAATACCAGACGGATGGGCTGAAGGCCCGTTTCTTTATTATAGGAAAATGCATAAATCAGCAGCGCTGTGAGAAATGCGCCTGCAAAAGCAACAGCCGGCAGCAAGTAGACGAATAAACCCGGATCGACCGGCATAAACAGGAAGAACACTGCAATCGCCACGCCGGCTCCCGAATTGATGCCGATAATGCCCGGGTCCGCTAAATCATTGCGCGTGATGCTTTGGAGAATGGCGCCGGCGAGCGCAAGCGCCATACCGGCCAATAAGGTGATGAAGATGCGCGGCATGCGAATGGAATACAGCACAAAATCTTCTTTGAACGTGCCTTGTCCGATAAACGTCGCGAACAGGCGGTCATACGACAGGGAAGAATAACCCGAACCGAGGCTTACCACTACGGTTGCGGCAATCAGCAGCATGAACGCATAAAAAAAGCGCCGCTGTTTTTTTACTAAAGCAGCCTGGATCATGTGAATGCTCCTCCTCCTTTACGTACAATAAGCAGGAAGAAAGGCAAGCCCAGCATGGCGACAATCGCCGCTACCGGAGTTTCAAAAGGTGCATTGATCGTTCTTCCAAGCAGATCTGCGAAGAGCATGAAAATGGCTCCTGCAATAGCTGACATGGGAATGATGTGGCGGTAATCGACGCCGACGATGGCGCGCACGATATGCGGCACCAGAAGGCCGACAAAAGCCATATTGCCGGCAAGCGCTACGGCCGCACCGGCAAGCATGGTAATGGCAACGAACAGGAGCGCTTTCGTCTGCATCGTTTTTTGGCCAAGGCCGATCGCTGCTTCCTCACTTAAGCTAAGAATCGATAATTGCCGCGCGAGCAGCAAAGCAATTACCAATGAAACGGCGATAAAAGGGGAAATCACTTTTAGCTGCCCCCACGTCGTGCCGATCAGGCCGCCGGCAGTCCACATCGAAACATCTTTTGAAATCTTGAAATAAATGCCGATGCCTTCAGCCAATGCGCTCAAGAAAGCGGAAATGGCCGCACCGGCCAAGACGATGCGAAACGGCGAAAAGCCACCTCTTTTGACCGAACCGAGCCCGAATACGAGCGCCGCACCAACGGCGGCACCGATAAAGCAAGCAATCATGATACCGAAATAATTGGCAGCCGGTATGAACGCCAGCGTGATGGCAAGCGCCGCATTCGCACCGGCAGTCAAGCCGAGCAGGCCGGGATCTGCTAAAGGATTGCGCGTCATGCCTTGCATGATGGCACCGGACACCGCAAGTGCAGCACCGACAAGAACAGCGGCTAATTCCCGCGGCAGCCGTATTTCACGGATCACCGAAATGGCGTCGTTCGACGCGTTTGAAAAAAGCGCTAGTGTAGTGTCTTTCAAACTGATGTCCGCAGCTCCGAAAGCAATGGAAATGACGAACATGGCGGCAAAAGCAACGGCGCCTGCAGCTATTTTTATGAAAAATGAAGTTTGGTTTGGCATAAGGCATCATCTTTTCTATATAGGCTAAGATTCAGTATTGCATAGCATGTGCTTTAACACCAAAGAGGAATCCCTGTTGGCAGGAATTCCTCTCGCAGCGTTATTGTTTCAGAAAATGTTCCAAGAAGAACTCCAACTGATAGTCCAATGAAATTGGATCATTGAAATAGAATTCCTTGGCGTTGGCTTCGAAAACTTGGCCGTTTTTGACGGCTGGCGTATTTTTATAGACATCGGTTTCTTGGAAAGAGTTGTCTTGTTCGCTGTCTTTGCTGAAGATGACGTAATCGCCCATGTACTCAGGAAGCACTTCTTGCGACAAAGCGTAGAAGCCGTCTTTCAAAGCCATTTCTTCAACTTTGGCAGGCATTTTTAGTTTCATTTCCTGATAAAGGATTTCGGTTCCACGTCCCCAGTTGTCTCCGAACACATACAATTGCTTATCGAAGTTTTCGATGACTGAGACAGTTGCGTCTTCGCCGATTTCAGCACGGATATCATCGCCGGCTTGTTGAGCGCGCGTTTTGAAATCGTCAATCCATGTTTGTGCTTCTTGTTCTTTATTCACTAATTTACCAATTTCCAAATGCTGCGTGAGGTAATCAACTTTGCCATATGTATACGTTACGGTAGGCGCGATTTCCTTCAATTTGTCGATGTTTTTGATTGTCGAAAGGCCAATGATCAAATCTGGATCCAATTCGATGATTTTTTCTAAATTATCTTCTGTCACTTCTTCAACACCCTGCAATTCTTCTTCAAAACGCGGGTTCGCTTTCGACCAGGCATCAACGCCTACCAGCGGAACATCAAGCGCCATGACATTTCCTGCATAAGTGGACAGCACCAAGACGCGCTGCGGGTCTGCCGGGACTTCCACGGGACCGCTTTCGGATTCGTATGTAATCGTATCGGACGAGCCTGATGTTTCAGCAGGCTCAGCAGTTTTGGAATCGGAATTGCATGCAGCAAGCAGCAATGCTGCCAGTAAAACAAGGAATAGGGATAGCTTCTTCATAATGGGTCAAGCTCCTTTGATTAAGTTATAGGTGATGCAGATCGGTTTTTGTGTTCTTGGGTCGATGCCGATGTCAGCGTCGATGCGGAATACGGATTTCAGTACTTCCGGTGTAATGACTTCGTGGCTCGTGCCCGACTTAACAATTTCACCGCTTTTCATGGCAATGATGTGGTCGGCGAAACGCGACGCTTGGTTCAAATCATGGAGCACCATGACGATTGTGCGATGTTGATCTTCATTGAGCTTCTGCAGCAATTCGAGGATTTCGAGCTGATGCGCCATGTCCAGATAGGTGGTCGGCTCATCAAGAAAAATCATTTCGGTTTCCTGGGCGAGCGCCATGGCAATCCAAACGCGCTGGCGCTGGCCGCCGGACAAAGCGTCTACCGGATGGTATTTAAAAAACTGTGTTCCGGTGACGTCGAGCGCCCAATTGATGATTTCGTAGTCTTTGGCGGTCAGGCGCCCGAAACCTTTTTGGTAAGGGAAGCGGCCGTAAGAAACCAGTTCGCCTACTGTCAGACCCGGCGCGCTTTCCGGCGTTTGCGGAAGAATCGCCATTTTCCTGGCGAGCAGCTTTGTGTTTTCCTTGGCAATTTCTTCCCCATCGAGCACGATTGAACCGCCTTGATGGGGGATGACGCGGGTCAGCGCTTTCAGCAGCGTCGATTTCCCGCAGCCATTGGAACCGATAATCGTCGTGATTTTCTTGTCTGGAATCTGCAGCGACAGGTTTTTAACGATTTTCCGTTCCCCGTAGCTAATGTCCAAATTCTCTGCGGACAGGCGCACCATGCATTTTCCTCCTTTCAATATTATTTATGTATATAAGTTGATAATGAGAATCGTTTTCAGTACAATGATAACTATAAAACTAATGAGAATCATTGTCAATTATAAATTGGGAGCAGGTGTGTCAAAATGGTTAATGCAGAGATATTCGACGTCACAATCATCGGAGGTGGACCGGCGGGGCTTTATTCGGCATTCTACAGCGGACTTCGGGAAATGAAGGTAAAACTGATTGAGTTCCAGCCGCAGCTTGGCGGAAAACTCCATGTCTATCCAGAAAAAATGATTTGGGACGTCGGGGGCCAGACGCCGATCCAAGGTGAAAAGCTAATTGCGCAATTGGTGGCACAAGGCCTGACATTCAAGCCTGAAGTCGTTCTCAATGAAAAAATCGAAAAAATCGAGCGGAACCAGGAGGGCCATTTTGAACTTGCAGGCTCTTCAGGGCAGGTGCATCTGTCGAAAACGGTTATCGTGGCAGTAGGGGGCGGCATCCTGAACCCGCAAAAGCTGGAAATCGAAGGCGCTGATCGCTTTGAAGTATCGAACCTGAATTATACGGTGAAGTCGATAGAACGCTTTAAAGGCAAAACAGTGATGATTTCAGGAGGCGGCAATTCAGCCATCGACTGGGCAAACGAGCTGGAACCGATTGCCGGCAAAGTCATGGTAACTTACCGCAAAGGGGAATTGGCGGGGCACGAAGCACAAGTTTCCCAGCTGATGAACAGCAAAGTCCATTGCTTCCTTAATACAGCAATTACGAAACTTATCGCGTCAGATGAGCGCGATGTAGTAGAGTCGGTCGAATTGACCCATCAATTGACGGGAGAAGCGCATCTCGAACCTGTTGATGAAATCATCATCAACCACGGCTATGAGCGGGACGCGACATTGCTCGAAGCAAGCGACTTGCCAATCGATATTGCCGACGGCTATTATATCTCAGGCAATGCGAACAGCGAATCCACGGTGCCTGGGCTTTTTGCTGCGGGTGATATCCTGCAGCATCCAGGCAAGCTGAATCTGATTGCGGGCACTTTCCAAGACGCCGCAAACGCAGTGAACAAAGCAAAGCAATTTATACAGCCAGACGCCAACGGCTTTGCCATGGTGTCTTCACATAATGAAGTATTCAAAGAACGCAATAAGGAATTGGTAAAGCAATTGATCACCTGATTCAGAAACCTCTTGTTTGAATGGGGACATTTGAAGGTATATTACAAATGTCGAGGAAAATTCAAAGGAGGAACTTTAAATGGATTTTAAAGATCATGGAAAAGAACCATATGTATTGAATATCGAAGACGCTACAAAAGAAAACAGCAATTTCCGCACAACGATCTGGACGGGTGAAAACCTGCAAGTGACAGTGATGAGCGTGGAACCGGGAGACGACATCGGGTTGGAAAAACACGAAGGCGACCAATTCCTGCGCATTGAAGACGGCAAAGGCTTCGTGCAGATGGGCGACAGTGAAGACAATCTGACGTTCGAAGAAAATGCCGAAGATGATTATGCAATCATGATTCCAGCTGGAAAATACCACAACGTAACGAATACCGGTGATGAGCCGTTGAAGATTTATTCAATCTACGCACCGCCTGAGCATGAAGCCGGCACTATCCACAAGACAAAAGCCGAAGCGGAAGCTGCAGAAGCGGAAGAAGAATAGAATAAGGAATAGCAAAAGGGCATCCTCAATCTGAGGGTGCCCTTTTTTCATGCAGTTGCAGCAGCGCGGTTAGCGCGGTGTTCTTTTCTTCCGTGCAGAAGATAATACAATACCAGAATAGCAGCTGCGACGGCGCTCAGAATCGCATACAGCTGGCTAAAGCCTGTAACCGAAATGATAAAACCGAGAAGGTAAGGCCCGAAGCCGAGTCCGGCGTCCATAAAGATGAAGAACGTCGATGTTGCTAGCCCCATGCGATGTGACGGCGTCAGTTTTACCGCTACTGCCTGGGTGGTAGATTGGATATTGCCGAAGCCAAGTCCGATCAAGAAGCCTGCCAGCAGAAAAGTGAAGCTGGTTTGGGCTGTGCTCAATAGCAGAAGGCCGGCTGCAAAGATGATGATGGCGGGATACATAACAAAATTGGCGCCTTTGACATCCATCAAGCGGCCAGTGAATGGCCGTGAAAGCAGGATCGCGATGGAGTAGACGAGAAAGAAGAACGTTGCCGCTTCGACGAGCTCCCGGAAGTCGGCGTAAAAGCTGATAAAAGACAGCACGCTGGCGTAGCAGAATCCAGCGATAAACGTGATTAACGCAATCGGAACCGCTTTTGGCTCGACATAATCGGAAATCTTGAACCCTTTCGTTTCGTTAATGTTCGGTGGTGCTTCAATCGGTGGCACTGTAACCAGACAGGAAATAAGCAAGCTGATTGCTCCGAAGATAAGGCAAAGCGTAAAAATCATATCAAATGTCGAATTCTGTGACATATAAAGCCCGATAAATGGGCCAATGGCGGTGGCAAGCGTCGTGCTGAGGCTGAAATAGCCGATTCCTTCGCCCTTTCTCGACATCGGGATGATTTGAGCAATAATGGTGCCCGCAGCGGTGCTGGCGATTCCCAGTGTTACGCCGTGCAGAAAACGAGTGGACATAAGGAATGGAAGCCCAAAGTCCAAGAAATAGAAGAGCGTTGTCAAAGTGAACAGGACGAGTCCGAGAACCATCGTTTTCTTGCGGCCGATGCGGTCGATTGCACGCCCCATGAAAATCCTTCCGGTTAATACACCAATAATGAATATACCGGTGACGAGGCCAGCCTCGCTATTGGAAGCATTGAATTCTTGGACCGCGTAGACGGCAATGGTCACCATTAATAAATAAAAGACAAAGACGAGAAAAAAGTTGACGGACGACGTGAGGATAAAATCCTTCGTCCATAAAGGGGCTCTATTTTTGTTCAATTTGTATGCTCCTTACTGGTTAGTTGATGGCGTATCCCTTTCATGATGCTTGTGGTCTGCTGTTGCTGGGGTTCCGGGATGCCGTAGAGGATTTCCTCTTCGAGCAAATCTACCGCTTTTCGCACTTCTATATATAATGCGGCTCCCGACTCGCTCATTTCGACCCGTTTTTCCCGGCGGTCTTTACCGGGGACGAGCGATAGATAGCCGACTTTCTCCAAGCGGTTTATCGTGCGAGTGATCGTCGGTTTTTCAACGCGCAAATATTGGGCGAGTTCGACTAAAGTGGCCGATCCGTTATTGGCAAGATAATGAAGAATCGACCATTGTGCACGATATAACCCGTAATTGCCCAGTACATCGTTCAAATGGTGCTCAAATGATCGGTACAACAGCATAAACTGCTGGAAAAATTCCTGAGAAGATTTCATGTTATGCCTCCTTGATTATTAATTCGGGAAGCTAATGGTTAGCTAAGGTAACTATTAGATGATAAAGCAAAAAAATAGGATTGTCCATAGTTTTGTACTGATAAATGAGTAATGAAAAAAGAAAAGAATGATAAGGAAATATGTTCCAATTTATAGAAGATTCAATTATACTTTATTAAATTAGAAAGGGGGTTCAGTATGATGGATAAAATCGATTCGGGGTTCCGTTGGGTCGGCAGTGAAAGCAATTTTGTGGATCGTCTGGACGTCCAGGACATAAATGGCTTGGTGGTTGGCCGTTTCGGCGGCAACTCGTCAGCAGGGCAATATAAAAACGAAGATGCATGCCTTGTTTGGAAAGATAGAACCGAAGACTGGGAATTCGTGATGCTGCTGGATGCCCATAATACAGCGGAAAGTGCAGAGGCCGTTCTGGAGCAAGTCGAAACGCATGAACAAGAAGTGAAGCTGCTGCTAGCGCAAGCAGTCAGCGGCGATTTTTTCAGGAACTTGGAGCACATGGTTTTGGAAATGTTCCAACAGGAAGCGTTCTTACAAGCTTGCCGGAATGTGCACGGGGAGACCGCTTGTCTGATTGTGGTGCGCAAAGGGAAATACGTCTGGTGGTTTTCGGTAGGAGACTGCCTTATGTATTTATTCCATCCGGAACTAAAGGCTCTTGGGCAATATCAGCTCAACCAACGCCAGTTTTATGAGTGGATTGGCGAGGTAAATACGTTTGATCAACCGATCCCATGTTACTCTGCTGGAACGAGAGAGTTGCGGCAAGGTGTAAATCGCGTGTTCTTGACGACAGATGGGCTGGTCGAATGTCCAGGCGGAGTTTTTAGGGAGCCGGCAAGTATATATGAGGCAAAGACCGGGAAAGTCGGCGTTGAATTGATGCTAAAGAAGATACAGGAACATGGCGTGCGAGACAGTACGACAATTATTTCCTGGGAAATAACGGTCTTTGAACCGGCTGCGATGGCCAGCGATCAATGAAAGGCGGTAAACGAAGATGGAAATAGAAGAGATTTATAAAACAATGCCGACTATGGAAACGGAAAGGCTAATTCTCCGCAAACTGATGATGCAAGACGCGGAAGACATGTTTAACTATGCTTGCGAACCGGCTGTTTCCCGTTTCATGCCGTGGGAAGCGCACAAAACAATAAAAGAAACGAAGGAATTCATCGGGTTCATTTTAGCAGGTTATGAAGGGCAGCGAAAATTGACATGGGCAATTGAACTGAAGGCCACAGGCGAAATGATTGGCACCATCGATTTCATTAAGTGGCTGCCGAAGCATGGAAGGGCAGAAATTGCCTATGCATTATCGCGTCAGTATTGGGGGATGGGTTATATGCCGGAAGCTGCAAAAGCTTTGATGGCTTTCGGTTTTAACAATATGGAGCTCAACAAGGTTGAAGCTTCCATACTGTTGGGTAATTGCCAGTCACGCAGCGTTTTAGAAAAAATAGGCATGTCTTTCGAAGGCGTGGCCCGTCAACACTTTAAATTAAGGGATGAATTTGTTGATTTGGCGATGTATTCCATACTGCGAAGTGAATTTTTAGCATCCCAATGATAAACCCAGGGTTTCGAATGAAAACCGGCAAGGAAAGAAGCAGCATTTTCCATTGCCGGTTTGTTTTAAAAATCAAATTTTTTGGGCTGGATGGAGGACAACTTTTATTCAAGTGAATTGTTCTGTTTACCTTATTCGAATTTCTTCCGCCGCTTCTGGGAGCCCATCCTGAAAACCATGGTCGCTTCCCGGGAGCTGCCTCACTATCGCTCTCGGCAAACTTTCCATGTATTTTTCCAAATGCTTGAAAGGTACGATTTCGTCGCCAATGCTGTGAAAAAGAACCACATCAGGAAAACGTGAATATCGGGAAGCAAAGTCATCTGCCAACTTAAAGTCCTCCAATTCCCAATCTTCATCGATCCCCCAAAAAGGTGCTGCAATCGTAATGAGCTTGGCAAACGTCTTTCCGTGTTCTTCTTCTGCCAGAAACTTCAACAAAGCCGATCCGCCTATTGAATGGCCCACCAGTACTGCTCCATCTTCCAAAGAAGCAATCGATTCTTTCAACTTTTTCTGCCATTCCGGGTACTGGGGGTCTTCCGGATCCGGCATTTTTGGAGCAATTACCTGAAAAGCTGATCCCAGCTCGCCCTCCAAGGACTGCAGCAATCCTGTACTTCCTTGTTTTTCCCCTTGAGGGCCGGCACTGTGGATGAATAAAACCTGCTTCATGGAAGCCGCCTCCTTTAGTGTCACCATAGTCCCTTTGCTGAGAACAAGAAAAGTCTAGCGCTAAGATGTTTTCACTTTATATTTCTCCGTTATTTCGCTTTTCAAACATCCCTTTCCACTTCTAATCCTGATAAAATACAGGTAACTAAAGAGGCCATGACTTTATTGACAGGAGTGAATTGCATGATGAATAAGACCAAAATGAAAATAGCTAAACCTGCTCATGATGTATTTGAAGCATTTGCAGATCCCGAGAAAATCGGAAACTTCTGGTTTTCCTCAAGTTCTGAACGGTGGCAACCTGGCAGGACCATCATTTTGCGATATGAAGAATACGATGCTGAAGGAAAAATCGATGTTTTAGATATGGATCCTGATCGAAAAATTGTTTTTCAGGATGAATCTCAGCATCTGGTCACCATTACACTAATTGAAGAATCGCCCTCTTCCACAATCATTGAAGTCACTGAAGAGGGGTTCGATGAATCGGCACCCCAATTTATAGCTGAACTGGTCGACAATAAAGAAGGATGGGTTTACGCCTTAACGTGCTTAAAAGCTTATCTGGAATACGGCGTCAATTTACGGGCAGCACTCGTCAAATAAGAGGAGCGATTCCAATGGAGAAAAAACCTTTAGAAGAGGAACATGATTTTCCTAGAAGCATCGGCAAACCGGCGCAGCGTGCGCTTTTGGCTGCAGGCTATCACCGGCTGCAGGACCTGGCTTCAGCCAAAGAGCAGGATTTGCTCGACTTGCATGGCTTTGGCCCGAAAGCATTGAGCATACTGCGCCAAACTCTTGCAGAACAGGGTTTGGGTTTTAAATCCTAAAACAGCCCACATAAAAAGCCATTCCGAAATCAAGTGATTTCGGAATGGCTTTCTTCTATAATGTGGCTTAGTTTATTGCCGATTCCTGGAACGCCGTTTGCTTCGGCTGTGCTTTGTGTTCAAGCACGCGGCTCCATGCACTCAGCAGCACTGCGCCAAAGACCATGATTGCACCTACCCAGGAAGTATGGATAAGGCCAATCGAATCTGCCACCATACCTCCGATTACAGCACCGATGGCAATTCCTGCATTGAACGCAGCAATATTGATGGCGGAAGCCGTGTCTACAGCGCTTGGCACGTAGCGTTCAGCAAGCATGACCGCATAAACCTGCAGACCGGGAACATTCATGAACGCGAACAAGCCCATTAATAGGATTGTTATCAAGCCGGCAATTTTGAATGGTGCTGTAAATGACAGTACCAGCAAAATGACGGCCTGGATCAGGAACATGTAAAACAACGCTTTGATCGGATTGCGGTTTGCGAGCTTGCCGCCGATGGTATTGCCGGCAGCAATCGCGATGCCGTAGCCCAGCAGAATAAGCGTCACCGTGCCCGCTTTAAAGCCCGTGACTTCCTGAAGCAACGGGGACAGGTACGTGAAGACGACGAATGTTCCGCCATAGCCAAGAGCGGTGATGGCAAATACCAGCAACAGCCGGCCATTCGTCACCAGTTTGGCCTGGTCACGGAATGTGGTGCGCGCCGCTTTCTTCAAATCAGATGGAACCAGCAGGCTGTTGCCGATAAACGCGATGATTCCGATAACGACAATGGCCATGAATGCGAAGCGCCAGCCGAATTGCTGGCCAAGGAAAGTGCCGAAGGGAACGCCGGTGACGGTGGCTACCGTCAAGCCAGTGAACATTAAGGCGATAGCGCTGGCTCTCTTGTTTTCCGGCACAAGATCCGCCGCAATCGTTGCGCCGATGGCCATGAAGACGCCGTGCGCCAAAGCGGAAACGACCCGGGCAGCTAAAAGAACAGTGACAGTCGAAGCAGTTGCGGCAATAAGATTTCCGATGATAAAGACGACCATGATCCACAGCAGCAAGGTTTTCCGAGGCATGTTCGATGTCATAGAGGTCAGCACCGGTGCACCAACCATTACACCAAGTGCATATAAGGAAACCGTCAAGCCGGCAGTGGTGACAGAGATACCCAAATCAGCAGCGATCATCGGCAGCAAGCCGACACTGATAAATTCAGTCGTGCCGATTGCGAATGCACTAAGGGCTAACGCCAATAGCGCGAAATTACTTCTTCTTTTATTTAAAGACATTTTTTTCTCCTCCAATAAATTTAATATCGATCCATTTTGTTCGATAAATGTTATTATGAGATATGGAGTTTATAAAAGGAAGTACGTACTTTAAAGTGCTATAGATACTTTTTAGTGCCTATGGGAGGACGGATCGATATGGCGAAGAAGTACAATATCTCGGTGGAAGCGACATTGGAAGTGATCGGAGGCAAATGGAAAACGGTGATTCTCTGCCATTTGACGCACGGCACCAAACGGACGAGCGAATTGCGCCGTCTGATGCCGAACATCACGCAAAAAATGCTGACACAGCAATTGCGCGAGCTGGAGGCGGATGGGGTCATCAACCGCATTGTCTATAACCAAGTGCCGCCGAAAGTCGAATACGAATTGAGCGAGTACGGCTGGAGCCTGCAGGGAATTCTGGATTCACTGTGCAATTGGGGCGAGATGCATATTGAAAGAGTCTACGGCGATAAATTCGAAGTTTTAGAAGAAGGCATCCTGAACGATCATTTGAAATAACCGTTATACACACTACTGAAAAAGAGCCAGTCCCCATAATTTGGGGAACTGGCTCTTTTTCTTATAACCGCTTCTGCGACATCGCTTGGCGCATATCCTGCAAAGCGCTTTTGCCTTCGTCTCCGCGGGCGATCATCAAGTTCGTATAAAGGGCATCGATCAAGCTGAGCTGGGCGATGCGGGAAGAGAGGGCTTCTGAACGGAAGTCGGTTTCCTCTGAAATGGTATAAAGGGCGATATCGGCATCCTTTGAAAGCGGTGATTTGGCAAAATTCGTTACACAAATGATCGTGACGCCTTTTTCTTTCAGCACGCGCAAAATATCAAGCACATCGGTCGTAGAACCGGAATGCGAAATGACGATGGCCACATCGCCTTTTAGTAATTGCGACGCTGCCATCAACTGCATATGGGAATCCAAGTTCATCGATACGAGCAGCCCGAGGCGGATGAACTTGTGATAGCCGTCCATGGCAATCATCGCAGAGCCGCCGCTGCCGAAAAACTCGGTTTTGCGGGCTTTCATGATGGCAAGTACAGCGCGTTCCATGGCGGCTGCATCAACAATCTGCAGCGTTTCTTCGAGCGTATTGATATTGGAGCGGAACACTTTTTCGGTGACGCTCCGCACGCTGTCGCCTTCTTCGATTTGTTCGTGGATGTCTTTCAGGGGCGCTACAACTTCGGCTGCGAGCGAAATTTTAAAAGCCTGAAAGCCTTTAAAGCCGATGCGCTGGCAGAAACGGAAAATGGTCGATTCCGCAAGGCCGAGTTCATCAGCAATCTGATTGATCGTCAGATGAATGATGTTTTTTGGGTCGTTCAAAACATAATCGGCGATTTTCTTCTCTTTATCACTGAACCGCTGGTAGCTTCCGCGGATGGCTGCCAGCGCAAATAGCTGCTCTCTCATAATGCGCCCCTCATTTCTCTATCCATTATTTCTCTTTATTATAGAATAACATGTTGCTTACGGAAAAATATTTGATACAATAAAATAAATACGGAAAAATATTCTTTTTTAATCAGGAGGTTTTATTATGCAAATCGGAGTTATTGGACTTGGCAAGATGGGCTTGAACCTTGCCTTGAACTTAGCAGACCATGGCCACGAAGTCGTCGGCTATGACAGCCATGCGGTAATTGAAGAAAGCGGTTTCACTAAAGTTTCCTCGATAAAAGAATTGGTCGGCAAGCTTTCAGCGCCGCGGACGGTTTGGCTGATGGTGCCAGCTGGGGAAATCACGGAATCGGTGATGGCGGAAGTGGCCGGATTGCTGGATACAGGCGATTCGATTATTGACGGCGGAAACTCGAATTACAAAGACAGTGTTCGACGCGCGGAAGAATTGAAAGCAGAAGGAATTTTCTTGTTTGACTGTGGCACAAGCGGCGGAACAGAAGGTGCGCGCCACGGCATTTGTTCGATGATCGGAGGCGATGCCGAGAAATTCAAAGACATCGAACCGTTATTCCAAGGTATTTCAGTGGAAGATGGCTATCTTTACACAGGTGAAGCGGGAAGCGGGCATTTCCTGAAAATGGTCCACAACGGCATCGAGTATGGCATGATGCAGTCGATTGCAGAAGGATTCGAAATCCTGAACAAAAGCAAATTCGACTTTGACTACGAAAAAGTGGCAGGCGTTTGGAACAATGGTTCCATTATTCGTTCTTACCTCATGGGGCTTACGCAAAACGCTTTCTCGAAAGACGAGAAATTAGAAGGCATCCGCGGCGTCATGAATTCATCCGGCGAAGGGAAATGGACAGTGGAAACTGCGCTGGACCTGAATGTTCCCGCACCGGTCATCACATTGTCATTGATGATGCGCTACCGTTCGCTTGAAGACGATACGTTTACGGGAAAAGTCGTGGCAGCATTGCGCAATGAATT
Organism: Planococcus sp. TJ-301; assembly: GCF_058268475.1. Classification (NCBI taxonomy): domain Bacteria; kingdom Bacillati; phylum Bacillota; class Bacilli; order Caryophanales; family Caryophanaceae; genus Planococcus; species Planococcus sp. TJ-301. The sequence goes on along the minus strand of NZ_JBZDOH010000001.1, from coordinate 2,105,000 downwards.
CGGCGGGCACGCGGTCGAAAAGAAATAACATAAAATTATTTGAGGATGTACATTAAGGGGGAAACGAAATGTCAGGTTCAACATTGATCATGGTGGCGCTAGCCGGTATTTTTCTATTATTGTTTTTGGTTATCCGCACGAAATTGCACGCATTCGTAGCACTTTTGCTCGTCAGTTTACTGGTAGGTATCGCCGCTGGCATGCCGCTGGGTGAAGTTATCACGTCCATTCAAAACGGGATGGGCGGCACATTAGGCTTTGTCGCTGTCGTCGTCGGACTCGGCGCGATGTTCGGAAAAATGCTTGAAGTATCTGGCGGAGCAGAACGTTTGGCTGCTACGATGATCAACAAATTCGGTGAAGATAAAGCGCAATGGGCGCTTGGCATCACCGGCTTCATCGTTGCCATTCCGGTATTCTTCGATGTCGGTTTCATCATTTTAGTGCCGATCGTCTATGGTTTGGCCCGCAAAACAGGCAAATCGCTCTTGCATTACGGGATTCCGCTTTTAGCAGGTCTTGCTGTTACACATAGTTTCATCCCTCCAACACCAGGGCCGATTGCGGTCGCTCAACTGGTGAACGCTGAACTCGGATGGGTCATCTTATTTGGTACAATTGCAGGGATTCCAGCCATGATCTTGGCGGGACCTATATTCGGCCGCTACATCGGCAAAAAGATCCACCTTGAAATTCCAGATTATATGGAAATCGAAGAACGCGAATACGATAAGGATCTTCCAAGCTTCGGCATGATCACATCATTGATTCTTATCCCGCTTGTATTGATCTTGTTGAACACAGTATCATCAGTGCTGCTTGAAGAAGGCAATATCGTCCGGGACATCTTCGTCTTTCTTGGACATCCGTTCGTTGCTTTGACAATCGCTACGTTGTTGACATTCTACTTATTGGGCACAAAACGCGGCTATTCGCGCCAAGAAGTACAGGACATTGCGACGAAATCGCTTGAACCTGCCGGAATCATCATCCTTGTTACAGGCGCCGGCGGTGTCTTCAAGCAGGTGTTGATCGACTCTGGCGTCGGTGAAGTATTGGGCGACATGATGGGCGACTCGGCATTGCCGCCAATCGTCCTGGCGTTCCTGATCGCGGCAGCTGTCCGCGTAGCACAAGGTTCTGCAACTGTTGCCATGGTAACAGCCGCTGGCCTGATCACACCGCTGCTTGAAATGGTCGGCATGACAGGGCCGGCGCTCGGCCTGATCGTTATCGCCATAGCTTCAGGGGCAACCGTACTTTCACACGTCAACGACTCCGGCTTCTGGCTGGTCAACCGCTACTTCGGCATGGACGTCAAAGACACCTTAAGATCCTGGACGGTCATGGAAACCATCATCGGCCTAACAGGATTCACCGTAGTCTTGATAATCAGCTTCTTTATCTAATAAAACGGGAAAAGCTAAATTATACTTAAATGGTAAGATAGATGATACCGATATTCCGCAAAACAGCTGCGAAGGTATCGACCCAAGAATTGGGGAGGTACCTTCGCGACGAAGCACGAAGTGCTGCAGGAGCACATGTTTTTTGCCGCGGGCGGGCGCCAAGCCTCCTCACTCGCTTCGCTCCTTGCGGGGTCTCGGCTGTCTCGTCGCTGCGCTGCCCCGCAGGCAAGACTTACCCGAAGCCTGCGAGGGCAAGTCTTTGCGACGAAGTGCGCAGCACTGCAACGCACTTTAATGTCTCGAAGCTAGCGCAGCGATGCAACGGTTTTTCATGTCCCGAAGCTAGCGAAGCGTTGCAGGGACAGAGACAGGAGCAGTACGTTTTTCTCCGCTGTTTTGCTTCATATCTGGAGTACAGTAACAACTGAAAAAAATGTATCTTTAAAGTACTTCGAAAAAGAAATGTTTTGTTATTAAGAGAGAACTTTGAATGAAGCGGAAGGCGGCGACTCCAGCGGGAGCAGCGAAGCGACCTGAGCTGAAGGCCCCGCAGGAGCGTTAGCGACGAGGAGACTGAAGCCAGGCCCGCGGAACGCGTCCGCCGGAAGCGAAATGAAAAGAGCTTACGAGAATTTCTCAACAACCTGAAAAGAAAAAGGACCAACTCCTTTTTCTTTTTCTTGTATCTAAAGGAGGGCTAGCATGCCTGATCAATCGTATTATTTGGGTGTAGATATTGGAACGACATCGACGAAAGCCGTGCTGTTCGATAAAAAAGGCACGGTTGTGGAATGTGAGACAGTCCTTTATCCGCTTCATACCCCGAATCAGCTGGTGGCGGAACAGGACCCGGAAGAGATTTTCCGCGCGGTCCTGACATCTGTGCGGGAGACGCTGCGCAAAAGCGCAATCCCCGCGCAATCGCTGGCGCTGGTATCGTTCAGTGCAGCGATGCACAGTCTGATCGCCATCGGCAAGAACGGCGAATTGCTGACGCAGAGCATTACCTGGGCAGATACCAGGAGCGCGCAGTATGCCAAAAAAATCAAAGAAGAAATGGATGGCCATGAGATTTACTTGCGCACCGGAACGCCAATCCATGCCATGTCGCCGCTGTCGAAGCTCGTGTGGCTAAAATCGGAGGAACCTGCGATATTCGAAGGGGCCGAAAAATTCATCGGCATCAAAGAATATGTCTTTCATAAACTGTTCGGCGAATACATCATCGACCATTCACTTGCTTCTGCAACCGGCTTGTTCAACCTGCAGAATCTTGATTGGGATGAGGGGGCGCTCGGCGTCGCCGGCATTACCACTGAAAAACTCTCCCGTCCAGTGCCGACCACCCATGTGCAGACTGGGCTTTCTCCGGAATACGCAACGTTCATGGGCATTCGCCAAAATGTACCTTTCGTCATCGGTGCCAGCGACGGCGTGCTGTCGAATCTCGGCGTCAATGCCATTGAACCGGGTGTCATTGCAGTGACAATCGGCACGAGCGGTGCCATCCGCACGGTTTCGCCGGTGCCGAAAACGGATCCAAAAGGACGGACATTCTGCTACGTCTTGACAGAAGACCATTGGGTCGTTGGCGGTCCGGTCAATAATGGCGGAATCGTCCTGCGCTGGCTGCGGGATGAATTCGCAACTTCTGAGACGGAAACGGCGAAACGCCTCGGCATCGATCCGTACGACGTCCTGACGAATATCGCTTCAAATGTTAATACAGGTGCTGATGGCTTGCTGTTCCTGCCATATCTGACAGGGGAGCGTGCTCCCTTGTGGGATGCCAATGCCCGCGGCTCGTTCTTCGGATTGAGCATCCACCACAAAAAACAGCATATGATCCGAGCGGTGCTCGAAGGAATCGTCTTTAATCTCTATACGGTGCTGCTCGCTGTCGAAGAACTGACAGGAGAGCCGGCGCGCATCCAGGCATCGGGCGGCTTTGCACGCTCTGAAATGTGGCGCCAGCTCATGGCAGATGTTTTCGACAAGCCCGTCATTATCCCAGAAAGCTTTGAAAGCTCTTGTCTTGGGGCGATCGTCCTTGGCATGTACGCAATCGGCGAGATTGAAGATTTCAGCATTGTGTCTGACATGATCGGAGAAACGCATACCCATTCTCCAGACCCGGAAGCGTCTGCGATTTACCGCGAACTCTTGCCGATTTACATCCGCTTGTCGCGGCTTTTGAAAGATGAATACGAAAGCATCTCAGATTTCCAGCGCAAACACATACACTGATGGCCTTTAACACGAATCTTCTATCATAAAACCCGCAGCCTTGTCCTGGCTGCGGGTTTTTCTGAACTTTTATCTGGAATAATTTTTCCATTAAACTTCAATAAACTACTTTAATAAAATGTCTTTTCAAGGTAAACTAAAGAAAAAACTAAAATAGATAAAAATAACTACTCTTTTTTAATTTAGATAGGAAGTGTGGGCTATGCCGAATAGCAGCTTAGAGCTCTTAAAACGGGAAGTATCCGACAAAAGGGCTGAAGGGAAATACCGTGAAACCATTGAAAAAGGTTATATTTTACTGGAACAGGCAAAGAGGAGCGGCGATTCGAAGGCCATGCTGGCGGCTTACTTAAATATAGCCGCATCGTATTATTTCATTGGCGATATCGAAGAAGCCTTTAGGTGTATTGAGTCCTATAGGGAAGTATGCGACGACCAAGGCGACGAGTCGGATCATTTAAATTTATATCATGTGCTGTTTCTCTTATATGAATACACTAAAGACTACCCACGGGCAAAAGAAACTTTGCGGAAAACCATCCGGACCGGCCAACAATTACAAAAGCATAAGCTCATCCCTGTGGCGTATGGCAATATGAGTCATGTTTACTTGATGGAACAGCGGTTTGCAGAAGCATTAGAAGCTGCCAACAAAGCGCTGGATTATGCTGAACAGAGCGGAGCATTAAAGCCGATTCGCTGGATGAGGATTAAGATGAACGTCATCAAAGCCCAAATCGGCTTAGGAAATTTCAAGGATTCCGGCGAAGGGCTCGATGAATTATTGAATGACCCGATGCTTGATGATTATATGCCGGAAAAATCGCAATGCTTCAGTATCCAAGGCGCTTGGTACGCTGAACAGAAGCGTTATAAAGAAGCTTTTGCGGCATACACTTCCGCAAAAGAGTCGGCAGAAAGCTATAAAGACATGCAATTACTGCAAAGCATTGAAAAAGAGCGCTGCCGTTTATGCGAATTGATGGAAGATATCCAATTGGGCTACGCTGTTCAGAAGCAATATATCCAATTGCTCAACGAAGTCCATCACAGTGAGTTGGCGCTTGCCGCGTTAAAGCTTGATATCAAGCACAATATCGTCGAGTACGAACGAAAAGCCAATACGGATTATCTGACAGGGTTGTATAACCGCAGCTACATAGAAATAACCACAAACAAATGGCTCAAGCAAGCGGCCGCGGCACATGAAAAAATATTGTGCCTTGCTTTCGACATTGACGATTTCAAATCCATCAATGACAGCAATGGCCATCTATTCGGAGATGAGGCCATCAAATTGGTCAGCCAAGCCTGCTCAAAAGTGTTCCGGGAAGAAGATTTGATCGGCCGCTATGGAGGGGATGAATTCGTCATCTTGATCCAAGGAGGTTCGCTGGAAATCGGCGAGAAAAAGGCAATGCAACTCCAGGAGGCGTTGGGTGCCATTGAATTTGAGGGCGAGTCGGCAACTAGGCCGCTAACCATCAGCATCGGCATCTCTGATAACTTGAATGGCAAGGTCAAGAGCTTTAAAGAGTTATTCCACATGGCGGATACTTGCCTATACAAAGCAAAGCAGAATGGAAAAAATCAGATTGTCCTTGCGTAAAGGCAGAATGCCGCGTCATTTACCATTACATCACGTCTCTAACTCAGCGTGATGTTTTCTTTCTCTTCAATTTATCAGAAAACATATTTAATTTAGAGAAAGCTTCTGCTAATATGAAGAGAGTTGATCGCGATAAGCAAGATACAAGCAAGTGTTGTTGTGTGAAAGAATAGAGCCGGCTTTGATGCCGGCTTTTTGAGAGGACTTTTCTGCTGGCTTCCTTGTAGCGGACATCAGCTTTATCGAGAGGGGAAAAGAAAATGGACAGGCGTTTGTATGCAATGTGGTGGACAGCAGCATTTTTAGTCGTTGCTGGCATCATTCTGAGTCTATCCAGTACAGCTTTCGGCCAGGCGCGCGCGAGTGGATGGTTGAACCGCCAGTACGACAGCGTCGGCGATGGAGAAACTTATCAATTGATCATGGAAACCAATACGCTTGTTTTTGTTGTTTTTGGCAGCATCTTGTTCGGGGCAGGGATTTTGCTGGCGCTCGTCAGCATGGGGCTGCATATTTTCGCAGCCAAGCCGAAGCAAACAACAGAGCTTGATGAACCATTCACGGAAGCAGAAATACATTAATCTGGGAAAGGCTGAGGCAGATGGCGCATATCTTTTTAACTTCAAAAGGTTTTTTTACAGAATCAGTAAAAGATGATTTTCTGCAGCTTGTTGACGGCCGGATTGCTGCTCTAAAAGCAGCCATTATCACGACTGCTTCTTCGAAAAAGGAAAAAAATCCATTTGCCGTAAAAACAAAAGAAGATTTTCTGGAGATGGGTCTTATGACGGTGGATTTCCTGGACATTGAATTTGAAGATGCCCGAAATTTATTGGGATACGATGTGTTTTACATATGCGGAGGCAATCCGTTCCGCTTGCTGCGCGAGTTAAAAGAAAGCGCAGCGGAGGGGGTCATTGAAGAACTGATGGGACGCGACGCCATTTTCATAGGAGTCAGCGCCGGAGCCATGATTTTCGGTCCCCACATCGAAATCGTCAATAGCTTTACACCATCGATGAATACCGTGAACTTAAAAGACTTAAAGGCATTGGGCATTTTTCCAAAACCCATTTTCCCGCATTACGGCCGGGAAGATAAATTTCCCGACAGTGCCGGTAAAACGGTGGAACAGCGGATTGCTGAATTCGAAGCGGTACATAATCTGCAAGTACAGCGGCTGACTGACAGCGATGTCCTGTTGATAGAAAGGTGATTATTTGTGGAAACAACTGAAAGTATTTTTATCCGAGTTTTTAAAGACAGCGACTTTCCGGCTATCCAGCGCATGAACGAATCGGAAGGATGGACAAACCTTGCATCGAAGCCGGACATCGTGAAAGCTGCATGGCAGCATTCGAATGTGGCGTTCGTTGCAGTACAGCAAGGAGAAATTATTGGCTGCATGCGCGGGCTGACAGACCAATTCATCACGCTGTATATCTGTGAATTGCTGATTGCTGAGAATCGCCGAGGTGAAGGCCTTGGCAAAGCATTATTAGCGCATGTCCACGCGCTTTATCCGGAGACGCGCCTGGAAATGCTGGCAAGCAGCACGTCGCAAAGCTATTACCAAGCGCATGGCTACCGCCCATTTTACGGCTTTCGTAAAACGTTCAATGAATAACAGGGTCTATGTAAGCTCAACAGACGGACGGAAAAGGGGAATCCTCCCATTCCGCTCCGTTTTTATTTTGTCTGAAAAGGGGGTATAATTCAGAAAAGCGCAGTTGGCGGAACATGGATGGGGAATAAGTATGAGCCATTTTAAATTATATATGATCCTGGTGGCAGTGATGTTCGCCTGGGGTATGAATGTGCCGGTCATGAAATACCTGACGGCGCAGATGGGGCCGGTGACGATGACGTCGCTGCGCATTTTCCTTGCAGGGGTCATGGTCTTTGCGATTCTTTCGGTTTTCAAGCTTGTCCGAAAGCCGACGAAAGCGGAATGGCCGTTCATCGCAGTGGGAGCGCTGCTCAATGTCGTTATCCATCATTACCTGATTTCCGTAGGAATTTCACTGACGAGCGGAACGAACTCAGGTTTGATCATTGGCTCGAGCCCGATCATGACAGCAGTCTTGAGTTTGCTGCTGCTGCGGCTGACGCCAACAAAATGGCAATGGCTCGGATTCGTCCTGGGCTTTATCGGAGTCGCTGCCACTGTACTGGCAGGCAACGCGCAGGCAAGCACAGCTTCTGCTGGAGATTTATACATATTGCTCGCTATGGTGGCACAAGTGATGAGCTTCATGGTCATCAGCAAGGCATCACGAACACTGGATCCCCGTTTGTTGACGGCGTATATGTTCATCATCGGCTCCGCGGGGATTTTCCTGATCAGCTTGGTGATGGAACCAGGCGAATGGCGCGCCTTCGCGGACATGGATGCCACGTTTTGGCTGATGCTCTTTGGTTCTGGAATCATTGCGACGGCAATTGGGCATATGCTCTATAACCACGTTCTCGGGAAAGTGGGGCCTTCAAAAGCCGCTATCTTCATTAATTTAAACACTTTTTTCGCGCTTCTTGGTTCGGCTGCATTCTTGGGTGAAACCATTACAGGCTATCATCTGATCGGCTTTGTCGTCATCGTTTTTGGCGTGTTATTAGGTTCAGGTGCGGCGGAAGAGCTATGGCGCATGAAAATCAGATCATCGAAAAGCCAGCATTAAACCGTTCCCAAGGAGCGGTATTTTTGTTTCACGTGGAACGCCTAATCCACCGACATTTCTATAGGCCGAGCAGGTTCGTTGACGCTGCTTCAAAAGGGTGGTAAGTTATATTTATCTACTTACTAAAAGTAAGTGAATTACAAGGAGGCTACACGATGGCAATTGCTGCAGAATCATCCCTATATAAGGTAATGAAAGAAAGAAAATCAGTGCGCGTTTACGACCCTAGCTTCAAAATATCGACAGAGGAAATCGAGGAGCTATTGACCATGGCGACGAGCGCTCCTTCATCGAGCAACTTGCAAGCATGGAATTTTATCGTTATCCAAGACCAGGAAGTAAAAAAAGAGCTGCGTGCCATTGCCAATAACCAAGCGCAGGTCGAAGATTCTTCGGCGATTATTGCGGTACTCGGCAACATTGACGCGTACAAGAATGTTGAAAAAATCTATACACAAAATGTCGAGGAAGGCCATATCGACGAAGCGATCAAAGAACGCACGATTGCCAATACGTACAAGGTTTATCCGAATGCCCCGGTCGAAGCACGCATGAATATCGCTTCTTATGATGCAGGCCTTGTGTCGATGCAGCTGATGCTGCTTGCCAAAGAACGCGGATATGACACGATTCCGATGGGCGGATTCGACAAAGTGAAGTTTGCCGAACATTTCAGCCTGCCGGAACATCTTTTCCCGATTGTCTTGATTGCCATCGGCAAAGCAGCGGCTCCAGCTTTTGGAACTTCCCGGCTGCCACTGGAAGACGTTGTGCGCTTCATCTAGAATTTTGGTTTTCAGGCCGTCGAGAAACTCTCGGCGGTCTATTTTTTTTGCGTTTTCCGAGGGCAGGCAGTGTTTTGAGTTGAAAAGGCAGGAGTGCCGGGCCTCTACGGCGAAATGGAATAGGAGAAGAAAAGGGGGATGCACATGGGATTTACAGCATTGGAAACAGAACGGCTCCAGCTTGCTGAAATTGGACAGCAGCATAAAGAGTGTATTTATAGTATCTTTTCGCATGACGATGTGATGCAGTATTATGGAACTGATAAATTTACGGATCCGGAGCAAGCCGCCGCAATCATTCAGTCATTCAGTAAAGGGTTCGACAGCGGCATGGCGACTCGCTGGGGAATCATCTTGAAAGAAAGTGGTGAACTTGTCGGCACCATCGGCATCCATAACTGGAACAAGCGCGTGGGAAAAGCGGAAATCGGCTATGAATTGCATCCGGATCATTGGCGCAAAGGCATTGCGAAAGAGGCGGTCCATGCAGTATTGGACCATTCTTTCAATGAGTTGGGGATCTTTCGGATGGGCGCGGTCGTTTTTCCGGAGAATGAGGTTTCTCTTGGCATGTTGGAAAAGATCGGGTTCCAGAAAGAGGGGCTGCTGCGCGCTTATTTGCATCAAGGCGGGCGCCCGCACGATAGCTTCATGCTTTCTTTATTGAAAACAGAATGGAAGGTGTAGGATGAAACAGATTATTGCAATGGGCGGCGGCGGGTTCTTGATGGAACCTGAAAATCCGTTGCTCGACAAGTACATATTGGCGCAATCACCGAAGGGGAACCCTAAAATCTGCTTTATCCCGACAGCTAGTGGAGATTCGGATAAAGCCATCAACCAATTCTATGATTTTTTCGGCAATCAAGCATGTGTTCCATCCCATCTGTCGCTGTTCAAGCCGCCGGCAAGGGATTTGGAAGCGTTTGTGCTGGATAAAGACATCATCTATGTAGGCGGAGGCAACACCAAAAATCTGCTGGTGCTTTGGAAGGAATGGGGGCTGGATGTGATTCTCCGCAAAGCCTGGGAGCAAGGCATCGTCCTCTCGGGAATCAGTGCCGGTTCGCTTTGCTGGTTTGAAGATGGCGTGACGGATTCATATGGCGATAAGCTGGAGCCGATCCAGCCGCTCGGTTTTCTGGCAGGCAGCAATTGCCCTCATTATGACGGCGAGGAAGAACGGCGTCCGGCTTATCAGCAATTGGTAGCGTCGAAAGCAGTTAAAGGCGGAGTGGCGGCAGATGATGGAGTAGCACTTCATTACATCGGACAGGAATTGGTGCGGGCTGTCAGCTCACGACCTTCTGCTAAAGCATACCGTGTGGAGTACAAAGGAGAGCTGAAAGAAACGGAATTGCCGGTGGAATTTCTAGGGGAGGGCTGACCCATGAAGAGCAGAATAGAGTCGCCTGACAAGGTGCTCCAGACCGAGCGCCTCGACATGCGCATGTACCGGGATGAGGATTTTGAATTTCTCTGTTCGCTTCTTGGTGATCCGCGGGTAGTTCGCTTTATCGGCGACGGTGAAATCCGAAACCGCAGCCAAGCTTACGAATTTCTTTATTGGATTTACCGTTCATACAAAGAAGCGCCGGAAACCGGTTTGCGGCTGCTGGTACGGCGTGAAGACGGAATAGCGGTCGGGCATGCCGGTTTGGTCCGGCAGACGGTTGACGGGGCCGAAGAACTCGAAATCGGCTATTGGATCGCCCCGCAATATTGGGGGTTGGGCTATGCCAAGGAAGCGGCTGCGTCAATCCGCGATTATGGCATCAAAGGGTTGGGAAGTAAACGGTTTGTGTCGTTGATCCAGCCTGAAAATAGCGCTTCCCGAAAAGTGGCGGAATCGATTGGCATGAGCTTTGAGAAAGCAGTGGCCATGGGCAGCAAGGAAGTTTTTGTGTACTCGTTGGATGTGTCAGAAATGGGAAATCAGGAAACTATTCGTAAACGGAATTAAAGGAAGAATTCTGAAATCTGAAGGTCCCCACTCAATTCAGCTTTCTGCTATAGTGGAAATAAGGGCAGTATCCTAATCGAACTGCACCGGTTTCACCTGGAAGACCACAAACAAATAAGTTCGCCTTGATCTTTAAACGACAGGGACGGAGAAAACCAACTGCTCATTTCCTGCCCTCCTGTCCATTTTCATAACAGGAGGGCTTTTAATCGGTTTTCTCCCCGAAAGGAGAGAAAAGTAAATGAAGAATACAGCATCGTTATTGAAAATGAAAAAAGAGGGCGAGAAAATCGCCATGCTGACGGCATATGACTATCCATCGGCCAAACTTGCGGAAGAAGCTGGAGTCGAAGTGATTCTAGTGGGCGACTCACTGGGCATGGTCGTGCTAGGCTACGATTCAACGGTTAAAGTGACGATTGAAGATATGATCCACCACGGTAAAGCTGCTCGTCGCGGCGCACGCGACACATTCCTGGTAGTCGACATGCCATTCGGCTCGTTTCATGGCGATCTTCACCAGACGCTCCAGAATGCCATCCGGATTTTCCAGGAAACAGGAGCGGAAGCGCTGAAACTCGAAGGTGCAGATGAAGTGGTGGATGTCATGCGGCTAATGACGCGCACCGGCATCCCTGTTGTGGCGCATCTTGGGCTATTGCCGCAGACGGCGGGTGTTTTGGGCGGCTTTAAAGTGCAAGGCAAGACTGCGCATGCCGCGCAAAAACTGATTGAAGACGCGAAAGCGTGCGAGGCTGCGGGAGCCTGTCTGCTCGTTCTCGAATGCATTCCATATCAGCTAGCCCGCGAAGTAACTGCGGCTGTCTCGATTCCAGTCATTGGCATCGGGGCAGGGGCCGACACCGATGGCCAAGTGCTTGTCTATCACGATACCTTGAAATACGGTTCGCACCATTTGCCGAAATTCGTCCGTTCATACGCGGAAACCGGCGAAATGATGAAAAACGGCTTAAGTGCCTATGTTGCGGAAGTCAAAGCCGGGGTGTTCCCGGCAGAAGAACATCGCTTCACGATGAAAGAAGAAGAACTGCAGCAATTATACGGCGACAAATAAAAAAAGCGTGTATGTGCCCCTTTAATATATGCGCTTTTGAACTTGGATTGTGGCGTGACGCTGTTTTGTTAGTACCGGTTAAATTTCAAACAGTTCATGTTGACGAACGGTTAATGCATGTTGATTTTCAGCCAATGTATGTTAAATCCGAGTTAACGCCTTTCAAAGAATTTTTAATGCCTGTTAACGAAACAGAATTCTAACACACTGAAGCGCAATGAAAAGGATTGAGTTAATACACTCAAACAAAAAAGCCTGCCCCGAAAGGGACAGGCTTTACTTTATTTATCGGATATAAGGTGATGGGTTAACTGCGTTTGAGCGCGCACCGTTCCAAGATCCAATATGGATTTCAAAGTGAAGGTGAGGACCGGTCGAGCGTCCTGTGCTTCCCATTGCTCCAATGAATTGGCCTTGTGAAACAGCTTGCCCAACAGATACGCCTACAGAATTCATGTGTGCATACGCTGTTGCGTACGAGCGCCCGTTAATCGAGTGCGTCAGGATGACTACGTTGCCGTAGCCGCCCATGTTGCCGGCGAATGATACATAGCCGCCGGCTGCAGCAACGATCGGTGTACCAGTTGCGTTTGCGATATCAAGCCCCAAGTGGGATTCAGCTCCTGCACCGATATCACGTCCACCGTACCCTGATGTAAATCTGCCAGCGGCCGGTTTGATGAAGTTCGCGCTGCCTACTGCAGGCGCTGGTGCTGATGCATATGAAACAGCTGGTGTTGAGCTTTTCGCTGAAGCTGCCGCCGAAGCTGCTGCTTTTGCTGCTGCCGCCGCAGCCTGGGCTTTACGCGCTGCCGCTTCTTCGCGTTGGCGCTTCAACTCAGCTTCTCTTGCCAATTTGGCAAGGCGAGCTTGTTCTTTTTCAATTTTAGATGCGAGACCTGCACCAATAGTCATTTGCTTATCGTGTTCCGATTCCAAAGACGATTTCTCTTTAGCTAATCGCGCTTGTTCCCTTTTCAGGTCCGCTTCAAGCTGGGCCTGCTCTTTTTTCTGGCCGTCCAGTGAAGCTTTCAACTGGACAAGTTCAGCTTTGCGCTGCTCCTGCTCCGCCAATTTCGTTTCTACTTGAGCTTTTTGCTCAGCAAGCAGCTTTTTGTCAGCTGCTTGTTCACGCATGATTTCACGGTCAGCTTCGATTAACGTATTTACTGCTGAAAAACGGTCAATAAAATCAACAAAGCTGTTTGCGCCAAGCAATACATCTACGTAATCTACAGATCCGCCGCTCATTTGAATAGCGCGGGCACGTTCTTGCAATAATTCAGTACGCTCATCGATTTTGCGCTGCAATTCTACGATAGAAGCCTGCAATGCATCGATTTCAGTTTTGGTTTGGTCGATTTGAGCTTGGACATCGGAGATTTTAGCTTCAGTTTCCTGAACTTTTTTGTCCAATTCCATAATTTTTCTCATAATTGTTTCAAGTTTTGTCTCATTTTCCGCGATTTCGTTAGCTTTCTCACGGATCCCAGAGTTCAACTCGCTTTGCTTTTGCTGCACTTCCTGTTGTTTGCTTTTTAGCTCTCCCAATGAATCTGCATTAGCTGCAGGTATGAAAATCGATAGAGCCAACACTGCGGCAGTTGCGCCGGCAGTAAGTTTAGATAGTAAATTCACTTCTTGTTTCCCCTCTCTCATTTCCTCGTGTCTATAGGTAAAAGAATAATCATCTATATTAAAAAAGTAAAAATCTATGATAAAAACCGCTCTAAAAAAGCCAGCAGAAGTATTGTACCATCATAAGGCCTAAATTTTTATTACAATTGCGTATCAAATGTTTTAGGAAAGTATGACAAGGGTAAGAAGAAAAGTTATACCTTTTTGAGAACAATAAAAAAACTCCTTCTTAAAATAAATAAAGAAGGAGTTTTTTAAATATTCAAATGTTATTCTGAAATTGCATCTTCTGATCTTACAATCAGTACGTCTACTTTTGCAGTTCGTACAATCCGTTCAGAAACACTGCCGAGGAAGATGCGTTCCGCAGCACTTACGCCTGTTGCGCCACAGATGATCAAATCCGCTTTCAGGCGGCTAGCAATTTCTCCTGGAATTTTCGCTTTGGCATTGCCCAATTCAACAACAATATTGATGTTCTGGACGCCGTCAGTTACGGCTTCTTTTTTATATTGCTCCAGCAATTCATGCGCGGATGCTGTAGCTTTATCTGCGAACTCACGCCCATATGCTTCAAGTGAGCCGAATGAGGTGTCGATGATGCTGACCAAGTTCAACGTAGCATTGTTTCTGGCTGCAATTGCCACCGATTTTTTAAAAGCCATTTCGGCTTCCTTCGAGCCGTCTATGGCTACAAGAATATTATGGTATTTCAATGTCATAATGAATTCCTCCTTCTCTGTCTTAACTAATCTTCGCTAAACAGAGGTGCAGTTCCTGCTTATTAAACAAGGTTTTATGCAGAATGTGTCAAGGAGGAAACGCATCTTCAAACAGCAAGCGATGTCAGAAAATTCAGTTCGAAAAAAATGGGTAATTATGTTATGCTAGCAGCAATAGATTAGGGAAAAGGCCGGCCGACAAGGGGGCGTGTTTTTTGGAAGAACGAATGATGGAAGGGAATTTGACTTCTCAATTGACGGAGCTTCATACAATCCGCCACAGCATTAAGGAATATAAAAAAGGGGCTTATCTTTTTCAAGAAGGCGATGCCATCAAAGGCGTCTATATTGTGCAAGCGGGAAAAGTCCAAATTGGAAAAGTGACGCCGAACGGCCGTGAACTGACACTGCGCATTTGCGGGCCCGACCAATTGGTGGGAGAAGTGACCGTTTTTTCGAATCGTTCTATTTATATGCTGGATGCGAAGGCGCTAGAAGATGTTGTCTGCATGAAATTTGCCATTGAAGACTTGGAAGAGGCACTGCTGGAAAACGCCAAACTGGCTGCTGCTTTCATGAGATGGATGGGAGTCGACCAGCAGAAAACACAGACCAAGTTCCGTGATTTAATGCTGCACGGCAAAAAAGGGGCGCTTTACTCCACACTTATTAGGCTCAGCAATAGCTACGGCTTGCCAAAAGATGACGGTGTGCTAGTCGATATGGTTTTGACAAATCAGGAACTGGCGAATTTCTGCGGCATGACGCGGGAAGTAGTCAACCGCATGCTAAATGACTTGAAGAAAAAACAAAAAGTGTCTTTGGTGGAAGGAAAGATATTGATCCATGACATTTCATTTCTAAAAGATGAAATCAATTGCGAAAATTGCCCGATTTCATTCTGCAAGATCGATTGACCATAGTTAACTAGTTCCTCAATGAAACGTTGCCAATATGGAGTACCAAAAAATACTTAAGGGCCCCCGGCTTATTGTTGTGCAGACGACGATAGACGGGGGTGTTTTAATGTGTTCATCTTATAACCACTGCGATGCAGCATTTCTGACGTGAAAAAAACAGAATTTTCTCCATACTTTCTCGATAGTTTCAATTTATATTGAAGAGACAAAAATCAGTATCCACGGTGAAAAAATCTTTCCAAGAGGTGAAACCGAATGGCAAAGCATGGAGAACACCACCGTCCTGAGCAGCATTCTATGGACCAGCACGACATTTCAAAGATGCAGCCGCACAGCGAACCGGCCAGCCACCCCAAAAAAACGCAGCCAGAGCATGGCAATAACGGGCATCATGCCCACCAAGGACACGGCGACATGGTGGAAGACTTCAAGAAACGCTTCTATCTATCGTTGATCCTTACCGTCCCGATTTTGGCATTGTCTCCAATGATTCAGCATTTCATGGGAGTCGATTGGCGCTTCGACAACGATCTCTATATTTTATTCGCGTTATCATCTATCGTCTTCTTTTACGGCGGTTGGCCATTTTTGATTGGCGGAATCAATGAACTGAAAGAAAAGAATCCCGGCATGATGACCTTGATTGCGTTGGCCATCACAATTGCCTACAGCTACAGCACCGTCGTGGTCTTTGGATGGGCAGGCAACCAGCTGTTCTGGGAGCTGGCGACACTCGTCGTCATCATGCTACTAGGGCATTGGATTGAAATGCGTTCGATTTTGGGCGCTTCCAATGCATTGGAGCAGCTCGTTAAGCTGATGCCGAGTGAAGCACATCAATTGGACGAACATGGCCAAGTCCAAGACGTGCCATTAGCTGAAATCCGAAACCATGATCGGGTGCTGGTCAAACCGGGCGAAAAGATACCAGTTGACGGGTTGATTATGGAAGGAAAATCAACTGTAGATGAATCGATGCTCACAGGGGAATCCATTCCGATTGATAAAGTGGCAGGTGAAGAAGTCATTGGGGGTTCGGTGAACAAGGAAGGCTCGCTGGTCATTCGAGTGGAAAAGACGGGGGAAGATTCTTATTTATCCCAAGTGATCAAGATGGTTAAAGAAGCGCAGGAATCCCAATCCAGAACACAGGATTTAACGAATCGCGCCGCTAAATGGCTTTTTTACCTGGCGTTGGCTGCAGGAATTGTGACGCTGTCCGCTTGGCTGGCACTGGGGTATGCGTTTGACATCGCAATTGAACGGATGGTGACTGTCATGGTCATTGCGTGTCCCCATGCGTTAGGGTTGGCAGCACCGCTGGTTGTTGCGGTATCAACTTCTATTTCTGCAAAACAAGGACTGCTGATCCGGAACCGGGCAGATTTCGAAGGAGCGCGGAATTTAGATGCCGTCGTATTTGATAAGACTGGTACTCTGACGCAAGGGGAGTTTGGCGTCACAGATATTGTGCCAGCCGGCAATTATACCGATGAAGAAGTCTTGCAGCTGGCTGCGGCAATCGAACAGAACTCGGAGCATCCGATTGCCACGGGCATCGTGAATTCCGCCAAAGCAAAAGGGCTGTCGATCGGAAAAGTGAGGGATTTTAGATCGATTACCGGAAAAGGAATCCAAGGAAGACTGGACGGCCAGATAGTTAATGTCGTCAGCCCTGGTTATGTGAACAATAATGGGCTTAGCTATAATAAAGAGAAGTTTAATCGGTTGTCGGAAGAAGGAAAAACAGTGGTCTTCGTGCTCGTGGAGGAAGAGCTAGCGGGTATGGTCGCCCTGGCAGATATCGTCCGTGATACGGCCAGAGAAGCAGTGTCCGCATTAAAAGAAAAAGGTATTCATTCAATCATGCTGACAGGCGACAACCAGAAAGTGGCGGACTGGGTAGCGAAACAAGTGGGCATCAACGAAGTATACGCGGAGGTGCTGCCGAACGACAAAGCCCAGCAAATTCAGCGGATCAAAGACAGTGGGCGAAGAGTTGCGATGACTGGAGATGGCGTTAACGATGCACCCGCACTGGCGACAGCCGATCTGGGAATTGCTATCGGTGCGGGTACGGACGTGGCGATGGAGACTGCCGATGTGATACTCATCAGAAGCAATCCGAACGATGTGGTTGCGCTGATCGATCTTTCGAAAAAGACATATCGGAAACTGGTACAGAATTTATGGTGGGCGACCGGCTATAATATTGTCGCAATCCCTTTGGCAGCAGGGATTCTAGCTCCATGGGGGATTATCATCAGCCCGGCAATTGGTGCTGTCTTTATGAGTTTAAGCACGGTGATTGTCGCAATTAACGCTCAGCTTTTGAAGGCTTAGTGAAAGTGAATTGACACACTAGGTTTATTTCCAAATAAGTGGAACGCTTTGTCTTCCTGTTGCGTATACAAAGGTATAGCAGCTTTTCGGCAACAGGAAAACAAAGGGGGAGACGGTTTTGAAAAGATTTCTATATTATTTCATCTGGACATTAGTGATCGGATTTGTTCTGTACGCGGGGATGCAGTTTCAGCAACAGGTAGCTGAAAGAGCACAAATGACATTTAATCCTTTTCTGCTGCAAACATACATCGCGCTGTTTCCTGTAGTTATGGGTTTGCTGATCCGCACACCCAAATTCATTCTGCAAATGAAAAAAAGAAATCCTTGGAAATTTGACTGGGTTATCTTTGCTGCGATTGGATTGCCAGCACTTTATATTGTATTAATGACTTTCGTGCCCTTCTCGCCAATAGGTGAAGGGTGGCTTCGCATTCCTGATATTATTTACTCGGGCGGAACGACTGTCCCGACGATTGCAGGCTTAGTTTTTGGATTTATGGTATTGGATGGATTCAAGGATACAGGCTCTGTAAGATCTAAAGAGAGTTTGTGAGAGAAAATGCTCCCCATCTTTAAATATACTTGACGTTCAGTTCGATTGTATTGGTGCTTAGAAAATCAGCTTATAGCCTCAAAAACCGACTTTCCTTGCAACCCAGGGATGGCCGGTTTCTTTGTTCAATTCATCCTCTTCGAATCAAACGCTTTGACATATCGAATAAAGCCGATATAAGATAGGCGCATGGATAATTTAAATGTTTTAGATGTTTTCAAAGCGTTGTCAAATGAAACCCGTCTTAATATTTTGAAATGGCTCAGAGAACCGGAAAAGAATTTCCCGGCACAGCAAGCGCATCTGCCGAAGGAGGTAAGCATCGAGGGCGGCGTTTGTGTAGGGGATATTCAAGAAAAGGTGAATTTATCTCAATCGACCGTTTCCCATTATTTGTCGCTCATGCAAAAAGCAGGTTTGCTGGAAGCAGTGCGCTACGGGCAATGGACTTATTACAGACGAAATGAAGAGACATTGGCGAAAGTTGCTAAATTCATCAACGAAGAAATTTAACGCAGCGCCGTGTCTTTTTTTTGATTTCCCATATCGATATTTTTAGATATATCTATATGAATGTGATCCACATTCGAACTTATTGGAAGAATGTTCTTCCACAAGATTTAAAGAAGAAATAGGAGTGAGTTTTTCATGGACACAGCAGTAAAAAAAGAGTCGTTAAGCACGAAACAGAAAATATTAGCTTTTACATTAACACTTTTAACATTTGTCATGGGGACGAGTGAATTTGTAATCGTTGGCCTTCTGACTGAAGTTTCGTCAGATTTAAATATTAGCCTTGCTGTGGCGGGCACCTTGGTATCGGGCTTTGCCATTGCTTATGCAATCGGGACGCCTATAGTTACAGTGTACGTCAGCCGCTTCCCGAAATATCCGCTGATGCTGATTTTGATTTCTTTGTTCATTATCGGTAATGTCATCAGCGCTTTATCGAGCACATATGAGCTTTTGATCTTTTCCCGGGTTATTACGGCTGTAGTCAGTGGTGTATTGGTTGCGCTGTCGATGAGCATTGCCAGCGACATCATGCCGGAAAGCAAGAAAGGTCCCATTATCGCTTTGATTTTTGCCGGATTCACAATTTCCAACGTCATTGGCGTCCCTTTGGGCACGTTAATTGGGCAGCTGGGCAATTGGCAGCTGACGTTCTGGTTCACCACGCTTTTAGGGGTGATTAGTTTGATCATGGCGATCTTTATCCTGCCGAGAAAGCTGAAAGTACAAAAAGGATCGGCTAAGGAACAGCTAAGCTTGCTTGCCAATCCGCGGATGATTCTGGCATTCTTTATCCCGACATTTTCAATTGCCGGAACTTACACGATTTATACGTATATCACGCCAATACTTGAAGAAGGCTTGGGGATTGCGACAAGCTACGTGAGCGTGATTTTATTGGCATACGGCGCATTTTCAATCCTCAGCAATGTACTGGCAGGGAAAATAGCCAGCCACAATGGTGTAAGCAAACTTCGCTATGTGTTTATTGTCCAAGCAGTTATTTTAGGCTCTTTATACTTTACAATGGGATCCACGCTTGCCGGACTCGTCAGCCTAATGGCAATGGCGGTCATGATTTATGCCATGAATGCAACGATCCAAATGTATTTAATGAACTTGGCAACAGTGTATTCACCTGGGGCCAAAGATTTTGCGTCGTCCTTAACCCCAGTAGCGGTTAATATCGGCATTGCGCTGGGTGCCACGCTTGGCGGATATGTGGTCGCGAACGGAGGGTATGTCCATCTTTCGTGGGTCGGCGGCTTAAGCGCATTGATCGCTTCAGGCTTAGCATTTATCAGTTACCGAATGGATGCGAAAGAAGATTTCGCGGGTTCTGGCGTAGAAGAAGGCTTTGAAGTATAAAGTTTGTATTTATATAGAAGAATCAGGAGAGGAGAAACTTGTTGTAAAGTTTCTCCTCTCCTTTTATTGTGAATACATTTTTCCAAAATCAATTCGAACTATTTATTGACTGTAATCAATTTATATTGAAGGGTTCAACTTTTAAAAAGACCGACCCACTTCATTTCGGACTATTCAGTCTTTTCGGTTGAAACTCTCAATTTTTTCACTTATGATGAAAGTGCATCAAAGAGTGAAAGTCTCGAAATCGAAGCATGATCACAATTTGAGGAGGAATCAGTTATATGACGAAAATCGGCATTATTACTGGCAGTACACGACCAGGGCGCAACAGTCTGCAAGTGGCACAATGGGTCAAAGAAATTGCAGACAAGCGCGGAGATGCAGAGTACGAAATAGTGGATTTGAAAGAATTCAATTTGCCGATGTATGCGGAACCGATTTCGGCTGCGTACAGCCAGGATTACAAAACGCCTGAAGCGATTCCCTGGGCTCAAAAAGTCGCCGAGCTTGACGGCTATGTGTTCATTACTCCTGAATACAACCATGGTGTTACGTCAGCGTTGAAAAACGCCATCGATTACTTGTATATAGAATGGAACAATAAAGCAGCGGGCATTGTCAGCTACGGTTCATCTGGCGGCGTCCGGGCGGCGGAATCGCTGCGTGTCATTCTGGCTGAATTGCAGGTGGCAAGTGTGCGCACGCATCCGGCGATGTCGTTATTCACTGATTTTGTCGATATGCACGACTTCAAACCGGCGGGTGTGCATGAAAAGTCGGTCGCCGTAATGTTGGATCAAGTCAATGCGTGGACAAACGCGCTGCAGCCACTGCGGAATAAATAAAGAAATCGTTAAAACAACCCCCATGCCAGCAAAAGAAGATTCCGGATTTCTGGATTCTTCTTTTTTTCGCTTAAGGATTCAAGTTGTTGACGCTTTGGAAATTACATGGTATTATTATCTCGAATTAAAGATAATTTATTCGCATAAAAGTTACACCATTCCAAACGATTATTTCGGCTTAAATTTTTTTAATCATATATCTCGAATTCGAGATATTAACCTATACTTTATTTGAAGGAGAGATTTTCATGAATGAATTAAAAGGGATCCACCACGTAACGGCCATCACCAGCAGCGCAGAAAAGAACTATGAATTTTTCACGTATGTACTGGGCATGCGCCTGGTCAAGAAAACAGTGAACCAAGATGACATCCAGACCTATCATTTGTTCTTTGCGGATGACAAAGGTTCAGCAGGCACTGACATGACGTTTTTCGATTTCCCAGGCATACAGAAAGGGACGCATGGCACGAACGAAATTTACAAAACAGCGTTCCGCGTCCCAACCGATGAAGCTTTGAGCTACTGGATCAAGCGGTTTGATAAATACGAAGTAAAGCATAAAGGAATCCAAGAAGTTTTCGGCAAAAAAACCATTTCGTTCTCGGATTTTGACGATCAGCAATACATGCTGATTTCTGACGAGCATAACGAAGGTGTTGCAGCAGGAACTCCGTGGCAGAATGGACCGGTGCCGCTTGAATTCGCGATTACAGGGCTTGGTCCGATTCACATCCGTATTGCGGAATTCGAACAATTAAAAGAAGTTTTGGAAAAAGCGATGCTGATGCGAGAAGTCGCTAAAGAAGGGGCGCTGCACCTTTTCGAGGTAGGCGAAGGCGGCAACGGCGCGCAAGTGATCGTAGAGCACAATAAATTGCTGCCTCCTGGCCGCCAAGGCTTCGGCACCGTCCACCATGCAGCGTTCCGGGTAGAGGATACCAATGTCTTGAAAGAATGGATTGATCGCATGGAAACAATTGGGTTCAACACATCTGGCTATGTTGACCGATTCTTCTTCGAATCGCTGTACGCACGTGTGGCACAGGGCATCCTTTTCGAGTGGGCAACAGACGGACCAGGATTCATGGGCGACGAGCCGTATGAAACGATGGGTGAAAAATTATCCTTGCCGCCATTCCTGGAAACGAAACGCGAAGCAATTGAAAAAATGGTGCGCCCGATCGATACGGTGCGCAGCACAGTTGCTATTGAAAAAGAGTACCTTTAGAAATAAAAAGAATATGCTTTCTGTCTCCAAACAAGCCGATCCTACATGGATCGGCTTGTTTTTTTGTCCAAAATATGAAAATACACCTAAAAAATGATACAGGTGTGATATTTATCACAATGTCTTCGGTGCCAAAGCCTTAATCTGTAAACAAGAGATAAATACAAGAGGTGAGAGCGGATGAGCAAGAATTATGAAGAACATCAGGATATGGATTCAAAAGAGACATTGGTGAGTAAGCTTGTTGTAGACGAAGAACATCAAGGTGTGAATTTAAAAGGGACATTAGTGAGTGTGTTATTTGTAGGCGTCATCATCGTTGTGATGTGGATCGTTGTCTACATGATGTACGTTGCACGATAAGGTGCCAGGCAAGCGGCATAAACGGATGGAAAAAGGAGAAGATGGATATGCATTTACACAAGTACGAAAAAATTTGGCTTATTTTCGGGATTGCTGCGCTCATCGTATTTTTGAGCATTGTAGGCGTCAGCGCCTTTTCCCATGGCCATACCCCTTCAGGCGGAATGGATACGATTGATCCTGAAAAAGTGAATGAAACCGCGCCATTTGATAATCCAGGCGTGTCTCAGCTGGATGACGATACCTATCAAGTGACAATCGTGGCTATGGCTTTCGGCTATAACGCGCCCGAAATGAAGGTGCCAGCCGGTAAAGAAGTGATTTTCAAAGTGACCAGCACAGATGTGGTCCACAGTTTTACAATCGACAACACAAAAGTCAATATGATGGTCGTTCCCGGCCGGATTACGACGAAATCCTACACATTTGATAAACCTGGAAAGTATTTGATTCTTTGCAACGAATACTGCGGTACAGGCCATCACATGATGTTCAGCGAAATAGAGGTGTACTAAGATGATTGCTGTAAAAGACAGAAAAATCGCATTGGCGAATATCGGCGTCGCTTACGCGGCCTTCCTGATCGGGACATTGGCTGGACTGCTGCAGGTGTTTATCCGAAATGACGCATTGCAATTGCCGGCTTGGTTGGATTATTATCAAATTTTAACCGCCCATGGCGTATTATTAGCACTTATATTTACGACATTTTTCATTTTTGCATTCTTTACAACGGGCATGAGCAAAAGCATCGGCACATTCGGACCGAAAGTGCGCTTGTACTCATGGGTCGGCTTTTGGGTGACATTGCTCGGTACGGTCATGGCGACAGTGATGATCGTTTCTGGCAAAGCTTCCGTTCTTTATACATTCTACGCACCATTGAAAGCGAGTGGCTGGTTTTATGTAGGATTAGCGCTCTTCATCGTCGGAACTTGGATCAGCAGCTTTGCATTGATTGGGCATTACATGGTTTGGCGCAGCAAAAACAAAGGGCAGTTCAGCCCATTGTTCGCATTCATGACCATTACGACCATCGTCATGTGGCTCATCTCTTGCTTGGGCGTCGTAGCAACCGTCTTGTTCCAATACATTCCTTGGGCATTTGGCTGGAGGGACACGATCAATGTGGAACTCAGCCGCTCCCTGTTCTGGTATTTTGGCCATCCGCTTGTGTATTTCTGGCTGTTGCCGGCATATATGGCATGGTATTTAATCGTGCCAAAATTGCTTGGCGTCAAAGTATTCAGTGATTCACTGGCGCGGCTGTCCTTCCTTCTGTTCATTCTCTTTTCCATTCCGGTCGGCTTCCACCATCAGCTGACTGAGCCAGGGATCTCGAACTTCTGGAAATTCCTGCAGGTCGTTTTGACGTTCATGGTCATCGTGCCGTCATTGATGACAGCGTTCACGATGTTTGCGAATTTTGAAATTTCAGGCCGCAAAAAAGGCGCGACTGGCTTGTTCGGCTGGTTCCGCCTGCTTCCTTGGAAAGATATCCGTTTTACGTCGATTTTCATCGCGATGGCATTCTTCATCCCCGGCGGTGCCGGAGGTATTATCAATGCTAGCTTCCAGCTGAATGAAGTCGTCCACAACACGCTTTGGATTGTCGGCCATTTCCACATCACTGTCGGCACGCCGGTAGCGATGACGTTCATGGGCTTGACGTTCTGGCTGATTCCATACTTGACTGGGCGCCAGTTCACAAAATCGATGCAACGCCTTGGATTTGTCCAAATTATCACTTGGACGATCGGTATGCTGCTGATGTCAACGTCGCAGCATATCCTGGGGCTGCTAGGGGCGCCTCGACGCACTGCCTATTCAAGTTACAATAACCACCCTTCCGCATTGGAATGGTTCGATGGCATCCTGACGAGCCACGTCACAATGGCAGTCGGCGGCAGCATCCTGTTCTTGTCGGCAATGATTCTGATGTATATCGTCATCATGACCATGTTCCTGTCGCCGAAAGCAGAGCGCCCGGAAGATTTCGTCGAGTTTCCGTTAGCTGAAAGCGATAAAGAAAACACACCGAAGTTTTTGGAGAAATGGACTATCTGGATCGGCATTGCATTTGCGCTTATTTTTATCGCGTATGCCATCCCGATTGGCGACATGATTCAAAATGCACCTCCTGGTTCTAAAGGATTCATAACTTGGTAAGGAGTTGAGGGCAATGTTCACCATGGTATTATCATTAATGGCGATTTTCATCGTGTTCACCGCGATGCTGGTTGATTTATCAACGACTGAAGAATAAAAGACAGGCTTTCTTTCCGATTACCAGGGAAGAAAGCCTGTTTTCTTTTATACGAAAGGGCTGTGGTTTGTATTGGATTCGAAGTTTCTATATATTTTAGACAAAGAGGCAGAAAGTAAGGGGCTTTGGCTATGACATTCATTGATATGATTTTTGGCGCTGTCAGCTTGATCTGGATCGCGGAATTCGTGTTTTTCCGCAATCGCAGCGCCGGGGCGAGCGACCCTTTGGAAAAGCGTTCATTTTTCCTGATTTTCGGTGCACTCGCTGGCACAATCGGACTCGCCATGCTGCTTCAAGAGCTGCAAGGCGCAGGTTTCGCAGAGTGGATGAAAGGAGCAGGAGCGCTGTTTTTTGCGGTCGGCGTGTTTTTGCGGATCTGGGGGATTGTCCACTTGAAAAATCAGTTTACACGTTACGTCACAGTTCGGGAAGGCGACCAAATCGTCAGTACCGGACCATACCGCCGGCTGCGCCATCCACTTTATACAGGCCTGTTTTTTATCACGCTTGGCATGGCGCTGTATTTCACCAGCATCGTCGCAGCAATTGTTGGCGGGGCTGCAATGGCATGGGCATTGCTGAAGCGCATGGATTATGAGGAAGCGCTTTTGATTGAAAAATTTGGTGAAGATTATGCACGCTGGATGAAGCAGCGCGCGCGGCTGATTCCTTATTTGTATTGAAATTCTTATGAAAAAGCCTAAAACAAAAACGAAATTGTGAATGTCTAAAAGCCCAACATAAGAGCTGGTTCCTATCTTTGGGGAGCCAGCTCTTTTTTTTTTTTTTTTGCATAAGGTCAACTGACCCATGTCTTTTTGGATTCTTGTATTTTCCAGCGGCTGCCGTCGAATTCCAGCGTGCTTTCGACTCCTACAGCACCCACTCCCGATTTCATTTTGCCGCCCATAAACGTTACCGAGCCGTTAAAATTGTATTTCATTTCTTCGATGGTCAGGAGGATTCCATCCAAGTTTCCCAATTCTTCATCGTACAAGCCTTGTGCTTTCAATTCCTCGAACGAAGCATCCATGGCTTCGACCCCGTATTTCGTTTCCAACGAACGCAAGACGCTTTTTTTGTCTCCAGCGTCCAACTCCGTGAGCGTCTCCATGTCCACCGCTATGAAATCCATCGATTGGTTCAATCCCGGATCGGTTTCAACCATCAACTTGAGTGCAAGGCTATAAGCACCTTCCAAATGTTCCGCGGTGCCTTCCCTTTGTCCGCAGCCGGAAAGGGCAAAGCAGGAAACAATGGCCCATGCCGCTAAAAAAAGTTTTCACACAATTCCCCCTCTTTTACTTTATAGACGGTACACTATTAATAAAGTTACAATTATTCCCTAATGTTCCAAAAGAGGAGTGGTTCTGATGAAAGTGATATTAAGAAAAGCAATGGAGTCAGATGCTCCTGCCCTCTTGGTTATGCAAAAGGCATCATTTTGGCCGCTGCTCAAGAAATACCGGGATTACGGCACCAGTCCGGCTATGGAAACAATCGCACGAACCCAAACGCGCATTGCGGATCTGTCTGGCGGGTTTTTCAAAATTTTGGTGGATGGCAACTGGGTTGGCGCTATATGCATCAGGCAAGGGAAAGAAGGGGCATATTGGATTGGCCCGATTTTTATCGATCCCATTTTCCAAGGAAAGGGCATCGCTCAGCAAGCGATGGTGGAAGCAGAAAAGCTCTTTTCCCATTCAACCGTTTGGAAGCTAGCGACCTTGCTAGAAGAACAGGGCAATTGCTATCTGTATGAAAAAGTCGGATACGTCCAAGTTGGCAGCTGCGTGCCGATAAACGACAAAGCTACGCTGGTTTATTACGAAAAGAGCATACTTGTAGAAAGCAATTGAATCAATAATGTATGTGAGGAGATTTAAGGATGGACTATACGGTTAAACCAGCTTCTGGATATAACGGCAAAATAGGAGAATTGGTGTTCATGCTGGAGCATGTGCGAGAAGGGACGCTGCAGGCGATTTCCGGCTGGGACACGGAACAGTTGGATTTCATCGGACACGGTTCGGGCAATTCCACTGGTGCACTGCTGGCGCATATCGCAGCGATTGAAAAGGTCCATCAGCTCATTTCGTTTGAGAAACGCGATTTTAATAGCGATGAGCTGGCTGAATGGGGAACGGCAATCGAGCTGGGAGCGAAAGCCCGTGAAGCTATTTGCGGTTATCCACTGGCTCATTATACTGAAAAACTGGCAAGCGTCAGGGCTGTTACACTGCGTGAGCTGAAAGCGAAAGACAACAGCTGGCTTTACGAGGAGCGAAATTGGCCGAACGGCGTTCCGTACAATATGTATTACCTATGGTTTCATGTGCTGGAGGATGAAATCAGCCACCGGGGGCAGATACGGGCGATAGCTGCCCATTTGAAGGAAGGGTTAGGCGGTCTATGAAAAAAGTGAAGTTGGTGCAGCATCATTTGGATTTCTGCGAAGACATACACCGGATGTCCTCTGCTCCGCCAGTAAAGGAAGCTCTGGGTTTGCCTGATGGCACCGTTGAAGACACGAAACAATTCGTCCAAAAAACCATGCAGCAAGAGCTGGAAGGCATAACGGTGCCGCGTGTGATCATGGATGAACACGGAACCTTAATTGGGCTCACAGATTTGATGTTCATTGACCGCACCACGAAATCCTGCCACATCGGAACTTGGATTGGCCATGATTACTGGGGGCAAGGCTATAACGAAGCGTCCAAAATTGAAATTCTCCGCATCGCTTTTGAAGAGCTCGATTTGGAATACGTCTTTGCCGGGGCGCGGAAGGCCAATGTGCGGTCACAGAAAGCACAAGCAAAACTGCCGTTCATCCGTCTCGGGGTGGAAAATGAATATCCCGAAGAGCACCGGGCGCTCGAGAAGAAGGAAAAGCAGGCATGCGTTTTGAATGTGTTCGTGAAAACGGACTTCTTTGCGTATCTGCAAAAGAATGCGCTTCCTGGTCCATTTTAGATGCACAGGGGGTGTAGAAACCGCCTGAACCTGTTATGATAAAGGGAATTCCCTCGCACGGCTGCGGGAAAGTACGGGAGTGATAAACATGAGCAAAGATAAAGCAAAAAGCGGTACTGGAAGAGGCACCGGCAAAAAAGGCTGGACGCGCTGGGAAAAAGGCGCCAACAAAGCCAAAAGCAATAAGCCTTATAAGAGTAAGCAAAATAAGCAAGCTGAAGTGGCGAAGGCCGACAGCACCAATAAAAGCGAACCGTCAGAATGGATTGACGGGTAAGCTGGCATAGATCGAGGCATATCGGGGCAATTCCGATATGTCTTTTTTTATTTTTCGGCCCTTGGCTAAGCCTTATCATTTTACATCGCTCACGATGTAGTTTAATGTACATCGTGAGCGATATAAATTTGGAGGCGAAATGAAATGGCAAAAGCATTATATGAAACGACGATCATCAACACAGGCGGCAGACAAGGTGAGGTATACTCAGAAGACAATATCTTCTTTATGGACGTGGCAAAGCCCGCGGCCCTTGGCGGAAAAGCGACAACTGCGACAAATCCGGAACAATTATTTGCGGCGGGCTACAGTGCATGCTTCAACAGTGCGCTTGAATTGGTGCTTGAACAAGCGAAAGTGGACGTGGAAAAAACTGAAGTAAAAGCGACGATTTCTCTTCTTAGCGACAAAGAGAACGGCGGCGTTAAGCTGGCGGCTAAACTTGAAGTGGACATTACCGGCCTGGATGAAGCACAGAAAGAGCTTTACGTGGAAAAAGCCCACCAGACCTGCCCTTATTCCAAAGCCATTAAAGACTCGATTGACGTCCAAATCATTATTCTATAAGAAAAGCATGGGGTGGATACATGAATAAACCATCAAAATTAGACCAACAATTATGCTTTGAAGTGTATAAGGCGTCCAGCAACTTTATAAAAATGTATGCACGCGTCCTGGATCCTTTTGGGCTGACGTTCACCCAATACTTGGTACTTCTTGTGCTCTGGGAAGAAGACCGGTTGCTGACGAAAGACATCGGCGGGCGACTTGGTTTGGGAATCGGCACGCTCAACCCGACCATCAGCCGCATGCTTGAAAACGGCTGGCTTCTGAAAGAGCAATCGACAGAAGACAAACGCGCCTTCATCATTTCATTGACTGAAAAAGCGAAAAATAACAACAAGCCGATAGAAGCGGCAGTCGCCGAAAAACTGGTGAGCTGCAATTTCCTTGAAGACGTCAATGCCATCGCATTGATGAAAAACTTGAAAGAATTGAACGCATTTTTCAACGAAATGGATTTATAGAAGGAGCGATCGACCATGGGGATATACGATATTGAAGTGACGGATGCAAGCGGTGAAACGCACAAGCTCGAAGAATACGAAGGCAAAGCGATGCTGATCGTCAACACAGCGACGAAATGCGGCTTGCGCGGCCAGTTCGACAGCTTAGAACAATTGTATAAGAATTACAGCGAGGAAGGGCTCGTGGTCCTTGGTTTCCCGTCCGGCCAGTTCGGCCAGGAGCTGGGCGAAGCGGAAGAAGCGGAGCAGTCGTGCCGCATGACTTATGGCGTGACGTTCCCGATGCACGAAATCATCAAGGTCAACGGCACGGATGCGCATCCGCTGTTCAAATACCTGACGGACAACACGAAAGGTTTTCTTAGCAGTGGCATCAAATGGAATTTCACAAAATTCCTGATCGACCGCGAAGGCAATATCGTCAAGCGCTACGCGCCGAAAGACAAGCCGGAGACGTTCGAAGATGATATCCGCAACATCCTGAATAAGTAATGAGAGAACCGCCAATTCAACAAGGATTGGCGGTTTTATTATGCTGCCGTAAGGACGGAGTTGGTGGATAAAAAAGGAATTTCGGCGATGGAAGAAGAAACAATAGAAAACGGCAATTTCAGGAGGGGCTATATGGACTTTAATAATACAGCGTTGGTGATCGTGGATGTGCAAAAAGCATTTGCAGATCCGAAATGGGGGGAGCGCAATAATCCGGATGCGGAAAAGAATATTGAAAAGTTATTACACCATTGGAGGCAAGAAGGCGGCAGCGTCGTGCACATCCAGCACCGTTCGTCGGATCCGGAATCGCTGTTTTATCCGGAAAAGGACAGCTTTGAACTGATCGAAGCGCTGCAGCCCAAAAAGGATGAAGCAGTGATGGAGAAAACGGTGAACAGTGCGTTCATCGGGACAGGGCTGGAAGATTATTTGCGCAGCAAAAGGATCGATGCAGTGGTGATTGCAGGGTTGACGACACCCCATTGTGTTTCGACGACAACCCGGATGAGCGGCAACTTGGGCTTCCGGACATATTTGGTGTCTGATGCCACAGCAGCTTTTGCGCTGGTTGGCCCAGACGGTATCCGCTACGATGCCGAAACGGTCCACGCATTAACTTTGGCAACACTGCACGAGGAGTTTGCGGAAGTAGTGACGGCTGCGGAATTGCTGGGGAAGGGTCGGAAGGCAGTTGAACAGGAGGAAACCGGAAGTGGATGAACAGGATTTTTATGAGAAGCTCGGAAAAGCAAACGGTTGGGATTTCAGCGCGGTAAAAAGCGAGTTGGAAGGCGTGGCCTGGGATTTTTACAGTGAGGCCGCCAAATATTCGACACCGTGGAGCATCGTTCTCGATATTGGAAGCGGTGGAGGAGAAAATGTGATGAAGCTGGCGGAATCTTGTGCTTTTGTCGTCGGAATCGATTTGTCTGAAGCGATGGTGGAAACCGCGCGTGCCAATTTGGAAGAAGCAGACTACGAGAATGTCCGTTTTTTGAAGATGGCCGCGGAAAGCCTCCACTTCCCTGTTGGCTTTTTTGACATGGTCACGAGCCGCCACTGCCCTTATGATGCAGCTGAAGCAGCGCGAGTGCTGAAAGCAGGAGGTATATTCCTGAGCCAGCAAGTGAGCGAAAGGGACAAAGAAAACTTGAAGCAGGCATTCGGCCGTGGCCAAGCCTTCGGCCGAACTGATGGAACATTGAAGGAACGATACATAAAAGAACTGAGCGATGCCGGGTTTACGGATATTAAAAGCTACAGTTATGATGCTGCTGAATATTACCAGGAGCCGGAAGACTTGCTGTTTCTGCTGCAGCATACACCGATCATCCCGAATTTCGGGGAAGAGCCGCAAGATCTGGAGAAGTTCAACAAGTTCATCTTACAGAATCAAACTTCAAAAGGCATCTGCACCAATTCCAAGCGTTTTCTGTTAAAGGCGTACAAAAAGGGGCTAGTGGGATGAAAAGAATGATGGCTGGCGAACTTATTTACCATTTAATAGAGCCAACTGAAGAACCGTGGAAGACAGTGATTTTGTTTCACGGCTGGGGCGGAAAGGTCGAGAGCTGCCGGGCCTACGCGGAAACATTATCACGCCAAGGCTTCCGGGTGGTTGTGCCAGAAATCGTCTACAACGATTCCCGAAAACCGGTCAAAAATCCTTTTGAAATGGAAACAGTCCAAACTTATTTCTGGAAAGCAATTTTGGAAAGCATTGAAGAATTCGGCGCGCTTCAGAAAGTCCTCGGTGTGCCCGAAACCGAAATCGTCTTGGTCGGCAACTCGATGGGCGGTTTTATCGCCGCCGGTATTTTTGCGCGCCATCCGCGTGTTGCAGGTTTCGCGAGTATCAATGGATCCGGCGCATTCATACTTACGGAACAGATTTTCCGCGAACGCCAAGACCGCTCTCCGATGGATCCGGAAATGGCAGCGCTGCTGAAAGGGTTCGATCCCATGGAAGCGCGTCCGGGCCAAGGAGCTGTGCTGCTCATCAATGGAGAACTGGACCGGACAGTGCCGCTTGAAGGACACGCGGCCTATTACCGGTATTTGAAAGAAACGCATGAGCACGAAAATGTGGAGAAAAAGATTGTGGAAGGGGCCGGCCACCAGTTTACTCGAGAGATGGAAAAGGACGTAGCCAACTGGCTGGCTGAATTCTGCTAGAGGCGGGGAAGTTAGATGGAATTTACAAAACAGAAAATGGATAAAGCAAGCGCGATGATGATATTGCGGTGGAATTACGAAGAGCCGTATGATTTCTACAATAACGAAACGACAGAAGAATCGCTCAGCGAACTTTTGGACGGTTCATATGAAGCTGTCTTCGCGGACGGAACATTAGTCGGCTTTCTGTGTGCAGGAGGACCCGCTCAAGTTCCGAAAGGCATCGCGGAAAGCGCTTATCCGGAAGGGTTCATCGATATCGGCCTCGGCTTGGATCCCGAACTGACGGGGCAAGGCAATGGGCATCGTTTCTTCGGCTACGCGGCATCCGCTATCCAAAGCGAGCATCCGGGGCTTCGCCTGCGGTTGACCGTAGCGGAGTTCAATGCGCGGGCGATTCATCTGTACAAGAAATTTGGCTTCACGGAAGCTCGGAAGTTCAGTACGGATTCCGCTGTCTTCATCATAATGGAACAGCAGGGGTGACCAGATGGAAGACGTGACGGCGTATATGATCCGCGAAAAGGCGGTGCGCTTGCTGACTTACGCGGCGAGCGCAGAACGGGCTGCGGATGAATACAATCAATACATCGCTTCCCAAACGATGCAGCTTTATGGATTTGCAGACGGCGACAGGGTTGTCGGCTGCGTCGGCATCGCATTTATCCAACCAGGAGAATTAGAAATCAGGCATATCGCTGTTTTGCCGTCCGCCAGAGGCAGAGGCTATGGCAAAGCGATGATCGAAGCAATTCAGGAAAAACTGGATCCCACCTCCATTGTTGCCGAAACCGATTAGGAAGCTGTCGGCTTTTACCGCAGCACCGGCTTTAACGTGACAAGCCTCGGAGAAAAATATCCAGGAGTCGAACGGTTTAGGTGCCGATTGGAAAAATGAACCCGCCAATCTAAACAAGCTTGTGACAGCTTTTTCTTATCAACCATAATGTAACGTGAAGGTTGAGAAGCTTAGAATTCAGCTTTTGAAACAGAGCTTGTAAAAGAGAGGAAAGTGGTTTATAGTGTGAAAATACGATATTTAGTGTATTGTATACATTTAAACACCATATATAGTAATACCAATAATAATGGTGCCTGAAAAGGCTTAATAGGGAATCCGATGAAAAACCGGAGCTGTACCCGCAACTGTAAGTGCTGACGAAAGCTATGGCAATCCACTGTCCAACGGACGGGAAGGACATAGCGGAGGATGACGCACGAGCCAGGAGACCTGCCATTTTTATCAGTTAAGATCTTCTCCGGGAGCTGGGAAGGATAACGAAGAGACTCTGCGCGGTGCAGCCGGCTTTTTCTGCTGTTCCGAAGATTATTCTGCGTTTACAAACCCATCCTCTCTCTGAGAGGATGGGTTTTTTTATTTAGTAAATTGAATTTTGGAGGCATGCCACATGGCGAAACACATTGCAGCAAACATATCGAGGACGATTCAGACCAGACTGGTGCTGCCGCCCGACACAAACCACATGGGCACGATTTTCGGCGGCGCGGTGCTCAGCTATATCGACGAAATCGCGGCGATTACAGCGATGAGACACAGCGGCAAAGCCGTCGTGACCGCATCCATCGATACCGTCAACTTCCTGTCGTCTGCCCGTGTCGGCGACATCTTGCTGCTAGAAGGCGTCGTCGTATCAACGGGCCGGACATCGATGGAAGTCTACGTCAAAGCCGAATGCCAGAGCGTGGAAAACCGGACGAAAACCTTGACGACAACCGCGATCCTGACAATGGTCGCCGTCGACGAAAACGGCAAGCCGTCGCCGGTCGAAGGCGTGGTGCCGGAAACCGACAGCGAAAAGCAATTGTTCCAAAGCGCTCAGGAACGCAAAGAGCGGCGCATGAAAATCAACGAATTTGCAAAGGAGTTGTGCTGATATGAAAATTGTAGAAGATACAGGATTGGAAGGCGTTTTAGCGGCGCTGGAACGTGCACAGGAGAAGTTCGGGCTGCAGACCGGTGAGCTTGCCGGCAAACTCCCTGCATTGGGCACTGCGAAGGCGAGAAAAGAGCAGGCAATCGGCTATGCATTGGACCGTATCTCAATGGAGGAACCGGATTGGACCTTCGTCGCGGCGCACTTATACCTGAATGACTTATACGAAGCGGCCGCTGCCAGCCGAACCTACGACGCGTCTTCGAAATACGGCGATTTTTATGGCTTGATTCGCTATCTGACGGAAATCGGCATTTATTCCGGCGATTTGCTGGAAAGCTATGCGCAAGAGGAAATCAGCGTGCTCGGCAACGAAATCGATGCGGAGCGGGACTTGCTGTTCACATATATCGGCTTGTTCCTGCTGGCGGACCGTTATTTGGCGAAGGATTATGAAGGTGCGGTATTTGAGCTGCCGCAGGAGCGCTTTATGGTCATCGCCATGGCACTGATGCAGAACGAACCGCAAGAAAAGCGTCTGGCCTTGGTGAAAGAAGCGTATTGGGCGATGAGCAACCTGTATATGACGGTAGCGACGCCGACGCTGTCGAATGCCGGCAAGAGCTTTGGCCAGCTGTCGTCGTGCTTTATCGATACGGTCGATGATTCGCTCGATGGCATTTACTTGAACAACTGGGACATCGCCCGCCTCAGTAAGGACGGAGGCGGCATCGGCGTTTATTACGGCAAGGTGCGGGCAATGGGATCTGATATAAAAAAATTCAAAGGCAGTTCGTCCGGCGTCATTCCGTGGATCCGTCTGGTCAACGACACAGCAGTGAGCGTCGACCAACTGGGCCAGCGCCAAGGGGCAGTGGCGATTTACCTGGATGTGTTCCACAAAGACATCATGAACGGCTTTTTGGACCTGAAGACGAATAACGGCGACGAACGCCGGAAAGCGCATGATATTTTCACCGGTGTCGCGATTCCGGATTTGTTCATGGAAAAACTGAAGGAAACCGATGATCAGGGCCGCAGCACCGGCGAATGGCATACGTTCTGCCCGCATCAAGTGAAACAAACGATGGGCTGGCAAGACGAAGCCGGGAATGCGCTCGGGCTGGAAGACTTTTACGACGAGACGGATGTAAAGCATTTCTCCGCGAAATACGAAAAAGCGGCAGCGCATCCGTTATTGCCGCGGAAAACGTACCGGGCAATGGACATCATGGCGCGCATCATGGTGTCTCAGCTTGAAACCGGCACGCCGTATATGTTTTACCGCGACGAAGTCAACCGCCAGAATCCCAATAAGCACTTGCGCGGCAAGGGGCTCACATCGATTTACTGCAGTAATTTGTGCAGCGAAATCACGCAAAACATGTCGGCGACGACGATTACGAAAGAATACACCGATGAAGACGGCAATCTTGTGATGATCCGGAAGCCGGGCGACTTCGTCGTCTGCAATTTGTCGTCGATCAATTTGCCGCGCGCGGTGAAGGCGGACGTGCTGAAGAGGCTGATTCCGATCCAGATGCGCATGCTCGACAACGTTATCGACTTGAACACAATTTCCGTCGGACAGGCCGAGGCGACGAACAAGAAATATCGCGCGGTAGGAAGCGGAACTTTCGGATGGGCTCACTTGCTGGCGCTCGAAGGCATCCACTGGGAAACAGAAGAA
Organism: Planococcus sp. TJ-301; assembly: GCF_058268475.1. Taxonomy (NCBI): domain Bacteria; kingdom Bacillati; phylum Bacillota; class Bacilli; order Caryophanales; family Caryophanaceae; genus Planococcus; species Planococcus sp. TJ-301. The sequence goes on along the minus strand of NZ_JBZDOH010000001.1, from coordinate 2,069,926 downwards.
GCCGTCGCGTTTGCCGATAAACTATACGAAGAAATTGCTTACCACACCATCCGCTCTTCCATGGAGCTCGCCAAGGAAAAAGGCGCGTATCGCGAGTTTGAGGGGTCGGAATGGCAGACGGGAGAGTATTTCGAACGCAAAAATTACAGCAGCGACCGTTGGAATCGACTGCAAAGCGACATTACCCAAAATGGCGTCCGCAACGGCTGGATGATGGCGGTTGCGCCGAATTCGTCGACCGCGAAAATCGGCGGCTCGACCGATGGCATCGATCCGCTTTATGCTGTGGAATACGCCGAAGAAAAGAAAAATTTCAAATTCAAAGTGACGGCGCCGGATCTCGACCACCGCACCTACGAGTATTACCGCCGCTCGCGCCACGTGCTCGACCAGAAGTGGAGCATTCGCCAGAACGCCGCCCGCCAACGCCACATCGACCAGTCGATCAGCTTCAATTTCTATGTGCCGCATACGATCAAAGCAAAAGAGCTGCTCGGCCTGCATCTCGAAGCGTGGGAACAAAACTTGAAGACGACGTATTACGTGCGCAGCACATCCCAGGCAGAAATTGAAGAATGTGAAGCTTGCCAAAGTTAAGGAGGAACCGCCATGACGATCCACGCACCGCTGAAAAAAATCAAATTGCTCAATCCCGAGCAGCCCAATAAATCCACCGGCATCCTGAACGGTCAATCGTCCGGCTTGCTCAACTGGAACGACATCGCGTATCCGCAAATGTACGATATGTACCAGACGCTATTGTCGAACTTCTGGAAAGCGCAGGAAATCAATATGCAGGACGACATCAAGCAATGGGATCTGCTCAGTGCGACTGAACAGGATGTCTTCATGCGCATCAATACGCAGCTGGCATCGCTCGACAGCCTGCAGACGCCGACGATGAGCCAGGTCCTCGACTATGTCACGGATTCCAGCTTCAAAGCGATTTTTGCGGTGATTTCCCAGCAGGAAGCTGTCCATAACGAATCGTATTCGTATATATTGAGTTCGCTCGTATCGATCAGCGAACAAAATGCCCGCTTCGACCAGGCGAAAACCGATCCGATTGTCCGCAAACGCAACGAATTGATTTTGGATGCCTACGAAGCGTTCCGCGAAGACCCGACGCCGCAGAAGCTGTTTCGCCTCAGTGTCAATTCCATCAACTTGGAAGGCATTTATTTCTACGCCGGCTTTGCGTTCTTTTACCATTTGGCGCGCCAGCAGAAAATGCTCAAGACCAGCACGATGATCAGCTATATTCAGCGCGACGAGATGCAGCACGCTTATTTCATCGCACAGTTTATCCGGATTTTATTGACGGAAAACCCGGAACTGAATTCGGACGACAACATTGCCTACGTTTACGAAGCGGTTGGGGAGGCGGTTGAACTTGAAAAGGAATGGGCGCGCTACATCCTGGCCGATATCGAAGGGCTCGACCTTGTCGAATTCGAGGGCTACGTCGAATACTTGGCCAATAAACGCCTGCGTCAACTCGGGCTCGATAACCTCTACGCCGAGCGCGACAATCCGATGCCATGGATTCAAGTGTTCGGGGACGGCATGATGAACGACACGAAATCCGACTTCTTCGAACAAAAATCCCGGACCTACTCGAAAGTGTCGCAGTCGAATGGCTTTGACGAATTATAAACCGAGGATTGCCATCGTCTATGCTTCGGCCACTGGAAACACAAAAGCTGTGGCGGAAATCTTGCAGCAGATTTGTCGTGCAAAGCGCTTGTCCGTAAGCATTTACGCAATAAACGACTTTGCGCTCTCACAACTCTCACGTTACGATGCAGTTATCGTCGGCACTTACACATGGGGCAGCGGCGAGATCCCGAAAGAGCTGCGCTGCCTGTTCACCGCTTTTGAAGAACTCGGCAACAAAAGGCTGGTGACGGCGGTGTTCGGCACAGGCGACAGCTGTTACGCCGAATTCTGCGGCGCGGTGGACCGATTTCGGGATATGCTTTTTGTACATACCGATTTGGCAGCTACGCTAAAAGTGGAGTTGATGCCGCAAGACAAAGACTATGTGCGGTGTGAGAAATTGATAACAAACATTGCAGCCAGAGTGCTTTGACATTTTCTCAGCACAGCATAAGGGGAATAAACAGAGAACCCGCCTCTCTAAAGAAATGCTTAAAAGTGCCTGCTGGTATCCCAAATATGACGATGTTCAAAGAGCTTTAACGAATTATAAAAACAGAAGCATGCATTGCAAAAAGGGTCTTTCATTTGAAAAGCCCTTTTTTTATGGAGATTTCTCCTCAAAAGCATATTGATGAAAGCGCGAAACTGATAAAATTGTTTAGCACGTAATGGGAGAATTAATTTAAATAAAAAATCTTCCTTTAAAGTCCGAAAATTCAGATTAATACTGTTAAGATGACTAATATAAGCGAACTTAAACTAAGGAGGGATTGAAATGGATTTAGCAGGAAAAGTGGCAGTTGTTACTGGCTCGGCGTCTGGGATTGGCTTAGCCACCGCAAAAGCGTTCCTTGCAAAAGGCTCTAAAGTGGTTGTCGCTGATATTAATGCGGAAGGTGGAAAGGCTGTTGCAAAGGAACTTCAAGACACTGGAGCAGAAGTGATATTTATCGAATTCGATGCTTCCCAAGAAGATTCCGTAGCAAATCTTATAGCAAAGACGATCGAAGCGTTTGGACGGGTTGATATTATGGTTAATAATGCTGGAGTTCGTGCACTCAGTGAAACGCATATGCTTTCATATGAAGATTACCGGAAAGTAATTGCGGTTAACCAAGACGGAGTCTTCTTTGGTTCGAAACACGCCATCCGCGAAATGTTGAAAACCGGAGGCGGGGTCATTGTCAACACAGCATCTATCTTGGGCACGGTAGGCGAAGCAAGTGCTTTTGCGGTCACTGCTTCTAAAGGGGCGGTAAACTTAATGACGAAATCTTTGGCTCTTCAATATGCAGACAAAAACATTCGAGTAAATGCCGTAAGCCCTGGCTATATTGAGACAGCTATGTCAAATCGCAATACATTAAGTCCTGAAGCTTATGAAAGAGCCGTTGCCAAACATCCGATCGGACGCTTAGGGCGGCCCGAAGAAGTGGCTCACGCCATTATCTTCCTTTGTGAAAATGATTTTGTGACAGGGGCGACAATAATGGTTGATGGTGGATACACAGCACAGTAATGGGGTAAAGAACTAGTAGCAACTATTCTTCTAATGGGAGGACGAGTTTATGGCAGTCAATAAATGGTGGAAAGTCGGTGCAGCGGCACTGCTGTCGGTTAGCATGCTAGCAGCTTGTGGCAACGGTGGCGATTCAGAAAACAATAACAATAACGACTCCGAACAAATGAATGACAACGAAGACGGCGAAGAGGAAGATGATGACGACGATTGAAGTTTCAAGGTGAAAAGCAGGAAGCTGATTAATGGCGTCCTGCTTTTTTGTAGGGTGAGGCGACTTTACTTGCAGCAAACAGAAGTTTTTTTGCATCAAAGCTTAGAAAATCCCAATACATGAAATTTAATTCCTTGAACAGTATTCAAGTATTGGAGAAAGTGAAAGAACACGCTCGTTATTACATTGAAGAAACGATACTTGATAAATAGGCTGCCAATCAAGACAAAGCCCATTTCTATTATAGAAATGGGCTTTTAATGTGCAGTATTTAACTTTTGAAAATGCAGTCCTTGTATTTAATGAAATTAATTGTTCACCAAGCTTTTACGAGCTAAGGCTTCTTCCCCAGCTTTTAGAACTTCGATAATCCGGTCGACGTCATAGACGCTGCCTTTCCATGTTCCGCCGCTGGCGTTTTGCAGGGCAGCCCAGAGGCGTGTGTCGTCCGGCAAGTTTGCTGCTGGCTTAATATCGGGATTTTGTTCGCGTTGTTGGAGAACTTCCGCGCCTTGTTCTGGCGTCAGCTCTGATTCACCGGTTCCGAGAAAATGCAAATGGCCTTCCAGTTTAAGGGCGTCAATCCGGACTTCGATGACATCACCGTCCCGCAATTTGCCGATGGGTCCGCCTGCCAAGCCTTCAGGTCCGATATGGCCGATACAAGCGCCTGTTGAAACGCCTGAGAACCGGGCATCGGTTAACAAAGTAACATATTTGCCATAAGACAAATGCTTGAGGGCAGAAGTTAACTGATAGGTCTCTTCCATGCCAGTGCCAAGCGGTCCACAGCCGGAAACAACCATGATATCGCCTTTATGGATTTCCCCGCTTTTAATCGCGGCAATTGCTTTTCGTTCACTTGAAAAGACTTTAGCGATATTTTTGTGATAATAAATGCCGTTTTCATCAATCACTTCCGGATCGATGGAAGTGGATTTAATGATGGCGCCTTCTGGTGCAATATTGCCGACCGGGAAAGTGATCGTTGAACTCATGCCGCGGGCTTTTGCCTGCTGAGGGTTCATGATGACTTCTTCCGGTTGAATGCCGTCCGCTTCGATTAAACGCTGTTTCATTTTCACTCGGCGTTCTGATTTTTCCCACCATTCCAGATTTTCACCGAGCGTTTTGCCAGTAACCGTCAGCACGGTCAAATCAAGCAAGCCTAAATCTCTCAAGTGAAGCATAACTTCCGGAACTCCACCTGCAAGAAATGCGCGGATCGTTGGGTGGTAGTCGGGTCCGTTTGGAAGGACACTGACAAGCCGCGGAGTATCCCGGTTCACTTGAATCCAGTCTTGAATTGTCGGAGTGGTGCATTTCGCCGCATGCGCAATTGCTGGAATATGCAATAGCAGGTTCGTCGATCCGCCGAATGCTGCATGGACGACCATAGCGTTGCGGATGGACGCATCGGTAATTATGTCCTTAGTGGTAATTCCGTTGTTTTCCATGTACATGACAGCTCTCGCTGATTGTCTCGCCATTTCTTTCCAAATTTCCTGGCCGGAAGGAGCTAATGCTGCGTGAGGAACGGATAATCCCATTGCTTCGCTGACTACCTGCGCTGTTGCAGCAGTACCAAGAAACTGGCATCCGCCTCCGGAAGTGGCGCATGCTCGGCATCCAAGCTCGGATGCTTCTTTAAGCGTTAATTCGTTATTTGAATAGCGGGCACCGATGGTTTGGATTTTCCCGGCATCTTCGCCGAAAAGCGGTGGCAAAGTAACACCGCCTGGAATGATGACAGTCGGAAGGTCATGCATCGAAGAAAGTGCAAGCATCATCGCCGGGAGCCCTTTATCGCAAGTAGCTATGCCGATAACTGCTTTTCGAGTCGGCAGCGAACGGATCAGCCGGCGAAAGACAATTGCCGCGTCATTGCGGTATGGAAAAGAATCAAACATGCCGTCTGTTCCTTGGGTACGGCCGTCACAAGGATCACTGACATAAGCCGCGAATGGCATGCCCTGTGCTTTTGTCACTTCGCGGGCAGCTTCTTTCATTAACAAATCCACTTCCCAATGGCCGGTATGATAGCCTAAAGCAATTGGCTCCCCGTTGCTTTCTTTCATGCCGCCTTGTGTACTTAGCAGCAGCACTTCTTTGCCAAGCACTTTACTCGGCTCCCATCCCATCCCGACGTTTTGTGACAAGCCGAACAAATCGCCGCTTGGGGAATTGCGCAGCATTTTATCGGTCAATGGCAGACTGCCCTGAGCGCCTAGTGCTGTTGTTTTAATATCATACATATCGTCAGTAATTTTTAGCAGCACATCGTCTAAAGAATAATCCAATCAAATCTCTCCTCTTTAAAACGCTTACAATACTGAATAGTTATAAGCTGTTTGTAATTTCTTAAAGTATATCGTATTTAGTCAGAAAATTGGAAATTAACTTAAAAATTCATGCTCATTTATCTCCAACAAGCAAGAGTAGAGGAGAATCGGGGAAAAAGAGGTAAAATGCAGATAAGAAGTATCCGAAAATCCAGCAGGAGGAAAGGAGAGCTTATGGGTATCCAGACGATCGACGATTACATCCGGCAAGCACCAGAAGACGTACAGGAAATTTTACGGACGCTGCGGCGCGTCATCCAGGAAGAGGCGCCATCCGCTCAGGAGGCCATCAGTTATCAAATGCCGACATTTGTGCTGAACGGCAATTTGGTACATTTTGCAGCATTTAAGAACCACATCGGATTTTACCCTGTGCCAAGCGGTATCACGGCTTTTGAGCAAGAGCTGGCTTCATACAAGCAAGGAAAAGGGTCAGTCCAGTTTCCGCTTGACCAACCGATGCCATATGACTTGATTCGCAGCATTGTCCGATTCCGAGTGGCTGAAAATCTTGAAAAAGCAAAAGCGAAAAAATGACTGGGCGAGCTGAAGAACATACACTTCATGAAAATTTTCCACGAACAGACAGGCCAGCTGTATTTCCAGCTTGCCTGTTTTTTATGTGGAAAGCGAGTACACCCTTTATTTCACCTGCGCTCGATTCTCCTGCAGGTGAGTTGCCGTTTTCTGCAGCTTACAACGTAAAATCAGCGTGTAGGCCGAAAAGGCAGGACGCTGAAGGCATTTGGTTTTATTCTTAATGTATAGCGGATGGCTTGAAGACAGCCGGAGGTGGACCGATTAAACTACAGAGAAGGAGGTGCGCCAAATGAAAGTATCATTGGACATCGATAGCCGGTTTGAGGAAACGAAAGTGATCATTGAGTGTAAGGAAATGGATGACTCCATTAAAAGTATCGTCGATTTTATAAAAGGGCAGGATACCCGTTTTTTGCTTGGACGGGACGGCGATATGCAGCATATCCTGAAGCCTGCTGAAATCCATTATTTCCATACGAATAACGATACCGTAGCGGCGGTGACGGCTAAAGGCGAGTTTCGCCTGAAGGAAAAACTGTATGAATTGGAAGAGGTTCTGCCGCCCACCCAGTTTATCCGGCTCTCGAAATCGGTCATTGCCAATCTGGAGGAATTGAGCCGTTTTGAAGCTTCTTTCAACGGGACGCTATGTGTCTATTTTAAATCAGGAGCGAAGGAATACGTTTCCCGGAATTACGTTCATGCCATTAAGGAATCTTTGAAGATGAACAGGAGGAAAGGGCAATGAAAAAATTTTTGATCCGGAGCATGATGGGCATATTTTTTGGTTCTTTTCTCAGCATCATCATGACCTACACAGTTGTTTTGAGCGGGCAGGAAACCTTGGACAGCGGTTTGTTTTTGAAGAACTCGCTGGGCACCATTCTTTGCGGCTGGTTTTTCACAGCCAGCACGCTGTATTTTGAAAGCCATAAATGGACGCTTCGGCGCCAAACGGCAATGCATTTTGCGACCGTCACCGTGTTGTACTTCGTTTTGGCGTTCGGCATCGGCTGGTTCCCTTTCACTGTGCCAAGCTTTTTGCTGATGCTCGCAGTATTCCTGATTTTTTATGTATTGTTCTGGACCGCTTTTTATCTATACTTTAAAAACCAGGCGAAAAAACTGAACGCAGAATTGAACAATGAATAAAAGCGAAAACCAGCCGCTGCGGCTGGTTTTTTTGATTGGCGGGCGGCTTTACTTGCGGAATCACGGCGATACTTGCGGCAAAATGAAGCATATTTGCAGCAAACCCAGCTTTACTTGCACCACGCGATATCTCGTATTCCTAGCAGTCCGACAATAATAATTCTCTTAACTTTTCGAAGCAGGTATAATAAAAGCACTTGAACTATAGAAAAATGAGGTGCGCCATGATTGTCGTTATCGATAACCACGATTCATTCACATATAATCTTGTCCATTATTTCCACCAGTTCGATCCGGATGTGCGGGTTTTTCAAAATGGCCAAACGGGCGCGGCGCAACTGAAAGAGATGGCACCGGATCTGCTGGTGCTGTCGCCGGGGCCGGGACGCCCTGTCCAGCAAGGTGCTACGCGTGAAGCATTAGAGTCGCTGAGTGGCATGATTCCCATTCTTGGCGTATGCCTGGGACACCAAACGCTAATTGAACATTTCGGGGGAAGGATCATCAAAGGGCAGCAACCGATGCACGGCAAAGTTTCGCTCATCACGCATAACGGAAGCGGCTTGTTTGCAGGCATCTCTTCTCCAGCGAAAGTGACGCGCTATCATTCGCTGATTGCTGACAATGAAACGATGCCAGCTTGCCTGAAGGTGACGGCGCTCAGTGAAGACGGTGTTGTGATGGCGGTGCAGCACCGGGAATTGCCGGTCGCAGGCATCCAATTCCACCCTGAATCGATTTTGACAGCTGACGGGTTTGCGATGCTGAAAAACTGCTATGACGAGGCGATTGCCTGGAAATTTGCAAAGCAGGGAGGTGCGGGAAATGAACAACCCTTACCTAGTGTATGAGTTTCAGAATGCAGAAGGAAACATAGAGCCACTCGTCTTTACGGAACCTGTAAAGGTGCTGGAAACTCACCATCTACAGGAAATCCCGGGCATAATGGAAGAAATTGAAAAAGCGCTGGCGGAAGGTTTTTACGCGGCGGGTTATGTATCCTACGAAGCGGCGCCGGCATTTCAAGCGGAAATGGAAGTAAGGACAGACGCAGAAATGCCGCTCATCTGGTTTGGCATTTTCCGACAGCCGAAAGCGTTGGGGCCGGAGCCTGCAGCTGAGCCTTACGCAGTGTCCCATTGGCGGATGGCGAGTTCAGAAGAACAGTACAAAAAGGGCATTGCGCACATTAAAAACGCCATCGAAGAAGGGCATACGTACCAAGTAAACTACACGGAGCGGCTCCATGCGTCGTTCAGCGGCAGCGACCGTTCGTTTTACCGTCAGCTTGCCCGCAATCAGCAGGCGGGCTATGGCGCTTATTTGAACCTGGGCCGATATCGGATCTTGTCGGCTTCCCCGGAGCTGTTCTTCCGCGTGCAGGATGGCCGGTTGACGACAAAGCCGATGAAAGGGACAGCGGCAAGAGGGCGCAATTTGGCTGAAGACCGCGAAAAAGCGCACGTGCTGCTCGCTTCAGAAAAAGAGCGCGCGGAGAATCTGATGATTGTCGATCTGCTGCGCAATGACATGAGCCGGCTGGCCGAAAAGGGCACGGTTCTGGCTTCCAAGCTGTTTGAAGTGGAGGCTTATCCAACAGTGCTTCAGCTGACGTCGACCATTGAAGCGGACCTCGCTCCCGGACTTACGGTGGCTGACTGGTTCCGAGCTCTGTTTCCGTGCGGTTCGATCACCGGAGCGCCAAAAATCAGTACGATGCAGTTTATCGCGGCGCTTGAACAATCGCCACGCGAAGTGTATTGCGGCGCAATCGGTTTTATTACCCCTGAAAAAAATGCGGTGTTCAGTGTTCCGATCCGCACGGTCGTCGTTGATGCTGAAAAAGGAAATGCGCAATACGGCGTTGGGGGCGGCATCACGTGGGATTCGACTTCCGAAGGGGAATTCGAAGAATTGTACGCCAAAGCAAAAGTGCTGACAGCACAGCGGCCGGAGTTCAGTCTGCTGGAGTCGCTGAAACTTGAAAATGGCGTCTTCCCGCTCTTGCCCTACCATCTCAACCGGTTGGAGGCATCCGCCAAATACTTTAATTTCCCGGCAGATCTGGGGAAAGTAGAGCGAAGGCTGATGGCATGCGCCGAGGCTCATCCCCGAGGCCTTTATAAAGTCCGGCTGCTTGTGGACCAAGCGGGTGGAGCAGTTGTCGAAGCCCAGCCGGTGCAGCCAACTATTGGCCCTCTAAAAGCGAGACTTGCCAAAGAGCCGGTCGATTCGTCCAACCCGTTCCTCTTCCATAAGACGACGCATCGCAAAGTTTACGATGAGGCCCAGCAAGATGCGGGCACGGCGTTCACCGCGCTGCTATGGAATGAAAACGGCGAGCTCACGGAATTCACAATCGGCAATCTGGTTGTCGAAAAGGACGGCCGTTTTTTCACGCCGCCGGTTGAAAGCGGGCTGCTTGCCGGTACATTCCGGCAGCAGCTGCTCGACAACGGCAACATTGAAGAACGCATTGTCCACAAAGACAGCCTCGCAGAATGGGACGCCATCTGGTTTATCAATGGCGTCCGTGGCTGGGTGGAAATAGACAATGGAATTTCATGAAAAGCGCAATAAATTAGTATGTAAATCAACTGAAAATCAAATTGTTGATATTTATTGTATAACTAATTAGGTATATTAGCTTTACTTTCTATCCAGTGTTGTGTATTCTTCGGGTAGAAGAAAAACATCTGCACTTGCGGATGCCATAAGGCGGCCTACGAAGTTTTGCATGTAAAGTGGATGAATGTTCCGGACAATAAGTGCCGGAAAAAGCGCCAAGAAGAATGTAATAATTCTTTTTGGCGTTTTTTATTTTTTAAAACTGCCGCCGGCATTTCAGATGCATGACAAGCGAAAGGATGGGTCACTTATGCAACACATCGAAGAACTTGCAGAAAAAGTGGGACATTTGCTGGAAGCGGACGCTGAAATTGAAATGGATCGCTGTTTGATCAGGAAGGTCCGGACGCTTGAGATACAGTCTAGCCAGAATTGCTTTGTGTGTAAATTGGATATGGAGATATCGTTCGGGCAACTAAAGGAAGATGGGACGGCGGTCAATAAAGCGGAAGTGTATTTGCTGCCAGAAGAATTCACACATTTTCTGAAAATCCTGCGGAGCCATCCGATCCCATTGCCGACGGATTATTCCCAGTGGCTTGATGAAGATCCGAACTTGATATGCGTATATATGGAATCGAAAGAGCCGCCGGAACATTTTGCGGAACGGCTGGCTTCTGCGTTAACATTGTTGAATCAAGTAGACCGGGAAATGTTTTTAATGTAAAACTCTATAGAATATTAAATATTCTGAAAACAACTGCTATAATGGGGTGGTGAGAAATGTTAAAACACGAGGGGGCAAATCGAATGGATTTACAAGGCAAAGTGGCAGTGGTGACAGGCGGTGCATCGGGCATCGGGCTTGCAACTACAAGAGCGTTCCTTGCCAAAGGAGCGAAAGTAATAGTAGCTGATTTCAACGAGGAAGGCGGCCAAGCCGCAGTTGAGCAGCTAACTGAACACAGCGGAAGCGTATCTTTTTTAAAAGTGGATGTGGCACAGGAAGAAGCCGTTCAAAATTTAGTGGCGGAGGCTGTCAGCCAATTCGGCCAGCTCGATATTATGGTCAATAACGCGGGTGTCGGCTCCTTAAGTGAAACCCATGAGTTGACTTACGAAGATTACCATAAAATCATCGCGGTTAATCAGGACAGCGTCTTTTTCGGTTCCAAGCATGCAGTGCGGGAAATGATGAAAACCGGCGGCGGAGTCGTCATCAACACTTCTTCTATCCTCGGAAGCGTTGGGGAAGGGGCTGCTTTTGCGTATAACGCTTCCAAAGGGGCAGTCAATTTGATGACGAAATCACTCGCCCTTCAATACGCCAGCAAGAATATCCGCGTCAACGCAGTCGCTCCCGGATATGTCGAGTCAGGCATGGTTAGCCGCGATGCGCTCGGGCCGGAATTCTATGATGCCCTGGTGGCAAAACACCCGATCGGCCGTCTCGGCCAGCCGGACGAAATCGCGCATGCCATCGTTTTCCTCTGCGAAAATGAATTCATGACAGGCACGACCATTTTGGTCGACGGCGGATATACAGCACAATAATAACAGAAGAGAGAGAGCCTGAATCGAGGCTCTCTTTTTTTGGTTTTTATATCCGACAATAAGTTAATATTATAAGGATAAAATATTAAATCTAAATATTCTAAATAGTATTGCAAATAAAAAGTAATAAGAATATACTATAAAAAAATCAGCAAGGGAGGGATTGCAATGAATCAAAGTGTTAACAGTTTACAGTTAACTTTTGAAAATCGAGTCGCAATCGTCACAGGAGCGGCACACGGAATCGGGCGGGCCATTTGCCGGGAGCTCGCTATTCGGGGGGCAGCCGTGGCGGCAGCTGATATTCTTGGGCATTCCCTCTTGGAAACGAAAGAAGAAGTGGAAAGAGCGATCGCTGCGTCCGCTTCCGCTGGATCAATCAATACATATATATGCGACGTTACAGACTCCGACGCAGTCAACGGCTTTGTCGAAAAAGCTGCAGCCAGCTTTGGCAAAATTGATATCCTCATCAATGTTGCCGGAGGCGTAGCTGGACAAGTCCACCAAGCTATTGATGAGGTTTCAGATGAGCAATGGGACAAGGTTATCGATATTAACCTCAAATCGGCTTTTTATATGGTGCGGGCAGTGGCGCCGCATATGAAAAAAGAAGGCTACGGCCGGATTGTCAATATTTCGAGCGGTGCAGGCCGCAGCAGCAGTTTGACCGGCATACAGGCTTACACCAGCGCAAAAGCAGGGCAGATCGGCTTTTCCCGCCAAATGGCCAGGGAACTGGGCCACTATGGCATAACCGTCAACAATGTGGCCCCGGGATTTGTCTTATCTAACCCTTCCACTGAAAGGCAATGGGGTGCAATGAATGGCACCCAGCAGGAGAATCTGATCGAATCCATTTCACTCAAAAGGTTGGGCACACCGGAAGATATTGCCCATCCGGTTCTCTTTTTCGCATCAGACTTTTCCCGTTATGTAAGCGGCCAAGTGATTTCGGCCGATGGTGGACTACAACTTTTCTAGGAGGGCACATAATGGCAATTACGATTATCGGAGCCGGAGCAATTGGGGGAGTCCTTGGCGCATACCTTTTGCGTGCGGGGGAAGAGGTCATATTCTGTGACGTCGCTGAAGCACACGTCAACAAGATCAATTCAGACGGGCTAACGATCGAAGGCCTGGAAGAAACCTTTACAGTGAAAGCTTTGGCTTTCACTCCAGAACAGCTCGTCGAAAAACGCCAGCCGCTGAGCACGGTTTTCCTGTGCGTCAAAGCTCATCACACTGAAAAAGCGCTGGCGCCTTTACTGAATCTTTTGACCTCTTCGTCCGAAGTGGTGTCATTGCAGAACGGACTTTGCGAACGCCGGATTTCGAAGATGATCGGAGCCGAACGCACAATCGGCTGCTTTGTTAACTTTTCGGCGGATTATATCGAGCCAGGAAAAATCCTTTACGGTGGCGTTGCTTCCCTTTACTTGGGTGAATTGAACGGGCGGATTTCACCGCGCATCTTGGCATTAAAAGACAAACTTCAAGTATGGGGTCCTGCGGAAGTGACTGGCAATATTTGGGGATTTTTATGGGGCAAGATGTCGTATGCTGGGTTGTTATATGCAACAGCTCTTGTCGACGAAACAATGGCTACAGTAGTGCGACGGCGTGAGTTTCGTGGCATGCTCATGGAATTATGTGCTGAAATCTTAGAAACAGCCGACCAAGAAAGCGTGAAGCCGCTCGGTTTTGATGACTGGGAACCGTCTTTGGTTTATCCCCGCGAAAAAAGAGACCCGGAAAAGCTGAACGCTCAGCTGGAGAAACTGGCCGGACGGATGGATGCAAATAAAAAGCAGAAAAGCGGGATATGGCGGGATTTGGCTGTCCGCAAACGCAAAACAGAGGTAGATGCCCAGTTGGTGCCGATTCTGGAAATCGGACAAAACCACGGCATCGAAATGCCGCTGCTGGCAGCATTGATTGAAGCCATAAAAGAAATTGAATTCGGCATTAGGCCGATGGGATGGGCGAATCTATACGAAATGCAGGAGATATACGAGACATTGCCGGCAAGAGCGAGCCGGCTATAGGAGTGAAAGAGATGATTATCCCAGACCAAAGAACCTTATCGGACGATGTAGCAAAAATTATCAGGAAAATGATCTTGAACGGTGAAATGCAGGCGGGAAGCTGGATCAACCAAGCGCAGCTCGCAGAAAAATTCAGTATTTCAAGAGGGCCGATTCGAGAAGCGTTAAAGCTTCTGCAAAATGAGGGATTAATCAAACACGAGACCAATAAAGGGACTTTCGTAGCGACTTTGTCGAAGCAGGATGCCTTTGAAATCTATACCTTGCGCGCCTTGCTGGAAGGGGAAGCGGCGCAATTGGCATTGCCGCATTTGACGGAGCAGGATATGGCCGATCTGGAAGGCTATATTGAACAGTTTACGGAAGCTATGCAAGACCATGACATTGAACGGCAAGTCCAATGCGACATCTTGTTCCATGGCAAAATCGTATCGGCATCGAAGCATAATCGGCTTATTAGTATCCATAAGCATCTCGATACGCAGGTCGGCGTCATGTATTTGACCGTAGCAAATCAGGTGCCGATGAGAGTCGAGCAAGTGGTTCAAAATCATCGGATTCTGCTGGAAGCGCTCCGCACCCGCAACAAAAAGAAAATCCAAAAAGCATTTTCGGATCATTACACGGCTGCGCTGAAGGATTTGTCGAAAATACCATCAACCTAAGACTGAAAAGGCGGTGGAAGTATGCTGTTGGATGTGAAAAATATGTCGCTGTCGCTGAAACGGGCGGGAAAATATTCGCCGATTCTTGAAGGAGTCTCTTTTCAGGTGAAGCAAGGCGAAACCTTGGGGATTGTCGGGGAATCGGGCTGTGGGAAAAGTATGACAGCATTGTCATTGATGCAGTTGCTGCCGGATAAAGCACGCCTCACGGGCGAAGTGGATTTGCAAGGAGAATTGATTTCCGTTTATTCCAAAAGGCGGCTTGAAAAAATCAGAGGCAACCAAATGTCGATGATTTTCCAAGATCCGCTGACCTCGCTGAATCCGCTTCAAACAATCGGCACACAAATCGAGGAATCGCTCATCCTCCATACGAGAAAAAGCAAAGAGGAACGGCGGGGCAGGGTACTGGGATTGCTGAAGTCCGTTGGCTTGCCGCGTGCGGAAGAACTGATCGATGAATATCCGCATCAGTTGTCCGGCGGCATGCGCCAGCGGGTGATGATCGCAATTGCAATGGCGTGTGAACCCCAGCTGTTAATCTGTGATGAGCCGACAACGGCGCTCGATGTAACCATTCAGGCCCAGATTCTGGAATTGATGAACGAAATTAAACAACAGACGGACATGGGCATTATTATGATCACCCACGATATGGGCGTCGTGGCCGAAGTGTGCAACCGGGTGCTGGTCATGTATGCCGGCAAAATCGTCGAAGAGGCGCCGGTCATTGAATTATTCCAAAACCCGAAGCATCCTTACACGCAAGGGCTCTTAGCATCGATACCAAAGCTCGGAGAGCGCAAGAAAAAGCTGGGATCGATTCCAGGCACTGTCCCAACGCCAGGAAGCATGCCGGTGGGTTGCCGTTTTGCCGATCGCTGTCCGCATGTAATGGACATCTGCCGAAATGTGACACCTGCGATGATCCGCATCAAAGAAGATCATCAAACTGCCTGCTGGCTCTACGAGGAAAAGGAGGGGATGGCGAATGGCACTGCTGGAAGTAACGAACTTGAAACAGCATTTCACCACTAAAAAAGGTTTTTTGGGTGAAAAGACGATCGTTAAGGCAGTAGACGGCGTATCGATCACTATAGAGGAAGGCAAAACATTGGGTGTTGTCGGAGAATCAGGCTGCGGTAAATCCAGCCTTGGCCGTTCGATTCTGCGTTTGGTGGAACCGACGGAAGGCAGTATTAAATTCGAAGGGGAAGAAATCGTGGGCATGTCCGCTAAGCGGCTGAAGGAATTGCGAAAAGAAATGCAGATTGTCTTCCAGGACCCTTACGCTTCGCTCAATCCACGTCGGACGGTGCGCCAAATCCTCGAGGCGCCGCTGATCATCCATGGCATCGGAGATAAAAGGGAACGAAAAGAGCTGATTGAGAACTTGTCGGGCAAAATCGGTTTGCGGAAAGAGCAGCTCAGCAATTATCCCCATGAATTTTCAGGCGGCCAGCGCCAGCGCATCGGGATTGCCCGGGCATTGGCGCTCAATCCGAAATTAATCATCGCCGATGAGCCGGTTTCAGCGCTGGATGTCTCCGTTCAATCACAAGTGCTCAACCTCATGCTCGAATTACAGCAGGAGATGAATCTCAGCTATATGTTCATTTCCCATGACTTGTCCGTTGTGCAGCATATCTCGGATAAAGTGGCGGTGATGTATTTGGGCAAAGTTGTTGAAATCGCCGATGTCGGAAAGGTTTACGACACGCCGATGCATCCTTATACGCAGGCGCTGCTGTCTGCATTGCCGGTTCCGGATCCGACACGTGTAAGGAGCCGCATCATCCTGCAAGGCGATTTGCCGAGTCCGTCGAATCCGCCGACTGGCTGCACATTCCATACGAGATGCCCCATGGCGACAAAGGAATGCGCAGAGATTGTGCCGCCGCTGGAAGAAAAAGCACCCGGACATTTTGCGGCATGCATCCATGTTTAAATCTTCAATTCTCTGCTCGATAAGAAATAACAGTTTCATCAATTTGCTTGAGGAAACGTAAATAGCTTGAATGCGAATGGAGGGGGACAGCTTAATGGACGCCTTGCGGTTTATCGGTAAACGCTTGGTGCTGATGATTCCGATTCTGATCGGTATCAGCATCTTGACTTTCGCTATCTCAAATACCATCCCGGGAGATCCGGCGCGCCTGATCCTAGGCCCGAAAGCTACGCCGGAAGGACTCGAGGCGCTGCGGGAAGACATGGGGCTTAACGATCCGCTTTATGTGCAGTACGGAAATTACATGGCAGGAATTTTTCAAGGAGACCTTGGGGAAAGCACTTATTCCCAGCGCCCGGTTGTAGATGATCTGCTCAGATATTCACCTGCCACATTTGAACTGACTATGTTCGCGATGTTCATCACGCTGGTAGTCGGAATTCCGTTCGGCGTCATCAGTGCCAGCAGGAAAGACAGGATCGCCGATCAGTTCACCAGGATCTTCGCATTGATCGGCGTCGCGATGCCGGCGTTCTGGCTTGGGTTATTGCTGCTGCTTTTCTTCTATCTGAAACTAGGCGTGCTGCCGGGTTCTGGAAGGCTGGACGGCGGCATGTCACCTCCAGAATATATAACCGGCATGTATACGATCGATGCGTTGTTGACTGGGAATTGGCCAGTACTTTATGCAGCGGTCATGCACATGATCCTGCCAGGCATTACGCTTGCGGCGGTGACAGTCGGAATGATTACTCGGATGACCCGTTCAAGCATGTTGACGGTGCTCCAAAGCGATTATATCCGAACGGCTTTTGCAAAAGGGGCTCCAGAGAACCGGGTGCTTTATGGCCATGCTTTACGGAATGGCATTATGCCGGTCATTACGCTCCTCGGAATGGCATTTGGCCATGCGCTGGGCGGCAGTGTCCTCGTAGAAGCGGTGTTTTCGTGGCCAGGACTTGGCCAATACGCGGTCAACGCCATCAATTACTTGGATTTTCCCGCTGTCATGGGCGTCACTTTGCTTATAGCGGTCATGTTTATCATCGTCAATTTGATTGTTGATACCTTGTATTTTTTCATCGATCCGCGTTTGAAGCATAACTAAGGAGAGTGATCGAGTTGGTGCGAAGAGTAACAAGCAGCCCGTTGACAATGCTCGGGCTCTTCATAGTAGTGATCATCCTGATAGCGGCATTATTTGCTCCGGCCATTGCGACGCACAGCCCGACCGAAGTAGATCTCGTAAGCAAATTGGAGGCGCCGAGTGCGGAGCATTATTTCGGCACCGATGAAGTAGGGAGGGATATTTTCAGCCGCATCATCTACGGCACACGAATTTCTCTTCGCATCGGCTTATTGGTGGTGCTGATCGCATTTCCCATCGGCACGATTCTCGGCGCGATTGCCGGCTATGCAGGCGGACGCATCGACCAAGTCATCATGCGAATTACCGATGTCTTTCTATCATTTCCCGGCATTATTTTGGCAATGTCCATTGCGGCTGCGCTCGGGCCGTCAATTGAAAACGTCATGCTGGCACTCGCCGCCACCTGGTGGCCATGGTATACGCGGATTGTCAGGTCATCGGTGATGTCAATCAAGCATTCAGAATTCATCGAAGCTTCGCGGGCGCTCGGCGCGAACCCTTTCCGGATTTTGTTCAAGGAAGTGATTCCGAACTCGATTGCTCCGGCAACCATCCAGGCTTCCCTCGATCTGGGATTTGTCATCTTGTCTGCAGCTGGACTCAGTTTCATCGGGCTAGGCGCACAGCCGCCTTCGCCTGAATGGGGCGCAATGTTGGCGAATAGCCGCGAGATATTGCGGGAAGCTTGGTGGGCGGCGACATTCCCAGGCTTGGCAATCTTGTTTACCGTACTCGGATTCAACCTGCTCGGTGACGGGCTGAATGACGTCATGGATCCAAAGCAACGTTAAGCCGTACGTGAATTCATTGAAAGGGGGATAGAGGTTGTCTGCTCATTTTGTGTCCGGAAATCAACCACACCAAATAAAGGGGGAAATACAGTGGAGTTCAAAACTCGTTGGGCAAAATTTTTCTTATTCCTTATTATTGCTGTGTTAGTGCTTGCAGGCTGCCAAAATTACAATGAAGAAACAGAAGGAGAAGGGGCGGCGTCACCTGAAGGCACAGCCGCTGAATCGAATGAAAACTTCGATGCCGAGGTCTTTAATTTTGCGACCAACCAGGACATACCGGGCTTGGATCCGCATGGTGCAGCGGCAAATACAACGTTTCGTGTAATTTACATGACGTACGACCGCTTGGTGACGTATGACGGGACATCGACAGAGCCACAGCCGCAGCTTGCGGAAAGCTGGGAAGTTTCAGATGACGGCAAGGAATATACCTTCAAATTAGTGGAAAATGCGAAATTCCATGACGGTTCGCCGGTGACCGCGGAAGCAGTCAAATATTCGTTCACCCGGGCGATCGATGTCGGAAAATCCGCAGCCGGAATCTTCAGCAAGGTGATTGATAAAGACAGCTTCGAAATTATCGATGACCATACGATCAAGATTACGCTGAAGCAGCCTTTTGCTCCATTTGTCAGTACGTTGGGAACGGCGTTCGGCAATATCGTCAACCCGGCGCTGGAAAAAAACCACGGTGATGATTTGGGCGAAAGCTTCCTGTCTGAAGAAGTGATGGGTTCAGGCCCTTACATGCTGGACAGCTGGGACCGCGGTGAAACGCTGGTCATGAAAGCGAACCCGGATTATTGGGGAGAAGCCCCGACGATGGAAACGGTGAATATCCGTTTCATCACGGAAGCATCCACTGCCCGCCTAATGCTTGAAAAAGGGGAAATCGATATGATCGACAATGTCGTCATCTCTCCTGAAGTTTTAGGGCAGATGGAAGGCACTGAAGGTGTGGAAATCCTGGAAGCGGATGGCTATCAAATTGATTATATGCCGATGAATACGGAAAAAGGCGCGCTTGCCGATGTTCGTGTACGCCAGGCGATTGCCCACAGCATCAATTACGATGCATTGCTGGAAAGCGTTTATCTGAACAAAGCGGAGCGCATCGTAGGAGCAGTTCCGAAAGGCATGTTCGGCTTTAATCCCGATGCGAAGCTTTACGACTACGATTTGGACAAAGCGAAAGAGTTGTTGAAAGAGGCAGGCCATGAAAGTGGCCTAGAACTTGAAATCGCCATTTCAGAAGACAACGAAGTTCGCAGCAACACGGCATTGCTGCTGCAGTCCGATTTAGAGAAAGTTGGTGTTACGTTGAACATCAAAACCTACGCGTGGCCGACATTCCTGGATCTCGTAACAACGGGCAAACATGATTTCGGGCTAGTTTCCTGGACACCGGATTATCCGGATCCTGACTATAACCTATGGTACTTCGCACATTCATCCAGCAAAGGACCGGGATTCAACTTGGCGTTCTATGAAAACAACGAAATCGATGCGCTGCTTGAAGAAGGAAGAACTTCTACAGATGAAGCGCTGCGTGAAAAAAATTACATGGAAATCCAGAATATCATGGCGGAGGAAGTTCCATACATCTTTGTCGCCCAACCTAAGCTGCAGGCTCCTTTAAGAAGCTGGGTCAAAGGCTATGAATTGAATCCGATGAATTCCTGGTATGTACCGTTCCATAAGATCACGAAAGAAGAATAGGATACGAGGGTGGGAGCGGCTGTTGCACAACAGTTGCCTCCCTCTTTTTTAGAAAAATGGCAGGTCCGGAGGATTCAGAAATCACATAAGGTGGGAATACGGACATGGAGAAAGAATGGAAGGTCTCAAATGTATCCGCTGCTAAAGGAGAAAAAGTGAAATCTTACCTTGAATTGCCATCTATAGAAGAAAAACTGCCGGTCTTTCTGGTCAACGGTTTGCAAGAAGGCCCAACAGTCCTGGTCATGGGCGGCATTCATGGCTGTGAATATACCTCAATCGACGCGGCTCTAAAGATAGGCGCGGCGCTTGACCCTGAAGAGATGAAGGGAAAGGTAATCGTTTTGCCGATTGCAAATCCTGCCTCATTTTATGCCCGCAGCATTTACGTCCATCCAAAAGACCATAAAAACCTGAACCGCATGTTTCCTGGAAATCAACATGGAAGTGACGCGGAAAGGCTCGCTTATTGGCTCAATGAAGCAGTGCTGAAGAAGGTCGATTACATCATTGATCTCCACGGCGGCGATATGATCGAAGCGCTGGTGCCGTTCACTATTTACCATGCCGCTGAAAATCAGATAGTGCTTGAAACTTCAAAAGACATGGCATCGTTATTTGAAATCAGCTATGTGATCGGCAGCAGCGGCCAAGTGCCGGGATCTACTTATGGCTGCGCCGCTGAACAGGGCATCCCCGCAATAATTGCTGAGGCCGGGCAGCAAGGGATTATGAGTGAACAGGACTCCCAGATGCTGCAACGCGGCGTCCGCAATGTTTTGGCGTCTTTAGGCATCCTAAATGATGAAGTTCGGAAAGCTGACTCTGTTTATATCTCTGTTTTTGACTGGTACCGCTCCGATAGACGCGGGCTTTGGTATCCGCACATCAGAGTAGGTGAAGAAGTCGCCAAAGGACAGCTATTGGGAAAGCTGGCAGACGAATTCGGCGACACCCTTCAGGAAATCCGCTCGCATACGGATGGCATCGTGTTATTTTTGGTCAGTTCCCTTGCCATTAATGACGGCGATCCTTTGCTGGCAATAGGAGCGTGAAATATGGAGAATGTGCTGAACCTTTCAATTACCGAGCTTGCCGCTTTGTATCGCCAGAAACAAGTGTCTCCGGTGGAAGTGGTGAAACTGTCCTTTGAACGCCAGGAAAAAATCGGGAAGGCATTGAATGCGTTTATAACGGTGACTGAAGAACCTGCGCTGCGGCAGGCAAAAAAAGCGGAAGAGGCATTTTTGGCGAACAAGCCAAGCCATCTGCTTGCAGGGATTCCGTATTCCGCAAAAGATTTATTTTATACGGAGGGAATCCGTACTACTTGTGCTTCCCATATCCTGAAAGATTTTGTGCCGGATTACAGTGCGACAGCCATCAGCAAGCTGGACGCAGCCGGTGCTGTCATGCTTGGAAAAACCAATATGCTTGAATTCGCTTATGGAATCGTCCATCCGGATTTCGGCAAGACGAACAATCCGTGGGACCTGGCGAAAACGTCCGGTGGTTCATCTGGTGGATCGGCGGCTGCCGTTGCAAGCGGCATCGGTTATTTTTCACTTGGCTCGGATACGGGCGGATCTATCCGCATCCCTGCTTCCTATTGCGGGGTTGCCGGACTCAAACCGACGCGAGGGCTGGTGAGCGTGCACGGGGTCTTTCCATTAAGCGGGTCGCTCGACCACGCCGGGCCACTCGCCCGCAATGCGCTCGATGCGGCGCTGGTGCTGGAAGTGATTGCGGGCTTTGACCCGCAAGATCCCCATTCATTAACGGGTGGCTCCGGTGAAGTGGACATCAGCAATTTCAGTGCGTTGGACGCTAAGCACGTCGGCGTTCTGCCGGAGCGGTTTCTACGCGGACTTGCGCCTGAAGTGGCTCGCGTTTATCAGGAAACGCTGCAGCATGTCCGGTCGCTTGGCTGGCATATCGATGAGGTGGAAATTGAAGGATGGGCGCGGATGGAGGAAATCATCATGGCGGTGCTGCTGCCGGAAGCGGCGCAGATTCATCAGCAATGGCTTGGCCGAAAAGAGGAATACGCAAGTATGACGTATCGTCAGATCGAGCAGGGCATGGCTTCGAAAGCTGTTGATTACTTGAACGGCCAACGGGATCTGAAAGGTTTCACATCAGCCGTCTCAACCCTTTTCAACACATTTGACCTGTTATTGATGCCGACGGTGTCGTTTGCAGCCCTTGCGGAAGACCCGGTTATCGGCAGCGAAGAAGACGAGATGCTGTTCACGGGACCTTTTAATATCAGCGGCCATCCGGCAGTGTCAGTGAATATGGGTTTTACAGCCGATGGCTTGCCAGTAGGCATGCAGCTTGCCGCTCCGCATTTTCAGGACATTGAATTGCTCCGCGCCGCGCATCAGCTTGAAACCATGCGGAGCGCTCGGATGCCCAGCTTTGATTGAGAAACAGCCCGAATGGCGCAGGAAGAAAAGAAAGGAAGCGGCTTATGGATATGATGACGATGAATTTAAATGATTTTAAAGAACTACAGAAAAGCATCAATACGGTGCTGCTGCCGATCGGCATGATCGAAGCCCATGGACCCCATTGTGCGCTTGGCACGGATGTACTGATTCCAAGGGAATTCGTCAGGCGGCTCGAAAAAGAGGCTGGCGACAGGATTTTGATGGCGCCTGAAGTGGCGTATGGCCATTCCTGGGGGCTTGCGCCGTTTGCCGGGACGATTGATGTTCCTGGGGAAGTTTTCGGGAATTATGTTCTTGAAATATGCAAAGGCTTTTACCAGAACGGATTCAGCAACATCATCTTGTTCAATGGCCACGGCGGCAACATTGCGAGCCTCGATCTTGTCACCGAAAAATTGGCGGACATCGGGGTACGGACACTGACCATCAATTGGTATATCGATTACCGGGAAGACATCAAAGGGATTGCTCCGGACCCGGGCCATGCAGGCGAAGACGAGACATCGATGGTCCTGGCGATCGATGAGCGGTATGCGTATACGGAAGGCGTCGGCAGCCACGAAATTCCCTTGGCAAAACGCTTCCGTTTTAAAGATGGCGGCGCGACGCTGTATCCGCAAGCCTTTTCTGGCAACGCTGGGGCAGCAACGGCTGACAAAGGGGAAAAACTCTACGCGATGATGGTGAAATTGGTACTCGAAGACATAAGCACATTATGGGATATTGAAATGCAGTATGAAAGGGGAATAGAAAGATGACCTTACGTTGGACTTCGGAACCGGTAGGAGAAGCGATAGTGGATATCGTTTTAAGCCTCAACGAACAAACCTTGAAAATGCACGATACGGAAACGGCGTCAGCCAGCTACAGCAGCGTCAAGCCTTCACTCCGGAACTTTGATGACATTGGCCGCAAAATCGATGAGGTGGAGAAAGAGATCCAGGGGCTTGCTGGCCATCCAGGAAGGTATTTGCGCTCGATGGTCAATGCGTACCGCTATTTTGGCCGCAGCCTTCAAGGCGATGATTTGCCCTATGCGGAATACATTGCCAACATCCAGGAATTGCCGGCCACACTTATCCCGGAAGAGACGATGGCTGGGCACCGCGAGCTTGTGGAAAAAGGGCTCGGGGAACTCGGTTATAAAGGCAGCCTGCAAGAAAAAGCGCAAAGCTGGCTTGCAGAGACATTGATTGCGCCTGATAAAGTAATCGAAGTGGCAGAGTCGATGAAAGACAAAAGCAAAGAAGGAACAATAAAGCGGGTCATCGAATTGCCTGAGGGAGACGGATTGGATTACATCAAGTCGATTCAAGGGGTGTTTTGGAGCGGATACTCCAAGTATACCGGGAATTACCGCGGCAATCTGACATTCAATATTGACCGGCCATGGACAGAACCGGTGCTGGCGCAGATCATGGCACATGAAGGCTACCCAGGCCATCAGGCATTTTACTGCCGCTGGGATTATCTCTTTCAGCAAGGCAAGCTGCCGATCGAAGCTTCTTATTACCTGATCAACAGCCCGACGAATGCGTTATTCGAAGGGGGTCCTGAAAGCGCACTCCATTTTCTTGGATGGGATCGGGACGAAGAAGAAACCGAGGGCATTAGCCTCCAAACGAAGCGCCATTACAAGCTGGGGCGCGATTGGATCGACATGCAGCGAATGGCCATGACCAATGCCTGTTATCTGTTCAATGAAGGGAATATGAACAAAGAAGAAGCCATCGCATATATGATGGAAAAAGGGATGTTGGGCCCTATCGAAGCGAATAATTGCTACCGGTTTTTCTCGCATCCCATTCAGAAAACCTATTATCCTTCCTATTATTACGGCCGTTGGATGGTCGGCAAAGGCTATGATTCGGTTGCGAAAGAACAAAGGGCGGAGTTTTTCAAGATTCTTTATGATACGCCGCATACAACCAATACGTTTATCGATGCCGTCAGTGATTTGAGCGGCAGCCGCTTTCAGCCGTTTGAACAAGTTAAGACTGCTGCAAAGGATTTTGTCCTATAGCAAAATGAGGCATTTCACCGCCGGAAAAGGAGGTTTTCTATGGTTGTCGAGTTGAATAAAACACACCTGAATTTGAGTAGTGCGGTATCGGCCGCAAAATTGATGGCGTTTACGGCAGAAATTGCCAAAGAAGTTCGGCTCTCGGGTTCGCCAGCAGAGCTGCGCGCGTTCCAATACGTAAAGGGCGAGCTGGATGCTCTGGGGATTGAAACCGCTTTGAGCTTTCATGACGGCTTTATCAGTTTGCCGTTGTCGGCAGAATTGCAGGCAGGCGGCATGGAGTTTCCATGCATCACCCATTCGATGTCCACATCGACCGGAAACGAGGGGCTCAGCGGAGAGCTGCTTTATGTGAAAGAGCTCGCCTCTGGCATGGAGACAGCCGGAAAAGTGGTTCTCACGGAAGGAATTGCAACGCCGGGTGGGGTGGAAATGCTGGAGCAAGCAGGAGCGATTGCCGGAGTTTTCATCAACGGGTCCATCACCCACGAAATGACGGTATCCCGGGTCTGGGGCAATCCGACACCGGAGACGAAAAAAGAGTTTCCGAAAATTCCGGTGCTTTCCATCACGGAAAAAGAAGGAGCCCAATTGCTCGGGCAACTGGCCCGATCCGGTGAACCGGTGAAAGTCTGGCTAAAAACGGAAGTCGATACCGGCTGGCGTAAAATTCCTACGTTAATAGCAGACATCAAAGGTGAAATAGAACCGGAAAAATTCGTGTTGTTCAGCAGCCATATCGATTCCTGGCATTATGGCGCAATGGACAACGCCAGCGCCAATGCAGCATTGCTTGAAACGGCAAGGGTTCTAATGAGCCAGCCATTGCCGCTGCGCCGGACTCTGCGCTTGGCGTTTTGGTCCGGGCATTCCCACGGCCGCTATTCAGGATCAGCCTATTATTGCGACAGCCACTGGGAAGAGCTGCATGAACATTGCCTGCTGCATGTCTATGCAGATTCTTTGGGGGGAAAGGGGGCGCAAATCCTTGGCGAAAGCAACTGCATGGCCGAAACACGCGATTACGGCGGCTCGTTCGTAGAAGCACTGACAGGCGAAGCTTTTATCGGCAAGCGCTTTGGAAGGGGGGGCGATCAATCTTTCTGGGGGCCGGGAGTTCCTGCGTTGTTCATGGGTCTTTCCGAACAGCCTCAAACTGACGATGCAGCGTCGCGGACCTTAGTGAAGCTTTTCGGCGGAATCAAATCCGGAGGCTTCGGCTGGTGGTGGCATACTGTGGAAGATACGCTCGACAAGCTCGACCCTGAAAACCTGCGCCGAGATTGCCAAGTTTACGTGTCACTGATCTACGATTCCTGTTCGCGCAAAGTGATGGCGCTCAACCATGCCGCAGGCGCCGCTGAAATCGCAGCGGCATTGGAGGGCTATGCAAGGATGGCGGAAGGGCAGCTGGATTTGTCGATGGCCTTGGAACGTGCTAAAAAGCTCCAAGCACTGGGGGCACAGCTCAACAAACTGGCTGACCGGAAAGAATGGGAGGACGGCGAAGCAAAGAAATTCAATCAAGCAATGCTCACGATTTCCCATGAACTGATTCCGCTGAGTTACGTCAGCGGCGATCTTTTCGAGCAGGATCTGGCGGTGAATCTGCCAACCGTGCCGTTGTTAAAAGATATCCGGCTGCTGTCGGAAACCGATCCGGGGAGCCCGGAAGCACTTGAATGGCAGACTTTGTTGAAAAGGCGGCTCAATAAAGTCGAATTCGCTCTTTTAAAAGCGATGCGGATTGCCGAATCGCTGTTGGAATAATGGGCACAAAGGGAGGATGTCTGCGCATAGGCGCGAACATCCTCTCTTTAACTGTGTATTGGCAAAATTAACTGTGCTTCACCCTTGGTGTGCAAAGAATAGATGCCATTTGACAATAGGGGCTTGCAGGGGTAGATTTTAGCTATTAGGCATGATTGAAGGATAGCGCAGAAAGAGGGAATTAAAGTGAAAAAACAAGTCGTGGTAATTGGCCTTGGCCGTTTTGGCAGCAGTGTGTGCCAAGAGCTTTATAAAATGGGCCATGAAGTGCTGGCAATCGATTCGAAAATGGAGAGAGTGGATGCGAACCGTGATCATTCTTCCCATGCCGTCATTGCCAACGCGACGGATGAAAGCGAATTGAAAGCGCTTGGCGTGCGGAATTTCGACAACGCCATTGTCGCCATCGGGGATGATCTCCAGGCGAGCGTGCTTTGCACATTGATGTTGAAAGAGATTGGCGTTTCGAAGGTATGGGTGAAGGCCCGCGACCTGCAGCATCAGAAAATCCTTGAAAAAGTCGGTGCTGACCGGGTCATCCAGCCGGAATATGAAATGGGTGTCCGCGTCGCGCATCATATGGATTCGGAAAAAATCATCGACTATATTGATTTGTCGAAGGATTATAGCATCCAGGAATTGACTGCATCAAGCAAAATTGCGAACCGTACCTTGGCGAAGCTTAATTTGCGGGAGCGCTACAAGATCATTGTACTTGCGATTAAACGCCAAGAAGATGTCAATATTGCTCCTGTGCCGAATGATGAGGTGCAAGAAAACGACGTTCTTATTGTCATGGGGCATCGGGATGATCTGAAGCGCTTCGAAGAAAAAGGCATTTAACTGAACCACTTAACCACCGTTCCCTTGAACGGTGGTTTTTAATTTGGTATACAATTTGATTGATTTATTGCTAATTAATAATAATAAGTCTATAATTTTGTAAATATGGTATACCATTTGAAAAGGAGGTAGGACCGCGTAATGATTGAAATGACTGATGTGAAAAAGAATTCCGTTTATGAATATCTCTATAATGCCATTCGGACCGGCGACATCCTGCCCGGACAGACGCTGACGGAACGGGGCTTGGCCGAAAAAATCGGCGTCAGCCGCACACCGGTGCGGGAAGCGATTCGTAAGCTTGAAGAGCAGGGCATCGTTACGCATGAGCCGCATAAAGGCGTCAAGGTCATCACGCTGTCGGTCGACAAAGTGGCGCAGCTGTATGATGTGCGCGAATTGCTGGAAGGGCTCGCGGCACGGAAACTGGCGGAACGCCATACGCCGGTAGGGATCAGCGAACTGAGTGGGCTTATCGATGAAGCGGAAATGAGAGCAGTGGCGAACCATGTGCATGAACTGGCGCGCATCAATTCGGAGTTTCACCTGTCTCTGGCGCGGTTGTCGGGCAATGTCTATCTCGAAGCCATTATGAACATGCTGCAGACGCAGATCGGTTTGATGATGTCGGCTTCGCTGTCGACATCCGGCCGGCCGCTGCAGAATATCAGCGAGCATAAGATGCTGATTGACGCGATTCGTTCAGGGGACGGAGAGTTTGCCGAAAGCATCGCCAAACACCACGTACGGAATGCGCGCGAACACGCAATGCAAAAATTGACAGAGGGCGGGGAATAGAAATGGTGACAAAACAATTGGTGGAAAATATCCTGAAGGCGAAAATGGAGGATATCCCGGAAGAAGTCAAAATTCATGGCAAAAAAAGTTTGTACAATTGGATGGGCGTGGCAATCGGCGCTGCTCACCATCCATCGGTCGATATGGTGCTTGGCTTGAAAGAAGACATCCAATCGGCGGAACAAGTCTCGATTTTCGGCCGTACGGAAAAAACCGATTTGCTGCTGGCCTCTTTAATCAATGGCATGTCTTCCCATATTTTCGATTACGACGACACGCATCTCGATACAATCCACCATCCGAGCGGACCGGTGGCGCCTGTCGTTTTGGCGCTTGCTGAAAAAATGAAACTGTCCGGCGAAGAGGTGCTGCACGCGTTCATCTTAGGATGCGAAGCGGAACTGCGCATCGCTAACGCCGTGTACCCAAGCCATTATCATTTGGGCTACCACATCACCAGTTCGACAGGTGTCTTTGGTGCTGCAGCGGCGGCGGGAATCTTGCTGGAGCTGGATGCCGAACAGATGGCATGGGCGCTTGGAATCGCCGGCACCCAATCGTTCGGCTTGCGCGAGATGTTCGGCACGATGACAAAGCCGTTCCATCCCGGAAAGGCTGCGCAGAATGGGCTGATGGCGGCATTGCTCGCCAAGAAGAATTTCACCAGCTCTACAGAAGTGCTTGAAGCGAAACGCGGGTTTGCCAACGTCTTGGCGCCAAAGCATGATTTATCGAAAGTGAATGTGGCATGGGGCACTGAATGGGAATTGCTGAAAAACGCATTCAAGCCGTATGCGTGCGGTATCGTGCTCCATCCTTCGATTGATGCTTGTATCGCACTCGGCAAACAAGTGAAAGCGGAAGAAGTCGAGCGCATCGAGCTGACCGTCAATCCGTACGTTTTGGAGCTGACAGGGAAACCGACGCCGCCGACAGGGCTCGCCGGCAAATTCAGTATTTACCACACTGCTGCTGTCGCGTTCTTGGAAGGCGATGCAGGGGAAGCGCAATATTCGGACGCCAGTGTCCACAATCCGGAAGTCGTGGCGTTCCGCAGCAAAATCCAGCCGCAGGTTGATGCCGCTGTGAAAGAAGAGGAAGTGCATGTGGTAGCTTACCTGAAGGATGGGAGAACAATCGCCCATACGGTGAAAAACGCCACAGGCAGCATTGAAAATCCGATGGACGATACTGCATTGGAGCGTAAATTCAATCGATTGGTCCACGCCATCATTGGCGAAGAAGCGGCGAAAGCTTTGCGGGAAGCGATGTACAGTCTGGACGAACTGGAAAATCTGGACGGCTTGATCGCATTGACGAAAGGGAAAGCGGAGAGAATATTGAATTGATAAACAAAGCCGGTTCCCAGGATGGAGAACCGGCTTTGTTTATGAACCCTTAAAAATCGAAGTCCACTTCGACGAAATATTCATTTACCCCGACGCCTCCTTCATAAAGGGGCAAAGTAATCCCTTCGTTGTCCCCGTGGAACGACAATGTTCCGATAGGCTCCGGGAGCTCCCACGTATGGGTTTCTTCACGGTTGGCATTGTTAATCAAATCAACGAACGCCTCAATTTCACGGGCTTCACTTGCTTCATGGACAAGCTCGCCGCCTTGGGTGATTTCCATGCGGCTATATTCGCCCTCAAGCAAAGGAGGTCCATTGCAGCCGGAAAGCAGCGGCAGCAGAACCAATAGTAACAATGTATATAAAATAATCTTTTTCACGCAATCGCCCCTTCCCATTTGATATTTCCATAATATTCCAATTGGAATTCACTTACAAACATGAATTAAGTTCTTTGGGAAAAAGGAAAAGGGCTTCCCGATAAAGGGAGCCCTTTTTGATTAAAATGCGTATTGGAACAAGCCGTAATACAGAGGCCCTAAGAAAAGGGCGGTCGACACTGCGACGAAAAACGTGCCGGTCGGACCCGCGACTTCTTCGCGCTCATGCTCAAACTGCTTTTTCAGTTTGAATGCAAAAATGATATCCCAGGCGAGGCCGCCGAAAAAGACGAACTTCCAGACGATCGGTTCGAAAATCTGGTTTTGGGTGACAAAGCCGAACAAGCCGATCCACGTGATTACGGAAACAACTAGGTCAAACTTGACCGGAAAATTCAACGGTCCGCTGTGTATGATGAAGCCGACAGTCGCAGTGCCGAGAAAAGCTGCATAGATAAACCAAAAAATTTGTTCCATTCATTAAAACCTACTTTTTTCAGACTCTCCCCATTATAAAAGAAATAGAAGGAGAAAGAAAAGCTTTTACCGAAATCCAGCCGGATAAAACAAGAAATCAGCGCCCTTACGCTTGCTGGGCAGATTCGGTTTTGCTGAGGCTGACGATCGTCCTTGATAACCTGGATGACCCTGTGAACATTGCCGCCTATTGTGCCGGCTGGGGCCTCGGGGTCTACCTTGGAGGAATCATTGAAAATCGTATGGTGCTCGGCTATATCGTCTTCGACATCATTGTGGATGCCCATGAATCCAATCTGCCCGTGCTGATAAGAGAGAAAGGCTACGGCGTCACTGCATGGCCGGCTGAAGGGAAAGACGGGCTGCGGATGTGCATGAAAGTATTGGCCAAACGGAAAAACGAGCAGAAACTGCGCGATTTTGTGACCGGACAATCGCCAAAAGCCTTTATCATTTCCTACGAGCCAAACCGATATAACGGCGGATTTCTCACGAATCCTATCAAATAAAGTGGCTGGATCAATAAAAGAGCATGAAATTTTGGAACAGGCGCGATTGTGCCTGCTCTTTTCATTGGCCAGCCGCTATAATGGAGGAAACGAGACGAAAAACCATTCGCCGTTTAGAATCTGTCAGGGGGTGCAGTTATGGGGACAAAAAGCCACGGCCTGAAACACGGATGGACATTGATCGCGGACAAATCATTCAAACTGTTCTCCAACGCCAATGCCTATATCCTAGTTGATTTTGAGCACGACACAGTGCTCCATTTCAATGTCACCGATTCCGAGCTGGAAGTGGTTTCCGCAAACTGGGGGCTGCGCTTTAAAGTGATCCTCGGCTTCAAGACGATTAAGATCCTGGAAGTTTCAGAAGAAGAATAAAATCAAAAAAGGGCTTTCCGGAAAACCGGAGAGCCCTTTTTCTATGATTTAGTGAAACTTATCCTCTATAGCCAAGTTTAATGGAAATCCGCTGGCCGGTTTCTTTCGCCTGGGTAATCAGGTAATCTAGCCGTTCCTCAGTAAGCGTGTAACTGACAACCCCGATGCTGAGTGCTCCCTGGACTTTGCCAAAACGATTCAGAATCGGCACCCCGACAGAAGAAGTTCCTTCCGTCCGCTCGCTATGGCTGATAGCATAACCTTGTTCCAGGATTTGTTCCAACAGGTGCCGGAATGCGGACTGCTCTTCCTTCGGAATACATGCGTTGAGAATTTTCTTCGTATCGCCATTTGGCATATACGCGAGCATGGATTTATTGGCCGCTCCGATGTGCATGGGAATGCGGGAGCCGAGCTTGTCGTAGACCCGGATGGCATGGTTCTCATTGTCGATCCGTTCAGTGATGAGCGATTCATTCCCCATTGGCTGGCTCAAGTAAACACTTTCACCGGTCAATTCCGCCAGGTGCACCAATTCCGGCCGGATGGTGCTGACGTAATCGATTGTATCGTACATATGTAAGCCGTATTCCAGCCAGATATTGCCGAGGTTATAGCGCTTTGTCCTGTCATCCTGTTGGATCATTCCATGAACCGCCATCGCTTTTAAGATACGGTGCATCGAGCTTACCGGAAGCCCGCATTCATTGGCAAGTTCCGTGATGGATAAGCCATCTTCGGAGGAGCTTGCTACCAATAATTTTACAATACCCATAGCCCGGTCAATTGACTGCATAATTCACACCAATCCTTTAGAAAATAAAGTTGTTGGAACATTTAAAACTTATTGACATTATACCATGGTTATCTTATATTACTAAAAATATCTTTTCGTAATGTGGAATGCTTTTCCACTATGCGGAAAAGGAGGCAATCATGAAATACAGTTCATCTATGTACCAGCCGCTCGAAAAAGTTATTGTCAAACATCCTGAAGATGCGTTCATCAGCCAGAAGCATATTCAAGAAGAATGGCAAAAACTCAATTATCTCTCCGAACCTGATTTTGAAGAAGCCAGGAAAGAGTATGCCGAGTTTATAGCGCTGCTGGAGCAGCATGTGGCGTCCATCGAGTACTTGCCGAAGTCAGAGGACGTCAGCATGGATTCCATCTACGCACACGACCCGGTGAAATTCACGCCGGATGGGGCGATCCTCCTGAAATCCGGTAAAGCCTTGCGGCAGCCGGAAGCGGAGGTCTATAAGAAGTTCCTCGCAGAAAAAGAAATTCCGATCATTGGGGAACTGACCGGGGAAGCGACATCGGACGGCGGCGACATTGTCTGGCTCGATGACCGGGTGCTGGCAATTGGAAACGGTTACAGAACCAATGCGGAAGCGATCCGCCAGATCAAAGAAATGACGGCGCATCTCGTCGATGAGTTTATTGAAGTCCAGCTGCCGCATGCAGACGGGGAGGAGGAATGCCTCCATTTGATGTCATTCATCAGCATGGTCGATAAAGACCTGGCCGTCGTCTACTCGCCGCTCATGCCAGTCGCATTTCGAAAGCTGCTGCTGTCGCGGGGCATAGAACTCATTGAAGTGCCGAAAATGGAATACGACCTTCTAGGCTGCAATGTGCTGGCGGTGGCGCCGCGCGTCTGCATCATGGTGGCAGGCAATGAATCCACCAAACAACAGCTGCAAAGAGCAGGCGCAACGGTATACGAATACAAAGGCGAAGAAATCAGCATCAAAGGAACCGGCGGGCCGACCTGCTTGACAAGCCCAGCAGTAAGAGTGCCGATAAAAGAGAAAAGGGGATTGACGCATGTTTAAAAATGTCATCGTAAAAACACCAGGAAAAAGCTATGTCAACGGATTAACCACTTCAGATCTTGGCAAACCGGACTATGGCCGCCTGCTTGAACAGCATGCCGCTTACGTCGAAGCGCTGAAAGCCTGCGGCGTCGAAGTTACGCACTTGGCTGAAAGCGAAGAATATCCCGATTCGACGTTCGTCGAAGACGCAGCGGTCGTGACGCCGGAATTCGCGATTATCACAAATCCGGGGGCGGAGAGCCGCAACGGCGAAAAAGAGGAAATCGAAACAGTGCTGAGAAATTTTTACTCGAAATTCCACTACATCACATCACCCGGAACGCTTGATGGAGGCGATGTTTTGCAGGTGGACAAGCATTTTTATGTCGGCATTTCAGAACGCACCAACCGCGAGGGGGTAGAGCAATTCAAAAACCTTGTCGAAACGGAAGGGTACACGGCCACAGTGGTAGAGTTGCAGGAATTTTTCCACTTGAAAACAGGTATCGCTTACCTTGGCAACAATACGATTGCCGCGGCTGGGGAATTTTTAGGCAATCCGGATTTTGCAAAGTATGAAAAAGTGGAAATTCCTGATGCAGACGAATATTCTGCGAACTGCATCAAAGTCAATGAGTACGTCATCATTCCAAAAGGCTTTGAAGACACGAAGCGGAAACTTGAAGAACGCGGGCTGGAGACCATCGAACTTGAAATGTCGGAATTCCAGAAGCATGACGGCGGTCTGAGCTGCTTGTCGCTGCGGTTTTAAGAATCAATAAGGGGTGCAAGAAAACATTGGGGGAAGGGGAATGTAAATGATTAAAACACCGGAAGTGCCGGCTGCAAACCAGTTGAACCGTTCCATGAAAAGCCGCCATCTGTTCATGCTTTCGCTTGGAGGCGTCATCGGCACAGGATTGTTTTTAAATGTAGGGTATACGATCAACCAGTCCGGAGCAGGAGGGGCGTTGATCGGCTATCTGATCGGCGGCCTGATTTTGTACATGGTCATGGTCTGCTTAGGGGAATTGGCCGTCCACATGCCAGTCACCGGTTCTTTTCAGACATATGCGTCGAAATATATCAGTCCGTCTGCCGGCTTTTCATTAGGCTGGATGTACTTTGTCGGATCGGCTGCCACGGCGGGGGTTGAATTCACCGCTGCCGGCATTTTGATGAAATACTGGTTCCCGGAAACACCGGTCTGGATCTGGTGTGCCATCTTCGTGGTTCTCCTATTCATGCTGAATGCTTTGACGACAAGAGGGTTCGCAGAAGCGGAATTCTGGTTTGCCGGCATTAAAGTAGTAGCGCTTCTGCTGTTTATCGTGATTGGCGCAGCCGCTATTTTCGGGCTCATTCCGCTTGCGGACCGACCGGCGCCGTTCATGGAAAACCTGGCTCCGACAGGTTTGTTCCCCGCTGGCATTGCCATTATTTTTGTCACGATGATGAACGTCATTTTCTCCTATCAAGGATCAGAGCTGGTAGGAATTGCTGCAGGGGAAACGGAAAATCCGGAAAAGAACATCCCGAAAGCTATCCGCAATATCCTGTTCCGCATCATTGTCTTCTATATCGCTTCCATCATTATCCTATCGGCTATTTTCCCTGCTTCAGAGCTTGGGCTATTGGCCAGTCCGTTCGTTACGTTGATGGAAGTGGTGGGGATTCCGTATGCAGGAGGCATCATGAACTTTGTCATCCTGACAGCTATCCTTTCTGTCGGCAACTCCTGCCTGTACGCTTCGACCCGTCTGCTATGGGCGATGGCCAATGAAGGCATGGCGCCGCGGATTTTCAGTACGCTGACCAAGCGGAAAGTCCCGCTTGCGGCATTGATTTTCACTATGCTGTTTTCACTGCTGTCGCTTTTGACCAGCGTCATGGAGGCGGATACGGTGTTCATCCTGCTGATGTCGATCGCCGGCATTTCAGTAACGATTTCTTGGATGGGAATTGCGGCTTCCCAATTGATGTTCCGCTACCGCTATGTAAAAGCGGGAGGGAATACAGCGGATCTGAAATACAAAGTGCCGTTCTATCCATTCGTACCGATCTTCTGCATCGCTTTTTGCCTGCTCATTCTCGGGTTTCTGGCTTTTGATCCAACGCAGAGAATCGGACTGCTATACGGCGTCGGCTTTTTCGTCGCCTGCATGATCTTCTATAAAGTGAAACTTGAAAAAAGAAACACTGCTCAGGCAGAAGTGGAATTGGAACCGGTCAAATAAGGAGGAATATTGAGTGGAAAAATTGCTGTGGGGATCACCAGCCAGTCTTCGGTCGCTCCTGTGCGAAGTGGTGAGCTGGGAAAGCCGGACATTGACGGAAGGAGAGAAGGAATTTCCTTTTAAAGTGAAAGAGAAGCTGCGGAAGCTGGATTATTTCCAGCGGCATCCTGATTTTTTGTCCCTCCATGAAGCCGACCCGGGACGGAATCTTCTGATGGCGCTCTACGAACACCTTGAAGCCGTGGACACCATTGTGCTTATCAGCCATTTCGACACTGTCCAGACGGAAGAATACGGCGATCTGGAAGTGCTGGCGTGCCGCCCGGAAGAACTTACGCAAAAGCTTTCCGAACGAAAGCATGAGCTGCCCGATGAAGCGCGGCTTGATCTTGAGTCAGGCAACTACCTGTTCGGCCGCGGCACGATGGACATGAAAATGGGACTGGTTCTCCACATGGCGCTCCTTGAAAAAGCGAGCACAGAAGAGTGGCCGCTCAATTTGGTGCTGCTGACAGTGCCGGATGAAGAAGTCAATTCAACTGGCATGCGGGCAGCAGTTGATGAACTGGTGAAACTGCGAGATGCTCGCGGCTTGTCCTATAAAATGTTCTTCAACAGCGAACCAGCATTTTCGCAGAAGCCGGGCGATGAAAAGCATTACATCTATTCGGGGACGCTCGGGAAAATTATGCCGGCTGCATTGTTTTACGGCAAAGAGACACACGTCGGTGAACCGCTGAAAGGCATGACCGCCAATTTCATCGCTTCGTTTTTGACACAGGCGATGGAATGGAATGCATTATTCCATGAAAACGATCTGGGAGAGAGCACGCCGCTGCCAGTGTCGCTTCAGCAAAAAGACTTGAAAATGCAGTATTCGACCCAAACACCATACCGGGCCACCGCCTTGTACAATATTTTCCTAATGAAACGGAATGCCGCAGAAGTTATGGAACTGTTCGAACAGACAGCGAAACAGGCGGCCACAATGTGCAACACGGCGTACGGGGAACTTTGCAAGCGCGAAGGCATTGACGGGATCGGCGAAGTGCGGATCCTGCGCTACGAACAGCTATTGACCTATGCAGAAGCCAAACGCGGCAACGGCTTTGTCGCTGCATTAAAAGCAGAGGTGCTGGAACATACAGAATGGGATGAACGCGAAAAATCGCTGCGCATTGCTGATAAACTGATGATTCAATGCCACGAACTGTCACCGGCAATCGTTCTGCTGTTTGCACCTCCATATTATCCGGCAGTCAATTCGTCAGAGGATCCATTGATTATGGAATGCGTTGCGACTGTCCAAGAAGCTGCTGCGGAGTTTGGCGTTGAAGTTGACCAGATCCATTACTTTAACGGGCTCTGCGATTTGAGCTATGTGAATTACAGCGACAGTGGAAACGGGTGGAGCTCTTATGAACGCAATACGCCGGTATGGGGTAGCACCTACAGTATCCCGTTTTCCGGCATGCTGGAGCTGCAGGCGCCTGTACTGAATGTCGGACCGTTCGGGAAAGACGCCCATCAGTATACGGAGCGGCTTCATATCGAAAGTGCGTTTGTCCAAACGCCACATATGCTCGAAAGTCTGATGAAGAGCTTATGCAAGCAAGTGGTTGAAACAGTATAAGGTTCTTGAAAAAAACCGATGTGCAAGTAATTAAAAAGGGGCTGTCGAGAATTTCTCGACAGCCCCTTTAAGGATTTCACATATGCAATAATTCCTTTTCTTCGCTTGTCTTCGGAGCAGCTTTCGCGTCCTGGCGGTAAACGTCCAGCAGATCGCATGGACGGCCCATGAAATCGGTGCAGCCGTCCTTGATTTTGACGATGCGGTCTGCCGGGTTGCTGAATGGTTCATCGATCAGCAGGAGGTGGGGATTCGGGGCGAGTGCCCGGGCAATGGCCACGCGCTGCTGCTGGCCGCTGCCGCGAAAGCTTTCCGTTTATGCGGAACGCTTTTTTAAATAATGGTATGATTTTTTACAGGGATTGATAAAAATGCGGCCTGAAGCGCCGGATCGGGGGAAACGATGGATTTACAAACATATTTAACATTGGATGGCACAGCAATGGCGCAATTGGTGCGCAGCAAAGAAGTAACACCGGCGGAATTGCTGGTGCTTTCCTTTGAACGCCTTGAGCAGCTTGGACCGGAATTGAATGCTTTCACTTCGGTGCGCAAAGAACAAGCTTTTGCAGCATTAGAAAAAAGTCCGAGCGGCCTTTTTGGCGGCGTGCCAATGGCGCTGAAGAACATTTCGCAGTCGCTGGCAGGAGAACCGCTGACGGCCGGCTCGAAATTATTGGAAGGATCTGTTGCACAGCGTGACTCCCATTTCGTCTCCAGTCTGGGAGCAGCGGGGATCTCATTCATCGGGCATACGAATACGCCGGAATTCGGATTGAAGAATATCAGCGAACCGGAACTTTACGGTCCTTCGCGCAATCCGTGGAACCAGGACTTTTCGCCAGGCGGTTCAAGCGGCGGCGCCGCTGCAGCTGTGGCGGCGGGGATTGTCCCGATGGCGGGCGCAAGTGACGGCGGCGGATCAATCCGTATCCCTGCTTCTTTCACCGGGCTTTTTGGTTTGAAGCCGACGCGCGGCCGGACACCGGTCGGACCTGGCGCAGGCCGGCAATGGCAAGGTGCTTCCATCGATTTCGCATTAACTCGGACGGTACGTGATAGTTGTGCGCTGCTCGATGTACTGCAGACGATTCAGCCAGAAGCCGCATTTCAGACGCCTTTATTTCCCGGGAAATATAGAGACGCCTTCAACTATAATACAGAGGGCAAACTGCGCATTGCAGTTGCCGCCGATTCGCCAGTCGGAACAGAAGTGTCACAGGATGCGAAAGACGCGCTTCAAAAAACGGTCCAATGGCTGCTGCAGGAAGGCCACGAAGTGGAAGAAACATCCAATGGCATCGACGGCCTCCG
Organism: Planococcus sp. TJ-301; assembly: GCF_058268475.1. Lineage (NCBI taxonomy): Bacteria > Bacillati > Bacillota > Bacilli > Caryophanales > Caryophanaceae > Planococcus > Planococcus sp. TJ-301. The sequence goes on along the minus strand of NZ_JBZDOH010000001.1, from coordinate 2,032,064 downwards.
CTTGATGCAGGATTATTATTTGATGAACAGCGGCGAGATGGCGTTGCTTGCACGCAATCTTGGCCGCATGTCTGGGCGCACACTGAACGCGAAAGATATGGAAATAGAATCGTGGCTCTTGAGTGAAGCTGGCAAAGGAGTCTCTGCTGCCGATTATTCGGCAAGCCTTGCTTCCTGGGATGCGGCAGCTGCTAATATGGCCGAGCTCCATCAGCGCTATGATTTTTACTTGACGCCGGCTACGGCTTTTACCGCGCCGAGAATTGGCGAGCTGACGCATTCTGCTGCATCGCGCACGGATTTCTTGGAGCGCTTTTCGACGGCACAGACGATGAATGCGCAGCAGGACTTAATCTATGAGATGTTTTTGCCAAGCCTGACCTACACGCCTTATACACAACTCGCTAATCTGACGGGCCAGCCGGCGATGTCAGTTCCAGTGCATGTTTCTGACAACGGCTTGCCGATTGGTGTCCAGTTCATGGCTGCGAAAGGGCAGGAGCACCGGTTGCTTGGTTTGGCACTGCAGATGGAAGGGACAGATTTGTGGGTTGGTCAAAAAGGAAATCCGATGTTTTCCCAGTGAAGCTGAACTAGGATTGAGCCGGAAACGTTGTTCTCTTCTATTATGGAAGAGACCAATAGAAGTATACGTATTGCAATTCATATCTTAATCTAAGGCATTAGCCAAAATGAAGATTGAAAAAAATTCTATTATTTTCTGTTTAAGCAGCCAATACGGCTGCTTTTTTCTGTCCTAAAAATCAGAAATAAAAAGAAAAATAATAATTAATCAGAATAATTAAACAACGGAATTGACTCCAATTGGGATGTCCGCAATAATGGACGTACACTGACGATAAGTTGGCATCGAAAACATGGGGCGTTGTTGAAGCCCGAATGTCCACGCCAAAACATGGCCGTCCAGTGGAGCCAGTCCAAAATAACCGCCGACAAGATAGGAGGGGATTCCCGCCAGAGCCGGCAAAAAGAGATGAGCCTAATATGAACAAAACCATTCGCGACGATGCATTATTCGCTATCAATCCTTGGCGCATGCTGACGTGGCTGCTGATTGCGCAGATCATGGTGGCTTTTATCGGGAGGAGCCTAGCCCCTCTGGGTGTACTGATTGGGGAGGATTTGTCACTGACTAAAGCGCAGATCGGCATGCTTCCGGCCGCGCTCTTCTTGGGGCAATCGGCAATTGCGATTCCCGCCGGGTTCCTCGTAGACCGCATCGGCTCGAAAAAGCTGCTGTTTCTGTTGTCGTTATGCCTGGGCGCGTCCTTTATCCTAATGACGCTGACTTCCCACTATGCTGTGGTCCTGTTCATGGTGGTGCTGGGCGGCGTCGGATATGGAGCCATGCACCCGACTTCGAATAAAGGCATCATCCACTGGTTTTCTGAAAAGCGGGGAACCGCTATGGGCATCAAGCAGATGGGCGTCACGCTGGGGTCGGCACTAGCGGCGCTGCTGCTTCTTCCCGCTGCGACTGTCTGGGGGTGGCGGCCGGTGCTTTTTGGCGCATGCCTGCTATTAATCCTCACAGGCATCCTCGCCTGGCGGTTCTATTCCGATCCGCCGGAAGATGATGTGAAAGTGGAATCCGCAGAGGAGCCGGCGCGTTTGCTGGCTTCGATTCTCCAAATGTTCAAAGAAAAGCCGCTGGTGCTGGTCAGCATTGCCGCTATGGGACTGAGCGGAAGCCAACTGATCTTGAATACATACTTGGTGCTGTTCGCTTATGAATACATCGGCCTCGGCCTCGTGTCAGCGGGAATGCTGCTGGTGATTTCCGAAGTGAGCGGCTCTTTTGGACGCGTCGCGTGGGGAATGATCAGCGATCATGTCTTTCAAGGGAAGCGAATCATCGTCATGGCCATCATCGCGGCCTTGTCGATTGTCATTTCGCTAGGGATCAGCCAGCTTCCGCCGGGGACGCTGTTTTGGGTGATGGTGCCCATCACCGTCGTTTTCGGTTTCTGCATTTCCGGTTTCAATGGGGTCTGGATGAACGCCGCCACTGAACTGGTTCCAGTGAAGCAGGCTGGAATCGCCAGCGGCTTCAGCCTGATGCTGGGCTCTTGGGGCGTCATCCTGGGGCCTCCGCTGTTCGGCTTTATTGTGGATGTGACTGGTTCGTTCATGTTCGGCTGGCTGTTTCTTGCTGCTGTCCTCGCAGTAGTCATTGTCCTGCTGCTATGGGCGATGGCAATTGTGAAAAGAGAAGGGAAGGAATATACGAAAGGGTAAGCCGGCATTGAAAAGTGGAATTCGATTTCATTAATTTAAAATGGAGGAAAGCCTATGGAATACCAAACGCTTGGGAAAACGGGCATCAAAGTATCGAGCCTTTGTTTTGGGACGATGTCATTTGGCGGCAACGCGGATGAAGAAACTTCGCGGGCGATGTTCAATCGCTGCCGGGAGTCAGGCATCAATTTTTTCGACTGCGCGAATGTCTATAACAAAGGGGCAGCGGAAGAAATCTTGGGAAGGTGCATCGCGGACAGCCGGGATGACTTGGTATTGACGACCAAAGTGAATGGACCGACCGGAAAAGGCGTCAATGACCGTGGCTTGTCACGCCGCCACATCATAAAGGAAGTCGAGAAAAGCCTGAAGCGGCTGAATACCGACCGCATTGAATTTTACTTTGTGCATGCGTTCGATCCGGAGACACCGATTGAGGAAACGCTGCGGGCAATGGATGATCTCCAGCGCCAAGGGAAAATTTTGTATCCGGCGGTCAGCAACTGGGCTGCCTGGCAAATCGCTACAGCACTTGGCATTTCCTATAAAGAAAGCCTGGCACGCTTCGAATGCGTCCAGCCGATGTACAATCTTGTGAAGCGCCAGGCAGAAGTGGAAATCCTGCCGCTCGCCGCTGCTGAAAACATGGGCGTAATCACTTACAGTCCGCTCGGCGGAGGCTTGCTTACCGGCAAATACGGCAACGGTAAAAAGCCGGAGCAGGGCAGGCTGGTTGACCAGAAAAACTATGAAAAGCGCTATGCCGAAGAGGCTTATTACCGTATCGCTGACCGTTTTACGCAACATGCGGACGAATTGGGCCACCATCCGGCATCACTGGCCGTGGCATGGACGATGGCGAATCCAGCGGTCACCGCCCCGATTATCGGAGCACGCAATTTGGAACAGCTTGAGCCGTCGCTCGCGGCGCTCGACATCGACATGACACCGGAATGGCGAAAGGAAATTACCGATCTCTCCATCACCCCGCCGCCGGCAACGGATCGGTTGGAAGAGGTATAAGCTTTTTGGATTCCGCAAAAATACATTCCAGAAATTATACCTAACCCTTTCAGTTGAGGAGTTCTTAATAAAGAGCGAAACACAAATAAGACCACCAATTCACCTATGAATTGGTGGTCTTAAAATGTCTATACCTCAACGAATACATACATTCTTTACAGGTTTATTTCAAGTTAAAAAAGCATTATAGGAAACTCCATATTTGTAAGAGAAAAATCCGGAAATTACGGAAATTGAAAAACTTATAGTCCAAGAAGTTGCTTTTTTTTCGCTTTGAATTCTTCTTCGGTAATAACTTCAGAATCTAAAAGTCCTTTAAATTTTAAAATCTCATCGGCAGTAGAGGTGTTTGCAGATGACTGTATAATACTTTCTGGAGCATTAGAAGACTTTAAATTATCTAAAACTTCGTGAATCGCATTGTTTATTGATGAAGCGGAAGCTGAATCTAAGGCAATATTAAACTTCTCTTGGGGAGTATCGATGGTTAAAACGCCAAATATTATTCCTTTTTTGAAAGAGATATCGTTAATTTTTTCATGATTAACCGCTTTAAACTTTTCGCCAGTTAAAGACTTTTGACCAAACAAAATTCGTTTATTAGTAATAGCATAAGCATAGTTACTATCGTGTTTAGTAGTAGATTGATAATTGTGCAATCCAATGAAAGTCATTAATACCTTTTCACCTCGGATTAAATTATCTTGTAAGACTTTGAAGTGTTTAACTCCCCATTTTTCGTTAAAACCAGAACCGAATTTATTCTCTTTACAATACATGTACATATTTTCGGCGCGTGACATGGGGTCATCACCAAGTTTATCTTCTTTCTCTTGAATAATCGCTATGATTTCTTTAACAGTTATTTTATTCACATTAATAGCCGTAGCGCCTCCAGCTTGTTTTAAACAGCTAGGACATAACCAAGCGTCTGATTTTTTTATTTTAAAACGATTTAGCCCAACTTCTTCATTGCACACACCACAAATAGCTTTTCGATCAAAGAAACCCATGATAACATCTCCTCTTATAAAATATAGTTCTTATGTAATATTTAAGGATACCACATTAAAGAATAATTTCCTTTTATTGGTGGAATTCTTTCGTGAATATATAAGCATCCTAATATGCAATGAAGTTTAGTGTTATTTGATTTAGTATTTGAAGTATTATTTGAGGTCTTGTGCCACTCAACTGAACGGGTGCGGTTAGGCGGGGAGTGTTTTTTTCCGCATCCCATCTCCCGCAGTATTCACAAATGTCGTTGTCACAAAATTTCATTGTCGTTATAATAGATGAACATTGCTTAATGCCAAGACGGCTTAAAGGTGAATCTGGGATAGTTTGGAGTGAAGCAACGCATGAATATGGAAGAAGAACTTCAGCTATTTATTCGGAATTTAAGCGGAATGGAGAAATACCGTCTTCCTCAACGGGCCTATCACACGATACGGCTTGCCATTCGGGATTTAATCCTGCCGCCGGGCACAGCCCTCCTGGAACGCGAAATCAGCGAAGCACTGCAGATGAGCCGCACGCCTGTCAGGGAAGCACTGGTGCGATTGGAAATCGAAGGCGTCGTCCGGCTGGTTCCGCGGAGAGGTTTTATCGTGGAGCCGATCGAGCAGAAAGATTTGAAAGAAGTGTATGAAATCATTACGACGCTGGACAGTTTGGCTATCGAAACCGCAACCTCAAACGCTACTGACGCGGAGTTGGACCATTTGGATGCAATCATCGAGGAACAGCAAGCGGCTTTGTTGAAAGAAGATTTGAAAAAATGGTCATTGCTGGATGATTTGTTTCACACGGCGATTATTGACTATGCCCATAATAAGCGCCTGAAAGCCGTCATTGACAGCTTTGCGGATCAATCGTACCGGGCGAGGCTGTTTACAATCGACAAGCGGCCGATTCTGCTGCGCTCGATTACTGAGCATAAAGCGATCGTTTTCTGCATGCGTGCAAAAGATGGCAAAGCTGCAAGCATGCTGATCGAATCCCACCGAAGACGCGCACAGAAGGAAATTCTTGAAGTGCTTGATGAAATCAATAATACTGAAATCGTGAATAAATAACGGCCTGCCCTTTACAGGAGCAGGCCGTTATTTTTGGTTTCTTACGGAATTATGTATACGTTATTTTAAAATCAGCTATTTAAAAGATAATTTTAATCTGTAAAATTGATTTATAGACTTTATTTTCATAAAATTTAAATTATTATTGACATTAACGTATGCATTAAACTAATATACTCTGTAACACATACCAAAGCGCCAGCGATGGCGACTACAGGGGGAATTGAAAATGGGCGAAACGAAAACATTTCGGTTAGCGGTTATTCCAGGCGATGGCATTGGAAAAGAAGTGGTTCGGGAAGGCATGCGCGTACTGGAGCATATGGCTGAAGAATCGGAAGGCAAGTTTTCTTTTGATAGCGATTACTTTCCGTGGGGCTGCGAATACTATCTCGAAAACGGCAAAATGATGGATGAAGACGGCTTGGAACAGATCCGCAATCATGATGCGATTTACTTTGGTGCTGTCGGTTTCCCAGGGGTGCCGGACCACATCAGTTTATGGGGCTTGCGCTTGGCGATCTGCCAAGGATTTGATCAATGGGCGAATATCCGGCCGGTTGAATTTTTGCCGGGAGTGCCGAGAAGGCTGAACCATCCGGATGTAGATAATTTGAATTGGGTGCTGGTGCGCGAGAATTCAGAAGGAGAATATTCCGGAATCGGCGGACGCAATTTCGCCGGCCGCGGAACGGGCAATGAAGTCGCAGTCCAATCGGCGTTGTTCACGGAAAAAGGCTGCGAACGGATTATCCGTTTTGCATTCGATTTGGCGCGGACCCGCGACCGGAAAAAAGTGACGAGCGTAACGAAGAGCAACGCGCAACAATACGGCATGGTGTTATGGGACGAAGTTTTTGCGCGTGTCAGCAAAGACTACCCGGATGTTGAAACAGATCAGCGGCTCGTTGACGCGATGGCTGCAGAATTTGTCTTGCATCCTGAAGAGTTGGAAGTTGTGGTAGCGTCTAATCTGTTTGCTGACATTTTGTCGGATCTCGGAAGCGCGCTTGCCGGAAGCCTTGGCGTCGCTGCCAGCGCCAACCTAAACCCGGAACGGCGGACGCCAAGCATGTTTGAATCGGTCCACGGATCGGCTCCGGATATCGCTGGAAAAGGGATCGCGAATCCGATCGGCACCATCGGAAGCGCAGCACTGATGCTGAATCATCTTGGATTAAAGGACGAAGCGGCCCAGTTGAACAAAGCGATTGCAGAAACAACGGGGCAGGGCATCCTGACCCGCGACCTCGGCGGGACGTACGATACGGCAGCAGTGACAGACGCGATCATTCAGAATTTGGCAAAAGTGAAAGAACAAGCACGCTGAATCCTATAGGGAAGAAATTTTAATAGCGCAGCCGGTTGAAAGTGAACCGGCTGCGCTATTTTTAATTGACGATGAAAGTATTTACATTTTTCTGAATAGAATATATGATGGACTAAACTTTCTGAAAACGTTTTCAGAGATATGACAGAACGCATAAGGAGCTGAAAAAATGGAGGATAAGAAAAAGCTGCCGCTCGAAGGGTTGCGCGTCATTGATGCATCAACTGTGCTGGCCGGCCCGATGCTAGCTACATACCTAGGCGATTTTGGTGCTGAAGTGATCAAGGTTGAACATCCTGCAGGCGACCCGTTGCGCAATGCCGGCAGCCACAAGGACGGTGAATCACTTGAATGGAAGCTCGTGTCGCGAAACAAAAAGCCGATTACGCTGAACTTCAGCACTCCGAGAGGACAGGAGCTGTTCCATAGATTGGCAGGGACGGCAGACGTCGTGATTACCAATTTCAGGCCGCAGACGCTTGAAAAATGGAACATCACTTACGAATCGCTGGCGCAAAAGAACCCAGGCCTCATTTTAGTGAAAGTGTCCGGTTTTGGCGAAGACGGCCCTTATAAAGAACGCCCGGGATTCGGCACGCTCGCTGAGGCGATGTCGGGTTTTGCGCAGGTCAACGGATTTCCGGACCGCGGACCGGTGCTGCCAAGCTTTGCACTTGCCGATTACGCCACGGCGATGATGGGGGCATATGCCACGATGGTGGCCGTCTACGAACGCGACCATTCGGAAGACGGCAAAGGGCAATCGATCGACCTGCCGATATACGAAGCGTTGATGGGCATGCTCGGCAACCAAGTGATGGAATATGACCAATTGGGCGTGATTCCCGGAAGGAAAGGCAATCGCACTGGCTGGACGGCGCCGCGGAATTTGTACGAGACACAGGACGGCAAATGGCTGGCCATCTCAGGCACATCACCGGCGATTGTCGAACGGATCTTCAAAGCGATCGGGCGTGAAGAGCTGCTCGCCGACCCGAAATTCGCCACGAACCAGGCGCGGCTGCAGCATGCCGATGAACTGGAAGCAATTATCGCGGAATGGATGAAAAAATATCCGCAGGAAGAAATCCTGGAGCGCTTTATCCGTTTTGAAGCGACAATTGCACCTGTCTACAACGTTCAGGAAATTATGGAGGATCCGCATTTCATCCACCGCAAAAATATTGTGGAAGTGCCCGATGAGCATTTCGGTAAAGTGAAGATGCTCAACGCGGCGCCGAAGCTTTCCCGGACGCCAGGCGAAATCCGCCATGCGGGATTGGAATTGGGTTCGTCCAACGATGCGGTCTACGAAGAATTGGGATTAACGCCGGCGGAAGTCGAAGAGCTGCGCAATGGCGGGATCATTTGATGAGGGGGATGGAAGATGGTTTATAGAAGTTTGCTGTTTACACCGGGAACGAAGAAAGAGCGTTTATTGAAATCAATCGACAGTGGGGCGGACGCGCTGCTATGGGATTTGGAGGATGCCGTTCATCCGGACGAAAAAGTCGACGCGCGGAACATCATCGCTGAGGCGCTCGACGAAATAGGCGAAAAGCCTGCGACGCCGATTTTCTTGCGGATCAATCAATTCGGCACGGAATGGTATCGCGACGACGCCGCGCTTGCGCAGCACAAATACGTAACGGGCATTATGCTGCCGAAAACGGAAAGTCCAGAACAAGTCGCTGAAACGTGGCAGCGCATGGGCAGCGAAGGCGAGCTGATCGTACTGATTGAAACCGCGGTGGGCGTCATCCGCCTCGAAGACATTTTCAGCAGCCCATATATCAGCGGCGTCGCGTTCGGCGCCATCGATTATGCGGTGGACCTGGATTTGACACTGACCGAACCGGGGTTAGAGGTGCTGTATGCACGCTCACGAATCGTCACTTACGCGAAAGCGGCAGGCATCCCAGGCGTCTACGATACCGTCTTTCCGGATGTCCATAACGACGAAAGCCTGCAGAAACGGGCAACTTCCACACGCGCGCTCGGCTTTAACGGCCAAATGGCGATTCATCCGAAGCAGTTGGAAACGATCCATGAAGTCTACAGCCCTTCGCGTGAACAAATCGAGTGGGCAGTGAAAGTGTTGTGGCATGCCGATAACGAAGCGAAAGGCGCGGGCGTATTCATGCTCGATGGCAAAATGGTTGACCGTCCGGTAATCGAGAAAGCCAAGCAGATTTACTCAGCCGCCGAGCGTTACGGGCTGGTGGTCGGCGGATGACGGACCCACCGGCAAAACGCAAGCTGACGATCGAAGACGTTGCCAGGCAGGCGGGCGTATCGATTTCAACTGTCTCCCGCGTGATGAACAATACCGATTACATTGCTGACGCCACGAGGCTGAAAGTGCAGGAGGCCATCAACGCGCTCGATTACCGGCCGAATGCGCTCGCGCGCGGCTTGAAACAAATGAAGACCGACTCGATCGGGCTGATTTTGTCCGATCTGCAAAATCCGTTTTGGCTGATGGTGCTCGAAGGGATCGAGGATGTTTGCCAGGAAGCGGGCTATAGCCTGCTGATCTTGAATTCACGGGACGATCCGGAGAAAGAAGGCAAGAACATCAAGGAATTTTTGATGCGGCAGCTCGATGGCATTATCATCAATCCGGCGTCCGAGCACAATCCGTTGTTCCCAGCGCTCGTTGCAGAAGAGTTCCCGTTCGTCTTTTTGAACAGAAGGGTAAAGGGCGTGGAGGTCGACACAGTCGTTGCCGACAACATTAAAGGAACGATGCTCGCCGTTTCCCACCTCACCGCGCTCTCTAAAAAACGCATCGCCATTTTCCTGTATCCGGTAAACGGCATCAGCCCAAGGCAGGAGCGGCTCCAAGGCTATAAGCAGGCGTTAGCGGCCCATGGACTTGAAATTGAAGCGGACTTGATCAAGGTTGTCGAAACCAAAGAGGATTGCCTGGCGGCGCTGGAGCAATTGCTTGATGGGAGCGGCAAGCCGGATGCCATTCTGTCAACCAATAACCGGCTGACGCTGGAAATCCTTGACGCCCTCGGCATACTGAACATGGCTGTGCCGCAGGACATCGCGCTGCTCGGCTACGATGAAACCGAATGGTCGAAGCACTTGAATCCTCCGCTCACCACTATCCGGCAGCCGGCCTATGAAATGGGCCGTGAAGCGGCGGATCGGCTCATCCTAGCGATTGTTGCGAAAAGGCAAGGCATCAAGCGGCAGCCTGAAACGGTTCAGCTTGAGCCATCGCTGGTCGTCCGCCAATCGTGCGGCGAAACGCTTTAACGAATGAACACAGGAAAAGGCCCGATCTGTGCCGATCGGGCCTTTTCCTGTGTTCATTCAACCTTTTTTGTATTCCAAAATATCACCGGGCTGGCAATCCAAAGCCTCGCAAATGGCTTCCAAAGTGGAGAAGCGAATCGCTTTCGCTTTGCCGTTTTTTAGAATGGACAGGTTGGCCATTGTGATTCCGACCCGCTCCGACAGCTCGGTCACACTCATTTTTCTCTTGGCCAGCATCACGTCAATGTTTATTATTATCGCCATATCATTCACCTCAGACCGTCAAATCATTTTCAGATTTTATATCGATGGCATTTTGCAGCAGCTTCTGGAGCACCGCTGCGAAAACCGCGATGACCAATGCACCGAATGTGATGACGAGGCCAAGTCCGCCAAGGCCCGGAGCGTCATCGACTTGCGCCACATAAAGAATAATCGGCAGGCACAATAGATACAAGACAGTAATGGCCAGTGCGCAGCGCTTGATGTTCTTTAGGGCTTTGATCGAAAGCTCTGAGAAAGCAATGTTGCGATCAATATAGCCGAGCAGCTTCAAAGTCTGGTATAACGCCACAAAATAGGCTGCGGCCGTTGCGTAAAGCGCCGCCATAAAGAAGTATTGAACAAAAGGCACGCGGACGATCAATTCGCCGGCGAACTCCGACATCGGAGGCACGACGAAAATGCACACCGCCAGTACTGGCAGCGCCATTAAGACGATTACTGCCTTCAAAAAAAGTGTTTCCCGTTTCATTTAAAGCACCTCATTTCCAATAATTTTAAGAAGGGTGGATGGTGATTTAACAGGTGGTTCCACATCATCTGCACGAATGGCCAGATCCTTCCCTTTCAGGTTATTGATTTGATTATATCTTACAATATATCGTTTATCAATAAATAAATGTTGTTTATAGACAAAAATATCGCTTTTTCAAATAAAAAGCATCTCCCATCAATCGGGAAATGCTTCACAAATGCCTAAGAATTCATATCAATATAATCTTGTTCTTCCTGTGGCGTCATGAGCCGGGTGGCCTTGCCGATTGTTCCGCTATGCCAGCCCCAGATGGTGTTGTGGACTTCAACCGCATTGGAGAAATTGCCTTCCTGCCATGCGTCCAGTGTTTCCAGATAGAATTTTTCATCGGGATAGCTGTTTTTCTCCACGATTTCAATCAGCCTGGCAATGCTTTCGCTCGTTAAAGGCCGGGAGCCGAATTTAATGTCGGCGTAAACTTTGTGATGCGTCATTTCATGAAGGTATAATTGCACATCGTAATTGCTCATGCCGTCAGACAGATTGATGTGGCTGCTCGAACTGCCGGTGAATTCCTCCTGCGGAGCTTGGACATTTGCCGGCTGCGCGGCTGGCTTCTCGCTCACGATGATCGTTGCGGGCGTTTGCTCTTTACTAGTAGAGCCGTTCTGGATTAGCAGAAATCCGCCAACACCGAGCAATGCCAAGACGCCGAGACTAATAAATGCCGCGAATGCTATTTGTTTCATTAAATCGCTCCTTCACATGAAATTCCATTTTCTCAATTATCACCTGTAAATTACTGGATGGCAACAATCTTCCATTAAAAGGGTGAGGTTTGCGCAAATGGAAATTGACAGTCAATTCAAGTATGATGAATGAAAAGGAAGAGCTTCCGTTCTGATCCTTGGCTTCCTTTATAGACACCATTCAAAGTGATAAGGAGTGGCTTATAATGATACATGTCAGAGAAACGACCAATAAAACCGGCGGCGCATCGGACCGTCTTGAAGCGTTCATCCAAAACGATCAATTCAATTTCATCAAAGACCAGGCCGCGATCCTTGTCACAGGACAGGCAACAGGCAACGACGCCGAAGTGCTCAGCGTGCTGCGGCATCTGGCGCACGAGAAAGTTTTCAGAACGTTCCCTGCGCTGACCGAAGAACAGAAAAAAGTGTTGAATCCGCTGTCCGCAGTAAAAGAAGCGGCGGACGCCGAAGTGTTCCTCAAAGGGCTCGAGCAGTACATCATTCCGTTCCCTGCAGTCACCAGCGAAGCGCTTGCCAAGCTGTTCCCGAAAGCGAAAAAGTTCAAAGGGCCAAAGCCCGATACCGTCGACTTCAGCAAGATGTCATATTTAGCGTGGACCGAAAGTTCGAATTTGATGTACCTCGCGACCCAGAAAGACGGTAGGCTTGAAGGCGTCTCCGGGACGCTGTCGAGCAGCCAGAAAAAAGGCGTCTGCGCCGTCTGCAACCGCCACAGCGAAGTCGGCTTGTTCACCGCCCGCACGAAAAGTTCCGGACAGGACCAATTCGTCAAACGGGGAAATTACATTTGCACGGACAACGCAGTATGCAACCGCAACATCAATACGCTTGAGCGCCTCACGAATTTCGTGGCGCGCCTGCAAAAGTAAAGACAAAAAAGGCTTTCCAAAAACGGAAAGCCTTTTTTGTGCGTTTTAGGACATGGATTTGCGTTCCCATTTCTGGAAAATCCACAGCGCTGCCTGCAAAATCAGTGCGTCTTTGAAATTCTTTGGGTCGTAGCCGGTGTCGTCAACAATTTTTTTCAGGCGGTAAATGAGCGTATTGCGGTGCAGAAACAAATCATCCGCCGTCTTTTGGATGTTGAGGTTATTGGCGAAGAACGATTCCAGCGTTTCGGCTTTGGTCTTGTCCAAGTTTTTCAGGACGCGGTGAGCAAAACGTTCAGCGACGGTTTCATCCACTTGGTAGAACAGCGATTTCAGTTCGATGTAAGCGAACGACGTCAGTTCTTTGCCCGAGCCGCTGATTTCCAGCGTAATCTCGCAGTCTTCGTATGACTGGCTGAATTTGCGCAGATGGTTATAGGGCAGGCTGTACGACATCCGGAACTGGATATCGAGTTTTTTCAGCAGCGCGTGCAGCGTTTGGACTTGGCCGTCGACATCTTCTTCCTCGAAACCGCTGAGAATGATCACGAGGCGATTGACGTTGATAAAGCTGGCGATGCCTTTGCCGATGGCTTTTTCCACTTGCTGGATGAGGATGCGATTGGCTGTCGCGCGTTCTGTAAACTGGACGATGATGGAAGTGAACGGCGGGTCGAGGCGCAGCCCCAATAACGCCAGGTTTTCTTCGACAGTTGCAATCGACGGATCTTTCTTCAGCAATTGGTCGATGATCATTTCTTTTGTGCGCTGCTGCCATTCCATTTGGGAGTCGAGGAAAGCTTGGCGGATCATCAATTCGGTCGTCATCTTCACCAGTTCGCCGATGTCTTCGAGTTCCTCAGGGGCTCCCGTAATTCCGATGACGCCGATCAGTTCTCCCATAAAGACGATGGGCAAGTTAACGCCGGGCTGCGCGCCTTCCCATTCCTGGCCTTCGGCAATCGCCAGCGACTGTCCCGTAGCAAGCACTTGGCGAGCGCCTTCATGGACCGCGCCGATGCGGGATTTGTCCAGCGCAGCGATGATGCGGCCTTCCGTATTCATGATATTAACGTTGCGGTGCAAGCGCACGGAAGTCTCTCTGACAATGTCGTTTGCCATTTTTTGGTTGAGCATTTGCATAATTTATCCACCTCTTTGGTTGATCTGTACAATTTATTCGAATGAAAACGTTTTATTTTTATAGCTTATAGCCATAGACGAATGGAGTCAATATTCATATAATTTAGACTAAGTTAGTGAAAGCGCTTTCGGAAGGGGGATTTGATGAGGATCATAATTGCTCCAGACTCATTCAAAGGAAGTTTGACAGCGGTCGAAGCGGCACAGGCAATCGATAAAGGCATCAAAAAAGCCTTTGCGGGAGCCGTAACCGTGCTGCTGCCGATAGGAGACGGCGGTGAAGGGACCATGGAAACACTAGTCGCGGCAACCGGCGGCCGGATACAGAAAGTCACGGTAACCGGACCGCTGCAAGATCAAGTCGAGGCGGCTTATGGCATATTGGGCGATGGCAAGACCTGCGTTGTCGAAATGGCGTCGGCGTCGGGCCTGCACCTCGTGCCGGAAGGGCAATTGGCGCCATTGACAGCGACAACTTACGGCACTGGCGAATTGATTCGCAGCGCACTTGATGACGGCTTCAGGTCGTTCATCATCGGACTCGGAGGATCGGCGACCAATGACGGCGGTGCCGGGATGCTGCAGGCGCTTGGCATGCGTCTGCTTGACGGCGAAGGCCATAATATTGGCTTCGGAGGCGGTTCGTTGAATGAGGTAGCGGCTATTGATGTTGCGACTTTTGATAAACGCATCTCTCAAAGCCAATTCATCATCGCTTCAGATGTTCAGAATCCGCTGATCGGACCCGAAGGCGCTTCACATGTTTTTGGGCCACAAAAAGGCGCATCTCCAGAAGAAGTGGAAATGCTCGACTGCCACATGGCCCATTGGGCGGACCAAATTTATAAAACGACCGGCACGTCGCTTCACGGACAGGCGGGAGCAGGCGCGGCGGGCGGTATCGGCGGCGCGTTCCAGGCCTTCTTCCCGAGCAAGATGAAGCGCGGGGTTGACGTCGTATTGGATTACATCGGCTTGAACGAACAATTGAAAAATACGGACCTCGTCATTACGGGCGAAGGGCAAGTGGACAGCCAGACGACCTTCGGCAAAACGCCGATGGGGGTTGCGGAACGTGCAAAAGACCAAGGGGTGCCAACGATTATCCTCGCTGGTTCGGTCGGAAAAGGCGCAGAAGCGCTGCACGATTTCGGTGTCGTTAGCATCCACAGCATTGTCAATGGCCCGATGTCGCTGAAACAGGCGATCGAAGGGGCCGCAGAATTGATTGAAACCGCCACAGAGCAAGTCGTGCGGGCTTATTTTCACCAAAGTGTTACACAAAAAGGGAGGCTATTAGTATGAGAATAAAAGATACGATGGAGAAAGTACCAGGCGGCTTGATGATTGTGCCGTTATTGCTTGGCGCTACACTGAACACGATTGACCAGCTTCATTTGCCTTTTGTTCAAAATATCTTGAAGTGGCTTGGTGCCGCACCAACGGATGAAGGCTTTTACGAGTTTCTGCGCATCGGCGGATTCTCCCAGGAATTATTCAAAGACGGCGCGCTGGTGCTGATCGCTTTGTTCCTTTTCTCTATCGGCAGCCAGATGAACATGAAAGTCGGTGCCAAAGCACTGAAAAAAGGAGCAATTTTAACGGGATCTAAATACCTTGGCGGCGTTGTCGTCGGGGTGGCATTCGGATTCTTCTTTGATCCATGGCACGGCCTTCTCGGCCTCTCGACACTTGCCATCATTGCCGGTATGACAAATAGCAACGGCGGACTCTATGCGGCATTGACTGGCCAATACGGCAACCGTTCGGACGTCGGTGGTTTGTCAATCCTGTCGCTTAATGATGGCCCGTTCTTCACCTTGGTGGCACTTGGCCTGATGGGGACTGCGTTCCCGGTCATCTCCTTTATCGCGGTCCTTTTGCCGCTTGCAATCGGCATGATTTTAGGGAATCTGGATCCGAAAATCCGCGAGTTCCTGAAACCGGGTGAAATCCTGCCGATTCCGTTCTTCGCATTCGCTCTGGGAGCGGGCATGAACCTAGCCAACTTCTTTAATCCAGAAGTACTTGCCGGCGGACTCGCACTTGCGTTCTTAACGTTTTTCGTCACCGCAGCACTTGGCATCCTGGCATTCAAGATTTTCAAAGAGAAAAGCTTTATCGCACCAATCGCGGAATCGTCGACGGCAGGAAACGCTGCGGCCACTCCTGCGGCAATATTGGCAGCTGCTGCAGTAGCTGTAAGTTCAGGGGCTATGTCAGTGGCGGAATACGCTCAGCTTGAAAGCATCGTACCGATTGCGACTGCTCAAATCTCTATTTCAACAATCACCACTGCATTGCTGTGCCCGCTCGGGGTTATCCTGATGGACAGATACCAGCGCAAACGGGGCATCGACGGTACGCTTGACGAAGTTGATACTGACCGCAAGAAAACCAAAACTAAAGAAGCCACAGAACTTTAAGCATAGAATTATCCCCCTATTTTCCGATAGGGGGATAACGTGTTATCTGCACCTGCAACAAATCTGACGAAAAGTGAGGGTTTCCCATGAAAACAGAGCTGCTTTACGGACAAGACGGGCTGGTCCTGGATCTGCCCGACCATGCATTCATCATCGAACCGAAAAACCTGCCAGAGCTGGAAGACCATAAAGAAGCGATTCGCCAGGCATTGCGCAATCCCATCAATTCCGCGCCGCTGCGCGATTCGGTGAAGGCGACCGATACCGTGTCAATTGTTATTTCAGACATCACGCGCCCGACGCCGAACCACATCCTGGTGCCGGCATTGATCGAGGAATTAAATCACGTACCGCTTGAGAATTTCGTCGTCATCAACGGCACGGGCACGCACCGCGACCAGACGCGCGAAGAATTCGTCGGTATGCTCGGCGAATGGGTGGTCGACAATATCCGCATCGTCAACAATCATTGCCACGACAAAGAAACGCTTGTCAACGTCGGCCACAGCCGCTTCGGCTGCGATGTTTACCTCAACAAGGATTATGTCGAATCAGATTTCAAAATTGTCACCGGTTTTATCGAACCCCATTTCTTCGCCGGCTTTTCCGGCGGGCCGAAAGGCATGATGCCGGGCATCGCCGGGATCGAAACCATCATGACGTTCCATAACGCTCGAATGATCGGCGACCCACTCGCGACTTGGGGCAATATGGTCGACAACCCGGTACAGGACATGACACGCGAGATCAACGGCATGTGCAAGCCGGATTTCATGCTCAACGTGACACTCAACCGGGACAAGGACATCACGGCAATCTTTGCCGGCGAGCTTTATGAAGCGCACGACCAGGGCTGTGCATTTGCTAAAGAGCATGCCATGCTCCGCTGCGATGAGCGCTTTGACGTGGTCATTACTTCGAATTCAGGCTACCCGCTCGACCAGAATCTCTACCAGGCGGTCAAAGGGATGAGCGCGGCGCATAAAATCGTTAAAGAAGGCGGTTCGATCATCATCGCGTCCGAATGTTCGGATGGGCTGCCGGACCATGGCAATTATAAAGGAATCTTCGGCATGGCAAAATCGCCGCAAGAGCTGCTCGATATGATTAACAATCCGGAATTCAAAGTGTTTGACCAGTGGCAGGTGCAAAAGCAGGCCGTCATCCAGGTGTGGGCGGACGTCTTCGTCTACTCGAAACTGACCGACGAACAAGTGGAAAGCGCCATGCTGAAGCCGACTCATAATATTGAAGCGACAATCGAAGAATTGAAACAGAAATACGGTGAAAGCATGACGATTGCAGTGCTTCCGCTCGGCCCATTGACGATTCCGTATGTAGAAGAACAAGCATTGATACAAAAATAAAACCACAAAGGAGCAATTCCCTATGAGCTTAACTACTGAAAAAAACAACAAACTCGGTGACATCTTATCCAGCATGAACCGCGTTATCGTAGCATTCTCAGGCGGCGTCGACAGCACATTGGTGCTAAAGCGCGCGCAGCAGGTACTTGGAGGGGACAACGTCCTCGCCGTTGTCGTCGGTTCTGAACTGTTCCGCAAAGAAGAATTCGCAGGAGCTGTCAAATTGGCAGAAGACATGGGCGCGAAAGTGCTGAAAACCGAAATCAAGGAACTTGAAGACGAAGGCGTTGCGGCAAACACGCCAGAAAGCTGGTATTTCAGCAAGAAATTATTGTACGGCCACTTGAATGATTTAGCGCAAGAACTTGGCTACGGCCATGTCCTCGATGGCATGATCATGGACGACCTGGACGACTTCCGCCCAGGCCTGCGCGCCCGCACAGAAGCCGGCGCACGCAGCGTGCTGCAGGAAGCGGACCTTTACAAGCGCGAAGTGCGTGAATTGTCGAAAGAGCTCGGACTCCCGGTTTGGGACAAGCCGGCATCGTGCAGCCTGTCTTCCCGCATTCCGTACGGCGAACGCCTCGACAAAGAGAAAATCCGCCAAGTCGACGAAGCGGAGAAATTCATTGCGAAACTCGGCATTAATATGGTGCGCGTTCGCCATCACGGCAACACGGCGCGCATCGAAGTTGCGCCTGCTGATATAGCGAAATTAGCCGGATTCCGCGACCAAATCCTGTTGAAACTGACAACGCTCGGCTTCCAGTACATCTCCATCGACCTTCGCGGCTACCGCACCGGCAGCATGAATGAAGTGTTGACCGAAGAAGAAATGGCCGATAAAGTAAATTGATAAACACATAACAGGCGGACCCGGTCTTTTCAGACGGGTTCGTTTCTTTGCAAGACAACAGTATTCTGGATTAAAAGCGGAGCGCTTTTATTGCCAAGACTAAGACAGCAGGTGAGCATATGGAGAACTTTGAAGACTTGGGATTCAGCAAAGTGGATTACGACCGGGAGCAGCGGCAAGGCTTTCCGGAAGTCATTTACGGCGAAGGGAAAGCGGTTGAACACATTGAACCGATTATGGGCAAGCTGATCGAACGCCACGGTAAAGTCATGGTGACGCGGGTCGCCAAAGAAAAAGCGGAGATCCTGTTGGAGCGCTTTCCGGAAGCGGTGTATGACAGCACATCGCGCATCCTGCTTTACGGCAAGCCCGTCCTGAACTTCGGCGGCGAAGTGATGGTGCTGGCAGCCGGCACGTCCGATTTGTTCGTAGCGGAAGAAGCGGCAATCACCGCCGAGTGGATGGGATGCAAAGTGAGGCGCTTGTATGACGTCGGCGTCGCAGGCATCGACCGCCTGCTCGCTTACCGCGACGACATCACCAAAGCGAGCGTCCTCATCGTCGTCGCTGGCATGGAGGGCGCATTGCCAAGCGTTGTCGGCGGGCTCGTGCAGCGGCCGGTCATCGCTGTCCCGACATCGGTCGGGTATGGCGCACATCTCGAAGGCATCACGCCGTTGCTCGCCATGATGAGCTCCTGCGCATCCGGCCTAAGCGTCGTCAATATTGATAACGGCTTCGGTGCAGCTTACCAAGCCGCCATGATCATGAAACTAGCGTCTGAGGGGGTCCACCATGAAACTTCTATATCTTGATTGCCAGTCCGGCATTTCCGGCGATATGACGCTGTCTGCGCTGATCGATCTGGGCGCCGACATCGATTACATCAGCGAACACCTGAAAAAAATGCCGATCGATCCATTCACACTGAATGTCAAACAAGTCGACAAGCGCGGCATTTCGGCAAAACTCTTGGATCTGCAGTTTCAGGACGCAGGAGAAGCGGCGCACAGCCATTCCCATGACAATCCGCATGAACATAGCCATTCACACAGTGAAGCGCATAGCCACTCGCATACGCACGACGATGGGCATACGCATTCCCACGGCGAAACCCATAGCGACTCACATTCACACAGCCATTCCCATGATCACGAACATAGCCATGAACATGCCCATGACGACGGCCACCATTCGCATTCCCATCGCAAAGCGTCGACGATTCTCGGTATGATTGCGGACAGTGATTTGCCGGCGCGTGTCAAACAGCGCAGTCTGGCGGTATTCGAAGTCATCGCACAAGCCGAAGGCAAAATCCACGGTATGGACCCGGCAGAGGTGCATTTCCACGAAGTCGGCGCAATGGATTCCATCATCGACATCATCGGCGTGTGTCTGGCGCTCGAAAGCCTCAGCGTCGACCGCATCGTGTCGTCGCCTGTGCCAACCGGCCACGGCAAAATTATGATTGCCCACGGCCTGTATCCGATTCCAGCACCGGCCACGGCAGAAATCCTGAAAGGTGTCCCGCTCGCGGATTTCCACGTGCGCGGCGAACTGACCACACCGACTGGAGCGGCGTTCCTGAAAGCCCTCGCGGACGACTATGGCCATTTGCCGGCACTCGCCATCGAGAACATCGGCTACGGCGCGGGCAAGAAGAATTTCGAACACCCGAACGTCATCCGGGCGTTGCTGTTCAATGAAGAAACAGCCGCTGCGCGTGAAACCATCACTGTGCTCGAATGCCAGCTCGACGACTCGACGGGCGAAACGCTCGGCTATGTCATGGAGAAACTGCTCACTGAAGGCGCACTTGACGTCTATTACACGCCGGTTACCATGAAGAAAAGCCGCCCGGGCACGCTCATCACCGTTCTCGCGAAGCCACAGAACGCTTTTTTGCTGGAAGACATCCTGCTGCGCGAAACGAGCACATTCGGTGTCCGCAAAGCCCAGTGGACTAGGCACATCCTCGACCGTGAATTCAAAACCGTCGATACCCCTTACGGCAGCATCACCGTCAAAGTGGGAAGCTTAGATGGCGAAATCATCAAAGTGGCGCCGGAGTTCGAAGAAGTGAAAACCGCGGCTGCCGCCCACAACGTGCCTTTGCGCGACGTCTTCCAGGAAGTCCAGCAAGCAGCAGGCATACTAGCAAAAGTCTAAAGAAGATATGAGGTCATTATTTTGGAGCAAATCAGCTTATTGTCCATCTTAACCATCGGATTCCTTCTCGGCATCAAGCATGCGCTCGAGCCGGACCACATCATCGGCGTGTCGACGATTGCGAGCCAAAGCAAGAAACTATGGAAGTCGTCGCTCGTGGGCGTGTTCTGGGGCATCGGCCACACCAGCACGCTTTTCGTCGTCGGCATGCTGCTGATCGTCTTGAAAATCAGCATCTCTGACAAATGGGCAATGAGCCTCGAATTTCTCGTTGGCATCATGCTCGTCTATTTCGGCGTAACGGCCATGGCTTCTCACCGGAAAAACGGTCACCACGATGCACAAACGGCGGGCACGGACGGCAAATTTTCATACCGAAAGCCATTAATCATGGGCTTTATCCATGGCCTTGCCGGCAGCGCAGCAATCATTTTGCTGACGCTCGGCACTGTCGACAGCGTTTGGCAGGGAGCGGCCTATATTTTGGTATTCGGGCTCGGCACCATCGTCTCAATGCTGTTTTTCAACACCATAATCGGCATTCCGTTTGTCATGAGCAAGAACAAGCGCAGCATCAACAAACCGCTCATCCAGTTCGCCGGCCTCCTCAGCGCCGCGTTCGGCCTTTATTATATGTACAATCTCGGGATCAATGAAGGGCTGTTCAAGCTGTGGATCTAAAATTGAATTAAATCGAAAGGGCTTTCCACATAACGTGGAAAGCCCTTTTTAGTTGCAGTGAATTAAATAGAAATTCAAAAAAAAAAGCATGTAAGAATCCCATCTAAAGTTGTTGGATAATTTAAATAATTGTTGAACTACAACAATTAAAAGTGTAGAATAATTACAAAACCGAGTGCTATAATATAAAACTAATTAGAAAAGACTTCATTTTCTAACATGATAAGGATGTGTAGGATGAGTCAATCAGAAGTATTTACTTTCGGGGAAACAATGGTTCTTTTTCAACCGGAGATGATGATGCCGTTAGAATATATCCATCAGTTTCCAATGAGGATTGGCGGTGCAGAGTCGAATGTTGCAATTGGATTGACGCGGCTGGGCCATACTGTCAGCTGGTTCAGCAAACTTGGCGACGATCCATTTGGGCAATTTATCTTGAAAAGTATACGCGGTGAAGGAGTGGATACAGCTTCATGCATTTTTACTGGTGAGGCACCAACGGGAATATTCTTCAAAGAACAATTGTCTCCAGAAAATATGAATGTTTATTATTACCGAAAAAATTCTGCTGCGAGCTTGATGATGCCTGAAGATTTGGATGAACAAGCTATTGCCAATTCAAAAATTCTTCATATCACCGGAATTACTCCAGCGCTGAGCGAAACGAGTTATCAAACGATTAAAAAGGCGATTGAAATTGCTAAAAAAAATAATACACTGGTGGTTTTTGATCCGAATCTCCGTTTGAAGCTGTGGCCAAAAGAGGTGGCAAAGAAAGTATTAAATGAAATAGCTGACAGCGCAGACGTTATTCTGCCGGGCCTTGATGAAGGGCAATTAATGACAGGAGAAAGGGATGTTGAAGCTGTAGCAACGGCTCTGCTAAAGGATAAGAACAAAATAATCATTCTAAAACTAGGCAGCAAAGGCGCTTATTTGCATACCAAAGATGAAAAAATCTTCGTTGACGGTTTTCCAGTCAATCAAATAGTCGATCCTGTAGGTGCTGGAGACGGCTTTGCTGCGGGCATCATCAGCGGTCTGCTGCGCAGCAAGCCCCTGCCTGAAACGGTCCGGCAGGCTAACGCAATCGGGTCGATGGTTGTGAGAGTGAAAGGGGATATCGAAGGTTTGCCGACCCTTCGGGATTTAGAAAACTTCATGGCAAATGCTGAAAACAAACAAGATGTAAATCGCTGAACCAGGGAGGCTATAAAAGTGAAAAAGTGGGAAGATTTAATTCGGTTAAAAGAATCTGGAATTGTGGCAGTAATCCGCAAGCCTGAAAGGAGCCAAATCCATCATATAGCGGAAGCGCTTGTTGAAGGCGGTACCGGAGCGTTGGAAATCACGCTTGATACACAAGGAGCTCTTGGAATGATCAATGACTTGAAAAAAAAGTACGATGATCGGGTTTTAGTGGGGGCCGGGACGGTTTTGGATGCGGTATCTGCAAAACTTGCCATTGATGCGGGGGCAGATTTTATCTTTAGCCCGACATTTGATGTTGAAACAATCCAAATGACCAATCGGTACGGAAAAATTTCAATTCCAGGGGTCATGACGCCGACTGAAGTGCTGAATGCCTACGCAGCAGGAGCGGATCTGCTGAAAATTTTTCCTGGAGGGGCGTTCAACGAAAATTACATAAAAGATTTACGGGGGCCGCTTAGCCACATTCCCATGATGCCGACTGGCGGCGTCAACCTGGAGAATGTTGAAGCATTTATAAAAAATGGTGCTGTAGCTGTAGGTGTGGGAGGTTCTTTGGTGGACAGCAAAGCTATTGCAGAGGGACGCTACGACGATCTGGCAAGCATTGCCAAGCAATTTGTTGAGAAAATACAAAACGCTAAAAAGATGAATTAAAAAAGGGGGATTTTTTAATGAAAATTACGAAGCTGGAAACGTTTATCGTCCCGCCAAGATGGCTGTTCTTGAAAATCGAGACTGATGAAGGCATATCAGGCTGGGGCGAACCGATTGTCGAAGGAAGAGCTGCGACTGTTAAAGCTGCTGTTGAAGAACTAAGTTCTTATTTGATCGGCCAAGATCCAAGGCGGATTGAAGACCTGTGGCAAATGATGTACCGCTCAGGTTTTTACCGGGGAGGCCCAATTTTGATGAGTGCGATTTCAGGCATTGACCAAGCGTTGTGGGATATCAAAGGGAAATATCACAATGCCCCTATTTCTGAGCTGATGGGTGGAGCATGCCGAGATTCTGTCCGTGTGTATTCCTGGATTGGCGGCGATCGTCCGAGTGATGTTGGCAAAGCAGCATTGGAAAAAGTAGCTGCAGGATTCACCGCTGTGAAAATGAACGGAACGGAAGAGCTTCAGTATATCGATTCATACGAGAAAGTAGACCAGGCAGTAGCAAGGATTGCTGCAGTCCGGGAAGCTGTCGGTAAAAATATTGGCATCGGCATTGATTTTCATGGCCGCGTACATAAGCCGATGGCCAAAATTTTGGTCAAAGAGCTGGAGCAATTCCGTCCGATGTTTATCGAAGAACCTGTATTGCCTGAAAATAACGAAGCCCTCCGTGATATTGCGCGCATCACCAACATTCCAATCGCCACAGGTGAGAGAATGTATTCAAAATGGGATTTTAAAAAGCTGCTGCACGATGGATATGTGGATATCATCCAGCCGGACTTGTCCCACGCGGGAGGCATTACAGAATGCAAAAAAATCTTTGCCATGGCAGAAGCTTATGACGTCGCAGTGGCGCCTCATTGTCCGTTAGGCCCGATTGCGTTGGCTTCATGCCTGCAAGTGGATGCGACTTCCCATAATGTGTTTATCCAGGAACAGAGTTTAGGCATTCACTACAACCAAGGCAGCGACTTGCTGGATTACTTGAATGATCCGACTGTTTTTGAATACAAAGAAGGCTATGTGGAGATGCTGCAAAAGCCTGGCCTGGGGATTTCCATAAACGAAGAATTCGTCCGTGCGCAAGCAGAAATCGGCCACGAGTGGAAAAATCCGGTGTGGCGCCATAAGGATGGCACCATTGCGGAATGGTAATAAAAAAGTATTTATTTAATTCTGAATAATTAATTCTAAAAACAATTGACAATTCTGAAATTTAAACCTTATAATCAATTTAGTTCTAATAAACAGAAACGCGGTTTTATAATGTAAAACAAAGTGGTTTGTGAAATTTGTTTATTACTAAAAAAATTTCGCAACCATGTAAGCGCTATCTTTAGCGGAAAAAGTATTTATTAGTAAAAACTTAGTTTTATAATGTAAAACAAATGAGGGGTGGTGAGCTCGCTTCCAGCTCGGATCGGGTCGAACTAATAACGTGGAAAATAATCATAAGAGGGGGATTTTAAATGAAAAAGAAGTTTTTCAGTTTAGTAATGGTTTCTGCATTATTTTTGGGGGCTTGTGGCAATGAGGCGGGTTCAGGTTCTGGTGACGGTGGTTCTTCTGAAGGCTCGGGCGAAAAACAAACACTGCGTATAAGCATCGGGGTAAACGATTCGCATCCTGAATATGAAGGTGCCATGAAATTTAAGGAATTAGTGGAAGAACAAACAGAAGACTTTGAAATTGAAGTTTACCACTCAGGGCAGATCGCTGATGACCGTTCGGCTATTGAAATGCTGCAGCTTGGATCGTTGGATATTACGATTCCTTCAACATCACCGCTAGTTAACTTTGTACCTGAATTTGGCGTATTCGATCTTCCATTCACAATTCCGAACGAAGAAGTAGCGGATGAGTTGCTTGATGGCGAATTCGGAGACAAGATGTTGGCGATGGTTGAAGAGCAAAGCCTAGTAGGCGTAGCTTGGTGGGAAAATGGTTTCCGCAACCTGACAAACGATGTTCAGCCAGTTGCAAAGGTTGACGATCTTAAAGGATTGAAAATCCGTACGATGGAAAACGAAATCCACTTGGATGCTTGGAAAGCGCTTGGAGCTAACCCGACACCAATGGCATTTACGGAGTTGTTCACAGCGATGCAGCAAGGAACAGTTGACGGCCAGGAAAATCCGTATCCGACAATTGAGTTAAGCCAGTACGCAGAGGTACAAAAACATGTTTCAAACACAGCCCATGTTTACACGCCATTCATCTTCTTGTTCAGTAAACAAATTTGGGATGAGTTCTCAGCTGACCAACAAAAAATCCTTCAAGAGGCTGCAGTTGAAGCAGGTAAATTCAACCGTGACCGCAACCGCGAAGTGGCAGAAGAAAGTTTAGCGAAATTGAAAGAAAACATGACGTATACGGAAGTTACGGCAGAAGAGCAAGAACGCTTTGCTGAAACTGTTAAACCGGTCATTGAAAAGCACTCAGAAGCAATCGGAAAAGAAATAGTTGATGAATACTTGAGCACCATCGATGAAATCGTAGCTAAATAAACTGCTCCTCCTTTAAGGGGAAAAGTTAATGAGTTTAAAACAGGCAGGGAGTGAATGATCTGACATTCCTCCTTGTCTATTCTTTTAATAGCTTGAATGGCAAGATTCCTGAGATCGACGAGGTGGTTGAGAAATGAAAATAGTGCGCTGGATTGATGAAAACTTCGAAAAAGTATTTCTCGTTATTTTATCCGCATTAATGGTTTTTCTGATATTTTTACAAGTCTTTATGCGATATGTAATGCAAAATTCTTTATCTTGGACTGAAGAACTCGCCAGATACAGTTTTATTTGGCTGATTTATATTGGCATTAGCTTTGCCGTAAAAGAGCAAAGGCACATCAAAATAGACGTTGTTTTGCTGCTTTTCAAAGAGAGAGGCAAATTGATCTTTGGCATCATCGCCAACCTTTTGTTCTTAGCATTTGCTATAGCTGTTGTAATTTATGGGTACAATATCTCTCAACAATTACTGGCTTTTGGCCAAAAATCACCCGCCAACCAAATTCCGATGGGGCTTGTCTACCTTGCCACTCCGGTAGGGATGGGACTAACAGCCATCCGCTTAATCCAGCAATTAATTAAGGAATTTAAAACCTTGATGGGCAAAGGTGATTTTCACGTGAAAACGGAATTCGATAGAATAACAGAAGAGTAAGGGGGGAGGAATATGATAACAGCAATTCTATTCGGCACATTTGCATTATTCTTGTTTTTAAGTGTTCCAATTGGTATTTCTCTAGGTTTAGCAACGCTTGTTACTATTACGTATTCAGGAATGCCAATAGACTTTTTGATGAAAGAGCTGGTAACTTCCGTAGATACATTTCCATTAATGGCGGTTCCCTTCTTTATTTTAGCGGGGGAGATCATGGGGAAAGGCGGGATTACAGATCGCCTCTTTAACGTTGCCAACTCGCTTGTGGGCAACAAAACGGGCGGATTCGCCATCGCGACTGTTATCACCTGCATGTTTTTTGCAGCCATTTCCGGTTCGGGCCCTGCTACAGTAGCTGCAATCGGAGGCATTATGATTCCGGCGATGGTGCGCCAAGGTTACGATAAAAAATTTGCGACTGCGCTTGTTGCCGCTGCGGGTTCGCTCGGCGTAATTATTCCACCGAGTATTCCGATGGTCATCTACGGTGTGGTGGGAAGCACTTCTATCGGCGACTTGTTTATCGCCGGCATCATCCCCGGCATATTAGTCGGTATTGGATTGATGCTCTACGCATATTATTATTCGCGTAAACAAGGCTATACAGGAACTGACGAAAAAACCACTGCCGCGGCCATTGGGAAAGCTTTCTGGAATGCCAAATGGGCTTTATTGATTCCTGTCATTATTTTAGGCGGTATTTACGGAGGTGTTTTCACTCCGACAGAAGCAGCCGTTGTAGCAGTAGTGTACGGCCTGCTTGCAGGATTGGTATTTTACCGTGAATTGAAAATTACCGATCTGCCAAAAGTAATAACGGACTCAGCCATAACAACAGCCACCATTTTAATTATCGTGGGTACCGCTACTGCGTTCGGAAAGCTGTTGACGATTGAACAGATTCCCAATCAAATTGCGCAATGGATGTTGTCAATCTCGAGCAATTCAATCGTCATTATTTTATTGATCACGGTCTTGTTGCTGATTGTAGGCTGCTTCATGGATACATTAGCCGCAATTATCATTTTGACTCCTATCCTTCTTCCTATTGCTGTAAGTCTCGGATACGATCCAATTCATTTCGGCATTATCATGGTGGTGAATTTGGCCATCGGCTTCATTACACCGCCTTTGGGAGTCAACTTGTTTGTCGCTTCCGGCATTTCCGGGCTGTCAATGGAAGAATTAACGAAAGCGGTGCTCCCTTTCTTCTACGCGATGGTGATCACGTTATTGCTGATCACGTTCTTGCCTCAATTATCAATGTTTTTGGTGGAAATCGGCGGAGAATAATGGGCTCAGCGCAAAATCAGCACTGAGTAAAAAGAATGGAGGTTTTTGTTTTGGCTCTTTACCCGAATATCAGCAACCATGTGAACCCATATAGAGACAATGTGCAGGGAAAAGCGAATGAACCCATCACAGTTGCAGGGCTGCTTGACCGGTCGAAGCAAACTTTGGGTTCTGAATACGAAGGGCCGGCGCCCGACTGGACATTGGAAGAAATCTACAATCGTTTAGAGGAAAATGCGCCAAGGATAGCTATCATCGGCGGATCTTCTGATCATCCAGCTCATATTATGGATTTCAAAACTTCATCGCATGCCGCAATCCGAATTTGGCAAAATGGCGGAGTGCCATTCTACTTTTCTACACCGGTAATGTGCGACGGCACCGCACAAAGTAACCAGGGCATGAGTTATTCGCTTCAAAGCCGGAATGCAGTGGCTCAAATGGTCATCAACCAAATGGAAGCGCATAGCTATCACGGTGCGTTCGTCATTCAGGGATGTGATAAACAGCCTTTGGGCGTGGTGAGTGCGTTGGTCCATCTTGACCGGATTCGGCGCTACCGCGGAGAAGCTCCTTTCTTCGCGACATTCGCTCCGGCACATGTGCTGCAAGGCGGCACCATCCCAACGGCATTATTTGCAGAATTGGAAGAAGTGGCGAAAAAAGCGGAGCAAAACGGAGTTCCGGACGTGGCAGATGATTTAAGGGACGCTATGGCTTATATCCTCCAATGTTCTTCAAATACCGCTTTCCAAGGAGTCCTTGAAAGAGCGACAGACAGAGGCATCATTACAAAAGAAGTCCATAAAGATTATGAAAAAAGGCTGGCGGTAGCGACATGCGACGGCAGCGGAGGTGTTTGCGCCTTTAATGGAACAGGAAACAGCTCCCGCCACTTAGTGGCAGGAATGGGGCTGGTCCATCCAGCGCTCGAATTGCTGACTTCTTCCCCTAACCAATCTCAAGTGAATGAAGCGCTGGATAGCCTAGCGACGATGATCAACGATCCGGTTTATGGAGCTGCCAACATCATGGCAACGAATATCCGCAACGCAATCCGCATCCACAGCGCGTCAGGCGGATCCACTAATTTAATGATGCACATTGTGGCCGGCATGTTGTACGGCGGCTTTAAATTCAGCCTGCAAGACCTGGATGAAATTCATCATTCCCATCCGATTCCGGATTTGTTCAATTACAGCTTGACTGAAGGAAGAGATATATTTTCTCTGGCAATGCAATGCTGCGACAGCGAAAGCAGAGGGATGGAGAGCCTGTTCTACGAATTGATGGAAAATGGCGTCCCTATGGACATAGATGCACCGACTGTTACAGGCAGCCCTTGGCGGAACCGTTTAACAAAAACGGAAAGCCTGCCAGCTGACAACGTAAAAGAGAACCAGGTGATTTTGTCGACTCCTAAACGCCCATACAGCGGCGTTGATGTATTAACGGGCAACTTCTTTGAAACAGCTGTCGTGAAAATCAGCGGAATGACGACACCTCAATTAGATCAATTCGATAAAAAAGTGGCTTTCGTACTTTATTTCGAAAATGAAGATTTGGCTATCCGAAATTTGCTTGACCCGAATCTCGTTCCAAAACTCAAAGAAAATAGAAGTTTCAGCCATGAAAATATGATTGCGTTGTTAAGAGAAAATGCGCCAAGCCATTACGAAGAGTGGCAAAGCGATGATTACGATACCCTTTTCGACAAAATGGTTGATGAAGGTGTATTGAAAATCGCGATTATTATTTCCGGCCAAGGCCCTGTGGCATTCGGAATGCCTGAAATGTTCACTTCCATGCAGCACATTAACGCGAACCGGAAACTGAAACGATTGGCAACGCTGATCAGCGACGGCCGATATTCCGGGGTCACTTACGGAGCAGCTATTGGCCATATGACGCCGGAAGCGATGGAAGATGGCGGAATCTTATACCTTCAAACAGGCGACTTGCTGTACTTGGATTTACGCGACCGCAAGATCCAGTTTATTGATGAAGAGGCTCTCCTCAGTGGCACATTGCAGTTTGAATTCGATAAAGTCCGCGCAGCCAGAACTGAACTTGCAGCGGTGAGGCTGGCTTCTATCAGAAAACGCCAGAAGCTAGTAGCCGCTGCTAACCGAATGATTGGCCACACCGATGCAGCGAATGGGGTGGTGCCGATCGCCGTTGTTGAAGAAGCGGAGTTCGATTACCGGACGGATATTGAATTTCCGATTCAAAAAGAAGAGGAATTTTCAATCGTAAACCAACTGAATAAGATAAGCAGAAGTTAATGAAGGAGTGGAAAGTATGGAAAAAACACGTGATTTCATAAAGAAACTAGGTTACCCGGCGGGCGGAACCCAGGATTTGCCCACTTCTACTAAAAGATTCCCTGATGGCGCCCAGTACCGCGTCGAGATTCCAAGTGTTGAAGGCCCCGCGTCTTTTAGAGCGGTCATCGAAGCTTGCGAAACCTATAACGTGGATATTCACCGGATTTCACAGGGAAGCGGCATTATGCTTTTGACGGATGACGAAATTGAACAAATGGCCGAAATCGGCCGAACAGAAAATTTAGAGGTCAGCCTGTTTGTAGGTCCGCGGGGAACATATGATATTACGCCGATGCAATTAGCCAGCAACGGGAAAATTGCGGGGCTTCGTTCGCAAGGGATGGATCAGCTGGTCTACGCTATTGAAGATATCAAAAGAGCGTGCCATTTTGGAATTCGCAGCATCCTCGTATCAGATGAAGGTTTACTGGCTCTTGTAAATGAATTCAAAAAAGCAGGAGAGCTGCCCGCAGACCTTGTTGTTAAAATCTCTGTGCAAATGGCGCAGTCCAATCCGGTATCCATCAAATTGATTCAGGACGCTGGAGCAGACACTTATAATGTTCCAACGGATCTGACTTTGGCGAAACTCTCGGAAATCCGCCAGGCGATTGATATCCCGATTGATATTTATATTGAAGCGCCGGATGACGTAGGCGGGTTTATCCGCCATTACGAAATTGCGGAAATCATTCGGGTTTCGGCTCCGGTATATATTAAATTCGGTTTAAGAAATTCACCGAATATCTATCCGTCGGGCACGCACCTTGAAAGCGTTTCAATTGCACTGTGCAAAGAACGGGTGCGCAGAGCGAAAATCGGGCTGGATCTTTTGAAGCGGTATGCACCGGATTTGACCACATCTGACAAAGGGGGCAAAGGGTTAGGGGTGCCGGTTTCGAAAGAAGCAGTTATTTCCAAATAGTAAGTTATACCTCCTGCGATTTGTGTATATCTTAAGGTGAGGATATAATTGCCCTTAAGAAATAAGAAAAGGGTGAACAATATGCCGATTATACAATCCGTTGACCGGGCGCTTAGTATTTTGGATTTGTTTGATGAATACGACAAAGAATTGAAGTTGATTGAAATTACCGAACGGATGGGCCTCCACAAAAGCACCGTCCATTCCTTGCTGAAAACGTTACAGAAACATCATTATATTGAGCAAAATCCAGAAAACGGAAAGTATTTTCTTGGGCTTAAACTTTTTGAAAGAGGCAATTATGTTATCCAAAGCCTTGATCTTCGGACGGCTGCCAGAAATGAATTAGTGGAACTTTCGAAAAAGACTGGAAGAACGGTCCATTTAGTAGTCCAGGACGGCAAAGAAGGCATCTACATCGATAAAGTGGAAAGTCCAAAAGCCACCATCCTTTATTCACGGATAGGCAGAAGAGTGCCGATCCACAGCAGCGGCGTAGGGAAAGCCCTTATGGCATTCAAAGATCCTGCTGAAGTGAGCAAAGTGCTCGATGGATATGAATTTACGAAGCAAACAAAAAAAACAATCACTGACGAAGCCACATATCTGCAAGAATTAGAGACGATCCGTAAACAAGGATATGCAGTGGATAATGAGGAAAACGAGCCAGGCGTATACTGTGTAGCGCTGCCTATCCGAAATCATACAGGCCAAGTTGTTGCGGCTATCAGCAGTTCGACTACTGTAAACCAAGTGACAAATTCTGAGCAGCGAAAAATGGTTGAAAACCTTAAAGTAACTGCCGCAAAAATTTCCGAGAAGCTTGGATACGGCTATCAATCATCAATAGTAGATTGATTGCCGCTAAGCGGCCGTTTGCTTTTAAGATTATGAGGATTTAATTATTCTAATAAGAGGAAGTGACACAATGAGGATTATCCGTTATTTAAAAGAAGACGTGAAACAACTCGCCGCTATTGTCAATGAACATGAAGTTATCGATTTGCCCTTTACAGATTTTATGGCATTGATTGCTTTTGCACGTGCTAATAACAAAACTCCGTTTGACATTATAGGACAAATGGCCGAGAGCGAAGAGAAGAAATTGCTTGAAGGGCTGCAATTGACAACGCCGATCGATGCTCCGGAAGTATGGGCAGCGGGCGTGACGTATAAAAAGAGCAGAGAAGCGCGCAATTACGAAGCCACGCAAGGAAAATTGGATGTAGAAACGTTTTATGACAAAGTTTATGAAGCCGTGCGCCCTGAAATCTTTTTCAAATCGACAGCTGACAGAACAGTCGGCCCGAATGATCCGGTTTATTTGCGCTCAGACTCCAATTGGCAGATTCCCGAACCCGAGCTAGGGCTGGTTATTGATAAGGATGGCACAGTGCTGGGCTACACAGCCGGCAATGACATGAGCTGCCGGGACATTGAAGGGGAAAATCCTTTGTATCTGCCGCAAGCGAAAGTGTGGAGAAACTCCTGTTCGATCGGCCCGTCCATCGTGTTGAAAGAGACCGTTTCCGATCCATACGAGTTCAGTATCATCTGCCGCATCTACCGGGATAATGAGATGGTCTTTAATGGCGAAGCGCAAGTAAACCAATTAAAGCGAAAACTTGAAGAACTCGTTCATTACTTGACGCTGGATAACGAAATTTTTGACGGCACCATCTTGCTGACTGGGACGTGTGTCGTGCCCCCGAACGAATTTACGCTGCAGGAAAATGATGTTATCGAAATTGAAATCCCAGGTATTGGCATTTTGAAAAATCCAGTCCTGCAAAGTAAAAAAACGGCTAAAGTAAACTGAACCGATTCAACTGAAATCTTACTTTTCGATCACGGCCGATTTATTAAAATTAGCACCAAAATTGCTGAAAAAGGAGTTGCTGATAAATGACCACAACGACAAATACAGAAACTTACAACAACTATATTAATAACGAATGGGTTGAAACGGAGTCCGAAAAACTGATAACGAGCATCAACCCCGCAACAAAAGAGGCTATGGGCTATGTCCAAAGCTCAACTGAACGAGAGTTGAACCTGGCGGTGGATGCTGCGCATAATGCGAAGAAAGTATGGCGCAAGCTCGGCCAAGCAGCACGCGGGCAGCTCTTGTTCAAAACGGCAAATCTTCTGGAAGAAAACCTTAACGACATCGCTGAATCGATGACGAAAGAAATGGGCAAAACACTTCCGGAGGCGAAAGGTGAAACAGCACGAGGAATCGCGATTCTTCGTTATTACGCAGCTGAAGGCATGCGCAAAGAAGGCGATGTGATTCCGTCTTCAGACAGTGAAGCACTGATGTTCACTAAACGCACACCGCTTGGAGTCGTGGGCGTCATTACCCCTTGGAATTTCCCGGTAGCTATTCCGATCTGGAAAATTGCTCCAGCTTTAGTTTATGGAAACACGATTGTCTTTAAACCGGCAAGTGAAGCTGCTGTTACTGCCGCTAAAGTTGTGGAATGTTTTGCAAAAGCAGGATTCCCTGAAGGCGTCTTTAACTTTGTAACCGGTTCAGGTTCAACAATCGGCCAAAACTTGATCGACCACCCGAAATTGAATGCGATTACGTTCACCGGCTCTGAACAAGTAGGGCAAAACGTGGCAAAATCAGCTGCAGCCCGCGGCATTAAATTCCAGCTTGAAATGGGCGGTAAAAACCCTGTGATTGTCACTAAAAATGCCAATATCGCCCAAGCGGTTGAAGCAGTCATCAGCGGAGCTTTTAAATCGTCAGGCCAAAAATGTACGGCAACGAGCCGAGTGGTTGTAGAAGAAGCGGTATATGAAGAATTTAAACAAAAACTTGTTGAAGCTACCAAAAAAATCACGGTAGGAAACAGCCTCGAAGAAGACGTCTGGATGGGGCCATCTGCGAGTGAAGGCCAATTTAACACATTTAATGAGTATGTTGAAAAAGGCAAGCAAGAAGGAGCTAAACTTATTCATGGCGGCGAAGTGCTGACAGGCGGCAGCTATGATAATGGTTTCTTCGTTACACCGGCCATTTTCGATGAAGCAACTGCTGATATGGCGATTTCCCAAGAGGAAATCTTCGGGCCTTTTATTGTTTTAATTAAGGCAGCGGATTTTGAAGAAGCGATTAAACTGGCAAACAATACAAAATACGGCTTGTCTGCTTCCATCTTTACTTCGGACATCAATTCGATTCTTGAATTCATTGACGAAATCGAGGTTGGCCTTGTCCGCATCAATGCTGAAAGTGCAGGAGTGGAACTTCAAGCGCCTTTCGGCGGCATGAAAGGTTCAAGTTCAGGTTCACGCGAGCAAGGGGAAGCGGCAAAAGAATTTTATACAGCAATTAAAACTGTCTTTATCAAAGGCACTTGAGCTAAAAGAAAAGGAGATTTCTGCAATTGGAAATCTCCTTTTCTGACTGCTGTTTTACGCTTGGCTCGAATTGGAGCGCCTTTGAAGAATGGGAAGAAAAGGAGAAACCGAAAATGAAAATTGCATCTTTTTCTGTGGACGCCGAACACCACATCGGCGTCGTTGTGGAAGATAAAGTCATGAGCTTGACTGCGTTCGATCCAGAAAAGTATCGTCCATGCCTGAAAACGTTCATCGCTGGCGGACAAGAGCTGCACGAAGAAGCAGAGGAGTTGGCGAACGGAACTGGCAATGAGCGGTTTATGCACAAAATTTCCCTTGTGAAATTTGAGGCGCCGCTCGCTCAACCGGAAAAAATAATCTGTGTCGGCTTGAATTACATCGATCATTGCGAAGAGCTTGGAATAGAACCGCCTAGGTCACCTGTGATTTTTGCGAAGTTCGCCAACGCCATAATCGGGGATGGAGATGCAGTAGAGCTTCCCGGCAATTCAAAAGAGGTCGACTTTGAAGCGGAGCTGGTAGTTGTTATCGGAAAAGAAGCAAAAAAAGTTTCCGAAGAAACTGCGGAACAATATATCTTCGGCTATACGATCATGAATGATATCAGCGCACGGGACGTGCAATTCGCCGATGGCCAATGGACACGCGGAAAAACAGCCGATACCTTTGCACCGCTTGGGCCGGTGATCGTTACCCGAGACG
Source organism: Planococcus sp. TJ-301 (assembly GCF_058268475.1). NCBI lineage: Bacteria > Bacillati > Bacillota > Bacilli > Caryophanales > Caryophanaceae > Planococcus > Planococcus sp. TJ-301. The sequence continues at coordinate 1,997,393 of NZ_JBZDOH010000001.1, read as the reverse complement.
AAGTAGGGGATCCGCACGGATTGTCCATATCGCTGGAGCTGAACGGCCAAATTATGCAGAACTCCAACACGAAAAACCTGATTTTTTCAGTACCGCAAATCATTTCGTTTTTGTCCCAATCCATGACATTAAAGCCAGGCGATATTATCGCGACAGGAACCCCGCCAGGCGTCGGGGCCGGACGGAATCCAAAAGTATGGCTTAAAGATGGCGATACGCTGGAAATAAAAATCGATAAAATCGGTACTTTGTCGAATCACGTAACTATGTAAGTTGAACTAAAGAAGTAACATATTGAAAATCGCTCCGGTCGCTTTGGGTGAAGCAAAGACGATTGCTCCTGCGCAAGCTCGTCGCAAAGGAGTTGCCAAAAGTTCCTGGCACCCCCTTGGCTCTCGCATTGAGCCGAGAAGAACACTCGTCTCATTGCTAAAAAAATCTGCTTCTGTCCCTGCAACGCTTCGCTAGCTTCGGGACATGAAAAACCGCTGCATCGCTGCACTAGCTTCGAAGCAAAGGAAATGGTCCAAATTCCATTTGGCCATCTCCTTGCCTAGCCCTTTGACGTGCCGTCGCCAAGAAATTTCTTGATATGGAGCAACACAGCGGAGACTTGGCGCTCGCCCGCGGAAAAAAGATGTGCTCCTGCAGTGCTGCGCACTTCGTCGCAAAGGCATTGTCCCAATCACTTGGGTCCATACCTTCGCAGCTGTTTTGCGGATTATCGATGGTGAATATTTATTAGTTCAACATATATAGCAGTGCAGCCCAATAAGCACAGGGGCAAAACTTCTAAAGAATTGGAAGGGGTCGGGATATGTTCACGTTTAACGGAAAAGTAGTGTGGGTGACCGGGAGCAGCACCGGGATTGGCCGGGCGATTGCCGTGAAATTTGCTGAAAACGGAGCCGCTGTCGTCGTCCATGGCAACACAAACAAGGAAGAAGCGGAAAAGACGCTCACTGAAGTGCGAAGCACAGGGGCGGAAGGCCTTTTGGTGATGGGTGATGTATCGGACAGAGAGCAAGTGGACAAGATGGCCGCCGAAGTAAAAGAACGTTTTGGCCAGCTTGATGTATTGATCAACAACGCCGGAACGATGATCAAACGCGCCAAGATAGAGGACATAGATATCGAGACGCTCGACCGAATCCTGAACGTTAACTTTAAATCCATCATCCACGTCATCCAAGCATCTCTGCCGCTCATGAAGCAGCAGGAAAAAGGCGTCATCCTCAATATGACTTCCGTTGCAGCCAGAAACGGCGGCAGCAATGGGGCCGTTGGATATGCCGCAGCTAAAGGCGCCGTCAGTACGCTGACGAGAGGGCTCGCAAAAGAATTGATCGGAAATAACATTCGGGTCAATGGAATCGCGCCAGGCATAATCGCGACGCCTTTTCATGACCGCTATTCTGCTCCAGCACACCGGGTGAAAATGGCTGCCCAAATTCCAGTGGGACGCGAGGGCACGGCAGATGAAGTGGCAGGCGCCGCTTTGTACCTGGCTTCAGACTATGCCAGCTACGTGACCGGCGAAATCATTGAAGTGAACGGCGGACTGTTAATGGACTAAGGAATTTGAAGAGCGATGCTTGTGAAAGCGCGGCTCAGAGATTGGCAGAAGAGGTGAAACAAGTGACGATTATCAATGAGATATTGAAGGATATCCCGCTGCCGAAAATGGTGCAAGTGAAACAGAAATTCAATGCCCCGGCATTGGCGGATACCGCAGCAGCGGTGTGGCAAACGTTTGCTGAAACGAAAGTGCTGGAGAAGATTGCTTCGGATGATTCAGTCGCGATCGCTGTTGGCAGCAGAGGCGTAGCGGACTTGGCGGTCATGGTCCGCGAAACGGTGGCAGCAGTCAAACAAGTGGGTGGCCGGCCTTTTATCGTGCCAGCGATGGGGAGCCACGGCGGTGCAACGGCTGAAGGGCAGATCGATGTGCTGCGGCAGCTCGGTGTGACAGAAGAAGCATGCGGCGCGCCAATCCGCTCGACAATGGAAGTCGTGAAAATCGGTGAATTGCCGAACGGCTTGCCGGTATATATCGACAAAAACGCTTACGCAGCCGATAAAATTATTGTCATCAATCGGATAAAGCCCCATACCGCCTTCCGTGGAAAAGTGGAAAGCGGCTTGATGAAAATGATCACGATCGGATTGGGCAAACAAAAAGGAGCAGAGGCGGCGCATTCGTTCAGCTTCAAATACATGGCGGAACATGTCCCGGAAATGGCCAAGATTTCTCTGGCGCAAGCACCGATCATCTTCGGCCTTGCCTCATTGGAAAATGCCTATGACCGGCCGGCGAAAATCATTGCGGTGGCGGCCGAAAACCTGGAAGCAGAGGAACCGGAGCTGCTGGAGGAAGCGAAATCGCTGATGCCGAAGATTTATTTCGACAAGTTTGATGTGCTCATTGTCGATGAGCTGGGAAAAGACATTTCCGGCGACGGCATGGATCCGAACATCACTGGCAATTTTGCAACCCCTTACGCAACGGGAGGCCCTGACATCACCCGAATCGTCGTCCTAAGCCTCACGGAAAAAACCAAAGGAAATGCCAATGGCATCGGGCTGGCTGACATGACCACAAAAGCGGTCATGGATGAAATTGTGTGGGAAAAAGGCTATGCAAACGCGTTGACGAGTACGGTAATCGACGTCATCAAGCTGCCAATGGTGCTCGAAACCCAAGAGCTGGCAGTAAAAGCGGCCATTAAAACCTGCAACGCCTTCGACTTGGAAAAGGTTCGGGCGGTGCGCATCCGCAATACACTTGAGATCGGAGAAATCTGGATTTCAGAAAGCATGCTGTTAGAAGCGAAAAATCATCCGGATCTGGAAATCGTCTCGGAACCCGAAGAATTGGTTTTTCAATAAAAGCGAAATAGAGAATTCATGCTGCATGCAAAAAGGGAGGAAAAGAAGATGGATTTTCATGGTATTATTCCGCCGGTTGTGACACTTTTCGATCAAGCGGGTGAACTGGATATAGACTTAAACAAACGGTATCTGGATGAACTGATTTCCCATGACATCGATGGCCTGTTGCTGATGGGAAGCTCAGGAGAGTTTTCGGCATTGACCTTGGATGAGCGAAGACGGTATGTAGAGGAAATGCTTGGGCATATCGCGGGCCGTGTTCCCGTCATGGTGGGCGTTGGGCATACGTCGTTGAAAGAAGTCCTCGGACTGGCTGAGCATGCTGAAACGCACGGAGCTGACGGCATTTTGGCGGTCAATCCGTATTATTGGAAGCTGTCGGAAGAACAGCTTTTCAAGTTCTTTTCAACTGTTGCCAGCCAAACGGCTATGCAAGTATTCATTTACAATATTCCGCTGCTGACCGGCCAAAATTTATCCGTCTCTCTAATCAAGAAACTGGCGGAAGCGCATCCCAATATTGCGGGGGTAAAAGAAACAGTCAGTGATTTCGGCCATCTTCGCCAAGTCATTGAAGAGCTGTCGGAAGTACGGCCGGATTTCAAGGTTTTTTCCGCCTACGACGAACATCTTCTCCCGGCCCAAATGATCGGGGCAGCCGGAAGCATTAACGGCAGTGCTGTTTTTCTTCCTGAGATTTCAGCCGATTTGTATCAGGCTTATAAAAACGGCGATTTGCAAGAAGCAGAAAAAAATCATCGGCTGCTGTCCAAGCTGATGGAAATTTACACATTCAGCCCCACGTTTTTTAGTGCAATGAAAGAGGCGGTTCACTTGAGATGGTTTGATAAGCCTGCTGGCCATCGTGCGCCATGCGATATCATCCCCGTCAATTTGCAGGGCAATGTTGCCAAGCTGTTGAATAAAATAGAACAGGAAAAAGAACGCCAAGTTTCGGGCAATCCGGCAGCGCGTTCTAAAATTACAGAAATTCATTCTACTTTTAGTAACAAGTGAAGGGAAGGAGTAGAGCCTAATGACGTTTAAAGTATTGATCACCGACTACGAATTTGAAGATCTGAGATATGAAGAAAAAGTGTTTGCGGAAAGCGGATTGGAAATCGAATTTATCAAAGCTCAATGCAAAACAGAAGACGATGTCATTGAAAAAGCGCAATTCGCTGACGCCATTCTAAACCAATACGCACCACTGTCACGGCGTGTTGTGGAGTCGCTGCAGGAGACGAAAATCATCTCCCGCTACGGCGTTGGCGTAAACACGATCGACTTGGAAGCTGCAGCCGAAAAGGGCATCATCGTTGCAAACGTACCGGATTATGGGATGGAAGAGGTATCCAACCATGCCCTGGCGCTGATGCTTTCATGGGCGCGGAAAATACCGCTTTTGAACAATGAAGTGAAGCAAGGGGTCTGGGATTTTAAATCGGGCGTGCCGATCCATCGCTTTAACGAACAGACGCTGGGTGTCCTCGGTTTTGGCCGCATACCCCGAAGGCTCATTGAAAAAGCGAAGCCGCTCCACATCAAAACCGCAGCGTACGATCCGTTTGTGACAGCGGAAGAAATGGCCGCTTGCGGCGTCGTAAAAATGGAACTCGATGAAATCATCCGGGAATCCGACTTTTTATCTGTCCATGTACCGCTTATTAAAGATACGTTCCATTTGCTGGACGCGAAACGCTTCAGCCAGATGAAAAACAATGCAGTGGTGATCAATACCGCCCGCGGACCTATCATTGACGAAAAAGCATTGATTGCAGCGCTTGAGCAAGGGGAAATAGCGGGTGCGGCACTCGACGTAGCGGAAGAAGAGCCGATCGGCAGGGATAACCCGCTGCTGAAAATGGACAATGTTATTCTTACGCCCCATAGCGCCTGGTACTCCGAAGAGGCGATGGTGGAATTGCGCCAAAAAGCGGCAATGAATATTGTCCAGGTGCTGAGCGGTAAATCATCTCCCTACGCGTTGACATAAGAGGCTGTCTGCTTTTTACAGGGCATAATTGAAGGAGTGAAAAGGATGACTTATTATTTTGACGGTTATTTAAGAGAAAGCGGCGCTGCAGGGACTCGGAATTATATCGGCATTATTTCTTCGGTTATTTGTTCAAGTGCAGTGGTCCGTGAAATTGCGGAAAAGGTGCCTGGAACGGTTCCTTTTGTCCATGCAAACGGATGCGCCCAGCTGGGAGATGACCTGAAACTGACAAAAAACATGCTGATCGGTGTCGCGTCCAACCCCAATATCCACTCGGCCCTGATCGTCGGGCTCGGGTGTGAAACGAACCAAGTCAGCGGCTTGCTGAAAAGCGCACCCACAACGAAAAAGGTAAAAGGCATTGGCATCCAGCAGCTTGCAGGAGGCGGGAATGCCATTGAAAAAGGGACAGCCATTACGAGTGAGTGGGCAGCCGCTGCGGCACAGCAGGCAAGACAGCGCTTGCCGCTGTCGTCACTGACGATCGGCATTCTTTACGTAGATTTAGATGAAAGTTCTTTGTCTGTACTGGCGCCTGTTATCGGTCAAGTAACGGATAAATTAATCGATGAAGGAGTCAATGTCATCATCGGCATGTCCAAAACATTAGAGCCCGCGGGTAGTCTCTTGGCGGAACGGATGGAAGACCCGATTGAAAGGGAAAAGCTCCAAAAATCAAGCGAAGGGCTGCAGCGGTTGCGGTGGGATGATAGAAGAAACGGCAGCGCCACATTCAACGAATTCACGGAAGAGCACATCCGCCATGCTGCGCGTGAAGTGGAATTGACAGGGAGCCGCGCCATCAGCAGCCTTCTCAGCTATGGCGAAGAACCGGAAAAAACCGGTCTTCATTTGATGAATACGTCGAGCAATCTTGTGGAATCGTTATCGAAAATGGCGTCTAGCGGCTGCAGTGCGGTGTTGATCGTCAGCTCTAGAGGAGTGCTGACAGGTTCTGTCGCGTTGCCATGCATCACGATTACTGCTGAAAATGAAGAATCGGCATTCAATGAATTGGTCGACTACAGCGTGGCACCCGATGCAGCTGACCACGCCGGAAATATAATCGGGCTTGTTCAGGAAGTCAGTTCCGGAAAGCTGACGAAGCTTGAAGAACTCGACTTAGGCGAATTCTCCATTCCGCATTTAGGCACGACATATTAATAGAGGCAGGATGTGATAGAAGTGGAAAGAAAATCGAATGCGCTTTTATTAAACAACATGGACAATGTGGCTGTGGCACTGGAAAATTTAAAACCGGGCGATAGGCTGTCAATAGCGGGAATAGCGAAAGACATCGTGCTAGCCGAACACGTCCCTTACGGCCATAAAGTGGCTTTGCTGCCAATACCGGCAAACCAAAAAATCCTGAAATACGGAGAATGCATGGGAATTGCCACCACGGACATCGAGCCGGGCACCCACGTCCACGTATCGAATGTCAGGGGCTTGAATGACGAAGACAAAACGGAAGTAGTGCTGACAGGAGGCGACAGTTTTGAAAACGTTTAACGGATACCGCAGGTCCAATGGCAGCATCGGTGTACGGAATCATGTCATCGTACTGAATATCGCCGGAGAATTATCGAGCCTGACGAAAAAAATCGCCGGACTGGTGCCGGGGGTCATTCCGATTGTCCACCAAGCCGGGCAGTCCCAGTCTCTGGAGGACTTGGAACAGACGAAGAAGACATTAGTGGGCACGGCCGGCCATCCGAACGTCAGCGCAGCTTTATTGCTTGGCATGGACTCGGATCTGGCTGCGGAAGAAATGGTACAAACCTTAAAAGATGACGGCCGACACATCCATTTCATACGTTTTGGCAAAAACCAGACCATCGTTGAAGGGCTTAAAGAAGCGAAAGCGTGGCTTGAAGAAGCAGTAGAAAAGAGCAAGCAGGAACCGGTTGAAACTGCGGATGTCTCGGAACTGATCATCGGCTTGGAATGCGGCGGATCTGATGCCTGGTCGGGAATAACGGCAAATCCGGCAATCGGATCATTTTCAGACGCCATCGTCAGAGACGGTGGAACGAGCATACTGGCTGAAACGACAGAAGCTGTCGGCACCGAACACATCCTGGCACGGAGAGCTGTAAATAAAGAAGTCGGCCAGCGCTTTTTGGATATCGTGAAAAGGTACGAAGAACGAGCGCGTGCCGCGGGCGAAGATATCCGGGTTGCGAACCCTTCCCCAGGAAACAAAACAGGCGGGTTGACGACATTAGAGGAAAAATCCCTGGGCTGCATAAAAAAAGGCGGCAACTCGACTTTGATGGAAGTCATCGATTATGCGCATCGGCCTTCGGAAAAAGGGTTTGTATTCATGGATACGCCGGGATACGACGTGGAATCGGTTGCCGGGCTGGCTGCAGGCGGCTCGCAAATCGTCCTGTTTTCCACCGGTAAAGGTTCGCCGACGGGCTCCCCGATCGTTCCTGTCATTAAAATCGGTACCAATACGAAACTCTATGAAAATATGCCGGAACACATCGATGTCAATGCCGGAAAAATCATCGATGCCAATTACTCGATTGACGAGATCGGGGAAGAAATTTATGCAAAAGTCTTGGAAGTTGCCGATGGGGCAGCTACAGCGTCGGAAAGGCATAAAAATCAGGAATTCAGCATTTGGCGACTGGCTGAAACCATGTAGCCACATGGAGAGGCACGAAACCTTTTTTAGCAAGTTCATGTAGTTTCATCTTCAGCCAGAGTCCAGTTTTACATGAGCTCTGGCTTTTCGGTTGCTGTTTTTGAAGCGAAATCATGGTGGACAGATTGGAGTTTTTGCATTATTTAAACGAATGTCGCCAATTCGGAAGATGTAGCGCCTAAAAACTGTATAATGGGACAGAAGAAAACCTTAGACTGCGCAATGCAATCCACAAGCCATATGGGCACCACCTTGTAATCAAGAAGGAGGAGATTGAAGATGCGATTGGCAATGATTCAAAACGGACAAGAAGAACAGGCCGCAATCATCAGCGGTAGCAGAGCCGCCACGGTTGCCGCTGTCAATAATACCTATAATGAAAATTGGGAAACGGATATTTTCGGGCTGATTGAATCTGGAGGGCTCGATGGGCTGACACGCTGGTTCAACGAAACCGGCAAAGCCGCAATCGGAAGCGGAGAACTTCCCGCAGTCGATGCGGAAAGCCTGGCGTATGGCCCGCTGTACAGGCGCCCGCGCAAGATTTGGGGCATCGGCCTCAACTACGTTGACCATGCGTCAGACTTGGGTGAAAAAGCGCCGAACACTGAACCGGCGAGCTTCATGAAACCGGATACGTCGATCATCGGTCCAGGAGACACTATCAAAATTCCGTTTCAGTCAGAGCGGACAACGGCGGAAGCGGAACTCGGCGTCATCATCGGCAAAGCGTGCCGCGATGTTGAAGAAGAAGACGTAGCGGAGTACATAGCAGGGTACACGACAATCATCGACATGACGGCAGAAGATATCCTGCAGAAAAATCCGCGCTACCTGACGCGTGCCAAAAGCTTTGATACGTTTTTCAGCTTCGGTCCGCAATTCGTGACAAAAGACGAAATCGGCGATCTGCATGCGTTGGAAGTCGCAACGGTCATTAACGGAACGGTCCACCGAAAAAACACAATCGACCATATGACGTTCAGTCCGGAATTTCTGGTGTCGTTCCATTCCAAAGTGATGACGTTGCTGCCGGGCGACATCATCTCCACTGGAACTCCAGGAGCGGTCCAAATCCAGGACGGTGATAAAGTAGAATGCCGCATTGAAGGCTTGGCGCCGCTGGCCAACCCGTGTGTGGATCTGAAAGCTGAAAAAACAGCTAACATCAGTGAGGTGTAAAATGAGAAAAAAATTTTTTGAACCTACTATTGGACGAATAAAACAAAATATTGAAGATCTTGCGCAGATAGTTGATAAACAAGCTCCTGGATATACGAGAAGGCCTTTTACGAAATGGCAGCAAGAAAGTCGGGAATGGCTGACTCGTGAAATGGAGGCGGCCGGTCTTGAGGTGTATATTGATGCGGCGTCCAATTTAATTGGGAAGCTTGAAGGGGAAAATAATCTTTTGCCTCCTATCATGCTTGGTTCGCATACGGATTCAGTCATTGGCGGAGGTCGTTTTGATGGCATTATTGGTGTTGTTGCTGGAATTGAAATTGCTCGTCAACTGAAAGAAAAAAACCTGCATTTAGAGCATACATTGCTTGTCGTAGATTTTACGGCTGAAGAAGCAAGTGAATTTGGCATCTCGACCATCGGAAGCCGAGGAATGGTTGGAAATTTAACAGAAACTGATTTAAATCGAGTAAATGACGAAGGAAAAACATTAAAAGAAGCTATTGAATCAATAGGAGGCCGTCCTGATGACATATTGCCAGATGCACGCCAAGCTGGAGAAATAGCTTTGTACTTGGAATTGCATATTGAACAAGGCCCAGTCTTGGAGCAATGTGACAAAGAGCTCGGGGTGGTTACGGGAATTGTCGGAATTCAGCGCTTCCGAGTAAAAGTGGAAGGTATGGCTAATCATGCAGGTACCACGCCTATGTCAATGCGAAAAGATGCCTTAGCTGCTGCAGCAGAATTAGTTTTAGCTATCGAAGAAATTGCTCAAATCAAATACAGCGAACAAGTAGTCGGAACGGTCGGCCGCTTATTCAATGAACCAAATGGAGCCAATATCGTACCTGGCCGAGTAACTTTTGATTTCGAAATCCGTTCGCTTGATTTAAACGTTTTGAATGAAATGATGGAAAAGTTTAAGGCAGAAGTAGACCGTGTGACAGAAAAGAGGAAGATCGGTATTACGTTTGAGCAGTTATCCAATGCTGAAGCTATTTATATGGATCAAGAAGTAATGATTGGCATTGAAGAAAGCTGCCAGCAAATCGGGAGCACAATGAAACTCCCAAGCGGTGCAGGGCACGATGGCACCCACATTGCCAAAGTGGCTCCTGTGGGAATGATTTTCATACCGAGCAAAGATGGCAAGAGCCATTGTGCCGAGGAATGGTCAGCGTATGAGCACGTTGCCAAAGGAATGCAGGCCTTAGGCAACGTGTTGCTATATTTTGATCCCAGACTGCAAACAAAATCAGAAAATGAGAATTGAGTGAGAGATCAATCAGGAAGTTTTTCAAAAAAAAGCTAATCAGGAAAGAGGAGGAATTCTAGTGGATTTAGGATTAAAGGATAAGTCGGTAATCGTCATGGCAGGAAGCAAAGGGCTTGGCAAAGCAACCGCTTTGGAGTTTGCAAGGGAAGGTGCCAACGTCGTAATCGGCAGCCGAAACGAAGAAGAATTAAAGAAAACCGTTGCCGAAATCAAAGAAAAAACCGGCCATGCGAATGTTTCCTATCAAGTATGCGACGTAACAAAAGTGGAAGACATCAAAAACCTCGTGGCGTTTGCGGCTGAAACAAACGGAGGCGTCGATGTGTTGATCAATAATGCCGGCGGCCCGCCAGCCGGCGGATTCGACCAGTTCACCGATGAGCAATGGCAAAAAGCTTACGAACTTAACCTGCTCAGCTTTATTCGTGCAATCCGGGAAGTATTGCCGTTTATGCGTAAGCAAGGGGGCGGCCACATCCTCAACTTCGCGTCTTCTTCCATCAAACAAAGTCTGGATAACCTGTTATTGTCGAACACATTTCGCGCAGGCATCGTCGGTTTGGCGAAAGGCTTGTCCCAGGAATTCAGCAAAGACAATATCCTCATCAATACGCTAGGCCCGGGAAGAATTGCCACGGACCGCTTAGCCGAGCTGGACCACATGCGGGCTGACAAACTGGGACAGAACTACGAAGAGCTGAAAAGCGCAACCGAAAAAAGCATTCCGATGGGCCGGTATGGACGCCCTGATGAATTCGCCAAACAAGCGGTCTTCCTGTGTTCCGGCGCCAACACTTACGTAACGGGACAGACGTTATTGGTTGATGGCGGGCTTGTTAAGGCACTTTAATCTGTAAATTTTAATGAACAGCTGTAAAAGGCTGCCACTTCCGCATGAAAACGGAGTGGCAGCCTTTTTAAGTGGATTGCGTGGGAGAGGGATCTTAGACTTTCCAGCTCCAAACGTATTACTGTATCTATCGAAAATTGACTTTCAATTGGGATTCCTGCATCATACAATTCAACTTCACTGACAACGGAATTGAAAGGGGGGAGAACACATGGACATGACGGGAAAACCTTGTTGTTCAGCAAGCAGACCGCGCCAAGCACAAGAAAATAAAGGCGGCCTGAAAAATGGATTTCCTGAAAAGAACAGCGAAAAAATCCGTTTCAAAGAAAAAATGATTTTCGTCAACGGCGGAGATTTTTTGATGGGCACGGATAGCGGAGAAGGGCATCCGGCAGACCTTGAAGGCCCTGCACGGAAACAACGGGTGGAGCCGTTTTATCTGGACCGCTATGCTGTGACAAATCAAGAATTCATGCAGTTTATAAAAGAAACCGATTATCAAACAGAAGCCCAAAATTTTGGCTGGTCGTTTGTCTTTGATCAGTTCATTTCCTCGGAAATAAGAGCGGCTGCCCGGCGAGTGGCCGGTACACCGTGGTGGTGCGCAGTGGAAAGAGCTTACTGGTTTCAACCGGAAGGTCCAGGAACCAGTATTGAAAACCGTATGGATCATCCTGTCGTCCATGTTTCATGGACGGATGCCATTGCTTATTGCAACTGGGCAGGGAAGCGGCTGCCGAACGAAGCGGAATGGGAATATGCGGCACGCGGCGGGCTGGAACAAAAAAGGTATCCATGGGGAGATGAGCTGAACTCGGATAACGAATCCCTCTGCAATATTTGGCAAGGGGAGTTTCCTTCTTTGAATACGGCTGCAGACGGCTATAGCGGGACAGCCCCTGCTAGTTCCTTTCCGCCCAATGGATTCGGTTTCTTTAACATGTCGGGAAATGTTTGGGAATGGTGTTCGAATGCCTTTTCAGAAGTTCAAAATTCAGCAGGCAGCCGAATGCAAGATGCCTCAGGGCAGTACGAAGCCAAGGCGATGCGTGGCGGCTCTTATTTGTGCCACGAATCTTATTGCAACAGGCACCGTGTAGCAGCGCGTTCTTCAAATACCAGTGATAGTTCAGCTGGCAACATTGGCTTCAGGTGTGCAGTGAGTGTATAGCAAAAAGAAGGAGGCATTTCTCGAATGGAAAAACCGAATATCTTATTGGTCATCTCGCATGATACAGGCAGACATTTAGGAAGCTACGGGCGCAAAGTAGAGACGCCGGAACTCAACAGAATGGCGGAAGAAGGAATCCAGTTTGACAATTACTTTTGCACACAGCCGCAATGCAGCCCAAGCCGTGCCAGTATCTTAACCGGACAATACGGGCATAACCATGGGCTCATCGGCTTGACGCATTTAGGCCATACCATGAAAAGCGGAGTCAAAACCCTTCCTTCCGAGATGAAAAGAGCGGGATACGGCACGTGGCTCTTCGGTTTTTTCCATGAATCGATAGACGGTATTTACGAAGGGGAAAAACTGGGCTATGACCATGTCGTGAAAGTCCCAGGAAATGCGGCAGAAAAAGTAACGGATCGAGTGGAGAAATTTTTACTCGAACGAGTGACAGCCGGCGATGGGTCTCCTTTTTATGCGTCAGTCGGATTTGAAGAAACCCATCGCCCTTTTGATAATTTTGAGCCAGATCCTATTGATGAAGTGGAAGTTCCGCCTTACTTGCCTGACACAAAAAAAGTACGGGAAGATATCGCACGCTTTCAAGGATCTGTAAAAGAACTGGACCGTGCGCTCGGCAGGATCAGAAAAGTGCTGGAAAAAACCCAACTGGATGACAACACCCTTTTGATTTATACGACGGATCACGGCATTGCTTTTCCACGAGCCAAAGGGACGCTGACGGATGCGGGGCTGGAAACGGCTTTGATCATGAAGTTGCCGAAGGGGATGGAGCGAAAAGGAATCAGGCAAAACGCGCTCTTGTGCAACATCGATTTGATGCCGACTCTGCTGGAATTTGCGGGTGGAGAGATTCCGGCTGGCATTGACGGGAAGAGCTTTCTGCCGTTGATCAACGAGGAAAGCTACAGCGAACGGTCGCATTTTTTCTGCGAGCTGACGTGGCATGATCGATATCATCCGATGCGAGGCGTGCGGACTGCCAAATACAAATACATCAGAAACTTTGAAGATGGCCCGAAAGTGTATCTGCCATTCGATATTCATGAAAGCTTATCCGGGCAAGCGGTCAGAAAAGGATATTATGTTCCCAATGCAAAAGAAGAATTGTATGACTTGGATGCGGATCCACAAGAGCAAACCAATCTCACGAAAAGCAGCGAACACCAACGGATTTTGCAAGAGCTGCGGGGGGAAGTCGAGCAATGGATGATAGAAACGGAAGATCCCTTGCTGTCAGGCCCTGTCGAAGGGCAAGAGGCAGAAGAGTGGGAAAAAGAAATCCGTGATGGCAATGTCTATAAGCCGTGAAGTAAATCCGGAAAATGAATAAGCAGAATTCTTTCGACGCTAGCCGTTGTGGAATTCTGCTTTTTGTTTTACCTATTTGATTTTCTTGACTATTCAAATTTGAGACTCTATAATGAAAGAATGAAAGCGCTTTCCATAAATATGCCAGAAATTCATTTATTTTAAAAGGCAAGCGTGTTTGAAGAGAAGCTGGAAATGTTTCTCAAAAAGCAGCTTGAATATTTTTTTCCGAAAAAACTAAAACGTTTTCGTAAAAGCGAAAGGAGGCAGCTGCAATGATGGATTACTCGACTGGAACCGGTGATTTGAAAGACTGGATTGTGGCAGATACAGCCTTCTCAGTCGATTCGCTGGGCAAAAGCGAAGCCGTTATGATGCTCGGGAATGGCTATATGGGCTTGCGTTCCGCAGCAGAAGAACCGTACATACGAGAAAAGAGAAATTTGTTCATCAATGGAACGTTCAATAAATCACAGGAAAATGAAGTGACCGAGCTGCCAAATGCAGCGGACGTCACCCAGTTGGACATCCGGGTCGACGGCGAATGCTTCAGCCTGGAACTGGGGAAAACAACTGAATACATCAAGGAGCTCAATTTAAAAACAGCCGAACTGACGCGATCGTTTGTATGGGAATCGCCGAAAGGCAAAAAGCTGCGGTTTCAATTCAGCCGTTTCGTATCGCTCGCCGACTTGCATGTGATTGCGATGAAGGTTGAAGTGGAAAGCCTGAACGATTCAGTGGCCATTTCTTTTACCAGTGGCATCAATGGACGGATGACCAATTCAGGGGCCCAACATTTTCTTGAAGGCGAACGGAGAATACTGGAAGACCGCTTTATTCAACTGGATCAGAAGACCAGCGAATCGGGTGTGGAGATGGTGTTCAATGCCGTACATAATTTCAGCTTAAATGGCGTGGCGATTACGCCGGCTGCAGACAAGGACATGGGGCGCCGGAAAGTGTGGATGGCGTATGATTTCCAACTTGAGCCGAATGACAAACTGACAATGGAAAAATTGGCCACAGTGCATACGAGTCGGGACAGCATTGACTCAAAGGAGCCGGAAAATTTCCAGTCCTTGCGCGAAGGGTCACTTCTTGAATTGCAGCAGCATGCAGAAAAAGGCTACGACGACTTGTTCCGTCAGCATTGCGAGGCATGGCAGGAAAAGGTCTGGGACAAGTACAACTTGGAAGTGGAAAGCGATCATGCGTATGATCTTTTGGCGCTCCGGTTTTCACTGTATCATTTGACGGCGATGCAGCCGCCTCCCGCCCAAGAGCATTTGGGCGTCGGAGCGAAAGCGATGAGCGGAGAAGGCTATAAAGGCCATACGTTCTGGGATTTGGAGATTTTCGTCTTGCCGTTCTTCATTTATTCCAATCCTGCAGCGGCAAGGTCCTTGCTCACCTACCGGTATCACGGCCTTGCAGGAGCCCGCAGGAAAGCGATCGACAATGGCTATGCCGGAGCGATGTATCCCTGGGAAATGGCGTGGCCGGAAGATGGCGAGACGACGCCGGTGTGGGGAGATATTGACATCGTGACAGGAGCGCAGTCGAAAATCTGGTCGGGTTTTATCGAACAGCATATTTCGGCGGACATCGCTTTTGCAGTGTATCAATACGAGAACGTGACAGGCGACCTCGAATTCATGGAACGCTGCGGCTACGAAATGGTGTTCGAAACCGCGAACTTCTGGTCTAGCCGGCTGGAATGGAACGCGGAGGGGAACCGCTATGAAATCCGCAACATCATTGGCCCAGACGAGTACAAAGAGCATGTGAGCAATAATGCTTTCACCAATTACATGGCGTATTTCAATTTGAAGCTTGCGGAACGCTACGCTGAAGAGCTTTCAGTCCAGAATCCGCAGCTCCTCCAAACATTCGGTTTGGGAGATGCCCGTCAGGACTGGAAAAACAAAGCAGAAAGTCTGTATTTGCCCGAGCCGCGCGAAACGGACTTGGTCATTCCGCAAGACGATACGTATTTGCAGCTTCCGGAAATCGACCTCTCGAAATACAAAAACCAAGCAAAAGTGAGAACGATTTACCGGGACTTCAATTCACAAGGGATCAACGGCATCCAAGTGACCAAGCAAGCGGATACGGTATTGATGTTTTACTTGCTGGAGCAGACATTCCTTCGCGAAGATGCCCGCTTGTCGAATGCATCGAAGCTGGCAAACTACCGGTATTATGAGCCACGGACCTTGCACGATTCTTCGCTGAGCCTGGCAGTGCATGCTGTTGTCGCGAACGATCTCGGAGAATCCGATACGGCATACTCCTTGTTCCGGCAAGCGTGTGACATCGACCTCGGTGAAAAAATGGACACTTCGGATGACGGAATCCATGCAGCGGCAATCGGCGGGATTTGGACATCGGCGGTGTTCGGCTTTGGCGGTGTCCGTTTCTCGGAAGAGATGCTGCAGATCAATCCAAGGCTGCCGAAGCACTGGCGCCGGATGCAGTTTGCAATTTGCTGGCAGGGTACGGCATTAACACTCGAAATCACCCGAAACTCACTCAAAGTCACCGCACACGGTGGAAAGGCGACATTTGAGGCAGGCGGGCAGATCTACAATGTGCACGGCGTGATCGAACTGCCGATCGGCAACGGGATAGCGATCGATTCACGATAATCAAGGCAGTAATAAAATGATCTAATCATTTTATTTACTATATAACAACCAATTCAAAGGGGGCATTACACATGGTGTTTAACAAGAAGTTCATGACTGGCGTAGCTTTTGCTGCGATGATGACAGGCCTGGCTGCATGCAGCGGCGGCGAAGAAGCAACTGAAGGCGGAGGAGAAGGCGGCGGCGAGAAGATCACGATTTTCCAGACAAAGGTGGAAATTTCCGATCAGCTTGAAGCAGCGGCAGAAACTTATACGGAAGAAACTGGCGTAGAAGTGGAAGTTATCGGAACGACCGGAGATGACTATCTTCAGCAATTGCAAATCCGTTTGAATAACGGAACGGGACCTTCAATCATGAGTTTGCAGAACTCTACTGTAGCTGAAAGCTTGAAATCGTATGTACATGACTTAAGTGACGAAGAATTCGTCAGCAATATCGCACCGAACATGGCGTTGGAGCTTGATGGCAAAGTAGTTGGCATTCCGTACGGCGTAGAAGGATTCGGACTTGTCTACAACAAAGATTTGGTTAAACCGGAAGACATCAAAGACTTTGAATCATTCACCAGCACATTAGAGAAATTCAAAGCAGAAGACATCAATGGCTTAGGCTTATCATCAGAAGATTATTTCCTGATCGGCCATATCAGCAACTATCCGTTCTCGCTTCAAGAAGATCCAGAAGCATTCATGGACGGCTTGACTAGCGGAGATGTAACAATGGCAGAAACAGAAGAATTCCTGCGTTTCGGCGAATTCATGGAATCGATCAGAGAAAACACAGCAAGCCCATTGGGTGTTGCTTATGACCAGCAAGTCGGTGATTTTGCAGCTGGTAAAACAGCAATGATCCACCAAGGCAACTGGGCATCTAGCTTGCTTTCAGATTTCGAAGTGGATTTTGAAGTCGGCATGGCTCCATTCCCGCTTGAAGGAAACACGAAGCAGGCAGTAGGCGTCGGCAGCAACTGGGCAGTCAACTCTGAAAAAGAACCGGAAGAAATCGAAGCAGCTGTTGATTTCCTTGACTGGTTGCACACAAGCGAAACTGGCAAGAAAATCATCGTAGAAGAGTTCGGATTCATCCCGGCGATGACGAATATCGAAGCCAATGATTTAGATCCATTGTCTCAGGCAGTATTTGAAGCTTCAAACAGCGGCAATACCATTCCATGGTCGCATAACTACTACCCGGCGAACCTGGTGCCAAATGACTTTGCACCAGCTGCTGAAGAATTCTTTGCGAATCCAGACATGACAGGCGAAGAATTTATCGGCAATTTGGATGCAGCTTGGCAGAACGCTGTAAAATAAGTGTACGAACGATGACCTATAAATAAAGAGAGCACGCCTTTGCAGGCGTGTTCTGCTTTTTCTCAACGAAAAGACCTTTAACCAACGGAAAGAGGGGATGGACGTGGCAAACAAGAAGAATATCGGCTGGTATCTGTTATTTACGTTACCGCTGCTCATTATTTTTACAATCATTGTCGTCATTCCGTTTCTAATCGGAATCTATTATGCATTTTTTGAGTGGGATGGGATTAATGCCAACCCGAAAGTGTTCGTCGGCATGGATAATTTCCTGGCCTTGTTCACGGATGGGCGGTTCATGAAATCGACCTGGCTGACGGTGCTGTTTACCGTGTTGTCCGTTCTTACGGTGAATATAGTGGGGCTCGCGTTTGCGCTGCTTGTCACCTCGAAGCTTAAATTGGCAAATCTGGCACGGACCATGTTTTTCATGCCATACCTGATTGGCGGCCTGATTTTAGGCTATATCTGGCAGTTTGTATTTTTGGACGTTTTTACCTTTATCGGCGAAGTGACCGGGCTCGAGCACATCTTTTTCAATTGGCTGGTCAATGAGAATTTCGCCTTGTTTGCCCTGGTATTCGTCTTTACATGGCAGATGGCAGGCTACGTTATGATCGTCTATATCGCAGGAATCCAAGGGGTGCCTGGTGAACTGATCGAAGCGTCAAAAGTTGACGGTGCCAGCCCTTGGCAGCGCTTGACACGGATCACCTTCCCGTTGCTGATGCCTGCATTTACAATCTCTTTGTTTCTTACCCTATCGTATGGCTTCAAGATCTATGACGTCAATTTATCATTGACGGGCGGAGGGCCGGCGAATGCTACAGAGCTTTTTGCAATGAATATTTACAATGAAATCTTTGGCTACGGAAATTACGGATACGGACAAGCAAAAGCCATCCTGTTCTTCGTAATTATCTCAGCCGTTACATTGACCCAAGTTTACCTAACGAAGAAGCGGGAGGTTGAAATGTAATGCGCATACTAAGCAAATGGTCGAAAGAGATCTTACTGACGCTGGTTGCTTTGATCTTTTTGTCTCCCATCTACATCATTATCGTCAACTCGTTCAAGACACGGCAGGAATTGTACGAAAGTGCGTTAGCCCTTCCTGAACAATTCAGTTTCCAGTATTACACAGAAGCGATGGAACAGATGGATTTCGTCAACGCGTTTATCAATTCGATGTTTGTCACGATTGTTTCCGTGGTGTTCATTGTCATCTTGTCATCGATGACGGCATGGATGCTTGCCAGATCCGGCAACCGCATCAGCACCCTCATTTTCATGACCCTTATTGCCACGATGCTGATTCCGTTTCAGACACTGATGATGCCGCTTATGCAGCTGGTTACAGGGATTACAAGAGATTTCGGCATTCCGCTGTACAATACGCTCGGCGGCCTGGTTTTCATGAACATCGGCTTCAACGCAGCTCTTTCCGTTTTTCTTTACCACGGCTTTATCAAATCAATCCCGATTTCGCTTGAAGAAGCGGCAACGATTGACGGGGCTTCAAAATTCGGCGTGTTCTGGCGGATCATTTTCCCGATTCTGACACCAATTACAGCGACCGTCATGATTTTGAATGTCATCCTGATCTGGAATGACTTCTTATTGCCGTCATTGACACTGGTCGACAAAGGGCTGCGGACGATTCCGTTGTCTGTCTTCTACTTTTTCGGAGAATTTACAATTGAATGGAACTTGGCCATGGCCGGCTTGACCTTAACGATTATTCCGGTTGTCATTTTCTATATGCTTGCTCAGAAATACATCATCAAAGGAATTGGAGAAGGGGCTGTTAAATAAGCCCTTTTTCATTAGGAGGCGGAAACATGCAGGATACGAACGGGCTTTTGGGCGTACTTTATACAGCAAGCGAATGGTTTTTGAAGATGGCGGTCGTCAATTTCTTGTGGTTTTTAATGGGCATCCCATTATTCACTGCTTTTATGGTCATCGACATCAGCAACGCAGCTGGAATCGTGCTGTTTGGCGCTGCTGTCCTGTTGTTTACGCCTCTTTTGTTTTTTCCGGCGACGGCCGCTGTCTTTGCGTCCGCGCGGGATTGGCTGCTTGATAACGATACGTCTTCAGTGAAGATGTTCGTTTCCCATTTAAAGGCGAATTACAAAGAAAGCGTGAAAATGGGTGTGCCGTTTGCGGCCGTTTGGCTGATTTGGTATTTCGGATTTTTTTATCTCCGATCGGGAAGCGGTGCCCTCGATTTGTTGTTTCTGATTACGGGACTGGCTTTGTTCGTCTACACCGTTAACTTCTTGTCCATCAGCGTCCATTACCGCATGAGCGGCATGGAACGCGTGATGAATGCATTTTTCGTGTCAACCGGCAGCCCGCTGCTGGGTTTGTTCATCCTGCTCAGCAATGGCGTGCTCATTTGGGTCAGCGTTACGAAGCTCTTATTGCTTTTGCCGCTATTGACCGGTTCCTTGAGCGCGTTCCTGTCGTTCTCGGCATTCTACAGCTTTACGCTGCGTGTCAAAAACAAACAGGCAGCCAAAACGGCTAGCTGAAACGGCGTTGTGCCTCCATAAATTCATGTAGGAAGTGAAACAGCGAATGTCCACAATAAAAGATGTTGCCAAAAAAGCGGGGGTATCCGTCAGCGTCGTTTCCAAAGCGTTCAATAATTATGCCGATGTCAAAGAAGAGACACGGCAGCGCGTTTTTGCAATCGCGCAGGAATTGCATTATTCACCGAATCTCAATGCCAAAAATTTATCGTCCAAAAAACACACAACAATTGGGCTGATTTCTTCCGGCGTGCTCAATGACAATGAAAATGACAGCAATGCGTTCAATATATTCAAAGGCGTCTACCAGGAAATTTCAACCAGCCGTTTTGAGTTGTCGATTTACCTGACCGATTCCCAGCAGCAAAAACACCAAAGCTACATCAGCTATTGCCGCGAACGAAACATCGGCGGCGCGATTTTACAGGGCATCCGGACAGACGACCAATATTACAAAGAGCTGATCGGCTCCAGCCTGCCGTGCGTCGTGCTCGATATCATGGCCGAAACGGAAAATGGGCTGATTGGCAGTGTGTCCATCGACAACGCCCAAGCAACAAATGAAATGGCTGTCTATTTGCTGGAACGCCATCACCGCAAGCTGGCGGTCATGGCGGGGACGCGGCAAACCTACGTCAATTCAGAACGCATGAAAGGCTTGGCAGAAGCACTCGAACAATATGGCATGAACCTTAGCCATGTCGATGTGTTGGAAGCTTCTTTTTCGGAAGAAAAGGCGTATGAGCTGGCGAAAGCGTATTTGCAGGAAAACCAGCCGACTGCTTTTCTGTGTTTCAGCGATTTAATGGCGTTCGGGGTCATGAAGGCCGTGAAAGAAGCAGGCCTGAGGATTCCGGAAGACATCTCGGTCACGGGGTTTGACGACCTTGTGCTGAGCCGCTATACACAACCGCCGCTTACGACAATCCGGCAGAATTTCGTGGAAATCGGAAAATTATCCGCCCGTTTGCTGCAAGACATCATCGACGGCAAATTGGAACGGCAGCATATCTGGGTTCCGCACGAATTGATGGAGCGGGAAAGCGTGCAGCTTTTGCCGGCGGAACCCGCAGCGGAAAAAGAAAAGAGGGAGATTACATGACACATACACCGAAGCTTTTTATCTACGACCTGGACGGCATCCTGACCGATACCGCCGAATTTCATTTTTTGGCGTGGCAAAAACTGGCCGAAGGACTCGGCATTTCATTTGACCGCGCATTCAACGAGCAGTTGAAAGGCATCAACCGCATGGATTCGTTGGACCGCATTTTGGCGCTGGATCCTTCGGTCGGCGCGCTGTCAAACACGGAAAAGCTGAAACTGGCGACGCAAAAAAACGAGTATTACCTGACGCTGATCGAAGAAATTACACCTGCCCATATCCTCCCGGGCATGGTGGCTTTCTTGGATGCCAATAAAAAAACCGATGCCAAGATTGCACTGGGCTCGGCCAGCAAAAATGCGCCGGCCATTTTGGAGAAACTGGGCCTTGCCGGTTATTTCGATTACATAGTAGACGCAGGAAAAGTGGAAAAAGGAAAACCGGACCCGGAGACATTCACTGCCGCGGCAGATGCACTCGGGATCGACTACCGGGACTGCATCGGCATCGAAGACGCCAGTGCGGGCGTCGAAGCAGTCAACCGGGCCGGCATGTTTTCAGTAGGCGTCGGCGATGAAAATCATTTGTCGCACGCAGATTATTTGGTGGCGGACACTTCTGACTTGATGTTTGAAGAAGTGATTCGGCAGTTTGAAAAGAAAAAAGCCGGCTTGTAAAGGAGTGGAAGCATGACCTGGACATTAACGAAGTTTGAACTCGATAATCCGAATCTTTTGGTGAACGAAAGCCTGCTGTCTTTGGGCAATGGCTATTTGGGCGTCAGAGGGAATTTTGAAGAAGGCTATACCGAAGGATTCAAATCGATCCGCGGAGCGTATATCAATGCGTTCCATGATGAAACAGAAATCACCTACGGCGAGAAATTGTACGGCTTCCCGGCGACGCAGCAAAAAGTGCTGAACGTCATCGATGCGCAAACCGTCGAAATCTACTTGGATGGGGAACGGTTTTCTGTATTCGAAGGAGAAGTGGTTTTTTGCGAACGCAAGCTGCACATGGATGCTGGCTTTGCTGAACGGATCGTCCACTGGATCTCACCGCAGGGCAAAGAAGTGAAAATCCATTTCAGGCGCCTGGTGTCGTTCGTAACAAGAGAATTGTTTGCGATCGATGTGAAAGTGGAGCCGATTACGCCGATCGGTGAAGTGAAGATCGTTTCCACGCTCAACGGCGACGTCTCCAACTACGTTGATAAAGAAGATCCGCGCCTCGCGTCGGGCCACACAAAACGCCTTCACGTCACAGACGTGCGCCAGGAAGGGCGTGTCAGCATCGTCAAAGACACGACCTACCAGACGAAGTTGGAAGTGGCGTGTGTCTCCGCAACGGTGGTCCAGTCAGAAGGCTATGAATACACCAGCCAAGTGACGGACGTAAGTGTCGAAGAAACGTTTGTCTGTGCCGGCAACGCGCCTATAGGGTTCACCAAATACACCGTTTATACGGATACGCTGCGCCACGGCGACGACGTCACCGGCAAAGCGCTGGAGACCTTGGACCTTGTGCAGAGCAAGCCGTTTGATGAGTTGCTGACTGAGCAGAAAGCGTATCTGGACAATTATTGGGCGATCTCGGACATTGCGATCGATGGCGATGAAAACGTTCAGGAAGGCATCCGCTTCAACCTGTACCAGCTCCTGCAATCGGTGGGCAAAGATCCGGCGAGCAACATCGCCGCGAAAGGCCTGTCCGGCGAAGGCTACGAAGGGCATTATTTCTGGGATACGGAAATCTACATTTTTCCGGTGTTCCTGATGACCAATCCGGCCATCGCCAAAAATTTGCTGCTGCACCGCTACTCGATCTTGGACAGCGCGCGTCAGCGGGCAAAAGAAATGGGCCATGAAAAAGGCGCATTGTTCCCGTGGCGCACGATCACCGGTCCGGAAAGCTCGGCATTTTTCCCTGCCGGCACGGCGCAGTACCACATCAGCGCGGACATCGCCTACAGCTATATCCAGTATTATTTGGCGACAAAAGACGAAGCGTTCCTGAAAGATTATATGGCGGAAGTGCTGTTCGAAACGGCGCGTCTGTGGGCGGACACGGGGCATATGCAAAACGGCGAGTTCCGTATTGACAGCGTCACCGGCCCCGATGAATACACGTGCATCGTCAACAATAATTATTACACGAACGTCATGGCGAAACACAATCTGCTGTGGGCAGCCAAAGTCTTCAACCTCTTGAAAGAAGAGGACAGCGAGCGGCTGCAGCAGCTCACCGGAGCGCTGGAGCTGTCGGAAACGGAAGTGGCCGGCTGGCAGAGAGCAGGCGACACCATGTACCTGCCGTACGACGAGACGCTCCAAATCAATGCACAGGACGACAGCTTCCTGAAAAAGGACCGCTGGGATCTGAAAAACACGCCGGCTGAAAAATTCCCGTTGCTGTTGAACTACCATCCGTTGACCTTGTACCGCTACCAGGTGCTGAAACAAGCCGACACCGTGCTTGCGCATTTCCTGTTGGAAGACGAGCAGGATGTCGAAACAATGAAAAATTCCTATGATTATTACGAAGCGATCACCACACACGATTCGTCGCTGTCTTCCTGCGTCCACAGCATCATGGCGTCCAAACTGGGCTATCACGACAAAGCCTATGCGTATTTCAATGAAACAGCGCGCCTGGACTTGGAAAATACGCACGGCAACACAAAAGACGGCCTACACATGGCGAACATGGGCGGCACGTGGCTCGGCATCGTCTACGGCTTTGCCGGATTGCGGCTGAAAGAAAGCGGCTTGTCGTTCACGCCTGCGCTGCCAGCCGAATGGAATTCCTACGAGTTCCGGCTGCAATACCAGGGACGCTTGCTGAAAATCCACAAAGACCGGGAAACAGCCAGCTACACCATCCTGCAAGGCGACCGGCTTGAAATTCTCCACAACGGCGAAGCGCTTGTTCTGGAAAGTGGGAAAGAAACGATTGTTAAGTAAAGAGAAAATCGATTAGTAAAAGAATAAATTCTTCTTTAACCGCATACTTAAATGGCCATCCTCATGGAAATCAATCGATTACGGGGATGGCTTTTGCTTTTCTTGGAATATTCAAGCCGCAAAAACTGTATACTAAAGGATAAGACTACAAATGGCACAGCCATTTGCACTGGAGGAATTACCGCATGAACAAAAAAGAACTGGTTCTAGCTATTTCACATAAAACCCAATTGTCCAAAGACCAATCCGCGAAAGCGTTAAACGAAATTCTGTCAGCACTCACGGCAGCGCTCGCAAAAGGCCTGGAAGTGAAGATTAACGATTTTGGCGCGTTCCAAGTCACATCAAAAAGCGAGCGCAAAGGCCGCAATCCGCAAACCGGTGAAGAAATCACTATTGCTTCGTCCAAAGCGCCTCAATTCAAAGCGGCGAAAGTGCTGAAAGACATCGTCAACCAGCGCGACTTTATCGAGAATTTCGTGTCTGCAGGCAAGATAACGGAACCCGAAGCGGAGATTTTAAGGTTCGTAATGGCAGAAACCCGCAAAGCCAAAGAAGCGAACGCCAATCCCGATGAGCTGGCGATTATCGAAACACAGAAAATCGCCGATGCAGTCAATTTGGATTTTCGGGAATCGGAGATCATCGCAAACCGCTTGATTAGCAAGCGGATTTTGAATACGGAAGTGTATACGAGCCAGATTGATAGTGTGTTTTTGAGAGGGAATTATCGCAAATACCTTTAAATAAAAAAACAAGGCTTTCTAATTTCTTAGAAGCCTTGTTTTTTTTTATTTTACTTAAACCTTAATCCAGTTAAAGAATTTCTTTCTTAATAGATAAAATGAGGAAAGTATATTAAAAAGTGAATAGGTAATAAGTTTAACTAATTATATAATTTCACATGAAAATATTGTAAAATAAGTATAAAGATATTTTTTTAAATTATTAAAAAAAATATAAAAGAGGGATAACTATGCAATCAGAAGTAATAGAACCCAATGTTAGTAACTTTGTTAATTCTTTAAGAGATATGGGTTACACATTTCCAATAGCTATTGCTGATATTGTTGATAATAGCATAACTGCAAATGCAAAGAACATTAATATTTTAGCCACGGCAAAACCTAGTATGCAGCTTGCACTCTTAGATGATGGAATTGGTATGGATGAAGAAGAACTTATAGAAGCAATGCGGCTTGCAACGAAAAGTCCAAATTCAAAGCGAGAAAAATCTGATTTAGGAAAATATGGATTAGGATTAAAGACAGCTTCTTTCTCACAATGCAAAAAGCTAACAGTAGTATCAAAAAAAGGATCGAAAATTAGTTCGAAACAATGGGATCTCGATTATATTTCGCATGAAAATCAGTGGCTACTTATAACCCCGGAAAAGAACTTATTAAAAAAAATCCCATTATATAAAGAACTAATTAAACAGACATCTGGAACTCTTGTCGTTTGGGAAGATATTGACGGTATTGAAAATCAGGCTTTTTCAAATGAAATTACAAAATTAAGAGATCACTTAGCTTTAGTTTTCCATAAATTTTTAGAAGGCATGCCAGGCATTAAAGTGCTTAAAATTAGTATCAACAATAACTCTATAAAGCCATTCAATCCATTTAATCCTGAACATGCTGCTTCTCAACAATTACCTGCAGAAAAAATAAAAATTAAAGGTGAAACCATTTTAGTGCAACCATTTATACTACCTCACCATTCCAAAGTATCTCAATCAGAATATGAGAAATACGCTACGGATGAAGGTTATATTAGATCTCAAGGTTTTTATTTGTATAGAGCGAATAGGCTATTAATTTATGGAACATGGTGGAAGCTACACAAATCTATTGACGCCCATAAATTAGTTAGAATTAAAATTGATATACCAAACAGTCAGGACCAGTATTGGGGAATTGATATAAAGAAATCTACTGCTAGTCCAAGTGAAGAAATAAAAAAAGACTTAAAACGAATTATTTCACAGGTAACAGAAAAGGGATCACGGCCTTATACCGGTAGAGGAAGAAAAATTGAAGACAAAACCGTTAATCGATTCTGGGGATTGTCTCCATTAAATGGCGAAATTAGGTTCGTATTAAACACTGAACATCCAATGTTAAACCACTTAAAAGCATCTATTAATGCTGAGGAAGTTGAATTACTCAATACCTATCTTAAAGGAATACAAGCGTTTCTGCCTTTGGATGCAATTCAGTCTAAGTTACAACAAAGTCCACATGAAGTAAATCAAAAGTCAATATTAACAGAAGAAGAAATAGAAAGCATAATAAATAAATTAAAATCATCTAACCTTGATGATAGTTTAATGGAACAACTATTTAATACTGAAATATTTAAAGAATATAGGAGTGTGAAGAAATGAAAAAAAATAGTTATCAAATAATTAAAGATTTTATAATGGTGAAACTAAATAAGATTGATGGGACGATTCCAGCAGGAAAAATTGACGAAGAAATTCAAAGTTTAAAAACAACAGCAAATCAAATAGGATGGGATATACTGGCGAAATTACTTTCAGTAGAGGAGTTAATGTCTTTAGAAGAACAAGAATGGTTAAGAATGGAAAGAGAATTAGAAACTCATTACAACGTTGAAATGAAAGCAGGCATTTTAGTTCAAGGAACAGATCAACAGCGCCGAGATACAACATGGTGGTCAAGCAAAGAGAAACAAACCAATGAAAACTACTATTGGAACAGGTATAAAGATTTGCTTGAAAACTCAATGCCTCCAAACGTAGTTAGGACAATCGATGAAGACACAGATATTGTTATGGATAATATTGAGAATCCAGCAGAATTTGATAAGTTTTCAAGGTATGGAATGGTTGTAGGGCATGTCCAATCAGGTAAAACTGGAAACTATGCAGCTTTATTATGTAAAGCAGCGGATGCTGGTTACAAATTCATTGTGGTTATAGCAGGCGGAATGGACAACTTGCGTGATCAAACCCAAGAAAGAATAAATGAATCTTTCGTAGGGAGTGATAAAGCTGGGAATTTGATAGGAGTTGGAAAGTTAAGTGGTTTGCGCAGAGAGTTGCAGCCTATAAGTCTTACTACTGAAGATCAAGATTTTAATAGTAGAGATGCAGATAGGTTATCTCAAGGATTAAACTTCGATAATATAAATACCCCAATTATGTTAGTAATAAAGAAAAATGCTTTCACATTAAAGCATGTTATCAAGTGGTTGAAGTCCCAATATAAAAATCAAATTGCAAATCATGCCATGTTATTAATAGATGATGAAGCAGACTATGCTTCTATAAATACAAAGCCAGAAGAAAATCCTACTATTGTAAACAGCAATATACGCCAACTCTTAAACTTATTCAGTAAAAGATCGTATGTTGCTTACACCGCAACTCCGTATGCAAATATATTAATTGATCATGAAGTAGAAACTGAAGAAACAGGAAAAGATCTTTTCCCTAGTGATTTTATATATGCCCTTGAAGCTCCTGATAATTACTTTGGAGCCAAAAAAATATTTATGAAAACGAACTTAAAGCATGTAGTGGAAATTGATGATTATACGAATTACCTTCCAACTAATCATAAGAAAGATTGGAGTTTAATTGGTTTACCAGACAGTATGTATGAGGCTTTAAGAGTTTTTATTATAAATATAGCTATAAGAAATTTAAGAGGACAAGGCGATAAACATAATAGCATGCTAATTCATGCTTCGCGATTTACAAATATGCACATGAACATAAGGGGATATGTAGAAGACTACGTAGAAGAGATCAAAAAAGACATAGTAACTTACGGGAAACTTCCCAATGCTGAAATACAAAGTTCACGTATATATGAAATAAAAGAAACGTGGAATGATAAACACAAGGACGATAGTTTTGAATGGATCGAAGTGTTGCATAGTATTGTTGATACAGTTGATACAGTAATTATTCGTGAAGTACATTCTAATACGAAGATTTATTTGAAATATCGAAAAGACGTAGCAACTAATGCAATAGTAATTGGCGGAACTAGTTTATCCCGTGGCTTTACGTTAGAAGGATTGAGTGTAAGTTACTTTATAAGAAATACAGCTTTCTATGATACTTTAATGCAAATGGGCCGGTGGTTTGGATATCGTCCAAATTATGAAGACTTATGTTATGTATATATGTCACCAGAAACCATTAATAAATTTATGTCTATTATTGAGGCAACTGAGGATCTGATAGCAGATTTGAAGGAAATGCGCAGACTAAAAATGACTCCACGTGATTTTGGGCTAGCTGTAAGACAACATCCTGAAAGTGGTTTGCAAGTCACAGCAAGAAATAAACAAAGAAATAGTCACGACGTTTATTTTGAAATGAAGTTAGATGGACATTTGAAAGAAACAAGTTGGCTCGATAAAGATCCCGAAAAAATGACTAAAAATTTGCAAGCAATCAAAAAGATTATAGATACATTGCAGGAGCAAAATGTAAAGTTTGAAAATCCTGATAAAGGCACTTCTTATGTTTGGAAAGATGTGGATCGCTCAATTGTCAAAGAATTTTTACAAAATTTTCAGACATATATTTATGACTTAACAGGAATAAATGCGAGAATGCCCATAAACTTTATACGAGAATATGTTAAAGAAGTTGACAAAAAATGGGACATCGCACTTTATAGTGGAGAAAGTGAAAATCAATTTATCCACAACGGGATATCCATTAAACCTCAAATGCGAGTTTTCAATATTAAAGATGATTATTATGAAATTGATCACCGACAAGTATCTTCGGGAACTGCTGAAAAAATTGCTTTAGATGAGCCCATAAAGAAAAAAGTGGGAGATAAAAGAAAAAATATTAGAGCTCACTTAAAAAAACCATTGCTTATGCTGCATGTAATAGAACCGCGAGAAGGACGAGAAAAAATGAATACTTCTGAAGTTGCAGCATTTGGAGTTAGCTTTCCAGGCGGAGTAAGTGGTTATAAAAAAACAGTAAAATATAAAGTAAACACTGTAAAACTGCAACAATTAATGAATGAGGAGGCGGAGTATGATGACGACGACAGATAATCCATGGATAACCATGAACCGCTTAACTCAGAGAAGAGCTGCTCCTGATACTGCCCATAATATTTATTGGATAAGAGAAACTGATGGGAAGTATGGATTCTGGATTAGTGCAGCCAGTGTAGTAAATTTTAAGGAAGAAGCCATAAAGTTGAAAGGAATAACTATATCGAAAACTTTAAAACCTGATGGCGGAGATCTTTTTCTTGTTTTAGAAAGCAGTGAGGATTGGGAAGTTTTTAAGTCTTTATGCGAAGACTTAATAAGCGTCACTGTGAAATATAAAGACGAAGAAAAAATGATGAGTGTTATTGACTTAAGGTTAAAAAAATGGCAACAGATGTTAAAATCAGCAGGTTCAAAGAGTTTAACAACGGAAGAACAGATGGGTCTTTTCGGAGAACTAAAATGTTTAGTGGAGGTTATTATTCCTCTCATTGGTCCTTTAGAAGCTCTGAATTCTTGGACAGGTCCTGAGAAGGATAAGCAGGATTTTCTTTTAGAAAATGCTGTTATAGAAGTAAAGTGCTCTAAAACTTCAAGAGGAGAAGTTGCTACTATATCTTCTTTAGGACAATTAAGCAGTAATAAAGAGGAATTTTTCTTAGTTTTTTATAACATCTCTCCTTCTGAAAAGGGCGTTTCAATTGAAGAATTAGCAATTGAAATTAAAAATGAATTTTTTAGTCACAGTCCTTCACTGCAAGAAATGTTTGAAAGCAAGTTGATTGAATATGGATATATTTCAGAACTCAATCCCTTCCTTGAAAATTTTCAAGTAGACAAAAGAAAGGCTTTTGCTGTAAAAGAAACCTTTCCACGTCTTATTCCATCACAAGTAGATCCAAGAATTGTATCAGTAAAATATAATCTTGATTTATCGAGATTATCTGAATATGAAACTGAATATGCCGGAGTGTTAAAGGAAGATTCACAATGATTGATATTAGTGAGTTCCATCAGAATTTCTTGCAGACGATACTTTCAGAGTCCGAAAGTCGTGGCTTACTTAAACCTCAAGCTTTTTTAGAAATTTGTTGCGAGGAACTAGTAGATATTGGTGATTTGACAAATAATTATACTATTGCTGAATATATTAAAACCGGCATTGAAGTGCATGGATATGACTTTGATGAAGAAAGAGGCGTTCTTTCTCTTATAGTTCACCAATTTTTCCAAGAAGATGAAATACAGACACTTACAAAAACTCAAATGAAAACTAAGTTTAATCGTTTGCAAAGCTTTTTTAAAAAGTCTATTTCTGGACTACTAGATAACTTAGAAGAGACTTCTGCAGCATATGAAATGGCTTATTATTTAAAACACTATTTAGAAAAAGGACAAGTAGAAAAAATAAAATTAATACTAATAACTGATGGTAAAGCCACAAGAAATTTATCAATAATTGAATCAGAAAAAATTGCCGATTTGCCTGTAGAGTTTAGAGTGATCGATATTGAATATTTTTTTCAAACATATAAGTCAAGAAGTGCTAGTGGAGAAATAGAAGTGTTAACAAAATTACCATCACTGGAAATTAATGATTCCTCTCAACTATACAAATCTTATTTGTCAGTAATAAGTGGGGATCAGTTGGTTGAAATTTATGAAAAATATGGACAAAAACTTTTTGAGCAAAATGTAAGAACTTTTTTACAGTTTAAAGGGAATGTTAATAAAGGAATTAAAAACACTATAGAGTATCAGCCAGAAATGTTTTTTGCCTATAACAATGGAATCACTGCAACTGCATCTGCAGTAGAACAAGATAGTCAAGGTAACATTATTAAAATTAAAAATCTACAAATAGTTAATGGTGGACAAACAACCTCAGCTATTTATGCTTCCAAAAAGAATTTGAAAAAAAATGTCTCGGATATTTCTGTTCAAGTAAAGTTAACAGTAGTTATGGATGAAAAAGACCAAGGTTCTTTTGTTTCGAAAATATCAGAGTATGCAAATACACAAAACAAAGTTAATAAATCGGATTTCTTCTCTAATAGTCCTTTTCATATAGAAATGAAGGATTATTCAAAGAGAATCTGGGTAGCTGCTAAAAATGGGTCTCAACGAAGAACACATTGGTTTTATGAGCGAGTCCGGGGTGAATACCTTAATGAGCAAGCATATTTAACAAAAGCGGAAAAATCTAAGTTTCAGCTTGAAAACCCTAAAGTTCAAATGTTGGATAAAACCTTTTTGGCTAAAAGTGAAAATTCATGGATGCAAAAACCTCAAGCAGTAGCAAAGGGAGCGCAATTTAGTTTTGCCTATTTTGCTGATTATATTACTTCACAAATCGAGAAAGATAATCGAGTCATCACAGAAAGTTATTTTAAAGATGCAGTATCTCGAGTTATATTATTTAAAAATATTGAAAAGATTGTATCTGATGCAGATTGGTATGAAAATGCATTTCGAGCTCAAATTGTTACATATACTATGGCTTATTTATCTTATATAGTTGAAAAGCAAGAGAAACATCTTAATTTCCAAAGAATATGGGAAGCTCAAGAATTACCTAAAGATCTTTATAAAGCTATTGAAGTTATAAGTAAAAATATTAACGCTTCTATAACTAATCCAATAGAAGGATCAGCAAATATAACACAGTGGTGTAAAAAAGATGCATGTTGGAACACTGTAAGAGAGTTGCAAATTCCTATCAAACTTTCTTCAAGCATGCTTTTAGATAAGGAAGAAGCAAAATATATTAAGAAACAAGATAAAAAAGAAAAGAAATTAGTGACTGAAGCAGAAATGCAAATATACATTATGAAGACTGAGATGAAGATTTGGACCCAGGTTTATGAATACTTTAGAGATCGAAAAGGTGGAAATATTACTTTTACACAACTAGATATTTTAAAAAAATGGGCAACAGGAAAAATGGATTATCCATCAGAAAAGCAAAGTGTGATTTTATATAAATTACTTAAACAAGTTTCCGAAGAAGGAATTCTTGTTTTAAAAGATTTAAAGTTTTAAATAGAAAAACTGTTCAGCGATCATTTTTTAAGTGATCGCTGCTTTAATTTTTAGCGTAAAAAGAAACAAATGTTCGTTTCAATTTAATAATTATAGTATTAACCTTTTATTTGATGATATAATTATCTTACTGAAAAGATAATGAAGAGATTTCTCTTTAGAGAGGTGATACTAAATGAGGGAGCTAAATGTACTGGACTTATTTGCTGGAGCCGGTGGTTTGAGTAATGGGTTCGAGCAAACTAAACAATTTAAAGTAAAAAAAGCTATTGAACTTAATGAGGCAGCAAGGCGTACCTATTCTGCCAACCATAAAAATGTTGAAGTTGAAAAAGATATCACATTGGTAAATTTTACAGATTCTAATGGGATATTAAAAAAAGAGTATCAAGATATTGATGTAGTAATAGGAGGGCCTCCGTGCCAAGGTTTTTCAAATGCCAATAGACAGAAGAATAGTCTTATATCAAATAACAATCAATTAATTAAAGAATATATAAGAGCTATAGAAGAAATCAAACCTTCTGCTTTTGTAATGGAAAATGTAAAAAATATGAACTCAAAAACGCATAAGTTTTACTTATCTGAGCTTGATAGTATAGATGAATTGAAATCTTTAAACATTAATATCATTAAAGAAAAAGTTAATGTTGGTGAAAAGACTGATATGTTCGCAGATTTAAAAATATTTGTCAGTGATTTCAGTGTTCAAGCCAATTCGAATCTCAGCCCTTATATTATTAAAGAAGATATCTTTTCAAAATTAAATACGATTTATAGATTGCTGGAGGTATCCAACCTAAAAAAAGCAAATGAATTTTTCCGGAAAACAAAAAATTATGTTATATTTCAAAAATATTTACTGGATTGGGATATGCATCATGAAATATACTGGCATGAAAATTATAGATTAGAGTGGTCTAAATTAGGGATTTTGTTAAAGCAAATAATATCTAATATGGAAATAAATTATGCGGAAATACATCAAATTTTAAAACAAGTGATAGAAAATCAAAAGTTGCTTAGAAAATTTCAGGAAATTTTTCAAAGTAAAGTTATTTTTAAAGAGCTTTATGTAGAAGAAGAAGAAATAAGTTTGGAGCTATTCACTTACAATGTATTTGAATTCTTAGTTTCTAAGTTAAAGAGCTTAGGATATGCCATTAACGAGGATCAGCATATATTTAATGCTGCAGAATACGGGGTACCACAAATTAGACGAAGACTGGTACTGATAGGAATAAAAAAAGAAAATCTTAGAACGCCAGCAGTGAAAATACCAGAACCAATTTTTTCAAAAAAAGAAGAATACTATTCAATCTATGATGCAATTGCAGATTTAGAGAGTGAAATACCTGAAACCGACATAAAGAATTCCAAAATAATTAGAAATAAGAAAGTAAACCTTAATAATCAGCTAAACTATTATCTTAATAATTTGGATGAACCAATTATTTATAACCATGTAATGACTGAAAGTACAGAAGTTGCTAGAAACCGTTTTAAAGTTTTAAAAGAAGGCCAGAACTTTCATGACCTAGATGAATCTCTTAAAACATCTTATAGCGATCATTCCAGAACTCAAAATACAATTTATAGAAGACTTACTTACACTAATCCATCGGATACTGTAATTAATGTAAGAAAATCAATGTGGGTACATCCTTGTGAAGATAGAGCATTGAGCATAAGAGAAGCTGCTCGACTCCAATCTTTTCAAGATTCCTACATATTCAAAGGCAGTAAAGACCAGCAATATCAACAAGTTGGGAATGCAGTTCCTCCTTTGTTAGCAAGAAATATAGCAGAAAGTATATTAACTTCAATGGGAATTGAGATTCTTTTTTCTGTAAAAAATCAGTTGAAAAGGGAAACTCTTACCTTAGCAACATCAGGAAAATAAAAATATAGGAAAATCTAAAATGACTAGATTTATTAGACTTAATACTGTTTTTGGAATTAGTGGAATTTGAAAACGAGACGAAATGGTATTTGAATTTGCCATTTGTCTCGTTTTTATATTCTTCCTATATTTTATCGAAAATCTGACATTCTTCTACCCAATTTTAAATATATTTCATGCACAGTAGGATTTTAGTTATATTAAATCTGTATATTTAAAAGGTTTCACTTTAAATACTCCATTTTCATTTTCTTCAATAATTAATCCTAGTCCCAAGATCTTATTTATTCCTTTATCTTGCCGAAATAAAATTCCTATGGGGATTTTATGTTCTAAATTATATCTGGCAGCTGCAATATCACTTTTCTTTCTATTATCTTTTTCTTTGCTTGGGGGAAGCATATTTATATAAGAGAAAGTTTCTTCAGGAACATCCCATTCTATCTGTCTCCCATAATTCTCACTAAGTTCAGTTGCTTGATACGAGAGAAGATATGCTTTTCCTTTTGGTTTATAAAATCCACGAATTAAATCATGCAAAATATGAGGACCAGAGACAAATTCATCAGCTGGTAAGGTTTCTCCTTTTGCCATTCCTTTAATTCTTTTTTTCCCAATTAAGACTTCACCTTTAAGACGTTCAAACTTAAAAAGTAATTCGCCGTGAATTTTTTCCAAAATATCACTCCCTATTAGTTTTTACTTCCTTTATTAATGGTACAATTTTCAAAAAAATAAGTCTATAATATATTTTAGTGATTCTTTAGCGCCTGGCTTATTTTAATTTGTGTTATGAAATCTACGATAGATTCTAATGTAGTGCCAAAGTCATTTTTTAAATCATGTTCCCATATCCTTAAAATATTCCATTGTTTATTATTATAAAAACCATTTACAAAATTATCTCTTTCAACATTTTTAGCCAATTTTTTTTCCCAATAATCTTTATTGTTTTTTGGTTTATTTCCATGAATTGGACATGCATGCCAAAAGCAAGAATCAATAAAAATAACAATTTTATATTTTTTAATTGCAAAATCTGGATTACCTAACAGGCTTTTCACGTTCCTTCTATAGCGAATTCCGCTTTTCCATAAAGCTTTTGAAACTTCATCCTCTAATTTGGAGACTGATCTAATTGCCTTCATATTATTCGAACGAGTGGTTGAAACATTTTTAAACTCCACAAATAATAACCTCGCTTTCATAAAGAATAAATCATAATAAGTAAAGGGAAGCAACAACTGGATTTAAACTAAAAAGAATTGAAAGAAATATTTCTTTCAAATAATTTATATATACCCAAAAAAGAGGAACACCTAAAATACTTGGGAAATAATTCGAGACCTGACTGAAAACGAAAAGTTATTAAGTTTATTATTTTGTAAGAATTGCATATTGAAATCAAGGTTTAAAGGAATATTAATCATTGATTTAATACTTTTAAATAATTCTGTATTGAGGTACAGACTTAATTAAACAAATATTATTAAGGAGCAAACTAATGATTATTGACGTTGTTTTAGGAAGAAACATTGATACATGTATGTGGGTTAATGATTTAAAAAAAAACAAGGCAGATCAAATTGCAGTGATAGATTATGAAAGTATTCTAGATTTTGAAGAAATAGATGGAGTAATATTTCTTTCTCCAAACTTTGCAAAGAAGTACTTAAAAAAGTTTGATACGATAAATTACTGCAAATCTTTATATGCTTATCCGGGAATGAATGGTGATATGTCTTCGTTATATAAAAAAGAAAAAGAGTGAAATAACAATAAGTGAGGATAAAATTTATAATAAAAGGGAGCATTCTAATGCCAATCTACAATAAACTAGTACGCGATTTAATACCCAACGTAATTACCAAAACCGGAACAGGGTTTTCCACACGTATTTTGTCCGAAGATGAATACATAGTTGAGTTGAAAAAGAAACTAACTGAAGAACTTCAAGAATACAACGAAGCAAAAACTAACGAAGAATCGGTAGAAGAACTTGCGGACATTTTGGAACTGCTCCATGCTGCGGTGAGGATTCACGGTTCTTCTGTTGAAAAACTTGAAGAAGTGCGGAAATCAAAAGTGGAAAAACGTGGTGGTTTCGAGCAGCGTATCTTTTTGATTGAGGTTGAAGATGACTAAACTGGAATTTGTTACAAGACAATTGGGCACTCATTTGGAGAGGCTTGCAAAAGACGCAGTCGAGATTCATTGGATTACGGCTTTTGCCATGAAATCAGGGGTCCGAATAATTCTCCCGATCCTCAAGCAAGCCATAGAAAGAGGAGTGCCGGTTAAATTGCTTATCGGTGACTACTTGTTCGTCACCCAGCCGGAAGCGTTGCGAATGTTGTTGGAACAGGTTCCGGATGCTGAAGTGCGTATCTGGAAAAGCGGCGGGACGTCGTTCCATCCGAAATCCTATTTGTTCCGAGGGACTCAGAACTCCCATCTGATTGTCGGATCCTCCAACCTTTCTGCCTCCGCGCTGACAACAGGAGTGGAATGGAACTTGATTGTGCCAGCGTCAGTGGACGCTGAAGTGTTCGAGGAAGCGGTGATCCGCTTTAATGAACATTTCTATGCGGAGCAGACCATCTCACTGAACCAGGAAACTTTGGCAGAATATGAAGCCCTACATAAAGAAGCGAATCTCAAGCGGCCGATCAGTCCGGTTTGGTCGGAAGCAGAAGAAGTAGAGATGACGTTTGATACAATACCCGCCGAGGTAGTGCTGGGAACACCGGCTCCTTACATAACCGATATCACACCGCGCCCAGCCCAGCAGGAAGCGCTGGCGGCATTGGAGACCGTGATGGTCGAAGATTATAGCCGGGCAATGGTTGTATTGGCCACTGGGCTTGGAAAAACATATTTGGCCGCATTCTTTGCGGAGAAATTCAAGCGGGTGCTGTTCGTGGCGCACCGGGAAGAAATCCTTTACCAGGCGGAACAGTCCTTTAAGCACGTTCATCCAGACCGGACGAGTACTTTTTATAATGCTTCCCGAAAAGAAACCGAAGCAGATTTTATCTTCGCTTCTATTTACACCTTGGGCAGCCAGTATCACTTGGATCGCTTCGCCAAAGATGAATTCGATTTGATTGTCGTGGATGAATTCCATCACGCGGCAGCGCCGACGTATGAGCGGCTGCTGGATCATTTCGAACCGCAATTCTTATTGGGCATTACGGCGACGCCTGACCGGATGGACAATAAGGACGTCTATGCTCTATGCGATGGCAACGTCGCAATTTCCATTCATTTCCTAGACGCTATTGAGCGCAATTGGCTGTCGCCTTTCAATTATTTCGGCGTTTATGACGATACAGATTATTCTTCGATTCCGTGGCGGGGCACGCGCTATAGCGAGCTAGAATTGATGCAGGTGCAGCTGCGGAAAGATTTTGCGCAAAAAATTCTGGATGCCTGGCAACAGCACAAGCAGACGCGCACTATCGTCTTCTGTTCTTCTGTAAAGCAAACGCAGTATATGGATGCTTTCTTCAGGGAGCAGGGAATTAGCTCAATGGCTTTGCATGGGGGATCGCCTTCTGAAGATAGAAGAGGGGCGAGAGTGCGGCTGGATTCTGGAGCTCTTGAAGTGATTTTTACAGTAGATCTGTTCAATGAAGGCGTGGACATTCCGAAAGTGGATACGCTTCTTTTCATTCGGCCAACCGAATCACTGGCGGTCTATACCCAGCAGATCGGCCGCGGCCTGCGCATCTCGGAAGGGAAATCCCATTGCGTTATCATCGACTTTATAGGCAACTACCGTAACGCAGACTTGAAGCTTGCAGTTTTTGATCAAGGAGGAGAAGGCAAGGAAAACAAAGCCATCCATCCCTTGGTGCCGGCAATGTGCGGCTTCAACCTTGATCTGCAAGTAGTCAATCTGCTGGAAGAGATGCGCAAAAAGAGAGCGCCGCGCAAAGAATTGCTGGTTATGACTTATCACGAGCTGAAGAAAGAACTCGGCCGCCGTCCAACGTATTTGGAATTTCACTTGCAGGCCAATGCAACGTCTAAAACCGTCAAACAGGAGTTTGGCAGCTATTTCGGAATGCTGGCATATGCAGATGAGTTAACTCCCGATGAAGAGGGGATTTGGTATAAATACAAAAATTGGTTTTTGGAAGTTGAAAAAACCGGTATGAACAAAAGTTACAAAATGGTGCTGTTAAAATACATGCTTTCCCGGGGGCCGAGGGATTGGTTTAAGCCAGTTTCATCGATTGAAGCGGCCCCGTTCTTCCATTCATTCTTAATGGAAAAAGAATACCGCTTCAAAGCGGATTTCAGCGATACCAAAGGCAAAGGGCTACGCAACTACGATGAAAAGAAAATGGCATTCTTGATAGCCGATATGCCGATGACTAAATGGAGCGACAGTGCAAAAGAAAATTTGGTTGTTTTTAACGGTAAAGATTCTTTTTCTTTTAGCTTAGCACCTGTGAATGAAGAATTGGAATTACTCTATAACTGGACGGATGAAATAGTAGAGTATAGGCTACATGCTTATTTTGAGAGAAAAGCAAAGAATTTAATTCAGAGCAAAACAGCAAGGTTTTAAAGTTTTAGTCTATATTCAATAAAAGTAAAAAAACTGAGTTCTCTTTTGAGAGCCCAGTTTTTTATTTATAAACGAAGTTTAGATTAGTCTTCCCAAAGTTCTTCCATCAACTCTTCAATCTCTTTTCTTCTCTTCTCGGTTTCTTCTTTAAGGATAATCACCTGATCTCCGTTGATCTCGACAAAGTCGCCCGGTTCAGCTGATTCAGGGAAGATGCTCTTTTTGAAGTCTTGGGTAATCCCATCAATCTCCACTACTGCGATATCCTCTTCAAACCGATCGATGATTCCTTTTATCGGTTTCATCGTCATTTTACCGTCGCGACAGTTATTTTGGTTCCTGTCGAAGTGAAGATGATATTGCCCTTTTGATCGGTCCGATAAACAAGAGATTTGTAGGGCTTATATCGGTTCAACACTTCGGCAGTCGGATGGCCATAGGCATTCTTGCCGACACTGATAACCGCATATTTCGGTTTCACCATTTTGAGGAAATCTGCATTGGATGAGGTTTTCGCCCCATGATGTCCAACTTTAATAACATCTGCAAGAAGTGTCTGCTTGGCTTTTACCATGTCACTCTCCGAAGCTTTTTCCGCATCCCCTGTGAACAAAAACTTGTTCTGGTTGTATGTGACATGCAACACAGCGCTCCAGTTATTCAGATCGCTCTTGCCATATTCTCGGACCGGTCCTACGAATTTCGCGGTAACTGTCTTTAGTGGTAGCTTCACACCCACTTTTGCCGTTTTGATTGTTAGTTTCTCTGCCTTCACGGCTTTCAAGAAGTTGGCATAAGCATCAGTGGTATGCGCTACCTTAGGTGCGTAGACTGATTCCACCCGGTAAGCTTTCAAGACTTCATCCAAGCCACCTAAGTGATCGGCATCGGGATGCGTGGAGATCATGATTTCGATGTCGTCCACTTTCATTTTCTTCAGGTAGGCGATGACTTCATCGCCTTGCCCTTGGCGTCCACCGTCTATCAACACATCTTCTCCACCAGGCATCTTGATATAGGTAGCGTCTCCTTGCCCAACGTTGATGAAATGGACTTTCATTGTAGGCGTTGCTGCGATGGAAGGTGACGGTACGGAAACAATCCCAACCAAGAGAACCAGTGCCATAAAAATGCTCGTAATATTTTTCAACTAATCTCCTTCTTTCCTGTAAGTTATATATACCCTCATCATAAGTCATAGATGGTGTTTCAACAATATAATTCTTTAGACCGAATGAGAGTGGATTGTTCCCGGACATTTCGTGGTATAGAATAAGAACAAATGTTCTTGTTTTAAGGAGTGGTTGATATGAAAACAGAGGAATTGCCCGAACGCATCATTGCCTGCATCGATATGCGCAGTTTCTATGCCAGCTGTGCAGCCATCGAGGCCGGGTTAGATCCGATGGAGGCGTATATTGCAGTGGTAGGCAATCAGGAGCGTAAAGGCAGCGTTGTGCTGGCTGCTTCTCCCAGGATGAAAAAGGAATTCGGCGTCCGCACCGGAACGCGACTTTTCGAAATACCAGGTGATTCGCGGATTCGACTCTTGGAACCGAAGATGGAGTTTTTCCTCAAGGTGTCGATGGCGATTACGGAATTGCTGGGGAAGTTTGTTCCAACGGAGTGTATCCACGTCTACAGCGTAGATGAGAGTTTTATCGATTTTACCGATGTCCAAAAGTTATGGGGGAAGCCAGACGTTCTGATCACGCACATCCAGGATGCCATCATACGACAGTTCGGGTTGCCATCTGCCGTAGGTGTCGGGCCGAATATGCTGCTGGCGAAGCTTGCGCTTGATTTGGAAGCGAAGAAGACCGGCTTTGCCAAATGGGGCTACGACGACGTACCGAAAAAGCTCTGGCCGGTTACGCCTCTCAGCAAAATGTGGGGCATCGGTTCCCGGACCGAGTACAACCTGAACAACATGGGCATCTTCTCGGTCGGGGACCTTGCCTGCGCGGATGTGAGCCGGCTTGAAGCGCAGTTCGGCATCCTGGGCCACCAGCTTTATCAGCATGCTAACGGCATTGATCTGTCGGAACTCGGTGCTCCGCTTGTGGAAGGGCAAGTCAGCTATGGTAAGGGACAGATCCTCTACCGCGATTACATCGAAGTGGAAGACATCATGACGATCATTCTGGAAATGTGTGAGGCTGTGGCTATGCGGGCGCGCCAGGCGGGGCGGGCAGGGCGCACGATTCAGTTAGGCGTCGGCTACAGCAAGACGGCTTTCGGTGGTGGCTTTTCCCGTTCGCGTTCGATGGACGATGCGACGAATGAGACGATGCGAATCTACCGCGTATGCCAGGCGCTGTTCCATGAGCATTATATTGGCAAGCCGGTCCGTCAGATTTCGTTGTCCATCCACAATCTGGAAGAGGAGTCTTCCATGCAGCTAAGTTTGTTCGAGGACCGTAAATGGGAGAACCGGAAGCTGGGGGCAGCGATGGACAACATACGGAATCGTTACGGGTATGCAGCCATCTATCGGGCAGTGTCTGGCACGGAGGCGGGGACGGCGGTTGCCAGAACTAAATTGATTGGTGGGCATAAGAAATGAACGAAAAAAAGCCGAGCAAAGTTTGCTCAGATCTAAACAAAGAAGTGTATTTAAATTAGTGGAATTAAATATTTTAAATTTTATTATTAGCTTTTACAGATTTGTTAGCATTGAGATTTCCATAAGAATTCAATGCGTTTTCTTTAATAGATTCTTCAAAATAAAGTTCGTATAGCATGTCAGATAAACTAATCATTACGGAAGGTTTTCCATTTAAAAAGAAGTTAGCAATAGTATTCACTAAGGTATTGGTAACTAAAAAAATCCCTCCGACATTACTACTATTAATTGATTAAATTTTTAAACCAGTTAGTCAATATAGGTATCTCATCATTATAAACTGTAGCAATGACATTATTTCCATCTGTTATGATCAGGGAATCCAAAGGTACATTATTTGCCTCTACAACTTCAGATATTCCACTAGCCGGCCAGTTAGTTCCACACAAAAATGGTGGCTCTGCTCCAACTAAAAATCTTGAAGGGTCTTTTTCTAGCTGTGAAATCAACATATGGTTGAGATTATAACCTTCAAATTCATACACTTGATTATTTACTTCTGCGATAATTGTTAATTTATATATTGGGGTTCTAAACAATCGTTTGTGTTCTTTAATGTCAGGTTTAATCTTAAAATTCACTTCTTTTAGTTTCAGTGATTTCGTTTTTTCTACATGAAAAGTTGCTTGATCTAAATTCATATGTACTTCCATAGTCTCAGTCCTTTATTAGCATTTTGTTGTTTCATAATTCGGTCCGTTTGTTGAAGATTACAGGAAAGCCAAGTGGTGGCCATGCACGCGGCAGGCGCAGATTTACCGACTATCGCGCAGCAAACCGGCCATCAATCACTTGAAACGTTAAATCAGCACTATTTGACAGTATCTGAGATAACCTTAGATAAATATCTATAGGAATAGGATAGACTGGCAATAAGTTGAGAACCTAAAAAAAAGAATGGGCTGCTGAAGATAGAGAAGCCTTTCTTGTTTTGTTAACGTATTTAGTGATAGAAAACCTTAATCTGGTTATGACTGACCTTCTTATATATAATCGTCCGTGTCATGGAATATTGCAGATTTCTTTTCTTCTGCAAATTTGACCCAACGACTGAAACCCTCTAGTACACTTGTCGGTGCTATTGTAATTTTAAAATATAGAATTAATTTATGTGCTAAAATCATTTGAATATTTACGGCGAAGAAAAGAATTCGTGCTTCAAGATAAGGTTTCCGTTCAAAAGAATTGTAAGTAAAACTGCCGTCTTCCTTTTCAGTTCCATAAGAAATATAAGTTGAAGGGTTGAAGTGAACATATGTATTAAACATTTCATAAATAGCATGATAAACAATTTTATTATGAGTTGTATCAGCTAACACGGACATATTTCTAAGGTGTATAGGTACTTTTATTTTCTTATTACTATACTCGAATCTCAAGTTTTCAAAATAATCTTCTTCAGTTTTATTTCTTATTTTGAATGTATTAGCAGGATTTTCTAAATCTAGCGTTTGCTTTATCTTTAGATCGTTTAATTCCTTATATTCTTTTAAGATTTGTTCTTTAGAGGTTTGCATTAAGTAGCAGAGATGTAAGTAGCTTTCAGTCATTACCCTTAATAATACAGTTGCTTCAACGTAACCATTTTGTAAATCCTTACTACTGATTAACACGTTGATGGCTTGAAAGTTTCTAATTGCTTTAACGTGTAGGTGATAAAAGTATTGTTTCAAATGTGGATCGTGACGTTGAAATTCTGCGCTTTTCTCAATAAAAGTCATTGCCTCATAAACATTACAGACAGATTCTTGTAATTCTTTATGGATAGCGTCAATTTCAGTGTTGGTTTTCATAACATCCCCCTTTGCATATAAATATTATATCACTAGGTATTCAAAGAAATTTACCACGATACTTTTACTAATGGACAAAGAGATTGTAATTACTGAAAGCCTTAAATCGCTGGGGAAATTTGCTTTAAGAAAACACGTCAAGAATACTCTGTACCGTATATGCAGAGGAAGGGTTTGAAAAGTTTCTTCTATATAACTTATAAAATCCGAAAACTGAGTTCTCTTTTGAGAGCTCAGTTTTTATATTTTAATAAACTTTCTTAGTCTACCTAGAATTCATCTGTTAATTCACTCGTGTCATATTCTTTAAATTAAAAAGCTCTTTCCACAAACCAAATTAATCCAAATGCTAAAATGGCTGTTGATGTTCCTGGGATGACCCATTTGGCCGGTTTGAATGTGAGTTTCTTGAGCCATAAGATGACGGGGAATGCCAAGCACACGATTAGCAGCTGGCCTATTTCTATTCCAATATTAAACGACAACAGTGATGTGACCAGCTGGCTTCCATCAAGCCGCATTTCGGAAAGGATTCCCGCAAAGCCGAATCCATGGATCAGCCCGAATCCAAAGGCGAGCCATGGCTTGTGTTTGGAGTTGGGATTGAAAATATTCAGGAGCGCGATGTAGATAATGCTCAACGCAATAGCGGATTCCACAAGTTTTCCAGGCAACTGCACAATCTCCAATGTGGCAAGAATCAACGTGATACTGTGAGCGATTGTAAAAGCCGTGACCAATCCGAGAATGTGTTTGATGGTCCTTGCTCCAAATAATAAGCTAATAACGAACAGGATATGGTCATATCCAGTAAAGATATGCTCCAAGCCAAGCAATAGAAACTGCTTCGCGCTTTGAACCAAGCCCATTTCTCCGATTTCAAGCTCTCGTGATTCGTAAGAAAGAATGCCTTCTTGCTGTTCGCCATCTAAATTGACCGTTGCATAGTTGGCATGGCTTGGATCGGAATCATCCAGGAATACATTGTAGACCAAGCTCAATTTTTCCGGTTTATGGTCCAGTTGATAACTTAAGTTGATGACAGCAAATTGGCGTTCTTCCATTGTTTCCACGCTGGTGCTTTGGA
The DNA here is from genome assembly GCF_058268475.1 of Planococcus sp. TJ-301. Taxonomy (NCBI): domain Bacteria; kingdom Bacillati; phylum Bacillota; class Bacilli; order Caryophanales; family Caryophanaceae; genus Planococcus; species Planococcus sp. TJ-301. The sequence continues at coordinate 1,953,420 of NZ_JBZDOH010000001.1, read as the reverse complement.
TGGTTCCTTCTATTTTTTCGCTGTCTGCATAAAGTTCAATATGGGTATTGATATAATCCTGAACGGTTTGTTCATCGAATAGGGACCCTTCATCCATTTCTTTATTCATGGAATGGCCCAGTTCTGTCAGGTCCAGTTTCAATTCATAATCCAGGGTGTCGCCATTCACATCAATGAGGGAGTATCCTACACTATTGTTCGTATGTGCAGATGCGGTAGGAGATAGAATAGAAGTCATCGAAATAATCAGCAACAGAAATAAACAAAGCTTTCTCACAAAATCCACTCCAATTTTTAATATTATGTATGTAGGGTAAAAAATAAGGAAAGACGGGGAGATAGGAATCTCCCCGCCATCTAGCAGTACAAGAATTTACTTGCTTGTCTTGAGAAAAACCGGGTTCGAGTAGAACCAAAGGTCAGTCCATGGATCTTCACCGCGTGGGTCGATTTCCGGTTCTGTCTGTTGCGTATTGGTGCCGCGCAAGCGGATATAGCTGTCTTTCTCTACATCTTTCAATGTATACGAGATTTCAATATATTCCCCTTTTTGCGTCCAATCTTTTTCGGTGAACGTTTTGATGACTTTCGTCGTCGGGTTTGATGCGGTTGAACGGTCTTCTACTTTTCCGTTGACTTCTCCCATGATCAAATCGATATGGTCAACTGAAGGCTTGTCGCCGTTGGCATTCGCCGCATTGGGGTCTTTCAAACGAATCGTCACGGTTGCATCTTTGGCCTTTTTGCCATTCAATGTTAACGTTTCGCCGATAGTAGCTGAATTCCCTTTGGATTTCGCGAACAACGGCGATTTGGCGTTTGCTTGAACTTTCATATCAAGTTCCGAGACAAGGTCGCCCGTTGACACGAAAACATTGCCGTTGCGCAGGCTTTCCATGATGTCCTCGTAATCTTTTTCGGCTTTTACGTAAGTTTTCGAGTACTCGCCCGGCCAGAAATCACTGCCGCCCTCGCGCCAATTGACATGCGAATCAGAAGTCGCAGTGATCCACCAATGTCTTCCTTCACCCAGCATCGAATCCCACAGTCCGCCAACCTTCGCCGTCATCTGGTCAAAGCCGCCAAGCGTCGGGTAATTGCCGTAACCGCCTCGTGCGCCATCATCCAGCGTGCCATCCGGGGCCAACGCGGCAGCCTGGTGGCCAGGAGCCCCTTCCATTCCGATGGAGATATTCGGTGCCAGATCGTTCCAATTGCGGAATTCTTCCGGTGTATCTTGGCCCCATGCGCCGTCACCTTTTGCTGAACGGGAAGGGTGGTGCGCAATATGGATCGGTTGCTCGCCTTCATCCAATTGTTTCATGTAATTGAGCGCTTCGATCATCGTGGACTCCGTATCCCTGCTGCCGTCGTTCGGGAAAGGTTCGCGCTTATTGAATTTGCTTTCGATGTTATAAAGGACCTGTGATTCCTGATCGCCTTTCGGAATAATCAGCGAGCTGTGGTCAGCGGCTGGCGTATCAAATTCCATCCCATAAAACTGGAGAACGTCAGGAATGGCTTCGCGGGACTTCAGCAATTCAGGATAAGCCTGCTCCAAGTTAACTTTGGAATGGTTTGGGCCGCCGTGATCTGTTGTGACCATCCAATCAAGTCCATACTTTTTAGCGTTTTCTGCATTTTTTACCGTTGGGTAAATGGCATCTCCGGCACGGATTGGCGTTGGTGGGTTTGTGGAATTGTCCCAGCCGACGCTCCATTCGCTGTGAATGTGATGGTCGCCAGCTAGCCAAGTGGCATTATTCCGCTTTCCCTCTTCTTTAGACACTTCGTTTGCTTCCACTTTCTGTCCACTGTCGGCAGTGAGAAAAGTTTGAGCTGTAAAGGAAGTAGCGGCCAAAACCGTTGTAGCGATGATTGGAAATGTGTTCTTTTTTACGCGAAATCCCATGTTTTATTCCTCCTAACATTTTTTGATTACTCATGTAATGATAAAGAGGCGTTGTTGTTGGCGAATGAATTTAATGTAAAAATTTTGTAAATTTTTTAATTTATTATCTATATTTTGTAAGTTAAAAATGGCTTTTCTCTATACAATTTTGGGTTGTTAAATCGAGCCTCGGTGTAAATGAGAACTCGATCGGTTAACGGGGGCAACAAAACAATTGATTGAAATTGGCGAGTTACTTCGTAGAGGTGGATTGAAAGCAGCACGTGCCAGGGGGAGACGGCGTAGGAGACCAAAAGTAAATCAGCTGAATCAAGCGATGGCTCTCTGCCATTCTCAAAGAAAGCGTGTAAAAGAAATACAAGAGGCAACGGGGATTTTAGCAGCAACATTATAACGAAAACTTAATAAAAGCTTATCAAATCATTAGGAATTTGTAACATTAACCTTTATAGTAAAGCAGGGATTAAAACTTAAAATCATAACTTGATACTTTAGTTCCGCTGGTTTACACGCCGGAGCACTGTTCCTGGCTCCACTAAACCGAATGCTGGTTCAATATGATCTACAGTATTTATTTAATCCACGTAATACGGATCACATCGTTAAGCTGTTTTGTTCGACCTATAGAGGATGTAAATTGAAGTGTGATTATTTATTTGAGCCATACGGCACCAGTTTTTTGATCATACCTCATTGTTAGAAAAGAAAAAGATATTCTATATTAATTGGAGGAAATAATTTTGGATAAAGAATTTCACTCATTTGGCTGGTATGCATCTAAAGTATCGCCGCATCTGCCCAAAAATGCATATAAACCGGTTCCAGCACGTTTGCTTGGCGGCCTGGCTTATTTACTTATTACAATTGCAGGAATGCTTGCTATTGGTATATATGATCTACCCTTTCTTGCGAACATAGCCATTGCCTTTGTCATTGGAACAAGTTTTGCCGCGATGGGATTCCTGGGGCATGAAATTTTGCACGGAACGGTAGTGAAAAAAGTTTGGCTGCGTGATTTTCTGGGAGCTGTTTTCTTTTTTCCGCTTCTTACGGGACCAAAACTTTGGCGCAAATGGCATAATATGACGCATCATGTTCACACTCAACATGAAGAGAAAGATCCGGATACGTGGTTGTCAAAAGAAGATTTAGACAAAAATCCTGCGCTGAAAATTATCTATCGATTGCCGTTTTCAGTCCGTGCATTTCTGGAGTTTTTCGCTTTGAGTTTTACCTTCACCATGCACTCGACTAAAATATTTTTCGCTTATATCAAGGAGTTTAAGCCTGAAAAACGACCGGCAGTTTGGTTCCAGTTCTTGTTGCCATGGGTTGCTTGGCTAGGTTTGATCTTCTTTGTCGGAATCACAAACTGGCTATTTATGTTTTTAATCCCTCATTTAATTGCGAATGCAATTGTAATGGGCTATATTTCGACTAATCATCGATTGAATCCACTTGTTCCGGTGAATGATCCGTTAGCCAATACCTTATCGGTGACGGTTCCTCGGTGGGTTGACTTTTTGCATTTCAATTTTTCTTATCACACAGAGCATCATATATTTCCGAGCATGAGCTCGAAGTATTATCCTTTGGTAAAAGAACATATAAAGGATAACTGGCCGAGCCGCTACCATGAGATGCCGATGTCGAGTGCTTTGAAAGCGTTATGGAAGACTCCTCGAGTGTATTACAACGGAAAAGACTTGATTGATCCTCAGGCCCAGTTGGCCTATGGGTCACTCGGGAATGGTCTGAATCCCGAAGCCATTGAGCCGCGGCCGATGAATTACAGCGACACTAAAGATAGAATAAAACAGGCTTAAAGTAAGCTTGGTTCAGAAAGAATTTAATGAATGTAAAAAGCCGGTTCATGATGAACCGGCTTTTTTTCTATGGGACGAATTTTAATTTGTTGGTTACTATTTTCACTCAATTCGTTTTCTCTATGATTTAGATGACCAATCCGTATGGAAAATGCCTTCTTTGTCTATGCGCTTGTAAGTATGGGCGCCAAAATAATCCCGTTGTGCCTGGATCAGGTTCGCTGGCAATACCGCAGAGCGGTAGCTGTCAAAGTAAGCTAAGGCGCTTGAAAAAGCGGGTGCTGGAATTCCTTGCTGGATGGCCAACGCCAGTACTTGGCGGAGGGAGGACTGGTATTCTTCGATAGTTTCCTGGAAGTACGGATCTACTAACAGGTTAGGCAGTTCGGGATTGCGGTCGAAAGCCTCTTTGATGTTGTGCAGGAACTGAGCACGGATGATGCATCCTCCGCGGAAAATCATGGCGACATCGCCGTAAGGGATGTTCCAGCCGTATTCAAGGGAAGCTGCGCGCATTTGGGCGAAGCCTTGAGCGTAAGAACAGATTTTGCTCATGTACAGTGCTTTGCGGATGGCTTCGATAGACTCCTGAAAATCGCCTGCAGGAATGTGGGGTTCAGGGCCTTTCAATAACGTGCTTGCCGCCACGCGCTCTTCCTTGATAGAAGATATGAACCGGGCAAAGACAGATTCTGTGACGATCGGCAGGGAGACGCCTAAGTCCAATGCGTTTTGGCTTGTCCATTTCCCTGTCCCTTTTTGTTCTGCCGCATCCAGCACCTGGTCGAGGAGCGGATTGCCGGTTTCGTCATCTTTTTTGGCCAAAATGTCTGCGGTTATTTCGATGAGGTAACTGTCAAGTTCCCCTTTGTTCCATTCCGCAAATATGCCATGCATTTCCTCGGCGCTAAGTCCGAATGCCTGTTTCATGATGAAATACGCTTCGGAAATCAGCTGCATATCGCCGTACTCGATGCCGTTATGGACCATTTTCACATAATGGCCAGCACCGTCAGGGCCCATGTACGTGCTGCACGGAATCCCGTCCACTTTCGCTGAAATGGCATCGAGTATCGGTTGGACGTGTTCGTAGGCTTCTTTCGATCCGCCTGGCATGATGGAAGGGCCGTTGCGGGCGCCTTCCTCGCCGCCGGAAATGCCTGCCCCGATAAAATGCAGGCCTGCCGCTTCGATTGCCGCTGTCCGTCTGTTTGTGTCTTTAAAGAACGAATTTCCTCCGTCCATCAGGATATCCCCTTTTTGAAGATGGGGAATGAGCGATTCGATAACCGAATCGGTCGTGTTGCCGGCCTGGACCATCATTAAAATCTTGCGGGGTGTTTCCAAGGAAGAGACAAACTCTTCGATGCTGTATGCGCCTTGGATGTTTTTTCCCTGGGCTTCTTTAGCGGACAGCTCATCGACCCGCTCTGTCCAATAGTCATAGACGGCTACCGAATAACCTTTGCTTTCCATATTCAATGCGAGGTTCGTGCCCATTACGCCTAAACCGATAACGCCGATTTGCTGTTTCATAGTATGCTGCTCCATTCTTTTATGATAAGTTAAACACCGATTTTCCTGTGTTTCTTTTTAAATCCTTCTGTGCTGAAAGCTTATATTACCACCATTTGTGTTGATCTTTCTGCAGCAGCTCTTCTGCAGCTTCGGGACCTGTTGAACCTGCGCGGTAAGAATGCAAAGGCAGCAGATCTTCCTGATACGCGTTTAATAATGGCTCGATCCATTCCCAGGAAAGCTCGACTTCTCTCCAATGGGCGAAGAACGTTGAATCGCCGAGGATGGCATCAAACAGCAAAAGTTCATAGGCTTCAGGATGATTTTCCGAACTGGTGGAGAAGTCGATCCACACCGGCTTAAACTGATTGCCGGAGGGTTCTTTTAAGTTGACGCGCAGCGAAATGCTATCGTTTGGACTGATTTCAAGCACCAGTAAATTTGGAGAAGTTCCTTGCAATCTATCGGAAACGACCATCTTGTGCTTAAATTCGACCACAATCTGTGTGGACTTCTTGTTCATCCGTTTCCCGGTGCGTATATAAAAAGGGATTCCCTCCCAAGCTGGGTGGTCAATCGACAAGCGTGCCGCGAAATAAGTGTCATTTTTAGAGGAAGCGTCGACCCCGGGTTCCTCTTTATAGCCGATGGCCGGGGTATCATCGATCTCGCCGGCTTCATACTGGCCGCGGACAACATGCTGATGCGCTTCTTCTTTCCGGATCGGCCGAAGAGACTCGATGATTTCTGTTTTCTTGGCCCGAATCTTATTCTCCGTTAAGTTCTCCGGCAGGTAGAGGGCTGTCATCATGACAAGTTGAAGAAGATGGTTCTGCACCATATCCCGGATAGCGCCTGCTTTATCGTAATAATCAGCCCGGGTTTCCACCCCTACAATTTCACTTGCTGTAATCTGGACGTTGGAAATCAGTTTTTGGTCCAGCAATGAGTCCAACACCGGATTGGCTAAAATCAAGGTATTGAGGCTTTGCACCATCGGTTTCCCCAGGTAGTGATCAATTCGGTAAATTTCATCGTCGCTGAATGTTTTCAGTAATTCTTGATTTAATTGTCTGGCAGTTTCCACATTGCTTCCAAATGGTTTTTCAATAATGAGGCGCTTCCAGCCTTGGTTTTGGTCCAGGCCGCTAGAGTGGAGGTTGGACGTGATGACACCCACTAAACTTGGCGCCACTGACAAATAGAACAGCCGATTCTGCGGAATCCCCAGCTCATTTTCTCGTGTTTCAACCAATTCGAGCAGGCTCTTGTAAGATTCTTTAATTGTCGCGTCAAAAGTGAAATAACGGAACTTTGTTAAAAACTCCTGCAAATTTGAAAGTTGAACGCTTCTTCTGGAATAGGCGTGAAGCGCTTTTTCCACTTTCGATTGAAATGCCTCGTCTGAAGAATATTTTCTGCCCAAACCGATGATTGAGACCGTGTCAGGCAATTTGCCATCAAGATACAAATTATACAAAGCAGGAAATAATTTTCGCTGCGCCAGATCTCCCGTCGCGCCGAATAAAATAAAGGTCATGTCTTCCATGGACCAATCGTTTTGAAATCCGATGAAATCATCTTCCGGATTGGATCCTGCTTTAGGACTTTCAGTGTTCATACATTAAATCCTCCTAATTTCATCGTTCTGATTTTACCATGACTAAGTATAGCAACAGTTTTAGTATAATGATTTATGCGCTTTTATGTTAGTAAGAAACATAAAAACTACTATTATACACACTAGCGTTTTTTAAAAAAATATTTCACTGGACAGCTTGATCAAAAACATGCGAAGGTGATAATACAATTATCCATAATGAGAGGGTTGATTTGATGAAAATGTACGATATCACAGGTTCGATTTATGAAGGCATGACCGTTTACAAAGACAAGCCGGAGAAACAGCCGAAACTCAATCAGCTGACAAACGGCTATGTCACTGAAACGCGTATGGAATTGGATGTCCATACCGGCACGCATATCGATGCACCGCTTCATATGATGGTTGAAGGAGAAACATTCGAATCGGTACCACTGGATAAATTGGTTGGGCAATGCAAAGTGCTGGATCTGACGAAAGTGGAGGATGCTGTTTCAAAAGCGGACCTGGAAGGATTCGGGCTCGAAAAGGATGACTTTGTTTTATTCAAAACTAGAAATTCATTTGAGGAAGCTTTTGATTTTGATTTTGTTTACTTGGCGAAAGACGGCGCAGACTATCTGGCTGAGGTCGGAATTCGAGGGGTTGGCATTGATTCTCTTGGAATCGAAAGAAGCCAGGAAGGGCATCCGACGCATAAAGCCCTGTTCGCAAACGATATCATTATTATAGAAGGGCTGCGTTTAAAGGAAATTGAACAAGGCGGCTACTTTATGGTTGCAGCTCCTTTAAAATTAATCGGCACGGATGCTTCACCTGCCCGAGTATTGCTGTTTGAAGGACTAGAATAAACCTATCTGTTTCTGCTCAGCAGTATTTAGATTGTAGAAGTCTCTCGATTTATTGCAACGGTAAGGAAGCTAATGATGGCCCGGTACATATTTTTCTCTTTTGTGGATAATCACAAAAGCAGCTTAAAAATTTATCCACATGTGGATAAATCGGATTCTGCGACAAGCAAATCTAATGCAAAGAAATTCTTTATCCATCCCGAGCTATACAATGAACGGAAGAAGCTTCTCCTGAGGTTAAGGAGAAGCTTCTTTCTATTCGAAATCAATATTAATTGCTGTAAATTTTTTATTTTAATCAAAATTGTTTAGGAGCTGTGCCACACGAGAGAGGCAATGGCCTGTTCTGTATACAGCAGCCGCAAATTTAAAAGAAGCTCCAAGTTGAAATAAAACCGAAAGATCGAGAAGTTTTTGTGCGGAGCGGGTATAGGATACAAAAGGAGATGAAGAACATGAACGAAGACTTGTTTTCATCATCATTCATACAAAATCCTTATCCGGCCTATTCAAAGTTGCGGGAAATGGATCCGATCCATTATGTCCACTTTCCAGATGGGCAGCGGGGCTGGCTCGTGACCGGTTTTGAAGACGGGGCAGCTGTTCTGAAGGATGCCCGTTTCATCAAAGATTATTCGAAGCTCTACGGCGGCAGCATGGGAGAGATGTCCGTCTTCACCCAGAATATGCTGTTCTCCGACCCGCCGGACCACAAACGCCTGCGCGGACTCGCACAAAAAGCGTTTACGCCAAAAATGATTTCCGGCATGCGCGGCCGCATCCAGGAACTGACGGACGAGCTGCTCGATGGCCTGGAAGGGAAGGGGAAGGTGGATCTGATCGATGAATTTGCCTTTCCGCTCCCAATCGTCGTCATCTGCGAAATTTTGGGGGTTCCTTCGGAAGACCGCGATAAATTCCGCTTGTGGTCCAACTCGATGATTGAAGGAACGAGCGGAGAAGTTGGCGTCAGTGTGTATCAGCACATGAACCAGTTTATCCAGTACCTCGGGCAATGGTTCCAGCAGGTACGCGACAATCCGGATGACGGCTTGATCAGCAAACTGATCGAAACGGAAGAAGAAGGGGACCGGCTGTCCGAAAAAGAATTATACGGCCTCGTCTCGCTGCTGATTATTGCAGGACATGAAACAACTGTAAATCTGATCGGCAACACGGTGCTTGCCCTCATTTCACATCCAGAACAGCAAGAGACCTTAAGAGAACAGCCGGAACTCGTTCCGCAGGCAATCGAAGAGTCGCTCCGTTTCAATGGCCCGGTTGAATTCAGCACGTCCCGTTGGGCAAGCGAGGACATGGACTTCCGCGGAAAGAAAATCCACCGCGGCGATGTCGTTGTGGTTGCGCTGAACGCGGCGAACCATGACCCCAATAAATTCGAAGAGCCGGAGCGCTTCGATCTTTCGCGCGAAAAAAATCCGCATCTGGCATTTGGCATGGGCATCCATTTTTGCCTCGGTGCGCCGCTTGCACGCCTGGAAGGCGAAATCGCCATATCGAGCTTGCTGTCCCGTTTCGGAAACATACAGCTTACAGTCGATGAAAGCGAGTTGGCATGGCGTCCTGGCATGATTGTGCGCGGGGTTAAAGAACTTCCTGTTTCTTTGTGATCTTTAAGCGTCTGTACAATCTAGCTGGGCATCGGTGCTGCAGCAAAACACATTCGGCTGCGGCTTTTCCCGTTCGCGTTCGTTTTATAGGGCGACGAATGAGACGATGCAAATCTACTGGATATGCCAGGCACTGTTCCATGAGCATTGCATCTGCAAGCCGGTTACCGGGCAGTCTCGAGGACTGAGGATCGAACGGCGGTTGCCAGAACGAAATTGGTTGATGGCCATAAAAATAAATGAAAAAAGCCGAGCGCAGTTGGCTCGGCTTTAGCATTTTAATGGAATGAGTGTCCACAATAGTAGATTGTCTATATTTAATCATTGCAACATATGCTCAATCAGAATGTCTGTATATAAGCGTACCACTCAGTTATTAAAATAATAGAATAAGAAAGGGATTTAGAGACAATGAATGCCTCCGGTCTCTTAGTAGATTTAGGGATTGGACTGGTAGTAGAAGCCTGCAATATGGTATGATTTTTAAATATAATTGGAAAACAGACAATTTATATTGTCTATAAGTAGGAGAGAGGAATGGACGTTATACTTCAAAAAGTAGCCGCCTTCATGAGAGAAGAAAACAAATCCCTGACAGAAGATCTTTTAACCCAGACGATCGGCCACTTAAATTTGGACCTGACGGATGAACAGGTTGCCAAGCACAAAAGCTTACTGGAAGTTTTGCTGGATAATGTGGCAACAGGTCTGCTTAGCACTGAGCGAGAAACAAAAGACCTGGAACTGGAATATGACATTGACAACTTCTTTTATTATGATGGGGCGTTACTAAAGGACACGATAGAAATTATTAGCACATTCCGTTTATCGCTTTTTCACGAAATTCAGCAAAGAGGTTTAATAGGGACGAGCGATGCACGGGATTTGTCTCGGCTTTACCATCTGATTATCTACATTTTTGATGATGCCATTCGAAACACAACAAAGAAATTCAATCTGGAAAACGTGAAAGTAATCGAGAGGATTGAACGGGAAATCTTGGAATTGGCAGCCCCGATTGTGGCCATTAAAAATGGAGTGGCTGTTTTGCCGCTTATCGGCAGATTCAGTGAATTACGGGCTTCTTACATTTCAACTCGTGTCATTCCCAGAGTAGTTGATATGGATATCCAAATGCTCATTATTGATTTTTCAGGAGTGGAAGATTTCGACGCGTATACAGCCCGAAAAATTTTTCAGATCAGAGAAGTTCTGCAATTCCTTGGAATTCAACCGGTTATTACAGGGGTAAGACCTTCTATTGCGCAGGCTGCAGTGAGTGTAGGAATCGATACGAAGGATTTACAGACCTATGCAACGGTTCAACAGTTTTTAAAGGAACAGGAATATCAGCAGGAAATCCATTGACTTGAATGGATTTTTTTTATTGATGAAAAATGGATTCAGCAGTTTGTGGTTATTCTCCATTGGAGCAGCGCCTTTCCTATTATGTCCATAGATGGCCGCGGAACGGAATGAGGAAGAGTTTAGCAACAGTAGAATAGTAAGCAGGAAAAACTGGGGCTAGAGCATTCGGTATCAGGAAGATAACCGCTACTTGCTCACCGGAAAACACAGCTTCAATTCGGGTGCTGAAAAAAGCGGAGTTGAAGCAAGCGCGGAATCGAGCGCATTGCTGCGTTCTTATTACAAGAAGCGCACCGTGGAGTGAAAAAAGCGGTTACTTCTTGAAAAAAGAAGAGGATGACTTACAGATCTGCTAAGTAGCAGCGACAGTGAGTCATCCTCTTTTCATATTGTCAGTCCGTAGTTCACGGTAATAACAAGATCAAGGTGCGATTCCAAAAAAAATTATAAATAAGTGGATAATCTAGCTTCCCTGGGAAAGAAACAATTTGGAATGATTCTGGCTATACACGACATTTTATACGTTATTCATCTGCTGATCGATAAAATTAATGTTTCTAACGGTAGATTGTTGGTTTATACAAGCTTATAAATTATTTGGAAATTGTTCCGCTCCCAATCAAGAAAAATAATTTGTAAAATTATCAGAAAAATAACAAAAAATGATTATTAATCTTCGATATGGGGAACTTAAGGACTAAGAGCAGTGAAAAAAAAACGGAAAGTAGGGGGGTAAGATGATAAAATTTAATTTGAAACCCGTCCCTCAAGCCAAAAAGGAAGAGCCGCAATCGTTAGAAGGAAAGAAACGAATGGCCAAAATTCTCTTGTCGTTTGCGTTAGTGTCGTCAACTGCACTTGCTGTCCCAGTAAGTACACCAAGCGCAGCTACTGAAGTGGCCAGTTATTACATTGTCAAAAAAGGGGACACATTCTACAGCATTGCGAAAAAGTACGGTCTGGTAGTTGAACAGCTGATGGCAGCAAACTTCACCACAAGCACCAAAATAATAGTCGGGCAAAAAATCGCCATTCCGCACAAAAACCAGCCGTGGTCTGGAAACCAGGAAAATCTGGATAACAGAAATTATCGGGTGGTAAAAGGGGATACCTTGTACTCCATCTCGAAACGGACCGGTGTTTCAATCGACAGCATCAAGAGACTTAATCGCTTAACATCAGACATCATTAAAATCGGGCAAATCTTGACGCTTTATCCGGACACTGGGGTCATACATCGAACTTCTGCCTCGTACTTCGTGAAGTCAGGCGATACCAAATACACGTTACGAAGCAAGTTCGGGAACACAATCGCTTTGCCAGGTGGTACATTGCAGGTGCTTCAAGAGCTTAAAGTCACAGGTGAAGTACTGGAAATCACCACAGAGGAACCTTTCGGATTAGCAGATGGCCGCGTGATTGAAGTGAAAGTGGGCAATGATTACTATGCGATCAATCTGTATCAAGGAAACGCTCCAATCGAGCATTTGGCAAATCGGAATGATCTTCGCTTAACGTTCACGGTGGTTCGTGTAGGACCGCGATATGAGATGGTTTCTTATGCCGTGCAAGAACTGGAATAAAAAAAGTTAATTTAGTTTTTGAACTGCAGCAGATTAAGCTGCGGTTTTTTTTCTGCAGAAGAGGAGACCAACCGTTTTTTATCGTAAGCTCAAGAAAAATGGCCATAGGCAATGGGCCACTATTTGGCTGCTTTAGCCAAGCCCTTTTATCAACCCTGGTTTTGTCCGGGGGAGGAAAAATAGGAGCAAACGAAAACCCGAAAGCAAATGTACAAATAAAGCCCATTTCTTATATCCTCAAAGAAAAAATCTGGATCACGCCGGCATTGTATAGTTTCGGAGCCCTGATTCTATCACTGGCCATATTTTATTTTGATCTCTATATCATTGAGGGCTTGATAGATGTCATCCCCTCTGTTTTCCTCACCGATGTAGAGGCGGGAAAACCCATCCTTGATAATTTTCTCTAGATACAATTGTTTCGTTGATCCTTTTTTGAATTCAGCTAGAAAACACCTCCATCATGTCGTTGTTGCTGCATGCATGCTGGGGGTGTTTTTCCTTGTCTCGTTTTATTGGCTCACGATAGATGCTTGCTGGTTTTTGTTTTGTTAAAACCTTATATATTGCACAAGCGCAGTGAATTTTAATGTATTTTCAGCACTTTAGTCATTATTTTATTAAGAATGAAAAATTTTAAATATTCAAAAAAATGTTTGACAACAAAAAAAGTAACTATTAGTATTGAGGTGACAATAATAATAAAAACCGAGTGCTATAATATAAAACTTTTTCAGTTAGTTTGAAAAAGTGCTAGGTCCAAAAAATGGAAACTAATTAAAAAAGGGAAAGGAATTTTAAAAAGTTTATCAATGAATTCAAAGAGGAGTACATACCAGTAACAAAAAAATGATACAACAGCTTCTTAAATGCGAAATATTATGGAAGCGGTTTCAATTCATTTGATCTTCTTATCCATGATTATTAATAACACAGGCGCTTGATCACAATATTTTTGACGGCAATGCACTGTTTAAAGGTATATGCACTGTACCGCCGAACGGCTTTATATTGAACGAACACTGCCGCATCGAAATCAAAATTCAAGGCATCAACGCTGAAAGTGCAGGGGTGGAACTTCAAGTGCCTTTCGACGGCATGAAAGGTTCAAGTTCATGGGAGCAAGGGAAGCGGCTAAAGAACTTTATCCCGCTATCAAAACGATTTTCATTTAAGACAGCAAAAAAATAAAAAAGGAGATTTTCAGCTTTGGAAATCTCCTTTCAAAAAATAAGAGGAGGAATTGCATGAAACCGAAAGTGTTTATCGCGCGTCCGGTATCGAAAAAAGTGGAAGATTATATAGCGGAGCATTGCGAGTATAAAATTTGGAACAAGAAAGAGCCGATTCCCCATGAGGTGCTCTTGGAAGAAGCGAAAAATGCGGAAGGGATTCTAATTCAAAATGCTACAGTAACGGAAGAGTTCCTCGCCCAGGTGCCGCATTTAAATATTATCTGCAATACGGCGGTAGGATACGATTCTTTCGACTTGGAAGCGATGAGAAAGCATGGGGTTCTGGGGACACATACGCCTTATGTGCTTGATGAAACTGTGGCAGATCTTGTTTTTAGCCTGGTATTGGCGACTGCAAGAAGAGTTCCGGAGCTGAATAATTTTACGAAACAAGGAAAATGGAGCAAAACGACTGAAACTCATCAAATATTCGGTGTGGATGTCCACCACGCAACGATGGGCATCGTCGGAATGGGCCGAATCGGCGAGAAAATTGCCAGAAGAGCCGTTTTCGGTTTTGAGATGAACGTTCTATACAATAGCAATACGCCAAAACCCGAACTGGAAGAAAAGTATGGAATCGTCTATAGCGATCTGGACGGTTTGCTGGAAAAATCCGATTTTGTCGTCTTGATTTTGCCGTTGACGCCATCAACCCGCCACATGATTGGAGAAAAACAGCTCAAGCAGATGAAACCGGAGGCGATTTTGATCAATTGTGCAAGAGGACCGGTGGTTGATGAGCAAGCTTTGATCAAAGCGCTGCAAGACGGGACAATACGCGGAGCAGGACTGGATGTTTTTGAAAAAGAACCGGTTGAAAAAGACAATCATTTACTGAAAATGGAGCAGGTCGTAGCACTTCCGCATATCGGATCGGCTACAGAAAACACACGTGAAGCGATGGCGATGAAAGCGGCAGAAAATTTAGTGGCTGGCGTCACCGGACAGGTTCCGGAGAATGTCGTAAAGGAATTGCAGCACCTTGTAGAAAAGGGAAATCGAATGCTATAGTGTGCGGCCCACACTTCCATACCAGAAATTTTATGAATTATGCCGCTTTCTGCAACAAAATATTAAGGAATAAACCATTTTTTATACGATGAAACACCGATAATAGGCAGCTTGAAACAATTGCTAAGTTTCAGGCTTCAGATAAATTTTTGATAAACCAGTAGATATATAACTCCTAGTGAAAGCTGGTGGAATAAAGGTTTTAAGTGATAACTCGTTTAGAAATGGAAGCGCTGCTTAAACTTGAAAGGGGGTGTGTATGGAAGGGGGTGATACTGGAAATTTTTTTTGGAAAAGGGGGTACATAAGTACAATAATGTAAGCGGTATCATGGTGTGTTTAACTATACAATCAACCAGAGTATACGTAGAGTCCGAAAAGCGATGATCGGAATTAGTTATTGTATCAATTAATAATGTGCCATAAAAATAAACGAATTACACAAAAAATAAAAATCAAAGTGATGGAAGGAATGAAGTTTATTGAAGAAAAAAGCTGGAAATTTATTGACGTATTGTTTAGCGCTGATTTTAATCCTGGTCTCGTTTACCGGTACCGCAATGTCGGGCAACAAAGCTTCAGCGGCAGAAATTGTGCCGCTGAAAGAAGTCTATAAGGACCATTTCCTGGTCGGCAATGTTGTCAGCCCAGGCGACTTAACCAATACAGCGAAGTATGATTTTATGAAGTTCCACTATAACGCGTTAACACCTGAAAACGCTACGAAGCCAAACTCCTTATGGCTTAATTCGACTGATGAACCGAATTTCACATCAGCTGACAGCATGTTAACTCAAGTCAATGCCGACGGTTTTTATACCTTAGGGCATACATTGGCGTGGCATAATCAGTCGACTGGCTGGCCGCCGAGCGGCCTGAATTATGAAGAGGCAAGAACCAGCTTGGAAAGGTATGTCTCAACAGTCGCTGGGCACTTTAGCGATGGTAATAATAAGCTCGACGCCTGGGACGTAGTTAACGAAGCATTCAGGGATAATCCAGAAAACCCGACCGACTGGCGGAACGCGCTTCGCTCCGGCGTTAATCCAGTGGAACGGCCGGCCAGATGGTTTGAAGCTTACGCTAACGGTGGAAACGGCTGGGATTATATCTATGATGCCTTCTTGTTTGCGCGTGAGGCTGCTCCGGATGCCACACTGTATTACAATGACTTTAACGACGAAGAGCTCTCCAACAAAGCAATCGCGATTGCCTCAATGGTCAAGGAGCTTAACGAAAAATATGCAAATGAACACCCTGAGGCAAACGGCAGGAAACTGATCGAGGGCATCGGGATACAAGCGCATTACAACACACGACTCAAAGTAGAAAATTTAGACGAAGTTTTAAAGATATATAGTGAAACCGGTGCTGAGATCAGCATTACCGAACTCGACGTACAACTCAACGGCACTTCAGCCAACGTTCTCCCTACCGAGGCGCAATTGAAGGAGCAGGCGGTAGTGTACGCCAAGCTGTTCATGCTTTACAAGAAGTATTCCGATTCTATAGAACGCGTCACATTCTGGGGCCTGGCCGATAACAACAGCTGGCGCAGAGCGGGTCACCCATTGCCATTCGACTCCAATCGTGCACCAAAAGAAGCATATTGGGCAATCATAAACCCGGAAGCCTATCTGGGGCTCGAAGAGTCACCGCCGGAGCTCACGTCGTTTGACTTCGAAGGCGATGATTTCAATGTCGCAGGCAAAACCGAATTTGATGTTAACGTGCCAAAAGACGTATCAAACATTGACTTCTCTGCCGCGGACGTCGCATACGAATACCCTGCTGATGATGTTGACGTCAACGTTACGCTCAATCCGGAAAGCGGTGCAGTGAGCGCCGGCAAGCCGGCCGTGGCGACGGTGGAAATAGCCTGGAAGGAATCTCCGGATATATCGACGACGTATACGATAAACTTTGGACATATGACGGCCGAATGGGAGCAGGATCAAAACTATCCGGATACGGGCTACCGCTCATCGGTTAATATCCGCTTCAGCGACGGTGAAACCGAACCGAAACTGTTTCAGGAATTCAATAATACGGACGACGGTAAACTGGCAATACTCAACAGCAAGGAATTCCAGCCCTTGCCAAAACATACAAGCGGCACGCTCACCATTCGTACAGAAAGCAGCATAGACGATGATTATTTGAAAACATTGACGCTGAAAAAATCTCTATGGGATCAGAATTGGGCCCCGATTATTCCGACACGTATTACAGATTTTAATACGCCGGAAAATTATTATAGATTGGCCAAAAATATAGAATCTGGTAATACGTATATTGTTGTCCCTGTCGACTCAAGTCTGGCTCTAACCAATAAAAGCGTAAGTTCTGTTGAGCCTACTGGCAAACGCGGGCTTGCAGGCAGTCCGGTCGTCATAGATGACGACATTATTATAGAGCCGGAGCTGATCCAGGACAATATGAGGTTCATCTTTAATGAGCAATCCAGCCCCGATCCGGGACCATACACAAGCGCGAACGGATATACTGGATACACCATGTTAAGCTTGGTTCATGGCGGCCTTGTCGCCCCTTCTATTATGTACCGGGATTTGGGCAGCGACAATACGGCCGCTTTACGTACAGACTCAACTATTACAAATAGTGCATTAGATCGAGCGGTATGGTTTAACACCGGCATAGATCCTGAAACAGGCGAGACGACGCTGTTTTCACATACGGGTTCCAGCGATCAAACTTATGCACTGTACGGAAACGAATACGGTTTCGTGACTCAAAAAGTTGACTCACCGGAGGACGATGCAGGCCTTCGTGTTAAGCTGTATGAGTACGTGTCCAACTCTTTATACGAAGACTTAACGAGTCTGGGCTTAGAAATAAGCCTCTCCCCGGTGGAGCGTATCGTTAGTGGACGTGAGGCCAATATCCCTGTCACGGCGGATGTCCCAGACGGTTCTGAAGCCGTGTTGAAAAAGGATGGCGTTTCAGTGGCTTCCGCGACATTCGCAGACGGCCGAGCGGTGATCGATGTTAACGGCAGCGATGTTGACGCCGGCGCAAATTATGCAGTTGTTATCTATGATGGTTCCGAGATCCTTGGCGCGAAGATTCTTCCGGTAGTCACTGTTGACAATGCAACGCCGACAGCTGCGGTAGAGAAACTCAAGGGGAACCAGAATAAGCTGACAGTTAGCGTTACAGAATCATATTCCGACGGTTCGACGGAAGAGGCTTTCACTGAAGAGATACGAATCAGCAATAACGCGGCTGACACCTATCAGGTGGGACCATATAAAGTTTATGTGGACACTAAAGGCAAGCAAGTCCGTGAATGCTATATTGTAGAGGAATAATCACCGACACATGAAGCGACATCTGATGATGATAATCAGTTAGCCAGTTCCCTTTGCAAGCACCTAACAACAGTGCTTGCAAAAAAGCTTGGCTTGCGGGGATAAAGTGAATTCGGAAAAATAGACAGAAAGAAAAGAGACCATTGTGGAATTAAGAAGCGGAACGCCGATTTCAGGCTGTGTCAGCTTTTAAAAAAAGATGAATACGTTCATAATTGTAAAAATGGCTATATTTATTAGTCAGAAAGCCTACCTGCTCGATGTTCAGAAGCTTGGTTCTGTTAATACATTTGGTCCCAGCTGCATCTCTACCGTTAGAAACCAATCTAACAGTGGAGGTGCAGCCTTTTTATGTTAATTGATTTGAGTGGTCGAATGTGACTGCGGTTTAAACAGTGAAAATTTCCTGTTCTTTTTTCTCTCTAATGCCTTTTTAAAAAATGATTTAAAATGTAAAGGGCCTTTTGCGGTATTAAGAGAAAGAAGAAGTAAAAGAGAGCCTTCTAAATTAAAGTAATCGTTCAAAATTACGCAAAGCGCTTTCTAAGTCAATATTATTCCCAGATATATGGAAGTTATGGAAACTCTAATGAAGCTCTATGGAAAATTCATCACAATAGAAGAATGCGGTAAAATCATGGCTCCTTTCTTTACTGAAATCCAACAAGAAAGCCTTAAAAATCAGGGGAAATTATTACACGGAAAACAATAGCTTTATAGAAATTAAAGAAAATAAGGAAATATTGGATCCAGAGTTGCAAAAGAGATTGTGGGAAATCAGCCTCTAATTATGCACAGATGAAAAAACAAATGAAATTTCAAAATCTTTTTCGATTAATCGGTAATTTGAGAAAAAAATGAATCCACACTCCCTCTTTTAATGTGAATCTGTTCCAGACGAATCGGCATTTTTTACTGGAAATTTCATCGTGCTTTTTGGAATTATCATTCATTATAAAAAATAAAAAAGCATATATATGGAAGTTGTAATAGATTATACTTAGTACAAATCCTCAAGCAATATTTGCAAAAGATGGTTTGTATAAGATGGAAGAAAGAGGTTAAAGCATTCTTTTTTTGAAACCTAATACTTAGATATTGAACTATGGAATCTTTTTATTGAGGCTGTGTAAAATAAAAAAATATAAAAATTTTTTTAAGAGAATTATCCAGCGAAAGTGCGGCAAGGGGCTAGGCAAGGAGATGGCCAAATGAAATTTGGACCATTTCCTTTGCTTCGAAGCTAGCGCAGCGATGCAGAAGCAGGAGGTTTTTAGTATTGAGACGAGTGTTCTTCTCGGCTCATTATATGAACCAAGGAGGTGCCAAAACTTTTGGCAACTTCTTTGCGATGAGCTTGCGCAGAAGCAACGCACTTTCATGTTTTGAAGCTAGCTAGCGAAGCGATGCAAAAACAATCGTCTTTGCTCTACCCAAAGCGTCTTGAGCGGTATTAATAGTATTTTTATATGAACCATAGAAATAGAATCCAGGAGGCACGTGCATGCGGAAATCAGCAGAAAAAGGGATCAGGCATAAATATTTACGGTTAACCATTTCGTCGTTGTTAATTTGTTCGGTTCTGATCACCGGCATTTACTTTTACATCAACGCGCAGCAGCAGGCACAAGAAGCTGAATACAACGAATTGATCGACAAGCGGGAAAAGCTGAAAAAGCTTTCTCAGTCGTTGAATCAGCTGTTTTTTCGGGTCCGGGGCTTTTATGCGTTTCAAAACGAGCGGGAACTGGAACTTGCCTATGTTGAACTGGAAAGCTTGAAAAATACCATTAAACAGATGAACACGCTGAACTTGACCGCGGAAGAACGGGGACCGATCGCAGATTTGAGCGAGTTTTTGGTCGAATATGAAAACGAAGTGTTCCCGAATTCCATTGCGGCTGTGCGGGCGAATGATTATGCGCTGCTACGGGAATTGTCGCGTAATGGCACTAACTCGACGGTGAATGCCTTTGTGGCGTTTGCGGCTGACAACGAGAGGGATTCTGAAAATGCGCTGCAGCAATTGAACCAGGATATTTTAAAGCAAGCCGAGAATTTCGCCTTTTTGCTGACGCTGTTGTTTCTCCTGTTGTTCGTCATTATCGCGATGATCATTTTGCGGGCGTTGAATGATATCGTCAAGCCGGTGGAAGGAATGCGGAAGTCGATCGAGGGCTTTGTCAGCGGTGAGGAAGTATCCTACAAGCCGCTTGACCGCTCGGATGAACTGGGCGTGTTGTCGATGACGTTTCACAACATGATCAAGACCATCCAAGGCAACCAGGAAGAGCTGACTGCACAAAACCAGGCCTTGCTGCTGAATCGAGGGGAATTGCAGGAAAAGCAAAGCAAGCTTGAGGAATCGCTTGAAGAAACAGAGAAAACAAAAGATCGTTTGATTCGCTTCAACGATTTAAATCACGTGCTGTCTTTTACTTTAGACAAACAAAAACTGGCGAATGCGACGATTCAATATTTCAATGACGTGTATGACATCGACACCGGTGTGCTGTGGCTTCCGAAGTCGGGCGAATTCGCATTGACGGGAGTTACCGCCGTGATGTTCCAGCAATTCCAGGAAGAGCGCATGCCGTATCTCACGGACCGGTTAAAGGACCGCGAATCGTTCACGATGAAGCGGGAAGCGCAGCATGAAAAAGGTTTTGCGATGGATAAAGTCTATGTATACGATTTATACGCCTCGGTGAAAAACGAAGAAAAAGACGACATCGCACTGATCGGCTTATCGAGAGTGGGCCGGCCTTTCTCGAAAGAAGAAGAGCAGGACATCAGCGGCCTCTTAAACCAGACGCATCTCGCCATCGACCGCATTCAATTATACGATGCGGCGATCCATGAACGGATGTTAAACGAACGCATTATCAACAACATCAATGAAGGCATTCAATTCATTTCAAAAAATGGCAATATGGTGCAGCACAACGACACGATGTGCACGATGCTGAATTGCGGCGACATGCCGCTCGATGCAAGTGTCGACCAAGAGGTATGGATCCAGGCCATGTCCAAACAAACGACGACGCCTGAACAGATGCATGAATTCTTGCGCAAATGCATCGATGAAAAAGATTCGACGTCGAATACCTTCCAATACACCGTTAAAAAACCGTATGAGCGCGTAATCGATGTCTACAGCACATCGGTTATCGTCGACAAAGAGAAAACAGGGACCATTTTTGTGCACCGTGACGTGACGCGCGAGCACGAAGTGGACAAGATGAAATCTGAACTAGTCAGCACCGTCAGCCACGAACTCCGTACGCCGCTGTCGAGTGTGCTCGGATTTACGGAATTGCTGCTGAACAAGCAGCTGAAACCGGAAAAACAGGAACGCTATTTAAAAACGATTTACAAAGAAGCGAAACGCCTGACCAATTTGATCAACGACTTTTTGGACTTGCAGCGAATGGAATCCGGCAATCAGGTCTACCGAATGGGCAAATTGTCGATGAGCGAAATGATCATCGAGACGGCTGAGAAATTCCGTACACAAAACTTGCACCCGATCGTCTTTATCGATGATGCTTCCGATGTCAATGTCGAAGGCGACCGCGAGCGCCTGGCGCAAGTATTGATGAATTTGATCGGCAATGCCATCAAGTTTTCACCGCAGGGCGGGAATGTGACAATTTCGATGAAAAACGACTTGAAAAACTTGCAGGTAACGATTCAAGATCAAGGAATCGGCATTCCGGCTGAAGACATTCCGAAACTGTTCTCGAAATTCCAGCGCATCGACAATAGTTCGCGGCGCAAAATAGGCGGCACCGGCCTCGGCCTGGCGATTTGCCAGGAAATCATCCTGAAACACGACGGCAAAATCTGGATCGAGTCGCAAGAAGGGCTTGGCACGGCAATCCATTTTGAGCTGCCGCTGCTGTCTGAAACGGTCGAATACGCCACTCATGAAGGGGCGGAAGAAAACCCACCGGTGATGATTGTGGAAGATGATATGAGCCTCGCCTTGTTGCTGTCGGAGGAATTGAAGTTGAACGGCTTCAAAGTGATTTACCACACGAGCCCTGAAGAAGCGTTTAAAGAAGCGAAACGGACACCGCTCGTCGGGGCCGTGATCGACATTATGCTAGGCGAAGAATTGAGCGGCTGGGACCTGGTCGACATGATGAAAAAAGACGCAACAACAAACGATATTCCGATTGTCATTTCATCGGCCCTGGACCCGATTGCGGACGTTCAGAAAATAACGAAAATCAGCCATTATTTGACGAAGCCGTACGCACCGATCGATTTATCGCAAGTGATGAAAAGGCTGCTGAATGGCCAGCATCAAACCGGCGTTATTTTTTACCCGGAAAAAGAAACGGTGCCAGGCGAAAAGGACTGAATACCAACAAATTTCAACGAAAATACAACGAAAAAAACGAACAGCCTCCCAGTGGGGGCTTGTTCGTTTTTTTTTAGGAAGCGAGTATTTTCTCTACAAGTGTCAGCAATTCCATCGGGCTGAACGGCTTGGACATGAAATAGTCCGCCCCTTTGAGTATAGCTTGTTCACGGTCTGCGTCTTGCGCTTTGGCTGTCAGCATCAGCACACGGGTGTTGTTTTGGTCTTTCCTGACTTCTTCGAGCACTTCGATGCCGGTCAAGTAAGGCATCATATAATCAAGGACAATTAGGTCGTAATCGTTTTCCCTGATTTTTTGCAGCGCTTCTTTGCCGTCTTCCGCTTCTTCGATCTTAAAATCGTCTTCGAGCGTATCGGTGATCAGGATGCGCAAAATGTCTTCGTCATCTGCCACTAATATTTTTTTCATAGGTGTGCCTCCTTAAACTAAGATGAAATACCTTTGCGCTTCATGTCGCCCCAATGTGCTTTTTTCTGAAACGCGGCGAAAATCCCTTGGACGCGCCATAGAACCATCAGCGGGCGGTACCAAAAAGCCTCGGTCAGCGCCCAGAAATAGAGGCGCGCGAGATGGGACACTTTCGGGTATTTATGAAGCGTCAATTCTTCCAGCAGAACGGCCAGTGCTGAAATGAGCGAGCCGTAGAATATGGTCACTAAAAAGAGCACGCCTGCCGTATTCGGGTCGACGAGCGAGAAGAAAAAGCCGCCGAAGATGATGAAGTAACCGGTAAACTCGAACACGGCGCCGAGAAGTTCCACAAACAGGAAGTAGGGCATGGAAACCAATCCAATGGCGCCGTATTTCGGATTCAACATCATTTTTTTATGGGCCCAAAGCGTTTCGAATAACCCGCGCTGCCAGCGTATCCGCTGCGACCGAAGAACTTCGAGCGATTCGGGTGCTTCGGTCCAGCAAACGGGATCTGGAATATATTCAATGCGCTGCTTGGACTTTTCTTCCCGCAGCAGGCGGTGCAGCCTGACCACCAATTCCATGTCTTCGCCAACGGTATTTTTATTGTAGCCGCCGGCTTGGATTACGCGTTCTTTGTTGAAAACGCCGAAAGCGCCGGATACAATGAGCAAAATGTTTAAATGGCTTAAAGCGAGCCGGCCGATTAAAAAGGCGCGAAAATACTCGATGATCTGCATCAGGACAATTGGATGCTTTGGCAGGTCGATAACTTCCACTTTGCTGCGCGAAATGGTGGAGCCATTGGCAATCCGCACAGAGCCGCCGGTGACGATGATTTGGCCATCCGACTCGATGATGGGTTTCATCGTTTTCAGTAAGCCGTCATTTTCCAGGATCGAATCGCCGTCAATGGCGCAAAAATAAGGGTAGGAAGATAAATTGACGCCTGCGTTTAGGGCATCCGCTTTTCCGCCATTGGCTTTTTTGATCAAGCGAATATACGGGAATATGGTCGATTGGTAAATGGACACGATTTCGGCTGTTTCGATGTGGGTGCGGACAGCAAAAGGGATCTGTTTCATATTAAACGCTTCAATCATGCGCTCGGATGTTTTGTCTTTCGAACCGTCATCGATGACGATGACTTCTTTTTCAGGATATTCCAGTGCTAACAACGAGCGTACGGTGCTGACCACACCAACTTCTTCATTATAGGCAGGAACCAAGATCGAGACGGGGTATGTATTCTGGTTCCCCAGGAAATCTTCTGTGGATTCTCTTCGATCGAGTTTGTCTTCTCTTTTTACTTTTCGGAATGCCAGCAAAAAAAGGAGCAGATAGCTCAAGCTTGAAAAAAGCATATAAGCAATAATGACGTAAGCTGCTATTTGAAAAAGGGTATGCATTATTTTTCACTTCCTAAGAGGGACGATTTCCACTGGGTTGCCATGTCCCGGGCAAAGCGGTCCGAATGGGTGGCGGATAGATGGGCAAGGAGGATATCTCCATCCGCAAACTGCACCAGCGCTTCGGCAGAGGAATATCTGACCCACCAAACAGAATCGCCAAGCAGCTCGCTAAGCGTTTCTTTAAAGCGGGACAACTGCAGCCTGCCGGCAATTCGGGAAGCAAACATCCGCTCTTGCCAGGAAGATGACTGGAAAAATGGCAGCAATAAGCTGGGATCACTTAGATATTGCAAATGGAAAATGGCTTTTAATGCCTGAATGCGCATCTCGGCGTCATTGTTTTGCAGCTCGCTTTCAATGCGCGGAAGAAACGCTATTAATCCGGTCATGCCCATATAAGAAATGGCTGCGTGCTTCAATGTCTTGTTGTTTGTTTCATTTCGCAAAGCAGCACTGAGCTCTTTTGATCTTGTGTGCTTTTCCAGGCGCTTGAAGATATCCAAGTAAAGGCGGACGGGCGCGTCGGGATATTGCGCCAAGACAGCAAGGGTTTCGGGCTCATTCAAAGAAGCCAAGGTTCGAAGGAGTTGCTGCGTTTCCTGGTCCAATCGAGTGGTTTTGTAAAGTTTTTCTTTCAGCATGGGCGTCATCGACTGCATATGGAAATCTTCTATATAGTACAGTGTATTCATCCGGATCGCCCAGCTTCTCTGCGTCAGCTGTTTGGCGTAGCGCTCTTTCAAGAAATCTTCAGACAGTTTGGCGACAAGCGGGGAAGTGGTGCTCCCTTTTGTCACCGAAACGTAGCCATTCAGCAACCGCTGAAGAACGACTGTCTGGTGAGAGGTGGTGCTGATTTCCTGGAGGAACCGGTCATCGGCAGGATCCATCATATAAGAGCTGAAGGCATCGGTTAAGGCATCGTATTGCTGGTTGATCGTTCGTTCTTTTGCCGATAGCTTTTGTTTGCGCAAAGCTAACACAAGCAAAAGGACGAGCTGGCTTAGGAATAGGAAGACATTCAGTATCCAAAAAGAATAAATAGTCAATTGAACATCCTCATAGTAAGCCGCTGAACGCGTGCCACGATTTCCTGTGCATAAAATGGTTTGAGGATGTAATCGTCTGCACCGCTTTTTAAAGCCAGTACAATGTCGGATTCGCTGTTGCGCGAAGTCAGCATGGAAATGACGATATTTTCATGCGGGTACTTGCTGCGCACTTGGTTCAACACTTCCAGGCCATCCATTTTTGGCATGACGCCGTCGAGTAAAATCATGTAATTGTCGTCCGGTTTATACCACTCGGATTCAACGAAACTGGCGCCGTCCGCATATTCCTCTATATAAATGTCGAAATCGTCCGGCTTCCAGCTGGAAAATTGCCTCGAAACCAATTTACGCACAAGTGAATCGTCGTCGATGATGATGATGTTAAGGTGGCGGCGCAGGTCATCGTTCGCCAGTTCGTAGACGATTGTTTGGTTTCGCCCATTCTTTTTCGCTTTGTACAGAGATTGGTCTGCCATGCTCACCAAGGTATCGTGTTTAAGGCGGTATTCACTGATGCCAGCGGAAAAGGTCACTTGGAACGGCTCGAAGGCGACAATTGAAAAATCGCTTTCAGCAAAAGCAGCACGAATGCGCTCGACTAAAATGACGGCAGCCTGTGCTTTTGTGTCCGGAAGGATCAACGCGAATTCTTCTCCTCCGTACCGGAAGAAATAATCCGATTCCCGTTTCATGTTCAATACGAGCTGGCTGAATGTCTGCAGCACTTTATCCCCAACCGGGTGGCCATAGGTATCGTTGACTTTCTTGAAATGGTCCAGATCCATCAAGACGAGCGTAAAGGTGCTTCGGGTCCGCTCCGCTAAAGTCGTCATGTGCGCCAAGACATTATTGAAATACTTCCGGTTGCCTGCGCCTGTCAGTTCATCGAAAAGCGTCCCTTTTGAAATCGCTTCTTGGTTTTGCAGACGATTGATGACATAAGCTGTAAAAAAAGGCATGTTCATTGGCTTGGCAAGAAAATCGGTTGCCCCGATTTCCATAGTGCGGATCCGGTTTTCGATGCGATCATCGGCACTGATTACAGCAATCGGCAGGTAGCGGCTTTTGGCCGCTTCGGAAATGCGGGAAGCCAGGTCAAATCCATCAACATCAGGCAATTGCAGATCCACAATGACCATCTGCGGCTGTAGGGTATAAACAAACTCCATGCCTTTTTTGCCGGTAAGTGCAATAACGACCGGAATGCCTTTTTCTTCTAGGGATTCTTTTATGGAAGAGGCGAATTCTGCGTCCGCGTCAATGATTAAGACAAACGACTCTTTTACCTTAGGGTCTTGATCGAAGTTCGCTGCTGCTGGCAAGTCGGGCTCTTCCTCGGTGAAAAACGCGGTCAGCGAGGCCATGAAAGAGTTCAACGAAACGACCGGCAGCAAGGTAGTGCTGTCTTCTGCAAAAAACGCCATTTGCGCGCCGCAAAACTGGGACAGCTCCATGAGGCCGATTGTACCGGCCGTGCCTTTCATCGTATGTAAAAACCGGTAAATTTCCCGTTCTTGAACGTGTTGCTGTGCCGTCCATTTGGAAAAATCCTGCTCCATCCGATTGGCAAGCATTGCTTTATAATTTATTGGGGACATCCCAATTCACCTACTTAAAAAAGATTTCACTGTCTCCTATTATACTATATTGGCTCGTGTAATATAATAAAACTCAACCATAATATGTAAAGTTCTGTATAAAAAGAAAATTTTTTATTTCATAAATTTCAGAGAATCTGGCTTTTGTTCGGCTTATTGCTGTAATTCTTTACCGGGTGAAGGAACGTAAATTGCCGAATGGCCAACAAAAAAAGACCTGTTGATGGCATGCATCAACAGGTCTTGCGTGTTTATGGCTGCAGCGTCATCCAGCTGCCGACGTGGTGTATGGCATTTCCTTTGTACGCCGGATTTCCTGCGTAATGGGCAGCGACTTTGGAAAGTTCCTGTTCCATAAAGGCTTCGCCTTCTTCTGCAAAGGTGATGATGCTGCCTTCATTCGTAACATCGGTTTCTACGCCGACAACAATGCTTTTGCCATGGCGTTGAGCCATGGCCATTTCGTTTTTGACAACGTCGATAATCATCGGTGCTGAATCACGGTAAGCCATGATGGTGACGCCAGCCGTATTGGCGATGACCCATTCAGCGAGTAGGCCCGTACCGTACGTGTTTTTGTATTTGATCTCATCAAACCAAAATGGCATATCGGCTTCTAAGGGAAGGGCCAGTTTTGCGGTGCTTGTGTGGGCTCTTTGGACAAGCGATTGAAACGCTTTTACGGTTGCTGCCCGGTTTGTGTTCCAGCCGCTGTATAAATAAGGTTCAACGTCCAAATGGACACCGGCAAAGCGAGCATTTGCCGTAGCCTGGCTTTGGTAATCAGCCAGCCAAGCCATGAGCCGGTCTTGGTTTACATAGCCCTTCGGCGCGACCCATGAAGGGGCTCCGTCGAGCGCGTAAACGCTGATTCCCAACGCTTTCGCTTTGCCGATGAAACTGCCGTAGGCGGCTTTTGGAATGTCCTGGTCGATTTGAACATACACTTTGTTCAGTTGTTTGCTTTCTAGGAAAGCCAATGTGCCGGCTTCGTCACTTACGAACATCCAGGGATTCCATAGCCATGTAGCACGGGAAGCTTCGCTTGCTTCGGCATGGCCCGGGCTAGTAAAGGCCATCAATGTAACGAATGCCATGACAATCACCACCATTTTTTTCAACATTTTCTGTGTTCCTCCATTCTGTCAGCCGAGGCCCACAGAAGGGAAGCCTGGCAGCTTGACTACCGTGCACTGAGTGATCAGTGTGTAGGCTCATAGCTTTGCGTCCTTACCTTTCGATAAGTTTGCCTTTTTCAGATTATTTTTATTTTATTGTACGCCTACTAATGACTTTAGTCCAATGAAAATAGAACTAAAAATAAGGATTTATTTGAAATTCTTTTTTTACAAAAGAAAAGTGGGGAGTGCTGCAGTCTTTTGCAAGAAAATGAGCCTCTGGAAGTTGGCTAAAACCCTGTCAAACAGGTATTATGAAAGCAACTGCT
This sequence comes from Planococcus sp. TJ-301, assembly GCF_058268475.1. Lineage (NCBI taxonomy): Bacteria > Bacillati > Bacillota > Bacilli > Caryophanales > Caryophanaceae > Planococcus > Planococcus sp. TJ-301. Next base: position 1,925,233 of record NZ_JBZDOH010000001.1, on the reverse strand, counting down.
GTGAATTGCAGGGCTGTTGCTGAAGTGCGGCATTTTCGGCTGAAAAATCAGCTTTTAAAACTAATTTTGTGCGGAGGGGGATTCGACATTGCCTTATCAATTGAAAAGAAACTTCAAACTGTTCTCCTTGAATTCAAATCCCGAATTAACGAAGGAAATCGCGGATTTGCTCGGCTGCGAACTTGGCAAAAGCTCCATCACACGTTTCAGTGACGGGGAAGTCCAGATTCACTTGGAAGAAAGTGTACGAGGAGCGGAAGTTTACCTCGTGCAATCGACATCCCAGCCAAGCAATGAGCATGTCATGGAATTGTTGATCATGATCGATGCGTTAAAGCGGGCATCCGCGGAAACGATTAATGTGGTCATCCCTTATTACGGTTATGCACGCCAGGACCGGAAAGCGAGTTCGCGTGAGCCGATCACGGCAAAACTGGTCGCCAATATGCTGGAAACTGCTGGAGCGACCCGTATCATTACGATGGATCTCCATGCTCCGCAGCTCCAGGGCTTTTTCGATATGCCGGTGGACCAGCTATTGGGTGAAACGATTTTAGCGGCGCATTTCCTGGAAAAAGGATTAAAAGATGTTATCGTTGTCGCGCCGGATAACGGTGGATTGGGAAGAGCCCGTAAACTGGCAAGCGATTTGGACGTCCCGATTGGTTTTATCGACAAGCGCCGGATGAATCCGGGCGAGCCCGAAACGGTCAACATCGTCGGGGACATCCAAGGCAAAAACGTCATCATCATCGTCGATATCATCGATACGGCATCCACGATCGCTTTGGCTGCCAACGTTCTCGTTGAAAGAGGCGCGAAAGCCGTCTATGCCTGCTGCACGCATGCCGTTCTTTCAGGCCAGGCGGTTCAACGGATCGAAGAGTCGGCCATCACGGAACTGGTTGTCACCAATACCATCCGTATCCCTGAAGAGAAACGCATTCCGAAACTTACGATTCTTTCCGTGGCGCCTTTATTGGCGGAAGCGATTGAGCATGTCCACAACGAAAAACCGGTAACTCCTTTATTTGAGTAATTCCAGAGAGTTGCCGTTTGTATGATAGAAAATGATCAAAGAAAAAGAACTCGCTTTAAAAATGATATAGCAGACAAAGAAAATGAGCTCACAGAGTTGTGAGCTCATTTCCTTTGTCTTTTATTTAGCATCGTTGCACTTTCTAGGCTATCAACCGCATTTCTTTTACCGGGTATACTCGAAGATGAAAGTGCAAAGTTTCTCTGAAGTATATAAGAGGGCTGAATAGTATCTTTGAAAATGATATATTTATCTGAAAAATCAGATAAATATGATATACTGGAAAGAAAATGGGTTTTCTCTACATAGAAGCTATATGTCTGAGGTAACAAGAAAGAGTGCATGGCGTTTCATTAAAATCCGGGCGGCACGCGATGGAGGTGAAAACTTGTAGATGAACGGAGTAAGACCAGTTATAGAAAGGAGCAGTTAACGTGACTAAACTGCATGGCAACATCCTTTTAGCTGTATTGTTGGTTTTATTGCTGGGGGCATGCGGGCCGGAACAGGAAACCTCCACTGCCGAACCTGCCGAAAAACAAGCGGTTGAGGAAAGCGGAGAGCTTAACATGATCGAACTGCCAAAAGCGCGGAGTGCCGAACCTGGAGAAACAGTGGACTACGGTTTTACGGCAGATAAAAGCAGTGGGGCAATGACCAGTTTTCTAGAACTGGCGCTCAATGATGTCCATAACTTTTGGGCGGAGCTGATGGTTCAGGGAGGCCACGATATGCCGTTTGTCGATTACATTCTGCCGTATGCAGGTGATACGGAGGCAACCAATTGCACTTCTACGGGCTCTACAGGTCCGGACGACGCCTTCTATTGTGCTGAGGAAGATTTAATTGTTTTTGCGAATGAACGGGCTATGAATATATGGGAAAGTGAAGTGGCATCGAACGAGAATCCGGAAGCCGGCGCTGCCGCCGGGAATTTTGCGGTAGCGGCTGCCTTGGCCCATATATACGCGCATTCGCTTCAAGGTGAATGGGGGTGGCTGCCCGCTCAAGCGGATCAGGAAAGGCTCGTACCCGTTGAAAGAACGGAACTCAATGCGGAATGCCTGACAGGAGTGTGGGCACAATCTGCGTATGCCGGTGACATGTTGGAAGCCGGTGCTGTTGAAAGCGCGATGGAAACCTTATCCGGTGCTATACAACATGATTTGTCCGAGGACAAAGATCATGGCATGCCAGCCGAGCGCACGGCCGCTTTCATGACCGGATTCGAAAGCGGAATGGCAAATAGCTGTGATTCGTATCTTCAAAGCGGCGATGCACCGGAACAATGAAGAAAAGATTGAGGTCCTTAATTCTTCTGAGGCAGTTTGAGGTTCCTTTTTTATCATTTTGCAGCTGTCTTTAAAATAATGCATTCTCAAAATCATAATGAAAACCAGAATGCATCAGAAAAGAGGCAGACAAACAAAGAAAATGAGCCCACAGGATTGTGAGCTCATTTTTCTTGGGTGGTTATTTGTTATTTCTGCACTTTCATGTCTACAAATCCGCCATCGACCAGCGCTATCTATTACCTGCGGAATTTTTCTGGTGACATCCTGTCGCTAAGTTCGTCAACGCAGCCCAAGGCATGTCTTCTTGGGAAGGCGCCATGGACTAACAGCCTGCTCGAAGAATGAATTGAAAGGGATGTCTCTTCCGTTTATTGCGGAAGAGACGTTTTTTATTTGCATGAAAAGGGGCTGTTTGCGTTGTTTTCCTCTATATAGAAAGTGACTGCATGGGCGATTCCACCCTGCGGCATGGATAAGAGGAGGGGGAGGGAAAATGGCTCAGGAATACGTAATCCGGAAAGTGGCGCATGAAATTTATGGGGAGGTGTATCAGTTTTTGGCGGTCGATGCGGAGGCCGGGACGCAGGAGGCGGTGGATCCCTATGAATCGGGTTTGCTGCAGCGGGTGGTGCCGTTAGAACCAGCGCCGGAACTGCTGTATATCACGTCAAAACGCGGTGCGGAAGCGGAGGGCTTTTATAAGGGGGAGCATTTTGTCGTCAAGTTGGGGTCGAAGTTCGCGGCCTCGACTTCACCGAAATGCCCGAAGAAATACGTGCGCTTGCGAGAAGAGCTGCTGCTCAGCAAGTTGCTCATTCCGCTGCATGGCCGGCTGCTGGTGATGGAAGACATCGAGTTCGACAGTCCGATGTCGGCGATGGGCGCGGCGATCGGCGGCTGGGTAAGAGGCGCTCATGACTGGAAAAAGCTCAGGAAAAAGTGAAGAGCAAGAAGAGAGAATCGGTTTTTCAGCCGAAACCTGTGGAAAAGCCTGCAATTATTTTCGGACATGAGTTATCCACTTGTGGATAAGGGGGCGAAGTATCCCGTAACGGGAAAGTTATCCCCGGTTCTGGCTGGATCTATCCACATATGCAAGAATCCGTTAGTAAGTAGACCGCAGCTCCATTGTCAGAACAACTGACGATGGGGCTGCGGATTTTTTTATGCGTAAATACGCTGGCGCGTTTAGTCCTCTACGACAACCGCGCCTGCATACATCCTGCCATGCAACTCGGCCAGTTTTTCTGCCATGGCGTAGGGGGATTCCTTAAAATCCTCTTTGACCCAGTGGATGAAAAAGCCAAGGCTGCCGTAAACCATGAAGTAATTGAGGGCCGGGATTGCCACGGTGCTCGCTTCCTCCAGCCGCAATTCGTTGGCGGAGATTTCGACCAGGCTTTCGCAAAAATGGTTTTGCGACCCCGGCAGCGTTTCCCCCCGGATGATAAGAGCAGAGAGAAACTGATTCTCGTAAAGGAATTCAAAAATGGGAAGATGGCGTTCGACATCGGTGGATGAGAAGCGCTCCTTGTTTTCAAAGCTCTTGCGGAAATAAGCCTGCAGCTCCTGCAGGTAATCGCCGGCAATGGCATGGAGCAAGGCGTTCAAATCGGTGAAATGCGCGTAGAACGTCACGCGGTTGCATCCGGCGCGCTGCGTGACTTCTGTGATCGACAGTTCGTGCAGCTCTTTTTCCTGCAGCAGCGCAAGCAATGCCGTCTTCAGTTTTTTCTGTGTGCGTATAATACGGCGGTCTTCGCTAGTTGTCATGTGGGAGCCTCCTGTGGGTCCGAAAAAGAATGGATCTATGAACTTATTATGACATCTCTTCAATTAAGTAGACAAGCATGATATTTATCTGTAAATTTACAGATGTAGTTTATTTGTTCGTGAGAATCTGAGGAGGAATTAACCATGGCACGTTTAGAAGGAAAAATCGCTATCATTACCGGAGCGGCGCAAGGCATGGGAGCCGCACATGCGAAAAAGTTTATCGAAGAAGGCGCAAAGGTCGTTTTGACCGATTTGAATGAAGAAAAAGGCAAGGCGTTTGCGGCGGAGCTTGGCGAAAGAGCCTCGTTCATCAAGCATAACGTTACAAGCGCGGCCGACTGGGAAACTGTCGTGTCACAAGCCGAAAGAGCGTTCGGCCCGGTGGATGTGCTTGTCAACAACGCAGGCATTACGATGGCCAAATCGATTCTGCAAATGACGGAAGAAGAGTACCGCCGAATCGTCGACATCAATCAGGTATCCGTATTCTTGGGCATGAAAGCGGTCATTCCCTCCATGCAGAAAGCTGGCGGCGGATCGATCGTCAACATCTCGTCGATGAACGGGCTTGTGGCTGGCGCAATCGGCTATACCGATACGAAATTCGCAGTGCGGGGCATGACCAAAGCGGCTGCGATGGAATGCGCAAACTACGGCATCCGCGTGAATTCCGTGCACCCGGGCGTTATTGCGACTCCAATGGTGGTACAGGAAGACACGAAAGCGGCAGTGGAGGCGTTTGCGAAACACATCCCGCTGAAACGCGTCGCCCAATCGGAGGAAGTTTCGAACATGGTGCTGTTCCTGGCGTCGGACGAAGCCAGCTACTCGACCGGTTCTGAATTTGTGGTGGACGGCGGCATGACGGCGCAGTAACCGATATGACAAAGGAATTATATAGAACAACCCCGCCGATCAAATCGATCGGCGGGGTTGTTCTGGTATTTGCATAAAAGACGAATGGACTTGAAAAGAGTTGAAGAAATAAACAATCTGAAATTAGGCTGAAAAGAAATTTTTAGTTGTCCAGTATTTCAAGAAACTCAGTCCGGTGGCTCTTCTTAGCGACTCGTAACACGGAATTTTCAGCCGGCCAAACTAAAAAAACGTTCAGCCCTGGATGATTCCAAGCAAGAAAACCGTCAGACATGCCATTCTCATAATAAACCGTAATCTTGTAATCCTCGCGTCTGCTCATGTCGTAATGAACATTGGTTTCACGGTTTGCCCGGTTAAGCATCTTCGTAACTTTCTTGACCGTTGCCTCATCGGTGATGATTTTTGCTTCGCCATATTCATCGGTGCTGCTGTCAAAGGCCTGCACTTTGATGTTTTCGATATTGGAAAACCCATTCGACAGATAGGCATACCCGCCAAGCAATAAAACCGCTATGCCGACCATTGCCAACACCCATTTTTTCATGAACGTATCTCCTTTTTCCTCAAAATTGGCTTTGAAAAGCTTCTTATCAGTAATTGTCCTAGAAGGAAAACAACTGCTGTAAATATGACTGCGCCATCTCTGCCGACTGGCTTAAACCAACCGTCATCAGGGATGAAATACATAGCCAAAATTAATGAAAAGGAGCCGGCAATAACGTTAACCAAGATAATGTAAGCAATTTTAATGCACCTGGAGAAAATTCCTGTTGCCACAATAAACAGCACAGAACCGATAAATAAAAAAGAAGCATCTTCACCCTGGACATGTTGCCCAAATTCGTAAAAATGAAAGAAGAAAGCTGCAGGCAGCAGAGACAGGATCAGCCATAAAATTTTCATAAAAGCCTCCGTTGAATGGAACAGTAATTTAAGTAGGAGTTTAATCGTTCAATAAGTTTTATTAAACTTTAACATAAATATCCAATTAAGGGATGTTTTTGTTTAGTGGATAAATATTTTATTTTAAGTGATTGATTGCGTATCCTATTAGTACTCAGCAGCATACATAAAAAATCCGCTCTTCGATTTTTCGAAGAGCGGATTTTTATTTTATTTCTATAAGTTCTTGCCGCTTGTGGATACCTGTTTCAAGAGCGGAATCACGTGATTCGTGCCTGCTGTTTCCACGGCCGATTCGCGCTTCAGTTCGAAATGGCTGATCGCGTTGCCGATGGTTTCGGCGCGTTTATTGAGCTCCGGGTCGTGCAGGTCGATAAAGTCGATGGTCATCGAATTCTCCGAGATTTCGATGAGGCGCACGGCTTGTTCATCGAGAACGGCGGCGAGCTGCAGGAAATGCCATTGCTCACGCGCGGCGGTGGAGTTTACGTGGTTATGGCCGTTGACGTAGAGTCCGCTGCCGGCTTTTTTGCTCAGGATGTCCCAGATGGGGATATTTGGTGGGATGCTGCGTTTGTCGCGCGTGGAATTGGCCGTGGTGCCGTGGACAGGATGGTGGCCAAAGACGATGAGCGGCTTGTCGCTTGTATTGGCGACGGTGGTTTCGAGCCACTCGAGCTGCTCAGCATCGAGTGTACCGCCCCAGTCGGTGAAATCCTGTTCTCTTGCCGTGTCGAGGAATGCCAAGGCAGCGGTGTCGGTTTCAATGAGCTGGAAGCGCGGCTGTCCGGTTGCAGCCAAAACTTCGCGGCGCGGCATGGCATAGGCGTCGTGGTTGCCAAGGACCTGGACGAACGGTTTTTGGTGGCCGCTGATGATGGCGTAGACTTCCTCGAACTCATGGCGCCAGCCAAAATTCGTCAAGTCGCCAATGGATACGTACAGATCTGCCGGTATCGAAAAGAATTGTTCCAGGAAGCGTGCGTAAAACACATCGCGATCTTCTGCGATATGGGCAGAGCCCTCTTCAAGCGCTGGATAATGCAAATCTCCCATGACGGCAATCCTCATATTCGTCTCCATCCCCTCTCAGTAGTTTCTGTATTCAGTATGGCAGGTGATTGCTGAGCGGCTGTAAAGGGGACGTAAATGTTTGTAAAGTTTATGTGTCGGAATATTCCGGAATTAAAGGAACTATTCTTCAAGTTGTCCGTATAATTAGGAAAGAAGAGACGACGGGAACAGAAACAGGCAAGTTGTTTTAGTGGTGTTCGGGGAAAGGGTGAAGGGGATGGGGTTCTCCAGCTTGTTGTTACAGTTGGCCGGTATTTTGGGCATTCTTTTTGTCTTGGACTGGGTGATTAAAAAATGGTTTGCGATTGATGAGAAAGTGCTTCAAAGTACGCCTGCGAAAAAGATAAAGAGCTGGACCAAGTGGTCGATGGTGATCGCCTTGCTTGCCCTTTACCCGCTTATGGTTCAGGGCGGAGACGCCTATATTTTTTGGTTGCTTATGGTCTATACGGTGATTACCGTGGCGGAAGTTTATTTTGAATGGAAGCTATTGAAAGGGTCGAAAAAATACCAAATGAGTCTTGTGTCATATGGGCTTTTCATGCTCGCCATTCTGGCCATGCTGAGTATCCGTTAATGAAGTCAATGCACAAGAGAAAGGGAGGGGAATCAGGATGGGGCTTACAGCATTCGTGCTCTTTTTAGCTGGAGGTATGGCCATTTTTCTTGGCCTTGAATTTGTTTTGAAAAAATGGCTGAAGATCGAAAAAGTGAAGTTGTCTGAAACAGAAGGGAAAAATATTGAACGTTGGGGAAGTGGCCTTATCTTGGTCGTGGGCTTATGTTTTCTGCCTTTTGCATTAAGTGGGAGTCCTTGGCATATGCTTTGGTTTTGGATCATTTATTGGATCGTCTTCAGCTTTTTTCAGGCATTTTTACAATGGAAATACGCCAAAGAATCAAAGGAATACATAATGACATTGGTTTTTTTGCCTTTCGTCATCACATTTTTATTGCTTATCGCGTTTTGGGGTGAGAACTCTTCTGATTGATGCCAGAAACTGCCAAGTGCAAGACGCTGTCGGTTCTATCTGTTGTTCATTTATAATGGCGGAAAGGGGGACTCGGCATGGAACAGAAATGGCTAGGAACGGCGCAAGCACTTGACCGCATCACGGTGACGGCAAATCCCAATAACGAGCCGGTCACAATCGAAGGGGCGGTGGATGGATTCAGCTGCATCGGCGTCGGCACGGATGCCGCAGTGTTCCAGTCGCTGACGGTTCCGGGCTATGCGTTCAAAATCTACGCAGAAGGCAAGAAAGACAAGCTCGAAGCGGAAGCGGAAGTTTACAACAAGCTCGGCTCGTCGCCGTATTTTTCGGAATGCTACGGCGCAACGGATCGCCTGCTGGTGCTGAAGTTCGAGGAAGGGCTGACGCTGTTCGATTGCCTGCTGCAGGGCGTTCGCGTCCCGGAACAGGTGATCAAGGATGTCGAAAGCGCAAGGGCGTACGTAAGGGAAAAAGGGCTGAACCCGCGGGACATCCACTTGAAGAATATCCTTTTGCAGAACGGCCGCGCCAAGCTGCTCGATGTCTCGGAATACATCAAGCCCGGCAACGATTTCCGCTGGGAGCATCTTTCCAGGGCCTACCGCGAGTATTACCGGCTCATCGACGGCACCCCGATGCCGTTCTGGCTGCTCGATACGATTCGAAAATGGTACAACCAGTGGACCAAAATCGCGCCGTCGTTCGATGAGTTTATGCGCATCGTCTCGAAGCAGGTCAATTACCGGAAATAAAAGCGTCAATAGGAACGGATCCTGCCATTTGGGCAAGGTCCGTTTTTTGCGTTGGTGAGCAAAAAGGCAGCATGCAGGAAGTTTAGCGTCTTTTGGCGAACAATACTCAATAGCAATTTAAAAAAAGGAGGCAGTCCATGTTTGCAGAAGTTAGTGGCGTGTTCAAAAATTACGCGGATGCGGTGTTTGAAAAAGATGTCGAGAAATTTCTTTCCGGCTATGCACCGGATGTCCATCTCTACGATTGCTGGAACAGTTGGGAATATAACGGTGTTGAAGAATGGAAGGCTGCCGTTACGGAATGGTTCAGCGGTCTGGAAGAAGGTATATTGCTGCGAACGGAATTGTTTGATGAATCCCGCAAAGAAAACGCAGAACTTGCACACGTGCAGGGCAGCATGAGTTTTGCTGCAGTGGACGGGGAAGGCCAGGAACTGCGGAAGATGGTCAACCGCTTTACGTTCATGCTGGAAAAAGTCGATGGTTCTTGGCGCATCATCCACGAACATTCATCGCTGCCGATCAGCACAGAAGACGGCAAAGCGATTTTTGGATGAACGCAAGTCTAGTTTTCGGAAAGAACAGAAAAACGCCTTTGGCCCGTTGAAATTCGGCCCAAGGCGTTTTTCATTGAAAGTTCTCTCGTCCTTCATCCGGATGAAGCAGCTGCCGGTTGCCAAACAGCACCAATACCGGGCCAAGGATCGGAATCCAGGCTAACACTTTATTATGCGTGTCCGGATAAAAACGGTAGACAGTATAGACCGACAGCCCCCACAGCACGAACCAGTCCACGCTCATGACCGATACCAGGCTGGAGGCGAAAAAGGCTTCGCGGTAAGCTGCCAGCGAGAAGCCCTGGAGCAGTGTAAGAAGATTGCCCGCCCAAAGCAAAATCAATGCGCTGAGCCAGATGCGCGAAGACAAAAAACGCACGAGCCATTTAGGTGTCCGCAGCTTTTTTTGCGGAGGCTTTGCGCCGAATGCAAAATACGGCAGCAAGGCGAAAGCGCCGATAACGAATGATGCAATCGCTGCCGGCCATGCGGGCCAGCGCTGGCGGTCATTGAGCAGGAGCAGCGTCAAAAAAACTGCCGGAAACAGTCCCAGGGAATTGAACACCGCGAGGACGAGCGGATCAATATCCGCCAATTGCCCACTGAAGATTTGGGACAGCACCGGGTCGCTGTCGCCGCCAGGGGCGAGGAATACAGCATAGCCGATCAACGCTAGCCAAATGGCAAAGAACATCACGGTCATCACCTCTTTTTTAATTTCATCATACAGGACCAGGCCAAAAGCCGCTATGTGGGGCAGGAAATGAGAAAATACCGCAAAGACCTAGGAATTCAAAGGGACGTTGTCGAACTAGTGGATAACGCAAAACAGAGGAGGAAGAAAAATGAACCATTTAACGAAGAAAAGACTGAAAGCGATGCTGATTGACATGGCTGTATCATCTGCAGTGTCTGCTGCATTAGAGCCGCTGGTGAAAACGAAAGTGAAAAGCGGTTTTGTCCCTAACGTCATCATGCCATCCGTTGTGTTATGGAGCTTGGAAGCGGCGGAAATCGGCCTTGCCGGGCAGACGCTCGGCCAGAAAGCGATGGGCATCAAGATTGTCACAACAGGCGGCGCCAAACCGACAACGGGGCAGTTGTTGAAACGTGCGATGCACCGGGATTCGCTCAGCAGCATCAGGTATTTGAAAGATCGCAAAGGATTCGAAGCAAATGGTGGAGCTGTGTATCCGCATGACCGCTACGCCGGGACGCTCGTCAAAGAACTCTAGGCAAAGGGGAGACGCGCCATGAAACTGTACAAGGAATTGGCTGGCTGGTGGCCGCTCATGTCGCCGCATACAGAATACGAGGAAGAGGCGTCATTGTACCTGGAAATCATCAGGCGCCATCATCCGTCTGTGGAAAAAGCAGTGGAATTTGGCTCGGGAGGCGGCAGCAATGCTTTTTACCTGAAACGGCATTTCGCTATGACGCTCAGCGATTTGTCCCAAGACATGCTCGCGGTAAGCCGGAAACTGAACCCAGAGCTGCCGCATCTCCAAGGCGATATGCGCACTATCGACGCAGGCACCGGCTACGACCTGGTGTTCATCCACGACGCCATCATGTATTTCACGGAAACAGCGGATCTGCTTGCGGTGATGGAAAACGCTAGAAGGCATCTGAATGATGATGGCATTTTGTTCATCATGACTGACCAGTTCACTGAAACGTTTCAGCCCACGACGAACCACGGCGGCACCGACGACGGGTATCGCGGCATGCGCTATTTGGAATGGACATTCGACAGCGATCCACTCGATCATGTGACTGAAACGGAATACCTATACATCCTGAAAGACAGCGGAGATATTACGCGAGAGCATGACAGTGCACGTTCCGGCTTGTTTTCCATGCCAGAATGGCAAACACTGCTTGAGCAGGCAGGTTTTCAGGCAGAATTTGAACGTGTCGCGTATTCGTCCGAACCTGGCAATTATTTTGCGATCGTGGCGAAGCTGATATGAAAGAATCCGTAATTAAAATGATTTAATATCTAAAAGGAAATGTGATAGCGATAAACTGAAAAGCCCGTTTCCTCTCAACAAGGAAGCGGGCTTATTTTGTGTTTGGATGATGAAAAGAGAAAAAAGTTCAGTCTCCTGCGCCGGAATTTTGCCGCGCAAGCGCGAGCTGATGAAGTTCAGCAGGCATCGGGCGGCTGAAGTAATAGCCTTGCCCTTCGTCGCATAGTTCATCCCGCAGGAAGGACAATTGGGCAGCGTCCTCAATGCCTTCAGCGACGACACCCATGTTCAGTTTATGGGCTAGCGAGATAATGGTGGACGTAATCGCCTTGCCGTTCAAATCGTTGCTGATGTCCGCAATAAAGCTGCGGTCGATTTTGACGCGGTCGAACTCGAATTCCCGCAAATACCTGAGAGAGGTATAGCCGGTGCCGAAATCATCGATGGCGATAGATACGCCGAGTGCTTTTAAGTTCTTCAAGCAGCTTTTAATCATCTGGGTGTTTTGCATCAAGATGGTTTCAGTCACTTCGAGCTCAACCCATTTTGCATCGAGGCCGGTCTCTTCTAAGATAGCGGCGACTGTCTGGACAAAGTTCTGCTGCTGCAATTGGATGGTGGAAACGTTGATGCTGATTTTGAAAGGCCCGTATCCGGCTTTTTGCCATGCGTTGTTCTGTACGCAAGCTGTACGGAGGACCCATTCGCCGATGGGAACGATGTGCCCGCTTTCTTCAGAAACCGTGATGAAGCGGTCTGGCGGCACCAGCCCCAGTTCCGGATGGTGCCAGCGGATCAACGCCTCCATAGAGCTGATTTTGCCGGTTTTCAAGTCCATGATCGGCTGATAATGCAAAACAAATTCATCATTCTGGATGGCAGATTTCAAGCCTTTCTCAACAACAAGTTTAAAGGCGCTTTCTTTATCCAGTTCCGCGGCATAGACGGTGTAATTGTTTTTGCCGCATTTTTTTGTGTAGTACATCGCTGTGTCCGCTTTTTTGAGCAAGCTATCGACGCTTTCCTCTGTCGCGCTGTTAAAGGCGATTCCGATGCTCGCGGAGACCGACAGGGAATGGCCGGTGACATCAAAAGGTTCAGCTAAGGCTGCATTGAGACGCTGGGCTAATGAAACCGCATCTTCCTCATTGGCATTGGGCATCAGAATGGCGAATTCATCTCCTGCGAACCTTCCGACCGTATCAGTTGACCGGATTTGGTTTTGCAGCCGCTGTGCCGCGATTTTCAGGAATTCATCTCCTACGTGATGTCCCAAAGAATCATTGATGAACTTAAAGCGGTCGACATCCAGAAACAGGACAGCAACCAGATTTTCATTGGTTTTTGATAGGTTCAGCACTTGGTTCAGCCGGTCTTCGAATAATTTCCGGTTGGGCAGCTTGGTCAGCGGATCAAAATAGACCATGTCTTCCATTAGCTTCTGGTGCTCGATTTTTTCGGTGATGTCTTTGGCAATGCCGTACACCCCGGTGATTTCCCCGCGTTGTTTTATCGGAAAGGCGGTGACTTCCAAACTTCTCCGCTGTCCATCTAAGTGCATGACCGCCAGTTCATAACGGGACGAAATGCCTTCTGCCGCCAGCTGGAAATGGCTGAAAGCGATTTGCAGGTCTTCTGGAACGACGATGGGTGCAAATGACATTTCCAGCAACTCATCTGCGCTGTATCCGACCAATTCGGTGCAGCTTGGATTGACGTCGATAAATTTGCCCTCCAGGTCAAATTTAAAAATAGCATCGGGATTGTTATAGAAAAGCGACTCGAAGCGTTCCTGGTTTTCCTGCAGCTGGATTTGAGCGGCCACCTGTTCCGTGACATCAATGATTGTGCCGCATGTCAGCGTCCGGCCGTTCTGGAGCATTTTTGAAGCATGCACTTCTACATACTGCAAAGTACCGTCTTTTCTAAGCGACCTCACACGGTAGCGGTCTTCTTTAGCGCTCCCATTGAGCCGTTCATTGACACTGGCTTTGACAATGTGCAAATCTTCGGGGTGAATCAAATCAGATAATGATACTCCGCCGCCCATCATTTCCTCTTCTGTATAGCCGTTGAGATCGCAGAGCTGCTGGTTTACATAGGAGAAAGAAGGACCGTCTAAAATATACATGGCCACCGGTGAGTTCTGGATCATCGCATCAAACATTTCTTTATGATAAGGATCAAACGCAAAAGATTCTTCGCTAGACCTTGTATTGCTGTTCGTCTTTTTCATGAGCATTGCCTCCTGGCGGTAAAAATTTACGGGTAAATAGGAATGGATCTATTCTGTGAGCCGCTTTTGGGATTAGATTCACGGAAACGGGTTGAGACGGATTTGGATGGAAGAAAATTATTTACTATAAATGTAAATAAAAAAAGTGAATTCACTAAAATTTCTTCCTATTTAAAGTTGATTATACGTCAAATGCCCTTGAAACGACAATGTAGAATGCATAAAAAACAGCGCTAAGCGTTTTGATGTACGGACCTAAAGCAAAACGGGGCAATAAAGAAAATCCCCGCCAGAAGGCAATGCCAGCCTGTCGAGGATTTTTTGGAGTTAAACGAATCCGGGTTGAGGCAGGCCGGTTTTCAGCATAAGTGTAAACTGCTCCGCCGACAGCGGCCGGCTGAACAAATAGCCTTGAATTTCATCGCAGTCGAGTTTCTGCAGCGCCGCCAACTGGGAAGCCGTCTCGACGCCTTCTGCAATCACAGACATGTCCATGCTGTGAGCCATGGAAATTATTGTAGCGACAAGCGCTTTGTCAGCGTGGCTATTTTCTATGTCCTGGACAAACGGCTGCGCAATTTTTAAATTTGAGACAGGAAAACGTTTCAGGTACATCAGAGAAGAATAGCCGGTGCCGAAATCATCAATCGCGATGCCAATGCCCAGTTTCTGCAGCGCCTCCATTTTAGCAATGGCTGCTTCGGCATCGTAGACTGCGACCCCTTCTGTAATTTCAAGTTCTAAAGAAGAAGCGGGAAAACCGGTTTTTTCCAATGCCGTCCCGACGATATCCAAAAGGCTGTTATCCAGAAATTGCAGAGGCGACAAGTTTACGGCTAATTTCAAATGGCGATGTCCATTGTCATGCCAAAGTTTGGCTTGCCGACAAGCGGTAGTGAGCACCCATTCGCCAATCGGCAAAATCAAGCGCGTTTCTTCTGCAAGCGGGATGAATTCGCCAGGAGAGACGATAGCGCCGTCAGCGGATTGCCAGCGGATTAGTGTTTCCATGCCGGTCACCGCACCGGTCGCCGCATTGACTTGCGGCTGGTAATGGAGAAAGAATTCCTCGTGGAGCAATGCCCTGCGCAGCCCGTTTTCCAGTTGGATCTTGCGGCTCAGCGTAGCATTCATGTCTTCCGAGAAAAACTGGAAATTGTTCCGTCCCTGTTCTTTTGCGTGATACATGGCAATATCGGCGTTTTTCATCAATTCCTCGGTCGTCCGCCCATCTTCGGGAAAGACGGCAACGCCAATGCTCATAGAAATATTCAAGTCTTGCCCATTGACGGTGACGGGCTGTTCGACGACGGCCTGGATGCGGCTGATGAGCGGAACGATGTTTTCTTCTTCAGAGATCTTGTTCAGAATGAGAGTGAATTCATCGCCGCCTTGGCGGGAAACGGTATCTTCTTTACGGAGGACCTCCGTAATTTTTTTGGAAAAGCTTTTCAGAAGCATGTCGCCGAATTCATGCCCATACGTATCGTTAACGTTCTTGAAACGGTCTAAATCGACGAAAACGACGGCTACCTTGTGGGAATGGAGCCGCGCTTCGGCCATGGCAACTGTTAGCTTATCAAGGAAAAGGCGGCGGTTCGGCAATCCGCTTAAAACATCATGGTACGCCATATGCTTCATCTGATGCATCGCTTCGTACAATTGTTCGTTTTTGACGCTGAGCTCGGATGTGCGCTGGCCGATTTTCTGCTCGAGCTTTTCATTTAGCCCATGGTATTGATCGAGCAGTCTCCGGTTTTCGGTGAGCGTTAAAACCTGGCGGGCAATGATCAACAGGATTAAAACTGCAGCACCGGCAATCAAACCGTTCATGCCATTTTTTTGTTCGAAGATCATGACCACAAATAAAATCGCCATGCTCAAATAGGGCAACAGCAGTTCAACGCCAGAACTTATTTTGTCGAGCGGCGGAGCCGGTGAAGATATTACTTGTTCTTCAAGCGCAAACAGGCCGGCAAGTGCCATCAGCAGCAGTGCGAGCGACCATAGCGGATCATAGATGGTCCCGGAAAAGTAGCTGCCGGTTGCTGTTGTGTAAAGGTAGATGCTGTCAGCGGCAATCTGGATTAACAAGCTGGCTGCTATCAAATTCAGAACATTGCGGGAGAAAAGCGGGAAAGAGCCTGTGTAAAAGCTGATCAGGCCGAACAGCAGCATTAGGCTGCCGATGGGATAGCTGGCGGAAACGATAAGCGCTAAAACAGAAGCCGGTCCGATTATGAGGTCACGAATGATGAAATGCCAGCTGAGCGCAGTGAACACGGCCATAATGATGCCCATGTCAAAGATGACTTTTAACGGCTGCAGATTTCTCCGTACCTGCCAAAGATGGTACAAAATCGCGGCCAGATAAAAAGCGACTTGCAGAAAATAGAACAGGTCGGTCCATCCCGGGTATTGTATTTCTTTCCCGAGGACGTTTTCTGTGTAAATCCACAGGCCTTCCGCTATCACGTAGCTTAAGCAGCCGAGAGAAACCAGCAGCCAGAAAACTTTTTCCTTGCCGGAAATCTTTCGGTAAACAGCGAACAAGACGGCAGCTGCAACTAAGGGCGCGAAAGCGGAAACCAAATTGATCGCCAGCAAAGTGGCCGGGTCATTGGCTGTACTGTGCAGCACCAAGTAATAGAAAACGCCGATGTGCAGGACTATGTACAGCATGAAAGCATTTTTGATGGATAAACTGGTAATGGCGTTTCACCTCCTTATTTTTTTGAAATGAAATGGCTAGGAATAAAAAATTGTTTTGAAAGTATATTTTTCCTTATTATAGTTAATTATTCCTTAAAATGGAATAAGTTTATTCGCATTTGGAAAACAAAAGAATGGGTTTTTATTCCTTTATTAAGCCTGAAAAGCCAAGGATAAAAGCGGCAAGCGGATTAGTAACATCTACGCCGGATGGAAGATATACTGATGCTAGGGCATTTAAAGTACATACGGAAGGGACGGATGAAGATGGAGAAATACCGCATTGACCAAAGCAAAGGGATGGAGTTCGGCATTTATACGCTTGGCGACCATTTGCCGGATCCGCACACGGGCAACCGCATTACTGCGGGGCAACGGATCAAGGAAATCATCGAAATGGCAAAGCTCGCGGACCAAGCCGGGCTGGATTTCTTCAGCGTCGGCGAAAGCCATCAGGAATTTTTCGCCACACAAGCGCATACCGTCGTGCTGAGTGCGATTGCGCAAGCAACGAAGAACATCAAGGTGGGAAGTTCATCGACGATCATCAGCACATCCGATCCGGTAAGGGTATACGAGGATTTCTCGACGATCGATTTGATTTCGGACGGACGTGCGGAAATCATTGCGGGACGCGCTTCGCGCATCGGGCTTTTTGAACTGCTCGGCTATAATGTCCATGATTACGAAGAATTGTACGAAGAGAAATTCAATCTTCTGCTGGAGATCAACCGGCAGGAAAAGGTCAATTGGAGCGGAAAATTCCGCGCATCGCTGCGCGACGCCGAGGTCATCCCGCGCCCGCACAATGGGTCATTGCCGATTTGGCGGGCAGTCGGTGGCCATCCGTCGAGCGCCATAAAGGCCGGACAGGCAGGCGTGCCGATGATGCTCGCCACACTTGGCGGGCCGGCTGAAAGTTTCGGGCATTCGATTGATGTTTACCGCGAAGCATTAGCTGAAAACGGCTTCGATCCCGCTGAGTTCCCGGTCGCAACTGCCGGCTTTTTCAACGCGGCCGAAACGACGCAGCAGGCATTCGAAGAAAGTTACCCACATGTGGATAAAGGCATGATGCGCACCAACGGCCGAGGTTTTCCACAGCCTCATTTCATGCAAGGCGCGCATCCCCATCATGTGATGAATATCGGCAGCCCGCAGCAGATCATCGAAAAGATTCTCTACCAGCACGAAGTGTTCGGCCACCAGCGTTATATCGCCCAAATGGATTTCGGTGGCGTACCGTTCGGCCGGATCGAGCGCAACATCGAGCTGATTGCGACCGAAATTTTGCCAGCTGTGAAAAAATTCACCGCCATAAAATAACTACAAAACCTAAAAACGGCTCATCCGCAGGGGATGAGCCGTTTTTTCGCGTTCAATCGAATTCTTTCTTTTCCCATTCATCATCCGGAATCTCCAGGTCTTCTCCTGAAAACCGTTCTTCTTTGAACGGGTCGCCGTTCAGGTGGAAGCCGTTCTGCTCCCAGAATCCAGGATGGTTCTCGTCGACAAACTCGATGCCGCGCACCCATTTGACGCTTTTCCAGAAATACAGATGCGGCACGACAAAGCGCAGCGGATAGCCGTGCTTGGCCGTCAGCGGTTCGCCGTCCAGTGAATGGGCGAGCAGCACATCTTCGCGGTCCAAATCGCTGAGCGCGACATTCGTCGTGTAATCGTAATCGCCGTGGAGCATGACATATTGGCTGTTTGGCGTAACGCCGAGCGCTTTCATCAAGTCCTGAAACTTCACGCCAGTAAAGGAATTATCAAAGCGCGACCAGCGCGTCACGCAATGGATGTCGCGCTGCACCGTCGTTTGCGGGAGCTCCAAAATATCGTTATACGACAGCGTCACTTCCTGCTCGACGCGGCCATAGATTTTCAGTGTCCAGTCGTCCATATTGTATTCGGGCACTTCGCCTTCGTGCAAAACTGGAAAGCGCTCGGTCAGCACTTGCCCGGGCGGCAAGCGGTCAGCGAGTGCCGGATCGGCCACCGGCACGCGGGTCCGTTTGATGCGGTCTGCTTTGTTCAACTTCATCTAATCACTCCTCCACACAAAAAAACTCCCCCTCGCGAGAGGAAGAGTTAGGCGCAAAAGCAAGAACAGACTCTCCCTCATCTCTCAAAGCATCGCTGCTTTGTTGGATTTGGCACCATACTAGTCAAACTAGCGGTTGCCGGGCGTCATAGGGCCAGTCCCTCTGCCTCTCTTGATAAGGTTACGTAGTTTTATGTAATTTTTCTGATAAGACTTATTCTATCCAATTGGCCACGGGATGACAATGATGTTGAAGAATTTATTCGAATAAAACTTTTTAGAACGCCGTTCAGATAGAAAAAAACGGCTTTCTTCTATATAAAGAAAATTGGGCAGGTGGACGGATCACAGGGCAGAAAAAAAGAATTTTAAGTTTTTTTAAAAAAGAGTGATCTAAAAATGAACCACGTGCGTTTTGTAGTCAGAATCAAATAAAACACAGAGAAAAAGGAGATGTTCATTTATGAAAGTCAACAAATTATTAGTAGCTCTTCCACTTACACTAGCCCTATTGGTGCCGACAGCGGCATTGGCTGACAGCCACGGATCATCACATTCAACTCCAGCGTCTAGCGAAGTTGGAGCAGGAACAGCAACACCAGCGGGCGAACTTCGCATCGCACTTGATACAGTTTTAACGGAGCATGCATTCTTAGCAGTAGAAGCAATGAGAAAAGGCGTTGACGGAGCAGAAGACTTCGACCAGGCATCTGGCGCATTGTTGGCAAACGCTGACGATTTGAAAGCGGCAGTCGCTTCTGTATACGGTGAAGAAGGCGCAGCTCAATTCGACGAGATCTGGAAATCGCATATCGGCTATTTCGTGGATTACGTAACAGCAACAGCAAATGACGATCAAGCTGGAAAAGACCAGGCTTTGGCTGAACTTGAAGAATACAAAACAACACAATCTGAATTCTTCGATACAGCAACTGAAGGACGTTTGCCAGCAGCAGCTGTGAGCGAAGGCTTGGATATGCACATTGACCAGTTGATCAAATCGTTTGACGCTTACGTTGCGGGAGACTTTGAAACTTCATATGCTCTTGAACGCGAATCAATCCAGCACATGAGCATGTTCGCTGAAACTCTTTCAATCGCAATCACTGACCAATTCGCTGATAAATTTGAAAACACAAACCCGGACACACCGGCAATCGATCTACGCGCTTCTTTGAACACAACGTTCACTGAGCATGCTGGATTAGCGGTAATGGCAATGCAAGACGGTGCTGATGGCGCTGAAAGCTTCGACACGGCAGCTGCTTCTTTATTGGCAAATGCTGACGACTTAACTGCTGCAGTAACATCCGTTTACGGCGAAGAAGCTGGAGCAGCATTCGACGAAACATGGAAATCACACATCGGTTACTTTGTAGATTACGTAGTAGCAACAGGTGAAGACAATGCTGAAGGGCAAGAAAAAGCAAAAGCTGAACTTGACGAGTACATCGTTGAACAAGCAGCACTTCTTGATGGCGCAACTGAAGGCCGTGTACCTGCTGCAGCACTTGAAGAAGGTTTGACTGCACACGTAAGCCAATTGCTAGCATCATTCGATTCTTATGTAGCTGGCGACTATGACGCAGCATACAGCTCTATGCGTGAAGCATACGCGCACATGACAATGCCTGCAGCTGGTCTATCAGCAGCAATCGTTGACCAATTCCCTGAGCAATTCGGTGAAGCAGCAATGCCATCTGAAATGCCTAAAACAGGAATGGGCGGCACTGAGTCATCAACATTGCCATTCATGTGGATCCTTGCAGGATTAATGCTTGCTGGATTGACAACTACGATCGCATTACGCACACGCAAACAACAGTAATCGCAGCATTTGAAAAAGCTAGCCTTAATCGGCTAGCTTTTTTTGTTTTATACTAGTGATTTCTATATGGATCGATGAAGCAGAGAAGTAAAAAAGCATGCACCTGTTGACTACGGGGTACATGCCATTAACCAAACTAAGTCATCTAATTTAATATTCTCATTAAAAGTGTCAGCAGCCTAATCATTATCAAGAGAATAAACGGCAGCTTTCAGGTTCATCCCGTATTCGTTTAAAGCCGGTTCATTGTCTTTAACAATGAAAATCAATAAAAATTTTTTCTCAAAAAGAAAAGCATAAGTATTTTTCAGCCTTCATTATTAATGCTTTAGTTTAAGGAATAATTATTCCGATTTTTCTATACTAGAAAAATAAAAACTTATGGGATAAGAGATTCAAAGGTTTTTTACTTACTCTTTGTTATCCTGATAAGGATATAACTTAATGCCTTGGTTTTGGAAATTTTGCAAAACTGAACATCCAGCAACGTGAATGTGAAAGGAAATTGAAAAAATCACTTATTATTAAGTTTCATCCGGTTCAAGAAAAGATGGGCATTTAATGGAGAAAACTTGATGTTTGAACGTTTGAAAACAATTATCAGCATTCGCAAAGGGAGACAGGAATAACTCGAACGCTTGAAAAAGCTAGCTTAATCGGCTAGCTTTTTTGTGTATTAAAATTCTTTTGGAAGCATAAGCTTCAACGCATGCTGCTTTAATTTCCCACTATTAATTTCCTATCAAACCAGCACAAAGCAACATTTCACTCATCTCTGAAAATCTGATGAAAAATTATATTGATTTAACCTACTTTTAACTTTGAGCAGTAATAATAAACTTATCAACTGTTAGTTATTTACATAATTTCGCATCTAAAGAGAGGGGCGTTTATTATGATGATTGACATCCAAGCTTCAAACATCACTATCATTGAAACGAAAGATCACTGGGATAAGGTAGTAAATGAATTTCCTGTGAAGGATGTTTACTATACTTATGAATATTGCGAATGGAATGCAGAAAAAGAGAATGGACAGGCAAAGCTCGTATTCTTTGAAAATAATCTAGGAAGGGTCATTTATCCTTTTATCCTGCGAGAGATTAACCATTATACAGCAAAACCAATCTACGATATCACCACTCCATACGGATATGGGGGACCGTTGATTTTTGGGAATGCGAAAGTTGTGGAAGAATTCACTAGCCGATTCCATGCGTATTGCTTGGAAAAAGATATTGTTTCAGAAATCGTTAGGCTGCACCCTCTCTTGAATAATGCCAGTTACCTAAGCGGTTACTGCAATTTAAATTACATCCGCAAGACCACTGCTGTCGATTTATCAGGAAGTTTATTGCAAATCCAGCAACAATACAGCCAAATGACTAAGCGGAATATTAAAAAGGCTTTATCCAACGATCTCTATTGCAAAAAAGTTGATAAGAGCGACGAAAATATTGAAATTTTCTTGAACTTATATAATGCAACTATGAAGCGCAAAGAGGCAGCCGATAGTTATTATTATTGCTTTTCGGCTATCCAAAAACAGCTTGTAGATACCCTCGTCTCCAAATCATATCTCTTATTTGTATACTTAGGGAAAAAAGTCATAGCTGCAGCCATCCTCTTGGCCACAAAATATTTTGCCCATTACCATTTGGGTGCTTCGGACAAAAACTATTTAGATCTGCGGCCAAATAATTTGCTCTTCAACTTCATGGTGATATTATCCAAAAAAATGAAGTGCAAATTATTGCACTTAGGCGGTGGTTACCGGGAAGGAGATAGTTTGTTCCAATATAAAACATCTTTCACCAATGGCAATAATTACAAATATTTTTTGGGGACAAATATTTATAATCCGGAGATTTATGCTGAATTAGTAGCCATGACAGCAAGCCGGTCCCTCTCAGTAGACGGCTATTTCCCGTTATATCGGAGCATTTGAGAGTGAGCAAGATGATTGGTCAAGCTTGATAATACTTGGGAAGAGGTGGCAGGTATGAACATTCAAGGGAAAAAAGTGACGCTGCGGGCTTTGGAAAAATCCGATATGGAGAGTTTGAGAAGTTTTCATAACGATCCGGATATCGGTTATTTGCTTGGAGGGTGGTCCCACCCCATTTCGTCGGACCAGCAGAACAAGTGGTTTGACAGCCTAGCATTTGACGGCCATCACTTGCGTTTTGCAATCGATACCCCCAGCGATGGCTTTATCGGCATTTCAACCATAACGAACATCGATTTCAAAAACCGTTCCGCTTACCATGGCATCCTGATTGGAAAAAAGAATATGCAGGGCCACGGATACGGACGGGATACAGTGATGGCGACCATGAAATATGCATTCGAAGAACTGCAGCTGCACCGTTTGGATGGAGATATTGTCGAACATAATGTCCCATCTTATAATCTCTACGTCCAAAAATGCGGATGGCGGGAAGAAGGCAGAATACGTGAGCATGCCTATAGGAACAACCGGTACTACGATCGGATTATCGTGGGCATCCTAAAAAGTGAATATGAAGAACTTTGTGGGCAAAGCAATTACTGGATGGAAGAAGAAAGTGGACAGCCAGTAAATCGCTGAAGCGGAGCAACGATGCTGAAAGGGCGGGGAAAATTCATGGCCGGAAAACTTGAGGGAAAAGTAGCTGTAATCACTGGCGGAGCGGGCGCGCTTGGAAGAAATACCGCGGAACTTCTACTGCGGGAGGGAGCTAAGGTGGCGTTAGTCGACATTAACCAAAAGGCTCTGGACGCAGTGGTCGAAAGCCTGAGCTCCAAAGGAGAGGTGCTCGGCTTGGCATCGAATTTAAGCGATGAACAGGAAGTCGCGCTTTATGTACAGCAAGTCATCGAAAAATGGGGAAGAATCGATGTGTTTTTGAACAACGCTGGCATCATCGGAAAAATTGCGCCGCTGATTGAGCAGACAATAGAAGATTTTGAAGCGGTTATCAATATTAATGTGCGCGGCGTGTTTTTAGGGCTAAAGCATATATTACCTATTATGTCCGCTCAAAAAAGTGGCAGTGTCATCAACACTTCTTCCGTTTCCGGCCTTATGGGCAGCAGCGGCAATTCTCTTTATTCGGCTTCCAAACATGCCGTTGTCGGCCTTACTAAAACTGCGGCACTGGAAGTAGCCAAAGATTCGGTCCGTGTTAATTCCATCCACCCTGCGCCTTTGGATTCAGCTATGATGAAGGCGATTGAAGAAGCACTGAACGCTGACGACCCTTCAGCCGTTAGAAACAACATTTCGTCGCGCATTCCACTGGGTCGCTATGGAAGTATGGAGGAAGTTTCTAAGCTAGTTTTGTTTTTGGCTAGTGATGATTCTAAGTTCATTACTGGAAGCCAGTACCGAATAGACGGGGGCATGGGAGCGCGCTGAATAAACCCGTTAATTCGATGGCGAAGTGATGAAAAATAATTTCTATCTAGATAGTAACTATTAGATCAGCGTTCTCCATACGAAATGGCCGCGGCATTCATTCGGAAACTGGCTTGGGAATAATCTCATCTTAAGCATTTACCCTACGGTCCGAAATAGTTCGAAGGACTTCGGTGTCCAAGTTTGCAAAATTCCATTCAACATCCAGAAAAAAGCCCTCTATTGGAGGGCTTTTTTCTTTGCTGAAATCCCGTTGGCTCTTAAGAATGATTTCAATAATAATAATCATTCATTCATGTAGAACCGGACTGCTCTGCCGGAAGATTATCGGTTTGCATTTCGCAAAATTCAACATACTATGTTTAGCGTCGGCCCTCCTGGTAGTGACATGGCGATATTTACGGATTTAGTGAATTTACTTGAAACAAGCGCGGCAGAGGACAAAAAGGTTCTTGACTTCTTAGGCAAGGATGTCGATGAATTTTGTGATGAATTTATGCGTGCAGCAGCTACCGGTACTGAAAATTAGCGGGACAAGTTAAACAAAGAGTTCATGGAAAAATTTAATAGGAAGGGGCAATAATGATGCGGGGCTTATTAAAAAAATGATAGGTGACAAAAAAGAGTACAGGCCGCAGCTGGCCAGGGTGGAAGCGTCGCCTGAAGACTACCGGTTCGTGTTTAAAAAAATCCAAGGATATATGTGTAGCTTAGCGAGAGGAGACGGACCTGACATGTTGAAAACGCAGCACGAAATGCTTGGGTTGTTTGAAGCTAGCGATCTAGACGGCAAGCACGTTCTCGACGTAATAGGTGAAGACGTTGCAGGCTTCTGCGACGATTTTTTGAGCGACATGAAAAAGTGGACTGATAACTTTCGCGAAAAACTTAACCGTGACATGATGGGGAAACTCGGGAGAGGGAACGATTCTATTTAAATATACCGCACTTCTAATGGGAAAAAGAACGGGACGGATGAGGTTTTGTGACTGCATTATTTTGCCTTCTGTCTTGCTCGAAACCAGCTGGAGAAGAAAGTGATGAAGCATTTTAAACGAAAAAACAGCAGGACCGCCGGTTTCCCGGGATTCTGCCTATTGCTGTGCTTCTGTTTTTTCGGACTCTTTCAAGTCCACATCAACCGCTGTTACGTAGTAGCGCTTGTTGGGATCCTGTTCGATTTCGATATTCTTGCGGTCGAACAACGACACAGTGGCAATTTTTTTGCTTTCGCCTGTTTCGATGTCTTCCTCGTAGACGCGATAGCCGATAATGGCATCGTCGCGCACTGCGTGCCAAGAAAGGCTGAACGAAGTCGCCTCGACGTTTGTCGGTGCTTGGGGCGCTTTCTGGACAACAGCAGAATCGGAAACAAGTTCTGCGGAAACGACAAGACGCTCTTCGTGTGATCCGATCGATCGGTTAAAGTCGCCAGTACACGTAATCAAATTGATCATGCGCTTATCCGAAGGTCCGAAGATTTCTTCAATCGGCGCTTTGTCGGTCTGATAACTCACTTTTTCTTTTATCTCGAAAACCATTTTCCGTCCATCTTTGTCTGTGACGGCTACGGTTTCACCGATTTTCACATTCTGCAATTCGTAGAAAACAGCAGGGCCAGTCAAACTGTCAACGTGTCCGGCAAGAACGGAATGCCCTTTGGCACCGGTCTTGTAGCCAGGCTCGAACCATCCCACCTGGTCGACGTCTTCAGGGACGCCCATCTCACCGTTTTCAAGGATGCCGGTCGGCTCAATCGCTGTGTCAACGCCTATCGATGGAATTTCAATCCGAGCAGGTTCCATGCCTCGGATGCTTTCCTGGCGCTCACGTTGCAGTGTCTCCAGCTTCTCCCGTTGGGCAGGAAGGATGGGGAACTCTGCGATTTTGTCGGTCTTTTCCGCCGTTACGGTTTTGGTTTCCGCCGCCAATTCGGACGGAGGTTCAGCTTCAGTGACAGTCTTTGAGCCATCTTCGTACGGTTTCATAATAAAGAACAGGATCGCAGAAAGAAGCACTGCGATGCCCATTGGAGCATAGGTCTTCATAGTCCATCCTCCCTTTCCATAGGAATAGAGGGAACGCTTGGCTCCCTCAAGAGTTTATTGCTGTTTCGTTTTCTGACGGTACGTGATAGTTCCGGCTGCAACAATCAGCAACATGCTTGAAACGATCCACAGCATCATGCTATTGGACTCGGTTGCTGTGCCGCCCATTCCGGTTTTCGGCATTTTTTCAGGTGCCGTGTTTTGGAATTCTTCAGGGAATTGGTCGACAATTGCGCCGCTCAATCCTTTTCCGATATCGAACATGATAGCATAGCCCTCACGGTACGTGCTGTATGAAGCTTCAAAATCGCCAGCCACGTATTGCTCAAATGTACCGATGACAGATTCTTCGTGTGCGGCTACGCCGGCGATTGTTTCATCAAGCGGCATACGGTCTTCGGTTGCTGTGCTAAGGAATGTGCCCAGGTCAGTGGCAAATGTGCCAGTCAACGCTTTTTTTGCTTCGTCAATGGCAGCTTGGTCTTCTGCAGCAGTGGCGCCGGACAAATCACCTTGTACGGAAATGTGTTCATTGTTCCAGATCTGTGCAAATTGGGTTGCAGCTTCTTCACCATAAAGGGAAGCAATGGCTGCACGGAATTCTTCTGTGTTCTGGTCTTGGGCCCAATCAGCGAAATCAAAATCGGCTGAGCCGTTAAAACCTTTTGTCAGGCTCAACTGCGCCAAAGCAAAATGTTCTGCTGCAATGCGGTTGACGGTTGAACGGAAGTCGCCTGCTGCTGTGTTCGGATCAGAGAATTTATCAGGGAACTGAGTGGAAATCGCTCCGCTGATGGCACTGCCTGCGCCAAAGATCTGCTTGAAGCCTTCAAGGTACGTGGTGTAAGACTCCACGTAATCACCGGCTGCATAAAGGTCAAATGTGTTTTGGACAAAATCTTCGTGCTGGCGAAGTGCGTCTACTGCGCCATCTTCAGGCAAATTGCCTTCAGTTGCTGTGGCCAGGAATGCACCCATATCGTCAACAAAAGACTGGATTTGCTCTAATGCTTCCTGTTCCAGCGCTTCGTCGCCATCTTTGATTGCTTGTGCGTATTCAGTGGTGCCCATATTGTGCTTTGCAAAAATTTCTTCGAAAGCCGCGCCGCCTTCTTCACCGTAAACAGAAGCGATTACCGGCTCCATGTCAGCGGCATTTTCGGCCAGTGCAGCGGCTGCCGCTTCTGCGCCTTTGTCGCCGTCATAGGTTTTCATCATGGAATCGACCGCCAGTGCGTAATGCTCGGACAATAACGAATCCAGTGTCGCACGCAGCTCAACTCCTGTCGTGTCTGCCTTCGGCATTTCATCTGCGAAAGCCGTCCCCATTCCGGGGATCAATAATGCTGCACCAAGGACCGGTGCCAATACTTTTCTCCATTTCATAAAAACACTCCTCTGTTTGATCTTCTTGCATACCTAACGCAAAAAGGGGGAGAATAGATCACTTCTGGAGGTGGAAAATAAAAAAAGTTAAAAACAGCGAAAGATGTGAATTTATATATAAGGAAGCAATATTGTCAAGGGGAAAAAGTGATCTAAAACGCATGTTCTCACGTTTGGTATATAGAATTCAATAATGATCCCACTCTCTAAATTGCAGTTTTTTAAGCTAGTCAATGCATCTGCAGCAGGCATTGTAGTATGCTTGAAAGACGAAATATGAAAAAAGGGGTACGTGGATGGAGAATAGCTCAGACTTTATGCTTTACAGGCAGATTCAGGACAAGGATAAAGATGCACTGGAACAATTGTATGACCGCTACGAGAAGATCCTTTTCTCATTTTTGCTGAAAATGACGGAAGATCGTGCGTTGGCTGAAGAAGCCCTGCAGGAAGTCTTCATTAAAATTTGGCGGGGTAGTGGGGAATACGATGAAAGCAAGGGGAAATTCACTTCTTGGTTGTTTACAATGTCGCGGAATTCCGCGATAGATTTGATACGGAAACGCAAAAAGCCGACGGTTCCGCTCGATGAAATCAGCGATATGGCTGATGGGGACTCGTCAGTGGAAGACAAGGCCGAATGGCAGGAACAGAAAGACCAGATTCAAACCGCAGTTGAGCGGCTGTCTACGGAACAGCAAGAAATGATCCAGCTCTTTTACTTTAAGGGGCATACCCACGAGGCGATTGCGGAAATCTGTGATTTGCCGCTGGGTACAGTGAAAAGCAGGATCAGGCTGGCGCTCAGCAAACTGAAAAAATCATTGCACGGTGTGCAGGAAGGGGGAGCCATTGATGACTAAGATGAATTGTGACCATGTCATCGATTATTTGAACGGTACGCTAACAGCAGAAGAAATGCATGAATTCCAACTGCATTTGAACAATTGCGAAGATTGCCGTGAACTTGTTGAAGCAGTAGGCGAACTCCCTTACCTGGCTGAATCGGCGGAACCGCCGGCAGGCATGAAAGAGCGCATCCTGGCAAATGTTTTTGATGAGAGTGATCAAGAAGAACCAATCAAAAAACAAGAACCAGCTCTAGAAGCTGTGCAGCCTGCATCGAAGCCGGCGCCAAAAGTGGTGCCGATGGCGAAGCCGCCTAAAGAACGGATTTGGTGGCGTCCGCTGATCGCGGCAGTATTACTGCTGTCGCTGCTCGGCAACGCCTACGCATTCATGAAGTTATCAGATGATGGCGGAGGGCAGACAGAAGCCGCATTCCAGTCGATCGACTTGCAAGCAAGCGAAAGCTTCGCCGGCAGTGCCAAAGCAGCCTTAGTAAGCGAAGGCGATTCACTTGAAGTGGTTGTCCAAGGTGAAGGGCTGCAGGAGCTGTCAGGCAGCGAGGTCTACCAGATCTGGCTGTTGAAAGACGGCAAGCCGATACCGGCGGGTGCATTCGAAGCGGATGCAGATGGCCAAGGCGCAGCGTTTTACCAACTTGAACAGAATACGGAAGAATGGGATACAATCGCTATCACGCTTGAACCAGAAGCGGGCAACGAATTGCCGGAAGGCGAAATTGTGCTGAGTTCCGGACTATAGCATATGAAGAGCAAGGAAGGTTCTCGGATTTACACAGAGCCTTCCTTGTTTTTTTGTGGAAAAAAATATTCTTGTGCACTGGTTAAGTTTTTATTCGGCGTGAATCTTTTGCGCCAACACCAGTTAATTTCCAGGCATTGCCTGTTAACCGCTCGCCAACGCCTGTTGATTCCTCCGCAACACATGCTGCGGTTTATTTAACCCTTGTTAACGGGAAAACCTGCTCTTCGAACCCAAAAATATTATTGAGAAACTATAGGAAGTATATCTTTTCTTCAATAAATGATATGATTCGCTATTAAGATACACCATTAAATAAAGGCGAAAGCGTTCGCCAAGAGCGAAATGAAAAGAACTATCTAGAATTTCCCACTATACTACCATCCACCTGTCTGCCAAAAGCGCGTATGCTTTGTGCGCATCCATTCCTTTACAGATTCGAGAGTGATTACTTATGACTTCAGCTAACCGTTTAATTCAAATATCCATCGTTGTCAGCGTCCTGTTCTACTTGACGATTTTCATCGATGAGCGAGTGGGCTTTTCGGATTTCAGCGATCCAGCGTTTCTGATGACGCACATTATCCTAGAAATGACGAGCATCTTCATTGCCATCAGTATTGCCGTCCAAGGCTGGCTTTTTACCCGCATCGGCGACAATTACAAGCAGTTGGTTTTCTCCAGTTTGTTTTTTGCGGTCGGTGTGTTTGACGTCCTGCACATCCTGACGGTAGCGGGCATGCCTGGTTCGTTGATGGGAGAGCCTTCATTGAGCGGCTGGTTCTGGTTGATGGCGCGGATCACGGAGACCATATTGTTCATCATTCTGATGGTGGAGCTGGATTCGCCGCTGAAGCTGAGAGGATTAAAGTCGATGGCGGCGGTGTTGTCAGTTTTTTACGTAGCATCGATCTCCATTTTCATCCTCTTGCTGCAAAACGAGCTGCCGCTGTTGGTCGTGGACGGCAGGCCGACGCTGCTATTTAACGTCGGGATGGCGCTTTCGACGGTTGTCCATCTCGGAATTCTGCTGTACTTGTTTCTGCTCGAGAAGAAAGGGAAAACAAGTTCCGTCGAAGTCGGCTTTATCGCACCGGCTTCCATTTTCCTGCTGTTTTCGACTTTGGTTTATTCTTTCACAGCCATCACCGATTGGAGCGCTACGGTCTCACACGTCTTCAAAGTGGCGGGATACGGGTTTTTATTCGTACTGATTTTTGTGCGCTACGGTCAGCGGCCATTCAAGGAAGTCGAGGAAATTTCAAATACGTATGAACGGTTCCTGAATTCTGTCGGCGAAGGGATTTATGGCATTGATTTTCATGGCAAAATCACTTTCATCAACGATTCTGCGGTGGAAATGCTCGGCTTCCGGCGAGATGAACTCGTTGGAAGGGTCGGCCACCCGATCATCCACCATACGAAGACAAACGGCAGCCCTTATTTCATGGAGGAATGCACGATTTGCATCGCCGTCGAAACAAACGATTATTCGTTTGTGACGGACGAGGTGTTCTGGCGCAAAGATGGCACGAGCTTTCCTGTGGAATATTTCACGCAGCCCCTTGTCAGTGAAGAGGCAGTGGGCACGCTGGTGACGTTCAAGGACATTACGGAAAGCGAGAAGCTGAAGCGCCTGGAAATTCAGCATGAGAACATTCAGTATGAAGTGGCGCTGGCGGTCACAGTGCAGGAAGCATTGCTGAAGTCGACGAATACGCTGCCGATGGCTTTCGACACGGGTGTTGTCAGCATTCCGTTCAAAGAATTGAACGGTGATTTCTATACGCTAGTTCCGGATGCAGAAGGTGTCTTCGTATCGATTGCAGATGTCAGCGGCAAGGGCATTCCGGCGGCCATCCAGATGACGATGATGAAGTTCGCAATGGACCAGAAAGAATCTCCCGCGACCGTTTTGGCGCGGATCAATAAATTTTCAGCGCATTATATGGAACAGGCCAGCTTCATCACGATGTTCTGCAGCTACATCGACTTAGCGACAAAGACGCTTCAATACGCTTCGGGCGGACATGAACCGATTCTTGTCTACCGGCCAGCGACTCAGCACTTCCGTGAATTAGATCCGACAGGGCCAGTCCTAGGCATTGCAGAAGGGTTGGAATTCAAGTCCGACTCCATCCAGTTGGAAGATGGTGACCTGGTCGTGCTCTTTACGGATGGTCTGCTTGAAAGGAAAAAAAATACGGAAGATACGAATGTGCTATTGCGTGAAGCGATCCTTCAAGCGGATTTATCACTTGATGCCACGACTTTGGCGCAGGAGATCTTCGCACGGGTCAATGCTTTGGAACCATACGCCATTGAAGATGATCAGACCTTGATCATCCTGAAAATATAGGGGGAACATAAATGGCCTTTGCAATAGAAGATTTTCTGCTTAATTTTTTTCTGATTCTGACCCCGCTTTACTTTTTCCAATTCATCCTGTCAGATTACTCGAAGCTGCATGCCAAGTTCTACTTAGGCGGCATACTTGGGCTGTCAGCGATTTTATGTATGACATTCCCGGTCATTTCGGGGGCTGGCTTCGTATGGGATTTGCGGTGGATTGCCCTCCTGGTATCCCTGCTCTACGGCGGCTTATTAAGCGGCGGCATAACGGCAACGATGCTGGTAATTTACCGCTTCACACTTGGCGGCATGCTCGGATCGCTCAACGTCTTGCTGGTAGCCGTGCTCATCCTACTACTGTTCTTCTTTTTGGGGCGGCATTTCATCCATCAGCCTTTTGGCAATAAACTCAAAAGAGGGATTGCTTTCAGCGTTTTGACGTGGCTAATCGTGGTCAGCGCCATCAGTGTGCATTTCTACATGACCGGTGCAGCAGACTGGCTATGGCATAATAGTTTGCCGATTTTCGGCGTAATGCTGCTTTTGTATGTGCTGTCGACCAGCTTGTATGTTTATTTCTCTGAGTCGATCAAGTTCTACTCGGCTTTGAAAGACCAGGCACTGAAGTCGGAGAAGCTGAATTACGTCACCGAAATCAATGATCTGCTTTCGCTGGAGCTTGCGCAAGGACTGGATAGGTCCGTTAAGCAGCTGGAGCCGCTTGCCAATTCGCAAGATCCAGGCGTCAGAGGACAATCCCGAGCGGCTGTGCTGGAAATCAGCAAGCTGAAAGACGCTGTCGCTCAGCATTTCACCATTGCGGAAATGGAAAGGGAGCCAGACACCATTTCCTTAGAGAAAATAATGGAAGATGTGCTGGCTACGCTGAATCCGTATATCGAACAAAAAGGCATCGAAACGGCTTTTGACATCGATCCACAGCTGGTGCTGAAAAAAGACATTTTGCGCATCAAACAAATCTTGTTGAACGTGACAAAAAATGCAATAGACGCTACATCGCGCGGCGGCAAGGTCCAAATTTCCACTTTGATGAAACGACACCATTTGTTGATCTACATTGAAGATACAGGCATTGGCATTGCCCCCGAACAGCTGGCTTCCTTGCTGGATTTCAACCGTGAAGATAGCAACACCATCATTGGCCGGGGACTGAAAGTCACTCAGCAGTTGATCCGTGAAATGGATGGGGCCATCTCCTTTACCAGCGAAATCGGAAAAGGCACGACGGTGAGTTTAAAGTTGCCTTCTCAGATTATTGGCCGGTAACTTATAATCGAACAATAGAGGTAGGAAGAAAAGGCATCCATCTGTGGGTTGAGTTGGAGGTTCTCGCGTTAACATGCACTATTTTTTGGTTAACATGAAGTGCCGGAGAATCCACATGACTTAGTGAGAAGTTAACATGAACTATTCGGAAGTTAACCGGCACTAGCAAAAAAAGGCACCACTCCACGATCCAGGTCCAAAAAAGCAATAGGAAAAACCGTTCGCTTCAGCAAACGGCTCCTTTAATTGAAAAAGTGTATTCCGCCAAGGCAGAATGCCGGCACACATAAGAAAACCGGAGTCCTTAATAAGGGGCTCCGGTTTTTTGCGTTTATTCGTAGACGGGTAAAGCTTTTGGCTGGTACCGCACAAGTATCATGTCCTCGCCCTCGGTAGAAACAATTTTAAGGTGTTTATAAATGATGGCTATGGTTTCGTGCAACTCTTCCATGGAGTTTGCAACAATCGTGAAGCGGCCGAACATCTGGGTGTATGAGCCGGTAACTAGGACTTTGTCGCCAGATGTTTTATTGATAGCGGTATGGATGACAGCCGGGAGTTCTCGGATGGCTTCGATGCCTGACACTTCGCCGATGATTCCCCCGCTGAGCAGAATTGGCAGGTTACAGGAAGGATGGGGCATATGGCCGTTATCATAAGGACTCATGTCCAAATGATCGATGCTTTCTCCGAGTGCCAGTGCCAGCATGATCTCGACTTGATTGATCCCTGTCTGCTTTTCGATTATGGAATACATCTGGGAACCGCCAAGCCGGAAGCCCATCTCATAGATATAGAATGAATCATTCTCAAATAGTGATTGGATGAAAACGACTCCGTTGCGGATGCCGATGCCTTTGATCAGCTTTCTGATATAAGGGTCCACCGACTCGATATATTGTTCCCGGTGCTGCGAAGAGAAAATCATGGCAATTGGCAGCGGCGGGAATTCTTTTGAATGCTTATGGACATAACGATCAGCGACGCCGTTCAGCACAATAATACCATTTTGGATTGTATAGATACTTTGCACACCATATGCTTCATCAACGAAGCGTTCCACAATGACTTTCTTCGATTTAGAGAATTTCAACGCTTTCTCGTAACCGGCACGCACTTCTTCGGGCGAATGGCACACTGTAATCCCCTGGCTGGCATAGCTGTCTACAGGTTTTACGATAACCGGGTATTTCAAAGTTTTTAAGTTTTCATCAGCTAAATCGCCGCCCAGCTCGAATTCCTCGATGACAGGGGCACCGTACTTGCGGCAATACTCCTTGAATGTATTCTTATCGGAGCAGATTTGCAATTGTTGAATTGTAGCGTAGAAGGGCAAGCCCAATTCTTGGCATAAAGCCTGGGCATTCCATGTGTTAATGTCATCAAAGGCATTGAAGACACCGTCAACGCCCTCAGCTTTGGCTATTTCTTTTAATTTCTGGGTGTCAGAAGTGCTGACATCATAAGATTTGTCTGCATGCTTTTTGGCGGGCGAATCAGGATCCCGATCCGTAACAATGGTGTACAAACCTAGTTTCTGCGCTGTTTTCACTACATCGATCATTTGGATAATTCCACTGAGAATTAAAATCTTTTTTTGCTTCGTGCTTTTCACTTAAATACCTCCTTTTATTGTGGTGAAATTCAATGGCGCTTGACCGGTGGACAAATACCCGCAAAGAATATGGGGGAAGGAGTTCAACTTACCTATCCATAACGTCATAAATATGACAATAAGACTGTCATTTAATGATTCGTAGTTACTATAAAGGTATCAATCACGATATTAAATGTCAATTAATAATCTGAATTATTAATCATTTGAAGCGTTCTTATCATTAGCCAGATTTTATTCCAAAAAAGAGGTGGTTCTCCATTTTCAGAAAAGTCTGCCCATTCGTGATAAAATAGAAAGCGGTTCGGTTTAATTGAATAGCAAAAAGGATGGGAGTGAGGGCATTGATGGGATATGAAACGTTCAGAACACCGCAGTTGATCGTCTATGCGCGCGGCGCATTCGAGCGCACAGGCACGGAGGCGGCTTTAAGGGGGAAAAAGGCGCTCATCGTCAGCGACGGAATCATGGGAGCGCTTGGAAATGTCAGCCGCTGCGTTGAATTGCTCAAGAAGGAAAATGTGGAAAGCGAAGTTTATACTGGAGTGGAGTCGGAACCGACAGATACATATGTCGCAGAAGCTTTAGCGTTGTTCAACGAAAGCGGATGTGATTTAATCATCTCGCTTGGTGGCGGAAGCTGCATCGATACAGCGAAAGCGGTATCGGTCCTGACGGCGAACGGCGGTTTCATCGGCGATTATATGGGCATGGCGAAAGTCGCTTCAGCAGCGCCCGTTCCGCATCTGGCCATACCGACGACTGCCGGCACGGGGTCGGAAGTAACGGATGTCACAATCATCACAAATACGGAAAATGACGTGAAGATGATGATCAAGCAACCCGCATTTATGCCGGCTGTGGCGATTGTCGATCCGTTGCTGTCGATGTCGTCGCCGAAAAAAGTCACGGCGGCAACCGGCGTTGACGCGCTGAGCCATGCAGTGGAAGCTTATTTGTCGAAAAAAGCGCATCCGATGACCGACGTCCTCGCGATGGCTGCCATCAAACTGATTGTGCCGAACTTGCGCAAAGCTTACACAGATTCAGAAGATACTGCAGCGCGTGAAGCAATGTCGACCGGATCAATGTATGCGGGAATGGCGTTCTCGAATGCTTCTGTGTGTCTGGTACACGGCATGTCCCGTCCGATTGGTGCATTATTCCATGTGCCGCATGGTGTTTCGAATGCCATGCTGCTGCCGGCAGTGCTGGAATTCAGCAAAGAATCTTGCTCTGAGCGTTTAGCTGATTTAGGGCGGGTCTTCGCCGGAGACACAACGGTGCTGACCCTAGAAGAAGCGGCGCAATTCGCAGTGGATGAAGTCAAGCGGCTATGTCTGGATCTGGAAATTCCGAATTTGCGCGACTGGGGCATCAATGCGGACCAATTCAGCCGTTCAATCGCTAAAATGGCAGTGGATGCGTTGGCCAGCGGCAGCCCGGGCAATAATCCGCGGATTCCGGACCAGCAGGAAATCGAAGAGCTTTACCGCGTTTGTTTCGATTATGAATTTACAGCTAGCGGCGCGGCAAAAGCAAACCTTTAGGAGGAAACTATTATGGAAACTATGACAAAGGATAGATTGAAAAACTATATCAACGGTGAATGGGTGGAAGCGAAAACAGCGGAATTCGATGACGTGCCGAATCCGGCGACGGGAGAAATTCTTGC
Organism: Planococcus sp. TJ-301; assembly: GCF_058268475.1. Taxonomy (NCBI): domain Bacteria; kingdom Bacillati; phylum Bacillota; class Bacilli; order Caryophanales; family Caryophanaceae; genus Planococcus; species Planococcus sp. TJ-301. The sequence continues at coordinate 1,889,796 of NZ_JBZDOH010000001.1, read as the reverse complement.
GCAAGTGCCGCTTTCCACATTGGAAGATGTCGATGACGCAGCAAAAGCAGCGGCAGCGGCTTACAAACTATGGAGCAAAACAGCAGTGCCGCGGCGCGCGCGCATCCTGTTCAAATATCAGCAGTTGCTGGTCGATCATTGGGACGAGCTGGCGGAATTGATCACAGTGGAAAACGGCAAAAGCTTTGCCGAAGCCAAAGGGGAAGTGCAGCGCGGCATCGAGTGTGTTGAATTTGCGGCTGGGGCGCCTACCTTGATGATGGGCAAGCAATTGCCAGACATCGCAACGGATATCGAATCCGGCATGTACCGCTATCCTGTCGGTGTAGTCGGCGGCATCACGCCTTTTAACTTCCCGATGATGGTGCCGTGCTGGATGTTCCCGCTGGCGATTGCACTCGGCAATACATTCATCCTGAAGCCTTCAGAGAAAACGCCATTGCTTGCGAATCGCCTGGCGGAATTATTCGAAGAAGCGGGATTGCCGAAAGGCGTCTTTAATATCGTCCACGGCGGGCGTGAAGTCGTTAACAGCATTCTTGAACATCCTGGCATCCCGGCCATTTCCTTTGTCGGTTCACAGCCGGTTGCGGAATATGTCTATAAAACAGGGACTAGCCACGGCAAACGCGTACAGGCATTGGCCGGCGCGAAAAACCACTCGATTGTCATGCCGGATGCGCAGCTTGACCCGGCGGTAAGAGAAATCGTTTCAGCTGCTTACGGTTCTGCTGGCGAACGCTGCATGGCATGCGCGGTTGTCATTGCAGTAGGCGATGTAGCGGATGCATTGGTCGAAAAATTGATGGAAGCGGCAGACAGCATGAAAGTCGGCAACGGCATGGACGAAGGCGTCTTCCTTGGGCCGGTCATCCGTGACGAGCATAAAGCGAAAACGGCTAAATATATTGAAGTTGGCCAGCAGGAAGGCGCTCTGTTGCTGCGTGATGGGCGCGAAGACGCATGCATGAAAGACAATGGCTATTTCATCGGCCCGACCATTTTCGATAACGTGACGACCGATATGCGCATTTGGAAAGAAGAGATTTTTGCGCCGGTCTTGTCCATTGTCCGTGCCGCTACATTGGAAGAAGCGATTGAACTGACCAATAAATCGGATTTCGGCAACGGAGCTTGCCTCTTTACTGAAAGTGGACGCAGTGTGCGCTATTTCCGTGAGAACATCGAAGTCGGCATGCTTGGCGTCAACTTGGGCGTCCCTGCTCCGATGGCGTTCTTCCCGTTCTCAGGTTGGAAAAACTCATTCTATGGAGACCTTCACGCCAACGGATCTGACGGCGTCGAATTCTACACAAGACGAAAAATGCTGACAGCCCGCTGGAGCTGAACGGTGACATAGCAAAGCCCCTCGGAAATGGAATTCCGGGGGGCTTTTTTCATAATCACTTTTGTTGAATTAGAAGCGGTTGCGGTCTTTGTCTTCCACATCGCCGTCAATGTCTGCTACTTCTTTACGGACTGTTTCTTTCACTTGCTCTGTATCTTGGACTTTGCGTTTGCCGATGACAATTTCTTCAGCAACTACGTCTGTTTTCGTCACTTCTACACGCTCTTCCGTCAATGGCACACGGATTGTGTCGCCTTCTGTATAAGCATCTTTAGAATCAAATGAATGATTCGTATCCGTTGAAGTCGATGAATCGTTCACTGGGCGGCGCTCAACGTATACTTCTTCGCGCTCAACAGGAACTTCGATTGTCTGCTCGTTTTCAACAACGTGTTTGCCGACATTCACTTCACCGGTTTGCACACGCTCTTTGTCGACATTCAAACGTTCTTCATGAAGGCGCAATTTCTCTTCTTCGTTAGAAGATGATACGCCATTTGTGCTTCCAGCCGCAAAACCACCGTTTGTGTTGCCGCCTGCAAAGCCTTCACGGGAAGAAGAAGTTCCGCGTTTTTCGTGGAATGAATTATAAGATTCGTTAAAGTCACTGTCGACATAAACCAGCAATTTGCCTTCTTCAAGTTGCCGGCGGGATTGTTCCGCATCTTTTTCATTTAAGTTCATGCTGTTGAATGCGTCGCCTGAAGCTTCTTCGCCTGCCAGCAAGTTGATGAATTTGCCCATGAAGCCTTCTTCTTGTTGCGGTGTACCGTTCGCTTCTGTTGAATCCGCTTCAACATGCACATGAGTCTGCCGCTCAACCATCGCCACCTGGTCGTGGTATTGCGCAACGACATAAATGTCATCTTCGCTATAGCCCTGTGATTTCAACTCTGTGATTTTATTTAATACTTCTGCCTGTACGTCATATGCGCCGATCAATTTGTTTTCATGGTTTGTCATTATAAATTCCTCCTCAGTATATGGTTCGGTGTAGAACCTAAAAGTTAAGGTAGAGGTAGTGTACCCACCCTTTTCAGTATTATAAACATCCAAAATATACATTATTCTTGAGAATAGGAACTTTTCTGGAACTGAAAATCAAAGTTCCTCAGTCTTTACCTATAATATATATTTAATAAAAGCCTAATTAGGGTATTAGAAAATATCAGAGAAAAAAATGCGATGCTGCTGCCGTCCGTCTTTATATCCGAGAGGAAGGAGGAGGGAATTATGGTAAGAGAAGATCGATTAAGCAAAGAGCGTGAGGTGAATCCATTCACCGATATTTGGCTGAGAACGCGTGAAACAGTGCGTTTCGTCATTGAACGAAAATCGGCCAAATATATGATTTTGCTCATTGTCCTGACAGGATTCGCATCCGGCCTGTTAGGGATGATGAATACCCGCAGTTCGGACATGGCCCCTTGGGCGGCCATTCTTCAGGCATTGATCACCGGTCCGATAGGGAGTGCTGTAGGCTATTTCTTAGGAGCAGCTATATTGACACTTGTAGGACGGCTGTTCAAAGGAACGGCGACTTATCAGGAAATGTTTAAAGCGCTTCCTGCAGCGCAAATACCGCAGATTTGGCTGTTGCCGCTGCTGATCATTTGGGCGCTTGCATCTCCGGAAACGTTCTTTGCAGACCGCGCAGATGTGGCGGGAAATCCAATTGTGGCAATCATGTCTATAGTGCTGGCGGTTGTTTCCGTCTGGACATTCATCATCGTCTGCAAAGCGGTGGGCGAAGCGCACCATGTCTCGTCTTGGAAAGGGTTTTTCATTGTCGTGTTGCCAGGCATCGTTATTACGATATTAGTGCTTCTTATTGTCTTTGTCATTTTCGCTTCGTTTTTTAATCAATTCTATTAGGAAGCTTATAAGTTCTGGATAATTATGAAAGTGTAGATGGGGGTTTTTGTACCTCTCTAACTTTCAAATAATAGGATAATTTGGTTGGGACGCTTTTATTGTGAATTTTGATGATATTATGGATGATAAGAAGTTAAAAACGAGACAGAGAATTGCTAGGGGCAAAAGGGGGAGCTGCTTGTGCAACAGCAGACGATGCAACGCAATAACATAAAGTTGCTTGGAAATGGGAAAAAAGCGTTGGTGTTCGGGCACGGTTTGGGCTGTGACCAAGATGTATGGAGTGCGATCACGCCTGCTTTTGAAGAGGAATTGGCCATCCCATGGGAGATGCCGTCCTGCAGGAGTTGGCTGATAAACTCTTGAGCGAAATTAAAAGCGGAGCGATCGTTGCACGAATGGGTGGAGAAGAATTCATCATTCTGCTGCCCGGGCATGCCATACAACCGGCAAAAGAATTTGGTGAAAAGTTGTGTGGGCGCCTCGAAAAGGCCGATTGGCGGCATGTCCCTATCACCGTCAGTATCGGAGTGGCGAGCTACCAAGTGAGAGACATTGCTAGGGAACTGTTCGCCCGTGCAGATAAAGCGCTTTATGCTGCAAAGAATGGTGGCTGCAATTGCGTAACAACAGGATGACGCGGAAACCGATTATTTCCTGGGCAATAAATAAGAGGAATTTTTCAGTATCCTAAATCGTTGACTGACAGGTATAATAAAAGACAATGAATGACAAACGCTACTTCGGGAGGTACCACATGAAAAGGGAAGTTACACTGCTCGGCCAACGGGTGGAAGAAGATAAATATTTAATCGCCCAATTGATCCAGGAAGAGGCATTAAAAGATGCCAGCCCGGCAGATGTTGCAGGCTATGGAGAGTTGCTGAAGGCGGTTATCGAGTTCCGTTCAGGGCTGATTGGATTGATCGGCAAATCCATCACGAATTTCCTTGATCCGCAACAGGCTTACGATGAGATTGCTGAATGGGGCCATGCCACCGGGAATTATTTCCTGAAAGAAGGCATGCAGCTCGATAGCGCTTTAGCGGAAACGAATATTTACCGCAAGCATATCGGGAAAGTTATCAAGTCGGAAGCTGTATACAAAGGCATAGAACTTGAAGTGCTTTTCGAGGTCATGGAATTTTTCCATAGCCTGCTTGACCATGCGGCGTATTCTTATAGTTTCGCGTACATCAATTCGTATCAAAAAAATCTTAAGGAAGCGCGCACGGAGTATTTGGAGCTGTCTTCGCCAGTTGTGCCCGTCAATGACGAAATTGCGATCTTGCCTCTTGTCGGTGCAATCGAAGTGGACCGCGCAGAACACATTCTGGAGAAAACGCTCATGTCAGTCGGCAATTTGGACGTTTCAACGTTGATCATCGATTTATCGGGTGTCGTGAAAGTAGATACCATGGTGGCACAACAAATTATCATGTTGACTGAGTCGCTGAAATTGATCGGTGTGCACGCTGTTCTGACCGGTATCCGGCCAGAAATTGCCCAGACGATTACGCATTTAGGTGTCGATGTCCGGCAGCTGGCACTTGGCGGCAGCTTGAAACAAGCCTTTAAAAAATTAACTGCTGAAACTTGATGCAAAAAACCCGCTGAAGCCTTTGCTTCAGCGGGTTTTTTATTATTGTGTAGCGGCCGTTTTTACTACCGGCGCTAAAGTTTCTTGTAACGTCAGTGTTTCTTGTTCCGTCAACGGAATCATCGGCAAGCGTACGCCGCCCACTGCTACACCAGCCCAGTTTAATGCTGATTTAACAGGAACTGGATTCGGTGCAGCAAATAACGAATTCATGACCGGCAGAAGTGTGCGGTGAAGCTGCGCGGCTTTTGCCGTGTCGCCGGCTTTAAAGCTGGAAATCATCACTTGCATTTCACGGCCGATGATATGGGCAGCTACAGATACGATGCCTGTTCCGCCAATTGCAAGAAGCGGCAAGGTCAAGCCGTCATCGCCGCTGTATAAACTGAACGTATCGGGTGTGCGTTCAATGATCTCGGCTGCGGCATCAAGGCTCCCGCTTGCTTCTTTGATGGAGACGATATTGTCGATTGCGGCTAAGCGCACAATGGTGTCGACTGACAGATTGACGACGCTGCGCCCAGGAATATTATATAGCATGACTGGCAGATGAGTGGCGGCTGCAATCGCTTGGAAATGCTGGAACATGCCTTCTTGTGAAGGTTTATTGTAATATGGTGTCACCAGCATAATGGCATCAACGCCCGCTTCTTCTGCACCGTGCGTCAACGTGATTGAAGCGCGTGTATTGTTTGAGCCGGTTCCTGCAATGACTGGAATGCGGCCTTGGACAGTATCGACGACAAACTTGAAGAGGTCGATCTTTTCGTCCTCCGATAAAGTCGGCGATTCGCCGGTAGTGCCTGCTACCACCAATGCATCGCTCCCGGTTTCAATTAAATGTTCCACTAGGGCTGCAGTTGCGGGGAAATCGATGTCACCGCTTGCGTCAAATGGCGTCACCATTGCTGTCACTACTTGTCCGAAATTCATAAATACCACCCTTTTCTCATTTTTTTGTGTGTTCTATTGTCTGCTGCTGCGTTGATCGTGCGTAATCAGAGGCGGCAAGCGTATCGGAAAAACAAAAAAGCAGCAACGAAGGGTCTCGTTGCTGCGATAGGATTAGCGTGTAAAGCGCTCAATCCATGCGTCAGATAGCCCTCCATATAGTCTCCTATATGACAGTCCTGCATTTGTTTAATGCAGACCCAGCAACATCGGCAATGAGCGCCTGGCCACTTCGGCAAATTCCCCTTTCAGCAGCTGTCATCGGATCTCATCATCCTCGAGCTGTCTACTGATGGTTTTTGCGCCTCTATCCTCACTCCGAAAAAGCGGAGCAAGAAATTATTGAATTAGCTAGACTTTACCAAATTCCTGCTTTAATTGCAAGTATGCAAGGCACTATTTTATAAGAATCGAGGAGATTTGATGGACGAACGGCAATACGATCACGACCTGAATATCCATACTTCAGGCATACAGCAGGGGTTCCATGATACCTTCCATTACAATCGCTACGAACCGACACCATATGAACTGCTCGAGACACTTTTCAATAGCTATCCTTTATCCCCGGAAGATAGGTTCGTCGATTTCGGCTCCGGCAAAGGGCGCCTCAACTTTTTGGTGCACCATTTGTTCGGCGCGGCATCGACCGGGGTCGAAATGGATCAGGGCCTTCACCAACAAGCCTGTGAAAACCTGGAGTCCTACGTGCAAAAGCGGCCAGCGGCAAAAGGGCGGATCCGTTTTGTCTGTACACTCGCTGAACAATACCGAATTCATCCCCACGACAATAAATTCTATTTTTTTAACCCATTTTCTGTTCAGATTTTCATCACGGTCATCAATAATATCCTGAAGTCCGTGGAACGTTCGCTGCGGAATGTCGAGCTGATCTTATTCTTTCCGTCAGAGGATTACATCGGCTATTTGGAGCATAGCACAGGATTTAAACAGTTCCAGGAAGTTGAACTGCCGGGAGTGGAAGGCGATTTAAGAGAGCGATTTTTAATTTACCGCCTCGATTGAAATGGATTAAAAGCGGTACCGAATGGGGTATAGCTTATAAAAAGTGAATGGCGAGGAGAGGAAATAGATGAAATGGAAGGGCAGAGCAGGCAGCGGCAACGTTGAAGACAGAAGAGGAAGAGGTGGCGGAGGCGGCGGCCTGATTGCCGGAGGCGGCATCGGCGGCTTGCTTATTGTTTTGTTGGTATCTTTTCTTGGAGGGGATCCGGGTGCGATGTTGGATACGATGGGCGGCGGATCGCAGTCAAATGAACCATATGTGGCATCCCAAGAAGAAGAGGAATTGGCGGAATTCGTGTCAGTCGTTCTTGCGGATACAGAACAGGTATGGACTGAAGTGTTCGCGGAAGAGGGCTTGGAATATGAGGAGCCGACCTTGGTGCTTTACACAGAGAGCGTTGATTCGGCATGCGGCACAGCGGGTGCGTCGGTTGGGCCGTTTTATTGCCCCGGCGACCAGAAACTCTACATTGACTTGAGCTTCTACGAAGAATTGCAGACCCAATTCCAGGCACCTGGCGATTTTGCGATGGCTTACGTCGTTGCGCATGAAGTGGGGCATCACGTACAAAACCTCCTTGGTACCATGGGCAAAGTGCAGCCGATGCGCAATAAGCTGAGCGAGGAAGATTATAATGAGCTTCAAGTGAAGCTTGAATTGCAGGCGGATTACTACTCGGGTGTCTGGGCGCACCACGCAGAAGGCATGGACCTCCTTGAAGAAGGAGATCTGGAAGAGGCATTGACGGCTGCCAGTGCGGTAGGCGATGACACCATCCAGCAACGGTCACGCGGCTATGTCGTTCCGGAAAGCTTTACGCACGGCACTTCGGAGCAGCGCAAGCGCTGGTTCTATAGAGGTTTTGAACATGGCGATCTGCGCAACGGCAACACGTTCAACGCAACCGGGTTATGACGCGACAATAGTTGATATTTTCGGCGATGTGATTCATTATTGAAATAGACAGTCTTTGCGCCTTGCGGCGGAGGGAAATTAGGTTCTGTGAAGGAAGTAAATCCATGCATGAAGAAAATATAACGCGCCTGTACATCGACGGCCGGGAAATTATTCTCATCGGTACAGCACACGTTTCGCGCCAAAGCGCGGTGCAGGTCAAAGAAGTCATTGAAGCGGAGCGGCCGGATTCGGTATGCATTGAGCTGGACGCCCAGCGCTACCAGTCGGTGACTGATAAGAGCAAGTGGAAAGAAACCGATATTTTCAAAGTCATCAAAGAAAAGAAATCCAGCTTGCTGCTGATGAACTTGGCGATCTCCTCGTTCCAGAACCGTCTGGCTGACCAGTTCGGCATCAAGCCGGGGCAGGAAATGCTGCAAGGCATTGAGTCCGCCAAAGACACCGGTGCAGAGTTGGTGCTTGCAGACCGCAACATCCAGGTCACTTTTTCCCGCATCTGGAGCAATATTGGCTTCATGGGAAAAGCGCAGCTGTTAACCTCCGTATTTTACAGTATTTTCAGCAGCGAAACGATTTCTGAGGAAGACCTTGAAAAGATGAAATCGCAAGATACGCTGAACGCTGTATTGAACGATTTCACCAAATCGTTTCCGAAACTGAAAACACCGCTTATCGACGAACGGGATCAATACCTGGCCCAAAAAATCAAAGACGCCCCAGGACAGAAAATAGTGGCGGTGCTTGGTGCGGCGCACGTACCAGGCATCACCAAAGAAATTCACCGCGAACACGACCTGGAGAAATTATCTGAAGTGCCGCCGAAATCGAAATGGCCAAAGATTCTTGGCTGGGCACTGCCGATTTTGCTGGTCGTCCTTTTGGCGATTACATTCTACAATAATCCCGCTGCGGGCATCGACGGCACGATCAGCTGGGTGCTTTGGACGGCGTCACTTGGCGCCATTGGAGCGGCGTTGGCGCTTGGCCATCCGCTCGCCATCCTGACTGCGTTTGTCGGAGGACCTGTCGGCGCACTTCATCCATTGCTCGCCGCAGGCTGGTTCTCCGGTCTAATGCAGGCATATGTCCGCCGCCCGAATGTCGGCGATTTTGAAACCTTGTCCAAAGATGTATTCACCCTTAAAGGCTTTTGGGACAATAAAGTCACGCGTGTCCTGCTTGTCGTCGTGCTGACAAACATCGGCACTTCCGCCGGGAACATCATCGGCGGGGCAGACGTCATTCGCCTATTCCTGAAAAACCTATAATTAAATTCGAAAGTCCGGACGCTTTGTGCGCCCGGCTTTTTTTCTTATGGCATGTATTGAAAGGGTTTTAGAACGGGTATAGAGAAGTAAACATACAGAGAGAAAGACATTACAGTTGGGGAGGAACAAATCATGGGCTTATTCCTTATGGGAATCCTGCTCTGGTCGCTGGTCATTGCATCGGTCATCTTGTTCGTCTACGGTTTATGGAAACGGTCATGGAAAGCGCTCGCTTGGAGCGGCGCGGCTTTGCTTTTGCCGATGGGCCTTATCGCCTTCGACGGAAGCGGAAGCATGTGGTTCAAGTTGAGCATAGTTCCACCGCTGTTAATTTTTGCGGCAGCATATTTCATGAAGAACAAAAGGGCTCAGCATATGCATTGAGCGCAAGGAAAAGGACCGGATATCTCCGGTCCTCTTTTTCTGCAATTTTCGATTGCCAATTTGGCCTTTCTTATATAAATATTATACAATAATTATACAGTAGAATAGTACATATATGAAGTTGAACTAAAGAAGTAGCATAATGAAATTCGCTCCGGATGCTTTGGGCAGTGCAAGGACGATTGTTTCTGCCCCTGCCCCTGTCTCTGTCCCTGTCCCTGTCCCTGCAGCGCTGCGCTAGCTTCGGGACATGAAAAACCGTTGCAACGCTGCGCTAGCTTCGAGACATTGAAGTCTATTGCAACGCTTTGCGCTTCGCAGCTGTTTTGCGGAATATCGATAATGGAAATTCATTGGTTCAACTAATATAGAAGCGGAGGAGGCACTACATGAAATACCTATTGGATCGCAGCAAATTATTCATATTCTTGATTTTTATTTTCACCGTTATCGGTGCATATGTTTTTGTCACGCTGCCACAGCGGGAAATTCCGGAGACGCCGCCGAACCTTGTGCTGGTGTCAACAATTTTGCCAGGCGCTGGCCCTGAGGAAATCGAAACAGCCATCACCAACCCGATTGAACAGGAATTGCAGAAAGTGGATGGCATATCGTCGTTGCAATCGGTATCAGCGAATTCCGCTTCCATCATCACGCTTGAACTGGAAGACGGCTTCGACCCGGATGAGCTGGTGACGGAAATGCAGCAACAAGTGCAGCGCGCATCGAGCAGCTTCCCTGAACAGGCGCAACAGCCGTCAGTAGAAAAGCTCGACCTGACATTCCCTCTTGTATCGTATATGTTCTACGGTGATGAAGAGGAGCTCCGCGGTATGGAGCAAGCATTAGCCGAACTGTCTGAAGAGGTGGCATCGGTGAACGGAGTGGCCGGCACCGCTGTCAAAGGCTTGAACAGCCAGCAGATCCTTATTGAACTGAAAGCAGACCAATTGGCAGCGAACAACTTGCAGACATTCGAAGTGCTGCAATCGCTTCAACAGGCTAATCAGCCGCTGTCACTCGGCACCCATGACAATGGCAACGAACGGGTGGTTTTGACGGTGCAGCAGGAGCAAGGCATCGAAAAACTGAGAAAACTGCAGGTCGGTTCTGCGGCAGTGCCGCTTGAAGACATTGCAGTGATTGAAACAGTGGATGGCGAAACCCAAGACATTGTCACGTTCGAAGGCGAACGAGCCATTTCGTACACGGTATTTCTTCAAACGGGCCAGGACGTGCCTGGCGTGGATGAAAACGTATCCCAAGTGATTGACGCATTCAATGAAGACTTGCCTGCTGGCGTTGAGGCGGAACGCTACGAATCACAGGCTGAAAATGTCATCTCGATTTTTGAAGGATTGTATGTGTCGCTCTTGATTGCCGTACTTGCCGTGCTTGTGGTGACGACCGCCGGATTGACGCTATTCGGTGCATTTGTAGTTGCGGTGACGGTTCTATCCTCGGTATTGATCGGGATGATCCCGATTCCATCGATGGGCGTCGACTTGAATCAGATATCGGTCATCGGTTTAATCATTGCGATCGGTATTTTGGTCGATGACAGCATCGTCGTCAATGACAACATTCAGCGCCGCTACAAGCTGGGTGACGCCCCATTAGACGGCGCTGTCAATGGCGTCAAAGAAGTTTTTTCCTCAATCATCGCTTCCAGTTTAGCAATTGTCGTGACGTTTTCTCCGCTCTTGCTGCTGTCAGGGGGGAATGGCGCGTTCATCAAAGCATTGCCGAGCATTCTCATCACGACAATCATCGCGTCTACGATACTTTCGATTACTTTAGTGCCGATGATGCAGTTTTTAAAGACAAAACGCCGCTCGAAAAAAATATCCGACACACCTGGTTTTCTGGGCAAGCCGCTTGAGAAGCTGGCGTTGTTTTATTCCGAAAAAGTACTGCGCGGCGTATTAAAGCGTCCGCTATGGATCGGCATTGGAGGATTGGTGCTGGCTACCGGCTTTCTGGTATTGGCATTTTTCACGCCATTCGAATTCTTCCCAGCTGCTGATCGCAAAGAGGTGACGATGAACGTACGCCTCGCAGAAGGGACTTCGATCGAAGAAACCAATGCATTTCTCGCTGACGTAACGGAAGGGTTAAGGAGCGATGACCCGAATGTCGAAGAGATTGCGATTTTCACTGGGGAAGGGTTGCCGAATTTATTCGCCTCTTCGATGGATAATACCGGCTCGAATACAGGGCAAGTGGCGTTCCGGATCGACCGGGAACAAACCACTGCAGCCGAGTTTATCGAGAAATGGCAGCCAGTGTTGCGCGACCAGTACCCGGAAGCGGAAATTTTCCTGGATACGATTATCCAAGGTCCGCCAGCAGGTGCACCGGTAATCGTGACCATTAAAGGTGAGAACCTTGAGGAACTGACTGCATTGCGCGATGAATTAAAAGCGGCGATGCTGGAAAATGGCGCAGACGTCGTCACAGATAATTTGGGAGATCCGGTTCCGGCTGTGGAATACGTGCCGAACCAGGCAGCGCTCGAAGCAAACCGCATTCCACTCAGCACGGTGACAGGGCAGCTGCAATTCTTGACCCAAGGCGTTCCGCTCTACAGCATTTACGAAGGGCAGAAGCCATATGAAGTAACACTGAAGCAGTCGGGTATAGAGAACGGCCAGGACATTAATCTGGCTGATTTCCAAGTGCCTGCCTCTTCACCGCAAGCACAGCCAGGGCCGCCGACTTTAGTGGGCTTAGATGAATTATTGACACCTGAGGAGACGACTGCTTTGGCTCAGGTGCCGCATCAAGAGGCCGAACGCGCGATTACATTGAAAGCGTTTGGCGAGGCTGCTGATTTTGAAGCCAGCATGCTTGAAGTGGTCGATGCGCAGAAAGAAGACTTGGCGTCCGGCTATGAATTGTCGACGGGCGGAGAAAATTCCGATCAGGAAGCATTCTTCACTGAAATCGGTGTTTTGTTCCTGGTCGTCATCCTGCTTGTTTACTTGGTCATCGCGTTCCAGTTCAAATCGTTCGCTTTGCCATTCCTGGTCCTAATTGCCGTATACTTGGGCGTATCGGGTGCGATTCTTGGCTTGTTCTTAACGCAGACGCCATTAAGTTTCCTTGGCGTTATGGGGATTGTTTCATTGACCGGGATTGTCGTTCGAAATGCCGTCGTGCTGATCGATTTTGTTGAAATGCGCCGGCTGTCCGGCAACTTCAACATTGACGAAGCAATTATTGAATCCGGCTATGCCCGCATCAAGCCGATCGTCTTGACATCTGTGACTTCGATTGTCGCGTTGATTCCGGTCGCGCTGACGGGAGATCCGCTTTTCGAAGCATTGGCGATTACGATCATTGCAGGGCTGACGTTCTCCAGCCTTTTCACCTTGGTGATGATTCCGGCACTTTATCTTGTGTTTTACCGGATTAGCCACCGAAAAAATAAAGTTAGCGCGCAGCGATAAGCTGCGCGTTTTTTAAATGATTCAGTGGGTAATAAAGTGGGAGAAGAAAGAACGGCGGCTGAAAAAGGTTCCATAATGTGAATTTTCATTGCATTTAAACATTTTTCTATTAAAGATTTGTCACAGGTTAGGCATTTACTTATCATCGTAGATTTGATAAGATGTCTGACGACAGAGGACTAGCTTTAAGGAAAACCAATCCGAAATGAAAGCGTTTCAGATTGAAAAAAACAATGAGGTGAAAATGTGAATTTCTTATGGGGTTTATTCGGTGTATTCGTCGTCCTGGGACTTGCCTTTTTAATGTCAAGTGCTCGTAAATCAATTAAGCTGCGCACCATTTTGGGCGGTTTAGCAATACAGATTACTTTTGCGTTCATGGTGCTGCAATGGGAATTGGGCAGAAACGCTTTATTATGGCTTTCAAATAAAGTGCAAAACGTTATCAATTACGCAAAAGAAGGGATCAACTTCGTATTTGGGCCAGCGGCAGACGCAGCAAACTTCGGTTTCGTTTTCGCGTTCCAAGTCTTGACGATCATTATCTTCTTTTCTTCATTGATTTCGGTTTTGTATTATTTGGGAATCATGCAATGGTTTATTAAAATTCTTGGTGGCGCGCTTTCGAAATTGCTGGGAACAAGCAAAGCGGAATCCGTTTCCGCAGCGGCAAACATCTTCGTTGGCCAAACGGAAGCACCGCTCGTTATCCGCCCGTTCATCGCAAACATGACAAAGTCGGAATTATTCGCAGTTATGACAGGCGGACTGGCTTCAGTAGCCGGTTCTACGTTGGCGGGTTACGCGCTCTTGGGCGTGCCTCTCGAATACCTGTTGGCCGCCAGCTTCATGGCCGCTCCTGCCGGTTTGATCATGGCGAAAATCATGATGCCGGAAACAGAAGAAATTGTTGAAAAAGAATTCGTCATGGAAAAAGACCAGTCATCGGTCAACGTCGTCGATGCTGCCGCACGCGGTGCAGCAGATGGTTTGCAGCTTGCGCTGAATGTCGGTGCAATGCTTCTTGCGTTCATCGCCTTGATCGCTATGCTGAACGGGATGCTTGGCGGAATTGGCTCGTGGTTCGGAGCTGATAACCTGACAATCCAAGGCATCCTTGGCTTCGTCTTCGCCCCGCTTGCTTTCGCAATCGGCGTGCCATGGGAAGAAGCTGTACAGGCAGGCAGTTTCATCGGCCAGAAACTGGTATTGAATGAATTTGTCGCTTACACAGCATTTGCCCCGGAAATTGCAAACTTGTCACCTAAAACTGTGTTGGTAATCAGCTTCGCGTTGTGCGGATTCGCTAACTTGAGCTCGCTTGCTATCCTGCTAGGCGGATTGGGTGCTCTTGCGCCGAACCGCCGTCCGGACATCGCTCGCCTCGGCATGCGTGCTGTAGCGGCTGGTATGCTTGCTTCACTACTAAGTGCAGCAATCGCCGGCATGTTCGTTTAATAGAGTATAAAAACCTCACCCGCGGGTAATCCACGGGTGAGGTTTTTTGTTTGAAAGTAAATTTTCTTTTTTGTAGGTGGGAGCTAGCTTCCTTTGCGGATGCTCCCCCGCAAGGCGCAGCAGCAAGGTTTCCAATGCTTCGTTTTCAGTCAATCGCTCCAATCGATCACCTCTGGGTAAAGTATCTGAATTATAGCATCACTGATGCCAATAAACCATACAAGATGACAAGCGCCAACCCTTGACACTAAAGCATTTTCGGATTACAATTTTGTCTTGGCTTACCTATAAAATTTATAGGCAGAGCGGGTAGGGAGAGGGCTAATTTAATAGAAGGTTGAAATATATGTTTAATTGGATGGACCGATTTTTCGGTCTTCAAAAAAACGGTACGACGGTAAAGCGCGAAATGACGGCGGGATTAATCGGCTTCTTTACAGTCGTTTACATCATTGCAGTCAACTCGTTGATCTTATCGGAAGGCGGTATGCCGATCGAGGCGGCAATCATCGCAACAATCGGCGCCTCGGTGTTCGGGGCTTTCGTGATGGGCTTCTGGGGTAATGCGCCAATCCTATTGGTGCCTGGCATGGGCATCAATGCGCTGTTTTCATACACGATGGTGCAGTCGATGGGCCTGACGTGGCAGGAAGCACTTGCAGTAGTCTTTGTCACCGGTGCGATTTTCGTAGCGATCGCTTTCACGCGCTTTGCGAAAGTGATCAGCGCAGCTGTGCCGCATTCGCTGAAAGAAGCGATTACGGTCGGCCTTGGCCTGTTCCTGATGCTGCTGGGCCTTGAAAAAGGCGGGCTCGTCATACGTGGAGAAGTGTCGATTCTGGCGCTTGGTTCACTTAGCGATCCAACTGTGATGGCAACGGCATTGACGCTAATCCTGGCGGTCATTTTGTTTATCCGCAATGTGCCGGGGAATTTTCTCATCACGATTATCGCGGGTACCGTTATTGCGTCATTTTTCGGCTTGATTGATACGAGCAGCATGGGAGATTCTTCGCTTAATATGCAAGAAGCTTTCGCTGGCTTCGACGCAATGTCGTTCGACAGTGCATTTTCGATGGTATTTTGGGCCGCGGTTTTCTCGCTGACCATGGTGATGGTATTTGAAAACATCGGAATCGTCCATGGCCAAGTCAACTTCATCGACCAGCCTGAAAAATTCGGGCGCGCCTTCCAGGCGACTTCGCTGTCGGCAATGGCTTCCGGCGTTTTCGGCACAAGCCCAACAGTGGCTTCTGTCGAAAGTGCCGCAGCCATGACAGCAGGCGGCCGTACAGGTTTGACAGCTATCACTGCCGGCGTTCTGTTTTTGGCTTCCGTGTTTTTCATTCCGCTCATCAAACTGATTCCGGACAGTGCGATTGCACCAATCCTGATCATTATCGGCGGGCTGATGCTGCAGACAATTCGCAACATCGAGATGAAAGACATGAGCGAAACGTTCCCGGCGCTGTTGATCATCGCGCTCATTCCGTTTACGTACAGCATCGCGGATGGCATTGCCATCGGCTTTATCCTGTACCCGATCCTCAAAATCGGAATCGGCAAATGGCGCGAAGTTTCTGTACCGCTATACGTTATCTCAGGCTTGTTCCTGATGAACTTCGTACTGCATTATATTTGAAACGCAAACCCCGCATTTGCTCCTTGCAAATGCGGGGTTTTTTGAGAAGTTAAATTAGAATCAATTCGGCAGGAAGATACTCAACATTGGCTGAACGCGCGTAAATTCTCCTGAGCGCGCATAAAGCTTCACGAACGCGCATAACCCCGTTTTCTTCGCCGCTCCACCCGTCTTTTTCGCATGTCGCTTGTGAAATACATCCATTCCCCTCTTATCACGCTGCCTTTTCTTCACAATTTAAAACTCACTATCCGAGGCAATAAATTCAAGAGCTGAAAGTGGCTGTTTAAAATTTCTCGACAGCGTTTTCTTATTGAGCGGTGGTATAATGGAACAAAGAACACCGGAAAGGAGTTGCAATTCCCATGAAATACACGAAATCGAAAATGGAACAGCTCGTCAGCGATCATCCAGAGTTGAAAAAGCGCTTGAAAATTTTGATGAAAGAGATGGAGCTTGAAAAAGGCTTCGCGCTGAAGGCCCTGTACCATTCTGAAGTCACAGACAATGGCCCATACCAGAAAGATTACCAAGACCTTGACCTGCTGTAAGCAGCCGGGTCTTTTTTTGCATTTGAAATAACGTTTTTTTGTTTGGCTTTACTAAAAAATAAAGATAATTGATTCTATTGTATCATCGCTGACTTTACATTAACGCTATAAAAGCTATACAGAAAAACTCCCATTAAGCATTGCTTAATGGGAGTTCTTTGATCCGGGCCAATTCTTGCTGCCATAATTCATAAGTTGGACCGATGTAGGAGACATTGCCGCTTGTCAACGGTTCAACGATGCCTTGTCCACCAATCATAAAGTGGATGCTGTCATTAGCCTTTCCGATGTCGGCAATGTAGCGCTCGACCACAGGACGGGAAGAGGGGTCGGAAATGGCCATGCAAACGATGCGGGTGTCTTGGTGCTCGACGATTTCCGCCAATCCTTCAAGCGGTGTGTCGGCACCAAAGAACATGACCGGGAAGCCGTTTTCACGCAGAAAAAGCGTGAAAAGCATTAAGCCAAGCTGGTGGAACTCGCCGCTTGGGCATAACGCCATGACTTTAGGCAACTCGGTTGAAGTCGGGAACACACGGAAAAATTGTGTGAATCGCTGCTGGATGAGGTGGCTGATTAAATGCTCATGGGCAACTGGCATCGAGCCGTTTTCCCATTCTATGCCGATTTTCACCATCAACGGTACGACAATCGAAAAAAACACCGTGCGGTAATGGAAAAGCGAGAAGTTCAAATCCAATAAGTAATTAAAGCGTTCTGTATCTAATTCTGACGCGGCCATATACAATTCATAAATCTGTTTGTCGTAGGTATGTGCATTAAAATCACCCGGAACTTCCACTTTTTCAAACGGTTTTCTCTTGGAAGAATGCAGTTGCTTTACGGCCTCACTAATTTTAATGCCTTTTTCCTGGACTTGGATTTTCAGCCATTGCAAGTCTTCCAGATTCTGGTCTGAATAAAGGCGGTGACCGGTTTCCGTTCGGGCTGGCGTGATGGCGCTGTAGCGCGTTTCCCACGACCGGATCGTCACTTTTGGCATATCTAAAATTTTGGCAGCTGCTTTGATGTTGTACATAGCATTACCTACATTCCTTAAGATTTTTGTATAATAATTATACAACTTATTTCCGGACGCCGTAAAGCCCAGAGCCTTTGCAATATCGTTTATCGGCAATAAAAACCCCCTGCATCTTTTGCAAAAGATGCAGGGGGTTGGCAATTTCAGTGTGCGGTGCGTGTTTTGGCGGTGCGGCCGCGATGCCATGCGACTGTGATGGTCCAAGTGATCATGAGCATCACGAGGCCTAAGACAAACGGATACGAGATGTCGATATCATACAAAGCGCCTGCAAGAAGCGGCCCAAGTACGTTTCCGACGCTCATATACGCATTGTTCATGCCCATTGCAAAACCGACTTCACCTTCAGCCATTTTGGAAATCAGCGTATTGAGGACCGGGCGCAAAATTGACGTCGCAAGGAAGATGATCAGCGTTACTACGAAGAACATCGCGTAGCTTCCGGCGAACAGCGCCATCACAAAACCGGCGGCGGCAACGCCTAGGAAAGCGATAAGAATAACGGCTTCGCCGAAACGGCGGACGATGCGGTCAACGATGAACAATTGGACAATCACACTGACAACGCCTGTCGCCGTGATCATAAAGGCAATGTCCTTAGCGGTCGAATTAAACTGGTTGTCGAGATACAGGCCGATGACCGATTCAAAAGCCAGCAGCCCGAAGCTCATGACGAGCGTGATGACAAGCGGAATGAAATACGGCATGCTGACGGAACGGAAAATTTTCGTCAGCATCGCCTCGTTCTGCGTCATGTCCATTGTGGTGGCAGGATCCGCATCGATTGCATCCTGTTCTTTCAACAGTGCGACTGAGAACAATACAGCGGCAAGCGATACCAATGCTGACACAAGGAACGGCAATTTCAAGCTGAAATCTGCCAGGAAACCGCCGATGCCAGGACCCACGACGATGCCGAGTGACATCGCTGCAGATACCAGGCTCGTGCCTTTCGCGCGCTGATCGAGTGTAGTTATGTCCGCTATGTAAGCGAAGATTGCCGGAATGAGCATCGCTGCTCCGATGCCGCCGATGACGCGCGACAGGTACAAGACCCAGATGCCGTTCGACAGGTAAAAGACGAACATGGAAATGGTAAGGCCCAGAAGCCCGTAGATGATCATTTGCCTGCGGCCGTACTGATCCGCCCATTTGCCGGCAATCGGCGAAAATAGGAACTGAGCTCCTGCGAAAATGGCGATCATCAAGCCTGCTGCCATGCCGCCTTGATTGATGGATTCGAGGTATGAAGGAAGGATTGGGATAACGATTCCGAAGCTCGCAATGGCGATGAACATATTAATCATCAAGATATATATTTTTTTGCGCTGGTCTGTAGTCATGAAATGCCTCGTTTCTTGTATATAGTACAATGAAGTTTATTTGTTCAACTTTTTAATACTAGAGGCGCTTCCACATCTTGTCAATAAAAAAGCATATAGAGGGGATTCCTCATGTAGCTTCAGGATTCGGAGTTGTTCAGTCTTCTTTTGCACAAGCTCAAACAAACTGCTTGAAACCGGAGGAAATAATACGGGATTTGTTACAGGAGTGTGAAGGGAGTAAGAAAAACATGGCGTGAACAAGACGGAGTTTTATAGAATGGGGCTGCCATCCTTTATAATTGAAAGTAGGCAAGGAACACATTCTGGCGACGAAAGGTGACGAAGATGGAACAACACATTCAGCGAATTAAAGCCATTCAATTACAGGAACGGATTATAGATGCAGATGTCGCAGCTTCTTGGATTCAAGATGGAATGACGCTCGGGCTAAGCGGATTCACACGGGCAGGGGACGCAAAAGCAATTCCTTTTGCACTGCTTAAGCGCGCTGAAACTGAACATTTTAAAGTGAATGTTTTTACCGGGGCTTCTCTAGGCTCCGATATCGATAAATTGTTTGCAGAAGCCGGGATTGTGGCGAAACGCCTGCCTTTCCAGGCGGACCCGGCGATGCGGAAAAAAATCAATGAAGGCGATATGCTGTTTACGGACCATCATTTGTCCCATACCGCCGAATGGATCAAAGCAGGAGTCATCGAGCCGATTGATTTCGCTGTTATAGAAGCGCTTTCGATTACGGAAGACGGCATGATCATCCCGTCAACTTCCGTCGGCAACTCTGCCATTTTCGTGAAGCACGCAAAAAATGTAATCGTCGAAATCAATACAGCTCAACCGGAATTATTCGAAGGAATCCACGATATTTACGACACGGGGAAACAAGGGGAGCGCCTGCCGATTCCGTTGACTAAAGCGGATGACCGCATTGGCACAATCGGCATTCCGGTGGACCTTGAAAAAGTCCGGGGCATTGTCTTCACACATCAGAAAGATTCTCCTTCTACCATTGTTCCTTCCGATGCAGAAACGGAAATCATGGCCAATCACTTGCTGGACTTTCTGCGCTCGGAAGTTCGGGCAAACAGGCTGACGCCTAAACTGGCGCCTCTGCAGTCAGGAATCGGTTCGGTAGCGAATGCGGTCCTGCACGGATTGATCGATTCGGAATTCCATGATTTGCAATTATACTCAGAAGTGCTGCAGGACGCGGTATTCGATTTGATGGACGCTGGTAAAGTCGATTTCGCTTCCAGTTCTTCCATTACATTGTCTCAGGAGCGGATGGAGCACGTGTATGCTCATTTCGAGCAGTACCGCGACAAAATCATTTTGCGGCCGCAGGAAATTTCAAACCATCCGGAAATCATTCGCCGCTTGGGGCTGATTTCCATCAATACTGCACTTGAGTTCGATATTTATGGCAATGTCAACTCCACGCATGTTTCCGGTACAAAAATGATGAACGGCATCGGCGGCTCCGGCGACTTTGCCCGCAATGCCCGCCTCGCTATTTTTGTGACAAAATCGATTGCCAAAGATGGCAAAATTTCAAGCGTCGTGCCGTTTGTTACCCACACAGATCATACGGAGCACGATGTCGACGTCGTAGTCACTGAACAAGGGTATGCGGACCTTCGCGGCCTTGCGCCCCGCGAACGGGTTGAAGTGATTATTGAAAACTGTGTGCATCCGATGTATAAAAACCAGATGCGTGCCTATTACGAAGAAGCATTGACGCGCGGCGGCCAAACACCTCATATATTGGAAAAAGCGTTTTCGTGGCATGCGAACCTGGCGCAGCACGGTTCAATGCTTCTCCAGAAAGAACAATTAGTCTGATAAACTTAACAGAAGCCAGCCATCCCCATTGGGAATGGCTGGCTTCTTTGTATTATCTATTGCAGTACATTTCAGAGGTGCTGCGGCTGGAGAGTTCCAAAATGTTGCCGAAAGGGTCTTCTGTATAAACAAGGTAATGATTTTTATCTTCGTTCATCTGATGGATCCGGCTGCGCTGTTTGCCGCCTTGCTGGACAATGCGTTCAATCGCTTCGACCACATTATCGACAATCAGGCATATATGGAAAAAACCACGGTGCGCAGTCGGCGGCCCTTCATCGATGTCCGCTTCCTGGAACTCGAACAACTCGATGCCAACGCCGCCCATCGACATTAAATGGACATTGCGCATTTTTTTGATTTCCGGTCCCTGCAGGTTTTGCGTGATGTTTTCAACCTCTGCCTCGTCCGCATCAAACTCGGTCGGTCCTGACAATATGTAAAAGCCCAACACACTGCAATACCATTGCATAGCATGGTCCAAATCCGGTACTGCCAGCCCGACATGTGTAATTTCGCTGCTCATCTAATCGCCTCCTGTTATATCTAAATTATTACCCTAAAATGGAGGGTTTAATTCATCTAAAAAAACAGATTTTTCAGTATAAACGAAAATAGTTGTTGTCAAGCAGGAAATTTAGTATTATAATAAGCAATTGTGAAATTCCGAAATGAGGGTACTACTAATGAAAAATTCCATCTATGGTTTGACGATAGATCAATTAAAAGAATGGTTTCTAGAAAATGGCCAGAAGAAATACCGTGCTGAGCAGGTATGGGACTGGTTGTATATTAAACGCGTCACTGAATTTGCTCACATGAACAATTTGAGCAAAGACGTCATTAGCTTGCTTGAAGATAATTTCGCGATCCGCACGCTTGAAGAAGCGGTGAAACAGGAATCAGCTGACGGTACGATTAAATTCCTTTTCCGTCTGCAGGACGGCAACTTGATCGAAACGGTTTTGATGCGCTTTAAATACGGCAACTCTGTATGTGTGACCACCCAAGTCGGCTGCAACATCGGCTGCAGTTTCTGTGCCAGCGGCCTGTTGAAAAAGAGCCGCGATTTAAACGCGGGCGAAATCGTTGAGCAGATTATGCAAGTGCAAGCTCACTTTGACGCTCAGCAAAAAGAAGAGCGCGTCAGCCATATCGTTGTCATGGGGATCGGCGAACCGTTCGATAATTACACGAATTTAATGGACTTCCTGACAGTCGTCAACTCACAAAAAGGGCTTGCCATCGGTGCTCGCCACATTACCGTATCGACAAGCGGCATTGTACCGAAAATCTACGATTACGCGGACGAAGGCCTGCAAGTCAACTTGGCGATTTCCATCCACGCGCCAACGAACGAATTGCGCACACGCATTATGAAAATCAACAAAGCCTACCCGATCGAGAAATTGATGGATGCGATCGATTATTATTTGGAGAAATCCAACCGCCGCATCACATTTGAGTATATTTTATTGCGCGACGTCAACGACCATGTCGAAGAAGCGCATAAATTGGCGAAGCTGCTTGAAAACAAGCGCCATCTATCCTACGTCAACTTGATTCCGTACAACTCGGTCAGCGAACATGACCAGTATCAGCAAAGCACACCCGAAGCGATCAGCGCTTTCTATGACGCTTTGAAGAAAAAAGGCATCAACTGCGGCGTGCGCCACGAACAAGGCGCAGACATCGACGCAGCTTGCGGGCAATTGCGCAGCAAGCAAATCAAAAAAGAAAAAACAGCTGCAATTTAACAATAGTGCAGATTGAAGGCATCCTCTTGAGAGGGTGCCTTTTTTGCGTTGATTGCGCTGAACGCGCGTAAACTGAGCGGAACAAGCTTAAATGAGACATCCAGCCCTCTTTTTTCGTAATATACTGATAAGTGATATAATCAAAATTAAAAAAGAGGTGGTAAACGATGGCAGAAATACAAATCCATAACTTAGGGAAAACTTATGAAAACGGCGCCGTTGCCGTGTCGGATTTCAACTTGGACATCCAGAATGAGGAATTCATCGTTTTTGTCGGCCCATCCGGCTGCGGGAAGTCTACAACGCTTCGCATGATCGCAGGGCTAGAAGAAATCTCGCAAGGGGACTTTTACATAGACGGCAAGCGTATGAATGATGTGCAGCCGAAAGACCGGGACATTGCGATGGTCTTTCAGAACTATGCACTGTTTCCGCATATGACGGTATATGAAAACATAGCGTTCGGCTTGAAGGTGCGCAAGTTGAAAAAGGACGATATCCACAAGCGCGTCACTGACGCAGCGGCTATTTTAGGATTGGAAGAATTTCTCGACCGCAAACCGAGGGGGTTGTCTGGTGGACAGCGCCAGCGAGTGGCGCTTGGGCGCGCGATTGTCCGCGATGCGAAAGTGTTTTTGATGGATGAGCCGTTGTCCAATTTGGATGCCAAGCTTCGCGTGCAGATGCGTGCAGAAATCACCAAACTTCACCACCGGCTGAAAACGACAACGATTTACGTGACCCATGACCAGACCGAGGCCATGACGATGGCAACGCGGATCGTAATTATGAAAGACGGCCTCATTCAACAGATCGGCAGTCCGAAAGAAGTTTATGATTTTCCAGATAACCGTTTTGTCGGCGGCTTTATCGGTTCGCCGGCGATGAATTTTTTCGAAGGGCATATGGAAAATGGCACGTTCAGGCTTGGCGAAAAAGCAGTGGATATTTTGCCCGAACAGCTGGCGTTCTTAAAAAATCAAGGGTATGAAGGCAAAGACATCACACTTGGCATCCGTCCTGAACACATTCATGTCAATAGTGAAGATCTATCGAACTTGCCAGTCAGTGATTTTGAAGCCACAATCACGGTTTCAGAACTGACTGGCGCAGAAACCATTATTTATGCCGTCTACGCAGGCCAAGAATTTATTGCGCGCGTTGAGGCGGATACTGCCATTGAACCTGGGCATACTGCCCGTCTGGCGTTCGATATGTCGCATGTCCATTTCTTTGACACCGAAAGCGGAAACCGGATTATAAAGGTTGCAGCAATTGGCAATAAAGAAACTGCAGCCCTTTAAAACTGACTTTCTAGCAGTCTGCGCTGCTCCTTTTTTTAAAATTTACGGTATATTAAAAATATTTCATTTTCAAGTATGCGTTTATCTTGCGGGAAATGAGGGGAAATAAACAAGTATACACAATTAAGGAAAAGGGAGTGGAAAAGAAATGGTAAAAGTTGCAGTAGAAGAACCGTTTGTTTCAGTTAAAGATGCACTTGAGAAAAAAGGATATAATGCGGAAATGTTAAAAGATAAAACAGATGCGGTGGATTATGACTGTGTCGTTGTAAGAGATTTAGAAGATTTAGCAGACTTTCATATGAACGTTCCTTTAGTTGAAGCTAAAGGGCGCACATTGTACGAAATCGTTGAAGAGGTCGAAGAACGCCTTGTACGCAGCGGAAAACTCCCTGCTCCTGAACCATCCGATGAAGGCGGCATCACGGGCAGTGGATTCCTGAAAGGCGCTGTAACTGGTGCGATTGTCGGAGCAGCGGCTGGACTCCTATTGACACCGAAGAGCGGCAAGGAAATGCAAGAAACCTTGAAAGAGAAAACTGCTGGATCTAAAGAAAAATTGAGCGGCACTGTCGAGCAGGTTAAAGAAAAAGTCGGCACTGTGAAAGAAAAAGCAGCAGGTGTCACTGATAAAACAAAAGGCAAAGTCGATGAGCTTAAAACGAAGCGTGAAGAAAAGAAAGAAGAAAAAGAACTGAAAAAGCAGGAAAAAGAAGTTCAAAAAGAATTGAAAGCCGAAGACAAGGCTGAAGAAAAAGCAGTGAAAGAGCACGAAAAAGCTGAAAAACAAGTTGAAAAAGAAATCAAAAAAGCTGATAAAGAAGCCGATAAAGAAAAAGGCGGAATCGAAGTCGTTGAATTCGGAGATTCCGAAATCAAAAAGACGAGCACCGGCGCGGCAACAATCACGCCGAAAAACACAACTGATAAATAAGTCAGATCACCATAAAGCGGTCCCGGAATATTCCGGGACCGCTTTATTTTTGTTTATTCAATTGCGGCTTCATCTACTGCAATGTGTTCTTCAGGTTCAGGGACACGTGACAGGATAACGAGCCCGATGACGAATAGGATGACCAGGCTGAAAACGCCCATGCTGGAATTTCCGGTAACCTGCGAAGTAACAGCAACCAGCAGCGGTCCGAGGATTGCCGCGAATTTTCCGAAAATGTTGTAAAAGCCAAAAAATTCATTGGAATTCTCTTTTGGCACCAATTTGGCGAAGTACGAGCGGCTGAGCGCTTGGATGCCACCTTGGCTGGTAGCCACAAGCATCGCCAAAATCCAGAAGTCGGTGATGGTCTCTAGGAAAAAGGCATAGATGCAGACGACGATGTAAACGCATATTCCGACATACAGCATCTTTTTGCCGGTAAAGCGTTCAGACAAACGGCCGTAAAGGATGGCGAATGGCGCAGCTACAGCTTGGGTAACAAATAACACAATCAACAGGCTGGTTGCCGACAAGCCAAGGTCTGTGCCGTAAGCAGTCGATAAGGCGATGATCGTCCCGACGCCATCGATGTAAAAGAAGTATGCGAGAAGAAAAAGGAATAATGCACGGTATTGGCGGATTTCCCGAATTGTTTTACTGAGGCGCTTAAGGCTTTGCCGGATCGGTTTCGGTTCCCGTTCGATGTAATAATTCTGGTGCACCCGTTTGAACATCGGTATAGAGAAAGCAGCCCACCAGACGGCCGTAATCAGGAATGCAATCCGGCTGGCAGTCGTCGTCGAAATCGGAATCACTTCATTTGAAGCCAGCAGAATCACGGCAATCGATAAGATGAATGGGATGGTTGAGCCGATATAGCCCAATCCATAACCGAATGCAGAGACGTTGTTCATGCGCTTAGCGGTTGTTACATCTACGATAAAGGCATCGTAGAATACATTGGCACCCGTAGCACCCAGCGCAGCAAAAGTGTAGCATGCTAACAGCATAAGCCAGTTTTCGCTTGGCACAAACGCCAATGCGGCGGTGGAAACAGTGCCCAGCAGGAAAAAGGCGGTAAAGAATTTCTTTTTCAATCCCTGGTAATCGGCAATCGTCCCAAGAATCGGGCCGATCATTGCCAAAATAAACGTGAAAATGGCAATTGTATAGCCGAGATAAGCGGTGGAGTCAGCTAAATCGACGCCTGCTTCTGTCGCTGACGCTTTGTAATAAAGTGGAAACACAGCGGTCGTAATGATGATCGAGTAAGCGGAACTGCCCCAATCGTACAACGCCCAGCTTTTCTCTTCTTTCGTAAACTTTTTCATGGCTAAATCCCCTTAAGCTATAGATAATTTCATTGTACTTGATGAAAATGAAAAATGATGCATTATCTAATAAATTCACTGAAATTTTACATAATTTTATTGGGATTGGCTAAAAAGCACTGTAATTGAGAAGCGACGGCAATTTCAGTAGACTGAAGAGGAGAGATGGGAGCTGCTTATTTTGAAATTGATATCTTGGAACGTCAATGGCCTTCGCGCTGTGATGAAAAAAGGCTTTATGGAGTTTTTTAACGCTGAAAATGCCGATATTTTCTGCCTGCAGGAAATCAAATTGCAGGAAGGGCAGATTGATCTGGAGCTGCCGGGATACCATACATACTGGAATTACGCTTTGAAAAAAGGCTATTCAGGAACGGCCATTTTTACGAAAAAAGAGCCGCTTTCCGTATTTTATGGGCTTGGCAGCGAAGAGCATGATGCAGAAGGGCGCATCATCACGCTGGAATTCGAGGATTTTTACATGGTCAACGTCTATACGCCAAATTCGCAGCATGGCCTGCTGCGGCTCGACTACCGCTTGCAATGGGAAGATGCAATTTTGTCGCATGTGAAAAACTTGGATAAGGTCAAGCCGGTTATCCTGTGCGGCGATCTCAATGTCGCCCATGAGGAAATCGATTTGCGCAACCCGAAAGCAAACCTGAAAAACTCCGGCTTTACGCCGGCAGAACGCGGCAAGATGAGCGAATTTCTGGCGAGCGGATTTGTGGATACATTCCGCTTTTTCTACCCCGAAAAGCCCGGCAGCTACACATGGTGGTCATACCGGACCAATTGCCGGCCGCGCAACATCGGGTGGCGCATCGACTATTTCATCACGTCAGAAAGCCTGGCGCCGAAATTGGCTGGGGCCAGAATCCATACCAATGTTCTTGGTTCGGATCATTGTCCCGTTGAATTGGAACTCGATTTATAAGGAGGATGAGAATGCTCCGCCCGTTAACCTGCAGCTTTTCAAAATCAACTTGGCTTACGAAAAAATTAACACGTATTAGCGGGCGCTTATTATGCATTTTTTCAGTTTTAACCGGCACTAAGCGCCGCACGGCCGCCAGAATTCAACTGCAAAAATAGAAAGTCCCTTCGCGCGAAGCGAAGGGACTTTCTATTTTAAGTGCATATACTTTAAACTTCCAGCACGCGTTCAGCGAGGCGCAGGCAATTTTGATGATCGAAATAATCGATGTATTGGTGTGCCTGTGAATACCACTCATTAGTGGTGATGTTTTCTTCAACAATCCGTTTCAATGACGTATAAACTTCGTTGATGGAATCAGCTTTGTAGCCGTACAAATCTTTTTCCAGGTCCAAATAACTGCCGCGCTTAGCGATGTATTCGTCCCGGTCGAACATATTGAAAATGATGGGCTTATTTAAATACAAAAAGTCCCACGACACGCTCGAGATATCAGTGATCAGCATATCATTGTCCTCAATCGCTTTCTCGATTGGGTGGTGATTGGCGTCAAGAAATTCAATGCCAGTGGCAGGATTTTCCAGCCCAACGAAATGCTTTTCAAACTTCTTCATGAACGGATGCAAGGCAATCTGCATGTGCAAACCGTTTTGACTGATCAATTCACGGATTCCTGGATGCTGAATCAACCCGATCGTGTTGCGGAAATAAGCGCTTTCCAGGAATTCTTCTTCCGTTAGATCGAAGAGCCATTCGCGCCAAGTCATCATCATGAGGATATTTTTCATCTCTTTGGCGGGTTCATGTATTTCGTAACGGTCAAATCGCGGAAAGCCGGTGACAATCAGTTTTTCTTCCGGGATTTTCCACTCTTTCCGTTTTAGTTCTTTTTCATACTTTGACGCGCAATTAAAATAATTTGTTCGGCTCAACAGTGGAATATCTTCTTTTTGAATCAATATTTTTTTGAAGCCTTCAATGCCGTGGCTGACGTGCGTGATGATGGTTTTGTGGTTGAGGAAAAGGAATTTATCCGCTGACGGCACGATGTCATAAAGCAATGAGTGCCCATGGAATGTGTATTCCGCTTGGAAAAACAAGACGTAATTGCGGAAGCTTCCAAGAGGTACCGCATTTTCAACTTTGCCGTCGAGGGCATAAGTTGTCTTGGGATCATACATCCAATAAGCCATCACTTTGTCCGCGTGGTTGGTCACTACGTATTTATGGAAAACGGCGGCGTTGTCTTCATATTTTTCACCAAGATTGCCGCCGATCAATGCAATCTTTCTTTTTTCTTTACGGGTAGACATCTTTGAGACCAAATAGGCGGCAGCTACTTTTGCAAATACCTTCAAAGGATCCCATCTCCCTTTTTCTTTTAATACGACACTCATTCCAAACCCTGCTTTCTAAAGAACGTTATCCTTCAAGTTTTTCATATTCCAGCCTTTTTGTCTATCTGGAATAAATAAACTAATAATTCTGGTGTTAGTAATACAAACATATGTCTCTCAGACTTTTGGGAAATGCTCTTCTCTGCCATTTCAAACAACTATGTAAATGAAGGACTGAATTTGCGCAACTAAAAAACCAGAATCCCATAGATTCCGGTTTTTTTAAGTTATTTATAAGATCATCGCAGCAATTTTCATTCAATTTTACTTAATGAAGAATGGTTGACGCCGAAAACTTCTTCGACATCGATCAAAAAAGCGATGCCTTGTCCTGGAGAGTAAAGGTCGATGGCTTTTTCGATGCGGTTAACAACAGCATTGGCGAAACTTTCCGGCACCAATGTAAAAACAATATCTTTTTCAGGATCGATTGTGAAACTCATGAACTTTGTCTGTTCGTTTACACCAGTGCCGCGGCCGGTAAGGATGGTGCCCCCCTCGGCACCGGCTTCAGCAGCGGCAGCGACCACTTTTTCGGAATCGCCGCTATTGACAATGGTGACAATCAATTGAAACTGATCCTTCAAAGGCTTCATGGAACGTTCCCCTTTCTGCGGTTTGGTGAAGTAAAGGCGATCCGATAAATGCGGCACGCCGATCAATTTGTTTAAATGGAGCGTGAAGCCGAGTCCTTGCCCAGGGTGGCCCAATTTTGCGCAGCGGGAAACCGCTTCAGCAACCGGTTTTTCTAGTGACCCGTCAATGGCGATAAAAATGATGTCTTTTTCATGGGTAGCGGGTAGGCCTAGGAATGTCGGCTTTTCATTGCGTCCGATGCCTTCGCCGTACATGACAGTTGCTCCTTCTGCACCGGCTTTTTTCGCTTCTGCAATGACGGCGCGGGAAAAGCCGCGTTTGACGATTGCAATCATCAGTCTATGATTCAGGTTCATCGTTTGCATCGCCACCTTTTCTTGTGAAAATCAGTCCAACTATTAATACTGCGATAATGGGCGTCAACGCCACTAACGCGATTAGGCCGAAACCATCTGTCAGCGGATGCCTGCCTTCAATTACAGAAGCCGCTCCGACCGCCATCGCTGAGATGAATGTAACCGTCATAGGTCCGGTAGCGACACCGCCGCAATCAAAAGCGATGGCAATAAATGTTTTATTGGAAAAAAATACGAGGATTAAAGCAATTATATATCCAGGAATGAGGAAATACCAAAGTGAAATGCCGTAAAGGATGCGGAACATTGATAACGCTACTGAAATTCCCACTCCAGTGGACACTGTGTAAAGCATAACTTTTTCTGAAATATAGCCGCCGGTCACTTTGTCGACTTCACTGTTCATAATGCTGACAGCGGGCTCAGCAAACGTGGCCACGAAACCGAGCACAAAACCAATTGGCATGAGAAGCCACGTATTTTCTTCAGAGCCCAGCGCTTGCCCCATCATGTGGCCAACAGGGAAAAAGCCAATATGAACGCCTTGCAAAAAAAAGGCAAGTCCGAAAAAGGTGAGGATAAAGCCTAGGACGATTTGATGGACCCGCTGTTTATCCAGTTTGAGCATGAAGAATTGGAAGGCGATAAAAAAGAGGATTAATGGGATCAGGGCGTAGCTCACTTCAATGAGGATGTCCCCGAACCCTTCGAACACATGAAGGTTCACTGGAATAACACCCCCAATAGCATGATCGCAAGAATCGGTCCGATTGACGCCAAGCCGATCAAGCCAAATCCTTCGCTTGCTGCTGATGAGCCAGAGCGCAGGACGGACGCTACGCCGACGCCAAGGGCAAGGATGAACGGTACCGCCATCGGGCCGGTAGTGACACCCCCGGCGTCGAAAGAGATGGCAACATAGTCATGGGGTACGAAAAACGACAAAGCGAAAACCAGGAGATATCCGCCAATCAGCAGAATATGGATTGGAATGCTGAAAATGGTCCGGACCATGGCAAGTGCGACGAATAAAGCCAGGCCGAGTGCGACAGACAATACCAAAATTCCTGATCCGATTTCTCCGTCGGAAACTTGGTCAATCTGTTTTGCCAGCACGCGGACATCTGGTTCGGCAATCGTCACCACCAACCCCAGCAAAAAGCCAGTGCCGACAATGGTAAAAATGTTTTTGGTTTTCGGCAATCGTTTGCCGATCATCTCACCGACAGGCAAGAGGCCGGCTGTGACCCCGAGGAGAAACAGGAAAAAACCAATACCGACAAAAGCGGCGCCGATCAGGAATTGCAGCATTGCTTCCAAAGGCAAGCGGATAAAGATGATTTGCAGGACGACGACTACGGCAGTGACCGGCAGGATGGCAGCGGCTACTTCTTTCAACGTATCTCTGACGTTTCCCATCATCCATAAACCCCTTCACCGCTTTTTTTCCTGTTATTCCCTTTTTCCGTTAGTCATAAACTTGACATTTTAATAAAAAAACACTATTTTGTTATTCCGCAAAAAAGGCTGCCGGAAAACTCCCGGCAGCCTGAGAAACTGTTGGTTCAATACTGATTACTGTGAATCTTTCTGTTTTCCATAAAGTGCGTCGTGCAGCGCATCTTCTGTCGAGGAATCCGACATTTTAACGCGAGAGCGGTAGGCTGCCCGCGTTATCAAGTGGCCCGCAACCGGTGCTGTTAAAAAGACGAACAAGATACCGAGAAGCAGGCGGACGCTGATGAAGTTCTCGGACGCCCAAAAGTAAATGAACGTTCCGGTCAAGGAGAGCAGAACCGCCAATGTCGAGCTTTTGGTTGCCGCATGCGAGCGGGTATAAACGTCCGGCAAACGCAAGATGCCGATTGCACTGATAACCGCCATAATGGAACCGATCAAAATAAGGAAAGCTCCGATGTATTCAAAGATTTCGTTTATGCTCAACGATATCCCCCCTCTCAACAAAGCGTGCCAAAGCGATTGTGCTGATAAAAGCAAGGATGCCGACAATCAGGATGACTTCCAGAAAAGCATGTGTCTGCAGAACCACTGAAAATACCGCTACGCCTGAAATCAAGTTGACCCCGATCATGTCGAGTGCGACAACCCGGTCGGGCATCGAAGGTCCTTTGATGATGCGGTAAAGAGCGAGCAGCACGGCAAAAATGAACAAGAACAGCGCAATCGATAATATCGTGTCAATCATCCTCGTGTCACCTCCATAATCGCTTTTTCAAAGGTTTTGATTGATTTTAGAATGGTATCCCTGGATTCTTCAACGTCCATGGCGTGGATATAAAATGTTTTCCCGTCCGGCGATACTTCCATGACGACCGAACCCGGCGTTAGCGTCAACAGCAATGCGAGCGTCGTCAGTTCATAGGGGCCATTCATGTTGTGTTCATACGTGAAGATGCCTGGCCTGATTTTCAATGTCGGGCTGAGGATCTGCTTCATGATCAACAGGCTCGACTGGGCAAGTTCAGAGGTGAAGATGAACAATAGTTTAATAGTGGAATAGACGCGCAGCATGTAGAACTTCGTGCCGAAAAATCGGTGCATGAAAAACAGAATGCCGATGCCGATCAGGTAGCCGGTTAAAAAAGTGGGTAAGTAGAAGGCATCTTCATCCATGAGCAAAGTCCATAGCAAGGCGATGGTGATGTTCAGCAGAAACTGAGCCGGCATTAAAAGCCTCTCCTTTCGTTAGGGATTAGATTTGTGCGGACAGCCATTACTGTACGCCTTCTTCTAAAATGGCGTCTATATAAATTTCCGGATGGAGCAGCGTATCAGCAGCATCGGTCACATAGACGGAAAGCCATTCAGTGCCGATGCCCATTCCAAACGTCAGCAAGACCAGCAGCAGGCTCGGGAAAAGGAATTTACTGTGCAGCGGGACTTGTTCTTCTTTGCTGATGATGGTCTCGCCCCAGAAACTGTTTTTAAAGATGCGCAGCATGGAATACAAGACGAATAAGCTTGATAGCAGCGCGAGTGCCAGCAGTCCATAAGATCCGTTGTCAATCGTACCTTCAACTATGAGGATCTTGCCGATGAATCCGCTGAATGGCGGTACGCCGGCAAGAGACAGCATAGCGATGAAAAACGACCAGCCGAGCAGCGGATAGTTTTTCATCAAGCCGCTCATTTGGTTCAGCTGGACGGTGTCCGTCAGTGATATGAGCGTACCAATCAACAAGAACAACAGCGCTTTGACAATCATGTCGTGGACAAGATAATAAACAGCGCCTTCGATGGCGTTCGGTGTCGAAACGGCGAGCGCGACAAGGATGAAACCGACCGAGATGACAATGTTATAGGCCGCTATTTTCCGGATATCGTTGAAAGCGATGGCGCCTAAACTGCCGCCGATAAGCGTTGCAGCAGCCATGACGCCGATGATGGTATGGGTGATTTCCGGCTGGTGATGGAAAATAAGAGAGAATACACGGAACAACGCGTAGATTCCGACTTTTGTCAGGAGCGCTCCGAACAGCGCTGAAACGACAGTCGGCGGCGTACTGTATGAACCCGGCAGCCAATAATACAGCAGCAAGCCGGCTTTTAGGCTGAAAACGATAAGGAATACGAGGCTGATCGTCGTGAGCAGCGGCCCTTGGCCATTTTCAGCGACGCGCACGGCAACATGTGCCATGTTCAAGGTTCCGACCGTTCCATACAAATAGGCCAGCGCCACTAAAAAGAACCATGATGATACGATATTGATGATGACATATTTGACAGCTTCCCGGAGCTGGCGCTTGGTGCCACCGAGCGTAAGGAGAACGTAAGAAGACAAAAGCATGACTTCAAAGCAGACAAAAAGATTGAACAAGTCGCCTGTCAGGAATGAGCCGTTGACGCCTGCGATGAGAAAAAGCACGGTGGGATAAAAATACATTGACTCCAGCAGTTTGCCAGTCGTGAACAATGCATACAGTAGGCAAACGAGCGTGACAATGCTTGTCGCGAACACAAGGAGCAGCGCAAACGAATCTGCCACGAAAAGGATGCCGAAAGGCGGAACCCAGCCGCCAAAGTCCAGGCGCAAAATGCCTTGGTCCTGGACGGCGTTTAACAGATAAAATGAGATGCCTGCCACTGCTGCTATAGAGCCGATGCTAAACCAGGCTTGTGTGCGGCCGAAAGTGCGCAGGAAAATCAGCATCACGCCCATTAATATTGGAATCAGCATGGGGAGCAAAATGATATTATTCATCGTTTACACCCCTCATTTCCTTGAGGTCGTCGGTTCCCAGTTCCTGATAGGCCCGGTAAGCCAATACCAGAATGAAAGCTGTGACAGCAAAACTGATGACGATCGCAGTCAGGATCAGGGCTTGGGGCAATGCATCCACATAGCTCCCGGATTCTTCGCCGAGGAGTGGGACGGTGCCTTTTTTTAATCCGCCCATTGATAAGATCAATAAATGGACAGCGTGCGATAGGATTGCGGTACCGAGGATGACCCGGACCAAGCTTCTGGAGAGCAGAAGGTAGATGGCGACGGAAGTCAGCACACCGACCAATAAAATTATCAGGGTTTCCATTGGCTATTCATCCTCACTTATACTCAAAATTATATTGACCACGACTCCGATGACCGTCAAAGCGATGCCCGCTTCGAAAATGGTCACCGTCGCCAGTTCGGTTTTGCCGTAAATCGGCAGATCGAAATAGCCGAAAGACTGGCTTAGAAAAGCTTGTCCGAAAAACATCGGAATGGTTGCGCTTGAAAGAGCCAGCAGAACACCGAACGCTGAAAGTTTTTTGAAGTCGATCGGAATGGCGTCGCTGACCGTTTCGGAATCATAGGACAGGAACATCAGCACAAAAGCCGATGCCAGGACGAGTCCGCCGATAAAGCCGCCTCCGGGTTCATTATGTCCCGACAGAAATAAATAAATGCCGAAGGTGAAAATGATTAGCACTACAGCTTTGGCTACCGTTTTTAAAATAACGTCATTGATCTCCATGTTTACGGGTCTCCTTTCCGCCTTTAAGCCGGATTAGCGTATAGACGCCGAGGCCAGCGATAAAAAGGACAAGCGATTCGAGCAATGTGTCAAAAGCGCGGAAATCGCCGAGAATGGCATTGACCATGTTTTTTCCACCGGTCAATTCATAGGAGTCTTCATAAAAGCTGGAAATCGAATCGAACAACCGAGTGCCGTTCACGGATAGCGCAATGAGCGTGATGGTGAGCCCTCCGAAAATGGCGATAACAGCGTTGCGGATTTTCGTTTTTTTAGGCGACTTTTCCTTTTGCCACTCGGGCAGATGGTAAAAGCTCAATAGGAACAATGCAGTTGTCACTGTTTCAATGACCAATTGGGTAAGGGCCAAATCGGGAGCCCGGAACAGCACGAAGAAAATCGCGATGGAATAGCCGAGAACACCATTCAACAAGATCGCAGTGAGCCTGGATTGAGCAAAAACTATGGCGATGGCGGCAATCATCATGACAATTGCCAGCAACACTTCGTAGGCCGGGAGCGGTGCATCGTTTGCAAAGTCGAATGTCAATCCGCCGGACAAGAGCAAAGACCCGCCAGCCGCTACAATGAAGAACATAAAAATATAAGTGAAATAATGGGGCAAATGTCCGGTCATATAAGAGGAGGTCACTTGAGCCGATTTCCGTTCAAGGCCGCTTAGGAAATTAGTGTATAAAACATTAAACGCCCAATTTTCAGGCAGAATGCCATAGATTTTTTTCCATTGGCGCAAGAACGCATACAAGATGGCACCGACAGCAAAAACTCCAAGCGTCATCAACAACTCTGCGTTAATGCCATGCCAGGCTGAGATGTGTGGGGCTGCTCCAACCACACCCGGGAGCAAAGTGGCCATTGCCGGCTTCAGCAAATGGTCTCCAAGCAAGTTCGGCGCGAAAAAGATGCCGATGATCAAGATGGACAGGATTGCTGGAGAAATCAGCATGCCCAAAGGAGCTTCTTTCGGTTTTTTATCGAGTTTTTTCGGATGGTAATTGCCGAAAAACGTCTGGAATACGAGAATCATGGAATAGGCGAATGTCAATACGCTTGCTGTCCAGGCGACGACTGGAATAATCCAGCCCCAGGTAACAGCGGAAAACAGCGGAAGGCCGGCCGCGTTGATCGAAGCTGTGAAAAACATCTCTTTGCTTAGAAAACCATTGAAAAACGGCAAACCGGCCATGGAAAAACTGCCGATGACCGCGAACGTAAGAGTGACTGGAAGAAATGCGATAAGGCCGCCGAGGCGACGGATATCACGCGTTCCTACTTGATGGTCAATGATGCCGACCACCATGAATAATGCGCCTTTAAAGGTGGAATGATTGACCAAGTGGAAAAGAGCGGCAAACGTGGCCAGCCCGTATATCGCGCCTTCAGGTTCAGCACCGAAATGCAGGGCAGCCGATCCCATACCGAAGAGGCTCATGATCAAGCCGAGCTGGCTGACGGTCGAATAGGCAAGCAGCGCCTTCAAATCGGTTTGGCGGACAGCGCAGAATGCTCCCCAGAACAAAGTGATGAGCCCTACCAATGTAACCGTCCAAAACCAGGAAGCAGTGCCGCCGAAAATCGGTGTGAAGCGGGCGACCAGGTAAATGCCAGCCTTGACCATGGTTGCCGAATGGAGGTAGGCGCTGACGGGAGTCGGAGCTTCCATGGCATCAGGCAGCCAGATATGGAAAGGGAATTGGGCCGATTTCGTGAACGCTCCAAGAAGCACCAGGAATAAAGCCGGATAATATAAGATGTGGTCTGTATGCTGTCCGATGACGGATATGATTTCGCGGATGCTGTAGGAGCCGGTCATGACATGCAGCATCAAGAAGCCCGCTAGCATGCCGAAGCCGCCGAAAACCGTGATCAGCAAAGATTTTTGGGCACCGACACGGGAATTTTTTCGATGATACCAAAAAGCGATCAATAGGAACGAAGAAATGCTTGTCAGTTCCCAGAAAACATACAGGACCAATAAGTTGTCAGTGAGGACAACGCCCAGCATAGCTCCCATAAACAAGAGCAAGTAAGCGTAAAAATGCGGAAGTGAATCCCCTGGAGATAGATAATAGATGGAATAGAGAATAACTAGGGTTCCCATGCCGGTAATCAGCAAAGCAAGAATCAGGCTCAGGCCGTCTGCAAAAACTGAAAAATTGATGCCGAGGGAAGGGATCCAATCGATAGATGCGGAAATGGTTTTTCCAGAGGAGATGATGGGAATCTGAAAAACAAAAACGACGAAAAGCGCTAAAGGAACGGCAAGAGCGAGCCAGCCGATGTTAATTAGCCCGATGCGCCTATGTATGAATGGGATGCAAGCGGCTGCGAGAAAAGGGATTAAAATGGCGAGGATAAGAAAATGCACTGCAAAACCTCCTGAAGTTGGGATTAGGAACGGAAAAATAAAAAAGGCGGAAAACAGAAGCCTGAATGGAATGGAATATGGGTTGGGCTGTTGGCATATACGTTAAATTATACAGGAATAACGGCTTGTTTTCACTTGTGAACTCCGTTATGGTACAGATAAGCAGGGGCATGCCTTGATTTATAATGGAATACGCAGTACAATATCATAGTTTTGAACTTTCGGGTTGTGCAGAAGAATTGAACAGAAAAACCACTGGAGGGGTGTGAAAAGATGAAAAAAATCAGAGGACGTATGGACGAAAGCATATTGGTCTGCGTTTTTTACGGGCCCAATGGCGAACGCCTGATCAACCGTGGAAACAAGCTGGCGAGCATGTTGGATTGCCCGTTGTATATACTGACGGTTGATGCGCTGCCATTCGATGAATTTGATACTGAAAAATCAGCTTATGTTGAACGATGGAAAGAACTAGCTGAAGAATACGGGGCTGAGGACTTTATCATCCGGGATAATGAAAGCCGCCCCTCCGCAAAGGTCATCGCGGAAGTTTCGCATGATTTGAATATTACCCAAATTATCATCGGCCAGACGGCGAGAAGCCGCTGGGAGGAAATTACGAAAGGATCATTCCTGAATTCACTGCTGCGGGAAATCCCTTTTGCGGATTTTCATGTTGTTTCAGTCGAACGATCCATCAAAGGCAGCGACCATGAAGAATTTGAAAAAGGCGTTCGCTGCTACTTAGTGAAGGACGCCGACACTTATAAAATCAGTTTCACCCAAACGAAAGAATGCCAGTACGAAGGGATTTTCTTCAAAGAAATCGGCACTGATTTCAATAATGGAATTTTCAAGTTCATGCATAACAGCAAACTTTACCAAGTGGAAGTGGAAGACGACCACATCGTGGATCCGATGCTTGTCCGGTCCTGCATAGATAAAGCGCCGTCAGTTGGATAAATTGTTATAGCAAAGCGGCTACTTCCCAGTTGGAAGCGGCCGCTTATTTAATTAAAGGGGGATTCATGATGAAAAAAGCCAAACGCTTGGCGCCAATAGTATCTAATGATATGGAAACCATACCCTTTTCCTCCGCATTGGATGACCATTACATAAGCAATTGCAAAATCTTACATGAAACCATCGACATTGAACCGGAAGAAGGGCTTCGTGTCGATAAAGTGATATTCGAGAACGTCAGTTTCCTTGAAGCAGCCTGGCCACGCAGTGAATTTATCGATGTACTGTTCATCAACTGCGATTTGTCGAACGCGGATTTCAGCCGCTGCGTCTTTCACCGGACGGAGTTCCGAAATTCAAAGCTTGTCGGCACGAACTTCGCGGAAGCCGGCGTCCGCCATACCTTGTTCCAGGATTGCGTGCTCAATTACGCGACATTCGGCTTTTCGCTGTGCAATACGGCGCGCTTTGAATCTTCAAGTCTGCGCTACGCGGATTTTTACGAAGCGGAATTAAAGCAGACCGAATTCGATAAATGCGACATGAATGATATCAATTTTGTTGAAGCGAGCCTGAAAGGCGTCGACCTCAGCAGCAACTCATTTGAGAACATCCAAGTCACCGTCGACAAACTGGCTGGCTGTAAAGTATCGCCGGAGCAGGCGATGGCTTTCGCCCGCCAGATGGGGCTTGTTATCAAAGACGTTTGACCATCGAAAAAAGGCCGGAAGCAAAATGCTTCCGGCCTTTTGGTATTTATTTATCGTACGCCTCTCATAAAGCGCTGGATGGTTGGTGCTAATAGGAACAGGATAATACTCAGAACGATGGATGCTCCACCGATGATACCGAAGTACATCATTTCGTTTTCAGCTGAGTAAAATTTCACGAGCTGTGCGTTGATCGCTTGCGCGGCTGCGTTTGACAAGAACCATAGGCTCATCGTCTGCGCTGAAAAAGCGGCAGGGGCAAGCTTGGTGGTTGCTGACAATCCGACTGGCGACAAGGCAAGTTCCCCTAACACGATGATTAGGTAGCTCAGTACAAGCCATAACGGATTCACCAGTGTATCCGGTCCGCCGAAGTATGCAGGAAGCAGGATGACCAGGAACGAAATCCCGGCAAACAGCAATCCGAGTGAAAACTTCTGCGGGATGGAAGGCTGGCGGCTGCCAAGTTTAACCCACATCCATGCGAACACTGGAGCAAGCAAAATAATGAACAGCGGGTTCAATGACTGGAACCAAGCGGGAGAAATCGTGATGCCCGCAAATTCAAGGTCCGTGCGTGTATCAGCATATGCTGCGAGGATAGTCGATCCCTGCTCCTGGATTGCCCAAAACATGACGGATGCGATGAACAAAGGAATATAAGCCAAGATGCGCGAACGTTCCACTTCCGACGTTTTGCTGCTGCGGTACATGACCACAAAATAAGCTGTCGGCAACAGGATACCAAGGATGCCGACTGATGCGATAAAGCTGTCGAACGTCAGGAAGCCGATTTGCAGTCCGAAATAAACGATGGCTGCAATGGCAATGGCGCCGATTGAGAAAACTTTAATGGTTTTTGATTTTTCGGAAGGGGACAACGGATTTGCTACCATTGTGCCAGCCAGGCCTAGGTTTTTCTTTTTCGTCAACATGAACACGACAAGCCCAAGGAACATGCCGACTGCGGCGATGCTAAAGCCGAGATGGAAGCTGATGTTCATGCCGATTGTACCGACGATCAACGGTGCAATAAATGCACCCATATTAATCCCCATGTAGAAAATGCTGAATCCGGCGTCGCGGCGGTTATCATTTTCGGCGTAGATTTCGCCGACGACACTCGAAACATTCGGCTTCAGTAAACCGGTACCGAGGACAATGAGCACCATCGAAACGAAGAACAGTGGCAGACTGCCTGGAATGGCCAAAGCAATGTGACCGAACATGATGAGTATTCCGCCGTAAAAGACGGCTTTCGATGTGCCGAATATTCGATCGGCCAACCAGCCGCCGATTACGCCGGACATATAAACAAGAGATCCGTAAATGGACATGATGGAAAGAGCCGTTGTTTGATCTAAGCCAAGTCCGCCATCGGAAAGCTCGTAGTACATGTAAAACACCAGGATGGCTCTCATGCCATAATATGAAAAGCGCTCCCAAAATTCTGTAAAGAATAAAGTAAACAATCCTTTTGGATGGCCGAAGAAACCTTTTTGTGGCACTGTGTTTACGATGTCTTGGCGATTGTATTTATCAGACATCTTACTACCTCCTTTTTACGTATTCTAATATAATACTTTCTTTAAGTTTGAAAATCAAAAAAAACTTGTAAATTAGTAAAATAGGCGCTGAATCTAAACTTTTTCGTAAGACTATTTAATATATACTGTCAAAAAAGTTTTATCAAAATAATAAATGAATTAAAAAAAATGGAACTTTTCTAAAAATGCACCTAGAATGACAAATTTTTAGCCAAACGAGGCAATCGACAAATTATAGTAAGCATTTATGTACCATAATAACCATTTATTAGGTATTTTCGCGAAAATTGTCGAAAAAGGTCAACAAATGTACACATTTTTATCCGAATATTATAGAAATATATTGTATAATGTTATAAGTTACTGTATATTTTAAATAGTTAGAATTTAATATAAAGGAGTAGAAAACTAATGAACGATTTAGGAAGAAAAATCAAAGACCTGCGCGAAGAGAAAGCATTGACTCCGGAGCAGTTGGCAGAAAAAATCGGATTTGCTAAAAGCGCAATTTGGGCTTATGAAAGCGGCAAGAAACAAATTACAGTGAGTCATTTAACGCGTTTAGCTGATTTCTTCGAAGTTTCTGTTGACGGATTATTGGATCGCACCGAAAAAGTCATAGACTTGGACCTGCAAAACGCTTCAACTATAAGTGATTATAATTTAATGCTCGATAACAAACCGCTCGATCACAGCGAGATTGCGGAAGCAGCATCTTACATCCAAGTGAAACGCCGCATGGGAAGCTATGGGGCAGCCAATTAAGCTGGGATAAACCATTATTTTACAAAAGCATTCAAAAAGTCCACTCTCTACCGAGTGGACTTTTTGTTAATATTAGGCATTTTAAGATAAATAAATATTTACTTATAATAACTAAATATTCAGAAAAAATGATATAATTGAACTAAAATACTATTCGAATGATTGGTTGTTGTCATTTTTGTCAATAATTGAGGTGCTCGTTAAAATTATCAAATCTACTTTTCCGTAAGGCAGGCGATCCCAGATGGACAGATATATATTATATGAAACATACCGTTTGGCTATTTTGATTGATTTGATCCAGCCTGCTGAGCTGATTCGGGAAATCGACTTTTATATTACGGCTACCCCTGTGGAAGAGATTCCGCATGTTTTTTACGTTTTATCGCTCGCAAGCAATCGGCGCGTCATGCTTGAACTTCTGACGGATCTTGCAAAAGGCGTTGACCAAGAGCTGCCAAGTAGTATCGTAGCTGGACTATTGTATGAACGCCGGGATCAATACGATTCCAAGGAACTGTACCGCAAGGCGGGGATGCTTGCATCTTTGTTAAGTGATCCTGAAGATGATGTTGCGATGGAATTCAGAGAGCTTGCCCACCGCAATGAAGCTGCCCAGCAAGCATACAGCAGCCGCTTTAAACGCAAAAAAACGAGAGAACGCATGCTGGCCAAAAATGAACTGGAGCTGCAAAACGGCTTGGCGAAATATGCTGGCTTTGCACAGCATTTCAGTTTTCAGGAATGGGGGTATTAATATAGAAGAAACCTTATCAAATATTGTTTGAAAAGTGGCTTGAAAAATCCGCTTTTTTGGTTCACCACTAGGGTTTAAGGTCTTCCTTTGAAGATGAAAACCAAGCGGAACGCTGAGAATGGAAATTTAAATACAGGAATTCGGGAAACTGTTCCAAAAGCGTAGGCTGATGGAACAGTTTTTTGTTGCAGAGTGTTTTCTGTGATTTCGGAAAGAGAAAAAACCCGATGGAATGTGATAAGCTGTTAGATACGAGACGAGTTTTGGGAGTGTTTTATTTTGTTGGAAGAAGCAAGGAAATTACTGCAGACGTATTTTGGCTATGAGACATTTCGGACTGGGCAGGAACAGGCGATTTCACAGGTTTTCGAAGGGCAAAATACAATCTGCGTCATGCCGACAGGCGGCGGTAAATCGATGTGTTATCAGATTCCCGCTTTGGTCATGGAAGGTACGACGATTGTCGTATCGCCGTTGATTTCGTTGATGAAAGATCAGGTAGATGCGTTGCTGGCAGCCGGCATCCCAGCTGCTTATATAAATAGTTCGCTGGGTTTTGAAGAAGTACGGGAAACTTTGCACGATGTTCAGCGAGGGGCGATTAAATTATTGTATATCGCGCCAGAACGGCTGGATTCGGAAATGTTCCTTAATGAATTGCAAGGCGTTCAAGTGCCGCTGATTGCGGTCGATGAAGCGCATTGTATTTCACAATGGGGACACGATTTCCGCCCGAGCTATCGGCTGATCAGCCGCATGGCTGGGCTGTTCCCGAATAACCCGACCGTATTGGCCCTTACAGCAACTGCTACGCCGCAGGTCAGGGAAGATATTTGCCGCATCCTTGATATTGAAGAAGAACATACGGTCATGACCGGATTTGAACGCGCCAACTTGTCGTTTTCGGTCATCCGCGGACAAGACCGGGACCGCTACGTAAAAGAATACGTGCAAAAAAATGAAAAAGAAGCGGGCATCATTTACGCGGCGACGCGCAAGACAGTCGATTCGGTTTATGACATGCTGATTAAAAAAGGCGTCAAAGCCGCCAAATACCACGCGGGCATGCCGGACCAGGAGCGGAAAAGCGGCCAGGAGCGTTTCTTAAACGATGAAGTGACGGTTATGGTCGCTACTAACGCATTCGGCATGGGCATCGACAAATCCAATATCCGCTACGTCATCCACTACCAATTGCCAAAAAATATGGAAAGCTATTACCAGGAAGCAGGCCGTGCGGGGCGTGACGGGCTTCCGAGTGAATGCATCGTCCTTTACGCTTCACAGGATGTCCAAACGCAGCGTTTCCTGATAGACCAAGCGCAAGATCCTGCGCGGATTCCGGGAGAGCTGGCCAAATTGCAGGGGATGGTCGATTATTGCCATACTGAAAATTGCCTGCAGCAATTCATCATCTTTTATTTTGGAGACACTGGGGCTGAACCATGCGGGCATTGCAGCAGCTGCAGCGATGACCGCGAAAGCCTCGACGTGACTACGGATGTCCAGATGGTATTGTCGTGCGTCGTCCGTATGGGCCAAAAATTCGGCAAAATGATGACGGCCCAAGTTTTGACAGGTTCCCGAAACAAAAAAGTGCTCGATTTCGGATTTGATAAATTATCAACGTACGGTATACTAAAGCATCACAATGCCAAAGAAGTATCCAACTTGATCGAGTTCATGATTTCCCAAGAACTGCTTGCTGTTGAGCAAGGTTCTTTCCCGACAATTTATGTGCCGGACGGCGGACGGGATGTGCTGCTAGGCAAGCGGCGGGTTCTGCGCAAAGGCGCTGTAGCAACCAAGCAGATCACCCAGAACGATCCGTTGTTTGAAGAACTGCGCAAAATCCGCAAAAAGCTTGCGGATGAAGCAGGTGTGCCGCCATTTGTTATATTTTCCGATAAGACGCTCCAGGATATGGGCTCGAGAAGACCGAAGACCGAGGAAGAGTTCCTCGAAGTGAACGGTGTCGGAACGAGCAAATTAGAGAAATACGGAGAAGCGTTCTTAACTGCGGTCCGTGACTTTAAAGATGTTGAATGAATAAATGTTCAAGCTGCCGAGAAATTCTCGGCAGCTTTTTTGATTTCATTTAAATAGAAAGACTTTGATTTTTTTATGCATAACTTTTAGTGTGAAAATGGCTTTAAAACGGCATTTTATCGAAAATACATAGGTGCAAAGCCTTTTAATGAAACCGTTTTCATTATTCTGACGTTAATTTTATTTGATAAAAGCGTATATATATTCAATAACCATGCTATAATATTCTGATATTATGACACTCTAATGAGTTAAAGGAGGCGATTTGATGAGAAAGAAAGAGTATCCAGCCGCACAAGGGCTTTATCATCCGGATCAAGAACATGAAGCATGCGGAATCGGCATGATTGCAAATATCAACGGAGAAAAATCGCATTCGATTGTTCAGAATGCCATCAATATTCTTTGTAACCTTGAACACCGTGGAGGACAATCTTCTGACACCAGTACCGGCGATGGAGCCGGCATTCTGACACAGATTCCCCACCGTTTCTTCTATAAACAATGCGAAAAAGAAGGAATCGCTCTGCCAGCTGAAGGCCGATATGGCATCGGTATGGTTTTTATGCCACAGGATTACGATTTGCGCATGCAG
The DNA here is from genome assembly GCF_058268475.1 of Planococcus sp. TJ-301. Classification (NCBI taxonomy): domain Bacteria; kingdom Bacillati; phylum Bacillota; class Bacilli; order Caryophanales; family Caryophanaceae; genus Planococcus; species Planococcus sp. TJ-301. The sequence continues at coordinate 1,845,728 of NZ_JBZDOH010000001.1, read as the reverse complement.
ACGAAAGGTGTCATCAAGCGAATCATCGAAGAAGAAGGACAGACGTGCCTTGGCTGGCGCCCGGTCCCGGTAAACGATTCGTTTGTCGGAAAAGTAGCCGCCAAGACTAAGCCAGTTATCCGCCAAGTGTTTATCGAGGCGGCTGATGAGCTGGAAGACCGTATGGAGCTCGAGCGGAAATTATACATTATCCGGAAGCGCATCGAAATGGAAATGGAAGGTGACCCTGATTACAGCGATGTCTATTTCAGCAGCTTGTCAGCGGGCACGATTGTCTATAAAGGAATGCTTATTCCAGAACAGCTTGACTCGTTTTACATTGACCTCAACCACCCCGAATTCAAATCGGCGCTGGCATTAGTTCACTCCCGTTTCAGCACGAATACATTCCCGAGCTGGCAGCGGTCGCATCCGAACCGCTATTCTATCCACAACGGAGAATTTAACACACTTCGCGGCAACGTCAATTGGATGCGCGCGCGGCAAGTATTGTGCGACTCCCCTTATTTTACGGAAAAAGATATAGAGAAAGTTTTGCCTGTCATCGATGAAAGCGGAAGCGACTCATCCATGTTCGACAATTGCTTCGAATTCCTTCATTTATCAGGGCGTTCGCTGGCCCATACGGCCATGATGATGGTTCCGGAGCCCTGGGTTAATGATCCGACGATTAAACAGGAAAAACGTGATTTTTACGAATATCACAGTACTTTGATGGAACCGTGGGATGGCCCAGCTGCACTAGTCTTCACCGACGGCAAGCAGATTGCAGCCTGCCTGGACCGCAACGGCCTGCGCCCGGCGCGTTATTACGTGACCAAAAGCGGCATGATCGTTCTTGGTTCCGAAGTTGGTGCCCTTGATATTTTTGCGGACGATATCGTTTATAAAGAGCGTTTGCGCCCAGGGAAAATGTTATTGATCGATTTGGAGGCGGGTAAAATAATCCCGGATGAAGAAATTAAACTCCAAATAGCTGCTGAGCTGCCTTACCGTTCATGGATAGAAGACAATATGCTGGAGCTGGCGGATATTCCTGACCCATCTGCAGCGCCTAACTATTCCGATACGGAAGACTTGCTCGTACAGCAATTGGTATTCGGCTATACGACAGAAGAAGTCCAAAAGATCATTAAACCACTCGCGACAGACGGCAAAGATCCGGTGGGATCGATGGGATACGATTCGCCTCTCGCGGTGTTGTCGAAAAAACCGCAGCTCTTATATAGCTATTTCAAGCAATTATTCGCTCAAGTGACGAATCCGCCGATTGACGCAATCCGCGAACATATCATTACAGCAGCACAGACCACAATCGGGGCGGAAGGCAATCTTGTCCAACCAGGCCCAGGAAGCTGCCGCCATATCCGCTTGGCAACCCCTGTCTTGACGAATGGGCAGTTGGAAAAGCTGCGCCAGCAGGAACTGCCTGAATTCAAAGCAGTGACGCTGTCGATTTTATTTGAAGCCGCAGGCGGAGCGCAAGCGCTCGAGCAGAAACTGGAAGAGCTTTTCATCAAAGCGGACGAGGCATTTGACGCAGGCGCTACATTGCTGATCTTATCCGACCGCGGCGTCGATATACAACACGCAGCGATACCGGCGCTGCTCGCCGTATCCGGCCTTCACCACCATTTGATCCGCCAAGGTACACGCACACGGATGAGTATCCTCCTGGAGTCAGGTGAACCGCGGGAAGTGCATCATTTCGCTGCTTTGCTGGGCTATGGTGCTGAAGGGATCAATCCCTATCTAGCGTTCAAGTCGATCGACGACCTAATAGTTTCAGGTGATATCGGCGGTGTTTCATATGAAGAGGCGGAAGCCGGCTACATCAATGCGGTGACTGATGGCATCATTAAAGTATTGTCGAAAATGGGCATTTCAACCATTCAAAGCTACCGCGGCGCTCAAATTTTTGAAGCGGTCGGTATTCACATGGATGTCATCGATCGCTACTTCACCCGTACATCATCGCGCCTTGGCGGAATCGGCCTCGATATTATCACGAAAGAAGTGCTGATGCGCCATGCCCAAGCCTATCCGGAACGTGAAGGCGGGAACCACGCGCTCGAGCCGGGGGACGAATACCAATACCGTGCAAACGGCGAAACACATCAATACAATCCAGTAACCATCCATACACTGCAGCAGGCATGCCGGACGAATAATTACAAAACGTTCAAGAAATACAGCGGCTTGCTGACGGCTGAAACGTCGAATGTGCAATCTCTTCGCGGCTTGCTGGAATTCAAGGAGCAGACGCCAGTGCCGATTGACGAAGTCGAAACGATTGAACAGATCTGCGCGCGCTTCAAGACCGGCGCAATGTCATTCGGCTCGATTAGCCAGGAAGCGCATGAAGCTCTGGCAATTGCGATGAACCGTATCGGCGGTCGCAGCAACTCAGGAGAAGGCGGCGAACAAATTTCCCGTTTTACACCGGACGAAAATGGCGATAATCGACGCAGTGCAATCAAACAGGTTGCGTCAGGCCGATTTGGTGTGACAAGCCATTATTTAGTTAATGCCGATGAAATTCAGATAAAAGTGGCACAAGGCGCAAAACCTGGAGAAGGCGGCCACCTGCCCGGCAAGAAAGTTTATCCATGGGTTGCAGAAGTTCGTGGTTCAACGCCTGGCGTCGAACTGATCTCGCCTCCTCCGCATCACGATATCTATTCAATTGAAGATTTGGCGGAATTGATCTTTAATTTGAAAAATGCCAACCCACGAGCGCGCATCAGTGTGAAGTTGGTCTCTGCTGTAGGTGTTGGTACGATAGCTGCCGGTGTTGCAAAAGGCCGAGCAGATGTTGTGCTCATCAGCGGATACGACGGCGGGACCGGGGCGGCTCCGAAAACGAGCTTGAAGCATACCGGACTGCCATGGGAAATCGGATTGGCTGAAACGCATCAGACTTTGTTGCTCAATGGCTTGCGCGACCGCATCGTCGTTGAAACGGACGGCAAGATGATGACAGGACGCGATGTTGTTACGGCAGCCCTTTTAGGAGCAGAAGAGTTCGGTTTTTCCACAGCGCCGCTGGTTGTCCTTGGCTGCATCATGATGCGCGTTTGCCATATGGACACTTGCCCGGTTGGGATTGCGACGCAAAATCCGGAACTCCGCAAGAAATACATGGGAGATCCGGAACATGTCGCGAACTTTATGCGCTTTGTGGCACAGGAAACACGCGAATTGATGGCGGAACTTGGCTTCCGCACAATCGATGAAATGATCGGACGCACAGATGTGCTTGAAACGAAACAGGACATTGACCACTGGAAAGCGAAAGGCTTAGATCTGTCAGCATTGCTGCATCAGCCCGACCTGCCGGAAAAAGTTGGCCGCTACGCCACGGTCAAGCAAGACCATGGGTTGAAGCAGACACTCGATTACCAGGAATTGCTGCCGCGCTGCAAAGACGCGATCGAAAACGGCAACCGTGTGGAATTGACAACAGCTATCCGAAACATTCACCGCGCGACCGGAACAATCATCGGCAGTGCAATTTCCAAGCGTTATGGAGCCAATGGGCTGCCAGAAGACACCATCAACTTGAACTTCCGGGGTTCGGCAGGCCAAAGTTTCGGTGCGTTCATTCCAAAAGGGATGACCTTGAAATTGATTGGCGATGCCAATGACTTTGTCGGAAAAGGCTTATCAGGCGGTAAAATAGTCGTCTACCCTGCACCCGATTCGACCTTCATCCCGGAGAAAAATATTATCATCGGCAACGTCGCGTTTTACGGAGCGTCAGCGGGTGAGGCCTATATCTACGGTGTAGCAGGCGAACGTTTTGCAGTCCGCAACAGCGGCGCGAAAATCGTAGTGGAAGGGGTTGGCGACCACGGCTGTGAATACATGACCGGCGGTCGCGTAGCAATCCTGGGCTCTACAGGGAAGAACTTCGCGGCCGGCATGTCGGGCGGCGTGGCGTATGTGCTGGACGAAGACGGCACATTCGGTACGCGCTGCAATCCTGAGATGGTCCATATGCAGCCATTGGCTGAACCGGCTGAGATGGAAGAACTCCGTGGCATGATCGAAAACTACGTGCGTTATACAAACAGTGAAAACGGCAAACGGATTTTGGCGTATTGGGATACATTCTCGGCGAAATTCATACGCGTTATTCCGAAAGCATATTTGAAGATAAACGACCGCATTGATAAGCTTCAGCAAAGCGGTATGGCAAGAGCGGACGCTGAAATGGCAGCTTTTGAAGAAAGCAAAATGGCAGGAACCGGAAAATAACCGAGGAGGAGGGATTCGATGGGCAAACCAACTGGATTTATGGAATATAACCGACAGACCCTCAAAGAGCGCGTTCCGCAAGAGCGCGTGAAGGATTGGTCGGATTACACCATTCCGCTGTCGGATGAAGAAGTAAGCAAGCAAGGCGCTCGCTGTATGGATTGCGGCGTTCCGACATGCCAAACAGGCATGGAGCTGGAAGGCGCTACAACAGGCTGCCCTGTAAACCACCTAATCCCGGAGTGGAACGACCTTGTTTATCGCGGGCAATGGAAAGAGGCTCTGCACCGAGAACATATTATGAATAATTTCCCGGAATTTACGGGAGTGGCGTGCCCGGCTCCATGTGAAGGCGCTTGTGTCCTTGGCATCAATGAGCCAGCGGTCGCAATCCGTACGGTGGAACGTTCAATCATTGAGAAAGGCTTTGCGGAAGGATGGGTAGTGCCGGAACCGCCAAAAACGCGCACCGGCAAAAAGGTTGCTGTCATCGGTTCAGGCCCTGCAGGTCTGGCAACGGCTGCCCAACTGAATAAAGCCGGCCATTTTGTGACAGTCTTTGAACGGAGCGATCGCGTCGGAGGGCTTTTGACTTACGGCATTCCCGAAATGAAGCTTCCTTATGATATGGTAATGCGCCGCGTCAAAATCCTGGAGCAGGAAGGCATCACATTCATCACGAACACCGAAGTCGGAAAAGATTATCCGGTTTCCTCGCTGCGTTCCGATTTTGATGCAGTTGTCATGTGCGGCGGCGCGACTGTCCACCGCAATGTCGATGTAGCGGGACGCGATTTGAAGGGAATCCATTTCGCAATGGATTTCCTCCACAGCAACACAAAAAGCCTATTGGATTCGAATTTGGCAGATGGCCGGTTTATTTCAGCTGAAGGCCAGGATGTCATAGTCATCGGAGGCGGCGATACCGGGACAGACTGTCTGGCAACAGCGGTCCGCCAGAATTGCCGCAGCCTTATACAATTCGATGTCTACGATCAAAAAGGCGCATTGCGCGATGAAGCCGGCAACCCGTGGCCGCAGTATCCAAAAATTCATCGCGTCGAATACGGCCAAAAAGAAGCGGCTGCCGCTTTCGGCCACGATCCGCGGGCATTTGCGGTAATGACGAAAAAATTTGTCGGCGATGAAAATGGGGCTGTCAAAGAAGTTCATACCGTCAACGTCAAACTGAAAATTGATGAGCAAGGAAACCGGATCCGTGAAGAAATTCCGGGCACTGAAAAAGTCTGGAAAGCGGACTTGGTGCTGCTGGCCATCGGTTTCAGCGGGCCAGAACAAGGGCTGATCCAGCAATTGGCTGTAGAAACGACGACGAAGTCTACTGTCAAAGCGGAATATGGCAAATACAACACCAATGTGGAAGGTGTCTTCGCTGCGGGAGATATGCGCCGAGGCCAAAGCTTGATCGTCTGGGCAATCAACGAAGGCCGCGAAGCCGCGCGCGAATGCGACCGTTACCTGATGGGCTCGACTGTATTGCCATAAATAAGGCGAGCTGTTAAACCATCAATCCCTAAATATGATATGAATGTGGAAAGGCCGGAATCTCTTCCGGCCTTTTTTGATTCTAAACACCTTGAATCTTAATGAAACTTCTGTTTTTGTAAAGGATTGACAAATTATATTGTACTATTGCTATGGTTCTTATATACTAAGTAGGAGGACCGGCGACAGTTAAATGTATCAAATACTGGAAGCTCAGGGGGAGCTTTCACTATCTGGACGCAGAAAGCGCTGGAGACCCAATTAACCGACCCAATTGGAGGAAAGAGAATGTTCAAGAAAAATGTACTTGCTGCTATTATCACAGTAATGCTTACAGTAATGCTTGGCACGTCGGCATTTGCTGCAGGAGACACATCCGTAACAACGGAAATTGCAGAAGGCTTATCTGATATCGAGCTGGTAAATAACGAAATCTACGCTGAAATCGCCGAAGCACAGGCGGAAGCGGATGAGTTATATGCTGACTATCTATCTAATTACGCGAGTGCTTATGACGCAGAAACAAAATCTGCTTTATGGGCTAAATACGACGAGGAAGTTTCAGCGTTGATCCATGACTTGGATATGAAGACTCGTGAAATGACGCGTGTTGGCGTTGAAAATGCCAATGCTGCTGGAATCAATGTCGCGATTGAATGGATTCCGGTTAAGTTCCCGGACCGCATTGCTATGATTGATCCAATGGTAGTAATTGGTTGGTAAGAGTGGTTGTATAAAACTTAATAAATAGAGTACTATGGGAGTATAGGAATCTATACTCCCATAGTTTTTTTGGAAGGAAGTGTATTTGTGAAAGGCTTGGACATACAAAAAAATGGTTACCTGGAAACTGTTCAAAACGGCGCGACATCTCTCAGTTTGTTAGGTCGTGGTGGTGGTATTGAGATGATGAAGCAAACAGTAGTAAAAGGTAAATTAGTGGTTCTTTTTCCTAGTGAAAATACTGATGTTCAAGAATTTTTCTATATATTGACTGGTGAAATGGAAGTTGAAATAGAAGGCGAGATCCTAAAGTTAGGACCAGAGGATTTCTTTTCCGCAAGAAATTTAGAAGAACCGGTCACTTTTAATGCAATATCAGATGTGAGTTTTTTATCAGTATCGACACATCCTGTATTTCATGCCTTAAGCAATGAAATTAATGAATTGCGAAAAATTGGCGAAGAAGTTGAAAAAAAAGATCGGTACACACACAAACATAGTTCACGAGTTGCCCACATAGCAGTAAAAACGGCTTCAAAAATGGATTTAGGAAGAGACCGTATACATAATTTATTCATAGCTTCCATCCTTCATGACATCGGCAAAATCAACATCCCGGAAGAAGTTCTGAAAAAACCTGCTAAACTGAACGACGAGGAATTTGCGCTCGTCAAAAAACATCCCGGCGACGGTGCTGACATGCTCCGGAAAACGGCTTATGCAGACCTTGCGGATATCGTCGAGCAGCATCATGAACGGGTCAATGGCCGCGGCTATCCTTTCGGACTGAAAGGCGACGAGATATTGACGGAAGCGAAAATCATCGGCGTCTGTGATACTTTTGATGCGATGACGGAAGATAGAGCATACCGAAAAGCTTTTAGCGCAGAATATGCAATGGCTGAAATCAGGGGGCTGGCTGGAGTTCAGTATGACCCAGAAGTGGTCGAGGCGTTTTGGCAGGTGCTTAAAGAAGAAGGCAAAATTTAATAATGTTCCTCTTTTTTAGACACCACTTTTACCAGTAGGTGTCTTTATTTTTTTCCATTAAAAGGTTTGAAAATATTGCGAATAGTCAATACTAAATAACACAGGATTTAAAAATCAAAAGGAGTGGTAAGCAATGGCTAGAAAATCAAGCGGAACATTCGGTAAATTGGTGTTATTAGGAATAGGTGCTTTAATCGGTGCCGCAATGACACAGAAAAAAGAAGGGCAGACTTCAACTCAAGCTGGAAATCTGAAAGACTCTGTTGTAAAAGGACTTGACCGGTTGAACGAGCAGTCCGGCGGCATGGTTGATAAAGTGAAGCCAAGTGTCAACAAAGCGGTAGAGGCTGTGAAAGGCGTTATCGAAAGCCAGCAGCAAATGATGGACAAAGAAAAAGAAGCGTTGGACAAAGCCAATCAGACCTTGAAAGAGGATGTCGGCAGTTCAACAAATAAGACAGGTACAAGTTCAACAGGCACACCAAGTACGACAGGTACGGGTTTAACGGGTACAGGTTTATCTGGATCAGGCATGACAAGCTCTGACAAAACAGGCAGCGGCACTTCGGGAACTGCCGGCGGTACATCCTCTTCAACAAGTGGTTCTGCTTCTTCAGGCACAACTCCAAGCGGCGGCACATTTGGCGGCAGCACGTCTTATAGCGATTCCCTGAAAAAGAATGCAGACGAAGATAAGTCAAAAAATAACTAATTTTTCAGTTAAATGTATATCCTGTCTGAAAAATAAGATAAAATGAATAGAGGGAAGGCTATAGCTCGAAAAAAGAGCCGTAGCTTTTTTTGTTTATATTGGATGCTGCAAAATGATTTAAGGAGGGTATGTATGTTCAAATCGTATAATGTAAAACCGTTTTTTGATGAAATGTTTACAGCACAAGGAACGGCGAAACCCCATTACCGCAAATTCTATGAAAAGCTCCAGCAATTCTCCGAAGAAGAACTGAAAGAAAAGCACGAAACAGCCCAGCTGTCTTTTCTCAGGCAAGGGATTACGTTCACAGTCTATAACAATAACGTCGGAACAGAGCGGACAATGCCTTTCGATTTTGTGCCGATCATTATTTCCCCTGAAGAATGGGATACAATTGAAAAAGGAATGATTCAACGTACAGAAGCCCTAAACCGCTTTTTGGATGATGTCTATCACAGTCAGAAAATCCTCGAAGATGGAATAATCCCCAGAAGACTGATAGAAGAAAATCCCTATTATTATGCTAAACAAGTGCAAGGAATCGATGTGCCTCTGAAAAACCATATATTTTTAGCCGGCATTGATTTGATCCGCGATGAACATGGAACATATCATGTGCTTGAAGACAACCTGCGAAACCCCTCTGGAATGTCATATGTCTACCAGAACCGCTATGTTATGCGGCAAGTCTATCCGGAATTCTTCAACAATCATTCCGTGCATGCCTTGGAGCATCAAATGTCGTATTTGCACGAAGCGATTCTTGATCATGCTCCTAGAACGACGAACGATAAGCCTTTTGCTGTTCTTTTAACCCCTGGAATGTACAATTCCGCTTATTATGACCACGTTTTTTTGGCGCAGCAAATGGGGATTGACCTAGTTGAAGGCCGGGACCTCATTGTCAAAGACCATGTCGTATACATGAAATCGATTCGTGGGCTCAAGCGCGTTGATATTGTCTACCGCCGAATCGACGATGATTTTCTGGACCCGGAAGCTTTCCGCGAAGATTCAGCACTGGGCGTGCCGGGGCTGTTGGACGCTTACCGCCATGGAAACGTCGCCATTTTGAATGGTATTGGCAATGGTGTTGCGGATGACAAGGCGATTTATGCGTATGTTCCAGACATGATCCGCTATTACCTAAACGAAGAACCAATCATCGGCAACGTTAAAACTTATTTGCTTGATAATTTAGAAGAACGGGAATGGGTATTGGAGCATTTGGAAGAACTGGTCGTGAAAAACGTCGGCGCTTCTGGCGGCTATGATATGCTGGTCGGGCCCCATGCATCGAAAGAGCTAATTGAAGAATTCAGGGCTAAAATCATCGAGAGCCCACATCAATACATTGCCCAGCCGACAATCAAATTGTCGCGTGCTCCCGCTTATCAAGGCGAAGACTTTTACCCGTGCCATGTTGATTTGCGCGTCTTCGTCATGAGAGGGAAAAATACGCGCGTCCTTCCAGGAGGATTGTCGAGAGTGGCGCTGAAGCGCGGATCGCTCGTCGTCAACTCCTCGCAGGGCGGCGGCGGAAAAGATACCTGGGTCTACCGGGATAAGGATGACAGGGGGGACCACAATGCTGAGTCGAGTAGCTAATTCTTTATATTGGATGTCCCGAAATGCCGAGCGCGCAGAAAATAACGCCCGGATTTTGGATGTCCAGCTTTTGCAGATGATTGAAGCTTCCGATGAAGAACTGGTCAGAGACAGCGACTGGAAGTTGATTTATGAAATATGTGCTTCAAGTGAAGAGCTCAGCCATATAAAGTCTAAGGAATATTATGAAGAAGACCAGCTGGTTCAATATCTTTCATTTGATGAAGGCAATATGAATTCCGTTGCGAATTGTGTCCGGACGGCCCGCGAAAATGCTCGCGTCAGCCGTGATCATATTACGGATGATTATTGGCAGACATGGAATCGCTGTTATTTGGCTTTGCAGGATGTAGAAGTGGGCCAATGCACGGCCAAAGATGTCGGCAAGTTTTTGGAGCGCGTCAAATTCACTTCGCTGACATCGCAAGGAATTATTGAAGCGGCTATGTCACGTGGAGTCGGCTATCAAATCATCAAAATCGCCAAATGGCTCGAACGCGCTGAAAAAACCGCCCGGATTTTGAATGTCGTCTGTGAGCGGACCTATGAACAGCAGTTGAAAGCCCAGACGGAAGATTATTATTATTGGCTGTCTGCGCTGCGCATGACCAACGCCTATGATGCGTATTTAAAAGCCAATCCGCCAAAAATGGACCCGCGGCACGTGCTCAATTTCCTAATCTCCAATCAAAGCTTCCCGCGCTCAATCCGTTATTGTCTGGATCATGTACGGGCGGCTGTGGAAGAGTTGGAAGATAGCAAGATTTCCCATTATTCGTGGGAGCTTTACGCAAAACTAGACGAAGTGCGGACTAAGTTCAATGAGCTGAATTTGGATGAGTTATCAACTGATGAAATGATGGAGTTCCTAAATCATTTCCAAGACGGCTGCAATGAAATCAGCCAATTATTCTCTAAAACCTATTATTTGATCGAACCTTCTTCAGAACAGTCTGGACAAAGCCAGTCACAGAATGCAACACATCAGATAGGCACGAAGGGAATAACCACTATGAAGTATAAGATTGAGCACACCAATATTTTTCAATACGAGACGATTGTCGACCAAAGCATGAACTCCATCCGCCTCAAGCCAAAATCCGACGAATGCCAGCGCCTGCATGCTTACCGTGCGGATATTACACCTGCCTCACTGACAAAAGAGCATATCGATATTTGGGGCAATAATGTGGAAACCTTTTTCATTGCAGAGCATCACCAAAATCTTGAAGTGAAAGCTACGTCGACTGTCAGCATCCAGAAAAGCCCGTTCATCCACCGCATTGATTATTCACCGGAAATGAACTCCATTTTCCATTCCAACTTATTTGGGGAACAATATTTGGCCTATCTGAGCAACACGGCGTATACGTATCTGACGCCGGAACATATCAGCCAAGTGGACACAGCGCTCGGCGAAATGTCGAATCCGGTCCAGTATTCGATTGACGTTATGAATTACCTGCACGACCGCTTTACGTATGACGGCGAGTCGACGGACGTTTCGACGCGAGCGGAAGAGTCGTTCGATTTGATGAAAGGGGTCTGCCAGGACATCACGCACGTCATGCTGGGAATATTGCGCGCCAAACACATTCCAGCGCGCTACGTCAGCGGCTATTTATACGTCGGCGAAAACTCGGCATTGATCGGCGATGCGGCGAGCCATGCATGGGTTGAAGTGATGGTTCCGGGAATCGGCTGGGTCGGCCTGGACCCGACAAATAATGTAGAAGCGCTTGAGCATCATATTCTTGTCGGGGTTGGGCGCGATTACAATGATGTCAGCCCGGTGCAAGGCGTTTACAGAGGCGGAAGCCAGTCGCTTGACGTCAAAGTATCGGTCAGCTTGCTCGATCAATAAGCACCAAATCAACCAGTGGAGCATTTCCGCTGGTTTTTTATTCATCTACCGGCAAGATAAAACTTAATAATCGCTTAACGTGTGAAAGAATGATATCCGTGCGATAATAAAACAACGTGTATATTTTTGAACGGAGAAGGAGCAATAAATATGACTGAAAAACAATTTACTGATTTTACAATCAGCGAACCAATCTTAAAAGCATTGGATGGGCTGGGCTATAAAAAACCGACAGAGGTGCAAGAAAAGGTTATTCCCGTGGCTTTGGCAAAGACGGATCTAACCGTGAAATCCCAGACGGGGAGCGGGAAAACCGCTTCTTTTGGGATTCCAATCTGTGAATTGATCGACTGGGATGAAAATAAGCCGCAAGCGTTGATCCTGACGCCGACGCGTGAACTGGCTGACCAAGTGAAAGAGGACATTACGAATATCGGCCGCTTCAAACGCATCAAAGCGGCAGCGGTATACGGCAAACAGCCTTTCGCTTTCCAACAGGCTGAATTGAAACAGAAATGCCACGTTGTCGTAGGGACGCCTGGACGAGTTCTGGATCATATTGAGCGCGGAACGATCGACTTGAGCAAAGTCGCTTACCTGGTTCTTGATGAAGCGGATGAAATGTTGAACATGGGCTTTATTGAACAAGTGGAGACGATCATCACGAAGCTTCCGGAACAGCGCACAACAATGTTGTTCTCGGCAACATTGCCTGAAAACGTCGAAAAGCTTCAGCGCAAATACATGACGGATCCTGAACACATCGAAATCGAATCGACGGACACTATAACAGACCGCATCGCCCATTCCTTGATCCGTGTGGAGGAAAAGAGAAAGTTTGCTGTGCTGCGCGATTTGACGATTGTTGAAAATCCGGATAGCTGCATTATTTTCTGCCGTACGAAAGATAATGTCGATTTCGTTATGGAGCAGCTTGAAAAGCATCATTACACATGTGAGAAATTGCATGGCGGCATGCTGCAGGAAGACCGTTTTGCAGTGATGAGCGAATTCAAACGTGGCGAGTTCCGTTATCTTGTTGCTACGGATGTAGCTGCGCGCGGCATCGATATTGACAGCATCACGCATGTCATCAACTACGACATTCCTTTAGAGAAGGAAAGTTATGTACACCGCGCCGGTCGTACAGGGCGTGCAGGCAAGACAGGGAAAGCTATTACGTTCGTGACACCGCACGAAGGCAAATTCCTGGCGGAGATCGAAGCGTATATCGGATTTGAAATTGAAGAGCGCATGGCGCCTTCATCAAGCGAAGTCCATGCCGCAGAGCCAGCCTTCACGGAGAAGCTCGAAACGCAGCCGAAGCTGAAAAAGAACAAGAATGAAGAAGTCAATAAAGACATCATGAAATTGTATTTCAATGGCGGCAAGAAAAAGAAATTGCGCGCATTCGACTTTGTCGGCACGCTGACGAGCATCCCAAGTGTAACGGCTGAAGATATCGGCATCATCAAAATCCAGGATACCGTGACGTATATCGATATTCTCAACGGCAAAGGGCCGATGGTATTGAAAGCGATGAAAGATAAGACGATCAAAGGTAAAACTTTGAAAGTCCATAAAGCGAATAAATAAGGAAAGAATGCCCAATATGGGCTTTCCAGAGTTGCCGGCAATTTGTCGGCAATTCTTTTTTTTGTGTCAAAATCCCGTTTTTCTGGGCAAAACTGTTTCTAGCTGTAACTTATTAATCATAAATGTCATGAAATATAGTCGAAATGTAATGGTATATACGTCTAACTGTTACAGAACTGTAATGTTTACATGTTATTTTATTTGTACTGCAAAAACAAAAAAGGAGCGAATAAATTGAAAAAACTACTCATCGTCTTAAGTTTCGCATTAGTTTTATTTCTTGGAACGTCTCTAGAAAGTTCAGCAGCATCAAATACATACACGGTTAAAAGTGGGGACACTTTATATAAGATTTCTAAAACGCATAAAGTATCAGTCAGCAACCTAAAAACATGGAACAAGCTTAAATCGAATACCATCCATCCGAAACAGAAATTAAAAGTGAAAGGCACTGCAGTGAAAACTGCTGCGAAAGCAAAAACGCCTTCACGTTCAACTTCATCTAACGTTGTAAAAGAATTCACGGTTTCCGCTACAGCATACACGGCGTCATGTGCAGGCTGTTCAGGAATTACGAAGACCGGCATTAACTTGAAGAAGAATCCAGGATTAAAAGTAATCGCTGTAGATCCGAGAATCATCAAACTAGGAACGAAAGTTTATGTTGATGGCTACGGCTACGCAGTTGCAGGCGACATCGGAAGCGCCATCAAAGGCAACAAAATCGACGTCTTCATCCCGACTAAGAGCGCTGCTCTAAAATGGGGACGCAAAAACGTCAAAATCAAAATCCTTAAATAAGATGGGATAAATCAGAATAGAAGTGAAAGCAGCCCTTGAACCCGGAAAAAATGGGATTCAAGGGCTGCTTTTCTTTTTCATGTGATTAAAAACCAAAGAAAGTGCCCCGGCGCATTGGATGCGCCGGGGCATTTCTTCTTATTTGTAGATGTGTACTTTCCCGACTGATCCGTCAGTGCTTTCGCCAGTAACACGGAACTTCAAGCCGGCGCTTGGGACATTGCGCCCTGCGTCATCCATACCCGGGTTGCTGTAGTCAGCGCTGTCATCAAACAGTGGTGTGCGTTGTGTAAAGTTGTCAGTCAAAGTCAAGCCATTGATCGCTCTGTAATCAAGGTACATTTTAGAAGATTTGTTTAAGCTGAAGGCTGCATCATTCAACTGGTAGCGTGACGATCCAACAAAGCCGTCGCTCCAGTAATTCGTTTGCTGGTCAGCGTCAACTACGCCAAGGAAACCTTCACCCGGATGCAACCCAGTCCAGTTGTCCGTGTAGAACGTATCCACATACCAGACAACAAGCCCTTTATCGTAGCTCATCAAGCTAGCTCCGCGGCGGATGTTGGCTAAGCCTTCATCGACGCCGTTATGTGAGCGCCAATCAAGCAAGTAGTATCTTTCTGAGTAAACTTTCCCTTCGTCCTGTGTGAAACCTGCAAGTGTGAAAGCAGGAGTGCCTTCTGCATCGTCAGATACAATTGTCTTGCCGTCTGCCGTGATGACCAGGTCATCCGCGTAGAAGCCAGGGTTGATCGCTGCAACGTCTGTCCAGTAGTTTAGTTCAACTGTAACTTTTTCGCCTGCATAAGCCGATAAGTCAAAGCTTGCATCGACCCAGCCACTTGAAGAGCCGGTGATGCCGTGTCCTGGGTTCTGCTCATGCGGATCTGTATCTGTTGTGATATTTCCTTTGATTGCTTTGCCGTTCACTTTGACAGAAGCATAATCCCAGTCTGTTTCAATGTCATACCAAGCTTTGAAATTCAAAGCGGCTGAAGTGGCGGTTGTCAAATCAACTTCCACTGACATCGAGTTATCCAACTCATCGCCTTTGCCGCTGAAGTATTCTTTCGTGCCGCTGAATGGCGTGTTTACATCCGTCGCTTTTTCCGGCAAGTCGACGCGCACTGTATCGTTGTTTTTGCCTTTCGTGACGTTTTCATCGATCAGCACAGTTGTTCCTGCTGAAGTAATGTCTTTTTCGTTCAATGTAGTCCCTGTCAGCCAGTTGCCGCCATGGCCTGCTTGAAGCATTTCTTTAGCATATGGGCTGAAAGCGGTCGGCTCAGTTCCCGGCACTTTTCCTGCCCAACTGCCGGCTGACATGATGGACCAGTATGCTACTGCTTCGCCAGTACCTGAGTACTGAGTGTCGTATTCATCCGGCAAGCCAAGATCGTGTCCGTACTCGTGTGCAAACACGCCGCCTGCGCCGTCTTCCGGTTCGATTGTATAATCAGAAGCACCCAACAATCCACCGAAACGGTCGCTGTTAGAGTTTCCGCCTGGCACCGCTACTAACCCAAGGCTTGAACGGTGGGACCAGATTGCGTCTCCGGCCAGTTTTCCGCCGCCAGCTTCTTCGCCGACACCGGCATGGACAACCATCAAGTGGTCAATAATGCCGTCCGGCTCGTTGTAGACGCCGTCGCCGTCATAATCATCGCGGTCCCAAGCATCGTATTCTGACAAGTTGATCGATGGGTCTTGACCCGCTTTTGTTAGCGCTTCCATTACAAGCGATCTTGCTCTTCGGTCGCTATCGTCTGGACCAGGGTAGTTGCCGCCGTAATAAGCGGCCGGGTTGTCAGCTGTATACCAGCCAGCGATTTGGCCATCGAATGTATAGCTGCCGCCTGATTGCTGCTCGTAATATTGTTTCATGGATACGAAAGTTTCGCCGTTCGGGCCTTTATAACCGTTGTCGCCAAAAACCATATCTTCGAAATGGGAGGTTGGATAGTCTTCATAGAACATATCACTTTCTTCTGGTGTAATGGAGCCTGTTTTGTAATCCGGGAAGTCGATGGCAAGAACAAGCACTTTGTCTTTACGGACCTCACCGTCGAATGCTTCGTTTTCTACTGGGGATACATTCGCTTTTTTGGTTTGGCCAAGCTTATTGCCTTTTCCGTTTGTCAGGCCTTGACCTTTTGCTTTATCTCTTAATGAATCCTCGTGTTTTTTTGTGAGAGGATTTTGTGCTTCGACTTTTTTGTTGCTTTCAGCTTTTGTTTTCAAGAATTTCTGCAAAGCTTTCTCCGCTTCTTCAGGGCCGGCGTCTTTTGCCAGGCGTCCCTCTTTCTTAAGCATTTCAATCAATCTTTCGTCATTGGCCACGCCCAGATCCGCTGGCGTTCCAGAAACTTCGCTGAAATGGGATAAAGCTTCAGCTGCCTTGGTAGTTGGCGCTGCATAGACATTGCCTGTAGCCAGCGCGCTGAATCCAAGAACTGCAGCTAAAGTCGTGCTCACAAAGATGTTCTTCTTCAAATTCATTCCTCCTCTAATGATATAATTTTCATAACATTTAAAATATAAATGAGAGAAATGGAAAATACTATAAAAAATTTACAAATACTATAAAAAAGAAGAATAGTACCTACTAAAGAATAAAATGTGTGGATATATTAACACTACGATATGTAAAAATTTAGTTAATCGAAATAAGTGCGAGATGGAATTGGAAAAAGGAGATAAACCCTCTAGCCTAATGTTTTGAAATTTTTAATGGGAATACTCGATGCTCCAGATATCGGGTATTTTTTAATTTAGCGAAGCCACAGTTTTTACGGTTGATTTCCTGCCTTGCAGAAAGGCTAAAAAATCTGAAAAATGATAAAATAGAAATATCTTATAGACCGTTTGATTAATCATATCGCTAGTCATTTGGATGTTAAAAATATATAATGTTTGTATAATAAATGTCTAACTATTATAGGGAGTTAGTCTAAAATGGGGGTTAAGCCATGAAAGAGCGGATGATAGTAATAGGCGCAGGCCCAGGCGGTTTGGCAGCGGCAATGCTGCTGGCAAGCAAAGGCTATAAAGTGGATGTCTACGAGAAACAAGATCGAGTAGGTGGGCGCAATGCAGAATTGCGTCTAGGCGATTTTAAATTTGATACTGGCCCGACGTTCTTAAGTATGATTCACATTGTGGAAGAGCTGTTTGAAGCATCTGGACGCCAATTGAAGGATTATATGGAAGCAATTGAACTGGATCCGATGTATGAGCTGCGCTTTGAAGATCAAAACCTGATTATGACACGCGATTACGAACAAATGAGAAAACAAATTGATGAAAATTTCAAAGGCGATGGCGAAGGCTATGTCCGTTTTATGAAAGACAACGCAAAAAAATTGGAGGCGCTGACGCCGTTGCTGCAATCGCGCATGGACAAGTTGATCCATATGATGCAGCCCAATGTCATCAAAGCGCTGCCTCAACTGGAGGTCAATAAAACTTTATACGATGTCCTGTCCCGCTATTTTAAAGATGAGCGCTTGAAGATGGCTTTTGCATTTCAGTCCAAATACCTCGGGATGTCGCCATGGGAATGTCCGGGTGCATTTTCCATCCTTTCCTATATGGAGCATGCATACGGCATTTTCCATCCGATCGGCGGCGTCAACCAACTTTCACAGGCAATGGCCAAAGTGGTTGAAGAGTTGGGTGGCACTATTCATTTAGGAAAAGGTGTTAAAAAATTAACCATTGAAAACCGTGCTGTAAAAGGTGTCGAACTGGAGGACGGCTCTGTCGAATTGGCAGATGAAGTCGTCATCAACGGTGATTTCGCACACGTCATGACACACCTTGTAGAACCGGGCATTTTGAAGAAATACAGTCCGCAAAAATTGGAGAAGAAAAAATATTCTTGTTCGACGTTTATGATGTATCTTGGGCTGGATAAAAAATATGACCTTTCCCACCACACCATCATCTTTTCGAAAGACTATAAAAAGAATGTCGAGGAAATCACGAATACGCGCATGCTTTCGGCAGATCCCTCTATTTACGTCCAGAACGCCAGTGTAACCGACCCAACGTTGGCGCCTGAAGGCAAGTCGACGCTTTATATCCTGGCACCGGTGCCGAATAATTTCAGCGATATCGGATGGGAGCAAGAAAAAGGGGCATTCCGCGAACTGGTATTGGATATCATCGAAGAAAAAACAGGCTTTAAAGGGCTCCGCGACCATATTGAAGAAGAGCAGCTGCTGACGCCATTCGATTGGGAGCATGAGTATTCCGTTTACAAAGGTGCAACGTTCAATCTGGGACATCAATTGTCGCAGATGATGATTTTCCGTCCCCATAATAAATTCGAAGAACTGGACAATTGCTGGCTGGTAGGAGGCGGAACACATCCAGGAAGCGGCTTGCCGACAATTCTGGAATCTGCCCGCATTACAGCGAATGGCATTTTTGAGCAATACGGAAAATCACCTGTTCCGACATCGCCTTTGCCGGCATTGGAGGGCTTTTCATGAAAATTGCCATTATCGGAGGCGGCGTCGGCGGTTTGATGGGAGCACTTTTCTTAACCCGCCAAGGCTTCGATGTTACCATCTTTGAAAAAGAGCAGAAATTGGGAGGCCGTTTAACGTTCGTGGAACGCGACGGCTTCCGGATCGACGAAGGGCCAACAATTGTCCTGCTGCCGGAAATGTTCCGTAAACTGCTGGGGGAAGCAGGAATCAGCGATGACCAATATGAACTGCTCCTCTGCGATCCGCTTTATACAATCCGTTACCCCGACGGCAAAGTGTACACCAAATATCCGGATATCGAACGCCAAGCCGCGGAAGTGGAGCGGGTGTTTCCCGGGGAACAGGAAGGCTTCTTGAAATTTATGGCAGAAGGCAGAGAGCGCTTTGAAATTGGAAGCTCCGCCTTTTTGGAACATTCCTTTGTTAAAAAAAGCGACTTCTGGACTCCTGGGAATGTGAAAAAGCTGCTGAAGCTGAAGCCGCAGCAATCTGTGAAAAAATTAATGGCCAATTATTTTAAAGATGAGAGGCTTCAATTGGCATATACACTGCAGGCGCTGTATATCGGGGGAGACCCGTTCAATGCGCCTGCAATGTATTCTTTAGTGCCTTTCAGCGAGCATGAACATGGCGTGCATTATTTGAAAGGCGGCTACGGCAGTTTGATCCCGCTTCTTGAAAAAGAACTCCGGAAGCGCCCGAATGCTGAGATACATACCGGCTGCCCAGTAGAAAACATCGTCGTTGAGGACGATGTGGTCAAAGGAATTGAAACAAAAGAAGGATTTCAGGCTTTTGACGGCGTAATTTATAATGGAGACTTTCCTTCGATTACATCTGTCCTGCCTGGCCAGAAAGTGAAGGAATTTCTTCCTTCTTCCGGTTGCGTACTGTTGTACTTCGGGCTCGACAAAATCTATGAAGATGTTAATGTCCATCAGTTTTTCATTGGGAACAGTTATGAAAACCATATGAAAAATGTCTTTAGCGATAAGAAACTTCCTGAAGACCCTGCGTTCTATACCTTCCATCCTTCCAAAGTGGATCGTTCACTTGCTCCGGAAGGGAAAGGCGTCCTTTACATGTTGGTGCCTGTTCCTGCCGGCTCAACGGTCGATTGGGCTTCGGAAGCAGAATGGATCGATCAAATCATAGAACGCGCGGAGCATTTATCTTTTCCCGGGTTAAAGGCGGCGATAGAGTGGATGGAAATCCGTACGCCGACAGAAGCTGAAGCGTTCGGCTTGTTCAAAGGCGGCAGCTTCGGCATTGGGCCGACGCTGTTCCAATCAGGGGTTTTCCGTCCGCAGGTCAAGCCGTATAAAACCCAGGGCTTGTTCGCAGTGGGAGCGTCCGTGCATCCGGGCGGTGGAATCCCGATTGTCATGCAAGGAGCGAAACTCATGGCCGAGCAAGTCCAAAGTGAGTTCACGAGTGAAGGGAGCGGTCCACGATGGAAGTAAGACAAGCTTACGATTATTGTGAAAAAGTCATTGCTGCCAATTCCAAGAGTTTTTACAAAACCTTTTCTTTATTGCCAAAGGAAAAACGGAAAGCGGTTTGGGCAGTTTATGCATTTTGCCGTCTCGCTGATGATATTGTTGATGAAGGGGATAACCCCGTTGAAGAACTTGCAAAGTTTGAACAGGAGTTTCAGCAATTCTTGAAAGGCCAGCACAACCCGGAAAATCCGATGTGGGTGGCGCTGGCCGATGTGTTCCAAACCTTCGATATGGATGCAGACGCATTTTCCTGTTTGCTGAGAGGCCAAGCAATGGACTTGTCTTTCAGCCGCTACGAAACAGTTGAAGACCTGCTGGACTATTGCTACCATGTGGCAAGCAGCGTTGGGCTGATGCTGCTTCCGATTCTTGCGCCAGGCAAAACGGCTGTGCTGAAAGAAGGCGCGGTTTCCCTGGGCTACGCGATGCAGCTCACCAATATTTTGCGGGATGTCGGAGAAGATTTGAAAATTGGCCGAATTTATTTGCCGAATGAAGTTTTGCATAAATACAGTCTTGCCGATGCCGATCTGCATAATGGGCAGGTCAGCGGGGAGTTTGTCGAAGTTTGGGAAGATCTTGCCAAGCAAGCTGAACATTTTTATGAGCAGGCATTTGAAACCATCCATGAATACCCGCTGTCCTCGCGCATCGCTGTAAAAGGGGCGGGCCTTGTATACCGTGAAATTTTGTCGGCAATCCGCGACAAGCGCTATAATGTGTTCACAGAGAAACACTTCGTATCAGATGAATCCAAACAGGCCATCATAGCTTACTTATAAACCAAAAGGCTTCAGCGCAAAACGGTGCTGAAGCCTTTTATTTGTGCTGCTTGATGATGCGGTTTGCCAAATTCTGTCCACCCATTGTAACAATCGGGGAGCCGCCGCCGGGATGCGTGCTGCCGCTTATGAAATATAAATTGGAGATATCCGGGCTTGCATTTGCAGGCCGCAGGAAGGCATTCGCTTTGCGATGGGAAGAAGGGCCATACAAGGCGCCGCGCCACGAGCCAAACGTTTCCTTTATAAAAGAAGGAGTGAACACTTTTTCCACGGCGAGGCGGCTGCGGATTTCCACGCTGTAGCTTTCCAGAAAATCATAAATTCGTTCTTTGTATTGCTCAGGATCGATCTGCAGCTGCCCTTCTTTTGTCAGGGCAGGTGCGTTGACTAAAATAAACAAATTGCTGCCATCCGGAGATACGGTAGGATCGGTGAAAGAGGAGTTACTAATATAGACCGTCGGTTCGTCGCTGTATTGCTGGTGATCAAACAAATCGGCAAATTCCTGTCGGTAATCTCCGGAGAAAAATACATTATGATGCTTGAGTTCCGGCACATGTCCTCTCAGCCCTGCGGTTATAACGAATGCTGAGATAGAAGGTTCGAAACTTGCTGCTTTCGCATCGGGAAAAGAAGGGCGCAGCTTTTCATCCACCAATTCGGGATAAGCACTCAAGAGATCACCATTTAAAATGACCAGATCCGCCTCGACTTTCTCTCCGCCTGCCAGCTCTACACCGCTGACGCTGCCGTTATTGACCAGTATCCGCTCTATGCTTGTTCCGGTCTGCAGCACAGCCCCGTTCTTTCTGGCAACAGCCGCAAAAGCTTCCGCAATGCGGACATTTCCGCCTTTCGTATAATAGACGCCTTCTACCAGTTCGAGATATGCAATCATCGCAAAAGTGGCAGGCGCTTTATAAGGTGAAGATCCGATATAAGTTGCGTAGCGGCCAAGAGCCTGCAGCAAGTTCGGGTTTGAAAAATAACGCTTGAAAAAATGATCTAAGGTTTCTGCCGGCCGTGCCTGCAGCAAAGCGCTGCCGAGAGAAGGAGAAAGGTAATCGCGCCAGGATTGGAACGTTGCGGGGAAGAAATAGCGTTCGGATAATCTGTAAAGGCGGCTGATTTCCTTCAGGAATTTCGGGTAATTGGCAGCGTCGCCTATCGACGAACGAGCAATTTCGGCAGCCATCTTTTCCGGGTCTGAAGAAAACTCAATTGTGGAGCCATCCCGAAAATAGTTGCGGGTATGGGATCGGAGCGGCAGAAGTTCGAAATAATCTTCTGCCCGCTCGCCGGTCTGCTCAATGATTCCTTTGAATACATGCGGCATCGTGATTGTATTCGGTCCAAAGTCAAACGTATAGCTGCCCAAAGAAACCGGCATCAATTTGCCGCCGAGATGGTCGTTCTGTTCGAATAAATGCACTTGGAATCCGGCATGTGCCAAAGTGACAGCTGAAGAAAGTCCGCCAAGTCCGCCACCGATAATAATCACTTTTTTCATGAATACTGCCTGCCTTTCCAGGAATACGGTTTTTTGCGCCATGCTTTCCACATTGAGTGAAGCAGTACGGCAATCATTGCGGCCGCCTGCGCAGGCATTAAGAACGCCAGCTGCCAATGCTGGCGGGTCATGAGCAGCACATAAAGCTGCTGCATTACAGTCAAGACATAAGGGACGGCATAAAGCGGCTTTGCAAAAAACAGCCCATATAATAGTAAAAACAGAGGAGCTACGTAAAATGCTCCATAGAAAAGGCTCAAGCCTGCAGCCATCAAAGGCGATCGGCCGATGCCTGCATAGCTGTTTTTCAGAAAGCCCTCCCATACGTCATGGTTTGTGTCGTACATGCGGCAGCGCACAGAGCGAGTAATGTTGGCGAGCAGCATTTTCTTTCCTGATGCCTTCATCAGCCTGGCGATGTGGACATCTTCCACAAGAGAGTCCGAAACTGCTGCATGGCCGCCGATTGTTTCGTATGCTTTGCGTTCGAACATCATCCACATGCCGTTTGCTGCTGTGGTGGACGGGATATTCGTCCGGTTGGCCACTGCCAGCGGAAGATGGAAAAACACAACGAAATGTTGCATCGGCACCAATAACTTGCTTAAAAAAGGCGGCACATCGAACGCTGGAAAACCGGACAATAACTTCGCATTTTTTTGCTGCATCAACGACAATGCTTGCCCGAACGCCTCCGGGACAAAGCGGATATCGGCATCAATGAACAGCAGGTATTCGCCTTGGGCGTGCTGCTGCAATTGGTGGCAGGCATGGACTTTTCCAACCCAGCCTGTCGGTAGTTCCCGACCTTGTAAAAGGGTGAAACGGCTGTCGCCGGCAGTCAGCTGGGAAAGAATCTCACCGGTCCGGTCTGTCGATTGATCGTTTAAGATGATGAATTCCATATTCGGATAATCCGCAGCTTTCAGGCAGGCTACCAAAGTCGCAGCATTATGCTCTTCATTGCGCATCGGGATCAGTACAGAAATGGCCGGTCCTGCAGAAAAGTTTGCCTTGGCTGGCAGCGCAGGGAGGAAAAAGCTGTTAAAAATGGTCCACAGCAAAAAAAACGAAAGTACGCTGATGAACAATAGCATAGCTATTTCCCCCTTTTCAATAAGTCTTCAAATGCGGCAGTGTCTTCTGCCACCACAAATCTCTTCAACTCATCAAGCTGTTGCGTTGAAAGCTGTTCGATTTCCGCTGTCTGCTTTTTACGGCTGTTTCCTGCAAGATCATTCAGGCGGAACGCCGGACCCTGCAGTATCCACACTTCCGGCTTTTGGACATGGCGGAATGAATAATAGAAGCTCAACGGAACGACCGGGATGTCCGGACAGCGTTCCATCAAATAGGTGATTCCGGCACTGAAGCCCAGCGGCCGTTTTTCCTGATGGAACTCGTCGCCTTGCGGAAACAGCACAACAGATTTGCCGTTTTGCAGCAGCTTTTCTGCGTATTGCAGCGAGGCGAGAATATCTTTCGGTTTTGCGCGGTTGATGGAAAATGCACCGAGAAAACGGAAAAAGCTGTATTGAACCAACCCTTTTTCGTCCATCATCATATGGATGTTATGCTTCCACACAGTGCGGTTCAGGAAAAAGAACAAGAGCCCGTCCCACCATGAACTGTGGTTGGCGATAAAGATTACAGGATTTGCCGGCGGCTTTTGCATGCCACGGCCGAGAAGGGCGGAAAAAAATCGGCGAAGAAGCGGATTCAAATACAATTCAAATCCTTTATCGAATAAATAAATTTTTTTCGCGGGAATCATGCAGGCCTCCTTCTCCATGCCCACGCCGTGAATCCGGCTGCAAGGGTGGTGGTCAGCAATGCGGCAAGCCACAAGCCGCCCAAGGCGCCAAGCAGCACGAACATAGCTGTGATTAATATGTATAAGAGGACCATCCGTTTTTCGAGAATGGAAGCGCGGGTTTGGAGGCCCTGCCGTTTCATCAGCCAGTCAATGAGCAAGTGAAGG
The DNA here is from genome assembly GCF_058268475.1 of Planococcus sp. TJ-301. NCBI lineage: Bacteria > Bacillati > Bacillota > Bacilli > Caryophanales > Caryophanaceae > Planococcus > Planococcus sp. TJ-301. Next base: position 1,821,394 of record NZ_JBZDOH010000001.1, on the reverse strand, counting down.
ACGAAAGCGACGGTAAACCATCCGGTGAAATTGGTCCACGGGATACCGTAATAGATGCCTGTGTCTTGCCAAATCCAATATTCTTTCAAAAGGAAAGCTACGGGGTCGATAATCAAGTCGATGATGACGGCGCCTATAGCTCCGGCAAAGGCATATAAAATCCCCCCGGAAGGCACTATCCACCGTGCAAGCACGTGGGTGGTCGCCATGACCATCAGCCAGGCGAAGCCGATAGCAATAGGCACTCCAAACAGGTTGGGCGCGAAGCTTTTTGTGTAATCGTAAGAGCCGAAAAGGAAGTCAGTACCTGCGCCAGCCCCCTCCACGATAAACGTAAACAGGAAGATGAAAATGCCCAACGAAATGCCGGCTGTTTTTCCGAACAGGTGATAAAAATAAAGAAAACCAAGTGTTCCGGCAAGCATCAGGAAAAATGCATTCGCCCATTCCAGCCACCAAGGCAATAAATCAAAACTCAACAGCACTATGCCAATGCTGTACCATACGATAAACAGCCAGAAAATTCGATCTTGCCACTTCACATTCATCCACTCCGATACTAATATTATACAATTATTATACAATACTTATGTTTTATTTCATGTCCTGGCGTTTTTATCGTATTGCTTCCTCTTTCTAATTCGTGTCTCCGAAAGGAAATCCTTTTAATTCAAAAAACATGAAAAATTCAGGTTTACAGTTTAAGTTGGAAGGGAATTTTTCAATAAGATGCAATTGAGCGAAGTATTTCCTGCAAAAAAACTTCTGTTTTAAACCGAATTTTTCGACTCCGCCTCCTGCAAGCCTCCCTTTGCAGGCCGATCTATACACCGCGCATTTAAAAAATACATAATAACTGCATAAAAAACACCTTAAATTGAGTAAAAGGTTCAAACATAGAATAAATATAAATAAATGGCTTCAGGGAATATTCAGTAAAGTATTGCAGGATTCCCTGCAAGGTAGTATACTTTTTATAGGTATTTGAGTAAGTTCTTGTGTTGGAGGCGGTTGGCATGCAGGAAATACTGCGTAAAGTTTCGGGATCTTATAAAGATTTCAGCTCTGGCCAAAAAAAAGTGGGAGATTTATTTGTTAAAGAACCCATTTTCCTGGCATTTTCATCAGCTCTTGAAGTAGGGAGACGGGTGAACGTCAGTGAATCAACGGTGATTCGCTGGACGCAGAAGCTTGGTTACAAAGGATATGCTGAATTTCAGCAGGTGATTCAACGGAAATTGGCGGAAGAAAGGCTGGTACAGGCGGAACAGGAAATACTGGAACCGGAAGTGGATCAATCTTTTTTGGAGAATTTGCTGGATGCGGATATTTTGAGCATCGTAAAGCTCAAGCAATCCATTGATGAAGAAAAGCTGCTTCAAGTAGTCGATATGATCAGTTCCGCAAAACACATTTACGTCACCAGCAATTTTTTCGATTTCGGGCTGGCGCATTGGTTTTCAGGCTGGCTGGACATGTCGCTCGGCCAAACGGAAATGATCGTTTCTTCCGAAGGGCGATATTACAGCCAATTATCGAAGGTCAAGGAAGGCGACATTTTAATTGCCTTTGCGTTTCCGCGCTATACTCGAGCATTGATCGAAACACTCGGCACAGCGAAAAAGCGGGGCGCACAAGTGATTGTGCTGACCGATGCCAGTGATTCACCTGCTGGCGAATACGCGGATATTTTGCTGCCGGTTGCGTTGAATTCCAATTTGAACATCGATTCCTACACAGCTGTCCACGCTTTGCTGACTTCCATCATGCGCTTCGTTTATGTAAAGGAGCATGCGAAAGTGAAGGGGAATTTGATAAAAGTAGAAGAGGTATACAAAGAGAAAGACATATTTTTATAAAAAGGACGCTCAACTTACTGGCAAGTCCCGAAACGCTGCGGCGCTTTGGTCAATCATAAACAACGAAAAGGGGAGAACAATATGAAAAAGAAATTATCATTTTTAGGTGTAATTCTATCAGCAGGGATGCTTATGGCAGCTTGCGGAGGTTCAGAAGACTCAGCCGGTTCGGGAGGATCAAGCACTGAAGGCGGCAGCGATTTGAATCTAGTGGAGGAAGGCAAATTCACAACAGCTTCAAGCGGTCTGTACAAACCGTTCAATTTTACAGAAGGCGGGACTTTGACAGGGTTTGATATTGATGTCAGCAATGCAATTTCAGAGGAAATGGGCCTTGAGCCGAATCCAATCACAACACCATGGGAAACAATTATCCAGGGTCTAACAACTAACCGTTTCGATGCGATTATCGGATCGATGGCGATTACAGAAGAGCGTGAAAAGCAAGTTTCGTTCTCTGATCCATATTATTACTCAGGTGGTGTAATCTTCGTACGCGAAGGTAACACTGAAATCACTTCGGAAGCTGATCTGGAAGGTAAGAAAATTGGTGTTGTAGGACAAAGCACATACGATACAGCTGCACAAAAATACACGGAAGATATTCAGTATTACAATAGTGATGTTGTCGCATTGCAGGATTTAGCAATCGAAGGACGTTTGGATGCGGTCATCACGGCTGACGTAGTAGGCTTTGAAGCACAAAAAGCCGGTCTTGAAGTCGAAATAGTCGGTGATCCACTTTGGATTGAGCAAGCAGCTGTTGCAGTAAACAAAGAAGATGAAGAATTGCTGGCTGCAGTGAACGAAGCATTGGCTGCAATCATTGAAAACGGCACATATGAAGAAATCTCTGATAAATGGTTTGGCCGTAACCTCCTTGACGTAGATCTTGAAGGAGTCGAGATCCTCAAATAATCATTTGGCCTAGGGAGGAATGGTGTTAATGTTAGAATTATTTGCAACAGTATATGAAGTATTTATGCGGACCTATCAGGGATTCCTGGAAGCGACAGTTGTCACGCTGCAATTGACCGCAATCGGTGTCATTCTGGGTACGGTAATCGGTTTGGTATTTGCCTTGATGAAAATTTCGGGATCGAAAATCCTGAGGGGAATTGCTAATATTTATATTACGGTCATCCGCGGAACACCGCTGATCGTTCAAATCATGTTCCTGTACTTCGGGATAGTGGAAATTTACACAATGGATAATTTCTGGGCAGGCGCCATTGCTCTAGGTGTCCATAACGGTGCGTATATTGCGGAAATTTTCCGCGGCGCCATTCAGGGCGTCGACCCTGGGCAGCGTGAGGCGAGTATGTCGCTTGGCATGAATCGGAGACAGACCATGCAGCGCATCGTCTTTCCACAAGCCTTACGCCGTTCGATTCCACCGCTTGGCAACCAGTTCATCATTACATTGAAAGATTCGTCGCTGGTTTATATTATCGGGGTATCGGAAATCTTCGCACTTGCGAACCGTGAAGCAGCACAATCTTTCCAGCCGTTTGAGTCGTTCCTGGTTGTCGCGCTGTATTACTTGGTACTCGTAATGATCTTTACGTACCTATTGCGCTTATACGAAAATAAACTCGATGTGGACAAAGCCTAAGGAGGGTTAAACATGATAATCGGAGAAAATATACACAAATCCTTTGGCGACCTTGAAGTGCTAAAAGGCATTGATTTGCATGTGAAGCCCCAAGAGGTTGTCGTTCTGGTCGGGGTCAGTGGATCCGGAAAAAGTACGCTTCTCAGGTGTTTTAACTTTTTAGAAATGATCAATAGCGGGAAAATTACAATTGACGGTCATACAATCGACCCTAAAAAAGAGAATTTGCCTCAAATCAGAGCGGAAGTCGGGATGGTTTTCCAACACTTCAACTTGTTCCCACATAAAACCGTTTTGGAAAATGTCATTGAAGCGCCGATTACGGTGAAAAAAATGAAAAAAGAAGAAGCGAAAAAGCTGGGAATGGAGCTTCTGAAAAAGGTCGGCCTTGAAGATAAGGCGGATGTTTATCCCAGCAAACTTTCTGGCGGCCAAAAGCAGCGGGTGGCAATTGCGCGGTCTCTTGCAATGAAACCGAAGGTCATGCTATTCGATGAACCTACTTCTGCTCTCGATCCTGAATTGGTCGGAGAAGTTCTGCAGGTCATGAAACAGCTTGCGGAAGAAGGAATGACGATGGTCGTCGTGACGCACGAGATGAAGTTCGCAAAAGAAGTAGCGGACCGTGTGATTATGATCGACCAGGGGACAATCATTGAATCGGCAGATCCAAAAACGTTCTTTGAAAATCCTCAGCACGAACGCACAAAACAATTTATCCAATTGGTCGAATAAGAAAATCGTGAAAACCCCGGATTCCGTAAGCAAAGGAATCCGGGGTTTTATGTCGAATTAGGTGAAGAAAAGGGAGGTGCCGGCATGGAATTGATTGAAACGCCTTATTATTTGAACGACACCCATAAGCATATCGAAAAAGTGCTGAGTTTTAACAACACCAATGTGGTGAACATGCAGCTGCAGATCGGGCAGACGGTAGCGGAGCATGAAGTGGATGCGGATGTTCTCATCATCGTCAAAAGAGGGAAAGTGATTTTCACGGTAGAGGGCAGGGAAGTTGAAGTGTCCCAACACAATATGCTCCATATGGCTCCTGGTGAGAAGCATAGCTTACGGGCAGAAGAAGTCAGTGATTTCATGGTACTGCAGATCAAGCGTTAAGAAAAAACAGGCGCCAGCGTGAATTCACGCCGGTGCCTGTTTTTCTTATTGTCCAGCTCCGGCGCCTAGGCCCTCGAGACGCTTCGGTCTTGTTTAGAATGGCAAAAAGCGCCATTCAAGCCAAGCCCTCCAGCGCTTGTCGGGCCTAGCAAGGCGCCTGCACTTTTCATGTCACCAATCAATCTGTTCAGGGTAATCAGCTTTAAAGTAAATTTCGTGTATGCTTTTTTTGGATGGATTTGCCGCTGCCAGCACCTGCTGGCGAAATGCGGTGTATTCGTTGTCTTGCACAGCAATCTTCATCGCGACAGCAGACAGCGCTTTTTCACGCTGCTGCTTCGCCATATCGATAAACTTCAGATTGAGAAAATCGATGTATTGGATAGCATAATCACCGACAGAAGAAGATTGGCTGAATGTCTTCATGATGATCTGGTATTCTTCTTCAGGCACTTGGCCGTGAAGGCAATCCAGCACAAGCGACTGGAAATGAGTGATAACGTGCACTTCTGGCTCCCAGTCGGGGAATGTGGATTCTTCGCGGTGCAGGCGGACAAAATCCTTGAGTGCCACCGCTGCGTATAAGATTTCAGGCCACAGCACTTCCGTAGAGAAATAGATATTTTTATCAGGAGATATAAAGCTCTTTTGTTTTTTTGCGTGTTCCGTCAAACCGTTAAAAACAGTTTCCAAATTGCGTTCGCCAAGCGCGGCTTGGCGGATTGCGTGGGAAATCCCAAGAATCCGGGTCCGGGAGCCGGTATAATTATGGTATTTGTTTTCATCGCCGATTACATGGTAAATCGCTTTGTTCAATTCTTCAAGATCGAAATAATCACCGCTTATCTTAACGCCTGCGTGGTTAGGGGTGTTCTGCAATGTCAGCATGTATCTGTCTCCTATCGTTTAGGTTTGTAGTCGAGTTCGCGGAACAGGTCGTTGCGTTCTTCCTCTGTCAGATTCCGCCATTCGCCTGTCGATAAGCCGCCTAGGTGAATGTTCATAATGCGCACCCGCTTCAAATCGCGGACTTCATAGCCGAGCGCTTGGCACATGCGCCGGATCTGACGGTTCAATCCTTGTCGGATCGTCAAGCGGAATGAGAATTTCGAAATCTTCTCAGCTTTAGCCGGCAGCGTTTTTGTATCAAGAATCTCAACGCCTTCCGACATTTTCTTCAAGAAAGATTCTGTAATCGGCATATCCACTTTGACGATGTATTCTTTTTCGTGTTCATTTTCCGCCCGTAGAATCTCGTTGACAATGTCGCCGTCGTTCGTCAGCAAAATCAAACCTTCCGAATCCTTGTCCAGCCTACCGACGTGGAAGATACGCAAAGGATGGTTGACGAAATCCACAATATTGCCTTCGATATGGCGCTCGGTCGTACTTGTAATGCCAACGGGTTTGTTGAGCGCGATGTAGACGTATTCTTCTTGCGGTTGTTCAATGATTTTGCCATCGACTTGGACTTCGTCGCGCGGTCCGACTTTGCTGCCAAGTTCCGCCAGCTGGCCATTGATAGTGACACGTCCTGCTTCGATGAATTTATCGGCGCCGCGGCGCGAGGTGATGCCCGTTTCACTCAAAAACTTATTGATTCGCATAAATAAAATCCCTTCATTGCTTATTTCTTTTTCTATTAAACAGTATACCCTTCAGGCCGAATAAACAAAACGATGTGAAATGGGACCTAGAATTTATCCAAATCGCTTGCAATTTTCTAATTTTTTTGACAATATAGAAGGGAAGCTGTTTCTTGATGTGCAGCACTCTTTTTCTAAGGGAATGTAAGCGCATACAAGAAAGGCAAAAAAGATAAAGGGAGGAAACAGAATGGTAATGGAATATGCGATGCCGAACACGCAAGGAGCGAAACACTCTTTTAAGGAAAGGTACGAAAACTTTATAAATGGAGAGTGGCGAGCTCCGGCGAATGGCCAGTATTTTGATAATGTTTCTCCAGTAAACGGCAAAAAATTCACAGAAGTGGCGCGTTCGACAGCTGAAGACGTAGAAGCGGCGCTTGACGCTGCACATGCGGCAAAAGAGGCATGGGGCAAAACATCGACTACTGTCCGCTCAAATATATTATTGAAAATTGCAGACCGCATGGAAGAAAACCTGGAATTATTGGCAGTCGCTGAAACTTGGGATAACGGAAAAGCAGTCCGTGAAACCTTGAATGCCGATATTCCTTTGGCAATTGATCATTTCCGCTATTTCGCGGGTGTGATCCGCGCGCAAGAAGGTTCGATCAGCCAAATTGACGAAGATACGGTAGCTTATCATTTCCATGAGCCGCTGGGCGTCGTGGGCCAGATCATTCCTTGGAACTTCCCGTTGCTGATGGCTGTCTGGAAACTTGCACCTGCACTTGCAGCTGGAAACTGCGTCGTCTTGAAACCTGCTGAACAGACACCGGCGAGCATTCTCGTTTGGGCTGAACTGGTAGGCGATCTGATTCCACCAGGCGTATTGAACATCGTCAACGGCTTCGGATTGGAAGCAGGCAAACCGCTTGCTTCAAGCCCGCGCGTTGCAAAAGTGGCATTTACGGGTGAAACGACAACAGGCCGTATGATCATGCAATACGCGTCGCAAAACTTGATTCCGGTAACATTGGAGCTTGGCGGTAAATCACCGAATATCTTCTTCAAAGACATAATGGATGAAGACGATGCATTCCTGGATAAAGCGATTGAAGGTTTTGTCATGTTTGCCTTAAACCAAGGCGAAGTATGTACATGCCCTTCACGCGTACTGATCCACGAAGATATCTACGATGCATTCATGGAGCGCGCTTTAAAACGCGTTGCTGCAATTAAAATCGGCAATCCGCTTGATCCTGAAACAATGATGGGCGCTCAAGCTTCACAAGAACAAATGGAAAAAATCATGTCTTACCTGGATATCGGCAAGCAAGAAGGTGCTGAAGTATTGATTGGCGGAGACCGCAATATACTTGAAGGAGACTTAGCAGAAGGCTATTATATCAAGCCTACTGTCTTTAAAGGCAATAACAAGATGCGCGTTTTCCAAGAAGAGATTTTCGGGCCGGTCGTTTCGGTTACGACATTCAAAACAAAAGAAGAAGCGCTTGAAATCGCTAACGATACGTTATATGGATTGGGAGCGGGAATCTGGACGCGCGACACGAATACGGCTTACCGTTTCGGACGCGGCATCCAAGCTGGCCGTGTTTGGACAAACTGCTACCACCAATACCCTGCACACGCAGCATTCGGGGGCTACAAAATGTCCGGCGTCGGACGTGAGAACCACAAAATGATGCTAGACCATTACCAGCAGACGAAAAATATGCTTGTCAGCTACAGTGATGACAAACAAGGGTTCTTTTGATCAAGGAAAGAAGGGATTAAGATGGTCCAACGAGTAATTGCAACAGAAGCGGCACTTGAGCTGATTGAATTGCTGAAAAAGAAACACGGACCGGTCATGTTCCACCAATCGGGAGGCTGCTGTGATGGCAGTTCACCGATGTGCTATCCGGTAGGCGATTTGTTTCTAGGCGACCAGGATGTGCTGCTCGGCGAAATCGGTGGCAGCAAATTCTATATGCATAAAAACCAATTCGAGTACTGGAGCCATACACAGCTGATTATTGATGTTGTGAATGGGCGCGGCGGCATGTTTTCGTTGGAAGGCGTGGAAGGCAAACGGTTCTTAACGAGATCCCGGCCTTTTACAGCCGAAGAAACCAAAGAACTGCAGCAGCAGGCATAAAGAAAACCGGGTGCTTCGGCATCCGGTTTTTTTTGTCGAGAAAATTTCTAGTAGTGTCTTTTCATTTCGCTCTAGGCGGACGCGTTCCGCATCATTCAAAGGTATTTCCTAATAGAGAATCATTTCTTTTATCGAAGAACATGAAAATATGCTCTCTGAATTTCCGGCGAATATTCAGATTTGGAGCAAAACAGCTCCGACTCCCACGGGGCAGCGTAGCGACGAAGTGCCGAACTAACTCGGGCGTCAGCACGAGTTAGTTCGGCGCAAGCCCGCAGGAAAGCGGGGCTGTTTTGCGGAATATCAATGTCAAAATATACTTTATTACTTTTATAATTCTGCTTTTCAACAAACTGAAAACCGGGTGCTTCAGCATCCGGTTTTTTTGTGCAAAAAAATCGCTGAAAACCTTATGGAATAGGGGTTAAGGATGGAAAAAAGGGCAGAAAAATGGTATGATTGGAAAACGAAAGGTGGTCATGAACTTGACGAAATTAGTTAACCGTGTTTCCCATGAACAAGCCAGCCATGCAATTTCTTATGCTGCACATTCTTTAGTGACTGAAGGCTTTGATGTAACAAACGAGGATGAGAATTTTGTGAGGTCGGTGTTGACTGGCGAACGGACGGAAGCTCAATTCCACCGGGCCATCAAGTCGAAATTCAATGTCTAAGTACCAGCATAGCTCTATGTACTGCTACCCCGAGTCGGAGGTACTGGTCAATCTGTTCAACTTAATGGATGAAGAAAAACTGAAAGAGCTGGAAAAAGTCTATACGCTGTTCCGGTTATCGGAATTGCGTATTAAAAAACCCGCCGATCCGGTTGATATGGAAGCTTTTATTGAAATCCACCGCTCTATCCTGCAGGATGTCTATCCTTTTGCTGGGAAAATTCGGGAAGAGATGATTTCGAAAGGTTCTTCGTCTTTTGCGCATCCAAAGTTCATCGATGCGGAATTGCGCAGAATCTTTGTGGAGCTAAAGCAGGACAACTACCTGAAAGGCTTGCCGCGCAGCCAATTCATTCCCCGCCTTGCCCATTATTTGGCGGAACTGAATGCTTTGCATCCTTTTCGTGAAGGGAATGGCAGGACGGTAAGGGAATTCGCCCGCCAGCTTGCCTTGAACGCCGGATACCGGCTGGATTGGGAGAACATAGCGGAACCTGCTGACATTATCAATGCGTTCGTGGATTCTTTCAACGCCAGCAATACCCGCCTTGAGGATTTATTGGATGAAATCGTCTATACATAAAAGCCTGTCCATTATTGGGCTGCCTCTCCATGAAATAGATGGAAGGGCAGTCCACTCCGATGGACAGGCTTTTATGATTGTTCTTCTTTTGGCGAAGGATTGGCTTTCAGCCATTCGATGCCGAATTCGACAAGCGGACGCATAGGGGCAATCTGAACTTCAGCTTGGCCAAGTCTGCCGGTTGTGATAGCTCCCGGGTATGCTTTGGCGATTTCAGGGAAACGCTCAGAGTCCATATCCACGCAGTCGAATTGCTGCCAGATCCGCTCGCCGTCTTTCATAATAGCGGCGCCTTGTGGGGATGTAGTTCTGTCGCTTTGGACAAACTCTGCATAATGCAAAGCTGTGCATGAATCAAAACCGGTGCCGAGCAATACGATTTTCACATCCGCTTCCATCATTTTGCCAAGCGGCGACCCGGGTCCGAAAGAATTTTCGATTGGCTGCTCGCTCATCCAATGAGCGGCATTTATGCCCCAAGCCATAAAGGAGTGGGCTGGATGCGGACTGCGGATCGTGTCCGGGTGGCGGTGCAGGCATTCAGCGATTTTGCCCATGCCACGCATGGGCGTCAGGTGAGGATCATACGCTGGAAGCTCATCACGCAATGGTTGATGCCAATTTTCCGGGATGGGCGGCGCCATCCAATAAGAAGGGTCTGAGTTATCCGCTGACTGCGCAGGCATAACTAAGGTCCCTTTTACGGTAATTGTCTCTATTAATGCCTCAACGACCGCCTGAGGGCCTCCTGCAATCCATCCCATCGACTTAAGCGATGAATGGACAATGAGTGAGTCACCTTCTTTTATTCCCAGCTCCTCCAATTGGCCTTTCAAGGTTTTTTTGGATTGGAATTCAGGTGTGTTCAAAATTCTCAATAATTCTGTCATTGTTACTCCCCCTTATTTTTAATATATCATAGAAGGGAAGTGTATTTAAAAACAGCAAGAAGCAGAAGGAGTGTTGAAAATGGAAACAAGGCCGATGAAGGAATCACGGACAATCCAGACAAAACTGGTATTGCCCCCGGATACGAATCACATGAACTCAATTTTCGGAGGCAAGGTGCTTGCCTATATCGATGAGATTGCCGGAATTTCCGCTATGAAGCATTCCCGCAAACAAGTAGTAACAGCGTCGATTGACTCGGTTGACTTTCTGTCCTCCGCACACGTCGGCGATGTGTTGGAACTTGAAGCGAATGTAACGTCTACGGGCAGAACTTCAATGGAAGTTTACGTACGCGTGAAATCGCATAATTTGCAGACTGGGGAAGAGCGGCTGACTACCGAATCGTTCCTGACGATGGTCGCAATGGGAGAAGACGGCAAACCGGCGCAGGTCCCAGCTGTGATTCCGGAATCCGCAGGAGAGAAGCTCTTTTTTGAAAGTGCACCTGCCCGCCGGGAGCACCGCAAACAACGGGTAAAAACCCCAAGGTCATAAAAAAAAAGGTTCCGGAATCCTCCGGAACCTTTTTTTATGCATTTGCTTGCTGCTAACCGGAGCTATTGCTCACTGTTCATTTCTACATTGTTCAGGGTATTGCCTGGTTCACCGCTGATGACTGACAGGCTGCCGTCGGTTTCCAGAACAATTGCCTGGACTTTGTCCATGCTTCCTGTTCCTTGGTTCCGCACCGCTTGAAGAATCTCGTTTTCCGTAATTCGTTCTTTCTTCATCGCCTCTTCCAAAAACGAGCCGCCGCTATACAGTAACTTCGGTTCAGATTTGATGAAATTGGCAAAGCCTTTCGAACGGACTGCCAGAAACGTCATCAAGTACTGCATGATGATCAACAAAGCGAAGGCAGTCATCCCTTCGAGCAAGCTGACGTCTTTGCTCAATAAAACCGTCGCAAGCGTCGACCCCAATGCTACGGTTACGACCAAATCGAAAGCGTTCAATTTCGTTAATGTCCGTTTTCCGGAAGTGCGTAAAAAGAATACGAGGCCGATATACGCCAGAAAACCGACGGTGACAATTCGGATAAAACTGTTCAATGTGATTTCGAACATCTTCTTGTCCTCCTTTATTTGAGTAACATTTCGCCGCAAAACCTTATCAACATGTTGATAAGGTTTTTTTAGGGAAAAAGAACGTTTTTATCCCCACACCACACAGGTAAGCCATAAATCTTGTGCATAAGACGCAGATTAATGCACTTGGCGACGGGGAAATCTGTCTCTCTCAATAAATAACCCACATATTCTCCTGATTCCCTGGATTTCTGCAAACAAACGGATTTATATTAAATTTTCGCTTTCAAACAGGTTGAAAATCGTTGCAGGACTTGGCTTTGTGGGTAAAATGGCATGAAAAAGGCGCGGCCTAAGCCGCGCCTTTATTGCTGATTAACTTTTTGCTAAAAGCTCTTCGAAATAAGATCCGAATTCTTTTGAACGTTTTAGGATTGTGCTTGAAGAAACACCGAATTTTTCGCTGAGGTCCTTAGGCGCAAGCATTGGCCCTTTGATCAATTCGTGGTCCTGCAGGAATCTCCAATAGCCGGCAACAAGTGCTTCAGGCTTTTGGACAGTCGGTTGTTGGCTCACAAGATAGCTGTTCAGGATGCTTGTCACATTATCAACTGTTTCGGCATCAAAATCCGCCTGTTCAATATGTTTGTTAAGCTCGTTCATAACCGATTGGTGTTCAGGCGAAAGCTCAAGGCTTTCATCGACCGAGCCTGTCGAATATTTAACGATCATCTCAACGACTGCCAAATAATTGTCGTACAAATAAGCAGTACCGTCAGTAGCATTTTCGGAAGCCATTTGCGCTTTCAACTGTTCAAAGAACGGGTTGAATTCGCCGACAACTGTCAAATAGCCGTTCAAGAACAATGCGCCTTCTTCGCCGATGCGTGCATCTGGCAGCAAAATAGCCAATAATCCTTGATTGTCCTGCATATCTGTCGGAGGCTGGTCAGTCATTTTGAAGACTTCGCCTGTAAAAGCATCTTTGAATTGTGCAGAAGTATCGTTTCCGGCAACATATTGGCCAAGGAATACTTTTACATTTTTCCAGTTTTCAAGAACTTCTTTGGTTGTTGGACGCTGAGCCGCTTCAACCTGTTTTGTTAAAAAGTCTGCCCATAGTTCAGGCTTTTGCATGAACAGGAAATTTTCGATGACAAAAGCTTGCGCATCGTTTTCAGCCATTGACTGCATCAAGCGAGGCTGCCATTGCTGCTGAAGTTCACGGAACGCCGGAAGCTGTTCCTGATTCGGGTTATCCGAGAAAAATTGCTGGCGTACTTTGAACAATTCGTCATTTACCATGTCATTGATGGAAACCGTTTGCTGTTTCCCGTGACATTTTTTATACTTCTTTCCGCTGCCGCATGGGCATGGGTCATTTCTTCCTACCATTCTTATCACCTACAAGTTTTTCTTGAGTGTAACATAAAAAGGAGCGGGGCTCAAAAGTCGGACGATTCTGACGCCGCCGCACTCCTGAAATGCCTAAATAAATCTTCATTAAGAGAATAATTTGATATTGAGCGAATCCAATACGTATTGTGGGACAAAAAAGCGCACCGTCACAAGCGGATCCACGACTTGGCTGATTTGTGCCTGGCCGGCCGCGCTCATGAGCATTGTCATGTCGCTGACGCTCAAATCGGTATGCGGCAGCAGCAGATCAATTGTTTCCTCCACCGCTATTTTGACCGCTTCGTCGAGCGTCATGGCAGAAACGAGGAGTGCAAAACCGTCGCTGTTTTGGAGAACCGGATATTTCGAATGCCGGCCTTTGATGACGTCAAATGTAACCGTCGCGCGTCCCGGCACTTCAATGCCTGATACACTGACTTCGCCGTCGCCCATGGCGGCATGGAAATCCCCCAATGCGAAAAGTGCACCTTCGGCAAAGACCGGGAAGTAGAGAACTGCACCTTTTGTAATCAGTTTCGTATCCATATTGCCGCCATGTGCTCCTGGAGTGCCGCAAGAAATCGGAGGGCCGTCAGGGGCAACACCGATAACTCCGATCATCGGGTTCAAAGGAATATGGAGCTGATCACTAAAAATAGCTTTACCGCCTTCTATTGGAATGATTTTCGATTCCATTTTTTCGAGGCGATGTCCCATGACACCTAAATCCGGACCGGTCACCATAACGCCTTGAGTGCCAATTTCGAGTTCGTCGATGGTCACTTTCAGCAAATCGCCGATTCCTGCGCCTTCAATAAAAATCGGCCCCGTAGCGGGGTTTATTTCATTCCAATCGATGGCCGCGACTTCCTGTTCGGCAGATTGAAGCTGATTCTGGAAGCAATCATAGGTTTCAATGGCTACTGTATCGCCCGGCTGCACCTTCATGACAGGTTCGTTCAAATGGGAAAAGCTGTAGATGACATGATTTGTTGATAAGGTTTTCATGCTTTAGTCCTCCTATTTTTAATATTTACACAATTGTAGCAATCCGGATATTGAATAGCAAAACGAATGTGCAAGCGCTTTTGGCTGTAGTAAAATGGATGTACTACAGAGAACGGGGTGGAAGAGATGGCTGAAGGCGCAATCCAAGAACTTATTGCCTGGATGAAAATCCTATTGTTCACCGCGCTGATCGTGCTTTTGGCCCGTCAATTTCTTTTTGAGCCTGTAGAAGTGCACGGCACATCGATGATGCCTACTTTCGAGGAAGCCGATAAAGTCTTGATCGTGAAACTCAGCGATATCGATAACTTTGACATAATCGTGTTTAAGACGCCTGGGGACAGAAACTTCATCAAGCGTGTAATCGGTATTCCGGGAGATAAGATTAGCATGGACGATGACCGGCTGTTCCTAAACGGTACGCCGGTTCAAGAAGCTTACCTGGAGGAAAACCGCGTTTTAGCCAGTGAGCAGGGGCTGGGAAAACTGACAGAGGATTTCGAGGAATTCACGGTGCCTGGCGGGGCATATTTCGTGCTGGGCGACAATCGGCTAAACAGCGTGGATTCAAGGGAAATCGGATTCGTGCTCGACAAAGCAATCGTTGGAGAAGTGAAGCTGCGCCTTGAGCCCTTTGAAAATCTAGGTGCAATCGAATGAAATAAAATGATTTATTTAGAATTTCTATTTAGAGAAGCTCGCTATTTTAGCGGGCTATTCTTTTGGCTATTAGGCTATTTGAAAAAATGGTGAAACTGAGGCTATTGTTAATGTTCCGTCAAAAATATGGTGAAGTTGACAAAACTACGAACTTTTTGCATGGATGAACGTCTAATAAGTACATATTTCCTATTCAAAGAGGTTTCTTTTTATCCATAAACAGTGTAGGATATAATAAAAGTCTGAAAAGTCAATTAATAAATGTTGAATTTTGTATTAAGGAATTAAGATTCCATTATATGGATTAAAATAGGGTTTATCTGTCTCTATTTTGAAAGAGATTTGAGTATTTATGCTCTTCTATATTTTAGAAGTATTCACCTTAAGTCATGGGTCTATCAAATGCCGTTCATCCAATTTTTTACAACCAGTGTGTTTCCAGAAATTTTCGGCATTTAGGCAGTTCGCTGCTGGAGGTTTGAAAGAAATCAATGAAGTGGAGTGAAGACGATGCGGCTGATTCCTATGAAATCCAAAGTTGTTGAATTTATCGGAGCGGCAGCCTTATTAAGCTTCATATGCTTGTCAGGGACGGAAAGCGCAGCAGCAGAAGGCGAATCCGAAACTGCACTGGCCTTGGCTGAAAGCGCTGAAATCGAAGAGAGAAACGTTCAATTGTCGAAAGAGCTGCTGAATTTCTCGGGCAGCTACAAAGAGCAATATGACCGCTTCTACTTGCTGCTCGACCGGAGCGGTCCGACTGTCTTTCCGGATACATCGCGCTACCTCGTCAGTTCGATCGCATTCGCTCCAGGGCGCACTGAGCAAGAAATGAACTTTTCCTGGTATTCTCCGGACACTCGCAATCCCGGAGTCGTCGAGTATGCCAAAGCGGGAAGCCGTTTCACTGCGGGCACTGAAGCTGCCGCTGTACAGAAGAGCATGGCCCATTCGGATATCGCTTCCATCGGATACGCATCCAACGAAGCAGCTATATCCGGCCTTGAGCCTTCTACCGAATATATCTACCGAGTGGGCGACGGCTATGGCAACTGGAGCGGAACATACAGCTTCCACACCCGGGAAACCGATTCGTATAATTTCCTGTTGATGGGTGATCCGCAAATCGGTGCTTCCGGAAATTTGAAAGCGGATATAGCCGGCTGGAACGAAACTTTGGAAAAGGCTTTGGACAAGTATCCGATGACGAGTTTTATCCAATCCGCTGGGGATCAAGTCGAGAACCGGAATTTGGAAGAAGAATATGAAGCTTATTTTGCCCCGGATGCGCTGAAGCACGTGCCGACTGCCACAACTATCGGGAATCACGATAATACGATTTTTTATGAATACCATTTCAATGTCCCGAACCAGAATGCCGCACTCGGCAATTATGACAGTTCAGGAGGGAATTATTATTTCACATATGGCGATGCGTTATTCATCAATCTGAATTCGAACCAAACAAATGGAGAAGAGCACGTCCAATTCATGGAAGAAACGATAGAGGCGACTGCCGGCCAGGACTTCAAGTGGAAGTTCCTCGTTTTCCACCATTCCATTTACAGCGCCGCAGTGCATTCGACGAGCGACCATGTCCTCGGCTTGAGGGAGCAGCTCGTTCCGGCAATCGATAAATTGGAATTCGATGCTGTATTGATGGGGCATGACCATTCCTATGTCAGGACCCACCAGATGAAAGGCTTTAAGCCGCTGAAAAACCATATGATCGAAGACGGGGCGGTGATCAACCCTGAAGGGACGATTTACCTGACCGGCAACTCGGCAAGCGGCAGCAAGTTCTACCCGATGAATACAGATCCCGAGCCTTATTCTGCAGTAAGAGAACAGCTCGGAGTGCCGACATTCATGAACGTCGCAGTGACGCCGACAAGCCTGGAATTCATCACATACCGAACCGATACGATGGACGTTGTCGATACGTATAAGATCATCAAAGATAGTTCCATTGAAGTCGAAGTACCGGGCCTGAGCGAAGCAGCTCTGACGGCGACGGGGACGATTTTACCGACCGAACCGACAGATTTCTATCCCGAGGTTGTCCTTGACGTCGCCGGCATCAATACAGAAGGCGGGCAATATGACCTTTTCGAAGAAAATATCGTCTATCGGACAGAGCCGGAAGGGGCCATTTCCATTTCTCGGACCGGAGTTGTCAGCATAGCGGAAAACGCCGAGCCTGGAGAAGTCGAAATATGGGCGGAAGTTAAGGCGGATGGCCAAAGTCTGACAACTGACCCGGTTTTGCTGTCAATTGTCGACCATGAAGAAACGACGTTGCTGGAAGCCGAATCCGACTGGACTTATTTGGACGACGGCTCAGATCCCGGCTCTGACTGGATGCTGCCTGATTTTGACGATAATGACTGGGAAGACGGGCAAGCGCCTCTTGGTTATCCGGAAGGCGATGAACGTGAACCCTTCGGGGAAATCCAGACAATCATCGGTTACGGGGATGACGAATCCGACAAATACGCGACTTCCTATTTCCGGACATCGTTCAATATCGATGACTTCGATGCAATCGGCGATTTCGGCATCATTGACCTCGAAGCGGATGACGCAGCGATTATTTATCTGAATGGCGAAGAAATCGGCCGCTATAATATGGCGGACGTTGAAGTTGAGTATGACGACCATTTGAATGATCTGGACGAAGAAAATATACCTCCCGAGAATAAATTGACGCGCATCACGTTGGATAGAGACGCATTGGCTAATCTGGCAGATGGGGAAAACGTCCTTGCAGTGGAAGTGCATCAAGACAGCCCGCAAAGTTCCGATGTTTATTGGGATATGAAGTTTGTCGTAAGCTTGAAAACAGACTGAACATAAAAAGGAGAGCCGCGTAGGCTCTCCTTTTTATAAAGTCTATAGATTCAACCAAACAGTTCCAATTTCTCGATGCGCTGGATGGCTTCCACGATACGCTCTTCACCCACTAGCAGGCCGACCCGCACGTAGCCTTCGCCGCTTTCGCCAAAGCCGCTCCCAGCCGCTACGGCTATGTCGGCTTTTTCCAGCAGGAGATCGGTGAATTCCATGCTTGTGAAGCCTTCCGGTACGGGCAGCCAGGCGAAGAATGATCCTTTAGGCGCTTCAATATGCCAGCCGATGCGCTCGCATTCCGCCTTTAATACGTTGCGGCGGCTTTCATACGTGCCGTTCAACTCTTCGACGCATTGTTGGCTGGCGGTCAAAGCTTCTGCGGCGGCGATTTGCAGGGCTGGTGAAAGCCCGGCGAATAAATGGTCTTGTATGATGTTCAAAGCTTCAATCATTTTGGCGTTTCCGACTGCAAAACCGATGCGCCAGCCAGCCATATTATACGTTTTGGACAATGTGTACATTTCAATTCCGACTTCTTTGGCGCCTTCCGCCTGCAGGAAACTCGGCGGTTTTACACCTTCAAAGCCGACTGCGCCATATGCGAAATCGTGGACAACGCCAATTCTGTGATGCTTTGCAAATTCGACGGTTTCAGTGAAGAACTGATTGTTGGCAACGGCGCCTGTCGGGTTGTTCGGATAATTCAAGTACATCAATTTGGCTTGTTCTTTAGCCGAAAGAGAAAGTTCCGCATAATCCGGCAGGAAATTGTTTTCCGCTTTGAGCGGCATTGTTTCAAATCGGGCCTCGGCAAGCGGTGCACCCGACAGATAATCAGGATAGCCCGGGTCCGGCAGCAGCAGCAGGTCTCCAGGGTTGAGCAACGCGAGCGGCAGCTCCACTAGGCCGATCTTCGTGCCGCCAAGCACAGCCACTTCCGTATCAGGGTCAATGTCGACGCCGTATTCGCGTTTATAGAATGCCGCAGCGGCTTGATGCATTTCCGGAATGCCACGGAACGGGGAATACCGGTGATTTTGCGGGTCGGCAACAGCTTCTTGCATCGCTTTAACGATGTGGGGAGGTGTCGGCTGATCCGGATTGCCCTGCCCCAGGTTGATAATATCTCGCCCCTGAAGCATCGCTTGTTTGGTGCGTGATGCTAGTTTTGAAAAAAATTGTTCCGGCAGTTGCTGCAGGCGATTTGAAAATTCCATATAATAGTCCCTCATTTTCTAAATAATTGCACTTCTATTCCAAATCTTATAGAGTTTAACTTAACTTGTCTACTGGAGGAGAATAAAATGAAGATTGCGTGCGTACAGATGGATATTGCTTTTGGGGAGCCAGGAGTGAATTTTGATAAGGTTGAGGCTTACTTGAATGAAGCAGCGGCGAACGGGGCGGAAACGATTGTCCTGCCCGAAATGTGGAATACAGGCTATGCTTTGACGGAATTGGAAGAGCTGGCTGATGGGGCTGGCCGAACGCTGGAGTTTCTGCAGGATTTTGCCAAACGGAATGGCGTCAATATCGTTGGAGGTTCAGTGTCCACCAAAAAACAAGCTGGCTTTTATAACACGATGTACGTTGTCGATAAAAAGGGTGAACTGGTATCGGAATATGATAAGGCGCACCGCTTCGGGCTGATGGATGAGCATATGCATCTGGAAGAAGGCGAAGGTCTCGGCACATTTGAGCTGGACGGCACAGTTTGCGGCGGCGTAATCTGCTACGACATCCGCTTTCCGGAATGGATACGGGCGCAAGCGCTCAACGGAGCGAAGGTCATATTCGTGCCGGCGGAATGGCCGGAAGCACGAATTGACCATTGGCGCATTCTTTTACAGGCGCGCGCCATCGAAAACCAATGCTTTATCGTCGCGGTTAACCGCATCGGCAGCGATCCGAAAAACGAATTCGGCGGAAGTTCAATGGTTATCGCGCCATGGGGCGAGATTCGCCTTGATATGGCCAAGCAGCAAGGAATCGGCTACACAGAAATTGATTTGGCTGAAGTGGAGAGTGTCCGGGAACGCATACCGGTGTTCGCTGACCGCCGGGAGAAGCTGTACATGAAATTTAAATGACTGAAAAAAAGCCGCAATGACTATTTGTCATTGCGGCTTTTGGGCTGATACGGCCTTCACCATATGATGGAAAGGCTCTCCGATGATGGTCCAGGGTTCGGAAATAGTATAGCCGAGTCTCTGGTAAAGGCGTATGGCTGCATCTTTTTCTGTATCGACATTCAGCGACAGCTTGCCGCCTCCTTTGTCTGAAACAATTTTTTCAGCGTAGTGCAATAATGCTGTGCCGATGCCCTTTCCTTGGTAAGCGGCATCAACCGATACGGTATCGATATACCATTCATCGAGATGGGCTTCCCTTTCAATCGTCCGCTCATGTCCGCTTTTTCTCAGTTCATCGTACAGAAAGCGGTCAAGCGCTTCCGCTTTGCTGCCATGGTAAAGCACCAGCACTCCAGCGAGGTCATTCTGGACTTCTGCAATATAGGTGAAGCGGTGGCTGTGCCGTGTATTTTTGCCGCGGACCATTTCGCTGATTTTATCAAGGACCAATTGCGGCTCTTGCAGTGCAGTCATGTGCTTGGCGATATCCCCTATAGCATTGACGATGAGCGGGGCTGCCGCTGTTCCATCCTCAGGCCGGGCCTGCCGTAGTCTAATATCCATTCTATTTAGCTCCTTTTGCTTGCTTAAAGCCTATGAGCACTGGAATAATAAAGAAAATCGGAAGAAATTATTTTTTTCTATGTAATGACGTTACCATTAAAGGAGAGAAGCTGCATGGCTTTACACAGTTTTCATTTAAAAGCGGATTGGCCGGGTTTGCGTAATGATGTTGGAGAAATCGAATCAGGGAATTTGAAGACGCAGATTTCCATACCGCCGGAAATGGACGGCCCGGGAGTCGGCACCAATCCGGACGAGATGCTGCTCGGAGCAGCCGCGACTTGCTACATCATTACACTGGCAGCAATGATGCAGCGCAGCAATTTGGAGAAGGAATCCTTGACGATGGAATCGGAAGGAATAGTGGAAGTGGAAAAAGGCGTGATCACTTATAAAAAAATCATTCATCGCCCGCAAGTGGTCTTGAAAACAGATGCTTCCGAAAAAGATTTCGAACTGGCCCACCGGCTTGCGGAAAAAGCAGAATCTTCCTGTATGATCAGCCGAGCTATCAAAGGAAATGTCGAACTCGAGTTGCAGGCCAATATCCAGTCTCTTGCGATATAGAAGAAACTTGTGGAAATATTTAACCGAAATAGGTATTGCGGTTGCTGCATCGAAAACGAGTTTTAAATGATTTGACAATATACCCCGATGGGTATATTGTGGATAGTATAAATAAAGCATCTCTTGTATATTTCAAGGAGGAACGAAACATGGCATACGATAAACGCATTGAAAATCGGCTGAAACGGATTGAGGGGCAATTGCGAGGCGTGCTTAAAATGGTTGAAAATGACGGCGAATGCCGAGATGTTGTCACTCAGCTTTCCGCGATCAGAAGCGCTGTCGACCGTACAATTGGTGTAATAGTCAGTGATAATCTGGAAGCTTGCGTCCGCCAGAGCATTGAAAAAGGCGAAGATACAGAAGCGGTAGTAAAAGAAGCTGTAGAATTGCTCGTGAAAAGCAGGTAGTAAATTTTGGCTGGCATAGAGAATGATAGACTTCAACTCAGCCTACGTGGTGTGTTAAGAGTGCGGCGACACTTTAAAACGTTATTTTTTTGAAGAATACAATACCCCCACGGGTAAGTGTTTAAGATGATTAAGTGACGGCAACGCAGCTTATTTATCTAATTGGCTCGGCCAAACCGAATAGAGAGGAAATGATGAAAATGGATATTCTTTTATGGGTTGTAATCGGAGCAGCGGCTTTGTGGCTCGGATACCGTCTGACATCTCCAAAAAAAGGCGTGCAGTCGATTTCGACTGAAGAATTGAAATCCCAGCTAGACAGCGAAAATAAACAATTCGTTGATGTACGGACTCCAGGCGAGTTTAAAGAAAACTATGTCAAAGGCTTCAAAAACATTCCATTGAACGACCTGCCGAAGCGTATGGGCGAATTATCTAAAGATAAAGAAGTGGTGGTTATGTGCCAAAGTGGAATGCGCAGCAGCAAAGCCAGCCAAATCTTGAAAAAGAACGGTTTTGAAAAAGTCTTGAATGTACGGGGCGGAATGAGCAGCTACCGCTAAAGCAAAAAAATATATCATGGTTTATCCAATGCCGATCGTAAAAACAACCTCTACGGTCCGGCTGCGGTCATGATTGTGGCTAGTATCATAGCTGCTCCGATTAGAGCGAGATTAGGCCAAAAAATGAATACGAAATATTTGCACTGGATTTTGGCGCTGTTGATTTTAGGGATAGCGATCAATATTTGGTCGGATATTCTATAAAGAAAAATGGCACTGGATTATCCAGTGCCATTTTTCTGTGCAAGCGGATGCCTGCGGCTCAACGTGAAAATCCGATTTGACGTATGGGTAAAGGCGCCAAGGGATGAATCCTGTGCTGCGTGATGCATTGCAACGGCTACACGCCGTGCGCTGATTGGCTTGTACTTTTGCAGCCTGCCGACGAGCAGGGGGCTGAACAACGGGCTCAACAGAACCGCTGCCTTTTCACCCAGGCGGAATTCTTTGCGATCCCCCAACAGCAAGGATGGCTGGAAAATGTGGAGCGCAGGAAAGCCGTTTTTCTTCAAAGCATCTTCTAATTGGCCTTTAATGCGGCTATAGAATACCTTGGATGAAGAATCGGCGCCAAGCGCTGAAATAACCAGAAATTTTTGCGCGCCTTGCTCTTTTGCCATTTCTGCGAGTTTGGCCGGGTATTCGAAATCCACTTTTCTAAACGCTTGCTGGGAGCCTGCTGCTTTGATCGTGGTGCCTAAGCAGCAAAAAACGTCATCAGCAACGAGCAGTTCGTGAAAATTTTCAAGCCAGTCGAAGTCTACGACTATTTGCTCAAGTTTAGGGTGCATAATGTCGAGATGGCGGCGGCCGATTATTTTGACAGAATCATAATGGGGGCTTTCCAGCAAAATATGCAGCAGCTCATTTCCGACCAAGCCGCTGGCTCCTGCAAGCAGCGCGGTTTTAGTAGCGTGTTCCATGGGATCCTCTCCATTCATATCAATCAGCGTTGTGTTATTGATTATACTACTGAATACTTTCAAGCAGAAAGGATTTCAACTATTGCAATGGGGGAATAGTTTAAGATGAAGAGAGGAGTGGCAGGGCATGACGGGAATTCTTTTTATTTTGCTTTACTCGGCCATCATGTGGCTGGCGATCGAAATCGCAGTAATGCTTTTTGTGGCGACAGGGCTGAAGAAGCCAATAGCCCGCTATCAGGTGATTTCCATGCTGACAGCCACTGGTTTTACGTCGGATGAGTCTAGACTGATTGTCGATCATCCAATCCGCAGGAGAATCAGCGCTGCGGTCATTCTATTCGGCTACTTTTCCCTAGCCGTCATGATCTCTTCCATCGCGACGATTCTGTCCGATGATTTAAGGATAAATGTGCTTTTTATTGTAATAGCTGTTTTTCTGACGATTCTGCTCATATTAAAAAGTGGGTTGATCAAAACCTTTTTGGCTGGTAAATTTGAACACGAAATGGAAGAGGAATACGACCTGGAAGATTGGCCGCTGAAAACCGCGTTGTCACTCGAAGACAACGACATGGTGGCGCTGCTGGAAATCCGGTATGACTCTGAATACTCTGGAAAGACGGCAGAAAAGCTTTTGGAAAGAGAAGATGATATCCACTTGCTTTTTATCAGAAGAGGCAACTCCATCGTAAGGAAATTGGTTTTTGAAGAAACTTTGCAAACAGGGGACTTGGTGATGATTTTTGGAGACAAAGAAACCATAAAGGGCAGATTCAGCGAGATGTTGTCGCGTAGAAGGCTATGACTGTATCCCATAGGATGAATCGTGCAATAATCCGTTTTCAAATTTCTTTGCTTTTCCGGCGAACAGCGTACAATAGAGGAAAGCGGAGAATGAAAGGACGAATTGTATGAAACCAGTAATTGTAGCCGAAAAGCCGAGCCAGGCCAAAGCATATGCCGAAGCGTTTAAAACGTCCAAACGGGATGGCTATTTGGAAATAGCACCAGATTCGATTTTTCCGGAAGGTGCCTTTATCACGTGGGGAATCGGCCATCTGGTGGAGTTGAAAGAGCCGAAGGCCTACGATCCGAAATGGGGGCGCTGGAAGCTCGAGGCGCTGCCAATTCTGCCTGAAAAATACCAATTCCAGGTCGCGAGAGGAAAATCGCAGCAATTTAATATTATTAAAAGATTGATTTCACAAACCGATACCGTCATCAATGCGTGCGACGTTGACCGTGAAGGTTCCAATATTTTTTACAGCATTTATTATCAGACAGGTGTGAAAGGCAAGAAAATCCAGCGGCTGTGGATCAATTCCCTTGAAGTGGATGAGGTCCGCAAAGGTTTTCAGCAATTGCGCGACAACAAGCAGGACTTGCTGCTCTACCAGGAAGCGCGGGCGCGGCAAATCAGCGACTGGCTTGTCGGCATGAACGGCTCCCGTCTGTATTCCTTGTTGCTGCAGGAAAAGGGCATACACGAAGTATTCGCCATTGGAAGGGTGCAGACGCCGACCGTCTTTCTGGTTTACCAGCGAGCGATGGAGATCGAGGCTTTTGTGCCTGAACCGTTTTATGAAATCGAAGGCGTGTTCACTGCGGAAAAAGGGCGTTATAAAGGAAAAGCGAAGTTCAAGGCGAAAGAGCGGCGTGAGGCGGAAGAATTGTTGCAGAAACATAACATCGCCGGAAAAGCGGAAGGTATCGTGGCGCAACTGAAAACAGTTGAAAAACGGATGCCGCCTCCGATGCTGCATTCGTTATCGACATTGCAGGCAACCGCGAACCGCAAATGGAAATACAGCCCGGCGAAAGTGCTGTCGGTCATGCAGGGGCTGTACGAGAAGAAACTGGTAAGCTATCCGAGGACCGATGCCCAGCATATTACACCGGCGGAATTCAGTTACGTGGCGGGACAAGTTGAATCCTATCAAAAACTGATCGGCGCCGAATTTCCGATAGCATCAAAAACGCCGAAAAAACGCTTTGTCGACAGCGCGAAAGTCCAGGAGCATTATGCCATCATTCCTACCAAGTCCATTCCTACCGCAAGAAAATTGGAAGGCTTGGCGCGCGATGAACGGAGTCTGTATGAAGAAGTGCTGCGGACGACATTGGCGATGTTCCACCGGGATTACCGTTACGCAGAAACGAAAGTTGTGACAGACGTAAATGGTCTGGCGTTCTTGACGACTGGAAAAACGGATCTCGACCAGGGGTGGAAAGACTTGTTTCCGGCTGCAAAAGAAGCGAAACAGGAACCGCCATTGCCGGAACTTCGTGAGCAAGAACCGGTAAAGGCTGACGTAGCTGTGAAGGAAGGCATGACAACGCCTCCGAAACCATATACAGAAGGCCAATTGATCGCCATGATGAAAACATGCGGGAAGTATGTAGACGATGTGGAAGATACTGAAATCCTTAAGGAAATTGAGGGGCTTGGGACAGAAGCGACGCGGAGTGGCATCATCGAGACGATCAAGCGCCACGAATACATTGAAGTGAAGAAGAATATCGTTTCGATTACTGGAAAAGGCCGCATTCTGTGCCAGTCGATTGAAGGGAATCTGCTCTCGAGTCCTGCGATGACTGCCAAATGGGAAACGTATCTGAAGAAAATCGGCAAAGGGGAAGGATCCCCGGAAGTGTTCCTGGCGACGATTGCAAAATTCATACACAAGCTTCTTGAAGATGTCCCTGCCCAGATGAAGCAGAACGGCCTGCCGGACAAGCTGGCGGTGCCCGACAGCAAAGAAGAAATAGCCCTGTGCCCGCGCTGCAAAAAAGGTATGATCATCTCGCGCAAAGGGTCATACGGCTGTACGGAATACGATAATGGCTGCAAGCAATCCTTCCCGAATGTGTTCCTGAAAAAAAGGCTGACCGCAAAGCAAGTGGAGTATTTATGCACAAAAGGAAAAACGCCGGTTATCAAAGGTTTTGTGTCTAAGAACGGCAAAAAGTTCAACGCGAAGCTGATACTTGAGGATGGGAAACTGAAAATGGAATTTTAAATGCTTGAAAAGCGGGTATGGATATTAAAAGCATATGTGGAAGGATGGTTGGAATGAAAACGATAACCTTGTTCGTTAAAGAAGCCACTTCTGAAAAACCGATCCGTGCTCTTGAAGCCGTCATTACAGCAATAGATGGAGTCGAACGGGCATTGATTGACACGACGGATGGAGAAGTGAAGATTACTTTCGATGAAAAGGTTTTGGCCCAGGAACAGCTTATTGAAAGAATACGGCAAGACGGTTTTCATATCGTTTGAAGCATATAGTAAATCCTTTACGCCGATGGCAAATTGATGTAAAATTAAATTTGCTTGGAAAACTATAGCGTTTCCAATTCCACTTAAATTGATGAAAGCGTTCATAAACAGTCACATAGGTGCCGACATCCTTTAAGATGCTGGTATAACTTCCATAAAAAATATACTTTGGTGAAATGTTTCAGACAATAGAGCTGCTGACAAAGCCGAAAAGGATCCAAGAGATCCTTTTCGGCTTTTTTATGTTTTTCTTTAGAAAGGGATGATTTTCATGCAATTTTTTATTGATCATAAGTACAGGAAAATTCATCAAAGAATGTACGCGGGAGATAGATGCGGATTTGTCGAAACGCCGATCGACAAGCGGGAATTCACAAATGCGGAGGATTATATAAAAAGTTTAGAAAATGACGGAACATATGAATTATGTGAGCATTGCCAAACCGTACAAATTGAATTTGATTAAGGGGCTACATACTTAAATGCATGCCATATAACCTTCTGGTATGGTAAGGGGCTTTATGGTGTACATTTTATCGGCCAAGGGAGCATACAGAAGAGGCAACAGAAAAAAACATTGAAAAAGAATTGATCAAAGCGGGATTTTCTGAAGAACTGAAACTTGTGTAGCGACCGCTTGAACGCGCGATGCTGCGGCAGCTGATTTGGAAACCCACAATCAGCTGCAATGCAGGAAGTTTTTATCGACTGGCATTTAGAGGGTGACAAAGCTTATATTGACATGCTGCTTGGAAAGAAGAAAAATAAAAGGCTGGCGAGATTCAATCTCGCCAGCCTTTTATTTTTTCAAGTGTCTATTATTCGTATTTACCTTTGAGCGGCACAAACAATACATTATTAATAACGGTTTTGTGGAGCTTGCCTTGACTGTCTTTTTCAACCAGCTGCAAATCCTGCATAAATGAGCTGCCGACCGGAATCAGCATTTTTCCGCCTGGCTTTAATTGTTCAATCAGCTCCTGCGGTATTGTGGCAGCAGCAGCCGTGACCATAATGCGATCGTAAGGCGCATGTTCAGCCCAGCCGTAACTGCCGTCATCAAGTTTGAAATGGATATTTTCAAAGCCGGCTTCGCCTAAGCGCTTTTGGGCACTTTTATGCAGTTCTTTAATTCGTTCGACTGTATAGACCGAATCTGAGAACTTTGCGAGCAAGGCTGTTTGAAAGCCGGAACCTGTTCCAATCTCCAATACTTTTGAAGTTTGCTGAAGATCTAAAGCAAGTGTCATTTCCAAAACGAGCGATGGTTGGGAAATCGTCTGTTGGTGGCCGATTGGAATCGCTTCATCCAAACCGGCAAGGTCTTTGTACTTTTCCATAAAAAAACTCCGGTCCAAATTACGGAAATAGGCAATGATTTCTTTTTTTCTGCTATTCATCTTCTTCACTCTCTTTCCATATAGGATAGGGAATCGGATGGTTTTGGCTCTTGTGTTCTATTGTAATTCGAATTTGCTTTTTTGCCTATTTATTCGCGGTCGCCTGCGCTTTCTTTGGCCACTCGGATGTGTTTAACTGTAAGGGAATCGAGGTGGGGTTAAGATGAATAACAAACAGTCAAACTTGGCTGCGGCAGAACAAGAGATGGCAGAAGCGCATGCTTATTTTGAAACCGCCACATTCGGGATGGGCTGTTTCTGGGGTCCGGAAGCGCGCTTTGGAAGCCTGCCGGGTGTTTTGCGCACGCGGGTCGGCTATGCCGGGGGCACGGCCTTGAATCCGGTTTACCGCCAAATGGGCGACCATACTGAAACCGTGCAAATAGATTTTGATCCGGCTGTGCTGCCTTACGAAGAGGTACTGCGGCATTTTTGGGAGAATCATTATCCGAACAGGGATGAGTATAAGGGCCGTCAATACATCTCCCTTTTGCGCTTCCATTCCGAGCAGCAGCAGAAAACGATTGCCCGAATCAAAGAAGAAATGGAAAGCAGGCTGGGAGAAAAGATCGAAACGGATATCGGACCCTACCGCAATTTCACATTGGCGGAAGAACGGCATCAAAAGTACTACGTGAAGCGGTATCCACGGATCCTCGAGCAATTGGTGCCGCATTATTCAGACGCACAAGGATTGCAGAATTCTATTTTTGCAGCGCGCTTGAACGGCTTTGCCAAAGGATTTGGCAATAGGGAAAAGTTGAAGGAAGAAATAGCACGTTGGAGCATCAGCGAAGAAAGCCGGAAGCAGCTGACGGAGACTTTGATGACAATCAAGTGGTAAGCGAAGGATTCCGTTTGCGGAGTCTTTTTTTCTGGCTAAAATTTAGAGGTGAAAAGGTTTGCCGCAAATTCTCGTGTATCATCAATCGGAATGCGAAAGCAGGATTCGCCTGGATGGGTAGAGAAATAAAAAATGAAGGCACAGGGAGGGAAAGAGATGGCGATGCAAGACATGGATATGTTAGGGCTGTTACTGCCGATTATATTGATCCAACTTGCTTTAATGATTTTCGCTTTAGTGGATTTGGTTAAAAATCCGAATCCCAATGGTCCGAAATGGATGTGGGCGCTGATTATCGTCTTGATTAATACTATCGGTCCGATTGTTTACTTTGTTATAGGGAGGCGTAATTATTGAACATGCTGGAAGCCAAAAGGCTGACGAAACGGTATGGCAATGAACTGGTGGTTGACCAAGCCACCTTTGAGCTCGAAGAAGGGACTGCAACCGCTTTGATCGGTCCGAATGGCGCCGGCAAAACGACCACTTTGTCGATGCTTGCCGGATTGCTGAAACAGACAGAAGGAACCATTGAATGGGACGTACATTCCGGCATCGGTTTCCTGCCGCAGCATCCGCAATTCTTTCCTTGGCTGACAGCCATCGAGTTCACAGAAATGGCGGCGAAGATTAGCGGAGTGGATTCCAAATTAGCAAGGAAGCAATCCCAGCGGACGCTCGAATTTGTCGGTTTGGGCAAAGCCCTGAATAAAAAAACCGGGACGTTTTCCGGTGGCATGAAACAGCGCTTGGGCCTTGCGCAGGCAATTGTCCATCAGCCTAAATTGCTGCTGCTTGATGAACCAGTGTCTGCGCTTGATCCGACAGGACGTCGGGAAGTGATGGATTTATTGAAATCGCTGCAAGGACATACGACGATTTTGTACTCGACGCATATTCTGAATGATGCGGAAGAGATGACGGACCAAGTATTGTTCATGCAATCCGGAAAGCTGATTGAACAAGGATCGCTTGCTGAAGTTAAAAAGCGCCATGCCAATCCGCAAATCCGCATCCGTTTTGACGACAGCGAACAGGCATCGCGGTTTGTGGAAAACACACCGTGGCAAGCGGAAGCAAAAGGGGCATCTGTAATTTTGGCGGCAAGCGGCGGTCCCGCTATGGAAGAAATACTCAGCTTTTTGGCTGCGGCTCCAGCCGGAGTTGCGGCAGTGGAGCGCCAGTCCGCAACACTGGAGGAAATATTCTTGAAGGTGGTGGGGGCAAGATGAACCAATTAGGTGTTCTTTTTCAAAAGGAATGGCGGGAAAACCTGCGGAATTTTAAAGTTTTCTGGATTCCGGCTGTCTTCATCCTGTTCGGTATTTTGGAGCCGGTGACGAATTATTTCCTTCCACAAATTCTCGATTCTGTCGGGAATCTGCCGGATGGTGCGGTTATCGAGATTCCGCAGCCAGAACCGGCGCAAATTCTAGCTGCCGTTTTGGGACAATATCAATTTGTAGGACTGATGGTGCTGGTTTTGGCTTACATGGGCACGATTGCAGGTGAGCGGAAAAGCGGTGCAGCGACACTATTGTATGTCCGCCCTTTGTCTTTTGCGTCTTATTTTTTCAGTAAATGGATGATGGCGGGGCTGATTGCCCTTATAAGCGTCTGGTCCGGTTTGCTTGCGGCCTATTATTATACATTCCTGTTATTCGAAAAAGTGGATTTCATGAAATTCATCCAATTTGCGGCAACTTACAGTGTGTGGATTTTGCTGGTGGTGTCCGTTGTCCTCGCGGCAAGCGCCGCATTGCCGAATCCGGGGTTTGCTGCAGCAGTGGCATTGGCAGTGGTTTTTCTGGCGCAGCTCGCGGACGGACTGCTTGGAGCGTATTGGACGGTTTCACCAGTGAAAATACCAAGCTATGCGGCACAATGGCTTGCGGATGGTCCGGTGCGCGCAGATTTTTGGTGGGCTTTGGGCATTGCCGTGCTGCTTATTGCAGTGGCCGCGGTATTCGGCGTCTGGATGTCACGAAAAAATGCCGCGACGGCAAAAGTGTAATCATATGAGCAGGTATAACGGGGAATTCGGCTTAAAGTGCCGGGCTTTTTTGCGTGGCACGCCTTGCAGGCTTTCGTTGGGAAGGTGGAATTGTACTCTTTGCTTGAACGCGAACTTTTTGGAAAGGTTCTGTTAGAATGAAAAAAAGGGGCCCTTTAAATTGATTCATCACATTGAACTGAATGTTTCTGATTTGAATAAATCAAGGGCATTTTACGAGGCACTGCTTCCTGAACTGGGGTATTCGGTTTACCAGGACTGGCCGGAGGGCTTCAGCTTCAAGAAAGGCCCCAGCTACGTGGTGTTTGTGCAGACAGCCGAAGATTTCCTGTCCCGCCCTTATCACCGAAAAGCGCCCGGACTCAATCATCTCGCATTTCATGCGGACACACCGGCCGCTGTAGATAGCTTGGCCGGCAAGATGCGGAGCTTGGGCGTGCAGATGCTCTATGAAGACCGATACCCTTATGCAGGAGGTCCTCATCATTACGCTGTTTTCATGGAAGATCCGGATCGGATGAAAATTGAAATTGCCATGGATGGGAGTGCTGAAAACAATGTCTGATAAAAACTCAAGCCGATTTTTAGTGGCTTTCAATAAAATCGAAAAATTTCTGAAAGAAATCAATGGCTCGAAGGATTACGTAACGTTCTTCAAATCGATTGATTTAGCTGGCAGAAAAAACGCCACAGTGAGAAAATACGAGGGTGATTTGAGGGAATTCGCTGATTTGCGCAACGCTATTGTCCACCATCGGACTTCGACGGAATACGCTATTGCTGAACCACATATGGAAATTGTAGAATTGATAGAGCGTATTGAAGAATTATTGTCCCAGCCAGTTACAGTGGGTGTGATGTTTGCGCGCCAGGTGCATACGTTTCAAGCGGAAGATACATTGGCGAAAGTACTGCGCATCGTCCGGGCCAAGGGTTTTATGCAATGGCCTATTTATGACGGAGAAGAATTTGCCGGGTTGATTACATCAGGCGGCATCGCGCGATGGCTCATCCAAACGAGGGAAGAAGAAACTATTTCCCGGGAAATAACGACTATGCGTGATATTCTGCAATATGAGAAAGATGGTCGCAACCATCGCTTCATCGCTTCTGCTACATCCGTTTATGAAGCAGAGGAAATATTCAAGGAATCGGTGCTTTCAGGCGGTGCCCTGGAAGCGTTGCTCATTACAAGGAATGGCAGCAAAAAAGAACAATTGACGGGAATCATTACGCCGATTGACTTGATCAAGATTGAATAGAGGCTAAAATATGAAGAAAATCATCACCCTGCTGTTGCTCATCGCTTTTGTCTGGAGCTTCATCTGGGTTAATAATAATTGGATTCAAACGACAGAATATACATTATCGTCTGCAGAGTTGCCCGCTGCTTTTGACGGCAAAAGGGTTATCCAGGTATCGGATCTCCACAATGCGAATTTTGGTACAGCGCAATCATCATTGATTGAAAAAGTAGAAGCTGCCGATCCAGATGTCATTTTCCTGACAGGGGATTTGGTTGACAGCAACCGCTACGATTTGGAAACCAGTTTGACGCTGGTCGATGCATTGGTAGAAATGAGCGAAGTTTATTTTGTGCTGGGCAATCATGAAGTAGCGGTCAATAAAATCGATGAGATTACAGCGGCGCTGGAAGAGCGGGGCGTCACAGTGCTCATGAATGACAAGGTGCAGTGGGAAGAAGGCGGGGAAACCGTCCAGATTGCCGGCATCAACGACCCCTTGTTCAATGTCGATTTGACAGAAGAGGAATTTACACACGATGCATTAGCTGAAACGGAATTGACGGACAATTTCACTTTGCTATTGGCGCATCGTCCGGAAATGTTCAGTATTTACGTGGAACAGGGCATTGATATGGTGTTCGCCGGACATGCCCATGGTGGACAGGTTCGCATACCTGGCCTTGGCGGCTTGATTGCTCCTGGACAAGGATGGTTTCCGACAATGACCAAGGGGATTTTCCGCAAAGAGGGCACACAGCTCGTTTTGAGCCGAGGGCTTGGCAATAGCGGCTTTCCGGTTAGAGTCTTCAACCTGCCGGAAGTGGTAGCGGTAACGCTGGAAAAAGAATGAGGAGGTGCCCATTTGGATACATCGTTTAAAATGGAAACACAGGTTTTCAACTACCGCGTGGCCGCTGTATGGATTGAGAACGGCCATATTTTGCTGCACAAGCAGACAAAAGAATCGTATTGGGCGCTTCCCGGCGGACGGGCGGAAATGCTTGAGGACTCGAAAAGCTGTCTTGCGAGGGAAATGGAAGAAGAGCTGGGCGCGACTGTGTCCGCCAGCCGATTGCTGTGGGTGACAGAAAACTTTTTTACTTATAATGCTAAGAAATACCATGAGATCGGTTTCTATTATGAAGTAGAGCCTGTGGACGGCGCAAATCATTACCGCGAAGGCCCGTTCTTCGGACCTGAAGGTGAGCGCCTGACATATGAATGGGTGCCGCTTAGTGAAATCGATCAAGTCGAGCTTTACCCGGAGTTTCTGCGTTCCGGCTTAAAAAGGCTCCCTGCTGGTATAGAGCATGTAATCATTGCGGAAGATGCGCTTTAATAAACAATTCAGGAGGCGTTTACGGTGATCAGGAAAAAAGAAGTCACATTGCATTGCTACACGCCGAAAGTGGACGTTCAATACGACCTGCCTTCGGAGCAACGCGAATTTACCGGTCTGCCACAGGATATCATCCGGCGGGACGCGGAAAATCCGCTGAAGCATTTCATCATTATCAAAGCGCGTGGACAAGTGGCCGGCTTTTTTGAACTCGATGAATCGGATGACCGCAAAGCCTATTCCGACAACCCGCATACCTTGTTGCTGAGAGGCTACTCTGTGGATCCTGCTTTTCAAGGGCAAGGCATCGCGACAGGTTCAATTTATGCGCTGCCTGATTTTATCCGCCAGGAATTCCCGGAAGCTGACGAAGTGGTGCTCGGAGTCAATGCCCGCAACACGCCGGCTCAGCACATCTACCAACGAGCCGGATTTGAAGATACCGGGAGGCGCCTGATGCGCTCCAAAGGCGAACAAATTGTCATGTGCTTAAGAGTGAAAGCCGTTGAAAAGAGCGGCTGACGCTCTTTTTTTATTTGACCGCCTAAGAGCACTTATTCAAAGTAAAGATGCTTATGCAGGCTGCAGCCTGGATTGAAGCGACTGTCGCATGACGGGCACACCGACGCGCAGTCTAGGTATTCCCGGATGGCCAATTGATGGCCGCAGGATCCGCACAACACCGCTTTTTCATCAAATTGCTCTTTTGGCCAGACTGTTGCTTTTTCGCATCCGGCTTCTTTATGGCATTCAAAGCATGCGTAATAAAGTCCACAGCAATAAAACTTAATGGCGATCCGGTCAATTTCCGAATGCCAATGAGCGCATCTCGTTTCTTCATCGACTTGCAGCCCTAAGACCTTTTGTGTATGTGGCATAATTTCTCCCCCTGTCATCCGCAAAATCAGAAATCTGCGAAGTTTCCTCTTTTTTATGCTACTATGAAATGGACAATTAATCGAATCGAATTCTTCGGGGCAAGGTGAAATTCCTTACCGGCGGTGAGCAGAGAACTGTAAGTCCGTGACCCGATCTTGAAAAGATGTCCAGCCAAATAATGGCTGCATGTTTTTCAAGGCGGTGGAGCTGGTGAAAATCCGGCACCGACAGTGAAAGTCTGGATGGGAGAAGAATTTGAGCGCTTGTTTTGTCGTACCCTTTTTTAGCTCTTTAACGGCACGACTCCGTTTCTGACAACGAAATAGAGTTTATTCAGCGTGCCTTTGATGCGGCTTGCAAATCCCCTATAGAAATTCCTTTCCTTACCACCCGACTGCCCCTTGGTGGAAAGAACCCTTTTAGCAATACCTATAATTTAATGCGGTCATTGGACCGCAGCAACGGAGCTTTATGGCTTTTACAAAGGAGCGTGATTCAATGTTCACCGGAATTGTGGAAGAAGTGGGCCGCGTAGCATCTGTGCGGTCAAAGCCCCAGGCAATGGAGCTGACCATTTCGTGTTCGCTGGTTCTTGAAGACGCCAAACGCGGAGACAGCATCTCCATCAATGGTGTCTGCTTGACTGTGTCTTCATTGGCACAAAGCACCTTTACAGTTGATGTCATCCCAGAAACGGTCAAGTCCTCTACGCTTCACGGGCTGAAAAGCGGGTCGAAGGTCAACCTTGAACGCGCGATGCCTGCAAATGGCAGGTTCGGCGGCCATTTTGTCAGCGGCCATATTGATGGCGTTGGTGTGATTCGTTCAGTTAAAAAAGAAGCGAATGCGGTCACAAAGTCTATTGAAGTCAAACCCGAACTCATGAAGTACATGATGATGAAGGGTTCGATCGCAGTAGATGGGACGTCACTGACAATCTTCGAGCTCGGCCATAACACCGTAACAATTTCACTGATTCCCACCACGCAGGAAGATTCGTTGTTGGGTGCTAAAGGAATTGGCGATCCCGTCAACATCGAATGCGATATGCTGGCGAAGTACACAGAGCGCATTCAGACGGCGGAATCGAAAATCAGCCGCAGCTGGCTCGCGGAAAATGGATTTTAAATGGAGGCGGAAAAGATGTTTTATACAGTTGAAGAAGCTGTCCATGATTTGAAAAACGGCAAAGCGATTATTGTCATCGATGACGAAAACCGTGAAAACGAAGGTGATTTTATCGCCTTGGCAGAATTTGCTACACCTGACATTGTCAATTTGATGGCGACTGAAGGGCGCGGATTGATCTGCGTCCCTGTTGAGGAATCAATCGCCAAACGATTGAAAATCGGATTAATGACCGACAATAACACGGACGAATATGGCACCGCCTTCACTATCAGCGTTGACCACCGCGAAACTACGACAGGTATCAGTGCTTTTGAACGTTCGCACACGATCATGGGCCTGCTTGATCCGGCTGCGAAGCCATCTGACTTCAAGCGCCCTGGCCATATTTTCCCGCTGATTGCGAAAAAAGGCGGCGTCCTGCGCCGGGCTGGCCACACGGAAGCAGCTGTGGATCTGGCGAAATTGGCGGGCTCTACACCGGCTGGCGTCATTTGCGAAATCATGAACGCTGACGGTACAATGGCACGCGTTGATGATTTGCAGGAAGTGGCAAAGCGCCTGGGCATGGGCATTCTGACTATCCAGGACCTGATAGCCTATAAGCGAAAAAACGAAAAATTGATCAAACGCGAAGTGGAAGTTCAATTGCCTACCGAATACGGTGATTTCCGCGCTGTCGGCTATACCGAAGTGCTGACCGGGCAAGACCATGTGGCGCTTGTAAAAGGGGAAATCGATCCCGAAAGTCCAGTGCTTGTGCGCGTCCATTCGGAATGTCTGACGGGAGATGTCTTCGGTTCGCATAAATGCGATTGCGGCAACCAGCTTCATGCTGCCCTTAAACAGATAAACGACGCCGGAGCGGGAATTTTGCTGTATATGAGGCAGGAAGGGCGCGGCATCGGCCTGATCAATAAACTGAAAGCGTACGAATTGCAGGAGCAGGGCTACGACACGGTAGAAGCCAACCAAAAACTCGGCTTTGCCGATGATTTGCGCGATTATGGAATCGGCGCGCAAATTCTGCGGGATCTTGGCGTCCAGAAGATGAAATTGCTGACGAACAACCCGCGGAAAATTGCGGGCATCGGCGGCTATGGCCTCGAAGTTGTCGAGCGCCTGCAGATTGAAATGCCGACCAATAAGGATAATGAAGCATACATGAAAACTAAAAAATCGAAACTCGGCCACTTGCTGAATTTCTAAAGGAGAAATGGAAATGGCGAATCATTTTGAAGGTTATTTAAATGGAGAAGGACTGCGCATCGGCATTGTAGTCGGTCGCTTTAATGAATTCATCACCAGCAAATTACTGAGCGGAGCGGAAGATGCCTTGAAACGCCATGGCGTCAAACCCGAAGATGTCGGAATTGCATGGGTGCCAGGCGCATTTGAAATTCCATTAGTTGCTAAAAAAATGGCGGCCAGCGGCAAATATGACGCGGTCATTACACTCGGTACCGTAATCCGAGGAGCGACTCCTCACTTCGATTACGTCTGCAGCGAAGTCGCAAAAGGCGTGTCGCGGGCAAGCGACCAATCGGATATTCCGGTCATATTTGGCGTCTTGACGACAGATTCGATCGAACAGGCAATTGAACGCGCAGGGACGAAATCCGGCAACAAAGGCTGGGAGTCTGCTGCTGGAGCCATTGAAATGGCGAATTTGATGAAAAAACTATAATATTGCACTCCAGGCCATTTGCCTGGAGTTTTTTTGGCTTAAAAACCGGATAAAAAGGGAATAACATAAAAACCTAGATATGAGCGGAAACTGGCATACATACCTTCCTGCGCCTTGAAAAATAATGGCGGATGCATCGGAAGGCGAAAAAAGACGAATCTCCAAAAAAGGCTTATAATGGAATGAATGTGGCAGAAATTGTTATGGAGCCAAGGAGGACTAAAGATGAAGGGCACGGAGAAAACGTTTTACCTGGTTCGGCATTGCCAGGCGGAGGGACAGCATCCGCAAGCCGGATTGACAGTGGAAGGACGGGCGCAGGCAGACAGGCTTGCCCGTTTTTTTGCCCACAGTGAAATCTCCTATATCGTTTCAAGCCCTTATGTGCGGGCAATCGAATCGATCGGACCAACCTTAAAACAGACCAAGCTTCCGCTGGAAACCGACATCCGTTTATCGGAGCGTGTTTTGGGCAGCGGTAATCTGCCTGACTGGCTTGAACATCTGGAACGGTCATTCAAAAACATGGATTTGAAGTTGGCGGGGGGCGAATCCGGAAGTGAGGCAGCTGAGCGTGGAATCGCGGCGGTATCTGCGGTGCCGCATCAAAGCATTGTCGTTACGCATGGCAATCTTTTGGCGTTATTGCTCAATCACTGGGATCCGAGCTTTGGCTTTGCTGATTGGCAAAATTTATCAAATCCTGACATTTTTAAAATCATGCATGACGGGCAATCGGTCATCGTGGAAAGAGTCTGGAACTGAGACTGTCCAGTGCAACGGAATTGCAACATTCCGGCAGCGCGGCCGTCTGTAAAGAGGAGGTGGATTACGATGAGAACAAAAGCTATGCCTTATATTGCAATTTTCTTATTATTATTTCTTAAAGTTATGACGTTCCGCATCGTAATCTTCGATGCGAAATCCATATTCCATATCGCGTTCGTCGAATTTCCGGTCTGGGCTTTCCTGTTGGCTGTTGCGCTGCTGTTATTCAAGAAACGCATTTGGCTCACTGCCGGCATTTTCAATGGACTGGTATCAGGGATCTTTTTTGCCGTTGTATTGTACAGCCGCTATTATTCCACAATCCCTTCCTATTATGATTTGCGGCAGACTACCCAATCCGGAACGGTTGGCACGACCATTTTGTTATTGATCAATCCACTGGATTTCCTTTTTTTCCTGGATGCAATAATCTTAGTTGTTTTGGCGCGCCGCTGGGGCAAGCTGCCAAAACTCAATTCATTGAAGTATGCTGCTGCTGGACTGGCTGCAATCAGTGTTTTGACAACTGTCTATGCCATCAAGCAGCCCATCATTGATATCTCCTTTTTTGCTAAAGAAAATGGCTATGCCCAATCCCAGCTCGTTCAGATGTACAACCAACTCAACGAAAAAGCACACGCTTCCGGCAATGAAACAAAGTTATCGGCGAAAGAGTTGGAAGAGTTGAAGGGCAATGAATGGGTCCCCTTGAAGAGTCACGCTGAGTTCGGGTTGGCGGAAGGGCGCCATCTGTTCATGATCCAAGTGGAATCGATGCAAAATTTCACTGTCAACAAATCAATCGATGGCCAGGAAATAACGCCCAATCTCAATAAACTTATCGAAGAAAGCGCGTATTTCTCGAATGTCTTCCAGCAAATTGGTGCAGGCACAACTTCGGATGCGGAGTGGATGGGTAATACCGGACTTTACGCTGAAGGAATGGCGCCAACAGTTAATGATTTGAATGGCAAGGAAGTGCCTTCACTTTCTCGTTCACTGAAAAAAGAAGGCTATGGTTCTGCTACTTACCACGCAGATGATGTGACCTTCTGGAACCGCGACGTGCTGTATCCGGCCCTCGGCTTTGATGAAGTGTTTACGGTGGAAGAGATTCCGGACAAAGACCAAGTAGGATATGGCCCTTCGGATGAAGTGTTGATGGATTTTGCGCTGGGGGAACTGCCGAGGCAGCTGGATACCTACGAGCGGGTCTACTCGAACATTGTCATGATGACAAGCCATACCCCGTTCATATTGCCTGAAGACATGCAACACCTGGACTTGCCAGCGGAATATGAAGGGACACACGTCGGCCATTATCTCCAATCGATCCGCTATGCTGATGAGCAGATTGGCAAGTTTATAGAAGAACTGAAAGATCAGCAGCTTTATGATGAGTCGCTGATTGTCATCTATGGCGACCATTCTGGTATACACGGCTCACCGCTTTCAGAGGAAGATGCTGTGCTGCTGCAAGATTTCCTCGGCCATCCGTATTCGATGAAAGAGCGGCTGACGGTACCGCTTGTTATGGCGGGAGGCGGCTTGTTCACGGGCGAAGAATTCAGCCGTCTCGGGGGGCAAGTGGACATTATGCCGACTACGCTCGCTCTGCTGGGAGTGGAGCATGAATCGCCAATGATGGGCCATAACCTCTTTGAGTATGAAAAAAACCTGCTGGCGATGCGTTATTATATGCCTGGCGGTTCATTCGCGCAGTCTGAACAATTGTACAAAGCGCCGGGGGCGAAATTGCCGGATGAGCTCCGGGATATGAAAACCATGGAAAAACGCGCGAAAAACAGCGCAACCAAAAAGCATATCCGCAATGCTCAGGAAATTTTGAAATACGGCGATGCGCTGCTGAAACCGTACATTGGTAAATAAAAATATGCGTGAATCACAACATTGCCTATACTATTTATAAAGAGAATTTATCAAGGGGGATTAGAAGATGGCAAAAAGTTTTGAAGAAGAAGTAAGCCGCGTGATGGATTCGATGTTTGAAAATGAGATGAAGAAAGTGAACGATATGCTCGAGCAGGAGCTGCTGATTTCTTTAATTGGTGAAGTCAATGCCGGCAAATCCTCGACGGTCAATAAAATCATCGGCAAGGATATTGCAAGTACCAATCCGATGCCGGGGGAAACCGTGAGCGTCGATCCATATAATTTGGAAGGCTTGGAGAATATCAAGTTCATGGATACGCCTGGGTTGAACGATCCAAATGATGAAAATCCCAAAAAGACCTTGGAGTTCGTTCAACAATCAGATGTGGTGCTATTTTTTCTAAATGCAGCTGGAACAGTATTTTCTGAAAGCGAAAAAGAAAAGTTCGCGGGAATCGAAAAGCACAACAAGGACATCCTGATTGTATTAAACAAAATTGATGCGGCTGAAGATATCCCCTCCATCATCGAATTTGTTAAAAGTCATACTGGCGGTAAATATAAGGTAATTCCAATTTCATCGAAAACTGGCGAGAATTTGGAAACCTTGAAGAAGGAAATCCTTTTTTTGCTCGAAAAGAAGGGTAAAGACCTGCTCTTTGCCAAAAGCATGAAAGAGAAATCGGCCGCTGCGAACCGCTGGATTATCGGTGCTGGCGTCTCGGCCGGCGTTATCGGGGCTTCCCCGATTCCCGGTTCAGACATCATTCCGCTGACATCGCTGCAAGTCGGTTTGATCATCAAGCTTTCAAAGCTGTACGATAAACCGCTCAGTAAAAAAGCAGCCAAAGATATGATTGTCATCACGGCGACCCAAACAATCGGCCACACGCTTTACCGCCAGGCGCTGAAATTCATCCCAGGCGCCGGTTCCGTCATCGGCGCCACTGTAGCTTCCGCAATGACCTTGGCGCTAGGCTATGGCGTGCGATATGCCTATGAAAACAATATCGCCATCGATTACGACATGATCGGCGAATTGTTCGAGAAATACAAAGCGCGCGAGAAAAAGGCATAAACGCAAAAAAACCGCTCTTATGAAAAGGGCGGTTTTTTTCTATGTACTTGCGTCTTTTGCCCGCCTGCTTTACTTTAAAAGAAAAGGATGCCGGAGGTACAGGATGAAAATATTAGTGGTGGAAGACAATCCAAGCGTCAGTTCCATGCTGGAGTTGTTTTTTCAAAAAGAAGCGATTGCTGGTGATTTTGCAGCGGACGGCCTGGAAGGATTCGCAAAATACAGACAAGGCGATTATGATTTATTGATTTTGGACTGGATGCTGCCAGGCATGGACGGCATTGCGCTGTGCCGGAAAATCCGGGAACTCGGGGATTCAGTGCCAATCATCATGCTGACAGCTAAAGACAGTGAATCCGACCAGGTCATCGGGTTCGAGATGGGCGCGGATGATTACGTGACAAAACCTTTCAGCCCCTTGACGCTCATGGCTCGCATCAAAGCAGTCATGCGGCGCTCGCAAAAGGCGGAAGCACCTATGGAAACAGTCCATACACAGCATTTTGCCGTTAATAAAGAAACGCGGGAAGTGCAAAAGGACGGCGAGGCGGTGCAAAATTTGACGCCGAAAGAGTTCGAACTGCTGCTGTTCTTCATGCAGCATCCGAAACAGGTGTTCAGCCGCGAGCAGCTCCTTGAACAAGTATGGGGCTACCAATATTACGGAGATGAGCGGACCGTCGATGTTCACATCAAGCGGCTGCGCAAGAAAATAGCAGGCGGGGAACAATTTTTCCATACCGTCTGGGGAGTTGGCTATAAATTTGAAGAACATGCGGATTAATTATTTTTACCAATTGATTGCAAGCCATTTGAGCATCCTGCTCATTGCATTTTTGATATTGAGTTTGTTATTCGTCAATTACGTGGAAGATTTTGCTTACGAGGAAAAAGCAACGGA
This sequence comes from Planococcus sp. TJ-301, assembly GCF_058268475.1. Classification (NCBI taxonomy): domain Bacteria; kingdom Bacillati; phylum Bacillota; class Bacilli; order Caryophanales; family Caryophanaceae; genus Planococcus; species Planococcus sp. TJ-301. Next base: position 1,780,282 of record NZ_JBZDOH010000001.1, on the reverse strand, counting down.
ACTGGAAAGCTATGGAGTCAAGATTTTGCAGGAGCTGGAAGCGCCGCGGCCAGGCTCAAATCTGCAGTCCTATGTGTCCATTCTGGAAGCCCAAAACATCAACTTTATCGTCTTCGACCAACAAAGCCGCATTTTGTACCCGGTATCCGGAGCGTTTCCACCTGTCGAATTAACCACTGAGGAATGGAACGTTATTGAGCGCGGGGAAACGCTCGTCGTCAACCGGGATGTCGAACGATTTGAGAATACCGTGACATTTGTAGCGATGCCATATGCCGACAATGGCCAATTGGCTGGCGGCGTGCTCCTTGCTTCGCCGGTCAGCGGCACGAGCGAAATGATTGCAGAACTGAATAAATCGCTGTTGACGACGATATTCATTGCATTGGCAGTGGCATTGCTGCTTAGTCTGCTGTTGTCGAAACTGCATGTCAGTCGTTTGAAGCGCATGCAGGAAGCGACAGGAATGATCAGCGAAGGAAACTACGCGGTGAATTTGCCGGAATCCGATTTTGATGAATTCGGCGATTTGTCAAAGGATTTCAACCAGATGGCCAGAAAGCTGCAGCAGTCGAATGAAGAAATCGAGGGACTGGAAAACAGAAGGCGCCAGTTCATGGCAGACGTTTCGCACGAAATGCGCACGCCGTTGACCACCATTGCCGGCGTTATTGAAGGGCTGCGCAATAATATGATTGTAGAAGAGCAACGCGAAAAAGGTATCCGCCTGGTCAGCGACGAAACGAAACGCCTTATCCGACTCGTCAATGAAAACCTGGATTATGAAAAAATCCGTTCGAACCAAGTGGCGCTCACGAAAGAAGAAATCGAAGCGGAAGAATTGCTCGAAATCATTCAGGAGCAGCTGGAGATGCAAGCGTCTGAAAAAGGAAACCGCATTGAAATAGCCGTGGAACCCGGACAGGTGATTTACGGGGACATGGACCGGCTGATCCAGGTTTTGACGAATATTGTGAAAAACAGCATCCAGTTTACAGCGGATGGGCTGATTTCCTTGCGGGCATACAGCGAGCCGGGCGGTATAGCTATCGAAGTAAAAGACACGGGTGAAGGGATTGATGTCCAAGAAATCGATTTGATCTGGCGCCGCTTCTACAAAGCAGATTTATCGCGTGGGAGCGGCCAATTCGGTCTTGGCTTATCAATTGTCAAGCAATTGGTAACACTGCATGGGGGAGACATCAGCGTGCAAAGCGAGAAAGGAAAAGGCACGATATTCCTGATCCACCTGCCGCATAAAGAGACAGTTTGAGCCAGTCGGCCAAGCTGTTTTTTTATTTCTCTAATTGTTACAGCTTTGGTCATAGTTTATTCATAATTGCTTGTTACGATGTTAGTAATCAGATAGAGAGAGGGATAGCAAAATGAAAAAAGTGATATACATTGCAATTGGAGTCATTGCTGCATCAGCGATATTCTTGTTGATGAGTTTTGGGAAGAACGATGGCGTGGCAAGCGTAAATGGACAGGAAATAAGCAAAGATGAATTGTACGCACAAATGCTGAAAACGAGCGGTACGGAAACACTCGATTTGATGATTTCGGATGAAATTGTCCGGCAGGAAGCTGAAAAAGAGGATATCACAGTTACAGATGAAGAAGTCGCAGATGAAATTGCGGTCTACGAAGAGCAGTACGGCGGCGCTGAAGAACTTGAGACGGCGTTGGCGGCAAGCGGAATGACGGTTGAATCACTGAAGGAAGACGTCCAGACCTATGTGAAAATCGAGAAACTGATCGGTCCGGGCATTGAAATTACAGATGAACAAATTCAAAACTATTTCGATGAAAATAAGGATTCACTGGGGCAAAGCGAACAAGTGGAAGCAAGCCATATCCTGACCGCCACTAAAGAAGAGGCAGAAGAAGTCCAAGGCAAGCTTGCTGAAGGCGGAGACTTTGCCGAATTGGCAAAAGAGTATTCGATTGATACAGCCAGTGCGGAGAATGGCGGCGAGCTTGGAACATTCGGAGCCGGTGAAATGGCCCCTGAATTCGAGGAAGCAGCATTTGCTATGAAAGCAGACGATATCAGCAAGCCGGTCGAAACGGAATTCGGTTTCCACATCATCAAAGTGACAGGCAAGACAGAAGCTGCTGAAGCTACGCTTGAAAACAGCAAAGAAGAAATCAAAGAGCTGTTGTTCGAAGAGCAATTGAACAGTGAATACGCAACATGGCTATCCGAAAAACAGGCGTCTTATGACATAGAAAACAAAATTGCAGAAGGAGGAAATTAATATGGGATATTACAATTCAAGTGAACCGAAGAAAAAACGTACAGGCTCTTTTGCATCCAGCTTTATGGGGCTGATTGCAGGAGCGCTTCTGGTGGGAGTGGTTCTGCCGGAATTCACGGATGTTGATTCGGCCGCAGACAACGGCGCAGTCATCGCTGAAACAGCAAGCGGCGTACAAGGAAGCACGAATATCGTGACCACCGATATTACAGAAACGGTTGAAAAAACTTCAGGAGCTGTCGTAGGCGTAACAAACTTGCAGACAGCCCCTCAAAGTCCATTTATGCCGACAGCTGAGTCTGGAGAACAGAAAGCCGGAGCAGGATCAGGCGTAATTTATAAAAAAACCGGCGATTGGGCATATATCGTCACCAATAACCACGTCGTCGAAGGTGCAGAAAAAGTTACCGTGACACTTGATGATAAAACGGAACTAGATGCGGAAGTGCTGGGCACAGATGTCTGGACGGACCTCGCCGTGTTAAAAGTGCCTTCCGAGCAGATTAAGACAGTTATCGAATTTGGCGACTCGTCTGTCCTTAAAGCAGGCGAGCCGGCAATCGCTATCGGCAATCCACTGGGCCTTCAATTTTCCGGATCGGTGACCACGGGTGTCATTTCCGGCACCGAGCGGCTCGTGCCGATCGATATCAATAAAGACGGAACAGAGGATTGGCAGGCAGAAGTCCTCCAGACAGACGCGGCTATTAACCCTGGCAACAGCGGCGGTGCGTTGATCAATAGCCAAGGCCAACTGATCGGCATCAATTCAATGAAAATAGCGCAGGATGCTGTCGAAGGCATCGGGCTTGCGATTCCAATCAACTCGGCAATTCCGGTAATCGAGGATTTGGAATCTAAAGGAGAGGTGGAACGACCGTCGATGGGTGTCAGCATTCTGGGGTTGTCCGAAGTTCCGCAGCAATACCGCCAAAGCGAGCTGAAACTTCCAGAAGAAGTGGAAGGCGGAATAGTGGTCAATGAAGTTTCGCCAAGTTCAAGCGCGGACAAAGCAGGGCTCCAGCAATTTGATGTCATTGTCGAGATGGACGGAGAGCCGGTAACATCCATCCAGGAACTTCGCCAGCATCTGTATAACGAGACAGAGGTCGGGGATAGATTGAAAGTGAAAGCATACCGCAACGGGGAATTGATGGATTTTGAAATCGAACTGAACGAAAGCCTTTAATGCAAAAAGAGGATGCGATTGCGCATCCTCTTTTTGTTGTGCATAAATCGTATTGGGCTATTGCCATCAGTTTATCAACCCCCACATATCAGAGGAGATTCCGAAAAAGATCAATGCCAATATGGCGATTGAAAAAATGACCACACCGACTTGTATCGGCTTGTAGTCCTTGATTTTCGGCTCTTCTAAGCCTTCCATGTGGTGCATATGGTGATGGTGCGGCGGTGTTTCAACCGGTTCAGCAGTGTCATGGGCGGTTTGCAATTGCTCCTTTTCCACAGGTTCTTGCTGATTCATGATGATCGCCTCCCTTTGTAACACTTATTGATATAATATTAACAGAAAAAACAAATAATTAATACAACTAAGATTTTATTTTTCGGAATCAGAAGGTCGCTGAAATCTGGACCAACAAAAAAACTGATTGCTTGAAAGCAATCAGCCTAAAAGTCCCCACATGTCGGAACTTATGCCGGTAATAATGAGGATCAATACCAATATGACGAAAATGACGATACCGATTTGAATGGGTTTATAGCCCTTGGTCTTCGGCTCCTCCAAACCTTCTTTTTGTGCCGGGGGACCTTGCATTTCTGACTTATTGGCTCTTGCGTATTCTTGCTCTTTTGGATCTTTTTCTGTCATGTGAATTTCCTCCTTTTCTGAAGCAGATTGATTGAAAGCTGACATTAATGGAGCTTACTTAAAGAATTTTTCTTCTTCCTTTTTTTCGAGGCTTGTCAATTTCTCAGCCAGTTCTTTGCCGAACAGCGGAGAAGACTGCGGATCGCGGCCAGTTAAAATCTGGTCGCTGCCCCATACGGCATATTGTTCTTTATCAGAAGCCGGTTCGTAATTTGCAATTTTCTTCATTTCATCTTCAAGGCTGAATGGCAGCAGATCCACTACTTCTTCGGGCTCGAATTTATTTGGATAACCTGTCACTTTCAAACCTTCTAAAATTCCGCGGCCGTCTTTTGTCTTGGTATAGACGAGCGGCGCTGGTCCATGGCAAACAGCGGAAACAATGCCGCCTGTTTCGTAGACAATGTTGATGACGGCGTGCAAATCTGGATCATGCGCTAAGTCGAACATAGCACCGTGTCCGCCGACGATCATGATTGCATCGTAATCGCTCGCTTTGACGTCAACAATCGGTGTCGTTTTGTCCGCAATACCGGAGTCGTATAAATCCTTGTATTTGCCTTCTGGGTCATATTCTTTGCTGAGGCTTATCGGGTCAACAACTGGTTTGCCGCCTTTTAGTGAAGCAAGGCCGACTGTGTGCCCTTCTTTTTCAAGCGCTAATACTGGAGCGAACAATTCTTCCGCCCACCATCCAGTTACGTAATTATTTTCTTCATCTGCATATCCGCCTGATAGAACGGCTAAAACTTTTGCCATCATTTATTCCTCCTCAGAGTCTTTATGTCTATTAGTTCATTTACCCTTTCAGGCTATCCTGAAACGTTTTAGTAACCGCATTCATAGGAGTGTGAAAGAAACATAAGCAAGGTTTATTACTTTCGTAGGAAAGAGTTCAACGCTTACTTGAAACTTGTTTCACCATTAGTAGTCTGGGTATTCAGATAATGAATGCTGAAAACTAATAGGAAGGGGAAGGGAAAATGGAAAATGGGAATCAGGAACGCAATGATAAAGTGGAACAAAAAGTGGAAAAACGCCAAAAACCACAATTCAATGCTGGTGGAAATTCTTCGGATTATGATGGCGGCCATCCAGCAGGAAGCTTTTCGGAAGAAGAAACCTCTGAAAAAAGTGAAGATCAAGGTACATTTAATGCCGGAAATAACGATTCGGATTACGATGGCGGCCATCCAGCAGGAAGCTTTTTGGAAGAAGAAACCTCTGAAGAAGGTGAAGATCAAGGTACATTTAATGCCGGAAATAACGACTCGGATTATGACGGCGGCCACCCAGGAGAATCTTTCCGTTCGAAAAAATGATACTCAGCCATTGGAGAAAATTTTAAGACTGACAAATTTAAGATAAATCCAGGAGGTTATGCATATGTTCTTCCATCAAGGTGAACTTCAATATCATTCGAAACCGGACGCTCCAGATCCGGTGTTTGCGAAACAAGTCCAGGAATTGATTGGCGGGCAATTCGGTGAAATGTCCGTAGCAATGCAATACTTATTCCAAGGGTGGGGCACCAGAGGAAACGAGAAATACAGAGACTTGCTGATGGATACCGGAACCCAGGAATTGGGGCACATTGAATTGCTTGCTACAATGGTAGCGCGCCTTCTTGAAGGAGCGCCAGTCTACGAGCAGGAAAAAGCAGCAAGTGACCCGATTGTCGGGGCCATCATGGGCGGAATGAATCCGCAGCATGCAATCGTGCATGGTCTTGGTGCATCGCCAAAAGACAGCAATGGCGTCCCTTGGAACGCTGGATATATTGTAGCGAGCGGGAATTTATTGGCGGATTTCCGTGCCAATGTCAATGCCGAATCGCAGGGGCGCCTACAAGTTGCCCGTCTATACAGCATGACGGATGATCGGGGTGTCAAAGATCTCTTCTCGTTCTTGCTGGCGCGCGATACGATGCATCAAAATCAATGGCTCGCTGCTATTAAAGATTTGGAAGCGAAAGAAGGACCAATCGTGCCTTCAACCCTGCCGCCTGAATGGGAAGCGACGCAATTCTCACACATTCTTTATACCAACACGGACACAAGCACAGCTTCGCAATTGCCTTGGGTCGGCCAGCCGGCGCCGGACGGCCAACCGATGACTGTTGAAAAACCGGAGCCATTAAGTGAGAAACCTGTATTGAAGCCTGCTCCAAGAGAAGCGCACAATACATTGCCAATGGATAAATTGTAATAAGAAAATGGAGCCTCTTCGCTGAAGAGGCTCATTTGCGTGTTTAAAGGGGAGAGAATGATGGGCTCCAAAAAATGGATCATGTCGCAGCAATTGCAGGATGTGCTGTTTTTGCATTGGGCGGTTCCCGCAGATTGGCTTTGCGGAATGCTGCCTTCTGAATTGGAACTGGATCTGTATGGTGGAGAGGCATGGATAAGCGCTGTGCTGTTCAAGGCGCGAGGCACGCATATCCGGGGCATGCCTGCGATGCCGGGAATGCGGACATTTCTGCAGCTGAACGTCCGGACGTATGTCCGGTACGGAAATCGGCGCGGCGTCTACTTTTTTTCGATGGATGCAAACAGCCTGGCAGCTGTCCAGACAGCGTCTCTGGGCGGCTTTTTGCCATACCGCCAGGCGCACATCGAAATGGCTAAGCAAGGAACAGGGATCATGTTCAAGAGCAGACATAGCGAAGCGAATGGCGTTGAAGAAATTGAACTGGCTTATGAACCCCAAGCGGCAATTATTGAACCTACCCCTTTAGAGATTTGGCTGACAGAGCGTTACAGCCTGTGGACGAAACCGAAAAATCGGCTTTACCGCCTGGACATCGGCCATCCGCCCTGGCGCATTCAATATGTTAAAGGAGAGATCAATGAAAATTCTCTTGCCGGATTTCTGCCGGAACAATTGCATCGATTGCGTCCGGTAACCCATTACAGCTCTTCAATGGAAGTTTTGTTTTATCCGCCGATTATCGAAAAAAACGCAAAAAAACGCTGAAGCCAAAGCTTTAGCGTTTTTCTTTATTGTTTAGGATGTGATAAAGTCGCCGCCGTTAATATGAATTGCCTGTCCGGTCACATAAGTCGAATCTTTCGACGCGAAATAGACATAAGCCGGCGCCACTTCTGAAGGCTGTCCTCGGCGTTCCATCGCTGTTTCACTGCCGTGCTTGCCGACTTTTTCCGCATCAAAAGTTGCTGGGATAAGCGGAGTCCAGATTGGCCCTGGCGCAACGGAGTTGACGCGGATGCCTTTGTCGGCAAGGTTTTGGGAAAGCGAGCGTGTGAAGGCGGTGATTGCGCCTTTCGTCGATGAATAATCGATGAGTGACGATGAGCCGCGGTATGCGGTGACAGATGACGTATTGATGATCGAATCTCCTTTTTGCATATGTGGAACCGCCGCTTGGCTTAGATAGAACATACTGAAAATGTTTGTTTCAAATGTTTCCATCAACTGGTCGGGCGTAATTGCCAAGAAGTCATCCTGGGGAAATTGCTTGCCTGCATTGTTGACCAGTATGTTCAGTCCGCCGAATTCAGCGATGACATCGTCAATGAGCTTTTGGCAATTTTCGGAGTCCCCGATGTCCGTTGCTGATTTGAATGCCTTCGCGCCATACGATTCAATAACTTTGACCGTGTCTTCCGCATCGGCGTGTTCATCCAAGTAAGCGATCGCGACATTCGCCCCTTCTTTTGCAAACGCCACAGCTACGGCACGGCCGATTCCGCTGTCTCCGCCGGTGATCAATGCTGTTTTGCCTTTAAGTTTGCCTGAGCCTTTATAATCTTTATCATCATAAATCGGTTCAGGGGACATTTCTCTTTCAGATCCAGGCTGGTGCGACTGTTCCTGTGGGTCAATTTCTTTGTCGATTTTTTCGAATTTATCTTCTGCCATTATGAATTCCTCCCCATTTCGGTTAGTTATAGGGTCATTATTCCCGTTGGGCTCTCCGCTAAACGCTATACCGTGAAGCCGTTCCGAAACTATGAACCGGACCGCCTTTTTCTGAAGAAGATGTAGAATAGCCCGGCAAGCACTGAAACGAGGCTGACAGCTGAAGCAATGCCGAAATAAGGCGGTCTGTAAGTAAATTCAACAGTGTTCAGCCCCTTTTCTATGGGCACGGCGACAAATGCATAATTGGCTTTCAGCACCGTAGCCGGTTCGCCGTTAACCCTTGCTTTCCATCCTCGCTCATAAGGGATACTGAGCAATAAATACTCATCCTGCTCAAGGTTATCGTAATCGAGCGTAACTTTACTGCCATCGATTTCAACATTTGCCGCGCTTGAAGGTTTTTGTGCCTGGGCTTCCAGCACTTCGTATGGTTCTTCGAAAACCTGTAGTTCTGTCAGCCGGTAATTGCCTTGTGGCAGCCGGATTTGGATAATTTCGTCAGCTGGTATGCGAATGGTCAAGTCGTCGACATATGTCCGGTAGATGGAATCGTTGGATTTGCGGCTCGTTTCATAGCCATTCACTGTCAGGATAAATCCTTCACTCGGAGCTTCGTTCTCCAAATGGAATGATACATAAAGGTCGCCTTCAGTAACTACGCCGTCTATCCGCGTCAAATCGATTCCCCCGGTTTCGCCATGGACTTTCAATAAGCCATTATCGTAGACGGCAGCTTGTTCCTGGATTTGATATTGCTGCGCCTGATCCTCTACAGAAAGTGGAGCAGAGCCGCCGTCGCCGTCCAGCACGATTCCCTTCAGCATGGCGTGTTCCCGGACGAGCGGAGGCGACGCTTCGAGCCCTGCTTCGGAATAAGAATCAGAGACAGAGCGGGCGAAAGGTAGATTATTGGTATTTCGATAAACGGCAAAGTTTTCTGAAGCTGTCAGCTCTTCAAAGCCATAGGGAACATTCGGATCGCCTTTTTCCAAGATGGTGTATTTGCCTTGCAGCAAGCTGTGGAGATTGGCCCGATTGCCCAGTGACGCGTAACGGCTGACACTTTCACGGCCCATATCGATTTCCAAGTCATATAAATAAAAATACAATAAATTTTTATTCAGAATGCTGGAGTATGCACTAAGCCCCCGGAATTCCTGAACAATCGGCGTATTGTTGCGGATGTCTTCCATCCAGTCGATGCGGTACATCGGATCGCTTTCCTGCGCATGAATTTCTTCCAGCAAACCTCTGATTTCAAGAGAATCATAGCCCGCGGTAGTAAGCAGCTCTTCGTTAACATTTTTAACGCGGCCAGTTTCTAAGAGAGTATCAGCTTGGTATAAATTTGCAAACATGACAGCGGAAACTACCACATAGACGGCTAAGCTTTTTTTCAGCAGCGGCCGCGGCCAGCGAATAGACGCGGCGAGCAGCAGTATGGCTGCCGACAGTGATATTGAAACAAATACGGCTTGCCATGATTCGGCATCAAAACCTACGTCTATGCTGATAGCCAAGTTATAGGCCAGAAGCGCAAAGGCTGCGGCAGCAACGAGCTGGCGCATGGTGAGGTCGCCGAGGCGTTCCAATCCTACCGCTACTGCGCCGCCGCTCACAAGTGCCATAAAATATTCCCAGCGGTATTGCGGAGCGGAGAAGCCATTGAAAAGGCTTGCCGCAATCGGGCTGTAGTGAAGCAACGTACCGATTAATGCGAACAAAGCGAACAAGCGGAACAAGCGGCTCCGATGGAAAGCGGGAATCGTCCAAAATAGCAAGAAAATTGCAGGCAAAACAATGTAGCGGCTGGTAAAAAGAATGTTATCAGTCATATTCACCCACTCGATGTCTTCTTGGAAAGCTGGCCGATGATTGTTCAGATAGGCATAAACCGCAGGCCCAAAAGATATTGCACTGATGCCCAGCCCAAGAAGGCCGAAGGCAAAAAAAGTGCCGATGGCTTTTCTTTTTGGAATTTCCGATTCAGTTAGCGGGAAAAAAAGTCGCACCGATATGTATATAGCTGTGAGCATAATATTGATGTATGCAAAATAGAAGTTGTCGATTAGCGAAATGGCTATAGCAAATAAAAACCAGCCAGGCTTGTGCTCCCTGAACACTTTCTCCGCACCAAGAATCAGCAGCGGCAGCCATAAATACGCGTCAGCAAAGAATTCCCAATAAACTGTATGGCGGAAATACATTCCTGACAAGCCGTAAAGCGCAGCGCCGGTGAACGCGGAAAGCATGGAAATGCCCATATAGATAAACAACCTGGTGGTGATGAACAAAACAAAAGCCAGCCGAATGATACTAATGAAAACTGCTGCATTTGCCCAAAACAGCACATCTGTCGAATCGATAATATGAATGCTTTCAAGCACAAATACTACAACGGCCGTAATCAGGAAAACAATTGATGTGGAAAAATAATAGGAAAGTTCGCTGAACGTCCCTGCGCCCAGGCCGAAATCGAATGAATAGAAAAACTCGCCGCTGCTGTATTGTTCATACAACAGCTTTTTGAATGGCATCATCTGGGAAGCTCCGTCATCAATGCCGATCATAAAGTGGCCGCGCGTCCATTGGGAAAGGAAAACCGCGTGTCCGGCAGCTGATAAAGCGAGACAGCTGAAGAACAAAAGGACATTCGGGTATTTCCACTGCATGGTATCACCAACTTTCGGATTATTTAGAGCGCGCAGGCCCCTTCATGATTCTGCTTGAAACGAGAAAAGTAATCGGCACTGTAAACAGAACGGCCGCGAATGGAGCGATATTGCTGCTTAAATGGATGAATTCCACAAATACATAAATGAGGAAGGTGGAAACTGACATATTGACCACCTGCGTTAACGGGAAATAAAGATATTTTTTGAGTGTCGGTTTTACATTGTACGTAACGTAAGAGTTTAAAAAGAAAGATACATTCAAAGAAATCAGAAAGCCGAAGACATGCGCAAGCAAGTATGGCAGCCCAGCCCATTTATGGAGCAGCAAATAAATGCTGTAATAGGTGATGGTGTTGATGACTCCGACAACAACAAACCGGTTGAATTCCGTATTCAGGCGTTTAAGGAGCATCGTATTCATCCGCATTGCTGATATCGACAAGGAAATTCGGGCGGCGCTTAGATTCATTGTAAATGCGCCCCACGTATTCTCCGATTACGCCAAGACTGATCAACTGAATGCCGCCGAGAAACAAGATGGCTGTAATCGTCGTGAAATAACCGGGTGCACCGATGCCGTTCACCATAATATTGTAGAAGGTCACACCAATATAGATAATTGAGAGGACCAGAACGATAAAGCCGGTATAGAAACAAATGCGCAGCGGCTTCATATTGAAAGAAATGATTCCGTCGATGCCATAGTTCACCAAGCTGCCAAAAGACCATTTGGAAGTTCCGGCTGACCGTGAAACATTTTCGTACGAAATGATCTTTTTGCTTAAGCCGATCCACGAGTAAAGGCCTTTCGAAAAGCGATTGCTTTCGCTGAGCTGAAGAATCGAATTAATGGCTTTGCGGCTCAGCAGCCGGAAGTCGCCTTCGCCGTCAGCAAAATCGACATCAGTAACAAAATTTACTAATTTATAATAGAAGGAAGAAAACACGCTTCGCAATTTGCTATCGCCTGTGCGCGACCGCTTCGCAACGACTTGGTGAAACCCTTCTTCAAATCCGCTGAACATTTCGCTGATCAATTCCGGCGGATGCTGAAGGTCGCTGTCCATCAAAATAGCGGCATCGCCTTGGATCCGTTTCAGCCCGGCAAAAAGTGCCGCTTCTTTTCCAAAGTTGCGGGTCAATGAAATGTATTTGACGTCGGCATGTTCATCCGCGAGCGCAAGGATCTGCTGTAACGTACCGTCGCTTGATCCATCATTGATAAACATGATTTCATAATCGAACGGGAGCGGCTGAAGTTCCTGAACTAATTTTTCATACATGAATTGGATATTGGCTTCTTCGTTATAAGCCGGCACAACTATGGAGATTAATGCCACATGAAAGGCTCCTTTCCGAGTATCATTCAATAAAACAGGCTGTCTGCTATTGTTTACCCATCGCTTTTTGTAATTATACAACTCTCTCGCCGCATATATGAAACTTATTTGCCGGATGAACGTATAGAATAATACCGGCCGTTATTCCGGAGACGCGCCGGCGGGAAATTTTCAATCTGTAACTCAACTTATATCAATAAGACGCAGAATTGGTAAAACGGTTCCAGCTGTAATTGGGATTGAAAGCCCTTAATAATTGAAATTTTCCGGAATTACAAATAGACTTATAGAAGAGTACATAAAGATGAATGGAGAGTGCAAAAGAATGGCTATTAACTTGGTAAAAGGTCAGAAGATCGATTTAACAAAAGGACGTTCTTCTCTATCGAGCATTATGGTCGGATTGGGTTGGGACCCTGTTGAAACGAAGAAGAGCGGCGGATTTTTGGGCGGCTTGCTTGGTGGAGGCGGCGGAGGCGGTTCAGAAGTGGACTGTGACGCTTCAGTTATCCTATTGGATGAGAACGGCAAACTGAAAGGCAAAGAAAACCTGATTTATTTCGGCAACAAGAAAAGCAAGGACGGCAGCGTTGTCCATTCAGGCGATAACTTGACTGGTGCAGGAGAAGGCGACGATGAAACGATCCAAATCGATTTGAAGAGCATTTCGCCATCTGTTCACCGACTGGTGTTCGTTGTCAATATCTACAACGCAAAACAGAAGAAACAGGATTTCGGCATGATCCAAAATGCTTTCATCCGTTTAGTAGACAACCAATCTAAAGAAGAACTTATCCATTACAACCTTACTGAAAACTACGGAGGCAAAATGTCATTGATCCCTGGAGAACTTTATCGCCAAGGCTCTGATTGGAAATTCTCCGCTATCGGTGAAGGAACAATGGATGCAGATATCGGATCAATCGCAAACAAATACGCTTAAGGGGTGCATGCGCAATGGCAATCAATTTATCAAAAGGTCAAAAAGTAGATTTAACTAAATCAAATCCGGGTCTTACGAATGTAATCGTCGGTTTAGGCTGGGATACAAACAAATACGATGGAGGACAGGACTTTGACCTGGATTCATCCGTATTCCTTTTAAACGCAGACGGCAAAGCAGCTTCTGAAGCCGACTTTATTTTCTATAACAACACGATTGGAGCCGCCGGTTCAGTAGAGCATACAGGCGACAACAAAACAGGTGAAGGCGACGGGGACGATGAGCAAGTCAAAGTGACCATGTCGACAATTCCAGCAACAATCGAACGTGTGACGTTTGCAATCACAATCCATGACGCGGAAAACCGCGGGCAGAACTTCGGGCAAGTGAGCAATTCTTACGTCCGTATCGTCAATGGCGATTCAAATGAAGAACTGATCCGCTACGATCTTGGAGAAGATTTCTCGATTGAAACGGCGATTGTCGTTGGTGAACTTTACCGTCATGGCGCTGAATGGAAATTCAATGCAATCGGCAGCGGCTATCAAGGCGGCCTTGGCTCACTAGTTAAAGACTTCGGCCTCGACAGCTGATTTGAAAGCAAAAAAGCAAGGAGGCTGTCTCCTTGCTTTTTTTATCCATTAATTCCGTTATTAATTTTAAGGTGCTTGCTGTTGCGGCGGGGCCGGGAGGAAAGAAGTTATGAGACATTTTGGCGTTTTGAACGATTCTGATTTAAAAACCTTTTTTAAATATACCCCGGCAGAATTCAACCGAGATGCAGAACGGGAAACATTGGGGTTGGCTTTGGGAGCGGCGCTTTACACGCCCGGCTCCAGGCCGGATTTCGCCTATAAGATATTATCTGGGCAATACAGCCGTGATGCGTTTTCTGGACTGACGACATTGATCGTTTGCCTGGAGGATGCTGTTGCAGACTCACAGCTTTTGCAGGCGGAAGACAATGTCGTTCAGCAGCTGAAACGGTTGGAAAAAGCGAAGGCGTTTCAGCTGGAGGCCGGACCGGCTCTTTTCCTGCGGATCCGCAACGCGCAGCAACTCGACAAGATGACGGCTTTGTGCGGTACCTCCCTAAGCGTTTTGACCGGCATCGTCTTTCCGAAATGCGAACCGGAGAACCTTTTGGCATTCTTTCCAGCGCTTGACCGCGCCAGTGTGGCAGCGGGGCGCAATTTATACGCCCTGCCCCTGCTTGAAACGAGAGAAGTGCTGTATTCCGAAACGCGCGACCAGGCACTGCAGGAAATCCATGAAATTTTGTTGGCGGAAGTGGACCGTGTATTGACAGTCCGAGTCGGCGCCACTGATTTTTCCAGTTTATATGGCTTGCGCCGTCCTGCAGAACGAACAATTTACGATGTCCACGTAATCAGGGACTGCTTGGCCGATGTGCTGAACCGTTTCGGCAGAGCCGAAGACGGTTTCACCGTATCAGGGCCAGTTTATGAACATTTCTCTGCTAACCGACAAGGTTGGCTCACAAGCGTTCCGGAGAAGGTGCTATGGGAAGAAGTGCAATTGGATGCCCTTAACGGATTCAAGGGCAAAACTTGCATCCATCCGTCCCAAATAATGATTGTTAATGCTGGCTATATCGTCTCGCTCGAAAGTTACACAGATGCTGCATTGATTTTGTCCGAAAGCGATTCGCATAATGGTGTACTGCAAAGCCCGACCCGAAACAAAATGAACGAAGTAAAACCGCATTTGAGCTGGGCAAGGAAAATTGCCGCCCAGGCGGAAGTCTATGGGGTGCTGAATGAAAACTTTAAACCAATCGATGTCCTCAACCACATTCGAGCAAGTCAATTATCAAAACAATTATAAATTATGGGATTCTCTTGAACTATTGGTTACGGTGAACCAATCTTTTCAGGGGCTGCCAGTGGAATCGCTTTTTTCGATGGCTCTTCGGGTCAATAAAAAACGGCAATTCCTGTTTGTCAGCAAGCTGATCGCCAAGCATTTGGCAGTCAATCCAGCCATTGCGTTAGGCACCGGCACTTTGCTGGCTTCTTTACTGATGGAAAAAGAGAGCCTTTCTGCACCGCCTCAAACACAGAAACTGGCACGCATGATCGGGGAGGGAATTCCTGATCCTGCTTTGCTGAAAAAAGCATTGGACTATAGAATTGCTTTGCCAGAGAAAACGGTTTTTATCGGCATGGCGGAAACGGCTACCGGATTAGGCCATTCTGTTTTTCAGCATTTTGAAGATGCTTTTTATATTCATACAACACGAGAAAACATAAATGGAGTAGCCCCATCTTTTGTTTTCGAAGAAGAACATTCCCACGCGACTTCCCACAGAGTTTATGCTCCAGAAGGAATGCTCGAAGATGCGGAAGCCATCGTGCTCATTGATGACGAGATCTCTACGGGCAATACCTTGATCAATCTCATAAAAGCCTTGGATGAGCAATTCCCAGGCAAAAAATATACGTCCTTGTCGATACTCGACTGGCGCAATGAAATACAGCGGCAAAATGTTAGCCAGCTTGAAGCGGACCGGAACATCAGCATCGCAGTCCTTGCCTTAATGGCCGGAGAGTTCGAACTCCGGCACGGTTCATCGCCGGAAGACGGCGAACTGGAAAATTTGTCAGGAACAAGCAGTTTACAACTGGAGGAAATTGTATTTTCAAAACCATTGCCGCATCAATCGGCCACGGGCCACCGCTATATTCCACTGACTGGCCGCTTCGGCTTGTCCAGCACTGCCCATTTAGAAATCGGTAGCTGGGCAAAACAGGCTTCAGCGCTGGCCGGAGAGCTGACAGCAAATGAAAAGCCGCTGGTAATCGGCATTGGCGAGAATATGTATTTGCCGCTCCGCTTCGCTTTGGAACTGGACAGCAATGCACTTGTCCAAACAACTACGCGCAGCCCGATTTTTGCTTCTGACACAGAAGAATACCCCATCAAAGAAAAAGTGAAGTTCAGCTTGCCTGATGCTGACGGAGTGAACCAGTTCATCTATAACGTGGACAAGCTTGATATAACAACGATTTATTTGCTAGCTGAATCTGTCACATTAGAAGAAGACTGGCAGCCGCTGATTTCTTATTTAGAGAAAAAAGCGCCTGTCAAATGGATTTCTCTGACGAACAAGAAAGCGGGGGATGGAGCCTGATGATTGAAGCAGGACTGGTCAAAACAAGCTATTCGAAAGAAGATATCACTTTTTTATTGAAAGATGTAACTGATGACTTCACCGAAAGTACACTCGAGGAACGTGAACAAGCGGTTCAAGCGGGAGCGCATTATGCAGAGCGCCTGCCGATTGAATACGTGCCGTCCCAAGAATACACGAAACTGTATCATGCTACGGTCGAAAAAACCAAGTCATATTTGGGCTCTTTGGTTGGCCTTGTAGCTCGCCGCATCCACATGAATGCGGGGACAGATGATATTGTACTCGTTTCTCTTGCGCGCGCCGGCAGCCCGATCGGCATTTTGATCCGCCGCTACGCGCAACAGATTTTAGGCATGGATTGGCCACATTACAGCGTATCGATTTTGCGTGATAAAGGGATCGATGAAAAAGCGATGGAAGCCATCTGCGAAAAACACCCCGAAAGCCGCATTCAATTCGTTGACGGTTGGACTGGGAAAGGTGCCATCCAAAAAGAACTGACAAAATCGGTTGCACTTTTGAATGATAAAAACGGCTCGAATCTGAAAGATGATATGGCGGTCTTGGCCGATCCCGGAGCATGCGCCGTATTGTTTGGCACAAGGGAAGATTTCCTGATTCCAAGCGCTTGTTTGAACGCAACAGTGTCTGGGCTTGTAAGCCGTACCATTTTAAATGATAAATACGTCGGTGAAAATGACTTCCACGGCGCCAAATTCTATGCCGAACTGCTTCAGGATGACTTATCCAATGATTTCATCAATCAGGTAACTGCTGAATTCAAGGCAACAGCGGACGCAGTGGAAAAAGCCGCTGAAAGTTCTCCAGCAACAGCGGAGCGGACATGGCAAGGCATGCGGGAAGTGGAAGAAATCGGCGATAAAATGTACAGCGAACGGGATTACCACCTCGTCAAACCCGGGGTCGGCGAAACGACGCGAGTACTGTTGCGCCGAAGCCCATGGAAGGTGTATGTCCGCGAACTCGATAATCCGGATGTGCAGCATATCTTGATTTTGGCGAAAGAAAAAGGCATAGACGTCGAAGAAGTGCCGGCCTTGTTTTACCAGGCAATCGGCTTGATCAGATCGGGGAAAGAATTATGACAATTCTTTTTGCGAGTGATTTGGATCAGACTTTGATTTATTCCCGCCGGTCAATGGGGCTTGATGTCTTAGAGGCGGAATTGCGGGAAGTGGAGCGTTTTGAAGGAAATCCTCAATCGTTTATGACTGAAAAAAGCCAGCAGGCGCTGTGGGAACTTTCGGAATCGACGTTTTTCCTGCCGGTGACTACAAGAACTCAAGCGCAGTACGAGCGTGTAACCGGTATTTTCAAAAACGGCGAAACGCCTCGTTTCGCAGTTATTTCAAACGGTGCGGTCATCTTGGAGAATGGACAGCCGATTCGCGAATGGTCTGAGCGGCTGCGCCAGAAATGCACAAGTGATAGAACGGTTATCGAGGAACTGCTGCCGAAAATAAAGCAGCATTTTTCAGAAGACTGGGTGCTGCGAGTGCGCCAGGCGGACGATTGGTTCGTCTATCTGATTGTCGACCGTGATCGTTTTCCGGAAGAGAGATTAAGCGAATACACGAAAATTTTCCGTGAAATCGGCTGGGACATGTCGTTGCAGGGGCGTAAGCTCTATTTCATGCCAGTCAGCATCACAAAGTCGGGCGCTATGGAATATGTGAAAGAACGGGTCAATGCAAGCTTTGTGGCAGCGGCCGGAGATTCATTATTGGACCATTGCCTCCTCGAAAGTGCGGACCTTGGGCTATTTGCTGCCCACGGAGAAGCTGTAAAGAGCAACATTCCGATTTCAGCCCATATTGAAGTGACTAGACAAAGCGGTATTAGAGCAGGGGAAGAAATTCTTGAGCGTATCGCGAAAGTGGTTCTGCAATATAAATAAAGGAGGAGGGGATTCCCATGGTTCAGCTGCATCCGGTTCGCGTGAGAACGTGGGATCCGGAAAAACTGGGTGAATGGCTGGCTAAACCGCTGGTTGCGCACCCTGAAACGAAAGTGGAAGATGAAACCATAACGTATCCGCAGCTGCTGGGGCAATTTCTCGGCATGCCGCTGGATGCCGATGATTATTTTGCAGCAATGTATGATTTGCTTGAACAAGCGGATGGCAGGCTGATCCGCCTGTCGGGCAACTTGAATAAGCAAATTTCTGGAGAACGTCTGCGCAGCCTTCAGGATTTATTCGAAATGAATAATAAGGAAAGGGGACTGTCCCCTAGCCGCATCGTGGCATTTCTGGACGGCAAGGGTTTGCTTCCGCGACTGAAGGACGCGGGCTTGAATCGTCGGATCCGCCTCATCATGATTGAAGTGTTGAAGGAATTTCAGGAGCAATCGGGAGGCAGCACGACGATTTCTTCTTTCCGGCGCGTGGCGACCGATCTTGTAAAATGGACGTTCAACCACGTGGAGCCGGAGCTGGATAAATTGGCACTTGAAAAAGGTTTGCCTGGATTTTTGTGGTATGGGGAAACGACGGAAAGTGAAAAATGGTTCATGAAATTCGCAGCGAAGTTCGGCTTCCATCTTATCGTCTACGACCCTGAAGGCAAACAATGGTTGGAAGATGCTGTCGGTGAAAAAGATCTGCCGTCGCATAGCTTCCAAATCACAGCGGATACAGTGCCGCCTTTCCCGCTGGAACGGCCTGAGAGAGTCGGCACAGTCGCTTTCCGGGCAACGCAGGAAGTGGACCGGCTTTTGCATCACGATGATTCTGGCTTGTACAAGCCGTTCCAGTTTAAATCCTACGCAACCAAATCAGTCCGCTTGAAAACCACCATCGATGAAGCTTTTATCTTGGCAAAAGAACGGGCGATGGTGCGGCCGTCATTTGCAGTGGAGCGTGGAAGCGTCATCATTCCAGTGGTTTTCGCGAAAATTATGGGAATCGAAAAGGACCGCAAGCGTTTTTGGGACAACATCCATAACCTGGATGAACGCGAAGATACTTTATTGATTCGCAGTTTCCCTTTTATTGAGGAACGGAAAGGCAATCAACAATTCCATTATCGCGCGGCGCTTGGCAAAGATGGCCGCTTAGATCCGGAAAAGATGAAGACCGCAAATTGGTGGAAGTACGGAAGGCTGCCGACAGGTTTACAGACGGCATTGTGCGAAGCGATTGCACGGCATGTGGAAAAGCCGATGCTCGCTCCGCAGCCAGGAGAGTCTCTGGAAGACTTGAAGCTTTACCAATTTTCGCAATCGATGTCGCTGCCGGATCCGGTCATCAAACTGATCCAGCAATTCGATTATCCGCAATTTGTGCCGACGCTGCTTTTTTACAACGAAGAAAAAGATGGCGAACTGAGCCGCGCGGATGCCAACGTGATTGCCTTGATCCACACTTTCGGATTGGATGTGATCATCATCAATCCACAAGCCCATCAAGACATCGAGCGCTGGATAGATGCGGATTTGATTGATACGCATTGGCTGGACGACAGAAGCTACGACGAACCATATAGAGAACCGTCAGTGGTGAAAAAGATGTTCAGAAAATGGCTTTAACCATAAAAGGAGGGAAAGTTGATGAACACGATGCCAAATCAAATCGAAGAACAAGAACTCGCAATGCAAAACGAGAACGAGCTGAAAGTCCAGCTGAAGAAAAACCCTGAAGTATTGCAGCTGGCTTCAAAAATCAATCCAAAAAACCAGATTGAATTATTGGAGTTCGGCCGTGAGCCGGCAAATGAAATTTCAGCGTTCACCGGCAAAGTATTGAACACGGTTCAAGCGAATAGCATGGAGGAATCCAGCGAGTTGCTGAAGCAGCTGGGCAAAATCATGGATAAGTTCGACAAGAAGGATTTTGTGGAGAAGAAAGGTTTTCTCAACAAAATTTTCAACAAAGGCAATAAAGTGATCGAGCAATTATTCAGCAAGTACCAAACGATGGGTACGGAAATCGATAAAGTCTATGTCGAGATCACGAAATATGAATCTGAAATGAAAAAGTCCACTACGACTTTGGAAGAACTGTACGACAAGAACTTCCAGTATTTTATGGAGCTGGAAAAATACATTGCAGCAGGCGATATTAAAATCGACGAACTGAAACAGCAATTGCCTGGCGTCCAAGCCAAGGCGGAAAGCGGCAATCAGATGGCGTTGATGGAATTGAACTCACTGCAGAACGCCATTGAATTGTTGGAACAGCGCGTCTACGACTTGGAGATGGCAAAACAGGTTTCCTACCAGTCGGCGCCGCAGATCCGCATGCTGCAACGGGGCAATACGAAGCTCATCGGGAAAATCAATTCTGCTTTCGTCACGACAATCCCTATCTTTAAAACAGGGTTGATCAACGCGATTGCCGCGAAGCGCCAGAGCTTGGTTGCCGAAGGCATGAATGAGCTTGACCGCCGTACGAACGAAATGCTTTTGAAAAATGCCAACGACATCTCACGCCAAAGTGTTGACATTGCGCGCATGTCTGGACAGCCGAGCATCAAAATTGAAACGATTGAGCAAACATGGGAGACAATCATGCAGGGCATGAATGAAACCCGTGCAATTGAAGACGAAAACCGCAAAATGCGCGAGCAAGGGCGTTTGCGCATCGAAGAGTTGCAGAAGAAATACGAAGATACCCAACGCAAAGCTACTTAATCTGAGGAGGAATTCACGTATGTCAACGATCAACTTAACAAAAGGCCAGAAAATTGATTTAACAAAAACCAATCCAGGATTAACAAAAGTTTTAGTCGGACTTGGCTGGGATACCAATAAATACAGCGGCGGAGGCGACTTCGACTTGGACGCGTCCATTTTCCTGGTAGCGGAAAACGGCAAATCACGCGGTCCGGAAGATTTTATCTTTTACAATAACCTATCAGGCGGCAACGGTTCTGTCGTCCACACTGGAGATAACTTGACGGGCGAAGGGGACGGCGACGATGAGCAAGTGATCGTGGACTTGCCGAATGTGCCTTCAGACGTCCATAAAGTGGTATTCACTGTAACTATTCACGAAGCGGAAAGCCGCGGCCAGAATTTCGGCCAAGTATCAAACGCATTTATCCGCGTGATGAACGAAAGCAGCAACCAGGAAATTCTGCGGTACGACCTTGGGGAAGATTTCTCTATTGAAACGGCGCTTGTCGTCGGAGAACTTTACCGCCACGGAGCGGAGTGGAAATTCAACGCCATCGGCAGCGGCTACCAAGGCGGGCTTGCCGCTTTGGTCAGCGATTTCGGCTTGAATTAATCAATTGAATAAAGTACAAAAGGCTGTCCCGGAAAGTCATGAATATGGCTTTGGGGCAGCCTTTTTCTATTGGGTCATCGGTCGCAGTTATTCGAGAGCCGAAATATAGTAAAGATGATGCAATATTTTATGAATTGGAATTATTCAACATCGCTATTTCGATTTATGCTATCCTCAAAAAGAAAGTAAAGCGATAAGGAAAGGGTGAGTTGCATGGTGGATATAGAGCGGGTAAAAGAAATTCGGCGGGCATTGCACCAGAAACCGGAGCTTGGCGGAGAAGAATGGGAAACGTCTGAACGCATTCAACAAGAGCTCCAAAAAGCTGGCATTCCGTTTAAGACGGGATTTGCAAAAACCGGTGTGCTTGGAATCATTGAAGGAAACGGCACAGGAGGCACAGTGGCGCTGCGTGCAGATATTGATGCCTTGCCGATTTCGGAAAAGGCGGATGTTGAATTCAAATCCAAGGCAGCTGGGAAAATGCATGCCTGCGGACACGATGCACATACCGCGATGCTGCTAGGCACAGCCTTCAAGTTGAAAGAAATGGAAGACCAGCTGTCTGGGCGTGTGCTGCTTGTGTTTCAGCCAAACGAGGAATCGACGCCAATCGGCGGAGCGCGGCCGATGATGGAAGACGGAGTATTTGATGAGTTCAAACCGGATGTCATTTTTGGACAGCATGTATGGCCGGATTTGCCGGTGGGCCAGATCGGCGTCAGGGACAAGGAAATGATGGCGGCTTCCGACAGGCTTATCTTCACGATCAAAGGTGCAGGCGGGCACGCGAGCATGCCACACCAAGGCAAAGATGCCATCGTCATCGCTGCCGAATTTATCTCTTCGCTGCAGTCGATAGTCAGCCGAAATGTCAATCCGCTGGAATCAGCGGTCATCACAATCGGCACAATTAGCGGAGGGTACCGGTATAACGTCATCGCGGACAGTGTGGAATTAAATGGCACAGTCAGAACTTATAGCAGCCAGGCGAAAGAAACGGTAAAACGGAGAATCGACAGTCTCGTAAAAGGTTTCGCAGAAGCATTTGAAACGGAAATCGACTATGAATACATCGAAGGCTATGACGCTACCGTCAATACGCCGGAATGGGCAGAGCTGATTCGGGAACGCGCTGAAGAGCTGCACGGCGCTGATGCATTGCCAAAAGTAGACCCTTCCATGGCAGGCGAAGATTTTTCACGATTTTTGGCCGAATACCCGGGTGCTTTCTACTGGTTGGGCTGTGCGAAAGAAGGGGAAGAAAAATCGAAGCCACTCCACGATCCGGAATTTTTCTTCAACGAAGATGCGCTGGAAATCGGCATCAATACGATGGTCGATGTGACGGTCAGCGCCCTTAAAAAACTGAAAAACTGACTGCTGGTGGAGTTGCCACGAAAACCGTGGCTGATCAGCGAACTTTATGGTTGTTTAAAAAATAGTTATAAAGTTCGCTAAAAATAAGCTTATATGCAATTTTCTTCAAATAATATTGAGTAATCCTGAAAATAATGTATATAATATTGTTAAAATGAATAAAAATTCTTTTATTTAGGGAGGCGCAATATGAAAAGTCCAGAGAAGCAGGCGGAAAAGACGGGTATTTTTATCCGATTCTTAAACGCAATAGAAAAGATAGGGAACAAGCTGCCTGATCCATTCATGATTTTCGTGTATTTGTCCATTGCAGTCATTATAGGATCATTTATCTTCAGTTTGTTCAATGCATCTGTCGTCCATCCGGGTACTGGCGAGACGCTTGCTATTCAGAACCTGTTGTCTTGGACGGGTTTGGAATACATAATCACATCCATGCTCACCAACTTTACCGGCTTCGCGCCGCTTGGAACCGTCCTTGCAGTAATGCTTGGAATCGGACTTGCAGAAAAGGTCGGCTTATTGGAAATAGCCATCCGTAAGACGATTTTAAAAGCTCCCGCGGCATTAGTCACTTACGCGATTGCTTTTGTAGGAATTATGGGAAACATTGCTTCAGATGCGGCACAAATCTTGATTCCACCGCTAGCTGCGATGGTTTTTTATAAAGTCGGACGCCATCCGCTTGCAGGGCTTGCTGTTGGCTTTGCCAGTGCGGGCGCCGGTTTCACCGCAAATTTATTGATTGTTGGTACAGATGCTTTGCTTTCCGGTATTTCAACGGAAGCTGCCGCTATCTTGGACGACTCAATTATTGTGACACCCGCAGATAACTGGTATTTTAACATCGTTTCTGTTTTTGTTTTGACTATAGTTGCGGGGCTGATTACTGAAAAAATCATCGAACCGAAACTTGGAAAGTATGAAGGGGACGCTGTCATAGATGTCAGTGCTGAAGAACATCCAAAAGCCAATAAAGGGTTGCGTAATGCTGGACTTGCGGCTTTGGCTTACCTTGCTTTAATTGCTTTGCTCATCTTTCTGCCAGGGTCATCGCTTCGAAACGAAGATGGCGGATTGATCCCTTCGCCTTTTCTAACAGGAATCGTACCGGTGATCTTGGGGCTTTTCATCGTCCTTGGTGTAGCCTATGGAAAAACGGTCGGAGTCATCAAAAGTTCAAAGGATGCAGTCGGCTTTATGGGGGAATCCATTAAAGACATGTCCGGATTTATTGTCTTGATTTTTGCCGCGGCTCAGTTTATCGCTTACTTTACGTGGACGAATATCGGAACCTGGATAGCGGTCAATGGGGCTGAATTGCTGACACAAATCAATTTCACAGGAATCTATCTCATTATCGGATATATTCTCTTTACATCAATGCTGAATTTCCTGATTTCTTCTGGTTCTGCGAAATGGGCGCTGGAAGCTCCAGTTTTCGTGCCGTTGTTCATGCAGCTGGGCTACCATCCGGCATTTACCCAAATGGCTTACCGGATTGGGGATTCGTCTACGAATATCGTGACGCCGCTGAACCCGTATTTCATCGTTGTTCTTTCATTCATGCGTGAATACGATAAAAAAGCGGGAATGGGGACATTGATCTCGTTGATGATTCCATATACGCTATCTTTCTTAGTCGTTTGGATTATCATGTTCCTCATATTCTTCTATGCAGGCTTACAATACGGACCAGGCATTACGCCTTTCTTGTAAGCTAGGCAGATTGTAAAAAGATGAAAGGAGTAGATTTCATGATGGGAATAGGGATTGGCGACGAATTGCAGGAAGAGATGATCAAGTGGCGCAGGGATCTGCATAAGCATGCGGAATCTGGATTTTTGGAAATGCGCACAGCATCACTTGTTGCACCTTATTTAGAGTCACTTGGCTACGAATTGAAATGGGCGCAAGACGTCATGAAAGCCGAACATCGCATGGGCGTCCCTTCGGAAGAAATTCTGGACGCTCATTATAGCTGGGCCGAACAAAATGGAGCAGACCTCGATTGGCTGCCGAAATTCAAAGGTGGGATGACGGGAATTGTAGCGACGCTGCAAACCGGCAAGCCCGGCCCAGTGCTAGCTTACCGCTTTGACATGGACGCGCTGGATATCCAAGAAGACATGGCGGGTGGGCATGTGCCGTTTGAAAACGGCTTTGCTTCGATGAATGCTTCTAAAATGCACGCTTGCGGTCACGATGGGCATACATCTATCGGCCTTGGTTTGGCAAAAGCGTTGATGGACAATAAAGAAAAGATGGCTGGGACAATCAAATTGATCTTCCAGCCAGCTGAAGAAGGGACGCGCGGCGCGAAGTCGATGGTGGAAGCGGGCGTAGTGGACGATGTGGATTTCTTCATCGCGATGCACCTTGGGACAGGCGTTCCGACAGGCGAATTCATCGCCGGCAATTCCGGCTTCCTTGCCACGACGAAATTGGATGTCACTTTTAAAGGCGTAGCTTCGCATGCTGGCGGCAAACCGGAAGAAGGGCGCAACGCATTAACGGCTGCATCGTCAGCAGTTCTTGCGCTATACGGCATTCCGCGCCATTCAGCAGGGGCTTCCCGCATCAATGTCGGCGTATTGACTGCCGGTTCAGGCCGCAACATTATTGCGCCGCTCGCTGAGATGAAATTGGAAACGCGTGGTGAAACTTCTGAGATCAATGATTTTATTCGCTCCCAGGCACTGGCTGTCCTAACCGGGGCGGCTGCGATGTACGGCGTGGAAGTGGAGATGGATATTGTCGGCGAAGCGAAAAGCAGCATGCCGAGCAGCAAGCTGGTCGAAGATCTTGCAGCGATAGCCGAAGAATCTCCATATTTCAATAAAGTGACAGCCTGGTCGACCGATGCGGCTGGATCTGAAGACGCCACGTATTACATGGAACGGGTGAAAGAACTCGGGGGCTCGGCGACTTATTGCATCGTAGGAAGCGACTTGGCAGCAGGGCATCATAACGAACGCTTTGATTTTGATGAAGCATCGATGCCGGCGGCGGTGGATGTACTCCTGCGCTCAGCGTTCAACTTAAGCAACACATAACATAAAACATAAGAAAAGACAGGGCAGCTGCCCTGTCTTTTCTTATGTCAATTAAACTTTACTGTTACGTCAGGAATAACGAAAGCTGCGGGAAGACGATGACAATGACCAAAACGATAACGAATATCGCGAAAAATGGCACAACGCCCCTGATGACCTCTTCCACTTTCTCGCCGGTTATCCCACTGACGACAAAGAGGTTCAGCCCAACTGGAGGGGTTATCATCCCAAGCTCCATGTTGACGACCATGATGATCGCGAAGTGAATAACATCAATTTCCAATGCTGTGATGATCGGTAGCAAGATTGGCAGCGTAATCAGGATGATAGCTGTCGGCTCCAGGAACATTCCGAGGACGAAGAACAGCAAACTGATAATCAGCAAGAATGTCCATTTGTTAAAGCCGCTGTCGCTGACCCATTGCGCAAAGCTTTGTGGAATCTGTTCTGTAGTAAGGAAAGTTCCGAGCACAAGCGCGGCTGCGATAATTAGGAAAATCATCGCTGTGGTGTTGATGGATTCTGTTAAAATATTTCTGAATTTTTTTAGATCTAACTCACGGTAAACGAATATCGAGATGATCAAAGAATATAAAACCGCCAAGAATGATGCTTCAGTCGGTGTAACGACACCGGTGTAAATGCTTCCCAAAATAAGAACTGGCATTATTAAACCCCAAATGGATTTAAGAGTCGGGCGCCATCTTTCATTTAAAGGAACTTTCGGTGAACCGCCATAGCCTTTTTTGTGGGCCACGATTACTGCATAAATGATGAGTGCTAAACCGAGCACCAAACCAGGTAAAATACCGGCGGAAAATAATTTGCCGGTAGACTGCTCTGAAACCGATCCATACAAAATCAGCGGAATAGAAGGCGGAATCAAAATTCCCAGCGTCCCCGCAGATGCGACCAATCCCATAGAATACTTTTTATCGTATCCCGCTTTGACCATCATCGGAATCATGATTGCGCCGATTGCCGCAGCAGTGGCTGGGCTGGAACCGGAAATCGCTGCAAATATCATACACGTTAACACGGTTACAACTGATAGGCCGCCTTTTGTATGGCCAACCCATACGCGGATGGCTTCAATCAGATATTTTGAAATTCCGCCTTGCGCCATAATCAAACCGGCGAATACGAAGCCCGGAATTGCCATAAGCGTCGTACTGTTGACGCCGGTAAACATCCGCTGAATAACGGTATTTAAAGAAAAATCAACCAGATACAAGCCGATGATGCTGGACATCGCCAAACTGATGGCAATCGGCACCCGCAATAAAGCAAAGAAGAATAATAAGCCAATTACAATTACTGCTTCCATAGAATATCCTCCCCGTGAGTAACGTCTTCTTTCTTAACAAAAAACTTATAGGCTTTTTCACAGAACCGGATAAACAGCAATGTACCGGCAATCGGCATAATCAAATAGTTGATCCAGATCGGGAAGTTAAGATCGATGGTTTTGATTTGCTGTTCGTATGCGGTCATAACCATATCCAGGCCAGTCCATATAACGAAAACACTGAATGAGATTCCGACCAAAAGAGTGAAAACTTGTGAAATTTTTCTGAAGGTTGGGCCTGCTCGGTCATAAATGATATCGATGGCAATATGTTTGTCTTCTTTTAAGGCAGTGGAGAAACCGATGAAGATTGCCCACACCAGTAGCATGGTATAAATTTCTGTTGCCCAGCTTTGTGATGCTCCTATTACATAACGCATGAATACCGAATACAAACTGATTCCAATTCCTGCTAAAAATAAAACAGCTGAGAAAGCGCTTTCAATCCAGTCTAAAATTTTCATTAATTCTCCTCCTTATCCCGTTCATGTATTTTGGATACGAGATGCTAAGTCAAATCATAATATAAGCGTTTTAGAATAACAAGACCAAATAGTTAAATTATTAAAAATATTTAAACGGAAATTTGAGTTTTTATTAGAAATAATCCTCGCCTTTTAAAGAAGGAGACTGGAAAAGTGAATTAATGAGTCTGAATTAAAGTGTTAGAAAATTAAAATTTTTCTTTACAATATGATTTTGCTGTGATAATTTGGGGTTGAGTTGTATCCAATAATCAAGAAACAGGGAACCGACTCCAAATCAGCAGTAAAAGTTCAATGAAAAGGGAGGCGTAAACGGTAAAATGAAAACCCTTTCAAAAAACGAAATAGGCTGGGCAGCACTAAAGGAAAACAAACATACAAGGGGGAAGAGTACATGAAGAAGGTAACACTATTGTTATTTTTATTGGTGGTCGGGTTTGTTTTGGCAGCTTGCGGAAGCGAGGAGTCAGGCGGTGGATCGGAAAGCGCGGATGGGGTTCAAGAAACGACGATTAAATTTTCGCACGTAGTAGCTGAAAACACACCGAAGCACCAAGGTGCATTGGCGATGAAAGAATATATTGAAGCAGAGTCGGATGGAAAGATCACAGTTGAAATCTACCCAAACAGTTCTTTGTTCGGTGACCAAGATGAATACCAAAACTTAGTATCGAATAACGTACAATTCATTGCTCCCGATTTATCTAAATTCGTAGGGAACAACCCGCAATTCAACGTTCCATCGTTGCCGTTCTTGTTTGACAACGATGATGAAGCCATCGCTTTCTGGGATGGGGAAAAAGGAACAGAAATTTTGGGAAGCCTTGAAGCAGATGGTGTACTTGGCTTGAAAATGTGGCCGAATGGCGGAAAACATGTAACGAATAACGAACGTGCCATCACATCTCCAGCTGATTTTGATGGATTGAAATTCCGTACACAAGGCGGACAAGTTCTTGAAGAGGTTTACTCAACGCTTGGAGCCGGTTCTGAATCGATTCCATTCAGTGAACTTTACACTGCATTGGACCAAGGAGTAGTTGACGGACAGGAAAATACATTCAGCAACATCGAATCGAAAAAATTCGATGAAGTGCAAGAATTCATGACAATTATGAACCATACACGTGTTGACTACGCAATTTTCACAAACACTGAATTCTGGGAAGGCATGAACGAAGAAACAAAAGCGATTGTTGAAGCAGGCGTTGAAGAAGGCACGAAAGTGGCACGTGAAGAAGCCCTTACTTTGAATGAAGCAGCATTGGAATTGATCAAAGAACGCGGCGAAATCGAAATCACTGAATTGACTCCTGAACAGGTGGAAGAATTCAGAACTGCTTTGGAGCCAATCTATGAAGAGTTTGAAGAGGAAATTGGCACTGATGTATACGAAGCGGCAAGAGAAGCTGCTGGAGAATAATGGCCATTATGGCTGGAATTGAAAAAGTTGGCTGTATCCATAGCCAGCTTTTTCACTTTATTTGAATTCTTTCAAAATAACCTTAAGACAGGAGAATGAATGTGGATAAAGCAAAATTTGAAAAAGGGTTAGAAATTCGAAAAAGCGTTCTTGGAGCCGAATACGTCGAGAATTCGATCAATAATGCGACGGATTTCAATATGCCGATGCAGGAATTGGTTACAGAATATTGCTGGGGTGAGATTTGGGGACGTCCCGGTTTGGAAAGAAAAACAAGAAGCATCATCAATTTGGCGATGATCACAGCGCTCAATCGCCCGCATGAATTAAAGCTTCACGTCAGAGGCGCAATCAATAACGGTCTGACACGCGATGAAATTAAAGAAATATTCTTGCAAACAGCGATTTACTGCGGCGTGCCGGCAGCAATCGACAGTTTTCGCTCCGCAAAAGAAGTTTTTGATGAAATGGACAAAGAATAAGCCATTAAAAGGCCAATAAAAGCTCCTCCCGACGCGCACTTGGCTGCAGCAATTAGCAAATCCAAGTGCAGCAAAGCGGGTAAAAATTTTCGCCATTATTTTGGATACAAAATACAACTATAAATTAAACTAAGAAGGTTTTACTCCATATCGAAAAGTATCTTACGAAGCGATGTATAAAAGCTTATTTAGTTTAATTTATATAATTGCTTTGATTAACGGGCTGTAGCCGAAATAAAGCGAAAGTTTTGATGGGGCATCATGATCTCAAAGGAGGGGCATTATGCATTTTCCGCAGCGTGTGAAGATAAACGAAGTCGTGTTAAGAGATGGGCTTCAATTGGAGGCGAAGATCGCCAGCCTTGAGGAAAAGAAAGAGCTGTTTGACGGGTTGGTCCATGCGGGCGTCGAAACGATTGAATTCGGTTCATTCGTCCATCCGAAAGCGGTGCCGCAAATGGCGAACAGCGGTGAGTTTTATGCCCAAATTGCCAAAGAACCAGCCCATCCGGCGTTGATTGCGTTGATTCCGAATTTGAAAGGCGCAGAGCTCGCGAGTTTGAAAGGCGTGGAACGAGTGAATTTCGTTTTTTCAGCGAGCAATACCCATAACCTGCAAAATGTGAACAAGACCACAGAACAATCTCTGGAAGAGCTCGAAGCAATCCATGCTTTTTGCAAGGCGAATGGAATCATCATGAATGTGTCGATTGCGACTACGTTTGGCTGTCCGTTTGAAGGGGATGTGCCCCCTGAACGCATCAGTGAGCTGGTGAAAAAACTTATTGGTCTGCCAATTGATATCATCACATTAGCGGATACGACAGGCATGGCGAATCCGCGGCAAGTCTTTGAACTGCTGGAGAGCTTGAAAAAAGTCCACCCACAGCAGAAATTCAATCTGCATTTCCATAATACAAGAGGAATGGGACTTGCCAACATCTTGTCAGCCATTCAAGCGGGTGTGGACAGTTTTGACACATCGCTCGGCGGGCTCGGCGGCTGTCCATTTGCGCCAGGAGCTACCGGGAATGTCTGTACGGAAGACGCGGTCCACATGCTGCACACTATGGGCATCGAAACCGGCATTTCGCTCGGAGGGTTGATTGAAACCTCCCGCATACTTGAAAAAGTGGTCGGCCATAAGACGCCGAGCTATATTTTGAAAGCAGGGCCTTCTGACCGGAAATATCCGGTGCCGAACAATTAAACGTTGAAAACTTGGGGGATGACAAGATGGCTGACTGGCAAACAATCAAATTAAAAGAAGATTACGCTTCTGAAAACGTTTATATCCTTGAATTGAACCGGCCAGAGGCGATGAATTCGCTGAATACGCTAATGGGCATCGAGTTGATCGAATGCCTTAAGGAAATTCAGGAAAAGCCGGATCTGCGCGTGCTTGTGTTGACCGCTGCCGGTGAAAAAAGCTTTTGCGCTGGCGCGGATTTGAAAGAGCGAAAAGGCATGACGAATGAACAATGGAAGAAACAGCACGATATTTTCGAGGAAGCTTATGCCTGCCTGAGGAATTTTCCGTATCCGGTCATTGCGGCTGTCAATGGCTTTGCGCTTGGTGGGGGCATGGAAATGTTGTTGAGCTGTGATTTACGCTATGCATCAGAACACGCTCAGATGGGGCTTCCTGAAGTGAAGCTCGGCATTATTCCTGGAGTCGGCGGCACGCAATTACTGCCGCGTGCGATTCCGATCGGGCTGGCAAAGGAATTCCTGTTCAGAGGCAATAAGATCCCGGCGCAGAAAGCGTTTGAGACAGGCATTTTGAATGGCGTGGTGCCAAAAGAGGAATTGCTGGAAGTGACGCTGTCGATTGCCAAGGAAATTGCGGCAAATGCGCCGCTGTCGCTGAAAGCGTTGAAGAAAGCGATTAACACGGGAATCGAAACCGATTTGAATACAGCGCTGGTGATTGAGCTGGATCAATATTATAAATGCGCGAACTCAGCTGACCGCCAGGAAGGGATTTTGGCTTTTAACGAAAAACGGAAAGCAAACTGGCAAGGGAGATGACGTAAATGCAAGAAGTAAAAGGAGAACAAGCGCTTGAACTGAGCAAAAAGCTTGCGGCATACAGCACAGCGCTGACATACAGCGAATTGCCCGCGGAAGTGGTGGAATTTACGAAGCTCTGCATCTTGGATTATTTCGGTTCGGCGATTGCCGGTTCCGGCAAAAGGCCAGTTCAGATGATTGCGGAACTTGCATCTGATCTGGGCGGGAGTGAACAAGCGCGCCTATTTACCGGCGGAAAGTCATCCGTTTTGAATGCGGCAATGGTCAACGGCGCAGCAAGCCATGTCGTGGAACTTGATGATATCCATAAAGGTTCGATTATCCATGCGGCCACTGTCGTCATCCCGGCGGCGCTGGCAATTGCGGAATGGAAGAAATTATCGGGGGAAGAATTGATCACAGCCGTAGTCGCCGGCTATGAAGTCTGTTTCCGGATCGGGGAAGCTGTATCGCCTTCGCATTATTATTACTGGCACAATACCGCGACTTGCGGAACATTCGGATCGGCAATCGCCGCGGCAAAATTGCTTAGCTTAGATGAGGAACAGACGATTGCGGCCCTCGGAAACGCTGGGACGCAAGCGGCGGGTCTATGGGAGTTTATCGAAGACGGCGCGATGTCAAAACAGCTTCATACCGCGAAAGCTTCAATGAACGGCGTACTCGCGGCTTTATTGGCCCAAAAAGGGTTTACCGGTCCCCGTAAGATTCTCGAAGGCGACCGTGGCTTTTTCAAGGCGATGAGCGAGGAATACGACGAAACGCGTATAACGGAAGGCTTAGGCCAACAATTTAAAATCATGGAGAACTCATTTAAAATTCATGCTTCATGCCGGCACACGCATCATGCGGTCGACATGCTAATTGACATTTTCAAGGAGCGCAAGCCATCACTCGAAGAGATTGAATCGGTGAAAGTCGA
This sequence comes from Planococcus sp. TJ-301, assembly GCF_058268475.1. Lineage (NCBI taxonomy): Bacteria > Bacillati > Bacillota > Bacilli > Caryophanales > Caryophanaceae > Planococcus > Planococcus sp. TJ-301. The sequence continues at coordinate 1,747,806 of NZ_JBZDOH010000001.1, read as the reverse complement.
ATCCTATCAAGTCGCGCTGAACATCACAGACGATCCAGCTCCGCAAACCGAATATGCGGCAAAGTTCAGCCTTCAGTTCTGCTCAGCATTGGCCCTATTGAAAGGCAGCGCCAGTTTGGCGGATTTCAATGAACAATCCCTGTGGGACGACGAAGTGCGCGAGCTGATGAAAAAAGTGGAGGTCATTACGGAACCCGGCATCGATGCCAGCTACCCGAAAAAATGGGGAGCGGCAGTGGAAGTGGCATTCAAAGGTGGCGATTCGGTCAAAATGGTAACCGAATATCCGAAAGGGGATCCGGAAAACGCGGTAACTGCACAAGAGTTGTACGATAAATTCATCGGCATGGCAAATGATTTTCCAGCCGAAAAGAGAGAACGGATCGCTGAGAAATTATTGAATTTGGAAAAAGTGCACAGCGTTGAAGAGTTGATGGACAATCTGTAGGTGAAGAGGGCGAGCATATGGCTGACAACAATCGCGGACGGTTAGATGAGCTGCAAAAAGGGCTGGCCGCGCTGGATAAAAAAGAATTGGATGAAGTGGCGTATGTGCTGTCGCTTTACGGCGAGTCTTCACGGACGCATCAACCAAACACTGTGCCGATGCATTTTCTTGGGAGATTTCTTGGAATCGAGCAGCATGCTGACGGGACAGCGGAGATGAAACTTGGCGCGCAGAACGAAAATACGTATGGCGTCGCGCAAGGAGGCGCAATTTACACCTTGGCGGACGTGGCGATCGGCTTCAGCATTCTAAAAACCTTGTCGGAAGGCGAGAAAGTATTCACGCTGGAGCTGAAAGTGAATTTCATTGAAAAAGGGCAAGGCGGCCGTCTGTTGGCGGCACCGGTCATTTTGCGCCGTGGCCGCAGTACGGTGGCGGCGGAATGTACTGTTACTGATGACAAAGGAACGCTTGTCGCAAAAGCGCTCGGAACATTTTATATTTCCGGAAGAAAGTAATTTTGGAAGGAGGGACCAACATGAAGGAAATCCATTATAACGACGTTGTAGAGGAAGTGGCCGGGATGTGCCAGCGCGCCAATTATAATTTGGGCGATGACGTTTATTCGGCATTCAAAAAAGCACTTTCTACCGAACGGTCCGAAACCGGCAAGGAAGTGCTTGCGCAATTAATTGAGAATGCCGATATTGCCCAAGCTGAACAAGTGCCGATGTGCCAAGATACAGGTACAGCGGTTTTCATCGTGGAACTTGGGCAGGACTGCCACATCACTGGCGGACTTTTAGGCGACGCCATCAACGAAGGCGTTTCGAAAGGCTACGGTGAAGGATATCTTCGGAATTCGATGATCTACAATCCGTTGAATCGAAAAAATACCGGCAATAACACACCGGCCATCGTCCATATTGAACTGGTGGAAGGTGATAAAATGGTGCTTCACATGACTGCTAAAGGTGGAGGCGCTGAAAATATGAGCGCGTTGAAAATGCTCAAACCTTCTGACGGTATTGAAGGGGTCAAAGACTATATTCTGTCGATTGTTAAAGTAGCGGGGCCGAATGCCTGTCCTCCGCTAATTGTTGGCATCGGAATCGGCGGCAATTTTGAACGTTGTGCTTATCTGGCGAAGAAATCGCTGTTCCGGCCGATTGGCACACGCCATCCGGACCCTGACGTAGCGGCGCTCGAAGAAGAATTGATTGCTTCTATCAACCGATTGGGAATTGGTCCACAAGGCATGGGAGGCAGTACGACGGCGCTCGATGTAAAAGTGGAAGCAGAATCGTGCCATATCGCCGCCTTGCCGGTTGCAGTCAATCTGAACTGCCACGCCAGCCGCCACCAGACGGCTGTGCTATAAGGAGGAAGGCGAATGGTCCAGAAGAAAGTTAGGTTGCCATTAACAGAAGAAGATATCGAGTTATTGAAAGCGGGCGATCGCGTGCTGCTGTCAGGGGTCGTCTACACGGCGCGTGATGCAGCCCATAAAAGGATGATTGAAGAGGAACGGCAAGGAATCCCAATGCCGATTGATGTCAGCGGCCAAGTGATTTACTACACGGGCCCGACGCCAGCAAAGCCCGGGGAAGTGATCGGTTCTGCGGGGCCGACGACTAGCGGGCGAATGGATTTGTATACGCCGGCACTGCTCGAAAAAGGCCTTAAGGGGATGATCGGCAAAGGCTACCGCAACGACGAAGTGAAAGAGGCGATCATAAAGCACAGAGCCGTCTATTTCGGAGCCGTCGGCGGAGCGGCAGCGCTCATTTCCCGTTCGATCAAATCGGTTGAAGTAATCGCTTACGATGATTTAGGGCCGGAAGCGATCCGCAAGCTGACAATAGAAGACTTCCCGGTTTTTGTTATCAACGATGCGCATGGCGGAGACATCTATCAGGAAGGCGTCGAGAAATACAGAGAGCAATAGAGGAGGACGGATAATGGTGAGAGCAGGGATTATCGGACTGGGAAATATGGGAGGCCGAATGGTTAGACGTTTGCTGGATGGAGGCGCTGAAGTCGGCATTTACGATGTGAACCAAGATGCCATTGAGGCAATGGTGGCATTGGGAGCTGAAAAAGCGGAAAGCCCGGCCGATTTGGCACGGAAATTTCAATACATCATCACCGTCTTGCCGAATGTTTACATCGTCCAAGAGACGCTGCAAGGCAATAATGGCTTAATGGATGGCATGAACGGGGAAAGCTTGCTCATCGAAATGACGACATCGATCCCTTCTGTAACGAAAGAGTTAAGCGCAGCGATGAAAGCGAAAGGTTTCCGCATGATCGACGCACCGGTTTCGGGTGGCGTCAAAAAGGCTGAAAATGGTACCTTGTCGATCATGGTGGGCGGCGAAGAATCAGATTACAACGAAGCGCTGCCGTTATTGGAAATGCTCGGAGAGAATATCAATCATGTGGGAGAAGCTGGAGCGGGGCATACCATTAAAGCGCTGAATAATATGATTTCCGCGACAACGCTTGCAGCAACTGGGGAAGCGATGGCGCTCGGCGTAAAGCTGGGGCTTGATCCAGCAAAAATGCTTGATGTCATCAACACCAGCACAGGCAGAAGTTTTTCCAGTGATTTCAAATTTCCCAATCAGGTACTGACAAGAAATTTTGAAGTCGGCTTCACACTGGACCTGATGGTTAAGGACTTGAAAATTGCCATGAGCATGGCTGAACAGGAAAGTGTACCGATGTTCATTTCCGGTGCTTCGTTCCAGTTATGGAAAAAAGCTTGGACCGAGGGCCGTGGAAGCGAAGATCATACCGCAATCATCAAAAGCATCGAAGAAATGTTCAATGTAGAGATAAAAGGATGACTGAATCCCTTCGTGCCCAACACAGTTGATTAGTGTTAAAATTACTTCATCATTCTTAATTTAAAGGCGTTGTTGGCATACCAGCAATGTTATGCCATAGCCGATTTAGAAGAGAACAGTATTTGAGGGGTGCCACATGGAGAAATTCAGATTAACGGAACAAGATAGGGCTACATTGCAGTTCAAAGTCACGACAAAACTGCGTGAATTGATTTTAAAAGGCGAATTCAAGATGGGCGAACGGTTGATGCAGGAGGAGTGGGCGAAAAAGCTGGGCGTCAGCCGGATGCCGCTGCGTGAAGCATTGCGCCAGCTGGAAGTGGAAGGCCTTGTCAGCATTGAGCCAAGAAGAGGCGCCATTGTGACGCCTGTATCGATTGAAGATATTGAGGAAATTTACCAGCTCCGCGCTTTGCTGGAAGGCGAGGCGGTGGTGAAGGCGCTGCCATTTCTGGGCGAGGAAGAGATTGCCGAGCTGGAAAACATCTACGGCAGGATGCTGATGCTGAAAGCGGACGAACATGATATGGAGGAATTTATGGCTCTGAACACCGAATTCCACCGCATCATCCGCGAAGGATGTCCGTGGAGACGAATTCAAGGTTTTATCGAAACGCTGTGGAAAGGCATTCCGCCATATACGCCGAGTTTACTGGCGGACCATTTGTCGGAATCGCATAAAGAGCACGGCCAAATGCTCCAAGCTATTAAAGATAAAAACGCCGAAAAGCTGCGGCAAGTGACTGTGCAGCATATCCTGCGCACAAAAGATAACTTGATCCGCATGATCAGCGAGAAATGACCGTTCTATCCGGAATGCTTAAATAACGCTTAGGGAAAAGGGGACAAGTTCATGAAAAGATTGGATATTGCCGTAATACCAGGGGACGGAATCGGAAAAGAGGTTGTGCCGGAAGCATTGCGTGTCCTTGATGCTGTTGCAGAAATCCATGGTGGCCTTGAATTCAATTATAGCCATTATCCGTGGAGCTGCGAATACTATATTGAGCATGGCGAAATGATGCCGAAAGACGGTCTTGAACAAATCAGCCAAAGCGACGCGATTTTTCTGGGTGCTGTCGGAGATCCTGCCCTCGTGCCAGATCATGTCTCTCTTGCAGGGCTGCTGCTGAAAATCCGTCGGGAATTTCAGCAAGTCATCAATGTCCGGCCAGCGAAAATGCTGGAGGGAATGGTTTCACCACTGAGCCGTCCTGAAAATTTTGATATTATGATCGTCCGTGAAAACAGCGAAGGAGAATACAGCAGCATTGGCGGCCGGGTCCATAGCGGCGAAGATGAAATTGTCGTCCAAAATGCGGTATTCACAAAGAAAGGCGTTTCCCGTGTCATGCAATACGGTTTTGAAATTGCGCAAAAAAGAGGCGGCAGCCTGACCAGTGCGACCAAGTCGAACGGGATTGCCCATTCGATGCCATTTTGGGACGAGGTATTCAAAGAATTATCCGCGAGCTACCCTGACATCAAAACGAATAGCGAACATATCGATGCGCTTTCTGCATTTTTCATCACTAAGCCGCAAACGCTTGATGTGGTTGTGGCAAGCAATTTATTCGGTGATATTCTCAGCGATATCGGAGCGGCAATCATGGGCAGCATCGGCATCGCGCCAGCCGGCAACATCAACTTGAACGGAAAATTCCCTTCTATGTTCGAACCGGTACATGGCTCGGCTCCGGACATTTACGGCAAAGGCATCGCAAACCCGATCGGCCAAATATGGACGGCAAAAATGATGCTTGACCACTTGGGGGAACCCGAAATGGGCGCTCTCGTGCTGCAAGCAATTGAAGATACATTGCAGCAAGGCATCAAAACAGGCGATATCGGCGGCCGTTCGAATACAAAAGAAGTGACTGATGCTGTTATAGAAGCGCTTAAGAAACGGTCCAACTAAACCAGCAGGAGATTTGGCGATGTTTATCTACGAAATTTATAGATGGGCAAGCCGGATTTCCTGTTATTCGTATTTACAATAGTCGGAATTTTTAGTAGTATTAGATTTGTAATTAAATTGTATCCAATATCCACAGAATGTTATTTTCCGGCTGCTTGATTTGTTTTCGAGAAAGCGTTTTCATTAAAGTGAAGATTTTGCTTTGGATGCCGGATGTTCCAGGAATCGGCAAGTAAAAAAGAGCAGGAAACGAGGTGTAAGAGATGTCCGATAAAATGGCATTTGATTCCGATATCGCACAGGAATACGACAAAGGCGTGAGGCGGACATTGCCGACATACGACCAGCTCCTGCGGCTGACCAATACGTTTCTTCGATCTAAATTGGAGGCGGAGGCAGCTGTTCTTGTAGTAGGCGGTGGAGGCGGCAATGAACTGAAAACGTTCGGGCCGCCAAATCCCGATTGGCGTTTTACTGCAGTAGACCCGTCAAAAGCGATGCTCCAAGCGGCGTGGATAAAAGCGCAGCAGAACGATATGGAGAAACGGACAATTCTGATCCAGGGAACGGTCGAAGATGTCCCGGAAGCGGCGCTTTTTGATGCGGCGACTTGCCTGCTGGTCTTGCATTTCGTTGCAGAAATAGAAGGAAAGCTTGCGCTGCTGAAAAAATTGAGATCCCATTTGAAACCTGGCGCGCCTCTAGTGCTGGCAAGCAAATACGGCGATCCGCAAGACGAAGAGTTTCAAGAGCAGGTAGCATTATGGAAAAATTATTGGCTTGATATGACCAATTTATCGGAGGAGCAAGTTGAGAACCTGATGAAAAGCACGTTGGTGGAAGCCTCGATTCCGGAAGAAAAGCTGCGGGAATTACTGGTGGAAGCCGGATTCCGGAAAATCACGAAATTCTTTAAAACCAACCATTTTGGCGGCTGGATCTGCTATGCCGGTTAAACAGAGGCAGGGAAAGGCGTGAAATGCCATGAAAAGATTCCCCATGACCGATTATAAGGCGTTTGCATCTTTCACATTTTCCGTCGCTGTTTTTTTGCTCCTGTTTTTTGGCTTGCCGGATGCATTTTCGCATGACGCAAAAGTAATGACGGCTATTATCGTCTCGGGCATCATTTTATGGGCGTTCGAACCGGTGCCGATCGGCTTGACTGCTTTGATTATCCTGCTTGCCATGCTCATATTAAAAGCGGCGGACTCAACAGTCATTTTTAGCGGCTTTGCTTCGCCTGCCACTTATTTGATTGTGGCCGGCATGATGCTTGCAACGGCAGTCAACGAAACCGCGTTGATCAGAAGGATGACCTACTGGATTTTAAAAAGATGGGGCAGCAGCCCGGAAGGATTGCTCGGAAGTATTATCATCATCCAGCAGATCCAGGCATTTTTTATTCCTTCCACGGCAGTTCGGTCTGCGCTGATCCTGCCGGTGTCCTCGATGATTATCGAAACGACGCAGGCGGGGGCAGGCAGCAACTTGAGGAAAATGATCATGCTGGGTGTAGCGTTCGGCGGCATCATCAGCGGCACGTCCGTGATGACCGCCGCCATCGGCAACATTCTCACGGTCGAATTGCTGGACCGCTTCGCGGGAATCAAAATTACGTATTTCCAATGGTTTTACTATACCTTTCCGCTGTGGATGATCCTGATTCCTGCAATTTGGCTGATGTTGCTGAAGACGTTTCCGTTGCCTCCGGAACAGCGTTCTTTTCCGGCAATCCGCCAGGAGATGGGCGATAAGCTGGCAGAGCTCGGTCCAGTCACACCGGGTGAAATACGCGGCATCGGAATTCTTTTGTTCATCGTCATGCTATGGCTGACAGAACCAATTCATGGCATGCACCCGAGCCTGCCAGCATTGATCGGGGTCGTTCTGATGGCATTGCCAAAAATCGGCGTAGCTGATTGGGAAACTGTCGTCAAAATAAATTACAATACGGTGCTGCTGATCAGCGTCACGCTGTCGATGGGCTATGCATTTGCCGACTCTGGCGCAGCCGATACGATTAGCAATTATTTAAGCGTCGGATGGTTTACCGGCTTGCTGCAGAATCCGCTCATGGCGGTTGTAGCAGTTATTCTACTGTCTCAGTTGTTCCATAAACTGATCTCCAATGTCGCGACCGCTGTCGTCGTTCTGGTGCCGATCTTGATTAGCGTGGCGCAGAACGCGGGCATTAATCCGTTGGTGATCGGGTTCACGACCGGCCTCACATGCCTTTTCGGTTTTGTGCTCATTGTCGAGTCGATGCCGAATCTGTTGGCACATAGCACCGGAATGATCAAACAGAAGGATTTTTTAAAGCCTGGCTTATATGCAACAGCGATATCCATCGCCGCTACCATTTTAGTCGCCGCGACGTGGTGGCAATGGATCGGCTTGGTATAGCGTGAAAATAGAACCGAAATTCAAAAGGAGGGGAAGTTATGTTGCCTTTACAGGGAATCACAGTGGTTTCACTTGAACAAGCAGTGGCAGCGCCGTTTGCGACGCGCCAGCTGGCCGACTTGGGTGCACGTGTCATTAAAGTGGAACGCCCTGGGCCGGGGGATTTTGCCCGCGGCTACGACAAAACGGTAAAAGGGCTATCAAGCCATTTTGTCTGGACGAACCGCTCAAAAGAATCGATTACGCTCGACCTGAAGCACGAAGAAGCGAAAAGAGTATTGGAAAAACTGCTGTCGGAAGCCGATGTTTTTATCCAGAATCTTGCTCCAGGAGCGGTGGACCGCCTCGGCTTCAGCGCGCAGGAACTTCAAAAGAAATACCCGAAGCTCATCATCTGCTCTATTTCGGGCTACGGAACATTTGGTCCTTATACCAATAAAAAAGCCTACGATCTGCTGATTCAATGCGAAGCAGGACTGGTCTCTGTAACCGGTACAGAAGAAACGCCTTCGAAAGCCGGAATTTCCATCGCGGATATTGCAGCAGGTATGTATACGTACACGGGCGTGCTGACAGCGATTATCTCCCGCTATAAAACCGGAAAAGGCGCCATTATCGAAGTGTCGATGCTCGAAGCACTGGCAGAGTGGATGGGCTATCCGCTGTATTATTCTGCTTACGGCAAATCAGAGCCGCAGCGGACCGGAGCGAGCCATGCCACTATTTATCCTTATGGACCGTTCAAGGCGGGAGATGAAAAAATGGTGTTTCTCGGCATTCAAAACGAACGTGAATGGGTGCAGTTCTGCGAAGAGGTTTTGAACAAGGCTGAAATCGCAGTGGACGAGCGCTTCAATAACAACTCCAACCGCGTAGCGAACAAAGATGCGTTAAGAGCACTCATCGAAATGGTTTTCCAAAACATGGACTCGGACGCCATTATCAGTTCGCTGGAAGGAGCGAAGATTGCCAATGCCCGCTTGAATACCGTTACTGAACTGGTAGATCATCCGCAATTGCAGGCGCGCAATCGCTGGAGAGAAGTGGATTCACCAGTGGGCATGCTGAAAGCATTGTTGCCGCCTGTGACGTCGGATGAAATTGACACGGTCATGAATCCGGTGCCGGCGGTCGGTGAACACACAGCCGCCATATTAGAAGAGTTCGGTTTTGACTATGAAGAAATGCGCCCTTATACAGAGGTGGATGAGAATATTTAAAACATGAAGGGATGGGAAAAAGATGGCGGGTTTAAGTGTGCAGGAACGGGAGAGTTTGCGTGGAGAAGTCCGGAATCTGTGTTCGGCATTTCCAAATGAGTATTGGAGAAAGTTAGATTTGGAGCGGGAATATCCGTACGAATTTGTCGACGCACTGACGAAAAGCGGCTATCTATCTGCGCTGATTCCAGAACAATACGGCGGCAAAGGCTACGGCATGACTGAAGCGACGATTGTATTGGAAGAAATCAACCGGTCGGGCGGCCATGCGGCAGGCTGCCACGCGCAAATGTATACAATGGGTGCGCTGCTGAAGCACGGAAGCGAAGAACAAAAAAGCAAGTACCTGCCGGGTATTGCCGACGGCAGCATCCGTTTCCAGGCGTTCTCGGTGACAGAAGAGGCGGCTGGTTCCAACACGACAGCGATTCAGACATTTGCCGAGAAAAGGGATGGCGGCTATATCGTCAATGGCCATAAAAACTGGACTAGCCGTATTTTGCAATCGGATTTGCTGATGCTGCTTGCGCGCACGACCCCATCTGAAGAGTTGGGCGACAAGAAAACCGAAGGCTTGAGCCTGTTCCTTGTCGATTTGCGGGAAATCCGTGAACAGCAGCCTGAGACGTTTGTTACAGAACCCGTCCGTGCAATGTTCAATTATGCGACAAACCAGGTTTGGTATAAAAACATGAAAATCCCTGCAGATTCCTTGATTGGCGAAGAAGGCAAAGGTTTTCGCTATGTCCTCGACGGAATGAATGCCGAACGTACGCTGTTGGCGGCTGAAGCAATCGGCGATGGCTATTTCTTTATTGATAAAGCTACCGAATACGCCAATAGCCGCGTCGTGTTCGACCGCAAAATCGGCATGAACCAAGGCATCCAGTTTCCGATTGCGAAGGCTTACGCCGCGATTAAGGCTGCAGATCTGATGCGCTATGAAGCGGCGCGCAAATACGACGAAGGTGAAAAATACGGCGAACAGGCGAACTTAGCGAAATACCTGTCGAGTGAAGCGAGCTGGCAGGCAGCGAACGTCTGTGTCGATACGTTCGGCGGCTATGGCTTTGTCGATCAATACGACGTAGAGCGCAAATTTCGTGAAACGCGGATGTATCAAGTGGCACCGGTCAGCAATAATATGGTGCTGGCATTTCTCGGGCAGAACGTGCTGGGAATGCCGCGCTCTTATTGAACCATTATCAAAAAGCGCCCGGCCAATAAATGGCCGGGCGCTTTTGATTGCGCGTTGCTGTGCAATTATTTCGTTGCAGATGGCTTGACGCTTCGTGGAATCGGGTTGGTATAAGGTTCTTTCGAACGTTTTTTGTCGTGCTCCGTTTTTGCCGCTTCAAGTGCTGAGCCATTTTCGAAAAGATGGATGGCAGCTTCTGCCATAGCATGCGCTGCAAGCAATGTCCCACTGTGGGCGAACGTGCTGAGGCCTTGTGTGACCATCTGCCACGTATGCAGCGGTGTGCCGAGCGCACTGGTGGCAGCAGTCAATTGAGCAGTTGGGACAACCCAACTGACGTCCGAGACATCGGTAGAGCCGGGCATCGTTTTGTCAGAAGGCTCGTAGCTTGAAATGATATCGGACAGGAACTTTCCTTCAAACTCACTGCCATCGCCGCTGTAGCCGAAGCTTTCCATACCGCCGACGAAATTTTTCTTTTCCCCTTCGGACAAGCTGTCCCAGATGCCTTGAGCAAATGTTTCTTCTTCTGCCGTCGGGTGGATCGGACCGGCTGCCTGCAGCTTATCGAAAAGAATGCTTTCAAGCACGCGGTTCGGTTCGTAATTGGAGCAGGCTTTGTCAAAAACAATGGACATCTCAGTTTCTGTCATCAACGCTGCGCCTTCCGCGATTTTGCATACGCGCTTGTAGATGTCATCTACTTGTGCAACTTTCGGTGCACGGATCAAATACAGAACTTCTGCCTCCGACTGCACGACGTTCGGAGAAATGCCGCCGCTATTGGTGATGGCATAATGCATGCGCGCTTCTGGAATGACATGTTCACGCAGGTAATTGACGCCGACGTTCATTAGTTCAACAGCATCCAATGCGCTGCGCCCGAGGTGCGGCGAGTTCGCGGCATGAGAAGCAATGCCTTTGAAGCGGAAATAGACCTGGTAGTTTGCCAGGCTCGACAAACTCATAATGGTGTTCACATAAGAAGGATGCCAAGTGAACGCCGCATCGAGATCGTCAAAGACGCCTTCGCGCACCATGAACGTTTTGCCGGATCCACCTTCTTCGGCCGGACAGCCGTAGAATACGACAGTCCCTTTAATGCCATTTTCCTCAAAATAGGATTTAACGGCGTAAGCAGCGGCAAGCGATCCGGTGCCAAGGAGGTTATGCCCGCAGCCATGGCCATTGCTGCCAGATTCAAGCGGTTCTTGAGAAACGCTGTGCGCTTTTTGGCTGAGCCCTGCCAATGCGTCAAATTCACCGAGAAAACCGATGACTGGTTTCCCTTCACCGAACGATGCGGAAAAAGCGGTTTCGATGCCGCCGATGCCGTGTTGGACTGTAAATCCTTCTTTCTCGAATTCGTCCGACAAAAAACGGGAAGATTCAAATTCCAAGTAACGGGTTTCAGGGTGCTGCCAGATGAATTTGCTGATTTCCTCAAAACGGTTTCGGTTTGAAGCCAGATAGTCCTCAATTGAAAATGTATTGATCATCACTTACGCCTCCTTCTGAATTATCTTTCAAGTATAACAAATTCAGCGCGAGAATCTTAGGCTGTCTGTAAAACGCTGTATTTCCTTTGTAAAAGATAAAAAAGTTTATTCATGGATAGAGCCTTAAGGCACAAAGGATTGCTGAAAATGAAAACGGTTCCAAAGAAAGCTGAAAATTTATTATATATTGACAACTTACATCAATTTGTTATGATGAATTCAATTAAAGATTCAAACAACTATTTTGACGGAGACAAGCAGACGGCAGAGGAATCTCAAGAGAGCTGATGGATGGTGCAAATCAGCGGTTCCGGCAGTAAGCAGCACTCCTGAATAGATGGGCTGAACTCCAGTAGGCCCTTCCGGCTCGTGTCCGTTACGCATGTGAACCAATGAGGCTGTTCCGCCATGGAGCAGCGAATTAGGGTGGTACCGCGAATTGAAGGCTCTTCGCCCCTTACATTTTTATGTAGGGGGTGGAGAGCCTTTTTTTAGTTCCAGTTCCGGATGCTGAATTTCCGTACACCGTTTGAATTCGAAAGGGGAATGACCGTTATGCTGACAGATCAACAAATTCTAAGAATTCCAGGACCATCGCCGATACCGCCGAGTGTTGAACGGGCCATGAGCCAGCCGATGATCGGCCATCGTGGACAAAGCACGTCCGATATGATTGCTGCCATCCGCCCGAAACTGAAACAGGTTTTCGGCACTCAGCAGGAAGTCATGATATTGACAGGGAGCGGAACAGCAGGGCTTGAAACAGCTGTCGTCAATACGGTAGCACCTGGTGAAGAAGTCGCTGTCATTGTGACTGGCGCATTCGGCGACAGGTTTGTGAAAATCTGCAAAGCTTACGGACTGAAAACGCATGTATTCGATGTCGAATGGGGTAAAGCGGTCGATCCTCAAAAATTGAAAGAATTCTTGAAAGAAAAAACTCTCGTAACGGCAGTGTTTTCGACGTTCTGTGAAACATCAACAGGCGTTTTGAATCCTATAAAAGAATTGGCGGCAGCTATCAAGGAAGTATCGGATGCCTTGGTCATTGTGGATGGAGTTTCCTGTGTAGCCGGCACCGCAACGGAAATGGATGAATGGGGCATCGATATCGTCGTGACCGGCTCCCAGAAAGCATTTATGCTGCCTGCGGGATTGACGTTTATCGCTGCAAGCGAGCGGGCGTGGGAAAAAGTGAATGCCAATCCGCAGCCGCGATTTTATCTCGATTTGGCGAAGCACAGGGATAATATTCTTAAGGATACGACGCCTTTCACACCGGCATTATCAATTTTATTCGGCTTGCAGCAGGTGCTTGAGCTGCTGGAAGAAGAAGGGCTTGAAAGAGTCTATGCCCGCCATTCGTTGATGATGAACATGACGCGTGCGGCATTTAAAGCGCTGGGCGTGCCGCTTTTGACAACGGACGCGGACGCTTCTCCGACCGTGACAGCAGTGAAACCCGACGATTTCGATCCGGAAGTGTTCCGCAAAGTAATGAAAACCGAATTCAACCTTGAACTCGCCGGCGGGCAGCAAGAGCTGGCGAAGAAGATCTTCCGCATTGGCCACATGGGTTATTGCTCGCCGGCGGATATGCTGCAGGCGATTGCCGCGATGGAAATCGGCATCGTAAAAGCAGGCAAAAAGATTGAACTCGGCCACGGCGTGCGGGCAGCACAACAAATTTTCTTGGATGAAAGGAAGTCTGCGCAATGAATTATAATATTTTGATCAGTGATTCTTTAAGTGAAGACGGCATTTACCCGTTGCGCCAAGCAGACGGCTTTGATATTACAATTGAAACGAACATGACGCCCGAACAATTGGGGGAGCGCATCGGTGATTTTGATGCGCTGCTTGTCAGAAGCCAAACCCAAGTGACCCGCGCCATCATTGAAAAGGCGAAGCACCTGAAAATCATCGGCCGCGCCGGTGTGGGTGTCGATAACATCGACCTTGAGGCTGCGACAGAACATGGCATCATCGTTGTCAATGCTCCAGACGGCAACACAAACTCAGCGGCTGAGCATACGATGGCGATGCTGATGTCGATGGCCCGGAAAATTCCGCAGGCGTATTACGCGCTCCGCAACCGTAATTGGGACCGCAAATCGTTTGTCGGCGTCGAATTGAAAAACAAGACGCTTGGCGTCATCGGACTTGGGCGCATAGGAGCGGAAGTGGCTGCGCGCGCCAAAGGGCAGCGCATGAATGTCATCGCATACGATCCGTTTTTGACGCCTGAAAAAGCGGAAAAAATGGGCGTCGATTTTGGCACTGTCGAAGAAGTGGTCAGAGCTGCGGATTTTATCACGGTCCACACGCCTTTGCTGAAAGAAACACGCCACCTCATTAATGCGGAAGCTTTCGGCATGATGAAGCCTGGCGTCCAGATCGTCAACTGCGCCCGCGGTGGAATCATCGATGAAAATGCCTTATACGACGCGATTAAAGCGGGCAAAGTGGCGGGAGCGGCACTTGATGTTTTTGAACAGGAACCGATGGTCGATTTTCGCCTGCTCGAGCTGCCGGAAGTGGTGGCGACACCCCATCTTGGCGCCAGCACGATAGAAGCACAGGAGATTGTCGCTGTCGATGTCAGCAATGACGTCATCCGGTACTTCACAGAAGGGACCGTGCGCAATTCGGTCAATCTGCCTTCAGTGCCAAAGGAAATCATGGCGCAAATCGAACCGTATTTTGATTTGCTGGAACGGCTCGGCATTTTCTTGGCGGATCTGGCGGACGGTACCGCCCAGGAAGTGAATATCCAGTATTCAGGCGAACTGGCGAATGTTGAAGTCGGTCCGCTGACGCGCAATATGCTGAAAGGCCTTTTGAAGCGTTATCTGGGAGAAATTGTCAACGACGTCAATGCCATGTATTTTGCGAATTTGAAAGGCGTCACGGTAAATGAAAGCAAATCGACTGCCTCGAAAGGCTTTACGAGCTTAATTACAGTGGAAGTGAAGACAGCCAATGGGACGAGGAAAGCGGCCGGAACGCTTTTGAACGGCCAAGGCGCACGTATTGTCAAAGTTGATAATTACCTCGTCGATGTTGTGCCAAAAGGCAACCTGCTCTTTATCCGCCACAATGACCGTCCGGGCGTTATTGGCCGCGTCGGCACATTGCTCGGACAGGAAAATGTTAATATCGCGACAATGCAAGTCGGCCGTTCGAATGCCGGCGGCGATGCGATCATGATGCTGTCGATCGACAAACCAGCTGAGCAAAGCAGTCTCGACCAACTGACAGCGTTAGCGGAAATCGAAAAAGTTACCGCCATCAATTTATAGATTGTATGAGAGTCAGTTGCTTTATTGGCTGGCATCATAAGAAAAAGGCGCATCGGGAATGACTCCGATGCGCCTTTTTGCGGCAAGTTACAATTGTTCCTGCTCCAACAATTGCAGCAATTCTTCCAGGTGCGCGATTTCATAGGTGGGTTTAATAGTGTCGTGGGGAGCTTTTTCTTCACGGTTGATCCACACAGAACGGATGCCCGCCCCTTCTGCACCGATGATATCGGTCATCAGATTATCACCGACCATCAGCACATCTTCCTTTGCATAGCCGAATTTGGCTAATGCATATTCGAAGATGCCTGGGTCAGGTTTGCCTTTGCCGAAATCGCCGGAAATGACGATATGGGCAAAGTAAGGCGCGATTTCAGGAGTGATTTCAAGTTTAATATTCTGCAGGCCAGGAGAGCCGTTCGTCAATAGCAAAAGGTCATAGCTGTCTTTCAGCCCTTCAAGCACACGCGTCGTTTCGTCGTAAAGGACAGGATGCTGTTTGCGTGCTTTCGGAAAATGTTCGGCCAATTGCTGGCCGAGTGCCGGATCATCGATACCGATGCGTTTTAAGCCGGCGGTCCAAGCCGCGCGCCGGTACTCCGGAACGATTTTCTTCATTTCCTGGAAATCGGAGCCTTCGTCATCGAAAGTTCCCCATAAGCCTTCGAATGGGTTGATGCCGATCATTTTCGTGAAATCATAGGTCGGATAAGAAGCGTACAACTCGCTCGCTTCGGCCCGGACCGCTGTTTCGAGCTTGCTGCAATCCGTCCCGCTGAGAGATTCTGCCAATTCACAGGTTTTCTGGAACGCCAGCTCGACACTTTTTTTATCCCATAACAAAGTATCGTCCAAATCAAAAAAAATCGCTTTTACCATCTTCTCTTGTCTCCTGCCGTTGTAGTTTCACTTTGTTCAAGTGTACTGTATTCGTCACAAAAAACCCAGCAGCGGTGCATTTCCAGCAGGAAAATAGGGAGGGGCGGTGATAGAATGTTGACGAGGAGTGATAATCTTGAACGCTATTGGGACGCCCAATGATTTGGTTGTGGAAGCCATGGATTTTTTATCCAGATACTGCTATGAATTAGGAAAGACCGAATCGGAAATGATCAGCCGCATCAATGAAGTGAAAAAGGAAATAGATGATAAAGGAAGCTACACCCATACATTCGAAGAGCTGGAGCACGGCGCGCGGATGGCATGGCGCAATAATAACCGCTGTATAGGCCGGTTGTTCTGGAACACATTGACTGTGTTTGACGAGCGTGGGAGGGAATCTGCGGAAGATATTTTTCAAGCGCTGCTGGGGCACATCGAATTTGCCGCAAACAGCGGGAAGATCCGGCCGGCCATCACCATTTTTACGCCGCAGCAAAACGGATTGGACAAAGCACGAATTTGGAATCACCAATTGATCCGCTATGCGGGCTATGAACAAAACGGAGAAATTATCGGTGACTCGTCGTCGCTTGAATTTACAAAGCAATGTGAAAAGCTGGGTTGGCGAGGAGCGGGTACACCTTACGACGTGCTGCCAATCGTCATTGAAACAGCACATGAAGAACCGCGCTTTTTCGAACTGCCGAAAGAATCAGTGCTTGAAGTGGAGCTTGAGCATCCTGACTGGCCATCGTTCAAAGAACTGGGCGTAAAATGGTATGCGGTGCCGATCATTTCAGAAATGAAGCTCGAAATCGGCGGCATCCATTATACACTTGCGCCATTTAATGGCTGGTATATGGGAACGGAAATTGGAGCACGCAACCTGGCGGACGAGGACCGCTACGATCTGCTGCCGAAAGTGGCAGAAGTGATGGGATTGGATACGGGCTCGAATCGTTCTTTGTGGAAAGACAAAGCGCTTGTCGAATTGAACATCGCTGTCCTTGAATCGTTCCAACAGGCAGGTGTGACGATCGTCGACCATCACACCGCTGCCAAGCAATTCAAAAGTTTTGAGAAAAAAGAAGAGGCGGCGGAGCGCGACGTCACCGGAAACTGGGCGTGGCTGATACCGCCGATGTCTCCGGCAACAACACATATTTTCCACAAACCTTATAAAAACGATGTGGTGAAGCCGAATTACTTTTACCAAAAACCGCCGTATCAACAGTAGGTTGGCAGGACTCCCTGCTTGAAACCGGAAGATTCCTGGCAAATGAGCACAGCTGAAAAAAGCTATGCTCTTTTTTTTTGCATATTTTCAGCTCAGCAATTCTGAAAAACCCGTGGATTTATTATATAATGGAGGATAGTGAACGTTCTTCACATTCAAAGTTGAAAGAAAGTGGGAAACACAATGGGACGCAAGTGGAATAACATCAAAGAGAAAAAAGCATCAAAAGACGCGAACACAAGCCGCATCTACGCAAAATTCGGCCGTGAAATCTATGTAGCTGCAAAGCAAGGAGAGCCGGATCCGGAATCGAACCAAGCATTGAAAGTCGTACTTGAACGCGCGAAGACTTATAGCGTGCCAAGAGTAATCATTGACCGGGCAGTCGACAAGGCAAAAGGTGGGTCAGAAGAAAGCTTCGACGAACTGCGCTACGAAGGATTCGGACCGAGCGGTTCAATGGTAATCGTCGACACGTTGACAAACAACGTCAATCGTACAGCATCTGACGTGCGTGCAGCGTTCGGTAAGAACGGCGGCAATATGGGCGTCAGTGGATCTGTGTCGTATATGTTCGACCATACTGCAGTCTTCGGAATTGAAGGCAAAACGGCTGACGACGTATTGGAATTGCTGATGGAAGCAGATATCGACGTACGCGATATCATGGAAGAAGAAGATTCGGTCATCGTCTACGCCGAGCCGGACCAATTCCATGTTGTCCAGCAGGCATTCAAAAACGCGGGCATTACGGAATTCACAGTAGCTGAATTGACGATGCTCGCGCAGAACGAGTTGGAACTGCCGGAAGATGCGCAAGCGCAATTTGAAAAAATGATTGATGCCATCGAAGATTTGGAAGACGTCCAGCAGGTGTACCATAACGTAGATTTGGGCTAATGAATGACAGAAAGATATAAGGATCGGTTCGCCCATAGGCGAGCCGGTCTTTTATATTTGTACTTTTAAGCAACTCAAAGAATAATTTCGTATTTGATGGAATATTTAAAATGATTTGGCAATTGATTTGTTATTCGAAAAGTTAAGCTTTATACTAAATTTGAATAAGTATTCAAATTAATTAATTTTTTCATAGCGTAAATGATAGGGTTTTCACTCAAAAATACCTTGAAAAATATTGGAGGAAAGCAAATGCTTAAAGAATTGTCGCCGAAAGCCCAAGAGTTGGAGAAGAGTTTACTGCGGTTTATGGACGAACATGTTTATCCCAATGAATCGACGGTGGAGAAATACTTGAAAGAAGCGGAAGACCGCTGGACGATCCCGCCTATTATCGAAGAGCTGAAGGCTAAAGCCAAAGATCAGGGGTTATGGAATTTGTTTTTGGACGATCCCGATTACGGAGCGGGCCTGTCCAATTATGATTATTCGCATCTTTGTGAAATCATGGGCCGTTCGCTGATTGCTCCCGAGATTTTCAATTGCAACGCGCCGGACACCGGCAATATGGAAGTGTTCGTGAAATACGGCACGGAAGAACAAAAAAAGCAATGGCTTGAGCCTTTGCTGCGAGGCGAAATCCGCTCTTGTTTCTCGATGACAGAACCGGACGTGGCGTCGTCGGATGCAACAAATATCCAAAGCAGCATTGTCCGCGATGGCGATGAGTATGTCATCAACGCGAAAAAATGGTGGACGACCGGCGCTATGGATCCGCGCTGCAAAATTGCCATCGTCATGGGGAAAACTGATCCAACTGCGGCAAAGCATCAACAGCAATCCATGATTTTGGTGCCCTTTGATGCACCAGGAGTCGAAATCAAACGGCCGTTGACTGTGTTTGGCTACGATGATGCTCCTCAAGGGCATGCGGAAGTGCATTACACGAATGTTCGGGTGCCGGTCGGCAATATGCTTTTAGGAGAAGGGCGCGGATTTGAAATTGCGCAAGGCCGATTAGGGCCAGGCCGCATTCACCATTGCATGAGGGCAATCGGAGCAGCGGAGCGAGCACTTGAATTATTGTGCAAACGCGCTGAAAGCAGAGAAGCGTTCGGTTCCACTTTAGCTGAAAAGGACGTCATCAAAGAAATTATTGCCGAAAGCCGCATTGAAATTGAAATGGCGCGTCTGCTGACTTTGCATGCGGCTCATAAGATCGACACAGAAGGCGCAAAGGCAGCACGCAAAGAGATTGCGATGATTAAAATTGCAGCTCCCCGTGTTTCTTTGAATGTCATCGACCGGGCAATTCAAGTCTTCGGCGGCGCGGGGCTTACGGAGGATTTCCCTCTGGCTGCACATTATGCTTATGCGCGGACGCTTCGTTTGGTGGACGGGCCAGACCAAGTCCATCTGCGTGATATCGGCAGGCTCGAATTGCGTGAACAGCTGAAAGAAAGAGCATCTGTGAAGCAGTGATAACAGTCGGCTTATCAGTGGAATTCCTTTGAAAATGAGTAGATGAGGTGAATGGAATGAGCTTACGTGAACGGAAAGCCGCTAAAAAGAAAGAGGATATCCTTCGTTCAGCTAGTTTAGTCATTTCACGCAAAGGTTACCATAATGCCACGATGGAAGATATTGCAGCGGAATTGCTAATGACAAAAGGATCCCTCTATTATTACTTTAAAAACAAAGAAGAATTGCTTTATCGCTGCCATGATTTGATTTTGTCAGACGCTATGGAGAAGATGGAAGAGATTATGTCGCAGGAATTTTCTTCAGCGCAGAAGATGGAGAAAGCGATCAAATTTCATTTGGAAGTCGCCATTCGGGAAAAAGAGATTTTCAACTTAATTGTAAAACCTGAACAGATATTCTCAAAGGAGCATTTGGATGTAATTGTCGAAAAGCGTGCGAAATATGCGGAGGTTTTCGACAGGATCATCGACGAAGGCGTGAGTAAAGGCGAGTTCTCGATTGAGCAGAAAAAAATGGCGCGCATGATTATACTGGGTGCGACCAATTGGGTCCAAGTATGGCATTCTCCAGAAGGGGAATACAGCAATGAAAAAATCGAAGAGATCTACGCATCTTATCTATTAAAGATGTTGGCTTGAAGAAACCGCAAAGACACTGTTAATTTAAACAGAAAGGGGTTTTGACATGAAAGCGATAGTGGTTCATGAGTTGGGAGGGCCGTCCGTCCTGAAATTGGAGGATGCGCCAATGCCGGAAATCGCAAGCGATCAAGTGTTAATCAAGGTCGAGGCCATAAGCGTCAATTTTGCGGATATCAAGGCGCGCCAGGGGCAATATCACGGAGTCGAGGCTGGAGCTTCTTTTACTCCCGGCCTTGACTGTGCCGGAGTCATTGTAGAAACTGGAAGCAGTGTTACGCGTTTCCGTAAAGGGGACCGCGTCATGGCGTTTCCGAAAGAGGGGTCATATGCGGAATACGTCAAAACGGATGAAGCCTTAACGTTTGCGGTGCCGGACGAATTGCCGATTGAAACGGCCGCCGCTTCGTTGACGGTCGGCATCACCGCCTATAATGTCATCCGGAAAATGGCGAGGCTTGAACCGGGTGAAACCATTCTCATCCACGCGGCTGCTGGCGGCATCGGCTCGACGGCCATCCAACTGGCCCGGATTTTTGGGGCTGGCAAAATTATCGGTACAGCAGGCAGTAGCGAAAAGACGGCAATGGCGAAAGAATTCGGCGCCGATCACGCGATCAATTACCGGACGCAGGATTTTGCGGCTATCGTTAACGACATGACAGACGGCAAGGGAGCAGATGTTATTCTGGATACAGTGGGCGGTGAAAACTTCGAGAAAAGCATGAATTGCTTGGCGCCTTTCGGCAGGATTGTCTCTTTTGGACATGCCAATGAAGGCTCGATGCCAGGACGCGTCAAAACGACAGAACTCCATTCAAGCTGCCGCTCTGTCATCGGCTATAGCACGGGCACCTACCGCAAGCAGCGTCCGGAATTTCTGCATGAAGCCGCACAGGAAATCACCAAGTTCATGCTTGAAGGATCATTGAATATCGTCATCTCAAAACGCTACCCACTGGCAGCGGCAGCGAAAGCGCATGCTCTTATTGAAAGCCGCAAAAGCGTTGGTAAGGTATTGCTCATACCGTAAAATTCTTTTAATAAAACGAGAGGCAAGTGCTGTAAAAACGTTTCTCAATAGAAAAAACCATTCCTCCGTGGAATGGTTTTTTTTTCGTGTTATGGTGCGACATTAGAGATCGCTGAGTTCCAGGCATAATTCGGCGATCAGCGCAGAACGCTCACTGAAACGGTCAAAATGGATATGCTCATGAATAGCATGTGGCCCATCGCCGGGGATGCCCAAGCCGTCGAGTGTCGGAATTCCTAGTGCAGCCGTGAAGTTGCCGTCGCTGCCGCCTCCTGCTTTCGCTTCCTGCAGCTCAATCCCTAAACGCTTGCCTGCCACTAGGGCCTTCTGGTACAAACGTTCACTTTTTCCGCTTTTTTCCATAGGAGGGCGATTCAGCTCGCCGGAAATCGCCAATTCCGCTGCATTATTGAAAGGACTTAAGCTTTCCAGGACTTTAATGATTTTGTCCGCTTCACCATGGCTTGTCACCCTGAAATCTATCTCCGCTTCCGCCGCTGCAGACACAACGTTGCTGCTGGTGCCGCCTCGGATCACGCCGACATTGACAGTGGTGCCTTGCTCATAATTTGTCAACTGTTCAAGCTTAATGATCTGCTGCGATAGTTCATGGATGGCGCTGACTCCGTCTTCGTGGTGATTTCCGGCATGCGCACTGACACCTTTCACGCTTAACGTATAGCGTCCCACGCCCTTCCGTTCTGTTTTCAAAGCGAAAGTGCCTGACACCGGCGGCTCCATCACGAAAACGGCGTCGCAAGTTTGGGCAACTTCTTCGATCAACTTCCTTGAAGTCGTGCTTCCGACTTCTTCATCGGTGGTGAAGAGGAAGACCGGTGAGAACGGCAATTCAGTATACTCCTGCTGTAAGGAGCGGAGGGCCCAGATAGAAGAAAGGAGGCCGGCCTTCATATCGAATATTCCTGGGCCATAAATATCTTCGCCTTTTTCAACTACCGGCAGCGCACCGACTTCCCAAACTGTATCAAAATGGCTCAAGAATAAGAAACGGGGCTTGTTTGAATCTTCCTCCAATGAAAACAGCAAATGATTTCCTGCAGTTGGTTGTTCAAATTCTTGAAGCTGCCAATCGCCTTTTAAATTATTTTGGAATATTTCCTTTAAAATAACTCCGCATTTATCTACCTCATTTTTGCGGTGGCTGGGAGACTCTGCTTTCACTAATTTGAGAAGCTGTTCTTTAATTTCCCCTTTGTGTTCTTCTAAATATTCATAAAACACGCTCATTTTATCATTTCCTTTCCTTATTTCATTATATTTATACCTAAACATAAATAGAAAGATAAATCAATTAATTTCGAAAAAACTAAAAATTTCGTTGACAGGCTATATAAAAAACTAGTAAAGTGATAAAAAACATTAAGGAAACTTTCCTTAATTAAAAGGGGCTGGTAAAAGAGTGCAAAATATCGAAGAGTTTATTGAAAGGAATCGGGAGATGTACATAAAGTGGCTGACCGATTTTTGCGAGATCCCGAGTGTAGCCGCTCAAAATCGTGGAATGGAAGAAGCTGTCGACTACTTAGACGATTTGTTTGAAACAGCTTTTTCGCTGAAGCCGGAAAAGTTAGAGACTTCTGGATTTCCAGTGGTATTTGCAGAAATAAAAGGGGAATCCGATAAAACCTTGAGTTTCTACAATCATTACGATGTGCAGCCAGAAGATCCGGTTGAGCTGTGGGAAACACCTGCTTTTGAACCAAATATCCGAAATGGAAAAATTTTTGCCCGGGGAGTTGCCGATAATAAGGGCAACCTCATTGCCCGCCTTGCGGCATTGCATGCCATTCAACAATGCGGAGAAGAGCTGCCGGTGAATATCAAATTCATTTTTGAAGGGGAGGAAGAAATCGGCAGCCTCAACTTGCCTGAGTTCGCTAAGGAATATGCCGACAAGATCAAGTCTGACGGATGTGTCTGGGAATTTGGCTACCGCGACGCGGATGGCGCTGTGCAAGTCAGCCTTGGAGTGAAAGGCATGTTGTATGTCGAACTTCGCTCGAAAGGCGCGAATACAGATCTGCATTCTGCCCAGGCTGCCATTATTGAAAGTCCGGTATGGAAATTGGTGTGGGCGCTCAATACGCTGAAAGATGCCAATGAAAAAATAATGATACCGGGATTTTACGACGATATCGAGCCAGTCACAGCACTTGAAGACCAGTTGCTTTCGCAGTACCGGCTGGAGGAAGAAGAAATCTTGAAAAAACTGGAGATCGACAAATTCGTGCTGAATTTGGAAGGAACCGATTTAAAGCGCAAGCATATTTTTGAACCGACTTGCAATATCTGTGGAATTTCCTCCGGTTATACAGGTGAAGGGACAAAAACGGTCTTGCCTTCGGAAGCTATGGCTAAACTGGACTTCCGCCTGGTGCCTGGACAAGATCCAGAAAAGATTCTTCGGCAGTTGAGAGCGCATTTGGATGCCCAAGGGTTCGAAGATATCACGATCCAGGTTACAAGCTCTGAAAAGGCCGCAAGAAGCCACCCGGATGAAGCGATTGCAGGAGCGATGATTGCGGTTGCGGAAAAATACAGCGATAAAAAGCCGAATATCATCCCGAATACACCTGGGACTGGCCCGATGTACGAACTATGCCAGGCCCTTGGAATTCCCTCAGCTTCTTTCGGAGTCGGCAATTTCCAGTCCAATAACCATGCACCAAATGAAAATATTAATGTCGAAGATTACATCGATGGCATCAAGATGATTGCAGCGCTGGTTTTCGAATTCAGCCGACAATTTGAGACATCTGAAGGAGGTGTTCGATAATGGCTGTGATCGCCGGAGAAAACCGTGGATTCGAAGAGTTGAAAAAAACGCATCCAGAATGGTATAGCTCAATTTTTTCCTTATTGAATGAAATTACGGCAATCCGCCGAGATTTGCATGCACACCCGGAATTGTCTTTCCAAGAAAAAAGAACGGCGGGTATTGTAGCGGATTTATTGGAAAGATGGGGCTACAAAGTTCAGAAGAATGTTGGGAAAACTGGTGTTGTGGGTTTATTGGAAAGCGGCAGGCCTGGGCCAGTCCTTGGCCTCCGGGCAGATATGGACGCCCTGCCTATGGAAGATGAAATTCCCAAGGAATACCGGAGCCAAAACGCCGGCGCTGCCCACACTTGCGGGCATGACGCGCATACCGCGATTCTGCTGGGTGTGGCAAAGCTGTTTGCTGAGAAAGGATTGCCGGGCGGTTCACTTAAGGTGATTTTCCAACCGGCCGAAGAAATAGGTGAAGGTGCCGCGGCGATGATTGAAGATGGCGTATTGGCCAACCCCAAAGTAGACGCCATGGCCGGTCTGCATGTCCACCCGACGCTGAAAACAGGTGAATTTTCAGTTACTACAGCGGAGTATAGCTGCGCTGCTGTCGACATTTTTGAACTTAAAGTGACTGGGAAAGGAGGGCATGCCGCCCATCCTCATCAAACTGTAGACCCGATTATGATTTCAGCGCAAATTTTGGTTTCGCTCCAGCAAATTGTCAGCAGGCAGACAGATCCGTTGGATTCGGTAGTGCTGAGTTTCGGACAGATAGAAGCGGGCAGCAAAGCAACAATTATTCCGAACTCGGTCCTGGTGAAAGGCACAGTGCGGACGCTAAAGCCAGAGACGCGGCAGTTGATGTCGGAACGCATCGAAACAATTTCGAAAGGCATAGCTCGAAGTTTTGGCGGGGACTGCGAACTGGACTATCAATTTGTTACACCGTCTATAAAAATAGACGCCGAAATGCGCGGGCTGCTTCAAGACACGATTGGCGAATTGTATGGGGAAGGGGCATTGAAAATATCCGCTCCATCAATGGGGGGCGAAGATTTCGCTTATTTTTCACAAGAAGTGCCTTCCGTATTTTTCCGTCTGGGAACAGAAAATGGCGAAGATACGGCTTATCCGAACCATAATAGCCGGTTTGACGTTGACGAGCAATCGTTTCTTTATGGCATATCCGTATTGAGTTTATTGGCAAGCAATTATTTAAAACAATCTGAGGGGGAAAATGTATGAAGAAAAGTCTTTGGGGATTAATGCTGAGTTTGGCAGTTGTGTTGGCCGGATGTTCAGGCGGAGAAGAAAGCGGGGGGTCGGAAGGCGAAGAGCCTGTTGAGCAAAGTGACAGCAAAACCTTGGTAATTGCTAACGGTACAGATGTTGTGTCTTTTGATATCCACGACCATAATACGACATCGACAGAAGCTGTACACGTTAATATGTTCAATTATCTTTTGACGAATGAAGGAGAAGAAGGGTTCAAACCTGACTTGGCTGAAAGCTGGGAAAACGTTGATGACAAAACCTGGTCTTTTAAATTGAAAGAAGGCGTTAAATTCCACAATGGGGAAGACTTGACGGCGGATGACGTGAAATACACGCTTGAAAGAATTGCAAAAGACGATACGTTGCTGGAGCATGGAAACTACAACCAGATCGAGGAAGTGAAAGTTGTCGGAGACTACGAATTTGAAATCATCACAAAAAATCCGGAACCTGCATTATTGAACAGACTGTCCCGCCTGGGTTCAGCGATCCTTCCGAAAGACTATATCGAAACGGAAGGCTGGGAAGTGTTCTTGGAGCAGCCAGTGGGTACAGGACCTTATAAATTCAAAGAATGGAAGAAAGACGACCGCTTGACGCTGGAAGCTAATACGGAATATTTCGGAGAAGCACCGAAATGGGATGAAGTCGTATTCCGCAGCATTCCTGAAGATTCCACTCGTGTTTCTGAATTGCTGACAGGGGGAGTGGACGTTGCTGTAAACATCCCGCCGACAGACGTTGAACGCATTAACAGCACAGACGGCGTATCGGTTGTCCAATCGCCTACGCAGCGCGTTATGATGTTTACGCTGCGCACAGATGAAGGCAGCGTAACAGGAGATCCGAAAGTCCGTGAAGCCATCGATTTGGCAATTGATAAGCAAGCGATTGTGGATTCATTGCTTGAAGGCGCAGGAACAGTTACGCGCACCCGTGTAACACCAGGGAACATTGGCGCCAACGAAGACCTATACGGCCAAACACTCTATGATCCAGAAAAAGCAAAACAATTGCTTGAAGAAGCAGGGCATGCGGATGGCTTTGAGCTTGCGCTTAGCGCACCAAACGGACGGTATTTGAAAGATAAAGAAACAGTCGAATTGGTTACGGCGATGCTTTCTGAAGTTGGCATCACTGTAAACTTGGAATTGATGGAATGGAGTGCATTCAACCAGAAGTACCAGGAAAAAGGATTCGGTGAAATGTTCTACATCGGCTACGGCAACTCGATGTTTGATGCGTCGCTTGCGCTTGACCGTTTAACAACGGAAGAAGCCGCAGGTGAATCGGATTACAATAACCCGGAAGTGAACGATCTGCTGTTGGCAGCGGAACAGAATATGAACGCTGAAGAAAGAGCGCAGCAGTATCAGAAAGCTCAAGAATTGATTGCGGAAGATCGCCCTCAAATCTATATGTTCCAATTGGATGCTATTACTGGCATCAACGACCGTCTGAATTTCGAACCGCGTTTGAACGAAATGTTCTATGTGGATTCAATTACATTGAAGTAAAGGAAGGGGGGCATGCCCCCTTTTTTTCAATAGGGGAGGTTTGGCATGAAGTATTTTTTGAAAAGTCTAGTTAAAACGATTCCTGTGCTATTGCTGATTACGCTAATCGTTTTTTTGCTGGTTCGTGTCACAGGAGATCCGGTGTCGCTGATGCTGCCTGAAACAGCAAGTGATGCAGAACGGGATTCCTTGCGGGAAGCGATGGGATTCAACGACCCGCTGCCAGTGCAGTACCTTAATTATTTGGGAGATTTGGTAACTGGCGATTTCGGTGATTCGTTCCGGTACAATACCGATGCGCTGAATCTTATTCTTGAAAGGCTGCCGGCGACGATTGAACTGGCTATTGCGTCGATGATTGTCGCCATTGTCATTTCGGTTCCGCTCGGAATCCTGTCTGCTGTTAAACGGAACAGCTTTTTCGACCTTTTCATTACGGGCGGAGCGGTTTTGGGGAAAGCGATGCCGAACTTCTGGCTTGGAATCATGCTGATCCTGCTGTTGTCCGTAACTTTTCAATTCTTCCCGGTTTCCGGCAGGGGGACATTAGGGCATCTTGTTTTGCCGGCGCTGACGCTCGGTACGGGCATCGCGGCAGAAATGACCCGACTGATCCGGTCGAGCATGCTGGAAATTTTAGGCCAAGATTTTATCCGCACAGCCCGAAGCAAGGGGCTGGGTGAATCGATTATCGTCAATAAGCATGCGTTCCGAAATGCGCTGATTCCTGTGGTGACGATCATGGCTTTACAAACTTCTACATTGATCGGCGGCACGCTGATCACAGAAACGGTATTTGCGTGGCCGGGGCTTGGCCAATTGCTGGTCCAGTCGGTCAACCTGAGGGATATGGCTGTAGTACAAGCGGCCACTTTCATCATCGCTATTTTTGTTATTTTAAGCAATTTGATTGCGGATTTAGTGTATCGTCTACTGGATCCACGCATTAAATACGATTAAAGGAGGTCAGGGCATTGACGGGAATAACAGAACCAATTGCAGATGAACAAAAAGTCAAATCCCAGTCCTCCTTGAAGAGGCTCGGGAAGAGACTGCTGCGAAGCAAAACGGGCATGATTGGCGTGATCATTGTGGTGGGCGTTGTGCTAATGGCCATTCTTGCGCCATTATTGACTGATCATGATCCCGCTAAGACGGATGTGATAAACCGCCTGCTTCCACCGTCTTGGCTGGAAGGGGGCAATACGGAATTTTTGTTGGGGACGGATAATCTGGGGCGCGACATATTGAGCCGCATCATTTACGGATCCCGCATATCGTTATTAATCGGAATCAGCGCCGTTTTGCTGGCAGGTGCCATCGGCATGGCGCTCGGATTAATCGCTGGCTACTACGGAAAAGTATGGGATTTCATCATCATGCGGACAGTTGATTCACTGCTGGCAATCCCGAATATATTGTTCATGCTAATCATTCTCGCAGTCATGGGGCCAAGCCTCATTACGCTGATACTGGTGCTCGGGGGCACATCTTGGGTCGTCTATGCGCGAATGGTCCGAAGTGAGACGCTCAGCATCAAAGAACGTGATTATGTACGGTCCGCAAAAGCGATCGGAGCGAAGGATTTCAGAATTATCATGAAATACATTTTGCCAAACGTCATTTCCTCGTTTATCGTAATTGCCACACTCAATGTTGCTACGACAATCATATTGGAAGCGAGTTTGAGTTTCCTTGGCTTGGGCATCCAGCCGCCGGATGTTTCATGGGGGCTGATGTTGAGCGATGGTCGTGAATATATTGCGACCAGCTGGTGGGTAGCCACTTTCCCGGGTATCGCCATCACCGTAACAGTACTGGGAGTCATTTTCCTTGGAGACTGGCTGAGAGATGTGTTGGATCCGAAAATCAAAGATTAATGGAAGAAGGTGGCTTGGTTTTGAATAATAGCCTTTTAAAAGTAGAAAATTTGAAAGTCCGCTTTAAAACGGAAGATGGTTATGTGTCTACTGTAAATGGAGTCACTTTTGATGTTGAAAAAGGTGAAACCTTGGCTATTGTGGGAGAGTCCGGCAGCGGGAAAAGTGTAACTTCGCTTGCTTTAATGGGGATTCTTCCAGCGAATGGGGAAATTTATGAAGGCAAGGTCAGCTTTGAAGGCAAGGATTTGAGGAATTTAAGCAAAAAACAATACAGGGAATTGCGTGGCAAAGAAATTGCCATGATTTTTCAGGAACCGATGACCGCATTGAATCCTGTTTTTACAATCGGTTATCAATTAAGAGAGACCTTGATATTGCATTATCAGATGTCGAAAGAACAGGCGCAGAAAAAAGGCGTGGAAATGCTTGAGACAGTTGGCATCCCGGATGCTGAAAAAGTGATGGGCAGGTTTCCCCATCAGCTTTCAGGGGGGATGCGCCAGCGCGTTATGATTGCGATGGCGTTGTCTGGAAATCCGAAGCTGCTGATTGCGGATGAACCGACTACCGCGCTCGACGTCACCATTCAAGCACAGATTCTGACATTGTTACGCAATTTGAAAGAGAAATCGAATACCAGCATCATGATCATCACGCACGACCTGGGAGTGGTGGCTGAACTTGCAGATCGCGTCATCGTGATGTACGCGGGAGAAGTGGTGGAAGAAGCACCGATTTACGAGCTGTTTGAAAATCCGCTCCATCCATACACAAAAGGATTGATGGCATCCATTCCGAAAATCCATGATGTGGTGGATGAATTGTATTCTATAGAAGGAACAGTACCGAACCCGGCTGATATGCCGCCAGGCTGTAAATTTTTCCCGCGCTGTCCGATAGGGGATATCGAATGCACGAAAATCCATCCCCCATTAGAATACGTTTCAGAAAAACACGCGAAGCGATGCATAAAAGTTTAGGGGAGGGGGAATCATATGAACGCCGTCGAAGATCAGGTTATTATGGAAGTGAAAAACCTTAAAAAACATTTTGATATGTCTAAAGGTTTTATCAAAAAAACGAAAACCATTGTCAGAGCTGTGGATGGCTTGAACTTTAAAGTATACAAAGGCGAAACATTGGGTATTGTAGGGGAATCAGGATGCGGGAAATCGACGACCGGTTCCTTGATGCTGGGGCTGCTTGATGCAACAGAAGGCCATATCTATTTTCAGGATCAGGATATCGCCGGCATGACGAAAGAGGAACTTCGCAAGGCCAGGCGCGACCTGCAAGTGATTTTTCAAGATCCCTATTCATCCTTGAATCCAAGGATGACAGTTGAAGAACTGGTCGGGGAGCCTTTGCTGGTCCACGGCTTGGCTTCAGGCAAAGAATTGAAGAAACAAGTAAGTGAATTGTTGAAGCTCGTTGGTTTGCGGGAACATCAGATGAAACTATATCCCCATGAATTCAGCGGCGGGCAACGGCAGCGGATAGGAATAGCACGGGCATTGGCATTAAAGCCGAAAGTGATTGTCTGCGATGAAGCCGTGTCTGCGTTGGATGTTTCCATCCAGGCGCAAATCCTCAATCTGCTTAAAAAGTTGCAAAAGGAAATGGATTTGACTTATATTTTTATAGCACATGGTTTGCCGGCGGTGCGCCATATTAGCGACCGCATTGGCGTCATGTATTTAGGGAAAATGGTGGAGCTGGCGGGCCGGGATGAATTATTCGAACACCCCCTGCACCCATATACACATGCTTTGCTGGATTCTGTTCCGATTCCAGATCCGCGGCTGCGCAAAGAGCATCAATTGATCAAAGGGGAAATTCCAAGCCCGAGCAATCCGCCATCGGGGTGTCCGTTCCACCCGCGATGCCCTTATGCCCAAGCAAAATGCGAAATAGAAATGCCCGAATACCGGGAAATCTTGCCGGCTCATTTTGTTGCTTGCCATTATCCGCTAGTGAACGAAGATACAAATGTATTGCCGCACGTTAAAAAAGTTAAGTAAGAAGGTGCACATCATGAAAGTCCGAATTGGGGCAATCGGTCCTCCAGACTCTCTGCAAATCATAAGGGAAGTCGCCCAACTGGATTCGAGGATTGAATTGGTTGAGTTCGAGTATTTCGGTTCTGAGCAATTGCCGGGGATCCTTTCCAAACATCGCTTTGAAGTAACGCAATGGATCTTTTCAGGGCAGACGCCGTATTATTATTGCCTGGAAAAAGGCTTGATAACGGAGGAGGAGGCGTCTTATCCTCCTCTCCACGGCATGGCACTGCTCGGCACCTGCCTGCAAGTGATGCAGGAGCATGGCCGTTTTGTTTCACATATGAGTCTGGATACGGTAGATGAGGACATAGTCAAATCGCTTTTCTCTGAATACCATTTGAATAAAATAAATTTCGAATTGTTGTCATATCAGGGATACAAAGACTACGACGAAATTATTAATTTTCATTTCCAAAATTACCAGGCTGGAAAAGCGGAAGTGGTATTGACCTGCCTATTGAAAGTGTATTTGGCATTGAGGAAGCTGGGGATCCCATGCTATAGAGTGGTGCCTTCAAAATTAGCGATCAAAACAGTGTTGGATCTGCTCGTTTCACGCGCTCAAAGCCATGTCTATGAGAAGCAGAAAGTGGTCATTATCGGTTTTCAATTGGTCGAAGGCGGGCGAGCTTGCAAAAAGACGGTCTATGACTTTGCCGAAAAGCAGAAAGAGCTTGAACTGGAGCTTGAACTGCTGCAAATTGCGAGGAAATTGAATGGGTCTTTGATAAACCGTGGCGGCGGTGTGCATTTCATTTATGCCACCCAAGGGGATTACGAATTATTGATAGCTGAGCGCCCGTTTTCAAAATTGGTGAATGAAATCACTATGCGGACCGCTTTGGATTTCCATATTGGAATCGGCTCGGGATACACGATCCATGACGCTGAACAACATGTCCAACGGGCTTTTGAATACGCCAATGAAGAAAACAGCGAAAAAATCATATACGTTGATGAAGAAGGAATCAACACCGGTGCTCTTGATACGGACAATGCGAATATTTTGCCGAATTTGAAGCTTCCGGTATATTGGGAAGCTGTACTGAAAACACATGGCTACCGTGAAAATATCCCGATGAAAGTTTATCAATACGTAAAATTGAAAAATATCCCGTATTTCAGCAGTGAAATGATGTCATCGCTTTTGAAAAACACAGACCGCAATTCAAGGAGGATATTAAGCGAACTGGAACAGATGGGGCTGATTCGCAGCCTTAAAGAAGATTTGAACCAAGGTAAACGCGGAAGGCCAAAAAAAGTCTACGAGCTGGTCCTTGGCGCAGAAAAATGAATGCGTGTGAAAAAGCCCAAATGGGGCTTTTTTTTTATTAAGGCGAAAAATGGATCGTTTTCGATTTTTAATGAATTTGCTATTTTGGATTTGGATAAACCCGAATCAGAGGAAGAAAGCGGAGTTGATTGCCTGTTGTGAAAACAAAAAGCAAAATTGCGAAACCCTTGAGAAGGAGAAGTGCGCAACGATTTAACGCTCATCCGCCGAAAGGTCGAAAGTTTTGTGGAATAGATACGTAAAGATTAACAGTTTAATTCTTTGGAGTGGTTAAATGTTCTTACAAGACATAATACTATAGTAGTATATTTGTTGAAGCGCAATTCGAGCAACTACTTTACGCTATAATTCCTTTGCTATTTGAGTTAAACTATTGCCTATGTCAGAAGAAAAGGAAGATTTGAATGAAGAAGAAAAGTTTGACTGTAAAAGTAATTGCCGGATTGATATTGGGAGCCCTTACAGGATTGCTCATCAATCTGTTTGCGCCTGACGCTTTTGATAATTTTAATACATACTTGTTCGTACCGCTTGGCCAAATCTTTTTGAGCTTGATCAGCATGCTGGTCGTGCCGCTTGTATTCTTTTCAATTATCCTTGGAACCTCGGGGCTTGGCGATCCAGCGAAACTTGGCCGGATCGGCTTTAAAACAATCACTTATTTTCTCGTGACAACTACGATTGCTATAGTAATTGGCCTTGGCCTGTCCGCAATCGTCCAACCTGGACTCGCAGGAGACTTTGATCTGGAAACCGCAGAATTCGATTCGGAAGAAGCGCCTTCTGTCGCAGAAACATTACTGAACATCATTCCGAAAAACCCGCTTGAAGCGCTGACAAACGGCAATATGCTGCAAATCATCGTCTTTGCTGTGTTTATCGGCTTGGCGCTTACAGCGCTTGGCGAACGAACGAAAGGGATAGTAAATCTCATCGAACAAGGCAATGACATTATGATGTATCTTGTCGGCATCGTAATGAAGTTCGCTCCTTATGGAACATTTGGTCTGATTGCGACAGCTATCGGGTCACAGGGGCTGTCTGCCATTAAAGCGATGAGCGCATACATGTTGGTAGTCTTAGCTGCATTATTCATCCACGCCGCTTTCACCTACGGCGGAACGATTGGGTTATTGGCGAAGAAAAACCCAATCTGGTTTTTCAAGAAGTTTGCCCCTGCAATGAGTGTGGCATTTAGTACGTCTAGCAGTACAGCGACTTTGCCTGTCTCTATGGATGTTGCCCAAAAACAGTTGGGTGTACCTAAATCGATAAGTTCGTTTGTCCAGCCGCTTGGCGCAACGATCAACATGGATGGCACGGCCATTATGCAAGGCGTCGCGACAATGTTCATCGCGCAGGCCTATGGCGTCGATTTAACGATGACTCAATTGGCGACAGTTGTCTTAACTGCCGTCTTGGCAAGCATCGGAACTGCGGGTGTACCAGGCGTCGGTTTGATCATGCTGGCGATGGTGCTGGGCAGCGTCAATCTTCCGGTAGCTGGAATCGGTCTTGTGCTCGGGATCGACCGTTTGCTTGATATGACTAGAACCGCAATCAATATTTCAGGCGACGCAGCCTGTGCCGTATACGTAGCGGAAACGGAGAAAAACCGTACCGAAGCAATTCAGGAACAGGAAGTCAACGCGTAATTGAATAATAAAACCGAATCCCTCTTTTCTCCAGCCTGGAGTAGGCATGGCGGAAAAGGGGGTTTTTTATTTTACCCGTCTGCTGCGATGTGATCCCGCCAAACTGCGGTTTCACAGCGTAGGTATCTGAATGAAAGAAAAAATAAGCAGATTGCTTTACACAGCATACCCCTAAGGGTATATTATATTTGGCTACTCTAAACAATAGGAAAAGGGGAATCATTTATGTTATTACGATATTTCTATGATGATAAATTAGCGCACGCATCTTATGTCGTAGGCTGCCAGGCAACTGGGGAAGCAGTAGTGGTAGACCCGATGCGCGATATTAACCCATACGTTGAACTTGCTAAAAAAGAAAAATTGAAAATTGTCGGAGCGCTTGAAACTCATATCCACGCAGATTTCGTTTCCGGTTCCCGCGAATTGGCTGACCGTTTCGGAACTAAGATGTATATTTCGGATGAAGGCGACAAGGATTGGAAATACCAGAACACAGATAATCTCAGCCACCAACTATTAAAAGATGGCGATAAATTCAGTATCGGCAATTTAATCTTTGAAGTGATGCATACTCCTGGCCATACGCCGGAAAGCATCTCATTTATCTTGACTGATACAAAAGCAGCCGATTTGCCATTGGGAATCTTCACAGGTGATTTTGTCTTTGTCGGTGACGTCGGCCGTCCGGACTTGCTTGAAAAAGCGGCAGGCATCCAAGGCACTTCAGAATCTGGAGCTAAAGAGATGTTCAAATCAATCAAACGCTTTAAAGAGCTTCCGGATTATTTGCAAGTCTGGCCGGCACATGGTGCAGGAAGTGCTTGCGGTAAGTCAATAGGCGCAATGCCTTCAACTACCGTCGGTTACGAAAAGCTCTTTAACTGGGCTATGCAATTCAAAGATGAAACTTCCTTCATGGAAGAATTGCTGGCAGGGCAGACAGAACCGCCGTATTATTTCGCGGTCATGAAATCGGTCAACAAAGTGGGTCCAGAGTTGATTGCTAACTTGCCCGAACTGAAACCGATCGATCGATTCGCCGATATCAAGAACTTGTTGAAACAAGGCGAACAAGTCTTGGATTTGCGCCCGGCGGATGCTTTTAGCCAAGGGTTCATTCCAGGGACCATCAACATCCCGTTCAATAACTCATTCACGAACTGGGCAGGGTGGGTCGTGGATTACAAAAAACCGGTATACATTCTGGTGAATCCCGAATCGCTTGACGAAGTGGTCATCGCTTTGCATTCAATCGGCATTGACCAAGTTCTTGGCTATGCGGATGCAGACACGGTTGTCGGCCAAGCGGACAGCTTGGATAAATACGATAACGTGACCATTGAAGAAGCAAAAGAAATGATCAATAATGGCGAAGCTAATGTACTCGACGTTCGAAATAAAACGGAGTATGATGAAGGACATATTGAAAATGCCATCCACATCATGGTGGGCACATTGAAAAACCGTCTGGAAGAAGTCGATGCCAGCAAGACAGTCATCGTCCATTGCCAAAGCGGAGCGCGCTCGGCGATTGCAGCGAGCCTGCTGAAAGCGAACGGCTTTGATAACATCGTCAACATGCCAGGCGGCTATTCGAAATGGTCGATTAGAGTAAAAGCGTAACTAACAGGATAAATCGAACCGCCGGAACTATTCCGGCGGTTTTAAGATGCAGAGGGGCAGGTGAATGGATATGGCAATACCGATTACTCTACTGGCGCTGCTGCTTGCAGGCTGCGGATACCGCAGGTTCATGCCGCTTCGCGGAATGAAAAAAGAATGCCTCGAAGATGTGGATTCCAAGTCTTTGACGATTCTGGATATCCGCCCTTACAATATCTCGCATGGAGAAGTGCCGGAAGCTATGAACTTGCCATTTTCTTATTTAATGCGCAGCCATAAGGAAATTCCGGATCAGCCTATACATTTACTGGCATCGGACGCAATCGAAAAGAATTTGGGCGCGCGCTTTCTGCAGAAAAAAGGCTTTAATGTAGTGAGCTACAGCTTAACTGGACAAAACAGCAACGGCGATATTCGCGTGCCGTGCAATTGATCAAAAGGATTCCATCCCACCCGATGGAATCTTTTTTTGTTTTCTGGAAAATCTTCACATTGACAAGGGTGAAACAGCGATGTATATTTTGTGTAACCGGTTACACACGCATTAGGAATGGAGCCAGTACAATGACAACCATCAGAGACGTGGCAAAAAAAGCTGGGGTATCCGTAGCGACAGTTTCCCGTTTTCTTAATAACAGCGGCTATGTCAGTACGGACGCAGCAAAAGCTGTTGCTTCAGCAGTTGAAGAATTGAAATACGAATTGAATCCAGTTGCCCGGTCGCTGAATACCAAACAGTCGAATTTGATCGGTTTGATATTGCCAGACATCACTAATCCGTTTTTTCCGGAACTGGCAAGGGCGGTTGAAGATGTTGCATTGACTTACGGCTACACTGTGATCTTATGCAACTCGGATGAAGATCCGGAAAAAGAGAAAAATTATTTGAATACATTAAAGAAAAAATACATTGCCGGTTTTATTGTGACGTCGAACCAGCTGGATGCTCCACATTACGCGAATATGACCTTGCCGATTGTGGCACTTGACCGCGCAATCAACGACAAAATACCAACCGTTTCTTCCAATAACCGGGAAGGGGCGGCGATGGGCACAAATGCACTTCTGGAAAGAGGCTGCAAAAACATCCTGTTTTTAAGAGGCCCGGGTGAGCTCAACCCAGCGAATGACCGCTATGAAGGGTTTATGGATGCCATCAAAGCAGCGGGCGCTGATTACCATGTGGCGACATCTCCGTTCCATTTCGCGGATTCGCAAAAAATCACGGATGAATTCTTACGGGCGCATAAAGAAATTGACGGCATTTTTGCCAGCAGTGATGTCTCGGCGGCAGGAGCATTGAAAGCGGCGGTGACGCTCGGCATCAAAGTACCTGAAGAATTGCAGATTGTCGGCTTTGATGGAATTGCAATGGGCGAGATGTTATCGCCCGGCCTTTCAACAGTGGCACAAGATGTTTATAAAATGGGAGCGATTGCAACGCGGGTCTTGATCAAGCGGATTGAAAACCAGCCCGTTGACCAGCATTTCTACGAAGTGCCGGTGCAATTGAAGCTTCGCGGGACAACAAAGGGAGTGGCAGAATGATTACAGTAGTGGGCAGTGTGAATATGGATTTGGTCGTACGGGCAAATCGCTTTCCAAAGCAAGGGGAGACAGCGTTAGGCGATTTGTATACGACTGTACCGGGAGGCAAAGGAGCCAATCAGGCAGTTGCGGCTGCGCGGCTTGGTGAAGCCGTGCAAATGATCGGAGCGGTCGGAACGGACGCTTTCGGGGATGAGCTGCTGAAAGGTTTGGCTGCTGAAAACATAGATATCGGCTTGGTGAAGCGTGTCGCAGGCACAAGCGGAATTGCGAATATTCTATTGTCTGAAGGCGATAACCGCATCATCGTCGTACCAGGCGCAAATCACGCCATCGAAGCGCACGAACTAGAGGCATTTGAATCCAAGCTCGCAGCAAGCGGCATCGTCATCTTGCAATTGGAACTTCCGATTCCAGTCGTCCAGCAGACGCTGGAAATTTGCCATAGGCATAATGTGCCGACCATCTTGAATCCGGCGCCAGCTGATGCTTTTACAAAAGAACTCCTGCCATACGCCACTTATTTGACGCCGAACGAAACAGAGGCAGAAGAAATCTTCGGTGCGGAATGGGAGCGGGAAATTGAGCAATACCCGAACCGCCTGATTGTCACCTTAGGCAAAGAAGGGGCAAGATATTTTGACGGCCACAAGCATATCCAGGTAAAAGGTTTTGAAACACAAGCGATTGATACAACAGGCGCAGGTGATACGTTCAACGGAGCGTTCGCTGTGGCGTTGGTGGAAAACATGCCATTTGCGGAAGCAGTGCGCTTTGCCAATGCGGCTGCATCGTTATCGGTGGAAAAATTCGGAGCGCAAGGCGGAATGCCATCCCGGCAGGAAGTTCTGAAGCGTATGGGAGATAACCAAACATGAAAAAACATGGCATGATCAACCGTGACATAGCGGCAGCGCTTGCGGCCTTCGGACATACAGACCTTCTCGTCATTGCCGATTGCGGTTTGCCGGTACCGAAAGGGGTTCCATGCATCGACTTATCCTACCGCATCGGCGAACCTTCTTTCCTTACGGTGCTACAGGCGGTCCTGGAAGATTTCGAAGCGGAAGCCGGGTTTATTGCCCGGGAAATAACAGAAGAGAATCCTGAAGTTGAAACAGGTGTTTTAGAGCAGGTCAATGCCGCATACATTACGCATGACGAATTGAAGAAAATGAGTAAAGAGGCGAAGCTGATCATCCGGACGGGTGAAGCGACGCCATACGCCAATATTGTTCTTCGTTCTGGTGTGATCTTTTAAAAAAGGCAGGTGAATCCCAATGATTAAAATGACCAATATATCGAAGTCATTCAACGGCAACCAAGTATTGAAGAATGTACAGTTTTCATTGGAACCTGGAGAAATCCATGCATTGATGGGGGAAAACGGCGCAGGCAAATCGACGCTGATGAAAATACTGACGGGCATTTACTCGCGCGACAGCGGAACGGTGGAAGTAAAAGGCAAGGAAGTCCATTTCACGTCGCCGAAGCAAGCGGAAGAAGCTGGGATAGCTGTAATACATCAGGAGCTGAACATCCTCCCGCATTTGTCGATTATGGATAATATGTTTTTAGGGAATGAAGAGACATTCGGCCGCACTGGAATCATCAGAACTAAAAAAATGGAACAGAAAACGAAAAAAGCGCTTCTGGACCTGGGCCTGGATATCGATCCGGCAGCACCGGCAAGTTCGTTGTCCGTCGGCCAGCAGCAAATCGTGGAAATTGCGAAAGCGCTGGCTATTGAAGCAGAAGTGATTGTCATGGATGAGCCGACAGCGGCGTTGACAGATCGCGAGATCGATACCTTGTTCGCGACGATTCGTGAATTGCAAGAGCGCGGCGTATCATTCATCTACATTTCACATCGCATGGAAGAAATCTTTTCGCTTTGCGATCGTATAACGATTTTGCGGGATGGCGAGTATGTAGGGGACAAGCGGATATCGGAAACATCGTTTGAAGAAATCGTCCAGATGATGGTCGGCCGCGAGCTCGGCGAACGTTTTCCGCAGCGCAATGCCGAGATCGGCGATGTAAAGCTGGCAGTAAAAGGCTTGAGCCGCAAGGATTGCTTTGAAGATGTCAGTTTTGAAATCCGCCGGGGCGAAGTGTTGTCGATCGCCGGTTTGATGGGCGCAGGGCGCACCGAAGTGGCGCAGTCGCTTTTCGGCTATAAGAAAGCGGATTCAGGGACAGTCGAATTTGATGGGCAGGTTGTAAAAATAAAAACTCCAAAACAAGCGAAGGAATTGGGCATTGGCTATATAACGGAAGACCGCAAGAGTGAGGGGCTGATCGTCGATTTCACCGTCGAAGAAAACGTCAGTCTGACCAATTTCTCTGCGATTTCGAAAAACGGCCTGATTTCCAAAACAAAAGAACGCTCGTTGTACGACAGCATGGTCAAACGCTTGGGCATCCGAACGTCAGGGCCGCAGCAGACGGCAAAATCCTTAAGCGGCGGAAACCAGCAGAAAGTGGTCATTGCCAAATGGCTGGGGATCGAACCCGAGCTGCTGATTCTCGATGAACCGACGCGCGGCGTCGATGTCGGAGCCAAAAAGGAAATCTATTCAATCATCAACAGCCTTGCAGAACGCGGAGTTGCGATATTGATGATTTCCTCGGAACTCCCTGAAGTCATCGGGATGGCGGATCGCGTGCTGGTCATGCACGAAGGAAAAGTAGCGGCTGATTTGCCAAAAGCCGAAATGACCCAGGAACGAATTATGCATTTTGCTGCAGGAGGCGGGAACCATGAAGTTAAAGAACACTAATCAATCTTTATTACAAAAAATCGGTCCATTTATCGGATTGATTGTTATTGTCCTAATATTTTCGATTTTAGAGCCTGGATTCCTATCCGTAAACAATTTGCTCAATGTGCTGAGACAAGTTTCCTTTAACGCGTTGATTGCATTCGGTATGACTTTTGTTATTTTGACTGGAGGCATCGATTTATCGGTCGGCTCTATCTTGGCGCTGACCGGTGCTGTGAGCGCAGGCTTGATTGCGAGCGGCATTGATCCGATTTTGGCAATGCTTGCGGGGCTGCTGCTCGGAGCTATCCTTGGCGCAGTTAACGGTGTCATCATTGCAAAAGGGAAAGTGGCGCCATTCATCGCGACTCTTGCCACAATGACCATCTACCGGGGGCTGACGCTCGTCTACACGGAAGGCCGTCCGATTTCCGGGCTAGGCGACAATGTGGCGTTCCAGATGCTTGGCAAAGGCTATTTTCTTGGAATCCCGATTCCGGTTGTCACCATGCTGATCAGCTTCGGAATTTTGTATTTCATTTTGAAGAAAACGACTTTCGGCCGCCGCGTTTATGCGGTCGGCGGCAATGAAGAAGCTTCCATCTTGTCGGGCATCAACACAGACCGCATCAAAATTTATGTCTACTCGCTGACGGGATTATTATCGGCTTTGGCGGCGCTCATGCTGACTTCCCGTTTGAACTCGGCGCAGCCAACCGCGGGAGAGATGTTCGAGCTTGATGCAATTGCAGCGGTCGTCCTCGGCGGTACCAGTTTAACCGGCGGGCGCGGATGGATTGTCGGAACATTGATCGGCGCGTTGATTATCGGCGTATTGAATAATGGCTTGAACATTATTGGGGTAACCTCCTTCTTCCAGCAAGTGGTGAAGGGTGCAGTAATATTATTGGCGGTCTTATTGGACCGTAAAAAAACAGCATAGGGAGTGTTGAGAAATGAAAAAGGTTCAATTATTGTTGGTGTTGTTGGCAATGCTTATTTTGGCAGCGTGTTCAATGGAAGCCCCAGGCTCTGGGTCTGAAGAAGAGGAAGGCGGCGGAGAATCAAGCGGGGAATTCAAAATCGGATTCTCGATTTCTACATTAAACAACCCGTTCTTCGTCACATTGAATGATGGCGCGGAAGCGAAAGCGGAAGAACTTGGCGCTGAATTGTCGGTTGTAGATTCACAGGACAATGCTTCAAAACAAGCAAGTGACGTAGAAGATTTGATCCAGCAAGGCGTGGATTTGATCATGATTAACCCGGTTGACTCGGAAGCGGTAACGGCTGCAGTGGAATCAGCGAACTCGGCTGGCATCCCAGTTATTACAGTTGACCGCAGTGCAGCTGGCGGCGAAGTAGTTTCACACATCGCTTCGGATAATATTGCTGGCGGTGAAATGGCAGGAGAATTCCTTGTGTCATTGGTCGGCGAAGGTGCTTTAGTTGCTGAACTTGAAGGGGTACCAGGATCTTCTGCTGCAAACGAACGCGGTGAAGGTTTCAACAAAATTGCAGCAGACAGCTTGGAAGTGGTTGCTAAACAAACAGCTAACTTCAACCGTTCAGAAGGATTGACTGTTATGGAGAACATTCTTCAGTCGAACCCTGACATTACGGGTGTGTTTGCCCATAATGACGAAATGGCTTTAGGGGCTCTTGAAGCGATTGAAGCTGCAGGAAAAGACATTACAGTTGTCGGCTTTGATGCAACTGATGATGCTGTGAAAGCAGTGGAAGAAGGCCGTTTGGCAGGAACGATTGCGCAGAAACCGCAAATGATTGGTGAAATGGCAGTTGACGCTGCAGTGAAGTCGCTTAACGGCGAAGAAGTGGAAGCATCAATTCCAGTTGAACTGGAATTGATTAAAGAATAACGAAAGCCTGGCATCGTGAAAACGCGATGCCTTTTTTATTTGGGCAGGTCTGAATAGGCGCCTTTGGTGAAGGGCTTTGTTATACTGGCAGTAATATAACCTTGGGGCGGAGGCGATTGGATGAGAAACACCTGGAAGCTGAAATACGAAGACCATAGCATTCACGTGGAAAATACGCTGTTGAATGATAAACTTTACGTCGACGGCGTATTGCAGGATGAACACATCGGCTTGCACTTGAGTTCACGGCTTTATGGAAAACTGAAAAACAGCCGCGGGGAGTCTGAAGACATCAAAATTTCATTGTCAGCAAAATGTCCGAATACAGAATGCAGAATCTTTATTGGGGAACGCCTTATCTACTCGACTGGCCTGCAATGGGACATGTAAGTAATGAAACCGAGCCGCAAAGCGCAAATGCTTTGCGGCTTTTGCGTTAGGTTTATCGGTCTATGCACAAGAACAAAAAAATCATCTATTTTATAAATTATGGAACATATTCCTATTTAATGAAAATATACTAAGTAGTTGGAATCATTTGTTAAAAAATCAGAAAATTCTTTCTCCTGGTGTGCTATGCTTTTTTTATCACTAGGAAAAAGGGGCTGGAAAAGTGGAAAAGAAACGTGCATTGAAGTGGGGGGTGCCTGTCGTACTGGCAGCTGTATTGGCAGTATCGCCTGTCCAAGGTGGAAATTCCGATCAAGGGGCTGAGGCAGATGACGATTATGCAGGACTCGCAAATGACATCAACTTGTTGCTGCAGGATAAACGCCTGGACGGTGCAACGACAGGCGTCAGCATACGCAAAGCGGAGACCGGAGAAGTGATATACGACCATTTCGGAGATTCCCGATTGACGCCGGCATCGAACACGAAATTGTTCAGCGGAGCGGCAGCGCTGGAGACTTTAGGAGAAAATCATCGTTTCAGCACAGAAATACATACAGATGGCCAACTCAAAGGAAAAGTTTTGCAAGGAAACCTATACTTGAAAGGGAAAGGCGATCCTACGCTTCTGCAAAAAGACTTTGAGGAATTTGCCGCTGAGCTGAAAAGCCAGGGCATTGAAAAAGTGAAAGGCGACCTTATCGGAGATGACACGTGGTATGACGATGAACGGCTTTCCGAAGACATCACATGGAAAGACGAGCGCTATTACTACGGCGCTGAAGTGTCGGCTTTGACGGCTTCGCCGAACGAAGATTACGATGCGGGCTCTGTCATTGTCGAAGTGAATCCCGGCGATGCGCAAGGAGCTGAAACAGCAGTAACGCTGACGCCCCATACGGATTACGTCAACATCATCAATAACACGACCACAGTGGCAGTCGGCGGCAAGAAAACAGTTTCCATCATCCGCGCCCACGGGTCAAACGACATCATCATCGAAGGCGAAATGCCGCTTGAAGGTTCACGTACGCGTGAGTGGATCGCCGTGACGGAACCATCGGGATACGCCTTGGACTTGTTTGAAAACGCCTTGGCTGCAGAAGGAATCGAATTGATTGGCAAACATGGCATGAAGATGGGCGAGGTACCGGAAGGTTCGACTATGCTGGCTGAGCGTCAATCTATGACCTTGCGTGAGCTTTACATTCCGTTTATGAAACTGAGCAATAACGGACATGCTGAAGTGCTGGTGAAAGAAATGGGCCAGGCAGTTTCCGGTAAAGGAAGCTGGGACGCTGGGCTTGAAGTTGTTGAAGACGTTGCTGTAGACCTCGGCGTGAATATGGACACGGTCCAGCTGCGCGATGGCTCGGGCATGTCGCATGTCAACCTTGTCCCTGCAAATGAAATTTCGGCTCTTCTTCACGGAGCGCAGCAGGAAGAATGGTTCGGAGCTTACTTGAACTCGCTGCCAGTAGCAGGTGTTCCTGAACGTTTCGTAGGCGGGACGCTCCGCAACCGCATGAAAACAGGGGAAGCGACTGGCAATGTCACCGCTAAAACGGGAACACTGACAGCTGTTTCAGCATTATCCGGATATGCAGAAACACGCAGCGGGGAAAAATTGATTTTCTCAATCCTGATCAATAACGATCTTGCGACCGTGACGCCAATCGAAGATGCCATTGCATCAGCAATAGCGGAATACGGCGAAGAACAATAAATGCCATCCCGATAAGCGATTGCTTATCGGGATTTTTAAGTGTTGGAGAGTAGTATTACTAAAGCCGATATTCCGCAAAATAGCCCCGCAAGCCCATATGCTCCTGTCCCTGCAACGCTTCGCTAGCTTCGGGACATGAAAGTGCGTTGCATCGCTGCGCTGCTTCGTCGCAAAGATACGGCCGAACTACCTTCGGCCATATCTTTCCTGCGGGCTTGCGCCGAACTAACTCGTGCTAACGCCCGAGTGGATTTCGGCACTGCGCTGTCTCGCGGGAGTCGGAGCTGTTTTGCTCCATATCTGTAGAACCTTGAGAAACTACAGAAAGGATATCTTTCACGATCTTTGGTAAAAGAGATGATTTTCTATATTAAGAAATACCTTTGAATGAAGCGTAAGGCGGGCCCGC
Source organism: Planococcus sp. TJ-301 (assembly GCF_058268475.1). Lineage (NCBI taxonomy): Bacteria > Bacillati > Bacillota > Bacilli > Caryophanales > Caryophanaceae > Planococcus > Planococcus sp. TJ-301. The sequence continues at coordinate 1,703,964 of NZ_JBZDOH010000001.1, read as the reverse complement.
GGAACGCGTCCGCCTGTCTCTGTCCCTGCAACGCTGCGCTAGCTTCGGGACATGAAAAAACGTTGCATCGCTTCGCTAGCTTCGAGACATGAAAGTACGTTGAAGCGCAATGAAAAGAGCCTACCCACAGGTTCTCCTTACACAGAAATATCTTTCGGTTCATCTGGCATTTTGGCGGGTAATTCTGTATGTTTAATATATTCAGACAAAATATTCAGTCACAGGGGGAAATAGCATGAAACCAATCATTGGCATCACGGCATCGAAAGAATTGGGCAAAGAACACTACACAATCGAACAGGCGGACACAGAAGCTATTTTACAGGCAGGCGGCTTGCCAATCATGCTTCCGCATTTATTGGCAGAAAAAGACATCGACCAGATTGCGAACCGAATTGATGGGTTATTTGCTGCTGGCGGCTACGACATCGATCCAACGCTATTCGGCGAAGAACCGCATCCGAACCTCGGAGTGATCATTCCCTCGCGCGATGCGTTTGAATTGGCGCTGATCAAAAAGGTGCTGGAATTGGGCAAGCCGATTCTGGCTGTTTGCCGCGGGGCACAGATTTTGAACATTGCCATTGGCGGGGATATGTATCAGGATATCACCACTCAGAAAGAAGGAGACTTGCTTCAGCATCAGCAGAAGGCGCCGAAATTCCACGGTTCGCATTTCGTGCACATCCCAGAAGGTTCTCTGCTGCAGCGCTTGACGGGGAAGACACAATTGAAAGTCAACAGCCGCCATCATCAAGCCAACAGATTGGTGCCGGAGTCTTTCCTCGTAAGCGGTACAGCAAGCGATGGTGTGATTGAAGCGATTGAAAGCAAGGAGCATCATTTTGTGTTGGGGGTGCAATGGCATCCAGAGAATATGGCTATTGCTGGGGACGCCCCTTCTATCGGCATCTTCAACGGATTTATCGAAGCGTGCCTGGAAGAGGGGGATGAATAAGTGCAGATTATCGATACGCATTGCGACGCCTTACTGAAATTGCAGCTTGCTAAAAGAGGGGCTTTCTACAAACAGCAGCCGTTGAATTTCACGGATGCGGATGGAATTGAAACGAATTACGAGCGGCTCCGTTCAGGCGGCGTCAAAGTCCAATTTTTTGCGGTATTTCTGTATCCGGATTTGCCTGACAATGAAAAATGGCAGCACGCGCTTGAACAGGTCGATCTGTTTTACACGGAAATTCTTGGCAAGAATGCTGCTATGAAGCACATTAAACGCTGGGAAGATATCGATGCGCTGGCGGATGGCGAAATTGGTGCTGTTTTGACACTTGAAGGAGCGGATGCTTTCGGCAATGATTTGATGAAGCTGCGCCAACTGTATCGCCTGGGTGTGCTGTCAATCGGATTGACGTGGAACAATGCGAATTTATGCGCGGACGGCGCCGGGGAACCCCGAGGCGGAGGGCTGACCCTGCTTGGCAAGGACGTGGTGCGTTTGAACAATGAAAACCGAGTCTTCACGGACGTTTCGCATTTATCAGTGAAAGGGTTCTGGGACGTTATGGAACTCGCTGATTATCCTATTGCGAGCCATTCCAATGCGCGGGCGCTTTGTAATCACCCGAGAAACTTGGATGATGAACAAGCTAAGGCGATGTTCGCGAAGGACGGCATGATTGATGTCGTGTTTTGCCTGGACTTTATCAAACCCAATCCGAAAGATATTATGATTCCGGATTTAATCCGGCACATCGACCATTTTTGCAGCCTGGGGGGCGTAAAGCAAATTGGAATCGGTTCCGATTTTGACGGCATCGCTTCACACATTATTGATTTAGAAAATGCCTCGAAGTTCCAAAACCTTGTAAACGAATTGCAAAAGCATTATTCGGAAGATGAAGTGGCGGGTTTCGCTTGCCGGAATTTCCTTGAACATCGGCCAGGCATGAAGATGCAAAAAAGCTGAAAGGCAGCAAACAATAGCGCTGTAAATGAAAAAAGACGCACCGCTGAATTCAGCGGTGCGCCTTTTTGCTACTCCTCGTACACTTGCGCAGGAGCGTTTTTCGTATTCTTGCGTTTATGGATGACAGCGTTGATTTCGGCGCCGATCACGAGGATCAAACCGGTCAAGAAGAACCAAAGCATCAAGACGATTAACCCGCCCAAGCTTCCGTATGTCGCGGAATAGCTTCCGAAGTTTGCCACGTAAATCGAAAATCCGAGTGACACGACTTGCCATAAAACGGTAGCGATGACTGCACCGACCAATACCTCTTTGAAAGGGAATTGCTTATTCGGCGCAAATTTGTAAAGGAATGCCAGCACGATGCTCATAACAGCGATCGAGATAACCCAGCGCAAAACTTGGAAAATGATTTCTGTCTGTTCCGGCAAATTTAGGGTAGAACTGATTGCATCGATGATGGCTCCGCCAAAAATTGGCAAGACCAAAGCGATGATGACTGCAACAAGCATGAACAACGTCAAGACGATGGCCATGGCTTTCTTTTTGATAAACGAACGGGTTTCTTCAACATCGTAAGCTGTGTTCGTTGCTTCGATAAAGGCGTTCATGGCATTTGAAGCCGACCATAATGTCCCCAGGATACCGAATGTCAACAAACCGCCAGATGGCGTGGTGACCACGCTGACAATGGTGTCTTCGAATGTTCTCGCCACTTCACCTGGCATGATGCCGGCGATGAATTCCATAGCGGCATTCGGATCGATCTGCAAATAAGGCAAGATCGACAATAGCAAAATTAATAAAGGGACAATTGCTAATAAATAATAATAGGCTTGTGCAGCAGCTAAGGTAGTGGCTTTGTCTGTTTTAATTTCTCCGCCGACTGCTTTAGCATACGACATAAATTTACTCATATATCCGACCTCCATCCTTAAGACTATTCTCTATATGCCCCATTGCCAGCCGGTTTAATCCCGAAATTTTGAAATCGACCGTATTTTATGGAGCTATTCACGCATTGCTGCTCCAATAATGGCGTCAAAAGAAAACTTTAATACGTTTCCGCTGCTGTCTAAGGACAGCATCTTGAGCCTAAGGTCTATCGCCGCGACAACCCCGGTGAAAGCTTTCACCTCTTCTTGCCAGACACGGATTTCGATAAGGCATTGCCGCTTATAAGCCAAGTGGATTTCCTCGTAAAGAGCTTCAAGGTCGAATTCATCCAAACGGGGTCTGGTATCGCTGCGCTCGTGGTTCTGCCAGTCGCGTAGCATCTGCACATGTTCGGGCAGCATCATCGCTGTCCACTTGATCGTACCCCGATCTTTGATTTGTCCATTCACTTTTAATTGCCTGTTCAGTTTCATGCAAATTCCTCCTTCTTTTAAAATAGGAACATTTGTTCTTATAATATAGAAGGTCACCCTTATGGTCAATGCCAACTGGAAAATAATGTCCGTTTAAACGGAAAAAAGCAGGACATTTGCAATGAGATGTCCTGCTTTTTGTCAATCTCTTAGAATTTCCAATGAGACTTTTACAATATGGTGGTTTTCCATTTCGAGGATAATCCAGCGTTGCCCAGTTTTTGAAACGATGTCGCCAATTTCTGCTTCCACCAGCTGATGCTGGATCCAGCCTGCAATCGTATCAATATCGTCACTATCTTCAAACTCCAGATTGAATCGCTCTTCAAGGTCTTTCAGCAAAACACGCCCATTTAACAAGTAGCGGTCATCGCTTTCTTTAATGATTTCAGCTTCTTCTTCATCATCGAATTCATCGCGGATTTCCCCGACAATTTCTTCCAAGATGTCTTCCATTGTAATAATCCCTGACGTTCCGCCATATTCATCAATCACCAAAGCGATATGCGTGCGGTCTTTCTGCATCTTCATCAACGCTGTCTGAAGAGGCGTCGTTTCATGGAAATAGGGAAGGCTATGGATAAAATCGGGCATCTTCACATCGCCCACAAGCGCATAATGGGTCAAAATTTCTTTGGCGTTGATAAAACCGATCAAATCGTCTTTATCGCCGTTATTGGCAATGGGATAGCGCGTGTAGCGATGTTCCCGAAGTTCGGCCAACAGTTCTTCGCAGCTCAAATCTTGCGGGAAAGCCACAATCTGGGTACGCGGCACCATGACATCTTTAGCGCTGCGCTCATCGAATGCAAATATATTCTGCATGAAGGACAATTCGGTTTGGTTGATTTCGCCGCTTTGAAAACTTTGTGCCATGATGATTTTCAGTTCGTCTTCCGAATGGGCCTGTTCTTCAGAAGCAGGCTGGACACCGAAAAGACGGAGGAAAACACGCGCCGAACCGTTAAGCAGAAAGATGACTGGAGCCATGATTTTGCCAAACCAGTAAAGTGGCGGGGCCAATAGCAGCGACATGCGTTCGGCGAATTGGAGCGCTAATGATTTCGGCGCCATTTCTCCGATGACGACATGCAAAAAAGTCACTAGCGAGAAAGCCAGGACAAACGAAACGATGGCCGAAACCGATGACGGGATGCCGAATGCATCAAAAACAGGATGCAGGATCCGCTCCACGGTCGGTTCTCCGAGCCAACCAAGGCCAAGTGCTGTGACCGTAATTCCGAGCTGGCAGGCGGATAAGTAATAATCCAGATTCCCGACAACTTTTTTGACCGTAAGCGCCTTTTTATTGCCTTCTTCAATGAGCTGGTCAATGCGCGACATGCGGACTTTGACGACGGCAAATTCAGCCCCTACAAAAAAGGCTGTCAACGCGATTAATAAGATGAGCAAAGCTAAATTCAATAAAAGTATGGGGTCCAATAAATTCCCTTAAATAAGGGATTCACCTCCGGATTTTTTTGGTATTATTATAAATTTACCATAGTTAAAAGGCAAAACCTATCGTTTTAGATTAATCAGCCAGTACCTGGCGCGTGATTTCCTTTATATCAACAATCGAGTCTTCACTGATGACGTCTTCAAGGATGACATGCTGGAAGTAATCAACGCTCGCTTTAAGCGGAATCGCCAGCAGCTTTTTCAAGGCAATGCGGTACATCGCGACAAATTCCTTGTCCGAATTGCCGCGTTTCAATTCTGCGAACGACTCGTAGAATTGGTCGAGCTTGTCTGCCATCTCCAGCAGACGCCCTTCGGTGGAAGCGTCTTTTCCTTCTTTCATACGGTCAAAGAACACTTCGTGGAATTCTTCAGGGATTTCGCGGTAGATGAACTTTTCCATCATGCCTTCTTCCACTTTTGCAATCATTTCTTTAAGTTCGGGTGAAGAGTGCTTGACGGGCGTCTTGATATCGCCGATGAACACTTCCGCAAAGTCATGGTTGATGGTTTTTTCGTATAGCGACTTCCAGTCGACGTTTTTGCCTGCCCGTTCTTCAATGGTAGCAAAGAACATCGCATATTGGCTGACTTTCCAGGAATGCGCCGCTACGTTATGCTCTTCAAACTTAAATCTACCTGGAGCACGGATAATCCGCTCCAAATCATTTAATGAGGTAAAAAACCTATGGATTCCCATCGCCCTCGACTCCTTTATTTTTTCTCTATACCTCATCATACCCGGTTTTCAGTATAATAAAAGAAGATACTAAAAAAGGGGAACATGCGACATGACTGGAAAAACACACATCATCGGAGGCATCGCCGCAAGCCTGGCGTTTGCCCAAATTACACATTACGATCCGGTTATACTCTTATGCTCCGGAACTATAGGGGCGCTGCTGCCGGATATTTGCCACGGAGGCAGCAAAATCGGCCGCTCGTTCCCGGTTTTATCGAAAATCATCAATGTTCTGTTCGGTCACCGGACGTTTACTCACAGCCTTCTTTTCTTAGTGCTGATAGGCATCCTGTTTAATGCCCTTGGAGTGGACAAAGCCATCAGCGCAGGTTTTCTGGTCGGAATGATCAGCCATCTTGTACTGGATATGGCGACGAAAAATGGCATTAAATTATTTTTCCCATTGAAAGCGACGATCCGCTTTCCAATCACAACAACAACTGGCGGAACTGCTGAATACTTGGTATTTTCCGCGCTTTCAGTATTGGTTGTCTATTTTGGTTATGACGCTTTCTCAATCTACTTCCAATAGGATACTAGCCAGAAATTCTGCCAGCTATAAAATGAACCTGAAACAGGAGTTTTATCGCTGCGTTATAGGGAATAATCGCCTTATAGACGAAAAAAAGGAGGCGAAATTCATGGGAAAAGACGACTTTTCGAATGAACGCCCTCTCGGCGGCTCAAAAAAACGCCGCGAACGGGAAGAATTTGAAAGCATCGAGCAGGAATCCAGTGAAGACGGAAGAGACATGGGAAAAAAGGGAGCGCACAGCAACCTTGGAGTGGGCGATGAAGAAACGCCGATAAAAGAAAATGAAAAAGAATGAAAAAAATGCCGCCTCAGCTTTTAGCCGAGGCGGCATTTTTACGGTACATCGATACAGCAAACAGGTACAGCATAGGCAGCGACGCGGTGAACAGCACCAAAGCGTTCCAGCCGCCAGCGGTCCAAAGCGGACTTAACAGTGAGCTGCCTGCAGCGACGCCGATGTAATAAGCGACAAGGTACAAGCTCGAAGCACTTCCCTTGTGATGGGCAGCTTGCTGTCCTACGGAAGCTGCTGTCAAAGAATGGGCAGTAAAGAAGCCTAGGCATGTCACACATAAACCGACTGCGATGAGCCAGACTTGGGAGCTGAGGGTCATCAAAATCCCTAAAGACAAAATCACTACACCAGCTCTGCGCACAGTACGGAGGCCGAATCGTTCTGCGGTGCGCCCAGCCAGCGGCGAACCCGCGACACCGATTCCGTAGGCGAAAAAGAAATAAGAAATGGTCTGCAGCGTCATGGAGTAAGGAGGTGCTTCAAGGTGGAACGGCAAATAAGTCCAGATACCTGTGAACGAAATCTGCAGAACCGCCCCAAGACCGAAGACAACAAGCAAAGAAGGGTTTTTCAAATGGAAAAGGAAGCCTGCAATGTCTTTAGAGAAGCTTAGGTCGCTCGGTTGGAAATAAAGGGATTTCGGCAGCAGAAGCAACACAGCGACAAAAAGTAAAAGGCCGGTTGCCCCGAAAACAAAGAAGGTGGTCTGCCAGGAAAAGTGGTCAGACAGATAGCCGGCGAGTACACGGCCAATCATCCCGCCAAGCGCATTGCTGGAAATGTAGAGAGCGGTCGCATACGCGATGTCTTTCCGGTCGATCTCTTCACTGATATAAGCCAGTGCCGCTGCCGGAACTCCTGCCAGCGCAAAACCTTGGATAAGGCGCAGAACAACAAAACATGTAAAGGATTCGGTGAACGGCAGCAGGAAAAAAGGGAGCGCCGATCCGAGCAAGGAATAGATAATATAAGTTCGCCTGCCGTTGCGGTCAGAAAAGAAGCCGAGAATGATCAAGCCGGCAATCAGCCCGACAATCGTCGAAGACAGCGCCAGGCTGGATGTAGAAATCGAAACCTGGAATTCTGAGACGAAAAGCGGAAGCAACGGCTGCACGGCGTACAGGTTGGCGAAGATGAAAAGAGAAGCTAGAAGCAAGCTGAGCATGATCTTCCAAAAATCTTTGTCTTTGGAAGTGTATTTTTGGAGCTCCATAGAATTCACATCCATTCGCTTGGCGATATCAATATATTACCATTAATCAACTGCAATGGAATTGTGATGGAGCAAGACATGAAAAAATCCCGCAAATCGAATGATTGCGGGATTTTTTCATATTTTATTGAAGAAAGAAAGAATCTGTTTCTTCGAAGGTTCTTGAAGGCGATAGCGAAGTTCTTTGTTTTGGGTATTTACCAGATGGTAAGCCGGGTTTTCAGCAACCGTGAACTTCCAATGTGGTTTCGTGTTTTTCTTCTTGATCTGGAGTTCAGGCGGCATCATTTTTTCTTTGAAGCTTTCGAGTTTAGCCATCAAAAAGGTATCCATATACCGTACGATCAAAAAGCCTTGTTGACGCTCCGGGTCGAATTTCGCCAAGCTGAATTCGCTGATATCAAAACCTTTTTCGTACCGCTGGACTGATGGAGATAATACGAAGCAATCCTCGTTCGCAAATACCGATGAGTTGCCTTGTTGTTTCAGCCCTAATTCTTCTACCAGAAAATCTTTGTTTACCAGACTCATTTCTCGTGCAGTAGCCATGTAATTCCTCCTTGTAAAGCTCTTTATGTCTTATTATACCACTCTTTGGCCATAAATGGGGATGAAACGGGCTATTGAGATTTGCCAAGAGCACACAATGGGTGCATGCGAATAAAGAAAGGGGGTAATAACGGAAAAATGAGCTGATAACAATTAAAAGGCGGAAAATTCTGTTATATTAAAGGTATGGAAGAAAGTGTGGAAAGGAGTGTTTGCATGTGTGGTAGATACGCTTTATATGCGGATTATGCAACGATTTTAGAACGGTTTCACATTGAAGAAAGTGCGGTTGGCGAAGCGGAGTATTCGCCCAGCTACAACATCGCACCTTCCCAAAAAGTGCTGGCGGTGGTAAACGACGGGACGAAGAACCGGCTTGGCTATTTGAAATGGGGGCTCGTGCCGCCGTGGGCGAAAGATCAGAAAATCGGCTATAAGATGATCAATGCCCGAGCAGAGACTGCAGCGGAAAAGCCAAGTTTCCGCCATGCGTTCAAGAAAAAACGCTGCTTGGTGATTGCGGATGCCTTTTACGAATGGCAGCGTACTGATGAAGGCAAAATTCCCATGCTCGCCAAGTTAAAGTCCGGGAAGCCTTTCGCTTTTGCTGGGCTTTGGGAAACATGGCAATCGCCCGAGGGTGAAATTGTGAACAGCTGCACCATTCTGACGACACAGGCCAATGGATTGATGGGGACAATCCATGACAGAATGCCGGTCATGCTGTCGGAAGAAGGAGAGAAACTCTGGCTCAATCCAAAACAGGATCCACAGGTTCTTGAAGACTTATTGAAACCGTTCGATTCGGAGGAAATGGAAACTTTTGAAGTCTCAGATGCTGTCAATTCGCCAAAGCATAATGGACCGGAATTGATTCGAAAAGTGGGATGATCGGAGGGATTCCAAATGAAGAGTGGCCTGATTTTAGAAGGAGGAGGCATGAGGGGCGTTTATACAGGGGGAGTTCTGGAGAAATTCCTGAATGAAGAATTGTTTGTGGATTACATTATCGGAGTCTCGGCAGGCGCATGCAATGCTTCTTCTTATGTGTCGCGGCAATCCGGACGCAACCGTGAAGTGACGATCGGCTCTGTACATCATCCGGATTATATATCAGTAAAGAACCTCTTGCTTAAAAGGGAATTGTTCGGCATGAATTTGATTTTTGACGAAATTCCGAATCGTCTTGTGCCATTCGATTACATGAATTTCAATAAAGCCACCGAAGAATTCGTAGTGGGGGCGACCGATTGCATGACGGGTGAAGCAATCTACTATAGAAAGAATGAGCATGCTGATGACATTCTATCGATTGTCCGGGCATCAAGCTCAATCCCGTTGATGGCGCGGCCGGTCGAGTACAATGGGCGCCTGTTGATGGATGGGGGGCTTGCAGATCCGCTGCCGATCCGAAAAGCACTGGAGGATGAAGTGACAAGGCCAGTCATCATTCTCACCAAAGAGAAAGGGTACCGCAAAAAAAAGAATTCGTTTGCACGCATCGTGCCTACCTTTTACCGCCAGTTCCCAGGAATCATCAAGAACCTGGAAGACTGGGCTATCCGCTATAATACAACAATGGAACTTATTGAAAAAATGGAAGCGGAAGGGACTGTGCTGGTCATCCGGCCCTCTAAATATTTCAAAATGACCGGTATGGAGCGCGATGTCGGAAAGCTGACGGAGCTCTACGACCTAGGCTATAAAGATACTGAAGAGATGATGGACGTGATCTACAGATTCATCAGCCGCTAAACCGCTGGAAGCCAGCGGTTTTTTTATATGGCGGTGCGCCCGCCAATAATCGGAAATATGGTAAAATCGGAGAGAGGTGCATTTATGATTGAACGATTGAACCATCACCAGGAAAAAACGGCAAAAGAAATTCAACGTCTGCAAAAGCGTGCCTACCAAGTTGAAGCCGAACTGATCGGATTCGACGGCATTCCGCAATTAAATGAGTCCATATTGGAAATTCAGAATTCGGGCGAAACTTTCATTGGGTATTCCAACGGAGTGTTGGCCGGCTTCATTTCCTACAAAGTGAAGGGGCCCTTAGTCGATATCCACCGGCTAGCCGTTGCACCCGCACATTTTCGGCAAGGGATAGGACGTACATTACTTGCGCATTTGCTGGAAAATTTTCCATGCAGCGATTTTATCGTCAGCACAGGCACATTGAATGAACCCGCTAGAAAATTGTATGAAATGTTTGGTTTTAAACTGCAAGGAAGCTTTGAACCGGAGCCTGGAATTCCATGTGTAATTTATCATAAAATTAAAACATTACATATAAATGATTTCGAAAAGTAAAAATAATTATAATTTATCTTTCAAAACGGAAGTAAAGGACGTATAATCATATACAAAAATATAGTTTAGAGGTGCGCTTATGAAATTGGATGAAATTGATAAGAAGATATTGGATTTATTGACGGTCAACGGCCGTTCTTCGTATGTCGACATCGGTAAAGAATTGAGCCTGTCACGCGTGGCAGTCCGGGAACGTGTCCATCAACTGACCGAGGCGGGCATCATTGAAAAGTTCACGGTGGTCATTAATAGCGAAAAAGTTGGAAAAAAAGTATCCGGTTTCTTTGAAGTAGATTGTGAACCATCCTCCCTTGTTGAAGTTGCGCAGGCGCTGGCGGATAACCCCAGTGTTGCAAGCTGCTACCAGATGACCGGTCCATCGACTCTGCACATGCATGTCTTGGTGGATGACTTTACTGATCTGGAGAAATTCATTAACAAGGAATTATATGCGCTTGAAGGAATCACGCGCGTAGAAAGCCACATTTTATTACGCCGTTTCAAGAGCAGAAATGGTTTGAAACTTTAAGAGCTTGCAGCATATTCAATTGCTGCAGGCTTTTTTTGTGCGGAAAATTGATTATTTCTCAGAAAATCCTTTTTTATAGTCAATTGCGATGCTTTCTTTTTGTATTCCAAAATATTGGAAAGCGTTTTCATCCATATATTTCAAAATGTATAATAATTATTATAAAAACGAACTAAAAGAAGGATTTTTCAATAGAATTATAATTTTATGAATGAAAAAAATAAAAAATAATGACTTTTTTGAAAATTCGTATAGATTTTTTAAAAGACTTGCTCTATAATCAAAGAAATCAAAAAAATCATTTGTTAATCGTTTTCATTTAAACACTTAACAAATGTAAAGAGGGGGAGGAACAATGCTTGCTTTAATAATCCGCCGGATAATGCAATTGGCATTCTTGCTATTCGGAATCTCATTTCTTGTCTTTTCTTCTATGTATATTGCGCCCGGAAATCCGGCAGCTATCATTGGCGGCCCAACTGCTACGGCGGAAGATATTGCGGCAATCGAAGCGAATCTCGGCTTGGACGATCCGTTTCTTACACAATACGTACGATACGTCGGTAATGCAGTGCAAGGGGATTTCGGTTATTCCTATCAGACAGCCCAACCAGTTGCTGATGCCATTGCGGTCCGCTTTCCAAACACGTTGAAACTGGCAATTGCCAGCATGATCGTTGCGGTGGTCATCGGAATCATCACAGGGCTGATCTCGGCGCTGAAGCAAAATTCTTTGCTCGATGTATCGGCAACGACCTTTGCTTTAGCGGGCATCTCGATACCGAACTTCTGGCTAGGGGCATTGCTTATTCTGGTCTTCTCGGTCAATCTCCAATGGTTGCCGGTAGGAGGGATGACCAACCCCTTCTACACGCTCGCGGGAATTAAAGAATTGATCCTGCCGGCCATTACGCTTGGCACAGGTTCAGCTGCTATGATTGCCCGCATGACACGGTCTTCTATGCTTGAAGTAATCCGTGCCGATTATGTCCGGACAGCGCGTGCGAAAGGTGTTAAAGAGAAAAACGTTATATGGATCCACACATTAAAGAACGCAATGATTCCGATTATCACAGTCATCGGCTTGAACTTCGGTTTCCTGCTTGGCGGCACGATCATCACAGAGAAAGTATTCGCAATCAATGGGGTCGGCCGCTTGATGATTGATGCCATTGCTGCCCGGGACTTTCCAATGGTCCAAGGTTCTGTGCTTCTCGTCGCCACCTTGTTCGTAGTTGTCAATCTGCTTGTTGATATCATCTACACCTATATCGATCCAAGGATCAAATTCGATTAAAAAGGAGGGGACCCAATGGCAATAGCGGAAACGGTTGCTTTAAAAGAAAAAAAGCGAGAGAAATATATCGTCACCACGATTCGGCGCTTGTTTAAAAACAAATTGGCGGTAGCTGGCCTGATTATCGTCATCCTGCAAATCCTGATGGCCATTTTTGCACCAGCCATTACAGTACATGATCCGATAAAACAGAATCTTGCCAGCAGTGAATTGCCGATGTTCAGTGACGGCCATTGGCTTGGCACTGATAATTATGGCAGGGATGTCTGGAGCCGCATTGTTTACGGCGCACGGATTTCTCTAGTAGTGGGATTAGTTGCCGTCTCATTAGGGCTTATCGGCGGAGTGCTTCTGGGCATGCTCGCCGGCTTTTATCCGAAGCTTGACGCTGTTATCATGCGCTTTGTCGATTTACTGTTTTCGTTTCCGGGAATTCTTTTGGCGATGCTGATCATCGCTATCCTGGGAACTAGCCTAGTCAATGTCGCAATCGCCATCAGCATCTGGTCGATTCCCACATGCGCGCGCATTGTCCGCGGCTCGGTATTGTCGATTAAAGAAAAAGAATACATCATGGCCATGCGCTCGATGGGCGCTTCGGATCTACGGATCATGGCCAGGCACATCTTGCCGAACGCCACCGCGCCAATCATTGTTTTCGCAACAATGCGGATGGCGACCGCTATCCTTTCCACTGCTTCACTCAGCTACTTAGGGCTTGGCGCACAGCCGCCGACTCCGGAATGGGGTGCCATGATTTCACAAGGCCAAGACTTTATGTGGACATCTCCGCATTTGACGATTGTGCCCGGCATCGCCATCATGCTGACAGTTTTCGCATTTAATGTACTCGGAGACGGCTTACGCGACGCGCTCGATCCGAATATGGATATACAACAATAAGAATGGGGGAATTTAAATGAAAAAACACTGGCTGCTTTTATTAACATTGATCGGGGTATTGATTTTAGGGGCTTGTTCTGGTGGAAGTACCATTCCAGAAGGGCAGGAAGGTTCAGGTTCTGATTCGGAGCCGGCAAGCGGAGGGGCGAAGGAAGTTATTTATGCTTCAACTTCTGATGCGGTGGGATTATCACCGACAATGACGAATGACTCTGTTTCTTCGAACGTCATGACTCAGATTTATGAAAACCTATTTGAAAGAAATCCGGAAACAATGGAATTGGAACCGAAGCTTGCAGAATCCTATGAAAACACAGATGACCTGACTTGGGTGATCAAATTGAAAGAAGGCATCACTTTCCAAGATGGCACGCCGTTCAACGCGGAAGCAGTCAAATATACGTACGATAAGTTGCGCGACCCGGCAACTGCCGCGCCACGTGCATCCTTATTAGAACCGGTGGATACGGTAACGGTTATTGATGAAACAACTGTTGAAATCAAAACGAAATACCCATACGGACCGCTGCTTGCAGCATTGTCCCACTCAAACGCTGCTATTATCAGCCCAACTGCTGATGAAAAACAAGATTTGATGCAAAATCCGGTAGGCACAGGCCCATTCAAATTTGTCAGCTGGGCGACTGGCGACCAAATCGTCCTTGAAAAAAATGCAGACTACTGGGATGGAGAAGTTGCGCTTGATAAAGTGGTATTCAGAGTAGTGCCAGAAACATCAACTGCTATTTCAATGCTTCAGACAGGTGAAGTAGGCTTCCTGGATGCATTGCCGCCAGAACAAATTTCCCGTATCGAAGGCTTGAAAAATGTCGATGTGTCCAAACAGGAAGGGACTCCGGTCTACTACCTGACTTTCAACCATTCACAAGAGCGCAACCAGGATCCAGCATTCCGAAAAGCGGTCGCTCAAGCAATCGATCGTGACGCTTTTGTTGAAAAATTGAACGGATTGGGCGTAAGAAGCGACAGCGTACTTGGACCGAAAGTCTTTGGCTATAACGAAAGTGCAGACAAAGCAGGAACAGCATACGATCCAGAAGCTGCTAAGAAACTGGTAGAAGAAAACGGTTTTGGGGACGAGCCGATCAAATTGCTTGCAGCGAACCGCGACAATTTTGTCTTGATGGCGGAAATTGTCCAAGCACAATTGACTGATGCAGGATTCAAAGTGGAAATTGAAATGATGGAATGGGCGACATTCCTTGATACAGCACGCGGCGGTGAATATGATTTGACATTCTTGAGCTGGTCGAATGTTACAAGTGACGGTTCTGAGATGCTTTACCCGAACTTCCATTCCGATAACGTTGGAAATTCAAACCGTGCGCAGTACAGCGATCCTGAATTCGATAAATTGGTTGAAGCGTCACGTACGACTATAGACCAGGCTGAACGCGAGCAACATTTGAATGAGGCGAATATGTACATGCTTGAAAACGATATTGCCGTCGTCATGTATCACGGCCTTGTAACTTCAGCTACTGACAAATCAATCAAAGGGCTGAAAGTGGACCCGAATGGCCAATGGAGCTTAAAAGACGTAACGAGAGAGTAGGGAGAATATGGGAGAAAGATTGCTTGACGTGAAGAATCTGGTTACATCATTTCGTACAGCCGATGGAACATTGCAAGCGGTCAGAGATGTTTCTTTCCATGTTGATAAAGGGGAAACGCTTTGCATCGTCGGCGAGTCCGGCTGCGGGAAAAGCATCACTTCTTTATCGGTGATGCGCTTGCTCCCATCCAACGGCTCAATCGAAAGCGGAGAGATTTTGCTGAACGGTGAACCTCTTCAAAATCTGTCAAATGAAAAAATGCGCAGAATCCGCGGCAATCGGGTTTCGATGATTTTCCAAGAGCCGATGACGGCGTTGAATCCGGTTTTGACAATCGGCTTTCAATTGCGTGAGCCGCTGATGCTGCACCATAAAGTGTCGAAAGCGGAAGCATCGATACAAGGCATTGAATTGCTTCGGCAAGTGGGGATTCCCAATCCGGAGAAACGGTTGAACCAATACCCGCATGAACTGAGCGGGGGGATGCGCCAACGGGTCATGATTGCTATGGCCCTGTCCTGCCATCCGAGTTTGCTGATTGCGGATGAACCTACTACAGCGCTGGATGTTACCATCCAGGCACAGATTCTGGACTTGATCAAAGACTTGAAAGAGAAATTGAATATGGGCGTTTTGATGATTACCCATGATATGGGCGTCGTAGCAGAAGTTGCAGACCGCGTCATGGTCATGTACGCAGGAAAGAAAATCGAAGAAGGACCGGTGGAAGAAATATTCACTAATCCAAGCCATCCCTATACATTAGGGTTGTTGCACTCGGTACCGAACGTCGATGATCCTGAATTTGAACTGGAACCGATTCCGGGCAATATGCCTGGATTGAATGAACAGATCACTGGCTGCCGTTTTCATCCGCGCTGCAAATTCGCAATGGATAAATGCAGAGTGACGGAACCTCCTAATTTCACTTTATCCAATGGCCATAGCGCGATGTGCTGGTTGAACGAAAAGGAGGCCGAAAAAGATGAAAGCAGTGGAAGAGTTACGGTCGAATCCTGAAGTCCTCGTTGAATTAAATGGTGTAAAAAAATACTTTCCAATCAAAGGCGGGGTCTTTAAACGAGTTGTCGGCAATGTCAAAGCTGTTGAGTCGGTAACGCTGAAATTATACAAAGGCGAAAGCCTCGGAGTGGTAGGCGAATCTGGCTGTGGTAAATCCACGCTGGGGCGCACAATCCTCGGGCTTGAGGAGCTGACTGATGGTACAATTAGCTTCGGACAGCAGGAAATCCAGGATCTGAGCCGCAAGGAAAAAAAGAAATTCGTCAAAGAAATGCAAATGATTTTCCAGGATCCTTACGCTTCGCTGAATCCGCGACAGCGAATCGGCCATGCATTGGATGAAGTGTTCAAAATGCATACCGATATGTCGGCGAAAGAGCGGAAAGATTCCGTTTTGAGCTTGTTAGCCGAAGTCGGGCTGAAGCCTGAACATTACGACCGCTATCCGCATGAATTCAGCGGAGGCCAGCGGCAGCGAATCGGCATTGCCCGGGCAATTGCCCTCAATCCTTCTTTTGTCATTTGTGATGAAGCGGTATCGGCATTGGATGTTTCAGTGCAGGCGCAAGTCTTGAAACTGCTGAAAACCATCCAGAAAAAGTACGATCTTTCTTATATGTTCATTTCCCACGATTTAGGAGTTGTGCGCTACTTCTGCGATCGGGTGCTTGTTATGTACCTGGGGAATATGGTGGAAATGAGCGATGTATCCAAAATCTTCAATAACCCGCTCCACCCTTATACAAAAGCGCTGTTGTCGGCGATTCCGAGACCGGCAATCAACGCGAAACGCGAACGTATCCGCCTTGTTGGCGATATGCCGAATCCGGCAAATCCGCCTACAGGCTGCCCATTCCACACCCGCTGTCCGATTGCGCAGGATGTTTGTGTTGTGGACAAGCCGGCGTTTGTGGAACATGAACCAAATCATTTTGCGGCGTGCCATTTCGCGGGCAAACTATGAGCCGGGTGCCGGGGGAAACTCCGGCAGCTGGCTTTTATTCTGAATCTGGAGGAATTTCAATGGACTATTTACAGCACCCGTTCGAATCGAAAAGACATACGGTATTTTCAAAAAAAGGCATGGTTGCAACTTCCCAGCCTTTAGCGGCACAAGCAGGGATCGAAGTGATGCAAAAAGGCGGCAACGCAATCGATGCCGCAATTGCAACAGCGGCTGCGCTGACAGTCGTTGAACCAACTTCAAATGGAATCGGGGGAGACGCTTTTGCATTAGTTTGGGTAAAAGACAAGCTCCACGGTCTGAACAGTTCAGGTCCTGCGCCGGCGAAAATTTCGATAGAAGCTGTAAAAGCGCTCGGGCATGACAAGATGCCGGTACACGGCGTAGTGCCAGTCACGGTTCCTGGCGTTCCCGCTGCATGGGCCGAACTTTCAAAGAAATTCGGCAAATTGCCTTTGTCTGAAGCGTTAAAACCGGCAATCCGATATGCGGAAGAAGGCTATCCGTTGACGCCGATCCTTGGCAAGTACTGGAAAGCGGCTTATGAAAAATTCAAGGATTCGTTTACTTCTGAAGAATACCAATCGTGGTTCGATACGTTCGCACCGAATGGCCAGGCTCCGGAAATTGGAGAAATGTGGTCTTCACCAGGACATGCGGCAACGTTGAAGGAAATAGCCGAAACAGATGCACGTTCTTTCTATGAAGGGCCGCTGGCTGAAAAAATCGATGCTTTCATGAAGCAGCATAATGGCTTCCTTTCCAAAGAGGATCTTGCAGCATTCAAACCGCAATGGGTTGAGCCGGTGTCAGCCAATTACCGTGGCTATGATGTGTGGGAAATTCCGCCGAACGGCCAAGGCATGGTGGCATTGATGGCATTGAATATCTTCAAAAAACTGAAAGAGCCCAAATGGCAGTCAGCTGACACCTATCATCAACAAATCGAAGCAATGAAGCTGGCTTTCACAGATGGCAAAGAATTTATCACGGAACTAGAAGCGATGCCTGTCAGCGTCGAACATCTTCTGTCCGAAGAATATGCAGCACAGCGTGCCGGTACGATCGGTGAAGGCGCAGCAGATCCTGTTCCTTACGATCTGCCTAAAGGCGGGACCGTTTATTTGTCCGCAGCAGATGAAGAAGGCAATATGATTTCCTATATCCAAAGCAATTACATGGGCTTCGGTTCAGGAATCGTCATTCCAGGAACGGGAATCGGCCTGCAGAACCGCGGTGCAGATTTCTCGCTTGACCCGCAGCATCCGAATGTACTGCAAGGTGGAAAGCGGACTTATCACACGATCATTCCCGGATTCCTGACCAAAGACGGCAAAGCGGTCGGTCCATTCGGCGTAATGGGCGGCTATATGCAGCCGCAGGGACATTTCCAAGTAGTAACGAACACCATAGACTATTTAATGAATCCACAGGCTGCCCTTGATATGCCGAGATGGCAATGGATGGGCGGCAAAACGATTTTGGTCGAGCCGAATTTCCCGAATTATTTAGCGCAGTCGCTTGCGCGTAAAGGGCATGCAATTCAAGTAGCAACAGACGGCGGTGCTTTTGGCCGCGGCCAGATCATTTGGCGCAATCCGGACACGGGCGTATTGTCAGGCGGCACAGAGTCCCGTACGGATGGAGCCGTGGCTGTTTGGTGACTGAAGGGAAAAAAGGGATGGAGCCGCGGGCTGGTTCAGCCTTGAAAATAAATGCCGATTTATTTGCCGCCTTTTTTCGCGTCGGTATTTTAGGCTTCGGCGGAGGCCCCTCGGCAATCCCTCTTTTCCATGCGGAAGCTGTAAAAAAATATGACTGGATGACAGAAGACGAGTTCAGCGATACCTTGGCGCTGGCCAATACGATGCCAGGTCCGATTGCCACGAAAATGGCCGGCTATATAGGTTATCGCATCGGGGGCATCGTTGGAAGCATGACGGCGCTGATTGCATTAGTGGTGCCGACGGTCCTGATGATGATCCTGTTGCTCGGCGCATTGCAGCAATACAAGGGCGTTGAATGGGTAAACAGCATGTCGGCAGCAGTTGTTCCGGTTGTTGCGGTCATGCTGGGGGTGATGACCTGGGATTTCGTGAAAAAATCCGGGCAGTCCCTGGGCTGGCCCCGAGCTGCCTTGCTGCTCGGAATTTCGGTTCTGTTGATGGAAATCCTCCATATCCATCCGGTTGTTTTGATCATCGGAATTCTTTTGATCGTGTTGCTGGGCTTTAGAAAAGGAGGGCGGACAGCGTGATTTACTGGTCCATTTTTCTGGCGTTTTTTATTCCCGGCATATTGGGCTATGGCGGAGGCCCTGCCTCCATACCGCTTGTTGAGAAGGAAGTGGTTGACCGGTACGGCTGGATGACGACGCAGGAATTCGGAGAAGTGCTGGCATTGGGAAATGCACTTCCAGGACCGATTGCGACGAAGATGGCTGGCTATATCGGATACATGGAAGGTGGAATCCTGGGGTCATTTATCGGGTTGTTCGCTTCGGTGGCACCTTCACTGATTTTGATGATTGCCTTGATGATGACATTGATGAAATACAAAGATTCCCCGAAAGTCAAAAACATCACGAAGATGATCCGGCCAGTCATCGCTGTTCTTTTGGGCGCCATGACGCTGCAGTTTTTTATGACTTCAGCAGAAACTTCCGGCAGCATACAAACCGTAGTGCTGGCGGTAGTCAGCTATTGGCTATTGGAAATCAAGAAAATCCATCCAGCCTTTGTCATATTGCTCGCACTCGTCTACGGCGGCCTCAGTGGCTTGTTTTAGTTTCTTAATAACCTCCAAAACCATTCGCATGCAGCGGGTGGTTTTTTGTTGCAGGCAGAAACCTTTACTTTTAATTCGAGATATTTTATTATAGCAATCAAGGACAATTGTTGTCCTCGTTAATAAGGGATAGAGGTGAGTTTCATGCACATGAAGACAGGGGTCGAGCAATCCGTATATGCCATTCTTTTGTTGAATATGCTGCCGGGCAAAGCAGTGCTGTCCGGTGAAGCAATCAGTCAGCAGTTGAATGCGTCACCCACTTATTTTCAGAAGTTGTTGAGGAAATTAGTCAGCGCAGATCTGGTGGCATCAGTGCCTGGCGTCAAAGGCGGATTCCGGTTGAAGAAACGCCCCGAGGAAATCTGTGTGTACGATATTTACTTGGCAATAGAGGGCAGGCAATCGCTGTATTCACCAAGCGGGATTTTGGGCGATTTGCTGGAACTTGAAAAACCCGAGGCCAGTTGCTTGTTGACGGATTTAATGGATGAAGCAGAATCAGCATGGAGAGCTGTCATGGAGCGGGAAACTGTGGCTTCATTGGCACGGAAGATGGAAGAACAGCGATTTCAGCCGAAAGCGGCAGAGCTTCAACAATGGTTGATCGAAAAAATGCTTGTTCAGGAAAGGAGCGGTAATCGATGATTGCAAGTTTGACTCGCATTAACGAATTATCAAAAATAGCAAAAGAAGTAGGCTTGACGAAAGCTCAGCAAGTGGAACAGCAAGTGCTGCGCGAAGATTACCTGCGCCAGATCCGTGGACAGGTAGAAAGTTCGGTTACCGGATTGACGATCATCGATCCGCTCGGCAACGACGTTACGCCAGATAAATTAAAAGATAAAACTGTTAACAATATTATATAGAAAGAAAGTGATTATAGATGAATGATTATTTAGTGAAAGCATTAGCATACGACGGACAAGTCCGCGCATACGCCACACGCACAACTGAATCCGTGGGGGAAGCGCAGCGCCGCCACTATACATGGCCGACTGCATCAGCCGCACTGGGCCGCTCAATGACAGCGACCGTCATGCTTGCAGCTATGATGAAAGGCGAAGAAAAGCTGACGATCAAAATCAACGGCAATGGACCGCTCGGAACGATTTTGGTTGATGCCAATGCCAAAGGGGAAGTCAGAGGATACGTGTCGAATCCGCATACCCATTTCGATTTGAACGAAAAAGGAAAATTGGATGTGCGTCGCGCTGTCGGAACGGAAGGGACGTTGTCGGTATCGAAAGACATTGGCTTGCTGCATCCTTTCGTTGGGCAAGTACCGCTCGTATCAGGTGAGCTGGGTGAGGACTTCACGCATTATATCGTCACTTCGGAGCAGGTTCCTTCATCAGTGGGTGTTGGCGTAATCGTTAATCCGGATAACAGCATCCAGGCTTCCGGGGGCTTTATCATCCAGTTGATGCCGGGCACTGAAGAAAGTGTCATTGCGCATATTGAGCAGCGATTATCGGAAATTCCGACCATTTCGAGCATGGTGCGTGATGGCTTAACGCCTGAAGAGATTTTATCAGAAGTTCTCGGAAGCGAGAATGTTAAAGTTCTGGAAAAAATGCCTATCCAGTTCCAATGCCAATGTTCACGGGATCGCATATCGAATGCCATCATCAGCCTTGGCCCTGACGAAATTCAGGACATGATTGTGACCGATGGCCAAGCGGAAGCCCAATGCCATTTCTGCAATGAAAAATACCATTTTTCCAAACAGCATCTAGAAGAAATGCTTGGCTAGAAAAACATCTAATATTAATGCCGCCATCGTCGGCTGGCTTAAAAAATGCAGCGGATCCGTTCCGCTGCATTTTTTTGTCGAAAAGCGTTGCTTAAAATAAAAACGGATTAGTTGGTATGAAGCGAAAAGTATGTTATTATTATCTCGAATTCAAGATAAGTTTCGAACTAATTAAAAAGGGGAAAGCCAGAACAGAGCAGAGGCTTTCTACTATCTCGGGAGGTTATAAAAGATGAAACACATATTCCAAAAAGGTACCGATCCATCCAAACCGACATTTCTAATGCTCCACGGCACAGGCGGCAATGAAAATGATTTGATGCCGATTGCGGCTCATATTGATTCGCAGGCTTCCATCCTAAGTGTCCGCGGCAACGTTTCAGAAAATGGCATGCCGCGCTTTTTCAAGCGCTTGTCTGAAGGTGTATTCGATATGGAAGATTTGAAATTGCGGACCGAAGAATTATACGATTTTATTGGCAAAGCGGCTGAAGAAAACGGTTTTGACCGTACCAATGTCATCGCCATCGGCTACTCGAACGGAGCGAATATTGCAGCCAATCTGCTCTTTACTTACGCAGATGCGTTGAAAGGTGCGATTCTTCACCACCCGATGGTGCCGAACCGCGACACGGAATTGCCGAATTTGGCAGGTGTCCCTGTATTCATCGCAGCTGGCACGAACGACCCGATCTGCCCAGCAGAAGAGTCGACAGATCTGGAACGGCTTTTAAGCGATGCCGGTGCCAGCGTCAAGCTTCATTGGGAAAATTACGGACACCAATTGACCATGCCGGAAGTCGAAGCGGCGAAAGAATGGTACGATAACTTATAATCATCCAACCCCTCTTGCACATTAAGAGGGGTTTTAGAAATTTTAGGAGGAGGGATGTTATGAAGGAAAATCCGCATATCCAGGAACAGCTTGAAGCATGGGTGAAAGAAAACAAAAGCCACGCTATTTTAGGGACGACCGCCCAATATATACCGGCGCTTGGAAAAGTGGATCCAAGTCTTCTCGGCATTTGCATGGTGGATGAGGATGGGCATTATTATTGCGCCGGAGATACGGACCAGGAATTTACGCTGCAAAGCATTTCAAAGGCGCTGACGTTCATCGCCGTGAGCTGCCATTACGGTTTGGATTTCGTTTTGGAGCGTGTAGACGTCGAACCGACGGGAGAAGCGTTCAATTCCATCATTCCGTTTGAAATACACCGGCCAAACAAGCCGTTCAATCCTTTTATCAATGCAGGAGCTATTACCATTTCTGCGATTTTGCCCGGGACAACGAGTCAGAAAAAATACGAATTTTTGCTGGAGTTTCTGGAAAAGCTTGTCGGCCATCCGCTTGAGCTCGATAAGGAAGTGTACGATTCGGAATGGAAGACATCGCATCGCAACCGGGCACTCGCCTACTATTTGAAAGAAGCGAAGTTTTTGGATATTGAAGTGGAAGAAGCGTTGGATATATATATTCGCCAATGTTCCATCAAAATGAGCGTCAAGGACTTGGCGCTGATCGGATTGATCATCGCTTACGACGGTTTTAACCCAATTACAAAAGAAACGCATTTTTCGGCTGAAATTGCGCAAGTGGCAAAAGTTTTGATGGTCACCTGCGGCATGTACAATTCATCCGGCAATTTTGCGGCGCATGTCGGCATTCCAGCGAAAAGCGGCGTGTCTGGCGGAATCATGGGGGCTGTGCCTCCGAAACTGCATTCCCAGACCTATGAATTCAAGGCTGGTGCAGGCATCGGTGTTTACGGGCCAGCAATTGATGTCCAAGGAAACAGCGCTGCAGGGACAATGATGCTGCGGCAGATTTCAAAAGAATGGGATTTAAGTATATTTTAAATGAAAAGCTCTGCAGGCTGTTTATGCCTGCAGAGCTTTTCATATTTTCCATTTGGCGTTTTATTAAAAAAGTTAGAGGGTAGAAGGAGAGAAGAAAGAAAATTGCGACAGAGGAGTGGAGAAATGGACAAGAAAACGAAAGTCGGCGCCGATAGCAAAGACGAACAGTTGGAACAATTCCGCAGTGATGACGCCGGAAAAGACATGACCACTAACCAAGGACTCAAAGTCTCGGAAGATGAATTTTCACTGAAAGCAGGAGAACGAGGGCCTACGCTGATGGAGGATTTCCATTTCCGCGAAAAAATGACGCATTTCGACCATGAGCGGATTCCTGAGCGTGTCGTCCATGCCAGAGGCTATGCTGCGCATGGCGTTTTCGAAGCATATGATTCATTGGAACATTTGACGAAAGCCAAATTTCTGTCTGAGAAAGGCAAGAAGACACCTGTTTTCGTGCGTTTCTCCACTGTGGCAGGCTCTAAAGGCTCCGCTGAAACCGTGCGGGATGTCAGGGGGTTTGCAACAAAGTTCTATACGGAGGAAGGAAATTACGACTTGGTCGGCAACAATATGCCTGTGTTCTTTATCCAGGATGCCATTAAGTTCCCGGACTTTGTCCATGCCGTGAAACCGGAACCGCATAACGAAATGCCTCAGGCAGCGAGTGCCCATGATACATTATGGGATTTCGTGGCGCATAATCAGGAAACGGCCCATGCCATTATGTGGCTGATGTCTGACCGCGCTTTGCCGCGCAGTTTCCGGATGATGGATGGTTTCGGCGTCCACGCGTTCCGCTTTGTCAACGCCGAAGGAAAATCCCATTTTGTGAAATTCAACTGGAAATCGACGCTCGGCGTGCATTCACTCGTATGGGACGAAGCACAGAAGATTTCAGGCAAAGACCCTGACTTCAACCGCCGAGATTTATATGAAGCAATCGAGAACGGAGATTTTCCTGAATTTGAATTAGGGGTTCAAATCATTCCAGAAGAAGATGAACATAAATTCGACTTTGATTTGCTGGATGCAACCAAGCTTTGGCCGCAAGAAGAAATCCCGATTCAAATTGTCGGCAAGATGACATTGAACCGCAACGTCGACAACGTTTTCGCAGAAACTGAGCAAGTAGCATTCCATGCAGGGCATGTTGTGCCTGGAATCGACTTTTCCAATGATCCGCTGCTGCAAGGGCGCTTGTTCTCCTATACAGACACGCAATTGATTCGCCTCGGCGGACCTAATTTCCACGAACTGCCGATCAACCGGCCGGTATGCCCATTCCACAATAACCAGCGCGATGGCTACGGGCGCCAAACAATTAACCGCGGGCAAGTGTCGTACCATAAAAATGGCTTGGCAAATAATAGTCCAGCGCCAGCGAGTCCCGCGGATGGCGGATTCGAACATTACCAGGAGAAAATGGAAGGGCGTAAAGTGCGTGCGCGCAGCGAAAGCTTCAAAGACCATTTCTCGCAGGCGACGATGTTCTGGAACAGCATGTCCGCGCCTGAAAAAGAGCATATCATCGAAGCGTTCAGCTTCGAACTCGGAAAATGCAAAGAAAAAGTCGTACGCCAAAATGCGGTCGATATGTTTGCGAATGTAGATCTTGAAATGGCTAAGACGGTAGCGAAAAAAGTCGGAGCTGTGGCGCCGCAAAGCGGCAATACAGCTGTTGGCAAAACTTCTCCTGCGCTGAGCCAGGAAAACACCATCAAAACGCCCGCAACGCGCAAGGTCGGGGTTTTGCTGGGAGACGGCTTTGAGGATAAAGAAGTGTCGAAAGTCTTTGAGGCATTGAAAGCTAAAGGGATTCAAGTGGAAATTATCAGTGAGATGCTGGGGATGGCTAAAGGGAAGAATGGCGGCGAATTTGAAGTTGACCATACGTTTACGACGGCAGACCCTGTGCTATATGACGCAATCTATGCAGTCGGCAGTGCATCGGTGAGCCGGAAGTTCGCTAAAGAAGCGGCGCGCTATGTTGGTGAAGCCTTCGACCATTACAAACCAATCGGAGCGACTCATGATGGCATGAAATGGATTGAAGCGGCCCATATGCAAGGGCAGCCGGGCGTGATAACCGGATCGGCGGATGGCAGTTTTCCAACTGATTTTATCGCCGCAATTACCAAGCACCGCCACTGGGAACGGAAAGTAGAGTGAGTTTTCGCATTATAATCCATTAGTCCTTAAATCGCAATAAAATGTTTCAGTGTTTTCAAGGCGGGTATTTCAAAACTAGTAAGATTTTTCGCAATACAAAAATTTTTGTAAACATAAAACAATTGGAGGAATAGAAAAATGGCCAACAATAAATTTATGGGAACTTTCGACAATGAGTCAGAGGTATTAAGAAAAATCGAAGAGTTAAGAGAGCAAGGTATTTCCGAAGATCATATGTACGTCATGGCGCATGATAAAGAACAGCTATCCATGGTAAGAGGGCGGACAGACGTGGATTATAAATCTGCTGAAGGCGGCTGGATGGATAAATTCATGGGCTTCCTTTCCGGTAATGAGCCGGTGCGTGAAGCATTCTCGGGCATGGGCGTAGACGATCAGGAAGCAGACCGCTATTACCAGGACGTGCAAAACGGCAAGATTTTATTGTTTGTTGATCAGGAAATCGGTTCGGATTACGACTCAAAAGATAGTGATATCGATCGGAATGTATACGGCGATCCGGGGAACAATACTACAGGTGCGGCAGGCTATGTCGGCGCAACCGGTGGAACTGCCGGCTACGGCGACTCAGGAATGGTGGCGCGTGACGGATTGACTGTGGATACAAACGAATCGAACGACGTTAACTACCACCGGGAAAAAGGCGAGCGCGGCATGACAGATGACGATGATTTGGCCGCTTCAGAACGACAAAACACTAATGAAACTGCAGGAGTCGGCGAAGACAGAGGCACAGGATTTGGTTTAGGGCCAGGCGTTTCAGTAGATGGCGATACTAGTAAAGACCGTGATGCAGACCGCTTTGACACAACAAATGGAATGGAGCGTGACACATTGAATAAAGACAATGAACGATACACAGATACAGATCGCACAGCTTCTAACTTCTCAGGCAATAACACAGATGCAGCAGGGACGGAAGAAGAGCGCCTGCGCCTTCACGAAGAACGTTTGCATGTGAACAAAGACCGTGTACAGACTGGCGAAGTGAACGTTGGGAAACGCACAGTGGAAAACGAACAATCGATTGATGTGCCGGTAGAACGCGAAGAGATTTATGTTGAACGGCGCCCGGTAAATGAAGAAGTCGATGGCGCTACAGCAGATGCCTACCAAGAAGGCGATAACATTCACATTCCATTGACAGAAGAACGCGTCAACGTTTCGAAAACGAATGTGGTCAGTGAAGAAATCGTAGTCGGCAAAAAGAAAGTCCAAGACACGGAAACAATTCGTGAAACTGTCCGTAAAGAAGAAGCTGACATTGACGAAGACGCTTCTTTCACTAATAAAAACAAAAAAGATACAACGTTGTCAGATCTTGATGACGATGATTTAGAAGGTAATCGCAAAAAACATTTTTAAGCAATGAATGCAAAGCGAGGCGGGGGAATCCCCGCCTTTTTGTATGCGATAATGTATACTGGAAGAAAGTCGGGAGGGATTTTGGATGGACGGCAAAAAAAGAAGTGACGTAAAACCGGGGCTGGAAGTCAACGTGATTTTAAAACAAGACCAGCGAAGCGGTAAAAAAACACAAGGCATCGTCAAAGATTTATTGACCAATTCCGCGACGCACCCTCATGGCATCAAGGTGAGGCTGGAAGATGGGCAAGTGGGCCGGGTCTGTGAAATTATCAGTCCGAAATAAATCGCATAAGGCAATGCTTGCCGGATTGCGGTAAAGGGCTCATTCCCATGAGTCCTTTTTTATGTTAGAAAATTATTCGCAACCGGACCGCAAGTTTTCTCTGCATCTTAAAAAACAACAAATAAATATCGCGCAGCCATGGTAAAATAGAAGGAATGATAGTGCGAAGGAGTATCTGCCGTATGAGCAATTTTTTTGAACGCAAACAACAACAGCTCGGCGTCGAGCTGAACAAAATACAGCGCAAAGCAGTGGAGCGGACTGAAGGCCCCTTGCTTCTCCTGGCATGCCCTGGATCCGGCAAGACCACGACGATGATCATGCGCATCGGCTACTTGATCGAAGAAAAAAAGGTGGCGGCGCAGCGCATTAAAGCGATCACATTCAGCAAAGCGTCAGCTGTCGATATGCAGGAACGCTATAAACGGCTTTTCCCTACGCTTGCACCTGTGGATTTTTCGACAATCCATAGCCTGGCTTTCCAAATTACCCGGGAGTATTTGTCGGAACTGCGCTATGTCATGATTGAAGGCAGCGAAAGCAACGGACTCCATAAAAAACGGCTGCTGCGGGAAATGTTTGAGACCGAAGTCGGGGAACCTATAACAGAAGACCAATTGGACGAATTGACCTCATTCATCAGTTTTGTGAAGAACAAGATGACGCCGCGCAGCGAGTGGAAAAAACTGAAGGCCCCTTTTGAAGGCGCCATTGAAATACTGAAGACCTATGAAGCGTTCAAAGAAAACTATGATGTTAGGTTAGTGGACTTTGACGATATGTTGTCGCTCGCGAACGAGGCGTTGGAAAAAGACAAAGCGCTATTGAAAAAATACCAGCAGCGCTGGGATTACGTGATGACCGATGAAAGCCAGGACACATCGATGATCCAGCATGCCATCGTGGAAAAGCTGGTGGCGCGCCACCAAAATCTGTGCGTCGTCGCTGATGACGATCAGTCGATTTATACGTGGCGCGCGGCAGAGCCCACTTATTTATTGAAATTCAAAACGGTTTATCCGGACGCTTACGTCATGAAAATGGAGCGCAATTATCGGTCCACGAAAAATATTGTCGACGCCGCGAATTTATTCATCAAGACGAATAAAAAGCGCCACGATAAAAACATGTTCACCAAACAGCCGGATGGCCAGCCAATCGTAATCAAACGGCTGGTTTCAGAAGATGCACAATTCAAATACCTGATGAAGGAATTGAAGGAGCTGGACAATTTCGGAGAAGTGGCGATTTTGTACCGCAATAATTCGTCTTCCACCTTGTTGATGAGCGAGCTCGACCGGATGGGCATCCCGTTCTATATGAAAGACGGGGACAACCGGTTCTTCTCCCATTGGATTGTCGAGGACATGCTGAATTTTATGCGTTTCAGCTTAAAGCTGGAGCGCATCGACATCTATTCAAAAGTCGCTTCAAAAACCAATGCCTACTGGTCAGGAAGCCAGCTGAAGTTCATGAGCAAGATGAAGCCATCAGAAATCAATGCCTTTGACGAAATCAACCGCCACATAACATTGAAAGATTACCAAATCCGGATATTGGGCGAGCAGAAGAAATGGTTCGAAGCATTGAAAGGCATGCAGCCGCTGAAAGTCATCCGCACCATCAGGGCAGATCTGGGCTATGACCAGATGCTTGCGAGCCGCGCGGAGAAATTCGGGATGCGGCTGCAATACCTGGAGCAGATCCTGGTAACACTGGAGCAGATTGCTGCGCCGCTTAGCAGCATGATGGAGTTTGCGAAGCGCCTGAAGGAATTGGAGCAGGTGACACAGGCAGCCAAAGCCGAAAAAACTGATGACATGCTGACCCTTTCGACATTCCACAGTTCCAAAGGGTTGGAATTCGACAGAGTGTATATGATCGACCTAGTGGAAGGCATCATTCCGACAGAAGAAGACACAGAGCAGCCGGATCTTCTTGAAGAGGCGCGGCGCCTGTTTTATGTCGGGATGACTCGCGCTAGAAAGCATCTTGAATTGATCAGCTATGATAGCGAATCCCGTTTTGTCGATGAAGTGCGGGATGTGGCGATTGCAGGAAAACCAGCCCTTAAGAAGGCTCCTGCAAAAGTACAGCCGCCGGTCAAAGTGAAAGTGCCCGACAATCCGAATGCCGTAAAAGATGGCGGCGAACTTGTGGCGGGAGCGACTGTACGGCACCGTGTGTTCGGAGCTGGTGAAATCATCGAACGTGATCATGAACGCCTGGTCATCCAATTTGCCAAAGAACGGAAAGAGCTGTTAATCGATATTTGCCTGAGCTACAAGCTGCTTGAAGTTATCGGGTAATTACCAGGCCCAGAGAAGAGATCAGAGAACGCGGGGAACTGAAAAATGAAGATTAGAGATTGGAATAGGAATTTGAAAGTTCGCCTCGTCGGCGAATTTTTCATGAATACAAGTTACTGGATGGTCTTCCCATTCCTCGCCATTTACTTTGCGGAAGAATTCGGGAAAAACACGGCGGGCTTGCTGCTTGTCGTGTCGCAAGTTTTTTCAGTAGCCGCTAATTTAGTCGGCGGCTATTGCGCAGACAGGTTCGGCCGGCGCACAATGCTTGTCGTAGCCTCGATCGGACAAGGTTTTGCGTTTTTGCTGTTCGCTTATGCCAATTCGCCTTGGCTCGAATCACCAATGCTCGGTTTTATCGCCTTTACGATAGCGGGCATGGGCGGTTCACTGTACTGGCCAGCGAGCCAGGCGATGATTGCGGATGTCATTCCGGAGAAATATAGAAGTGACGTCTTTGCCATTTTCTATACTACGTTGAATATCGCGGTAGTTGTTGGGCCGCTGTTCGGAGCCGTGCTGTTCTTCTCGTACCGTTTCGAATTACTGTTGATCGTGGCGGTCATCTCGATGATCCTCGGTACCGTCTTAAGGCTTTATACCAATGAAACCTTGCCGCAAAGCGTCATAGACAAATGGCAGCGCGAAGAATCAGTCGGTGTTCTTGGAGCAGTGGCGAAGCAAGTGAAGGAATACGGCGTCATTTTCAAAGACAAACTCTTCCTGTTATTCGTCATTGCCGGTATTCTAGGCGCGCAGACATTCATGCAGCTGGATTTGCTGATTCCCGTCTTCTTAAAGGAAACAATTGACGAACAGACTGTAGCTGCATTTATGGGGCGTGAACTGACAGTAACGGGTGAAACGTCATTCGGTGTCCTGTTATCCGAGAACGGCTTGCTGGTTGCGTTATTTACAGTCATCATTACCAGATGGATGACCAGGTTCCGGGAGAAATGGGTTTTCTTCATGTCAGCGATTTTGTACGGCGTCTCGATGCTTATTTTCCCGATTACTTCTTGGTTCTGGATGTTCGTGTTAGCGATGGCGATCTTCACTTTTGCGGAGTTGATGGTTGTCGGCGTTCAGCAGAGCTTTATCTCAAAGCTGGCGCCTGAAGAAATGCGCGGCCAGTATTTTGCAGCAGCGAGTCTAAGGTACACGATAGGGCGCATGATTGCACCACTGTCGATCCCGATGACTGCTTGGTTCGGCTTCGGCTGGACGTTTACCATTTTGGCACTCCTGGCATTCGCAAGCGGCGTTATCTATTACTGGATGTTCCAGCTATTTGAAAAACAGCCTTCCCATTTATAAGGGAAGGCTGTTTTTTATGAGTCATTTTAACTTTATGAGTCTTTTTTAACCATACGCAAGAGCATGTGGGCCAGCATGTGCTGTTCTTCTTTTGAACCGACTTTCCATAGTTCCTGTAGCACGTATTCTTCACGGTTTTTAGGTTCTTCATTTTTCGCTAAATAGCCTGCGACTTTTTCCGTAATTTGAGCAAGGCGTTCTTCGCTCAATCCCATTTTTTCGCCAAGTTCCACTTTTGAGCCTAAATAATTTTTGAAGTTCTCAAAATTGGCTAGAATTTCTTCTTTCTTTTCGTCATCAAAATGCTTCAACTTCTCGTCTACTTTTTTATCTACATTTTCCAATTTTTACACGCTCCTTTTTTTTTTCATTGCACTTCTTGTTTACCTCAACTGGCAGAACTTAAACGTCTGAATAATGAAAAAAAGAAGGGGATGGACCGTTTAATATAGAACTCATAGGGTAAGGAGTTAAATAGCACGGATTTTAAGGAGGATGAGGGTTATATGACATTATACGATGAAATTCAGGAGTTGAAAGCGTTCCGTTGCGAAGATCGCTGTGTACTGAGTATCTATCTAAATACCAATCCTGCAGATTCAGAAGCCCAGAACGGTGCTTGGAAAATCCATTTAAAAAACGGCTTGAAAAAGCTTGATGAATACCTTTCCGCTTCACGCGATGAAAAAGAAATAAATTCTTATAGAGAATTGAAGAAAAAAGTCGAACGGGAAATTACCGACCACCAAAGCGAGCTTTTAAAAGGGGTCGTCATTTTCGCTTCTCCCCATGAAAATTTATGGTGGGTGCGCTATGTTCAAATTCCGGTCAAAAACAATTTCCATTGGGAAGAAACGCCGCAATTGGATCAGCTAAGATATATGTACAAAGCCTATCCATATGCAGGAGTCGTCATGCCGAGCCTAAAAGGAATCCGGGTATTAGATACCTCAATGGGAATCATCAATGAGGAATTCTTCTATGAATTCGATTCAGGCCTTGAAGTCTGGGCGGAACAAAAAGGCGTCCGCAGTTCTGGGCGTGTTTCAGGCGTCGGTGCAACTGGAGGCGGTGCTTCGGGTGGCAGTACGCCGGTAAGCGGAGGCGGCAGTCCGGTTGATGAACTGGACCATCGCTTAAAAGAAAATCTTGACCGTTTCTATAAAGATATGGGCGGCAAGATTGAAAAACTGAAAAAAGAGCGCCGATGGGAAGAAGTGCATATTGTCGGAGATGCCGAGCATGCCAAATCTTTTGCGAAATCGCTCCAAGACAAGCCGAAAAGCTGTGTCTACAAAAATCTAATGAATAACGATCCAGGAAAAATTCTGCATGAAGTATTCGAAGTCTAATCTAAAGCTCCGGCACATTGTGCTCCGGAGCTTTTAATTTGGCTGAGGGCAGTATGTGCAGGCTCCGAATTCAGGGAGTTCCTTATAAAGGCAGCACGTTTTGCGGAGCGGGCCCGAAACGGCGCGCCCCAGCGGAACATCACCCAGCAGCTTGTTCAGATAAGACGTCTTGATAGGCTGCCAATTCGACGGTTCGAGCAGCCATTCCATGTCTTCTGCGGCTTTTCTGGGATTTGAGCGTTCAATTCCGGCATAAAGCCAGATGATGGATCCCAGGACGTTCTCCCATAAGATGATGGGCGAAATTTTAGCATGTTGGCGAAACTCCTGGATCAGAGAATCGACTTGTTCGACAAGCACGTAATGCATCGCTTCATATCGTTGGTGAGGCTGGATTTGCGTATAGGAAAGGGAAGAGGCATGCGTCTTCAACAAGTGCAAGCCGTAATTAAAGCTGCGATCGAATTTCAATTCCTTCCAGGAACAAGCGAAATAAGCATTCTGATGCGCCAGTAGATTGAACTGGGCAGAGATGAAAAGTGCATATTGGCGGAAGAAATAGGAAATTGCCACTCCGTCGTTGTCTGTTTTGGCCCATTCTTTCAATTCCTTGATTAAAATTGGGAATTCGGCCGATAGCGCTTGCTGCGGTTCGCGGTCGATTGAGACCGATTGGGCGGCGAGTGTGTATTTTAGCTGTTGCGGAAAAGCCATCTAGCGTCACCCCTTTTTTTATATGCTACGGGATGGCGGAAGGATTTGCAAAACAGAAAGGCGAAAGAATAAAAGGCGCTTCTAAAGTTATGGAGAAGCTGGAGGAGGAAATGGAATGGTATTCAACATTAAAAAAATAGATCATGTTCAGGTAGCTGCGCCTAAAGGCTGCGAGGAAGAAGCCCGTAACTTTTATAGCGGAATTTTGGGAATGAAGGAATTGGAAAAGCCAAAACCGTTGCAAGAAAGAGGCGGGGCTTGGTTTGAATTTCCTGGCTTTCAGCTACATGTTGGGGTCGAAGAACCTTTCGAACCGGCAAAAAAAGCACATCCTGCGTTTGTCGTAGAAGGGTTTGATGAATTGAAAGCCCATCTGATGGAAAAGGGTATAGCGGTAAAGGATGACAAAAGCATTCCCGGAAGTACCCGATTTTTTGCAGCGGACCCGTTCGGCAACCGCCTGGAATTCCTGAAACAAGCGATGGCTTCACAGTAAATAGAAAAAGCATGTCCTTCACCTGTAAAAGGCGAAAGGACATGCTTTTATCCATTTTCAGCGGGTTGCGGAAATAGTTTAAGAACTTTTAAACAGTCTGCAATGCTACAGCAGGGCCGAAGAATTCAAAATGAATCTGATCTTCTTTCATGCCAAGCGCGCGCAGTTCCTGAATCATGGCTTCCATGAATGGTACAGGCCCGCAAACGTAGGCTTCGCCTGAAATATCGACGTATTCCGCAAGAAGCTCACGTGTGATGTAACCGGAAGGTTCATCAGAGTAAAGCGTTTTATAAGTGGCGTTATCCATCGACTCTGTGTATTTCCGGATGTCCTGGTCGAATGCATGGAATGATTCATTGCGTGCAGCGTGCAAGAAGACGGTCGGGCGTTCCGGAGTCATTGTTGCAACAGTTTCGAACATGCTCATCATCGGTGTGATGCCAACGCCGCCGCTGACAAATGCCACCGGAGATTTTTTCTCAGTATCGAGGACGAATTCGCCTGCTGGCGCGCTGACTTCTAGGCGGTCGCCGATATTCACTTCTTCATGAAGGTACACGGAAACGCGGCCATTTGGATCGTTATCCGCTTCGCGTTTAACGGAAATGCGGAACTCGTCTTCTTTAGCAGCCTGTGACAAGCTGTATTGGCGGATCATTGTGTATTTTTCACCTGGAATCGACATGCGCACTGAAATATATTGGCCTGGGTGATAGGTAGGAACATTCGAACCTTCAGCCGGTTTCAAATAGAACGAAGTGATATTGCCGCTTTCTTTCTCTTTCCGTGCGACGATAAAGTCTTTAAAAAATTTCCAACCATTCTCCTGGTTTTCTACTTTTTCATACATATCTTTTTCAACGCCGATGAATGCGTCAGCAATGACGCCATATGCTTCTCCCCAGGCATTGATGATGTCGTCAGTCGCGGCATCGCCTAATACTTCTTTGATCGCTTTTAATAGATACTCGCCGACAATCGGATAATGTTCAGGTTTTATGCCAAGGCTAACGTGTTTATTGGCGATTTGAACCACTGCTGGAAGAATGGCTTCTAAATTATCGATATGCACCGCTGCCGCGTATACAGTATTTGCTAAAGCGGCCTGCTGACGCCCTTTTGCTTGGTTTGCATGGTTGAAGATATTCAAAAGTTCCGGGTGTGCTTCGAACATATTTTTGTAAAAGACCGTTGTGATCGCTGTGCCGTGTTCCTCTAAAACAGGTACTGTCGCTTTGATAATTGATCTTGTCTCTAGGGATAACATTGTCAATCGCTCCTTTTGTTTTCTATATCTTGACTATATACCCCTTTGCGAATTAAAGATATATTTAAAATACATCTTTAAAATTTCAAGACATTTGATTTCACAAAAAAGTCACACAAAAAGCCTGTGAAAACACAGACCGTTTTATGTAGACTTATGAATGATTCGCCAATCCGGATTTCTTTTCCACCAATCCCTTAATGGGTATAATAGAGAGGCAGGGAAGGTGAAAAGATGAGACTGACGATGTATACTGATTACTCGTTGCGTGTGTTGCTGTATTTAGGGTCGAAACAAGATGTGAAATTATCCACCATACAGGAAATTTCCGATGCTTATAATATATCGAAAAATCATTTGATGAAAGTGACGTTCGAACTCGGCAAAGCCGGCTTTATCCATACTGTACGTGGCCGCGGCGGCGGAATCCGATTAGCGGATTTGCCGCAGAACATTAATGTGGGGGCAGTCGTCCGCAGGATGGAAGATGACTTCCATTTGGTCGAATGTTTTGACCCCGAGCATAACCGCTGCCCAATTACGCCGGTATGCGGTCTGAGGGGCGTTCTTGGGAAAGCGCTGCACGCCTATCTGGCGGTTCTAGATGAATACACATTGGAAGATCTGTTGTTCAACCGTGAAGGACTGCGCCAGATTTTGAAAACATAAAAACGGCTCGATTATTCGAGCCGTTTTTGTGTTTTACAAGTCGATTGACTGCGGCTCTTCACCTTTTTTATTGATCAGGCGAACGCGTGTCGGCTTAATCGCCAGTATCAGCAGGTTTGGATCATCCGGACCTGTAAACCAGCCTTTTAGATGGTCGTTCCAAACTTTATCAATCATGCTGGCATCGTCGTGCATGCCTATCTGCCCTTCGATTTCCAAGAAAGCATCCCCGACGCCTTCGCCTTCGTAACCAAGAAGGATATGGGCATTCGGATTATTTTCCAATTCATCGACCTTCTGTGTCTTTTTGCTGGTTGGAGTATATAAAGTGAATTCATCATTAAAGAATGTCATATAGCGTGAATGAGGTTTATTGTCCTTCACCGTCGACAGGACGCCGACGCGGCTTGCATCCAAAATATCGAGTGATTGCTTTTTTAGCTCAGATTGATTCATTTTTTCCACTCCTTTGATTTAATGTGATATTCCTGTTATTCCTGTTTAATCCAATGCTAAACATAAAAAGCCCGCAGAGCGCGGGCTTAATGGATAGTTTCGACTGATTTTGGTGTGCGGTTGAATGCGCTTGGCAGTATCATGCCAACCAAAATGACACCAATTCCGAGCACTTGGAGAAGAGTCAGCGTCTCGCTTAAAATCAGTACGGATACGATAATAGCCACTGGCAATTCCATGGCGCTTAAAATGGAAGCTAAGCCGGAACCGGTATGTGGGACCGCAACGGAAAAGAAGTAGATTGGCATGATAATGCCGAAAAATCCTAAAAGTAAACCGTAAATCCATAAGCCTTCAGAAAAGAGTTGTCCATTCCAGACAATTTCCGGCGTCTGGAACATTCCGACGACGATTGCCGCAAACAGCGAAACATAGAAAAGTCGCGCGGAGGTATCCATGCCTTCCACCTTTTTGCCGTTGACAAACATGAACGCCGAGAAGCAGAAGGCTGCGCCGATTCCCCATGCCCATCCTTGCCATGCGATTCCGCTAAGGTCAGTATCGATGACCCCGGCTGCGAGCAGTGTTCCCCCGAATAATAAAACAAGGGAAAGGGTCTCAGCACGTTTCAACCGTCTTCGTTTTACAATGCAATCCAGAAACATGCCAATCCATGTGAATTGGAAAAGCAGGACAACTGCAAGGGATGCAGGCAGGTATTCCAGCGATTGGCCATAGACCATTCCTGTCGCCGCTGTGCAAGAACCGGATAACACAAGTATTTTCCATCCGCGAAGGCGTGGGAATTTGCGTTGTGTAACTGCAAATAAAAGGGCTGCTAAAAAGAAGCCCACAAAATATTGGCTGGTAACTGCTTCGGCTGCTGTAAAACCATTCTGCATCGCCACTTTAATAATTGTGGAAAGAACGCCATAACAACTTGCCGCAACAACTACCATGACCGGGTAAATCCAGTTTTTCATGATAAGCCACTCCTGTTCATCAGAATATCATATCATAAAAAAACAGCCCGGCGTCAGCCGAACTGTTCTTCAGAAAAGTGGGTTTATTCTGCCCTTTATCCGGGGAATTTTTCTTCGCTGGATGAGTT
This sequence comes from Planococcus sp. TJ-301, assembly GCF_058268475.1. Lineage (NCBI taxonomy): Bacteria > Bacillati > Bacillota > Bacilli > Caryophanales > Caryophanaceae > Planococcus > Planococcus sp. TJ-301. Next base: position 1,667,325 of record NZ_JBZDOH010000001.1, on the reverse strand, counting down.
ATTCTTTGTAGAGCGAGGATTTCCTTCATCTTCCATATCTTGCTTTAAATCTTCAAGCGGAATGGAATCCACCGTTTCTTCTTCTTTGAACATTTCATGCATTGTTTTCTTGTCAGTCTTGACTTGTTCCGGGTTATCCATCGGCGCGCCTGTACGATTTTCACGTTCTTCTTCAAAAGATTTTTTATCTGGCAAAGAAAGCACCTCTTCCTATTAATGTGTTATCTCTTTATTCCTTTAATCAGCCAATTTAAAACATATCCATTATAAATGCCACATTTATGATGAAAGTGAGTGGCTTAAGGTGCAAGCTTTAACGTTTGTTTAACAATATGATAAAATAAAATGAAGTACGAGAGGAGTTTTCAAATGGCTACACTTTCTTCAATAAAGGTTGGAGGCTTGAGCTTTGAATGGAATCTGGAAGAAGGCAGGTTTTTGTTCGAAGGTCAGGATTCGGTCCTTTTTTGGACTTCCACCGCTTTAAAAACATTTTTTGATACGATTGAAGAGATTGCAGGTGAAGATTCGTCCAATATCGTGATGGAAACGACCGGATTCCGCCAAGGGTTGTTGGTGGGACAATACTTTTCGAAGATGAAAAACGTTACGATTTCCGATGCAGCTGCACTCATTACAAATACATACGCCTCTGCTGGATGGGGGTTGGCTGAAATCAGCGAGTTGGACGAACAGCAGAAAACGTTGAAAGTGAGTTTGAAAAACAGCTGGGAGCATAAGATGAACGTGGCGCAAGGGAAAAAATCCGGCGGTTGCTTTCTGCCGGCGCATTATGCCGGAATTTTCACCGAATTATTCGGGGAGAACATCTGGTACCGGGTGCTGCACCACCAGATAGAGGGCTTTAGTGAAACGCTTGTTGAATATTACTCTTCCGATGAAAACATTGACAAAAATATCCATCGATTGGCGCGCAAAAAAGAAGCGGAAGAAATTCAGCGCCTGGAACTTCAAGTAGAAGAGAAGACTGCTGAACTCAATGCCCTTATCAAGGAAATTTCATCGCCAATCATTCCAGTGCTCGATGGCATTGTCGTCGTGCCGCTGCTTGGAACATACGACGAAGCACGCGCAGAAGAACTGCTCGTGAAAACATTGCAGAACCTGCCAAGATATAAAGCGAAATACCTTGTACTGGATTTGACAGGGCTGAATGCAGAATTCACGTATCAGGCGGCAAGCTTGATCGACAAATTGGGCACTACAGCCTCGTTGATTGGCAGCCAAGCCATCCTGGTCGGAATATCCCCTCAAATGGGCATGATTATTACGGAAACCGGTTTGAATTTATCGAAATTCCAATGCTTCCAAACTTTGCAGCACGGCATCCATTACGCATTAGCGCAGAACGGAAGAAGTATTATATAAAAACGAAAGCTTAAATGTTTATCTAGTCCGGAAGGCTCTTAAATCGCATCTAGACAAAAAAAAGCGCCCGTGGGCGCTTTTTAATTTGAAGACAAAAGAAAAGATTTGCCCTCCGAGTCTAGAAATGAAAACACGAGTATATTATATTGATATTTTTAAAATAAGTTGTATCCCCTTGTAAGAAACGTTTATAATAAATTCGGTCTAATAAATAGTTAAGGGTGTAAATATATGAATCAGCAAGGTCAAATTTTTGATATCCATGTACTGAGAGCAGTAGGTTGTTTAATGGTGGTACTCGTTCATGTTTCAGCGCTATATTATGTTCAAAGTGGAAGCTGGGAAGACGTAATCCTGTTTATTAATCAATCAAGTCGATTCGGGACCCCTGTTTTTGCTATAGTAAGCGGGCTTTTATTATTTTTGCAGGTAAAAAAAAGAGGGTTTTTCTTTAAAAAATTTTTCAGATCACGAATAAATAAAATCGTCATCCCATTCATATTCTGGACCGCATTTTATGTAGTTTATATCTGGCTGGTTTTTGGTGCGAATCCCTTTAATGGCGGAATTGAACGCTTTATCTTTAAAGCGGCATTTGGAGAAACCTATTCTCATCTTTATTTCATTTCAATTGTTTTGCAATTTTATTTGATTTTTCCATTGCTGCAGTTTATTAAAAGCAGAGGTGCTTGGTTTGGCTTATTAGCCATATCAGCTTTGGTTCATATCTATTCCATGAAATATATGGCAGCTGGACAGTTTGAAGGGTTTTTTGGCTTAATAACTGAACAACGCGCGTTTTTGCCAAAGTGGTTATTCTTTTTCATTTTTGGCGGATTTCTTGCATATCATTGGGAGATTGCAAAAGAATGGACTTATAAAATGAGAGTTCCACTATTTATTGCAGTATTATTAGTTTTTTACTTCGCAGCAGTTGAATATGAGTGGGGCGGTTACATTGGATCTAATCGTATAACTAATATCGTTAATTTGCCTGTTATCGTTATGTTTGTAATGGCGATTTCTGAAAAAGTTGCTCGAAACCCTTTACTCTTTTCCGTAACATCAAGACTTGGAGCTATGTCGATGGGAATCTATCTTATACATCCCTTTGTTATACATATGTTACAACGAAACCTACCCTCAGATGTATGGACTCTTTCTCTATTTCCAATTTGGTTTGCAGTGGTGATGTTTATCACGATTGGCATTATTTTATTGATTCAAAAATTGCCATTTGGACATATCATTTTAACAGTTCCTTCTATAGTTAATAAGGCACCTGCTAAAGAAAGCAAAAAAGAAGTTTTAACGAGAAACCTTATTTAAGGTTTAGAGGGTAATACCTTCATAAAATTAAAAGCCATTTTCATTTTGTATCGGCTGTCACTAATTTTTTTTACGATATGTGGTAACCTCCTCAAAAGCATCAGTTTCTTTTGTTATACAAAAAAAACTTGCAGCCTTAGGGTGGAAATCGACCCTAATTCTACAAGCTTTAAGCGCCCGTGGGCGCTTTTTTATTTTGCCGATTGAACGATTTCAATAATGACTTGTGTTGCTTTTTCCATGTTTTCGGCTGAAATGAATTCGTATTTTCCGTGGTAGTTTTCGCCGCCTGTGAAAACATTCGGTGTCGGCAATCCCATATACGATAATTGCGAGCCATCCGTGCCGCCGCGTACTGGAACGATATTCGGCGTAATGCCTAATTTCTTCATCGCTGCTTCTGCGGCATCAACGATTTCCATCGACGGTTCGATTTTTTCGCGCATATTATAATACTGGTCTTCAAGCTCCAACGTGATTGCATCCGCACCGAATTGTTCTTGTAGCTTCGCTGCGACAGCTTTCATATGTTCTTTCTTCGCTTCAAACTTTTCTTTATCGAAATCGCGGATGATATAGGAAAGCACCGTTTTTTCAACATCGCCCTTGAAACTATTCAGGTGGATAAACCCTTCATAGCCTTCTGTCCGTTCAGGCACTTCATTTTTTGGCATTTCTTCCTGGAACAGAATCGCAACTGTCTGAGCGTTGACCATCTTGTCTTTCGCAGATCCAGGATGGACGCTTTTCCCTTGCACGGTTAATTTTCCGCTTGCTGCATTGAAGCTTTCATACTGCAATTCACCAAGCGGTCCGCCGTCCATCGTGTACGCGTAATCCGCTCCAAAGCGGGCGACATCGAATTTATGCGGGCCACGGCCGATTTCTTCGTCCGGAGTGAACGCCACACGGATTTTTCCATGCTCTAGTTCAGGATGCTGCACCAAATATTCCATCGCTGTCATGATTTCAGCGACGCCCGCTTTATTGTCAGCGCCTAGCAATGTCGTGCCGTCAGTTGTAATCAAAGTATGGCCAACGTAGTTTTTCAGGTCCGGGAAGTCAGCGACTGTCATTGCCACTGTGCCGCTCAGCTGAATATCGTTGCCATCGTAATTTTCGATGCGCTGGGGATTGACGTTTTTGCCGGTGAAATCAGTTGCCGTGTCGACATGCGCCAGGAAACCGAGGACTGGCAGCTGCTTATCGGTATTTGCAGGCAATGTACCAAAAAGGTAGCCATGATCGTCCATGCCTACTTCTAGAAGTCCGATGTGGTTCATCTCATTTTCCAGTTCACGCAGTAAATCCCATTGGCCGGGAGTCGACGGCGTTTCGTTGTTTTCAAAATCGGATTGCGTATCGATTTTTGCATAGCGCACAAGGCGCTCGATCAAAGTTTCAATCATCAAATGTTCCCCCTAAATATGTAATGCTTTAATTTTAGCACGATAAGAGAGAATTTTGGGAATACGGTATGGGAATTTGGAAATACGCTCTTTTGCTGCCGAAATACGCTTCTAGACAATAAAAAAAGACAGCGTCTCTGCTGTCTTACATTTCATGCGATTAATTTTTTGCTGTTAATGCCTGGGCATGCGCTTGTTTGATTTCTGCTAAGAGAGGAGCGTCAGTCAACAACCGGTATCCGGTGTTCGCCAGCGCTTTGGCACCGCGGATCAAAGCTTCATTGCCCAAATCTGATTTTGCAGCTTCCCGGAACTCTGGCGTGTGTCCAACAAGGTCATCAGGACCGATTTTGATATAAGGATGCGCAGTCGGGACGACATGGCTGATGTTGCCGGCATCCGTGGAACCGAGTCCGTAATTGCGCGACTCCGCTACTTGTTCGCCTACTGCTTCCAATTCGCCGCGCACAATCGAATCCAATAGGGGAGTAGGGACAAGATCTTTGACTTCGTTTTGGAAGCGGACGATTTTCACACTGGCTCCTGTAGCAAGTGCGGCGCCTTCAGCGATTGCGCGGATTTTCTCCGCGGTATCCGCAGTTTTTTTCCATGAATCGCCTCGAATGTAAAATCGAGCAGCAGCGTATTCCGGAATGATGTTCGGTGCATCGCCGCCGTGAGTAATGATACCGTGGACGCGTGCGTCGGACGGCAATTGCTGGCGCAACGCGTTGATGCTGTTGAAAAGCTGCAGCACGGCATCAAGTGCGTTAATGCCTTTTTCAGGAGAACCGGCAGCGTGTGCCGGTTTGCCATAGAAATGGAATTCCAATGGGTCCACTGCCAGCGAGTTGCCGGTCAGCGCCGTTTTGCCCGAAGGATGGATCATCAGCGCGGCATCGATGCCTTCGAGCAGCCCGTGTTTCACGAAGCTGCCTTTTGCGCTGCCGTGGGGTCCGCCTTCTTCAGCTGGTGTGCCAAGCACTACGATACGGCCGCCAGTCCAAGCGAGTGTCTCGGACAAGGCAATTGCAGCGGCAACGCTTGTCGTGCCGATAATATTATGGCCGCACGCATGGCCAAGGCCGGGCAATGCATCGTACTCCGCAAGAAAAGCGATGGCTGGGCCGGGAACATCACCGCCGAAGCTCGCATAAAAGGCGGTTTCGTGGCCGGCAACGCCAGTTTCGACGGTGAAGCCGGCGTTTTCAAGCAAGGCCACTAAGGTCTTGCTGGCGAAAAACTCTTCGTTTCCGATTTCAGGTTTGGCATGTATCGCTTGGCTGGCTCCGATGTACGCCGCCTGCTTGGAGTCGATCGACTGGGAAATAGCCTGGACGGTTTCTTTGGCAATGGTCATTGGAATTCCTCCTCAAGAATTATTTATAATCGACAAGTTCTTCAACAGAAACGAATGTCGGGATTTGAGCCCCTTTTGTATGCTCGATGATGAATTCTTTCGTGTCTTCCTGTTGGTAAAGCTCAACGATTTTCAGGAAGTCCGGATCTTCTGCATTTTCTTCACTCGCTGCAATCAAGTTGATGTATGGTGTTGCTGTTTCACTTTCACGGGCAATCGGGTCTTCAGTAGGGTTCAAGCCGGCATCTACTGCAATGCCGTTATTGATGATTGAAGCGGCAACGTCACCCATTGCACGTGGTGTTTGGCCAGAAATCATCGGTACAATTTCAAGTTTTTTCGGGTTATCCGTAATGTCATCAGCTGTTCCTGTCAAACCGGCATCATCCGCAAGTTCGATCAAGCCTGCTTCTTCAAGGAGCAGCAAGGCGCGGCCCATGTTCGTCGCTTCGTTCGGTACGGCGATTTGTGAACCTTCAGGCAGTTCTTCGATCGACTTGTGTTTTTCAGAGTAAAGGCCCATTGGCGCAATGACAGTCGAGCCGATCGGAACGATATCCAGTTTATGTTCTGCGACAAATTCATCGAAATAAGAAATCGTTTGGAATGCGTTCAAATCAAGTTCACCTTCTGCTAAGGCAATGTTCGGTGCAACGTAATCAGAGAACGTGACGATTTCAAGTTCGATTCCTTCTGCTTCGGCTTTTTCAGCAATGTGGTCCCAAATCGTCGTGTCAGAGCCGCTGATGCCTAGTGTGACTTTTCTGTTGCCGTCAGCGCCTTCTTCGTCGTTGCCGCAAGCTGCCAGCAGCAATGCGAGTATCGTTATCAATAAAAAAGCTGTAATTTTTTTCATGTGGGTTTCCTCCAATAATGGTTTAAGTTGTCGTTCGTTTTTATCTTCTTCTGACTTGCTTGGATAATAGGTTGCCAGCGGATTGGACGCCTTGCACCAGGACGACTAGAATCGCTACTGTGATGACCATGACCATTGTGTCGAAACGCTGGTAGCCGTAAGTGATGGCGAGATCTCCGAGTCCGCCGCCTCCGATGGCGCCTGCCATGGCAGAAGCGCCGATCAAGCCGACAATAGCAATTGTCAGGGCGAGCACCAGTGAACTCAATGCTTCCGGTATCAAAAAGCGGAAAATAATCTGGGCAGGAGAGGCACCCATGGCTTGCGCGGCTTCAATGACGCCTTTATCAACTTCGAGCAGCGAGTTCTCAATCAAACGGGCGATATATGGGCCGGCGTAAAAGACCAGCGGGACAATCGCTGCCGCCGTACCGATCGACGTGCCGACAATCAGCCTCGTTAGCGGGATGATGGCGACCATTAAGATGATGAACGGCACAGAACGGAAAATATTGATGACGATGTTCAGTACTTTTGATACGGGTTCATTGGCCAGCAAATGGTCTTTACGGGTGACGACTAGCAATATGCCGAGCGGGAAGCCGATTAACAGGGAGAAGAAGAATGATGCACTGGTCATATAAACGGTCTCCCACAGTGCTTCCAAAATTTGTTCGTTATCAATTAGCATAATGCTTCACCTCCTCAACCTTGACGCTGCCGCTGCGGATTGTCGCGAGCGCTTTTTGTATCTCTGCAGCAGGGCCGGTAAATTCAACAATCAGATTGCCATACGGCTCGCCTTGCAATTCAGTAATGTTGCCGAATAAAACATTCAAATCTAAATTGAAATCACGTGAAATGCGGGACATCAGCGGCTGTCCGACTGACGAGCCGGTGAATTGAACGCGGTAAATGGAATGGCTTCGTGCCGGATCCGCCAGCTGTGCCAGTAACGACGGCGGCAGCTCATCGTTCATGACCGAGCGCACGAAGCGCTGGGTGGTCGGTTGCTGCGGATTGGTGAAGACATCAAATACTGTTCCTTTTTCGATGATTTTGCCGGCTTCCAGGACTGCGACTTTGTCGCAGATTTCACGGATGACGCCCATTTCATGTGTGATGAGCAAAATCGTGATGTTGTATTCCTGGTTGATGCGGCGCAGCAGTTCAAGAATAGATTGCGTGGTCTGCGGGTCCAGAGCGGAAGTCGCTTCGTCGCATAACAGCACGGAAGGATTAGTGGCAAGCGCCCGGGCGATTCCGATGCGCTGTTTCTGGCCACCCGATAATTGATCCGGATACTTCTCCGCTTGGTCAGCCAAGCCGACGAACTCCAGCAAGTTTTTGACTTGTTCCTTAATTTTATCCTTCGGTGTGTTGGCCAGCAGCAGTGGCATAGCGACGTTATGGTAGACCGTTTTGGAATTCAGCAGATTGAAATGCTGGAAAATCATACCGATGTCTTTTCGCGTTTTACGGATTTCACTGCCTGACAAGGCCAGGATATCTTTTCCGTGAATCAGCACTCGCCCGGTAGTCGGGCGTTCCAATAGATTGACTGTGCGGATCAGTGAACTTTTCCCAGCGCCGCTGAAGCCGATGACTCCGTATATTTCTCCGGTCTCAATCGTCAAATCAATGCCATTCAAAGCGTGGATTTCCTGTTTTCCGGATTGGTAGGTTTTTGTGACCTCCTCGAATTGAATCATGTAAAAGCGCCTCCTCAAGCTGAGTGTATCTATGCAAATCTCTTCGGTACAGATCAATCTTTCCAAAAGTGAACGATAAAAAGCCCTCTTTTTTTCTTAATCCATAAGAAAAAAAGAGGGCTTCGGCATGAAACCATCTCGTTCTCATCTTCCAAATGCACGGATGCATTTGCAGGAATTAGCACAGTTTTCGCATGAAGCGAATCCGCTGCCGAAACGTCATAGGGCCTGTCCCTCGGTTTCTCTGGATAAGAAAGTGATGTACGTATTCGATTTGTAATGCTTACTTTAAAGGGGACTGTTGTAAAAGTCAACTAAAACTCCAAAAAATTTTTTGGACTTATTTCTGCCAGCCTATGTTAAGCAGAACCGGCGGATTTTTTGCGCAGCACTTCAGAAACCTTTTTTTCGGTGCCTTCCCGAACGCGCGCAATATTTTCAAGATGCTTCCAGATCGCCATTGCAAACAGCAGAATTGCAAAGGCTGGTGGCCAAAATCCTTCAGCTGGAAAAATCGCGATAGCTAAAAGCATGAGGTAAAGGACCAGCACGCCAGCGATGAGATAGTCGGTGGCGAGTGAAACGGCAACCAATAATAGGAGGGCGGCAATTCCAAATTTCCAATCCAGTGCCAGCATGACGCCAATAAGCGGTGCTGTTCCTTTGCCGCCGTTGAACTTCATATAGACGGGAAAGTTGTGGCCACAAACGACGCCCGCGCCAACGGTGAACAGCAAGGTCCAGACTGTTCCATCCGAAAGCGCCGATGCGTCGAGCAGCAGCCGAAATCCGGCCACTGCAGCAAATCCTTTAATAATGTCGAAGGCGGCGACGAGTGCGCCGAATTTCCAGCCAAGCACAATTGCGGCGTTCGACGCTCCGGAGTTTTTAAGGCCTTCTTTATTGATGTTGACGCCCGTCAACAGCTGAGGGATGAGCGAGCCATGCAAAGAACCAATAATATAACCTGATATGAGTGCGGAAATTGTCCAAAATAACATCTGTATTCTCCTCCTTCCCTTCATTTTAACGCAACCGATGCTGGAAGGTTTCGAAATTATTTGAATTTTATTCTTGACATTGCTGGCCTTTCTTTTTATACTTCACAACAAGATGGAAAACTAAATCTGAATACTCTTATCAAGAGAGGCGGAGGGAATAGGCCCTGTGATGCCCAGCAACCAACAAGCGCAGCTTGGAAAGGTGCTAAATCCTACAGATCCGGTACGACGGGATCTGGCAGATGAGAGGAGGTATACCCGTATTTGACGGCCCTCTTCTTAATCGAAGAGGGCTTTTTCTGTTCCCTCCTCAACCTTGGTTTCCATCCATAAAACCTTAGGAGGAATACGAAATGACAAATTTTAAACCGGAAACGCTTTTATTGCATGGTGGACAGCAGCCTGATCCCGTAACAGGCTCAAGAGGGGTGCCAATTTATAAAACGACTTCTTATGTGTTTAAGAATACGGAGCATGCCCAGAATTTATTCGGCTTGAAAGAAGCCGGCAATATCTATTCACGCATTATGAATCCGACGGTGGACGTATTTGAACAGCGAGTGGCGCTTCTCGAAGGCGGCACTGCAGCTGTGGCGCTGGCATCTGGGATGGCGGCTATCGCTTTCTCCATTCTGAATGTAGCAGAAGCGGGCGATGAGATCGTCGCGGACAGCAACTTGTACGGCGGTACTTACAGCCTCTTTGCAAATACATTGCCGAGATACGGTATTACGGTTAAGTTCGTCGACGGCAAGGATCCGGAAAATTTCCGTGGAGCCATCACCGATAAAACAAAAGCACTGTTTGGCGAAATTATCGGCAATCCGAGCCTGAATGTCTTCGATGTCGAAAAAGTGGCCAACATTGCACATGACAATGATATTCCGTTATTGATTGACAATACGTTTGCATCGCCTTATGGCAGCAACCCGATCGAATTCGGAGCCGATGTGGTCATCCACTCCGCAACAAAATGGATTGGCGGCCATGGTACAACAATCGGAGGCGTAGTTGTCGATGGCGGGAAATTCAATTGGAACAACCCGAAATTCCCAAGCTATACCGAACCCGATGAAAGCTACCACGGCATACGTTACGGAATCGACGCAGAAGGTGCTTCCTTTGCAACGAAATTGCGCGTTCAGCTGCTGCGTGATTTTGGCCCGTCTTTGAGTGCGGAGAGCGCGCATGCATTTTTACAGGGCTTGGAGACGCTGCATCTGCGGATTCCGCGCCATAACAGCAACGCACAGGCCATAGCGGAATATTTGAGAGACCATCCACAAGTGGAATGGGTCAATTATATCGGATTTGAAAATCATCCATCACATGGATTGGCGCAGAAATACTTGAAGGATGGATATGGATCGATCGTCAACTTCGGTGTTAAAGGTGGACGTGAAGCTGGACGTAAATTGATTGATAGCGTTGGATTGTGGTCACATGTCGCCAACGTCGGCGATGCCAAATCGTTGATCATCCATCCGGCGTCGACAACGCATCAGCAATTGTCTAAAGAGGAACTTGAGTCATCGGGCGTCACGGAAGAATTGATTCGCTTGTCGGTCGGCCTTGAGAATCCGGAAGATTTGATTGCAGACCTTGAGCAGGCCATACAAGCTGCAGTTTTAGAAAACGTTTAGGAGGAATGCGGAATGGTTAGCGTATCTATCGGATCTTTGGCCCTGGAGTCGGGGGTAATCCTTGCGAATGTCGAACTTGCCTATGAACGCTGCGGGAAACAAGGCGCCCCAGTGGTCCTTATATGCCATGCCTTGACAGGTGATCAATGGGCTGTCGGCACTGCGGAAAACCCAGGCTGGTGGGCAGGCCTGGCAGGGCCAGGGAAAGCCGTAGATACGGATAAATTCCAAGTCATCACTTTCAATGTGCTGGGCGGATGCAGCGGCTCTACTGGCCCTTTGTCCATCAATCCACATACCGGAACGCCTTACAAGGCAGCATTCCCAGCCATCACAATCCGGGACATGGTGAATGCGGAATACGCTGCTTTACGTGAATTGGATATTACCGGTCTTGCCGCCGTAATTGGCGGATCTCTAGGTGGTATGAAAACCTTGGAATGGGGACGCAGTTACCCGGAATTCGTCAAAGCGATTTTCCCGCTTGCCGTAACGCCGGCTTACAGCGATTTTGGCGTCGCATTCAATTTTATCGGCATTCAATCGATCGTGAACGATCCGAAATTCAATGGCGGAAACTACGAGGACTCCGCTGATTTGAAAGGTTTTGAGATAGCCCGCATAGCAGGGATGGTGACATATCGGAGCGGTGGGATGTTTAACGAGCGATTCAGGCGTGCCGGAGGCAAAGGAACTTTTCAAGTAGAATCTTATTTGGCTTATCAGGGGCAGAAATTGGCGAAGCGCTTTGACGCCAATAGCTATGTAGTTTTGCTCCACGCTATGAACACTCATGATGTTTCAGAATCCCGGATGGAAGTGGAGATCCTCTCTCTTTCCTACACACACGATTTGCTGTATCCGAGCGAAGGGATGATTCCTTGGCTAGCCAGCCAACCCAATGCTTCATGGGAAATCATCGATACCCAATTCGGGCACGACGGTTTTCTGGTCGAGTTCGAAAAATGGGGCAGCCACATTTCCCGAAAATTGAACAGCTTGACAATTCCTCAGCTTATGCAATAGCATAAGCTTTTTTTATTTGCCTAAAATGCTCTGAAAAACTACCGGAAAGATCTCGACAATACAAAACTTATTTCTCAAAAATAGGTTAAAATGTTTAATAAGGAATATGTTTACAGTAAGGTGTAGAGGATGAGGAATGTATTATGGATGAACAAACAACAAAACTGCTCTTGAAAAAAGTAAAGAAGCATAAAAAATGGACAGAAGGTGTATTTGTAAATCCCATTTATTGGATGGTAAACGGCAAACCTTATTATATGGCGGGCTTCACGAAGAATAATGCTTCTGTTGCAACGGCATATTTGACGACCGGTGAAGAAAACCGGGAAGAAGCGTTGGAAGCTCAACGCCATTTAGCTCTTTTTGGCGATTTAAGCAATAATATATTCAATATTGGCATGGACTTTTTAAAAATAAACGCAGCCTATTTTACGAAGCCGCTAAGTGTTCCTGTTCCTGCTTCGGATTCAGCTGTGATAGCAGGAAGAAATGCATTTGATGAGCTATGGAAGATTCAGCAAAAGCTTTCATCGCTAGTAAAAGAGTACAAAGGCTATTACGAAACGGACGTGTTGATCCGCAACGAAATTGTCCTTGCGGATGTTGTGAAAACCCAGGAAACAGCAAATCTGCTGACCCTTTATCAATTCTTGAACCTGCAGATTTTGCTGAAAAAGAATTCGGAAATAAAGGCTTTTTCCTCTTTTTTAAAAACAAAGGAAGCCTGGAATGGATTCGACAAAGAAACTCAGAAATTCATCCAAGGAATCACAGAGAACACGGAAAAAATGCAAAAGAGTTTAGATGGATTGAAGGTGATTTCAGACAGCGATTTTGAAAAAATGAAAAAGCTGAACTACGATAAGATGATCGAAGACAACAAAAAAATCATTGAAGGCCAGCGGCAATGGATCCGCTATCCTAAATAACTCAACTAAAAAGCATCTCGGCGATTTAATCGCCGGGATGCTTTGTTGCAAGCTGTCAATCTTCGTCTTTAATATCCACATCTTCCGGAATCGGCGTCATCTGCCATTCTTCCAAGGCTTGTTTGGCGATCTCGAGCTGCTGGAAATGCGTGTCGAATTGAGAAGTATTGACCAGGTATTGTTCACCGTCATGGACTGCGCGGATGCGGCCTTCTGAAACATAGCGGGCTATTTGTTCTTCAGGCATCGACAGGAAAGCGGCAGTTTCCGAGACTGTCATATACATGGAATCATCTCCTCTTTTTCTTTTATTATAATAGAAGAAGTGCGCTATCTCAAACCATTCAATTAATGATAAGCTAATTGGTGGATGGCTGAGGCCGGTTGAATAAGGCCTTTTCGCAACGCTTAAGCTTTTAAGAAAATCATACATACTAAAACGGCAAGCGCGGGTTGCTTGCCTTAACTTGAGGTGCATGTCATGAATTATTGGCCATACATATGGGTGCTGCTGGCTGCTATGCTGTGGGGCACGACCGGCACCGCCCAAAGTTTCATCGAAGGAGACGCGCACCCGCTGACAATTGGTGCCATGCGCCTTGGAATCGGCGGCTTTACGCTGTTGGCTTTTGTACTGCTTGCGAAAAAATTGATATGGAAAGAGATTCCTTGGAAAGCAGCAGTGGTGTCGGCGGCATTAATGGCACTATTTCAGCCGCTGTTCTTTTCTTCGGTGCAGCTGACCGGCATCGCTATCGGTACGGTGGCGTCAATCGGCAGCGCGCCGGTATTTTCCGGGTTGTTGGAATGGCTTATTATGAAAAGGCGGCCAGACCGCGTATGGGCCGCTGCAACTGCATCGGCAATCGCTGGCTGCTTGCTGCTTTTTTCCGATAAGCAAGCAGCGGTGATCGACCCACTCGGCATTGTCTTGGCGCTGGGCGCAGGCCTGTCTTTCGCGGGCTATGCAATTTCAAGTAAAAAAGTGCTCGACCGAATGGATGCCGTACCAGCGGTAGCCGTTATTTTTTCACTGGGTGCTTTGGCGCTGCTGCCGTTTTTAGTAGTACTTGATATTTCCTATTTAGCGCATCCCGCCAATCTGGCGGTCCTTGTCTATTTAGGCATCGGCGCGACAAGCTTATCGTATATTCTTTTTTCATATGGCTTAAAAAACATACCTTCTTCATCGGCAGTTACGCTGTCGCTCGGAGAACCATTGACCGCCGCGCTGCTCGGCGTTTTCATCGTCGGTGAACGGTTGAGTGCGGTATCTTGGGCCGGCGTCCTGCTGTTACTGGGGGGAATTCTCATCTTAACTTTTGCTAAAAAGAAACCCATTTCTTGAGAAACAGCGGCATCCTATGGATTGCCGCTATTTTCTTAAGAATTTCTTCATAATATTCCTAAGCTGCCCTTAAGAATTTTCGTTTACAATAAATTACAGAGATGAAAGAGGTGGGGAAATGGGACAATTTACAGTATTGGTGACTGACGATGACCAGGACATCCGGGATGGCATCGAAATCTATTTGAAGAATGAGGGATATAGGGTGCTGAAAGCGGCAAACGGCCTTGAAGCGCTGGAGTTGTTGGACATCAATGATGTGCATGTTATCATCCTCGACGTTATGATGCCAAAAATGGACGGCATCGCTGCTACATTTAAAATACGTGAACAACGCAATATTCCTATCATTATGCTCAGTGCGAAAGTAGAGGATTCTGATAAAATACATGGCCTCTCGGTTGGTGCAGATGATTACGTCACGAAGCCTTTTCATCCAATGGAGCTGGTGGCAAGGGTGAAATCACAGCTTAGACGTTACGTTAGCCTAGGTACATACGAAGACAAAAACCAGCGCATTGAAATTGACGGCCTTGCACTCGACGCTGAAGCAAAAGAAGTGTCGCTGCACGGTGAGGCAATCAAATTGACCCCGATTGAATTCAAAGTGACCGAATTATTGATGGCGAATGCGGGGCGTGTGTTTTCCATCCAAGAAATTTATGAACGCGTCTGGAACGAGCCCGCCTATAATGCTGAAAACATTGTAGCGGTGCATATCCGGAAAATCCGTGAAAAAATTGAAGCAGATCCGAAAAATCCAAGATATTTGAAGGTGGTGTGGGGCATTGGCTACAAAATGGAAAAATGATCTATGGTCGATTTCAGCGGTCATCATTGCATTGTTTTCTTTGCTTTACTGTTGTTCATTCATATTGGAAATGGTTCAAAATACATCTTCTGCAGAGTTGCTGGCATCGCTGCGCTTGTTGTCGAAAGGGGACATTTGAAGATGAAGAAATGGTTATGGCTAGCAGCCACGGCTTTTGTTATTCTCGGCCTTTTCATTCTTATGGAAACGGTCCCCAGTTATTTTGGCAAGCAGTTCACCGATTCCGAACAATTCAAGATGGATTATGCTTATTACACCGATAGCTTGATCATGTTTGAATTGGCGCCGCCCGATGCGGAAGAATTGGCAGACAGACCGGTTACCCAAAGCGAAATGGAAGAATACCGCACCCGCTATGGATCACTCGCCGACCAAGTCGAAAATATTCAAAGCCAATATGCCGCCGATATCGAAGAGGCAAAAGCTGCAAGAAACGGCGACGTGGAAAAAATTCTCGTTGCAGAACGCGACCGCAAAATCGCGGCAATCCAAAGCAATTTTTCAGACGATGAAGTAGTTGCGGAAAAATTAAAAGCTGAATGGCAGGAGGAAATCGCCAGGTCGTTGAAGGATGTATATGCGGATAAACCATCATTCGCTGCTAATTACACCTATTATGTCTATGAATTGAAAAATACCGAGACCGGCGAAGTCTTCACGAAAGGAGAACTTTCGAAAGATCCGGTGTACGAAAAAAACTATACGGCAGCACGGCCATTGAACAAAAGTGAAAGTGATTACTTTATGCCGGGTATGGAGGAGACAGTTAATGAGGCGGCTTTTGAAGGGGTGATTCAAGTTGATCGTGAACTGCTCGCAGCATCTGAAAGCGGCAACAACTTCAATCAATTCAATTTCGTCAAGACTTTCACTTATCTATTGTCTGTAGCTGTAGCGGGAGTAATGATTGCAGTAATCGTGCTGCTGCCTTTCCGCTGGGAATGGTTCACATTCAGCCGGCTGTTTGAAAAATGGGCAGGCTGGCCGATGGAAGGACGGCTGCTCGCAGCTTTCCTCGCTGCCATTTATGCCTTATTTGCTGCTGGAAACTTCAACACGAGCTTGATGAACAGCTGGTCAAGCAATTATGTGAGCTACGTACTTAGCCTAGGAGGCGAGTTTATCGTCGTACTAGCCGTCACCGCACTTGCGATTTTGCAGGTGATTTGGCTCACGGCTTATTACAAAAAGCCTGCGTTGTTAAAACACGAGTTTCAGAAAAGCATCCTTCACCGCAACGTAAAGGGACTCAAACAGGTTTTCTTGAACAAATCGATCGGCGTCCAGTCGTTGATTTTATTGACTGTGATTTTCTTTTGGGGCTTCGGTACGATGCTGTCCATTGCCATTCCGGGGATGTTGCTAGTATGGTTGCCAGCCACGTTCTTCATCGGTATTCCGGTGCTCGTGATGATGTTGAAGCGCTTCAGCTATTTGAATGTATTGATGCAGGAAACGGAAGCGATGGCGATGGGGCAGCTGAACCAAGCGGTGCCGGTCCGCGGCTCTTCGCCGCTTGCCAATCACGCACGGCAACTGAACCGCTTGAAAGAAGGCGTTAAAATTTCGATGTCCGAGCAGGCGAAAAGCGAAAGGTTGAAAACGGAATTGATCACGAATGTCAGCCATGATTTGCGTACACCGCTGACTTCCATCATCACATATACCGATTTGCTGAAAGCGCCGGTGTTGTCGGATGAGGAGCGCTTGTCCTATGCTGGCATCCTCGACCGTAAGTCACAGCGCCTGAAGACACTGATTGAAGACTTGTTCGAAGTATCCAAAATGGCCAGCGGCAATATCGAGCTGCACCGGACGAAGCTTGATTTTGCGCAATTGCTGCAGCAGGCACTTGCTGAACATGCGGAAGACATTGAGCAATCCGGTTTGGATTTTCGCGTATCGATTGGTGACAAGCCACTATACATCTATACGGACGGCCAAAAGTGGTGGCGTGTGCTGGATAACCTGATTTTGAATTCACTGAAATACGCGCTGCCGGGCACACGGGTTTTCGTGTCGCTGAACGAGGTGGAGGGCGATGCGGAATTCATCATCAAAAACATCACTCGCTATGAGCTTGGAGGCAATCCGGATGAGCTATTCGAACGCTTTAAGCGCGGCGACGCTTCACGGCAGACAGAAGGCTCAGGTTTAGGACTTGCCATTGCCCAGTCGATTGTCGAACTTCACGGAGGCGCATTGAAGATTGAAGTGGACGGAGATTTATTCAAAGTGACAGTAACCGTTAAAAGTGCATAATAGTTAAAGAGAGCCAGCCCGTAGTCCAGACTATAGGCTGGTTTTTATTTGTTTCGGATAATAAAATATGCAGGAGTTATTATAATTATTAGAAAATTAGTTTGACTTAAAATCGGGAAAGCGGTTACAATCAAAAGGTCATTACTCTTAAAATAAAGAAGGGGAGGGAAATTATGGAATGGAAATGAGCGCACGCTCAGACGGTGTACAAGGGGCAGTAATTTATTTCACGAAATGGGGGAGCATGCAATGAAGGCTTACAAAAAAGAAGTGCAATTCACAATTTGGATGACGGCAGCTTTCATCCTGGTGGGAAATGTTGGACTGATTTTCTCGATTTTCCCGACTGATGCAATTTTCTTAGGGTTTCCATTAAAGTACATCTTGCCGATTCTGATGGGGTGGTTCGGCGTGTTCCTATTGACGATTATTGCAGGGATCATCGGCAATCGCATCGATGATGAAATTGATGCAGAAAACGATATGCTCGATAAGTCCCGCGATACGGAAGGGGTGTAAGGAATGGAAAACCAAAATTGGCAATTAGATAATCCGTGGTTGGGTCTTGGCGTTATTATAGCCACGTTCCTGTTATTCTATATAGTCGGTTTTATATCGAACCGCCAAAGTACTTCTGCTAAGGAGCTGTATGTCGGCAAATCTAATACAGGGGCGCTTGTAAATGGCCTTGCCATGTCAGCAACGTACATGAGTCTAGCGACGTTTTTAGGGATTACAGCACTTATTCTTCAATTGCAGGTGCCATTCATCATGCTGTGGATTCAGCTGATTTTAGCGATTCCACTGATCACCATCATTTACGGGACAAGCCTGCGCCGGATGGGAGCTTTTTCTCCAACGCATTTTATCCGCGACCGCTACGGCAAATCGGCATCTATCATTGCTGCGTTGTTCATGATTCTCGTCTCTATTATGTACGCGCTTGGCCAGATGATCGGCATCGCCGTAACTTTCGAAACATTATTGGGTATTCCGTACTTGACCGGTTTGATTGTCGGCGGCTTGCTTATTGTCGGCTATATAACAGTAGGGGGCATGGCTGGAGCGACCAATAACGCGGCAATCCAGATGGTCATCATGGCTTTGATGTTCATCGTTCCTTTAGGGGCGATCATGAAAGCGGTCGGTGGCACTGGCTGGTATTTCCCGCCATTATTGTATGCGGATATGGTCCCGGCGATGCTAGACGCACTGCCGACTTTTTTCGACTATCAATTTTCGCCTAAATGGTATTTCTCGATTATCCCGGCTTTGACAATCGGTGCCTTGGGGCTTCCCCATTTGGCGATGCGTGTTTACACAGCATCAAACCTGAAGAGCGCGCGGGCAGCGATGGTCTGGTTCGCCTTTATCCTAGGATTGGTATTCTCAGCTACTTACGCGATGGGCTTTGTCGGGGTCTATGCGACAACTACGCAAGGGTTGCAGATTTCACCGGAAGACGCAGACAAATTGACAATCATCCTTAACTTGGTTTACAACCCTGACTGGGTGACGGCATTAGTCATCGCCGGCGCCATTTCAGCCGGTGTTTCTACATTGAGCGGCAACTTGCTGGCAATCGGCGCTTTGCTGTCCCAAGACATTGTTGCTACATTGAAACCGAATATTTCTCAGCGCGTGAATCTGCGCCTTGGCTTTGTAGCGATTTTCCTTGGCGGTGTCGTCAGTATCCTATTGGCGATCCAACCGCCCGCATTCCTGGTGGTCAGCATCCTTTGGGCATTCGGTCTCGCCGGAGTGACAAATGCGCCGCTTATCATTGTCGGCGTATGGTGGAAAGAAGCAAATAAATATGGGGCGATGGCAGCCTCGATCGTCGGCGGAATCTTGTATATCGTCGTATCGCCTTTCGTCTTCCCGAGTATCGTCTTGACCGGGCACGCAGTGACAGACGGCATGGGCCTATCAGGCGCAATGCTGGCTGTTCCGGTCAGCTTTATCTTGCTGATTGTGGTGTCGTATATCACGAACCGCATGCCGTCACTGGCAAAAAACTTGACCAAACAATCGGATATCGAATTGGTCGAACGGATCCACGGATGGAAAGATATCAAAGCTTACCGCTACAACAGCAAAGTCGGCGCGGGCGTAACGGTCGTATTGTCTGCAATCGTTGCTGTATGGGCGCTGATGCCTTGGGGCATGTAAGATATGGAAAAAGGAGTGATTAAAATGGTCAGGAATATGGTGGCGTTGAATGAAACATATTTTGGGGCATTTTTAAACTCACCGAATATCAAGGTGATCAGCAATCTTATTTTGCTGGTTACCGGAGTAGGCTACGGCGCGATTTCAATCGCGTCGAATGCCTCATACATAGCGAACTTCGATTCGCCCGTGCTGCAAAATTTCCTTGTACCGCTGATATTCATTCTTTTTGGCTTGTTATCGGCAGTCATCACGAAAATCGGCCTGGCGCTGCTGTTATGGGCGGGGGCGAAAGGGTTCGGCGGCAAGGCACTTTTCAGGGAGATCAATCTTGCCTCGCCTGTCGCAATGCTGCCGGGTCTGCTCTGCGTACCCTATTTGGCAGGCTGGGGAGAAGGCGGACCTGTAGTCATCGTCTTGCTGCTGGCGGGTATTGTATGGATGTATTTTGTCAGTGCAAAAATCTTGAAAACGACACAGAACTTTACTAATAAAAAAGCGTATTGGGCGGCATTCCTTGCGTTCTTGTTTTTAGCGAGCGTCTATTACATCGTAGTGCCGTCTTGAAAGGAATTTGAAAAAGGCTGGAAGCATGAGCTTCCAGCCTTTTTTTGATGGAAAAAAATAACCCCTCATTGCGGAGGGGAGATGAGGCGATGTTGAAACGCATAGATAGCCGCTTGAGTGCGGTCATGGACTTCGAGTTTAGCCAAAAGATTACTGACATGTGTCTTGACCGTTTTCAGCGCGATGAATAACTCATCCGCAATTTCCTGGTTGCTGTAGCCCGATGCAATCAGCAGCAGGATCTCCATTTCGCGGTCTGTCAGATCTTCATGAGGAACATGGCTGCGGCGCATCTGCTTCATCATCTTGGCCATCACTTCCGGCTCAAGGACAGGTGTACCGTTCATCGTAGCGCGGATAGATTCTGCAATGCGAGATGCTTTGGACGTTTTCAGAATATAGCTTACCGCCCCGGCTTTCAATGCAGGGTAAACTTTATCATCATCTGGAAAGCTGGTGACAATCATGATTTTCGCTTCCGGCCAAAGGGTGATGATGGCGTCGGTCGCTTCCGCCCCGTTCATGATGGGCATAACCATGTCCATCAAAATAACATCCGGCCGCAATTCGAGCGCCATCTTCACAGCTTCTTCACCATTTGCCGCCTCGCCGGCAACTTCCATATCCGGCTGCGATTGGAGATAGGCGGAAACACCAATTCGGACCATCTCATGGTCATCGGCTAATAAGATTCGGATCATCAGAAACCTTCCTTTCAATAGGGACTTTCACTTCAACGATAGTGCCCTCGGAAGGCACGGAAACGATTTTGCTGACGGCGCCGATTTCAATGGCCCGTTCTTCAATATGCTTCAAGCCATATGAAGTGGATTTTGATTGATGGCTTTCAAAACCTACGCCATTATCTTGGATGCGCAAAATGGCGAAATTGTCCCGTTCGACAAAAAGGATATGGACTTCGGTGGCTTTCGAATGGCGCAGTGTATTCGAAAGAGTTTCTTGGGCGATGCGGAAGAGATGGTCTTCCGCGCCTTTTGGCAAGAGAACTTCCTCCAATTTGGAATCGATATCGAAATAGACTTTTTCCTTTAGTTCGGCGATCAGTTCAGCCAATCCTTGGCGCAAGGTTTTATTGTGGAGCGCAGCAGGGCGGAGATGGAGCAGCAAGGCGCGCATCTCCAGTTGTGCTTGCTGAACCATTTTTTCCGTCTGCAGCAGAGCTGGTGCGGCATGTTCACGCTCTGTCATTGAAGACAGCAGCATAGATGCAGCAAATAATTGCTGAGACACTGAATCATGCAATTCGCGCGCCAGCCGCTGGCGTTCCATGATTAGGCGTTCCTGAATCACTTTGTCCTGGGTTTCCGCGCGTTCATTGGAAATGCGCGCCAAGCTTCTGCGCTGAGATTCCAGCAATTTCTGGAGTTTTAAAATAGAAGAAGCCAAATTGGCCGGCAGCGATTTCATATGGGCAGCTTCAATGACAGTGTGGTCTTCGTTGCGCAACAAAGCCTGAAAAATTTCCTCGATATCCTGCACTTTTGCGCGGGACATTGATTCTGACCACCAAGCAATGCCGATTGACAGCGCAAGCACCAACACGAGCAGCCAAATGCCGAACGGCAATCCGGCAACGAAATCCTCCCACAGCACGGACCACGAGGCGAAAGTCGGAAGCCCCAGCAGCACTGCCAGGATACAGAAAACGATAAAAGCGAACAAGGCCATGAAGAAAAGGCTGCGCGGCAGGATCTGTCTCATCGGCGAATCACCTCGACATCCCCCATCCATGTCGTGATTGCAATGATCATTTCAACTTTGCCGTCAGCGGGATAGCCATCCTCGACATGAAGCGAACTATTCCAAATGCGTTCTTTTTCAGCGTTGAAAAAACGTGCGTCCCCTAAGAGGGTAGAGTAGTAGACGCGCACCGGAACTTCATAAGGTACAATGATTCTCACTTTACCGAACCCTTGGCGAATGGAAATTAATGAGGTTTGTTTCGGCAGCACCGTCTGGGTTGCGTCAATGAGTAAATCACCGGCAATCCCTTGGATGTGTATATCTTTCCATTCATATGCTTCAATCGGCGTTTGCTGGGCAGCGAAAAATTTATTTTGGAAGGGGCCTTTGTCGCCGCCGCCAATCGGCAGCTGCTGCTCCCACTCTTCGCCTTTCCATAGGCGGATCAGCAAATAGATGGCAACCGCAAAAACGATCAGCCTCAAACTCCACATCGACAGCACCGCAATGCCGATCAAGATGACAGCAGTCCAAACATAAGCTTTGCGGGACTCTGGCGCTTTACTCATGGCGTAATACAAGATTCCAATGCCAAGAAGAACCAAAAATACGCTGCCATTTCCAAAAAAGGCAACTTCTATAAAAATGAGCAATAAGGCGCACCATAAAATCAGTGCTTTTTTATTGGTGGTCCAGTGGTTCATCATGGTTTTTCCTCCTTCTTTGCAGCGGAAAAGCGAGAAGAAGGAAACCTTCTTCTCACTCTAGTTTACCCAATTTCTTTTTGCTGTGCGCTGTTTTTTTCGAGCGATTCCAAGCGGTGTTCCATTGTTGAGCGTTGTTGCACCTCTTCCGCTTCGCTTCCCAGGCCGTTAATAAATGCGGACATGTTTCCTGATCCCAAACTTTCTGTTTCGAAGCCGGAAGCTAAGACTTTGTCCATTTGATAATGCGCGCGTGCCGCATTCTCTTTCCCCATCAATTGCAGCTGCCGCAATTTCATATCTTTCACTTTATGCTGCATCTCCTCGAATCGCTGCTCTAGGCGAGTGATTTCCTCAAGATTTTCAGCAAGGCTTTGTTCCAATTCCCTGACACGATTCGAATAGGCTGCGACTTCCAGTTCAGCAAATCGTGACAAATCGCTTTCACCTGAAGCTTTTGCCAACCCAAGCTGCATTTGTCGTTTTTCAGCCATCGCAGACGCTTCCGATAGCTCCTGCTCCAGTTTAGCTGTCAGCTGAGCTTGGCGTTCCACCCATTTGCCTGTCGTTTCCGTCTGTTTTTGGGCTTCCGCAATAAAGCGGTTCAAAGCAGCTAGTGGATTTTTTTCTTCCTTCTTTGTCATCACCATATCCACGTCAGTGGCTACAGCGAATTTCAAGCGTTCCCATAAAGTTGTCATGCCGATTCCTCCTTATTTGTTTAATTTCTGCCATTGGCTTTCAAAGTTCGTAAAAGGGTCTTTTGCGTCTTGAAACGAAACGGGACGTCCGTTCCAATTGCGGTAAATCATCCACAGGCCGGCTGCTGCAGCCACGCCGAGCAAAGCTGGGACATTTGAGATTGCTGAGATTGCACCGGCGGCAGCGACGACGCCCCACCAAATTTTAGCAGCGAGGGAAATGCTTCTCAGGTAATAATGGATACCTGCGTACATGATCAACGCTGACACAGCGAGCCCGACAATTGCTCCCAGGTTCGACAAGACGATGATTCCGGCGATAATGCCGAGTGTGATCATCCAAAACTTATTCATTGTTATTTCCTCCTCTCAATTTCTATCTTCATGTTACCAAGCGCACGGCTTTTGGAATACGGACCTTGACTGCATCTTTAACTAGGGCTTGCGGCGTAGTGGCGTTCGGGAAGGTAGTTTTGGGAGTAAGTGCTATAATGTTTTTTAGATATATATAAGTTGAACTAATAATCAATAATAGCGGATATTCCGCAAAACAGCTGCGCTTTCCGCGGGCTCGCTCCCAAGCCTCCTCGGTCGCTAGGCTCCCTGCGGGGTCTCGGGAGTCTCGCTATTCCGCAGGAGTCGCAACTGTTTTGCTCCATATCTCCAGAGACTTCTCTCAGCGCCGGCGCGCCTTCGGACTGGGCGAAGCAATGAGACGAGTGGTTTTCGCGGCTTATTGAGGGAGCCAAGGAGATGGCCAAATGGAATTTGGACCATTTCCTTTGCGACGAGCTTGCGCAGGAGCATAATCTTTGCTCTGTCCAAAGCGCAGAAGCGGTATATTTATACTAATTCTTTAATTCAATTTATATAGCAGGAAAAGAGGAAATATTGTATGAAACAGTTTGCCGCCATTGCAGGTGCGTTCGGCATTTACTTGGCACTGATCAGTTATTTGGGATGGAACACATATTTATGGATCGCCTTATGGATTTCAGTGAAACCGTGGCTGTTCGCTGGCATTTGGACGATCATTGCCTTCAGTTTTTTCATCGGCCGCATCGGCCATAACTGGTTGGCATTTACCATTATCGGCTCTTATTGGTTTGCCTTTTTACAATATGCAATTGTGTTGTTCCCCGTTGCCAATTTGGTGAGCGTTTTGGTGGATTGGCCGCGTGAAGCATTTTATATCGGCAATGCCGTCGCGGCGGCGATGTTGTTGATTTTACTGGTCGGTTCTTATTTGGCTTATAGTCCGACCATTCGTGAATTGGAGATAACAGTGGGCGATGTGCCGGCAGAACCATTGCATATTGTCGTGGGTTCGGATTTTCACTTGGGCGTGCTGTCAGGCAAACGGCATCTGAAGCGATTTGTTGATAGGGCCAACAATCTTAAGCCGGATGCCGTATTTTTAGCAGGAGATCTGGTCGATGATGATCCGGTGTGGTATGCGCGTTACGGGATGCAGGAGGAAATGGAGCGCTTGACAGCTCTGCTTGGAGTATACGGTGTTCTTGGAAATCATGAATATTACGGACGTAAAATTCCGCTCCTCGTCAAAGTGATGGAAGACTCCGGCGTTCGGATTCTGCGCGATGAAACTATTTTGGTCGCGGAGCGTTTCTATTTAACAGGACGGGAAGACCGGACAAATGGCGAACGGCATCCACTCGAGAAGCTTGCGCCTGAAAAAGGCCTGCCTTGGATCGTCATGGACCATACGCCTTCTGATTTAAAAATGCCGGTTCGACTTGGAGCTGATTTTCATATATCGGGCCATACCCATAAAGGGCAGATGTGGCCAAATAGCTGGATCACTAAAAAAGTCTTTGAGTTGGATTACGGCCACCGTTTGATCGAGAAAACCCATTTTCTCGTGTCGTCAGGATTCGGATTCTGGGGGCCACCGATCCGGATTGGCAGCCGATCAGAATTATGGTCGGTAAAAATGAAGTTCGGGAAAGAGCAGTAAAGGAGACAGCAAATGGAACAATGGATTATAGACATTATGTCTGATTACGGTTATTTTGGAATATTTTTTCTTATTATGTTGGAAAACGTTTTCCCGCCTATCCCCTCGGAAGTCATTTTGACAGTGGGGGGCTTTATGACAACCTCTACGAATATGACAATTCCAGGAGTGATTTTGGCTTCGACGGCGGGATCAGTAAGCGGTGCGGTTGTCTTGTATGGCCTTGGTTTGCTGCTGGATGTTGAGCGGTTGGAGAAAATCGTTGATAAATATGGCCGCGTCTTGCGTGTCAAGCGGGCGGATATCTACCGGGCAGATGCCTGGTTCGACCGCTATGGCATCTGGACCATCTTTTTCGCGCGGCTGGTTCCGCTTATCCGGAGCTTGATTTCGATTCCTGCAGGCATGGCAAATACGAAATTTTGGCTGTTCATCACATTCACGACACTGGGAACTTTGCTATGGAATACTGTCCTCGTTTTTATTGGCGAAGCAGTAGGGGTGAACCGGGCAGCTATTATGGAGCAGTTCGATATTTATTCCAATGTGGTATATGCTTTGATCGTAATCGTTGCACTAGCGGCAGTATGGTTTTACGTGAAAAAGATTCGCAGCCGGCCGATGGATTAAACAAAATAGAATTTCCAAAAACTGCCGGCAATTGCCAGCAGTTTTTTAAATTGATATAATTGTTTGATAATAAAGAGACGGAGGGTCCAAATGAAACCTATCATTTTTATCACACAGAAATTGCCGGACGAGGCTGTCGCCGGCTTGCATGAATCTTACGAAGTGCGCATGTGGCACGATGAGAAAGCGCCGGCGCCGCGGGAAGAAATCTTGAAGCAGGCAAAGGAAGCGCACGCTTTATGGACGATGCTGTCCGATAAGGTGGACCGCGAATTGCTGGAAGCCGCACCGAATTTAAAAATCGTTTCGAATCTGGCAGTTGGCTATAATAATATCGATATCCACGCCGCCCACGAGCGAGGTGTCATGGTGACGAATACGCCCGATGTCTTGACAGAAAGCACAGCGGATCTTACATTTGCGTTATTGCTGGCAACTGCCCGGCGCATTATCAAAGCGGAAGAGTCCGTGCGTTCTGGAGACTGGAAGTCGTGGTCCCCGATGGGAATGGCGGGACGCAACGTCGGAGGAGCGACGCTGGGCATCATCGGCATGGGGCGCATCGGCGAAGCGGTTGCGAGACGGGCTCAGGGCTTCGGCATGAAGGTGTTGTATCATAACCGGACCCGCCGCAGCTTTGAAGACGTCAAATATGCTCAGCTTGACGACTTGCTGCAGCAATCGGATTATGTCGTCATTCTGACGCCGCTGACTCAAGAAACACAAGGCATGATCGGGGAACGTGAATTGTCTCTTATGAAAGAAACCGCTTGCCTCATCAATGTTGCGCGAGGCGGCATTGTTGATGAAAAAGCTTTATACGAAGCGCTCAAAGCGAAAAAAATCTGGGGTGCCGGCCTCGACGTCTTTGAAACAGAGCCGCTGCCGCTTGATCATTCTCTGTTGTCATTGCCGAACTTGACTGTGCTGCCGCATATCGGCAGCGCTACCGTCCAAACGCGCTTGGCGATGATGGAAATGAATGCCCAAGCAATTGCTGCATGCCTTGAAGGCAAATCGGTGGAAAACCGGGTCTGTTAACATCTTATGATGCTGTTTTCAATTATGAGAAAGTTGAAGTTTGCCGGAATTTATTATAAAATAGTCTAGGTTTTTAACGCCGTTCCGGTGAAGAGAACAAATTGAAAAGAGTAGGGTGGTAATGATTCATGCAAAATCATACACACAATGTTCTACTGTACTATAAGTACGTAGAAATCGAAGATCCAACAGTATTTGCTGCAGAGCATTTGGCTGCGTGCAAGGAAATCGGTTTGAAAGGCCGCATCCTTGTTTCACATGAAGGCATTAACGGCACGTGTTCAGGTACGGTCGAGCAAACTGATGCTTATGTAGAATTGATGAAACAAGACGAGCGCTTTGCGGATATGCCATTCAAAATTGACGCGACTGACCGCCATGCCTTCAGAAAAATGCATGTGCGCGCGAAACAAGAGATTGTCCATTTGGGCTTGGAAGATGATATCAACCCGAACGAATTGACCGGGAAATACCTGGAGCCTTCTGAATTCTACAAACAGATGCAAGAAGAAGATACAATCGTTCTTGATGCACGCAATGATTATGAATTTGATCTTGGCCATTTCCGCGGTGCGGTAAGGCCGGATATTGAAAACTTCCGCGATTTGCCTGAATGGGTACGCGACAACAAAGAAATCTTCGAAGGTAAGAAAATTTTGACGTATTGCACAGGCGGAATCCGCTGTGAGAAATTTTCTGGCTGGCTGAAAAAAGAAGGCTTTGAAGATGTTTCACAATTGCACGGCGGGATTGCCACTTACGGCAAAGATCCTGAAGTGCAAGGGGAACTTTGGGATGGCCAGCTCTACGTTTTTGATGAGCGCATCGCCGTACCGGTAAACCAAAAGGAACACGTCATCGTCGGCAAAGACCATTTTACAGGCGAACCTTGTGAGCGCTATGTAAACTGTGCTAACCCTGAATGCAACGCGAAAATCCTTGCATCAGAAGAAAACGAGCATAAGTATATGCGTTCATGTTCTGATGAATGCCGCGAACATCCGCGCAACCGCTATGCGTTTGAGCACGGCTTGGATGGAGCACAAGTCCAGGAGCGCCTGAACGCATTGAAAACAACAACTGAAGTGTAAAAACAGAAAAAGCCGCCCCTCGGGACGGCTTTTTCTGTTCAATCTTCTTCATTGACAATAATGGCGCGGCCTTTGAATTTCAACAACAGCGGCACGAGCAGCCAAGCGGCAGCGACGATCAAGAGCACAAGCGAGATCGGCTTGGTCGCGAAAATAGAGAAGTCGCCGTTCGAGATAGTCAGTGCGCGGCGCATATTGTTTTCGATCATTGGACCAAGCACTAATGCCAATACCAATGGAGCGACTGGGAAATCATTCCGCACGAGCAGATAGCCAAGCAAGCCGCAAGCAAGCAATAGGTACAAATCGAATGTCGTGTATTGCACTGCGTAGACGCCGAAGAAAGAGATGGCGATGATGATCGGCAACAAGTATTTCTTCGGTGTTTGAATAATCTTAGCAAATACTTTGACCAATGGCATATTCAGCACCAACAGCATCAAGTTCCCGACAAACATGCTGGCGATTAATCCCCACGCTACTTCTGGGTGATCATCAAAAAGTAATGGGCCTGGCTGGATATTGTACATGATCAATGCACCCATGAGGATAGCGGTTGTACCTGATCCTGGAATGCCGAGTGTCAGCAAGGGGATCAATGCGCCGCCAGAAGCTGCATTATTTGCGGATTCCGGACCCGCTACACCGGCAATTGCGCCAGTGCCGAATTTTTCAGGAGTTTTGCTGAATTTCTTTTCTGTGATGTAAGAGAAGAACGAAGCCAATGTAGCGCCGGCTCCAGGCAGAACGCCGATGAAGAAACCCAGGAACGAACCGCGCAATATCGGTACGGTACTGTCTTTTAAATCTTGCTTTGTCGGCAAAATGCGGCCGATTTTTGCAATTGCGCCTTCTTCGTGATCACGTTCAAGGACTGTTTTGAATACTTCCCCTAAAGCGAATAACCCGACAGCAATCGTCAAAAATTCAAGACCTGAATACAAAATCGGCAAATCGTAAGTGAAGCGCGCAATGCCTGAAACGGCATCGATGCCGATGGTCCCGAGCATAAGGCCGAAGACTGTCATCATCAGCGCTTTTGTCATTGATTTTCCGGCAAGTCCGCTAACCGCAGCAAGACCGAGAAGCATCAACGAGAAATATTCGGCTGGCCCGAATTGCAGTGCGATATTCGATAACGGTTTTGCCAGCAGCACAAGGCCGATCAGTGAAATTATGCCTGCGGCGAACGAACCGATGGCAGCAATGGACAATGCTGCACCCGCCCGCCCTTGCCGCGCCATCTGGTAGCCGTCGAGCGTAGTGACGACTGAAGAGGATTCTCCAGGAGTGTTCAGTAAGATGGAGGTTGTCGAACCGCCATACATTGCCCCATAGTATACGCCGGCCAATAAAATGATGGAGCTGGCGGCGGCCGCTTCAGGGGGAAGGCCAGCAGTTAATGTGGCTGTGACCGGAATCAGGAGCGCAACGCCGCTCATAGGGCCGATGCCCGGAAGCACCCCGACCGCTGTTCCGATCAATACGCCGACAAATGCAAAGAGGATGTTCTGCCATTGAAAAGCGACACCGAATCCATCCATAAGAAATTGTAATGTACTCATAATTCTCCGCCTTTCAAGTTAGAATACCGGAAACCCTGGCAAGGAACCGCCTAGGAATTCAGCGAACAAATAATAGACTCCGAAAGAAAAAATGCTGGCGATGACAAGGGTTTGAATCCATTTGCCGCGCTCCATCGTCTGAAATGCGATTAACAAGAACAGGAAAGTCGTGATGACATATCCCAGAGGTTCAAGAAGTGCTGCATAAAGCACTGCGCTGACAAACAGCACAATAAACTTGCCATACTGGACTTTTTCCATTTCTCCTTGTATCACCTGGTAGCGGAAAGTTTCATAAATCAACCGTGCACTCAACAGGATCAAAAGGATGCCCAAGCCAATAGGGAAGATATCTGGTCCGACTTCTGAGCCGTACGAGCTTTCGGATATTTTTCGGCTTTCCAGTACGAACAGCAGCCCAATCAGCAAAAAAGCGATTCCTGCAAAGCGGTCAAACGTTTTACTCATTGCCTTCTACTCCTTTCAAAATCAAGAAAGCGGCCGAAGCCGCTCCTTCATTATTTTTGCATCTCAAGCGCCGTCAACAGTTCAACAATCACTTGTTCTTGTGTTTTCAAGTATTCTTCAAAACCAGCGGCATCTTTGTACTCAGGCTGCCAGCCGTTCTGCTCTAATTCTTTTTTCCATTCTTCCGTTTCGGACATCTCTTTCAATTTCGTTGACCAATAGTCAACTGCGCCATCTGACATATTCTTAGGTCCGAAAATTCCGCGCCAGATTGTGAATTCTGCATCAATTCCAGCGTCTTTAAAAGTAGGGACATCGCTCAACTCGCCTTCAAGAGGTTCAGGAGAACTTACTGCCAGAACTTTCACATCACCAGAGCGAACGTATTCAGCAATCGTCGAAGCATCCGTTGCAATGACATCTGCGTTATTGCCGAGCAAAGATGCTACCGCTTCGCCGCCTCCATCATACGATACGTATTTTACTGACTTTGGATCAATACCGTATTCGAAAGCAGGAAGGATGCCAACTAGGTGGTCCATCGAACCTGGAGCTGAACCGCCGGCCAATGTGATGGAAGTTGGGTCTGCTTTGATTGCTTCCAGCAAATCTTCGAGCGTATTGAATTCTGAATCGGCTCTGACGACGATTGCGCCGTAATCACGCGTCAATTGCGCCAGTGGAGTTGTATCTTTATAGCCATAAGGGCTGTTTCCTTCAGCTTTATTGTTGTTGATCAAAATTGGCGGAGATTTCACCATCAGCATATAATCGTTGTCCACTTCTTTAGTGGCGTATTCCGCCATAAATACTGCACCGCCGCCGCCTGGTTTGTTTTCAACCGTGATCGACTCTTCGATCAATTTTGTATTGTTCATGGTTTTAGCAATGGACCGCGCTGTCAAATCCCACCCGCCGCCAGCTCCCGAAGGGGCAACAATGGACATTCCACGTTCTGGATAATTCGCTGATTCACCCGCTCCTTGCGTTTCTCCTCCGGAAGAACAGGCTGCCAAACTTAAAGCCAAGACACCGGCTAATGAAACAGAAATCATTTTTTTCAACATATTAATCATCCCCTTTGAAATAGTAAAAGACAGCGCTTTCATGCGCTGTCTTTAATTTATCAGAACTTTTATTCAATTGATCGTTTGTGGAAATAAGAGGGATATTGTTCAATTAATCATTTTTGTGCATAAAGTTCACGGCTGCGGAAAGTAGCGGCGCTCTGGCCGGCCGATTGTGCCATAAAGCAATTCTGCCACTGCCAGCCGTTCAGATACCAGGTGTTCCAGATAACGGCGGGCAGTAGACCGGCTCATGCCGCACGCGGCGCCCATTTCTTCCGCAGTCATTCCCAGCTCAGCCATTGCCAAACGTTCTTTGATGCGGGCCATGGTATTCGGATCGATGCCTTTCGGTGTAGCAAAAGGTTCGCTCGAGGCACTGCGGTTCAAATTCCATAATTTCTGGATAGACTCCTCGTCCAGCGAACCGGCCTTTTCCAATGACCGTCTTTTTTCCTTATAGGCAACCAGGCTTTCTTCAAATCGTGCAAAAGTCAGCGGTTTGAGGATATAATCGGCGACGCCTGCGCGGAACGCTTTTTTCACGATGTCCGTCTCAGAAGCCGCTGTGATGAAAATGATATCCGAGTCGGTGCTTTCCTGCTGGATGAAAGGCAATAATTCCGTTCCTTTCATGTCTGGCAAATGGACATCGAGCAAAATCAGTTGAGGCTGAAGCGCTTGAATCCAATCCTTGGCTTCCGCTCCGTTATGGGCAGAGCCGACCACTTGGAAACCTTCCATCTTTTCGATGAAGCGTCTGTGGATGTCGGCAATGCGTTTATCGTCTTCAATGATTAGAATCTCAATCATGCTAGTTCCTCCGATTTTATCGAAATAATGAATAACGAACCGCCTAAATCGCCAGCTTCGATAGCGATCTCCCCTTGGAGGTCGCGGACGCTTTCGTAAACTTTGACCATACCATAGCCGCGGTCGCCGCCTTGTTTAGTGGAGACGCGCTCTTTGAACAGCAAAGGCATGAGTTCCGGCTTAAGACCCGGACCCGAATCTTCAACTTCCAAGAGAATTTCGCTGCCATTGTCCACTATTAACAGGCGCACCGTACGTTCGCTTTCCGGCAAGTGCTCGACCGCTTCGAATGCATTAACAATTAAATTGCCGAGTATCGAGACAAACAAACTTTTTTCGAGGTGAGGGGGCAGCCCTTTCATATAGCTTTCTTCATCGAGCAGCATTTTCACTTTCAATTCACGCGCGCGATTGAACAAGCCAATGACCAAACCGCCTAAAAATGGGTCTTGGAGCCGTTGCGTCACGAACTGGACAAGTGATTGCTGTTCTTCAGTTTCGTGATGGATTAGCTGCATCGCTTCTTCGAGCGAGTTAAGCTGAATCAGGCCGGATATCGTGTAAAGGAAATTCTGGTGTTCATGTGTCTGAGCGCGCAAAGCTTCAGCATATTGTGTGACTTGTGACAATTCACTCCGCAGCCCTTCAATATCCGCTTGCAGTCGGAAACTGGAGACGGCCCCGACGATTTCATCATCAAAACTGATGGGGATGCGATTGACGATCGTTTTCTTGCCGCGTATTGTCATGGGGCGATCGAATTGGGATTCGCCCGTTTGGAACACTTGAGGAAGCATCGTGTTCGGCAAAATGTCTTCGATGGGGATACCCAGCAGGCTCATGTCTTCAGGCAGCTCTAACATGTCATGCGCTGAAGCGTTCGCCATGGTGATTTCGCCCGACTTGTTCACCATGATGATGCCTTCCCGGACCGATTCAATTACCGCGTTCCGTTCATTGTACAGGTTAGCGATTTCAGCAGGTTCAAGGCCGAATAAGGTTTTCTTGATGCTGCGCGCAAGCAGCATCGAACCG
This sequence comes from Planococcus sp. TJ-301, assembly GCF_058268475.1. Classification (NCBI taxonomy): domain Bacteria; kingdom Bacillati; phylum Bacillota; class Bacilli; order Caryophanales; family Caryophanaceae; genus Planococcus; species Planococcus sp. TJ-301. Next base: position 1,634,693 of record NZ_JBZDOH010000001.1, on the reverse strand, counting down.
AAGGCGCCGATGACAGCCGCCGCCACGACGATGCTGCTGATGGAATCCAGATAGGCATGGAACGTTCCAGCCATATCCGTCTTTAAGAACCCGACTGAAATGACGCCGATGATGGTGCCGTCTTGGTCAAAAATGGGTGCTTTTCCTCGCAGGGCTGGTCCCAGGGAACCTGTTGCCTCGGAAATATAAGCAATGCCGTCCTGTAAAGCTTTTTCGTTGTCGTCACCGATCATCTTTTGTCCGAGCCTTCCGACAATGGGATGAGAATAGCGGATGCTTTCAGTATTGCCGACGACCACATATTCGGCGCCGGTTTGGGTGCGGATTTTTTCAGCAATCGGTTGGATGGACGCCACCGGGTCGTCCGCTTTGAACCCTTCTATAATATCGGGGCGCTCGGCTGAAGTGACGGCAATATCCAACGCCCGCTGGCCGACCTGTTCTTCAATGGCGCCAGATATGGTGACGTAAAATAGGCCGCCAGCCAGCACCATAATGGCGGAAATGAACAAAGCGCCGTATAAAAATATTCTTTTCTGAAGAGACATGAACACGCCACTCATTTCTATAAAAGATGAAATAAAATTCTGAATTTAAAAGAACGGAAAAGAAATGGCACAAAAGTGTCTACTTTTGTGCCATTTCCTCCTCTTCTTCCGAGCAGTCAAAACAAAAGAGCTCACCGTCTATATAGACGCCGTCCAAAAAGCCATCAAGGCAATAGATGTCTTTTCCACAATTGCTGCAGGGGCCGATGAGTTCACGCATCCTGTAATGCAGCCGCGTACTCGTACATGGCTTCCTTCAAGTAAGTTGAAAGGCCTTTTCCATGCTGATCGATATTGTTCGCGAAGCGGCTGTCAGACGCGTATAAATCTGCAAGGCCGCGAAACATTCTTGGCGTGCAATCGTAAAAACGGTTCAAAAGCGTGTAATACGCCTTCATTTCAATCTGCACTTCTTCCGCGTACGGCGGCAGATGCATCAATGCTGCGACTGCATTGTAAATCCGGTTTCCTTCAAGGTTGATCTCATCCAAGTCTTCTTCTTCTTTTTCCGGTTTTGCCGTTTCAATATGTACAGGCTCTTCAATAGCAGCAGCTTCGTCGATCACTGCCATATTCACAAGCAATTCCGCTTCTTCTGCAGCTTCAAACCTTTCTTCAGACACTTCATCTTCCAAGAGTTCTGGAATCTCCATTTTATATTTTGAGATATCGTCCCCGTTCTTCTTGTCAGCGAAAGCTGCAAAACGTTCTTCATTGGAAAGTGTTTCCGCGCCCGCGTTTTCCAGAAGCGTCATTTCAGCGCTTTCAATCAATGCTTCCATACGCTCTTTTTTCAGGCGTAAAAACTCGATGTGCTGCGCCAACGCGAAATTCGCATCAAATCCAAGAGCAACAATTTCCTGTATTTTTTTCAAAGAGAATCCAAGTTCTTTGAAAAATAGGATATGCTGCAGCAGCTTCAAATCTTCGTCGTTATAATAACGGTAACGGTTGGAACCGATATTTGAGGGCTTGAGCAGCCCGATGCTGTCATAATGGTGGAGCGTGCGAACACTGACTCCTGCAATTTTTGCCACTTCCTGTACTTTGTACATGACTATCACCTCTAATTACTGATTAGACTATGACGAACCGTCAGTGTCAATAGAATATGGAGAATTTCTTTTAAATGGCACAAACTACACAAGCATTCAGGGGAACGCACTTTCTAATTCAGGTCTATTATCTTAATAAATCTTGAATGGGGTTATTTTTACTTTTGGATGTTTCGCCAACCAAGTGGCATTATATAAGCTGTATATTATCGTAGAAAGAAAATTCTAATATTTCTCATAAAAGCTGGTAGTTTCAAAATCCGTGTGAAATAATAACCATGAGAGCAGTTTCAAAAATGGCGTGCCAAGGAGGAATGGAAAATGAAGTTGACGAATTACGTGAACGGCGAGTGGCAGGAAGCGGCTAATTCAAATTTTACTCCAGTAACGAATCCAGCTACGGGCGAACAATTGGCTCAAGTCCAAATGTCTACAACGGCTGATGTCGATGCAGCGGCTCGAGCGGCAAAAACAGCGCAGAAGAAATGGGCGAAAGTTCCGGCTCCGAAACGAGCGGATTATTTATATGAAATTGGAAGGTTGATGAAAGAAGATAAAGAACGGTTGGCGCAAGTACTGACCAAGGAGATGGGCAAAGTCATCGAAGAAGCGCGCGGAGAGGTGCAGGAAGGCATAGACATGGCTTTTTATATGGCTGGTGAAGGACGTCGCATGTTCGGTGAAACGACACCCTCTGAACTGGCAGACAAATTTGCGATGAGCGTCCGCTCTCCGATTGGGGTTGTCGGATTGATCACTCCCTGGAACTTCCCCGTGGCGATTGCAACATGGAAGTCGTTTCCGGCCATTGTAGCGGGCAATGCGTTTCTCTGGAAGCCGGCTACGGAAACGCCGATGATGGCTTTTGAAATGGCTAAAATCTTCGAGGCGGCGGGATTGCCTCCAGGGGTGGCGAATATTGTATTCGGCTCTGGTGCTGAAGTGGGCACAGCGATGATCGAACATCCGGATATCAAAGTGATTTCGTTTACAGGTTCAACGGAAACCGGCCGCAAAGTGGCTGAAGCTGGAGGACGTAACTTGAAGAAAGTGTCATTGGAAATGGGCGGCAAGAATGCAGTGATCGTCATGGATGATGCGGATCTGGATCTTGCAGTCGAAGGAATCTTATGGAGCGCATACGGAACAGCCGGCCAGCGCTGCACGGCTTGCAGCCGTGTTATTGTCCATAAGGACATCAAAGAGGAACTGCAAAGACGGCTGCTTGAAAAAGTGAAAATCTTAACGATCGGGGATGGCTTGGATGAAACGGTTAAAGTTGGTCCGGTCATCAATAAAAAAGCTTTGGAAAAAATCCATTCCTATGTGGAGGTAGGCCAGCAGGAAGGCGCTGCATTGCTGATTGGCGGTGAAGTTTTGAGTGGAGCACCGCTAGACAAAGGCAACTATTACGCTCCGACAGTGTTTACGGATGTACTGCCGGATATGCGGATTGCCCAGGAGGAAATTTTCGGCCCTGTCGTGTCAATCATAGAAGTATCGAGCTTTGAAGAAGCAATTGAAGTGAATAATGGCGTGATTTACGGATTATCAAGCTCAATTTACACGAGTGATGTCAACCGTGCATTCAAAGCGCAAAGAGATTTGGATACGGGAATCGTTTACATCAATGCTGGGACCACAGGGGCAGAAATCCATTTGCCATTTGGGGGGACAAAAGGGACCGGCAACGGCCATCGCGATTCAGGGGTTGCGGCGCTTGACGTCTTTACAGAGTGGAAGAGCGTGTATGTTGATTTCAGCGGCAAGCTGCAGCGTGCGCAAATCGACAACGAAATCTGATTAAAGAGGAGGCGTCGGCATGAAAATCGCGGTATTGGGTGCAGGATTGATGGGTAAGCAAGCGGCAGGGGACTTGGCTGCCAACAGCGAGGTGGAAAAAGTGTTTCTGGCGGATCTTCATCCAGCGCAGGCTGAGCTGTTCAAACAACAGCTAGGCAGCGATAAAATCGAGGTGCATTATTTAGATGCTCATGACGACCAGCAGCTCTTGGATATCATGGCTCAGGCTGACGTTGTCATCAACGCATTGTTTTATACATTCAACGAAAAAGTGGCCCGCCTTGCTATGCAATGCGGAGTCCATTCGGTGGACCTTGGCGGCCATATCGGCGGAGCTACCGACGCTGTTTTGTCGATGCACGAACAAGCGGAGCAGCGGGGCGTGACACTCATTCCAGATTTGGGCGTGGCTCCGGGCATGATGAATATATTGGTTGGCCATGGAGCCGAAAAGTTGGATCAAGTCCATGAAATCCGGATTTTTGTTGGCGGAATACCGGTGAAACCCGAACCGCCTTTAATGTACAATCATGTTTTTTCATTGGAGGGCGTATTCGATCATTATACGGACCCGTCGGTTGTCATCCGCGAAGGGCGTGAACAGGAAGTCGCTTCGCTGTCGGAAATCGAATTTGTACAATTCGAGAATTTCGTGGAACTTGAAGCCTTCCATACATCTGGCGGAACATCAACGCTTATCGACACGTTCAGTGACGTTGATACATTAGAGTATAAAACGGTTCGCTATAAAGGGCATGCCGAAAAGTTTCAAATCCTTGTCGACCTTGGATTCACGGATCGCGAAAAAACGGTTAAGGTGAACGGGCTAGCCGTGAAGCCGCGCGACGTTTTGCGTGAAGTGCTGAAGCCGCTCACTGAACTTGGCGATAAACAGGATGCTGTTTTGTTGCGCGTCTTGGTTTCGGGTACCAAAGAAGGTGAAGGGCTGACCTATGAATACAATATGATTACAGTTCGGGAAGATGCGGGTGTGACCGCTATGGCGCGGGCGACTGCTTATACGATTTCAGTTGTGGCGCAGATGATTGGCAGCGGCCTCATCGATAAGCGAGGTTCTTATCCGCCTGAATTGATCGTGCCAGGCGATGAATACATTGCGGAAATGGCGAAGCGCGGAGTTCTCATCAAAGAAACAGTGCATCGTTCCGCGTATCAGAATTAAAAAACGGCACAGGGGGGGAACGGCTATGGATTTCGAATTCACTCAAGAACATCAGCTGCTTCGGAAAACAGTCAGGCACTTTGTCGATGAAGAAATCATTCCGCATATAGCCGGATGGGATGCGGCCGGAGCTTTTGATCCGGCCATCTGGATCCGGCTGAAAGATATGGGCCTAATGGGTGTATGCATACCTGAAAAATACGGCGGCAGCGGAATGGATTATAATTCGTTGGCGATTATTTGTGAAGAATTAGAAAGAGGAGACACGGCTTTCCGGACAGCGGTTTCCGTCCATACGGGCCTCAATTCGATGTCCCTTTTGCAATGGGGGACCGAGCAGCAGAAACAGCAATACCTCGTTCCCCAAGCAAAAGGTGAAAAAATTGGAGCATTCGGCCTGACAGAACCGGGCGCAGGCTCAGATGTCGTAGCTTTGGCTTCGACAGCGGTGAGGGACGGCGAGCATTATATTTTGAATGGCCAGAAAACCTGGATTTCGTTATGCGACGTTGCAGACCATTTTATCATTTTCGCTTATACCGACAAAGAGAAAAAGCATAAAGGAATCAGTGCATTTATCGTCGAGCGGACTTGGGAAGGGTTTTCTTCAAAAGCGCTAAAAGGAAAGTACGGCATCCGCTCGGGCAATACCGGCGAATTATTCTTTGATGATTTGCGGGTGCCGGTGGAAAATCTATTAGGGCAAGAAGGCGAGGGCTTTAAAATCGCCATGTCTGCACTTGATAACGGCCGCTTTACCGTTGCTGCGGGTGCATGTGGTTTGCTGATGGCGTGTATAGAAGAAAGCGTCAAGTATTGCCATTCCCGCTCGACATTCGGCAAACCGATTGGCGAACACCAGCTTGTCCAGCAGATGCTTGCCAATATGGAAGCGGGTTATCAAATGAGCAGGCTGCTCGTATACCGGGCGGGCGAGATGAAAAACCAAGGGAAGCGCAACACGCGGGAAACGTCTCTAGCGAAATGGCAGGCTTGCGATTTTGCCAATAAAGCGGCAGATGATGCTGTCCAGATCCACGGCGCTTACGGCTATACGGATGAATATCCGGTTGCCCGCTTCTTGCGGAACTCGAAAGCACCGGTCATTTATGAAGGAACGCGTGAAATCCATACGCTCATGCAAGCGGATTATGTGCTCGGCAACCGCCAGGATAAGAAATTGAATCACATGCTGCCGCAATGGCCATTTGAAGAATAAAAAAAGCCGTCAGCACTGTCATTTTTCCATGACAGTTGCTTGCGGCTCTTTTTTCTGGCTGGGGGATTATTCAGGAATACTGTCAAATGCGGTTTTTGGCACCAGCATTTTGAGTTTCTTCGGCTGGATTTGAATGTCAAGTGGAGTCTTCAAGTAGATTTCTCCATCCGTGTCGACTTCTTTTTCTTCATCTGTCCATATTTTGATGTGCTGTCCTTGGAAATGGGTTATGTGTTCCAATTCGTCGGGCGTCACGTCAGGTTTAGCGAGTGAAAACCATTCCCGGATCGCGGTAATCGTCGATGATTGGACAATGAAGACATCAAGCAGGCCGTCAGAAGGGCTAATCGAATCCATCGGAAGCATATGGGTGCCGATGGATTTTCCGTTCATAATCAACGCAGCGACTCCTTCTTCCAAGGATTGCACGCCATCGATTTCCAAATGGATTGGAAAAGGGATCGATTGGCGCATGGTTTGCAAAGCGCTCATGAAATAACTTAATTTGCCGTAGCGTTCTTTTAACGCAGGGTCGATGTTCAATGACGTATCCGTAATCAATCCGAGTCCGGCGAAATTAAGGAAAATCCGATCGTTGACTTGTGCCGTGTCGATGTCCTGAATATCTCCAGCGGCCAAAGCTTCTGCCGCTTGGTCAAGCAACAATGGAATCTCCAGCGTCCGGGCAAAATCATTGCACGTTCCGCTTGGAAGGATTCCGAGCACTGGAGGAGCATCCATGGTGGAAAGCACTTGTACCGCAATGTGTACGGTGCCGTCTCCTCCTGCAACAAAAAGCGCATCGGCGTTGTTGCAGGAATTGCGGCATGCAGCTTCGAATTCTTCTGGTGACGCAGTTTGGATCAGCTCAAGATGCTTTGACGCCCGCGCGAGAGCCGGAACAGTCAAAGGGATTACCGTGTCGGTCGTTGCCGCTCCAGCCGCGCCGTTATACAATAATATGGAACGTTCAAATCTCGGCATGCTTGCTACCTCCTAAATTCTCTTGTAATTATTTATTTCCACTAAACGGAGATCCCTAAACAACAGAGGGCTGCATACTGAAAAAGCGGAAAGAAGGAACGATAATGACATTGAAAATGTATTATGGCGACCCGGAAATTGCGCTGGCCAAAGTGGAAGTGATTGGATCGGGACAGGACAAAAAAGGGCAATACATACTAACAAACCAAACGATATTCTATCCGGAAGGCGGCGGACAGCCTGCAGACACCGGCTTTATTGGCGAGGCTGCAGTACTGGACGTTCAAACTTTTCAAGAGGAAATCCGGCATTACACGAATATGCCGCTCGGCAACGGGGAATATCCGGCGCAGCTCGACTGGAATAGGCGCTTTGACCATATGCAGCAGCATGCTGGCCAGCACGTACTGAGTGCCGTGTTTGCTGACAAGTTTAATTTGCATACGACAAGCTTTCATCTTGGTGTGGAGCGGGTGTCCATTGATTTGGACGCCGCTGAAATTCCACCGGAAGTTCTGGCGGCTGCGGAAGCTGCGGCCAATAGAGTCATTCGCCGCCATCTGCCGATTACGACAGAATGGGTGTCCGGTGAGCAGGCGAAATCTCTGCCGTTAAGAAAACCGCCTGTGGTGGAAGGGGACATTCGGCTCGTAAAAATTGAAGGGGTCGACCTAAATGCCTGTGGAGGCACCCATCCTAAAAATACCGCTGACATTGGCGTCATCAAAATCATTACTGTGGAGAAGGCGAAAGGCGGAACACGGGTTTATTTTTTATGCGGTGGCCGGGCATTCAGCCATTTCAACCTGTTGATTGAAACCACTGATGAACTGGTGCGCCAGCTAAATTCCCCGTTGAAGGATTTGCCGGCTGCGGCTGATGCGCTGCTTGAAGAAAAGACGGGAATCGAAAAAGAATTAAAAGACACACGTTCAAAATTATTGGAAGCCGAAGCCGGTGGCATTCAGGCAACGGCAAATACGGCAACTGCAGAACGTATATTTTATAACCGCCCGGTAAAAGAACTCCAGCAATTGGCGCGTTTAGTTGCGGCTCGTGAAAAAGAGGCTTATTTACTCCTTTTGTCGGTAGAAGGCAAAAGCGTGCGATTTGTCTGTGCGAAAGGGGAAGAGGCACAAGGAGATATGCGGGAAGTGCTGGAAGAGTTATTGGCATTAACGGATGGCAAAGGCGGCGGAAATCCAGGATTTGTTCAAGGCGGTGGGAACACGGATTGCGCGAATGAGCAGTTTATCGGGACATTCCAAAAGGCTGTAAAAAAGTTCCGGGAAAATCTGTAACTTTTTCCTGTGGCTAATGTCTAATTGGAAAAGAAGCCTTGAAAGGCGGGGTCGGTAATGAAGAAGAAAGGGATATGGCTAGTGGCTGCAGTGTTGCTTGCAGGCATCGCAATTGCAGGAGTTTTGATGTTCGACAAAGTGACTGTCAACGCACCCGCAATCGCCTTGACTGAGCAAGGATGGCGCGCGAATTTCTCATCCACAGTCCAAAGGGATGCGATTGAAAAAGGCGACATTTATCTGACGGATGCGGAAGGGAATCGAGTGGAAACTTCAATGGAATTGCGGCCAAACGGCAAAACCATAGAAATGCCGCAGCTTCCGGTTGGACAATACGAACTTCACATCAAAGAATCAGCAATCAAAGGAAGCTTTTTCAAATCACTTGATCGAAAAGAGCTCACTTTTTCTGTTCAGGAAGAAATCCAGACATTGACGGACGCTGAAGAGCTGAGGGCGTATTTCGGCCAAGTACTGGCTTTGCAGCAAAGCAATGAGGAAGCTGGTATTTTCACAGATAAAAGCGGCGCCACAGAAGAGTCTGCAGACAGCGGAAGCGGTGAATCCAGCGGAGAAGCCGGGAATGGCGGCGATTACTCAACCACCAATAAACAAGTTGAAGGTGTAGATGAAGCTGATCTCGTAAAAACCGATGGATCGTTCATTTATTCAATCAGCGAAAATCGCGTTATTATTACAGATGTCCGAAATCCGGACGAATTGGCCGTGGCGGATGAACTGGTTTTCGAAGAAGAAATATATCCGCAGCAATTGTTCTTGAACGATGGCGTTCTTGTTGTGATCGGCAGCAAGTATTCAATTATGCCGATGGATGGCATGGAACGGGAGTACTTTCCGCATATGGGAATGACAACCGTCCACCTTTACGACATTGATAATCCGGCATCGCCGGAATTGCTGAGAGAATTCGGAACAGAGGGGAATTTAAACGGCGCACGGCTGGCTGACAATGTCTTATACTATGTCACCAATGTCTATCCGGATTTCTGGATTATGGAAAAGCAAAATGAGACGGAATTGCGTCCACATACCTACGATTCGAAAAATGGCGGCACGCTCACACCGGTGCCTTACGACAGCCTTTCCATCTTGCCAGGGACAATGGAGGGCAGCTATAGTGTCATATCAGCCATCGATTTGGCGGAGCCTTCCCAAAACGACATTAGCACAAAAGGATTTTTAGGCGGCAGCGAGCAGTTGTATATGTCGAAAGACCATCTCTATTTGACGGCAGCCGCTTATATTCCGGCAGCCAGCGAAGACGGCACAGTGACCGACAGCGATGCTGATATAGCGATCTGGATGCCGCAGACGGCAAATACCGAGATTTTCAAATTTGCATTGGAAGAAACAGAAGTCCAATTTTTAGCCTCCAGCGAAGTGAGGGGTTCACTCTTAAACCAGTTTTCAATGGATGAGCACAATGGCTATTTCCGTATAGCAACAACGGAAGGATTTGCGTGGAATGTCAATGAACCCTCGAAAAACCATCTGTTCGTACTGGATGCTGGCATGAAACAAGTTGGCGCAGTGGAAGATTTGGCAAAAGGAGAGCGGATCTACTCAGCCCGGTTTATCGGGGATAAAGCATATATGGTGACGTTTAAAGAAACCGATCCATTGTTTGTCATCGATGTATCCGCTCCATCCGCGCCGAAAGTGCTGGGAGAATTGAAAATTCCCGGATTCTCGAATTATCTTCATCCATTGGATGAAAACCACTTAATCGGTTTTGGGGCAGATACGAAGCTGGAGCCGGTGAAGGGCGGCGAACCGCGGATAGTAACCGGGGGAATGAAAATTTCATTGTTTGATATCAGCGATTTCTCAAATCCCCGGGAAAAAGACAATGAAATCATAGGCGGTCCGGGAACCTATTCCCAGCTGCAATACGACCACAAAGCGCTGTTCATCCATCCCGAAAAGAGCCTTTACGGTTTTCCGCTGGCAATGTATAGCGAAACAGATGGCAAGTATGTGGAGTTCGAAGGTGAGGGGGCAATGATTTACAATATAACTCCCGACGGCATCACAGAAGCGGCCAATTTGATAGCGCAGTCCGATATGCAGTTCGAAGATTGGGCTAAAAGCGTGCAGCGCATCCTTTACAGCGGTGACAATCTTTACACTGTAGCCAATAGCGAAGTGAAAAGCTACAATCTTGAAACCTATGAATTGAAAGACACATTGGCCTATTAGCCGTCCGCACATCCGGAAATTCCGGATGTGCGGTTTTTTATTCATCAAATCAGGGAAGTAGTAGAGTATTCTGAAAACTATGGAGGCGATGAGATGAAAGCAGTAACTTTTCAAGGAGTCAAAGACATCAAAGTAAAAAAAGTCAAGGATCCTGAAATCGAGAAGAAAGACGATATCGTTGTCAAAATCACTTCTTCTGCTATTTGTGGTTCGGATTTGCATATTTATCAAGGAGCCTTGCCTGCGCGAAAAGATTACGTCATTGGCCATGAACCGATGGGCATTGTCGAAGAAGTTGGGCCCGAAGTGACAAAAGTGAAAAAAGGCGATCGCATCGTACTGCCATTTAACGTCAGCTGCGGGCAGTGCTTCTATTGCGATCATGACATGGAGAGCCAATGCGACAATTCAAATGGCAATCCTCATTTCGATACGGGCGGCTATTTCGGATTTACTGAACGTTACGGCGATTATTCCGGCGGACAGGCCGAATACCTGCGTGTGCCGTACGGCAACTTCATGCCGTTTGTCATTCCGGAATCTTCCGAGCTTGAAGATGAATCGGTGCTTTTCCTTTCTGACGTACTGCCGACCGCTTGGTGGAGTGTTGAAAATGCCGGCGTAAAGCAGGGAGATACGGTAGTTGTCCTGGGCTGCGGGCCAATCGGCTTGATGACCCAGAAATTCGCATGGATGAAAGGCGCTAAACGCGTCATCGCGGTTGATGAAATTCCATACCGAATGGAAAAAGCGAAACGCATGAACAACGTTGAAGTGTTCGATTTTAGCCAATACGATAATATGGGTGCGCATATCCATGATCTGACGAGCGGAGGCGCGCAAGTAGTTATCGATTGCGTCGGAATGGACGGCAAAAAATCGGCAGCAGAAGCAATCCAGCAGAAGTTGATGCTTCAAGGCGGCACGCTAAGTGCGATTGATATCGCAAAAGACGCAGTTGCCAAATTCGGTACGATCCAATTGACAGGCGTCTATGGGTTGAAGTACAACCAGTTTCCACTGGGCAATATCTTTGAGCGCAACGTTACAATGAAGATGGGGCAGGCACCCGTCATTCATTTGATGCCGATGCTGTACGAAAAAATTGAGAATGGTGAATTCGATCCGCGTGAAATCATTTCGCATATCATGCCGCTTGAAAAGGCAGCGGATGCTTATCAGATTTTCAATGACCACACAGACGACTGCACGAAAGTCATCCTGAAACCTTGATTTATAGCTAACAGAAAACACTAAATTAAAATCCAATGTCAAGTCAGGCATCGACATCAATATTCCACAAAACAGCACCGCTTTCCTGCGGGCTTGCGCCGAAATCCACTCGTGCTAGTGCTCGAGTGGATTTCGGCACTTCATCGCTTCGCTGCTCCCGCGGGAGTCGGAGCTGTTTTGCTACATATCTGGAGATTGGAAAGAAACTGCAGAAATTATATCTTTCGTTTTCTTCATTCAAAGAAATGCTTCACTATTAAGAAACACCTTTGAATGAAGCGGAAGGCGGCGAACAAGTTGGCAAAAAGTTTTTTTGCCCAACTTGTTTGCGACGAAGCGTATAGCGCTGCAACGCACTTCCATGTCCCGAAGCTAGCGAAGCGTTGCAGGGACAGGGACAGGAGCAACGGTTTTCGTAGTGAGGGAAGCGGCTGAAGCCGTGCCCGCGGAAAGCGTCCGCCTAGAGCGAAATGAAAAGAGTTGTCAGGAGTTTCCCAATAATCTAAAAAAACGCTCCGCCTAGGCGGAGCGTTTTAATTTTTGTCCGGATGCGTTATCATGAGGAATAATACAGAAGGGGGAGAGCCTGTGACACAAATAGTTGAAACTAGACGCGAGCTTGCCCTCGATTGTTTTCTGTTGGCCGGCAAGCTATTGATGGAGAATGGCGCGGAAACTTACCGCGTTGAAGATACGATGATCCGCATGGCCATATCACAGAAAATGACAGACTCCCATTGTTTTGTCACGCCTACGGGCATCATGTTTTCTCCGAGTGATGAACTGGCGACGCGCTTTGTGCGCATCAACAGCCGCCGCACCGATCTGGAGCGTGTTGCGCTGGTGAATTCGGTGTCTAGGAAATTGGTGGCTGGTGAATTGGCGCTGGCAGAGGCATACGAAGAATTGAAAATAATCGACCGAACTAATTATATGTTCAATATATGGCTTCAGATTCTGGCAGCAGCGACGGCGAGTGGATGTTTTTTGATCCTGCTGGGCGGCAGTTGGAGTGATTTGCCGTTCGCTTTTGTTTTCGGCGGTACGGGCTTTATCATAGTAGAAACGATTTTAGAGAAAACGCGAGTGAAATTTTTTGCCGAGTTTGTCGGAGCGTTGGCCATCGGCGTGTTCGCGCTGTTGGCCGTCCATTCCGGCTTTGGAAAAAATTTGGACACAATCATCATCGGCTCGATCATGCCGCTTGTACCGGGGCTGCTGATCACTAACGCCGTCCGCGATCTGATGGCCGGGCATTTCGTTTCGGGCCTCTCTAAAGGAGCGGAAGCATTTCTGACAGCGTTCGCCATTGGAGCGGGCATCGCGCTTGTATTGTCATTTTAAAAGGAGGGGTACGATGAACTGGCCATTAGAAGCGTTTTTAAGTTTTCTGGCAGCAGCGTCGTTTGGCGTTATTTTCAATACGCCGAGAAGGACATTGTTCAGCTGCGGGCTGGTCGGTATGACGGGCTGGCTGATTTACCGGACGGGCGTCATTTTCCTCGACGACCCCGTACAGGCGACCTTTGCTGGCGCATTCGGCGTGGCGCTGGCTGCGCATCTGCTGGCGAAAAAGTTCAAGATGCCCATGATCATTTTCAGTGTGGCAGGAATCATTCCGCTTGTGCCGGGCAGCAAAGCATATAATGCCATGCGCAATATCGTAGAGAACAATTATCTGGAAGCCATAACCTTCGCTTCTGAAGCGCTGATGATTTCAGGCGCTGTCGCGATGGGGTTGGTGTTCGCGGAAGTATTGATGCAAATGGTCTTCAAAGTCATGGCCAAGCGCGTCCAAAAGAAAATCGGCATGACCCAGAATTGACTGGGACATGCCGATTTTTTTATTTTTATATTACGTCGTTTCTGAAACTTTAAGCCATTTTTCCAGGTCTGCCGCTGTCATCGGATAACCGGAAATATAACCTTGGATCAAATCGCAGTCCATGGCGCGCAATAATTCCAGCTGTTCGTTGGTTTCTACGCCTTCCGCAGTGACTTGGAGATCCAAGCTCTTGCCAAATTGGATCATGCCTTTAATCAGTTTCTGCATTTTTTCCTGTTTAGTGATGTACTTGATGATGGAACGGTCGATTTTCAAATTGGTGATCGGCAGCATCAGCATATAGCGGAATGCGGCGTAGCCTGTGCCGAAATCATCGAGTGAGAAGGAGATGCCAGCCGCGTTCAGCTGCTGCATCTGTTTGACGATGGACCGTTCTGCTTCCGCTTCCAAAGCGAACCGTTCGGTAATTTCAATCGCCAATGAAGCAGGATCGCAGCCATTTAGCTGGATCTGCTCAAGAAAGATCTTGGCCATGTCCTTGTCGCGGAATTCCCGGATGGACGTATTAATGCTGACTTTCATATCGATTCCACGATTCTGCCAGTCTTTCAGCTGCGTGCAAACCGTTTCAAGCACGTAAAGGCCGATTTCGTTGATCATCCCATTTTCTTCGGCGATCGGTATTAATTCATCCGGCGTGACAATGCCGATTTCGGAATCTTCCCATCGCACGAGCGCTTCGACACTTTCCACTTTTCCGGTCTTCAAATTGACTTGCGGCTGGTACAGCAAATGCAAATTATGGCGGTCAAGCGCGTGGATCAAGCGTTTTTCAATCAATGATTTTCGGCTCAGGCGCTCATGGTCATCCGAAGTCAGCGCAGAGATGGCACTGCCGCCGCGTTCTTTGACTTTTTTGATGGTCGCGTGAGACGCTTTAATCAGGTGCACGAACGACTGCTGATCTTCCGGATAGCGCGTGATGGCGCCGCTGATGGTCATCGGAATTGACAGCCCGTCAATGTAGATCGGGTGCTGCTGAAGGTAATATAGGAACCCTTCAATGAACCAGTTGCTGAGCGGTGTCACCAACGCGAATTCATGCAGCCCGGCGCGGGTGATGATGGTATCTGAGAAATACATGCGCAGGCGCTTCGTGAATTCGATGAGCAATTCATTTTCAGTATCGGTGTCCGACACATCGCGAAGTGTATAGAAACGGTCAATATCGAGATAGACAAACGAGAAATTTTTCTTCTCTTCGATAAACTCGTTGACCACTTGCTCTAAGCGATGGCGATTCTCTAAGCCAGTGATGGGATCAACGAAGGCAATTTCTTCCAAGTGATGCTGCACTTTCTTAGCAGCAGTAATATCCTTTTCGAGGAAGATGTAATAGGTGTCATCGCCTTTAATCTGCATCGGAATCGCAGTCAGGTCAACCCAGTATTCTTCGCCGTCTTTCTTCACTTTCCGCGTCTGCCCGTTCCAGACATTGCCGCTCTTCAATGTTGCCACAAGCGTTTCCACAAAACGGACATCCGCGCTTTCTTCCCCGAACATCTGCCAGATCGGTTTGCCGAGAATCCGTTTCGGCGTCCATTTGCTGAGTTTTAGAAACAAAGGATTTGCGTAAGTGATCAAAAATTCCTCGTCAAAATATAGCAACATGAACGAATTATCCAATCCGCTCCGCAAGCTGTTCAATTCGCGGTTTGCCGATCCTTCTTCGTCAGCATCGTCCACTTCGAAAATCGCCATGATGAATTGTTCATTATCAGCAGTGAATGCTTTTGTGACGATGGTTGTATACGTCAGCGTTCCGCCACCTAATTCGACTTCTACATCTTCAAACCGTATCGGCTCTTTGCTATGTATAACCGTTTCCCAGGAATGCTTATAAAGAGCGGCTCTCTCCGGGTTCATATATGGATAAAGTTGGCCTTTGATTGTATTGGTTTCGATTTGGAAAACACGTTCTGCATGGCGGCTGCACCATACTACAAGTCCGTCTTTGTCCATAATGATAATGGGAAAAGGGATATGGTTAAAAACGAGGTTATCCGCTAGCAGTTCTTGTAATTCACTCATTCCATGACGCTCCTTCTCCGTAGTCTAATTCCATTATAAAGAAGAAAAGGACTATCGTCATCCTTTTCAAAATATTCCCTGCGATTATTTATAAGATACAATGACTATGCTTATTTTAACAAGCATGAGAGAATGGGGAAAGAAAAAATGAAAAATAAAGAAAAAGAGGGAAACTCAATGAAGAAAATAATTGTGGCAATGTTGCTGCTAATGATCGGGATGCCTTTCACGGCGCATGCCCATACAGCATTGACATCGTCTAACCCTGCAGAAGGTGAGAAATTGGCTGAAACCCCGGAGGAACTTGAATTGGTGTTTGGCACAATTATCGAAGAAGGCAGCATGATGACGCTCAAAGGACCTGAGACAGACGTGGCGCTGGATGGTATTTCAATTTCTGAAAACGTGATGAAAGGCTTAATCAATGAAGAGTTAGTGAATGGCCAATACATAATTTCATGGAAAATTATAGGTGAAGATGGTCATCCAATTGAAGGGGAAATTTTATTCAGTGTGGAGGCGGCTCCTGCAGAAGAAACAGCATCGGAAGAACCGGCTGAAGAATCCACAGGAGAAGCTGCACAAGAAGAGGCAGCTCAAACAGAGCCTGCCGAGTCCGATGAAGACCAGCAAGCTGCTGCGGATGAAGGGAAAGAAGGCGGCAGCCTTCTGACAATTTTATTGATTATTGCTGTTACAGTACTGATAGGGTTCGGCTCTGTCCTGCTGATCAAAAAGAAGCGATGATCTTTTTCACTTCAATTGCTGATTTTTTGCTGTATATCTCATTTTCCATTATCGCGAGTTCGGTGTTGTTGAAATTCATCCCTCAGTCCCATAAGCCGGAAATCCGTGAGCCGCGATGGCTGCTGATGTTAAGCGTAATCGGGATTGTGCTTTTTTCGCTGGCCCCTGTCATTGAATTGCTGGTGTTTTTGGACGGCGGTTTCGGGACGTTCTTTACCGTGCTGCTCGATTACCGGACCGGCCATGGCTGGGTGATTACCGCATTGATTTCGCTGCTCCTTGGCGTCACCATCTATTACGACGGCTCAAAATACATGGCCGCGTACTACACGCTGGCATTAATTCTGGCTGTCGGATTTTTCAGCCACGCTTCGACCTTGAATTTATGGAGCGGTTTCGTTGGCCATACGATCCATTTTTTGGCGTTGGTGCTCTGGGCGGGAATGCTGCTGCAGACAGCATGGTTATCAAAGGGCGGGCAATGGGAGCGATTCTTGGCGTGGTTCACGCCATTTGCCAGTGCCTGTGTCGCGATCCTGTTAATCAGTGGATTTGTCATCATGCTGTTCTTTGTGGCGCCAGCTGATTACGCCAGTTCATGGGTTCTGCCTTACGGCCAATTGCTGTTATTGAAACATTTGAGCATCCTTCCGCTATTGCTGGCGGCAGCCATCAATGGCTTTTTGAATAAAAAACGCCTTTACCAACAGGCATGGCTGAAAGCGGAAAGCATTTTGCTATTGGCAACGCTGGCAATGACCGCGTTCATGAGCAAACAAGCACCTCCGCACGATGTCAATGATACATTCCGCTCGGAAGGGGCGGCGCCGTTTATCGAAGCGTTCATGGGTCCGCTGTATATTCCAATCAGCGCAGCACCGGCCTTTTCATTGAATGGCCTGCTGCTGCTTGGAATAGCACTCCTTTGTTTGGTGATGGTGCCGCTGTCTTATAAACGCAGCCTGCCTGCCGGATTTTCCGTACTGTTCGGCATCGGTTTTATCGCAGCCGCGTATTGCGGCTTGATGCTGACCACCACTTTTTAACGAATACCAGAAAACCAATCTTCCGGGATTGGTTTTTCCTGTAGAAAGGAAGATTTGCCATGAACCGTATTAAAGGGATTGCAATGATCATCACGGGTTCGGTATTTTGGGGAGCAACCGGCCCGATGATGGAGTGGATGATGCATGAGTACAGCTTGACGCCTACTTTTGTGTCCACGCTGCGCCTGATGCTGGCGGGGGTGATGCTGCTTGCTTTTGTGAAAATGAAAGGAGTGAAAGTCACATCGATTTTCAGAGGGCGCATTTGGATCCGTCCACTTGTACTGTTCTCGATTTTCGGCATGCTTGGCGCGCAATTTACATTTGTATCAGCCATTGCAGCCAGTGACGCAGTCGTCGCGACGCTGCTTCAATTTTTGGGGCCGATTTACATCATCCTATTCATTTCACTGCGCCAAAAGAAATTGCCGCCGCTTTATCAGGTGATCGGCATGGTGGGAACGCTGGCAGGGTTATTCCTGCTTTTGACAAATGGTCGTCCGGATGAGCTGATCATCAGCGGCGAAGCGCTGTTCTGGGGCATCTTAGTAGGACTGACGTTTTCTTTTTATACTTTATACCCAGCACAATTGATGCAAGAATGGGGCGTACTTCTTGTCGTAGGATGGTCGATGCTGATTGGCGGCCTGTTCCTGGCGATTGTGGATCCGGTGTTTCTTGCGGATGATTGGGGAAGCCTGATGGATCCAAAAGCGCTCTTGATTTTCCTTGCCTTGGTTATTGTAGGGACGCTGGCGTTTGTCCTGTTCCTAAGCAGCATGCGCTTTATCACGCCAGTGGAAACGAGTGTGCTGTCTGCGGTGGAACCGCTTACGGCAATGATTATTTCAGCTTTCTGGTTTCATCAGATACTTGCACCGACCCAGCTTACAGGAGCGCTCATCATGCTGGTGTTTGTCACATTCCTGTCGCTGGCAGGCAATGTTAAACTGAAAAAACGAAGAGTCAGATAAGTCACGAAGCGGCGCTTTATAGAAGCGCCGTTTTTTTTATTTTCAAGGAAATATACTGTCTGTTGTCAGAGAATTATGTCATAATAACAAGATAAAAGTTCGTGTATCGAAATGTTCAAGGAGGCTATGCGGGTGAAAACTGTTTTTTCGTACGCCAAATCATATAAATTTTTAATCTCCATCGCCTTATCTCTTATGCTGCTTGAACTGACAGTGGAGCTTTTGCAGCCGCTGGTCATCGCAAAAATCATCGACGACGGCATCATGGCGGGGGACCGCGATCAAATCATCGAATATGGAATCATATTGATGGGGCTTTCGGTCATCGCCTTTTTGTCAGGTGTGGTGAACTCCTATTTCGCTTCGCACGTATCGCAAAGCTTTTCGTTCGACTTGAGAAAGGCCGTCTACGGGCGGATACAGTCTTTTTCACTGGCAACGTTCAACCGCTTTCCGGCGTCGGGCTTGATCACGCGGCTGACCAGCGATGTCAACTTAGTCCAGCAGGTGCTGTTCATGAGTTTGCGCATCATGCTGCGCGCGCCGTTGCTCGTTATTGGAAGCATCGTCATGGCATTTGTCGTTAACGCCCAGCTGGCGGTTTATCTGGTGGTCATCTTTCCATTGCTGTTGGTGTTTTTATACATTATGGTGAAAAAAGGTGTTTCGCATTTCAGTTTTGTTCAGCAGCGGCTCGATCAGCTTAACCGGATGGTTCAGGAAAACTTGCAGGCTGTCCGGCTGATCAAAGCTTATTTGCGCGGCAAACACGAATCGAATCGCTTCTCGGGCGTAGCCGATTCGCTGAAAATCGATACCGTGAAAGCATTCCGCGTCATGGAAATCATTTTGCCAATTCTTTTATTC
The DNA here is from genome assembly GCF_058268475.1 of Planococcus sp. TJ-301. Taxonomy (NCBI): domain Bacteria; kingdom Bacillati; phylum Bacillota; class Bacilli; order Caryophanales; family Caryophanaceae; genus Planococcus; species Planococcus sp. TJ-301. The sequence goes on along the minus strand of NZ_JBZDOH010000001.1, from coordinate 1,615,636 downwards.
GGCATGAACTTGTCGTTATTAGCGGTGCTTTGGTTTGGCGCCTTTGAAATTCGTCAAGGCAGTGCTGAAATCGGCGAACTGGTGGCAATCGTCAACTACGCCATGCGTATGACTGGCGCTTTCTCGATGTTCTCGTTCATCATTATGGCGTTTGCGCGGGCGAAATCTTCTTCTGAGCGAATCGAAGAAGTGCTGCTTGCGGAAGACGTGCGTGAAAAAGATGAAAATGGTGGAGACAATATGCTGCAGCGCGGAGCTGTCGAGTTCGATGGCGTGTCATTTGCATATCCCGGAACGGATCGATTGGTGCTGAAGAATATCACGTTCAGCTTGGAAGCGAATGAAAAACTGGCGATTATGGGTGCGACTGGGTCGGGGAAATCGACGCTTTTGCAGCTCATTCCCCGGTTTTATGATGCTAAGGATGGCATTGTGAAAATCCATGGCAGCGACGTGCAGAAATGGAAGCTGCGGACATTGCGCAAAACCATCGGCATCGTGCCGCAGCAATCGATGCTTTTCACGGGGACCATTTCAGACAACTTGTCGTGGGGGAAAGAACAGTCTGAGCAAGGTGAACTTGCCAACGCCGCTGTTAAAGCCCAAATCCACGATACCATCATGCGTTTTCCGGATGGCTATAACACGCGTGTCGGACAAAAAGGCGTCAATTTATCCGGCGGCCAAAAACAGCGCTTGTCGATTGCGCGTGCACTTGTACGCAAACCATCGGTGCTGATTTTGGATGACAGCACAAGCGCGCTTGATGTGAAAACGGAAGCGGCGCTGTGGGAAGAGCTCGAACGGGAAAATGCGACGATGCTCATGGTCACACAAAAAATCCGCACAGCGATGAAAGCTGACCGCATCCTGCTTTTGGAGGATGGTGAAATTTCCGCTTATGGAACACACGAACAGCTCTTGAAGGCGTCTTCACTTTATCGGCAGATTGCCTTTTCACAGCAAGAACAGGAGGTGGACGAGTATGTTTGAGGCGATTCGGCGTCCTTTCGGCTACGAACCGGTAATCCAGAAAGAGGACTTAAAAAAGAAAGACAGCAAAAAAACCGAGCGTGCGGAGAATTGGCAATCCACGCTGCTGCGCATCTGGAAACTGGTGGATGAACATCGCCTCCTGTTGGTGGCAGTGCTTGCTTTGGTGTTCGTCAGTTCAGCGTTGGCGCTGCTAGGCCCTTACCTGATCGGTTTTATTATTGATGAATTCATCGTCCCCCAGACGTTCAGCGGCATGGGAACGGTCATCTTCTGGCTCATTGCCGTTTATACCGGGCATTCTGTCTCGTTATACCTGCAAAACTATTGGATGGTCGGGATTGCCCAAGGAGTGATTTACCGGATGCGCACCAGGCTGTTCGAGCATCTTCAGCGTTTGCCGGTCTCATTCTTCGACAAACGCCAGCACGGCGAGTTGATGAGCCGCATGACGAATGACATCGAGAATGTGTCGACAACGCTTAACAGCACATTTATCCAAGTGTTTTCAAGCATCCTGACATTGACGGGGACCATCATTGTCATGCTGTGGCTGAGCCCGCTGCTGACGGTTTTGACGCTAATCATCATTCCCCTCATGTACGTTTCGATGCAATGGATTACGAAGCGCACGGGCCGTCTCTACAAAGAGCAGCAGCAAGCCATCGGCGAATTGAACGGTTTGATCGAGGAATCGATTTCCGGGCAGAAAATCGTCAAAGCCTTTTCACAGGAACCGCGCGTGATGGAAGAGTTTCTCGTGAAAAGTGAGAATCTTCGCCGTACAGGATTTTGGGCATGGACTTATGCTGGGTTCATTCCGAAAGTGATGAACTTTTTGAACAACGGCAGTTTTGCGATTGTCGCCGGCGTGGGCGGTATTCTTGCGCTTAACGGATCGATTTCAATCGGGGTCATTGTCATCTTTACTGAGTATGCCCGCCAGTTTACGCGCCCGCTCAATGACTTGGCAAACCAGTTCAATACCGTACTGTCGGCTATAGCAGGGGCGGAACGTGTGTTTTCGATCATGGGAGAAACGGAAGAAAAGGATGAAGCGGTTTTGAATGCCGATAAGAAGCTGCGCGGGCTGGTCGAATTTGACGATGTGTCTTTCAAATACGAAGGTGCGGAAGAGGATTGGACAATCCGTAATGTGAGCTTTGCCGTCGGCGTTGGCCAGACTGCCGCATTGGTCGGAGCGACCGGTGCGGGGAAAACGACGATTATGCAGTTGCTTGCCCGTTTCTATGACACGGCGGAAGGGCAGATACGCCTTGATGGCACACCGATCGAAGCGATGCCGCGGGAAACGCTCCGCAAACAAATCGCTTTTGTCCTGCAGGACCCGTTCCTTTTTGAAGAGACGGTGCGGGAAAATATTCGGTATGGCCGCCTCGATGCAACCGATGAAGAAGTGGTCGAGGCTGCGAAAAGGAGCAATGCCCATGACTTTATCGAGGCATTGCCGTTCGGCTACGACACGGTGTTGAAAGGCGACGGCTCGATGATCAGCCAAGGGCAGAAGCAATTGCTGTCGATTGCGAGAGCGCTCATCGCAGATCCTGTCATCCTTTTATTGGATGAGGCAACGAGCAGCATCGATACCGTCACAGAGCTGAAAATACAGGAAGCTCTTGAACATCTCATGGCCGGCCGAACCAGCTTCGTCATTGCGCACCGTTTGAACACAGTGCGGCAGGCTGATTTGGTGCTGGTGATGGAAATGGGTGAATTGGTCGAGTTCGGCCAGCAGCAGGACTTGATCAACAGCGGTGGTTTGTACACGGCAATGCTCGCGGATGCGAAGCTGTGACCGCATAGTTTAAATCTTTTCCAACAAAAAAGAGACGGAATGGCAGATACTCTGCTTTCTGTCTCTTTTTTTCAGCTCAAGTGCATATGTTTGCGCGGATTGAATCGGCCGATGAGGATTTCGCCGAGCGGAATCGTCTTGGGAATCAGGATTGACAAGACAATCGGCACGAATAATCCCGCTAATGTGTAGGTCAAAATATTATAAGGAAGCATATCTTTGACGACAAAGCCGATGAAGATGTGCAGATACATGATTGAAATCGAATGTTTTTCGATTTTCTCGAACCAAGGCAGCCTTTTAATGGCTGTCATCTGCTGGAAGATGCCGACGATTAAAGCTGACATCGCAATCGGTATGATGAGATCCAGCAAGAAATGGTCGTAGCGCAAAAATTTCAGGCTTAAATGGTAATTGATAAGTCCGATGCCATCGGCGGCCATTGCCAAAGCAACAACTGTCGCCGCAATGCCGATTGCGGCTTTCGGGATATTCATCCAAAATGCCTTGAAATAATAGCCGGTCGCAAAATAGACGACGGCGATAAGCACAACGTCCAGATTCCCAATCATTGGGATCTGGGCAGAGGCAGCGTCTGGTTCAGAAGCGAGCCCCATAGCGAATGATCCTTCCAGCTGTGCGGCCATATAACAGCCAGCCAAGATGGTGAACTGCAGCCAGCGCTTTTGGCGTGTAATCCACAAAAACAGCAAGTAAGTGGCGAACATAACCGTAACAAACCAGAAGACGCCGTGTTCACCGCGTAAAAAACGTCCGCCCACAGTCAATTCGATCACGTCTTGTCTGAGGAAGGCTGAAGTAAGGGTGCCATCGCCAATCATCATGCCGTATTTGAAGAACGTCAATAATAGCAGGAAAAATAGATAAGGCACCATTAGCTGCATAAAACGTTTATGGATAGCCGGTTTTAATTGGCTATTATCGGTTATCGGTTTAAAGAACAAGCCGCTCAAAAGGAAAAATGCCGGCATGTGGAACCAATAAATATATGTGATCAAAGGGGATTCGACAGGCATCGGCCCTGAATAATGCCCGATGACAACAAGCACCATCAGGAATCCTTTTACTGCATCCACCCACGTTAAACGTTCTTTCGCCATAATGCTGACCTCCGAAAATAAGTTCATCAACACATTATAGCCTAACTACAACGCCTTTAAACCAATGATACAGAACGGTAAAAGTTCGTTTAATTCTGTAATCTTGTGATACGATGAAAATAATCAAGTGAAGGGATGGTGGAAAATGAATATTTCCCTATCAATAGAGTCATTTCCTTTGGATGGCAAGACCGTTCAGGATGCCTCGAACTTTTTAACATTATTTCAAACAGATTACAGCCAAGTGCTCCATAGATCGCTTTGGCAAAATCCGGAAGCCAGAGGATTTGCAGTCTTCGCTTATACAGATGACGGGAAATTAGTAGGATTCGCTTCTTCGGCAGATATGGTCGGCTTGCATCATTATGAATGGTCGGTGCTGGTACACACTGAGTACCGCCGATTGTCGCTTGGCACCGCATTGGCAGAAGGCATTGAACACGGCCATGGCCAGCGCCAGGCAGAAAGCATACTGGCCGCATCCATTGAAACGCCCGAAGCTGCACAATTTCTGGAAAGCCTCGGCTACAGGCTCGATTTCAAGGAAATCCTAATGGCTGCGGGACCGTTGGAGGAGCTGGAGCTGCCGAATGACTTGGTTGTACGGCCATATAACGGCGAGCGGGAAGAATTGGATTCGCTATTGGAGGCGGCTTTTGACGAAGGGATATTATCCGTGGTTTCCCATAACATCGAGTCGCCCGACCGGAACGTCTGGTTGATGGCACGGGACGGTAAGATGGTGGCTGCTGCGACGCTTCTTGAGGAGGGAACAGATTTATGGGTGACAGCATTCGCTGTCGATCCCAAAGAGCAAGGCAAAGGCTATGGCAAAGCCTTTTTGTTATGGTGCAGGCATCATGCATTTGCTGTTGGCAAGCACCAAGTCCTGCTGGATGTGGAAACGGAAAATGACGCGCTGAAAGTCTACGAGAAGTCCGGCTTCGAAGCAGTAGACATCGTGGCCTATTGGAAAAAGGCAACAAAACCGGCATAATTGGTATGGAATACGAGCATAGCGGGTATAGCAGATGAGGACAGCTGAAGACGAGCAGGACGGAGCCCAATCCATGAATGATTACAAAAACGGCCAAAATATTGCAGCGGCAAATGAAAGCAACATCCGCACGGATTTTAAAGAAAGCATGACGTACGGGGAATATCTGCATCTTGATCAATTGCTGAACGCACAAGGCGGCGTCAGCGGACATCATGATGAAACCTTATTCATCATCATCCATCAAGTGTCGGAACTATGGATGAAGCTGATATTGCATGAACTAACCTCGGCAATCGACCATATCGGCAATGACGACCTTCAGCCAGCCTTCAAGCAATTGGCGCGTGTTTCGAAAATCCAATCCCAGATTATCCAAGGCTGGGACGTTCTCGCAACGATGACACCAGCAGAATACATGGAATTCCGTGGAGATCTCGGAAATGCCAGCGGCTTTCAATCGTATCAATACCGGATGATTGAATTTGCCCTGGGCTATAAAACGCAGCATGTGTTGAAAATCTACGAAAAAGATGAAGCGCTGCATAAGACGCTGTTGGAAGCTTTCGGCAAACCTGGGCTTTATGACGCCGCTATCCAAAAGTTGGCCCGAAGCGGTTTCCACATCAATCCTGAGGTCTTGAACCGTGACGTTACGAAAGTCTATGAATCGGATGAAAGCGTCAGAGAAGCATGGAAAACGGTTTACCGCGATGTGGATACGTATTGGGAATTATACCAATTGGCTGAAAAGCTCGTCGACATCGAAGACTGGCTTCAGCAATGGCGCTTCCGCCACATGAAAACAGTGGAACGCATCATCGGTTTTAAACAAGGAACAGGCGGCTCATCAGGGGTCAACTACCTGAAAAAAGTGCTCGACCAATACTTCTTCCCAGAACTATGGGAAATTCGGACGGAAATTTAGGAGGCCACGGGATGAAGATTTTTGCACATAGAGGAAGTTCCGGAACACATCCGGAAAACACGCTGGCTGCTTTTAAGGCAGCTGCGGCATTGCCTATCGACGGCGTAGAACTTGATGTGCATTTAACAAAAGATGGTGTAGCTGTTGTCATCCATGATGAAAGAATCAATCGGACAACTGACGGTAAGGGCTATGTCAAAGACATGACAATGGACGAATTGCAGGAATACGACGCTGGTTCCTGGTTCTCCGAAGAGTGGAGAGGGGAACGCATCCCGACACTCGATGAAGTGTTTGAAGTTTTCCAAGACACTCACCATCGACTTAATATTGAAATCAAATCGGATGTTTTTCCATACGATACTCTGGTAGATAAAGTTATCAACCTTGCCAATAAGCGAGGACTGATGGACAGGCTGCTGCTGTCTTCGTTCAACCACGAAGATGTCCTCCATATCTGCCGGGAAACGGAAGTGAAGTCGGCAATACTGACTTCTCAGATTTATGTGGACGTTTACGATTACGCCAGGGTCATCGGAACCAAACAAATTCATGTCTCGCTGCCGGCCGCATTCCGGAAAATGACGACCGATGCCTTAAGAAAAGGGTCGATCGTCTATGTGTATACCGTCAATAGCATTGAATACGCCGAACAATTGCAGCAAATTGGCATTCATGGCATTTTCACGGATTACCCCGCGCGCATGCTTGAGAAGCTGAAATGATATCAAAAAACAGGCCCCGGCGCAATTTGCGCCGGGGCCTGTTTTTATTGTTCATGTTAGGTGCCTCGTGCAATTGCTGCATAGCCACACGTTTCACCATTTCGCGAAATGCTCCTCGACCGCGCCGAGGATTTGGGAGATTTTCAATTTCCGGCCGTCGGGGTAACGGACATAGCCATTGTAATAGCCGATCAATTGATGGATTTCTGACTTTACCAGCTTCAAGTCTGTCTTCGATTCGCGTTCGAAAAACGGCGTGAAGGTTAATTTAACGTCATCAGAGAATTTGGTTTGGATAAACCAAGGTTCTTTGTAGTTCTCGCTATTGTAATGGAAAAGGACGTCTTCGTGCAGTTTCGTCATCTTGCCGTCGACAAAAAAAGCGTTTTCGGTCATGCCGGTGCCATCTGTCCATTTGCCTCCGAAATTCAAGCCGATGGTTTTACCATCGGAGCGCTGCGAAGCCATTCCCCAATTCCATGAGGACTCACGCGGCCAGATGCCTCTGCCGTAATCGAGTACTGCAAAACTGTCCCCCGGATCAATTTCATAAGTCCGGTTGCCAAGCTTTATAGACCCGGTAGCAGGAAGGGACAGATGCTTGCCTGTGAATTGGAAAGTCTGGCGGTTCCGAGGGATAACTACATTAAGCGAATCGTGGTTTTCGGGATGGCGGATCAGCAAGGAAGCTTCCAGCGGCTCTCCATCGAATTCTTCGACCTCTACTAAAATGCGGGTTTCATTGTGCTCATATTCGAATTTTATATTCATCTCTTCATGGAGGAAGTGGCTTGTATCAAGAACTTGATTTGATAATTTAATTTGGCGGGTAAAAGGCATAATGACGGTTTTTTCATAAAAACGCTGCGTTTCGTAATTCAGGAAGTAGACAAAGCACACCGTCGAGTAATCCAAGTGGCAAATGGTAGCAGAAAACATCACTTCTTCGCCGAAAACACACCAGTAATTCCACTTTTTCTTCCGCATGAAATTGCCTCGAAGATTGCTGATTACCAGTGGCTGGCGTGCAAAACCTATCGCATTCGGATTTAATTGGCCTTTTGCATCACATAGCATGACATGTTCAGTAATTTCACGTTCCATATGTTGCATTGAATCCACCTCACCTTCAGCGATCATTGTAAATGGTAATTCCATTGTAGCAGAATTTTCACGAAATAACCGTCTTACAGGCACTGAAAAGCCCCGGATATCTTATATATCCGGGGCTTTCATTTAGTTCTGGGGCGGCTTTCTCCAAAGCAGAGCGATGGTTCCTTCGCCGGCATGTACAGCAAGAGATGAGCTTAGATCTCCAACCAGGATTTTAGCTTCCGGTACGATTTTAAGGATGTCCTGCTTGAGACTTTCGGCTTCGTCCAGGACGTTGCCGTGCATGATCTGGAACTTGTCAGTGCCGTATTTCTCGTGGTCTTCTTTTACACGGTCCAGGAGATACTGAATCGCTTTCTTATGCGAACGGACTTTGTCGATCGGGACCAATTCGCCTTCCGAGCTCAGTTGGACGATCGGCTTTACTTTCAGCAGGCTGCCAATATAGTATTGGGCTCCGCTCATGCGGCCGCCTTTATACAATTGGGACAGGTTGCCGATCAGGATGTAATTGCGCAGGTCATGGACTTCTTTTTGCAGAAGCTCGGCAATTTCCTCCGCCTCCATGCCTTGTTTTTGTAACTCAAGGCCGCGGTCGATCAAACCGGATAAACCATAAGACAATGCCAGCGAGTCGATCGCATAGACTTTAAAGCTGGTCATTTCTGCAGCGGCCGTGGACGATGCAATGGTGCCGCTCAGTTTAGCAGAAGCGTGGACGGCAATTGCGCATTCATATTCTTCTTTCAGCTTTTCATAGAGTTCCGCGAATTTACCAGCAGAAGGCTGGGATGTCTTCGGGAATTCAGCTGAGCTTTTGATGCGCGCATACAATTCTTTGTTCGTTAAATCGACGCCGTCATCGATGAATTCTTCGCGGCCGAAATGGATATTCAACGGCACCATATAAACGTCGGGATGAGCTTTGAATTCTTCGGTAACGAACCCTGTCGAGTCAAGGATCCAGGCAATGGGTTTTTTCATGGGTTGCAACATCCTATCTTAAAGTTTTTTGAATAAATAAACTATAACATGAATAGCTTTAAGGACATAGTATTATCTTGAAGTCGAGTGAATACGCTGTTTTAGGTATATGAAAACATTAGTGAATGGATAGTATTTATTATTTGTTGAACCGGATTTCGAAAGATTCTTTTATATCCGGAACGTGCTTGATGAGGATCAGAGCCATGGCAGCAAGGAGCGGCCAGAAGTCGGGAAGCTCGCTGAACCAGACCATCGAGACGGCATAAGCGAGAAAACTGAACAGCATTGTTAAGGTTGCGCTCTTGACGAAAGGCAGAAAGGCGGCGAACACTGCTGCCATCATCAGAAATAAAGTAGGTGTTAAAATCAGCGCAGCGCCGATGAAGGACGCAATGCCCTTGCCGCCCCGGCCTTTTAGCCAGACAGGGAAGAGGTGACCGCAGATGGCCGCGAGTGCCGCCACTGCAATTATCCATTTTTCAAAACCCAAATAATGGCCCAGCCAGATTACAATGCCGACTTTAGCCGCATCGCCTAGGAATGTCAGGAAAAAAGCGGTTTTACCGATAACAGCTCCTGCATTGCGTGCGCCTAAATTGCCGCTGAGTTCAGTTCGCAAGTCGACACCCTTCCACTTTCCAACCCACCAGGCTGTCAGAAGATTTCCGATTAAATACGATGCAATCCAATAGATGGCCATTTTTACCTCCCGGAAAAGATAGTTGGTTCAAAAAACATGGCAAAGCCAAAAAAATGGCCTTCCTGTTCATAAGGAAGGCCATGGTTTGATCTTACAGCTTTGCGGCTTCAAATAGGTAATCGCTGATGACGCGAAGACCTTTATCAAAGTTTTCAAGATGGAAATGTTCGTTTGGCGCATGGAAGTTTTCCGAAGACAAGCCGAAGCCCATCAATACGACCGGCAAGCCCATGACTTGGTCGAATACGGCAACAATCGGCACGGATCCACCCATGCGTGTAAAAGCGGTTTTGACGTTATAGACTTTTTCATAAGAACGGCCTGCTGCTTGGATAGCCGGGTGGTCGTATGGCGTCAGGAATGGCTGGCCTTTGTCGAATTCAGAAATTTTCACAGTGACGCCCGCTGGTTTATGTGCTTCAACGTGCGTCCGCAATTTTGCGACAATGTCATCCGGATCCTGGTTGGGTACAAGGCGGCAAGTGATTTTAGAACTCGCTTCGGCAGGCAGCACGGTTTTGATGCCCTCGCCGGAGAAGCCTCCAGTGATACCGTTGATTTCAAGTGTCGGACGAATCCAAGTGCGCTCAACGAACGAGTAGCCTTTTTCACCGAAATCTTCTGTAATGCCCAGGTCTTTCTTTTCTTGTTCCAAATCAAATTCAAGAGCGGCGAATTCAGCCCGTTCCGCGTCTGAGACTTCAATGACATCATCGTAAAAGCCTTCGACTTGGATGACCCCTTCTTTATCGCGGAACGATTGCAGGATCTCCACGATGGCATGCAGCGGATTTTGCACGGCGCCGCCGTAAAGTCCTGAATGCAAATCGCCTTTTGGCCCTTTGACATCAATTTGGATGCCGGCAAGACCGCGCAGCCCATAGCATACAGCCGGACGCCCGGGACCTTGCATGCCTGTATCGGAAATGACGATCAAGTCGGCCTTCAATTGCTCCAGGTTTTGTTCTACGTATTTCGGCAGGTTCGGGCTACCGATTTCCTCTTCGCCTTCGACGATGAATTTGATATTCACCGGCAATTCGCCATTCAGTTTAAGCAAGGCTTCGACCGCTTTGACGTGCATGAACGTTTGGCCTTTGTCGTCACTTGCGCCTCGCGCGAATAATTTATTGTCACGCACATGAGGGTCGAATGGCGGCGTCTCCCATAGATTCAGCGGATCCACAGGCTGGACGTCGTAATGGCCGTATACAAGAACAGTCGGCTTGCCTTCCGCATGGAGCCAGTCTGCGTAGACGACAGGATGGCCGTCAGTTTCGAAGATTTCGGCGTTTTCCAGCCCAGCTTCCTGCATCGACTTTTTCAACCATTCGGCGCCTTTGCGGACGTCGTCTTTGTGTTCTGACAGTGAGCTGACAGAAGGGATGCGCAAAAATGCCTTCAATTCTTCAAGATGCTGTTCACGGTAATCTTTAAAATATTGATCGATTTGTTGAGCGTTCATATTATCCCTCTATTCCATAAATTTTAATTATGGAAAAATTATAACATACAAGATGTGGTTTTCGACATTTGGAAAAAGGCTATGATATAATTGTTGCTACGGAAATAGCTCGTTTAAAAACGTGTTTCAAGACACTGGAGGAAATAAATTTGTTTATTGCATTAGGATTCTTTTTGGCGATGTCGTTCTTCTTCTCGGGAAGCGAAACGGCTTTGACAGCTGTAAATAGGATGAAGGTCCATCTTCGTGCTGAGCAGGGTGATGTCAAATCACAAAAGCTGCAAAAATTGATCGCGAAGCCGGACCGCATGATTACGACTCTTTTAATCGGAAACAACATTGCCAATATAATGCTGCCGACGCTTGTCACAACAATCGCTTTGACGAGAGGATGGGAAGTAGGTGTTGCGACGGCTATCCTGACTGTCGTGCTCATTATCTTCGGGGAAGTGCTGCCGAAAACAATTGCGGCAACATTCTCGGATAAAGTCGCGTATTTGGTATTCCCGGTTATTTCATTTCTCGTTGTCATCTTTAAGCCGCTGACATGGATTTTGGCGCAATTTACAAACATCTTTATCCGCATCATTTCGAAAGGGACCGTCAAAGAAGCGACGATGACCAAAGAGGAATTGCGGACGATGGTTGACATTGCTTCGACTGAAGGAACGTTTGAAGAAGATGAATCCGAGCGCATCAAAGGCGTGCTCGACTTCCCGCACAAAGATGTTTCTGACGTCATGTCGACCCACCGCACCGATACTGTCGGCATTTCGCTCGATTCGACTTATGAAGAAGTGCGCGATTTAATCCTCGATTCTTCGTATACGCGCTATCCGGTCTACGAAGAAAGCCTCGACAATATTGTCGGCCTGTTTTTATCGAAGAAATTGATCGAATGGTCGATGAACCCGAATCTGACGCTTGCTGAATTGATGGATGACAATCCATTATTCGTCGTGCAGTCGGTCAGTGTGGAAAAAGTCTTCAAGATGATGATGGCGAAGAAAAAGCATATGGCCGTCATACTTGATGAATACGGTGGGACGCTCGGCATCGTTACTCATGAAGACATCATCGAAGAAATGATCGGGCAGGACATTGAAGATGAAACGGATGAAGAAGAAGACGAACTGGTCTTCGAAATGACCGACACTCAGCTGACTTGCCACGGACGCCTGGAAATTGAGGATGTCAACGAAATGTTCCACGTGGACGTGCCGGGTGACCATGATACGATTGCCGGTTTTGTCATGCAGCAGCTTGGGCATGTACCGGAAGAAAGCGAAGAGTTCATTTACGAAAACCTTCACGTCAAAATTAATGAAATGGACCGCAATCGCATCATGCGATTGACGATTACGAAAAATGCAAATGAAGAAATGATGGCCAATTCACTATAAAGGCAGCGTAGAACCCTCGGCGAATCCGATAATTCGTCGGGGGTTCTTTTTTATTGCCCGAAAATAGGGATTCGCTGGGATTTATAGGCGAAGAAAGCCCGGTTTTCATGTGAATCGCGTGTATATTGTTTATTGTTTATTCCTAAAGGTAAAGAATAAAGGAGCTTAGTTTAACACACGGCTAAAAAATAGCGTCCATTAAAATGAAAGGGGAATAAGATGAAGAAAAGTTTGAAAATCGCAAGTGCATTTATAGGGATTGTAGTCGGTGCGGGTTTTGCATCCGGCCAGGAAATATTGCAATATTACACTAGTTTTGGCTATTGGGGGCTCGCGGGAGTTGCGCTTGCCACTGTGCTCTTCGGCTACTTGGGAAAAGTGCTGACCGGGCTTGGCAGCAGGTTGCAGACAGTGTCCCATGAAGAAGTGGTATACAAGATTGGCGGAAAAGTAATCGGGAGGATTATTGATTACACACTGATTCTCACGTTGTTCGGTATTCTGGTCGTTATGATTGCAGGAGCGGGATCGATTTTCTCGCAGCAGTTTGGATTAGCCCCAGCGTTCGGCCGGGCAGTAATGACGGTTTTGGTTATTCTCACAATCATGCTCAATGTTAAAAAAGTCATTACGATTATCGGCAGTGTCACGCCATTTCTTATTTTGATGGTTGTCGGGATAGCGGCTTACAGTTTGCTGACGATGGACGCCAGCTTTACTGAACTCGAGCCGGTCGCGAAAGAGCAATTGTCAGCTGCACCGAATTGGTTCATATCAGCGATCAATTACGTTTCATTGTCTATTGCACTGACGACTTCTATGGCGCTTGTGATGGGAGGCGCGGAAAAAAATTCTAAAGTTGCAGCACGCGGCGGGATGATTGGCGGCATCGTTTTCGGCGTATTGATATTGCTGAGCTATTTGGCTATTTTCTCGAAAGTGGACGTCGTCGGAGGTTCTGATTTGCCGATGCTGAGCTTGGCGGACAATATTTCACCATTTCTTGGCATTGTCATGGCCATCGTCATCTTCGCCATGATTTATAATACAGCTGTCAGCTTGCTGCTGTCATTCTCCGCGCGATTCACTGAAATGGGTACGAAACGCTTCAGAATTTTCGTGATTATTTCAGGAATCATCGCGTTCGGTTTGAGCTTTGTCGGCTTTACGCAATTGGTCAACTGGTTCTACCCGGTTGTCGGCTACTTGGGCTTGCTCCTTGTAGGTGCATTGATACTGGCGAATATCCGCAAAGTCGGTAAAGCAAAAGAACAATAATAATGTAAATGCAACAGAGGAAGCAGTGCTGCAGGCAATCCGATTACGGGAGGTCTGAGGCGCTGCTTTTTTGTGGTTGCGTGGGCATCTGTACTTTTCTTATTGTCGAGTTGCAGCGGCCAGATTCTCGGGTCATAAGCCAGCCTGGCTGTGCGGCTGAAAACACGCCGCTTCGCCAGTCTGTCTTATGCCGGTCGAATCCGAACGGCCGCTTCCACTTTTCTTTATTACAAATATGTAAGCGAAATGAAAGTGAATGCGATAGAGGGAAAGGTTGGGGTGCGGCACAATAAGGTTAACAAGAAAACACAGGAACCGGTAAGTAAACGGATGGAGGAAACGATCATGGAAAATGTTTACGCAGAATACAATCGCTATATCTATCATTTATGCCTGAAATTGACGCGCAACAAAGCCGAGGCGGAAGATTTGATGCAAGAGGTGTGGCTGAAAGTCGTTCGTTATGAATCATCGATCAAAGATGTCGACCACGTAAAAGCATGGCTAACGACGATCTGCATGAACACATTCCGTGACCGTTACCGCAAAAACGTGCGCCGCAGCAAGCATATGGTCCAACAGCCGGAAGGGCTCGACGTCTCCTTGCTGGATTTGATTCCATCTGACGCAGCAGGCACAGCGGAACTATTGGAACAGCAAGACGTTTCCGACATGATCCGCGGCAAGATATCGGAATTGGATTCAATTTACCGCACAACCATCCTTTACTTCTATGTACATCAATTATCGCTTATTGAAATTGCGGAAACGATGAAAGTGTCAATTGGCACCGTGAAATCCCGTTTGTTCCGCGGCAAACAGCGCTTAAAAGATATGCTGATGGAAGATGCTCGTACCCGCGAATACGTTGTAACAGCTTAAGTGCTATCTTTACGAACCCACCTATATAGGTGGGTTTTTTTTCCATAAAATTAATCCATTGTTTTCACTTCTTCTTGCTATAATGAAGAGGAGGGGGAGCGAATTATGAAGAAAAGAGTAACAGGGTGGAGCAAGCGCAGAAGAATCGTCTATACAATAGCAGGGGTACTGGCCATAATGTATTTGATTGTCATCATTTGGCATACATATAAACCGCTGCCTGAAGGAATTTCCTATGCAGGCGAATTGCGCAATGTAGAGAACGTGGAAATGCTGTATGACCTATCGTATGCCCAGGATAAAGAAGGTACGCAAACCGAGTATCATCTGGAAATATACGATGAGATTTTTACAATGATTGATGAAGCAGAAGAATTTATCGTCCTGGACCTTTTTCTTTTCGATAATTACAATGACCAAAAAATAGAATTTCCAGCCATATCTGAATTGCTGACAGAGCATTTATTGAAAAAGAAAGAAGCAAATCCGGATATGCCGATTTATTTTATCAGCGATCCCCTGAACACGGGTTACGGCTCTTATGAAAATCAATTTTTCGATACGATGGACAAGGCAGGAATCGAAATTATTATTACGGATTTGGATAAACTGCGCGACTCGATGCCGCTGTATTCAGGCTTTTACCGTGTCATTTTTCAGTGGTTCGATACGGGCGGCCGCGGCTGGGTGCCGAATGGCATGTCCAGTGACGCACCTGATTTATCCATTGCCTCTTATTTGACGATGCTGAACATCAAAGCGAATCACAGAAAAGTGGTTATTACAGAAAAAGAAGCCATCGTCAGCTCGGCAAATCCCCATAACGCCAGCGGCCTTCACGGCAATATGGCGTTCAAAGTAAGCGGCGAAATTATTAATGATCTCCTGGAAGCGGAAGAAGCCGTTTCGAAGTTTTCCGGTGGACCGGAATTTCCAAGAATCGACGCAGCCGAACAAACAGGAGAGTACCAAGCGCAGTATTTGACGGAAAAGAAAATCCAGGATGCCCTTCTAGCGGATATCGTAAAAGCGCAGGATGGGGATGCCATCAGGCTTGGCATGTTCTATATCGCGCAGGCAGAAGTGGTTGACGCATTGGAAAAGGCGGCAAAAAGAGGCGTCGATGTCAAGATGATCCTAGACCCGAACGAAAATGCCTTCGGTACGGAAAAAACCGGCCTTCCGAACCGGCCTGTGGTTAATGAGATTCTGGAAAACTCCGGCAATAAAGTGCAAGCGCGTTGGTACAATGCAGTTGTTGGCCAATATCACACGAAAACATTGATGATCAAAACTGCGGAAGAAACATATATCTATGGCGGTTCAGCCAATTACACCGAACGAACGCTGGATAATTACAATTTGGAAAGCGATATCCGGATCATTGCCCCGAACGACAGTGACATCACTGGGAAAGTAGATAGCTATTTCAATATGCTATGGGACAACGAAGACGCGCTGTATACGCTTGACGTTGAAGAATACCAGGATGACTTCACTTTCTGGCAGCGCGGTATTTACGCTTTCCAGAAAATATTCAAACTGACTACTTATTGAGTTAGGTATGCAGCGGCAATCGTCGAATAAAACAAAAAAGTGGACCTGAGAAAAATTTTTCTCGGGTCCACTTTTTATTTTTCTGAAACTTATAATGAATGTTTTCCTGCTTCAATCCATTCTTCCACATTCCAGACTTTCGTCGCAAGTCCTTCATAAAATTCAGGTTCGTGGCTTACCAGGACAATTGTGCCTTTATAGGCTTGCATTGCGCGTTTCAATTCAGCTTTGGCATCGATGTCCAAATGGTTTGTCGGTTCATCGAAAATGAGCCAATTGCTTTCTTCCATCATCAATTTGCACAAGCGGACTTTCGCTTGTTCGCCACCGCTCAATTGAGTCATCGAACGGGAAATGTGCTCGTTCTTCAAGCCAGTGCGGGCCAAAGCTCCGCGGACTTGCCCTTGTTCCATGCTTGGATAAGCAGCCCAGATTTCATCAAGCGGCGTATGGCTTGGTGCTTTTACTTCCTGCTCGAAATAGCTCGGCGTCAAATATTCGCCGCGGATCACATCGCCGTCAAGCGGTTTGATCTTGCCAAGCATCGTTTTCAGCAGCGTCGATTTCCCGACGCCGTTCATGCCGACCAAAGCGATTTTCTCACCGCGTTCGATCATGAATGTCAATGGCGGCAATAGGGCTTTGTCGTAGCCGATCGTCAAAGCTTCCGCTTCGACTACATAACGGCTTGGACTGCGCGTTTCTTTAAAAGAAAATTGCGGTTTCGCAGCAACTTCCGGCTTGTCAATGCGGTCAATGCGGTCTAATTGTTTCTGGCGTGATTTCGCACGTCCGGCTGAAGAGGCACGTGCCTTGTTTTTAGCAATGAACGTCTCGGTTTTCTTGATCATGTCGGCTTGTTTTTCATAAGCGTCCAAATGCTGTTTTTTCGCAAGGTCTGCAAGTTCAATGAATTTCTCGTAAGTGGCTGTGTAGCGAGACAGGCGAGAAAATTCCAAGTGGAAGATGACGTCTGTAACACTGCTCATGAATTCCGTATCATGCGAAATCAACAAAAACGCATGCGGGTAGTTTTTCAAATAATTGACGAGCCATTGAATATGTTCTTCGTCCAAATAGTTGGTTGGCTCATCCAGCAATAACACTTTCGGCTTTTCCAACAGCAATTTCGCGAGCAGCAATTTGGTCCGTTGTCCACCCGAAAGAGCTTCGACAGGGCGTTCCAGTCCGATAGCGTCAAGGCCAAGGCCGCGTGCAATTTCTTCGATTTTCACGTCAAGCGTATAGAAGTCGCCGGCATCCAAAGCATCCTGCACTTCCGCCATCTCTTCCAATAATTCTTCCAGGTTAGCATCAGGATCGCCCATTTGCATAGCGATGTCGTTCAATTCCGCTTCTTTGACATAAAGCGGCTTGAACGCATCCTGCATCGTTTCGCGGATTGTGCGCCCTGGGGTCAATTGTGTATGCTGATCCAAATAGCCGTAATGCGTTCTCGGCTGCCATTCGACACGGCCCTCATCGTGGATGATTTTGCCCGTCAAAATATTCATCATTGTCGATTTGCCGACGCCATTTGCGCCGACCAGGCCGACATGCTCGCCTTCAACCAAGCGGAACGACACATCGTTGAACAAGGTACGGTCACCGAATGTGTGACTAAGGTTTTCTACTGTTAATAAAGCCATTTAATAAATTCCTCCATTTTTTCAAACCTTTTAAGGTGATGCTAAACTCTTTGAATGCGGATGTGCCGAAAAAATCCAGTTGTGCCGAATCAGGCACAGGCGCTTGGCAAAGGCACCGGCATAAAAGATGTCAAAAAAAAATCGCGGTCTACAATTCCGCGAGTTGTTTGTTCAATTCCGCAAGGTTTTGCTCCATGTTCGCTAAACGCTGTTCCGCTTTTTCCACCATTTGATGATGCCCGGTCGTTTCCAGCTTCTCAATGTCGCCTTGGTGGCGCACATAATCCATCTTCAATTCAGCGATTGCATATTCCAATTCTTCTCTAGTCAAAGAAATCCATCCTTAGTTTTTCCTTATTGTATCACAAATCCACAAAATTTAAATCCTTAAGCATCGGGCTTGTGCTTTTAAAAATTGGGGTATAACCGATATAATAGGCAATACTTCAGGAAGGAGGGCGCATGACATTAATAGTTTGTTGTTCGATTTGATGCTTATCATTTTTCTTGGGGTGTTCTCCCAATGGATTGCCTGGCGCTTGCAGCTGCCAGCAATTGTCTTAATGTCGATCGCCGGCCTCTTAGCAGGTCCGCTGCTGGGTATCATCAGCCCGGCTACAAGTTTTGGCGACTTATTCAATCCATTTATTTCATTGGCGGTAGCCATTATCCTGTTTGAAGGCAGTTTGAACCTGAACTTCAAAGAAATAAGGGGATTCAGTAAGCCGGTAGGGCGGATTGTAACCATTGGCGCATTAATCGCCTGGATTGCAGGATCGCTTGCCGCCCATTATATGGCGGGCTTGTCGTGGGCTGTGGCGTTCGTCATCGGCGGATTGTTCATTGTCACGGGCCCAACGGTGATTTTGCCGATGCTCCGGCAGGCGAAGCTGAACGCGCGTCCTGCCGCCATCCTGAAATGGGAAGGCATTGTCGTCGATCCGTTTGGCGCATTGCTTGCGCTGTTCGCATTTCAGTTTGTGCTGTTCGCGATAGGCGATGAAACCGCTGCGGCGTTCGGATTGTTTTTCCTGGCCTCGCTGTTTGCTGTCATTCTTGGCGTCGGCGCCGGATTCGGCATGGGCCGGATGTTCGAAAAAGGGCAAGTGCCTGAATTCCTCAAATCGCCTATGGTCTTTGGCGTCGTGCTGCTGACATTCGTCGTCTCGGATTTGATCATGCACGAAACCGGATTGCTTGCCGTCACAGCGATGGGGATGACGATGGCCAATATGAACATCACGTCCATCAATGATATGCGCCATTTCAAAGAAAACATCTCCGTGCTGCTCATCTCGAGTATATTCGTCATGCTGACAGCATCGCTCAGCCTGGATGTGCTGCTGGAAATCTTTAATTGGCGCATCATCGCATTCGTCTTGACGACGCTGTTCATCGTGCGGCCGCTGTCGATTTGGCTGTCGACAATCGGCACCGACCTGAGCTGGCAGGAGAAAACCTTGATCGGCTGGATTGCGCCCCGCGGCATTGTCGCATTAACGGTGTCGGGTTATTTCGCCAGCACCTTACTTGAAGCCGGGTTCGAAGATGCAGAATTATTGACCGCGCTGACGTTCGCGCTGGTGTTTTCGACCGTTATCGCGCACGGCTTCACAATCGGTTGGCTCGGGCGAAAACTGGACTTGGCCTCGTCCGAAGCTCCAGGTGTACTAATCGTCGGAGGCAGCCGCTTCACCACCAGCCTCGGCAAGGTGCTTAAGGAAATAAATCAAAAAGTGCTCATCATGGATCCGTCATGGGGCCGTCTGCAGCAGGCTCGACAAGCGGGATTGCCTAACTTCACCGGCGAAATCCTGTCTGAACACACCGATTACGAAATCGATTTGACGCCTTATGAAATGATGGTCGTTGCGACCGAAACGGATTCGTATAACGCGCTGGTCGTCAATAATTACGTCCCTGAGATGGGACGATTGAACCTTTACCAGACCGCCATCCACACGGGCGATCCAGCTGATTTCCATGCATCATTGAGTGGACGGACGCTGTTCGGCAACGAATGGAATATCCATGAACTCGATCTCAAAGCTGAACAGGGGTATGCAATGCGCAAGACGCAAATCACCGGACAGTTTACGTATGAAGAATTTAAGGAACGGTCGATTGAAGGCACGATTCCGCTGTTCATCAAGCGCGTGCAAGGAAAACTTGAATTTATTACCGCGGATTCCGGACTGGAGCCAAAAGAAGGCGACACCCTCGTCAGCTTTTCTCCGCCAGAGCACCAGGAAATCCGTGTCCAAGGCAAACTGGAATCGAATCGCAGCCGCATCGAATCTCAGTCTAAAGAATGAAATCTTCTATAGGAAAGTTTTTAGATGCGTATAATGAAACCGGGTTTGCTATCATGAAGTGAGGTCGATTGATTAGTTACTACTAGAAGGGCGGCGCGGCCGCCTGGCATATACGTATTTGAGGAGGATTCAACGATGAAAATTTTATTGGTGGACGGTACGATTATTGGAAGAAAAACAGGGGCAATCCTGGAGCAGGTGAAATTGTATATCGAGGAGACCAATCCCGAAATGACTTTGGAAATCATGAATCTCAGTGATTTCGAGCATCAATTCGTTGATGGCCGCCCGCTTGGCGATTACAACGAAGACATGCAGGAGATGGTGCGCCGCTTTGCACAGGCGGACGGCTACATCATCGCGACGCCGATTTTCCAGGGCTCGATTCCAGGCGTCTTGAAAAACGCTTTCGATATGCTGCATCCGCGCACGATGCGCTACAAGCCGGTATCGATCGTCGCGAACGGAGGCACGTACCAGCATCACCTGGTCATCGAGAACCAGCTGAAGCCGATACTCGATTATTTCCGTTGCCTTGTCACGCCGAACTACGTCTACACGCATACGAGCCATTTCGACGAAACCAACTCCATCATCAACGAAGATGTGCATGACCGTTTGCGCGAGTTGGCGCGTGTGTTTGCAGAATACGCGAAGATGAGCACACATTTATCAAAGGAAACGATTGATAATCCATAAGCAAAAGTGAAAAAACCTCCCGCGGGAGGTTTTTTTGTTTGTATAGGGCTTGGTTTGGAATTTTTTTCTATAATCTGAATGTTTTATTCCATCAAACGTATTTACTTCCTCTGAGTGCTGAAATACTTTCCATTGCCGGCTAAATACTTTCTCTAACCTTTCAAATACTTTCTGTTGGAGGGGAAATACTTTCCAAGGCGCAAACTTCTTCGGGAATGAAATATACCCGATCCTTATAACTTCCCTGAAAAGGCATTTGCGCCGATTTTAATAATTTTGAAGAGGTAGCAACGGAACCGATACCAGTAAAATCACGGAACTCTCTGTTTGTGATAGTCAGTCCGATTAAATGGCGATATTGCGCCAAAGCGCTGAGGTGGCAATTAGCATCTGCATAAAAGCATCTGCTGCAACGCCATTTTTTCCGTGAATAAACTAAGATGTGATTCTCGCATTGGGGACAAATCACGCCTTTTTGAAAAGAAGCTGGCAATACGGGCATCGCCAATGATTTATGAGAGTGAAGACGGAGTATCTGAGTAGCGAGTTTCTTTGTCGAAGTTTTGGATAAGGCATCCTCATTGTGGACCGACAACAATTGATCCAGCAAATATGGCAAACCGGAAGATTGGAGAAGGATTCGGTTGTCAGCTTTTGAAGCGATGATGGCAGAAGGATAAGCGAAAATGATGGCGCCAATCACAGGCAACGCAATTTTGCGCTCTTCAAGAAACTGCGCCATCCATTTTTCATGTCGCCGGATCTGGTCGTCCGGATTGCGCATGCCATCGATGCTGCCATCTTTATTGGTTCGCGAAAATTGACGGGTCTGAGAATCGAAATTCAATACTCCTGAAATGCTTTTGATTTCGAGTATCAAAATAAAGCGGCTCGTCACTAATACCGTGTCTATCTGATGAGAAGATTTGGGTTTCTGGAAAAACAAATCATGGATAAAAAAGTGGGGAATGGGAATGTCAATTTCATGCCACAACGAGTCTACGCGCTGTTCTCCGTGGTATCCGGCGCTGATGCGGCGAAGTTTTTCTGTCCAATGGGGAAATTGGGGGTGAGTATGAGGGATCCGTTTTAATAAACTCGCCAACTGGAAGATGTCTGGCGGTGGGGTGCGGTGTTTTAAGATCAAAGCATCAACTCCTTTATCGTTCTAATTTGAATATATCCCAAGGGCGATCTTGCCGCAAGAAGCTGTGGGATTTTATTTCCATTAAAAGGTTTTACTTCCCTTGAAGAGCAAAATACTTTCCGTTCGGAACAAAATACTTCCTCACAATCCGCAAATACTGTCCAACCCCCGCGACAACCCACCAAAACCGGAAGATGTTATAATAAACGCTATAGAAATGAGGGTGAAGGAAATATGAAATCAGTCATACTTGCAGAAAAGCCATCGGTGGCGCGCGATATTGCACGCGTGCTGGGATGCGCTCAAAAAGGCAACGGTTATTTGGAAGGCAAGCAGTATATTGTGACTTGGGCGCTCGGGCATTTGGTGACGCAAGCGCAGCCGGAACAATACGACAACGACTTCAAAGAATGGAAGATGGAAAGTCTGCCGATTATCCCGCAGCCATTCAAGCTGGTGCCTATTAAACAATCAATGAAGCAATACAACGCGGTGAAAGCGCAACTAGCGAGAGGCGATGTCAATGAAGTCATCATTGCGACCGATGCGGGGCGCGAAGGCGAGCTCGTGGCGCGCTGGATCCTGGAGAAGACGAAAACGAACAAGCCGGTCAAGCGTTTGTGGATTTCGTCGGTCACCGACAAAGCGATCACCGACGGCTTCAACAACCTGAAAGACGGCAAAGCGTACGAAAACCTCTTTCAGGCGGCAGTTGCACGCGCAGAAGCTGACTGGGTGGTCGGCATCAACGCGACGCGCGCATTGACGGTGAAATACAATGCGCAATTATCGACGGGACGCGTGCAAACGCCAACGCTTGCGATGATCGCCGAACGGGAACAGCAGATCCGCAGCTTCCAGCCGAAGCCGTATTACGGGCTGCAGGCTGTCGCTGAACAGGCAGCGTTTACGTGGACGGACGGCAAGTCGCCTCAGTCGTTCGACAAAGATAAAATCCAAGGGCTGTTCAATAAACTGGAACATACGCACGAAGGCGTCGTCACGGACATCAAAGTGACGCCGAAGAAACAGCCGGCTCCGCCTTTATTCGACTTGACGGAATTGCAGAAAGAGGCCTATAAGCGGTATAGCTGGTCGGCGAAAGAGACGCTGAACACGCTGCAGAATTTATACGAGCGCTACAAAATCGTCACGTACCCGCGGACGGATTCGAAGCATTTGACGTCCGACATGAAAGACACACTGATAGATCGCGTCAAAGCCGTGCAGACTGGGCCTTATCGCGCGCTTGCAGCGACGATCCTCAAATCGCCAGTGGCTCCGCAAAAAGGTGTCATCGATGACAGCAAAGTGAGCGATCACCACGCCATCATCCCGACCGAGGAAACGCCGCAGATGCACAACCTTTCCGACAAAGAGCATAAGTTATACGACATGATTGCCAAGCGCTTTCTTGCCGTTTTTTACCCGATGTACGAATACGACCAGACGACGGTGACAATTGAAGCGGGCGGCGAGACGTTCCAGACGAAAGGCAATACGATCCGCAATGAAGGCTGGAAACGTGTTTATTCCGATGACGAGGAAGACGGCGATACGTCGCTGCCGCCATTTGAAAGGGGACAGAAGCTTCCCATCAAAGGCGTTGCGCTGACGGAAGGCAAAACGAAGCCGCCGGCATTTTTCAATGAAGGAACGCTGCTCGGCGCGATGGAAAACCCGTCGCAGTTCATGGCAGGCGAATCGAAAGAATTGATCCAGACGCTTGGCGAAACAGGTGGACTCGGAACCGTGGCGACGCGTGCGGACGTCATCGATAAATTATTCAATACGTTCTTGATTGAAAAGAAGGGCAAAGATCTGACCATCACTTCGAAAGGGCGCCAGTTGCTGGAACTCGTGCCGGAAGATCTGAAGTCGCCGAAACTGACAGCGAACTGGGAGCAGCAGCTGACGAAAATCGCGAAAGGCGAGCTGAAGAAAGAAGAATTTATGAAAGAAATGATTCAATTTGCTGAGAAATCGGTATCGGACATCAAGAAGAGCGACCAAAAATTCAAACACGACAACATCACCGGCAAGACGTGCCCCGACTGCGGCAAGCCGCTGCTTGAAGTCAACGGCAAGCGCGGCAAGATGAACGTATGCCAAGACCGCGAATGCGGCTACAAAAAACAAGTGGCGATGCAGACGAACGCACGCTGCCCGAACTGCCATAAAAAGCTGGAAATGCAAGGCGAAGGTGACGGCAAAATTTTCGTCTGCAAATGCGGGCACCGGGAAAAGCTGTCGGCATTCGAAAAGCGCCGCAACAGCAACCAGTCCAAAGCGAACAAAAAAGATGTCAATAAATTCATGAACCAGCAAGACGAAGCGCCAGCCAATACGGCCATGGCGGATGCGTTGAAGAAATTATTGGGGCAGAATGATTAATTTCCACTCCCTTTAATGATATGCTTAGACAAAATGAGCATGCGAGGTGCAGTCCATGGCGAAGAAAGTCGCGAAAACTAACGCGGCGCGCATTCTCGATAAAGAGAACGTGGCGCATGAAGTTCTCCAATACGATCCGCAGGACGGCAAGATCGACGGCGTTTCGGTTGCGGTGAAAATCGGCTATCCGGTTGAAACAGTTTATAAAACGCTTGTCGCTGCCGGAAGCTCGAAGCAGCATTATGTCTTTATCATCCCGGTAGCAAAAGAACTCGACTTGAAAGCCGCAGCGAAAGCCGCCGGCGAAAAGAAAATCGAGATGGTGCCGGTGAAAGAAATCCTCCATTTGACGGGATATATCCGCGGCGGCTGTTCGCCGCTAGGTATGAAAAAGCCCTTTCCGTCATTTCTTGCCCGGCAAGCCGAGAACTTGGACGAAATCATCGTCTCTGCCGGCAAGATCGGCATGCAGTTGAAGCTGTCGCCTGATGATTTGATGAAAACCATGAACGGCCAATACGCCGACGTAACAATGGCGGGCTGATTAGAAAGCCCATCCATTCTTTTGAGTGGGTGGGCTCTCACTATGCAAATGCAAAAGAAAGAAGGGTCAGAATGGGACGTGCATTATTTTACCGCTGGCTGTTTTTTATTAGCGGACTGATTGTTTTGGCACTGGGCTTTACAATGGTCATCAAAGCGGACCGGCTCGGAATTGGGCCATGGGACGTACTGAACGTCGGCTTATTTAAAAATTTCGGGCTGACAATCGGCACGTGGGCGATTTTGGTCGGTTTGGCCGTCATTGTTTCGACAGTGGTGTTCACCCGCAAAATTCCGCAAATCGGTACGTTTTTGAACATGCTGCTGATTGGCGTCTTCATTGACGTCTTCAACTGGATGATTCCGGAGATTGAAACGCTTGCGGGCCAAACAGCAATGTTCGTGATTGGTCTGGTGATCGCGGGTTACGGCGTCGGCATATACGTGGCGCCGCGCATCGGAGCAGGACCGCGCGACAGCCTGATGCTGCTGCTTGTAGAAAAAACGGGTCTCAGCATCAGCATAATCCGGACGACGATGGAAGTGTCTGTCGCATTTATCGGCTGGCTGCTTGGGGGCCCTGTTGGAATCGGCACGATTGCCGTCGCAGTGTTCACCGGCAAAATCGTCCAGATCTCGCTGCCGCAATTCGAGCGCCTCTTGAAAAGAATCATCGAAAAAGGTACAGACGTCCCACCCATTTTGAAAATGTGAAACCGAGTGCAGGGAAGTTGAATCCCTGCATTTTTTATGTTATAAATAAAACCAAGTAATTCAATAGGCATTATAATGATTAAAAGGATGCCAATGTCTGCCAGCGCTATTCCGCACTAGCAAAAAGAATACTATTATCACTAAAAGGGGTTAATTTTATGGGACGCGAGTTCGTAGAGATTTTCGATGAATGGGTGCACACTTATGACGAATCAGTTGAAGGAAAAGATAAAGAATACGAAGACGTTTTCAAGCATTACGACGGCATCCTGCGGGCGACAGCCGATGTGGCAATCGGCCCGGTCGTGGAGTTCGGCGTCGGCACAGGAAATTTAACGCAGAAACTGCTTGAGCGCGGTATGCACGTGACTGGCATTGAACCGAACGCCGCGATGCGCGAAGCCACTTCGCAAAAGCTGCCGGAACTTCCGCTGTTCGACGGCGATTTTCTGGACTTCCCTTTGACGGGAGAAGTGAAGACTTTCACCAGCTCTTACGCATTTCACCATTTGACGGATGCGGAAAAAGCGCAGGCGTTCAAACTTTATGCACAGAAATTGCCGGCAGGCGGAAAAGTCGTTTTTGCTGACACTGTGTTCGAATCTGCTGAAAAAAAACAGCAAAAAATTGAATTTGAACAAGCGCGGGCTTATGCTAATCTAGTAGAAGATCTGCAGCGCGAGTATTACACCACGCTGCCTGTACTCAGAGAATTAATCGAAGATGCCGGTTTCACAGTGGAATTCACACAGTTGAACAGCTATGTGTGGTTGATCGACGCGACAAAGAAAAGCGAAGACGGCCGCTAAGCTCCGTCACAAAATCACCATACCCAAAGGAGACGATTTCATGAAAAAGATGAATGTTGAAAGCTTTAATTTGGACCATACAAAAGTAGTTGCGCCTTACGTGCGTTTAGCAGGAGAGAAAACAGGGGCAAACGGCGATGTCATCCGTAAATACGATATCCGCTTCAAGCAGCCGAACAAAGAGCATATGGAAATGCCTGGCCTGCATTCCTTGGAACACATGATGGCGGAACATAGCCGCAACCATTCAGAACAGATCATCGACATCGGACCGATGGGCTGCCAGACCGGATTTTATTTGTCGGTCATCAACCATGACGATTTCGATGACATTTTGGTCATTTTGGAAAACACGTTGAATGACGTGATCGAAGCAGACGAAGTACCGGCTTGCAATGAAGTCCAATGCGGCTGGGCTGCGAGCCATAGCTTGGAAGGCGCGAAAGAATTAGCGCGTGAAATGCTTGCAAAAAAAGACGAATGGCGTCACGTGTTCGTCGAAGAAACGGTATAAGGGGAATTGACATGAAATTTGCGTCCAGCATACAGCAATTGATCGGCAACACACCTTTATTGGAATTGACGCATATCGAGATTCCGAACAACTGCCGGATTTTTGCCAAGCTTGAATTTTTCAACCCGGGCGGCAGCGTCAAAGACCGCCTGGGTGTTTCTTTGATTGAAGATGCCGAAAGCCGCGGGCTGCTGAAGCCAGGGGGCACGATTGTCGAACCGACTGCCGGAAATACCGGGATTGGTCTGGCTATCGCAGCAATCGGCAAAGGCTACCAAGTGAAATTCGTTGTACCGGAAAAATTCAGCCAGGAAAAGCAGAGCTTGATGCGCGCGCTTGGAGCAGAAGTCATCAACACGCCGACTTCAGAAGGCATAAAAGGCGCGATTGCAAAAGCTGAAAAACTTGTCGAAGAACTCGGTGCCTTTTCGCCTTCGCAATTCTCCAACCCGGCAAACCCGGAAACCTATGTCCGTACATTGGGACCTGAATTATGGGAAGCGCTGGATGGCGCCATCGATGTCTTTGTTGCGGGCGCGGGTTCAGGCGGCACATTCATGGGAACATCGCGTTTCTTGAAAGCAAAAAATAAAAAAATTAAAACCGTTATTGTTGAACCGGAAGGCTCGATACTTCAGGGGGTGCCAGGTCCGCATTTGACGGAAGGCATCGGCATGGAGATCTTGCCTGCTTATATGGATGAAACTTATTTTGACGCAATCCACACCATCATGGATAAGGATGCGTTTGCAGCAGTAAAGGAATTGGCGCTAAAAGAAGGGCTGCTCGTCGGCAGTTCTTCGGGAGCCGCCTTTCAGGCAGCTTTGAAAGAAGCCGCTGCAGCGGAGCCTGGAAGCCATATCGTTACGGTGTTCGCGGATTCAAGCGAGCGCTACATGAGCCAGAACATCTACGGAAGAACTTTTGAGGAGGATCATACATGAAACCGAAAACAAGATTGATTCACGGCGGTATTTTTGGAGATGAGGCGACAGGTGCCGTATCAACTCCGATTTACCAAGTGAGCACATACAAGCAAGAAGCAGTCGGCAAATTCAAAGGCTACGAGTATTCCCGCACCGGTAACCCTACGCGGCACGCTCTCGAAGAATTGATTGCGGATGTCGAATACGGTCACGCTGGATTTGCGTTTGCTTCAGGCATGGCGGCAATTTCTTCCGTTATGATGCTGTTTTCAGCGGGTGATCATGTTATTTTGACAGATGATGTCTACGGCGGCACTTACCGGGTCGTCAATAAAGTCTTGAACCGCTTCGGCCTTGAATTCACGTTTGTCGACACGGGAGATTTAGCTGCAGTAGAAGCAGCAGTACAAGAAAACACGAAAGCGATTTTCATTGAAACGCCGACAAATCCGCTGTTGAAAGTAACGGATATCGAAGCGGTTTCCGCGTTCGCGAAAGCGAAAGGCATGCTGACGATTGTCGATAACACATTCATGACGCCGTATTTACAGAACCCAATCCCATTGGGCGCAGATATCGTCCTGCACAGCGCGACGAAATACATTGGTGGACACAGCGATGTTGTGGCCGGACTGGTTGTCGTGAATACAGCTGAACTGGCGGAAGAAATGCATTTTGTCCAGAATTCAATCGGTGCGATTTTAGGGCCTCAGGATTCATGGTTATTGATCCGTGGCTTGAAAACTTTAGGCATCCGTATGGAAGAGACTGGCACGAACGCACAGCAGATTGCGGAGTTTCTCGATGGCCACGAAGCGGTTGGGAAAGTCATTTATCCTGGCTTGCCTGCACACAGTGGACACGAATTGATGAAGAAACAGTCAGCTGGTTTTGGCGGCATGATTTCGTTTGATGTCGGCAGCCGTGAAAAAGCGGGTGAATTGCTTGCGAAACTGAAATACTTCACGCTCGCCGAAAGCTTAGGCGCAGTCGAGAGCCTGATTTCGGTGCCTGCACAGATGACGCATGCTTCCATTCCAGCGGAACGCCGCGCGGAACTCGGCATTGGCGACGGGCTGGTGCGCATTTCTGTCGGAATAGAAGACGTAGAAGATTTAATAGAAGATTTAACTGAAGCTTTAAGCTGAGGTACAACCGCCCATGAGGCGGTTTTTTCATGCGGAAAAATCACTAATTTACTATTAATATCAATTTTATTTTTACTTTGGTAAATTTTATAGTATATACGCACTTAAGTTTCGACATCCGAAATAAATACATTAGCATATTCTTCTGAATTGTCTAACATGTTATTATTTTAACCAGCGGTAAAATTCTGACAATTACAGGAGGTCACATCCATGAGTAAAAGCAAATGGGCATCAGTCATTTCAGCCAGTGCGTTGGCACTGTCTTTATTAACACCAGCAGCAACAGCTGCACCAGTAGAAACGGTTCCGTCAACAGTTGATTGGAACAGTGCAAAATACGGGAACAAAATTGATATCGACCAGCAATTGAACAAATTGACATTGGATCCAGAATTCCAAAAAGAAGCAGATAAAAAGATTAAAGCGCAGGCAGGCGCTCTTGATAATGCATCAACTAATGGCGCAGAAACAGCGGCCGGCAGCACATTCACAGAAAATCACGGGACGAAAAAATTCCTTAACCGGAACTTGAAATTCAAGGATTTCACGCTTCGCAGCATCGGCGACAATGTAGAAATCTGGGTAGCGAATGATTTGAAATATGGACCAAACAACCCGAAACCGGCTGACGTGGTAACACAGGCTCAAGTCGACAAATTGCGCGCCGAGTTTGACAGCAATATCTATCCGAAAGCAACTGAGTTTTTCGGAACACCGGATACGTTGGACGGCTCAAACGCGACTGTTCCTGGCATGGTTGGACTTCCTGATAACTATTACGAAGGGTCAGACAAAGTGATCATGCTTGTCGACAACGTGCAGGACGAAGGCTGGAACAATCCATCGTACCCATTCTTCGTAGCTGGATTCTTCTGGCAGACGCTTGAAAACTATACAGACCGCAACATCATCACAATCGACACAAACTCATGGGCGACTCGTTTGGAGAACACGTTCTTCGCAACGACAATCCATGAATTGCAGCATTTGATCCAAGCCGACAACGACGGTTCGGAAGAAACTTGGTTGAACGAAGGGATGTCCACATTCTCTGAATTCCTTGGCGGATACGGCCACGGCGAAGGTTCGATTAACTTCTACTTGGATCATCCTGAAAACTCGCTTGTAAATTGGGATGAGCACGGAACAGCAAAAACTGGTCCTGAAACAATTGCAGATTATGGACAGACTTACTTGTTCACGCTTTATATGTACGATAAATTCGGCAAAGAGTTCATCCGTGAACTAGCGGTTGACGGCACAAGCCAAGGCATGCCAAGCGTCAATGAAACATTGAAGCGCTACGGCTCTGACAAAACATTCACGGAAGTTTACCAAGACTTCATGGCGGCTTTGGCGTTGGACAACTCTGACGTAAGCAGCGACTACAACTTCGACAGCATCAACTTGCGTGAATTGCCAGTTGGTACGAATGGCGACGTGCGCGGCAAAACTGTCGACTTCGAAAAAGCGAAAACATTTGAAAAAGAAGGCGTTCCGGCTTGGGGCGGTGACTTTAAAGAATTCAACTTCGGCACAGACGTGCGCGGCATGGAATTTGATGGAGTCGATTTCCTTCCATTGCAATGGCAGACAACTGCTAATCCATTAGACGCTTCTGAGCAGGTATTGCACGCAAACAACGGCGACGAAGCGGATCAGGCATTGATTTTTGGTGCAACAGTTCCAACGGACAACGCGACGTTGACGTTCGATCATTATTACGACATTGAAGAACAGTGGGATTATGCGGCAGTACAAGTATCTACTGACAACGGCGAAACTTGGACTTCATTGGCGAATGAAAACACACGCAGCGATGTAGTGGAAGAAGGCTATCCGAAAATCAAAGAAAATGTACCTGGCTTCACTGGCCACAAGTTAAATTGGTCAACTGAAACATTCGACCTTTCAGCTTATGCAGGGCAAGACGTCTTGGTTTCATTCCGCAACTTGACGGACTGGGGCTATAACGATAAGGGCTGGTTCATCAAGAATGTTCAATTGGGTGATTTCTCGGCTGATGGTACTTCAGTTGAACCGTTCCAATCTCTTGGCCAATTGAAAGGTGAATACGTAGACTTCACAACTACATTCATCCAAACGAAGAAAAATGGACAGCAGCGCGTAGTCAATGTTGATCCATTCAACGTAACGGACAAAGAAGCATTGGATCTTCAACAAGTGCTTCGCGAAGGCAACGTGAAAATGATCACTTCTTACGCGGCAGCTGAAGGCCAAAAAGAAGCGAAAGAATTCACTTACGAAGTTCTTTACAAATCAAATAAAAACAAAGCTAAAGGCAAGAAGTAAGAAGCAAGCGGACCTCGGTCCGCTTTTTCTTTTGCCTTCAATTGCGGTATGATAGGGGAGTGAAATAATACAGGATGGAAGGAAGATCGCATTGTCAAAAAAATTGGATGCATTTTTAAATGAAAACCTGGGCGAATTAAAAGAACAGGGATTATACAACGAAATTGACCCGGTTGAAGGACCGAATGGCGCGATTATCAAGGTTCGCGGCAAAGATTTAATCAACCTGTCTTCTAACAACTATTTAGGCTTAGCCACAAACGAAGATTTAAAAAAACTGGCGAAAGACGCGATCGACAAATACGGAGTCGGTGCAGGTGCTGTCCGCACAATTAACGGCACACTCGATATCCACGTGAAATTGGAAGAAAAGCTGGCTGAGTTCAAAGGGACTGAAGCCGCGATTTCATTCCAATCAGGCTTTAACTGCAATATGGCGGCGATTTCAGGGGTTATGGACAAAAATGACGTGATTCTTTCCGACCAGCTGAACCACGCATCAATCATCGATGGCTGCCGCTTGTCGCGTGCAAAAATCATCGCGTTCAAGCATTCAGACATGGAAGACCTTCGCCAAAAAGCGAAAGAAGCGACTGAATCCGGCTTGTACAATAAAGTGATGGTCATCACGGATGGCGTATTCTCCATGGACGGCGACATCGCGAAGCTTCCTGAAATTGTGGAAATCGCGAAAGAATTTGACTTGATCACGTACGTCGACGACGCGCACGGTTCAGGCGTCACTGGCAAAGGCAAAGGCACCGTGAAGCATTTCGGCCTTGAAAAAGAAGTGGATCTGCAGATGGGTACGCTGTCGAAAGCGGTCGGCGTTGTCGGCGGCTATGTAGCCGGCAAACAAAACCTCATCGATTGGCTGAAAGTCCGCGCACGCCCGTTCTTGTTCTCGACGGCTGTTCCACCGGGCGATGTAGCAGCGATTATCGGCGCATTGCAAATGATCATGGATTCTACGGAATTGCATGACAAGCTATGGGACAACGGCGATTACTTGAAAAAAGGCTTGAAAGAGCTGGGCTTCAATATCGGCGATTCAGAAACACCGATTACGCCATGCATCATCGGCGACGAAAAATTGACGCAGCATTTCTCGAAGCGTTTATTTGAAGAAGGCGTTTACGCAAAATCGATCGTCTTCCCGACGGTTCCAAAAGGCACTGGACGCGTACGCAATATGCCAACTGCGGCGCACACGAAAGAAATGCTCGATGACGCCATTGCGACTTACGAAAAAGTCGGCAAAGAACTTGGTGTTATTAATTAAAAATGCGAAAAACCCACGGAGCTGTGTAATCAGCTTCGTGGGTTTTCATTTTATATATCTATAGTTTACTGTTCGTAAATGAAGAAATACGATCCGGACAGGAGAAATACTGTCCGCAAACCTTTATTTACTGTCCGCCGTAGCTGAAATACGATCCATTCCTGATTTCTGCGCTTCAAAATAAGCCGCGGCAAAGACTTTCGCCGCTATCGCCATTGCGCCTTCATTGAAATCGAAGTTTTCGTGGTGGTGTGGAAACCTTAAGGCATCATCCGCCATCTTTGCGCCGACAAAGAAAAACGCGCCGGGAACCTTTTGCGTGTAATAAGCGAAATCCTCGACCGGCATGATCGGGTCGATCTCCACCAGCGCATCCTCGCCAACGGTTTTGCGGGCAGCGGCGCGCACCATATCCATCGCTTCAGAATGGTTCCACAGAGAGTCGTAGCCGGCTTCGAGCACCACTTCTGCAGTTGCGCCCATCGCTCGCGCAACGTTCTCCGCTATCGACGTCAGACGCTCTCTGGCAAGCTGCCGCAGTTCTGGATTGAATACGCGGATGGTGCCTTCGAGCACCGCTTCGCTTGGGATGACGTTGTCCGCTTCGCCGGCATGGAATTTGCCGACAGTTACCACGAGTTCCTGCAGGGGATCTGCATTGCGGCTGACAATCGATTGCAGCGCAATCATGACGTGGCTCGCGGCCAGAATCGGGTCAACGCCAAGCTGTGGTTCAGCACCGTGGCTGCCTGAGCCGCGGATTATGATTTTGAAGGTATCTTCTGCAGCCTGTAAAAAACCGTCGCGCACAAAAATCTTGCCGTATTCCATGCTGCTTTGGACATGTGCACCGAAAATAAGGTCGACACCGTCGAGGCAGCCATCTGCAATCATGGCGCGGGAGCCACCGGGCGGCGTTTCTTCGCCGAATTGATGGATCAGCACAATGGTGCCGGGCAGTTCATCTTTGATGGCGGCCATCGCTTTCGCAAAGCCGAGCAGGGCGGCGGTATGGCCATCGTGGCCGCAGGCGTGCATGACGCCGGGAACCGTCGATTTATACGGAGCATCTTTCTTATCGTCAATTGGCAGTGCATCAAAATCAGCGCGGAACGCAATCGTCTTGCCGGGCTTGCCGCCACGGATCTTGCCAACCACCCCGCGGCCACCGACGCCTCGGCGCACTTCCACGCCAAGCGCTTGGAGCTGCCTCGCAATAAATTCAGGTGTTTCGACTTCTAGATGGGACAATTCCGGGTGCATATGCAGATGGCGGCGGGTTGCCGTCATTTCTTCCTGTAACGCATCAATCGCTTCGTAAATTCCAGTTTTCATGGTGCCACTCCTCATCACATAATATCTTCAGTATACTGCCCACAAGCCTGTGGCTTCAAATAAAGGAGAATAAAAAACAATTGCAAAGCATATTTATCCATAAAAAAACACGCTGCCGAATGGGCAGCGTGTTTTCAAATTGCATCTGTGTTGGAAATCAAGCTAAGGAATTGCTGGGTGCGAGCTTCTTTCGGGTGGCTGAAAATGTCTTCCGGCTTGCCGCGTTCAACAATCACGCCGCCGTCCATAAACAGGACTTCATCCGCCACGCCGCGTGCGAAACGCATCTCGTGGGTAACGACGACCATCGTCATGCCTTCAGCCGCCAAGTCTTTCATGACTTGCAGGACTTCGCCGACCAATTCAGGGTCAAGCGCTGAAGTCGGTTCGTCGAATAACATCACTTTCGGTTCAAGCGCAAGCGCGCGGGCAATGCCGACGCGCTGTTGCTGGCCACCTGATAATTGGAAAGGGTATTCGTCCGCTTTGTCTGCAAGCCCGACTTTCTCGAGCAATGCCTGCGCCTTTTTGCGCGCTTGTGCTTTGTCGATCCCTTGGACGATGACCGGTCCTTCCATGACATTTTCAAGTGCAGTCATGTGGGGGAACAGGTTGTAATGCTGAAAGACCATCGCAGACTGCTTGCGGAACGCGTTCACTTGCTTTTTCGGAACGGGCTTTGAAAAATCCACTGTCTGTTCGTCGATTGTGATGACGCCTTCGGACGGAACTTCCAAGATATTCAGACAGCGAAGAAACGTCGTCTTGCCGGAACCGGAAGGGCCGATGACAACAACCGCCTGGCCTTTTTCGACCGTCAAATCGATGCCTTTCAGCACTTCCAGCTTGCCGAATTTCTTATGCAAATCAGTAATCGAAATCATATTTTGCTCCTTACTGCATGGTGTGCTTTATTAGCGGGAAACGTAACGGTCGAATCGATTTTCCAGCCTGCCTTGCCCGAGGGACAAAATGAAGCAGACCAGCCAATAAATCAATGCCGCCTGCCCGTATAAAAGCAGGAATTCGTAATTGGTCGCAGCGATCTGCTGTGCCACACGGAACATTTCCGTCACGAGAATCAGCGATGCCAACGAAGTGTCCTTGATCAGGCTGATGAACGTGTTCGAAAGGGGCGGAATCGATACCCGCGCTGCCTGCGGTAAAATAACGCGGCGCAGCGATTGGGCGTAACTCATGCCGATTGTGTTCGCCGCTTCCCACTGGCCTTTTGGAATGGACAGGATTGCTGCGCGGATCACTTCGGACGCATAAGCGCCGACATTCAGCGAGAAACCGATAATGGCTGCCGGAAACGGGTCAATAACCACGCCGATCGTCGGCAAGCCGTAAAACAGGATGAACAATTGGACCAATAAAGGCGTGCCGCGGATAATCGAAACGTAAACGCGGGCAATCACCTGAAAAATCTTAACTGTCGAAATGCGGGCGAGCGCCGTCAGCACGGCAATGGCAAGCCCCAGTACGAAGGCGATGAACGACAGTGGAATCGTATACTGAATCATCCCTTCAATCAACGGAAGCCAGGAAGACTGGGAGATGTCCATCAGCCGCTCGAGGCGAACCGGATCTGTAAAAATACTATTCAAGTACATTTTCGCCGAACCATTTGTTCGAGATTTCTTCGTACGTGCCGTCTTCGATCATTTCCGCCAACGCTTTGTTAACTTCTTCGATCATCGGGCCGCTGCCTTTACGGAACAACAAGGCGCTTTGCGCTGCATCGTCCGCTTCGTCAACGATTTCGATATTGGCTTCAGGGCGTTGCTTCAAGAAATCCAAGACAGTCAAGTTATCGTTCACAGTTGCATCGACACGGCCGGAGTTCAGCAATTCGATTGCTTGGTTGAATCCTTCAACGCCTTCAATTTCTGCGCCAAACGATTTAGCTGTTTCCGCGTAATTACTTGTTAATGACTGGGCGGACAATTTGCCTTCCAAGTCTTCAAATGCTTGGATTTCTGAATCTTTCGGTACGACTAGTACAGCAGTTGAAGTGATGTATGGATCTGAGAATTCGTAGCTTTCCTGACGTTCAGGGTTGATGCCGACTTGGTTTGCGACCATATCAAAGCGTTCTGCGTCAAGGCCAGCAAACATAGCATCCCATTGCGTTTCCAAAAATTCAGCTTCGACGCCTAAGCGGCTCGCCACTTCTTCAGCGATTTCAACATCGAATCCGGTCAATTTGCCGGTTTCATCGTGGAAAGTGAAAGGAGGGTAAGTTCCTTCCGTACCGATCGTCAATGTTCCTTCTTCCTGTACTTTCGCCAACAAATCTTCTTCTGCGCTTTCGGATCCGCCGCTAGTTGAATCCGGTGCAGCTGTGTTGCTGCCGCAAGCTGCCAATAACAACACGGCGCCGATTAATGCCAATAAACCCAATGTGAACTTCTTCATAAATAATCCCCTCGATTTCTTATATTTTTTCGCTGAAAACTTTTTTCTAACATAAAGCCGCTTTGCCGCAAGATTGAAAATATATATACCGAGCGGAATACTAGGTTTTAAGATGAAAAAAAAGTTTTCAACAATTTTGGTCCAATGATTGGAGCCGACTTTATTAAGTGCTGACTTATTATAGCACCATTAAAGCGCATTTTTCAACAACATCAACCTGCAAGTTCGAAGTAGTTGAAATGCGTTAGGCATTGTATTTTTAAAGAGAACAATTTATAATGGCTTCATAGAGAAGCTTATAGAAACAGCAAAAACAGTACGAATAATGTGTTTTTACAGAGGACAATTGTTTTATTCGAAAGGAGTGCTATTGATGGAACGTATAATGATTACTGGTGCACTGGGACAGATTGGATCGGAATTGACGGAAAAGCTGCGCGGAATCTACGGTGCGGACAACGTATTGGCCACAGATATCCGGGAAACTGGCGATCAAAGCGGGCCGTTCAGCGTCTTGGACGTGACGGATGCCCAAAAAATGCACGATTTGGCAAAAGACTTCGGAGCCGACACGATGATGCACATGGCGGCGTTATTGTCTGCGACTGCGGAAGAAAAACCGCTGCTTGCGTGGAACTTGAATATGGGCGGTTTAGTCAACGCCCTTGAAGCATCGCGCGAACTGGGCATGCAATTCTTCACGCCGAGCTCGATCGGCGCGTTCGGACCTTCCACACCAAAGAACAATACGCCGCAAGACACGCTGCAGCGCCCGACGACGATGTACGGCGTCAACAAAGTGGCTGGCGAATTATTATGCGATTATTATTTCCAGAAATTCGGCATCGATACGCGCGGCGTTCGCTTTCCTGGATTGGTGTCCTACGTGGCACAACCAGGCGGCGGCACGACGGATTACGCAGTGGACATCTATTATAAGGCGATCGAAGAACAACGTTACACTTCTTATATCGCTGAAGGCACTTACATGGACATGATGTATATGCCTGATGCGCTGCAGGCGATCGTCGATTTAATGGAAGCAGACCCGGCAAAACTTATCCACCGCAACGCATTTAACGTGACAGCGATGAGCTTTGAGCCCGGGCAGATTGCAGCATCGATCCGCAAGCACATTCCTGAATTCCAGATGTCTTACGACGTCGATCCGGTGCGCCAGGCAATTGCCGACAGCTGGCCGGACAGCATCGACGCTTCAGCAGCGAAAAACGAATGGGGCTTTAAAACGCAGTATGACCTGGATGCGATGACATCGGATATGCTGGAGAAACTTAAAAAAAAGTTAGCACACGTCTAAATAACGGCAAATAAAAAAGCTGGAAGCGAAATTTCGCTTCCAGCTTTTTCGTTTTATTAGAAGAGAAGATGTGCAACACCAGCAACGATCGGCAAAGCGATGACCGTGCGCAATACGAAGATGACAATCAGATCGATAATGTTGACTGGAATCTTCGAACCAAGAAGCAATCCGCCCACTTCGGACATGTAGATCAACTGAGTGACCGACATAGTAGCAACGACAAAACGAGTCATTTCAGATTCCAATCCGGCACCGAGAATAGCAGGCAAGAACATGTCAGCAAAGCCGACAACCATCAATTGCGCAGCTTCTTCAGCTTGCGGAATGCCCAATAGGTTCAAGTAAGGGACGAACGGCATTCCCAAAATCGAGAAGACCGGTGTGTATTCCGCTAAGATCAAAGCAATTGTACCAAATGCCATGACGACGGGAGCAACCCCAATCCACATGTCCAAGACATTTTTGAAGCCGTCTTTGAAGAATTCTTTGACGGATTTGTTTTCCGAAGCTTTCGTCAAAGCATTTTCAATACCATGGGAAGTGACGCTCTGGCCTTCAGGAACATCTTCGGAAATCGTTTCCTGAGGATCGCCATTCATGAAAGTAGTCGGTTTTTGCGCCAATGGGAAAATACGCGGCATGATCAATGCAAGGATGACGCCCGCTAAAATAACGGTCCCGTAATAAGGGAGGAAGTATTGGCCCAAGCCCACTTCTTCAATTACTACGATGGCGAACGTGATCGATACTACTGAGAACGTCGTCCCGATGATTGCAGCTTCACGCTGCGTGTATTTGTTTTGAATGTATTGCGAGTTTGTCAATAACACTCCGATTGTACCGTCGCCGACCCATGAAGCTAGTGCATCGATGGACGAACGTCCAGGCAACCGGAACAGCGGGCGCATGATTTTGGACATTATCGTGCCGAAGAATTCAAGTAAACCGAAATTCATCAATAGGGGCAGGAATAAACCCGCAAATAAGAAAATCGTGAACAAGAATGACAGCAAGCCAGTGCTCGACAACAGCAATCCGCCAGTGTTTTCGCTCCATATCGCTTCCGGTCCAAGATTGAACATGACCATAACAGCGAACGCAGCACCGAGGATGCGCACGATTGTCCAGAAAAGATTAACATTGAATAATCTATCAAAAAATGAAACCTTGTGGCCTTCTTTGACTTTTCTCGTAATCATCACGAGAGAGCCGATTGCCGCTATGAGCAAAATTCCTGTCATGATCCATGCAACAACCGGTTCGATCAATCCAGCCATCCAGTTTGCCAGCACAGCGATAGTGACCGACCAACCGTCTTCTGTGGGCACAGGAACGATGAAGAGCAATACGCCCAGCAATGAAGGTATTAAGAATAATAGCCAGGTCGAAGTTGAAAATTTTTTCACGAATAAACCCCTTTTCCTTGTGCATTAAAACACATGATTAATGGTAATTATACAGCGTCTCCCCTTAGTGAAACGCTTTCATACCAATGTTTATATTATCTGATAAGAGACAGAAAAAACACCCCCTTTTTCAAAAAGAAAAAGAGGGTGTTTTCGTTAGAATGATTTTTCGAAATCTTCGTGCCAGCGGTAATTATAAAATCGTTCTTTGGTCAGCCAATTTTCCGCATCTGTGTCGCCTTGAGATAATTTCAATTCCATCTCTTCAAGCATCCAGGCAGTTTGGGAAATGTGTGCTTTCATGGCGTTCATTTTTTGGTCTCGAACCGCCGTTACATCGTGAATGATGTCGGGATGGCCAAGAACTTCGAGTGTTTCATTAGCAAAAGCGACGCAATGCAGCTTCGGCCGGTCTTTCATGCGGCGGACCGCACGGACGACTGCACGCGCTGTTGCTTCGTGGTCGGGGTGGACAGATAAGTTTGGATAAAATGTGATGATCAGGGAAGGATTCAATTCCTCGATCAGATCGGCCATCATTTTGACCATTTTTTCGTCATCTTCGAATTCAACTGTTTTGTCGCGCAATCCCATCATGCGCAAATCAGTAAGTCCCATCGCTTGGGCAGAGCCGAGCAATTCCTTTTTACGGACATTCGGCAAAGATTCACGGGTTGCGAAAGGCGGATTGCCTAAATTGCGGCCCATCTCACCAAGCGTCAAACAGGCGTATGTAACCGAAGTCCCTTGCAGAATATGAGTGACGATCGTTCCTGAAACGCCGAACGCTTCATCGTCCGGGTGAGGGAAGACGACCAATACTTGACGTTCTTTTTCAATTGCCATCTTGTTTTCCCCCTTAATAACTGAACGGTGTTTCGCTGATTTGCAGCGCAACCGCCAGTTTTCCTGCTCCGTCATGGCCGGCTAACAGCAGGCGCCCCTGCTCGTCCAATTCATAATGGGTGATGCCTTGCGCGTATACCCAACCGTGCGGCAATTTTAAGCCGACCCGGTGCGGGCTGTCGCCAACTACTTTACCAAGCTCATAATTGATGACTACATTTCGGATAAAGGCGCCGGCATTAAAAAATCCTTCATTGAAATGAGTTGCGTATGAACCATTGGTTGTTTCCAAATGCAGATAGACATCTTTTTTTGCGAACGCATCAAGTTCTACTTGCAGTTTCTTAACTTCGACTAATTCCATTGTTTTCACTCCTCATGCAATCCGTATTCTTTCAGTATAGGGAAAATCGCAAAAGAATGCGATTAGGATGATTTACGAACATGAAAATAATGTTATTATATGGAAAAGAGAATCTTCGGACTTATTTGAAAGTGCGCAAAAGGGTGGAATGCATGAAATTAATGATCAAATTTATCTTTTCCGTGCTTGGCATTGTGCTGATCAGCGGCTTTCCGGTGCTGATCGGCGGGTTGGTGGCCGGGGAACTGCGGCTCGCGGAATATGCTGCCGCGTTGGAAGCGGTGCTGCGCGGGATTTGGCCGCTGCAGGAATTTACAGTGCTGAATTTAAGGACGAATAGGGAAATCCCGCTGTTCCCGACGATTGCCGATTACATCACCTATTCATTGGAACTTTTGTTCTTGGCGTTCGCGGTGGCAATTTTCTTCGCCATCACATTCACGGTGCTGACGATGCTGCTGAAAGAAAAGGGTCGGCACCGTATCAAAATGGCGTTGTATTTCCTTGAATCGCTGCCGGATCTTTTGGTGATCATGCTGGCCCAGCTTGTTGTCATTGCCATCTATCTGCAGACTAATGTGTTGATTTCCAAAATCGCCGTCGTCCAAGGTGAACACATTTATTGGCTGCCGGTACTGTGCCTGGCGTTATTGCCGATGATCCAATTATATCGTTTGTGCATGCTGACGTTTCAGGACGAAGAGCGGAAGATGTACATCGAACTTGCGCGTTCGCTCGGCTTTTCCAAAGTGTTCGTCATTTGGGTGCACATGTTCCGCAATGCGATCATCAGCGTCTTTTTCCAATCGAAGAAGACCATCTGGTTCATGTTGTCGAATTTGTTTGTGCTGGAATTGATGTTCAACATTCCAGGTATCATGCTGTTTATGAAGGATAATATTTCTCCTCAAGTGTTCCTGGTCTCTATTTTCAGCTTTTTCCTTCCAATTTTTTTGCTGTACAGCATCGGCGAATGGCTTGTGCTGCGGCATCTGCGCGGAAAGGAGGCGATTTAAATGTGGAAACAGCCTTATTTTCTAGCAGGATTCGCCATTCTTGCTTTTTTTCTGGGCGGAAGTTTTATTTATGAATGGCTATGGGGCAATGTGCCGAAACAGATTTTTTTCGTGACGGAAAACGGCAGAACGGTGGAAGGCCCGCCGATTTCCCCAAAATGGGAGTTCCCGTTGGGTACGGATCAGTATGGCTATGATTTATGGGGCAAATTGATGATCGGCGGCAAGTATACGATACTGGCTGCGCTGGCGATTGCCGCATTGCGCATGCTTATCGCAGTGCCGCTCGGCTATATCATGGCGACGTATTTGCAGCGCCATCGCCCGTGGATCGGGGGCTTGGCTGATTCGCTGCATTATATTCCACTGACGCTTTTTGCGGCATACATTCTTTATCCGGTTCTGTGGATGCCGCTCGGAGGATTCACCAATAGCATTTGGGAAAGAATCGCCATCCAGGTATTCCTAATGGCATTGCTGACAATGCCGATTGTCGCTGTCTTGATCGGCAATGAAGCTGCATTGCTCTACCGCCAGGAATACGTAACGGCGGCACGGGTGCTCGGAGCAAGGGAACCGCGGATCATCCACAAGCACCTGTATCCGCAGATGCGGGAGAAATTGGCGGTGTTGTATGGCCAGCAAGTGATTGAAACATTCATTATTCTGGCCCATTTAAGCTTGCTGAACTTATTTTTGGGCGGCACGAAGATAAGCTACGATCCGATGTTCGGCGATCCGCCGATGTCGATTTCGTTCGAATGGTCCGGCTTGTTTGGTTCGACCTTCCGCTATCTACACGGCTCGCCATGGCTCCCGCTGTTTCCGGTGTTGTTCATCGCTTTGTCGATTTTGGCGGTCACGCTGATGCTCGAAGGCTATTTGCGTTCGAAAGACCTTCAAGCTCCTAAAAGCAGCTCGTTATTGGCAGCGGATGAAGGGGTGGTCGACTGGAACCGCGAACAATTGCACAGCCG
The DNA here is from genome assembly GCF_058268475.1 of Planococcus sp. TJ-301. Taxonomy (NCBI): domain Bacteria; kingdom Bacillati; phylum Bacillota; class Bacilli; order Caryophanales; family Caryophanaceae; genus Planococcus; species Planococcus sp. TJ-301. Next base: position 1,573,529 of record NZ_JBZDOH010000001.1, on the reverse strand, counting down.
AATGGTGCTCCTGAAAAATTCTGAAACACCAAAAAACCCTCACAAGTTGTGAGGGTTTTTTTATTCTGGATAAGAGGATAGATGACATTAAAAAAAACTGCCCCGAAAGCCGTTTTCACAGCATTCGGGACAGCATTATTGATGAGGATTAGATTTTTTCCATTTGCACTTCAGGTGTTTCTTCGAATTTATTCGCCGCACCGTGCATAACCGGACCAACGTATTCGTTGAGCTTCCAGCCGTTGGCGATAGCTGCTGAAACGAATTTCTTCGCGTTCAGGACAGCATCTTCAACTTCTTGCCCGTTTGCCAGATTGGCAGTGATCGCCGCTGCGAACGTGCAGCCAGCGCCGTGGTTGTAAGTTGTTTCGGTTTTCTCTGATGTCAGCAAGTAATGCGTTTTACCATCGAAAAGCAGATCAGCCGCTTTTTCATGCTTTAATTGCTTGCCGCCTTTGATGACAACATATTCCGCGCCGTGTGCATGGATTTTTTCTGCTGCTTCTTTCAAATCGTCAACGGTTTTCAGGATGCCGACGCCAGACAGTTCGCCAGCTTCCACAAGGTTTGGCGTTACGACTTTCGCGTGCGGCAGCAAGTATTTGATCATGGCGTCGACATTTTCAGGGAATAGGACTTCCGCTTCGCCTTTGCACGCCATGACCGGATCGATAACCACGTCGCGGATGCCGGATTCAGCGATTGCTTCGCCCGCCATTTTGATGATTTCGACCGTCGGCAGCATGCCCGTTTTCAACGCATCGATGCCTGTAGAAAAAGCCGTGTCCAATTGCGCTTGCAGCGTATCAACTGCGATCGGATGGATGCCGTGGCTCCAGCCATTGTTCGGGTCCATTGTCACAATGACGGTAAGCGCGTTCATACCGTATGTGCCGTGTTCTTGGAAAGTTTTCAAATCAGCTTGTATACCAGCGCCTCCGGAAGTGTCCGAGCCGGCGATTGTTAAAGTTTTTTTCAAAGCCATTCAATTTTATCCCCTTTATAAGTAATATGTTATGTTTCTTCATTTTATCAAAAATCAGTGTATTTACAATGGATTGGACTTGTGCGGCATGAGGAGCAGAACAGTAGTGGCCGCGCACACCAGGAAAAATGCCCCTGCGAAAAAACCGGCCATCCAGCTGCCGCTTTTGAAAAGACCAAATGCCACGATCAATGTTAGAATGGAAACAGCGAGGACAGCGAAGCCCAGGCATCCCAGGCCAAGCCGTTTGGCGCTTTCAGGCGCGCTGTTTCCTTTAGTTTTGGAAACGGATTTTATTTTTTCCCGCCAATCGGCCATGTGAATCGCCCCTTTGCTCCATCGTATCACGGGGGCTCATTGATTTGAATACAAGAAAGAGGGATAGACAGTGGCAAATGATTCGAAATTGAAAGAGATTGAGCGTTTATTGCAAGAAGTGAAAGGCAAAGAAGATTCAAATCCATCCGGATTCTGGAAATCAGCGAAGGTAGTGGCAGGCGTTTTCCGCAAAACGTTCATGGTGTTGGCAGTGTTGCTGTTGTTGTTATTCATTGCATTGCCGCTGGGCGCCTTCTGGATGTTGAATGGCAGTACGTTCACGGAAGAAAAAGGCGCGTTCCTTGAGCGCATCCAGGATTTAAATGAATTATCGACAGCGGAAGCGTTCTCGAAAGCCATCATCGAACGCCAGGACAACGCCGTATTCGGCCAGGAAATCGGCTTGGAGCTGCCAGGGACGAAACGCCAATTGCTGGTGATCATCCCGGGATCGGTCAAAGCAGGCATCGATTTTTCAGAAGTGACGGAAGATGACATCGAAGTGGATGAAGAAGCGAAAACGGCGACATTGATGTTGCCGAAAGCGGATTTCCTAGGTGGACCGGAATTATTCATGGACCAAGTGGAAGTCTATTCGTATGAAGGGCTGTTCCGCGACAAAGCGGATATTTCAGAAGCTTACGAGCTGGCGGAAGAAGCGCAAAAGCTGATTCTTGAAGAAGCAGAAGGCCAAGGGGTGCTTGAGCGGGCAGAAGAGAACGGAGCACGCTCGGTGCAGGAAATGTTCCAGCTGGTTGGCTATGACGTGACAGTTGAGTTCAAAGACTGAGGAGGGCCAAGCAATGCCGAAAGAGATTTTTCATAATGATTGGCAAGAAGTGATTGGCGACGAATTCGCCAAACCGTATTATTTGAAGCTGCGGGAATTTCTGAAGCATGAATATGAACACGGGCCTGTGTATCCGGACAAACAAGATATTTGGAATGCATTCGAGCATACGGCCTTTCAAGACGTCAAAGTCGTCATCTTGGGACAGGATCCCTACCACGGGCCGAACCAGGCGCACGGCTTGAGTTTTTCGGTGCAGCCGGGCATCCCGCATCCGCCGAGTTTGCGCAATATGTTCAAGGAATTGAAAGAGGATTTGGGCTGCGCTATTCCAAAAGACGGAACGCTGACGAAATGGGCGGACCAAGGCGTCATGATGCTCAATACCGTGCTAACGGTGAGACAAGGCCAAGCGCATTCACACCGCGGCCAGGGCTGGGAACAATTCACGGATGAAGTCATCCGGAAATTATCCGCCCGCGAAGAATCGGTGATTTTTGTATTATGGGGACGGCCGGCCCAGCAGAAAAAGCAATTCATCAATTTGGAACGCCACGCAATCATCGAAGCGCCGCATCCGAGCCCGCTCAGTGCAAGCCGCGGATTTTTCGGCAGCCGGCCATATTCGCAAGTGAATCAATTGCTCGAGAAGCGCGGAGAAGCGCCGATTGATTTCTGCCTAGCCTGACGAAGCTGCAAAATGCATGGTAATATAAGAAAGATTGTAAATCGAAAGGGGGACTTGGCATGGCAATTGATGCCGCCCGTATTTTAAGCGAGATTGAAAAACACACGGCATTGGCGCGCAAATCGAATCCCTCAAAAATGCGCGAATCCATCGCGGCCATCCGTGCGCTTTGCGATTTGCTGCTCGATGACGACCGTCCGGCAGCCGAAAAGCCGCAGGCAATCCCGCTCGCGTCTCCTCAGGTGCAAACCGTGTCTTCTGTCAATAAATTAAAAGAAGACGATGCAAACGGAGATTCACTGTTTGAATTTTAATTGGAAAGAGGAATGAAACCATGAAATTTTTCTTAATCGCAGGAGCGCTCAATGCGTTGTTGTCAGTCGGGTTCGGCGCATTCGGCGCACATTTGCTCGAAGGCCGCGTTGCCGATAAATACTTGGATACATGGCAGACTGCCGTGCAATATCAAATGTTCCACGCCATCGGCTTGATGGTTGTTGCCATCTTGATGAGTTCTTCGCTGCTTGGGCCGCTTGGTTCATTAAACTGGGCAGGCTATTTAATGCTTGCCGGAATCGTCATTTTTTCAGGCAGCTTGTATGTGCTGAGCTTGACTGGCATCAGCATACTCGGCGCGATCACGCCAATCGGCGGCGTCGCGTTCATCGCTGGCTGGATTATGCTGATCATCGCGGCTGCCAAAGCGTTGTAATCGTTTTTAAAGGGAGCCTCCGCGCATGCGGGGGCTTTTTTCATTTATGGAGCAGGAACTTATGCCAAAAGGTTATTCTCCCAGCATACGTTTCAGTTTTACGGGATCATCAACGGCTAGCGCGATATGCGTGACCCTTTTCGTTCAACCGACTAAGGTTCTTTGAAGCTCCAGCTCGGCAAAATCCGGGGGCGATGAAAAGGATTCTGAAAAATTCATTGGGGACAGTAAAAGGAGCATGCGGACAGTATTTTGTGCCTTCCGGACAGTATTTCACCAATCTCGGACAGTATTTGCTGCCACGCGGACAGTAAAGCCGCCGAACCGACGCCAAATAGAAAAAACCGCCCGTGGGCGGTTTCAATCAATCAATTAAACTTCCAGGAATTTAGCGGTGCGTTCTGCGTCTAAGCGAGTGCCGACGTAGAATGAACCGAATTCAGCGTAGCGCGCGCTGACTTCGTCAAAGCGCATTTCATAGATCAATTTTTTGAATTGGAGAACGTCGTCTGCAAAGAGCGTAACGCCCCATTCGTAGTCGTCAAAGCCGACAGAGCCGGAAATGATCTGTTTTACTTTGCCTGCGTAGCTGCGGCCGATTTTGCCGTGTGACAACATTAATTCTTTGCGCTCGTCCATCGGCAACATGTACCAGTTGTCATTGCCTTCGCGGCGTTTGTCCATCGGATAGAAGCAAATGTACTGCGAACGCTGAAGCTCAGGGTACAAGCGTGCGCGGACATGCGGGTTCTGGTAAGGATCTTCGTCTGATTTTCCAGCCAGATAGTTGGAAAGTTCGACAACAGAAACGTACGAATAAGCAGGGACTGTGTAAGCGTTCAACGTTAATTTATTGAATTCCGTTTCCAGTTCGTGCAATTCGTCCATCGTTTCACGCAAAAGCATCAGCATGAAGTCGGCTTTTTGGCCAACTACTGAATACAACGCGTGTGCGCCCGTTTTATTCGTATCGGCTGTGTTGACTTTGTCCATGAACGCTTGGAACTCGTCGATGGCAAATTGGCGCTCGGCGTCGTCCAGCATTTTCCACGTAACCCAATCCATCGTGCGGAAGTCATGGAGGACGTACCAGCCGTCTAATGTAATAGCTGCTTCATTCATTTATCAAACACTCCTTTAATCTGAATCTCACAGAATCAGTTTATCATAACCGCCTGGCTAGTACCTCCAAAAGAAATGACTGTCACTAATTTGACAAGGGCGGAACGGGTTTTCAGTGGCCGTTATCTCGGGTACACTTAGGAGAGCGATTGTGATGAAAGAGGAGATAGCAAGATGGAAACATTTATGGAAGAAACAAAATGGCGTTTTTGGGATCAGTCCCTGAGCGCCAGAAAACGATCCGCGCTGGAGTCATTCGCGGCAGACGACCTATTGTGCGAGCTCGTCGGTTCAGGGAAAAGCCCGTCCGCAATCCGTACGTGGGTGCATGACGATACGGTTGTGCTGGGCATCCAGGACCACCGGCTGCCGCATATCGGAGCGGGCATGGAATTTTTGGAAGAGCGCGGCTATCAGCCCATCGTGCGCAATTCGGGAGGGCTTGCCGTCGTCTTGGATTCGGGAGTGCTGAACATTTCGCTCGTGCTGTCCGAAAAAGACAACGCGATCGATATTCCGGCTGGCTATGACATGATGGTCGAACTCGTACAGGCTTTGTTCCCGGAAGCGCCGATTGAAGCGTATGAAATCTTCGGCTCTTATTGCCCAGGTTCGTATGACTTGAGCATCGGCGGACGAAAATTCGCCGGGATTTCCCAACGCCGCATCCGCCGCGGCATCGCGGTCCAGGTGTACTTGTGCATCGAAGGGTCTGGCGCAGAGCGTGCGGACTTGATCCGTGGATTTTACGAGGCAGGATTGCAAGGGGAGAAGACGAAAGCGGTCTACCCGGACATCGATCCGACCGTGATGGCGTCGCTCAGCGAACTCCTTGGGAAACCCTTGACGGTACAGGAAGTCGTGCTTGATCTTCACGGATTGCTCGGTTCACCGGCCCCTCAGCCGCTGATGCCCGAAGAGACGGAGCTTTACGGTTTTTACTTGAACCGAGTCGTTGAACGCAACCGAAAAATGCTGTCGCCAGACCTTGAATGACTAGGACCGGCTCGTGTAAAATAACAATTACGCAGAAAAAGTGGAGGTGCGGCCGTGGGCTATGCAAATCAGAAGTTAGCGGAAGAAAAAGTATTCAAAGATCCGGTTCACCGGTACATATACGTGCGCGACCAAGTCATCTGGGATCTGATCAATTCGCGGGAATTCCAACGTTTGCGGCGCATCAAGCAGCTCGGCACCTCTTATCTGGTGTTTCACGGAGCTGAACACAGCCGCTTCAGCCATTCACTCGGCGTCTATGAGATTGTCCGACGGATTTCAGACGATATGTTCCACGGACGCCCTGAATGGGATGAAAGCGAGCGGCTCGTTGTGCTATGCGCAGCGCTGCTCCATGATCTTGGCCACGGACCGTTTTCCCATTCGTTCGAAAAGGTGTTCCATGTCGACCACGAGAACTTCACCCGTGAAATTCTGCTCGGCGACACGGAAGTCCATCAAATTCTACTGAAAGTCGGTGCTGATTTTCCGAAGAAAGTTGCTGAAGTCATCGCCAAAACGTATTCCAATAAACAAGTGGTGTCGTTGATTTCCAGCCAGATCGACGCCGACCGCATGGATTACCTGCAGCGTGACGCCTATTATACCGGCGTTTCGTACGGCCATTTTGACATGGAGCGGATCCTCCGCGTCATGCGCCCGCTCGAAGACCAAGTGGTCATCAAAGCAAGCGGCATGCATGCGGTCGAAGATTACATCATGAGCCGCTACCAAATGTATTGGCAAGTGTATTTCCATCCGGTGGCGCGCAGCGCAGAAGTTATTTTGCGGAAAATCCTGCAGCGTGCCAAAGAATTGCATGACAGCGGCTACGAATTTGCGCAGCCGCCGACCCATTTCGCAGCATTCTTCGACCGTTCATTCACATTGAAAGATTATTTGGCGCTCGATGAAGGCGTCATGATGACCTATTTCCAATTATGGATGACCGAACGCGACCCGATCCTTTCGGATATGAGCGATCGTTTCGTCAACCGACGGCTTTTCCAATACGTCGATTTCGATCCGGGCAAAGATTACCGAAAGCTCGGCGAACTCGCCGGCTTGTTCAAAAAAGCGGGCATCGATCCCGATTATTACCTGGTGGATGACTCCACGTCGGACCTGCCTTACGATTTCTACCGCCCCGGCGAAGAAGGGGAGCGCTTGCCGATCCACTTGTTGATGCCAAACGGCGACATCAAAGAATTGTCGCGCTTGTCTCAGATTGTCGAAGCGATCTCCGGCAAACGGCGTACTGACTATAAATTATATTTCCCTGCCGAATTGCTGGTGGACGGCAAGAAAAAAGCCATCAAGCAGCAAATCGTGGAAATGCTTAAAGAAGGAGGGGTATAGTTGCTCCAGGAACATGCAAAAATTGTGGATTTCATTGCCACTGCTGAAGGAATCACCGGACGCAAAAAAATGCAGAAAATGATTTATATCTTAAAGAAGCTGGGTGTGCCATTCCAGGAAAAATACGAATTCCACATTTATGGACCGTATTCCGAAGAACTGACAGCTCGTGTAGAGGAATTATGCGACATGGGGTTTTTGTCGGAGGAGCGCGAAGACAAAGGTTCATACGTTCAATATAAATACGCGGTGACCAAAGAAGGTTCGGACTTCCGCGGAACGCTGAAAGAGTCAATTTTGGATTCACCGGAAGTCGCAGGAAAACTGAACGGCAAAAGCAGCCGTTTCCTTGAACTCACTGCGACACTCTTGTATTTTGACCACATGGAACGCGAAGAACAGGTTGAGAAACTTCACATCGTCAAAGCGAAATTGAATTTCACAAGGGACGAAATTCAAGAAGCTTACGGCTTTATAGAGGAATTAAGGCAATAAAAAAACTCCCATAAAGGGAGTTTTTTCGTATAACTTAGCGGATGTCCGATTTTTAGATGTCGCTAAACAATTTCCCTTTGACACCGTAATCGGTTTTCTTCATGTCTTCGATGAAGACAGTGACGTTTTCGATCGGTGCGCCGGTTGTTTCTGAAACGGCTTGGCTGACTTTTTCAACCAGAGCGCGTTTTTGGTCTTCTGTGCGGCCTTCGAGCATTTTGACAGTTACGTATGGCATAATGGATACAGCTCCTTTTTTTATAAGCTTCGGCATTTTGGCGAAGCTCTTGTGAAGATACTTTTATCATATCAGAACGGAGGAAATAGACACATGGCAAATGAAGAAAAACCAAAACAAAAAGTAGGATTCACCATTATAAAAAACGATCCGACCGACGGCCATAAAGGCTACGGCATCGGTTCCTTGTCATTGGAAAATGTTTCCCCGCTATTTATCGACATCGAAGAAGGCGAAGCATTTATTGACATCGGCGCGATGCATGCACGCAGCCAAGTCGAGCGAGGCATCAAGTTCACGGTCAACCGCGAAGACTCGGAAGGCGGAAAGCCATATTGGCTCGTCTGGATCACCATCGACTTTAATCCGGCAGGCCCTTATTACGCAGGCGTCACAGCGTGTGAGATGGTCGTCAACCGGGAAAAACGCCGCGGCTACAAGATGTTGGCGGAGCACGTCAATTTGATGGACAAGTCAATGAAGCGCAAAATTGTTGTCAACCAAATGGATGAAGCTTCTAAGCGAGTGCTGGCTGATTATTTGAAGAGCCACAACCCAGAAATGTGGGAGCGCAGCAGCGAACAATTGCATCAGGATTTAAATGGGTAAATAAGGTAATTTATTGACTGAATTGTGACATTTGTAATTGCTTTACACAGGCAGTTGAAGTTGGGAAAGAAAGGCAGTACACTATAACTACAGCTTTTGAATAGAAAGCTAGGACACCTGAAGTGCGAGCAAGTGCCGTGAGCCATTGCGAGAAAACCCAAGCCCAATGCCTCATGTCTCTTTCTCCGCATCATCAGGATAAAAAGGTTTTCTGTGAAGGGAAAAATTCCCTCTGCAGAAAACCTTTTTATTTTGTGTGTAGAGCTAAGCGCAGCGGGTAAAGGACATTGTACAAAAAAATATTGCACTTTTGCCGAAAAGACTTATACTTTTTTAAGGAGTTTTAAATTGATCGAAAAGGAGTTTGATTATAGATGGCAGGATTTTGGTACACAGAAAAACAAACCGAGAACTTCGGAATTACGATGAAAATCAATAAAACGCTTCACACCGAACAAACGGATTTCCAATACTTGGAGATGGCAGAAACGGCTGAATGGGGCAATATGCTCTTCCTTGACGGCATGGTCATGACATCTGAAAAAGACGAATTCGTTTATCACGAAATGGTGGCGCACGTTCCATTGTTCACTCATCCAAACCCGGAGAATGTTTTGGTTGTGGGCGGAGGCGACGGCGGAGTAATCCGTGAAGTGCTGAAGCACCCTTCTGTAAAAAAAGCGACGCTTGTCGACATTGACGGCAAAGTGATCGAGTACTCGAAAAAATTCTTGCCTTCAATCGCATCCGGCCTTGAAGACGCGCGCGTTGACGTAATTGTCGGAGACGGTTTCATGCACATCGCTGAATCCCAAAACAAATACGACGTCATCATGGTCGATTCTACTGAGCCTGTAGGGCCCGCAGTAAACCTTTTCACAAAAGGCTTCTACGCAGGGATTTCCAGAGCGCTGAAAGAAGACGGCATTTTCGTCGCACAGTCGGACAACCCATGGTTCAAAGCCGATTTGATCGAACAAGTCCAAAAAGACGTGAAAGAGATTTTCCCGATCACGAATCTGTATTTGGCGAACATCCCGACTTACCCGAGCGGTTTGTGGGCGTTCACGATCGGTTCGAAAAAATACAATCCGCTGGAAGTGCCAGCTGAGCGTTTCCACGACATCGAAACGAAGTATTACACGAAAGAATTGCACAGCGCTGCATTCGTTTTGCCGAAATTCGTGAAAGACTTAGTAGGTAAATAAGATGCGCTTTGACGAAACCTATTCAGGTAAAGTATTCATCAAAAGCCATCCGAGCTACGAAGAATCCAAAGCAGTGCTTTACGGCATGCCAATGGACTGGACAGTAAGCTACCGTCCAGGTTCACGCTTCGGCCCGAATAAAATCCGTGAAGTATCGATCGGGCTTGAAGAATACAGCCCGTATCTTGACCGCGAACTCGACGACGTCAAATTCTTTGACGCCGGTGATATTCCACTGCCATTCGGCAATCCGGAAAAATCTCTTGTTGAAATTGAAACGTATGTGCACACTCTTTTAGCCGATGGGAAAATCCCGATGGGCATGGGCGGCGAACACCTCGTGTCACTGCCGGTGATGAAAGCCGTTGCCAGCAAATACGACGATTTAGCAATCATCCATTTTGACGCGCATACCGACCTACGCGAAAACTACGAAGGCGAAGAATATTCACATTCAACGCCGATCCGCAAAATTGCGGACCTCATCGGACCGAAGAACGTTTATTCATTCGGGATTCGTTCTGGCATGAAAGAAGAATTCGAATGGGCGAAAGAAAACGGCATGCACTTATCTAAATTCGAAGTGCTTGAGCCTTTGAAACAAGTATTGCCGACGCTAGCAGGACGCAGCGTCTACGTCACAATCGACATGGATGTTCTTGACCCGGCGCATGCGCCAGGCACAGGCACAGTCGACGCCGGCGGCATTACGTCGCGTGAATTGCTCGCGTCGATCCACGCCATTGCCGCATCAGGCGTCAACGTTGTCGGATTCGACCTCGTGGAATTGGCACCGGTCTACGACCATTCTGACCAAACCGCAAATACTGCAAGCAAACTCATCCGTGAAATGATTCTTGGCTGGGTAAAATAATCTAGAAAAAGGCCGGCCTGGAAAATCCAAGCCGGCCTTTTCTAGATTTACAATCGGTAAAGGATGGACTGGTACTAGGGAATAGGAAGCGATCTTAGAAATAAAAACGGAAAAATTTTCGGCATTGACGGCATTGAAAAACAAGAGGAAAGGAAACATCATTCGGTATGCTGAGGCAACTGGGCAACAAATAAACACTTTGATTTAGCTAAAATGTTTACAAGCTCAATTTTTGAGAAATGGAAGAGATAAAGGGCAGATGGGAGCGCGGGAGCATGCATGATTTCAATGAAGTGTTTATCCAAATTCTGATACTGCTAGCCATTGCGATTTCCGTAGTTGGAGTTGCCAGGAAAATCAATCAGCCGGACACGATTGCGCTTGTACTAGTGGGGCTCTTTTTAGGCATCGTCAATTTGCCGATTCCGCTGATTGACCAAGCGGAAGAGTTCATCACCCAATCGAATGTATTCCAAGTCATCATCATTTCGTTGTTCCTGCCGATCCTTCTTGGGGACGCGACGTTGAAGCTACCATTTCATCATCTTTACAAGCAGAAGAATACGGTGATTGGCATGGCGCTTGGCGGAACCTTTCTATCGTTCATCATCATCGGTTTTGCAGGGCATTTTTTGATCGGTCTTCCAATTGCTGTGGCTTTCACGTTTGCGGCATTGATGAGTGCCACTGATCCGATCAGCGTGCTGTCCATTTTCAAATCTGCAGGCGTCTCCGAAAAATTATCCACAATCATGGAAGGGGAATCGCTGTTCAATGACGGCATAGCGATTGTGCTTTTCCAAATTGCCTCGGTGTATTTATTGACCTATATCGAAATGGGCTGGGCAGGCGTCGGAAGCGGGGTCTGGCTGTTTCTGAAGTTTGCGGTTGGCGGAATCCTGGTGGGGGTCATCCTCGGCTTCATCTTCTCGCAAGTCATCCGTTTTTATGACGATTATCCTTTTGAGATCGTGGTATCCGCATTATTGTTCTTCGGCAGTTATTTTATCGCGGAACATCTTCATGTGTCAGGTGTCATCGCGGTTGTAGCAGGGGGGTTTGTCTTTGGGGATTATGGCGGGAAAATCGGGATGTCCGAGATAACCGAACGGAATATCAATTCCTTTTGGGATGTTATTGCTTTGATCGCGAACTCGCTCATTTTCCTGATTGTCGGCTTGGAAATCCGCAATATTGATTTCGGAGGACAATGGGACATTATTCTCTATGCAATTCTCATCGTAATTGGAGCAAGGATTATTGCCCTGTTTATCAGCACGATGCCGGCGAAAAGCCTGAACCGAAAAGAGCGAATCCTGCTCAATTGGGGGGGACTGAAAGGAAGCCTTTCCATCGCATTGGCGCTGAGTCTTCCGACAAGTTTTGACGGAAGGGAAACGGTACTGATCCTGACATTCGCCGTCGTCCTCTTTTCCTTGATTGTTCAAGGCTTGACGATCAAACCGCTTATCCGAATACTCGGGCTTAGGGAAAAAGGATGAAAAACTAATTTTGGAGAAGAAGTGCCTGGTGATATAAATAGATTCTTCTGGGCAGTCGAGATAAAATATTAGGAAATGAAGAACTGAAAGAGGTGCATGGCAATGGAATTATATAAATGGACAGGGCACAGAGACCAAGGTGTAGCGATGCTCGCCGCGACTCCGAATGCACGGCTGATTTACCTAGTGGACGGCGAGGAATCGACGTTGCTTTATGAAAGTGAAGGAGGCACGCCGCCTCAAGGATTTGAAGCATTTGAAGTGCTGAATGCGGTCGGCGATATCAACAACGGCTTTTTTGCAGTATTTAATAATATTCCAGTGACAGATGAAGGCCGCGAGATTTTCGAATCGCGTTTCCAGAATCGGGCAGGCAAGGTGGAAGGGGAGCCCGGCTTTGCAGCTATCCGCGTATTAAAGCCGCTGAACTCAGATACATACATCATTCTGACGATGTGGAAAGATGAACAATCGTTTAAAGACTGGCAAGCGTCGGAATCTTACGGCCAGGCGCATGCAAAGCGTGGAACGGCGGACGGCATCGACAAAAGGCCGAACATCTTCGCGCGCCCTTCTTTTGTAAAGACGTATAAGAGGTAATTCCATGCAAGTGCAGGCTTTATTGGATGAATGTGAAACCACTCTTCGGAGTGGTTTCTTGCATTTGGGCCCGTTTTTGGGTGTTTTATGCATATTCCGCCAAAGCCTTAATTGAAAACAAGCGCGGAATCGAGCTATAATGGAAAGGCTATTACTTAAAGGAGGCGGGGCGGCATGAGAAAATTGGTTAAAATCAAACTGACGACCATAATCCGCCAGCCGGACGTGGAAGAACAGACGATAGAAATGTGGTCTGAGGGAACGATGACGGTGAAGAATGACCGGCGGTACTTGCAGTACGAGGAACGGCAGGATGAACTGGACATCAAGACCACAGTGAAAATCGGGGAACATGATGCCGTGATTATGAGAAGCGGAGGCCTGCAGATGCGGCTGCCGTTTTTATTGCATACAGAACAGATTGGCAATTTAACGAACGAACACGGCTCGTTCATGCTGACGACGAAAGCGCATGAACTTTCAGCCAGCGACGCACATTTTAAAGTCCGCTACGATTTGGCGATGGGTTCTTCCCATGTCGGCGAATACGAAATGGAAATTCAATTTACGGAGGGCAAACAATGAATGCAGTAGAAAAAGTGCAACACGCAATCAAACAAGCAATCAATGAGGCAGTTCAAAAAGCCGAATTGACGGCAGAACCAGTGGATGTTTTCCTCGAATCACCAAAAGATAAGGCGAACGGCGACTATGCGACGAATATTGCGATGCAATTGGCGCGCGTCGCTAAAAAAGCGCCGCGCATCATTGCCGAAGCGATTGTCGAAAACGTCGACAAAGAAGCGGCGAACATCGAGAAAATCGAAATCGCTGGCCCTGGATTCATCAACATCACAATCAAAAAAGATTATTTGCAGGACGTTGTAAAATTAGTCCTTGAGCAGAAAGAAGATTACGGGCGCAGCACGTCAGGCGGCGGCGAACGCATTCAAGTGGAATTTGTTTCGGCGAATCCGACAGGCGATCTCCATTTAGGGCACGCACGCGGTTCTTCAGTCGGCGATTCGTTATGCAACGTTTTGGATATGGCCGGCTATGATGTATCACGCGAATATTACATAAACGATGCGGGCAATCAGATAAACAATTTGGCGTGGTCGATTGAAGCGCGTTATTTTGAAGCGCTTGGCCAAGAGTTGAACATGCCGGAAGACGGCTACCGCGGCCAAGATATCAAAGACATTGCGCAAGTATTGGTCAAAGAACATGGCGATAAATTCGTCTCGATGTCGAAAGAAGACCGTTTTGAAGCGTTCCGCCAGCACGGCTTAAAAGTTGAACTTGCGAAACTGCAGAAAGATTTGGCTGATTTCCGCGTCGAGTTCGACGTCTGGTTCTCGGAAACTTCATTGTATGAAAAAGGAGAAATTGAAATCGCTTTGGACAAGCTGCGCGCCAATGGCCACATCTTTGAAGAAGGCGGGGCAACTTGGTTCCGTTCGACAACATTCGGCGATGACAAAGACCGTGTATTGATCAAGAACGACGGCTCGTTCACGTATTTAATGCCGGATGTCGCTTACCACGAGGACAAATTGTCTCGCGGCTTCGACAAGCTTATCAACATCTGGGGAGCGGATCACCATGGCTATATCCCGCGCATGAAAGCGGCGATTGAAGCATTGGGCTACGACCGCGACACGCTTGAAGTCAGCATCATCCAAATGGTGCAGTTGTACAAAGACGGCGAAAAAATGAAGATGAGCAAACGTACAGGCAAAGCGGTTACCATGCGTGAATTGGTGGAATTGGTCGGTTTGGATGCGGTCCGTTATTTCTTCGCGATGCGCTCAGGCGATTCGCATATGGATTTCGACTTGGATCTAGCTGTTTCGCAATCCAATGAAAACCCGGTTTATTATTCACAATACGCGCACGCGCGCATCAACTCGATCCTGCGCCAAGCAGAAGAACAAGGTTTTATCGCATCAACTGACAATTTGAGCCTCTTGTCTTCAGAAAAAGAAATTGATGTTCTGAAGAAAATCGGCGATTTCCCGCAAGTGGTTGCAGATGCAGCTAAACAGCGTTCTCCGCACCGCGTTACAACTTATATCCATGAGCTGGCGGCAAACTTCCACAGCTTCTATAATGCCAATAAAGTCCTTGATGCTTCTGAAGAAGAGATGACGCGTGCAAGATTGGCTCTCATTACGGCAGTGAAAACGACGATTGCCAATGCTTTGAAGCTTGTCGGCGTCTCAGCTCCGGAAAAAATGTAAGCGACACGAAAAAATTTTCGTGTATACTATTGGTGTAAGGCAATCGAATATTCATTCATAAAGGTGCTTATGTCTAAGAACATGAGTTAAAAGGGAAGCCGGTTCGATTCCGGCGCGGTCCCGCCACTGTAAGTGAGAGCAAGCTGCAACAATGCCACTGAAGCCAAGCTTTGGGAAGGCGCAGCAAGCGATGATCACAAGCCAGGAGACCTGCCTTTATGACAACGCCCACATAGCCTGCGAGGACCGGTTGGATGTACATGCTTTTTTATGTCGTCCTTTCAATCCCTCGCAGATTCTGCGGGGGATTTTTTAACGGAAAGCGGATGCGCCGGAGCCTTTCATTGTTGAATAAGCGTTATCGCTTTTCATGGTGTCCAGCTTCAGCGCCTAGTCCCTCGGGGTCTTAAGTCGCCTCGCTTGTGCGGCAAAAAATGCCGCTTCGGCGATTCGCCTTAAAACAATATGCTCCTGCAGCACTTCGTGCTTCGTCGCAAAGTTATAGCCCAAATTTCATTTGGCCATAACTTGCCCAACAGGACTGGACAGGCGCATCAACTTTTCGAATTAGAAACGGAGGATTTCACAGATGAAGAAGATTTGGCAATTTGGATTAAGTACAGGGTTGGCGGCATTATTATTAGCAGGCTGCGGCGAAGAAGCAGCACCGGCACAGGAAGAGACTGCGCCGGCAGAAACACCGGCAGCGGGAGAAGCTGAATTCCCGGTGACATTGACGGACGCAGTTGGCGAAGAAGTGGTAATTGAAGAAGAGCCGAAGGCGATCATCTCGATGATTCCTTCAAATACTGAAATTGCATATGAACTTGGGCTTGGCGACAAAATGGTCGGCGTGTCTGATTTTGATAATTATCCGGAAGAAGCTGCAAAAGTTGAGAAAATCGGCGGGCAGGAATTCAATGTCGAAAAAATCATCAGCTTGAATCCGGACGTGGTATTGGCGCATGAGTCAGGAGTCGCGGTAGGCGAAGCGGGGCTTCAACAAGTCCGCGACGCAGGTATTCCAGTTTATGTGGTGCAAGAAGCGGCCAGTTTTGATGAAGTATATGAAACGATTTCGATAATTGGCCAGGCGACAGGCACAACGGAAGAAGCGAAAACACTGGTGTCAGACATGGAAGCACAAGTAGCGGAAGTAAAAGAACAGGCAAGCGCGGTCGAAGAACCGAAATCCGTATTTGTCGAAGTCGGAAGCACACCGGATATCTACACAACGGGCAGCGGTACGTTCATCGACGAAATGCTGACGATCATCAATGCTGAAAACATCGCTGCCGATCAGGAAGGGTGGGTCAGCATGGATCCTGAAGCGATTGTGGATGCGAATCCCGAAGTGATCATCTCAACAGAAGGTGCTTATGTGCCTGATGCTGTAGAAAAAATCAAAGCACGCACCGGCTTTGCCGAAGTGGCCGCAGTGAAAGAAGATGAAGTGTATAACGTGGATTCAGACCAAGTAACCCGTTCAGGCCCGCGATTGACGGCAGGTTTGATGGAATTGGCAAAAACGGTTTATCCAGAGGTTTTCAGTGAGTAAAAAAATTATTGCCTATTTCGTCTCTCTTTTTCTTTTGGGAGGCGCCGTGGTGTTGGGTGTAACGGTCGGGACGGTTTCCATCTCGCCGGTTGTCATTTGGAATCCGGCATCGGATGAAGCAGCAGCCAATATATTATGGAATATTCGCATGCCCCGTGTGGTGCTGGCAGGTCTTGTGGGCGCTGCGTTAGCAATTGCAGGCGCAGCATTCCAAGGGCTTCTCAAAAACCCATTGGCTGATCCTTACACGTTAGGAGTGTCTTCCGGTGCCTCAGTCGGCGCCGTGATGACGCTCTTTTTCGGCATTTCCATCCCTTTTCTCGGTATTTACACATTACCTGTCATGAGCATGTTAGGAGCGCTAGTGACGATGCTCGCCGTGATGGCGTTTGCGAAGCTGGTGGACAAGGCAATGAAAATGGAAACTGTTATTTTGACCGGCATCATCTTCAGTTCTTTTCTCGGTTCGATCATCTCGCTGATGATCGCCTTGACCGGTGAAGAGCTGCGCCAGATTATCGGCTGGCTCCTTGGCAGTGTTTCGATGCGCGGCTGGCCTTTTGTCCAGATGGCTTTGCCTTTCATCTTAATCGGTTCTTTTATCCTGTGGCTCAACCGCCGGGAGTTAAATGCCATGCTGTTCGGCGAAGAAAGGGCGCAGCATCTAGGAGTAGACGTGAAAAAACGCAAGATGATGATTTTGATCAGCGGTTCGGTGCTGACTGGGGCAGCTGTCGCTGTATCCGGCACCATCGGTTTTGTCGGCCTCGTCGTACCGCATATGGTGCGTCTCGTCTGGGGCTCGGACCATCGCCATGTGCTGCCGCTGTCTTTTATCAATGGAGCAGCGTTGCTCATCGTCTGTGACCTTGTATCGCGGACGATCATTTCCCCTACAGAACTGCCAATTGGCGTAATTACTGCATTTATTGGCGCGCCGGTCTTTGCCTTCATCTTTTTCCGGCAGCGCAAAGGAGGGGCTTAACATGCTGAAAATAACGGAACTTACCGGCGGCTATGGAGATAAGACCATTGTTAAAGGAGTTTCTTTTGAAGTGCCGAAAGGAAAGATGCTGGGTATTTTGGGTCCGAACGGAAGCGGAAAATCCACCATGATGAAATTGATCAGCGGCGTTCTGCCGGCCAAAAGTGGAGCGGTTGAAATTGAAGGGCGTGCTATCAGCGAATTCGGGGCGAAAGAATTGGCGAAGAAAATGGCCGTTCTGCCGCAGCTGCATGCCCACGCATTTGCCCATACTGTCCGGGAAACCGTGTCGCTCGGCAGGTATCCGCACCAAAGCGGCTGGTTTGCATCCTGGTCTCATGAAGACGAAGCGGCGGTTGCGGAGGCGCTGCGATTGATGGATATCCAACATTATGAAAATACACCGATTGACCAGTTGTCCGGCGGAGAACAGCAGCGGGTGTTCGTCGCCCAAGCGCTTGCACAGAATGCCAAAATCCTATTATTGGATGAACCGACCAATCATCTGGATATTAATCATCAGCGGGAATTGCTGGATACGATCAAACGGCAAGCAATTGAAAAAGACTTAACAATAATCTCCATTTTTCACGATATCAACCTCGCTTCCATGTATTGCGATCAATTATTGCTTCTCGACAAGGGGCATGTAATGCGCATCGGTGAACCTCATGAAGTGGTGCGGGAACAAGACATCGAGAGGGTTTATCAAGCTAGGGTCAGTAACCATCCCCACCCGGAATTGCCAAAACCCCAGATTACACTGCTTCCGGGAGTGGAACGGCCGCGAGCGGCATCAGTTATCCGGGTGAAGGACTTTTCAATTTCAGCGGACATGGTGCTATACGAAAGCGATGTGCCATTGAAAACCGTATCTTCCGCAGTCATCAACGCAGGAGCAGGCTGGTACCGAACCTTTATTAACCGCCATGTGGACATGGATTACAACATCGATGACAGCTTAAGCGAGATGACCCGCTTTATCGAAGAGCGGGGCTTTAAACCGACCGATACTGTCGGCATGATGACCGCTATAAAGACGGAGCATGTCATCATCAAAGAATTTCCCTCTTCGTTCGGTTCTGTCGTCATTGCGGTGACAGCTGGCGTCGGCAATGCAGTGGATGTATCAAAAGCGATCGAGCGGCCATTGGGAGTCGGAACGATCAACACCTGGATTTTGGTCAATGGTGCTTTGTCGGATGAAGCCTTCATCCAAGCTATGATTACGGCTACTGAAGCAAAAACAAAAGCGCTGCACCAAGAAGGCGTCAAAGATCCGCTGACAGGAACGATTGCGACTGGAACCTCGACAGACAGCTGTCTGGTGGCAGCGACTCAGCAAGGAGCGATCCTTCCCTACGCCGGCCCGATTACAGAGCTTGGCGGGTTGATTGGATCGGGTGTATACCAATGCACGATTGAAGCGATCGCGTTATACAGAAAGGCGAAAATGCAATGATCGGCCATCTTTCCGCGATTGCGCTTGGGATGATGATTGATCGGCTTGTGGGTGATCCTCCAAAGTGGCCGCATCCGGTGCGCTGGATCGGCAAAGGGATAACCCAGTTAGCAAAACGCTGGAACCAGAAGCCTCATGCGTTTCGCAACGGCTTCCTGATGACAGCGGCTGTTGTATCAATCACATTCGCCACCGTCTTTCTGCTTGTGAAAAGCGCTTATGCCTTTCATTGGGCGCTGGGATTTTTAGTAGAAGCCGCTTTGATCGCTTCAGGATTGGCGCAAAAAAGTTTAATGGACGCTGCAGAAGAAGTCTATAAGCCGTTGGTTGAAGAAGATTTGAACCTGGCTAGAGAAAAGCTGTCTTGGATTGTCGGTCGGGATACAGACAAATTGGACGAAAGTGAAATTACGCGGGCAGTGGTCGAAACCGTTTCGGAAAATACAAGCGATGGCGTGACGGCCCCGTTGTTTTGGGCGTTCCTTCTTGGAGCTCCCGGGTTGTGGCTTTACAAAGCGGCCAATACATGTGATTCGATGGTGGGCTATAAAAACCAAGAGTTTGAAAAATTCGGTTTTGCTTCAGCGCGTCTGGACGACCTTTTAAACTTCATCCCGAGCCGGATTACCGGTGGGTTAATCCTGATTTTGACGGAGAATAAAAGAAACATGTCGCTTCGCCAGCGTTTTGTCGAATGGTGCAGAGACGCCAAAAAGCATCCCAGCCCGAATAGCGGCTGGCTGGAAGCGGCAACAGCGATTCAATTGGGTATTGAGCTGGGCGGCCTCAATACATACAAAGGCATTTCTTCGGAACGGGCTCGCATGGGTGTTCCGGCCTACAGGCTGGAAGCTGCCCATATCCGTGATGCCGTCAGCCATATGCAAACAGCGGCCATTTGGTTTTTTATTCTTTTTGCAATAGGAGGGATCCTCATTGAAATTGCCTGACCATGGAGCAAATCCACACAAGTTATTTGAACAAGCAGGCGTGGAGCAGCCGCATTCGATTTTGGATTTCAGTGAAAATGTCCATCCTTTTGGGCCGCCGGCTTTTGTGGAACAAGCCTGGCCGGGCTTGTTGGAACAGATCCGCCGATACCCGGATCCGGATGGGGAACCGTTTCGCAGCGCTGCAGCAGCTTACCACGAAATTGAAGCTCACAGAGTGGCAGCAGGAAACGGCGCTGCGGAGATTTTCACCTGGCTTTCGCGTCGCTATCGCGGCAAGCGGGTAATATTGATTGAACCGGCTTTTTCCGAATACCGGAAAACCTTGGAGGCAGAAGGCGCTGAAATAATCACGGTGCAATTAACCGCAGACAATGGCTGGCGCTTGGAGTTGGAAAGAGTGGCGACAGAGCTCGCAGGCAGCGCAGCGCTTTATATATGCAACCCGCATAATCCAACCGGCAGGATGCTTAAGCGTCCAGAACAGGTCTTTCTGGCAGAAGCTTGCAAGGCAGCAAACTGTGAACTGGTATTGGATGAAGCATTTATTGACTTTGCAGGGGAGCAGCATTCGTTTATCGGTCGGCAAAAAGAGTTTTCGAATCTGATCATTGTCCGGTCGATGACGAAGATGTATGCGATTCCCGGCCTGCGCCTCGGTTATGCCGTAGCAGATCCAACCATAATAGCTGAACTCAAGCAAGGTGCTGCCCACTGGAACGTCAATGCGATTTCAGCAAATCTTGGATCAAACTGCTTTAAAGAGGCGGAATACCGTCAGCGGGTGGTGGAAGCGGCGGACCAGGAACGGCAGCAAATGGAACGATTTTTAATGGGGCATAGCTGCGAGGTCACTGATTCAGCAGTGAACTTCTTGTCGTTCCGGCTGCCGCAAGGAAAAAATCCTCAACAGTTTTTCATGGATATGCTGACAAAGGGACTGGTACTAAGACATACGAAATCGTTCCGCGGGATGGACGGCGAGTGGTTCCGCATTGGCATGAAAGCGCCAAAACAGATGATTCAGCTGCGGGAGGCGATTAGCGCATGGCTGGAAAAAAAATGATTTTTATCAGCGGCGGCGTCCGCAGCGGCAAAAGCGCATGGGCGGAAAAAAAGGTTCTCCACGCCACAGGAAGAAGGAATATCTACCTTGCTAGTGGAAGAGCTTATGACAAAGAAATGGAAGAGCGGATTGAGCGGCATCGGCAAGACCGCGTCTATGATGGCTGGATGACCATCGAACAGCCGCTGCATCTTGAAGATTCTTTGCATCAATTGAAGGCTGGAGATGCGGTCCTGTGGGATTGCGTGACGACTTGGCTAGCCAATGAATTATACGCGGGCTGGGAAACCGGCACGCCTTGTGCGGCAGAGCCCGGCTGCATGGAGAAGAAATGGGCAGCGCTGCAAGAGACGCTGCAAGAGATCCAGGCAGTTTCTGAAGTGCTGGTTGTGGTATCGAACGAAGTCATGGACGATTTTATTCGCGATGAAACGTATCAGCGTTGGCTCGGCCGAATTCACCTTTGGCTCGTTGCTGAGTCAGAAGAAGCTTTTGAAATGGAAAATGGATTTGCTTATAAAAGGAAGTGACTGCATGAAGGGCATAATGATCCAAGGAACTTCATCAGATGTCGGGAAAAGCATGATTTGCACCGCCTTCTGCCGTATTCTTGCTGATGAAGGCAAGAAAGTGGCACCTTTCAAGTCGCAGAACATGTCCAATAACTCTTACGTTACTGTGTTAGGCGAAGAAATTGGGCGCGCTCAAGGTGTTCAAGCTGAAGCGGCGGGGATAATTGCGACGGTGGACATGAATCCGATTTTGCTGAAGCCGGAAAGCAGCATGAAGTCGCAAGTAGTTTTGTTCGGCAAAAAAACGATGGTTATGGATGGGATGGATTACCGGCAGCGGTTTTACGAACAAGGACAAGCGGCGATTGCCCAGGCACTTGCCAACTTGGAAAAAAAATTCACCCATCTTGTCATTGAAGGCGCAGGCAGCCCGGCGGAAGTCAATCTGAATGACCGTGACCTAGTGAATATGGCCGTAG
Organism: Planococcus sp. TJ-301; assembly: GCF_058268475.1. Taxonomy (NCBI): domain Bacteria; kingdom Bacillati; phylum Bacillota; class Bacilli; order Caryophanales; family Caryophanaceae; genus Planococcus; species Planococcus sp. TJ-301. The sequence continues at coordinate 1,551,778 of NZ_JBZDOH010000001.1, read as the reverse complement.
CTGAATATGCCGATGTGCCGGTGATCCTTGTTGCGGACATCGAACGGGGCGGGGTCTTTGCCTCCATCATCGGCACGCTGGCACTTGTTCCGAATCCAGAGCGAGTGAAAGGCCTGCTGATCAATAAATTCCGGGGCGATATTCGGTTATTTGAAGATGGCATCCAATTTTTAGAAGATTATACCGGTTTGCCGGTGCTCGGAGTCATTCCCTACTTACCGGATCACCAAATCGAACAGGAAGATTCGCTTGGAGTTCGTGAACTAGTGAGGCAAACCCGTGAAAATGCAGTGGATATTGCGGTGTTGAAGCATCCATACTTGTCGAATTTCACTGACCTCGAGCCGTTGTTCATGGAACAGGACACTGCTTTGCGGTGGATTGAAAAGGTGGAGGAAATCGGCCAACCCGATATTTTGGTCATTCCAGGCACAAAAAGCACAATTGCCGATTTGCACCATTGGAAGCAGCAGGGACTTGCAGAAAAGCTGCAATCGCTGCAGCACGAATGCTGGATTGTCGGCTTATGCGGAGGTTATCAAATGATGGGGGAATTTTTGCGCGATCCAACTGGCTTTGATGGAACGGCTGTAGAAGTAGAAGATGGATTGGGCTTGATAGCTGGAATGGAGACTGTCTTCAAAGAAGAGAAGATTGTCGCTAGGCGCAGCGGGAAAGTGCGATTTTCTGGTCAAGAAGCAGCCGTGGAGGGCTATGAAATCCATGTCGGCAGAACGACAGAAGCGTCATCGCCGCTAATTCATTTTGCAGACGGTACAGAAGGATATTTTTCGGGAAAGATTCTCGGAACGCATCTCCATGGATTTTTTGCGAATGTGGAATGCCGGAATGCATTTTTGGCGCCGATCCGAAAGAGGAGAAATTTGCCGACACCGGAAGCTGCGATGGAAGTCGATCGCTATGGACAGTGGGCTGAGCATGTAAAAGCCCATATTGACTGGCCAGCGGTAAGGCAAATGATTGAGGTGTTTAAATGAGGAGCCATATCGCTTCAGGAATTGCGCTCGCCTTTCAATTTTTTTCGGTGGTTCCGATGAAAAAAGCATTGCCCATGGAAAAGCGGGATATTACGGTCATGTACATGGCGTTGCCGCTTCTAGGGGCGGTGATGGGTGCAGCTGCAATGGGCCTTGCGTTTTTGTTTCAGGAATACACTGATGCTAGCCCATTACTAGGTGCATTTTTGCTCGTATTCTTTTTCTTTGCGGCAACGGGCGGCCTCCATTTGGACGGGGTGGCCGATACCGCAGATGCCTACTTTTCGTATCAGAACCGGGAAAAACGCCTAGAAATTATGGGAGATCCGAGAATCGGGGCGTTTGGAACGATGGCGCTTCTATTCGCAGTCGCAGGAAAGATTATTGTGCTTTCAGAAGTGTTTTCGGATCTTCCGCTGTTATGGCTGCTGATTGTTCCATTGCTTTCCCGTACCGGCTTGCTGATTTTATTCAATTGGACGAAAAGCGCAAAAAAAGATGGGCTGGCTGCTTTCTTCCAACAAGGAGCAGATAAACGGTGGATTGCAGGATCTTCTGCCATTTATCTGCTCCTTGTGGGCACATTGCTTTTGTATGTGGGCGGCTGGTCAATGGCATTTGCAGTTCTTGTAGCTTTTCTGCTTTTCCTATTTTTATATCGGCGATGGTGCTTACGGAACTTCGGTGGCATTACGGGAGATCTCTTCGGAGCTTATGTGGAAGGAGCCGAAATCTTATTATGGACGATGTGTTTATTCTTCATCTGATTCGCCACGCACCAACAGCTGGCAACAAAGAAAAGCGTTACATCGGCTGGACTGATGAACCGGTGCTTCCATTTCAAGGCGCAAACAATCCTTTTGTTCGGAAAGTATGGGGCAGCGACTTGATGCGCTGTCGGCAGACCGCAGAAATTTTATTTCCAAATGCGGTTTACCATGCTGATCCGGACTGGCGAGAATGCCATTTCGGCAAATGGGAGCGGAAAACCTATGAGCAATTGAAGAACTGCCGAGCCTACCGGGAATGGATTGATGACCCGGAAGAAACTGCACCGCCGGATGGCGAGAGCCTGGAGCAACTTGCCATGCGCATTGACAGAGCGGTCCGTTCGCTTCCGGAAGGAAATGAATTCACGGTCGTGACGCACGGGGGACCGGTTCGCTGTTTGGCAGCAAAAGCAACCGGCCTTGCTTTTAAACAGCAGACTGCGCTTCATGGCCATCGCTATAGCATAACTTGGCAAAGCAGGAAAGCTTATGAGGAGGGGCAGCAATGCATATCGTATTCGGCGGCGCCTTTAACGGCAAACGTCAATTTGTAAGAGGGCTTACGGGATGCAATGAAGCAGCTTGGTTCGAAGGAGAATTGCCTCACAATTCTGTTCCAGGGACCGTTGTAGCCGGATTGGAACTTTGGGTGAAAGGGCAATTGGAAAAAGATATGGACGAAAAAGCCATTAATCGAATGGTCCAGGATGCCATAGCGCATCAGGTACCCCGCCAAATCTGGATTTTAACGGACATCAACCGAGGCATCGTGCCGGCTGACCCGCTTGAACGTGAATTGCGTGATGTGGTTGGCCGTTTGTACCAGCAATTGTTTTCGCAAGCGGCGTCGGTTACCCGGATTTGGTACGGCATACCAGAAACTTTAAAAGGAGCGGATTTGCATGAGAATTTACACAAGAACGGGCGATAAAGGACAAACAGGTTTGATTGGTGCGCGTGCGGATAAAGACGATACACGCGTCGAAGCATACGGGACGATCGATGAAGCCAATTCGTTCATCGGTAAAGCTATGACTGAATTGGATCCAGAAATTTATGCAGATCTGCTTGCAGACCTCGAAGCGATTCAAAATGAATTATTTGATTGCGGGGGAGATTTGGCGGATGTACGAAAAGAACCGCAATATAAAATGACTGAACAGCCAGTAGCTATTCTTGAATCGCGCATTGATGACTTAATGGATGAGCCTCCGTTGCTAGAACGCTTTATCTTGCCAGGCGGTTCGCCTGCAGCGGCCACCTTGCATATTGCGCGGACCATCACACGCCGGGCGGAACGCCAGACCGTTACACTGATGAAAAAAGGCGAAGATTTCCCGCCGGTCGTTCAACGGTATTTAAACCGTTTATCGGATTATTTATTTGCGGCTGCACGTGTGGCCAACTCACGGGCCGGGGTGCCTGACAATGAATACGTCCGAAGCGCAAAAGTGTTTAAGAACGGCGGACGCGGAAAGAAAAGTGAATAACATGCCAGCAAAAAAAATCGCGCTGTTCGCATTTTTTATCAGTTTGTCGGCAGTCGGCGGCATGATTAAAATTCCGTTGGGCATTGCTTCCATTGCTATGGACTCGATGCCGGCGCTTGCTGCCGTGCTATTTTTCTCTGCACGAGGCGCAGGCTTGATCGCGGCGGTTGGCCATTTGATATCAGCGATGTTGGGCGGCTTTCCTTTGGGGCCATTCCACAGCCTGATTGCGCTGGAAATGTTTGCAGCTGTTTGGCTGTTCGCAAAGCTGCATAATGCGGGTTGGCGAAAAAGTAAATGGTTTGCATTCATTGCCGTTAATGGGGTAGCAGCAGCCATACCATTCTATTTTTTGCTGTCGCCGGCGTTTTTCTATGCGACGGTTCCAGGCTTGTTAATCGCGTCTTCGCTGAATGCCGCAGCAGCGAGCGTTGTCATGCCAGTCCTTGCGGGCATTAAAAAGAAGGTGCTCTTATGAGACATGAATTGGAGCTGGGCGACTGGATTGTAACTTCAGACAATAGTGCCGCCATCGGCGAAAAGCCCGCCGATATTGTATTTGCCTCTGATACTGTTACGGCGAAATTTGCTGCACGCGTAGCCTTGCTTGAACAATGGGCTGCCGGCAGTGAGCCGGCAGCACTTCTCATTCACAATTTCAGTGGGGAAGCCCAGTGGGAGCGTTATATGCAAGGGATCGAGGAATTATTTGCAGAACTTGGCCGGCCGATGCCGCAATGTGCTGGGAGTTCTGAAAGCAATATGGCTACGTTGCAATCCGGTATTGCAGTGACCATGCTTGGAAAGCGAACGGGAAAAATCGTTCAGCCAAGCGGGCTCTCCTGGTATATTTATGGCCACCCGCTAGTCGGCAAGGATGTTCTTGAGCAAAGTGAACGTGTAGCAGATTTGAAAAAGATAGCTGATGCTTTAACGAATGGGCTGATCCGGCGTGTTTGGCCTGTCGGCTCTAAAGGAATCGCACAGGAAGCAGAATTGCTTTTCGGGCAGAAAGTGGATGTCTCGGAAATCGTGGACACCGCTGCTTCTGCAGGACCAGCCAGCTGCGTGTTAATCGGTGTTTTTTCTAAAGAAAGAAAGCCGTTGGAAACACATTTCGGCAGCTGCCTGTACCCTTTGATACGGAAAAACTGAACGCATCGCCTTGCCGCGATGCTTTTTTTGTGTCTAGAAAGCCCATGTCAATATAAGGGCTATATTTAATAGATACAATGTGTATAATAATAAATGAAAACCCTTTCAAGTTTCGGGTTGACTGAATGCTCATTCATATTCTAATATAGAAATAACAATCGACATTGATGCAAGGGTCACGTAGTATTTATTTAAGGAATATTTGGAATTTGTACATAAAAGGGGGATTTCACAATGGAACCATTGCTTATTGCTAACTGGATTCTGTTTTTGGCCATCACGGGTTACGCAGTTTACTTATTCATCTATTTGCTGAAAACGCGTTATGACTTCATCAAGCTTGGCAAGAAAGTGGAGTTCGAAGACAACTTCAAAGAACGTCTTCGCAAAGTCATGGTCAATGTCTTTGGCCAGAAGAAATTGATGAAAGACAAAAAAAGCGGAACGATCCACGTCATGTTCTTCTACGGTTTCCTGCTTGTGCAGGCAAGCGCCATTGATTTTATCATCAAAGGGCTTGTGCCTGGAGCGCATTTGCCGCTTGGGCCGCTTTACCCGGCCTTCACATTTTTCCAGGAAATTGTGACACTGACGATTCTCGTTGCTGTTGTCTGGGCATTCTATAGAAGATACATCGAAAAACTGGTCCGGCTGAAACGCGGTTGGAAATCAGGATTGGTGCTGATTTTCATCGGCGGTTTGATGGTTTCGGTTCTAGTCGGCAACGGAGCATCAATGATCTGGCAAGGCCACGAAACGGCTTGGACTGAACCTGTCGCTTCGGTATTCGCAATGTTATTTGCAGGTCTTCCTGAAACAGCAGCGGCCGCCATTTTCTACGTTATGTGGTGGGCTCATCTATTGTTCCTTCTGACATTCCTGGTTTACGTACCGCAATCAAAACACGCCCACTTGATTTTTGGGCCGGTCAACACTTGGTTCCACCGAGTAGACCACGTCGGACGTTTGAAACCGATTAATTTTGAAGAAATGGAAGACGAAGAAGACGAGGACGCCATGCCGTCATTCGGCGTCGGCAAAATCACTGATTTCACACAATCCCAAATGATCGACTTCTACGCTTGCGTGGAATGTGGACGCTGCACGAATATGTGTCCGGCAACAGGCACAGGGAAAATGCTGTCGCCGATGGACTTGATTACGAAACTGCGCGATAACTTGACGAACACTGGTGCAGTCGTAACGCGCCAAAAACCTTGGGTGCCGGCAATGGCATTTAATAATTCGCAAGGAAACCAGCTTGCTATGGCTGCTGGAGCTGAGGGCATTTCGATCGATGAGCTTTACAGCCCAAGCTTGATCGGCGACGTTATCACAGAAGAAGAAATCTGGGCATGTACGACTTGCCGCAACTGTGAAGACCAATGTCCGGTAATGAATGAGCATGTTGACAAAATCATTGATCTTCGCCGTTACCTTGTTATGACGGAAGGAAAAATGGACAAAGATGCACAACGCGCGATGACAAACATCGAAAAGCAAGGCAATCCATGGGGCCTTAACCGCAAAGAAAAAGAAAACTGGAGAGATGCACGTGAAGACGTCCACATCCCGACAGTGAAAGAAATGAACAAAGCCGGCGAAGAGTTCGAATTCCTATTCTGGGTAGGTTCAATGGGATCATTCGACAGCCGCTCGCAAAAAATTGCGTTGTCGTTTGCCCGCCTGATGAACGAAGCAGGAGTGAAATTCGCGATTCTCGGCAATAAGGAAAAGAACTCTGGCGATACACCGCGCCGCTTAGGCAACGAATTCCTGTTCCAGGAACTGGCGACAGCGAATATTCAGGAATTCGAAAAAGCGGAAATCAAAAAAATCGTCACGATTGATCCGCATGCTTATAACATCTTCAAAAACGAATATCCGGATTTCGGCTTTAAAGCGGAAGTCTACCACCATACCGAAATGCTGTTCGAACTGGTGCAAGAGGGCCGTTTGAAACCGCAGTTCCCGGTCAATGAAAAAATTACTTTCCATGATTCATGCTACCTCGGCCGCTATAACGACGTTTATGACGCGCCGCGTGAAATCCTGAAAGCGATCGAAGGCGTCGAGCTTGTCGAAATGGTCCGCAACCGCCAAGATGGCATGTGCTGTGGAGCAGGCGGCGGCTTAATGTGGATGGAAGAAGATGCAGGGCATCGCGTCAACGTGGCTCGTACAGAACAAGCACTTGAAGTCAGCCCGACAATCATTTCTTCTGGCTGCCCGTACTGTTTGACAATGCTGTCCGATGGCACGAAAGCAAAAGAAGTCGAAGAAACAGTCGGTACCTACGACGTCGCAGAACTGCTTGAAATGGCAGTTATCGGCAAACAGGCACCAGTAGTTGAAGAAACAATCGCCCAATAAAAATTGCAAAAAGCGTGAAAATTGTATAAGATAATATTATAAGCAAGAAAAATGAAAGGGAGTCTAACAGCTCCCTTTTTGTTCGGCAACAAACCGAGCGAGCGTTCAGTCAACCATAATGCGCCACATCATGGCGCATTATGGTTTGCCTCGAAGCTAGCGAAGCGATGCAGAGGCAATGTTTTGCGACGAAGCTAGCGATACGACAAAACAGTCTAATTAAAAGAAGAAAACTATCTGCTTTTCACATTTTGAAACCGTTTACAAAGAATAGAGGAGGAATACACCAATGGCAAAAACAGTCATCATTGATGGGGCACGTACAGCATTTGGGAAATTCGGAGGAAGCTTGAGCTCGCTGAGCGCCAGCGATCTAGGGGCAGCGGCGATCAAAGAAGCGATGAACCGCGCCGGCGTCAATCCGGAAGATATCCAGGAAGTCATTATGGGCAACGTTTTGCAGGCAGGCCAGGGGCAAATCCCTTCACGCCAAGCAGCGAAAAAAGCAGGCATTCCATATCATGTAAAAACGGAAACAATCAATAAAGTCTGTGCGTCAGGGATGCGTTCTGTAACATTGGCGGATCAGCTTATCCGCTTGGGCGATGAGGAATTGATTGTCGCTGGCGGCATGGAATCGATGTCAAATGCGCCATATTATTTGCCGAAAGCTCGTTGGGGCCTTCGCATGGGCGACGCGCAAATGATTGACGGCATGGTCCATGACGGACTTTCTTGCTCGTTCCACCCGGACAAAGTCCATATGGGAACATACGGCAACTCGACTGCAACCGACTTTGACTTGTCGCGCGAGCAGCAGGACGCTTGGTCAGCACGATCACACGAACGCGCCATCATTGCACGCGCTCATTTTGCGGAAGAAATTGTTGTGCTTGAAATTCCACAGCGCAAAGGCGACCCAATCAAAGTCGATCGAGATGAAGCGCCGCGCGAAGACACGACAGCAGAAACCTTGGCAAAATTGCGCCCAGCATTTGGCAAGGACGGCACGATCACAGCCGGCAACGCGCCTGGCATCAATGATGGGGCAGCCGCACTTGTGCTGATGAGCGAAGAACGCGCTGAAAAAGAAGGCAAAAAGGCATTAGCTTACGTGCTTTCCCACGCGGAAGTGGCAGTTGAGCCGCATCGTTTCCCGGAAACACCTGGGATTGTCATCAACGAAATCCTGAAAAAAACAGGCAAATCGTTGGAAGACATCGATTTATTCGAAATCAACGAAGCGTTTGCCGCAGTTGCATTGGCAAGTTCGAAAATTGCTGGATTGGATGCAGAGAAAGTCAACGTCAATGGCGGTTCTGTCGCACTTGGCCATCCAATTGGAGCTAGCGGAGCACGCGTCATTTTGACGCTTGCATATGAATTGAGACGCCGCGGAGGCGGCATCGGCATTGCAGCAATCTGCTCAGGCGGCGGACAAGGCGATGCGATCATGATAGAAGTTCCAAAACAGGAGGCAAACTAATAATGTCGATTCAAATCGTAATGGTGATCGGGGCAGGACAAATGGGTTCCGGCATCGCTCAAGTATGTGCACAAGCAGGATTCAACGTGAAATTGAATGATATGAAGCAAGAAGCATTTGACCGCGGCATAGCGGCAATAACTAAAAACTTAGCGCGCAACGTCGAAAAGGGCCGTTTGTCTGAAGAAGAAAAAACGGCAATTCTAAGGCGCATCACGCCATCGTTGGATTTGAACGATGCACACGATGCAGACATCGTTATTGAAGCAGCAGTCGAAAACATGGCAATCAAGCACACCATCTTCAAAACGCTTGATGAAGTGGCTCCGAAACATGCGATATTGGCATCGAATACATCGTCGTTGCCAATCACTGAAATCGCAGCAGCGACGAACCGTCCGGAACAAGTAATCGGCATGCATTTCATGAACCCGGTACCGGTCATGAAGCTGGTGGAAATCATTCGCGGACTTGCGACAACGGATGAAGTTTATAAAACGGTCGAAGAAATGACAGTGAAATTGTCAAAAACGCCAGTGGAATGCAATGACTTTCCTGGTTTCGTTTCCAACCGCATCTTGATGCCGATGATCAATGAAGCGATATTCACGCTGCAAGATGGCGTCGCTTCAAAAGAAGCGATCGACGACATTATGCGCCTCGGCATGAACCACCCGATGGGACCGCTGCAATTAGCTGATTTTATCGGCCTTGATACATGCCTTTACATCATGGAAGTGCTGCACGAAGGTTTCGGCGATAGCAAATACCGCCCAAGCCCGTTGTTGCGCCAATACGTTAAAGCCGGATGGCTCGGCAAGAAAACTGGCCGCGGATTCTACGAATACAGCTAACTTTAGGGGGAACCGCAATGGATTTGCGATTTACAGAAGAACAATTGATGATGAGAAACATGGTACGCGATTTCGCGAAAGAAGAAATCACGCCTTATATCGAAAAAATGGAAGAAGGCCATTTCCCAAGAGAGATTCTAAAAAAAATGGCAGAACTCGGCTTGATGGGCATCACGGCTCCTGAAAAAGTAGGCGGCTCTGAGATGGACTTTACGTCTTACATCATCGCCATCCACGAATTATCAAAAGTCAGTGCCGTTATCGGTGTCATTCTTTCTGTCCATACGTCAGTCGGCACAAATCCGATCCTGAACTTTGGCACAGAAGAGCAAATTCAGAAATACGTGCCGAAGCTTGCTTCTGGCGAATACCTGGGCGCTTTCGCTTTGACTGAACCGTCAGCCGGTTCGGATGCGGCAAGCTTGAAAACCAAAGCCGTGTTCCAAGGCGATCATTACGTTTTAAATGGCTCAAAAGTATTTATCACAAACGGGGGCGAAGCCGATACATACATCGTTTTCGCATCGACCAAACCGGAAGCCGGTTCACGCGGCATTTCTGCTTTTATTGTTGAAAAAGATTACCCGGGCCTGATCGTCGGGAAAGACGAAAAGAAAATGGGCCTTCACGGCTCACGCACCGTCCAGTTGACGTTCGACAATATGAAAGTGCCGGCTGAAAACCTGTTGGGCAAGGAAAACAAAGGCTTCAGCATCGCCATGGCAAACTTGAACGTCGGACGCATCGGCATCGCAGCACAGGCGCTCGGCATTGCGGAAGCGGCATATGAACATTCAGTGGCTTACGCGAAAGAACGCGTCCAATTCGGCAAACCGATTGCGCAGCAGCAAGGCATCGGCTTTAAATTGGCCGATATGGCGACGCAAGTCGAAGCGGCAAAATTGCTGGTCTACAACGCAGCAGACCTATATGCCCGCGGCAAAGATTGCAATAAAGAAGCATCAATTGCGAAGCTTTTCGCCTCAAAAGCGGCGATGGATGTGGCAATCGAAGCGGTTCAAGTATTCGGCGGCTACGGCTACACGGAAGATTATCCGGTAGAAAGATTATTCCGCGACGCAAAAATCACGGAAATCTATGAAGGCACAAGCGAGATCCAACGAATGGTCATCAGCAAACAATTGGTAAAATAAATAGCTTATAAAACAACAAAATGGAGGAATTTGACAATGAATTTTCAATTGAGTGAAGAACATGTAATGATCCGCAAAATGGTACGCGACTTCGCGAACAAAGAAGTGGCGCCGACTGCTGAAGAACGCGACGAAGAAGAGCGTTTTGACCGCGAAATTTTCGACAAGATGGCGGAACTTGGCCTGACAGGCATTCCGTGGCCAGAAGAATACGGTGGCATCGGTTCGGATTACTTGGCTTATTGCATCGCTGTTGAAGAGTTGTCCCGCGTCTGCGCATCTACTGGCGTAACCCTTTCCGCGCATACGTCACTTGCTGGATGGCCGGTATATACATTCGGCACAGAAGAGCAGAAACAGAAATACTTGCGCCCGATGGCTGAAGGAACGAAAATCGGTGCTTACGGCCTGACAGAACCAGCTTCAGGATCTGATGCTGGCGGCATGAAAACGAACGCAAAAGAAGACGGCGACCATTACATCTTGAACGGTTCAAAAATCTTCATCACAAACGGCGGCATAGCGGACATCTACATCGTCTTCGCGGTAACGGATCCGGAATCGAAGCAAAAAGGCACGACGGCGTTCATCGTCGAAAAAGACTTTGAAGGCTTCTCTGTCGGCAAAAAAGAAAAGAAACTCGGGATCCGTTCAAGCCCGACAACTGAAATCATTTTTGACAATTGCCGTGTACCAAAAGAGAATATGCTTGGCGAACTTGGCCAAGGCTTCAAAATCGCTATGCAGACGCTTGACGGCGGACGCAACGGTATCGCTGCACAAGCAGTCGGCATCGCACAAGGCGCAATGGACGCATCGATCACTTATGCAAAAGAGCGCGAGCAATTCGGCAAACCGATTGCAGCCAACCAAGGCATCTCGTTCAAATTGGCAGACATGGCGACTTCCATCGAAGCTTCACGTTTGTTGACGTATCAGGCGGCTTGGCTTGAATCGAACAAAATGTCCTACAGCAAAGAATCAGCAATGGCGAAATTGATGGCCGGCGACACAGCGATGAAAGTCACAGTTGAAGCGGTTCAAGTATTCGGTGGCTACGGCTACACGAAAGACTATCCGGTTGAGCGTTTCATGCGTGACGCGAAAATCACGCAAATCTACGAAGGCACACAGGAAATCCAACGTTTGGTGATTTCCCGTATGGTCACGAAGTAAGCGGAGGGATCGCTCATGAACAGAAAGCGTGAAGTCCAGTCCTCCGTGAAAGACGAAAGCCTGATTGCTAAGCGCCGGGCACAGATGATCCGGGGCGCTGTCACGCTTTTTAAAGAAAAGGGCTTTCACCGGACGACAACAAGAGAAATCGCAAAAGCTTCAGGTTTTAGCATTGGGACATTGTACGAATATATTCGGACCAAAGAAGACGTCTTGTATCTTGTCTGTGACTCGATCTACGACGAAGTGCATGCACGCTTCGACGCACTCGACATCGACAAAGGATCGCTCGAAGTGCTCGTCACGGCAATCGGCCATTATTACGGGCTGATCGACGATATGCAGGATGAGTTTGTGGTCATGTACCAGGAATCGAAATCGCTGCCGAAAGATGCACTGCAATATGTCCTCAATAAAGAAATGGAAATGGTTTCTTTATTCGAAGGCCTGTTGGCAGACTGTGCGGCAAGCGGCGAGCTGAAGTTGACGCCGAAAGAAATCACGTTGGCGGCCCATCATTTATTCGTCCAAGGACAGATGTGGGCATTCAGACGCTGGGCGCTGCGTGATTTCACAATTGAAGAATTCATCGAATTACAGACTCAATTTCTGTTGCAGGGGATGGCAGGGGAAAAAATCAACATACAGGGGGTTAAATAAAACATGGCAACTATACAAGAACAATCGACTTATAAGCCGAAGAACCATGTACGTTTCGTCACTGCTTCAAGTCTATTTGACGGCCACGATGCGTCAATCAACATCATGCGCCGCATTTTGCAGGCGAGCGGAGCAGAAGTCATCCATTTGGGGCATAACCGTTCCGTAGAAGAAGTAGTCAACGCGGCAATTCAGGAAGATGTGCAGGGCATCTGCATTTCTTCTTATCAGGGCGGCCACATGGAATACTTCAAATACATGCACGATTTGCTGGCCGAAAAAGGCGCTGGCACCATCCGCATCTACGGAGGCGGGGGCGGCGTAATCTTGCCGCGCGAAATCAAGGAACTTGAAGAATACGGCATCGCCGGCATTTTCTCACCGGAAGACGGCCGCAAAAAAGGCCTTCAAGGCATGATCCTGGAGATTGTCGAAGAATGCGATTTCTCCACAGTGAAAGAAAATCTTCCAGCGGATGCTGTATCTGCAGAGGATCCAGTAGGTTTGGCCCACATCATCACCGCAGCTGAAGAAGCACACACGCGTGAAACCAACACGGATGCACTGCTTGCGGCAGTACGCGCGAAATCGAAGAATACACCGGTGCTCGGGATTACAGGTACAGGCGGAGCGGGCAAAAGCTCGCTGACGGATGAATTGATCCGCCGCTTCCTGTCAGAACTTCCGGACAAAAAGATCGCCATTTTGTCGATTGACCCGACCAAACAGAAAACGGGCGGCGCGCTTCTAGGCGACCGCATCCGCATGAACGCCATCTTCAACAATCGTGTGTTCATGAGAAGCTTAGCAACTCGCGGCTCGCGCACTGAAATTTCACGCGCGCTCGGCGATGTCCTTGACGTCGTGAAAGCAGCCGGCTTCGACCTGATTGTCGTTGAAACGAGCGGCATCGGTCAAGGAGACGCGGAAATCGCGAACTTCTCGGATGTATCGATGTACGTCATGACAAGCGAGTTCGGTGCACCGACTCAGTTGGAAAAAATCGACATGATCGATTACGCGGATCTGATCGTGATCAATAAATTCGAGCGCAAAGGCTCGGAAGATGCTTTGCGCCAAGTGCAGAAGCAATTCCAACGCAGCCACTTGCGCTGGGATGATGAGCTGGAAAAAATGCCGGTATTCGGTACAATCGCCAGCCAGTTCAACGATAAAGGCACAAACTCCTTGTTTGCGGCATTAGTCGGCATCGTCAACGAAAAATGCGGCACGGACTGGACAACGGATTACGAGCAATTCGCTAAAACGCAAAAAGAGAACTTGATCATTCCAAACGACCGCCGTTATTATTTGCGTGAGATTACGGATACGGTCCGTGGCTACCATGCGAAAACGATTGAACAGGCTGCATTTGCGCGCCGGATCTACCAGCTTGAAGGCGCCATGGAAACTGTGAAGGAAAAAGCGCCGGATGATGCACTTTTGGCATCACTCAAATCGCTTGCTGATGGCATGCGCGATGAGCTGACAGCGGAATCCAAACGAATTCTTGAAAACTGGAAATCCATTAAAGAAGCCTACGCCGGCGACGAGTTCGTGACGACAGTCCGCGACCGGGAAATCCGCACGATTCTGCGGACAGAAAGCCTTGCAGGCTTGAAAATCCCACGCGTTGTCCTGCCGAAATTCGAAGATTACGGTGAAATTTTGAAATGGGTTTATTTAGAAAACGTACCGGGTTCATTCCCTTATACAGCGGGAGTATTCCCGTTCAAACGTGAAGGCGAAGATCCAAAGCGCCAGTTTGCGGGCGAAGGAACTCCAGAACGCACAAACCGCCGCTTCCATTACCTGTCGAAAGACGACGACGCGAAACGCTTGTCGACGGCATTCGACTCAGTGACGCTATACGGTGAAGACCCTGACCACCGCCCGGACATCTACGGAAAAGTCGGCGAATCAGGGGTGTCGATCTGTACGCTTGAAGACATGAAGAAATTATACGAAGGCTTTGATTTATGCGCTCCGTCCACTTCGGTCTCGATGACGATCAACGGACCTGCGCCGATTATCCTGGCAATGTTCATGAACACGGCAATCGACCAGCAAGTGAAGCTGAACGAAGAGAAGTTTGGCCGTGCATTGACGCTGGAAGAATTCACTGAAGTTCGTGAAAGCACGCTGCAAGTCGTCCGTGGAACGGTGCAAGCCGACATCCTGAAAGAAGATCAAGGGCAGAACACGTGCATCTTCTCAACGGAATTCGCGCTTCGCATGATGGGCGACATCCAGCAATACTTTATCGACCATAAAGTACGCAACTATTATTCGGTATCGATTTCCGGCTACCACATCGCGGAAGCAGGAGCGAACCCGATTTCACAATTGGCGTTCACGTTGTCGAATGGCTTCACGTACGTTGAGTACTACTTGAGCCGCGGCATGAACATCGATGATTTTGCGCCGAACCTGTCGTTCTTCTTCTCGAACGGCTTGGATCCGGAATATACGGTCATCGGCCGCGTGGCACGCCGCATCTGGGCAGTCGTTATGCGCGATAAATACGGCGCAAACGAACGCAGCCAGAAGCTGAAATACCACGTTCAGACTTCCGGGCGCAGCTTGCACGCGCAGGAAATCGATTTCAACGATATCCGCACGACATTGCAAGCATTGATGGCGCTTCAGGATAACTGCAACTCGCTGCACACGAACGCTTATGACGAAGCCATTACGACTCCGACAGAAGAATCAGTGCGCCGCGCGATGGCTATACAAATGATCATCACCAAAGAGCACGGCTTGTCCAAAAATGAAAACCCGCTGCAAGGCGCGTTCATCATCGAAGAAATGACGCAGCTCGTCGAAGAAGCGGTGCTTTCTGAATTTGACCGCATCAACGACCGCGGAGGCGTCCTGGGCGCGATGGAAACGCAATACCAGCGCGGCAAAATCCAGGAAGAGTCGATGCATTACGAAATGAAGAAACACACTGGCGAATTGCCGATTATCGGAGTCAATACGTATTTGAATCCGAATCCGCAAACAGACGATGAAATCAACGCAATGGAAATCGCTCGTGCCACAACAGAAGAAAAAGAAACGCAAATCGCCAACTTGCGCACTTTCCAGGAACGCAACGCTTCAGAAGAAGCATTGATGCACCTGAAACAAGTCGCAAAATCAGGCGGCAACATCTTTGAAGAATTGATGGACACCGTCAAAGTGGCGAGCCTCGGCCAGATCACAACGGCTTTATATGAAGTAGGCGGGCAATACCGCCGCAACATGTAAGCAAACAAAGCAAACCGCTTGCGGACGACATCCGCAAGCGGTTTTTTGTGCGGAAGTATTTACGCTCGCGGTGCCAAATAGAAGAATAGATTTAATAATAACTCTCTGTAAAAAGATTAACTCCAAATCTTTTATGAAAAGCTTTTCGTTCTTGAACTTAAAGTTTTTGAGTAAGCGCTATAAGTTTTGGAGAAAGACAGCGTGAAAAAAGAAAATTGGATGCATTTCGCAGGCGAAATGTGAAAAACAAGCGGTGCAGCAGGTTAGGGAGCGGGAGAGTTCAGTATTAGAGGGTGCGACGGAGATTTATGCGCGTTCGGGAGAATTTACGAGCGTGCACGTAGAATTCCGCTCTCCGGCAAGATGCGTGTCGCATTGCTCACCGAACTTCGGTATAATGAGAGAAAATTCAATGTTGGCCACTAAAGGATGGACGCCCATGCCGAAATACGTACACTACAGCATAATGGTCCTCTGCATCGTGCTCATTTTCTTTCTTTACAATAGAGCGCTTGGATCGATTCCATTTCTGATCTTGTCGTTTTACTTGTTTTTTTTCGGTTGGATGCAGCTAAAGGACAGAAAAAAGAAAACACGGTAGCGGAGCGCACCGACTTTGTATATAATGAATTAAGTTAAGATAGTAGAAGGGACGTGCACAGATTGAAATTACGCGAATTATCAAGAGACGAACTAATCGAAGAGTCATTTGTTGACTTAACATATGCAATGCTCGAAGAAACGCACGAAACAAAAACATATGCTGAGCTTATCGCAGAAATCGAGAACTTGCTTGGACTAACGAAAGAGGACATGAAAGCCCGCCTTGTGCAGTTCTATACAGACATGAACATTGATGGCCGCTTTCTGATTCTTGGCGAAAACCGTTGGGGACTGCGTGAATGGTACCCGGTTGAACAAATCGAAGAAGAGTCTGCGCCGACTGTAAAAGCCCGCAAGAAAAAGACCAAAGTTGCCGGGGATGATGGCTTTGATGATATGGACCTCGAGCTGGAAGACGAATTAGAGTTCGATGACTTTGAAGAAGACGACGACGATGACGATATCGATATTGTACCGGAAGATGATATATTGAAATCACCTGAAGTGGAAGTTATCGATTTTGATGTCGACGATGATGAAGAAGACGTAGACGTGCTTGTCGAAGACTTGGACGGCAATATCATCGATGAAGAAGAAGACGAAGATGAAGACGACGACGAGGATTTGAAGTAGTCTGAACATTTTTTTACCTTGACTTATGAGGCTGGACTGGATAAGATTTTATTGGGCTCCTTAAAATAGGAGAAATGATTCGTACAGTCTACGCGCTCCCCCTGCACCTTGCAGGCGGAGCGCTTTTTATTTTTCATCATCAGAGGAGGAAAACAGAATGACAAAGTATATATTTGTAACCGGCGGGGTTGTATCGTCGCTTGGTAAAGGGATTACCGCCGCTTCACTCGGCCGCTTGCTGAAAAACAGAGGCTTGAAAGTAACAATCCAGAAATTCGATCCGTACATCAACATTGACCCGGGTACAATGAGCCCGTATCAGCACGGAGAAGTTTATGTAACAGACGACGGCGCGGAAACGGACTTGGATTTGGGGCATTACGAGCGTTTCATCGACATCAACCTCAACAAATACTCGAATGTGACGACGGGAAAAGTCTATTCGACAGTAATTCAGAAAGAACGCCGCGGCGATTACCTGGGCGGTACAGTCCAAGTTATTCCGCATATTACAAATGAAATTAAAGACCGCTTGGTGCGCGCTGCTAAAACAGCTCAAGCGGATGTAGTCATCACTGAAATTGGCGGGACGGTAGGCGACATTGAATCGCTGCCATTCCTGGAAGCGATTCGTCAAATGAAATCGGATCTAGGCCGCGAAGAAGTCATGTACATCCACTGTACATTGATTCCATATCTTGGCGCTGCTAAAGAAATGAAGACAAAACCGACGCAGCATAGCGTTAAAGAGCTGCGCAGCCTTGGCATTCAGCCAAACTTGATTGTTGTCCGCACGGAACATCCAGTGCCGCAGGACATGAAAGACAAAATCGCGTTATTCTGCGACATTAAAGCGGAAGAAGTCATTGAATCCCGTGATGTAGATGTAATTTACGAAATGCCGCTTCGTTTGCAGGAGCAGAACATGGACCAAATCGTCCTTGACCATTTCGGCATCGAAGCGCCGGTTGCAGATATGACAGAGTGGAACCAATTGGTGGATAAAGTGAAATCATTGACTAAATCGGTCCGCATCGGGTTGGTTGGGAAATATGTAGAGCTTCAAGACGCGTACATTTCTGTAGTGGAAGCGATGAAACATGCAGGTTTCGCATTTGATTCTGAAATTGAAGTCGAATGGATCAATGCAGAGCACATCAACGCAGAAAACGCTGCTGAGAAATTGCAGCACGTTGACGGAATCTTGATCCCTGGCGGATTTGGTGACCGAGGCGTAGAAGGCAAAATTGCCGCGACGCAATATGCACGTGAAAACAAAGTGCCGTTCTTCGGAATTTGCCTGGGCATGCAGCTGGCTTCTGTCGAATTCGCACGCAGCATCATGAACTTGAACGGTGCGCATTCTTCGGAGCTTGATCCGAAAACGCCTTATCCGGTAATCGACTTATTGCCTGAACAGAAAGACATTGAAGACTTGGGCGGCACGCTGCGCCTCGGCTTGTACCCTGCAAAATTGCAGCCAGGCTCGAAAGCCCACGAAGCGTACGGCGAAGAATTAGTGTATGAACGCCATCGCCACCGCTACGAGTTCAACAACGAGTACCGTGAGCAATTCGAAGCGGCCGGATTTAAGTTCTCGGGAACTAGCCCGGATGGCCGCCTAGTGGAAATCATTGAGCTTGAAGACCATCCTTGGTTCCTGGCTTGCCAATTCCACCCGGAATTCATTTCACGTCCGACACGTCCACAGCCTCTATTCAGAGAGTTTATCCGCGCGTCGCTCGGCGAATAATAATGGCCAAACCAAAAGCCTTCCCGATTTTTTCGGGAAGGCTTTTGTCTTAGGTTTCAATCTTTCAGCACTTCATCTATCGCTGTCTTCACTGCATAGTAGGCGAATAAGGCCCCCATTGCATCGGGAACCACCGTCCGGCTGCCGTTGTCCTGAAGCAACAGGCCATTGTCGATATGGAGCGAGATGAACGCGTCGGCTTCAACCGGTTCACGCGTTCGTGCGGCGAGCATGGCGAACGGCAGCTGCGCATCGTTCAAGCGTCCGGCCAATTCATCGCCTTCGCGGTTCACGGCTAGGATCCATACGCGGTCGGCATGCGTAACAATGCTCTCAGGATGCCATTTCGCTGCACATCGCAGAGGTTCTTCGCCTTCCAGTGCAGCAGTGAGCACGGCGCTCATTTCTCCGAAGGCTGCCAGGTAAATGGTCCCTTCACCAGCTGCTGCTTGGGCGAGCAGGTGCGCGGTATCTTCGATCGCTTCAGACTGTGTAGCGATTTCCTGAAACAGGCAGGCCAATTGAGTTGCCAACATTTTCATGGTTTCACCTCTTTATTTGAGTATAGCAGACGAAGTATGGTAGAAATAATTCCCTGAATTTAGTAAAATGGAAAGTAAGTACAGAAGGGAATGAAGACTCTTGAAAACGATACTGATTGTTGATGACCAGACGGGTATCCGGCTTTTATTGAATGAAGTATTCAAAAAAGAAGGGTTTCATACCTTGATGGCTGCAAATGGACCGCAGGCTTTGAAGCAGGCGGAGGAAAACTGTCCGGATATTGTACTGCTGGATATGAAAATTCCTGGCATGGACGGCATAGAGATCTTGAAGAACCTGAAAAAGATGCACCAGGATATCAAAGTGATCATGATGACTGCTTATGGCGAGCTAGATCTCATCAAGGAATCGATGGTCAGCGGGGCATGCTGTTATTACACAAAACCGTTTGACGTCTTCGAAATCCGTGACGCTGTAAAGGAATTGTTAACAGATTGATATATACGAAAGTGGCGAAAGCAAGCGGTTTTTGTTATAGTAAAAAGGATATTCGGTTAGAGTCACAGCTGAGGAGGAATTATGCAATGGCATTGGTTTCAATGAAAGACATGATGATTAAAGGTAAAAAAGAAGGCTATGCAATCGGCCAATTTAACTTAAACAACCTTGAGTTCACTCAAGCGATCTTAAAAGCGGCACAAGAAGAGAATTCACCGGTTATCTTAGGTGTCTCTGAAGGCGCGGCTCGCTACATGGGCGGATTCACGACAGTTGTCCACATGGTAAAAGGCTTGATGCATGATTATAAAATCACGGTTCCTGTCGCGATCCATCTTGACCACGGATCAAGCTTCGAAAAGTGCAAAGAAGCAATTGACGCTGGCTTCACTTCAGTGATGATCGACGCATCGCACCATTCATTTGACGAAAACATTGAAATCACGAAGCAAGTGGTTGAATACGCGCACAAGAACAATGTTTCAGTGGAAGCTGAACTTGGGATCGTCGGCGGGCAAGAAGACGATGTCATCGCTGACGGCGTCATCTACGCAGACCCGCAGGAATGCAAAGCCCTTGTCGACGCGACTGGGATTGATTGCTTAGCGCCAGCACTTGGTTCTGTACACGGACCTTATAAAGGCGAACCGAACCTCGGCTTCAAAGAGATGGAAGAAATTTCTCAGCTATGTGACGTTCCATTGGTCCTTCACGGAGGAACTGGAATTCCGACAAAAGATATTCAGCGCTCTGTCTCTCTAGGCACAGCGAAGATCAATGTCAACACAGAAAGCCAAATCGCTTCTGCTAAAGCCGTGCGCGAAGCATTGGCGAAAGATGCGGAAATGTACGATCCACGCAAATACATGACACCTGCACGCGATGCAATCCAAGCGACAGTATCAGGCAAAATGCGCGAATTCGGAAGTTCAGGCAAAGCATAAAATCATACATGATGGATGAAAGAGGGAAGCGTCCGATAGGTCTCTTCTCTCTTTTCCATAAACCAGGAGGATAAATGATGAAATTTTTTATCGATACAGCAAACTTTGAAGAAATTAAAGAAGCACACGCATGGGGGATTCTTTCAGGCGTTACAACAAACCCGTCGCTAGTGGCTAAAGAAAAGAACGTTTCTTTCCATGATCGCTTGAAAGAAATCGCGGCATTGGTCGATGGTTCAATCAGCGGCGAAGTTATCGCACTTGATGCAGAAGCCATGATCGAAGAAGGGCGCGAATTGGCGGCTCTTGCTCCGAACATTACGGTTAAATTACCGATGACTCCGGATGGCTTGAAAGCTTGCGCAGTTTTAGCCAGCGAAGGCAAAAAGGTTAACGTAACGTTAATCTTCAGTGCGAACCAAGCTCTTCTTGCAGCACGTGCAGGAGCGGCATACGTATCGCCATTCCTTGGGCGTCTTGATGATATCGGCCATAACGGCATGGATTTAATCTCGACAATTTCTGATATTTTTGACATTCACGACATTAAGACTGAAATCATTGCAGCATCGATTCGTCATCCACAACACGTAACGGATGCAGCATTGAACGGTGCACACATCGGTACGATGCCGATTAATGTAATGAAACAAATGTTCAAACACCCACTGACGGACAAGGGGATCGAAGCATTCCTTGCAGATTGGGAAAAGCGTACAGCTGAATAACAGCGCATTGCGAATCTGCGTTCAGCGAATAATTCTAAGCCTGTGAATGTTAGAAGAACCAATCGTACTTTTAGGGGGAGGGCTACACTTAGCTGCCCGCCTTTCTGAAGTATGACAAAGGAGAAATTAAATTAATGGATGTTTATAAAATAAAAGGCGGTAAACGCTTATCAGGCACGATAAAAGTAAACGGGGCAAAGAACAGTGCGGTAGCATTGATCCCCGCATCAATTTTAGCGAATTCACCGGTGCAAATTGAAGGCTTGCCGGAGATTTCAGACGTTTGGACATTAAAAAATATTCTTGAAGAAATCGGCGGGGAAGTGTCTTTCGAAGACGGCATAATGAACATCGATCCGACAAATATGATCGATATGCCATTGCCGAACGGCAACGTCAAAAAATTGCGCGCTTCTTATTATATGATGGGCGCAATGCTTGGCCGTTTTAAACATGCTGCAATCGGGCTTCCCGGCGGATGTTTCTTAGGCCCTCGGCCAATCGACCAGCACATCAAAGGATTTGAAGCGTTGGGTGCAAAAGTGACGAACGAACACGGTGCAATCTACTTGCGCGCGGACGAACTAAAAGGTGCGAAAATCTATTTGGACGTTGTCAGTGTAGGGGCGACGATCAACATTATGCTTGCAGCAGTTCTTGCAACAGGGCAAACAGTCATTGAAAATGCGGCAAAAGAGCCGGAAATCATTGATGTTGCTACTTTGCTGACGAATATGGGTGCGAAAATCAAAGGTGCAGGAACGAACGTTATCCGCATCGACGGCGTCGAAGAGCTTCACGGCACCAATCATACGATCATTCCTGACCGCATTGAAGCGGGTACATTCATGATTATGGCGGCTGCCATCGGCGACGGCATCACAATCGACAATGTCATTCCTTTCCATATGGAAGCTTTGACTGCGAAACTCCGCGAAATGGGCGTTGATGTCCAGGAAGGCGAAGAATCGATTTATATCCCGAAACCGGAGCAATTAAAGGCGATTGATGTTAAGACTTTAGTTTATCCAGGTTTCGCAACAGACTTGCAGCAGCCATTCTCGGCATTGATGACGCAAGCAACAGGTTCCTCGATGATTACAGATACGATTTATTCTGCCCGCTTTAAACACATTGACGAATTCCGCCGCATGAACGCAAGTGGACGTGTCGAAGGGCGTGCTGCTATTATCACTGGGCCGACGCCACTGACCGCTGCAACTGTCGTAGCATCTGATTTGCGCGCAGGAGCTGCACTTGTCATTGCTGGTTTGATGGCAGAAGGCGAAACGGAAATCCGCGAAATCTATCACATTGAACGTGGCTATTCGAAGATCATCGATAAGCTGCAGGGCCTTGGGGCAGATATCCGCAGAGAAACGATTGACCCGGTCGCGAGTGCAAAGTCCGACCTTAGCCAGAACGCTAATTGACTTCTTTTTAGCTTGTCGATTTATGCTACACTTAAAGGAATTGAGTTATAGCTAAACAGGAGGAATTCACCTTATGGAACGAAGTTTATCAATGGAACTGGTGCGGATTACAGAAGCTGCTGCAATTGCTTCAGCGAAATGGATGGGACGAGGCTTGAAAAACGAAGCGGACGACGCTGCAACAACGGCGATGCGCAGCGTATTCGATACGATTCCGATGCGTGGAGTCGTTGTAATTGGCGAAGGCGAAATGGATGAAGCGCCAATGCTTTATATCGGCGAAGAACTCGGTACGGGCAATGGTCCGGAAGTCGATGTTGCGGTTGACCCTCTTGAAGGGACGAATATCGTAGCTGCTGGCGGCTGGAACGCACTTGCTGTACTGGCCATCGCTGACCGCGGAAACTTGCTGAACGCTCCCGATATGTACATGGATAAAATTGCAGTAGGCCCTGAATCTGTCGGCAAGATCGACATCAATGCATCGGTTATTGATAATCTTCGTGCTGTCGCGAAAGCAAAAAACAAGGATATTGAAGACGTGGTTGCAACAATCATTGACCGTCCGCGCCATAAAGACGTCATTGACCAAATCCGTGCCGCAGGCGCACGCATCAAATTGATCACTGACGGCGATGTGGCTGGAGCTCTCAATACGGCTTTCGATAAAACCGGCGTTGACATTCTTTTCGGCATCGGTGGTGCTCCTGAAGGCGTCATCGCAGCGGTAGGCTTGAAGTGCCTTGGCGGTGAAATCCAAGGGAAGCTTCTTCCGCAAAACGAAGAAGAAGCGCAGCGCTGCATCGATATGGGACTTGATGTCAACAAAGTCTATATGATGGAAGACCTTGTTAAAGGTGACGACGCAATTTTTGCGGCGACTGGCGTAACAGACGGTGAATTGCTGCGCGGCGTCCAGTTGAAAGGCGCTTTTGCAGAAAGCCACACACTGGTTATGCGCGCGAAATCAGGCACGGTCCGCTTTGTTGAGGGTCGCCATAGCTTGAAGAAAAAACCGAACCTGGTAATGAACGATTAATTTCCCTACTTCAAAATGAGTCCGGCATATTGCCGGGCTCCTTCTTTAAAATCTTTCCTTACTTTCAACGAACAATCCCCAAAATAGCTTCCTAAAAAATGAATAAGAGTGGTGTCCATTAATGACAACGATTACGATTTCCGCATTGGAAAACATGACGCTGAAAGAGCTTTATAATTTGGCGAAAGAATACAAACTGACAAATTACAGCAAATTGACGAAAAAAGAATTGATTTTTGCGATTCTGAAAACACGGGCGGAACAGGAGGGGTTCTTCTTTATGGAAGGCGTCCTTGAAATCATCCAGTCGGAAGGGTTCGGCTTCCTGCGCCCAATCAACTATTCACCGAGCTCGCAAGACATTTACATTTCCGCGTCCCAAATTCGCAGATTCGATCTGCGGAACGGCGATAAAGTTTCCGGCAAAGTGCGTCCACCGAAAGAAAACGAACGCTATTTCGGCTTATTGCAAGTCGAAGCGGTGAACGGGGAAGACCCGGAAGTTGCAAAAGAGCGAGTCCATTTCCCTGGTTTAACACCGCTTTATCCGGACCGCCAGATCAAGCTTGAAACGACGCCGGACCATTTATCAACGCGCATCATGGATCTTGTTGCACCTGTCGGATTCGGCCAGCGCGGATTGATCGTAGCTCCGCCGAAAGCCGGCAAGACGATGCTGCTGAAGGAAATCGCGAATTCGATTACGACCAACCATCCTGAAGCGGAATTGATCGTCTTGCTGATCGACGAACGTCCGGAGGAAGTGACCGATATCGAGCGTTCCGTCGATGCCGACGTTGTTTCGTCGACGTTTGATGAAGTGCCGGAAAATCACGTCAAAGTGGCGGAATTGGTGCTTGAGCGCGCAATGCGTCTTGTTGAGCACAAACGTGATGTCATCATCTTGATGGATTCCATCACACGCCTGGCCCGAGCATATAATTTGGTTATTCCGCCAAGCGGCCGTACACTATCAGGAGGGATTGACCCAGCGGCATTCCACCGGCCAAAACGATTTTTCGGAGCGGCACGCAATATCGAAGAAGGCGGAAGCTTGACGATTTTGGCGACAGCGTTGATCGATACAGGTTCACGCATGGACGAAGTGATTTACGAAGAATTCAAAGGCACCGGCAATATGGAGCTGCATCTTGACCGCAGCTTGGCAGAACGCCGTATTTTCCCAGCACTCGACATCCGCCGGTCTGGCACACGCAAAGAGGAATTGCTGCTTGATCCGGAACAGCTGGAAAGATTGTGGTCAATCCGTAAGACATTTTCGGATTCATCCGATTTCGGCGAACGTTTCCTGAAAAAGCTCAGCAAGACAAAAACTAATGAAGAATTTTTCGAACAGCTGAACAGCGAAATGAAAGCTCATCGCGGCAGCAAAAAGATGATTTAATTACTTGCAAAAACGAGTAGCATTTGATATGATTATGAAAGTGAATTAATACATGACTATTGCATATATGGCCTAAAGAGCCATGTAAGGCAATAGCAAAATAGATTATGAACTCTGTTCCAGATGGTTCAGGGCGAGAGGAGAAAAACACATGAAAACAGGTATTCATCCAGATTACAAACAAGCAACAGTAACTTGCTCTTGCGGCAACAGCTTCACTACAGGTTCTGTAAAAGAGAACATCAACGTCGAGCTTTGCTCAGAGTGCCACCCATTCTACACTGGACGCCAAAAATTTGCTGCTGCAGACGGCCGCGTAGACCGTTTCAACAAAAAATACGGCATCAAAGAAGAAATCAACGAGTAAGATCAAAATATACCTGCCCAGCGCGAAAACGCGAGGCAGGTATTTTTTCGTTTATAAACCCTTTAAGTGCGGTGGTTTATACAATTCCGAACGCAATATATAGATAAAAAAGCAGTAATCAGCTTGAATTTTAGGTATGATAATAAATGATAAAAGCGTTTGAAAGGGGTCTCACATATGTACGTCATGAAACAGTCAGGCTGGGTAGAGCTGATTTGCGGGAGCATGTTTTCAGGAAAATCGGAGGAATTGATCCGCCGTGTGCGCCGCGCACAATTTGCAAAACAAAAAATTGCCGTATTTAAACCGAAAATTGATAATCGCTTTAGTGAAGAAGCGGTCGTATCGCATAATGGAACAACAGTCATCGCATTGCCAATCGAACATTCCGAGGAATTGTGGAATTACATTTCGGACGAATTCGACGTCATTGCCATCGACGAAGCCCAATTTTTCGATGGGGCAATTATTGATAATGTCCAAAAACTTGCAGACCACGGATTCCGTGTCATCGTAGCGGGACTTGATCAGGATTTCAGAGGGCGTCCATTCGGCCCGATGCCGGATCTTTTAGCTGTCGCAGAGCAAGTAACGAAATTACAGGCAGTCTGCACCGTATGCGGATCACCCGCAAGCCGCACACAGCGTCTCATCGACGGCCGGCCGGCAGGTTCAGATGACCCGACAATCTTAGTCGGAGCGTCCGAAGCCTACGAACCACGCTGCCGCCACCATCACGAAGTGCCAGCAGGCGTTACTGTTAATAGATAACAGTAAGTTCATTTGCTTCTCTTCTATATAAGAAGAGAAATTTTGAACTTAGTCTTCTAAGCAGAAAAGGCGCATATTGATAATTAAATCTCTAAGCGAAGGCGCGAACACTGGCTAGACGAAGCAAGAAGACAGGCGTTCTTTGCCTGGCTTCTTGCGGGAGTCATGCCCTGAGCGACCGGAGCGTTGGGTAAAAAATTTCCTATATAATAACACAATGAAAATAGAAATAGAGGTGATTCGGGATGTTTGATCGATTACAATCTGTAGAAGATCGATACGACCGATTAAATGAATTGCTGAGCGACCCGGAAATCGTCAGCGATACAAACAAGCTCCGCGAGTATTCCAAGGAGCAGTCGGATTTGCAGGATACGGTGGAATCTTACCGTGAATATAAAGACGTCAAAGAGCAATTGGATGGCGCGAAAGCGATGTTCGACGACAAGCTGGACGCCGATATGCGCGAAATGGTCAAAGAAGAAGTGGCCGAACTGGAAGAGCAATTAGAAACGATTGAAGAGCGCCTTCATATTTTATTGATTCCCAAAGACCCTAATGATGACAAAAACGTCATCATGGAAATCCGCGGAGCTGCGGGCGGCGACGAGGCGGCATTGTTTGCTGGAGACCTTTACCGCATGTACAGCCGCTTTGCGGAGTCGAATGGCTGGAAAGTGACGGTCATGGATTCAAGCCCGACAGGCCTCGGCGGTTTCAAAGAAATCGTCTTCATGATTTCCGGCAAAGGCGCTTATTCGAAGTTGAAATATGAAAACGGAGCACACCGCGTTCAGCGTGTTCCAGAAACAGAATCGGGTGGCCGTATCCATACGTCTACTGCAACTGTAGCTTGCTTGCCGGAAGTGGAAGAAGTCGAAGTGGAAATCCATGACAACGATATCCGCACCGACACTTATGCTTCCTCAGGGGCAGGCGGACAATCCGTCAATACGACAATGTCGGCGGTACGCTTGACGCACATTCCGACAAACACAGTCGTAACGTGCCAGGATGAAAAATCCCAGATCAAAAACAAAGCGAGTGCGATGAAAGTTCTTCGTGCGCGTGTTTACGACAAGTTCCAGCAGGAGGCGCAAGCTGAATACGATGCTGTCCGGAAATCGGCAGTTGGGACCGGCGACCGTTCTGAACGGATCCGTACGTATAATTTCCCGCAAAACCGTGTAACAGACCATCGCATCGGCCTTACCATCCAGAAATTGGACCAAATCATGCAAGGCAAGATGGATGAAATCATGGAGGCTTTGATTGTGGAAGAGCAGTCTGCCAAAATGGAAGCATTGAATAATGACTGATGTGAGACGTGTGTACGAGGCCCTTAACTGGGCTTCTTCTTTTTTAAAAGACAAAGGCCGCGAAGAAAATGCTGCGCGCCTCTTGCTGCAGCATGAACTCGGGATGTCGCAGGCCGGATTGCTTGCGTCTCTTCGCGATCTATTGGACCCGGAACAGGATGAACGTTTCCGCCGCAATATCGAACAGCATGCAGCAGGCGTGCCGGTACAGCATTTGACCGGCGTTGAGGAATTTTATGGCCGCGAATTTGAAGTTAATAAAGATGTCCTGATCCCGCGCCCGGAAACGGAAGAACTAATAGAAGAAACGCTCGAATTGGTGCAGCGATATTTTCCTGCCGGCAATCCTTCGATTGTTGATATTGGTACAGGAAGCGGAATCATCGCTATCACGATGAAATGCGAACTGCCGGCTTCAGAAGTTGCCGCTGTGGATATCTCAGAAAGTGCGCTTTTTACAGCGGAACGCAATGCAACGAAGCATGGAGCGAAAATTGATTTTAAGCTAGGCGATTTGACAGAGCCGATCAGTGGGCGTAAATGGGACATTGTCTTATCCAACCCGCCCTATATCGGGTATGATGAAAAGGCGGAACTGTCCGACACGGTACGTGATTTTGAACCCCATACTGCCTTATTTGCTGACGAAAAAGGCCTTGCTTTATACAGCCGAATGGCCCGTGAATTGCCAGCTTTGTTGAATAAACCCGGCATTATCGGTTTTGAAATCGGCCATGCACAGGGAGAAGCAGTAAAAACCATGCTTAAAGAAGCTTATCCCCAGGCAGAAGTATACGTCAAAAAAGATATCAACAAAAATGACCGTATGGTCTTTTGCATTAACGCGTAGTTACTAACATTTTATAGGCAGATTCAAAGAAGTTATCCACTGTTTGTGGATAGAATGATAGAAAACCTGTTAAAATAGGAGTTGTTAACATGCAGACAGGAACCATACTTGTGGATAAAAATGTGAATAAAGAAGAAACTTACTCACAGGCTGTGGAAATATTGAAAGATGGAGGCATTGTAGCTTTTCCGACAGAAACAGTTTACGGTTTGGGCGCAGATGCCACAAATCCACATGCTGTCGCTAAAATATTTGAAGCGAAAGGGCGACCAGCGGACAATCCACTGATTGTCCATGTCGATTCAAAAGACAGTGCTTTAAAATATGCAGAAGAGCTTTCGCCGTTGGCCCTCCAATGCATGGATGCTTTTTGGCCAGGCGCTTTGACCTTGATTGTCAAAGCGAAATCAGACCAATTTGCAGATAATGTTACTGCCGGGCTTTCTACAGTAGGCATTCGCGTGCCGGACCATCCGGTGGCGTTGAATTTATTGAAACGGCTGCCGTTTCCGCTCGCAGCGCCGAGCGCTAATACGAGCGGCAAACCAAGTCCGACATTAGCGGAACACGTCTATCACGACATGAAAGGGAAAATCCCACTCATTCTGGATGGTGGGGCGACAGCTATCGGGCTGGAATCGACGGTGCTCGATATGACGTCGGAACCGCCTGTGATTCTTCGGCCGGGACGCATTTCGCAAGAGCAGATCGAAAGCGTGATCGGCAAAGTGAGGCTGTCTTCTGAAATCCAAGGAAATGCCCCGAAATCGCCTGGCATGAAGTATATCCATTACGCGCCGGAGGCTCCGGTCTATTTGATTGAAAATGACCCGGCGTTGATTGAAAAAGCGATTGAGTATGTACAGAAAAACGGTAAAAAAGTGGCCGTTTTAAGTGAGCATGAATTTAAAACCGCTGACTTCCATTTTCCGTTGACTGCGGAAACGCTTTATGCCAGTTTGCGGAAATGTGATTTAATGGACGCCGACATGATTTTGGCGGCAGTATCGGCGAATGTTGAAAAAGGCGATGCAATGATGAATAGGCTTGAAAAAGCGGCTGATCACAAATGGTTCTGCTAATCCAATGACAAGGCGGTGGATGGGATGAAAATTTTCTTTGTTTGTACTGGAAACACGTGCCGTAGCCCGATGGCTCAGGCCTTGCTCGCTGCGAAAGAGTTGCCTGGAATTGAAGTGCGGTCAGCTGGCATTTTTGCTGGCGAGGCACCGTTATCGAGCCATGCCCGTACCGTACTCGAGGAAGACGGAATCGATTTTCAGCATATATCCAAGCAGCTTTTGCCGGGGGATATCCGCTGGTCGTCGCTAATATTGACGATGACCGCTACCCATAAGCAATATTTGATGCAGAATCATCCAGAAGCAGGCGACAAGATTTTCACACTGAAGGAATTTGCAGAAGGGCGTCTGGCGGATGTCAGCGACCCTTACGGCGGTTCCTTGAATACTTATCAACAGACATATACCGAGTTGAAAAAGCTGATTGATAAACTTGTGGATAAATTAAATGGATATTGAAAGCCGGCTATCTGCGAAAAGCGGATGGCTTTTTTATTTGGCCTTGCTCGATATTCCTTGCATGCCAGCTTTGTAGGTTTTTCAGCGCAATAATGTTAGAATGAGAGAAAAGTGGAAGCCGCGTTTTTAGGTGATCCGCTCAAACAGAAAACAGAAAAGAGGGTTTTTCATGAAAATTGCTATTTCTTCAGACCACGGCGGCAACGTTCTGCGCAAAGACATCATGAATTTACTGGATGAAACAGGTATAGAATACAAGGATTTCGGACCACAGACAGATGATTCCGTGGATTATCCGGATTACGCCAAACCAGTGGCAGATGCAGTTGTGAGTGGCGAATACGACCGCGGTATCCTGATTTGCGGTACAGGAATCGGCATGTCGATCGCAGCCAATAAAGTGGACGGTATCCGCGCCGCTTTAGTCCATGATGTTTTTAGTGCAAAAGCGACAAGAGGGCATAACGATTCCAATATTCTTGCCATGGGCGAACGCGTTGTTGGACCTGGCCTTGCACGGGAAATCGTCAAAACATGGCTGGCGGAAGAATTTGAAGGTGGACGCCACCAGAACCGCATACAGAAAATTTCTAACCTCGAAAACTAATCGAAGGGGTGGGCGATATGCAGACTTTATGGGAGTTGCAGCTTGAAGAAGTGCTCAGTGAATTAGAGCAGCAGATCCAGTTTAAGAAAGGACAGGTATTCGTTATCGGCTGTTCGACATCTGAAGTCGCCGGTCAGCGCATCGGCACAGGGGGCGGGCTCGATATCGCGGAAAGTTTATTCCAGCCGCTGGAGAAATTCGCCGCGCGCCATCGTATTTTTCTGGCTTTCCAAGGCTGTGAGCATATTAACCGTGCAATCACGATCGAGCGGCAGGCGGCGGAAAAATACGGTTTGGAACCGGTGTCCGTCATTCCTGTGCCGAAAGCAGGGGGCTCGATGAGCGCATACGCATTCACCGCGATGACCGACCCGGTCGTTGTTGAAGAGATTCAGGCACATGCCGGAATCGATATCGGCCAAACAATGATTGGCATGCATTTAAAAAGAGTAGCCGTTCCACTCCGAACTTCTGTTAAACTAATAGGAGAAGCGATTGTCTCAGCCGCTACAACACGGCCGAAATTGATCGGCGGGGAGCGTGCGCGCTACAATCGTCAGCTTGTTCACTTACAGGAGGGATTTACAGATGGAGATGGAATTGATTAAAGCGCAAGACCCGGCAGTTTATGAAGCAATGGAAGCAGAAAAGCAGCGTCAGGAAGCGAACATTGAACTGATCGCCTCTGAAAACTTCGTGTCACCAGCAGTAATGGAAGCCCAAGGTTCAGTTTTAACGAACAAATACGCGGAAGGCTATCCTGGCAAACGTTATTACGGTGGCTGTGAATTTGTGGACATTGTAGAAAATATTGCACGCGACCGCTTGAAAGAAATTTTCGGCGCAGAACATGCAAACGTGCAGCCGCATTCAGGATCACAGGCCAATATGGCAGTTTACACGGCGGTCTTGGAAAAAGGCGACACGATTCTCGGCATGAACTTGAATCATGGCGGCCATTTAACGCACGGCAGCAAAGTCAATTTTAGCGGTATGCAGTATAATTTCGTGGAATACGGCGTCAACAAAGACACGCAATTGATCGATTACGACGTTGTGCGTGAAGTGGCGTTAGAACACAAGCCGAAAATGATCGTAGCTGGCGCTAGTGCATATTCCCGCCAACTGGATTTTGTTAAATTCCGTGAAATTGCGGATGAAATAGGCGCATACTTGATGGTCGACATGGCGCATATTGCAGGCTTAGTGGCTACGGGTGCACATCCGAACCCAGTTCCGCATGCACATTTCGTCACGTCAACTACCCATAAAACACTTCGGGGACCGCGCGGCGGTTTGATTCTCTGCAAAGAGGAATTCGCAAAAAAAATCGACAAAACCATCTTCCCTGGCATTCAAGGCGGACCTTTGATGCATGTAATCGCTGCTAAAGCGGTGGCATTCGGAGAAGCACAGCAGCCTGAATTCAAGACTTATATCGAACAAGTAGTCAAAAATGCGCAAGCATTAGCGGAAGCGCTGATGGCTGAAGGGGTCAATATCGTATCCGGTGGCACAGAAAACCATTTGCTGCTGCTCGATTTGAGATCGTTGAATTTGACAGGAAAAGTAGCTGAGTACGCACTTGACGAAGTCGGCATCACAACAAACAAAAATACGATTCCATTCGATCCGGAAAGCCCATTTGTTACTTCAGGTATCCGTTTAGGAACACCTGCTGTGACTTCTAGAGGATTCAAAGAACCTGAAATGAAAGAAATTGCTTCAATCATGGCTTCTTTGTTGAAAGACCCTGAAAACGAAACGGTGAAAAAAGAAGCAGCGGAGCGCACAGCAAAGCTGACAGCAAGTTTTCCGTTGTACAAATAAGGGAATACAGCTGCCAAAGGTTTAATTACAGGCAGCTGTTTTTTTGTCTAAAAATACATCCGAATAACATGGGGGACCCGCATATGCAGAACGATCAGAGAAATAAAGAAACGCGCATAATTATCGACTGGCTTCGGCGTCTCGGAGTAGAATTCCAAACGGGTTTTATCGTTACTAATCCTGAAGCAGTAGATAATCCTATCATCTATGCCAACGAGGCATTTTGTGAAATGAGCGGGTACCCTGTAAATGAAGTGGTCGGAAGAAACGGCAAATTCATGCATGGTTCGAAAACGGATCGGGAAGTCAGCCGGCAAATACGCGAATGCATCGACACCGGTAAAGCCTGCGTTAAGGAAATCATCAATTACCGCAAAGACGGTGTGCCTTTCTGGAACGAAATCACAATACAGCCGATTACCCTCGATGAAACTGACGCGAAGTTCACGCTGATGCTGCACCGGGACATCACGGACAGAAAACGGGCGGAGACGCTCATCAAGCTGCAGCAGGAAACCTATAATGACTTGGAAAAAGGCTATATGCTTAGTGCACTGCTGCAAAAAGCTTGCACGGCGGTAGAATCGTTCTTCCAGGACGGCGCGAAATGCACCGTCTTATTAGTTGGGGAAGACGGGAAATTCAAACCGGGCGCGGGCAATTCGATGCCTCAGCATTTCCACGATGCTGTCAGCGAAATCAAAGTCGAAGCAACAGTTGGGACTTGCGGCGCTGCCTATTTCCGGAAAGAGACAGTCGTTGCGGAAAATATGCGGACCGATCCGTTATGGTCGGACCATCAGGATTTGGTTGAGCGCTACGGTTTGTTTTCGAGCTGGTCAGTACCGATTCTGGATGCCGGCGGGGACGCTATTGGCACATTTGGAATCTACTTCAAGGAAGAGAATGCGCTGGCAGCTGCAGATCGGGAGTTCATTGAACAGATTGCGCCGATTGTGTCGCTGACGATTAAGTATTTCCGCCAGCAGGAAGAAATGATGCGCTTGGCATTCCTGGACAAAGAAACGGATTTGCCGAACCGCAATTATTTTATGAATGAAACCCAAACGCTGATGGAAGAAAACAAAGAAGGTTTTGTGGCTTTCGTTTCCGCAGACGAGTACATCAAAGTGGTCGACCAATATGGGCACCGGGCAGGCGACGCCTTAATCCAGGAAATCGGTAAGCGATTCCTGTTGCCGCCATTGCCGCTAGAAAGCTTAGTGGCGCGTTTTTCAGATTCCACAATTGCTGTTTTCTGCTTGACGCCGCTTGCCAAAGTACCCGATATTCTGGGCGTGCTGGCGCAAAGCGCTGCCGAGCCCGTAAAAGTGCACGATCTGGAATTGTTCCTGACGCTGAAGATGGGCATCGCGATTGTTACCCAAAAACAGCACGATGCAGATGAGTTGATCCGCCATGCGGACAGTGCGCTGTCGAAAGCGAAGCTACGGGCAGGAGAGTCAATCTGCTATTACGAAAACGAACACGATGAATTCATGATGAGGGATTTGCGGATAGCAAATGAACTGACAGCCGCCATCAAACGCGAGGAAATCGATGTGCACCTGCAGCCGAAAGTGGAATTGGATAGCGGGAAAATCATTGGTTTCGAAGCACTTGCCCGCTGGTTCTCCGCCGATCTGGGGACAATATCGCCTGAAGTCTTCATTCCGGTGGCAGAAAAAAACGGGAAAATCCGTGAACTGGAACAGTTTGTAATGAAGAAAGTGCTCAGTTGGCTCCAAAAACAGAGGGATCTTGGCATGGAGTTGCGCCAAGTGGCGGTCAATATTTCGACTGATCATTTCTTCCATCATTCTTTCATTCCATACCTTGTGGACATCACGACTGAATACGATATTGAACCAAGCTGGATCCGGCTGGAAATTACTGAGCGGATCGGATTTGTCGATATCGAGACCGCTTATAAAGTCTTTAACCGCTTGAAAGTTTTCGGCTTTACGAGTTCCATCGATGATTTCGGAACCGGCTATTCATCGCTGAGTTATCTTCAGAAACTGCCCGTCCACGAAATCAAGATCGACCGTTCGTTCATATCCAAAATGCATGAGCCTGCAACGATGGCAATTGTCCGTACAATCATCCAGCTAGCAGAAAATCTTCAGATGATGGCAGTGGCGGAAGGAATTGAAACAGATGAACAGCGGAAGCTGCTCATTGCTCTTGGCTGCCGTGTCGGGCAAGGTTATTATTTCTATCGACCAATGCCACTCGATGAAGCGAATCTATTGTAAGCCGGAGCATCCATGCTCCGGTTTTTTTGCGGTTTTGCAACAGGGTCTATCAAGCAGCAACTCTTCCCGTTCCGGGAAAGGTAAAGTTTAAAGGCAGCTTAAAGCCCTAGGCCAGAAAAAGTCTGAAAAATCTCAATGCGCCGAGCAGTGCGTTGCTGTAAAAAAATTCTGTTATACTAGATAGGATAAAGTTTGAAAAGGAGCTGTTTGCAGTGGGAAAAGTACATGTATTTGATCATCCGTTAATCCAGCATAAATTGACTTACATCCGTGACAAATCAACAGGCACAAAAGAATTTCGCGAGCTTG
The DNA here is from genome assembly GCF_058268475.1 of Planococcus sp. TJ-301. Lineage (NCBI taxonomy): Bacteria > Bacillati > Bacillota > Bacilli > Caryophanales > Caryophanaceae > Planococcus > Planococcus sp. TJ-301. Next base: position 1,517,015 of record NZ_JBZDOH010000001.1, on the reverse strand, counting down.
TCGATGAAATCGCTACGTTGATGGCTTTTGAAATCACGCGTGATCTTCCGTTAGAGGAAATTGAAGTCGAGACTCCTGTCCAAATGGCCAAGTCCAATGTGTTGTCAGGCAAAAAACTAGGAGTTGTTCCGATTCTCCGTGCCGGCATCGGCATGGTCGATGGAATTTTAAAATTGATCCCAGCAGCAAAAGTAGGGCATATCGGCTTGTACCGTGACCCAGAAACTTTGCAGCCGGTTGAATACTACTTGAAATTGCCTTCCGACGTGCAAGAACGTGAATTCATCGTGGTCGATCCGATGCTCGCTACTGGCGGTTCGGCAGTTGAAGCTGTTAATTCATTGAAAAAACGCGGAGCGAAAAAAATCCGTTTTATGTGCATCATCGCCGCTCCTGAAGGCGTGGAAGCATTGCAGCAAGCGCATCCGGATGTCGATATTTACATCGCGGCGCTTGATGAAAAGCTGAATGACCATGGCTATATCGTTCCGGGTTTAGGAGACGCCGGAGACCGTTTATTCGGAACTAAGTAAGCAAGAAAAGCGCAGGTGGCCGTTTAGCCCTGACAAGCGCTGGAGGGTTTGCTGGCAATGGGGACTTTGCCATTGTTGGCAAAACCGAAGCGACCTCGAGGGGTTGGCCACCCGAGTCTGGACAATGAAGTGAAAAGGCGGGATAAACCTTGACGAAAAAGTGGAAAGTAATGACGATTTTCGGCACACGGCCGGAAGCCATCAAAATGGCTCCTCTAGTGTTGGAACTCCAAAAGCATCCTGAAACAATCGAGCCGTTAGTGGCAGTCACTGCACAGCACCGGGAAATGCTTGACCAAGTCCTTGAGACATTCAAGATTACGCCGGACTTCGACTTGAATATTATGAAAGACCGCCAGACGCTAAGCGGTGTAACAACCCGTGCCCTTGAAGGCTTGGACAGCATCATGAAAGAGGCAAAACCGGATATCGTGCTTGTCCACGGCGATACGACCACAACTTTCGTTGCTGGACTTGCAGCGTTCTATAACCAGATCGCTGTCGGCCACGTCGAAGCCGGGCTGCGTACGTTCAATAAATATTCGCCTTACCCAGAAGAGATGAACCGCCAATTGACGGGTGTCTTGACGGATATCCATTTCGCGCCGACTGAAAAGTCCGCGCAGAATCTACGGTCGGAAAACAAAAAAGAAGCATCGATCTATATCACCGGCAATACCGCAATCGACGCATTGAAGACGACGGTCCAAGAGCAGTATAGCCATCCAATCCTTGATAAGATCGGCAGCGACCGCCTGATTTTGTTGACTGCGCACCGCCGTGAGAATTTGGGAGACCCGATGCGCAATATGTTCCGCGCCATCAAACGCCTCATTTCTGAACATGACGATGTGCAAGTGGTTTATCCGGTGCATTTGAATCCGGCTGTCCGTGAAGTTGCGGAAGAAGTGCTTGGCGAAGATCCGAGAATCCATTTGATCCCGCCGCTTGAAGTATTGGATTTCCATAACTTTGCAGCGCGTTCGTTCATCATTCTCACAGATTCAGGCGGCGTGCAGGAGGAAGCTCCATCGCTCGGCAAGCCGGTTCTCGTATTGCGTGACACGACTGAACGTCCAGAAGGAATTGAAGCGGGCACTTTGAAGCTCGCCGGCACGGAGGAAGAAGACATCTACCGCATGGCGAAAGAATTGCTGACGGACGAAGAAGCATATAAGCGCATGTCGCAAGCTTCAAACCCGTATGGCGACGGTTTTGCGTCCCGCCGGATTGTGGAAGCTTTGCATGCGTATTTTGAGAAGAAGTAAGAACTAGAAGACGCTATGGACATTTGTTTTCAAATTTGTCAACAATATGTCGGCTCTAAATCGCTTGTGATGTTTTTCACTTCATCCAATTGACATGAATTTACCCCTAATGTATGCTTACAAAGGGTATGCATGAGAGGGTTTTCATACATAAAGATGTTGTTCTGGAAGCCTGATGCGACTGCTCTTTTTTAAGGGTTTAAGTCAAATCAAAACGAAACTCGAGGGGTTTATCATGCGCCCAACAAAAAGTCCCTTACAAGCGATGGCACTTTATAGCGCCATCCTCTCACAACTTGTCGGGTCCGTGCTCATCGGTCTGTTCACAGGTATGTGGCTCGATGAACAATTAGGAACCGCCCCGCTATTTCTGATCATTTTCCTGCTTGCGGGATTAGCTCTCGGAGTATGGGCAATGCTTCAGACCGTCCGAAAATTCGAATCAGGAGACCAGTAGAAAATGGATGGACTTAGGGAAATTTATGAACGGCTAAAAAAGATGATGTATTTCATTCTGGCAGCTTTCGTTTTAGGCTGGGGATTGACCCCATTTCAAGCGATTTTTGCAGGCCTCATCATAGGATCCTTGTTCGGCATTTATAATATGTGGATTTTGGTTCGCCGGATGGAAAAATTCGACCGGGCGGTGGCAGAAGGCTCGAAGGTTCGTTCGCTTGGAACGGCATTACGGTTTGCATCAGGTGTTGCCGCTGTTGCGATAGCTATTCTTTTCGCAGAGCAAGTTCACTTGGTCAGTACAGTAATTGGATTGATGATCCCTTATGTTCTGTTATTGGCAGAACGGATTATCTATCACGTGAAACACCATTAAGAAAAGTGAAAGAGAGGTGAAACTATCGTGGATCACGGCGCTCCAACTCGTGAGATATTCGGCCTCTGGTTCAACATGTCGAATGTTTTGATGCTAATTGTAGCCGCTGTTATCGTTTTCCTCATTGCTTTTATCGCTACACGAAATTTGAAACTGAAGCCTACGGGCATGCAGAACTTCATGGAATGGATCATGGATTTCGTCAAGGGCATCATTAAAAGCAATATGGACTGGAAAACAGGCGGCAGGTTCCATGTGCTGGGAATAACGCTAATCATGTTCATCTTTGTATCGAATATGTTAGGTCTCCCTTTCTCAATCATTGTCAACGGCAATCTTTGGTGGAAATCACCAACAGCTGACCCGATTGTAACAATGACGCTGGCAGCAATGGTTATCATCTTGAGCCATTATTATGGCATCAAGCTGAAAGGGCTGAAAGGGTACGGTGCGGATTACTTCAAACCGATGTCATTCCTTTTCCCGCTTAAGATCATTGAGGAATTCGCAAATACGCTGACACTCGGTCTGCGTCTTTACGGAAACATTTACGCAGGAGAAATTCTTCTTGCACTATTGGCCGGACTCGGCGGAGCAAGTGTATTCGGTTTTGCCGCTGCATTCCTTCCGATGATGGTATGGCAAGGATTCTCAATCTTTATTGGGGCAATCCAAGCATTCATTTTCGTTATGTTAACGATGGTTTATTTATCGCATAAAGTCAGCGAAGACCATTGAGTATAAAACGCTCCTAGCAGAGCAACAAAAAAACAACTATCCTGAGGAGGACACATCACAATGACAGGTTCATTAGGTTTATTAGCAGCAGCAATCGCAGTAGGTTTAGCAGCACTAGGTGCAGGTATTGGTAACGGACTTATCGTTTCAAAAACAGTAGAAGGTATCGCTCGCCAGCCAGAAGCACGCGGCGTTCTTCAAACAACTATGTTCATCGGGGTAGCTTTGGTTGAGGCATTGCCGATCATTGCTGTAGTAATCGCGTTCATCGTAATGAACCAATAGTATTAGAGAAAAGCGGAAGTGCCTGGTTAGCCCTGACAAGCGCTGGAAGTCTGATCGGTAATGGCGTACTTTGCCATTGCTGGTCAGACTGAAGCGTCTCGAGGGGCTGGGCACTGCAGCTGGACAAAGAAAAGCGCAAGCATCCGTTTAAATTCAAGGGGTGTGAGCAATCTAGTCAATATCAAGCAGAATGGCGGGAATGCTTCGGCATGTTTTTCGCCATTTATGTTTGTATGACACCATTTGATCTTGAAACAACATCTTTGAAATCAATAGATTTTACTAAATAGAAGAATCCGGATTTTAGGCTCTTGAAGGGAGTGAAACAATCGTGTTTTTTGATCACCTTGTACTTGGTGCAACTGATGGACATGCAGAATTTTTGAATGGTGGAGACATCATCGCGACACTTGTCGTCTTTCTAGTATTGCTGTTCTTGCTGAAGAAATTCGCTTGGGGTCCTTTGATGGGCATCATGCAGCAGCGGGAAGATTTGATCGCCAGCGAAATCGAAACGGCTGAAAACAGCCGCCAAGAATCCGCTAAATTGCTTGAAGAACAACGCAGCTTGTTAAAAGAAGCGCGTGTTCAAGCGCAAGAGATCGTAGAAAATGCTAAAAAGCAAGGCGAAGTTTCGCGTCAGGAACTGATCGCAACTGCGCGTGCTGAATCTGGCCGCATGAAAGAGTCTGCAGTTCAAGAAATTGCAAACGAAAAAGATAAAGCGATGGCAGCAGTGCGCGAAGAAGTTGTGGCATTGTCATTGCTTGCAGCATCTAAAGTTCTCAACAAAGAAATTTCTGAAGAAGACAACCGCCAATTGATTAACGAAACGATTGCGAAGGCAGGCGAAGTGCAATGAGCCAAGCTTCAGAACGCTACGCACTAGCATTGTTCGAAATCGCTAAAAAACACGGCGCTTCAGTGGAAGTGGAACTGGATCTTCGCGAAGTGCAAAAAGCTTTCGTAGCAAACCCAGAACTGCTGGAACTATTAAGTTCCCCGAAATTGGAAGCAACTGAAAAGAAAACCGTTATTTCCAACCTTTTCGGACAGGCGAATGTATATGTTCTAAACACATTGCAATTGCTTTCTGACCGCAAACGTTTAAAAGAAATTTCTCCAATCGTCGACGAATATATCCGTCTGGATAACGCAGACAAAGGAATTGAAGACGCGAAAGTCTACTCGGTCAGCCCATTGACTGACGAGCAGCGCGCATCCATCTCTTCTGTATTTGCGAAAAAAATCGGCAAAGAAGCATTGCGAATTGAAAACATCATTGACCCGTCCCTAATCGGCGGGCTGCGTCTTCAAATCGGAAACCGCATTTTCGACAGCTCAGTCAGCGCGAAACTAGAGCGCCTGCAGCGTCAATTGATCGGTTAATCTAAGAAATTAAGAGAGGGTGACATACATGAGCATCAAAGCTGAAGAAATCAGTGTCCTGATTAAACAGCAGATTGAAAATTATCAATCTGAAATGCAAGTTGACGATATTGGTACAGTAATCACAGTCGGTGACGGTATCGCTCGTGTTCATGGCCTCGACAACGTCATGGCTGGAGAACTTGTAGAGTTCTCAACTGGTGTCCTTGGTATGGCGCAAAACTTGGAAGCCAACAATGTTGGTATTATTATCCTTGGCCCATTCGCAGACATTAAAGAAGGCGATGAAGTACGTCGTACTGGCCGCATTATGGAAGTACCGGTAGGATCAGAACTTATCGGACGCGTAGTAAATCCACTAGGCATGCCTGTTGACGGTCTAGGACCGATCAACACAACTAAATCACGCCCAATCGAAAGCCCTGCCCAAGGCGTTATGGCCCGTAAATCGGTTCATGAACCGCTTCAAACAGGCATCAAAGCGATTGACGCATTAGTACCAATCGGCCGCGGACAGCGCGAATTGATCATCGGTGACCGCCAGACAGGTAAAACGTCTGTAGCAATCGATACGATCTTGAACCAAGCTGACCAAGACATGATCTGTATCTATGTTGCAATCGGACAAAAAGAATCTACAGTACGTAACGTAGTTGAAACGTTCCGCAAAAACGGTGCTTTGGATTACACAATCGTAGTAACGGCTTCAGCTTCACAGCCGGCTCCATTATTGTACCTTGCTCCTTACGCAGGTATCACAATGGCTGAAGAATTCATGTTTGACGGCAAACACGTTTTGATCGTTTATGATGATTTGACGAAACAAGCATCTGCTTACCGCGAACTTTCACTATTGCTTCGCCGTCCACCAGGCCGAGAAGCTTACCCAGGGGATGTCTTCTACTTGCATTCACGGTTGTTGGAGCGTGCTGCGAAACTGAACGAAACATTAGGTTCAGGATCAATCACTGCCCTTCCATTCGTTGAAACACAAGCTGGCGATATTTCTGCTTATATTCCAACAAACGTAATTTCGATCACTGACGGACAAATCTTCCTTCAGTCTGATCTATTCTTCTCTGGTGTTCGCCCAGCGATCAACGCCGGTCTTTCTGTATCACGTGTTGGTGGTTCAGCTCAGATCAAAGCAATGAAAAAAGTTGCTGGTACTTTGCGCCTTGACTTGGCAGCTTACCGTGAATTGGAGTCATTCTCCCAGTTCGGTTCAGACCTTGATGCAGCTACTGCAGCAAAACTTGAGCGTGGTAAACGCACAGTTGAAGTCTTGAAGCAAGATTTGAACAACCCGATTAAAGTTGAAAAACAAGTTGTTATTTTCTATGCATTGACACGCGGATTCCTTGACGATATCCCAGTTCAAGACATCACTCGTTTCGAAGCAGAATTGACAAGCTGGTTGGATACGAACCACACTGAAGTTTTGGATACTATTCGCACGACTCAAGGATTGCCTTCTGACGACGCATTTGGCGCAGCGATCAACGATTTCAAACGCACATTCGCAAAATCAGAGTAATTTCCGACCAGTCCGGATTAGAACAAAAAATAATAAGGTGGTGAAATACCAGTGGCATCTTTACGCGATATAAAGAACCGAATTACGTCAACCAAGAAAACAAGCCAGATCACCCGCGCAATGCAGATGGTTTCTGCTTCGAAATTGAACCGTGCGGAAATGAATGCGAAAGCATTCGTTCCTTACATGGAGAAAATTCAGGACGTTGTAGCATCAATTGCAGCTGGCTCAAACGAGACGCATGCAATGATGATGACACGCCCTGTGCAGAAAACGGCTTACCTTGTGATCACATCGGATCGCGGCTTAGTCGGCGGATATAACAGCAACATCCTGCGGACAGTAATGGCTAGAATCAACGAACGCCATACATCCAATGATGAGTTTGTTATCCTAAGCGTTGGCCGTAAAGGTCGGGATTTCTTTGCCAAACAAGGAATGACGATTCTTGAAAGTGCAATCGCACTTCCAGATCATCCGACTTTTGCAGACATCAAAGAAATTACGCGCAAAGCTGTTGGTATGTTCTCAGACGGTACGTATGACGAAGTTTATATGTACTACAATCACTTCGCCTCTGCAATTCAGCAAGACGTCACTGAAAAGAAAGTCCTGCCTCTTACGGATATCCAAGCGACTGGAGCAACTGCTTCTTACGAGTTCGATCCATCAGCTGAAGCCATCTTAGAAGTGCTTCTTCCGCAATACGCAGAAAGCTTGATTTTTGGTGCTGTCCTTGACGGCAAGGCAAGTGAACACGCTGCGTCCATGACCGCAATGAAGAGCGCAACAGATAATGCGACTGACTTGATCAATGGGTTGACACTTTCATATAACCGTGCGAGACAAGCTGCGATCACTCAGGAAATCACTGAAATCGTCGGCGGAGCAGCGGCTTTAGAATAATAAAGAAAAGTGTAAGCGCCCGTCTAGCACCGACAAGCGCTGGAAGCCTTGCCAGTAATAGCGTTCTCTGCCATTGTTGGTAAGGCTGAAGCGACTCGAGGGGCTGGGCGCTGAAGCTAGACATAAAACAAAACATCAAACGATCAGCCAAGCTCCTGCCATCAAAGCGGGAGTCATGCGGTTCGTTAAATTGTATAAAGAAAAAAGTAAGACAGGAGGGAACAGCATGAACACAGGACACGTTCTTCAAGTTATGGGACCGGTTGTAGACATTAAGTTTGCCGATGGCCATCTTCCAGCGATCTACAACGCCCTAACAGTATTAATTAATCGTCCAAACCAACCTCAAGTAAAATTGACGTTGGAGGTAGCTCTTCACCTTGGTGACGACACTGTACGTACTATTGCAATGGAGTCTACTGATGGATTGCAACGCGGTTCAGTAGTAACTGATTTGGGCAGCGCTATCACTGTTCCAGTCGGAGATGTAACATTAGGCCGTGTATTCAACGTACTTGGCGAAGTTATCGATTTAGGCGAAGAAATTCCGGCTACAGAAATGCGTAACCCGATTCACCGTTCAGCGCCGACTTTCGAACATCTTTCCACTGAAATCGAAATCCTTGAAACTGGTATCAAAGTTGTTGACTTGCTTGCCCCTTACATCAAAGGCGGTAAAATCGGTCTCTTCGGTGGTGCTGGTGTAGGTAAAACAGTTCTAATCCAGGAATTGATCAACAACATCGCTCAAGAGCACGGCGGACTTTCAGTATTCGCTGGAGTTGGTGAGCGTACACGCGAAGGAAATGACTTATTCCACGAGATGAGCGAATCCGGCGTTATCAAGAAAACAGCAATGGTCTTCGGCCAGATGAACGAGCCGCCTGGCGCACGTATGCGTGTAGCTTTAAGTGGTTTGACAATGGCAGAATACTTCCGTGACGAGCAGGGCGCTGACGTTCTTCTCTTCATCGATAACATTTTCCGTTTCACACAAGCCGGTTCTGAGGTTTCAGCCCTTTTAGGCCGTATGCCTTCAGCGGTTGGTTACCAGCCGACACTTGCTACAGAAATGGGCCAATTGCAAGAGCGTATCACGACAACTAGCGCCGGTTCAGTAACATCGATCCAAGCGATCTATGTGCCAGCCGATGACTATACGGATCCAGCTCCTGCAACAACTTTCGCTCACTTGGATGCAACAACGAACCTTGAGCGTAAACTTTCTGAAATGGGTATCTACCCAGCCGTGGATCCTTTGGCTTCGACTTCTCGCGCATTGTCGCCTGAAATTGTTGGAGTAGAGCATTACGGAGTTTCCCGTGAAGTTCAAGAAACGCTTCAGCGTTACCGTGAACTTCAAGATATCATTGCAATCCTAGGTATGGATGAGTTGAGCGACGAAGATAAGCTAACGGTTAACCGTGCGCGCCGCGTTCAAAACTTCCTATCTCAGAACTTCCACGTAGCTGAGCAGTTCACGGGCCAAAAAGGTTCGTACGTGCCAGTACAGGAAACGATCAAAGGATTCAGAGAAATTCTTGACGGCAAATACGATCACTTGCCTGAAGACGCTTTCCGTTTGGTAGGGCGTATTGAAGAAGTAATCGAAAAAGCCAAAGGCATGGGCGTACAAGTCTAAAACCAGGGACCAGGAGGGAAAAAAATGCAGACCATTAAAGTCAATATTGTCACTCCCGACGGCCCAGTATACGATTCAGAAGTTTCTATGGTAATAGCAGTTACAGCGACCGGTGAGATGGGTATCTTGCCTGGCCACATTCCGACAGTTGCCCCCCTTGGAATCGGCGCAGTCCGATTGAAAAAAGACAACTCGACTGAATTGGCAGCTGTGAGCGGTGGATTCTTGGAAGTTCGCCCTGATAAAGTAACAATTCTTGCACAATCCGCAGAGCTTGCGACAGATATTGATCTGGCGCGTGCACAAGAATCTGCAAGACGTGCAGAAGCGATGCTTCAGGCGCATAAAGATGAAGTCGACTTTAAACGAGCAGAATTAGCGTTAAAACGTGCGATGAATCGTATCAACGTTTATGAGGGTAACATTTAAAGAAAAGCGTAAGCGACCGTGTAGATTCGACGGGCATAAGACGCACTGGCGAAGCGGCATGTTTTCAGCCGCACAGCCAGAGTGGCTTATGACCCAAGAATCTGGTCGCTGAAGCTGGACAATAAGAAAAGCGTAAGCGGCTGTTCAGCTGCTAAAGCTAGACTAAAAGAAAATGAGCGGACAGAAGGGCTTTTGACTTTTGTCCGCTTTTTTTATTAGCTAAATAAGTGGAGCTAATAATTTTTTATTGTCATATTCCGCAAAATATCTGGGCTTGCCGTTGGCGAGCGCGAAGCCCAAAGCGTCCGAAGCGGTATGTAAACTTTAATTTCTTTAGTTCTACTTATACAGCCTACATTCGCGCAAAGGAGTGAATAAAATGGAGACTATGATTGGGCAGCAGGCCTTGATTTCGATATTCAGCCATATCTTTTTTACGGGTGTAGCATTTTTCGCTATGCGGGCAGTTATGTTTGAAAAATGGATCCGCAAGGAACACGTGCTGCAAGCGCAAATTTTATATATCTTTTTAAGCATATCAATCGGATTGGCCGTATCGACCTTCTTTTTGAATATCTCGGTATGGTCTAGGCAATTGCCCTATCTTTTCTAAGTTTGCTTTGCTGCACATGGACAAATGTTCTCATGGCAGCAAAGCAAATTTTTTATTTCCCGGGAAATAAAATAGGGATTAAGGTTTAGTTTAGAAATAAAAGGGAAAAATAACATTGTCATGAAAGTGCAGTACTCTTTCTAGCGAAGGGCAGAAAATTTGTCAGTTTTGCGAAAATTATAGCCATAAAACATAATTGTTATTAAAAACTTTCCATAGATACTTGTTATTTTAGTAAAATACAGGTATTATGAGAAAGGTTTTGTTTCTAAATTATGACATAGGACTTTAACGTACAGAGTGTACATATAGATAAATCACATTATAGATGGAGGGCATATCAGTGGATCAAATTATTGTAAAAGGCGGCCAACAACTTAAAGGGAAAGTACGTGTCGAAGGGGCGAAGAATGCAGTTTTGCCAGTATTGGCAGGATCTTTGCTGGCTTCGAATGGCAAAAGCGTTATCAAAGAAGTTCCAAACTTGGCGGATGTCTACACGATTCAAGAAGTTTTGAAAAGTTTGAACGCAACAGTTGAATACTTCCCGGAAAAAAATGAAATGGTGATTGATGCATCAAACACCTTATCAAGCGAAGCGCAATTCGAATACGTTCGTAAAATGCGCGCTTCAATTTTGGTTATGGGGCCGTTGCTTGCACGTAATGGATTCGCTCGAGTTGCTCTTCCAGGCGGCTGTGCAATCGGATCACGTCCGATTGAATTGCATTTAAAAGGGTTTGAAGCGATGGGCGCACAAATCACTTTCGGCAATGGTTTCGTGGAAGCGACCGTTAACGGCCGTCTGCGCGGCGCTAAAATTTATTTAGATTTCCCAAGCGTCGGCGCAACTGAAAACATCATGACGGCAGCAGCTTTGGCTGACGGCGTAACGATTATCGAAAACGCGGCTAAAGAACCAGAAATCGTTGATTTGGCAAATTACATCAACGAAATGGGCGGCAAAGTCATTGGCGCTGGCACAGATACATTGCGCATCGAAGGCGTGGAAGTATTGAGTGGCACAGAGCATTACATCATCCCTGACCGCGTTGAAGCTGGAACGTTCATGGTTGCGGCCGCTATCACAGAAGGCGACGTCATCATTGAAAATGCAGTTCCAGAACACATGGCGGCTTTAATCTCCAAATTGGAGGAAATGGGCGTTGATGTGAAAGAAGAAGAAGAAGGTTTGCGCATCCGTTCAAACCGTCCGCTTCGTTCGATCGATATTAAGACAATGCCTCACCCGGGATTCCCGACAGACATGCAGTCCCAGATGATGTCATTGATGCTGACAGCTCAAGGCAGCGGCATTCTGACAGAGACAGTTTTCGAAAACCGTTTTATGCACGTTGAAGAATTCCGCCGCATGAACGCGTCTGTTAAAATTGAAGGGCGTTCAGTGATCATGGAAGGGCCTTCTAAGCTTCAAGGAGCAGAAGTGGCTGCAACTGACTTAAGAGCAGCAGCGGCGCTTGTATTGGCAGGATTGGCTGCTGAGGGCATCACTCGCGTTAACGAATTGTATCACTTGGATCGCGGCTACGTGAATTTCCATAAAAAATTAGCTGCATTAGGTGCTGATATCGAACGTGTTACGACTGTGGAAACAGAAGTAAAAGAAGAGCAAATGGTCTAATCTCATTTATATTTCAAGTCTGCCGGTTATATGCCGGCAGGCTTTTTATATGCCTGAAATCTTTGGTAAGCCAGCGCAAAATATTATGCCAATAAACTAAAAGACTTAGCAGTTGCAACGGGAAAAGAGAACGGCTTCTTCCAAAAGAGGACTATATTCCTTGAAAATTCTTTTTCTTTTATCTCATACCTATGATAAAATGTTCAGTTAGGAGAGTCTTTTTCAGGCTCAATAATTGTTGTGCTAGATTTGGAAGGGGAAACGGTTTAAATGTTTTCAAAAGATATAGGAATAGACCTAGGGACGGCTAACGTCCTGATTCATGTGAAAGGCAAAGGCATCGTATTGAATGAGCCATCTGTTGTAGCTCTGGACCGTAAAACAAATCAAGTGCTTGCGGTAGGGGAAGCGGCACGGAAAATGATCGGCCGCACACCGGAACACATCGTCGCTGTACGCCCATTGAAAGATGGCGTTATTGCGGACTTCGATGTCACAGAAATCATGCTGAAATATTTTCTTAACCGCTTGAAGGTGAAAGGCTTTATGACGAAGCCGAGAATCTTGATCTGCTGTCCGACAAACGTAACAAGTGTCGAGCAAAAAGCAATTCGGGAAGCTGCGGAAAAATCAGGAGGCAAAAAAGTTTATCTGGAAGAAGAACCGAAAGTCGCAGCCATTGGCGCGGGCATGGATATATACCAGCCGAGCGGTAATATGGTAGTCGATATCGGCGGAGGTACGACAGATGTAGCCGTGCTGTCAATGGGTGACATCGTCACGAGCGAATCGATCAAAGTTGCAGGCGATGTATTTGATAACGACATTCTTCAATACATTAAACGCCAATATAAATTATTGATCGGTGAACGCACTTCAGAAAACATCAAAATCCAGATCGGTTCGGTTTTAGCAGGCAACCGAAAAGAAGAAATGGAAGTGCGCGGCCGTGATATGGTGACGGGTTTGCCGCGCGTCATCAAAGTCCATTCTTCTGAAATAGAAGAGGCCTTAAAAGAATCAATCGGCATGATTGTCACAGCAGCAAAAAATGTTCTGGAGAAAACACCGCCTGAGCTATCCGCAGACATAATCGACCGCGGGATCATTTTGACAGGCGGCGGTGCAATGCTGCATGGCATGGAGAAATTATTGGCTGACGAGTTGAAAGTGCCTGTAACTGTGTCGGAAACCCCAATGGATTGCGTGGCTTTAGGAACCGGCATCATGCTGGACAATATGGGACGTTTGTCGAAGCGCCGTTAAGTGGATTGCTGGAAGCTAGGCTGTATGCAAGGTTTATGACGAATGGCATATGGCAAATCCGCATATTTTTAGTATAATGACAACTAATGCAGATGCGCGCGGAAAATATACATAACAGTAGAGTTTCGGCGACAAACAGCCCAAGCTTGGAGGGCGGATGCATCAATGGAAAGGTTGACTGAGTAAATGGCTGAAACAAATAAGAAAATTCTTTTTCATAAAGAAACAAGAAAAGCTCCGGAACGAGATGCAGCTGTGGCAAAAAAGGAAGTGAAAAAGACTCGCTGGGTGCAAATCCGCATGTTTCCGATTTGGCTCCGCATTATCATCGTATTGCTACTAATCGTTATTGCAGCTGCGCTGGGATCAATGATTGGTTATGGCGTGATCGGTGACGGCAACGCGAAAGATGCACTGAAATGGGAAACGTGGCAGCATATTATCGATATCATGAGCGGAAAGAAATAATTTCCGCTCTTGTTTTTTAGCTGCAAGGATTAGTTGAAGGCTGCTGGAGATGAGTTTATTCCGCAGCCGCTCAACTGCGAAAAGAATTCAAAGGGGTTGGAACCATGTTGACAGTAGAACAGATTCAGGCAATCTTGCCGCACCGCTATCCATTTCTAATGGTGGACCGCATTTTGGAAATCGAAGCGGGAAAAAGAGCGGTCGGACTTAAAAATGTAACAGCAAACGAAGAGTTTTTTAACGGCCATTTCCCGGGTTATCCGGTAATGCCAGGCGTTTTGATCGTTGAAGCCTTGGCACAGGTCGGAGCAACAGCGGTTCTTCAGCTTGATGTAAACAAAGGACGGCTGGCGTTCTTCACTGGCATCGACAATTGCCGATTCAAGCGCCAAGTTGTACCGGGTGATCAATTGAAGCTGGAAGTGGAATTGACGAAATTGCGCGGTTCTATGGGCAAAGGGCGTGCCATTGCCACTGTTGACGGCGAACTTGTCTGCGAATGCGATATCCTTTTCGCACTAGGGCCGGTTGCTGAAACGAAATGAAGGAGCAAAAAAGCTGGAATCCGGGGAATATCCCTGGATTCCAGCTTTTTTTATTGTTTTGCTTCGTCTTTTCTCAAGCTTGGACGTTTACGCATATCGTGTTCAAAACGCTCGAGCAATTCTTCACCTTCAAGGCCGTCTTCCAGCAATTCTGATAGAAGCGTCTCAGCGTACTTCCTGCGCGCCCGTTTCAGGGTGCCTTTCAGTAGCACGGAAATTTGTTCTCCGATGACTTTCACTCCATATATGGCTACTTCGAATGTGGCCGGTTCATTTTCCGGGTAGGAGATGACGACTTTGACGTCGTAGATATGGCCGGTTTCCATCATTCTTTTGAATGTCTCCAAATAGCGGATGTCCATCAGCATTTCCATCACCCACGAACGATGGCTATTTTCCTGATTGATGATGATTCCATCTTCAAGCGGGTAATCTGTCACTACATCATTTTCGACAACCCCGAGCGATAGCATTTTAAATGTTTTCACGAATCTCACTCCAAACATCACTTTTTTCCAGTATATCACAGCCATTATTTTTCAGTGCATACACTAGAAATTTTCATGCGCATTATGCAAAATTCGAAATTTTAAAAAAGAGGAAAATCAGTGCTTTTCCCGCTAGTTCTAGTGAAAATAAACGTAGAATTCTTTTGCATTTATTGAAAAATAAAATATCGAGCCCAGATATCCCCCAAATCCTATTTTTGCCCTTTTGCGCAATATTCGCTGTTCGATCTATGATTTGGGTAATCCAAAGGAGGTGAATACATGAACCAAGTCGGTATTGTAGGGCGTTTGACAAAAGATCCGGTGATGCGGGAATTGCCTGAAGGGCGCGTACATACGTCATTCGTCGTGGCAGTTTCCCGGAATTACAAAAATCAGAAAGGAGAAGTGGAAACGGATTTTGTGCTGTGTTCCTCATGGGGACGGCCAGCGCTTAATATCCACAAATACTGCCATAAAGGTGCGCTTGTTGCGGTGAGCGGCAGGCTGCAATCCCGCTTTTACGACAAAGAAGACGGCACGCGCGTCTATGTCACAGAAATACTGGGGGACCAGATCCGGTTTCTCGACAAAAAGAAGGAGAAAACGGAGGCCGTCCAAAGGGAACCAGAATCTGCAGCAGATTTTGACTTCCCGCCGCCAGCGACGGATAAAGTAACCGTATAACATGAAAAGGGAGGCACTTAGCGATGCCGAAAGACGTGCAATTGCAATTGGAAGTGCATATGGAGCAGTTGATCAGGCTGACCGCCTTGCTTCATCAGCGATTGAGCGAGGCGGAACGGGAACTAAGTGAAATGAAAGCGATTTTCCGTTCCGCTGAAAAAGGGTGAAGGTTTTTCCGTCTAAAAAGGAAATTCGGCCAGGTGGGGGCCTGGCCGAATCATTTTAAAGATTATAAGTGAACAATTCCTTCAGTTCGTTGTCAGACAGCTCGGTCATCCATTGGCTTGACTGGATAAACTGTTCCGACATCGATTGTTTTTGTGTCAGAAGTGAATCGATTTTTTCCTCGATGGTCCCGATCGTCACAAATTTATGGACATGCACGAATTGCGTCTGCCCGATGCGATAAGCCCGGTCAGTTGCCTGATTCTCGACAGCTGGATTCCACCATCTATCCGCGTGAAGAACATGCGTTGCGGCGGTCAAGTTAAGGCCGGTACCACCTGCCTTCAATGACAAGATAAAGATTGGGAATTTACCCGCTTGGAAAGCAGCCACCAGCGAATCGCGCTGATTTTTTGGCATGCTGCCGGTCAAGAACGGCACTTCGTGGCCATAAAGCTCATTGATGGCCTGCTGCAGAAGATGCCCCATACCGATATATTGAGTGAAGATCAAACATTGTTCCCCGCGTTCCGCTATTTCTCCGGCGAGAGTCACTATACGCTCCAGCTTCTGTGAACGAGGCAGAATTTCATCCGCGTTGGTATACGGCTCTTTCAAGTATAAAGACGGATGATTACATAATTGCTTCAGTTTGCTAAGCATCTTCAGCACAAGCCCTTTTTTCTCGAAGCCTGTGAGCGTCTCCATTTTCTGCACCGTATCCTGTACAAGCCCTTCATAAAGCGCAGCTTGCTCAGGCGTAAGCGGACAATACTCCAATTGCTCCAATTTTTCTGGCAGGTTCAACTGCAGATCCGGATCTTTCTTGGTGCGGCGCAGCAGGAACGGTTGAATCCGCTGACGCAATTTTTCTTTATGCTCTTCGGAATCATCCCGTTCAATCGGAATCATGAAGTTTTCCTGGAATTGCTTAATCCGATAGAGGTAGCCTTTATTGATAAAATCAAAAATTGACCATAGCTCAGACAAGCGGTTTTCAATCGGAGTCCCAGTCAAAGCGATGTGATGGCCGCCTTTGAATTTACGGATCGTGCGCGATTGTTTCGTGTACATATTCTTGATATTCTGTGCTTCATCAAGCGTGATGCTGGTCCAATTGATGCTTTGGATTTCTTCAGCATCCGAAGAGGCGATGCCGTAAGTGGACAACAGCACATCGGGGCGCTCACTTTCAAGGTAATTCGTGAATTGCTCGCCTTTCGGGCGGGTACTGCCGTAATGCATACCCACTTTCAAGTCAGGCGCAAAACGTTCGAGCTCTTTCTGCCAGTTGCCGAGCACCGAAGTCGGGCAGATGATAAGCGACGGCTGTCCAGGATTTTTACTGTGGACATGCAGCAAATATGCAATCAGCTGAACCGTTTTCCCAAGGCCCATATCGTCGGCCAAGCACAGGCCGAAGCCTTCCTCGCGCATGAAAACCAAATAATCGAAACCGGTCTTTTGGTAGGGGCGCAGCGTAGTAAGGAGATTGGCTGGAACCGGAGTCGGCGGCAAGTCGCGCTTATCCAGCAGCTTATCGAGTAGTGTACGCAGCGACTTGTTCAGGTGGTACTCGACAAGTGGATCGTCTTCTTCGATATTTTCTTCCAGCATGATTTCAGGGACGTTCTGGAACAGCATGTCCTTGATGGTCCAATCCGCGTCCTCCGCTTCTTCGATCATCTTGCGGAGCTGCATGAGCAATGCGGAGTCAACGCGCACCCATTCATTTCCGATCCGGATGAATTCCTTGTTCTCGGAGACGAGCTGGTTAAAGTCCTGCATGCTGAGCTCATGGCCATTCAACGAAAACTGCCAGTCAAAGCGGATGATCTGGTCGAGTCCGACAACCGATGCTTTTTTGATCGGAGAATGGACATTCGCTTTGACACGCACTTTGGATTCCTGCACTGCTTTCAGCCACGAAGGGATTGATACTTCGATGCCGAACGATTGCAGAATCTCTGCATCGTTGCGCAAAAAGTCGAGCACTTGCGCATCGGTCCATTCGGCTTGATAAAAGCGGTCGCTTTCAAAATATTCAACAGCAGGGCAGAGGCTTAGAAGCAGAGACTGCCTTTCCTGGATTTCGCTTGCATGGGTGCGCCATTTTTCAGGCAGCACTTTTTCGAACGGTTCGTTCATGCGGCGCTTCGAAGGGGACCAATAAACGGCTCCGCGTTTCGTGCGCAGTACGACTTTAAAGGACCAAAACGCGTCTTCATCAGGTTCGCTCAATTGAGCGGCCAGCACATAATCGTCGGCAGCAGGCAATCCGTCCCAGCCAACTTGCTGGACGAAATGGCTGATGAACGGCAATTGAGCCGGCGACAAGCCTTTTTGGCGCAGCTGATGGCGGATGGTATCTGCTAGGAACGACAGAATTTCCGCGTCGCCGTAAGAATCTCGGATGACGATGTCATCGCCATCGACTTCGACGTGATTCCATAATTCGGGATCGTTTAGTGAATCGGAGACCCGTGAAGCAAGGCTGAGCCAGACATCATCTGCAGGGCTTTGCCCGAGAAACGACACGTAATGATGAGGTTTCTGCTGAAATAAGCGCACGAAATCAGCTGGTGTAAGGAGCAAGTCCAGTCCGTCGATACGCGACGTCAAACCGTAAAAACTCGCCTTGTCTAAAAAATAGAGATAAGGTTTCCAGATTTCAGGAGGAATGCGGTTCCCCGCTTCGTTGGTCGCCTGAATGCGGAACTCTTCAGCGCGGCTGATCTTTAAATAATAGGTTTTGCTTCCTTCTGTCTGAAACTGATTCATAAAAGATGTCCTTTCTCGATCTCTTCCTGCAGTGCCCGCAGGCGCTTGTTCTGTGTACGCACTTCGGTCATGTAAGCGTTCCAGAACTCCAGTTGACCGCTTTTCTTGCAGGCGGCTTTCATCTTTTTCCAAATCCGCACGGCTTGTTTATAGCCGGGGCGGTTGCGCTCTTCCAGAAAATCCATCGCAAAACGGTGGTATAGCGGAAGAACAAAGTCAGGTGCGGCGTCCTGCACGTTTTTCAAGCCGCATTCCTCGACGAAATAGAGCGGCGAATTATGGAGATGATGAAGCTCTGCCCATTGTTTATATAATTGTTTTTCAATCAGGTAAGTTGAATAGGCCGGCAACCCATAATGGCCGAATTGCTTGAACAGGTCTTCCCAATCCTCTTCGCTCAAATGGATCTGTGAGAAAAGGCGGCTCAGTATGCGCACATATTGGTGGCGATACTGGGTATAGAGGCCTTCGAACAAATAGGTTTTCACATGTGGTTTGATTGCCATTAAAATAGCAGTCAGTGCTTGTTGATGCTGCTCGGTCTCCGCCTGGATCGCGAGCTGCACCCAATCTGCAGTCTCACCGGGTGCGGTTTTTTGGACAACAACGTCATCACCGGACAAGATGGCAAAAAACGCGGTGATGCGGTGGTCGGGCTTCGCAAAAGCGGCCGCTTCGGTGCTGCGCAATTTATCCGAAGTGAACAATGCAGTCCAGAAAAGCCGGTACACGGTAAAACGTTGTGAAAACGACCCGTTTTTGGTTTCAATGAATGAACGAACGAGTTTTCTTAAATGGTCCAAAAAGGCATCCGCCTCAAATGTCCGGTGCTGAACGCGCAATTGATCGAGCAAATCGCGCAAGGCGTGTAATTCGTCTTCGAACCAAGTTTTGAAAAACGAATGATGGACTTCTTCGGTGCCGGAAATAAACGTATCCCAGACTTCCATCAAGGAAATCAAATGGGCATAAGTGCGGTAAAACACTTTCCATTCCCGTTCAAGAGGCACGAACGACAAGGCATTTTTCAAACGCCCTTCGAACATCTGCTCAAAATAGAAGTAATTGCGCGTCGTGTAATCAGGAATCGGATCGCGCCAGACGCTTTTGATGATCTGCGTCCATTGCGCCGGTGAGCGTTTTTCCGCCAGCATTTTCAGCTGGCTGCTCGGCTGCGCCCGCCAAGCGGCAACCCATTCCGATAATGAGCCGACTTTCTGGTACAGCGAAAAAATCACTGCGAGCCGGTGGCGGCACATATCGGGCTGTGGGCAGGCGCAGATGGCGTTCATTATATCGAAGTTCAAGACGACCTTCACAGTATGGGCGTCCTTGACGATCGCTTCAAGCAAAAGCCGTTCTTCATTGAATGACAGTATCTGTACGCCGTCGTGGCGCACTAAAAAGACTGCTTTTCGAACCATTTCCTCATCCATTTCCCGTGATGGAGTGAGTGATTTGTCGATAGCAGCCATATAATTGTGGATCGTATCATCGAATCGTTTTGCCAGGGACTGAACCGTAGCCATATGCATCGCTCCAAAATAAAACTTTCCTTCTATTATACGGCTTTAAAATGGCGGCGTAAACGATGAAGACAAAGTATTGCTCCGCAACGCTTATTTAAAGATGCAAAATATGCCGTGCTTTTCAGCGTGCGCAGGGTTGAGAGGGAATCTGAAGTAAAAAAAATAATAAAAAAATTTCATTGATTGTAAGGGATTTGGAATCATTTAGAAGAAAAAGTCCTATGAAAAAATCGTTTGAGGAGGCGCACTATGGTCCAATCAATTATATTGGAGATTCCTGAAATCGGGTATTTATTGAAACAGGAAAGCGTTATGGAGTGGCAAGTTTACGGACCGGCAAGATCCGGCAATTACGAAAAAATCTGCTGGCACATTGCTTCTTCGGGCAGCAAAGTGATCTTGCGGAGTGAAGAAAAGCTGGAAGGGACGCGGAAATCAGCGGAAATTGATTTCGCAGCAAGTCGCATTGTGCTCCATAAAGGGGAATTAAGCGACGGTGAATTCACGAAATTTCTGCAATTTCTGCTCGAAAAAATGGTTCTTAGTACAGCTTCAGGAGAAATGAATTTTATCGTTTCTTCCAAAAAAAGGCTGAAAAAACCTTTGGCATAAGGTGATAATCCTTGTGCTTTTTTATATCCAAAATGAGAAATTTATGATATCATAATTGTAGTAAGAATTTTCAAAATCTTTAACCAAAAGGGGGGAGTGAGATGCTGCAGGTTAAATTGATGAAGCCTTTTTATACAAAGAAAGAAGGGCATTTGGTCAAGTTCGTGTTCGCCTATCAATACTTTTCAATCCTGAAAGATGATGAATTGTTCCACTTTATACCGGTAGAAGGAAAAGAAATCATCGTCAATTTAAATACCCTCCAAGTGGAAAATCTATCCGAAGTGTTTGTTTTCCAAAAAGGCAATAGATTTATACGCTTGCCGTTATACCAGCTGCTGCTGGTATCGGATATCCATACACATTTACAGGCAATCCTACAAGAAGAGAGAGCGGGGCTGCACGGAGTGAATGATCAAGCTAGGGAAGAAGCGCAGGAAGCGATTCAGTTTCTGGAAAAAGAAAACTTTGATCGGATGATTGACTATGCTCTAGCGACGCATGACGAAGCAATGTTCTTTAGGTTACTGGAACAACAATTGCTTGAACGCCAGATGCTTGAAAAACAGGAAAATGGAGGTTTTTAAAAGTGAAAGCAGCCAATGGATAAACGCCTGTCCGCACCCAGAACAAAGGACAGGCGTTTTTGTATGCCTAAAAACGCGTGAAAGCCCTTTTCCGTTGTATGCGGAAAAGGGCTTATAAGAGCTGCATCAAATTTTTCTTACAACAAAGTGACATAATTGATAACGAACATGACAATTGCAGAACCGCCAATCCCCAATGCTAAATCTTCCCAACCCAATTCAAGTACTTTGTCAAAATTCATCTCAATCCGCCCCTTTTTGAATGTCTATTATCTGAAAAAATATTACTGAATAATGTAATTCGATTTTTCAGATATCTTTTTGACCTATTTTTATTATAATAGAGCATGAAATTGTTACAATGGACCAAAATAACTAAAAATTCAAAAATAAAACAATTTTCTATAGAAATGTAAAACAGCCAGAACTATTTAAAAGGCAAGGCGCAGATTGAAATGTCGCCTCCCAGTTGATACAGTAAATAGAAGGAAGTTTCCGACAATTTGAAGTGAGAGGGTGCTGCAGGGTGAAGTTTTATCTGTCGATGGACATGGAAGGTGTGACGGCGTTGCCTGATTATACATATGTAGATTCAGCTGAACCAAATTACGAACGCGGACGCCGATTGATGACGGCCGATGCCAATGCTATTATCACGAGTGCGTTCAGCCACGGAGCGCAAGAGTTCGTCGTGAATGACAGCCATTCAAAGATGAATAACCTGATTGCAGAAAATCTGCATGAAGACGCGCTGCTGATCACGGGCGGCGTTAAAGCTTTTTCAATGATGGAAGGGCTGGACGCATCTTATGATGGAGCTTTTTTTGCAGGCTACCACGCGCGGGCGGGCCAAAAAGGCGTCATGTCACACGCTATGATTTTCGGTGTGCGATCGATGTGGATCAATGAAACCGAAATTGGCGAGTTGGGCTTTAACGCATATGTTGCCGGACATTTCGGTGTGCCTGTGCTTATGGTAGCGGGGGATGATTGTGCATGCCGAGAGGCGGAAGCGCTTATTCCAAACGTCGTCACGGTGGCAGTGAAAGAATCTATTTCGCGTTCAGCGGTCAAGACACTGCATCCGAAAAAAGCGCAAGGTTTGCTGGCGCGCCAAACGGCAGCGGCTATTGATAACTGCAACAATGTCAAACCGCTGGAACCGCCAGCTGAACCGCTGCTGAGAATCGAATTCACGAATTATGGCGAAGCGGAGTTGGCGGCGATGATGCCGGGCTGTGAAATTGAGGATGGGACGACTGTTGTGCGTTTTCAATCAAAGGACATTTTGGAAGCTTATCGGGCGATGCTGGTCATGACAGAACTTGCGATGCATGCCAAATTTTGCTGAAAACGGTATGCTAGACATGCACATATTTGAAATTGGGAGTGGATTTATTTGCGTAAAACGCCAAAACGGCTGCAAAAAGGCGACACGGTCGGCATCATTTCGCCTTCGAGCCCGCCAAACTTAGAAAATTTGAAGAAAGCTTTGCCATTTATAGAGGAATTGGGGCTCAACATCAAAATGGGCAAATCCGTGGAAGCGAAACGCGGCCACCTGGCTGGAGACGACGATGCGCGCCTTGCAGATTTGCATGAGATGTTCGAAGATCCGAACATCGCCGGCATCATTTGCGCGGGTGGCGGATACGGAGCGGCGCGCTATACAGATCGCATCGATTTCGCGATGATCAAAGAAAACCCGAAAGTATTCTGGGGCTATTCGGATATCACGTTTCTGCACACAGCAATCGGACAATATGCGGACCTCGTGACATTCCATGGACCAATGCTGGCTTCAGATGTTGGGAAAGACGAATTTCATGAGCGCAGCGGGCGGATGTTCGGCCAGCTGTTCGAACCGTTTGAGCTGCATTATACGGAAGAAGTCGCGCCGCTTGAAGCACTAGTGGGCGGACAGGCTGAAGGGGAATTGGTCGGAGGCAATCTGTCGTTGGTCAGAAGTGCAATCGGCACCAAATTCGAACTCGATACAAAAGGCAAGATTTTATTGATTGAAGACATCGATGAAGAGCCTTATCAGGTCGATGAAATGCTGAACCATTTGAAGATGGCTCGGAAATTCGAGGAAGTCGCTGGCATCATCATCGGTGATTTCAAAAATTCAGATCCGAAAAAGCCTGAACGCTCGTTGAGCTTGGACGAAGTGTTTGCGGATTATTTCAAAGACTTGAAAGTGCCTGTAGTAAAGGGTTTCAAGATCGGCCATTGCGAACCGCATTTCTCTGTGCCGCTCGGCGCGAAAGCTCGGCTTGACGGTGACGCACTGACACTGACGGTTTTGCCGGGTGTAGAGTAAGCGAACAAGGACGGAGGAGAAAAATGTTGCAGACAGAATCGACAAGATGGGTATGCAATGTGCCTGTTGCAACCATATGGACGGCACCGGAAAAAATCCGGGAAGTAGATGCGGAAGGTTTAGGGGAAACGCCTAATATCAACAAATGGATCAATGCGATGACGGCGGAAGAAAGCCGTGACATGGTCGACAGCAACCGCGTTCAGTCGCAGCTCCTTTTTGGGGAACCGGTAGTGATTGATGAAGTGGCGGATGGCTGGGCGAAAATCGCAGCTATCTGGCAGCCGTCGCAAAAAGATGAGCGCGGCTACCCGGGCTGGGTGCCTATCGACCAACTGAAGGAAGTGGAAACACTCGATGAGCTCGGGTACGCCCGTGTCGTTTCCTCCATGTCTCAATTATGGACCGAAGATTTCAAACCGCTTCTCGTGGTGCCATTCAATACGATGCTGCCGGTCAAGGAATTGGGGGAATTCATCCGTGTGCAGACGCCTGCGGGCGACGCATTCATCATGGCGGAGCAAGCGGTAGTCGCCCGCGGCTTCGAAGGAATGGAAAAAGGCACCGGCGTGGACGTCGCAAACTTGGCTGTAACATTTTTGCAATTGCCGTATTTCTGGGGAGGCATGTCGAGCTACGGCTATGATTGCTCGGGGCTCAGCTACAATATGCTGAAAGCAAACGGCGTAATTATTCCACGCGATGCAAAAGAGCAGGCGGCCGAAGGCGTTGAAATCAACACCGAAAACGAGCATGACTGGCATATCGGCGATCTTTTGTTCTTCGCTTACGAAGAAGGCAAAGGAAAAATCCATCACGTCGGGATCTATTACGGAAACGGCTTGATGATCCATTCTCCGACGCCGGGCAAAGCGATTGAAATCATCGAACTCGCCGGCACCGTCTACAAAAAAGAACTTTGCGCCGTGCGCCGTTTCACGGAAAAAGAAGGCACTGAAGCGTAACGTAGTTTACATCTCTATAGCTTGTAAAGTTGATATTCCGCAAAACAGCTCCGCAAGCCCATATGCTCCTGCATCGCTTCGCTGCTTCGTCGCAAAGATACGGCCGAACTACCTTCGGCCATATCTTTCCTGCGGGCTTGCGCCGAACTAACTCGTGCTAGCGCCCGAGTGGATTTCGGCACTTCGCTATCCCGCGGGAGTCGGAGCTGTTTTGCTCCATATCTACACATCATTGAGGAACTGCATAAATTGTATCTTTAAAGTTCTTTGATCAAAGAAATGGTTCACTATTAAGAAATACCTTTGAATGAAGCGGAAGGCGGCGACTCCTGCGGGCGCAGCGTAGCGACCTGAGCTGAAGGCCCCGCAGGAGCGCAGCGACGAGGAGACTGAAGCCAGGCCCGCGGAAAGCGTCCGCCTGAAGCGAAATGAAACGTCTATAAACAGTTTCTCTCACCTCTTTAAAACGTGAAATTCCATCGCTTTTATGTTATAATTACTAGATATTGTTTCTATAAACAGAGAGGCGTGGATGACGATGGCATTTCAACCGCATGAAAAAGAAGTATCGGAATTTGTAGCAGCCCGTAGAATTGGCGAATGGATTTCTTTCACACGCAATGGCGTTGAAGTTAATGGAACCATTTTTAAAATTATGGACAACTCGGTGATTGTTGAAATTTCGCCCGAAGACGCTAAAGAAATTGGTGCGGCATCAAACATGACCGTAATCTCCCATAAGAAATACAAAATCGTTTAAATCCCGCAGCAAGGTGGGAGCCAAACCGCAGGCAAACTCGCAAGATTCGAGTTGCCTGCGGTTTTTTATTGGCCGAAAGGCAGTGATTTGAAAATTGTGCATTATTAAAGTTTCAAAGCATCGGCTTTTTTGTTAAAATAAAGAAAGTAAAACCACTATTGGCGTTGAAAGGAATCACATAGCATGATATTTGATTTTAGATTCTGGCATTATTTCGTCCGACAGGGTGAATTGATACATAACTTACAAAATGGCGAAATGCGCCAATTCAATAAACGCCTTGGCTGGATCATTGCATTCGGCATACTGGTTTTTGCGCTGCGCGAAATCTGGGGCATGAACACAGCCTCCCTGACGCCTTATTTGGCGGAGGGCCAATGGGCGGAATACACATTGGCGCGCTGGGCTTCACTCGCCGGCACGTTAATCTGGGCCGGGGTATATTTGGCATTCCATTCGTATGGAACGGCTTTTTTGTTCTGGAAATTCCTGAAAATGCCATGGCGCGCTGCAATCGTCATGCAGACTTACGTGTTAGGATTGCTGGTCGTTGAAAAAACGCTGACATTCCTGATTTTTGCACTGGCTGGCTACACGATGCCCGTGTCGCTGTTCTCGTTCGGACCGCTGGCAGCCACTTTTATCGGCATTCCGTTCCTCATTTACTTCTTTAACCAATTGACGATATTCACGTCTTTGATCATCGCAGTCCAATACCGTTATATCCGCAGTTTTAAAGAATATTCACCCAAGCTGATTTTATTGCTGCTGATTGTGCTGCACATCCTTGTGGCGCTGGCAATCGCCTCTTTGAGCTTTGTACCGCTCGGCGAAATGCTCAGCGATTTCACGAGAGGAGGTCCTTCTGTTGAATAAATTCTTTTTCATCGGCCTCTCTGTGGCAGTGATTGCATTCATATCAGCAAACGCATTGTTGTTATTCGGAGAAAAAAGCATCATTTCCAAAAACATCTATGTCAGCGAGTATGAACAGGCATATACGGATAAATACGAAGAAAACCTTCCTAAAGAAGCAGTGGCGGCACCACTTTCAACTGTCCAGATCTACGTCCAGGATTCACAGGCCATCGAACAATGGCTCGTTGAAGAAGGGGATGTGGTACAGGCGGGGTCTGAGCTTGCAGCCCTAAATGAAGCGGAGTCGGAAGACCAGCGCGCGGTATGGGAATCTGAAAAGAGCGCATTAGAAGCTGAAAGAGGTGAAGTGCAAAGTTCGTTGCAGGCCCTTGAATCGGCGCGCTCGTCCAATAGCGGCGCCGAATCTCGCAGCGAATCTGACCGGTCCGCTGAAACGGACGACGAAGGCAACACGGTCAACTTCAACGTCGATTTGAATGTCGGCGTCGAAGTGCCGCAGGACGGCTCTTATGCAGCTGGAATCGCCCAAGCTGAACAGCGCTTAGCGGCAATCGATTCACAGCTGGCGGTTGTCAATGCGCAATTGAACCAAAGCGCATCAACTCCGGCGTTGATCAGCCCGGCGGAAGGCATTATCGCAAAAATCAATCGCACGGAAGAACCGCTCAGCGTGGAGATTTACTCGCCTGAAAAAACATTCGTGACCTACCTTTTGGAAGACGAATGGCATGAAGTGGCTGCGGAAGACCGGGTCATGGTCCAAGCGGAAGGCTTGGGGCAAGCTGTTCCAGGCACCATTTTAAGTGTAGACGCCATTCCAGCGGAACCTTCGAAATGGCTTGAAGCCTATAAGGGGCTTGATCCAATTGAACAGGCCAATCCGATTGCATTTTATAAAGTGCAGATCGGCATCGGGCCAGAAGTCGAAGCGGCATTGCCGCTCGGCAGCAGCGCAAATGCTGAAATCATCATTAACGAAGCCGCTGACGCTGTGGCGTTGCCGGAACCATGGATTTTTGATCGCTTTGATACGAGCGGGTCGGCGTACGTCCTGTCACAAACCGGCAAAGCGGCGCTCGCGCCGGTAACCATCGGATTTGATGTCGGCGGCAAAGCGGTTCTAACAGAGGGCGTAGCAGCAGGTTCGATCGTGTTGAATGAACGAAAGCTAAGGGATTTCCAGAAGGCGCAGACTGTCTTCATGCCGTTCCCAAGCATTCAGCCTGATTACGAATTTGCAAAAACAACCGATTGGCGCAAATACGTCGAATATTTATTGGCACGGTAATCCAACCCGGAAGCGGCTGCTTCCGGGTTTTTCACTGCCTTGAAAGAGAGTGACAGCGGCGAGCGCAATTGGTACGATAAAGTTAATGGCAGGTTTTAGGGAATGGAGTGGAAAAAATGAAAGAGAAGGACTGGCGTTTTAAAGTGGCTAACCGTGAAGCATTGATTGGACTGGGCCTCGCCATCTTCAATTTTATCTGGTGGTTCGGCTTCGCTTATGGGCTGGGCTCGCGCCCGGTTGAGGAATATACATATATTTTCGGCTTGCCGGACTGGTTTTTCTATAGCTGCGTCGTCGGTTTCCTTTTGATGGTCGTACTGGTCATCGTCATCGTAAAGTTTTTCTTTGTAGAAGTCCCGTTCGATGAAGAGGAGGACGTCCGATGAATTTTGCAGTCCTGCTTCCGATGCTGGTGTTTTTGGTCGTTATTTTTGCCATCGGCTATTGGTCAAGCAAGAAACTGGCCGTGAGCACAAACTTCATCAGCGATTATTTCCTTGGCGGCCGTGAACTGGGCGGCTTTGTCCTAGCGATGACGATGGTTGCGACCTATGGCAGCGCGTCGAGCTTTCTCGGCGGCCCAGGCACCGCATACACGTTGGGCTTCGGCTGGGTGCTGCTCGCCATGACGCAAGTCGCCACCGGCTATTTCGTGTTGATGATCCTCGGTAAGAAGTTCGCCATCATGGCGCGCCGCTACCAAGCCATCACGATGATCGACTTTTTGAAAGCCCGCTATAGCAGCACGTGGGTTGTTTTGCTGTCGGCATTCAGCATCATCGTCTTCTTGTTTTCCGCAATGGCCGCGCAATGGATCGGCGGCGCACGCCTCGTTGAATCGTTGACCGGCTTGCCGTACAACACGGCGTTGTTCATCTTTGCGGTCAGTGTGCTCGTCTACGTCACTATCGGCGGATTCCGCGCTGTGGCGGTGACCGACGCGGTGCAAGGGGCGGTCATGTTCCTCGGCACATTGGTGCTGCTGATTGCCGTCATTATCGCAGGCGGCGGCATTCCGAACATTATGAACGATTTGATCAATGAAAATCCGAACCTCGTCACGCCATTTGGTGCAGATGGCAATTTGAGTGCGGCATACGTATCGTCTTTCTGGATACTCGTCGGGGTCGGAGTTGTTGGCCTGCCGCAGATTGCCGTGCGCGCAATGTCTTATAAAAACGCGCGTTCGATGCATCGTGCGCTCATCATCGGTACGATCGTTACCGGTTTTATCATGTTGAATATGCACTTGATCGGCGTTTTTGCACGTCCTATCCTGCCGGGCATCGAAATCGGGGACAAGGTCATTCCGCTCATCGCGCTTGAAACCTTGCCGCCTTGGGCAGCAGGCATCGTTCTTGCTGCTCCGATGGCTGCCATCATGTCGACGGTAGATTCGCTGCTCATCCTGGTCAGTTCGTCGATCGTCAAAGATGTTTATTTGAATTACATCAAACCGGACGCCGATTTGAAAACAATCAAGCGGCTGTCGTTCGGCGTCACCGGAGCGCTTGGCGCCATCGTGTTCCTGCTGGCGATCAATCCGCCTGATCTGCTCATCTTCCTTAATTTGTTTGCATTTGGTGGACTTGAAGCGGCGTTCATCTGGCCGGTCGTCCTCGGCCTGTACTGGAAATGGAGCAATAAATACGGTGCCATCGCTTCGATGGTGACCGGCATCACCAGCTACGTCGCGCTGCATTTCTATAACGCGGCATACGGCAATTTGTTCGGCGTCCATACCGTCACTGTGCCGGTCTTGCTGTCGTTGCTCGCTTTTGTCTCATTCAGCTTGCTCATCGGACGAAAAGCATATGATTACGAGACGGGGATTGTGAAATAAGAACGTTTCCCGCATAAACAGGTGTTTGCTGAAAAATCGGAAGATCAAGTTCTTTAATGTGAAAGCCGTTCGCAATCGCGAACGGCTCCTTTTATTAAAAAGGCGCATTCCGCCTAGGCGAAATGCATGCAACTATGTTTTTGGTTAGAAGGTTTTCGCGTTAACATAAACTAAATCGGAATTAACATGACCTTTAGAGGAGTTATCATGAAGTCCGGGAGATTTAACATGAGCTATATTTCGGTTAACATGAACTGTGTCGATTTTAACCGGCATTAGCCCAAAAGCAACGCTCTCCAATCGAAGATTAAGCCCATTCCGATGCAAGCATGCATTCAACAATACGTCTTGCACTTCACCGCCATCCATTTACTTTTTCGCAGATAGGGCGTAGAATGAGTGGATAATTCGTAAGGCGAAAGAAGGCATAAGCAGTTGAAACAATGGAAAATCTACGCAATTTTAACGGCAGTTATGCTAACGTGGGGCTTTAATCTGCCCTCGGTCAAATATTTGGTAAGCTTCGTAGAACCGGTGACGCTGACGGCGTTCCGCATCCTGCTTGCAGGGATTTCGGTTTTCGTGATTCTGGCGTTCGTA
Organism: Planococcus sp. TJ-301; assembly: GCF_058268475.1. Classification (NCBI taxonomy): domain Bacteria; kingdom Bacillati; phylum Bacillota; class Bacilli; order Caryophanales; family Caryophanaceae; genus Planococcus; species Planococcus sp. TJ-301. The sequence continues at coordinate 1,487,415 of NZ_JBZDOH010000001.1, read as the reverse complement.
AAGCTGCTGCGGTGGCCGAAGAAAAATGAGTGGAAGTATATTTTCCTGGGTTCGCTGCTCAACGTGGTAGGCCACCATTATTTCCTGTCGAGCGGGTTGGCCATCACGAGCGGGTCGAATGCAGGGCTGATTCTCGGAACAGGGCCGATGCTGACAGCGGTGCTGGTGTCGCTCATCATGCGGTCTTATCCGTCGAAACTGCAATGGCTCGGTGTCATTATCGGTCTTGCGGGTGTCGCGGCAACGGTGCTTGTCGGCAGTGGCGGCGCGACGGGCATGAATATCGGCGATATTTTTGTCTTCGTATCGATTTTCGTTCAGGTCCTGAGCTATATCGTCATTTCGAAAGCGGCCGGGTCGATGGATCCGCGCTTGCTGACTGCGTATATGTTCATCATCGGATCACTCGTACTGTTTGCGATTTCGCTGGTGCAGGAGCCTGGCGAAATCCGCGCGTTCCTCGATGTGCCGCCGACGTTCTGGCTGGCGTTCATCTTTTCCGCGGTAATCGGCACAGCGGTCGGGCATATGCTGTACAATTACTCGATTGGCCAGGCAGGCCCGACAAAAGCCGCCATTTTCATGAATCTCAATACGTTTTTCTCGCTGGTCGGCGCGAGTGTCATTCTAGGCGAAGCCATTACCGGCCGCCATATGTTCGGCCTTGTGCTAATTGTCGTCGGCGTGCTGTTCGGTTCAGGCGCGGCAGAGGATTTGATACGCAAACGGCGCAAGCGACTCAGTTTATGAGCCGCTTTTTTCGTTTCCGCAGCCCGCAGTTGTTTATTTTCCTGAGGAATGCAATATAATAGAGGAAAGCCAAATACGAAACGGAGTTTTCTACATATGCCTTTAACTTTGAATCCACGCGCTGAAGCGCTTCCGATATCTGGCATCCGCCAGTTTTTCAACCAGTTGGCTGATTATCCCGATGCCATCAATTTGACGATCGGCCAGCCGGATTTTCCGACGCCTGAAGCGGTCAAGCAAGCAGGAAAAGACGCCATCACCAATAATCTGACGGGCTATTCCCATAATGCGGGGCTGATCGAGCTGCGCAACGAAGCGGCCTCTTTTTTCAAAGACCGCTACGGGCTTAGCTATGACCCGCAGACGGAAATCGTCGTAACGAACGGCGCTACAGAAGCGCTGGATGCGGTTTTCCGGACAATCCTGGCTCCGGGCGATGAAGTGGTCATCCCGGCGCCTTGCTATACGGGCTATAGCCCGATTGTCGAGATGAACGGCGGTGTACCGGTACTGCTCGACACGTCTGATACCGGCCTCGTGCCGACAGCCGCTAAGCTGAAAGCGTTGATAACGAATAAAACCAAAGCTGTGCTGTTCAATTTTCCATCGAATCCGACCGGCGTGACGTTGTCAAAAGAGCAAATGGACCCACTCGTCGAAGAGCTTGCGCGGCATGACATCTTCGTCGTGACGGATGAGATTTACAGCGAAAATACATTTGAAGGCGAACATACATCATTCGCATCTTACGCGGCCATAAAAGAGCGGACGTTCCTTGTGCAGGGCTTGTCGAAATCGCATTCGATGACAGGTTGGCGCATGGGATTTTTGCTCGGGCCGGAACAATTCATGAAACATGCATTGAAAGTCCATATGTACAACGCGGTCTGCGCGTCGCTGCCGAGCCAGTACGCGGCAATCGAAGCATTGAAGAATAATCGCGACGTGCCGGAAGAGATGAACCGCGCATACAAAGAGCGGCGCGATTTCGTCTACGGCAAACTGCTGGAAATGGGGCTCGACGTCGTCAAACCGAAAGGCGCGTTTTATATTTTCCCGTCTATCGAAAAATACGGCATGGGATCTTTTGATTTCGCGACGCGTTTATTGAAAGAAGGGGGAGTCGCGGCTGTGCCGGGCTCTGCCTTTACGCCGTATGGCGAAGGCTTTCTGCGCATTTCCTACGCCTATTCAATGCCGACGCTCGAGCGCGCGATGGAGCGCCTCGCAGCTTGGCTCGAAACTTTGGAACAATAACAACACTTGGACATCATCGCTACAGCGATAAGGGAGGACATCAAGATGGCTTCATTATGGGGGACACCTGAGAAACTGCAAGAATTATTGGTTGAATTGGTCGGCTGGAAAAGCATGACGTTGACGGGAGGCGAAGTTGAATTCGCCTATAAGCTGAAAGAGAAATTGGAAAGGCTGCCTTATTTCCAGCAGCATCCGGAACATCTGCACCTCAGCGAAGTGAATTGGGAGCGCGAGAACGTTACGGCGCTGTACAAGCATCCGGAAGCTGTCGACACGGTCGTGCTGATGAGCCATTTTGACACTGTCAGCACCGCGGATTATGGCGATTTGGAACCGCTTGCCTGCAGCCCGTATGAATTGGCGGAAGCGTTCAAGGCAGTGCGCGATCAATTGGACTCCTATGCGCAGGCGGACCTGGATTCGGGTGAATACCTGTTCGGCCGCGGCACGATGGACATGAAGGCAGGGTTGGCATTGCATATGGCGATGATCGAGAAAGCCTCGACCGAACAATGGCCGATTAACTTGTTGCTGCTGTCGGTGCCTGACGAAGAAGTGAACTCGGCGGGCATGCGCTACGGCGTTTCGAAACTGCTCGACTTGGAACGTGAATTCGGACTCGAATATACGCTGTTTTTGAACGGCGAACCTGTCTTTGCGCAAAAACCAGGCGATACCGGCCATTACCTCTACACCGGCTCGATCGGCAAAATCATGCCGTCCGCAATGTTCTACGGCAAAGAGACGCATGTCGGTGAACCGCTGTCGGGCATTACGTCGAGCTATATCTCGACCTACCTGACGCACCGCATGGAATGGAATAAAAACTTCAAGGAAACGGTGTACGGCGAAACGACGCCGCTGCCGGTGACGCTCCTGCAAAAAGACATGAAGCAGGAGTATTCGGCGCAGACGCCTTACCGTACGAGTGCGATGTACAATGTCTTCCTTATGGAAAAGAATGCCGATGAAGTGTTCGCCCAGTTCGAGAAAATCGCTATTGAAGCGATGGACCATTGCACCCGCGACTACCTTGCAATGTGCGAACGCGAAGAAATCGAGCCGATCGGTGAAATCCGCGTCATGCGCTTCCGTGAGCTCAAGCGCTACGCCATCAAAAAATTCGGCCGCGAATACATCGACAAAGCGCTGATTGACACAATGATGCATCCGGAATGGGATGTGCGCGAAAAATCGATGCATGTTGCGGATGTCCTGCTCATCAATTGCCCGGAACTGACGCCGGTATGCGTCCTGCTCTATACGCCGCCGTTTTATCCGCCGGTGAACTCATCCGAGAACGAGCTCGTCAAACATTGCGTTCAACAAGTCACAAGCAATGCTGTGGAGAAATTCGGGCTGGATATCCAACAGATCCATTATTTCAACGGCATCTCGGACCTCAGCTACGTCAATTACGGCGATAAAGAAGACAGCTTCGTTACTTACGAAAAAAACACACCGGTCTACGGCGATTCCTACAGCATCCCGTTCCAGGCCATGAAAGAACTCGATGCGCCTGTGCTTAACGTCGGCCCGTTCGGCAAAGACGCCCACAAACGAACCGAGCGCCTGCACATCAAAAATACATTTGAAGAAATGCCGCTGCTTCTCGAAGAGATGATTTTGTCAATTCCTGTGAAAAGCACAGTCTGATCTTTAACGGCAATGGATTTAAATGAAAACAGCTAAGGTGAGCCTATTCCGTTAGATGCGGAATAGGCTCTTGCAGTGAGAGGAGTCCTTCGCAGCCGCGGAGGGCTTTTCGTATGGAGGAATTGGATTTTGGTTATGGAGTTTCGCTTTTTTCGCTAATGCCGGTTAAAGGTGGAACAGGTTATGTTAACGGCTACTTAGTTCATGTTGAATCTTCCGCGCTTCATGTTAAGACATCGCTAGGTCATGTTAACTCCATTTTAACGCCGGTAAACTCGAGAACCTTCTCGCAAAAAGCCTTCGCAATCATGTACAATTGGGTTGGATATACATAATAGGGGGAATGGTTGATGAAAATCGTAAAGGCTGAAATTTACGTGGTGGAGTTTCCGCTCAAGGAACCGTTTATCATTTCGTATGCGACCTACCCGCATATGGCGGCAGTGATCGTGAAACTGGAAACGGATAAAGGGCTTGTGGGCTACGGCGAGGCGGTTCCGGATGAGCACGTGACAGGCGAGCAAGTGAACGGCACTTTTGAAATTCTGAAGAATGTGCTGGTGCCTGCAGTCATCGGGCAGAACCCGTTCGATATTGAAAAGATACACTTCCTCATGAATTCGGAAATCGCCCGCAATCCAGCAGCGAAAGCGGCGATCGATATCGCGTGTTACGACCTGATGGGCAAAGCGTCCGGGCAGCCGGTTTATAATTTGATTGGCGGGCGCGCGCATGACAACCTGCAATACCCGAAAGTGCTGAGCATCGAAGCGCCAGAGATCATGGCGGAAAAAGCGAAGCTCGCAATGGAGCAAGGATTCAGTAGCCTGAAGCTGAAAGTAGGCGGCGCTGACTCAGGGTTGGATATCAAACGCATTTACGCAGTGCGCGAAGCGGTCGGACCAGACATGCCGATCCGCATCGATGTCAACCAAGGCTGGAAAACGGCAGGGCACGCGATCCAGGTGATTAACCAACTCGACGGCGCAGGGCTGACATGGATTGAACAGCCGATCCGCATAGGCGATATCCGCGGCCTCGCCAACATCCGCAGCAAAACGGCGACGCCGATCATGGCCGATGAAACGGTTCAGACAATGGAAGACGTGCTGGAAATCATCCGCTTGGAGGCGGCGGATTACATCAACATCAAGCTGATGAAATCGGGCGGCATTTTCCCGGCAGTGCAAATGGCGAAAGCCGCTGAAGGAGCGGGCATCATTGCGCAAATCGGTTCAATGGTGGAATCATCGGTCGGCTCAGCAGCAGGCTACCATGCCGTCATGTCGCGCCGCAATATCCAGACGGCCGAATTGACAGGACCGCTTTTATTTTCCGAAGAAATAGGCGATCTGAATTTCCAATTGCCTTACGTCTTACTGTCGGACAAGCCGGGGCTTGGAATCGAAGTGGACGAAAAGCAACTGCATAAGCTGACTGTCATGTCCTGCACGGTAGAAGGGGGCAGAAAACTTCATGGCCATTGAAACAAAAATCAACGAATGGTTCAGCTATTTCCATACCCATCCGGAAGTGAGCTGGCAGGAAACAGGGACAACTGAAAAGCTAGCGTCGATCATGGCGGAGCTCGGCATCGCACACTGGACATTTGATGGCGTTACGGGATTGTTTGCCGAAATCGGGGCAGGCGAGCGGGTCGTTGCGGTGCGCGCAGACATTGACGCGCTGTGGCAAGAGGTAAATGGAAAAGTGCAAGCCAACCATTCATGCGGCCACGACGCCAATATGGCCATGGTTTTAGGTGCACTCTTGTACTTGAAAGATGAAACCCTGACGAAACGTATCCGTTTCATTTTCCAGCCGGCGGAGGAACGGGGCAACGGTTCGCTGGCGATGATTGAACGCGGCGCATTAGAAGATGCGACGCATTTATACGGCGTCCATTTGCGGCCCATCGAGGAATTGCCGCACGGCAAAGCCACGCCTGCAATCCACCACGGTTCGGGCATTTTCCTGAAAGGAAAGATAACCGGCGTTGACGCGCACGGTGCGCGCCCGCATCAAGGCAAGAACGCGATTGATGTAATTGCCGCAATCCATCAGTTTATCAAGTCGATTTATTTTTCCCCGTTCGAGTCTTATTCGGCGAAGCTGACGAATATCCAGGCGGGGGGCGACTCGCTCAATATCATTCCAGGAAGCGCCACTTTCGCGCTTGATGTCCGTGCACAAAGAAATCGCGTCATGGATGAGTTGAGAAGCCGCATCGATGAAGGCCTCCGATCGATTGCCCGGCTTTACGATATCACCATCGATTGGCAATGGGATGATTACACACCGGCGGCGGAAGTGTCGGAAGAAGCGAAAGATATCGCAGATGCTGCCATCCGCTCGGTCATTGGTGATGCCAATACGGCGCCGCCGCTCGACACGACGGGCGCAGATGATTTTCATTTTTACACGATCAAAAAGCCGGAATTGAAAGCGGCGATGCTTGGCATCGGGGCGGATCTCGCTCCCGGATTACATCATCCGGACATGGCCTTCAACCACGATGCGCTTGACATCGGCGCGCGCGTGCTGGCCGAAACGCTGAGAAAGAGCTAAGGGATAAAACTGCCGTAAATTCGGCAGTTCAGGTTTTTTGAAAATCATTTAGGGTAATGAAAGAGAAAACTAGTTATTAAAAGGGAGCTTTTTTATGGATGCTATTTTAGACGCGTTGACGTGGCTCGTCGACGAAGGCAATAATTTATTATGGACTTATATTTTGATCGCCCTGCTTCTTGGACTCGGGGTTTATTTTACTGTGCGCACGAATTTCGTGCAGGTACGGCTATTCGGCGAGATGTTCCGTGTCATTTCTGAAAAGAAAGACGGCGAAGCAGGCGTTTCGGCGTTCCAGGCCTTCACCATTTCAACAGCTTCACGCGTCGGGACAGGCAACATTACCGGCGTTGCGCTGGCAATTGCCATCGGCGGTCCGGGTGCCGTATTCTGGATGTGGATGGTTGCGTTGATCGGCATGGCGACGGCTTTCATTGAAAGTACGCTTGCCCAAGTATATAAAGTGCGTGACGGCGAGCAATTCCGCGGCGGCCCGGCTTATTATATGCAAAAAGCTCTTGGCAAAAGGAAACTAGGCATCGTCTTTGCAATTTTATTGACGGTTGTTTTCGGTTTTATCTTCAACTCGGTACAATCGAACACGATCGCGCAATCATTCGGCGAAGTCTTCAATATTCCGGAATGGGTTGTCGGCTTGGCGCTGGTAGTGCTGACTGCGCTGATCATCTTCGGCGGTGTTCAACGCATTGCCAAAGTTACGCAAGTTTTGGTTCCGGTCATGGCGGTATTATACATATTTGTGGCATTATGGGTGGTTATCACCAATATAAGCGAAATTCCGGCTGTTTTCTCAGTGATTATTAAAAGCGCATTTGGTTTGGAAGAAGCAGCAGGCGGTGCAATCGGTGCAGCCATCATGCAAGGCGTACGCCGCGGTTTGTTCTCGAACGAAGCAGGTATGGGTTCGGTGCCGAACGCTGCCGCTTCGGCCAACGTTTCGCATCCAGCGAAGCAAGGGCTTGTGCAAAGCCTAGGGGTATTTTTCGATACCATTATCATCTGTTCGGCGACAGCATTCATCATTATACTGGCTGGCGTCTACAAGACAGGCGAACAGGAAGGCATCTTGTTGACACAAGCATCACTCGACGTCCATGTAGGCGGATGGGCTCCGTATTTCCTGGCATTCGCCATCCTGTTTTTCGCCTTCAGCTCGATCGTCGGCAATTATTATTACGGCGAAACAAACATCGAATTTATCAATGCGCATAGCGCGTGGCTGACTGCTTACCGTATCGGCGTGCTCGGAATGGTCATGTTCGGAGCGCTCGCCAAAGTGTCGCTCGTGTGGAATATGGCGGATTTGTTCATGGGCATCATGGCCGTGATCAATCTGGTCGTCATCGCGATGCTAGGCAAAATCGCCTTCAAAGTGCTCGGCGACTACACAGCACAGCGCAAAGAAGGCAAGAATCCTGAATTCTTCGCCAAGAACATCCCTGGCCTGAAAGGCACGGATTGTTGGGGCGAACACAGCAGAGACGATTAATAGTAAAGAATCTATGTGAATTTGAAGGAGCCCTCCGCATAATGCAGAGGGCTTTTCATATGGGGTGTTTTCGGGTGCAGCACGATTTCTGTTCTGTTAGTGCTGGTTAATGTTAAAACAGTTCATGTTGACTGCTGGCTAGTTCGTGTTAAATCTCACACACTTCATGTTAAGCTCTTGCCCCTTCATGTTAACTCTCCAACTCTTCAGGTTAACTAAAAGCTAGATCATGTTAACGCCAAAACAATGCATGTTAACGGGAGAACCTTGTAAATGAGCGCAGTGAAAAACGCTTTTTAAGCAGTCCAATAAATTCCCATAAGCCTTCCAGCAAACTACGTGCTATAATTTTTTTATGAAAAAATTCTTGATATTCCTTACTTTATTTACCATACTGTTTATTTCGTCGGGGCAAACCTATGAACAACAGACATTGATCCCCGCAATGGAGCGGTATTTGCCATTCGAGCCATTCAAAGGTTTTCTGAGCCTTTTTCAGATTCCATATTGGGGAATGACAATCTCGGTTGAGGAAAGAGGCTATTATCCGTTTGTTGAATTTGTGATCCGTAAAGCTTCCCATGTGGTTATTTTTGGGCTCATTGCGCTTGCGGTTTTGAATTTATTGCCGAAGCCGAAAATGGGTTTGGCTTTAGGGATTACCGCCGTTATTGCGCTTGCGGACGAATTCCATCAATCGCTGACCGGCGGCCGGACGCCGACGGGGCAGGATGTTCTTTTGGATGTATTCGGGGCAGTGTTATTTTTGAGTGCCGCTAAGTTTTTGAAGAAAAATAAAAAAGAATTTAGCACTAGCACTAGAAGCTTGCGTACCCAGCGCCGTTAAGCTGTGAGAAAACACCTCAAAAAGAAATGATTTTAGAATTCGCTTCATACTCAAAGAAATTTTAGTGAAAAGAAGACAACTATGATAAAATTAACGGATGATTCGACTGTGATGTAAAAGCAAAAAACGGCGATTTCTTATTATATTTAAAGAGCATCATGGACAATAGTTAGTTTTAATATGGAGGATGAAATGGAATGAAAGAACAGATTTTAGGCGTTAATGTCAATATGCAAAGCGAACAAGAACTTATGGAACTGATCAATGCGGACATTCAAAACGGCAGAAAATCACGCATCGTGGCGATCAATCCGGAAAAAGTGATGATGGCATCAAAAAGCAGCAAGTTGATGGAATTGCTCAACGAATCCACTTACCAAATTCCCGATGGCATAGGAATATCTGTTGCCTCGCGCTTGCGCGGCGGCGCAATAAAGGGCCGGGTTACGGGTATTGGCATGATGGATGCGCTTCTGAAGCTCGCACACCAAAATAAATACCGCATTTTCATGTACGGTGCGAAAAAAGAAACGGTTGAATTGGCAGCTGCTTCGATTCAGGAAAAATACCCGGACTTGATTATTGCGGGGACATTAGATGGCTATGAACAAGACATGGATAAAATCGCGCGCCGCATAAACGCTGTGAAACCGCATATCTTATTCGTCGCTTTAGGCAGCCCGAAACAAGAAATGTTTATCCGCGAGAATATGGCGCGCCTTGATGTGAATATTTTTCAAGGAGTCGGCGGCAGCTTTGACGTCTATAGCGGAACGGTCAAAAGAGCACCGGCTGTTTTTCAAAAAACCGGAACCGAATGGCTCTTCCGCCTGGCTTCACAGCCTTCACGGATCAAACGCCAAATGGCTCTTCCCCAATTTCTTTTTAAAGCAGTTCGTTCAAAGGACCGGAAAAGCCTGTGAAAATCCTTCATATGATCAGCGGGGGAGAAACGGGCGGTTCAAAAAAGCACCTTCTGCAATTATTCCATGGAGCGTCGGTAGACATGGAATTATTGTTATTAACGGAAGGGGCGTTTGCCGAAGAAGCCAGAAAACAGGGCGTTAAAGTAACGGTCATCCCGCAGAAAAGCCGATTTGACCAGTCGACGCCTAAAAAAATACTAGCATTCATTCAGCAAAATGATTTTTCATTGATTCATTCGCATGGTGCCAAATCGAATTTTCTGATTAACTCAATCCACAAGAAGATGAAGGTGCCTTGGTTTATCACGGTGCATAGTGACCCTTCGTTGGATTTTCTGCATCAGCCGAAAGTGATCAACAAATTCTTTACGATGCTCAACAAACGCGCGCTGCGCAACGCTGATCATTTGTTTGCGGTTTCTGAAAAATTTAAAACGATGCTGATGGAAATTGGCGTCGATGCACAGAAAATTACACCTGTTTTTAACGGCATCGAATTTTCGGAAGCGATTCCGGCGTGGGATAAAAACCACATCCGTGCCGAGTTCAATACGGCGGAGACGGATTTTGTGTTTGCCATTGTGGCACGCCTGCATCCGGTAAAAGGCCACGAAGTATTGTTGAAAGCGTTCAGCAGACTGGATGTTCCAGGCTGGAAACTCTGGATCATCGGCGACGGCGCATTAAGAGCAAGTTTGGAGGCACTGGCAAAAGAGTTAGGCATTCAGCAAAACGTGCGCTTTATGGGCACGCGAAATGATGTCGACGAATTGCTTTTTGCTGCGGATGTTTCTCTGCTGACGTCTTATAGCGAGAGTTTTCCTTTGGTATTATTGGAATCCGCGGACATGGGGACACCGGTAATCGCAACGGACGTTGGAGGCGTAAGCGCGTTGGTTGATTCGGGCAAAACAGGTTGGATCATTGTGGCTGGGAATGAAGAATCATTGCTGGAAGCGGCAAAATCTGCCATTTCCTCGGATACACCAAAAATGGGACGCGAATTGCGTGATTTTGCGGTTCGAAACTTTTCAAATGCCAATTTGCAGAAAGAACTGCTTGCTACTTACCAAAATATACTGTAAATAAACTAGGCAAAAAATACTGTTTTTTCACTCTGCCTAATTATTTCCAAACAGTGATATTCGTTGATATACGGGCATTTTTTAAAAACCTCGAGAACTTTTTCGAGGTTTTTTTGTCGTTTCCCGAATATAAATAATGTATTCAACATAGTTTATCAATGATAGACTCAGTTTAGTGCTTATGAAAATGTATAATTCATACAAAAAGTGTACTAGAAGGAGCATGAAAGGCTATATGAAAAGATTAAAGGGCATAAGTATTCTTACTTTGACTATCGCTATTTCATCCTCAACGTTCGTGCTTACGCCAGAGGCGTCCACTATCTACAGTGATTTTGATAGAGTTTCTGGGAAAGACAGATACCAAACCGCTGTTGCGGTTTCGCAAGAAGGATGGGCAAGCAATAGCACCAATGACGTCGTGCTGGCTGTCGGCAATAATTATCCGGATGCGCTTTCCGGAGCCCCGCTTGCGAAAAAGCTGAACTCACCGATTTTATTAGTAAAAAAAGACGAGATACCAGCAGTTGTCCTCAACGAAATCAAACGGATCGGCGCTGAAAATGCCACTGTATTAGGCGGCAAAGGCGCAATTTCGGATATTGCCATGCAGCAGCTTTCAAATGCAGGGATAAAACCTACCCGGATTTCAGGGGCAAACCGGCATCAGACTTCCGCTTTGATCGCCGAGAAAGTGGGAGGCGTGAAAGCGGTAGTCGCGACAAGCTCCGGTTTTGCGGACAGTTTGGCGATTGCTTCTTTCGCAGCAGAAAAAGGCATGCCGATTTTATTGACATCGCCAACTAAAATGTCACCAGAAGTAGAGCTAATGGTCAAAAAATATTCGGAAGTTATCGTAGTGGGAGGGACAGGCGCTGTTTCTTCCGAAGTCTTCGGGCAAATTGAAAAAACGGCGACAGCCACTCGCATTGCAGGCAAAGACCGCTATATGACAGCGGCTGCGATCGTTTCTGATTTTTACCCGGCAACGATCGCTTCTTCTTTGATGGCATCTGGCGAGCAATTCGCGGATGCGTTGACCGGTTCCGCATTAGGTGCGAAACAGAAAAAACCGATTTTTCTCTCACGCCAAGCTTCTTTGCCAGCGGTAACAAAAACGGCTTTGGCCGACAAAAGTGTCGAGGCCTTGACGGTAATTGGAGGAGAAGGGGCGATTTCGAGTGAAGCGCTGAACCCGATGCCGCCATCAAGCCAAGCTGCTGTCGCTGAAGCGGCCCTCCGAACTGGAATTGTGGAAGAGTCGAAAAAATACATAGGGATTCCCTATTTATACGGCGGCACAACGACGAGAGGCTTTGATTGTTCTGGATACTTGCAATACGTTTTCGCTAAAAAGAGCATCGCGATTCCCCGGACAACCGGTTTAATCGCCAAGGCCGGAAACGCGGTCAGCTACGAAAACGCCAAGCCAGGCGATATTATCATCCTGGATTTGAACAATGCCGTTCCCACTACACCGTCCCATGCAGGAATTTACTTGGGAGACGGGAAACTGATCCATGCCGGTTTCAGTACGGGCATAACAATCATGGCGTTAAACGCGTCATGGGCTAACTGGGACAAGAAAATCGTGACAGTTAGAACGTATGTAAATTGACGTTTTAAAAGCCTGGCCAAGAGCCATAAGTGTTCCGCCAATTAAAAATACAAGGAGGAATTCTATTGAAATCCAATATAAAAGGCTTAGTTCTTATCGTACTTTTCAGTTTGCTGGCTATGACGGTTCCTATTGATACAGCATCAGCGGCTGATTTTGAAGTGAAAGTTAAATTGAGCAATAAATTAGGAACGTCCGCTACATACCATTTTGTTCCAAAGGGGGAATCGATTTTATTCGAGAACCCGACTGTAGTGCTAGCGAAAGATAAGCGATACACAATAGTTGTCAATGCAGGCAAGCTGTCTGTCAAAGACGGAGCGAAAATCGTAGCTTCTGGCTTGTCCACTGTAACGGTGCAGCCGAAAATCTATACGAAAGAAAATCATGTATTGCTGTTCAAAGGAGCTTTGACAGAAGCTCATCCTTATATGGGAACAGTACTTTTCAGGTTAGCGGGCACGGCATTGATGCAGCCTGTGAACATTCTGCAATTCGAGGATTATTTGAAAGGCGTTGTTCCATCTGAAACACCGGCAAGCTGGGGTTCGCCAACTTCCGGAGGAATGGAAGCCTTGAAAGCACAGGCAATTGCGGCGCGTTCATATGTGTTTTCAAAAATGAGCCAAAGCACGCTGGAAATTGATGACACAACAACGTACCAAGTATATAACGGATTTATCTGGGATCCAATTTCGCCAAAATATAACTCTGATTACCAATACAGCAACCGGGCTGTGACGGAAACGCAAGGGCAGATTTTGACTTATGTCGATAATTACGGCAAAAAAAGATTCGTGACAGCGTACTTTTCTTCCAGCAACGGCGGCCAGACAGAATTGGCTCAGCAATACTGGACAAGTGCACTTCCTTTTATAAAGGAATCGAAGGTTGATGAGTTCGATACGGCAAACGTCTTGTGGAAGCTGACTTGGTTAAAGCAGCAGCTTCCAATTGATGCAAATACATTGAAACCGGAACTTTGGTGGAATGCGACAGCTGAAAAGAACCTCTTGAGTTCTGAAGTTGCCAATAGCCAAAGCCGTGACGCGTTCCAAAAATATAAAGCGTATGTACTAACAAAAGCGAAAGCCGCCAATCCGGCAATTGAATCGATCAAGATTGCATCAATCGACTCGATCAACACGGCAGACTACGAAAACACGGGCAAAGTGGCGGAAACGAAAATTGATGTCAGCTATTACGCCAGAACCGAAGTGAATAATGTTCAGAAATACGTCATGGCACCGGGTGCTGCGTCGAAAACACTTTCAGGCGGCGACCGCTACGAGACGGCTGCTCAAATAGCAATGCAGTATGTCGGGGAAGAAAAAGCGAAAGCGATCGTCTTGGGACGAGGCGATATTCCTGCGGATGCACTTGCGGGAACAGTACTTGCACATAAGCATCAAGCACCAATTATGCTGGTGCGCAACGACTCGATTCCAGCAAGTGTAGAACAATTTTTAACTGAAAAAACCGAACCTGGAGCGCTCGTCTACTTATTGGGCGGCGCAGGGGCAATTTCACTCGATATTGAAAATAAATTAAACCAAAAAGGCTTTAAGACGAAACGCCTTTACGGAAAAGACAGAACAGGAACATCACTGGCGATTGCCCAGGAAATCGGTTCTCCTTCACAAGTCATGATTGCCACTGGCAATGACAACTCTTCCGATGCCTTGTCGGCTTCCGCTTATGCAGCATATAAGCAAACTCCGATTATCGTTCAGCGCGGAACGAAGCTTGCACAACAAACCAAGACATTCTTAAGCGAAACTGGCAATAGCTCGGCCATCATCATCGGCGGCAAGGGCGTAATTGATCCATTTATCGAAACGGAATTAGCCGCTATGAACATCTCATCCAAACGCATCAGCGGCGCGGACCGTGTTGAAACGAGTATTGCGATCAATAATGAGCTGCCATTGCCAGGTAATAGTATCGCAATCGGAAACGGCTATCGATTTATCGATGCGCTGGCAGGCTCTGTGCTGGCGGCGAAAAACGGGTCACCGATTGTTATGCTTGATCCCGATCCAGCTAAACTTCCTGCAGCGTATTTCGATTCTATGCCCGTTAAGAGCGAAGCTTTCTTCCTTGGTGGAAGCGGCGTCGTTTCGGAAGACTTAAAAGAATCTGTCAATCAATTTATCGGCAGTGCTTTGAAAAAGCAGCAAATGAGCCTGACGTTCAATGGCTCAAAATCAACCAACGGCAATCCGACGATGACCACATTCCGCACGACACTTGGAGGCGTGAATTTAAAGAGCCTCCAATATGGAATTGATGATGAAGCGGACCGGTTCGTTATGGACGGCAGCGGATTCGGCCATGGCATCGGCTTGAGCCAATGGGGCGCATACAAACGCGCTAAATCTGGCCATACGGCAGCCCAAATCCTTGGGTTCTATTACCAGGATGTAAACATTGAATTGACGTCTAATTTTGTAAAATAACCAAACTTAAACTGATGTTGCGCATTGGCGCAGCTTCAGTTTTTTCTAAACAAAAAACTGAAAATTCGAACAGGAAGAGGAAAATTATGAAGAAATTGCTGGATACACATTATCTTGGCGCCATTTTTATTGTTAGTTCGATTTTGCTGATCATTAAAATCGCTGTTTTTCGTTCCTTGGTTTTTGGAGAAGTTTCGTTTTTACGGTTGTTGATCGTCGACTTTCCGATTTGGATGCTGCTTCCGGTTTTGCTGTTATTGGCATTAAAGAAAGTAAGCCCGTTGATCTTATTGGGGTACAACTTGTTTGTTTCCGCCTTATTGATCTCTATTATTTGGTATGAACGCTATTTCCAGACTGTGCCATCGTATTATGATTTGAACCAGGCAAGCCAAGCGGGTTCTGTTATGGAAACGCTTAAACTGCTTTATTCCCCATGGGATTTATTCTTTTTCACGGATGTCATCGTTTACGCTGTGCTTGCTATCGTATTTTGGGAAAAGAGCTTTACAACTGCTTCTCGCTTGAAAATCGGAGCGGTTGCCATTGTATTTTCAATAATGGCCATTGCGACAACAGCGGCAGCGCTGCAAGAACCAATCATCGATGTTGCGCTATCGGCAAAAGAGCAAGGCTTTATCCAAACCCAGATTGTCCAGGCTATGGCTCAAGATTCAACAATTGGCTATGCTGAAAGCCAGATTCTGACCGATGAGGACCTTGCCGCATTGAAAGGCAATGACTTTGTGCCGTATGTAGAGCATGACCGTTTTGGCATTGCGGAAAATCGTCACTTATTCTTTATCCAAGTAGAATCGCTGCAGGCATTTGCGGTTAACCAATCTATCGACGGGCAAGAAATCACGCCGAACATCAACGCGCTGCTAAAAGACAGCATGTATTTCAATCAGGTTTTCCAGCAAATCGGGGGCGGCAATACGTCGGATGCTGAATGGATGTTCCATACTTCTCTTTACCCGAAAGGGCTCGAACCGACAGTCAATTATGTAAAAGGTGAAGAAATTCCATCATTTGTCGGCTTATTGAATGACCGGGACTATTTAACAACGACGTACCACGCAGACAAGATTGACTACTGGAACCGCGATATGCTTTATCCAACATTAGGTTTCCAAAAAGCATACACATCAGAAGAAATTCCTAATGAAGATGTGATCGGGTTCGGACCTTCCGACGAGGTGCTTTTTGAATTTGCGAAAGAAAAAATCAAGAAGCAGGCAGAAGAAGGCAATAAAATCTATGCGAACATCATGACAATCACGAGCCACACGCCATTTGAAATGCCGAAGAAAGATGAGTTCCTCGAATTGCCTGCTGATTTTGAAGGAAGTTATGTGGGAGATTATTTGCAGTCTGTGCGCTATACAGATGAGCAGATCGGAAAATTCATCGAATTCTTGAAAGAAGAAAACTTGTATGATGAGTCGCTGATTGTCATCACAGGTGATCATTCTGGGCTCCATGGCACGCCGATGAAAAAAAGTGATGTCGAATTGATGGGCGGTTTGCTTGGACACGTATATACCATCAAAGACCGATTCCTGCTGCCATTCATCGTGGCGGGCCCAGGCCTTTTCGAGAATGAAGTCTATTCGCACTTAGGCGGCCAATTGGATATCATGCCAACATTGACTAATTTGATGGGTATCGTGCCCGAAGCACCGATTGCAGGGCATAATTTGCTGGAATACGAAAGTAATTTGCTGACGATGCGTTATTATTTATCGGGCGGGTCCTTTATCTCGGACGAATCAATATACTTAGGTCAAAATGCCCGTTATCCAGAACGTTATTATGATTTTGGGATGATGACAAAGATAATTCCGGTTCCAGAAAGCGCAAAACGGCATCAAGAAAATGTTATGGAGATACTTGATCATTCTGATAGTATTCTGACAAATTATCTAAGTGAAACAGTTACAAATTAAATCTATTTTTACAAAATTGTAATTTTTTGTTTAAAAAATGGAAATAAACTGATTTTGAATGTAAAATCATCATTTTACTAATGACAGTTCGAGAACCAAATCGACTAAATACCCTTAATAATTTTTAAGAAAGTAGTTATTAGTGACTACTTTTTTTTAACACGCAAATAATTTGAAGTGCTAAAACAGAATATAGTATCATTTTTGTAAAAGGTTGTAAAATTACCTTGTTTCTACTAATTTTTGCATGTAGGATTAAGACAGAAAGAGGGGAATAATACTTGAAAATAAAAATACTATTCGTATTTATGCTGCTAGCCATTGGTTTTAGTACACAAGACGCATTAGCCGCTGGAAATCCGACTATTATAATTGACCCTGGGCATGGTGGGAAATATGGAGGTACAGCCGGTTATTCAGGAAACTCAACCGGTTATTATGAAAAGCACGCCAATATGGAAGTCTCTAACCGCTTGCAAACCGAATTACAAAAATTGGGCTTCCAAGTTAAAATGACCCGCAGCACCGACACGGCATTCAATACGACTTCATCGAATAATGACTTGATTTCGCGGATGAACGTAGCCAATAACATGGCTGTAGGCAATAATGACAATAGTGTCTTTATCTCAGTCCACCACAACGCCACGAGTTCACCTACTTACGGAGGATACGAAACGTATTATTTTAATAAAAATTATATCGATAGCAGCTATCCGCCAGATAAAATGCAGATCCATTACTCCCCTGAAAGTGAGCGTCTGGCAAACCTGACGCATAATTCCGTAATTTCATCAGGCGTGAAAGAAGGACGCGGGATTGTACCTTACAGTTTGTATGTAACACGCAATGCACAAATGCCCGCAGTTCTCTTGGAAGTTGGATATATGTCCAATCCGGTTGAAGAAAGAATGATCAAAACGGCAACATTCCAGCAAAAAGTCGCAGCTCAAGTTGCGAAAGGCGTCAATACATTCTTTGATGTCTACGTGGTCAACGACGCAAATGGCAAAGTTGTAAAGACTTACGTTTCGAAAACAGATGCCTTAAATTACTCTAAAACATTGTCAGGAAGTTATGTAACTTATAAAAAGACCGGCGCTGTCCAAACTACTGCAACAACCCCGACGCCAGTTCCAGTTGCAAAACCGAAAATTTACGGTGTTTATCACACAGCAGTGAAAATTGATAACAATATGTTCGCAACGCAGCAGGAAGCGGTGAACTACGCTGCGCAATGGAAAAATACGCGCGTAGTCCACACTACAACAAAAAATATTGTATGGTCGAATTACTTGCCGCTTAAATTCACAGTGCTGGACGGAAGCGACAAAGAAGTGAAAAAATTCTACCAAGAAGACCAAGCAACGGCATATGCTCAGAAGATGGCCCAAGCTTCAGTCATCAATAACGGGACACAAGATATCCTATGGTCCAACTTCAAACGGAAAAACTTTGTCGTCCGTTCGAAAGATAAAGGAGACATGGTTGATTTTTACAATAGAGAACAAGCAAGAAGTTATGCTGCTCTATGGCCAAACACAACGGTCTTTGATATTTGGGCGCAAAAAGTGATTTACACGAACCCGAATACGAAAGCTTATAGTTATAGCCCAGTAGAGGTTCAAGGCAAAGATCGCATTGCTACTGCAATCGCAGTTTCCAAGCAATTGTATCCAACCGGTTTTGCCAGCACGAAAACGCAAAAAACGGTCGTGCTTGCAACTTCACATCAATATGCGGATGCATTGTCTGCCGGACCTCTTGCTGCACATTACGGCAATGCGCCGGTACTTTTGAACAAACCTGCTGCTTTAGCATTGAGTGTAGAAGCAGAACTTAGGCGCCTGAAAGCGAACCATGTCATATTAGTTGGCGGTACATCTGCATTGACGCCAGCCATTGAAAGCAAACTGAAAGGCATAGGAATTAGAACTGAACGCCTTTCAGGAGCTGACAGATACGAAACAAATGCGAAGATCAATACTAAAATGCCAAATACTGCCGGCGTCTTTGTTACCAGCGGCAGCAACTTCCCGGATGCTTTGACAGCGGCGAGTGCAGCGGTCGTGAAAAATTGGCCGATTGTCCTGGTCAATGAAAACAAGCCGACGCCAGCCCGTTTGAACAACGCATTCGGAGATGACATTGTCATCATCGGCGGTACAGGAAGTGTGCCAACTAGCATCGAAACAACGGTAGGCAAATTGGTCGGTACTGATAAAGTACTCCGCTTGTCCGGCCCGACGCGCTACGAAACGTCAACAGCTGTTTTGAATCATTACAGCGATGAATTCATCTCGAGCAGCATGATCGTATCCAGTGGAACGAATTATCCGGATGCACTTGTGTCGTCAGCATTGACGAAGCGATTTAACGCTCCGCTATTCCTGGTCCCTAATGCCAATATGCCGACTGAATTGACAAATACCTTAAAAGCGAACAGTACAGAAAAACTAATCAACCGCATTTATTATGTCGGAGGCACTGTACCTGATCAATTGAGAGCAACAGTCAACGCAATGCAAAAATAATGAGGTGGGTTAAACATGAAAAAACTTAGTGGATTAGTAATTGCTGCGTTAATGCTTAGCGGATGTGGCACCGCGGTTAAAGAAAATACTGAAGAAAACGTTAACGGCACCGGTTCTGAAAACAACGCCCCAGCTGCAGAAGTAGAGGCTGTTGATCCAGCAGGCATTAAAGTGTATATGCCCACTGAAGGATTGGTGAAAAAATTCCAAGTCGATTCTTTCGAAGTGGTCCGTGAAACACAGGAAGTCCAAGAAAACAAAGTCTTGGAAGTCATTTCTTTCGGGGATGTAAAAACCGTTCAGATCACAGAATGGACAGAAGGCGGCATGGAAATGCTGCTTGAAACTTCTGAACTATCGGGCGTACAAGATATTTCCCTCAAAGGATTGGTTCCAATGGAATCGCCAGTCAGCGTAATCAACGAAGCGAACCAAGCGGAAGGCGAATGGCAAATTACTGAGACTGCAGGAACATTGGAAACACCAGCAGGCACTTTTGAAGATGTCCTAGTCATCACGCAGACATTGAAATCAGAAAGCTCTGAGCAAGTAACGTCAATCTCGAACTCTTATGCACCGTCTCTTGGATTGATCCAAGAATCGACAACGATTACGAATGGTGAAAATGTTCAAGAGTCGAAGATGGAACTTGTCAGCTACGAGTAATTTCAAGAAGCAGTAAATTGAAAAAGCAGCTAATGGATGCCCATTAGCTGCTTTTTTTGTGCTTGAAAGCTCTAAGAAAACCAATCTATACATAGACTTTTCTCCCATCCGCTTGGCAATCTCTGCCTCTTTTATATAAAGAAAAATACAAATTTGAAATAATGGAAATTATTTTCAAAAAATATTGACTTAAATGTAAGACTATTGTTACAATTCTGTAAGTGGGGAAAAACATACATAATTAAGGTAATATATGTATAATTTCTCCATTAAGAAATTTAGGGGAGGCACCAAAGTGGAGAATATTTCTAAAAAGTGGAGAAAGTATGCATCGTTAGCAATGATGGCGGGATTGATCGCCAGCAACGGCGCTATGACAGTAAGTGCGGCAACAGGACAAGGTTCAACAGTTTCTGATAAGGATGCCCAAGCAATCAACGTTTTATCGAATGAGAAAGCTGAACTAGTCAAAGGCCTTGCGACGAAACAGAAAACGGATCTTCCAGGAGTTAAAGCGCTTACACCTAACCAAGAAGTCCGTATTATTGTAGAAGTCGAAGGGAAAGCAGGAGTAGAAGTTGCTTCAGCGAAAGGCGTTCAATACAAAGACCTATCTTCAACTGAAAAAACAAAAATTGATACTCAATTAAAGAAAACACATACATCTGTTAAACAAACGATTTCTTCTCAAGGCGTATCCTTGAATTCGCAATTTGAATACACAACAACTTTCAATGGTTTCAGTGGAATCGTGAAATACAGCGAAGTTGAAAAGATCAAAAACCTCCCAGGCGTAAAAAATGTTTATTTGTCCAATGAGTACGACAAGCCGGATGTAAAACCGGATATGACGACAAGCCATGATTTTGTGCAGTCTCGCCAAGTATGGGCTGATAGCAAGCTTAAAGGCGAAGGTATGGTCGTAGCGGTCATCGATTCCGGAATCGATCCGACTCACCGTGATTTCAATATTACAGACGAGTCCAAAGTCGATTTAACGAAAGATGGCGTTGCGAGCGCGATTGCCGCTAACGGATTAAAAGGCGCTTACCATAACGCGAAAGTTCCTTATGCATATAACTATTACGATAAAAACGATATTGTCGGTGATATTTCACCTGGCGCATCTATGCACGGCATGCACGTTGCCGGAACAGTCGGAGCGAATGGCGACGAGTTGAATGGCGGCATTAAAGGCGTTGCACCTGAATCCCAATTGCTGGGCATGAAAGTTTTCAGCAACGATGTCAACTTCCCATCTACATTCTCTGATATCTACTTGGCAGCAATCGATGACGCGGTGAAATTAGGCGCGGATGTATTGAACATGAGTTTAGGTTCAACTTCTTCGTTCTATGAAGAAGACAGCGCGGAAGACAAAGCGATTTCCAATGCGGTAGCAAACGGAATTGTGGCTTCAGTTTCTGCAGGTAACTCAGGAACAATCGGCTACGGATTCGACTCGCCGCATTACGACAACCCGGATTACGGCCTAGTCGGCTCGCCTGGATTGAATAAAGATACGATCCAAGTAGCTGCAACAGGAAACATGGTAAACGAATTTACGCATGAAGTCGACTTCGGCGATTTCTCAGTTGAAGGATTTGGCGTAGATGACTGGACAAAACTTGGTGCAGTTGAAGTTGTTTCGTTGAAAGCATTGTCTGGAAACCAAAGTGCATTAGGCGGACCTGACGATTACAAAGGAATCGATGTAACAGGCAAAGTAGTAGTCGTGGAACGCGGCGCATATACTTTCGTTGATAAAACGAATAACGCGGCGGCAGCTGGCGCAGCTGGAATCATCGTTTATAACAGCACGAGCCCTGTGTTCTATAAAGACCAAGGCGGCTGGGATATTCCATTCATGAAAACCACTCGCGAAGATGGGCTTGAATTGGAAGCGGCTCTTTCTGCTGGTGTAGAAATTCCTGGTGATGTAACTCAAACTGGAGCTTTAGAAGGTCCTGAAGTTGGGCGTGCAACTGACTTTACTTCATGGGGCGTTACACCGGATCTTGAGTTCAAACCTGAATTATCAGCTCCGGGCGGAAACATCTACTCAACGCTTGAAGGCGATAAATACGGCGTAATGAGCGGAACGTCAATGGCAGCACCGCACGTATCAGGTGGAGCTGCATTGGTTCAGCAATACTTGAAAGCAGACGCTAAATTCAGTTCTTATTCAATTGAAGAACGCACGCGCCTTGCTAAAAAGTTAATGTTGAATACAGCTGACATCACATTTGGCTTAGACGGAGACACCATTTCACCACGCCGCCAAGGAGCTGGAATGATGCAGCTTCACGCAGCAGTTTCCACTCCAGTCGTTGTCGTTGAAAAATCGACGAACGAAGCCAAAGTAAACGTTAAAGACTTTACTGAGGATTCATTCACATTTACATTAACTGCAGAAAACTTGACGGACAAAGCGGCAAGCTATTCAGTTGATACATCTGTCTTGGTGGATATGTTCAAAGAAACAGCAAGCGATGTTAAATACAATCTATTGAAATCAGGCAAGCTTGAAGGCGCTAAAGTAACTGCTCCTGAAAAAGTTGTTGTACCAGCAAATGGCACGGCCGATGTCACGGTAACAATCGATATCAGCAACGGTCAAGTTCCTGGACTTGATGCAGCCGGCAAAACAATTTTGAAAGACCTTGAGCAAGACGTATTTGTTGAAGGCTTCGTGAAATTAGTCGCTGAAGATACAGTAAATCCTGATTTGGTTGTTCCTTACATCAGCTTCTACGGCGAATGGGACCGTCCGGAAATATTGGATGCTTTCGGCCCAGCTGAAAAAGAAGAAACGAAATTCTATGATTACTTCTTCAAAGGATATGGGGTTACATCAGATGCTGACGATGGCGTTAACTACTTGGATCTAGTTGAAGTTGACGGGAAGTTGGTTTATCCAGTCTCGCCAAACGGAGATACAATTTTTGATAGCATCAACGCAAATCCGACATTCCTGCGCAATGCAAAAGTGCTTGAAACGAATATCTTGGATGCTGAAGGCAACAAGTTGAGAACGGTCAATATCGAAAATGACGTTCGCAAAGACTATTACGACGGCGGTACAGGTACTATTATCAACTATAACCCAGCGCGTGCATGGGATGGCAAAGTCAGTGGGCAAACTGTAAAAGACGGTTTGTACCAATATGAATACGCTGCGAAAGTGGATTATGAAGATGCTGAATGGCAAAGCAAGCAACTGCCAGTTTATGTGGATACAGTTGCTCCAACAGGAACAGCAACATTGAACGATGACAAAAACACGCTTGAAGTAAGCTTTAATGATGAAGGTGTAGGCGCTGACGTTTACACAGTCAAACTTGATGGAAAATCTTTGGGCAAAACATTCAAAGCATCTGAAACTTCAATTGACTTAGACCAATTCAATTTGAATTCAAGTCAAATCAGCTTAGTTGAAGTCGAAGTTGTCGATCACGCTTTCAACAGCGCTGTATTAAGAACGAACATGGATGATACGACAAAACCAGTCATTTATGTAGACGATAACGGACCAGCTGCATTAGGCTTGTTCAACACTACGACTATTCCGGTTAAAGGCTATGTGGTAGAAGAATACCTTGACAAGTTGACAGTAAATGGAAAAGAAATCGCTACTACGTACACAGCTGGCAAAGGCTATGAATTCAATTCAACAATTGAAGTGTCTGGAAGCGGCAAGCACGATGTGAAATTTGAAGCAACAGACTATAACGGAAACGTTGTTTCCATTATCCGTCCAATCTTTGTCGATACAGTTAATCCAACAATCGGGACAACAGCTCCAACAGTTGTTGACAACGACCAAAAAACAACGAAATTCGACATTACAGTAAAAGATAACTTCAATATGATCAAACTTACTATTAATGGCGATGTTCTTTATTCACAAGATGTCTTTGACGAAATCAAATTAGCGACACCAATCAGCAAAGTCGTTGAAGCCCAAGTTGATTTGGAGCCAGGCATCAACAAATTCACGGTAGTAGTGGAAGATGGAGCCGGCAACAAAGTGACGAAAGAATTGACGATCGAGCGAGCTGAAAACGAGTTGCGCGCTGAACGTATTGCAGGGGCAAACCGTTATGCAACTTCAGTGAAATTGAGCAAAGAAGGCTGGGATTCTTCTAAAGTGGTCGTTCTGGCACGTGGAGACCATTATGCTGATGCTCTAGCAGGAGTGCCGTTAGCTAAGAAATACGACGCGCCATTGCTGTTGTCACGCACGAAAGCTCTTCCAGGCACAACGTATGACGAAATCAAACGATTGGGCGCTGAGAAAGTTTACATCCTTGGGGGCACTGGAGCGATTTCAGATGCAATCGTCAAAGAATTGGAAGGCGATGGAATTGACGTTGAACGCTTAAGCGGTGCTGACCGTTACGAAACTGCTGCGAAAATCGCTGGCAAATTTGAAACAGCTAAATCAGCAGTCGTTGTAAACGGACAGAACTTCCCGGATGCATTGAGCGTAGCAAGCTATGCTGGATCTGAAGGAATGCCAATCTTGTTAAGCCGTGAAAACGCAGTGCCATTTGCTACGAAAGCTGCTTTAACAAAACTTGGTACTGAAAACACGCTTGTCATCGGCGGAACGGGCGCAATCAGCAGAAAAGCATTTAACCAATTGCCGGCTCCGTTGCGCATCAAAGGCGCTGACCGTTATGAAACTTCATTGGAAGTTGCTAAATATTTCGGCAGCACATCTGATACGATCTACGTAGCGACAGGTTCATCGTTTGCCGATGCATTGGCTGGCGGAGCATTAGCTGCCAAGCAAAACACAGGCGTTTACTTGGTAGGGAAATCAGTATCTTATGAGCTAAGCGCATACTTGGAAGAAAGCGGCGTAGAATTCGCAAAAGTAATCGGCGGATCGGGCGTAGTTTCTGACAATGTTGTTGAAGAGCTAGACGAAATCTTGAAAAGCGAATAATTGAAGAAGGCTAGAAGCGCTGAGCTTCTAGCCTTTTTTATGTGAAAGCAGTCGATACTCCACTCCCCTGAGCGAAATGCAATCTGATTATTGGATTGGGGAGTAGGTATATGCATTATCAAGCATTATTTTTCCGCTAACCGGAATTAGCCAGAACTTGTCCAGCATTAGACGAGATTCAGGGCGCACTAGCCGGAAGTTAACACACACGATCTCGATTTTATCCGGCATTAGCAGAAAAGAGATCTCTTTTCGATCAAAGTGCAAGAGCGGAATATCGAAGATGCCGCTCTACAAATCCAACTTTTTATCATAAACCCATTGCTATTTAACCAGAAAAACTGAGTTTCCCGACTAATTTTAAAATTTTTAATAAAAATATAAAAATTTCCAAAAAAAATTAAATAATTTACACTATATTAATAATAGATATTGTATTATGAATAGTAGGAAGAATGACCTTATTCGTAACAATGAGTCAAAAGGTCTAAGGTGTTAGCCTAAAAAATGAGTGGGATGGTGTAGGAATGCCGAAAAAGATTTTTACTTCAGTAATGGCGGCTGCGTTGACGTTAACAATTGTAGGGGTGCAGGAAACAACTGTGGAAGCAGCTACAGGTGATTTTAACCTAACAATCATGCACACGAACGACACGCACGCTAATCTGGATAACATTGCCAAAAGAGTAACTCTGGTAAATAAAGTCCGGGAAGAAAATCCGAATAACCTATTATTGGATGCAGGAGACGTTTTCTCTGGTACTCTTTATTTCAATGAGTACGAAGGACAAGCGGATCTACCTTTCATGAACTTGATGAAATACGATGCAATGACTTTCGGAAACCACGAATTTGACCTTGGCTCAAGTGCAAACGGACATGAATCGCTTTCGAAGTTCGTTTCGGGCGCTGAGTTTCCATTCGTATCAGCTAACGTTGATTTTTCAGCAGATGCTGATTTAGCACCTCTTGAAATCGACGGTTACACGGATGCAGCGGCAGATGGTGAGATTTATGAAGGCATCATCAAAGAGATTGATGGAGAAAGAGTCGGGATTTTCGGTTTGACTACTGAAGAAACAGCGACGATTTCAAGCGCAAACAGCGTAGTATTTACGGATTATATCGAATCTGCTAAAGATGCGGTAGCGGCTTTTGAAGCGCAGGACGTAGACAAAATCATCGCTTTGACGCATATCGGCTTTGATGACAATGCAAATGTCGACAACGATAAAGAATTAGCAAATGCCGTCCCGGCAATTGATGTTATTGTAGGCGGACACACACATAGCAAACTTGAAGAGCCAGTGAAAATTGGCAAAACTATCATTGTACAAGGCGAACAATACAATAACTTCTTAGGCAAACTGGATGTAACATTCGATGCAGCCGGAGAAGTGACAGCTTATGAGGGCGAATTGCTTCCAGTAGCTGCTGCAATTGAAGACCCAGAAGCAAAAGAATTATTAGCTCCCTATAAAGCCGCAATCGAAGAAGTGAAAAATGAAGAAATAGGTGTTGCTTTAGAAGACGGTTTGAACGGTGACCGTGCTTCTGTGCGAGTTGGCGAAACCGATCTTGGCAACTTGATCACGGATGGCATGTTGGCAGCGGCAAAGGAAATTGATCCTGAAACTACGATCGCTTTGACGAATGGCGGCGGAATTCGTGCATCACTTAATGCTGGCCCGATTACAAAAGGCGAAGTCCTTACGATGATGCCTTTCGGAAACTCGTTGGCAATTATGGAATTGACTGGCGCAGAACTTCGCGAAGCGTTAGAGCTAAGTGTTAAAGACTTCCCATTGCAAAGCGGAGGATTCCTTCATTTCTCAGGATTGTTCTATAATTACGATGCAAAAGCTCCTGTAGGAGACCGTGTTGCAACTGTGTTCACACAAGAAGCAGACGGCGGCTACGTGGATTTGGAAGATGCAGCAACTTATAAAGTAGCAACGAACACGTTCACTGCTAAAGGCGGCGACGGCTATGGCGTATTCAAAGAAGTTTATGAAGACGGCCGTGTACAAGAGCCGGGCAACGTCGACTACCAAATGTTCCTTAACCATGTCACTGCAACTAATGCAAATGAAGCAGGCGACGAAGACCGCATCAACCAAGTACGCTTTTCAGGCTTGGATCGCTACGAAACAGCTGTCGCTGTATCGAAAGAAGGATGGAGCTCGGCAGATACAGTTGTTATCGCACGCGGCGACCACTTCGCGGATGCATTGACGGCAACGCCATTGGCTTATCAGCAAGATGCACCGATTTTATTGACACGTTCAGGTAAATTGAGCGAAGCTGTAAAAGCTGAAATTGCCCGCCTTGGCGCAACAGAAGCGATTATTTTAGGCGGCACTGGAGCGGTTTCAACAAATGTTGAAGCGGAATTGGAAGCTGCTGGTGTAGGTACTTACCGTGTTGGTGGTAAGGATCGCTATGAAACAGCTGCAAATGTTGCATTTGAATTAGGCAACGATACAGGAGAAGCCGTAGTTGTCAGCGGCTTGAACTTCCCGGATGCTTTGTCCGCTAGTTCGTTTGCGGCTTTAAGCGAATTGCCAATCTTGTTGACTCGCCCTGACGCCATTCCTGCTGCAACACAAGCAGCTCTTAAAGATGTTACAAATACGTTGATCATTGGTGGCAAAGGAGCTGTTTCAACGAAAGTTGAAGGCCAATTGCCAGCAGCTGACCGCATCAGCGGCGTTGATCGCTATGCGACTTCAGCAGCAGTTGCAGAAGAGCTTTTCGCAGGATCGGCTGTAGGCTTTGCAGCTAACGGTGCCGGCTTTGCCGATGCATTAACAGGCAGCAATTACGCAGCAACTTACGAAGCTCCAATGCTTCTTGTTAAGACGGACTCTGTGACTCCAGCGATTGATGAGCTGGCTTTCACGTATAACACAATTTTCATTACAGGCGGTGCGTCAGTAGTATCACCTGCAGTCGTTAAGGAATTGCACCAAGACTAATAAAACACAGGGCTGCCGAGAATCTCTCGGCAGCCTTTTCTTTTGGAGTTTCCTGGTTAACAGGCAGTAGTTCGGCGATAACAAATGTTAGGTTTGGGTTATCATGCATTGCACGAGTTTCATCACCCAATGGCTGATATTTAACAGGGACTGTTTCGATTTTATCCGATATTAGCAAAACATCCATTCCCATAAACAGAAAACCCGGCTGTCCATTGGACGGCCGGGTTTTTGTATTAATAGGAATCGACGTCGGATTGGGACAAGTGCCAGTTGGCGATGTGTCCAGCGTCAACTTTGGTGGTGAATGATTTGACGATGAAAGGCATGGGACTGTTTAGGTGGTAAAAGCCGGCTTTTTTCAAAGCGGCATAGCGTTCGCTGTCTTTGACGGCCCAGATGTTCATGGCGTCGGCGGCAGAGTTTGCGCGGATGGAACGGATCATGGCGGCTAATTGCTCGCTGTCGTTCGGCCCCCAGATGTCGACGATGGTTTCGAACGACACACCGTTTTCAGCTGTTTCGGTGTGAAGCACCGCATAGCCGCGATCTTCGCCCGCAGCGTTCAGCGCAACGATTTGATAGTCTTTGCCGGGGTGGTCCATAAAGCGGCGTACGACGTAATCGCTTCCGCGTTTCGCGTGCAAGGGATAGGACGCGGCATGGCGTTCATATAGCTCATCAATGATGTGCAGGTCGGCTGCGCCGAGTGTCTTTAAGCTGTACGGGGTTTTCTTGCGGCGCAGCGTGCCGAACAGTCCATTGATCGGTTTTTTCAAAAATGACAGCGCGGAAATTTTAGCGCTGAGCAAGCTTCCGGGTTTATTGACGGCTAAAAACCTTGGGACGTTGCCGAGGTCGTCGGCTTTTGCGACAGACAGGAAAACGTCTTTCGCTTTAGGAGCGGGAAAGCCATACAAGATATCGATGTTTGCTGCCGCGCATTCTTCAAGCATGCGAAACACGATGTTTTTGTAGATGCCTTGCCCTTGGAAATCAGGGTCAACCATGATGTCGACGCGCTCTGCTAGCAAAAGTGTTTGGCCTTGGTGAAACGCATTGATTTGCAGGCAAGCGGCATGGCCGACGATCCGGCCCGCTTGTTCTGCGACAATGATAATGGCGGGAGGGGAAGAAAAGCGTTGAAACTTCCATTCCCATTCCGCGAAGCTGCGGCTTTTTCCAAAAACGCGTTCGTACAATGCATTGATGTTATCAGCGTCGCCTTCTTGGTAAAGGCGGATCATAAAGTACCACCGGTGATTTTTCCGAGGTCCTCCCGGCGCGAAGCAGCGGCCAGCAAGACAAAGAAAGAAAGTGTGAAAATATCCGATTCCCATAAGTTATAGACAAGGCCCATAAAGTAGGCGCCCAGCAAGAAGCTGATGGTAATGGTGTAAATATAGCTTTCTTTATGCTTTTTGAAGAAACGCACGAGTATCGATAACAGGAAGACCGCAAAAGCGATTACGCCCAGTACACCCGTTTGTACGATGATTTGAATGTATTGATTGTCTGAATAAAAGTTATGGCCGATTCCGTATTCCCGGTAAAGCGGAGACGAACTGGACAACGTGGTCGAATCGCCGAATGTGGCAAAGCCGGTACCGATGATCGGGTGATCCATAAACACTTCAAAGCCTTTTTTTACGATGAAGATCCGGCCGGAGCTTTGGCTGCCGGTGACGGTATCTTCACTGAATGTGCTGCCGATGCGGTCCGAGAATCCGGATTCGCCGCCAACATCGAATTGCTGGATGTTGCTGACTTTTTCAGCACCGATATCGGTGCTTTCAATGACGTTTGTCAGCAAGTTCATCGGCATAACAACAAATAGCAAAGCGAATGCGACGTATTTGACCATATCAAAGCCGATTTTCCATTTGCGTGTCATAAGGACGAATGCAATGGCAGCGATCAAGAAGCCGCCCCATGTGCCGCGGGAATACGTCAAGATCAAGATGCCGATGATCAAGACATTCAAAATCTCCATATAAAGCGGTTTGAATTCGCTGAGCTTTTGCTTAGCTGTGTAGAATAGGACGAACGCAAAAGCCAAGTAAATGCCCAAGACGTTCGGGTTGCCAAGCATTCCGTAGATACGGACGCGGTTTTTCGCTGACAACGCCATTGCCTGCCAGCTTTCCGGCAAGAATAAATTCCGGATTGACAGTTTTTCAGTGATCGCTTGAAGCAAGACCAAAATCGACGTCCAGATGAAAATCCACACTAAATTGACGAGGTCTTTGCGGCTGATTTGCAGGCGGTAGACAATGTAATACACCAAGTAGAAGATGGTGAACGAGCGCAATTGTTGGATGATGTTGACGATATTGATGCCTGTGATCAAAGCCGACACAGCCCCGATTGCCAAAAAGGCGAAAAACGCATATTCAAAAATTTTAAATTTAAAGAGGCTGGACAATGATTTGCGGTTCATCCAGAACACTTTGAACAAAGCACCGAAGACCAAAGCATCTGTAACAAACGACAGCCCCGGATTGTATTCGATGATAAAAACGCGGATCGGGATATAGACAAACAGCATAAGTATACCGTTTTTAGGGTTGTAGAATGAGTAAGCAAATAATAGGACAGTCAGCACGTAGCCGATCAAAGGGATTTGAGTATAGCCGATGAGCATGAATGCCACCAAAGACACCAGCCAAAACCATTTTTCATTTTCGTTCTTTATAAAGTTCATGATTTCCTCCAAATACGTAAATGATTAGCGGCTTTGGTAAAAAGCCTTTTTTAACTTGATGTTTTTGAAAATAGCCCACCACAGCGTAACCACGCGGTTTGCTTGTTTGAAATGCTTGCCGTAATCGCGATCTTGTTTTTTCAAATTGTCCGCAGCTTGTATAAACGCCTCGGGAACATTTTCCACAAAAGTTTCAACGTACTTGACGCGGGCATCGGACTGTAACGAAGTTTTGATGGCGGCCAGCGCCAAAAATCCGTCAAAGGCGATTACTTGCGATTTGAATGCCGTGGTTGCTTGTTTCTTCACTTCAAATTCAGCCGTAATGTCTATTATACAATTAATTTCCTCCGGAGGAACAGGGCAGTTAATCTCATATTCCCTAATTAAGGAAGGTTTATGTACCGAATTTTTCAAAGCATCTGCCACAAGGTGAGCGCTAAAGACATGATCGGGATGTGCGTCGATCAAACTCGGCACATAGACAGTTTCCGGTTTGACCGAATCGATCAGTTTTTTGAATTCATCGGAAGATTCGACTTGGTTCATCGCGCTGTCCGGGTATTCCATATAAATTATAGAAGAAAAGCCTAACAGGTCTTGAATCGACACCAGTTCGCTTTTGCGGATGTCAGCCAAACTTTGTCCGCTGCCGCTGGTGGTGTTGCTTTTATTGCCATCGGTGATGACCGCAATATAGACTTCAGTGCCGTTTGTGGCGTATTTCCGGATCGTCCCGCCAAGGCCGATGGTTTCATCGTCGATATGCGGTGCGAAAACCAGGACGCTGCGCGCCTGTTCGAGCGGCGTCACAGCTTTATCGGACTTGTAAAACTTTTTCAGCGATGCCTTGATGGCAGGCGCTAAAAGGGGAGTGGCGTTATTCATCAATGCCTGTTTCATAAAAGCGTAAACTCCTTATTTTTTCAATTTAGTCAAAAGAAAACGGGCAATGGCTGTGCGCAACGCCAAAATCGAAGCACCGTAGACAATCGCTCCGACAATCACGGTAATGGCGAAGCGGATATAAACATTGAAATCGCCGACCAGTAGATCCGTCAGCCACAGCGATGTCAGCATCAAGCCGGTCGCCGCGATAATTTTCGCCGCGTCTTTTAATAGGAAGGAAGTTTCAAGTTTGCCTTCTGTCCGGTTAAAGACAATCCAGTTCAGCGTGAAGTACACAAGCGCCATAACGGAGGATGCCAGTGGGATAGCCAAATACGAATCCATCAATTCGATGAACAGGAAGTTCAGTGCAACGTTCAGCGCAATGGAGAACAAACTGATGCGCAAAATGACGTGGCCTTTCTTCTTCGCGTAAAATGCTTTGTTCAAGATGTTCTGTAAACTGAAAAACAGCACGGATCCTAAGTATAGATGTCCGACAGCAGCCGTTGCTTGCGTAGCGTCCGCTGTAAAAGCGCCGCGTTCGTAAACGATTTGGATCAAGTCTTCCATGAGCCACATCATACCCGCAACCGCAGGCAGTAAAACAAGAAGCGTCAACATCAAGCCGTACTCGATGCTCTTTTTAAACCCCGCTTGGTTGTTTGTGGAAATAGCCTTGGCTAAAATCGGAAAGACAATCGTACCGATTGTCACGCCGATGATCGCTTGCGGGAAATGGACGATATTCTTCGCGTAGTTGATGTAGTTGATCGCTTCGCCGCTGAAACTGCCGGCGAAGATGTTATCGATCGTCAAGTTGACTTGTCCGACCATCACCGTAATCGCGACAGGGATAAAAATGATCGAGAACGGTTTGATCTCGCTCCAGTCAAGCCGCCCGATCACTTTATGGCTGTCTTTCGGAATAAACCAGAGGCGTTTAACGATATACGATAAAATGGATCCGGTTAAATAACCGAATGCCAGGGAATACGCACCAAAACGCTCTGCAAAGAATACAGCACCAAGGATTGTGCTGCCGATGACCAAAATTTGGGACACGACAGACAAGGAGAATTTATTCTCCGCATCGAGGTATGCTTCGTAAACTGCGTTCAACGAAACCATGAACACCGCAATAAAGAAAATGATCGACAAGCCGACGCTCAAGCTGATCGCTTCAGCATTCAATTCCGGGAACATGACAGGAAGCAAGAACGGGCTTGCCAAGACGCCAATTACCGAAACAACAAAGCCAAGCAGCACGGTGCCCCGGATAATCTGGGAAAAATGGTGATGTCCCTTGCCGTCAGCGAGCGCATGGATATAACTTGGCACAAAGGCATTCTTCATGCCGGTAGCAAAAAACAGGATAAATATATTCGGCAGCGTGAAAGCCGCAAAATAAGCCATTGCCTGATAAGAATCTCCGAAATAAAAAGCGATAATCATATCGCGCAGCAATCCGGATACTTTTAAGAATAAGGAAGCAATTACAAAAAGGATGCTGGTTATTGCAAGTTTTCTACCCACTACAAAATCCTACTTTCCAAATGATTTTCCAATTAATAGAACCCATAAGTTCTAATACACGGATTCTATCTTATCATGAATCTTTCTTTAATGACGTCTATTAAAGCAATAGGTTACGAAATGTTCACAACTATGTTAATGTAAGCGTTTTCAATATACTGGAAATCTGCCTGAAAAAATGGCAGTTCAAAAGATTCAGTTTATACCTTTATTTGTAACTAAGATAGTCTTAACGGGCAAATAAGTTAAACTTTTACAATACTTTAATAAATTATGCATCTTCAATCTTGTATACTTGCACTGTATGTTAATACTTTAATGGGGAGTGGAGCAATTTGACGAAAACCGCGTTAGGCAAGATTTTTTTGAGTCTTTTATTGGCCTTATCCGCAGCTTTGCCTTATATGGCAACTGCAAATGCCGCAGAACCGATTAGTGTGGCTGAAGCCATCGCAACAAATTCTGGTGCGGCAACGGTGAAAGGGTATATTGTCGGAGTAGCCGTTAGCGGCACAAACTACGACCAAGAAGCACCGTTTACCGGTGCTACAAACGTAGGATTGGCGGATTCCCCGGATGAAACCAATCCATCGAAAATCTTGCCGGTTCAGTTGCCTACGGGTTCTACCCGAGCAGGCATCAACTTGGTTGATAATCCTCAAAACTTCAAAGCGGAAGTAACAATTTCAGGAACACTTGGTGCATATTTCTCGGTACCGGGCCTGCGTTCTGCTAATGCATACACAATCTTGTCAAAAGGCGAAGCGCCGCCTGAACCAACTGCAGTCGACACGCTTGCTGAAGCACGCACAACACCAGGCGAACTGATCTCGGTTGAAGGCACTGTCACTACCGGAACTGGTTTCTGGGGCGGCAACGCGTTCTACGTCCAGGACGAAACTGCCGGCATTTATGTTTATACATCAAGCGCCACTGTAGCGCCTGGCGACAAAGTGCGCCTCGTGGGTAAGGTATCCGAGTACTCCGGCGAACTGCAATTCCAGCCGAATACAATAGAAGTTCTTTCTAAAAACAACGATTTGCCAGCCACGCAGACGATCACTCCTGCTGGCGTTAATGAAGACACACAAGGCGAATCCGTTGAACTTCGCAATGTCACGATCACTGGCCTTAAAGCAGTGAACGAATATGGTACGTTCGAATTCACGGCAACGCATGAAAACGGCGAAAAAGTCGTCATCCGCAACGATAACCGCAATGGCTTGACCTATGAGCGTTTCCTTCAGCAATACAAAGAAGGCGAAGGGGTCCACGTTAGTGGCATCGCTTCTAAATTCAACGATTCGTACCAAGTGAAAACGCTTGGCATCGAAAGCTTCGATTTGGTCAATAAACCAGCAGTTTATGCAGATGTCTTCCCAGGAGTCGTTTCTGAAGGTACAAAAATCACCCTTCAATCCGGCTGGGAAAATGCAGCAATCTATTACACGTTGGACGGCTCAACTCCAACCGCTGCAAGCACACCTTACACTGCACCGATCACTTTGACAGAAGATACGGCGATCAAAGCCATTGCAGTGGGCGCAGAAACGTCAGAAGCCTTCACATTTGAATACACAGTACTAAAAACAGCGGACTTGAAAATCCGTGACATCCAAGCGAAAAAGCATTTCACAAACTACGAAAACGTAGCGGTAAATGAAATCACAGGCGTCATCACGCATTTCTATAACGGCGCAAACTTTGTCATCCAAGATCCAAATGGCGACAGCGACTGGAAAACTTCTGAAGCCATCATCGTCAACCGCGCAAGCGCAAGCAGTTCATTCAAGGTCGGCGATGTGGTAACAGTTGCCGGAACAGTAGAAGAATGGTTTTATAAAGGCTATTCGGACATGAAAGAAAATGACCTGCCGCTGACGCGCATCCGTTCGACGGAAGTTGTGAAAGACGGTACGGCAGAACTTCCTGCACCATTGGTTATCGGCGAAGACGTGTTCCCGCCGACTCAAAACATCGACAATGACGGATTGACTTCATTCAATCCAGAAGAAGACGGCGTTGATTTCTGGGAATCCCTTGAATTGATGCGCGTTGGCGTAAGTGACGCACAAATCGTCGGACCGCAGGATTACGGCGAAGTCTTTGTCGTATCGAAAACCGCGACAAACAACACGTTCCACAAAATGGGCGGCATCCTTCTTGCTGAAGATGATTACAACCCAGAACGCATCACTGTAACAACTGGCGATAACGTTGTTGCCAAAGCAGGCGACACGTTCGCTGAAATGCCAGTCGGCGTTCTAGGCTATGGTTTCGGAAACTACCAGATCTGGACAAATCCGGCTGAACTTCCAGCAATCCTAGACGGTGGAACTAAACCGGAACAAACATGGATTGAAAACGCAGAAGATAAATTGACAGTCGCGGCTTATAACGTCGAGAATTTCTCAGCAGATCCAAGCCACACAAGCGAAGAAAAAGCAGCGCTTATCGGCGACTCATTTGTCAACGACTTGAACTCACCGGACATCATCACGATGGTCGAAGTACAAGACAACGATGGCCCAATTGCATCAGGAAACTCTGACGCAACGGCTAGCTATGAACGCATAATTAAAGAAATCCAAGAAGCGGGCGGACCAACTTATGCATGGACCGACATCGCACCAGAATACAACAAAGACGGCGGAGAGCCTAACGGAAACATTCGCGTCGGCTATTTATACAACCCAGAACGCGTAACACTTTCTGAAGGAACAAAAGGCACAGCAACACAAGATACGGAATGGGTAGAAGGCGAATTGTCATTAAACCCAGGACGCATCCAACCGTTCGCAATGCCAAACACGCGCAAGCCAGTAGCGGCGCAATTTGAATTCCAAGGTGAGCAAGTGGTTGTCATCGGCGCCCACTTGAACTCGAAAGGCGGAGACCAAGGCTTGTTCGGCCAAACGCAGCCTCCATTCCTTGGTTCGGTTGAAGAACGCATCAAATTGGCTACAGCAATCAACGAATTTGTTGCAGAAGGGCTTGCACAAGACCCTGACCTGAACGTCATCGTTGCAGGCGACATGAACGATTTCGAATTCACACCAGCTCTTGACGCCCTAAAAGGCGACATCTTAACGAATAAAGTCGAAGATGTGCCATTGGAAGACCGTTTCTCTTATTATTACCAAGGCAATTCACAAGTGCTTGACCACTTGTTGGTAACGAATAATTTGGCTGCCAATACCCAATTGGATATGGTCCACATCAACGCATTGTTCATGGAACAGCACGGACGTGCATCTGACCACGATCCATTATTGGCACAAATCACTTTCAAACAGCCAGCAGTTCCTGGCGAGCAAGAAGCGGATCCTGACTTGTCAGGTGACGAAGCTGTTATTACAGCTGGTGAATTCAACGAAGAAGGCGAATTAACGATTGAATTCTCTGAAGGCACGATCGCAGCATTGCTCGAAAGCGGCAAAGATCTATTGATCGACTTGCCGACTGCTGATTTGACTTTGTCAGCAGCTAACCTACAGCAAATCGCAGCAGCAGCTGGTGAAGGCTTTAATCTCGACTTCGCAGTTGAAGATGCGGCTACAGTAGACAGCCGCCCAGCATTGACGCAGCAAATCAACCTAGCCATCACAGACGCCGCAGGCAATGAAATTCCTGTCAAATTCGCGTCAAGTGTAGAACTGGCATTCGACACGGACAGCAGCATCAAAGTCCAATTCGGTGCACGCGAAGACGCACAAGGCAAATGGAAAATCATCCAAGGCGAATTGAACGGCTCAACGTTCACGTTAAGCATCAACGAACTGGGCAATTACACAGTCGTCACGAACAAAGGACAAGCGAAGAAATAACAGCCTGTAGAAAGATCCGAAGCGCCGACGCGCTTCGGATCTTTTTTTGGGTTGTGAAGGATTTGTTGGTTGAAAGGGGTTTCTGCCCCGTTAACATGATCTAGCAAGAGGTTAACAAGAAGTGCTGTAGATTCAACATGAACTAGTGAGACGTTAACATGAACTGTCTGGAGCTTAACCGGCACTAGCGGTGGAGAGTCTCTCTATGATCCAAGTTCAAGCTCGTAAATAGAAAAGCATTTCGCCCAGGCGAAATGCATCCATCTTCAATTTAAGGAATGAGAAATCATAATGTAATCGTTTTTCCACCAGCATTATCAGTGGATAGCAAGAGTTTAACCCGTGTTGCTGGAATTTTATCTTTTGTTTGCTAAGAAGTGTTTTTTTAAAACAGATTCACCCCTAAAAACTGTGCGTTTTCTGCATTTCCAACAGAAAAAGCCGCCAAACGGTGCATTTATAGCTTCTTTTTGCGCATCTTTACGCCCGAAAGCGGAACTTTTCGCCTCGGCTTGCTATAATGGAAAGAACATCGCGGCAAAGTGAAACCATTCGCATTGCGGCTCGTCTATTTAGAGGACATGAAAAGGGAAGTGACAGATTTTATGAATAAACGCATCGACCATAGAAAGCAAGATCAAAGCTCGAAACGCCGCATTTGGACAGCGGTTTTATCGGTATTGCTGCTGTTTGGCATTGTGGGAGGCAGCTACGCATTAATTGAAAAGGAAGAGCCAGCTGATCTGCAGATGAAAGACGAATCTTTCACAGACAAAAATTACGCAGGCTTCGATACGAAAGCAGAAGAAATTGAAGTGCCGGCAGAAGAAGCACCGCCAGCTGAAGGCACCGTCGAAGACGCAAGGGAAGACGAACCTGCTCAAGAAGAGCCTGTTGAAGAAATCGTCGTGGCGGAACCGAAGCCTGAACCGAAGCCTGAACCAGAGCCAACAGTAGAACCGGTTGAAGTATCGGTCGAAGCACCTGAAAAAGACCTTGACCAAATGATTGCCAACGCCCAAACACATGTCTATACGCTTTATACGGACCTGGAGCAGGGCTCAGGCTTTCTTTACAACGACAAAGGGGATATCTTGACCAACGCCCATGTCGTCAAAGATGCGTCGTATGTGATGCTGAAAAACAGCAACGGCCAGGAATTCAATGGCCAAGTCATCGGCATCTCTGAAACGACTGACATTGCGTTAGTGCGCGTCAAAGAATTGGCCGGTAAACAGCCAATGCCGATGGCTGCAGAAGAAGCCGCTGTCGGAACGAAAGTAGTCGCAATCGGCAGCCCGGAAGACCAAGCGAATACAGCCACTGAAGGTGAAATCACTGCAGTCGGCAAGAGCTTTTCATCCGATTACGAATACAGCGGCCTTTACGAAATGACAGCAATCTTGCAAAAAGGCTCCAGCGGCGGACCGCTGATCAATGCCGAAACAGAAAGCATCATCGGCATCAACTCGATCATCCTCGAAGAGACGCCGGAACTCGGCTACGCCATCCCGATCCAGAGCGTCGCCGGCCAGTTGGCTGAATGGGTCAGCAAGCCGATTGAATACGCAGAAGAAGACGTCGTCTTGCAGGACGTCAAGGACGCCTATTTCGATGAAGCCCTCCTGACAAGCTTTATCGAAGGCTATTACGAATTGCTGCCATATTCATTGAATGATCCGGAAATGAATTATTACGAAGCGTACCTGCTGCCCGGCAGCGACGCAGCAACGCAAGGCAAAAAGCAAGTGGACGAATTGAGAAGTGCAACACGGACATTCGATGCCATCAAACCCACCATTGCCAGCGTCAAAATCAATGAAAAAGACGCCGCCATCGAAGCGTCAGCCGACTTTGTCTACCATGACACCGAAAGCGGCGAAACCCTGAAAGAAACCCGCCGCTCCGTCTTCACCGTCGTCATCGACGAATACGGCGACTACCAAATCAAAAACATGAAAAACGAATAACCCGAACACGCCCGGCAGCTGCCGAGCGTGTTTTTTTTGAGCTTAATTTAAGCTTTATCCTATTAACCCTTACTAATTTCGAGTTAACATGACCTAGCTTGGCGTTAACATGAAGTACGTGAGAGTTAACATGACCTAGCAGGACGTTAACATCAACTGTTAAGAAGTTAACCGGCACTAGCGGTTGGAGCATCGTATAAGAAGAGAATGTAAATCTAAAAGAATCATACCAAGAGCCGAGTTCAAGAACCCAAATGGAAAAGCCGTTCGCATGAGCGAACGGCTCCTTCTCTAGCACTTGCGCATTTCACCTCGGTGAAATGCATGCATCTATGGTTTGGATAGAAGGTTCTCGCGTTAACATGAACTAAATCGGCGTTAACATGACCTAGCAAGAAGTTAACAAGAAGTGCGGAAGATTCAACATGACCTTGCGTGACGTTAACATGAACTGTTAGCGTTTAACCGGCACTAGGCGAAGAGGCTCTCTCCAAGATTTAAAGTTCAAGAGCGGAAATGGAAAAGTCTAACGCAGCTGGCCGCCGCGTAAGGCTCCTTTTCGTGCACGTACGCATTTCGCCAAGGCGAAATGCATCTCTCTATAGGGAGATGAGAAAAGGTTCTCTCGTTAACCAGTACTAGTGGTCTCACGGAATATCATTATTCATATAGAAGAAACCCATCACAAATAAAAAGACTTTCTTCTATATAAAAGAACACACTCCAAGCAACAAAAAAGAGCCTCCATAAAGGAGGCTCTTGAAAATTCTTATTTAAGACGCTTGTAGCTGTGGAATTTATCTCCCCAGTATGGTGCATTTACGCTTAGGACTTCAGCTTTCGATCCACCCGAGTGAACCCATTGGCCATTGCCGATGTAAATGCCGACGTGAGAGATGCCTGGGCGGTATGTGTTAGCGAAGAAGATCAAATCTCCTGGCTGTGGGCTTGAAACAGTTACTGAATCAGCGAACTGGCCAAGTGTTGTGCGTGAAATGCTTTTGCCTGCTTGTTTGAAAGCGTATTGCGTGAATCCACTGCAATCGAATCCTGCAGTTGTTGTGCCGCCGAAACGGTAAGGTGTTCCTTTAAGTGACAAGCCGACTGAAACGGCTTTAGAAGTTACAGTTGAGTTTGAAGCTTTAACAACAGTTGGTTTTTTAGCTGTTGCTTTTTTAGTTGAAGTCAACAATGTGCTAAGAACCCAGCCGTGTTTGCCGCTGACTTTAACTTTGATCCAAGTTTGTTTGCCAACTTTTTTCTGGTGAGTAGCTGTTGCAGTTGCGCCTTTTTTAGCGACTTTCAACACTTTGAATTTCGTGCCAGCGTCAGCGCGGACATTCGTGTTGTATTTCATTTTATAAGTACCGGATTTTGCAGTTGCTTTCGCTGCTGCGACTTCCACCACTTCGTTTACTTCGATAGTTTCTAATGTTTGAACAGCCTCATAAGCTGTAGTAATTGTGTTGTTTTCAGATGTGAACGCTGCTTGTGCGTCAGTAGCAGAGTTAGTGAATACCAATGAACTAGCTGCAAGAAGTGTGAAGACTAATTTTTTCATTTGTTTTTCCCCTAACGTTTTATATTATCGAACAATAAGTTTGTCTGTTTATCAATCTGTTATTTACTATAGATGTTGGGTCATATAATAACAACGTCATTTCGATTGCAGTTATATTACAGTTGTATAACAAAAATATTTTATGCAAATAAACCCAGTCGTATCAACGTTTTCAGCTTCCATCTTTTTTGCGAAAAAATGTTTAAAAACCAGAAAAAATGGGTTTTAGCCTGTTTTTTACGTAATTATTACATGAATTTCAGTCATTAATTTCCAAAGAGCAGTGATGAAAATTACGCTTTTCGTAATAAATGCCAGAGAAAAGTTCGCTGGCCAATGCAACTGGATCGCGATAAATACTGTACAAATATTATATAAAACTAAGATAATTACGATTATTCAGAATTAATTCGGAAACAGAAACATTTATCTCGAATTAATATATTTTTGATATATTGGATAAAATACTATTCTGAAAAATGTATATACTAAAACAAAATAATAATACCGCTTTTTTTAGGTGAAAAGAATCCGCGTGTTAGCTCTTTTT
This sequence comes from Planococcus sp. TJ-301, assembly GCF_058268475.1. Lineage (NCBI taxonomy): Bacteria > Bacillati > Bacillota > Bacilli > Caryophanales > Caryophanaceae > Planococcus > Planococcus sp. TJ-301. Next base: position 1,446,619 of record NZ_JBZDOH010000001.1, on the reverse strand, counting down.
GACATTTATCCCTTTCTAACTTACCCTGATAACAATCAGAATTTTATAGATATTTGATCTTTAAAGGAGGTTGCGCGATGAAAAAGATATTATCCATAGATGGTGGAGGGGTAAGGGGGATCATACCTTCAGTGGTGCTCGCCGATATCGAAAAACGCACCGGCAAGCCGATTTCCGAACTATTCGATTTGATCGCTGGCACATCAGTGGGCGGCATGCTGGCGTTAGGTCTCGCCGTACCGAAAAATCCGCAAGGCCAAGATCCCACTCCCAAATACAGCGCGAAAGAACTCGGCGAATCATTGAAACGCGACTTGCCGACGATTTTCAAGCGGCCGTTTCTGTTGAATTTGCCCCTTGGGCAATTCCTTTACCGGCGATACAGCCAGCGCGGCATCGAAAGCGTGCTGGAAAATTATTTCGGGGAAGCACGCTTAGCGGATGCATTGGCAGATGTCCTCATTCCGAGCTACGAAATCGAATTCCGCAGCCCGGAGTTCTTCCGCAGTCCGCATTCGAGGCTAGCGGAAGTGCCCAAAACTTCGAAAGAGCTCCACGACGATACCCCGCCGCATAAAAACATTTATATGAAGGAAGCTGCCCGTGCATCTTCCGCAGCACCGACTTATTTTGTGCCGAAAAAAATCCCTTCGCTGCCGGGATACGCTTTTATCGATGGCGGCGTCTTCGCCAATAACCCGGCAATGTGCGCTTATGCCGAAGCCAAAGCGATTTACGCAGATGAAGAAGAATTCCTCGTCGTCTCACTCGGCACCGGGGCTTCACATGCCACGATAAAAGAAAGGGACGCTTCGAAATGGGGCCACATCGGCTGGGCACGCCCGATGCTCGACATTATGATGGACGGCAATAGCGACACCGTCGATTACCAGCTGCGCCAAGTCGTGCCGCACGTCAACGGGCGCAGGCGCTATTTCCGCTTCCAGGCGCAGCTTGACGGGGCCGGCACGGAGAAACTCGACAACACCGATCCGTTCAACCTCGACAAGCTCGAAGCGCTCGGCATCGACCTCATTAAAGACCCCGTTCACCACAAATTGCTCGACGAACTATGCGAATGCCTGCTGCACGGGTGAGTTTACCCTGCAGCAAAGCAGGGCATGGAGTAATAACAATGGAACACGGATGAAATGAATGAATGGAGGGGGCAAGACGATGGCGCAACGCTATGAATACATGGACTGGCTGCGCGTATTGGCGATTTTCACCGTCGTGGGCATACATGTCTTGTCAAAAATCATCAACGCCGAACCGCCGGGCGAATGGGAATGGAAACTCGCAAATGCCATCGACTCCGCCACACGCTGGTGTGTGCCGGTGTTTTTCATGCTGAGCGGCGCATTGCTCTTGACGAAAAAGCCGGATGAACCGGTATGGAGTTTTCTGAAAAAACGCCTCGCGAAAGCATTTATTCCGTTGCTGTTCTGGAGCGGCATTTACTTGCTGTACCGCATTTTTGAGCAAGGCCGCAGCTATACCGCTGGGGAAGCCATCACCTTGTTCCTGACCGACGATGTCTATTTTCATCTCTGGTTCTTGTATACAATCATTGGCCTGTATTTGATGGCGCCGTTCCTGCGCATTCTCGTTGACCGCATGACGCAACAGACATTCCAGTATTTCCTTGGTTTCTGGTTTCTCTTCACCGTCCTGATGCCGTTCATCAACCGCTTTCTTGGCTTCGACGTCGCATTCAAAGCCGGTCTGTTCGAGCCGTATATCGGCTACTTCATGCTCGGCGCCTACCTGTTTCTTTATCCAATCCCGAAGAAATACTTGTCCCATCTCGGCGCCTTCGCCTTATTCGGCTACTTTGGCACCTATATCGGCACCGAAGGCCTGAGCGAATACAAAGGCGAACTCGACGAATTCTTCTATGAACATTACCGGCCAAATTCGCTCGCCGTCACGCTATTCGTCTTCACCCTCTTTCAACATTTGGAAGGTCGCCTGAAAGCGAGCAAACTCATCACCCGGATCAGTGCCGCCACACTCGGCATCTACGTCATTCATCCGCTCATCCAATTTTATCTCGACAAATACCTGTCCATAAGCCCGACAATGTTCCACCCGGCATTAGCCATCCCCATTACCTGGATCATCATTTTCATCCTGGCCTATGTCATTATCCGCATTCTGCAGAAGTTGCCCGGCATTAAACACCTCGTGCCTTAGACCAAGCATGAGCAGAATAAAACCATTCAGGAGCCCTTCGCCCAAGCGAAGGGCTTTTCCAATTCATCCTTTGAACTTAGTTCGAGGTAAGAAGCTCCAATCTCAATTCCATCAACAAAACATATCTATATAGAAGAAACTCTCATTTTTAAAACTTGTATCATTCATTTCGCTTAGAGATCCCACACAAAACAATTAATTTTTTTCTTTTTGACGCAAGAGCGTATCCAGCGCAGGCGCGAACACGAGCTAGGCGAAGCAGAAAGACAGGCGATTTTTGCCTGGCTTTTTGCTTTAGGCATGCCCAGAGCGTCCGAAGCGGTATTTTATCAGATATTTAACAAGAAAATTTCCCGGGAAATAATCTACACCAATAACCATCACATAAATAAAATAATAATTTTCTCGTGAATTACCATTATTTTCAACAAAATATATCAAAAATATGATAAAATTCAGATAATTACATAGCACAAACAAGGAGGAGTTTTCCGATGAAAAACCAGAGGTTTAAGCAGTTATTCAGTATTCTTCTTATCTTATTTCTAGTTGTGGCGTCATGGCCAACCGCCGCGTTGGCTGCCCCAGCGGTCAAAGCGCCGACAGCGGAAGATTTTGAAATGCGCGAGGCTATTGCAGAACAGACCGATGTGCTGAAAGGCAAACCGCAGCTGCATGCCGACTTGAAAGGATTGACGGGCAGCCAACAAGTCGCGGTCATCGTCCACTTGTCTAAAAGATCAGTGGGCTTGGAAATTGGCGCGAGTTCGCTGGCCGGAGAGCGCATGACAACCGCGCAAACGGACAAACTTGAAGCAGCGATCGTCAGCCAACAGGCATCTGCAAAAGCAGCAATGGCCGAAACCGGCATCGCATATGAAGAAGGCTTTTCCTACACGCAAGTCCTCAACGGCTTTTCGGCGCATGTGAAAGCGTCCGACCTGGCGAAACTCCTGGAAATTGAAGGAGTCGCGTTTGTTGAGCCGGACGTCCAGATGCGCGCAATGGCGACGCCTGAACAAGACCAGAAATTCTCGGCGGCTTTCGCTGCGAGCACTTCGTTTCTCGGCGTTGAAGGCTTGTGGAAAGAAGGGCTTGAAGGCCAAGGCGTCAAAGTTGGCGTTCTCGACACCGGCATCGACGCTGACCATCCGGAATTCGCCGGCGTCTTGAAAGGCCAGCGCAATTTCGTTCCACATTCGCTGTATTACAAAAAAGCACGCGCGGAAGATGACGCTTCTGAAACGAAGCCGTCTGAACGCGTTCCGAGCATACCCGCTGTGACCGATTGGGGTATGCCATTCGTAACGTCGCACGGCACGCATGTAGCGGGCACGATTGCTGCGGGCGGAGCAAATACATTCGGCTTTAAAGGCATCGCGCCGAAAGTGGACCTTTATGCATACCGCGTCCTCGGCGCATACGGATTGGGTTCGCAGTCTTGGGTCATTGCGGGCGTTGAAGAAGCCGTGCGCCAGGACCTCGACATCATCAATTTATCGATCGGCAGCTTTAATAATTCAGAAGCGCGGGCAGAATCGTTCGCGCTCAACAACGCCATGTTCGCCGGCACGCTTGCCATCACCGCGGCTGGCAATAACGGCATGTACCGAAACAGCCTCGGCAGCCCCGGAACGTCGCGCCTTGCCGTCACCGTCGGCAGCAGCACGATTCCGGAAGAACGTTTCAGCGGCACAGTCAAACTTACCGCTGGAAATTATTCGCTCAATAAAAAACTCAATTTGATGGCAACCGATACCGACGAAGATCCTATCAAACAACTGGCCGGCACATTTGACGTCATTGCGGTGCCGAATGCCGGTGAGAAAAAAGATTACAGCAAGCTCGACGTCAAAGGCAAAGTCGTCGTCGTATCAGCCGGCGGCATCGAAAACCACGACAAGATTAAATTTGCCAAACAAGCGGGTGCGAAAGCCATGCTGATCCACAACATCCGCGGTGCAGAACGGGCGCCGGAGCCGAGCGGATTCTATCTCGGCGATTTGTTTGATTTTATTCCGACGTTCGATGTGTCGCAGACCGACGGCGAAGCGATCCGCAAAGCTTTAGCGGCGAATGAAGGAAAAGTGTCGTTCAGCGGCATCACCATGGTGAAAACGAAAGGCGACACCATTTCCGAATACAGTTCAAGTGGACCGACCAAACCGAATTTTGACATCAAGCCGGACGTCGTCGCGCCGGGTGCGAGCATCATGTCCACCAAGCCGATGTACAAAACGGACTTCCCGAAAGCAGAATACAGCGAAGCCTATATCCGCCAATCCGGCACGTCGATGGCGACACCGCATATCACCGGCGTCGCAGCGCTAATTTTGCAGGCGCATCCCGAGTGGCAGCCGTTTGACGTGAAAGTCGCGCTGTCCAATTCAGCGAAGATCCTCGATACCGAAGCATACGATGTTTTTGCACAAGGAGCGGGAAGGGTGCAAGCGTACGACGCTGCCCATCCGCAATTCCTGGCCTATGCCCATGACAAAGCGGTGTTGAACGGCACCGGCACGATCGTCGATAACATCAAAGGCACCATTACGTTCGGCCAGCAGCCGCTCGCCAAAGCGAATGTCTCCGTGACGAAAAAAATCGTCGTCAAAGACATCACCGGTAAAGGCGGCGCGCTGAAAGTGACCGTCGACACCAAAAAGACCTTCGGCGACGCCAAAGTCACCGTCGACAAACCGTCATTCACATTGAATGGCGAACAAACGCTCAATGTCACATTGACCGCTACCAAAAATCCAAAAACCGTCGACGGTGAAGAAACAATCGGCTATATCCACATCAAAGGCGCGAATTATGATGTGTCGCTGCCATTCGCAGCAGATTTCAGCAGCAGCTCGCTCGCCGAAATCCAGAATTTCTCGATCTCTGAAGACGACCTGTCGTTCAATGGAGACGGCATCAACGACAGCGCCGAAATTAAATTCAACCTGACTGGCCCGGTCGCCAAAAACTCCATCGAATTATACGACCTGGCCAACCCGACAGGCGGCGCCTTCAATAACGGCTTTATCGGCTATATCCACTCAAGCGCTTCGCTCGCTGCTGGCTCTTATTCAATGCCGGTGACTGGCGAATACCATCCGTGGAACGGCGAACCCGTCAAGAAAATTCCAGACAGCCTATACCAAATTCATTACATGTCCGAGCCGCTTCCTGGCAACTGGAACTACCTATACGATTTCATCATTCCCGTATTCGTCAAAACGACGCCGCCGAAAATCTCCGGTTCCGTCATCGCCGGCCAAGCAATCGGCCGCGTCATCGACAAATACATCGACTACAATAAAGAAATAATCAAATTCGAAGTCCCATACGACGTCAACTCGAAACTGCACGCCAGCTATCAGCTCAACGGCGAAGGAGACGCCATCCCGATCACACTCGACCAAACCGGCGCATTCAGCTTCCCGCTGCCCGGCTTCACCGAAGGCACCGACAGCATCACCCTCACCATCAAAGACGAAGCCGGCAACCAAGCAACAAGCATTTTGAAGTAAAATACGGGAAAAGTGGGGCATTCGCACAAGCGAATGCTCTCTTTTTATGATTCTCATGGAGTATGTGGAAAATCAGGGGTAAAAAGGCGGAACTCAAGATGAGTAAGTGGGAACTCGGAAAGAGTATAGAGGAACTCACACCCATAAAAGAGGAACTCATATCAAAACAGGAAACTCTCCCCCCATAAAAGACACCCTCAAGCCAATCAAAAAAGTTCACCCCCCCATCAAGCCCCAATTGGCAGCTTTTCGCATCCAGCGAAAAGCGACAAAAAAGAGTCATTCGCCTCGCGAATGCCTCTATCCATGTTTGATTTTTTGCATTAGCACAATATAGAGTAAGTAGGAACTCAAGCGATGAAAGGTAAAACTCAAAGAAGATAAATAGGAACTCACGCTCAAAAAGCAGGAACTCACTCGCCACAATCAAGGCAATTTCACAAAACACTCTACCTAAACAATCTATACAATAATGTAATATATTTGTAATGCTAGCATCTATAATTACTTCACTCCTCGAAGTATAATGAAATTGTTCAACTATCTGACAATAAGAGGAGATGGAAAAATGTCGATTCACAACAAAGCGGCACTAGCGCTAGCAGCATTCATGCTGGCGGCAAGCGGAGTATCAGCGGCTGCACCTGCTGCAAAAGAAAACAAGTCGGCGCAGGCAAGCACCGAACGTCCCGCGCAAAAGAAAGAAGTTTCGCTTCGCATTTTGGGCACGTCAGATCTACATACCAATTTCGTCAATTACGATTATTACCAAGATAAAGAATCCAATTCACTCGGCCTCGCCAAGACCGGCGTCCTTATTGAGCAGGCGCGCGCAGAAAACGCAAACACGCTCCTATTCGATAACGGCGACTTGATCCAAGGCACTCCGCTAGGCAGCTACACCGCAAATGTCGATAAGCTCGAAGACGGCGAAAAGCATCCTGCCTACGCTGCGCTTGAAGCGCTCGATTTTGACGGCACGACACTCGGCAACCACGAATTCAACTATGGCCTCGATTACCTTGACGAAGTCATGGACGATGCAGAATTCCCAGTGCTGAACGCCAACGTCTATGACGCTGAGACGAATAAAAACCGCTTCACCCCGTACGAAATCATCGACAAAGAAGTCGTTGACGGACGCGGCAAGAAAACAACTGTCCAAGTCGGCGTCATCGGCGTCGTGGCTCCGCACATCATGAAATGGGACCGCGCGCATCTTGAAGGCAAAGTCTACGCAGAAGATGCGGTCGAAACCGTCGAGAAATTCCTTCCGGTCATGGAAAAAGAAGGCGCTGACATTGTTGTCGTCTTGTCCCACTCAGGCATGGGAGACGCCACACATGAAGTCGGTGAAGAAGACATCACGTATCAGTTATCAGAACTTGACGGCATCGATGCCATCATCACGGGACATAACCATGCACAATTCCCAGGTGCCTATAGCGATTTGCCGAACGTTGACCAGGAACAAGGCACGATCAACGGCACACCAGTCGTCATGCCAGGCAAATTCGGCAGCCATCTAGGAGTAATCGACTTGCAGTTAGCGCCGCATGGCCAGGATTGGAAAGTCGTTGAAGAAAAAGCCGCGCTTCGCGCAATCGACAAAACGACCAATGAAGTCTCTGAAGAAGTCGTGGAAGCAGTGAAAGAAGCTCATGAAGCAACAATCGAATACGTCCGCCAGCCAGTAGCTGAAACAACAGCGCCGATCAACAGCTACTTCTCATTGGTGAAAGACGATCCATCTGTACAAATCGTCAATAACGCACAAACTTGGTATGTCGAGCAAAAAGTAGCGGGCACCGCTAACGCCGACTTGCCGATCTTGTCAGCAGCAGCACCGTTCAAAGCAGGAACACGCGGCGACAGCAGCTATTACACCGACATTAAAACCGGCACCGTCGCCATCAAAAACGTCGCGGACCTTTACGTCTTTGACAACACCGTCTTCGCGTTGAAAATGACAGGAGCCGACGTCAAAGAATGGCTCGAAATGTCTGCAGGCCAATTCAAGCAAATCAACCCGGCAGCAACAGGCGAACAGCCATTGATCAACACCGATTTCCGCACATACAACTTTGACGTCATCGACGGCGTCGAATACGAAATCGACGTCACGCAGCCAGCGAAATACGACGGCAACGGCAACACAGTCAACGCGGATGCCAACCGCATCAAGAACTTGAGCTTCAACGGAGCACCGATTGACCCGTCACAAGAATTCCTGGTCGCAACAAACAACTACCGCGCAAGCGGCAACTTCCCAGGCGTACGCAATGCAGCTGAAAAAATCGACTACGCTTACGAGAACCGCCAAGCGATCATCGACTATTTGCTGGAACAAAAAACCATCAACCCGTCCGCTGACGAAAACTGGACATTCGCGCCAATCGCATCCGGCCCGAACACCACATTCGAATCATCGCCAAACGCCCAAAACCTGATTCCCGCTAACAGCGGCATCACTTACATCGGCGCAGGCACAGACGGCTTTGCCAAATACGGCATCGATTTAAAATAATCAACTTTTCTCCACAACAAAGGGCATCTGCATAACGCAGATGCCCTTTGTTGTGGAGATATAAGAGGGAACTCTTACACCCAACCCCATAAAGCCCTAATTGCCAGCTTTTCGCTTCCAGCGAAAAGCGAAAAAGAGAAGGCATTCAAGCCCATTTTTCATGGGCTCATAAGGAGAATGTAGGAACTCAAAGCCATAAAGGTGAAACTCGACACCAGTATGTATGAACTCGCACATAAAAAGGTGCAACTCAACATAAGAAAGGTGTAACTCACACCCAAAGCATCAATCCAGTCACACAAAAAAGGCATTCACCACAGCAAATGCCAACAAACTCCATCATTCTCGATAATATCGAACCCCACGAGCATTGCCGCGCCGCACTAGCCCCATCTTATCCATTAAATAACGCACGGCATATTTATCCTTCAATCCCAAAAATTCGCGGCATTGTGCGTTGGAAATTTCGGGTGCAACAAAGTCGAACCAGTCAGCTAGCGCACGCGCATAGCCGTCTTTGCTCGGCAATTTGCAGCGATCGCAGAAGAACGCCCTTTGGCTTTGCTTCGCGCAAAGCGTTCCGCAAACACCGCATAAAACGCCACTTTTAAAATCTGCAACAGAAAAACGATACCATTCTTGATAATTCTTCTTGGAGAAAGGTCTGTGGCTATCAATTAGGAGCTGACCAACACGGGCCATTTCTTCTGGGGGCATTGGTGAACCGGTTTGAGGGAGGGTGGAGATAAACCGTTTCAGTGAATATCCATAAACTACCGGCATCTCAGCTGGCACCTGCTCAATCAATGTCGTCGGATATGGGAGAACAACACAGGCATGAACAGGTAAAGGAACAGCGAATTGTTCAAATAAAACCCTTAACTCTTCTTGGGCATTCCATACTTGGGTAATAGGTGAATTATAACCCAACAGCTTTCCATCACGAGTTTCCTGCTTCATATGAAGACTCTTCTCATCGAACGACAGCGTTCCTGAATAATTCTTCACTTCCAAAATCAACACGAAATGTGGCGTCACTACCACAGTATCTATCTGGCAAAAGCGATTCGCCAATTGCAAATCACCAATGACAAGTATAGGCTCTCGCCAACAAGCCTGCCTCAAAATGCTGTCTACATGCTGTTCACCGCCGAAACCAGCTTTAATCTTATATCGGTCGAGCATTACCAACTCAGAAGCAGCATGTCCTTTCGGCAAACGGTGCAACAGCCGTGGTAAACTCTCCAACAACTCCGGCGCCACCCGTTCTTTCAAAAACATTTCATCACCCTCCAACATATTTTGTCTTATGCTAACACCAGCAGAGATGCTTGACCCTTGGGAAATGCATCTTAATCCAAATAACTCCTTCTCACCTCAACTATGTATGAACTCAAAGGAGGAAAGGTGAAACCCAGCATGAATAAGTAGTAACTCACGCCCTAAAAGGAGGAACTCACAACAAAAATGGTAAAACTAGTCCCAATCAGCACACACAAAAACAACATCCTGCCTCTTAAAGTATATCAATCTACCCGCATACATGGTAATATAATTTATAATATTCAGATAAATTACATACATTAGTCTCACAGAATCCACCGCTAGAACCTGAGTAGGGAGGAGCCGCTATGTTTTGTGCCAGCTGCGGATACATGAATAGGGACGGAGCCAATTATTGCCGGCGCTGCGGCGATCCGCTGCACCGAAGCTTCGCCCGGAAAAAGAAGAGATTATGGAGGCCGCGTGTCATGGCTGCTCTGCTCGGTACGCTCCTGCTCATTGCGGCCGCAATAGGCATTTGGCAATTCCTCAAGCAGCAGCAAGCGAGCCTCGACGCGCTCGTGGAAGAAGTAAGAACGGGGGAAGGCTCCTTCGAAAAAACCGATCTCATCAAAGCGGCGCAGGAAAAAGTCTACACCATTAAAACGGATTCCGCATATGGCTCAGGCTTTCTCTACACCGATAGCGGCGCAGTCGTCACCAGCGCACATCTCGTTGTCGGCTTTTACAAAGTGCTTGTGCGCGACCACAGCGGAAACGAGGAAGTCGGAAGAGTCATTGGTGTATCCGAAACGTCCGACATCGCGCTCATCCAAGTCGACGCATTCGACGGCACCCAGCCGCTTGCCATAGAAGTCCAACCTGCTGAAGTGGGAGCGGAAGTCATTGCGCTCGGCAGCCCGTCCGGTTTCGAGAATACCGCATCGACCGGCTTTTTGACCGGCCTCGACCGCGATTTCGACCAGGACTTTATGTACGAAGACCTGTACCAAATCGATGTCCAAATGGCGCTCGGCTCCAGCGGCGGGCCGCTCATCGATGCTGCGACCGGCAAAGTCATCGGCATCAATTCGCTGTTGCTTGTAGAAAGTGACGGCATCGGCTTCTCGATCCCGATGCACACCGTCGACAACCAGTTTGCTGAATGGGTGGCGAACCCGATGAGTGAAGAGGAAGTGCAGGAAGTATTCGATGCCTACGATGGGGGCGGGGAGTTTGAAACCCCCTTACCGCAAGCTGCTAAATCCCAATAAAACAAAAAAAGGCCGGACAGCAATCGCTGTCCGGCCTTTTCCATTATTATTTCAAGCCTGCTGCTTTTTTCACCAAAGCGTTTTTACGTTGTTTCTTCTTGTTCTCGTATTCGTTGATTACTGACTTCGTGTGTGAAGCCGCAAGTCCATTCGCTTCCAAGTCTCTCTCCATCACAGCAACAATCGCGTAAAACGCTGAGTCTGCGCGGTTTTCAAGTACTTCTGCAGCGGAAGTGTACTTATTGTAATAGCGTGCATAGCTTACTGAATCATCGTTTTGGTATTCTGTTTTCGCGCGTGACACCAAAGAGTTAAGGCGGTCGTTCGCTGTGTTTTCAAGTCCGATCAACGCTGTTTCGTATCTATTTTTGATTTGGGACACCGTCACACGGCCAGAACCGTTAGAAGCGTTGTTGTTATTATAAGAACTATTGTTATTCGATGATCCGTTGTTCGACGAACCATTAGAAGCAGGAGCAGAAGCTTTCGCTGGTGTAGCTGAAGAACTTGTCGAATTATTCGCAGCTGTTACGGTAGGAGTAGATTCACCGTTAGTAGAACCGGTTGATCCAGTATCCGTTGACGTGTCTTCCGTAGTTTCTTCGTCTTTTTGTTCATCTTCTTCTTTTTCTGTTTCTTTAGTTGTTACTTCGCCGTCTTCATCGACAACAATAGTCGTGTCGTCTGGCAAGTCGACTTCGATTTCGTCTTTCGTGATTTCGTCGACTTCTTCATCAGCCGTGTCGTAGTCTTTAAATTCAAATGTGTAGACCAAGTAACCTGCGATTGCCAGAAAAACGACTGACAAACCAATTGCGATCTGTTTCCAATACTTCTTAAACTTCTCCATGCTTCATTCCTCCTGAATTAAACCCTTGTATTTACAATAATGTATTTCTAAATAATGTAAGCACGCTACTTTTATGTATAATTTGCCAAATTTAAAACAATAATTGTTCGAATATGGCGGCTTATTTAAAAAGAATAGCATAAAAAGGAGTAAAAAGAAGTGATTTAAGCAAGATTTTGTAAATAAACTTGAAATTCCAACCAATAGCCCATGCCCCTTCACATTCTGATTCTATCTACCAGCATTTTACAGTCGAAAAAATAAACTATAAGAAATTATACCTAAAAAATTTTTCCAATAAAACCCTCTCTTGTCTAATAACTTCATGCTATACTATTAAAAGCAATTTACTGATAAAGGAGCCGGACTATCGATGGAAGAAACCATTTCGTTACAAGAACTTTTCGCCACGTTAAAAAAGAGGCTGGGATTGATCATCATCTTAACTGCACTCGCCGTCATCATCGCAGGGGTCGTCAGTTATAATTTCCTGACACCGATCTACCAGACAAACACGCAAATTCTCGTCAACCAGGAAAAATCAGAAGCAGCGGCATTATTAAACCAAAACATTCAAACAGACCTGCAGCTGATCAATACATACAGCGTCATCATCAAAAGCCCGGCAATCTTGGACCAAGTCAGCGACCAGCTGGCATTAGACCTTAGCACCGACCAGCTGACGAATAAAATCACCGTCTCCAATGCGGAAAACTCGCAAGTTGTGAACATTTCCGTGCAAGACCCGGACCCGGCAATCGCCGTTGACATCGCGAACACGACAGCGGCCGTCTTCCAGGAAGAAATTCAGGAATTGATGAAAGTCGACAACGTGTCGATCTTGTCATACGCCGTAGTGAAAGAAAAGCAAGCGCCGGTCGCACCGAACCCGATGCTGAATATGGCAATTGCCGCAGTCGTCGGTTTGATGCTTGGCGTCGGTATCGCGTTCCTGCTTGAATACCTCGACACCAGCATGAAAAATGAACAAGACATCGAAGACGTGCTCGACATGCCGCTGCTTGGCGTTATTTCACCGATCAACGAAGACGCAAAACCGCTAAGTACTAAGAATAAGTCACGAAGAAAGGCGGGCTGATCCGATGTTCTCAAAGTTAAAGAAGAAAAAACAAGAAAAACGCAGAAAACTGCAGCAAAGCGCGCGGAAACTCGTCGCGCATACCAACCCGCGCTCGTTCGTCGTGGAGCAATTCCGCACGCTGCGCACGAACATCAATTTCTCGTCGCCCGACAGCGATATCCGTTCAATCGTCGTGACGTCAGCAGCGCCTGAAGAAGGCAAGTCGACAGCGGCAGCGAACTTGGCGGTCGTCTTTGCACAAGAAGGCAAGAAAGTCTTGCTCATCGACGGCGATATGCGGAAACCGACGACGCACCACACATTCCATATGGACAATATCATTGGCTTGTCGAACGTCTTAACGCGCCAAACGTCTATCGAAGACGCTGTACGCCCGACGGATGTCGAACGCTTGGACCTCTTGACATGCGGCCCGATTCCGCCGAATCCCGCTGAACTTTTGGCGTCGCGCTCGATGACGAGCCTCGTTGAACACTTGAAAAACCTGTATGACCTGATCATCTTCGACGCACCGCCTGTACTTTCGGTAGCGGACGCACAAATACTTGCCAATAAATGCGAAGGCACCATTCTCGTCGTCAATTCCGGCAAGACAGAAAAAGAACAGGCGCTGAAAGCGAAAGAAGCGATCGCTTCATCAAACAGCCGCATCATCGGCGCGGTACTCAACAACTTCGTACCAGCAAAAGACAGTTATTATAACCAATACTATGGCTCCGAAAAGTAAAAAGGCTTTCCTTTTTACTTTTTTCTTTGACAGTTAAGGAGGGATAACGATGATAGATACGCATTCACATATATTAGCGGGCCTCGATGACGGCGCGGAAACGATGGAAGAAACACTCGGCTTGCTGTTGCAAGCGGTTGAAGAAGGCATCACGGGCATCATCGCGACACCGCACGGCCACCACCCGAATTTTCCGACCGACGTGCCGAAAATGAAAAGACAGCTTGAAGCGACGAAAGAGCTCGTTCTGCAGCATAATCTGCCGCTTGAGATTTACAGCGGCCAGGAATGCCGGCTATCTGACAAGCTGCCGGAACGTTTAGCAAGCGGTGAAGCGTTGCCGCTTGCGGAATCGCGCTATGTTTTGCTCGAATTGCCGTCTAATGGCGTGCCGGCCTATACTGTGCCGCTTATTCAAGAACTGATCAGCCGTAACTTTATTCCGGTCATTGCCCACGCTGAACGCAACCAAGGCATCATCGAAAAGCCGGAGCGGCTAGGCAAGCTCCTGCTGCACGGCGCAGTTGCACAAGTGACCGCTGGATCTGTTGCCGGCACATTCGGCAAAGCCATCCAAAAAACAGCATTAACGCTGATCAACGCCAACTTAATCCACGTTTACGGTTCGGATGTCCACCACTTGACGAGAAGGCCGTTCCATTTCCGCGCAGGCCTCGACTTTCTGGAAAAGAAAAATCTTGGCGACTGTGCCGAAATTTTACTGGAAAACAACGAAAAGATCATCAACAATGAGCAGCTCATCATCTTAGAGCCGCAAGCCATTAAAATGACAAAATGGTGGGACTTTTTGGGATAAATAAAGTAAAAAAAGTATATATATGATAAAAAACTACTTTCATTCCCAAATAATAGGTGTTAAGATTAATGTGCAGATAAATCGCGTTAAGCATATTGTATGATTTTTGGGAGGATTGACCTATTTGGCACTTAAAAACCGCATTTCCTTATTATTCTTGGTCGATTCGCTAATCGTATTCTTCTCCATCTTCATCGGCTACTTCATCCTCCATCCGTGGATCAATCCGTTTGAAAACAAGTTCCTGCTGGTGAGCGCCGCAACCATCTTCATCGCGCACCACGCGTTCTCGCTCTATTACGGTTTGTACCGGAAAGTGTGGGAATACGCCTCAATCGGTGAATTGACTTCCATCTTCAAAGCTGTGACGCTGTCCGTCATGGTGCTTGGCATTGTACAATTCTTAGTGCTGCAGGACGTCTTGTTCCGCGCACTTGCCATCACATGGATGCTGCATCTCTTATTGATCGGCGGCTCACGTCTGTCTTGGCGCTTGGTGCGCGACGTCGTCACCGGCAAAAACACACAAAACCAAAAACGCACGCTCATCATTGGAGCTGGACAAGCGGGCACGATGGTCGCTCGCCAGCTCCATAATAATGCCGATAAAGGCTTGCTGCCGGTGGCATTCGCTGATGATGACACGAGAAAACAAGGCGGCGACATTTACGGCGTCCGCGTCATGGGAAGTTTGTCAGAAGTCGCCCGAATCGTAAAAGACCAGGCGATCGAACACGTCATCGTCGCGATTCCGTCGCTTGGCAAAAAGGATACCGCAAAATTGATCTCGACGTGCATGGACCTTGGTGTCCGCACGCAGACCATCCCGCTCATCGAAGACATCATGACAGGAAAAGTCGCCGTCAGCGATATCCAGGACGTGAAAATCGAAGACCTGCTCGGCCGTGACGAAGTGCAGCTCGACATGGAAACGATCAAAGGCCAGCTGACAGGCAAGACGGTGCTCGTGACAGGCGCCGGCGGTTCAATCGGTTCGGAAATCTCGCGCCAGATTGCGCGCTTCGGCCCGAAAAAGCTTTTGCTGCTCGGACATGGTGAAAACTCGATCTACACAATTGATATGGAGTTACGGCAAACGATTGCGAAAGATACCGAACTTATTCCCATCATCGCCGACGTTCAGGACTATGACCGCCTGACGGATATCATGACACTGCACCGGCCGGATGTTGTCTACCACGCAGCAGCCCATAAACACGTGCCGCTCATGGAAGACAACCCGACAGAAGCTGTGAAAAATAACATCTACGGCACGAAAAATATCGCCAACGCGGCGCATATCGCGGGCGTCGACTCATTTGTTATGATCTCGACCGACAAAGCCGTCAACCCGCCGAATGTCATGGGTGCTTCCAAGCGCTTTGCTGAAATGATCGTCCAGAACTTGGCGAAGCGCAGCGACACGAAATTCGTCGCTGTACGCTTTGGCAACGTATTGGGATCGCGCGGCTCGGTCATTCCGCTGTTCAAGAAACAAATTGCAGAAGGTGGGCCAATTACCGTCACCGACCCGGAAATGACGCGTTACTTCATGACCATCCCGGAAGCGTCCCGTTTGGTCATCCAAGCCGGTTCGCTGGCAAGAGGCGGCGAGGTGTTCGTACTCGATATGGGCGAACCGGTGAAAATCGTCGACTTGGCAAAAAACTTGGTGCGCTTGTCAGGCTATAGTGAAGACGAAATCGAAATCAATTACTCGGGCATCCGCCCGGGCGAGAAACTATTTGAAGAGCTTTTGAATGAAGACGAGATCCAGAGCAAGCAAGTGTTCCCGAAGATTTATATCGGTAAAGCGAATCCGGTTAGTGAGTTGGAGTTGTTTTATGTGTTGGAGAAATTGCCTGAGATGAACGCAGTGGAAATCAAACAGACCTTGGTTGGCTTGGCTAATCGGAGGAATGTTGAGAGTTCGAAGTTATTGGCTAGCAGTTCGTAAAAAGGCTTGAGCTCTTATTTATAGAAGAAACAGAAATTCAGAGAGGGGAACACACAATGTTCTCAGTATTCAAACGCATCATCGACTTTTCAATATCGCTGACAACGCTAATTATCTTAGGGATTGTATTATTAATTGTTTCTTTATTAATTAAGATGGAATCGCCAGGACCCGTATTCTTCAAGCAGCGGCGCATCGGCAAAGGCAAGAAAGAATTCAACATCCTCAAATTCCGAACGATGAAAACAGACGCACCGAATGACATGCCGACTCACTTACTCGACAAAGCGGATTCATACATAACCCCAACCGGCAAATTCCTGCGTAAAACTAGTCTTGATGAACTGCCTCAGCTATTCAATATCCTTAAAGGTGAAATGAGCCTTATTGGACCGCGGCCAGCGTTGTGGAATCAGGATGACCTGATTGCAGAGCGTGATAAATATAAGGCGAATGATGTTCTTCCTGGATTGACTGGCTTAGCACAGATTAGTGGGCGGGATGAGTTGCCGATTGAGGTTAAGGCTAAGATTGATGGGGAGTATGTTGAGAAGAAGAGTCCTGTGTTGGATACTAAGATATTCTTTGGGACTGTTTTTAGTGTTTTGCGGAGTGAAGGGGTTAAGGAAGGCAAATAAATAGAATACAAAAGAGATGCAATTTTTTTTGTGATTTCATATTAAAAAGAACAACTATGATTAAAGGCACTTTAAGTAAAATATAAAATTATGGAGTGATTATTTTGGGATTATCAAATATACAATTTCCAGAAGGAACTAATTTTGTGGTAACAGGTGCTGCAGGTTTTATTGGTTCAAATTTAGTAGAAACATTATTAGACATGGGACATAAAGTAAGAGGATTAGATAACTTTTCAACAGGACATAAAAAAAACATAGACGGGTTCTCCCAAAATGATAACTTTGAATTGTTTGAAGGTGATATTCGTGATTTCGAAAAATGTAAAATTGTTTGTACTGGAATGGACTACGTAATTCATCAAGCAGCTTTAGGATCGGTACCAAGGTCTATGAAAGAACCCTTAATTTATGAAGATAATAATATAAAAGGTACTGCAAATATGTTAGAAGCAGCCCGATTGTCAGGAATAAAGAGATTCATATATGCTTCTTCATCTTCAGTATATGGAGATTCTCAAAAACTCCCGAAATTAGAAGGGGAGGAAGGTAATATTCTTTCACCTTATGCTTTAACTAAAAAAATTAATGAAGTTTATGCAAAGTTATATACTGATGTTTATGATTTAGAAACAATTGGCTTAAGATATTTTAATGTATTTGGAAAGAGACAAGATCCTTATGGCAGCTATGCAGCTGTAATACCTAAATTTGTTAAAACTCTTTTAGATAAAGAATCACCAACTATAAATGGCGACGGTTTACAATCAAGAGACTTTACTTATATTGAAAATGTAATTGAAGCGAATCTCAAAGCATGTCTAGCTCCAAAAGAGGCAGTTGGTAAATCTTTTAATATTGCATATGGAGATCAAGTAAATTTATTGAATCTTTATCAAGTTATTTCTGAACTCTTAGATATCCATATTCCACCTACATTTGGTTCCGAAAGAGAAGGAGATATAAAACATTCTAATGCAGACATTTCGAAAGCTAAAAATTTATTAAATTATAATCCAGATTATAATTTTGAAGAAGGAATTAAGCATGCTGTTAAATGGTATGTGAATAATTTGAAGTGAGTAAATTAAAAAGAGTGTTACATGTTTTTGGTGTTATGGATAGAGGTGGAGCGGAAACTATGATTATGAATATTTATAGAGAAATCGATCGAACAAAGGTTCAGTTTGATTTTGTCGTTCATACTTCTAAAAAAGGTGATTTTAACGAAGAAATAAAATCTTTAGGAGGAGATATTTATCAAGTACCTCCCTTCACGTTTAAAAGCGCTTATTCTTATATAATAGCTTGGAATAATTTTTTTAAAGAGCATCGAGAATATGATATTATTCATTCTCACATTAGAAGTACTGCTTCTATCTTTCTATTATTAGCAAAAATGCATGGATTAACGACAATTATTCATAGTCATAGCACTTCATCAGGAAAGGGTTACAAAGGATTTGTGAAAAGCTTGCTTCAGTATCCATTAAGAAGTATTGCTGATTATTTATTTAGTTGTAACAATGCAGCTGCCGAATGGTTATTTGGAAAAAAGAAATTAGATGAGGTTTTAATTTTAAACAATGCTATAAATGTTAATGAGTACAAATACGATTCTTTTATCAGAAAAAGTATTAGAAAAAAATTAAATATAGAAGATATATTTATAATTGGACATATAGGTAGATTCGAGTATCCAAAAAATCACAAATTCTTATTGAATATTTTTAATGAAATACATCGAAAGAATAAAACTGCTCTTCTCTTGTTAATAGGAACTGGATCATTAGAGGAAGAAATAAAAAGAGATGTACAAAAATTAGGTTTAGGTAATTCTGTAAAATTTTTGGGTAAGCAATCTAAAGTTAGTGATTTTTTGCAAATAATGGATATTTTTGTTTTCCCTTCTTTTTATGAAGGTTTACCCCTTACTTTAATAGAAGCTCAAGCTTCAGGCTTACCGTGTATCGCATCAACAGGGGTTTCGAAAGAAGCTAAAATAACAAAAAATTTACACTTTATCGATTTACAAGAACCTGCAGATTTTTGGGCAAATCAAATTTTAAATGCAATGGAAAAACATAAAAGACAAGATGAATCTCTAGAGTTGATTAAAAAAGGATACCACGTAGCAGATAATTCTAAATGGCTTGAAGATTTTTATTTAAAATTAGATAGGGTGAAGACATGGAAAGAAAATTAATATATGTTATAAATCATTATTCTAAAAATTCAGTGCAACATTTTCATCATATTACTAATTTACTTGTAAAAATGGCTGATAAAGGAATTGAAATCGCAATTGTAGTAGAGAAATGTGATGAAACTCCTGAAATTTTTCATTCTAATATCGAAGTAATATGCCAAAAAGAAAAAAGTAAAATTAAAAGATCAATAGAACTTTATAAAATTTTGACGCAACTTACTCATAAAGGATACAAAAAAATATTTGTAAGAATCTCTGTTAATGCTGCTATTATTTCAATATTAGTAGGGCTTAAAAAAAATGTAGAAACCTACTATTGGCATAGTGGAACAACTTATGAATTAGATAAAGAAAAAAACCATATCCACAAAATTAAATGGTTACTTTTAACTTATTCAAAGTTCTTTTTTATAAAAAAATTAGTTAATCATTTTGTTACTGGACCAGAGAAAATGATTAATTATTATATAGATAATTTGAATGTGAAATCTCACAAAATGCTTTTGCTTTATAACGATATAGATATTAATAGATTTTCTCCTCCAAAGGAAAATGAAAAAGAAACTTTACGAAGAGAATTAGGATTTAATTCTTCAGAGAATTTGTTGCTTATGGTTCATAGACTATCTCCTGTCCGAAAAACAGATTTTTATATTCCATTTATTCTAGAAGACAATTATCTAAATGATACAGATACTTATCTCATAATAATTGGAGATGGGCCTGAAAGACATTTACTTGATAAGTTAATCTCTAAATCTCCTATGTCTCATAGAATTAAAATTTTAGGAAATAAACCAAATAATGAAATTGAAAAATACTATAAAGCTGCTGATATTTTTATTAATCCATCCTATACTGAAGGATTTCCGAGAGTAGTAATTGAAGCTATGGCAAGTGGACTTCCAATTGTTGCTACTGATGCGGGAGGAACTAGTGACATTATGGGTTTTAAACAAAAGAAATATATTGTAGATAAAAATAACAGAGACTTATTTAAAGAAAAATTAGTAAATCTTATTTCAAATCGTATATTACAAAAGGAGCTAATATCAGAAAATTTAATAAGGGTAAAAAAATATTCCACTGAGTCAGTTAGTGATATGTATATAGAAGGGATTTTTAGAAATGACTAATTTATTACATATTAGTGCAAATACTTTCCCACCTTTATCAATTGACCATTCTACGAAAAAAATTTGGAAAGAGTTAAGTAAAGAATTCGAAGAATATCATATACTTGCAAGAGCACAAGATAACAAATTTAAAACTTACAGAGAGGGTAATATATTTTTGCATCTAGTCCCTAAGTTAGGAAGTTCTAAATCTTTTTTCTTCACAAGTATATACATATTGAAAATATTAAAGAACTATCAAATTGATATATTGCTTTCTCAATGCCCCTTATTCGGCGGTGTAACAGCGGCCCTTATATCTAAAATAAAAAAAATACCATTAATGATAGAAGTTCATGGTATGGTTTATT
The DNA here is from genome assembly GCF_058268475.1 of Planococcus sp. TJ-301. NCBI lineage: Bacteria > Bacillati > Bacillota > Bacilli > Caryophanales > Caryophanaceae > Planococcus > Planococcus sp. TJ-301. The sequence goes on along the minus strand of NZ_JBZDOH010000001.1, from coordinate 1,426,055 downwards.
TTTCAATATTAGATAGTAAGAAGTTCGTAGATAAAATATTATCTGTATTGATTAAGTTTTCTTTAAGGAACGCTACTAAAGTTAGATCATTGAGCGTAACAATGGAAGAAATGTTTAATAATCGAAAGATTCCAGCAAATCTTGTTACTATTCCTAACAGAGTTAATATGAATCTTTTTTTCCCACCTAAAGAAAACTTTGAAATAAATAAATCTATAAAAATAGTAAGCGTAGGAAGATTTGTATGGGAAAAAGCTTTTGAAGATGCGATTGAAGCAACTATTAGACTTCATGAAAGGTATCATAATGTGGAACTAATTTTAATTGGTGGAGGACCCTTACATCAAAAATATAAAACAATGACTTACGGTCATGATTATATAAAGTTAATTGATAGCCTTCCTCAAGAACAATTTATTCCTTTTCTTAGAGAAGCCGATATTTATATACAGCCTTCTATAAGTGAGGGAATGCCAAGAACTCTATTAGAAGCGATGTCTATGAGATTGCCTGTTGTAGTTACAGATGTTGGGGCAATATCTGGTGTTATAAAAAATGAATATAATGGATTGTTGATAAAAGCTGGAGATGTTGAAGAATTAGTATATTCAATTGAGCAATTGGTGAATAATCAAAAGTTAAGAGAATTCATCGCATATAACGGTTATATAGATGTAACAAAACTATATGAATGGGATACTGTTTTTAAAAAATATAGATTAGAACTACTTGAAATGTCCACTTCAGACAGTTAAGAATATTTATTATTTAAAGTATAACGAAATTCTAGTTATTTCTATAGGAGGATAAAGATGGAAATAAGTAGTTTAATAAAATTAGTATTGCCTATAGGAATAATATTTTTTTATTTTTTAAAATTTTATAACATAAAAGAAAATAAAAAGTATAGTTTCCTTATTTACATTTTTTTTGCATCACTCCCTTACCTAGGATCCAACTTTTCAAACATCTCATTTTTAATGTATAGAAATATAGGAAGAGTTATTATCCTTATAGGATTAGGGATATTGATTTTAAGTTTTTTATATAAAAAGAAAGAACAATTAAAATTTAATTTATATCTAGGTTTACTGTTTCTAGTTATTATAATAAGTTTTTCTTCAAGTAAAGATCAACTTGGTTATTTAGATGGATTAATTAATTTCGCATATATATTTGCTGCCTATTTTTTTATTTCAAATAGAATGAAGATACATGATTTTGAAATTTTTTTAACAATACTTAAAATTAATGGTGTTGTATTGTCAATAGTGGCCATAATTGAGTATCTTTTCACTCAAACTAGAGTAGAAGTGACATTTACAAATTCGAATTATTTAGCAATTTATCTTGTACTTAGTTTCTCTGCATTCTTTTTTAATCAAAGTAAATTTAAGAATATAGCTATGATATTAATCTTTATAGCCATAATGTTAACCGAATCAAGATCAGCTATTTTAACCCTATTAATACCTTTTTTTATAATATTTATTAAGAAAAAAAATATCAAACAAATTATCATTTCTTTTTTCTTAATTGCTATTGCTTATATTTTTAGCAACTATTACGGAGTTTTGGAAAGATTTTCAAATATGAAAGAAGATGCAAGTGTACAAGAGAGAACCAGTGTTTTTAATATAGGAATTGAAATGATTAAACAAAATCCTTTCTTTGGCATAGGTTATAATAACTTCCTTACAACTTTTAGTAACTACATGCCATATATAAATAATGTCTCCCCTACACTATTTTTTAGAGAAAAGATGGCAACTCATAATGATTTTCTAAAAATTGGTGCTGAACTTGGAATCATAGGTTTAATAGTATTTATCATATTTCTAATTAAGAGCTATAAAGACATTAAGCATGTAGAAATCTCAAATAATAATAAGCTTTTTCTTTATGCTATTTTTACTATTTTATGTGTATATTCCTTAAGTCATAACAATACAAATACAATTGATTTTTGGGTAATGATTTCTTTGGGAACCATCTTAAAAAATACGAATAAAGAATTAGGAAGTTCAAAGGAATTATTTTCAAAATAAAAAGTGAATACTTTACTAATGGATATTAAAAATACTGTCAATTTGTAAAAGTATTATTTAAAAAATGTATTAATCAAGTCAAAGCGAGGATAGATATGAAAGATAAAATTAGAAATATACTTATCAATTTAAGATTAAATTATTATAAGAAGCGATTCGGAAGTTTGGGTGAAAACACTGCGCTTCCTCTTTCAGTGCTAAAAGCAAAATGCATTAGTAGAATTTACGTTGAGTCTTTTGTAAGTATTGGACCAAATTGCTCTATGTCTATATCTAAAAACTCTAAATTATTTATTGGTGAAGGAACAATTATTGCGCCTAAATGTAGTTTTATTACAGCTAATCATAATTATGATAGCGAAGATTTAAAAGCTATACCATTTGATAATGTGAATTTCGCTAAAGATATATGTATTGGTCAAGGTGTTTGGATTGGAGAATCGGCAATGATTCTTTCTGGAGTAACAATAGGCAATGGAGCTGTAATTGCGGGTGGATCAATAGTGACAAAAAATGTACCAGAATATGCAGTAGTTGGAGGAAATCCTTCAAAAATATTAAAGTATAGAGATGCGGAAATATTCGAAAATTTAAGAGCGGCAAATCAGTATACAAGAGCGATTAAATTGCCAACCAAAGAATTTGTGAAAAACTAGAAGAATATACTTTAATTTTAATTATAACGAATAAAAAGGTGATTAAAATAAACATTAATAAGTCTGATGTTATGATTAGTTTTTTAGGATATTTTATAAGGATTTTTTCAAATATTTTAATGTTACCTATTGTACTTTCACATTTGTCTAGCTCTGAGTATGGTCTTTGGATAATTTTTTTATCTATAGGAACACTTGTTATATTACTAGATATGGGTTTTGGTGGAGTAATAGTCCGGTTTACAACTTATGCATTCTGTGGAGCTTCTGAATTACCTAAAAAAGGCTTACCTAATGTTGATCATAAAGGTAAACCAAATTATGAATTACTATTTACTGTAATATTTTCTGCTAGAAGGATATATAGAAAGATTAGTATTTTATCCTTACTTGTCATGTTACTTGTTTCTATTTACGTGTTTTATATTGTAAACGGAGAACTAGATGTTTTTTATAGTATGCTTTCATGGTCAATATATGCATTTGGAGTAATTATTTCTTTGTACTATATGTACTATTCAAGTGTATATAAAGGTTTAGGAAAAATTAAAGCATTACAAATTACTTTTATAATTAACCAAATTACTTATATGATAATTCAAGTAATTTTGCTTACTTTGGGCTTTGGTTTAATGGCATTAGCTATTTCAAATTTAATAGTAGCTATACTTTTGAGAATGCAATTAGCTTGGAGAATTAACAAAATTTTTAAAAATAATTTAATATCATATAAAAAAGCTAAGCAAGAATTGAATCGAAATTTCCAAGAGGTTTATAATTCTTTAGCATACAATTCGAAAGGTTTAGGGGCGGTAGCCCTTAGTAATTATATTCAAACACAAGGTCTTCTATTTTTAGGAACTCTTTTTCTAAGTTTACAAACTATTGGGAGTTATGGTTTAACTATTCAACTAATTAGTGTCATTAGTGCCATGGCTGCAGTAACTTTCAATACTTTTTTACCTAAAATGAATTCCTTACAATTATCTTCAAAAAAAGAAGAGCTTAAAAACATATACTCTATTGCAACTTTTATATCTTATACAATTTATATTGTCGGAGGTTTTGGTTTGTGGCTTCTAAGCAGTAGTATATTTAATATGATAAATTCTAATACATCTTTGCTCCCTGTGGGGCAGATTGTTATTTTACTTTTATACAACTTCGTACTAACAAATCATCAAAGAAGCACAACTTTCATTTCATTGAGTAATAATCAACCATATGTTAAATCTTATGTTATCTCTAGCACTGTTACTTTAGTTTTTAGTTTAATTCTTTTTATATACTTAGATATAGGAATATGGAGCATTATTCTTCCCTGTTTACTAGTTCAAGTAATTTATAATGCATGGAAGTGGCCTTATGAAGTATTTAAATTAATAGATTTGAGTGTCAGTAATATGTTTTCAAGAAGTATTAAAACAAGTATTAATATTCTGAAAAAAAGTAGGTCAATAAAAAATGGGACTAATTAAATTGAAGAAACGTACTATGATAATGTATTTTTTTTTAAAAGCTAGAATCATAACATTAAGTAATAATAGAGCACAAATAAGTGAAGATGTTCAGATAAGAAAAACTAAAATTAGAAAAGGGAATTTGAAAATTGGGAGAGGTTCGCGTATAGGTCAATATGTAATGATTGAACCTAGCAAAGGCTTTATATCTATAGGTGAATATACTTCAATAAATAGTTTTTCTATTATTTCTGGAACAGGTGGAGTGGAAATTGGTAAATATGTGGCCATAGCACCCCGATGTTCGATAATAGCTTCTAATCATATTTTTGAAGATCCTGAAATCTTTATTAAAAAGCAAGGAAACAAAGCTGAAGGAATATGTATAGAAGATGATGTATGGTTAGGCACAGGAGTAACTGTAGTCGATGGAGTAACTATTGGGAAAGGAAGCGTAATAGGAGCAGGGAGTGTAGTTACTAAAAATATTCCCCCTTATTCTGTGGCAGTCGGTATTCCTGCTAAAGTAATAAAAAAAAGAGAGAGTATAACTAAGCAGGAATATATATAAGAATTTCAAGGAGGAAATTATGAAGGTAATAATTCATATATATAATCAAATGGACGATTTGAGGGGAGGATACATTTCGCCAATCCAACAGGCTAAACATTATAATAATTACGAAGCGATATTTGTAAATACTTTTAATAACTTAGCATCAGACCTTGTATTAGACAACGAAATGAAGAATATAATAATTAACAATAATTACAAAGATTTTTTTAATTTTATTAGAAGTAAAAAATTGTCTTTTAAAGGAATTTATGCTTATTTAAATCATACAAAAGAATTATTAAAAGTGATAAAAAAATACGAAATAAAAATTATACATGCACAAAATTTTGAAAGTTTAATTCTTTGTTATTTTGCTGCTAAGATTAGTAAAAGTAAATTAGTATTACATATTCGAGGAGATGCAGTTTTTTCTAAAGTAAAATTTTTATTAAGTATTTCTGATCATATTATTTTAGTTTCTGAAAGTCTTAAAACATCTGTGTTGTCTTATTATTCTCCTAAAAAATTAAAAAAAATAGAAAGAAAATTAGTTGTCATAGAAAATGGAATAGAATTACAAAGAGATTATGTCAGAACTTATAACACTAATAATTCTATAAATATATCATTAGTTGGAGCTCTTCATGATATTAAAGGACAATTAGAGTTTATAAGAGATGTTTGGCCATATATATGCAAAGCTAATACTCCATCAGTTAATTTACTGCTTATTGGTGCAAAAAAAGATGAAAAGTATTACGAAGAAATTCTGCTACTTATTGAAAATAATAAATATCTAAATATTCATCTTGTAGGTTTACAGAAAGATATAGCTGAGTGGTATAAAAAAACAGATATTTTGATAAACTATTCTCTTTTTGAAGGTTTACCAAGGGTAGTCCTAGAGGCTATGAGCTTTCAAATACCGGTAGTAGGGACAAAAATCGTAGGAAATACGGACATAATAATAAATAATCATAATGGCTTCTTAATAGAAAGAAACTCACCCGAAAAAACTGTAGAAGTTTTAAAAAATCTCATAGAAGATCAAGAATTAAGAAAACGGTTAGGTATGAATGCTCGAGAAGATATTTCATCTGGAAAATTTGATATTAAAAAATCTGCTAAAAAAATCGAAGCTTTTTATGACAATATTTTAAAATAATATTTGGTCTCATATTGTGTACAATAAATATTCAATATAATGGAGTGAAAAAATTAATGGATAGAAATATAGGAATAGTAGGATTAGGGTATGTGGGATTGCCAGTAGCAGTAGCTTTTGGTAAGGAGCATAAAATAGTAGGATTCGATATTAATGAAAATCGGATAGCAACACTAAAGCAAGGAATAGATTATACAAATGAAGTTTCTGGAGAAGAATTAAGTAAGGCGTTAATAGAATTCACTTCAGATGCTACAAAACTTAAAAATACTGATTTTATTATTGTAGCTGTACCTACTCCCATTAACGAACACAATCAACCGGATTTAACCCCACTTATAAAAGCTTCAGAAACAGTAGGGAGAAATTTAACTAAAGGGACAATTATAGTTTACGAATCGACAGTATATCCTGGAGCAACCGAAGAAATTTGTGTGCCAGTACTAGAAATGTTTTCTGGTATGAGATATGGCATAGATTTCTTCGTAGGTTATTCTCCTGAACGTATCAATCCTGGAGATAAAGAACATACATTTGCTACTATTATTAAAGTAGTTTCAGGACAAACTCCAAAAGTTCTTGATATTGTAGCTGATACATATGCAAGTGTTGTAAAAGCAGGAGTCCATAAAGCTAGCTCTATCAAGGTTGCTGAAGCGGCAAAAGTTATTGAGAATACTCAACGTGATGTGAATATAGCTTTGATGAATGAGTTAGCATTAATATTTGATCGTTTAGATATTGATACTACCGAAGTTTTAACAGCAGCAGGAACAAAATGGAACTTTCTTAATTTCTCTCCAGGTCTTGTAGGAGGACACTGTATAGGAATAGATCCATATTATCTAACTCATAAAGCTCAAGCTGTAGGATATCAGCCAGACGTTATTCTGGCTGGTAGAAGAATAAATGATGAAATAGGAAAATTTATTGCTAGAACTTTAGTGAAAAAGTTAATTAAACAAGGTGTTGTTATTCAAGGCGCAAAAGTAACTGTTCTTGGGTTGACATTCAAAGAAAATGTGCCAGATTTACGTAATTCAAAAGTGATAGATGTAATAAGAGAACTAGAAGAATATGATATTGAAGTACAAGTTACTGATGTAGAAGCAGAGGCGGTAGAAGCAATGAAAGAATATGGCGTCTCTTTAATAAATATAGCAGATCTTATGCCTGCTGATGCCGTAATATTTGCAGTTCCGCATCGAGATTATGTAGAAGGCAGTTGGGGTATAATTGAAAAATTATTAAAAGAAAATAGAGGTTTAGTAGTGGACATTAAAAGTTCTTTAAATAAAGAATTAAAACCTAGTTCAATTGATTTATGGAGACTTTAATATAAATGACTATAGTAAGAGGGATTTCTCAATGAAAGTATTGCAAGTTACCGCAGTAGACTTTACTGTGAAAAAGTTTCTTTTGCCTTTAGTAGACGATTTAAAAAAAAATAAATATGAAGTTCATATTGCATGTAATTCAAATGAAATTGGTCGAGATTTAATAGAAGAAGGATATGTGATAAAGCAAATTCCATTTTCTAGAAACTTAAACATATTTAAGCATTTTGAAGCATTAATAAAGTTAATTCTGCTTATTAGAAAAGAGAAGTATGACGTAATACATTCACATACGCCTGTTGCAAGTTTAATTGCTCGATTAGCTGCAAAAATTACTGGCGTCTCATTAAATATATATACAGCTCATGGATTTTATTTTCATGAAAATATGAATCCTATAGTATACAAAATCTCTTACTTCTTGGAAAAAATTTGGGGTAAATATTTAACTGATTATATCTTCTTTCAAAGTATAGAAGATTATGATTTGGCTGTTAACAAAAAATTTAACAAAGTTAATCGCCTAGTTCATATTAATAACGGAGTGTCGGGTGAAAGATTTAATCCTTTAATTTATAATAGAGATATATTACGTAAACAATACGATGTAGAAGGTAAAATTGTAATTCTTTTTATAGGAAGGCTTGTAGAAGAAAAAGGAATTCGTGAATTATTAAAAGCATTCGAAATTCTTTCTAATAAATATTCTGATTTAGTACTTTTAATTGTAGGAGGAGAAGTTAAAGGAGATAGAGATGGTCTTGAACCTAGAAAATTAATTGAGGAAATGGATAATAGGATAAGCAAAAATATTAAATTACTTGGATTAAGAGAAGATATTCCAGAGATAATTGCAGCTTCCGACATTTTCACTTTACCATCTTATAGAGAAGGTTTACCTCGATCAATAATTGAAGCAATGGCGATGGGAAAACCAATAGTTGCTAGTGATATCCGTGGTTGTAGAGAAGAAGTTCACGTAGATACAAATGGTTTTCTATGTAAAGTCAAAGATGCAAACTCTTTAGCTAATGCAATAGAGAAAATTTTTATTGATGAAAATAAAATGAAAAATTTTGGGTTGAATTCGAGAGAAATATTTTTAAATGAATTTGAAGAGCAAAAAGTTTTAAATCGTCAGATGAAAATTTTTGATGCGTTTTGTAATCAAAAATTAGATATATAATTTTGAATCACAATAAAAAATATTTAGGGTAGTTTTAAATAATGTAAAATGCACTTCCAATGTTGGAAAATCACGCCCCTGTGTGAGACACCATTGAACTTATTCAGTTAAAATGAATACCCAAAAGACCGCCTTCAATGAAATCAAAGGATTTCGAAGGCGGTTTTTGTGTTTTCTTGCAACCGGCTAACTATTCATAATTGCTCCGTACACAGGGATGAAATGGGACTACTTTAAAGAGGCGGGCAGTCCCATTTTGCCTGAAGACAATCGTTGGTTCTGTATCTCCAAGGGCCCTATGTCTTCTTAATGGAGATCTTACTCGGCGTTCTGCAGTTACGACAGGTAATAGATGCAATACCACGGGTTGGTCTTCTCGAGCGGCTCACTAATCCGTCCGAAGTGGCTCATTTCATTTGCTGTATTCACCAAAGAATTTGAGGCTTAAGCAGATAGGAAAGGGTATTTTATACGTGTCTCATACCGCCCGGTCGCTCTATGATAAACTTGTCGTTAAAAGGGGGATTTTTATGAATATTTATCAGAGCTGCTTATGGCAAACGAACTCAACTTTAATAGAAGGAAGAGAGGAATGCTTTCTCTTTGATCCAACCTATTTTCCTCACGAATTAACACAAATTAAAAAATCGCTCCCAGACAAAAAGGTATACGTGATTTACACACATGCCGATTGGGATCACATTGCCGGATTTTCCGATTTTTCATATGGACATACGGTAGGCCATCATAAAATCAGTGAACGCCAAGACCCTATGGAGAAAGTTCGGTCTTTTGATCTACAGTGGTATGTCGCACGTGACAAAGAACTTGAGAATCTCAGGATCGATGAGGAAATCGTGGAGGAGACGACCAAATCCACCTCGGATGATCTGCTTTATTTTTTGCCCATACCGGGCCACACCGACGATATGATGGCTACGTTTTTTCTGGAGCGAAAACTTGTGGTAGCAGGAGACGTCTTATCAAATTTGGAATTTCCGTTTATTTTTTATTCAAGCAAAAAATACATCGAAAGCTTGCAGCGGATGAAAGAGAAAATAATCGAACATGGTATTCACACATTGATTCCTGGCCATGGCGATCCTATTTTCGATTCTCAACCGGAAATTCTCAAACGAATCGAAGATGATTTGGATTACTTGCACCAATTAATGTCTGGGAATAAAAAAGCTCTTTACCGGCAACAGCCAATTCCGCCCCACCTCATTCCACGGCATGAAGCAAATATAGATTTTGTTGGAGCCGAGTTAACATAAGTGGGAAGAAAATCATGCCTTGAATAGAATAGGCAGAATTTTTTTAGATGAGTGCATATTGCTGAAACTAAACGGTTCATTAATGTAGAGGAGCTGTAGCGAAAATGAACAAGCAAGAAGAAACGAATAACCCCGTTCCGCAGGGGAAATATGTTCCGGCAACGCGGTTTGAAAACCTGATTTATACCGCCGGGATGACCCCGAGAAATAAAGGCAGAATGATTCAATACGGGAAAGTCAGCACCGATCAGCCGGCAGTTAGCTATAAAGAAGCAGTCAGGCAAGCGGTTGAAAATGCACTCACTGCAGCCAGAAGTTTACTTGTGGAGCAGGAAGGGATTGAACAAATTGTTTCGCTCACCGTTTACCTGAATGCGGAAGACACATTTGAAGCGCATTCCACTTTGGCGGACTTTGCTTCTGAGTACTTATATGAACAATTAGGCAGCAAAGGAATCGGGAGCCGGGCTGCGGTCGGTGTTGCGTCGTTGCCGGGCAATGCACCGGTCGAGATTCAACTTATTGCCGCCGTAGCTGCTGGAAATAGAGATTAAACCTGATCTTGCTTTGTTGATGGGGTATGGACGGATTCGCGTGCTTGGAAAAGAACCTATTCTATAGTGTTTTAAATATAAGCGACATTTGAATGCAAAAGAAAGCCGCTCCGAGAATGCAACTTTCTCGGAGCGGCTGTTTTATTTTTAAGAGGAAAGCAAAATTCTCCTGAATTAGGCCGCTTCCTGCAAGAGAAAAGTTAAGCTTTACTTCAAAAGACGTTAAGCAGATCCGGCTTTTTGCCTTTCATCAACTGGAGCTTCTCCAACGCATAGGCCACATTCAATACTTTTTCTTCTTCAAAGGCAGGGCCCATAATCTGCAAGCCGATCGGCAAGCCGTCGCGGACACCGCACGGAATGCTCAAGGCCGGGAGCCCGGTTAAGTTGCCAGGTCCTGTAAAGCGGATCACTTCATCCAGGAAACTCAGCGTTTGGCCGTTGATGTCTACGGTGTTGTCGCCAATGAGCGGCGGCAGGAACGGCAGCGTCGGGCTGATGATGACATCGACTTGCTTGAATGCTTGTGCAAACTCATTGCTCAGTTTCCGGCGGATTTGCTGGGCTTGCAAATAATCCACGGCCGTCACCAATTCACCAAACTCCAGCAAGAAGCGGGTATCTTCTCCGAACATTTCCGGATGCTTGATCAAATTCTGGTGGTGGACGGCGCTGGCTTCCGATGTAATGGTGACGAGTTCGGCAAACTCCGCTTGTGACAGCGACGGGATTTTGATCGGTTCGATCCGTGCCCCGAGTTTCACCAATTCGTTGATTGCGTTTCGCACAGCTTCATCGACACGTTTGTCGACATTGCGGAAAAAGTAATCTTCATCGATGCCGATCACTTTGCCTTTCAAGTCTTCGGACAGCCCGCCACTGTAATTTTGGGAAGGTTTATCTATAGACGTCGGATCTTGCGGGTCATAGCCGGACAAGGTTTCCAACAGCAACGCGGCATCGTAGACCGTCTTGGTCAACGGTCCGATATGGTCGAGGCTCCAGGCCAAAGGGAAACAGCCGTACTTTGAGATTCTTCCGTGGGTCGGTTTCAAGCCGATAATGCCGCAGCTTGCAGCGGGAATGCGGATGGAACCGCCTGTATCGGTGCCAAGAGACGCGATGGCCATGTCAGCGGCAACGGCTGCGCCTGAGCCGCCACTTGACCCGCCTGGAATTTTGCTGAGGTCCCACGGGTTACGGCAAGCGCCGAAATGCGGATTGGTGGTCGTTGCGCCCCAGGCATACTCGTGCATGTTCAGCTTACCGGTAAAAACCACACCCGCGCTTTTCAGCTTCGATACGACCGTTGCATCATAATCGGGCACGAAATCCCGGTGGATGCCGGAGCCCATCGTTGCTGTTTCTCCCTTGAAATACATAATGTCTTTTAACGCTATCGGGATGCCGTGCAAGGGACCGCGGTAATTGCCGCTCGCAATTTCACTCTCAGCCGTTTTTGCTGCCTGTCTCGCTCCATCGGCTTGGATTTCGATATAGGAATTCACATGGCTGTCGTACTTGTCGACATTTTTCAGCACCGCTTCGGTTAATTCGACAGGGGAAATGTCTTTGTTTTGGAGCAACGGAGCCAGTTCGCCAATCGATTGTTTCGCTAAGTCCTGCGTCATTTCCCATCACCTGCTGGCACATGGGTCAAGCCGATGTCGTAATCGGCTAGTGCCTCCTGGTCCACGGTCGCTCGCATTTTTTCGAAAACTGCCCATTGACTCTCCAACATTTCCACGTGATGTTCCGGTACGTCGATGCCTTTGTCTTGCAAGATCTTTAAAATGTTCTGTGCCATTCCTTTTCCTCCCATTCAAATTAGGTTGAAAGCTTATGTGAGAACAAAGATGATTACGTCTACCTTATCATAATAGAAAGAATATTTTGATTAATTTAGTGTAAATGAATGAACAATGAGAAATTCATTTCTCAGAAGAAGAGGCAATGCCACGCAATGCTGAGCCTGCACAATAATAGAAGAAAGAAAATCCACTCCCAAGGAAACTCAAGGGGGTGGATTTCTTGTGCAGAATGAGGAGAGCCGGTCTGTTTAATAAGGAGTGGTCAAGTAAGGGTCACAGCTGGCAGCCGCTCCGGAATCATAGCCAAGCAGAAAAGCGTCGGTCCGCTCTTTCGGCGTTCCGTGCGTCGGATTAGGAGCTGATGGGTCTTGGCCGATATCCGCCAGCGTCCGCTTCACTTCCTGGATGTCCGTGGTGTCCAGAAGGCCGCGAGCGTTTACCGAATGGGTCCATACGCCCGTCAGGCAATCCGCGTTCAGTTCAATGCTCCGGGAAGTCGCTTTCGGGGCCTCGTCGCCGGTTACTGGCAGCCATCCGAGCTCGGTTTGCAGATTATGCGCGTATTCGTGAGCCAGCACAAAGGCTACGGAGAAATCACCGGCCTTGTATTCACTCGGCGGCTCTAAATTGGTTTTGTACGTCCCTTCCAATAGCTGAGCGGCCATTAGCTGCGTCATGACGATCTGGTCATCAAAGCCGCAATAAAATGCTTGCGCCGGATCGATCGGTGTTTCAATAATGCATTCGGTCTGGACCTGTTCTCCTAAAGCTGGGAACGAATAAGTGACAGCAGGTTTTGCATAACCATCCTTAACCATGATGGGAGACCAAAATGCTTCCACATCAGCCAAGACGTAGACAAGATAATCATGCATTGTGTAATCCGTCGGCAGATCTTTCTTGAACGCTGGGCTAGCTAAAGTCGATTCTTTTGCTGATAAGCCAAGAGCTTGGGGAACGACGGCTTTTTGATTTTCCGCTGCTTGTGGCGGAGCTTGAAGAGGGTTCCACCCGGGAAGCAACAGGAAGATGACCATGGCAAACATGATTTGTGCTGTCTTTTTCCACATAATGATCATCTCCTAGTTTTTGATTGGCAAATCCACGGGCACGGGTATAATTGAATTCTGAATTTTTAATAATTAATTATCATTCTATCATATATTTGATATTTAAATGATAAATTTTTAATTATTTTTAAATGTCTTGCCAAGTAGCAGAATACATAGAGGGTGATGGAAGGAACACCAGCACTATCGAAAAAAATCTCGCCACTGTGTATGACCAAATTGAATTTATTCAATTAAAATAAATGCCCCATAAACCATCTAAAAAGCTTCTTGAATTGGAGCTAATCACTTGGGACTGCATTTATACATTTGATTCGAAGAATAATTCAACCTGCTTGGATGCCAATTCAGATTTTCATCTAAAAGTGTAAACAATTTTCAAGGAGCAAAATAAATTAATTGAATTTTATAATAAATAATTGACTTTAAATTTTATTGCTAATACACTTAAAGAAGTTTCAGAACAAAAGTTAAGAAGAAGTTAAGTAATTCTTACTTTAAGGAAGAGAAATAGTTCGAAATAGGTTATTTTGTAAAACGAAAGGAGTGCGATAAGGACAGTATTCATAGAAAAATAAGGGGAATATCCTATAGACAGCCCCTATTCATTTTGTTTCAACTTACAGATGGAAATTTACGCTAAAAAGAGGAGGCACAAAAAATGAAGAAAAAACTGCAACTCCCGTTTATCCTGGGATTGATTCTCGTCTTGATGCTCGCCGCTTGTTCCGGAAATGATGGAGCGGACAACGCTGACAGCGGCGGTGAAACGCCAGAAGGAGACAAGCAAGGCGGAACACTTGTCTATGGCCGCGGAGCTGATTCAGTCGGCTTAGATCCGATCAATGTGACAGACGGGGAATCGATCCGTGTGACGCATAATGTTTTTGAGACTTTGCTTGAATACGATCAAAACCTGGAATTGCAGCCGAAGCTGGCGACAGAGTACAGTTCCAGTGAAGATGGACTGACGTGGACGTTCAAATTGCGCGAAGGCGTGAAGTTCCATGACGGCACTGATTTCAACGCGGAAGCGGTCGTCTTCAACTTCGACCGCTGGATGGATCCGGAAAACCCGTACCACCAAGGGGATTTCGCGTATTATCCGTTCCTTTACGGCGGTTTTAAAGGAGACGAGAACCACTTGATCGAGCATGTGAAAGCGACAGACGACCATGAACTGGAAATCAAGCTGAAACGCAAAACGGCGCCGTTCTTAAGTTATTTGGCGATTTCGATGTTCGGCATCGCAAGCCCGGCAGCGATTGAGAAACACGGTGAAAAGCTGAACGAAAACCCGGTGGGGACAGGGCCATTCATGTTTGAAGAATGGAGCCGCAATAACACCATCACGCTGGCGAAAAACCCTGAGTACTGGATGGAAGGAAAACCGTATTTGGATAAAGTCATCTTCCAGGTGATTCCGGAAAATGCGGCACGTTTGAATGCGTTGCAGACCGGGGAAATTGATGTGCTCGACGGCATGAATGCAACCGATACGACGATTGTGGAAGACACCGAAGGGCTTGAATTGCTCAAGCGGCCAAGCTTCAACATCGGCTATATGGCTTTGAACACGGAAAAAGAACCGTTCAACAATCCATTGGTGCGCCAAGCGCTCAATATGGCCATCGACAAAGACAAAATCGTCGATGCGTTTTATAACGGCCTTGCCGAGACTGCCACAAGCCCGTTGCCGCCATCGCTTTGGGGCTATGATGATTCCTTGGAGAAGTACGAATACAATGTAGAAGAAGCCAAAAAGCTCTTGAAAGAAGCAGGATTTGAAAATGGGTTTAAGACGAAACTGCATACAATGAGCAACCCGCGCCCGTATTTGCCGGAACCGATGAAAATTGCGGAAGCGATCCAATCAGATTTAGCGAAAGTCGGGATTGAAGCAGAAATCGTTTCGATGGAATGGGCGACTTATCTGGAAGATACGAAAGCCGGCGCGCATGAGATGGCGATGTACGGCTGGACCGGCGTTATGGCGGATCCGGATAATTTCCTTTATCCGAACCTCAGCAAAACAAATGCTACCGTGCCTGCACAAAATATCGCGTTTTACAAAAGCGATGAATTCACCGCTTTGATCACCGAAGCGCGTGAAACCCTTGACCAAGACAAGCGCATCGAGCTATACAAACAAGCGCAGCAGCTGTTTCAAAAAGACGCGCCGTGGGTGATGCTCGCTTACACGACGCCACCGCTTGCGCAGATGGATTACGTGGAAGGCTACGTGCCGCATCCGATGAGCAATGATTTACTGACAGACGTCTACCTATCAAACTAATTCCTTGGAGTGATTTTGTGTATCAACTATTACAAGATTTGTGTGAACTGGTGGGGCCGAGCGGATTCGAACAAGATGTCCAACGGTTTATCCTGAACAAAGTGAAAGATGGAGCAGATAGCGTGGAAGTGGATGCATTAGGCAATCTGATTGTCAAAATCAATGCAACCGATGCTAGCATGCCTTCGGTTTTATTGGCAGCGCATGCCGATGAAATCGGGCTTATCGTCAAAAAAATCGAGCCGAACGGCACGCTCCGTTTTGAAAAGCTCGGCGGTTTCGATGACCGCATTCTGCTTGCGCAGCCGGTGACAATAAAAGGAAGCGAAGGATACGTAGAAGGCGTGATTGGCACGCTGTCCATGCATTACGTGAAATGGGATGATCCGAAGCGCATCGATTCCCACCGGGAACTGTATATTGATATCGGTGCGAGCTCTGCCGACGAAGTCCTCGAAATGGGCGTGAAAGTCGGCCAGCCCATCAGTTATGGCAGCGGCCTGAAACTAGTGGGGGACAAAAAGCGCAACCGCGTTGTCGGAAAAGCGCTGGATGACCGCGCGGGATGTGCGGTGTTGATCCAGCTCCTCAAGGAGTTGAAGGATAATCCGGACCGCCAGCACGGCGACGTTTACTGCGTCTTCACCGTACAGGAAGAAGTCGGGCTGCGGGGAGCGTCCGTGCTGTCTCCCGCTATCCAACCCGATTTTGCGCTCGCGATTGACACAACCCCAACGAGCGACACGTACGATGTGTTGATGACCGGAACGCGCGTGCTCGGCGGAGGTCCTTGCATCAAAATTGCCGACAAATCGCTGATTGCCCATCCGCTTGTTACGGGGTTACTGGAAAAAGTTGCAGCGCAACACAAGATTCCGCACCAGATGGAAGTCTTCATGGGAATCGGCACAGATGCCGGCGCCATCCATATGACATCTACCGGGGTATCTTCCGGCGTCATATCCATTCCGTCCCGCTATACCCATTCGCCTGTGGAAATCGTCGATTTGGGCGATTTGGATAACACCGTCAAGCTGGCGGCTGGGTTCATTTATCAGTCCGGCGAGTTGGTTGGGAAGAATTTTTTGGATACGTAAATTCACATCGCTGGGAATAATTATCGAACGACTTTCAAAAATGTGTCGCTGTGGCAAATGCAGTTCCTTTGATAACTTAAATATGCATAAAAGAATAGCCATCTTCAATGAAATCAACCGATTTCAAAGGGTGGCTGTTTTTGTGCAATGACGCTTAGAATTATTTTCTTTGAAACGGAGGTTTTCTATGTAAAAGAAAAAATAGCTTGAAATCCCAAATGAAGAATTGCCCACGGAGCAATCTCAATGAAAAAGGCAACAGAAGCCTGTTTTATTTGAAGGGATTGTATGCAGAAAGAAACAGTGCTTTACCATCCAGAAGCTATAGACATAAGAAAAGCAGGCATTAAACAATCATATTCCCAAGCTGCGTTTGGACGAATGCGGTTCGCAGCTAAAAAGTAGGTATCAAATCATCAAAGAGTTTTTAGACGGATAAAAGCGGATATGGAGTTTTCAGAGGTTTCCCGTAAAATTTAGCCAGCTGCTTGATCAATGATGAAAAAAAGAAAAATCCAATAAAAAATCAGTTCAACTAATATATAGGGGGAATGGGGATGAACGGAACTTTGTCACCGGTGAAAGCAATCATACTAATTGCCGTATCAATAGCTATTGTGTTCGGCGGCATCATCTTTATAGACGCAGAGTCGACGATTGTGTTGCTTGCTGCCGGGACTGCAGTCATTATCTTGAGCTTGTTATGGGGAGTCAAATGGGACGATATCGAAAAAGGCATTCTGGATAATTTGCGTGCCATGTTTATACCAATTCTCATATTGCTTGCAGTCGGCTTGATGATCGGGGTCTGGATGTTGGCAGGTACGATTCCGTTGATTGTGTATTACGGATTGCTTCTGATTCATCCGAGTGTTTTTCTGTTTGTGGCATGTTTGGCATGTGCGCTGATGTCCGTAATGGCCGGAACTTCTTGGGGGACGATTGGAACCATTGGTGTTGCATTCATGGGAGTTTCGGTCGGCCTGGATATTCCGCTTCATTACACGGCAGGAGCCGTCGTTGTTGGCGCGATTTTCGGTGACAAGCTGTCGCCTTTATCGGATACGACCGTTATGGCAGCTGCCGTTACGGATGTGAAGTTAGTGGATCACATTAAACATATGCTGTACACGACGATTCCGGGATTTGTTATTTCCTTGATTGTTTTTCTGATTCTCGGCTTTCAAGTTGGCGGGCAAATTGAAAATGAGCAGATCACGAGCATTCTGAGTACGTTAGATGCCAATTTCAACTTGAATCCGTTGCTTCTGCTGCCGCCTGTTGTGATCTTATTTTTGATTTACCGGGGTAAACCGACCTTGCCTGTTTTTGGTGTCGGGATTTTACTGGGCGTTCTGCTGGCCGCCATATTCCAAGGGAATGGGTTAGGCGAGATCGCCGTTGCTTTAAATGACGGCTATACAGCGTCAACGGGTGTAGAAGTTGTTGATAGCATGCTGCAGCGGGGCGGCCTTGCCAGTATGCTCGGAACCGTCGCTTTGTTGATTGCCGCCGCCATTTTCGGTTCGCCTCTTCAGACTGCCGGAGTGATTGATGTCATTTTGACCGGCATCCAAAAAGTAGTCAATACCGGAAAAGGGCTTATGTTATCGAGCTTATCGCTTCATGCTTTCCTATTTATCATTACGGGAAGCTATTACGTAACGTTTGCTGTATTAGGGCCTATGATGAAATCGATGTATGACAAATACGGCTTGCACCGCAAAAACTTTTCCAGAACTTTGGAAGACTCGGGTACAGCATTAGCTCCTTTAGTTCCCTGGAGTGTCACTGGGGCTTTCATCGCTGGAACGCTGGGCGTCCCGGTTGTTCAATACGCGCCCTTCGCACCAATGCTTTACCTCGGAATCGTCTTTGCAATTATCTATATCATGACAGGTATCGGAATTGCAAAGGTCGATGTTCCTGGAAATCAAACAGGAAAAAAGGTGACCGCAAAGAAAGCCTTGCAAAACTAAAAAATCGCACGCTCAAACTTTAGCTCCTTGACAAGGAACAATTCTAAACTTTGCGGATTACACACCACAATTGAATGCGAAAGAAAGCCGCTGCCGGGAATGCAACATTCCTGGAGTGGCTGTTTATTTTTTTGCGAAAAGCGGAAATCCTTTAATATGTGTCGCACATTGGGAACGAAAAACAAAAAAAAGACAACATAATATAAGGATGTATGCTCAGAGGGAGGGCGTCTTTGCAAGTTTTCAAAATCTATTTCCTGATTAATATCAGTATGATTCTGGCTCATATCGCTTTGTACGGGGTGACAGTAATGGGGCTCGGAAGCGGCAATCAAGAAGCGCCGAGAAGTGAAATCATCAATATTTTGCTGTTTATGGCCGCACTTGGTGCATCACCGAACGTAATTTTGCTTATAACCAGTTTACTTAGAAAAAAACAGCTTAAAGAAAATACCCTCTGGGCCACAGTCTTCACTTTAATCTTGCTGCTGGGTTATCTGATTGTGTTTTGGCCCTTTGCTATGGAGTATTCGGCATAGATATATTGAGCTCTTGGTTTGAAGACATTAGTGCAGCGTTCCAAGGAAAAGAGCTGCTCTGAATCATTCTAGAGATGCACAAAAATTGAATACAGAAAAAATCCACTCTTAAGAACAAATTGTTCAAATGAGCGGATTTTTTTGATTTATGCAGAAAGCGTAATTGCCATAAAATGAGTTGCCCCCACTGCCGTTCTTTGCAACGTACCCCTGCCTTTTTTCGTGAAGATGGCTGGCTACACTATCGAGAGGAGGCTGAATCTATTACCTTGATAATCATAATCTGAATTTTCAGTATACGTTCGATTTATGGTGCTATAATGAAGTGGCATATATAGGACTATGATGTTGCTCTGCTTAAATGAATCTTATATGACTTTAAGTTATATCAGATTTTTATTAAATAAATTAAAAGGTAAAAATGAACTTAACAATTCCGGTAAGTGGCTAACACTAAGACAGACTCTTTCAAAATAACAACTGAAATTAAGCACAGTGCAAGGAATAGTTATAAAATGTTTAGCTAATAAGGGGTGGTTGATTTGGCCTTGAATAAGATTAATAAAGAAATGATTGATGGTCAACTTTTACAAGAGATTGCAAATGCTAAAGTTGCAGTGAATAGCGCTATTGCACAAATGGTAGAAATATCTAAACAAATATACGTCAATGCGGGATTAGGAAGTGATAGAAGAAACGGCTCGTTACAATTCCCCTATAAATCAATCCAACACGCTTTAAACAAAGCGATTGCCGGAGACACCATCAACGTCATGAACGGCACATACAATGAACGGGTGCAATTCACTAAATCAGGTACTGAAACCAATCCGATAACATTAAGAAACTGTCTCGGACATTGTCCTATTATTGATGGCACTGGACTTGAGTGGGGCGAAAGCTCAACAGGGGCATTGATTCAATTCAATCGCCACAGCCATTTGGTCATTGAGGGTCTTAGCATTCAGAACTCTGCGGCTTTCGGCATCGGGGATTTGAGACCGTTCCCAGCGAACAAGGATATGAGAAACATAAAAATCAGAAACTGTTCAACGGTGAGCACATTCGGTTGCGGTATTCATATCCAGAAGGCTTATGATATCGAAATAGCCAATTGCACAATAGTGGATGCTTGTGCTAACACATGGGACGAATGTATAACATTGAATGATGTAAATGGCTTTGAGATAAAGGACTGTAATGTATCAGACAGTTTCAAGGAAGGGATAGATGTGAAAGAAGGATCAAGAAACGGGAAAATCCATGGCTGTACGGTGAGAAACGTCCATTCAGTCGGAATCTATATTGATGCTTATTCAGGTCATCAGTACAACATTGAAGTGTTCAACAACACCATTTCCGATATGCCCGGTTCGGGGATTTCCACGGGGGCGGAAAACGGCGGGAAGTTGGAAAGCGTGGTCATACGGAATAACACAATTTTTGCTTGCAATCGCGGAATCAACATCGCTGCTTTCAACGAGGAAGCTGGAACGCCTTACGTGCTAAAAGACATCATTGTCCGCAACAACGTTACTTTCGATGTTCTGTATTCGGGCGTGTTCATCCCATCAAAAGTGGAAAACATATTAATTGAAAACAATGTATTGTTCACTGGCGAAGGGTCAGAGGGTTACGGGGTGCACGTTTACGACACTGCGGTGACAGACCTTACCGAACTGACTATCCGAAACAACCTTTTCCGTGAGTCAGAGGGAGGTGATGAAGAGCCGATCGGGATTGACGCTAAAGTGCTTCTGGATTTGGAGGGCAGCACGTCGGCTTATGGGACGGTGTTCAAAGACGCCACTGGTGCGATAACAGGGACAAGAAACTTCTCGTTAGCGATCGTTTCACATGCTCGGGGTACGGGGTACAAAGGTCAGGATATGGGGTCTCAATTCCAAGGAACTGAGGGTACTCCTGCAACAACTCAAATAGAATTATTTAAAAACAACAAAGAACTACCGATGACATCATCGATTCTTCCAAACGCCAACGCCTTTTATCGAAGCAAAACCATGTTTGTGAAAGGCGGAGCTGGAATAGCTGACGGAGTTTACGTTTGTATAAAACAAGCAGACAAAACGTCTGTCGGAGCAGCAGAAGTGATCTGGGGCTTCCTCGATATCATTTTGATGACAATACTCATTCCAAACGCCATCGCCATCCTGCTATTAAGCAATAAAGTGAAAGCACTGACAACAGAGTTTTTCACAACGGATCAGTTAGCAAAAGGGGGACGGAGGAACAAAAAATCCTGAACGATGCGGATTATGCGCGTGAATTGAATGCACAAGAAAACCACTCCTCAAATCAACAAATTTGAGGAGTGGTTTTTTTGTGCTAAAAGCGGACAGACCGAAGCAAGCCGATAGACGGGCTGGATATCATCGTTCAGGAACTGTACAGCTCGATTTCATTTCAAATGCACTCCTCGTATTTTGCAACTGAATACAGCAGTTTTTAAAAAATGTAGATATCTTATTTAAAGAAAGTTTGGCTCAAATCTAATTTTACCGCAAAGTTTTACAGTCTTCATCTCTTTAAAACTTACAAAATCTAGAAACTTATCACGTCTTAGGTATAATTGTTCAAATTCTTAATAAAACTTAGAATATTTGATGGTGACATAGTATATAAGGAGTGATATTATTAGCTTTAATTATTAGAAATTTCAGTTTTTTAAAAATATTTTATCATTTAGAAAGAGGTGTCAAACAGGGGAATGACGTTTAAGATGTGATGCCAGGTGGTTTAGGAAAAATTAAAAGAAAATCGAGGTGTATTTATGAAAGGAAGAAAAAGAGGGTTCTACGAAAACTATTTCAAACGTCTTTTAGACATTGTGATTTCTTTATTGGCAATTTTGGTTTTAAGCATACCCATTATAATATTTGCCTTTCTTATAAGGCTCAAGTTAGGCAGTCCTGTCTTGTTTAAACAGAAAAGACCTGGCTTCAATGAAAAAATTTTTACTATGTGTAAATTTAGAACCATGACAGATGAGAGAGATGCTGGTGGGAAACTGCTGCCTGATAGCCATAGACTAACTCAGTTTGGAAAGTTTTTAAGATCCACTTCTTTTGATGAACTTCCCGAATTATTCAATATTCTCAAAGGAGATATGTCCATAGTTGGTCCTAGGCCGCAATTAGTAAAGGACATGGTCTTCATGGATGCCCAGCAGAGAAAAAGGCATAGTGCACTACCGGGATTAACCGGTTGGGCGCAAGTCAATGGCCGCAATGAACTTTCGTGGGAAACAAAACTTGATTTGGACACTGAGTATTTAGATAACATTACTTTCTATAACGATTGCAAGATTATTTTATTAACTGTATTTATAGTTTTCAAAAGAGAAGGCATCAGCAATAAAGGGATGGAGACAGGCGAAGATTTTGGAGACTACTTGTTGAGAGAGAAAAAAATAAACAGCGATAAATACTTAGAAATTCTTAAAGAAAGTGATCAACTTCTTTGATTGCTTATACTTATTTGTCCCATACAATTTTTTTTGGAGAGCTTCCGGTTCCTGTGAGGAATAAGCGTTATTAAAGGATAAAATCAAATAATTATAAAACGAAAGCTCCTGACATAGAATTGAACTGATGACTAAATCAGATTCAAATCTTAAAGAAGGGGCTTTCTGAGTTAGAATATTGAAGCAAACAGCATCTTTATCAATCAATCGAGTTATTAACGGCAGAATCTGCAAATTTATCTGGATGTCTAGCCCGTCTTATTTTGCTCCAACTGCTAATAAGTTTCTTTTTTATAGCTTATATTGGTTTTAATGCAACGATTTTTTTTAGAGACACGAAATTCTTCTGTATCATTTTTTACAATTATCTTTTATATTTAAGTTTCTAACTAGGGGGTGGAATTAAATGAGAAAGAACTTTTTTGACAACGGAAAAGCTCTTGCTAGTGTACTTGGCTTTTTCTATCATGTGGGGCTCGTATTTTCGAGTCCATGGATAATAAATGCGAATTTCGAAGATTCTAGTAAAGAGGTTTCTCTGCTAACTGCTTTTATAAGTATGTTCAGGATGCCCCTATTTATGTTGATCTCGGGGTATTTTGCAATTTATTCTGTAAAGAAATATGATTTTCTATCATTTTCGAAAAACAAACTTTTAAGACTCGGTTTGCCTTTATTATCTACCTTGTTTATATTCGTTCTCTTACAAAATTTTTATGCACTTGTCTTGTTTAAAGGGCAATACACTTTGCAAGAGGTCGTGCAAACGACAATTCCCTGGAGTAAAAACTTCGACTTATCGCATTTGTGGTTTTTATATTTAGTCCTAATATACAGTTTCTTTTTATACGTCACTGTAGAAGTATTAAAAAAGTACAAAAATATAAATAGATTTAAAATGATGAAAAAACAACTGCACAATATGAATAGCATATCTTTGGACATTTTCTTTATATTTTTCTCATTTATCATACTCACATTGTGCTGGTTGGCAGAAAAAATTACACCATTTAATCCACACCTTATACCTATTATTGATTTCGGCACTTTCTTACCTTATTTTTTGTTAGGTGTATTACTTTATACTTTTTGGGACAAATATGAAGACCTTGTGTTGAGGTTCACTAAAAAGAGACTTATTACCATTTCGATTCTACTGATTGCGGCATCTTTTTTAATGAATCTAACTGTGAATAGCGAACATATTATTGGGTCAGCCGTTGATCAGCTATTTACTTTTATCGCGAAATACTACTTTTTGCTATTTGCTTTATACATATTGTATAAATACTTTAACAAAACCAATAATTTTCTTAGATATTTATCTGATTCTTCTTATTCTATTTATTTACTCCACCAACCTGTTATTGTTATAGTTTCTTACTACTATTTAAATTTTAGAAGCACTTCTACAAATTATTCATATATCGTGGTTTTATGTTTGTCTATTTGTATAACCTATTTGTTAGAGTTTTTCTTAATAAGAAAAACAAAAATAGGAAAATTTCTATTTACAGGTGTTAAAATTTCATGAAATTCGCGTCTCCAGTAATTTTTCAAATCAGCTGAATAACGCTAACTAAAAACTACCTGAAATTCTTAAATAGAATTTCAGGTAGTTTTTTGATTCAATATTCTAATAATTTAACTTGCATTTAACCTCCTATTCTTATGATAAAAGACAATTAGTTTTTCAAAAAAATATTTTGCATTAGAAAGGGGCAAAAGAATCGTGACAAATGGATATTTTATAATCTCTCTCGACTTTGAATTATATTGGGGGATGTTTGATAAAGTCAGCAAGGAAGAGTATAGCGATAACATTCTGGGAGTTAGAGTAGTCTTACCGCAAATATTAAAAATATTTGAGGAGAACGAGATATACGCTACTTGGGCAACAGTGGGCTTACTGTTTTCTGAAAACCGAAAGATCCTTATGGATAACATTCCCCAAACGGTTCCAAATTACAACAATCATGAAATGTCAGCGTATCAACATATTAAGAAAATAGGGCAAAATGAAATTGAAGATCCTTACCATTATGGTGCTTCATTAATCCGCTTAATTCAAGAAACTCCTTTCCAAGAGATTGGTTCTCATACTTTTTCGCATTATTATTGCTTGGAGGATGGACAAAACAAAGACAACTTTATAGAAGATTTAAAAGCATTTAAAAGGATCTCCGAAGGGGTGGAAGTATCGTCGATAGTTTTCCCAAGAAACCAAGTTAATGAGGAGTATTTAGATAGTTGCGCTTTATATGGCATTAAAGCTTATAGGGGAACAGAAAAGACAAATATCTATATGTCCGAATCTGAAAAAGAAAAAAATAGAGTAAGCTCTCGAGCCTTGCGTTTGGCAGATTCTTATCTAAATATTTTCGGACATAACACTTATAAGACGGAAGATGTCGAATTTAAGAAAGAGTTGATAAATTTAGCAGCAAGTCGATTTTTTCGGCCTTACTTTAAAAAGTTGAAGGTTCTCGAGAAAATAAAGCTAAAAAGAATATTAAATGACATGACTTATGCTGCTAAAAACCAAGAAATCTATCACCTATGGTGGCATCCCCATAATAGTGGAAGTAACATTCAAGAAAATTTACAGCAAATAGAACGTATAGTTCTGCATTACAAATATTTACATAATAAATACAATTGGAAAAGCAGTAATATGGGAAAACTGGCAGACACCATCATTCGTACAAAACAAGTACCTGAATAATTTACTAAAAATAATTATATTAGCTGAATTTATATTTTATGAGGTTCGATATTCCGCGAAACAGCTACTCTTGCGGGCGTCATTCCCAAAGCGTCCGAAGCGATGTATAAATCTGAATTTCTTTTGTTCAACTTATATAGATACTGAGTCAGATAAACAGGATCTAAGAATATGCCCAAGATAAGTAGAGTATTGAGAAGAAAGAGGATGCTAATAAGAGAGATCTGATGAAACGATGAAGAGGACAAAGATTTTCTTTTCCAGTTCATCTAGGAAAAATAATTGAACAAATAGATTCTTATTCTGCGGCTTCTTTAAGAAATGTAGATTGATAAATAGCATAAGTAATTGTTTTAAAAACACTAAAAACTGAATAATAAGAATTGTCTATCTTTTGAGAAAATAATAGTCTATTATATAAACAACAGAATGGAGAGTGAGACCAGGACTATGACCCCAATCAAAAATATAGAGAGTAATTGGAAAGAGAAAGCAAGGGCGTTACGGCAATCCAGCAATTTTCAAACCAAATGTTCTCGTGCATCATTTTGGATGACTAATGATTCAGTTGTTGAAATCTCTGGGCATAACCTATTTTCTCTTCAACAAAAATCTTAAGGAGTTGGCAGTTATATGGAAGAATCCATCAGTTTAAAAGATATCTTTAAAACAATGCGTAAGCATCTCGTCCTTATTGCATTTTTGACAATTCTTGCAATCACTACTACCGGCCTCATCTCGTACTTTGTCTTGACGCCTGTCTATCAGACATCGACAGAGATTCTCATCAACCAGAGCCCGGCAGAAACAGGTGAATTGATAGACCAGAACATTGAGGCTGATCTGCAATTGATTAAAACTTATTCGGGCATCATCAAGAGCCCTGTAGTCCTGGACCAGGTCGTTGATGAGTTGAACCTTGATATGACAACGGATGAGTTGATTGAAAACATGACCATCAGTAACGATGAGCAATCGAAAATAGTTTATATTTGGGTGGAACACCAAGATCCGGAATTAGCAGTGGAAATCGCCAATTCGACAGTTGCCGTTTTTGAAAATGAAGTTAGGGGTTTGATGAACGTCGATAACGTCACTATTCTTTCCTTGGCGGTCTTAAAGGACAACCCGGTTCCGGTATCCCCGAACCCACTGCTCAATATGGCAATTGCGGCAGTAGTTGGTTTAATGCTTGGAGTCGGAATCGCTTTTCTTCTGGAAAATCTGGATATGACAATAAAAGACCAGCAGGATATCAAAAACATCCTCGGAATCCCGGTGATTGGCATCATTCCGCTGATTGTCGAAAAAGCTGAAATCGGACAGGATGAAAAAATGACTTCCAAAAGAAGGGGGGAGATAAGCAATGGTCAGAAAGAAAAAGCCTCTCCAGCAGACAGCACGTAAGCTTGTCACATTTACAAATCCCCGCTCCTTTGAAGCTGAGCAATTCCGAACATTGCGCACGAATATTACTTTTTCATCACCGGATGCGGACATACGTACACTTGTCGTAACGTCAACAGCGCCATTAGAAGGCAAGTCAACGACCTCGGCGAACCTCGCAGTGGTATTTGCTCAAGAAGGCAGGAAGGTCCTCATGGTTGACGGGGATATGCGCAAACCGACGGCCCATTACACATTTCAAATTGAAAATACGGCTGGGCTTTCAAGTGTACTGACGCGGCAAACGACTGTAGAAAAAGCAATCCGCTCAACTGTGGTGGAGCATTTGGATTTGTTGACGTGCGGCCCCATCCCGCCAAACCCGGCGGAATTGCTGTCATCGAAATCGATGGATGAGCTGATTCGTCAATTGACCGACATGTACGACCTGGTGATATTCGATGCCCCGCCAGTGCTGTCAGTCGCTGATGGACAGATCCTTGCGAATAAATGCGACGGTACCATTCTCGTCATCAACTCGGGACACACTGAGAAAGAAAGTGCATTAAAAGCGAAAGAAGCGATTGAATCTTCAAATAGTCGCATCATCGGTGCTGTATTGAACAATTTCGTATTTCCGAAAAACAGTGGCTATTATCAATAATACCGCGCAAAAGAGTAAGAGCAGCCCA
Source organism: Planococcus sp. TJ-301 (assembly GCF_058268475.1). Classification (NCBI taxonomy): domain Bacteria; kingdom Bacillati; phylum Bacillota; class Bacilli; order Caryophanales; family Caryophanaceae; genus Planococcus; species Planococcus sp. TJ-301. The sequence goes on along the minus strand of NZ_JBZDOH010000001.1, from coordinate 1,398,737 downwards.
CTTTTATCTCTTTCTTGCCCCTTCATAAAGCCACGGGTGCTACATAATGGTATATGTTAAAAAACTGAAAATCCAACTTTTAATAGCTTTATAAGTTGAACAAATGATTGTTCATAATTGATATTCCGCAAAACAGCTGCGAAGGCATGGACCCAAGCATTGTGGCTATGCCTTTGCGAAGAAGCAGCGTAGCGATGCAGTAGCAGTACGGTTTTCTCTGCTGTTTGCGCCATATCGAGAGATATCTTAGCGAAGCTATTTTCAATAGGTTACTTATTTAAAAAACCATATATAGATTATGACCTCTATTGATCCGTGAATTGTTAAATATAAAGATTGAAATTGGGAAGGAGCATAGCCCATTCATGAAAAAAGTATTAATGTTGGCCTCCGTTGCATCAATGATAGATCAGTTTAATATGACGAATATCAATATACTCCATAACCTTGGTTATGAAGTACATGTAGCCGCAAATTTTGAATTAGGGAATACCAGTTCAGCCCATAGAGTCAATGAATTTAAAACAGAACTTATTAGAAAGAATATTTCTTATCATCAAATAGATTTCTCCCGAAAAGCTACAAATATACGAACAAATGCTGGAGCATATAATCAATTGAAAATATTGATAAAAAAGAACCGTTATGAATTTATTCACTGCCATTCTCCAGTGGGTGGTGTAGTTGGAAGGTTAGCAGGAAAAAAGTTGAAGGTGCCTGTCATTTATACCGCACACGGTTTTCATTTCTACAAAGGAGCTTTGATGATCAACTGGTTATTGTTTTATCCGATTGAGAAACTATTATCGAAATGGACCGATACCTTGATAACTATTAATAATGAAGATTATAAAATAGCCCAGAATTTTCATTCACGACAAGTGAGTTATATACCCGGAGTAGGAGTGGATACTGAAAAGTTCTCAAATTTATCCCTTAGCAGCAACACAATTAGAGAGGAATTAGATATTCCTAAAAATGCATTTGTAGTTCTTTCAATAGGCGAGTTAAACGAAAACAAGAACCATGAAGTATTAATAAAGGCCATCTCAAAATTAAATAATCCAGACTTTTATTTTGTGATTTGTGGTGAAGGAACTTTAAAAAGTCGACTAAATGATCTAGCTAAAGAATTAAAAGTAGAAAATCAAGTGAAAATTTTAGGCTTTCGAAAAGACGTAGCAGAAATCCTGAAAGCTTCAGATGTCTATGGTTTCCCTTCGTTTCGTGAAGGGCTTTCTTTATCTCTGATGGAAGCAATGTCTTCAGAGCTGCCTATCGTATGTTCAAATATTAGGGGGAATAGAGACATAGTCGTAGAAGGTAGGGGGGGAATGCTTTTAAAGCCTCGAGATATAGAAGGTTTCACAGCAGCTTTGAATCATTTATATAATGATGAATCTCTAAGAAAACAGATGGGGAAATATAACAGAGAAGGAGTCTCGAATTTTGGTGTATTTAACGTAAGTAAAGAGATGAAAAAAATATATTCTGAGATGCATATTGATAGAAAGTATGATTTCGAGAGTAAAACTAACTAATGTTACATACATTGATTTTAAATATCTGGAATTTATTAAACTGACAAAACCCCTGCATTTAATTAATCCATACAGGTGAAAGTCGGAAAATTCAATGATATGAAAGGAGAAGGTGATTTGAAAAAATTTAGTATCATTATTCCTGTTTACAATCTTGAAAGTTATCTGGAAGAGTGTCTTGAAAGTATATTGAAACAAAATTATACCGATTACGAAATAATTCTTGTTAATGATGGGTCTACTGATAGGAGTGGGGAAATATGTAAAGATTATTCTTTGAAATATAGTTTTATTAATGTAATTGAAAAAGAAAATGGTGGAGCTTCTGACGCCCGAAATGTAGGCATCAACTATGCAACGGGGGAATATATCTTATTTATTGATGGTGATGATTATATTAACTCAAATACTTTAGTAAAAATAAGTGAAAATATTCAAAAATATGGAAATGTAGATGTTATTTTTCTTGAAGGTGTAAAAATATATCCTGATGGCAAGAAAGTGTTAATTAATGATGGTTATGAATTCGATAAAATATATGGTAAAGAAAAAAGCGAAGTGATTAAGCATATTTCAAAATTAAATAAGTTTCCCGCTTCACCTTGCACAAAAGTTATCAGGCGAAATTTCTTAGTGGAAAAAGAAATTTACTTTATAAAAAACTTACAGTATGAAGACATTGATTGGAGTTTGAAAATATATATGGAAGCAGAAAAGTATTCATATTGTTCTCATTTACACTACTTTTATCGTCAGAATAGAAGTGGATCTGAAACTGATGTATATACTGAAAAGCGTTTTTTAGACTTGTTCTACATTTTTAAAAAATGGATGAAATACGCTGACAGAAATAGCATAGATCTTAACTCCAAAGTTTTAATTTATAGTTTATTAGCATATGAATATATTTTTTTGATTTGGGGATATAGCTACCTATCTAGAAAACGTAAGGTAAAGCATAAATCAGACTTGGAAAAGCTTCAATGGATCCTCAACTTTCGTCATGATAAACGGACGAAGCTAATTAAATATATTTGTCATTTTGCAGGTATTAACCTGACTGCTAAATTATCAATGATTTACTTCCAACTTGTAACTGTCAGCCTATCAAAAAAATGACGAATCTGATGCTTTCAAATGACTCGGAAATATTTCCCAAGTGGTTCAAGAATCCAATGATGGTTGAATCAGGATGGAGAATAGAATAGGAAAGTTGTATCGGAAAATATAAAAGAGGAAGTAAATTAAATAATCTTGGTGGGGTGATTACGATGAAATTATTATTTGTTGCTCGAAATATGGAGATGGGTGGGATTCAAAAAGCTCTTGTCAATACTATTAAAGAGTTAAGTAAAGATGAAGAATTTGAAATAGATGTATTTATATTTGGGAGAGGGGCTCTCATTGAGGAGCTTCCAGAAAATATTAATCTATATTTTGGTTCTTTGCTTTTAAGGCTGGTTTCTACACCTTTTTCAACAGTCCGAAAAAATGAGAGCTACTTACATATATTTTTAAGAATAGCATGTATGCTGGGCGTCAGAATTATAGGGATTAAAAATTTTTATAGTTTACTTTTTAAAATGCAAAGAAAATTTAAAGGATATGACATTGCAATCTCTTACTTTAATGATATACAAACTGGTTATTTTAATCGGGGAACAAATCAGTTCGTTATTGAAAATACGCACGCCAAAAAAATTGCCTGGATTCATACAGATCCCATCGAAGCGGGTTTTAAATTTAAAAACTCTTTAAATACCTATAAAGATTTTGACAAAGTTGTTTGTGTGTCGGAAGCTTGCAAGCAAAAATTTCATAAACTTATTCCTGAGTTCGGATTTAAAACTCATGTAGTTTATAATTTTTTCCCTATAGAAGAAATAAAGAAAAAAGCGAGTGTTCTCAATCCAATTGAAAAAAAGACAATTAATTTAGTCTCAGTTGGCCGTATAGACAATTCAACAAAACGTTTTCACTTAATTCCCGAAATAAGCAAACTATTAAAAGAGTCCTCTATTTTAAATTATAAATGGATAGTGGTTGGTGATGGACCAGATATGGAATTGAATAAACAATTGGTGGAAAAATTAAGAGTTTCAGATTTCGTCGAATTTGTGGGCGAAAAAATTAATCCATATCCTTATATCGAAAAAAGCGATCTGTTTGTGCTTACTTCCGCTTATGAAGGCTACCCTATGGTTGTTGGGGAATCAATAATTCTTGGAACACCTGTGTTATCAACTAATTATTCTGCTGCACACGAACAAATAATGAATAATCACAATGGAATTATCACCGGAATGGAATTAGAAGACTTATTCGCGGGTCTAAAAGATATTCTGGAAAATCCCGAAAAACTTGGTGATTTGAAAAAAAATAGTGAAAAGGGAGGTTTTTCAAATTCGAATACAATGAAGCAATTTCTGGAGGTAATAAAATAATTATGATTAGAGAAAATTTGAGTATAATTATATGTATTTTTTCCTGCTTCTTGGTTGTAATGAAAATTTACACTGGCAGTAATATCTTTTTAATACTATTCATCCTCATTATTTCTTTAGCAATAATAGTCGATAAAATAGAAAATAAATTTATATATCTTTTATTTTTTGTCCCTTGGATATATACTTTGAAATTTCATTTTGACCAATTCTCCTTATTCTTATTTTTATCTGCACTGTATATATTCGTATGTGTATTGTATTTTATTATCTCTGACAAAAAAATCCAATTTAACTATTTATTTAGTTACTTTTTATTTGTTGGTTTTGTGATTAGTGTATCTCTCATTCAAGGAGGAACACTTACCCTGGTTTTAGGTTTCTTACTGAATTTCACAGTCGTTTTTTTAGCTGCATTGTTTGTTAAAGATAGAAAACAATTTGGGAAATATACCATTATATATTCCCTTGGTTTGTTAACTGCCAGTGTTTTAAGATTAATTGCTTATGCGATACCAATCATGGATCAATATTTCTTAGATATGGCTACCACATATACTTTAGTTGTTAATGGAAATTTAAATGTTAGATTCGCCGGACTGGATTTAGATCCTAACTACTTTTCAATGCATATTCTTATAGCCGTATCCTGTTTATTGGTCAACTTATACCATAATGATGAAAAAAAACTTATTTCCATCTTATTAATTGTGATGCTTTCGTTGTTCGGTTTATTTTCACTTTCGAAAATGTATTTAGTTTCTCTTTTGTTCTTAATTGTACTAAGCATATTGTCTCTGTTAAAAAACAATTTAAAATTCGGGTTGAAATTTGTTTTTTCGCTGCTTCTTATCGGAGTTGTTGTCACTTCATTCTCATTTGATTATTTCTATGATTCTTTTGCAGAAAGATTAAATCTGGAGGATGCAAATTTAAAAAGCTTAACTACTGATAGAAGTACAGCTTGGGGACTTTATTTAATGGAAATAATAAAGAATTTTAATGTCCTATTATTTGGCGCTGGATATGGAACAGGGACTATAAATGATAGGATGCCCCATAACATATATTTAATTTCCTTCTATAATTTTGGTCTTATGGGTGTCTTAATTATATTATTCTATATTTTTAGTTTAAGAGAAATGTTTTTAATAAATACTAAACAGAAAAAAGTTTTTAATGTGTTGTCAGTAAGCAGCATTCCACTTTTAGTTTTATTATTTTCAAACTTTGCTTTAGATTCTATTGTTATGGATTTCTTTCCAATACATTTGTTTTTAGTTCTTTTTTCATTAACTTATGATAAAAAACGAGTTATATAAGTTCAACTTGTATAGATTCCATAGTGAGCCTAGAATTCATTTATATTTGTCGTATTGAGGTGGTAGTGAGCGCAGCTAAGATACCTAAGAAAAAGAAGGCAGGAGAATGTCGATGAGAACGCAAAAAGCAGAATTGAATTTTATCGTGAGTGTCGGAATGCTTTTTGTAGCTGTCCTGCCCGTGTTTCTTTTAAGGAAAGTTTTTCTCGATGCATTAGGGCCTGAAATCCTTGGTTTAACTTCTTTATATTTGAGTATCATTGGTCTTTTATCCCTTGCGGAGCTTGGAATATCGTCTGCTATTGTTTATGCGCTTTACAAACCGTTTGCTGAAAATGATTATGAAAAAGTCATGGGGTATATTCAATATTATAAGAAATTTTATCAGGCGATCGGCCTCACCATCCTTCTCGCAGGAATAGCGGTATTGCCCTTTTTCCCTTTTTTTATAAAAGGGGATATTAACATTAACGATGCCCGTTTCTACTTTTTACTTACTCTTGCAAATACAGTGATTACATACTTCTACTCTGCCAAATTTAGCCTGCTGATTGTTGCACAAGAAAGTTACCGCATCACAATTGCCATTACAGCTTCACTCTCACTAACAGCTGTGCTGCAGATGGTGGCATTATCTCAGTTCCCTAGTTTCTACTTATTTCTAATAATTCAATTGGTGATAAATATTTGCTATTTCATTATCATCAATGCATACATCAAAAATCGCTTTAAGTGGAGCAAAGTAACACCCAAGACTTTAGAGAAACAGGAAAAGAAGCAGTTGGGGAAGAATATTAAAGCTTTGTTTATCCATAATATCGCCGGGTATGCTGTTTTTGGCACGGACAATCTTCTTATTTCGTATTATCTCAATCTGGCTGTCGTCGGGATATACAATAGCTATTATCTTGTGATCGAGTTTGCGGCAAAGATGGTGCAAAAGGCTTTTAACGGAATTACGGCAAGCATTGGAAACCTTTTGGTCGAAGGAGATAAAGAAAAAGCATATGACATCCATAAAAAACTTTTCTTTTTCAATTTTTGGATTGCTTCTTTTACAGTTATTTCATATTTTAATACAATCAGGCAATTTATCGTTTTATGGTTAGGAGAAACCCAATTCCTCGACACTTTCACCATCACCCTCATTTTGCTGAATCTATATATAACGATGTTGCGGGTATCTGTCGAAAATTTTAAAGAAGCCGCTGGATTATATCAGCAGGATCAATATGCTGCAATTTTGGAAGCCATCATTAACTTGGTCTTTTCCATTCTTCTGGTCCAATATTTCGGACTTCCAGGCATCTTCCTTGGTACGTTAATCAGCAACCTTTCGATGGTCTTCTGGGTTAAACCAAAAATAGTTTATAAATACGTTTTCCAAGTAAAGCTTCGCAAGTACTTTAGTATGTATTTTAAATATACCGGTATAGCATTAGTGCCTTTAGGTTTAACTTATGCAGCTACGATAAACTTGCAGAATTCTATCACTTTATCTGCATTTCTTATGAATTGCCTTCTGAATATTGTAATTATCAATACGTTTTACTTTATAGTCTTCCGTAAGAATGTTGAGTTTCTATATTTTAAGAAATTAATTTTGGATAAGTTGCCCAAAAAAATGCTGGCCAATCATAACAAATAGGAAGAGAGCCAAAATTTCATTTTGAACATGGAATATCGATTTTCATTTTCATTTGCGGCATCTTAACCAGTTTAACCTTTCCTTAACCAAGATAATTTAAAGTGAGGCAAGGAGGAAAATTTTTACGAAGTTTCCCATGTGAAACTGCCGACGAGCGGCGGAATTGAAAGGCTAATGATCAACCTTACTCAGGAAAGGCGGATAGTATGCAAAAATATGTGAAAAAACAAGTTCAAAAAACATTGAACAATCCCAAGCTTTCAATGTTTACCAACGTTTTCAGCCCTTTATATTCAGGGATCGGCAGTGTACTGATGTTTCACCGCATTGTTGAAAGTGAGAAGGACGTTGTGATTGACGATCTGGAAGTAACTGCTGCCCAGCTGGAAAGAACGATCCGGTATTTTCTCGAAAATAACTACGATATCGTTTCAATTGAAAGAGCGCATGCCATTATAACGGGAAAAGTAAAGGTTGATAGGAAATTTGCAGTTTTTACATTCGATGACGGCTATAAAGATAATTATACGATTGCCTATCCGATCTTCAAAAAATACAATGTTCCTTTCACTATTTATGTCACAACCTGTTTTCCAGACAAAACAGCTACTATCTGGTGGTATGCACTGGAAGAGCTGGTCAAGAAAGTTGAACAGGTGGAATTTCATTTCTTAGGAAAAGATCATCATTACCCCACCAGAACACCAGCTGAGGAAAGGGAAACCTCTTCAATACTCAGGGAAGTTATCTTGAGCTTGGATGTTGAAGAGCAGTATCGCCTTTTTTCTCTGCTTTTTGACGGCAATTCCATTGATTTCCGGCAGTTCTCGGATAGCATGACGATGGACTGGGAGGATATTGAAGAATTGTCCCGCAGTGAACTGGTTACGATCGGAGCACATACCAGCAACCATTACAATCTTAAGAATCTAGACGTACAATCGGTGCGGCGGGAAATCGGCGATTCGAAACGGGAAATCGAATCACGTATTGGAAAAGCGGTTGAGCATTTCGCCTTTCCTTTCGGTTCGGAAAACGAAGCGGGCATCAGGGAATTCAAAATAGCGGAAGAGCTCGGTTTTAAAACGAGCACCACCGTGAGATGCGGAAATATTTTCCCATCCCATTCGGTATACACCAATTGCCTTCCGAGAATCTCACATAGTCCGTTGCTGATGGATTCTTTTCCTCAAATTTTCGCGAACGGCTGTATTCCCGCCTTAATGCAGAAATTCAAACGCGTCGTGACGGAATAAAATCATTAATCGAGCCACAGGCATCCATTTGCAGGTGGCTCTTTAATTTTCATGATTTTACACTATACTTTGCCATTGGTCCTGCCTTCTCCAGATTCACTTATTATGAATTTGAACCCTGTGTAAGTCGCAATTGAATTTATTCAATAAAAATGAGTGCCCTAAAAAAGCCTTCAATGGAATTCAAGAATTTGAAGACAGACTTTGTGTTTTCATTCGGACCTAAGCTTGAAAAAAAGTTTGAGTGGAGGTCGAAGTGAATCACAGGGTAATGAAGTCTAGATCTGGATAGAGATGACCACGCGGACGAAATCAATGGATTCCGTTCGCGCGGCCATTAATCGTGCTGCTATTTGTGAATTGAAATCAAATATCACACCAAATCGGTGACACTTCCCAATGGAATTATCCATCACTTTCCCATGTCCTTGACGTTAATGACCACGTATGACCCTTTCGCAAGGCTGGTGAATGTGATGGAACGGATCTTTTCCTCAGTATCACGCCATCCGGTATGCTTACCGTGTTTCATATTTTCATCACTGTATTCACTTGCAATCGTGCTTACGGCATGTTCAGAGGAGTCTTCCCCGGTGTCATGCGCCAAAACTGGAGTCACTGAAAAAGCGCCTATGATGGTAAACGAGAGCAGCCAGAAAAAGAAGTTTCTGCTGAAGCGCTTCATGTTTGTCACCTTCTTAGACATATTGTTTCCTCAATGGGCAAATAAACAGGGTGGTAGTAAGGCAATAACGGATGTTCTGATTAATGCAGTCCTCCTTCCTCCGGCATGGTCGGCAATGGAGAGACGGGCAGAATTCACAGGTTGCAGAAACAGGTGTCTTGTTTGCCGCCAGAGGATTGTAAACGTATTTAGGTTCTTTTCCGATTAGAAATCATGCAGATCCGGATTAGAGTGCTATGTATGTGACTTTCTACACAATCATTATACGCTTTTATTGATAAAATTTCAATTAATTATTTAATTAATCAGATAATTATCTCTAATTTTACATCCATATAAAAACCCGCTCCCTAGATATGAATTCAAGGGAGCGGGTTTTTGGGTTTTATTCAAAATGTTGACCGGCAGTGAGGGGGGCCACCGACCGAATCCGACCTTTCAGACGTCACTGAGGGGTGGTCAGATAAGAGTCGCAGCTGGGTGCGGATCCGGAATCATAGCCAAGCAGAAACGCGTCGGTCCGTTCTTTTGTTGTGCCGTGTGTCTTATTCAGGTTCGACGAGTCTTCACCGATATCTGCCAGGGTGCGCATGACTTCCTGGATGTCCGTGGTTTCCAGAAGGCCGCGCGCGTAAACCGAATTTGCCCATACGCCGCTTAAACAATCGGCGTTAAGTTCATTGCCTCGAGAAGCCGTTTTAGGTACAGCGTCGCTGCTGATTGGCTGCCATCGGAGCTCGGCCTGCAGATTATGGGCATATTCATGGGCTACGACAAACGCTACGGAGAAATCACCCGCCTCGTATTCAATGGGCGGGTCCAAGTTGGTTTTTAGCGTTCCGTTCCAGAGCTGCAAGGCCATTTCCTGAGTGATGACGATTTGGTCATCCGCTCCGCAATAAAATGCCTGCAGTGGATCTTTTGGTGCCGGCAGCGCGCAATCGGTAACAATCGGCTCTCCAGCGGCCGGGAACGAATAAGTGACGAACGGTTCTGCATAGCCGTCTCCAACCATTACCGGGGACCAATAGGCATCGACATCATTCAATACATAAACAAGGTAATCGTACACCGTGTAATCCACTGGCAGTTCCGTCTTGAAGGCCGGGTTGAACGTTGCGGGTTCTCCTTGTACAAAGGCTTGCGTGTTTTCAGTCTCTTCAGTAGATGGATGTGGAGGAGTGCTCCATCCGGCGAGCAATAGTAAAAGTGCTGCGGATATAAAAACTCGGGCTAACTTTTCGGTCATCATGAACATCTCCTAGCTTTTAATAAGAAAATCCACAAGCGCAGCGAAAAACTAAATTCAAAATATTATAACAATTAACTATCATTTCATCATATAATTGATTTATTGGTGATTTATTTTTTGTTTTCGGAGTCGGCAGGAGCTTCCGGCAAATTCATTGATTTCTTCCCAGGGATATTTTTTAAATGAATATCGAATATTCAGATTTTTAACTTCTTTTTAACATAAATTCTTTACGATGAAGATACGTTCCTTTGACCAATATTATTTCTAAGGAAAGTAACTTTGCGTAAAGAGTCTTATGAAAAAGGGGAGTGAACCATGTCAATTTTAATTACGGGCGGAGCTGGCTTTATCGGAAGCCACGCAGCAGTAGAGCTGCTGAATAAAGCGCATGACATTGTCATCGCAGATAATTTGGGCAATAGCCAGATGGAGTCGATTTTGCGCATCAAGGAATTGAGCGGCAAGGATTTTCCGTTCTATGATGTTGATTTATTGGCAGCTGAAAGTCTGGATGAAGTTTTTGCCGCACACAAGATCGAAGCTGTTATGCATTTTGCCGGATTCAAGGCGGTCGGAGAATCCGTAGAGAAGCCATTGGCCTATTACCACAACAACATAACGGGGACATTGAACTTGTGCAAGGTGATGGCGAAGCACGGCGTGAAAAAGCTCGTGTTCAGTTCTTCGGCTACCGTCTATGGAAGCCCTGAGAGCCTGCCGATAGATGAAACCTTCCCGCTCTCTGCGACGAATCCATACGGGCGCACGAAATTGATGATCGAAGAGATTCTGCAGGATTTAACCCTTTCGGACAATTCCTGGCGCATTGCCGTGTTGCGGTACTTCAACCCGATCGGAGCTCATGAAAGCGGTAGAATCGGCGAAAATCCAACAGGGATCCCGAACAACCTGATGCCGTATATCACCCAGGTGGCTGCCGGAAAACGACAACAGCTGCAGGTCTATGGAAACGATTACGAAACCCACGACGGCACAGGGGTGCGCGATTATATCCATGTCTCGGATCTCGTGAATGGGCACCTGAAAGCCCTCGAATACTTAGAAGGCAATCAAGGAATCGAAACGTTTAACCTGGGCACGGGTGTTGGCTATAGTGTCCTCGATTTAGTGGATGCCTTCAGCAAAGTCAATGACATTGAAATTCCTTATCAAATCACGGCAAGACGCCCCGGGGACATTGCTGCCTGCTACGCCAATCCGCGAAAGGCGAAGGAGTTACTGGCTTGGCAAGCGGAAAAAAGCTTGGAAGACATGTGCCGGGATTCCTGGCGATGGCAAACGAAGAATCCGGATGGTTTTACCGAAACCTTGGCTAACCCTATCATGAACATCCAAGTCCCAGCGAAAGAAACAATGCTGCAGGATGTTAACTTGGTACAACAATTGAATGAACAAGAAATCCACTCCCAAGAATGAACGTTCGTTAGAGGGAGTGGATTTTCCTGTCATCACTGAAAATGATAATGCAGTGAAAAGAACCACTCCATGGGAAATCGTATTGTTTATTGCCCCTTATAGGCGTGCAACAGAAACGCATCGCAATCTGACGCCATCCCACTGTCGTAGCCAGCGAAGAATGCCTCTATACGTTCTTCTACAATGCTTTGAGGCTCAGAACCCCCTAATTTATCATCCCCAATGCCAATCAACGCGTTGATCGCTTTTTCAATGTCTTGGGTTTTAAGTTGGTCGCTGTGGTAGCTAGAATTGGTCCAAATACCCGCGAGGCAATAAGCATTATTCTCGGTTGCCTCTAGCGGTACTATGGGTGCGTTTGCTTTTCCATCCTCGAGCGGCTCTCTTCGGAGCCAACCCAGATCTGCTTGCAGCGAGTGGACGTATTCATGGACCAACAGCAACGCCACCGAAAAGTCATTCACGACAAAATCGGTCGACACGACATCCCTTCCATTTAAAGTTCCGTCCCAAACTTGCTGCGCCATTTCCTGGGTCACGACGATCTGGTCATCGATGGGGCAAAAAAAGGAATCGACTTTTTTGGTGAACCCGCATTCCGTGAAATAACTTTCCGCATCTACCGCGCTCGGAAACGAATAGTCGACAAAAGGCCGGCTGTAGCCGCCTTCATGCATAAGGTCTGCCCAAAATTCATGAACATCATAAATAACGTAAGTCATATAGTCTTCCATGGTGTTAATGGTGACATCAGTTTCAAAACCCGATCTTAATTCTTCTCCGGGTGCAGCAGGTTCCGCTTTTGGCAAGTTAAATTCTTGCGGTTCTTCGACACTTTCGGTTTTCAACTCCTGCTTGGTGGTAACTGGCTCCCGCGTTTGCGGCTCTTCGGTCATGAGGTATGCAGGGCCTTGAATGGTATTGCATTGTGACAATAACATCAACATGGTGCCGGTAATAAGAATTTTGAAAAACTCATTCAGCATCATGAGCCTCTCCTTTCTTACATGGAGCGATGGTTCTTTGCAGACAATGGATTAGCTGGTTTCTCTATTTAGCAGTGCTCTTTCCTTGATATCGCATGTTAGATGGAGCATGAATTTGGAGCCGGTACCGAATGTACATGGCCATTGCTTTCCCATTTCATCACGTTCAATACCGTATAGGTACCTGAAGGCAAATTGTAGAACGGCATGAAAATCATTTGCCCATGTGTAGTGGCGCTGCGCCAACCTGGGTTTATTCCTTGGTTTAAGCCATAGGGTGTTACGTAAACATAAGCAGGAAAAGTTTTAGCTTCTCGGACTTTGATAAATAGGGAACCGTTCCATTGATAAAGAACGGGCTTCCAATGGACAACATCATCTTCTCGCCCCCACCACGCAGTTGCGTGATTCGGTGGGAATGCTTTAACGACATATTGGCCTGTGTGCTGGATATATTCACAGGAAATCGCGCGCACGGAATGGGGAGGGGTGTTATCTCCATTGTCATGCGCCAAAATAGGTGCGGCTGAAAAAGCACCTAATAATATTAGTGTAAGCAGCAAGAGAAATAGGCTCCTTCGGATGAGCTTCATGGGTCGTCACCTTCTTAGTTATATTTTTTCTTCGAAGGGGCAAATAGACAGGATGAATGTATGGAATCAATGGATGTTTTGATTAACGCAGTCCTCCTTCCTCGATAATAATGGGCAGACGGGCAGAATTTCAGCGTGTGCAGGAAAAGTGTCTTGTTTGCCACCAGATGATTATTGGTGTGTAAAGTTAAAGAGCGCAGGGTTCTTATTCAGAAAGAAGCCAGCTTTTCGGGTTGTAGAGCTATGTATAAGACTTTAAGCACATTTATTATACGATTTTATAGATAAAATATCAATAAATTATTTAAAAATTCAGATAATTACTTATGTTGATTTACTGTTTTACTTCCGTTTGTAGCATCAGTAGGGTGGAAGAGTTAATCAAACGTCTGCTTTTTTGTTTTTTGCTGGCTTTGGAAAATATTATGCCCCTCAAGGGAAGTATTTAAGCTCTGTGGGAAAGTAAACTAGGATAAACGGCAAGTATTTTTGCCTTCAAGGGAAGTAAATGAAAATATTGGAGATAAAGCTGATTAAGTCTTCGATATTATAGTAGATTCGCATGCTTATTATTGGCAGCAGCTCCGCATTTCATTATTTGCTGGCAGAGTTTATGGATTCTGTGTTGGAAACGATTCAGTTTATGCACTGACATAGAGAGGCAGTTAGAACGGAGGGAACAAGAAATCTATTACGAAAGGTGTGTGGTTTATCGGGACGCTTATTATGATGGCGCAAAATGTAAGGAGGCCATATGAATAGGATACTGCCTGTAAATGTGCTGCGAACGGCGTGATTTCATTGGCGTTGCGCATATAAAATATGTATTCATCGGATTCAATAGAAATTAAGCCAGTTCGAGCTACCTGGGAGATCTGACTGCTGTGCAGGAATGGATGTACTTGGCCGTATCCGGCATGCTGCTTTTCGGGGCGAAAGCGGCTGTGGCCCTTATTTTTAAGCGCTTGCTGACAGATTGGCGGTTGGCGAAGGTGCCGATAGTAATTGCAGTGGTTTCGACGGCATGGTATTTGTATGCAGTTTATAGGTATTTGATAAAGCACTATTACGCTGAACTTTAAAACCTAGTTGACAAGTTGGTTTTAAATAGTGTCTACTATTAATAACCTTTTACGTTATGCCAAGTTGCTGAATGGAAGGTGGGATGGGAGGGGAAAACAGATGGATAAACAATTGCATCCTGTCATTCAAGGTGCTGAGTCGTTTTTATTTAAAGGCAACAGCATCGGGGTTTTGATGTGCCACGGCTTTTTAGGGACTCCGCAGAGCATGCGTGATTTGGGTCAGGCGATTGCTGCCCACGGCTATACCGTGTCTTGTCCAAGGCTTCCTGGGCATGGCACGCATTTCAAGGACCTTGAACGCTTTTCCTCAAGCGATTGGTTTGCGCGGGTGGAAAAAGCGTATGCGGAATTAAAAAAAAGCTGTTCTACCATTTTTGTCATAGGGCAATCCATGGGCGGCACCTTGACTTTGGATTTGGCGAGCCGCTACGGTGATATAACCGGCATTATAGTGCTGAATCCGGCAATCGATATTCCTGCCTTCGAAATTTACCGCGAAAAGCCTGCAAGCGACTATGTCGATGAAGACAAACCGGATATCAAAAAGACAGACGCGGTCGAAATCACCTATAGCAAAGCGCCAATTCGGGCGTATCAAGAATTATTGCGCTACATGGATTCGGTCGAGGCGAAGTTAGCCGATATTCATTGCCAGGTCGTGGCTTTTCAATCAATCGATGATCATGTTGTTCCACCGAGCAATACTGATTATATTCTAAGCAAAGTCCAATCAGAGATGAAGCGTAAATACGAACTGCAAAATTCGTACCATATTGCTTCGATGGACCACGACTTGGAATTCATCATCGAAAAGTCGATTGGGTTTATAGCAGAAAAAGTGAGGCTCTCCAAGAAAGTATGAACAACTGGTCTACATACGTGTAAGTGGAATGGATAATTTGCTTTCCGGTATGCCGCGCAAAGTAAGGACAAAAATTAACCTTTAAAAACATATACCCCATGAAAAAGAGCGCACCTTCAATTGAATTGGAAGTGCGTTCTTTTATCATGGGGTGTTAATGGCAGCATTAAAAGTCCGGAAATAGTCAAGTAAAACTCTTTGCTTTTAAATAGCGTCTCCTATATAGTGACAATAACGGTATACCAAAATGGTTTTTATTTATCTTATAATGTTGTTTTCCAAAGACACTGAGAGTAGTTTTTATCTATTAAGGAATAGAGGTGAAAAAGATGAAGAAAGATCTTGTATTCAATAATTTACGGGAAACGATTTTAAGCGGCTATTTTCGTCCAGGTGAAAACTTAAGTGAAAGAGAAATTGCTGAAATGTTGGGGGTCAGCCGGACGCCTGTCCGGGAAGCTTTTCAACAGCTGGAAAAAGAAGGATTGGTCATATACACACCAAAAAAAGGGGTCGCCGTCCCATCGTTTTCTTCTCAACAACTAAAAGACCTTTATAGTGTTAGAGAATACATGGAAGGGTTATCCTCGAGATTGCTTGCCGAGAAGCAGGATAAAAGTTTTGTAGAGGAAATGCGGGAAAATGTGAGGCTGGCTTCGAAAGAAGATGATGTAAAAAAACAGTCAGAAATAAACGGACATTTCCATCATTTAATGGCGGATAATACAGAAAATCTCTATTTAATTAGCATATTTCAAAACTTGCATTCAAAAATAAGTTTGATACGTTCTACTTCGCTATCTCATCAAAACCGGCTCAAAACAAATCTCAAAGAGCATTTGCAGATTTGTGATGCTATTGAAAGCGGAGATCCTGATTTAGCGGAACAAGTTGCCAGAGCCCATATCCGAAGCAGTATGAAATCTGCTCTCTCAGTTATAGAAAGCGATTCTCTTATACAACGCATACAGATTGACTATGAAGCAAAATAGAATAATCCTTAAACACTTCCGCCGCAAAATTAGCGCAAAGCTATTATTTGTAGCAGAGGTGTTTTTATTTTGGAGAAATTTCAATATAAATTAATCAGAAAAATCTAAATTGGTGAAAATTTATGTTGTTTTTTATAATTGTTAGGTGTATAACTAAATTATTGGTACACCATAACGGTATACCAAAATGGTGTGCCGCCATAAATTGGTGTGAAAGCAGAGGAGGAGCAGAGTAAATGCAGTATAAACTTGGGGTTTTAAAAGGTGATGACATTGGACTGGAAGTAGTCCCGGCAGCAGTAAAAGTAATGAAAGAAGCATTGGCCAATTTTCCAGAAGTCGATGTAGAATGGGTGGAATTGCCGATTGGGCATACTTCTTACATGGAAAGTGGAGAAACTTTCCCACAGGAGACACAAGACAAGCTGAAAGAATTGACGGGTTGGATCTTAGGACCAATCGGACATATGGCTTATCCGAAAGATGATCCGAAAGCGATCAATCCTCATCCGATTATTCGGAAAGTGTTTGATCTGCACAGCAATGTCCGACCAAGCAAATCATTCAACAATGTCCAATCGATTCATAAAGATGTGGATTTGGTCGTTGTCCGAGAAAACAATGAAGGATTTCAGCCAGATCGAAATATGTTCGCTGGCACGGGTGAATTTATGCCAAATCCAGACTTGGCGATGTCGGTTCGTGTGATTTCAAGAAGAAACTCAACAGCGGTGGCAGAATCTGCGTTTGAGTTGGCGATGCAGAGAAGAAAAAAAGTGACGGCTATCCATAAAGACACCGTATACAAATTGGGATGCGGCTTGTTTGTAGAATGTTGCAGAAATGTAGCAAAAAACTATCCCGAAGTTGAATTTGATGAATTGATTGTAGATTCTGCAGCAGCTGCTTTGGTTATGAAGCCTCAAAAATTCGATGTGCTGGTGACAACGAATATGTTTGGCGACATCTTATCGGATTTAACTTCGGGTCTAGTGGGCGGCTTAGGAATGGCGCCTGGACTTAGCATCGGCAGTGAGTATTCGATGGCACAAGCAACACATGGTTCGGCACCTGATATTGCCGGAAAGCAATTGGCAAATCCTTACGCCATGATTTTGTCAGGGAAAATGCTGCTGGAGTGGTTGGCGATTAAATACGATGACCAGGCAATGCTGCAAGCCGCACAAGCGATTGAAAAAGCGGTTTCGGAAGTTATCGTCGAAGGAATTATGACACCTGATATGGGCGGAAGCGCTACTACGGATGAAATGACCGAAGCGATTTGCAATCAGTTGAGCAAGAAAATAACTATCTCTTAAGACGAAAATGTAAGCGTTTACTTTAAAGGGGTTTTATCGTTTTAAAAAATCATACAAAGGGGTGTATAAAATTATGGTATTGAAAAAGTGGTTACCGGTGTTGCTGTCAGTATCTGTGGTTATAGGGTTAAGCGGATGTGGAGAAGAGGCATCAAGCGTGGCTGATGCGGATTCAGGTGAGAAAAGTGGAGAAACGGCTACAGTTGATTTCCCGACACAACCGATAACGGCAGTAGTACCTAACTCAGCGGGTGGTGGCAACGATGCTGCAGCAAGAACATTATCCAAATTAATGTCGCAATTGGAATTGGTTACAGAGCCGATTACGGTGCAAAACAAACCGGGCGGCGGCCAGGCTGTCGGCATGGCTGAATTTGCAACAAAGTACAATAAAGACTCGCATAGCCTTTATGTCGGTTCACCTCCAACGATCATCAATAATCTCAGAAATGAAGGAAACAGCCCTTATGGCTATAAAGACGTGACGCCGTTAGGGATGATTTACAGTGATATTGCGATATTAGCAGTGAAAAAGGATTCGAAATACAAAGATTTAAAATCATTTGTGGCGGATTTGAAAGCAAATCCTGAAGCAATTTCCATCGTCGGCGGATCGGGCCCTGGCTCACAAGATCATTTGACTGTTATGCTGCTTGCAGATAAATCAGGGATCGATCCTAAAAAAGTGAAATATATCGGCTACGATGGCAGCGGGGACGCGTTAACTTCCTTGCTTGGTGAAAATGGCGATGCACTGACAACTGATTTGTCGGGCATTACTGAATTTGTGAAATCCGGAGATGTTCGAATCTTGGCTGTAGCTTCACCGGAGCGGCTAAGCGGTGACTTGGCAGATGTGCCGACTTACACAGAGCAAGGCGTGGATTTAGTCTATTACAACTGGAGAGGAATTTTCGGGCCGAAAGATTTGGATCCAAACATCGTCGGTTTTTGGGATGAGAACTTAAAAGCCTTGACGGAATCACAGGAATTTAAAGATGAAATCGCCGCTAGTGGTTTTGTACCGGGATATTTGGACTCTACAGAATTCGCCACATACTTAGAAGAACAGGAAGTTATGTTTAAAGAGATTTTGGGCAAGCTTGATATGTTGAAATAAAGAGTAGAGAGAAAAAAGGAGAAAGAAATTTCTCCTTTTTGCCTCTTTGAGAAAGGGGGATGTTTTGTGAATAAAAACTTTGACCGCTATGCTGGAGTTCTATTTCTGGCTGTTGCTTCTTTTTTTATCATTGAAAGCCAAAAAATCAATACTGCTTCGTATGGAAGTTCAGTGGGGCCAAATATTTTCCCGCTTGGAATAGGAATTCTTTTGGGCATCTTGAGCCTTCGGCTTATCTATGAAACCTTTAGCTACCAAAAAGACGAAATGGAAAAAGAAAAATTGAATTACAAAAGATTTGGCATTATTTTAGGGGCAGCCGTTCTGTATTGCTTGTTCCTGGAGGATGTGGGCTACACGGTTACGACATTCCTTTTCTTACTAATCGGGTTCCAAGCGATGAAAAAAGGGAAGTTGCTGGCATCCATTGCAATTGCTGCATCATTTTCATTAGGTGTTTTCTTTGTTTTTAATAATTTACTCAATGTCCCTCTCCCATCATCTTCTAGTTGGCTGGGCATACTGTAGGAGGTCATTTATGAATACTTTTGATTTTTTGATGCAAGGCTTTGCCGTAGCGTTTCAATGGCAAAATATTCTTTTCGCTTTTGCAGGCGTGCTGATTGGGACAGCCGTCGGCGTATTGCCAGGTATCGGGCCGATGAACGGAGTTGCGTTGCTTTTACCAGTCACAGCATCTCTGACAGCAGGGTTAAGCCCTGATAATGCGGCGGCTAGTGCGTTGATTTTACTAGCTGGAATTTACTACGGAGCCATGTACGGCGGATCTACTACATCCATCCTCTTGAATACACCTGGAGAGTCGGCATCGGTCATGACGACTTTAGATGGTTACCAGATGGCTAAAAATGGCAGAGCGGGTGCGGCGTTGGCCATTTCGGCCATCGGTTCTTTCGTGGCTGGCATTGTAGCATTGATCGGGTTGATTTTACTGGCAAAACCTTTATCGCTCATTGCCATTCGTTTTGGACCTGCAGAATATTTTGCACTTATGGTGCTGGGCCTGCTTGCGGTAAGCGGACTTGTTGGAAAATCGATGACAAAAGCATTGATGATGATGATGCTTGGGCTAGCTTTAGGAACTGTCGGAATAGATGCGGTTTCGGGTTCCGCTCGTTTCACGTTTGATATTCCGGTTCTGTACTCGGGATTAGCATTCTTGACAATTGCAGTCGGGCTTTTTGCTCTAGGAGAAGTATTTAAAACTACTTTGGAAAAAGACTCGACAGATGCACCGATTGCAAAAATCACGCGGGTAATGCCGACAAAACAAGATATGAAAGATTCTGCTTTCCCAATCGCTCGTTCTTCTGTGCTCGGTTTCTTCATCGGGGTTTTGCCAGGAGCAGGAGCGACAATCGCTTCCTCATTTTCCTATGTAATGGAAAAGAAATTGAGCAAAAATCCAGAGAAGTTTGGGAAAGGTGCGATTGAAGGAGTAGCGGCACCTGAAACGGCCAACAATGCTGCCGCCGGCGGTGCGCTTATTCCGCTTCTGACACTCGGCATTCCGGGTTCTGGAACAACTGCTATTATGATGGGTGCTTTTATCATGTACAATATCCAACCGGGTCCGTTATTGTTTCAAAACCATCCCAACGTCGTATGGGGATTGATCGCCAGTATGTTTGTCGGCAACTTGATGCTGCTGGTTTTAAATATGCCATTGGTTAAAATCTTTGCAAAACTTATCGATACACCGGTCAAGTATCTAATGCCGCTGATCATCGCTTTCTCGGTATTTGGAGTATACGCTGTTCAATTCACTACTTTCGATCTGATGCTTTTACTGGTTGCGGGTGTGTTTGGTTATTTTCTATCGAAAAATGATTTCCCATTGCCTCCATTGGTGTTAGCGCTTGTGCTAGGGCCAATGCTGGAAAATAACTTGATGAGAGCTTTAACTCTTTCAAACGGAGATTATATGATTTTCGTTGAAAAACCGATGGCAGCAGTATTTCTGGTGATTGCTGGCCTATGGCTTGCAGTGCCTTTGTTCTTGAAAAACAAAAACAATAAGATCAAAAAGGCATTGGTTGAGAATTAATGCGCCATCCTTCTTTGGGAAGTGATTAAGTTGTACCAACTCGTATTCGCTTCTTTGAATGTTTTTGCGATTTTGCTGTTTTCTGTTCTGGTTCCTGGACCGCATGCGGAAATGTTAATTATTTTAACGTTTGCGCTTACTGGTTGGAGCATGAAGCTATTGCCTTCTTCTGTTGTTTCACTAGCCATCATTGTTTTGATTCCGATTTTGGGTTTAGGAACATTTGAAGAAAGTTTATCAGGATTCAGTAAACCGTTTGTTTGGTTGTTGGTATCAGCATTCATCTTCGCAGCAGCAATGGAAAAAACAGGAATCGGCAAAAGAGTCGCTTTTAACCTGCTCCATTTTGCAAAAGGCAACACGAAGCGGACCGTCCCTTTTCTGTTTTTGGTGCTGATCGTACTAGGTTTTTTCATCCCTACTGCAGCTGGACGCACTTCGACAATCATTCCGGTTTGTTTGGGAATGATCGGAGTCGTAAAAGACAAACAGCAGGCAATGAATTTTGCCAAAACCATCATGATAGGTGCCACCTTCACATCCGGTTTTATCTGTTGGGCACTTCTGACGGGGTCGAATTCTTCCATTTACGCGGTAGCGGCCATTCAGACGACAATCGGCTATAAATGGAATTATCTCAATTGGCTTGTCTGCAGCTTTCCCATAATGCTTGTCGTGGTCGGGTGTTTGTGGCTTGTATTGAAAAAACTGTTTCCGATAGATGATGAAGCTGTACCAAAAGACGACAGCTTCATCAAAAACGAATTGGCAGCACTCGGGAAAATGACCGCTGCTGAGTTGAGGATCATGGTTTTAGGAATCCTTGTCTTGGTCAGTTGGACGACAGAGCCTTATCACGGTCTTTCAGTGCCGCTGACTGCTTTGATCGGTTCGATCATTACCTGTCTGCCGAAAGTCGGTGTTCAAAAATGGAAAGAGGTATCTCCTGTCATTTCATGGGATGCCGTCATTCTTTTCGGAGCGGGCTTTGCAATTGCTGATGCGATTCAGAGAAATGGAACAGCTTCTTGGCTCGCTATGCAAATAACGGAGTTCATCCCGACAGCGAGTCCATTCTGGGCAGCTCTTTTTATCTTGGTCCTGGTCTTGTTCATGCGGTTGGGATTTGCTGAAATGCTGGCTATCACCGCCACCATTTTGCCGATCACGCTAAGCCTTGCAGAAATGTGGCAGATTAATCCGCTGTGGCTTGCTCAGGTTATGCTAATCGCTTGTTCTTTTGGGTTGTTTTTTCCTTTTCAGTCCACATCCAATTTACTTACCTTCAGTTATGGGTATTACACAGAGAAAAACCTACTTCACACCGGATTATTGCTCGCGCCGATGGTGATTGTCATCGTGTTGCTCAGCGCAATGTATTATTGGCCGTTGGTTGGTTTGGATTCTGAATTGCCGAAGTGACAGGCTGGCCTGTAATGTGATTTTCTCTGGAGAGAATCGTTTCATTGACCTCTTTTGAAGCATACTGAAAAACACCTCCATATTGTGGTTGTTACTACATAGCAGTGACCAAAGAGTATGAGACAAGTAAAGACACCTTTCGTTGAAAAACGGGTATGAAAAAACCAGTAAATCAACATGGAGGTGTTTTTTCTGTGGCTACAAGAGCCTGTTATCCAGTAGAAGTCAAAATGAAGGCGATTAAGATGAGGCTGGCCGGGATACCGGTCAAAATCGTCATGGAGTAATTAAATATTAAAAGCTATTCCCAGCCGAAGAATTGGATGAAATGGCACTGGGAAGATGTGCATCATCGGTTGCACCAGCCGATAGGCAACTAGTATAAATACGACAAATAAAAAAGAAAAAAGCCGTTGCCAGGAATCTTTGAGATTCAAGCAACGGCTTTATGCGTCTAGGAAGTTAAAACGATATCAAATTATTTACCCAAAAACCCATCTTCAAAAATCGTCAGTAGGTGATCAAGCGTAATCGGATCGCTATAAGTGGATTCCAAAGTGTTGATTTCAATGACTTGATTGTTTTTGACGGCAGGAATGTTTTTCCAGACATCGGTTTCCATAAAGGAATTGTCCGCGTCCGGGTTTTTGCTCAAGACGACGTAATCTCCAGCAAATTCTGGCAGGACTTCTGTTGAGAAGGTGTAGACGCCGGCTTCAAGAGCGAGCTCTTTTACTTTTTCAGGCATGTTCAAGCCCATTGCTTGGTACAGAATTTCCGTACCGCGGGCGTAATTGTCGCCAAAGACGTAAAATTCCTTGTTGCCGCTTTCGATGACAGAAACCGTAGCTTCGTCGCCGATTTTCGTGCGGATCGCTTCGCCGGCAGTGGCAGCGCGTTCTTTAAAATCATCGACCCATTGCTGCGCTTCGGCTTCTTTGTTGAGGAGTTTACCGATTTCGACTTGCTGGGTGAGGTAATCGAGTTTGCCCCATGTGTAAACGACAGTGGGAGCGATTTCGCTTAGCTTGTCGATGTTCTTCATCTGGGAGCCGGCGATGATCAAATCGGGATCTAGCTCTATGATTTTCTCGAGGTTGTCTTCCGACACGACTTCAACTTCTTCGAGTTGTTCTTGGAAAAGAGGATTGGCATTGGTCCATTCGTCGATGCCGACGATGTTCGCGTCCAAAGCCAATGCGTTAGGGCCGTTCGTCAGCGAGATAACCCGTTGTGGATCTTTTGGAACTTCAACCGGACCAGTTTCTGACTCGTACGTGAAGGTTTCCGAATCTTTTTGGGCTGTGCTGCTTTCGGCTGCAGACTTATCGGTGCCGCAAGCGCCAAGGATCAGCACGGCCAATAATAGGAATGCTATGTATAGATTTTTCAAGATGATGTTCTCCTTTTCTCGGTAGGCTTTTATGGGTGGAGCGGTAGTAAGGGGGTGACAGTAATCAATAATGATAATCATTTTCAATTACTGTCTTTATTAGAGTACGGTTATTGAGAATGATTGTCAATGAGAAAGTGTGAAGGAATGAAGCCAACTCACCAAAGCGGCAAATGTGGGAATGAAGTGGAAGAGAAGTTCGGGTTTGATATGTATTTCTGATCGAAGTATTCTTTCACGCTGGTAGAAGGAGTGAAGATTTTTTGGATTGATGCTGCCATTTTTGGCACATCGATTGAAATTTCTTTTTACAAACTATTATTTCAAAGTCTTTTTTGCGAAAAGAGTAAGGGCTAGACAGAAGAAGAAGATGCATGAATTTCCACATCTTCTTATCTTTTATCAAAACCAGTTTCATCGTGGTTAAAAGTATATAAGAAAAACAATAAAGATTTCTGAATTAAAAGAATATTCTATAACCCTTTACATATTTTAGCCTATACTATAGGTTTATGGTATTGGTAAACGAAAAAATGATAGTAAATTTTAGTGTGGAACAGAAGAAAATGAGTAGTTTTAGAAAGAATATTACAAAATTGAATTTTGAATAATCTGAATAATTGTTTTCGTTAGTTTATTTTCAGAAAACCAAGTGAATAGAATAGCTCCATTTGAGAAATTCAAATCGCATTTATTTCTATGGGGATAATTGGTTTTTAGAAATAATCATTATGAAAATCGCAGTTAATGGATTGGCACGCCAGCAAATTTGTTGGAGAGAGTGGAAGGGGTGTTTAAAGTGGTAGAAACAGGTTCACAGGCAGTAACTGCTGAGAAAACAATCAAATTTATGGGCACTGAAGTGGAAATGGATACAGAATTTTGGCAGCTCAAAAAGAAACGTATGATTAAATCTCAAAAAAGTCCTGGTATGTGTGTCAACTGGTCACTCGACTTAACAGTTTCTTTTAGATTGCTTCTTGATGTCCAAGAGTCTGTTAATGAGGCTGAAGTCTTTCTTCTTCCCGAAGAACTGCCGATTTTTACACGGGCACTTATCGAGCATCCTATTTTACTTCCCATCAGTTATTCGCAGCAACTTTCAATGGAGCGCGGAATGCATTGCATTCGATTAACATCTCAGGAACCTTTCAAAGATTTTGCTGAACGCCTTTCCGAAGCGCTCCATACACTCGGATAAAAGAAAGGAGCGGGATGTCACACGATAATTGGTGTTTAGAGGAGAGAAGCGAATATGGAACAGATGGAGCATTTGCCTCAAAAATCGGTTGGCTATTTTTTTCTTAGATCCAAAGATGTGCATGTTGAAAATGGAGTTGCTTTCATCACATTCTTTGCTCGCCTGACAAGAGAAACTTCCTTTAAAAAAGAGGGAGTGGAACAGACCCGGATTCAGCCCGTATGGGTGGGCATAGAAGAGGTTTTGATGGGGAACGCATCTGAAAAGGCTAAAGCCATGCCGAACTGCATGCAACGATATGAACTTACACCCAACGTCTTCTATACCGTATATCAGTTATCGAAAAATTGTCCTGCTGAGCTTTTTTACATCACGCCCTATCACCTGAAATTCACACACAGGAAATTCATTACTTGAAATCGCATCTTTGATTAGACGAACAGCAGCAAGTGGAATCCATATTAAATCGTTTTTTATTAATTAAATCAGAATTTGAACTAATTGCGCTTTTACTCTGCATGGAAGCAGAAAAGAACGTCTGTATAAATAGAGTGTTGTAAGAGACAATTCTGAGGAGGATGAAACGGATGACTGCTATTATTAAAGAAGAAACAAGAATGGAAGAGCATACTAAAACATATTTGGAAATGTACCAGGAATTCCTGGAAGGCTATAAGCAATTCAAAATGGAAAAAGCGGTTGTATACACTACAACAGCGAAGGGCGAACGTATCGTGGATTGACACTGTGTCGGAGACGAGTCTGTTTGTACGCTACAATACGCAAAAAAAAAAACCGCTGCCGGGAATCTTTGTGATTCCCGGCAGCGGTTTTCGCATGTACATGGGGAAAGTGGAGGAGTAATGAATGTACACAACGTAGGGAGCATCTCGGGGAAATACGAAAATTATATGGGGACTGGAAAAGAGAATAAAGCTGGAATCAATTTTTATATCCATTGTGCTTTAATTCTTTCTGGTATTCTCTTTCAAGAGAGCAGCAAATGAATTGTGCCGTTCCCTGAGAGGAAAAATACGTCTTTGATAAATTGTTTTATGATTTAGATGCTCTGTAATTTATAAGTATGCTATAATCATTTCAATTAATGTAAAAATATGTAGATTATTCATGGAGATAAAATCACATTAGATTTTCAAAATTTATAAGTAGGTGAAAAAATGCAAGTAAAGAAAGCAATCATTCCAGCTGCAGGTCTTGGAACACGATTCCTGCCAGCAACAAAAGCAATGCCGAAAGAAATGCTGCCAATCGTAGACAAACCAACCATCCAGTACATAGTGGAAGAAGCGATTGCTTCCGGCATTGAAGATATTATTATCGTGACGGGTAAAGGTAAACGAGCCATTGAAGACCATTTCGATCATGCATTTGAACTGGAAGAAATGTTGCGTGAGAAAGGCAAGATGGATATGTTGGACTCCGTTTTGAAAACATCGAAAGTCGAAATCCATTACATTCGCCAAAAGCAGCCACTTGGTCTAGGACATGCCATTTGGTCCGCCCGCAAATTCATCGGTGACGAGCCATTTGCTGTTCTATTAGGCGATGATATTGTAGAGAATGACGAGCCTTGCTTGGCACAATTGATGCATCAGTATGACCAGACAGGCAATAGTGTCATTGGTGTTCAGCAGGTAGCACCTAAAGACACCAATCGGTATGGAATTATTGATCCTATTTCAGTCGAAGGCAAGTTAATTGAAGTCAAACGTTTTGTCGAAAAACCGGCCGCCGGAACAGCACCTTCAAACTATGCGATTATGGGTAGATATATCTTAACCCCAGAAATTTTTGATTTCTTAGGGGAGCATCACTTAGGTGCGGGTGGAGAAATCCAGCTTACTGACGCGATCCAGAAGCTGAATGAGATCCAGTCAGTGTATGCATATGAATTCGAAGGAAGACGGTTTGATGTCGGTGAGAAGTTTGGATTTATCGAGACGACGATTGAATTTGCGTTAAAGCGCCCAGAGTTGAAAGAACAGTTGCTGGAGTTGTTTGAGAAGAAGCTGCAGGAATCTTATTCGAATAAATAGTAAGGCCTTGAGGACAACTAAATTTAGTTGTCCTTTTTTGCTAGTTGAAAAAAGCTTAGTAGTTGAATATAAAATGTTTTTTTGATTTATAGGAGTGGTTAAATGAAAATCATGGCGAAGATAACCAAGATGTGGAGTTCTTATGAAATGCGCCGCTCTCTGAAAAACGGAATTGAGCGAGCACTTTCTTATAGTTATTCTTGAAGTGAAAATAACAAAATACTTTACTTAACAACTACATAAAACTGCCTTGCCTAAGTTAAGATAGCTAACAAGGACAAGGCAGTTTACATTGCTACAAAGCTTTATTCGCTTAGCTTAATAATGATAGTGTCATCGATCAGCTGAACCGAACTGGCTGCTGGCCAAATATCCATCTCATTATATAAATTGCTTGATTTGATTTTTTCACTCTCTGCATCAGTAACTAAACCATATGAAATCCCGAAATAATTTATCATCATTCTCTTGTAATGAGCCGGATAAGCCAAGAACCTGTTTCCCAGCATGCCGGTCATGTCAGGGACGTTTTCCGGAACTTCTGTGGTACTAACATTAGAATCCATGGATATTCTGCCAAAAACGGCAATTTTTGATGCTTCATTAAACCCATCGGTTTGTTCAATCCTGTAAACGACACGATTCAAGAAGGCAGAGGACTTTTCGTATTTTAAATTCATATTAAAGTAGGAAATGTTGGCAATCAAAGCGAAATTGAAAACAATAAGCGCCGAAATTAAAACTGTACTCCATGAAATGGCCGGAGAGATTAATTTTTGGCTTGTGTAATTGTCGTAAAAAATAACAGGAAGTAAGTAAAAGCTTATGAGCGTTAGAACCATGAGCATATGATAACTGACGTTAGAAGAAACGAAATATAAACTATAAGCTGCTAAAGGCAAACTAAGTAGCAAAATGATCGCAATCAATATCATCGGTATGCGGCGGTAAAGTCTATTATTGAAAACAAACCAGATAAAGCCGATCACAATCAAGGCGAAAACCAAGACATTCAATACCTCAAATAGATTGACGGGCATTTCGGTAACATATCCACGAAAGAAGAATTCTTTGAAGGAATCATTGATCAGTGTCAAGCGTTCGGATAACGTGCTTGAAGTACTGCCGACTTCTTTCAACCCTTGGTAATCTGAAATTTCTCCAGCAAAGAAGTTTGTATATACATAAAATGTAATGCCGTATAATCCCATTCCAATTACCGTTAACGCGATAAATCGGAGAATGTAAACCATTAGTTTTTTAAATGTGACTTGATGGCAAAGGATTTCACTAATTAGAAATACCATGCCTAAAGTTAATAGAAAAGGCAGGTTGGCTTGATATACACCGACACTTAGATAAAAAAGCAACGCACCTGGCAGAAAACCGTATGTATACTTTTTGGTGATCAGTAACGCGAGTATGGTCAATAGCGATGCAACCATATATCCATCAGCTGTAAACATATAAGAAAAAGTTGATGTGACAGTAGGGAAGGTGACGAGCAGACCAGCAGTTAAAATAATAGAAATACTCTTTTTTAAGTTGAATAATTCTGTTAGGGCAACAGTAGCCAGAGCTAAGTATAAAATAGAAAGTGCTCCGTTCACCCATTGCAAATCAAAATATGAACTGATGCCACTAAATGGTGCCAGAAAGAAGCGGCCAAGACCAAATTTCATCTGTGGGCTGTAAATATTGAGTAATCCGTCATGATTTGGTAAAGCGTTCGTAAATATATACACATGCGTTAGGAAACCAATTACAATGGATGCAAAAAAAGCCACTTTCCATTGCGGTTTTATCATTTGGCCCCATTTAAGAATAAGTTGTTCTGGCATCATTTTCTCCTTTTTAAGTAGTAATTTCACTTTCTAAAAAATTGTAAATATCGGTGGATGAAAATTTTTTAATGTTCAAGCCGCTCATGTGTTCAGCATTTTCTTTAAAAAAATTAAACGAGATAAGCGAACGTTCATTTGAGGTAATTCGACGACAGAGCTGCGCATCGTTCAATATCAGGTTGCTTTAAGCGGTCTAATATTTTAACTCGAATTCTTGAAACAACATCAACATCCCTTATGTCTTTCCTTTTTAAAAACCTTTAAAATTATATCATAAAAAAATGTTGTATGGGATTTTTATTCCAATTTATGGAGCGATAGTATGAGTATTTTATCTTTATATGGTATTATAATTACATAAAATATAATATTTACAAAGTGGGTGAATCCAAATAAAGAAATTAATTACAATTCTTATTCCGGCATATAACGAAGAAGAAGTACTGAATCCGCTTCTGCATCGATTAAAAGCTGTCACGTCCAAGTTATCAAATTATCATTTTGAATTTTTATTTGTCAACGATGGAAGTTCCGATCGAACACTTGAAATGTTAAAAAAGTTGGCACTGACGCATTCGGAAATTTCCTATATCAATTTGTCGAGAAATTTTGGCAAGGAAGTCGCCATGTTGGCAGGGTTTGACCATGTCAATGGAGACGCGGTTATTATTATAGACGCAGATTTACAAGATCCTCCTGAACTTATCCCAAAAATGATCCGGTATTGGGAGAAAGGTTATGACGATGTTTTTGCGAAAAGAAATACAAGAGCGGGAGAGACCTGGTTTAAAAAATGGTCATCTAATTCCTATTACAAAATTCTAGAAAAAGTTTCTAATATCCCCATCCAAAATAATACGGGAGATTTCCGGTTATTAGACCGTAAATGTTTAGAGGCGTTGAAACAGATACGCGAATCTCAGCGTTATACGAAAGGCATGTTCAGTTGGATCGGTTTTAATAAAAAGGAATTATTATTTGATAGAGAACCGAGGGCGGCGGGTACTACTAAATGGAATTATCCTAAACTCTTTAACCTAGCCATTGATGGCATAACTTCCTCCACGGTAGCTCCGTTGCGGATTTCTTCATTTTTCGGAATTGTCATTTCTATTTGTGCACTGTTATTCATGCTCTTCATTTTTATCCGGACATTATTATTTGGAGGATCTGTTCCAGGCTATCCTTCATTAATGACAGTCATTTTGTTTTTGGGTGGAATTCAGTTGATATCGTTGGGTATAATCGGAGAATATTTAGGCAAGGTTTTTAATGAAACAAAAAAGCGGCCGGTTTATTTGGTTGATGAATATTATTCACCACTTGCTTTAAGAAAAAATGAAAAGCAACGGAATGGTTAATAAATGAAAAGAAGACCTGGCTGAGTGAAATCTATGATTTCTCAGCCGGTCTTCTTTTTCTATTACACCCGATTTTTAGCAAAGATTAGTTGTATTCCATCTTTGAAATCCGTTGTTCAAGTGCTATGTTCCGGTTTTAATATTTTTCTTGAAATAACAAAGGTAAACGGAATAGCGATCAGAGTGGCGATTAAAGGAGAAATTGTTTCATTTAACCCTAGTAACTCCACAAGCGCATAAATACTTAAAGTAGAAACAAAAATGTTTACCACATAAGTTAAAGGGAACTTTAGAAATTTCATTAAAGAAGGCCGCGATTTGTAAGTGAAATACGCATTCAGAAAGAAAGAGCCTACCATGCTAATTAAAAAAGCTGAAATATGAGCTGCTAAATAGCTGATGGAAAAAACATAGAAAAAAAGAAGATATAGAATATAGTAATTGAGCGTGTTGAAGCCGCCAACTAATGCAAAACGAAAAACTTCATTGTTTAAAAATTTACTTACCATAGTATCTTGCTCCAGCCTCTAATAGAATTTTGATAAAACACCTTCCTAATGGTGACTGATATCAATGGATTTTGCAAGGGGATAAAAACTTCTGTTTTATAATCTTTCTTGTCTTTTCTATAAACCTGGTATTATCCATCTGCACTTAAAAAGCGTTCTTTGATAGAGAAACGTTCCTTTTATTTATCATGAATAATGCGAATAAAAAGAGTCGGGAATTTTTTCAGCGATTGTCAAGATTTCAAAATGCGGCGGCCTGTGCCAGTCCCTATTGCTTCCGCTTCGTTCCTTTTTAAATACGGATTTTTACAACCTGGAATGTTCCAGCATTTAAAATATCCCTGAAATCTAGTATTCCTCACAACCTTTTTGTAGAATTGACGGATAAGGAAATAGCGGTGACGCCTTCCTATAATAACAACGGATGTGAATGCAGTTGGTTCTTACTGAAATATTAAATGTGGTGTTGCCGGTATTCCTGTTGCTGGCTGTCGGTTTTATCGTTGGCAAAACGATGTCAATCAATTCGAAGTCGGTGTCGGATTTGTCGATTTACGTCTTCAGCCCTGCACTGTTCTTTTATTCGGTTTCGACTTCCGAGATGGATTTAGACGATTTTGGCCGGATCGTGGTTTTTTCGTTTACACTGTTTATCATTTTCGCGGTGTTCGTGTGGCTAGCGGGAAAGCTTTTCAAATGGGAAGGGGCTTATCAAAACACCTTGATGTTGGCGAGCGGGTTTCCGAATGCGGGGAATTACGGACTGCCGATCATCCTCTTTGCATTTGGCGAAGCAGGGCTGGCAATTGGAATCATCTACCTTGTCATGCAATCCTTCTTGATGAATTCGGCAGGAGTGTTCTACGCATCAAACCACCGCCATGCGCCAAAAAAGGACATCTTCCTGACGGTCGTGCGGATGCCGGCGTTTATCGCTATTTTGCTTGCGCTGTTTTTGAAAATTACTGGAACCCCAGTGCCGGCTGCGATTGAAAGCGCGGCGGGCTTGCTTGGGCAGGCGTCAATCCCGGTGATGCTGACGCTTCTTGGCATTACATTGGCATCGGTCCAGCTGAAAAACGTCGCCACGTTTATCGGCACAGCGGTGCTGTTTAAGCTGATTGTGTTTCCGGCGCTTGCATTCGTGCTGCTGCAGCTTTTATATCCGGCAGACACGCTGGAAGCGAAAGTGTTGTTGGTCGCTGCTGCAACACCAACTGCGGCGACAACGACGCTATTGGCCATCAAATTCAATATGAATCCGGATTTGGTGTCGAGTGCAATGTTCATCAGCACATTAGCGAGCATTGTGACGATTCCGATATTGCTGCTGGTGCTGTAACCTCGGCAAGCTAAAAGAAAGCCCATTCCAATTGGAATGGGCTTTCTTTTATGTTACTAGCGTACGTTCATTTCGTTTGGATGTGCGCCTTTGCGGCGGTCTTTGTTCAATGCATGAATTTTTTCCATGTCGTCAGCCGACAGCTCGAAATCGAAGAGCTGGAAGTTTTCGGCAATGCGGGACGGCGTAACGGATTTCGGAATCGCAATGGTGCCGTTCTGCAAATGCCAACGCAGCACGACTTGTGCCGGTGACTTACTGTGAGCAGCGGCAATTTTCATCACCGTTGGGTCCTGCAGCACTTCGCCGCCTTGGTCAAGCGGGCTCCACGCTTCTACGAAAATATCGTGCTGTGCGCAAAATTCCTTCAGCTCAGTCTGTGCCAAGTAAGGATGGCATTCGACTTGGTTCAAGACAGGCGCAACGTCGCATTCTTCAAGCAAGCGCTCAAGGTGCTCGATTTCAAAATTGCAGACGCCGATCGCTTTGACTTTGCCGTCTTTATAAAGCTTTTCAAGCGCTTTATATGTATCGACGTATTGGCCGAAATCCGGCGTTGGCCAGTGGATCAAGTACAGATCAACATAGTCGAGTCCCAAACGTTCCAGGCTTTCCTCGAAAGCGCGCAATGTGCTGTCGTATCCTTGGTCGCTGTTCCACACTTTTGTGGTGATGAACAATTCTTCGCGCGGCACGGAAGATTCCTTCAATGCTTGCCCGACGCCTTGTTCATTTTTGTAAATCATCGCGGTATCAATCGAGCGGTAGCCGGCTTTCAACGCTTCTGTAACCGCATCGGCTGCTTCGTTGTCCGGCACTTGCCAAACCCCATAGCCAAGCTGTGGCATTTTTAATCCATTATTCAACGTTACAAATTCCATTCAGCAGATCCCCTTTTTCAAATAAGTTTACTTGTTCAGTAGATACCCTTCGAAGCAATGCCTTAACCCTTCGGTTTACGAATAAATTCAATGAAAGGAATTATTTTTCCAATTTAACTTCGATTTAACCTACGTTTTCTATTATGAAGTTAACAAACAAACAGGTCACGCAAAGTGATTCCAAAGCGCACGCTCTCTATTTCAACGATGAAAAGGGGTTATGGCAATGGACGATCTACAATTTGCCCAACGTTACGGGCAGCTAGTTGAATCAATAGGCGGCGGCGAAATCGCCGTCTATGAATTCCATAATGAAGTGGGTACGGTGCGCAGCATTTTCCTCAAGCGGGAGATTCCGATTGCCATCGATACCCAAACTTATTTTGAAGCGGTGACGCCTTTCGCTTATGGCGGCCCCGTTATTTTAGCGTGCAAAGAAGGCCGACGCTGGGAACTCGCCGCTGCGTTTGAGCGGGCGTTCCGTAAGTATTGCCTGGAGCAAAACATCATCAGCGAACAGGTGTATTTCGATCCGGAACTCGGCAATGCGGCTGATTTTGCGGGCTGTTACGAAACGGAATTCATCGGCGAAACCGCGGCGATCGACCTCCGCGTCAAAAACCCGGTTTGCGACGAATTTTCGGAAGGCGGCAAAAAGATGCTGTTCAAAGCGCTTGAATACGGTGTGGATGCGCGTGTGACTGCTGGCCCGTCCAACGCGGCTCGGTTTGCCGAGCTGTATTTATCGCTTGCGGGCCAACAAAATCCGCGAGGCCGTAACTTGGACCGGTACCTGCTCACCAATTGCATCGAAAAGCTGGGGCCGCATCTTGTTGTCACAGAAGCGGTCTTTAAAGAACGCACCATTGCAATGTCCTTGAGTCTTT
Organism: Planococcus sp. TJ-301; assembly: GCF_058268475.1. Classification (NCBI taxonomy): domain Bacteria; kingdom Bacillati; phylum Bacillota; class Bacilli; order Caryophanales; family Caryophanaceae; genus Planococcus; species Planococcus sp. TJ-301. The sequence goes on along the minus strand of NZ_JBZDOH010000001.1, from coordinate 1,365,227 downwards.
TTACCGGAGGTGTGCTGCAGCCGGAACTAACTGCGGCGCTGCCGAGCTTCTCCCATCTGTCGCCGGAGCACGTGCTGCAATACGGCCTCACGTGCTGGGGCAAACAACACGGCGCGTCATTTATCCACCTTGGAGGCATCACTCGCGATGATGCGGGCTTCGCTTTGAATGAGCAGTTCAGCCGCAACACGCGCTTTGAGTCTTGGGCCGGCCGGAAAATTTGGAACCAGGAAGCCTATGACAAACTTTTCGCCGCGGTAGAAGGTGTCCCTGGTTTTGAAGGAATGCCGCCGCTTGAATGGCTAACAGCGCCGCTTGGATTCTCTTTCACTTAAAGATAAGGAAGAACATCAATCCGCTGCCACAATAAATAATATCTAAATATGCCTGATTTTCACCGGTCATGGTATGATTTAGAGAGAGGCTGGTTCATGCAGCGGCATAATTCGCCGTAGCTGCCGTCTGATCGGATTTAAGTTGAAGCGGAGGGTTTATTATTTACACATTAGGATTTGTCATCAGCCATAAAAACAACGAAAAGCGCCGGGCGATTTTGCCGAAGGATATGTCGGGCATCAAGTTCCCTGAACGCTTGTATTTTGAACAAGGCTACGGCGAAGCACTCGGCATAGCGGACGAAGAATACGCTGCACACGGTGTCCATATCGTATCACGCGAACGCGCATTGGAATGCGAAGCAATCGTCGACGTGAAGCTCGGCGACGCCGATTACTTTGACCAAATCACTGAAGGCAAATTATTGATCGGCTGGGCGCACGCTGTTCAGGACATCCGTTTTACTGACGCAGTACTTGCAGGCAAGCACACGGTTATCGCGTGGGAAGAAATGTTCGAAGGCGGGCGCTATATTTTCTACCGCAATCGTGAAGTAGCAGGCGAAGCAGCCATTCTGCAAGCTTACCAATATGCCGGCAAAATGCCGTACGAAACGAGAGTCGCGATCCTTGGCAACGGCCATACCGCCAAAGGTGCTATACGCATCCTCCACGGACTTGGCGCGGAAGTTGATGTGTTCGGGCGCAGGCTCGAATCGCTGTTCCGTGAGAAAATGACCGAATACGATGTTCTCGTAAACTGCGTTATGTGGGACACGAAGCGCACAGACCGCATCATCTACAAAGAAGACTTAAAGCGCTTGAAAAAAGGCGCCATGATTGTTGATGTCAGCTGCGATCCAGAACTGGAAATCGAAACGTCACGCCCGTCGACGATTGACAACCCGGTCTACACGGTCGATGGCATCATCCATTACACAGTCGACAACACGCCGGCAATGTTCCCGCACACCGTCACAAAAGTGCTGAGCGAAGGCTTTTGGAGCATGCTCGATGACTTGACGGAAGGCAATTGGTCCGACATGGTCAAAGAAGCAGTCGTCATCGAAAACGGCCGCATTATCGATCACCACATCACCGAGTTCAGAGAAGCACGCGGCTTGTTGGTGAAATGAATCAAAGTAAACTCCCGCACCGGAAATTGGTGCGGGAGTTTTTTGGATAGGATAGGATTCAAAGCGAGCTATCGCATGGAACAATGGTTTTTTTATTGTATGTTTTCTGAAAAATAGATAGTCTTATTTCAAGCAAAATCTATTAGGGGGGAATTCCATGGCATTCAGACCGAAACAACGCAAACTCTTTGGCAACCAACCCAGTCCGAGTAATTTGAATACGCGAAGTGATGTCAGCGCAGTCGACGCTATTTATAATGTGAAGTCTTTTGGTGCTGGAGGAGACGGGGAAGCGGATGATTGGGGCGCGCTTCAAGATGCAATTGATTTTATCTACGGCAATCCAGGCGGCGGGACACTGTTTTTTCCGCCAGGCCTGTATCGGATCAGCCGGCCGCTTGAAGTGCCGGAAAGGGATTCGGAAAACACCGTTTCCTGGATCGGCCAAAGCCCGAAATCAACAGTGATTGCACCTTCTGCACCGATGCCTTATGTGGTTCGTATGCGGGGAAGCGATGGAATGATCGAAGGCATCAAATTCCGGGGGACGGACCCGATGAACGGTTACGCACAGCACGCCAAAGTCTGTATGCTCGCTACGGATATCCGGAACAAGGCGTTTTCGAATGCGGCGTTTGTCTGGGGAGCGGTCCATGGGCTTCAGATTACAGGGGAAGGCAATAACAATCTATGCGTGTTCGACCGGCTGTGTCAGTTTTCACAGAACGGAATTGTCATTAAAGGCACCGACGCAAGAGGTGAGGCAGATACGGTGACGTTTAAGGATTTCAATCCGCAAATGAACGATGTCCACGTCGGCGCTTATTTAAAGATCGGCACCGGCAAAGGTTCGGTCTACCATGTCGATACAGTATGTTCAGGGAGCATTACGGTGTCTCCTGACTTGAAAACTCCTCTCCAGCAGGGAACGGATTATGCAATCCACATCGGCTGTGGCCTCCAAACCGACCGCGGCAGCGACAATAACGTCTACGGCATTTACGACTGCCATTTCGTCGGCAATGCCGGTGCCGGTCTCATGGTGCGCGGGCTATACGGCCATCACATCCAAGGCGGCAATTTCGATGCGAATGGCATCACCGGCATCCATATCGGTTCCGGCATGATCAATACGACGCCTGCCTATTCCAATATAATCAACCATTCTTACTTCGAGTCAAATGGCTACGCGAATATAATTCTCGACTACCCGTCCGGTTTAACTATTCTTGAGCCGCTGCTTGCGGAACCGGTCGATGGGACAGCGGGTGATATCGACTCGATTACTTCATTGCGCGGCTATTACTTCGATTATGATACAACAAGCATCACTTATAATGGCCGGAACTACGGCTATGTTGCAGAAACGGATTGCGGCAAACCTTTTTCGATGGAAGAAACTTCCCAGGTGGCAATAAACCGTCCTGCCGGCGCAAAGAACCCGGCTGTCATTGGGCTGCCGTCTGCGCCGAAGCATCAATTCAAGGAAAAGCTCGAGATTTTTGTCGAAGACAGCGGCGGCCAGCCGGTGCAGTTGGTGTGCGAATATGCCTCCGTCAATAAACAGCCGGGGAACTTGGGGGTATTGGTTCCCGGTGGAGTCGGGTATGTGATTTCAGCTTATTACAGCAAAAAGAGTTCTTCATGGATGGTGTCGCACACGATACCGGTAGCTTATGAAAAATAAACCAAAAAAGTCCGATCCAGATTTTCTGGAACGGGCTTTTTAGCAGGCATGGGAGTCAGCGGCTCCGGACAGGAGTGTTGTACCCTGGCATGATGCTGCGGTCGACATATTTGTGGAAAAACCATTCGCCGCCGGCAAGAATCAAAGCGGACAACAGCGCAGGCACCAGCAATTCTTCACTTGTGCTGCCAAGAATCCGGCCGATGAGCCAGATCAGCAAGAACGCGACGGTGAAATCAATGAACGTTGCGATGGAATTGCGCGTTTTCTGGTCGGCTGGATTGCCAGCATGCAGGAAGATAAACAAGTCACCCATAACATAGGACAACGCTGTCAGCGCGAGGCTGATGAGCAGTGTGTCGACGACGGGCACATCAAAAATCCATGCCAGCACAATCAGCAGAACCGCCGTAATCATGACGAATTTTACAATAAAGCCTATCAGCAATTTCATGTTCATAAACTGGCCTCCTTCGCAATATATTCTTAGTAGGAATTTACCCGTTCTGCAAGAAACTAAGCGGAACTAGAGCGTATAATGGCAACTACATCGCGCCGTGTTGCTCATGTTTTTATTATCATATCAATATTCTTCGTTAAAAAGAAAGAATTTTCAGTTAAAAGTTGCTTTTTTATCACCGGTTTGTTTTACACTAGGGGAGAGGGAACGGCTGGAGGTGAAAGCCATGGAGATGGCGGCTGCGCTTATCGGGGGCATCGGCTTGTTTGTGCTTGGCATGGGAATGATGACAGGGGCGTTGAAAGAGCTGGCGGGCGAGTTCATCAAAGCTTGGATGAACCGAATTGCCGGCGGGACCGGCCGCGCTATTTTTTCCGGCACTCTCATCACCGCCATTATCCAGTCGTCAACAGCAGTGACGCTTTTGACGATCGGCTTTGTCAGCGCGGGCTTGCTGCCGTTCCGGCAATCAATCGGCGTCATCATGGGGGCGAACATCGGCAGTACGAGCACTGGATGGCTGGTGTCGCTCATTGGCTTCAAAGTGGATCTGTTGTCGTGGGCACTGCCGATTGTCGGCATCGGCGTCTTGGCACAGACGGTCTTTAAAAAGCGTCCAGCAGCCTACGGTACAGTCGTTGCGGGATTCGGCCTGTTGTTTCTTGGCGTCGGGGTATTGCAGACGGGCATGGTGGATTTGCAGGCAGCAGTGTCGTTCGAAGGCATGACGAACATCTTTTTGCTGATCGCTGTCGGCACGTTGATGACGGTCATCATGCAGTCGTCATCGGTCGCAGTTGCGACGACCTTGACAGCCTTGTTTTCTGGTGTCATCGGCTTTGAACAAGCCGTCTATCTGGTCATTGGCCAGAATATCGGCACGACCTTGACGGCAGTATTGGCTGCAATCGGTGCAGGCACTGCAGCGAAACGGGCGGGGCTGACGCACGTGCTGTTCAATCTAGGGACGGCGGTCCTTGCCGTGCTGCTTTCACCGATATTGATCTGGGTGACCCGTGCGCTCAGTACTGCGCTTTTCGGCACATTCGACGCTGCGGTCGGCATCGCGATTTTCCATACGCTGTTCAATGTGCTGGGAGTCGCGGTTTTTGCAGCAGTGCTGCCGTGGTTTGTCCAGCTGCTTGAATGGCTGGTTCCGGACAAAGGCGATCCCTTGCTGCATCATTTGGATGCTCCAGTAGCTGGCATCCCGGAAGTCGCACTCGAAGCGGCGCAGCGCACCATCCAGCTGATTTTGGCGAAGCTGTTCGGACTCGCACGCGGTGCACTCGCAGACGGCGATACCGATGCAGACCAGATTGCCCATCTGCACGATGCAGCGATGCAAGTTCGTACATTCCTGGCAAAAATCGAAACGATGTCGCCTATTGTGTTCAACCGCCACGTGCAAATTCTGCACGCACTCGACCACATCGACCGGCTGCTGCAGGTGCTCAGTGAACCTTCCGCTAAAGGAGCGGACCGTCTCCACCCCGGGCTTGCCGAGCGCTGGCTGCCGTTGATGGAAGACGCTGAACAGCGCATTTTGGATGATAAAGCTATGCCGAAACTGATCAAAGAGCTCGGCGAAGCATCAGCGGCGATGGCGAGCCACCGCAAAGTCCGGCGCGATGAATACTTTGTGCGCGCAGCGAAATCCGGCGAAGAGTTGGATCTCGTGCTGAAAAAAGTCGAGGCGCTGTTGTGGTACGACGGCGTGCTCTATCATTTCTGGCGTGCGGTGGCGCGGCTGGGGGGATAACTCGATTTCTCGCTTCTGAATTAATTCCCCCAGCAGGCAAGCCGGAAATCGGGATTTAAGAAAGCATTTGCGTTACGATGGATGGAGAAGCCATTTAAAGGAAAGGGTGTTTATAAATGAACTATAATTTCGATGAGTTTGTTAATAGAAGAGGTACATATTCTTTGAAATGGGACGGCGCAGACATCATCAAGCAGTTCGGCATCACGGATCGCTACGATGAGGATACGATTCCGTTGTTCACGGCGGACATGGATTTGCCTGTGCCGCAGCCGCTCATCGACGCGCTGCATAAAACGGTCGATCACCGGATTTTCGGCTATTCGGTATTCCCGGACGAATATTTCCAGGCAATCCAGCATTGGTTCAGCAAGCGCCACGATTGGAAGATCGAGAAAGAACAAATCATTTTCAGCCCAGGCACGGTTCACGCCCTGAATGTTGCGGTAAAAGCGTTCACCAATCCAGGCGACGGCGTCATCATTCAGCGCCCGGTTTATCCACCTTTCACTTCGGCGGTTGAAGGCAACGACCGAAAAGTGGTCAATAACGCATTGATTGCCGACGACAATAATTATTACACGGTGGATTTTGAAGATCTGGAAAACAAGGCGAAGGAAGAAGACACGACAATGTTCATCTTGTGTAACCCGCACAATCCGACTGGACGCGTGTTCACAGAAGATGAGCTAGTGAAGATGGCGGATATTTGCCGCCGCTACAATGTGGTCATTGTCGCGGATGAAATCCATGGGGATTTGGTGCGCAAAGAGCAGACATTCCTGCCGATGGCGAAGGTTGTCGAAGACAGCAGCCACATCATCACATTGACGGCTATCAACAAAACGTTCAATGTCGCCGGCCTGCATTGCACAAATGCCGTTATTACCGACGAAGAGCTGCGCGTCAAGTTCAGTACCGAAATGGGCTTCCAACTGTCATCGCCATTCGCGATTGCAGCGTTGATTTCCGTTTACAACGACGGCGACGAATGGCTGGAGCAGCTGAAAGACTATATCGACGGTACAATGCAGTTCACGCAAAAGTTTTTGGCGGAGCATATGCCGAAAGTAAAAACCTTTATTCCAGAAGGCACTTACATCATGTGGCTCGATTTCAGCGGCTACGGCATTTCGGCTGAGGAAATCCACGACCGCATCTACAATAAAGCGAACGTTATCCTCGAAGATGGCACAATGTTTGGGGAAGAAGGCGAGCTGTATCAGCGCATATGCACTCCGTCACCTCGCCCATTGATCAAAGAGGCGTTGGAACGCATTGCGAAGGAATTTGAAGACTTGAAGTGATTGGTTGATCATACCTGCGAATAAAAAATGCTTCAGCAAAGGATATACATTTGCCTGAATGGGGTACACTTTTAAAGTGGACCCCATTCGGGTTTTTTGATAGCAAAAGGAGCTGACAATATGGAAAAAACGACATTTAATATAGAAGAAGCAACGATAGAAAGAATCCAGGAGGCATTTGCCGCAGAGCAATTGACATCAGTGGAGTTGGTTCAGTTGTATCTGGACCGCATCGAACAATTTGACAAGAATGGACCAAAAATCAACTCGGTGCTGACGGTGAATCCCGATGCGCTGAAAATCGCTGAAGAGTTGGACGCTATCCGCGGGCAGGCTGGACAAGGCCCATTATACGGCATCCCGGTGCTAGTGAAAGATAATATCGACACGACGGATGATATGCCGACCACCGCAGGGACCATCGCTCTGCAGGAGAATTACGCAATGGTGGACTCTTTTGTGGCAGCGCAATTGAGAGCGGCCGGTGCGATCATTTTAGGAAAAACCAATTTGAGCGAATGGGCGTATTTCATGGCGGAAAATGGCATAAGCGGTTATAGCGCGCTCGGCGGCCAAGTGCAAAATCCTTATGGCCCTGGAAAGTTTGAAGCAGGACGTGTTGGAGGATCGAGTTCAGGCACTGGCGCAGCGATTGCGTCGAATCTGGCAGCTGCTGGCATCGGTACGGAAACGTCCGGTTCTATTCTCAGCCCGGCAAGTGCCAACTCCATTGTCGGCATTAAACCTACAGTCGGATTGATCAGCCGCACCGGGATCATCCCGATTGCGGAAAGCCAGGATACGGCTGGACCGATGGCGCGCACCGTTGCAGATGCAGCAGTCGTGCTGGGGATTCTTGCCGGCTTCGACAAAGAAGATCCGAAGACGCTTGAAAGTGATGGCAACGCATTGGCGGATTACACGCTGCATCTGCAAAAAGACGCGCTGCGCGGGGTGCGCATCGGTATTGACCACACGTTCCTGAGCGCTGCGGATTCGGAAGAGCGGAAGGTCATAGAAACAGCAATCGCCGACATGGTAGCGCAAGGCGCCATCATCGAGGACGTGTTGATGCCGCGTCCTGAATTCGAATCGGAAGTTTTGTGGTATGAGTTCAAGCGGGGAATCGACAATTACCTCAGCAAAACGACGGATAAGGTGCCAGTGAAATCGCTTGCCGACGTCATCGAATTCAACAAGCAAGATCCTGAATCACGGATGAAGTTCGGGCAAGCGGAACTGGAAAAAGCTTATGGGCTGACTGATGACCCTGCAGACCCGCGCTACATGGAACACCGGGAAACTGACGTGCGCCAGTCGACGGCAGAAGGCATCGACGCCGTCATGGCAGCGCATAATTTGGACGCTTTGCTGTTCGAGAACAACCACGGCGCAGCGATGCCAGCGAAAGCGGGCTACCCATCCATCACAGTGCCTGCAGGGTATACCGGAACAGGCATGCCAGTCGGTGTAACGTTCAGCGGCTTGGCGTGGAGCGAAGCGAAATTGATCAGCCTCGCGTATGCATATGAACAGGCGACGAAAAAGCGCATTGCGCCTGTGTTTGAATAAAGATCATCCCAGCAACAGCCGCTCTCAGAACGTGAGAGCGGCTGTTTTTATTAGGTTGAGTGAAGCATTAAAAAGCGGTTTATCTGGATTGGAAATGGGAATTGTATAAATAAAGATTTGCAAAAAAAGAGAGGTGAAGGGATGAAAAAGAATATCTTAACTTTCAATTCGATGATACGCATTTCCGGCGGACTGACGTAGCTCGCAGATTCGATTGCCAAAAAGGCATAGGAAAAGCCGACCGATAGCCAACTGTTTTTGGCTTTCATGGGAGCGAAGGAAGCTGCCTTTGAGCTGGAGAAATAGCAAAAGTCGATTGCGATAAAGGGTTTATTCGAAAGATAACTAAATTTCATGAGCCACGGATAGTTTAAGAAACTAAAGGAGGCAGTATCATGAAAGTGAGAGAAATTATGACAGGTGACGTAGATATGTGCACGATGGATACCACGATCCAGGATGTGGCAACGCAAATGCTTAAGCTCGATGTCGGTTCTATTCCCATTACAGACAATGGAAAACTGACTGGCATAATCACCGACCGGGACATCGTGACCCGGGGAGTGGCAGCGCAGTTATCGCTCGATACACCTGTCAGTCAAATCCTTTCAACACAGCTCGTTACAGGCAGCCCGGATATGGATATTGAAGATGCAGCGGAATTGATGGCAAAAAACCAGATCCGCCGTCTGCCGATTGTTGAAGAAGAACGATTGGTCGGTATTGTCTCACTCGGAGACATTGCGGTGAAAGACCCGTCAGACCAACACGCAGGAGAAGCGATTGAAGACATCTCAAAACCAGCCGATCCACATTAATAAGGAAAAAAATGAAGACAGCCGCCCTAGAGAACTCCAGGACGGCTGTTTTTATCGTTCCAGAAGGTATAAGACAACGATGGCCGCATAGCAAATGATCCACAGCATCAATGCGAAAACGGCGTTGTGTTTCAAACTGATTTCAAAGGGACTCTGCCGGCTGAGTGCGGCAAGCAGCAGATTCAGTCCGGAAAACGGCGAGATGAGTGTTGTTGCCATCCAGCTCGCAAGCAGCCCGAGGCTCAAATAGAAATGGTCATCGGCAAACAGCGGCGAATCGCTTAACGTGATGGCCAGGATTGTGGCGGTGATCACAGGATGGAGCCCGAGGAGCGCTGGGATGACCATGAGCGCAAGCATCAAAGGAACCAAGAGCAGGACGCTTGTAATGTTCAAGGCGTCGAGCAATGCCACGATCCAATCGTCAGCGCCGTTGTTGAGGAGCGCAGTGCCAAATGCACCAGCGATGATGAACAGCGACAATTCGTTGCCCATGCCAGGAACACGCGCGTCGAAGAAGGTCTGATAATTGCGGATGAGCTGCTGCCGAGTCGAAAAAAACAGAGACCACACAAATGACATAACGATGGCGACGAGCGGGATGACCGTCAGCACCGACAAACCGGTCGCTTTTTCGCTGACCATGATAATGGCCGTGATCAAGCCCACTATCACAGTAAGTTCGGCAACTTTCTGTTTCGCTCGGTGCAATTCCAAAGGGTCAGGCAGCGGTGCGTTCCGCGGTATAGGTTCCGTAGATTTTCTCTCTAGCAGATAGCCGCAAAGCATGATGATCAATGTCAGCCCGATGCCGACTGGAAAAAGCTGCGTCCACGTGACATCAAAATACGACAGGACAAGCCCGACCGAGATGAAATAAGGCGACCATAAGAAAGCCAGGACAAATCCGCGCACCATCGCCTTAATTCGCAGTATTGTGTACGGCTGGAATGTTGGCGTATCCGTCAGCTGGTAGAGAATCGGAATAGAGCCGATGTTCATGACGCCTCCGATGCTGCCGGCGGTCAAGGTCGAAAACAGATACAGGTGGTCTGTCTTTTTAATATAGTAGGAAAAAATGACTTCTATGTATGTCAGGTAATTGCCTTGCCGAATTGGAATCGCAAGCAGCGGCACGAAGATAAAAATGGCAAGGACGTTCGCATTCGTCTGCAAGCCGATGAAAAACGCGTACAGGCCATCTTTGCTGATGTCCATTGCGAGTGCCCCGACTGTCAGCATGAGGATCAGCACTTTTGGTACCCGTTTCAAATAAGGGAAAAAAGACAAGAGCGCAATCAATGCAAATAGGCTGACGAACGCAGAAGCATAAGGGAACGGAAAAAAGATGGACACCAAATACGTTCCGCCCATCAAGAGCGTGCTGAGTGGCCGCAAGATCGGTTTCATGTCAGGAACTCCTTCTGTGTTAGGTATCTTCAGTGTGCCAGAAAAGTTGAGAGTCGTCTTTTAAAAGGGCTTTTGTTGGTTAATAGCACTACTATTATTAAAGCATAATAAAAGGAATTCTTAAAAACCTGATAAAATAATAAAAATAAATCTTTATGTTTATTTTCTGATAACATATAATATTCTTGAAATTAAAAGGAGGGAGACATAATGACATTTTGGATTACAAGCAGTATTGTGCTTTTTGTAATTGTTATTATTTCAGCTTTTGGTCCTTTGTTCGGATTGTACGGTGAGATGAAACACAGAGGGGAAGGAGATGGCAGCGAATGAACATTCCGTGGGGCAACATCATCGTCATTTTGATTCTCGGAGCCATTTTCATCATTTCAAGCTGGTTCATTTCGCGGAAAGTGTCTACTGCGGATGAATATATTTCCGGGAACGGTAAACTGGGCGTCGCATTCGGCACCACGTCGCTTCTGGCTTTCTGGGTCACTGGGAATACGATCATGGCAGCGCCGGAAGCGGCATATGGCATGGGCGTCATTGGAGCAATCGCCTATTCGTTCCTTGGAGGTGTGGCCGTTGTGTCGTTTTCGCCGCTCGGCAAACGCATCCATGAAATCATCCCGAACGGTAAAACTGTCGGTGATTTTTATAAAAACCGATTTGATAAGAAGAACTATTACTTTTTCATGGTCATGCTGTTTCTTTATATGTTCGGTCTTCTCATGACGCAAGGCATCGGCGGCGGCCTGCTGCTTGAACAAATTTTTGAAGTCCCGTACACATTGGCGGTGGTGTTGACGTTCATCATCGTTATCGCCTATGCGACTATGGGTGGCTTCTCGTCTATTACCGGAATTGCCTTTTTCCAGGTCATGCTGATATTCATTGTGGTGATTGTCGTGCCGCCTATCGTCTATTTCTCGACAGGGGTGGCGCCGGTTTATCAGGGCATGGCGGAATTCGCTCCGGAGAAGCTCGATCTGTTTCTGCCGGCGGGAATCTTGTTCATGTTTGCCGGTGCGATGTTTGCCATCGGGGAAGTGTTCATGGACAACACATTCTGGCAGCGGGCTTATGCCGTGCGCAAAGATAAGTTGATGAGCATTTTTGCGCTCGCTGGCATTGGCTGGTTTTTCGTTCCGCTGGCGACCGCTACTCTGGCATTTGTCGCAATCGGCACGAACCAGGCACCGGATGAAATCAACCAAGTAGCGCCGTTCATTGCGCAGATCTACGGCGGGGAATTTGTCAGCTGGGTATTCTTGGTCGGCGTCTGGTCGGCGCTCGCTTCGACGATTGCCGCAATACTGAACGCCTTGGTCTCGCTGTTGATCCACGATATCTATCAATCGATCAATCCGAAAGCGGACAATGAAAAATTGCTGCGCATCAGTAAACTGCTCACGGTAGCAATCGGGGTCTTGGCGCTATTGATTTCATTGCCAAAATTCCTGACCATGCTGCAGATGCTCATTTTTCTTGGCGTCATCAACGCCGCCTTCGTCTTCCCAATCATTTACGGTCTGTTCTGGAAAAAGCTGCACGCGCATGTCAGCTTTGCCGCCTCAATCCTTGCCATCATCGTAGGATATTACGTCTACTTTACAGTCGGGGGCCTGCAAGGAGTCGTGGCAAGCGGCTGGATTTCTTTCCTGGTTTGCTTTATCGGCAGCTTGGTGAAACCGGCCGACTACGATTGGGATAAACTCTACCGGGTCGGGCGGAAACAATCCTCAGAGGAGGTGCGTAAATGACGATTTCTCTCGGGGCATTCACCTTCTTGATTTGGGTCAGCATTCTTGGGTCCGCTTTGTTGATGATGACGATATTCGGGTACTTTATCTATGAGCTCAAAAAGAAAAATATTTGGTAGACAAAAGGAGGAAGAACATGATAAAACTCAATACTTTTTCAATAACCGCACGGGATGAGAAAACGGGACAATTCGGCGTGGCCGTTTCTACTCGGGTGCCGGCAGTCGGGACACTTTGTCCATTTGTTAAAGCGGGCGTGGGCGCAGTCGCTACTCAATCGTTCGTGAACCCTTATATCGGCATCAATGGCTTGAAGTATTTGGAGCAAGGAGGGTCAGCTCAGCAAGTGATGGAGAGGATTTTAGAAGAAGATCCGAATCCGGAAATCCGTCAGTTCGGCATCGTCGACAAGCACGGCAATGCCGTCGCGTTTTCTGGGGATAAATGCGATGGCTGGTATGGCCATTTAACGGGAGAGAATTATGCAATCGCGGGCAATATGCTCGTAGGCGAAGAAACTATCATAGAGATGGAAAAATCCTTTAAAAGTTCCCTTGGCCAGACCTTGGCCGAGCGTCTGCTCCTAGCGCTCGAAGCCGGGCAGCTGGCAGGGGGAGACAAGCGAGGTAAGCAATCTGCTTCGGTGAAAGTCTACTCCACCGAAGAATATCCGCTCGTCGATTTACGGGTGGATGAACACGCCGATCCGGTTAAAGAGCTGCGTAGAGTATTTGAAGTGGCGAAAAAAGAATTGTTTCCATTCGTTGAGATGCTGCCGACTTTAAAGAACCCGGCCGGAATGTTCGACTTTGAGTCATCGAGAGAAATGGGACTGCTTCAGGATGAAAGTTAAAACAGAATATTAAAAGACATATTAAATGCGGTCCATTGCCGGAGAAAATTTAGTTTATACATTTAAATTGCTTTTTGAGTTTTCGAGAAAGCGCGGATACGAAATAATATTTTTTATAGTTAAATGAAAACCGCTGCCGGAATCCTAAAGATTCCTGACAGCGGTTTTTGTGCATTTAATGGAAAGGGAAAAAACAGAGTATTTAGTAATTTTTATAGATTTTATTAACTTTTTACTGGTAGAATGAAGTGAGAAAATTTTCTGTGGAGGAGTGAGGATTTGAAAAGACTATTGAGTCCATTTGTGATTGCCTTGTCGATGGTGCTGGTCCTTTCAAGCGCCGGTGCCGCCACGGATTTGCCCAGTACCCATTTGTATCATGATGAAATCGATTATTTGATGGATAGGAAAGTTATCATCGCCTACCCAGACGGCACGGTGCGGCCGGAGGCGAAGGTAACGCGCGCAGAGGTGGCGGTGATGATCGGCCGTTTGAAAGGATTTGACGGTGACCGCAGCGCGACGCCTTTCACCGATGTGCCGACTGGCCATTACGCGAGCGGATATATCGCCCAAGCGGCGAAAGCTGGCTTGCTGAAAGGGTATCCCGATGGCACGTACCGGCCGAATGCACCTATCATCCGCGCCGATATGGCAGTGATCCTTGACCGGATGTTCAGCCTTGGCGTGCAGTTCGGCGGCTTTGCGGATGTGAAGGAAGACGCGTATTATTTCGAGGCTGTCAGCAAAATGCGGGTGGCGAATATCGACATAGGCCATTCAGACAACACATTCCGTCCGCTTGTCCATGTAACACGCGGCGAGTTCGCAGCATTCCTGGCGCGAGCGCTCGAACCGTGTTTTAAGAATCGGGCGGTGATTCCGCATTCCTACCAGAAAGACAAGACCAAAGCCTTCACTTACCTGCGTCCGGACGGTTCCCGTGAAATTCATCGCTTTATCGATGTGCCGGACAAAGGCGAACTGGAATACGGTTTTATGTGGACGATCAGGTCAGGAGATGACGTCTACGAATACCAGGAGCTTGAAAGCTACACGATGTTTGCGTTCGGCTACCCATATTCGGAATACAATATCGCGCTCGTCTATCCAGTGAAGGTCGGGCAGAAAATCGTCAATTACCTCGGTGATGAAAAAATCACCAATACCATCACAGCTGTCAACAAAACCGTGAAGACGCGCTACAAGACCTTCACAAACGCGACGGAAGTGACGGCGCCGGATGGGTTGAGGTATTATATGGCGGAAGGCTACTCGACGATCAAGTCAATCGATGCGCAAGGCCAGGTCGTGTTTGAACTGATTGCAGTCGAATAAAACAAATCCCCTTAACAGAAGGCAATTTTGTTAAGGGGATATTTGTTTTATTGGAAAACGATGGGTGATAAACTAATGAAATAACGCGGTTTGAATTTCTTTGATGAGGAAGTACATAAATGGTTTAAGCTTTCAGGCACAGAACAGCAAAAGGAGTGGGAAGATGAAATGGACGAAATGGATGATCACAGCGGCATTAGCCTTTTCTGTAACGGCAGCTGTCCCTGCGGATGGATCGGGAAAACAAGGATTCGCATTGGCCACAGCAGATAAGACACCACCCGCAGCCCCTTCGGTCAATAAAGTGACAGACCAATCAGCGGCAATTAAAGGGAAAGCGGAGTCCGGCGCGAGAGTCGTGGCATACGCAGGCAAGACGAAGCTGGGAGATGTTATTGCAGCAAAAGGCGTATATTCCATCAATATCACTAAACAAAAAGCCGGCTCGCCACTAGCCGTCTACGCATTGGACGCCGCAAAGAACAAAAGTAAAATCAGCACGGCAAAAGTTGTGGCGAGCGCAGTCAAATATGAAACGACGGACATGTTGAATATGCGGACCGGGGCTTCTGTGAAATATGGCGTTTCGGCTGTAATTCCGAAAGGGAAAACGGTCCAGTACGTCAGCAAGAACGGCTCTTGGTTCAAAGTAGAATACGGCACGAAAACGGGCTGGGTCAATTCCTCGTATTTGAAAAAGCCGGGGGCATCGGATTATCCGGCGCCTTCAGTGAGAACACCGGGAACGTATAAAAGCGGCGTCTTGGTCGTCAACAAGAAATACGGCTTGCCGTCCACCTATAATCCGGGCATTAACGCCATAGCCCTGCGCAGCGCAAACGCCATGCTTGCTGATGCTAAAAAGCAAGGCATTTACTTGCAGGCAATCAGCGCATACCGTTCTTATTCCTACCAGGCGCAATTGTACGCCAATTATGTCTTAAAATACGGCCAGAACGAAGCTGACCGTTTTGCTGCGGAACAGGGATTCAGTGAACACCAAACGGGCTTGGCGTTCGATTTCGGCGGAAAGAACAATAATGCGAACTGGCTTGAAGAGACATTCGGCAATACGAAAGAAGGCAAATGGCTCGCAGCCAATGCGCATAAATACGGCTTTATCCTGCGTTATCCAAAAGGCAAGGAAAACATCACCGGCTATATGTACGAGCCGTGGCATTTCCGCTATATCGGCGATAATATCGCTGCTAAAGTGAAAGCAAGCGGGTTGACGCTCGAAGAATATTTAGGCGTTCAAGGGAAGTAGGAGATTCGGAGGCATGCACGATGCCTCCGAATTTTTTTTATCGTCAGGCCATCCCGGGACTTCACGCTTAAAAATGGTGCTTGGAGGTGGTAAAATAGAAGGACTAAAGAAACAAAGGGAAAGCAGGTGGCGGTATGGAAGGCAGACAGGATTTGGTGTTGCTGCTGGAGGAACACGGAAATTCTTTTGGCATCCGGTTGCTTGACCAAAACGGTTTCGTGTTCAGTGAGAACCGCTTCATGGGCATACCGGCGATTGCGGAGGTGCGGGTGCTCGTCAGCACGCTGACTCATATTTTCGGGAATTTCAACCGCGTCACTTACAGCCGCAATTTTCACTGCGTATGGGATCACAAGGCGCGGCCGGATGCTTTCGGCAAGTTCATGGCGGAATTGTTCGCGACGCATAATCCGGATGGCTGGGACGGCTTCAGCGCATTTCTGGAGAAACAGGAAGCGAAATCGCATGAAGACCCGATGGAAGGCTTGCCTTTTTAATTATCTTAAAAGCAGGATAATTTATGTGAAAATTGAATTAGGTTAAAATGCTCACGAAAAATCGCTTCCAAGGAGAGGACATGAATGGCTTTCGGCTCCAAAAAAAGTAAGTACGGCCTCCAGGCATCGACTGCAAAGAAAATCAAGAAACTCGGCGAGGAAGTGACATTCAGCGAACGGCCGGACCGCACGTTCAACGTCAAAGCATTCGGCGCCAAAGGCAATGGCCAGTCAGACGATTGGCGGGCGCTGCAGCAAGCGATTGCGTTCGCTTACAATAAGCAAGGCGGCGGCACACTGTTTTTCCCGCCTGGACTCTACCGCATCAGCGAACCGCTTGAGGTGCCGGAAGTCGACAGCGATAAGCAGACGATTGTCTCCTGGGTCGGCTACAGCGACCAGAGCACAATCATCGCCCCTTCCAAACCGATGGACTACCTTGTGCGCATGCGTGGCAGCGACGGCGGCATCAAAGGCATCGGCTTCATGGGTTCTGACCCCGCCAATGGCTTTGTCCGCAACGCAAAAGTGTGCATGATTGCAAGCGACATCCGAAACAAGGTTTTTTCAAATACATCGTTCAGCTGGGGCATCGTCCACGGTCTGCAGATCTTGGAGGAAGGCAATAACAACCTGTGCGTTTTCGACCAATCGTGCAAGTTCGAACAAAACGGCAAAGTGCTGACGGGAACTGACGCCCGCGGCTCCGGCAATGATATCACTTTTTCCAGTTTGAATATGGAAAGAGACAATGTCCAAGCCGGGGCATTCATCAAAATCGGCGCCGGGACGGGTTCTGTCTACCATATCGATGAAGTGTCCGGAAGCGGCATCAAAGTGTCGCCAAACCTGAAAAATACGTTTCGTGCAGGCACCGAGTATAAAATGCATATCGGTTCCGGTTTGCAGATCGACCGCGGCAGCGACAACAACGTCTACGGCATCTATGATTGCCATTTCGTCGGCAATGCTGGAGCGGGGCTCGTGCAGCGCGGGCTTTACGGCCACAATATCCAAGGCGGCAACTTCGATTCCAACGGCATTGCGGGCATCCACGTTGGCAGCGGCACGATCAACACCACACCTTCTTATTCAAACACCATTCACCACGCTTATTTCGAAGCGAACGGCTACGCCAACGTTATCTTGGATTACCCTTCAGGATTGTCGATCATTGACCCGCTGCTCGCAAAACCGATTGATGGTACAGGGGGCGGCGTCGATTCTATCACGTCGCTGCGCAATTTGCCGTTCGACTATATGACGACGAGCATCATCTATAACGGCCGAACCTATCAATATGTGCACGCAACAAACGGCAGTTTCACGTTCGGAGCAGAAACGGGTCCGCGCATTTTCGTCAACCAGCCGGCGAATGCGATTGGCCCGGCTGTCATCCGGCTCCCGGCACCTCCTGCCCACGAGTTCGGCGAAGAACTCGAAATTTTCGTAGAAGACAGCGGCGGTTTGCCGGTTCAGCTCGTTAGCGATTTTGCTGAGGTTAATCGGGTCAACGGCCGTTTCGGCATTGAAGTGCCTGCTGGCATCGGCTTTAAAATCAACGTTTTCTACAGCCGGCGCCACCGGTCCTGGATGGTGTCGCACACGACGCCGCTCGTGTAGCGAAAAAACGAACCCGCCTGCAGAGGAGCTGCAGGCGGGTTTGTTGGTTTGTTACCGTCTATTTTTTTGCGGCTTTCCGTATTTATGGCCATCTTCCAAAGAATAAGCGGCTATAGTGCCAGACACTTCATGTGCAGCCAACAGCAGTTCTTGGCCAGTCGGGCTTTCTTCTGCCGGGATGAACGTCATTCCTTCAGGGGCGACATCGCCGCTTTCTTGGGTAACGTCGCCGCCGTTGAATACGCGGCTAGAGAAATAGGTGCTGAATTTAGGCTTGGTAGGCTTCGATAAATCGTAGGCCATGATACCGCCTTGGCGCTCCAGGCCGATAAAGGCGTAAGGGGTGCCATCTACTTCGCCTGTAATGACGCTTTCTGGTTCAGGGCCTTTGTCATCGCTGCGGTTGTCAAATTTGTCTTCTGTGTTCGTAGCATTGAAAGAATCGGGATAGACATCAGCCGCGATTTGTTCGAAATCATCGCCGCTGTCATAAGCGAGTTCCATCGAATCCGAATGCCAGACCGAGAACGAACGGCCGCCGAAACCGTAGATTGCTTCATACTTACCCTTTTCATTTTTCGGTTGGGAAACGGATGTCGTCAGTCGACCTAATTGGCTTTCCTCAAATAATCCGTTTTTCACAAGGCGGTCGAGCTGCTTTTGGTTGGAGCCTTTATACAAACTGGCGTCGAGTTCATATTCTCCCGCCAAGTCCGCCACGCGGGTTTCTTCAGAAAAGCCTTCCCAATCCTGGACGTCGCCTTCATTTGCTGAAAGGATGTAGGTTTCGCCGCGGGATTCAAACGCCGCAATGCCGTCCGGTTGGAACATCGACAGCACCGGCCAGTTGCGGATATCGATCGCGTCGTCTTTGTTCGAAGCGTCAAGTTTGTTGGCAGGAACGGAATAATCTTTCAAGCCGAGGCTTTGCACGGAAACAAATTGATCGCTTTCCAAGTCGAGTTTGGCGATGGCGTTGTTTTCCTGCAAAGCGACATACGCGTGTTCGCCATCTCCGTCAACGGTGATGAATTCGGGTTCCAGGTCTTGGGCGTATGTGCTGTCCGGATGCACTTTGCGGACGTCTTCATCGATGATATCATCCGTGAACGCAGCGGTTGACACATCACTGTCGCTGATCGAACGGATTGGCGACGTGACGTCGATGACGCTGACAGAACCTTCCGGGTTGACGCTGTAATCTTCGCTTGGCTCGCCTTCGTTCGCAACCAGCAATTTACTGCCATCCGGCGTGAACGCCAGCATATCCGGCAGCGCTCCGACGCGGACATGGCTGAGCGGTTCGCCGTCTGTTGACATGAAGACGACAGAGCCGGCATTGGTTTTGTCGGCTGCCGGCGCCGAAACGGCGATATAGCCGCCGTCCGGATGAATCGCGACACTGGTCAAGTCAGATGCTTCGACGCCGAATTCACTGAGAGGGATGCGTTTTAATAGAGGAATGTCCGCAGTTGAATCTTTTTTCAATCCGGACAAGTCGATGATGTCGATTGCGCTCGCTGCACCGTTCACGGAGAAAGCACGGAATGATTTCGCGTCATAAGCCACTATTTCCGTTCCGCCTTCATCAATTTCCGCGCCGCTCGTATAGCGGCCGAGCAAGTTGACTTCCAAGCCCTTATTGCTTTTTTCATAAAGCTTGATGCCATCCACTGATTCCGCCGCGGCATGTACCGAGGGTGGTGAATGGAATAAACTCAGCGACAGCACACCGATCGCCGCTGCAGGAAGCAATTTTTTCATCTTTGCCATATGTAATTCCTCCTCTTCGTTTATAATTCTTCCTCCAGTGTAGCGGCGCATTGTGAAGAAAAGGTGTCGGCATTGTACGAGGATTGTAAATGCCGACAAACAAAAAAACCGGAACGGGCCTTAAAAATGGCCGTTCCGGTTTGTGATGGGCTTGAAGTATTTTTTCGACTTTTGCTGGCGCTGATTAAAAACGTTTGAAGCTATGGAATTTTGGTCCCCAATAAACGTCATTCAAGCTTTTGACTTCTGCTTTCGCTCCGCCAGAATGGACGAACTGGTTGTTGCCGATATAAATGCCGACATGGGAAATGCCAGGGCGGTAAGTGTTAGCGAAAAATACCAAATCTCCAGGCTTCGGAGAAGAGACCGTTGTCGTTTCCGCAAATTGCGTCAATGTTGTACGCGAGACGGATTTGCCGTTTTGCTTGAAAACGTATTGGATAAATCCACTGCAGTCAAAGCCAGCAGGTGTTGTGCCACCGAAACGGTAAGGCACGCCTTTAAGGGATAATGCAGTTGATGTGATCTCTGAAGAGGAAGCAGTAGAGGAGACGCCATTTGATGCTTTCGCCACTGCCGCAGTTGTTTTTGTCAGTAATGCGCCTGAAACCCATCCGACTTTGCCATTGGCTGTCACTTTGAACCACGTGACGCTGCCGACCTTTTTAGAAGCAGACACTTTGACGGTAGTTCCTTTTTTGGCCAACGTAACGATTTTGTAATTCGTGCCTGCATTTGCGCGGACGTTGGAATTGTAAGTTGTTTTGTAAACACCTGAAGCAGCTGCTGTTGCCACTGCCGCTTTGGCGGGTGCTTTAGCCGCAACGGTTGTTTTCGTCAGCAATGCGCTTGAAATCCACCCGATTTTGCCGTTGGCTGTCACTTTGAACCACGTGACGCTGCCAACCTTTTTAGAAGCAGCTACTTTAACAGTAGCGCCTTTTTTGGCCAATGTAACGATTTTGTAATTCGTGCCTGCATTTGCGCGGACGTTGGAGTTGTATTTTGTTTTGTATGTACCTGAAGCAGCTGCTGTTGCCACTGCCGCTTTAGCGGGTGCTTTAGCCGCAACACTTGTTTTCGTCAATAAAGTACCGAGGATCCAGCCGATTTTGCCGTTGGCTGTAACTTTGTACCATATAGCACTGCCGACTTTTTTAGAAGCGGTTGCTTTGACCGTGGCGCCTTTTTTTCCATAAGTAACAATCTTGTAGTTTGTGCCAGCATTTGCCCGAACGTTTGAATTGTATTTTAATTTATACGATCCAGAAACGGCAGTTGTTGCTGAAGCCGCAGAGGCTTTAGGCAAAAGCAATGTGCTTAAGACCCAGCCATGTTTGCCGCTGGCTTTCACTTTATACCAGACTTGGCTGCCGACTTTTTTCTGATGGGTTGCGGTAGCCGCAGCGCCTTTTTTACCGACAGTCAGGATTCTATTTTTTGTGCCTGCATCTGAACGGACATTGGTGTTGTATTTTAACGTATACGAACCAGATTTAGCAGTAGCATAAGAATAAGCGACTTCTGAAACTTTTTGTGAAGCTCCATTTAAATCAATGACTAAATCCCTTTGAGAGTTTTCAAAAGCATAAGCGGTTTCGCTCAATAATAAATTTGGAGCAGCAATGTTTAGCAATTGCTCCGAATGGGTATTATTTGGTAGAGTCGATAATAATAAAGCACTAGCTGATATGATTGTTAACACAGTTTTTCTCATTATAATTCCCCTATCTCTGTAATTATTTCCAGTATTTAATAATTTTTTATCTCTCTTTGTAAACTATATGGAAGTACATATGATTTAACAATGTCATTTTCTTTGCAGTACTGTTACGTTTGTGTGACAACTGGGAGGTATGGCCCTTTTTTGTGTTATCTGATAATTACTAATTGGGTATTTAATCTCGTATATTTAAATAGAATTTCGTGATTATTGTCACTTTTCGTCCCATTCGTCTATAGACTTCTTAAAGAGATAGAATTTTACATGGAAGTTCAAAAGCTCGCAGATGCGAGCTTTTTTTAATTTTGGGGAAAAAGATTTTCTCTTAACAAGCGATGTTTTGCAGGTAACAGGCCCAGTTCCGAACTTATTGCGGACTAATAGAAAAGCATCTCTCCACGATCCAAGTTCAAGAGAGGAAATAGAAAAGCCTCAAGCAGCTGCTGGCTGCTTGAGGCTTTTTTTCGTGCACTTTGCATTTCGCCTCTGCGAAATGCAATCCATCTGAGGGTTTGGAAAGAAGGTTCTCAAGTTATCCGGCATTGTCTGAGGCTCATCTTGCACTAGCCAGAAGATAACAGGCACTATTCCGGTTTTATCCGGCACTAGCCGAGAAGCTGTTCTCCATGATTGCAAAGTTCAAAAGCGGAATATGAAAGCTTTTTGTTTTTGGAAAATCGAGATTCGTATATTCTGCGCATTTAAATGAAAAAATGTAAAAAAAGGAATAGAAATACAGATTTAAATCACATGAATTTAACATATTAAGGCAAGATTTGATGGTAATTGAAGTAAATTTTATGTATTATGAATAAGTTCATGGTATTTACATTATCTATTGCTAGTAGGGAGGTTTAAAGTTGTCTGTAAAAGTAATTGTCATAATTCCTGCCTATAATGAAGAAGACTCGATTGTACAAACTGTGAAAAATATCAAAGCTGCTACACTCGTAGATTATATCGTCGTCAATGATGGCTCTACGGACAAAACCCGTGTATTGCTTGATGAAAATAGATTTAATCACATGGATTTGCCTATTAATCTGGGGATTGGCGGAGCCATGCAAACAGGTTATCAATATGCGCTCGACCACGGCTATGACTACGCAATCCAACTTGATGCAGATGGCCAGCATAATCCTGATGATTTGCTGAGTTTGATTGAAGAAATCAGGGAGACGGATTATGACATGGTCATCGGCTCGCGGTTCGTAGAGAAAAGTGCATACAGAGGCAGTTTGACGCGGAGGATTGGGATTTATTATTTTTATCAATTCATCTACCTTTTAACCGGAATGAAAATTACCGATCCGACATCGGGTTACCGCATCGTCAATCGGAAAGTCATCGAATCGTTCACGAAGTATTACCCAACTGATTATCCAGAAGTGGAAGTGCTGGTGAATTTGGCTAGAAGGAATTTTAAAATAAAAGAAATCAAAGTTGAAATGAACCAGCGCCAAGGCGGCAAGTCATCGATTACGCCGAAAAAATCAATTTATTATATGTTCAAAGTGACGTATATTTCACTGGTACGGTCAGTGTTTTAGGAGGTTATTTATGGTTCAGGGAATTTCTATCATAGTGGCCATTCTGTTTCTGGCTCAAGTGCTTTTTTATACATCCAAAAACAAACTGCAGGATCAGCAAGCGCTTCTTTGGTTGATCTTGTCTTTTAGCGGGTTAATGATTGCCTTATTTTTGCCTGTAATGGACACAGTCGCGCAGTGGTTGGGGATTGAATACATGCCGTCACTCATTTTCGTACTTGCATTTTTAATTATTCTTACCATGCTCGTGTTTCAAACGACAACCATTACCAAGCAACAGACGCAGATCAAACAAATTGCACAGCAGCTCTCCTACACGATGAAATATTTAGATGAGATTCAGGAAGAGATAAAAAAAGGGGAGAATTAGCATGTTGGTTAACTATATACTCATTTTGCTGAATACACTGATCCTCGTTTCAGGCCAGTTTTTATGGAAATTTGGCATGGTCAACAAGGAAAGCAGTTTTTCTTCAATAGGGGAAATCATCAAATTGATGTTTTCCCCATACATATTAACAGGACTGACAATGTACGGTTTTGCGACGGTCCTGTGGCTCTTCATCTTGACGCGCGTTCCTTTGAGCGTTGCCTATCCTTTGCAAAGCCTGGCTTATGTCTTTGCGGTATTTGGCGCATTTTATATTTTCAATGAACCCCTGTCCCCCATGAAAATCATCGGGGTGTTATTGATTATGATCGGTGTTTCTTTTATCGGTTTTTCTTCGGCTGCTTAATCATGACTTGGAAAGTATGTGAACTCTATCAATGAATAAAAAACTTTTCGAACTGATCAAATCAAATTATTGGCTAGCGCTTATTTTAGTCGTTGGGTTTTTATTGCGCCTTGGCGTGATTGTCAAATACGGAAGTGATTTATCACTCGACAGCGATGATATGGGTTATGTGAACAGTGCTTTGACATTGCTCGAAACGGGTATGCTGACGTATCACCAAACGGACATGCCAACTGTCCACATTATGCCAGGACAGACGTTTCTGCTGGCATTTATTTTTCTTTTGTTCGGCAAAGGAAGCTTCGGCATTTTAATAGGAAAATTAATTTTTATTATTTTTGGTACGATCAATCTATTCATGGTCTATAAGATCGGGAAGATTATCGGCAATAAATTCATCGGCTTGTTATCAGCTGCGATGCTCGCTGTTTTCATTCCGCAAATCCTGACGGATAATCTGTTCATCACAGAGGCGCCTTTCATGTTTGCGCTGTTTCTGCTTGTCTATTATTCGATTAAGCTTGCAAATGAACCAAGCAACTGGAAATACTTCTTTGTTTTGATGTTGTCTTATTTAGCCGTTATTATGTTCAAAGCTACGTTCGCGCTTTATCCAGTTCTGCTCCTGCTTTACTTTATCTTGAAAAAGTATCCGATAAAAATTGGGCTCAAGCAGTTTGCTGTGGCAGCGATCATGCTGTTACTCATACTTGGTCCATGGTGGGCAAGAAATTATGTGCATTTCGGAGATTTCATCCCGCTGACTGGGGGAGGGGGAAACCCCTTGCTTTTGGGAACTTATCAAGGGGCGGGCATAAATTACGGAGAGCCTTATCAAGAAGAGTTCGAAAAGATTAAGGAACAATACAAAGACCAGAATGCATACTATCGTTTGCTTGCACAAGATGAACTTGCTAAAGAACGGATAAGCATCTGGTGGGCTGACGACAGAGAATCATTTTTAAGAACCTATTTGGAATTAAAACCGAAGATCCAATGGGAGAAGCAGTTTTATTGGATAGAAATCTACGGTTTTTCCAAGTCGGTGATCAATAACATTCACCAGCATATTGTCGATTGGGCACTTTTGTCTTTGTTCGCGTTATTGTTCATGCGGCATCGCTGGAAAGAGTATGTCCTGCTTATCAGCATCATTGTCTACAATACGGGCCTCAACTCGATTTATTTTGCATTCCCGCGATACAACCAGCCACTTATGTTCATCTTGTTTATTGGAATCGCGACAGCAATGTATGTGATTTCTAAACTCATAATGAAAGTATATGCATATTTTCAAAATCGAAAAGGCAAATTCAATTCGATTTCGAATGAATAAAACAAAAGAATATAGACCCCTAAAACGAGTTTAGGCATCTGAGATAGGTTTGTGAAATCAATGGGGCTGTCCAATAAGTCGAATAACAGACTTATTGGACAGCCCTTTATTCTAACTTAGCGAAGAGGGAATACTATTGCTCCTGTCCCTGCAACGCTGCGCTAGCTTCGTCGCAAATGAGGTGCTCCAAATTACTTTTGGGGCACCTCATTTCTTATGGTTTTCAGAAAATAAACGCTAAAATAATCTGAATAATTAGACATTTATGTAGCTTTGACAGTTGCGAATGGGGTAAAATGGAGACAAGAAAGACTTATGATCAGAGGGGTGACAAAGTGAAAAAATTATTGGCTCCTATCGCAATTGTCTTGGCATTATTTCTGGTGGTCTCAAGCGTTCAGGCTGCTCCAGACCTGTCAAAAAAACATCAGTATTATGATGAAATTCAGTATTTGATAAAAGAAGGCATCATGAAAGAAGGGAGCGGCGGGAAAATCCGTCCGAACGCGCTCATTACCCGGGCAGAAGCGGCGGTGATGATAGGACGGATGAAAGGCTTGGATGGCCGGAAAAAAGACACGCCGTTCAAGGATGTAAAGAAAAAATATTATGCGAGCGGCTTCATCGCGGGAGTCGCGAAAGCAGGTTATTTGAAGGGATATAAAGACGGTACGTTCAGACCGGAAGGAACTGTCAACCGTGGGGAAGCATCGCTGATCATTTCGCGTGCGTTCGAACTGCCGTTCACGTTTAATACAAAGTTCAAAGATGTTCAGCCAAATACTGCATTGGCTGAAGGGGTTGCAAAAGCGCTCGCAGCCAATATAACGACAGGCTATAAAGACGGCACATTCCGCCCGAAAACGAAGATGACGCGCGGAGAATTTGCAGCTTTCATGGCGCGGGCCATGGAGCCGAAATTCAAAAATGATGCCGTGATCAAGCATTCATACCAAAAAGACAAAACAAAGGTTTATACGTATGTGCGGCCAAACGGCTCGACAGAAGTCCACCGTTTCAAGGATGTGCCAGACCGAGACGGCTTGAAATTCGGCTTTATGTGGACAGTGAAAGCCGATGGGGAAGTCTATAATTACATGGAATTTGAGGATTATCATTTATTCGCTTTCGCTTATCCGTATTCTGAATACGATCTGGCCCTCGCGTATCCTGTCAAAGTGGGCAAAAAATTCACGACCGGCATGGGTGATGAAACGAATGTCAATACGATCACCGCTGTCAATAAAACAGTGAAAACGCGTTATAAAACATTTACCAATGCCACCGAAGTGACCACGAAAACCGGTTTTAAATATTATATGGCACCAGGGTTCTCAACGATAAAATCCGTTGATGAAAAAGGCCGGGTGGTTTTTGAATTGGTGAGTGTTAAGAAACAAACGAAATAGCTGGTGTAAAACATAAGAAAAGACTGCGCGCCGTTTCCGAATAGGAAGCGGCGCGCAGTCTTTTTTGCGTAATTTTTAAGGAGTTAAATTTTTTATTACCGGTATTTTCTTCATGATCAAGACAATTACAGTACTGATCACCACTGTTACCAGGACCCGGTAAGGGATGGCGATGGCTGCATGGGAATTAGTCAGCCAAAATTGCGGAAGAAAATCTGCGAAGAATTTGAGGACCATCATATGCACCAGGTAAATACCGAAGCTGGCGGTGTTTAACAGGTTCGGAACAGCAGGAAGCTTTTGGCCGTTGAAAATTTTACTGTGCTTGAACAATA
This sequence comes from Planococcus sp. TJ-301, assembly GCF_058268475.1. NCBI lineage: Bacteria > Bacillati > Bacillota > Bacilli > Caryophanales > Caryophanaceae > Planococcus > Planococcus sp. TJ-301. The sequence continues at coordinate 1,338,533 of NZ_JBZDOH010000001.1, read as the reverse complement.
CGAATAATCCGATGCTCACCAGCACTACATTTGGTGAATGGTAGCCGTACCAGAATGACTGGAACGCTCCGTCCGCTCTGACGGTCAAGAAATATGTAGCGGCGAAAGTCGACAGCAATCCGGCGACGAGGCCGAAGTACAGAAACTTGCGCAACCACAGCGGAAGTTCGTACGTCAGTAAATAATAGCCCAGGATGTAATAGCCGACGTAATCAGTGACGAAAAACAGCTCCATGTTAAAAGTGATGCTGAACATATTTTCGAGTACGCGCGAAATGACAGATGCATAAAACCACAGAGCGAGAAAATAAGTCAAATCCTTTTGTGTGGCATTCTTCAGCATCAGCTTGATCAACGGACTGACAAGCGTTAGGCCGAGCAGCATGTAGATAAACCAGAAATGGACAGAAATGCCGTTATTCAAGAACCTTGAAACAAATTGAATCGGATTCAGTTCAACTCTGCCTTGGATAAAGTAAAACACGTAATACAGGATGCTCCAACCAAGAAGGGGAATGAAAATCTTGCTGATCCGTTTTACCAAGAAAGATTTATAGGTATATTCGCGCTGGTCGCTCAAAATCAAGGCGCCGCTGATCATCACAAAAATAGGGACACTCCAGCGGGTGAACGATTCAAAGAAATTTGCAGCGAGCCAAGAAGACTTGCCGTCGAAATAATTGGCAGTGATAAACATGGCGGAAATATGGATGGTCACTACAGCAATCGTTGCCAGGACCCGCAGCCAATCAAAAAACAAAAAGCGTTTCACAGCTTTTACCTTCTCTCTTGTTTCATAGTTTTTCGGTGAAATTCAGTTATAATTTAAAACACTGCAGTAATTCTATATGAATGATTAAAATATTGTCAACTGCTGTTTTAGAAGGGGAAGTTGACATAAAAATCAGGCTTATCACCGCTTTTACAAACTATGCTATAATATGTGAGGCTTGCAAAAAATCAAAAACAGCATTACAGTCGAATAATCGATTTATGCAAAGCGAAAATCAGGCATCAATTTGGACTTTCAGCTTCAACATTTTATCAATCTGTCTCATTAGAGACCCATATAGCAGTAGAAGGAGAGAAAACACATGTCATTAGTAAACGTGATCGGGCTTGGCTATATTGGCCTGCCAACAGCATTGATGCTGGCAAAAAGTGGAGTTCAAGTAGTAGGAACAGATTTGAACCAAAAATTGGTGGATTCATTGAACCAAGGCAAATTGACGTTCCAAGAAGAAGGATTGGAAGAACTGTTCCAAGCGGCATTGGCAAACGGTGTGACTTTCAGCACGGAATACCAAAAAGCCGATACGTACATTTTGGCTGTGCCGACTCCTTATATAGAAGAAAACAAAAAACTTGATCCGAAATACGTTATTTCAGCCGTCAATAATGTGCTTGATGTATGCGATAAAGGAGCATCGATTATTGTTGAGTCGACGATTTCACCAGGGACGATCGACCGCCACATCCGCCCGATCATTGAACAAAGAGGCTTTACCATCGGGGAAGACGTGCATTTGCTGCATGCTCCTGAACGCATCATTCCTGGGAATATGATTTATGAACTTGAACATAATTCCCGTACGATTGGTGCAGACAGCCCGGAAATCGCTGAAAAAGCAAAAGCGATTTACGAAAGTTTCTGCCAGTCGGAAATCGTCTTGACGGATATCCGTTCAGCGGAAATGTCGAAGGTTATTGAAAATACGTACCGCGATGTCAATATCGCATTCGCGAATGAGCTGGCGAAAATTTGCCGCACGGATAATATCGATGTGTACGAAATTATCAAAATCGCCAATAAGCACCCGCGCGTCAACATCCTGCAGCCAGGGCCAGGCGTCGGCGGACATTGCATCTCGGTCGATCCATGGTTCCTAGTGGGAGACTATCCGGATTTGACGAACTTGATCTTAGCTGCCCGCAAAATCAACGACTCGATGCCAACGCACGTTTTGGGGCGCATCCGCGACATCATGAAAGAAAACAACATCAGCGACCTTTCGAAAGTCGGCCTTTACGGCTTGGCGTATAAAGAAAACGTTGACGACACGCGTGAAAGCCCGACGCTGCAATTATTGGAGATTTTGGATGAACATTTGGCGTTCGGCGTAAAAGTGTTTGACCCGTTTGTCAAAGAACAGATGGTCGATAACCAATACATGGGCTTCGATGAATTCATGAATGACATCGAGGTGCTTGTCGTGATGGTGGGGCATGACCACATCAAAGAAAATATGCCAACGATCCAAGACAAGCTCGTGTTGGATACGAAAAACATCTGCACATTCGAAGGCGCATATAAACTGTAAATTGGAAAGGCCAGGCTGTCGAGAAATTCTCGGCAGTTTTTTCTTTTTGTAGAATTAAAAAATCATGGATAGTCGACTTTTAGCATAAAAAAAGGACTCATTGACGAATGGGAAATTTATGAATATAATATGAAGGTTGTTAAATTTTGTAGAATATAGGTGACTCAAGTGCTTTTCAATTCCATTGAATTTCTTTTGTTTTTCTTGCCGATTGTGTTCTTTCTTTATTTCGGCTTACATAAATTAAGGCTGCATAAAGTGGCGTTATTCGCATTATTTGCTGCGTCATTGCTGTTTTACGGTTTCTGGAATCCAATTTATTTGGGGTTGATTGTCGGTTCCATGTTGTTCAATTTTATCTTCGGAATGTTAATGAACCGAAAAGATGAAATAGAAGAGCGCAAAACATTATTGTCGCTTGGAATCATTGGAAACGTCTTGTTGTTGGGGTATTTCAAGTACTATGACTTTTTCGCGGAAAACGTGAATTGGGTGTTTGATGCAAATCTTCCATTAAAGAATTTTTTGCTGCCATTGGCAATCAGTTTTTTTACATTCCAACAAATTGCATACCTGATTGATACATATCGCGGGGAAACGAAGCAGTATTCTTTCATGACTTACGCCTTGTTTGTCACCTTTTTCCCGCAATTGATCGCGGGTCCGATTGTCCAGCATTATGAACTTATTCCACAGTTCCAGGACAAATCGAAGTATCGCATTCAAGGTCATCACATTGTGCAAGGTATCTTCATCTTCTGTATAGGCCTCGCTAAAAAGGTGGGGATTGCGGACACTTTCGCAATCTGGGCAAATGATGGATTTGCGCAAGTCGAAACACTGACATTTGTGGAAGCGTGGATTACCTCGTTATCTTATACACTGCAATTGTATTTTGACTTTAGCGGATACTGCGACATGGCCATCGGCTTAGCGTTATTATTCAACTTCCAATTGCCGGTGAATTTCTTTTCTCCATATAAAGCCCGAAACATTCAGGATTTCTGGAAACGTTGGCACATGACATTAAATCGTTTTTTAACGCATTATTTGTATTTTCCGCTTGGCGGCAGCAAAAAAGGTGCAGTTCGGACTTATATCAATATCGGTATTATTTTTCTCGTGAGCGGCATTTGGCACGGCGCAGGCTGGACGTTCATCATCTGGGGGATGCTCCATGGGCTAGCTTCCATCATTGTCCGATTATGGGGTAAAACAAAAATCAAGCTGCCATACCTAGTGTCCTGGCTCTTGACCTTTTTCTTTGTCAATTTCGCTTGGATTTACTTCAGAGCGGAAAGTGTAGGGCAGGCAAATGCATTGGTCGAAAAAATGTTTACGTTAGACAATAACATTCAACAAAACCTTTCAGAACCATTGGCGTTTGCTGAGAGCTGGGCGACTTTAGAGATTTTCACTTTGCCTTTGTTGGCAGATCCAGCGTTTGTAATTCCGTTTATCCTGCTGTTTTTGGCAGCGGCGTTTCTTCTGCCGAATTCCATCCAGCTGCTGGAGGATTTTCAGCCGAAAGTTTCAACTTTGATGTTGGCCAATGCATGCATCATCTCAGTCATGTTTGTTACGTATGTATTGCATAAGAATAGTGAATTTTTATACTTTAACTTTTAGGAGTGCCTGCAATTGAGTTATAAGAAATGGTTTCAAATGTTTATAATTAGCATGGGAGTTGTATTTATACCGGTATTCGGCTTAATGGGCTTCAATTTTTATATTGATCCGTACTGGAACTTCCAGCATGCTCATGCCAATAATGATTACCAGAACGGTTTTGAAGAGCGTCTTCAAAAAACCAATTTGCTGGCAAACGAGTCAACGGAATTTGAATCACTTTTGATTGGTACAAGCCGTGTTACATATATGAATACAGATGCTTTCCAAGAAGATGAGGTATTCAACTACGGCTTGAGTTCGCTTCATGTTAAAGAGTATAGGGACTATATCGCTTACGCTAAAGAAAAGAATGGCGGAGAGCTGAAGAACATTTATATGGAAGCACCGTTCAATGCGTATAATGCTAACAGTGATGTTGCGCGTGATATGCCGGAAAGCTATATTGAGCAAGCGGAAGACCGGATCTTGGATTATACATCTTTGTTTTCAAAAGATACACTGGAAAAATCACTTAAGAATTATGAGACTTCAAAAATCAATCATTACCCGTTGCAGCGCGCATACACGCGCGACAACCAAGTCATAACAACCTACGGAAATGCAAAGCTAGAAAAAGCAAAGATTGCTTTTAAAGAGCGGTACGATAAATCAGATTATAAAACTGAGTTGAATTACATGGATTCCTTTAAACAGGAATTACAAAATATCAAGCGAGACAATCCAACTGCGAATTTTGTCGTTTTTTCGGAAGTTGCGCACGAAGCCCGCCTGAAAGTCTATTTGAAAAATCCGAATTTTTTTAACGCGTATGAACGATCCGTAAGGGAAATCATCGAAGTCTTTGGCAGTTACACGGCTTTTCTGATTCCAAGTGAATGGACGCAAAAAGATGAAAACTGGATGGATTTATTCCATTACTACCCTGAAGTCGGGGATGGTATGATTCGCGCGATGGAAACCGGTGAAGGCGAAGGAACTTATTACATGAAAGTCGATAAAGAAAATATTGACGAATATTTTGAACAGCTGACTGTATGGATAAATAGTTAAGGCAACTATGAAATTTCAGCAAATACTAAATACCTACGCTTCACTACTTTGAAGAAAAGTGCTGAGGCGTAGGCGTTTTTTAAAATCTTCGCTATAAATTTTATGCATATTCATCAGAAAGTAGACAAAAGTTCACTTTTGCACTAGAGCTTGATGGGAATTTGATATAAACTGAGTCAAAGAGGTAAAAAAAGAAAAAATTTACGAATGAAATTCAAGGGCTGGAAGGAGAATGCTTAGTGAAGAAAATACTGTCGGCGTTATCCGTTTTGATGCTCTTTTCCGTTACTGAAAAAATGGCGTTTGCAAATGATGATAATTTATCCGCACCCGCGCAAGAAAAAACAGATCAAGTCATTATTACTTTAAAAGACGACGCCAGCATTAATCTGAAGAATTCCGATACGGTTTCCAGTGACCCGCAAGGCAATGGCCAGCTGGTTTCGGTGGAAGTTCCGGAAGACCAAACAGTCGATGCTTTTATCGAAGAATTGGAAAAACATGCCGATATTCAGCATGCAGAACCCGATTATTTGGTGCAGCTGAATTATAGTCCGAATGATCCGCATGTCAGTACATCGCAATACCATCATCAAAAAGTGGAAACAGCGTTGGCTTGGGACAAAACTCGCGGTTCGGGTGATGTCGTCATCGCCGTCATCGATGACGGCATCGACGTGACCCATCCGGAATTGAAAAACCAAATCATCATGCCGTTTGATACAGTTAAAGAAAACAGCAGCATCCGTGTCGGTGTTCACGGCACGCATGTGGCGGGCATTATCGGAAGTTCGATGAACAATAACATCGGCGGCTCCGGAATTGCCCCGGATACAAAAATCATGCCGATCAACGTGTTCAGCGGAGAGTTTGCTTATACGTCTGAAATCATCCAAGGCATCTACCACGCAGTGGACCAAGGTGCGGATATCATCAATATGAGTCTGGGCGGCTATGCGTACAGCAACGCATTAAATACCGCGATTCAAGATGCCCATAAAAAAGGCATCGTGCTTATAGCGGCAGCCGGAAATGAAAGAGTCGAAAACCCTTATTATCCGGCTTCCTATGCAAACGTCATTTCAGTCGGGTCGACAACATCTTTGGATAAAGTTTCTAATTTCTCGAATTACGGCAAATTTATTGATATTGCCGCACCGGGAAGCAATATATACTCCACCTTGCCGAAAAGCACTTACGGCGTCATGAACGGCACGTCCATGGCTGCGCCAATGGTTACAGGCGTCGCGGCGCTCATCAAAGGCAGCGAACCGGCATTGAGCAATATTGAAATTGAAAACCGGCTGTATGCCACAGCTGACGACCTCGGCGTAACTGGAAAAGATCCGTTTTATGGCCACGGCCGCGTCAATGCCCGAAAAGCGTTGATGATTGATTTTCTTCCGGTGCCTTATGTCTCTGGCGTGTTTCAATACTCAACGGCTGTTAAAGGAACCACTGCAGCCCTTGCAACCGTAACGGTCAAATCTGGCAGCGCCGTCCTGGCTCAAGGGTTGGCGGACAGCGCAGGCCGATTTAAAGTCACGATTCCCAAACAGCCCATCGGCACCAAATTGCTCGTTTTCAGCACAAATGAAGCAGGGACTGTCAGCAAGAACAAAGAAGTGATTGTCAAAGACGGACTCGCGCCAAGTGTACCGACCGTCAATCCGGTGTCATCCGTTTCAACCAGCATTGCAGGTAAAGCTGAAGCGAACGCAAAAGTATTCGCGTATATTGGAACTCAGAAAATTGGCGAAGCGGTTGCCACAGCTGGCGTGTTTACGATTCCTATCGCCAAGCAAAAACCTGGAGCGACGATATCCATTTACGCAGTCGATGCTGCGAAAAATAAAAGCGCAAGTGCCACAGTGAAAGTTGCGGACAAAACAGCACCGGCGATTCCAACAGTCAATGCCGTGAAATCCACTTCGCTCGCAATCACCGGCAAGGCGGAATCCAATGCAAAAGTTTACGCTTATGCCGGCAAAGTGAAGCTGGGAGAAGCGGTTGCGATAAGCGGCGCGTATTCCATTAAAATTGCCAAGCAAAAAGCGGGCACTTCGATTGCGGTATATGCCGTAGACGCTGCAAACAATAAAGGTGCGGCAAAAATAGTGAAAGTCGCTGCGGCTTCAACAACGGTCGTTGCGACGAAATATACGACAACTTCCGCTGTTAATATGCGCAGCGGCGCGTCGTTGAATAACAGCGTGGTTATGGTCGTGCCAAAAGGCAAGACCGTCACATATGTGAAAAAGAGCGGCTCCTGGTACATGGTCAAATATGGCACGAAAAGCGGTTGGATATATAATAGCTTTTTGAAGAAGAGTTGATTTGTACGCAACAGCCAATTCAGATAAAAATCCCCCGAATTGCCCGGGGGATTTTTTTTGTTGAAACGGGCAGTATAGCCAAAAAAAGTTGATGGTTTTTCTTTATGGGTATTAACGTTTAGGGAGCATCAGCCGATATAAGATTTAAAGCCTATAATGCGATAAACAGGGTGTGAGCATAATTATGATTAGACAGAAGACTCATATGGCTACAAAAGAGGCGATCAGGAACCTGCAAACGGATGCGGCTTCACCCACGCAAGAACTTGGGCGGCTAATAGAAAAGTTGGACGGAGGCGATAAAGTGGTCGCTCAGAACACCTTGCAGAATATGCGCAATTTACAGGAAAGGCAGAGCCCGGCGCAAGGGCGCTTCTATGAAATGGAGCTGTTTTTCCACAATTGAGCGGAGAGCTTCGACAGCATCTTGACGGCACCGTTCAATATCGACAATCAACAGCAGCTGAAAATCCGCGAATTTAACACATCGTACTCGAGCCTGTATTATAGGCACCATTTTCAAATCTTGAAGGGAACTTTATTAGCAGACTTGCAATGAATAATTTTACAATATTTTACATAAATAAATTTATAATAATCATGTTACAATAGTGGTAAGGACATGATACCCATGACTTTTTAATCGCAAAATACGCCATTGGAGGCATCACATGCAAGAAACAATGGAATTGGAACAACGGATTCAAGAGCTAATGAGCCTGTTAGAGGCCTTTAAGCAATTGAATTCCAATATAGAGATTGAAGATGTGTTTCAAGACATTCTGTTGCAGATGGTTAATGTACTAGGCGCAGAAGCGGGCACATTATGGGTGTTCAATACCGGCCGTGAAGTGATTACGGCAGTGGCTGCACACGGCGAATCGGCTTCGAAGATTCTCGATTTCGAGATGGCAAAGGGCGAAGGGATTGTCGGACAAGTCGTCGAGAGCGGCGTTGAGCAATTGATCAACGACGCTGCGGTGCATCCTAAATGGGCAAACCGTGTCGATTCGACAAGTGGTTTTGTCACGAAGTCGATGATCACGGTGCCGCTTGCAGCGAAAGGCAATGTGCTCGGCGCGCTGCAGCTGTTGAACAAAACAGGCGGCGGGCTGTTTTCTACGCAGGATATGCGCATTGCGCTCGCTCTCGCCAGCCAGTCTGCGCTCGCGCTGCATAACAGCCAGATGTTCGACGAAGTGTCGCGCATGCTGCTGAGTATGATCCGCACGCTGGCGAAAATTCTGGATGCGCGCGATCCTTACACGGCAGGGCATTCAGAGCGTGTGGCCCGGTATTCAATGGCGATTGCACAGCGCACCGGCATGGATGCCCATGAATGCGAAGAACTGTACAAAGCGGCATTGCTCCACGATATCGGAAAAATCGGCATCGCTGACGATGTTCTGAGGAAACCTTCAAAGCTTACGCAGAAGGAGTACGAGGATATTAAGCTCCACACGGTTATCGGAGCGGGCATCCTGTCCAATATGGAACCGAAAGCAGCGATGGCCAAAGCGATTGCAACGGCGCGTTCCCATCACGAGCGGCTCGATGGTTCCGGCTATCCGGATGCTTTAAAAGGCGACGACATCCCGTTGTTCGCACGCATTGTCGGCATCGCGGATGCATTCGATGCGATGACGACAGCTCGCTCGTACAGCAAAGGCTTACCGTTGCGGGAAGCGGCAGCGGAATTGATTCGCTGCAGAGATACGTTATTCGATGCAGCGTTGGTGGATGCTTTTATAGAAGTTTTGGAAGAAAGCGATTACCAAGTTGGGAAGGGATTTGGTGACATTACAAGGGGTTATGGATTATGACGAAATTCGAATATTTATTGATAGGCCATTTAATCGGCGATTTTCTGCTGCAGACGAGCTGGATGGCGCAGCATAAGGCGACGCGTTGGCTGCCGCTCTTGGTGCACGTCACGGTTTATACGATCATTGTCGGCTCCATGGGAGCCGCAGCGGGCGGCTTATCGATGCTGGCGATGGCGCTAATTTTTTTCAGCCATATCGTGTTGGACCGCAGGACCTTTGTGGAGTTCTGGGTCAAGCATGTCCAGACCGTCAAGGACAATGAACAGCCATGGCTGCTGATCGTGGCGGACCAGATTTTCCACATTATCGTGCTGGCGATCGCCATCGCCATCTCATAGGAGCAACCAACATGGAATTAAAAGCAAGAACTTATACCGCAGAAAAAGAATACCCAGTCTCGAAGGAAACCGCGTGGGGTCTGCTCGCAGACAATAACCGCATGAACCGCTATATCGGTCTGTTTCCCGTTGTCTTCAGCGGTGTGACGCAAGAAAAGCAAGGCATTTTCTTCCGTAACGCCAAAGCGAAAGCGTTTGGCGTCGTGCCGATCCGTTGGCAGGAATACCCGTTCGAATGGCGGGAGCATGAAAGTTACCAGGTCGAACGGCGCTACTTGGTTGGTCCGATGAAAAATTATTCATTCGGCATCGAATTTCTGGACAGTGCTTCGGGCAATCCGGAACACACACTTATCCGGGTGACGGGGAAATTCGTTCCGCGCAACGTACTCGGCATTGCTGCAATTGCGCTGATTGCTGCGCCGTCTGTGAAAAAGACCATTGGTTATATGGATGATTTCCTATTATCTGGCGCGAAAGAAGTGTTCCAGGCGCCGCAGAAATCGCTGGACCACAAAGTCAACACGCAGGAATTGGAGCGGCTGGAAGGCATTCTTCGGAAATACCCGGTGGACGGCGAACTTGTCGGCTTGCTGCGGCGCTATTTGGAAGAGCAAGGCGACCATGACGTCGCCCATATCGAAACACACGCCGTGGCACAGCAATGGAACGAAGATCCGGACAAGGTGCTTCGGGTCCTGTTGTATGCCGCAAAAGCCGGCATGCTAGACCTCAGCTGGAATTTAATATGCCCGAATTGCAGGGTATCGAAAGAGCAGATGGGTTCGCTCGAGCAATTGCAGCCGGACTTCCACTGCGATTTATGCGGCGTCGTCTACGATGCGAACTTCGATCAGTTTGTCGAACTGCATTTCTCTGTTCATCCATCGATCCGCAAAGCGTACGCGGAAGTATTTTGCGTCGGCGCGCCGATGATCACGCCGCACGTTAAAGTCCAGAAAGTGCTGAAGCGCGGCGAGGCGGCAGAAATTGCAGTTCCTTCCATAGAAAGCCATTTGCGCTTACGCGTGCTGCAAGCCAATGCCATAGCGGATATCTCGCTTGCGGGAGACGCTGGGGAAATATCCTACGATGGCGCTAAATGGTCGGCTGCCGCAGTGGTATACAGCACAGCTATCCGGATGCGCAACGACAGCGTTAATGACATTGTCGTCGCATTGGAAGAAACTGCGTGGAAAAAAGATACGGTAACGGCTGCGAAAGTGACAGCACTGCAGGAGTTCCGCGACTTGTTTTCATCGGAAGTCCTGTCGCCTGGGCAAAACATCGGTATCGGGCACGTGACTATCTTGTTCACCGATCTTGTCGGCTCGACATCGCTGTATGAAACAGTCGGAGATTCCAGCGCATACGGGCAGGTACGGAACCATTTCGACTTTTTGTCGCAGCGCATTTCCAAAAATTCCGGCTGCATTGTCAAGACGATTGGCGACGCGGTCATGGCCGTATTCCATCTGCCGGCGGACGGTTTGAAAGCTGCGCTCCAAATCCAGCGCGACATCGCTGAGTTCAACAACAGCGCCAAAGAGGATTTCACCCTGCGTGTCGGGCTGTTCAGCGGTCCGGCCATTGCAGTCAACTCGAACGGAAGGCTCGACTATTTCGGGCGCACCGTCAATATCTCGGCGCGGATCCAAGCGCAGGGGCATGGGGGCGACATCGTCTTTGGCCAGGAATATGTTGAACAAGCGCAGTTGAAAAGCCTGCTGAACAACGCAGACTTAGATTGTGAGCGTTTTTCGGCCAAGCTTAAAGGCATCGAAGGGCAAATGGAATTGATTCGAGTGAAATACAGCAAGGCAGTTGTGCATGATTATTAAAAGATTCGTTTCCGCAAGTCCTGGTGCATAATGCCGGACTTGTTTTTTTATGGATTTTTCTCTTTTCGGGACATTTAAGGCGTGCTATAATAATATTTGGTGAAAAATAACAAAAAAATAGTAACTAGAAAAGGAATAATGATTATGAATACTTCTAAAGCACTTTCGTGGACCATAGTCCTTTTATGGATGGCCCTCATCTTCGGATTCTCGCATCAGCCTGCAACTGTTTCAAGCGGCATGAGTTCCGGGATTACAGAAACCATTTTAAATGCGATTTCCCAAATTTCTTCAGAAGCGTCAATCGATACGGATGCTCTGCATACATTCGTTAGAAAGAATGCCCACTTCTTGGTTTATATGGTATTAGGTGTATTGGTGTTTCGCGCGCTGCTCAAAAGCAGCGTACGCGGCTATCGGGGGGCCCTTGCAGCTTTGGTGATCTGCGCACTTTATGCAATGTCGGACGAATTCCACCAATTTTTCATCCCGGGCCGCAGCGGTGAACTTCGTGATGTGCTCATCGACAGCACTGGTGCATTTGTTGGAATCAGCTTAGCCTTAGGGTTAACCGAATGGCGAAAGGCGAAAAACTGGGCTGGCACAAAGGCGAGACCCCAGGAAGCGGGTCGCTAATCCGAAAAAAGCACGCCAATTCGCAGGATTTGCAATCTGATGATGCGAGTTGGAGAAGCTGTTTTTCTGGTATTTTTATTTTGATAGGATATTGGATGTGTGGTAAAAAGGAATATTTTAAAGGTTTGAATCGTAGAATGCTTTTATGGTTTAAGTACTTCAGCATTATATTTAAGGGAGAATGAAAATGAAATCAACAGAAATTCACAGGCAATCAATACAGGGAAAAGCTTTTTGGGTTGTGCTTTTACTCTTTTCTTGCCTAGTAATAGCCGGATGTTCACAAAAAGGAACCGCAGAAAAAACTGGAGTTTCGGAGGTGGAACCGGTGGATGAAAAAAATAAAAAAGCAATCCAGTCGGTCATCGAAAAAGAATTCAATGCTCCTGATGAAGAATACAAGAAATTGAGATACGCAGCGATGGAAAGTCTTGATGCCGTCGCGAATCAAGAAGAATCCGCTGTTTATAAGAAAACGCCTGTCTATAAAGCGTACGCTGATTATATGGAAAAGACGTACGCATCTTATTTTACTGAAAACGGCTACGCCAACTTCCTGAATATAAACCCTGCTTTTATGTATAGCATCTATGAGGGATCCTATAAACTCAGCGCTTCGGATATAAAAATCAATGCCAGTGAAAACGAATCCACATTATACAATTTCAGTTTTCAAGTAGCGTATCAAGATGAAAGCAGCGAAAGGAGCCAGTACAAATTCGAAGGAAAAGCGATTGTTCCGGAAGAGGGAAAAATCGGAGAAATTGAATTTCTGGACAAAGAAGGCTTAAAGGAAAAATTGAATGGAGCAAATGCAAATTAAAACCGTTGATCCAGCTTTGGATCAACGGTTTTTCAGATGCGATTATTCCATTACCATTCAAAGTCCTCAGGATAACCCTCTTTATATCGCAGCTCGGAAACGTGGACTTGCAGGCCTTCTGCCAAATCGATGAAATCGGAACGGAAGGCAAAATACAGCGAATCGAGTTCGCAAATGCGTTTTGCCATGATGCTGATGTTTTCTTTGCGCCTTGCAGGCGGCAGCCGGAGAAAATGGATATTCAATCGGTCGATGTACTGCACCAAGTAATTTTGGTATTTCGTTTTTGCGAACAGGCCATGGGGATCGATGTATTTCCGGAGCTGGCGGTAACGGTTAGGGCTAAGTGTTTCCTCCAAGCAGCTTGCTAAAGCGCTTTGAAATTTGCGGACAGCCGTTACCGATGGGTCCCAGCTATGGGCCCTTTCGCCGTCCGTATAATGGCTGATGAAATCGTTGAAGGCAAATGCTGCAAAAAGAACCTCAGGCCATAGCGCTTCAAATCTCAAATACACATTATTGCCTGTGTATTCCACCGGTATCCCAAGATCCTCCTCCTCGCTAAAGACGTTCGGCACAGCCTCAATTCCCCGGTTGCCGAGCTGTGCCTGCTGCAGCTCACTGAACAGTCCGAGAATCCGGCGACGCGGCTGACCGTAACCATCGTCTTCTTCCCGGCTGCGTATAATACGGTAAACAGCCTCGTTCAACTCATCAAAATCGGAATAGTCGCCCGAAATATGGACGCCGGCAAAATTTGGCGTGTTGCGGATTCGGATCATCGGAAACAACCCTTTCCTGTTTTATTGGCATATATAAATAAATTCTCTTGCACTAAGGATAATACAGATGGGTGATTTAGGGTAGAGAATGATAGTTATTTGACTTATCAGATTTTTTTGTAGACAATAAGTCTAATGAAGAACATAATATTTTCACATCGCTTATTTAAAAAAGTTTAAAAGAAGGTATAAAAGCATAGAATCTGTAGTTGAAATGAAGGGAGTTGGCCAATGGGGATGAAACCGTTTCTCGCATTTCTGTGGGCTGCGGCCATTATCGTTGCAACCTGCAATAATGATGCACACGCTTTTCTATTTGATCGGATCGTCGGATTCAGTTTCAATGCGTCTCCTGATTTGATGGATCTCCTGATCATCAACGACATAGATTTTACAGATAGCTTCTATTTAATACAAAAAACAGGTCATTTCCTGTCTTTTGCGTTATTGTATGTGCTCCTGTTCAACTGGCTGAAAAAGCACTTGCCGGCGGTAGCCATTGCCGTGGTGTTTGCGGTATTTACAGAAATCCTGCAATTGTATTTTGAGCGGGACGGACGGCTTTTTGATGCCTTCATCGACAGTTTGGGCATACTGTTGGCATTTGTCCTTGTTATTATCGTGATAAGCTTCAAGCGTGACGCTGCAGAAGACACATCTTATTAAGCGTCTTGGTAGAATGGATTTAAAACTATAAAAAATGTCAAAAAGCACTTCTGTAGATACGTAGCAAAACTGCGGAGAAAACTTTACTGCTCTTGTAGAGCTATGCGCTTCGTTGCAAAGGGGCAGTGGAGCGACGAGAAAGCTGAGACCTGCAACGGTTTTTCAAGTCCCGAAGTTAGGCAACTCTTTTTCATGTCTCGAAGCTAGCGCTGTGATGCAACGCACCTTCATGTCTCGAAGCTAGCGAAGCGTTGCAGAGACAGAGACAGGGACAGGAGCGAAGCGGCTCAGCGCTCGTCCACGGCAAGCCTAGCGGTTTTGCGGAGTATCCACAAGTGAAATATGTATACTAAGCAAATTCGATACCATCAGAGGAGGTTCCGAAGTGAAAAAGAAAGTGACGAAAGCAATTATTCCCGCAGCGGGACTGGGTACCAGATTTCTACCTGCTACTAAAGCGATGCCAAAAGAAATGCTGCCAATATTGAATAAGCCGACAATCCAATATATAGTCGAAGAAGCGATCGAATCGGGGATCGAAGACATTATTATCGTAACCGGTAAAGGGAAAAGAGCGATTGAAGACCATTTCGACAATAACTTCGAACTTGAAGACAATTTGCTGAAACGCGAAAAATATGAGCTGTTGGAACAAGTTCGCGATTCATCCAAAGTGGAAATCCATTATATCCGCCAAAAAGAACCGAAAGGCTTGGGGCACGCAATTTGGTGTGCGCGCAAGTTTATCGGCAATGAGCCTTTCGGCGTTTTACTGGGGGATGACATCATCCAATCTGAAACCCCAGCGCTTAAGCAATTAATGGCGCAGTACGAAGCCAAAGGATCGTCCGTAATCGGCGTCCAGCAAGTCGGGATGTCCGAAACCCACCGCTACGGCATTATCGATCCAGGTAAGGCGGATGGCCGCCTTTTTAAAGTCGAGAACTTTGTAGAAAAACCGATGCCGGGAACAGCCCCATCTGATTTAGCGATTTTAGGGCGCTACGTCCTGACGCCGGAAATCTTTCAGTTTCTGGGCCAGCATAAAATTGGAGCCGGCGGAGAAATCCAATTGACAGACGCTATCCAACTTTTGAATCAGCATCAAAAGGTGTTTGCCTATAATTTTGAAGGGAAGCGCTATGATGTCGGGGAGATGGTCGGGTTTATCCGGACAACGATGGAGTTCGCCTTGAAAAACGACGAGTATGCCGAGGAAGTCGCTGGCATCATGGCCGCTTTGTTGGCTGAACGGAAACGTGCAATCGAGTTAAAATATTAATTAGGTGCCGGCCGATTCGTTATTCGAATCAGTCGGCGCTTTTTTGTGTAGCTGAAAAGTTAGAAAGAGAAAGTGGGTATAAATATTAAAAATTCAGATAATTAATTGACTTGCTTTTAACAGCTTGATATCCTAGTTATAAATACCCTGGTTTATATTGTGCGGAAAGTAACGTTATTTTTGAATTGATGGGCAATGCGTTTGTAATGTTGGATGATGCCATAGCTCTGTAGGGAAGGTGGGATTCGAATTGATTGATGGGAAAAAGAAGATTCTGATTCTCGGCGGGACGCGCCATATGATTGATGTTGTAAAAACGGCGAATGCGATGGGATTCTATACAATTGTCGCGGATAATGTAGCGGGCTCTCCGGCTAAGGTCCATGCAGCTAAGTTTTTTGATGAAAGTACTGCCGACATTCAAAAGATGGCAGAAATCGTGCGTGAAGAAAAGGTAGACGGAGTATTTACGGCTTTTGAGGACATTAATACATGGAATGCGGAAAAATTGGCGCGCGAAACTGGCCTCCCATTTTACGCTACCGAGGAGCAGCTGGAAGTCTCCTCGAATAAAAAAAAATTCAAGGAATTCTGCCGGCGTTATGAGGTTCCAGTCATCCCGGAATACACCGCAGATAGAACGCTGGATGATGAAGTGGTGCAAAACATGAAGTTCCCTGTCATTGCGAAACCTGTGGACAGCTATGCCAGCAAAGGGATTACCGTATGCCACAATTCAGCAGAAGTGAAGGCCGGATTTGAGAACGCGCTTGGCTTTTCGAAATCGGGAAAAGTCATTGTTGAGCCGTTCATCGATAATTCTTACGGAGTCCAGATATTTTACGCCGTCCGCAATGGCGAGATTGTGTTGAATGGCACGACTGACCGATATGTCCACAAGCAGTCGAAAGAGCATCCACCGCTGCCGATAGCGATGACGTTCCCTTCGAAACACCAACAGCATTATATTGACAACGTGGATCCGAATGTCCGAAACCTGATCAGTGGCTTGGGGATTGAGAATGGGTTGGTGTTCATCCAATCGCTTTACGAAGACGGAGCATTCTACATTTACGAGATGGGCTTCCGGTTCAGCGGTGAGCAGCATTATAAAATTATCGAGAAGCAGACAGGCATCAATTTACTGGAAATGATGCTCGATTTCGCGGTAGGTGAAGATATCGGAAAATACGATGTTCCGGCATTCGATTATGGATATATGCCCAAGCCATCGTGCAACCTGCCGATTCTCCTCGATAATGGGATCATTGCGAAAGTCAGCGGGATGGACAAAATCGATCGCATGGAAGAAGTCGTTTCCTACTGCCTAAACCACGAAGTGGGAGATGTGATTGTGGCGAACGGCTCGTATGCGCAGATGTTCGGCAGGTTCAATCTGGTCGCAGCTTCAGAAGAAGCGTTGCACAGCGCCATCGAAAAACTCTACAAACTTCTGGAAATTGAGTCTATCGAAGGTGCGGATATGGTGCTGGCGAAGCACGAACCAGCCAAAACAAGGGTCCAATAAAAAATTCGGTAAATCTAAAAGGCAGAGGCGATAAATTCGCTCCTGCCTTTTTCGTTTCCAAATTATCCGCGGTAAAGCGGGAAATGTCCCGGATTCTCAATTACGCCTCTGCTTAAATTATAATCCACGAGGAGGTTGTAAATTGTTTCGTTGCGGACTTTCTTGCCTGTCAGGATTTCGAGGGGCTCAGTTTTCGTGAATCCGCGCTTGAAGCGGTACAGCACGTCGCTCGTTGCTCCGCCAAGGTGTAATTGTTTTTTGCCATTCTCGACACCCCAGCGGCAGCCTTCGTTCAGCACTAGGCTGTTGCCGGCGACGTTGAAGAATTCAGGGTCATTCGCAGACAGGTGATAATGGAGGAAATCGCCATGGTGCAAATACATCGCCGCTGAAATGTATTGGCCATCGTATTTCGCATAGACGATAAACTGTTTGCCTTCCAGCAACGTAAAAGATTCCGCCAATAGCTCTTTTGAGAACCGGTAATGATTCGGGATGTTATTCCTTTTCGCCATGATTTCATAGAGGCGGTGGAACTCATCGATCGTGGCACCCGTATAATCATACTCAATTTCCACATTGTTTTTTAATGCACGGCGAACTTGCTGCCGCGTGCTGGATTTGAATTCTTTTAGGAAATAATCGCCTACGCTCAAATCGATGTACATCGTTATCCCCCGGTTGTCCATGCTGTAGATTTCATTGAAATCTACCGCATTCTTCACGCAGGAGTTGAAGCGGACATATTCAGAAACGATATTATTGGCGATGCAGTATTTTTGGAATTCTGCGTCGAATGCCGCTGCCAGCTCTTTTCTTCTTCCGGCAGCACAGCTGATGATCACCGGACCGCTTTGGCCAAACGGGGTGATCGTGTCGTAATAATTTACATCACCTAAAGCAATCGGGATTGGCCGCAGGACAAACTGGTAGTAGATGTAGCCGTAATCGGGAGCGAATTCGAAAACTTTGCTCTCTCCCAAGTCCTGTGTTGCGTAGGCCTTGCCCCATTCCGGCAAGAAAAAAATGTCAGACAATAATGTTGTCAGCATAACCGCCATTTCGTGCTTCCTCCTTTGAATAGCTGCAAATAAAAAATTTCGAGTGTTTTATTTAAATCTAAATTAATGATAATTATGATTGGTTAAAACTAGGTTAAATGAATCATACTCATTAAGTAGGAAAAAAAACATACGCTAGGAACTTAAATATTCGGGATTCTATCGTAAAAGAGTTGATATACCTAAGCGGAAAGCGTAGATATTCAAGTATTTAAAAATTCAGAATAGTATATTGACATTGCGGCAACGAACTGATAACTTGGTAGTTAATAGGTAAAAGGTTTCTGGAACATCCAGATTTTAGTTGAATTCATGATGTGTATTTGCTCTCTAGGGTCGACAATGGATGAAAAGCGGGAAACGCAAGCACGGTGCAACAGGGGTGATTAGCGATTGCTGCTCATTCACAAAACATGCTGGGAGATGTTATGGATGAAAACAGCTAAACAGAGAAAAGTGCTGATACTTGGCGGCATTACACATATGATTGATGTTGTGAAAACCGCTAAGAAAATGGGGATGTATGCTATTGTAACGGACAATAATGTCGGATCTCCCGCTAAGAAATTTGCAGACAAAGCTTATGACATCAGCACCTCGGATACCGAAAAGCTGGCGAAAATCGCGAATGAAGAAGGAATAGATGGGGTTTTTACAGCGTTTGATGACCTCAATACGTGGAATGCCTTAAAATTATGCAAAAAACTAAATTTGCCGTTCTATGCGTCCAATGAACAATTGGCGATTACATCGAACAAGGACAAATTCAAGGAATTCTGCCGCACATTCAATGTGCCGGTCATCGAGGAATACAGCAGCGAAGAAATTCTATGGGGAAAAATGGAATTCCCTCTCTTTGTTGAACAGTTAATCGATAATGACAGTGGTGTCAAATTTAATTACACGGTGCAGGAAGGCCGTGCTATATTGACAGAAGTGACTGACAAAAATGAAATGATCCTTGCACGATATGAACCGTATATAGCAGAAATGGGGACGGCGTGATGATGGATATTTTTTTCGAACCGGATTATGGAAAATTATACGAGGAGATCGAGGGCGGGGTTTGCGAAGCTTATGAGTTTTCGCATTTGCTCGGCTCCGTCACGCACCTTTTCATAAAAAGGCAAGCACCGATTCTTGTTGATGGGAAAAAATACTATGACATCGTTACACCTTATGGTTACGGCGGTCCGCTGATCACCTGCAGTGCAGAAAACGATAAAGCCGAATTGGTCCGGGCGTTCAAAGATGCTTTCCAGCAATACTGCGACGCCAACCACATCGTGGGCGAATTTGTCCGCTTCCATCCAGTCCTCGGCAATGCCGAGGACTTCAAGGAATGCTACGATGTCGAGTTTACAAGGAAAACGGTGGGTACCAATTTGAAGGATTTCGCCGATCCTGTCCAGGAAGAATTTTCGAAATCGACGCGCAAGGCGATTCGCCATGCGCTGCGCTTAGGAATCGAGTACCGCATTACTGTTAATCCGGTAAACCTCGATAAATTTGCCGAACTTTATCATATCAATATGGAACGTGTGCACGCCGACATGTTCTATTATTTCGACAAAGCTTATTTCGATCGCATCTTGCATTATTTTGGCGAGCATGTCGTTCTGGTAGAGGCCATGTTTGAAGGCGAAGTTATTGGAGCAGAAATGCATTTCACCTATAATAATCTGATCCACACGCATTTATCCGGTACTTTGGAAGGCTATCACCATTTATCGCCAGTCTACGTTATGACGTATGCGATTGCCTTATGGGGCAAGGAAAATGGCATGGAACTGATCCACGCGGGCGGCGGGTTCACCAACGAACCGGATGATACTTTGCTGCTCTTTAAAAAGAAATTCGGCAAGAACACGGAATTCGATTTCCATGTCGGGCGCAAGGTATGGAATGAGGCGGTCTATGCGGAGCTCTGCATCGCATCCGGAGCTGCGGAAGAAGAAGAATTCTTTCCTGCATACCGTGCGAAAGGTGCCTGGAAAGTCAGCCAACCTTAATGGGTTCTCATGGAATAAATATATCAGAATGAAAACGAATTAAAAAAGCCGCAGCGCCGCTGCGGCTTTTTCCTATTCCTCCCGTACTTCCAAATTGATCGGGCGTATCGTTCCCCACGGGGAAACATCGATGGTCACTTGCAAATCGACCGCTTCTTCAAGCTCAGGTCCGAGGCCTTGTTCTACATAATACTGTTCAAGCTGGGGTGCGGCGACCCGATTGTCATAAGTGGATCCGGAAATGGCACCGAAGAACGGTTCATTTTCCATCCGGTCAACGACCGCGTAGCCATCTGCTTCTTCTTTCAACGTGAAATAGACGGGACCGTCCTTGATGCCGGAAGGCGCTTCGAGATCTGGGTATTGCAGCATCACATATTCTCCGTAAAACGGATTGAAAGGATCATATGGTTCTGCCCGCAGCAAGTATTCATCACCGAACCAGGAGGCAGCGTAGAAGCTTGTGACAAGAATTGCGACAAATATGGTCATAATGATCGGCAAGAGCCATGCTTTCATGACGATACACCTTCTCTCTTACGGTTGAGCCACCAGGCGATGCCGGAAAGGGCAAAAAGCAAAAGCGCACCGATCAGGAAGAATAGCGACATATCCAGGCGTTCCCATGCATAGATGAAGTAAATGACGAACTGGACAACGATGAAATAGACAAAGCCGAGTGCCAGTGGCTTATCTTGCCGCTGGGCAATGATCAAATAGGCGAGAGCCGATAATTCGGCGACTATCGCCAAACCGATGGCTGTTTCATCAAACAGCAGCAAGCCCGTCGCACCGAGCAGGGCGATCCACATGATCGGACGGAATTTGATATACGTCACTACTAGGACAACGAGCCCAGTCACAGCTAACGCAATCGATTCCGGCCAATTCAAGTCGACAAGCGACAGTTCGGTTTCGCCGCGTACCGCCAAATAGACCACGAGCATGATGGCGCCAAAAACCAGGTATAGCGGCGACAGCAAGCGCTGTTTGTCAGCCGGTATGATGAACAGCAGGAGTACGAGCGCGAACAGCGTCCATACTGGCCAAAATGGGCTGGTGTATTCAACGAGATCCCAAAGCGTCAGACCTGAGAAGAACAACAGCATCCAGCTGAAAATCATCGAAGCATCGTCTTTGCTGAAGAAGAACCATGCCAAGGCCACTGCAACGAAGATTCCCCATTCAAGCCAGCTGGTAAATGGCAGGAATGAAGTCAGCGTTGAGATGCCGAAGATGAATGCGACGACAGCGTAAGCAAAATGGCGCCAGTAGAAGTAATGAGCCAGTGCAGCGATGAAGATAGCCCATGGCAACACCGAGTTTGACGTAGAAAAATGGAATGTCTGCGCAGCGACCAGAATGCTTGCCGCGAACATCGCCAAACCGAGCAGCCTGAAAATGATTGGACGGCCAAAATGCTTTTTCTCTGAAAAATAAGCTAAGATATAAAAAATCCACATCAACAAAACGACCATAGCCACTTTCAGCAAATCCGGAATCAGCTGCCAGTTGGCAGCGATAAAGCTGAATACGGCCAGAGCGAAGAAAATAAGTCCGATGACCAAAAGCAACGGCACTTTTCTCTTTTGCGGCTGGCGTTTTTCAAATGCCAAAATGCGATCGAAAGCCGCTTGGTCCAGCAATCCTTCATTGCGCCACTGCACCAATTTCCGTTCCGTTTCCATACAAGCACCTCCCTAATCTTTACCTGTATTATAAACCTTTTTTATCAGAATTGATAGAAAATAAGCATGTACAGAGAGGCGGAAACAGGAATATTTTCCTGCATAATTCGATTCTCAAAGTGCTTTGGCATTTCACAGTTAACGCTGGTTTTAAGGAGGTCGCGAAGGGTAAAATGGGAAAAAGGGCTTGAGCAGGAACCATCAATAGAAGCTCTTATTCTAGAGGGGGAAGCATAATGGCAAAAGATTATATATTGTCCATCGACCAAGGGACCACCAGTTCACGGGCGATTCTGTTTAATCACGAAGGGGAAATCGTTGCGGTCGGGCAGCAGGAATTCGAACAATTCTTCCAAAAGCCGGGATGGGTTGAACATGACGCCAGCGAAATATGGACATCGGTGCTCGCTTGCATAGCGCAAGTGCTTCGTATTGCTGACATCAATCCGGACCAGGTAGCGGGGATAGGCATAACGAACCAACGTGAAACAACAGTTGTCTGGGACCGCCATACCGGACGCCCGGTTTACAAAGCCATCGTTTGGCAATCTCGCCAGACAGATGCAATCTGCAAAGATTTAAAGGAGCAAGGCCTTGAAGGGAAATTCCGTGAGAAAACAGGGCTTTTGCTCGACGCTTATTTCTCCGGGACGAAAGTCAAATGGATCCTTGACCATGTGGATGGCGCCAGGGAAAAAGCGGATCGCGGCGACCTGATGTTCGGCACGATCGATTCATGGTTAGTTTATAAGCTGTCAGGCGGCAAACGCCATGTTACGGATTACAGCAACGCATCCCGCACCTTGATGTACAACATCTACGAACTCCAATGGGATAAGGAATTATTGGAAATTTTAACGGTGCCCGAAAGCATGCTGCCGGAAGTACGGCCGTCGTCTGAAATCTATGCCCATACAATCGACTATCATTTCTTCGGCTGTGAAGTGCCGATAGCGGGAATTGCCGGAGACCAGCAGGCAGCTTTGTTCGGACAGGCTTGCTTTGAGAAAGGCATGGCAAAAAATACCTATGGTACTGGATGCTTCATGTTGATGAATACCGGCGAGCAAGGCATGAAATCCGAACACGGCTTGCTGACGACGATTGCTTGGGGAGTCGGCGGCCAAGTGGAGTATGCGCTAGAAGGCAGTATATTTGTAGCGGGATCCGCTATTCAATGGCTGCGTGACGGGCTGCAGCTGCTGGACAAGGCGTCTGATAGCGAAGGGTTTGCAAGGCAAGTGGAAACGGCTGAGGGGGTTTACATGGTGCCGGCTTTTGTCGGCCTTGGGACGCCTTATTGGGATACGGATGCGAGAGGGGCAATTTTCGGATTGACGCGCGGCACCACAAAGTCTCATTTGATCCGTGCCACGCTTGAATCTCTCGCGTACCAAACGAAAGATGTTGTGGATGTCATGGTTGAAGATTCCGGCATTGAACTGAAAACATTGCGCGTCGATGGCGGAGCGGTAGCCAATGACCTGTTGATGCAATTCCAGAGCGATATGCTCGGAGTGCCTGTAGAACGCCCGAAAGTCCAAGAAACTACTGCCCTAGGCGCAGCCTATTTAGCCGGTCTGGCTGTCGGCTACTGGAAAGACAAAGAAGAAATCTCACATCAATGGAAGCTCGATAAGACGTTTGATCCGTCCATGGAAAACGGACAGCGAGATGAGCTTTACAGCGGCTGGCAGCAAGCAGTAGCGGCCACCAGAACGTTTAAAACAAAGAATGGCAGCTGACCATCCTTTGTTCTCGGCCATAAACTGAACGAAAAGCCCATGGATGTTTAGATCCATAGGCTTTTTTTATTGAAAAAAAGGGTTATTGCGCCTGCCGTCGTATGTTATTCAGTAAATAAGCTTTCATTCTTTGAAACGGGGTGGAAACATGGGGAACAGAAAAGGCAAGGGCTTGTGGCAAAAAATGGCCCTTAGTGGAGCGGCTGCTGCTATCGTCTATACGCTGCATGTCATCATTGGCGGCGCTTTATGGGATGGCTACAGCCATGTCAGGCAAACCATCAGCGAACTGACTGGCAACGGAGCTCCGAATGCGGGCATGCTGAAAATATTCACAGTTATCTACGGCGTATTGGCTTTGGTTTTTTCGGTATCGGTATACATGCTTTTTTTGAAATACAACGTCCATAAATGGGCATTGACGGGAGCAGCGCTGTTGATCCTCATGGAGTTTACATCGCTTGTAGGCTACAACCTTTTTCCGCTCCAAGACGGAGGGGCTGTCCTGACGGTTGGAAACCTCATGCATTTGGCAGTAACAGCCATTGTCGCATTGTCGGCAATCGGCGCGATTTTTGCCATTAGTTTCGGTCTGCTGAAGACAGAGCATTTCCGGTCAATCGGGATGCTGTCGCTGTTTTGCGCTGTGGTTGTGACCATTTCGGGAATCGCGACACCCCTTGTGCTGAACAATAGCATGGCCATTGCCGGCCTAGTGGAACGCATCAATATCTTCACATTGCAGATTTGGCTCTTTTCGCTATCGCTTTTCCTGTTCAACGTCAAGCTGCCCAAAAAAAAAGCTTTGGATTTAGAACGGATGGGCCTTATCGATGTGTACCGGCATAACGGGCGAAAAGGACAATGAAAAACCCGCTCTTCCGAAGTTCGGAAGAGCGGGCGGCATTAGTAATAATTTATCGGCGTATAGACGGAGTTCCATGCTTTCGGGCTTTTGCCATATGCATTTGCCCCTAGGTCGCTATTGAATAATGTGAAAGCGATAAGCGCAATCCATCCGATGACAGGAACGAGATACAGGAGGGACCACCATCCGCTGCGGCCGGTGTCATGCAGGCGGCGTATCGTCACAGAAACGGTTGGAGCGGCAATGGCGAGTGCATAGATTGTAGATAAGATGCCAATATCCTGAGCCAATTGCAGCCCAAGCAGTGTTTCGATAATTGTTAGGCCTGCAGCGAGCACTGAAGCGATCAGCATAAACATCCAAAATTCTCTTCTTCTGGATCTCCCTTTCAAATCGAATGACTTTTTGACGGCATTTACAAAATCTTGCATAAACAAACCCCCTAGGTAGTAATGCTTAATTAACATGATTATACCAATCTACCTAAGTGCTGTATAGATACTTTTAACCAAATTTACTGATTATTTTTAATTATTGATAAATAGGGTAAAAAAAATACAAAAAAAGCCTTCTTTTGCTAAAGTGCAAAACGATTTTTACAATTTGATGTGTAAATTGATTAACTGTTAAATATATGTAAAATATAGTTTTATTACAAATGAGATTATTTTATTACAATTAGGAACTAGTTGTAGTTTGGCTTCGTCAATGGGTTTATAATGAGGTCTATTACATCGAATGAGGTTTTTGCATCTAAGGGGGTACTGATATGATTTGTAACAAGTGCGGACATGAAAATAGCTTGCAAGACAATTTCTGCGGAAATTGTGGAAAAGCGTTAATGAATAAAAAAAAGACTGCCAAACTAAATAAAAAGGTGGCGGTGATAGCCCTTTTCCTTCTAGTTTTAGGGAGTATCGGACTTGGTGCAGCATGGATTTTGCCAGAAGAAAAAACGCCATCTTCTTCAATTGCTGATAGTAAGATTGCCGAGCCGGAAGAATTGGTAAAGACGGAAGAACCTGTTGAAGGTGCTGTCATTCAAGCGGAAGACATCATTCCGCCTTCTGAACAGCCCGAGAAAGTGGACCCTAAAAAGGTTGGAAAGACAGTAGTAATTAAAGAATCGCAGCAAAAAACATATACCATTTTAACTGAGAGTGGACAAGGCTCTGGATTTCTATTCACCGACCAAGGCATGGTAGTGACAAACGCCCATGTAGTCGCAGGGGTTAAGGAAGTCATCGTAAGAAATATTAACGGACAAGATGTTCCCGGAAAAGTGGTCGGCATTTCTGATAAGTCCGATATCGCATTGATTAAAGTGGAAGCATTCGAAGGAATTGTGCCACTTGAAAGTGAGCTGGAACCAACGGATGTTGGCACGGAAGTGATTGCGCTCGGCAGTCCTTCCGGTTTTGAAAACACGGCGACTATTGGATACCTGACTGGCATTGACCGTGATTTTGAGCAGGAATTCATGTATGACGACATTTATCAAATTGACGCACCGATTGCTCCGGGAAGCAGTGGGGGACCGCTATTGGATGCCAGCACAGGAAAAGTGATAGGCATCAATTCTCTCGTCATGACGGAAGGGGATTCAATCGGATTTTCAATTCCGCTATATTCCATGCACGCGGAACTTATGGAATGGGCTGTAAACCCGCTTTCTCCGGAAGAAGTAGAGGGGAAATTTCATGTCTACGATGACTTCAGCGGCTATGAGGACGAGGAGTACGAGTACGAGTACGATTTGGAAATGGAATTCAGTGAGACAAATTTACAACAATTTATCGGAGATTTCCGTTATTACTATGAATTGGCGCTGCAAAATGAAGATTTCTTTTATGTACAGAATGTCCTAGTTTACAAAAGTAATATTTACAATAGTATCCTAGATTATATCAATGAAATTGCGGGTCAAGGCATGGAATTCAATTTCCGGAAGTTAGAGATAACCGACATTGAAATTAAAGACGATCACGCTGTTGTGCAGACGGAAGAGTCATTTGATTTAAAGAATGCGGAAGGTGAATTGACTGTAGAGGAGCGGCGTAAATCCTATACAATTGTGATGGATGAAAATGGGTTCTATTATGTCTCAGATATTATAAATCATGAGTAGGAGTAGCGTATTATACGAGGGATTCACCTCGTATAATACTTTTTTTTGTTTATAAGTAAATATTATTACATATATGTAAAACAAAATAGTTCTATTTAACCTCTCCTTAACGTTTCAAAGATAAAATAGCAACAAATGAAATTTTTAGGAGGTGAAACAATTCCGGATATGCATGCTAACTTGAATAGAGGGAGGCAGCAACTGATCATGCGGATCATGTGGAAGGGGAGGACGTTTAATGACTTATTATTTCATCGCATCGAAGAACATTCTCGGGGTAAAAACGAATATTAAAAATTTCACTTGGAGTTTCGGTACGGAAATGCCGCAAGCGACAAAGGAAGAATACGACAAATGCGCGGTCAGAATCAATGTCGTATTGGAGAATTTCAATGATGATGAGCAACTCAAGGGGATGGGGCGCTACCATTATTTCAATGGCAACCCGGGGGAAGACAAGATCTATTACACACGCAAACTCGCATTAAATCAAAAGATGAGAGTGAAAGCGGAAAATCTGATGTCAGATGAAGCGATAATCACAGTCAACAAAGCCTATTATAAATTCATCACGCACAGAATCATGAATCTGCATTCAATCCATTACATCGTTACCGACCTCGCGGCGCTGTTATTGCTGAAAAAGGGTTATGCCCCGATTCATTGCTCCGCATTTGAAAAAGACGGAAAAACCGTTGCAATATTCGCTCCGCCGGATACCGGGAAAACATTGAGCGCAACAACTGCATGTATGGAATATGGCGCACAGTTCATAGCGGAAGATCTAGCAATAACCGATGGCCATAAAATTTATGCGGTGCCGTGGACAAATTCGTTTTGCCATTACTCAAAAAATAACGATAAAAAGGGCGCAGAATCGTCATCAAAAAATGTGAAAAAGAAAAGTCTAATGATTGCGGAAGTGACACATATCGCCATCCTGGAAAAAGGGGCAGATGAAGTGGTACCGCTGCAGGAAAGCGTTGCTGTCAGCAAATTGATGAACTTGAATAGATACGAATTCAATTTTCTCAGAGCACCATTGTTGATCGCCTATGAGTTTTTTAATCCTGGCCTTATGATCGACGATGCCACTCGCGTAGAACTCGAGATATTGTCTGGCCTCAGCCGGAAAAGTGAGAAAGTTTTTTCGCTGAAAAAAGCCAATCCCACGCATTACGCCAAAACGCTTGTTCAGGAAATGGAGAAAGAACAAGACGTCCTTCACATTTCCATTGTTTAAACTCAACTCTCTTGAAGCGCATCTGCTTCTGGAGAGTTTTTTGTCATTGCCCTAAAAGAAAAAATCATCAATGCATCCAAGATGCTTGATGAAGTAAAAGGGAATATTAGTTGGCGGCGTGCACTGAAATGGCCGGTTCTGCCAGCCATATCATCATTATGTTGCATACCATTTCTTGTATTCCGGGTTTAAGGTATAGCACAGCATGTGCTCTACAACATCCCGAGTTTCAGGCTGTTCGATTTCTACCCAGTAAATTGAAATTGAACGCGGAACATCGTTTGCAGGAAATGCAGCTTCCTGTTCAGTGGAGGTCTTTTTGAGTTTAGCGAAATGGCGGCGGATCCGGTTGTAGATTGGAGCACCTTTTCCAATGTATAGAATCCGTTCGTTGGAATCGCTGAAAATATAGATGCCTTTGGCCATGCCCATATTTTTTTTGATCTTGTTGAGAAGCTGGATAGTTCCTGCGTTATACGAGAAAGGCACATTTTCAATCGACTTCCATTTGTCTTTATCGAAAGCGTAATTCTCTTTGGACAATAAATCATTGATCTTTTCTCTCATTTGCATTTCCTCCTCACGTTATCCTGCGTTCAAAAGCCATTTCAATTTAGTGGCTCCCAGAGCTGCTGGCATAATGCCTACATCTACCACCAGCTCTTAATTTGTAATAATACTTCTATTCTAACCAATTAGTTAAAATTAAGCGATACTATTCAAAGAATTTGTAAAATTAAGTTTATTCAAGATCCTATGCATTGATTTTTCGGGAGAAAAAATCTAAAAACCGCCAACGCTAGGGATTCGGCGCGGCGGATGTTTTTTCAATATACATTAAAAGGAATTTCAATTAAATGGTTTCTTCTATAAACCAGCGGTTTCTTTCAGGATGTCCCGGCGGAGTTTGTTCTTCTTGTTTTTGTATTCCTTCTGCATAGACGCTACTGTTTCAGTGGAATGCCCATTCGCTTTTAAATCATGTTCCATAATTTGCATGACCACATTGAACACTTTGTCAGTCCGTTCTTCAAGTTTAGCAGCGGCGCCAGTGTATTTATTGTAGAAATATGGATAACTGATATTCTGGTCATTGGCTTCCATTTCCAAGTATTCGCTTTTGGCGAGATCGATCAGATTGTCCAAGTTGTCATATGCTTGTTTTTCGATATCCGCTAAAGCTGGCGCATAATGTTGCTTGATATCTTTCACTGAAGCTTTTGGAGCTTCTCCTTTGGACGCTTTAGATTCAAATGCTTTGCCCGAATTGCCGGAATCGCCTTTTCGGACGGAGGACTTATCGTTTTCACTAGTGGCAGTAGCGACCGCTAGTTCACTGACCTGTGAAATGGGCAAGCTGCCTGCAAAGTCGACTGTAGTCACTTTGCCATCTGTCCCTGTAATGTGGCGGATCAAGTTGCCGTTTTTATCCAACACAATTTTCGAGCCATCCGCAAGCTCAATGACATATTCTTCTTTTGTCAGGACGTCGACTTCTGCATCAGATGTATTGTATTCCTTAAACTCAAACAAGTAGACCAGATAACCTCCCAGTATCAATATTACAGCACCGAACAGAAGCCCATACTTTTTCATTTCACCATCCTCCTCGCATAATTTTCGATAAGAATCAATGAAACTTAATAAATATTTACCTTAATTAATTGAATATTAACACGATTGAAAATATTAAACAATACAATCCATAGTAAAAAAGTTGTTGAATACTCGAAAAGAAAATCAGGAAGTTACATAAAAAAACTTATTTTTATTAAGTATTGTTCGTTATTAGTTATTATTTAAGTTGAATTGAAGAAATGACTTAAAGGGCACCGCTTCGGACGCTTTGGGCAGTGCAAAAACGATGGCTCCTGCACAAGCTCGTCGAAAAGGAGTTGCCGCAAGTGCCTGGCACTTCCTTGGCTCCTGCAATGAGCCGGGAAGAACACTCGTATCAATACTAAAAACCTCCTGCTTCTGCATCGCTGCGCTAGCTTCGAAGCAAAGGAAATGGTCCAAATTTCATTTGGCCATCTCCTTGCCTAGCCCCTTGACACGCCTTCGCTGGATAAGCTCTTTGAACAATAGAGTGTGAGGGGATATTTCTTTGATAGAATTTATTGTAGGGGTGAAAAGAAGATATTTTATTTTTATCAGACAATTCGAGAGCTAAATAAAAAGACCGCAAGCAGCTCGTGTTTCTTGAGCTTGCTTGTGATCTTTTAAAATGCTTGCATCATTCCGAAGAAATGAGGTCAGCGACTAAAATATAGCGATCGGGTGCGTAGCCGACGAAATCGAACGGGTAGCACGTTGATACGGTGAGCGTGGCTCTAGGTTTCGGGACGATGACGGTGCGGTCATCTTCATCGACGATCCGGACTTGGCGGACTTTGTAAGTGAATTTGCCAGCTTCGGTAGTGACAACGAGCAAATCGCCTTTGCCTACTTCACCAAGTTCACGGAACACGGTGTCACGATGGCCTGAGAGAACACTGTTATCGTCTTCGCCAGGAAGGACGCTGCCGGCGAAATGGCCGACGCCTTTTTCAAGTTCTTCTTCGTCAGTTCCGTGGATGATCGGCAAAGAGGCTTCGAGTTTTGGAATGTACAAGTCGCCGATATTGTCGCCTTCCACAGGCTTTTCTTGATAAAGCGCCTTCGGTTTCAGAGTTTTTCCGGTACTTTTGGCTGCCGGCTCTTCAGCAGCAGGTTCGGCTTGGGTAGACTCGATAGCAGAATCGGCTTTATATAGAAGGTAGCCTTTTAAAAATGTTGAAGCATTTGTAGTGCTGAACCAAAGCCCAAAAACAATTAATGCGGCTGACAGGGAAAGAAGAATCAGGCGCTTGCAGCGCCCGATTCTTCTTTCTTCTTTCGACCTTTTTTTCATAGATTATAATCCCATAGCTTTTGAACGGCGGAACAACGCAACTCCTGCGAGCGCGATAACCAATCCGATCAAAGCATTTGGAAGGTAATCAGAAGCTGTTTTCGGTAGTTTTCCGCCTTTGACGGTTTTCTTCACTGGTGTTTTTTCCAATTTTTTGCCTGGCGTTTTAACTGCAGGCGGGGCAACTACGACATTTGTTTCTTCTTTAACGTCTTCTTTAACGTCTTCTTCAACCACTTTAATGTCTTCGCCCGTTTCTTTAATGATGTCAGAACCGAACGAGTCGTTTGTCAAAATGAAGTCAGCTAAGAATGTGCCTTGTGTGTTGTAAACTTCAACCAATAGGTCATATCCGTCAACTGTTTCAAGCGTTATCAATGTCCCCAAAGTAATCGGCAACTTTTCTGAGCCTTTTACCAAATAATATTTAGTATCCAGCTCTAGCAAATCAAGCATTTCCGTGTAGATTGCGATCAATTCTGAAATCTGTGCCGCCGTCAATTCATCAGCTGATTCGAATTCTTCGATCATCATCATGCGGTCAGCAAGTGCAGTAGCTCTATCTTGGAAGGCAGGATCTTCAAAATTAAGAGTCTCTAAGTGAGCTTCTAATCTTTCCAATTCTTCCATTGTCAATCCAAGTTCAGTAAATATTCCTTCGATATCAACTTCAATATCGTATTCTTCGCCATATCCGTAAATGTAATCATCTATAGCGTACTCAAGGTCTTCAATGAATTCATAGTTTTCAATTGTATCGCCTTGTTCGTTCAAGAAGTTTTCTAGCTCTTCTTTGGATTCGAATTCGTAGTATTCAAGAAGCTCCTGCAAATTTGCATCTGTAATCGCTGTGCCGCCATTCAAGTAAAAATTGATGCCATCTGAAAGGTCTTCAATGAACAAATACCATTCTGTATCTAGAACATCTTGCCCTTGCTCAATGTCACCATTTTCGACTAGAAGTGCATTCAATTCGCTGCGGCTTAATTCGAAATCCGTAAGAACGGATTGAAGCGTTTCTTCAGTGATTGGCAGTCCCAAGTCATCGGCAGACTCAAACTCCTCTAAAGAATAGCCTTTGCTTTCCAAGTAATCTATGTAGGCCGATTTTTCCCACTGGATTTCCTTAAGAAACTCATCAAACCCTTTGTCGTTTGCTTCCATTGCTAAAGCGGATGCAGGCAAAAATCCAAACATTAATGCAGCTGATAAAATCATTAAAAACAAGCGTTTCATTCCTTACCTCCTAGGTAAATATTGTAATATCTAGAATAGTATAAGCATAAGTCGCTTCTTATAAAATAGGTATTATTAACTATTAACATTTTATTATGAAAAATATTTTGGTAAATGAGGTGTGTATAGCTGAATACCGCATTTTAAACCTTCTATATAAACCGAATTGCACAAGTACTTTAAAGGAAATTAAATGTAGCACTTTCCCGTTGGAAGGAATATACTATAAAAAATTAATATTTCAGCCTTTTCATCTTTTAGGTACTGCATACCATCAGAGAAAGAAGAGAGAATCATGAAAGATATTTATTTCGATGATCGTTATGGAAAGTTATTCGAAGAAATGGAGAATGGGGAAGCAGGCAAGTTCAACTTCAAGCATCCACTAGGCAGTGTTCAACATCTATTCATCAAACGGCAAATACCGATTGCCTTGAACGGTGAACATTTTTATGACCTAGTCACGCCTTACGGTTATGGAGGACCATTGATTGTCGAAGGCAGCAAAGGTTCCAGGCTTGAACTGGCCGCTGAGTTTGAAAAAGCTTTTAAAGAGTACTGCCTTTCCAATAAAATCGTTTCTGAATTTATCCGCTTCCATCCTCTTGCTGGCAACGCAGCCGACTTTGAAGAGGCATTCGAAGTAACTTATCTGCGAGAAACAGTGTGCACAAATTTAAGAGAGCATGATACTCCGTTTGATGGCGAATTTTCAAGGTCAGCGCGCAAAAACATCCGCCAAGCGTTGAATGGGGGAGTCCAGTACAAGGTGACGTTAAATCCGGCTAGCCTGGACGCATTCAAAGAAATCTATAACGGAACGATGGAAAGGAACCATGCCGATTCATTCTACTATTTCGAGGATGCCTATTTTAAAAAGTTAATGGAACTTTTCGGAGAGAATCTGCTTTTGATCGAAGCAAAGTTTGAAGGCAAAGTAATTGGCGCCGGATTAAATTTTGTTTATGGCAATTTGGCCCATACCCATCTTTCCGGCTCGTTATCGGAGTATAACCATCTTTCTCCTGCCTCTGTCATTTACCATGCTTTGGCGGAATGGGGCAAAGAAAATGGGGTTGATGTGATCCATGCCGGAGGAGGGCGTACGAATAATCCGGACGATAAATTGTATTTATTCAAGAAACAATTCGGCAAAGAAAGTAACTGCCATTTTTACATTGGAAAGAAAATTTGGAACCCCGAAATTTATAAAGCTTTGTGTGAAGCTTCAGGAATCAATGAAGAAGTCCATTTTTTTCCAGCTTATAGGGTAAAAAAATAAAGCAAACTGAAAATGTAAAAAGAATTGGTTCGCACAGTGGAATTATGCTGTGCGGACTTTTGTGTAAGAAAGCAGTTTGCATTAAGGGAAATTTAGACAATAATGAGGACATAGACTTTTACAGATACAAAAAGAATAAAATCCTACGTTTTCTCGATTATCCCTAGAACTTTTGTCGCAAGCAAGGTATAATTGCCTTGTATATAATCTGATAATTCCAACAATACAAATTTTGTATTTTATAGGGAATTATCCAATAAGATTTGAAGAAGCAAAAATTTAAGCGAATTCATTTCATGAATGGAGTTGAGATTTTGAGAGATTTATACTTTGATGAAAATTATGGGCGGTTGTACGAGGAGATTGAAAACGGGACATGCGAGGTATATCAGTTCCGTCATTCACTCGGAACTATACGTCACATGTTCATTAAACGTGAGATCCCTATAAAACTGAACGGCAAGACTTATTATGACATTGTAACGCCTTATGGCTATGGCGGCCCGTTGATTGAAGAATGCAGCCCGGGCAAAAAGGAACTGTTAGTCGAGGCATTCAAAGAAGCTTTTCAGCGTTATTGTGAAGAGCATGACATTGTCAGCGAATTCATCCGTTTCCAGCCAGTCATCGACAACGCTCAAGATTTCGAAAGTTGCTACGATGTGGTTTATATTCGCAATACGGTAGGAACCAATTTGAAGGAGTACGACGATCCAGTGCAAAAGGAATTTTCCAAATCAACACGCAAGAATATCAGGAAAGCCTTGGAAGCCGGAGTGGAGTTCAACGTGATTATGGGCCCAAATGAATTTAAAGAGTTCAAAGGTATTTACCATGAAACGATGACCCGCAATCAAGCAGATACGTATTATTATTTTGATGATGTGTATTTCGAAAGGCTCATTGCTTATTTCGGCGAAAATATGTTGTTGGTGGAAGCGGTTTACGAAGGGCAGACCATCGGAATGGGCTTAAATTTTGTCTACGACAACATGATCCACACCCATCTTTCCGGAACACTCAACGATTTTCGCCATTTGTCCCCGGCATACATCCTGCAGTACGCACTGGTTGTTTGGGGCAAAGAGAACGGCGTCGATCTAATTCATGACGGCGGTGGACGGACCAATAGCTTGGACGACAAGCTATATCTCTTCAAAAAACAATTTGGAAAGAACACTGGTTTCAAATTTTATATCGGCAAAAAAATATGGCATCCAGAAATATACAAAGAATTATGCGAAGCTGTGGATGTAGAGTCGGATCTTGAATATTTCCCGGCATACAGATCCAGGTCGTTGAAAGAAATAGAGAACGTCTGAATGGAATAACATAAAAACAAAAGGGGCAGCCCCAAAAGGCCAGTAAGAATGGCATTTTGGAGGCTGCCTTTTTTTGTGTGTCAAAACAGGGAATAAGAACTAATTTCGGCTACTCATTTCCAGCTATACCATATTCATTATTTTATGTTTGGGCATTTATAAAACAAATATTACTATCTTCTATCAACCGCTTATCTAGCACAGGCGCGAATACGGGCTAGGCGGAGCAAGAAGAGGGGCGATTCCTGCTTTGCTTTTAGTGTGAGCCATGTCCTGAGCGTGCTAAGCGACATTTAAGAGCAACAAATTTCTAATACAACAATTCTGCAGAACTTACTGCTTAAAGCAAACCCTAGCGCTATCTACTCAATAATTTTAAAGTATTTTAAATATTAAAACAGTTTAACCTACTTTTAACCTAAACGCTTTAGTATAAAGCTCAATAATAGAGGCGAAAGAGGGGGAGATAGTCATACGTTCCGCCGATGATGCAGATGGGTAGAAAGCAAGACAGAATACACAAGCAAGCGAGGGAGAAAATCATGGAGAAAACCGTCATTGCGCTAATGGCTGTCATCATAGCGACAAAAGTGCTTGGCTTTTCAAGGGACATTTCCCTTTCGTATTTTTACGGTGCCGACGGGCTGACTGATGCTTACTTGATATCCCAGACAATACCTTCCGTTCTTTTTTCCTTTGTCGGGATGGGAATAGCTGCAAGCTTTATACCGATTTTCACTAAGATCAACGAAAATGAGGGGCCGGAATACGCACAGCGCTTCACAGCCAATTTAACAAATATCGTCCTTTTGCTGTCGACAGTGCTGGTCATAACCATGCAGCTCTTTCCAGTACAAATCGTGAAAATCTTTGCCAGCGGATTTGAAGGGGAAACGCTTAAGATCGCTTCAGATTTCACGAGGATTTCCGCTTTCAGCATTTATTTTACCGCACTCGTTTATATCTTCAGTAGTTACTTGGAAGTGAACAGACGCTTCTTGGCAACTGTGCTCAGCGGCTTGCCACTGAACCTGCTGATCATCTTCTTCATCTACCTCAGCTTTGAAGTGAACTTCTATCTGCTGTCGATCGGATCAGTCGTCGCCGTGGTGGTGCAATTTCTCTTCCTCTTGCCTTCAATCCGTAAAACAGGCTATCGGCACAGGCTGACTGCGGCCCCTCGAGAGCAGAACATCCAAAGGATGCTGCTGCTGGCGATTCCGGTGATTGTCGGCGTTTCCGCAGATCAGATCAATGTCCTGGTAGATAAGACATTGGCTTCGCAGATTTCTGAAGGAGGCATTTCAGCACTGACTTATTCCCATCGGATTGTCTTCTTCATACAGGCAATTTTTGTAACTGCGATTGTCACTGTAATGTTCCCTAAAATTTCCAAATTAGCAGTAAATAACAATATCGCACATTTAAAGGATATAGTTGGAAAAATCGTCACCACGGTTGCACTGTTAGTCATTCCAGCGACAGTGGGGTTGATGATTTTCTCGGAACAAGTAACAGAGATGTTGTTCGGCCGCGGCGCATTTACAAACGATGCAGTTGTTATGACATCCGGAGCACTCTTCTTCTACACAATCGGCATGCTGGGCTTCGGCTTGCGGGAAGTGCTGGCGAAAGTCTTTTATTCGCTGGAAGATTCCAAAACGCCGATGATCAGTGCGGTCGGGGCGATGTTCTTAAATGTCGTATTAAACATCGTGTTGTCGCGGTTCATGGGAATCAACGGATTGGCGCTCGCGACCAGCATTTCGGCATTGGCGACAACCGGCGTGCTATACATCTCCCTGGTTCGGAAAGTCGGATCGATGAATACGAAAAAAATCTTGATGGATATAACGAAAGGCGTTATCGCAGCAGCCGTCATGGGAGTAGCTGCAAAAAGTGTGTTTTCCTATCTCGACAGTCCACAGACAGAATTGCTGGCTCTTGCGGGGGGCATCATTTCCGGTGCTCTGGTTTACGGACTGATGCTCTGGCTGCTTCAGCTCAGCGATATCGCTTATTACAAAGCGAGGTTAGCAGCACTCGCGAAACGTTAAAGAGTTTTTTAAAAAAGCAGACAAGAATATTCCAGGGGGTGCTTGAATCATGCTCTTCGTGCTAGCTTTCTTCATTTTAGAAGTGTTGATCACTTTTTTACTCAAAGACTATATTGTGCTTGGTCCTGGCTACGGCATGATGATGCTGTTTGCCAGCATCGCCGCAATTTCGCTGTATTTGTACCGGACGCTTGAAAAAGAATGGCTGTTGCTGATCTTTGCAGGATTTGTAATCAGGGTGCTGGTGCTGTTCATCGATTTGTATGTACCTTCAATCCAGATTTTCTCCAGTGGAACTGACACGGAATATTTCCATGAAATTTCGCTGCTAATCGCAAATGGCATGTTCCCACTGGAAGACGGCGCGACCAATTACGTTCCTTTCCTTTCAGCCATCTATTACATGGTAGGTGACCAAAGGCCGTTCGCCCAATTCCTTAATGTGGCATTTTGGGTGTTCGCGGCAGTCTATTTGATGAAGGCTTTAATGCATCTTGAAATCGACAAAAAATTGATTTTCATTGCAATGCTGATTTTCACGGTTATGCCAAACAGCATATTCATGTCCAGCATCCTGCTGCGTGAATCCATCATCATTTTCCTGATTACGGTTTCGCTTTATCATTTTGTGCGCTGGTTCGCCGATGGCACGTTCCCGAATTTCATCATGGCAGTTTTGCTAGCCCTCGGGTCGATGATGTTCCATTCCGGCATGATCGGTTTTGTTATCGCCTATGTTCTGGCATTCATGTTCCTCAGCACGAGCGGTTCGAAAAAGGTAATGCAAAACGCACTCTTTCTCATGTTGCTGGTGGTCATGGCCGCCATTATGATTCAGAATTCGGAACTTTTCCTCAGTAAGTTCATGGGACCTGAAGGCACCGCAGTTTCTGCTCTTGAAATTTCAGGTCGCGGGGGATCGATGTACTTGTCCAGTTTAAATGGTTTGACGGGCATCGTTGCTTTGCTGGTGGCGCCGCTCAAGATGTTTTACTTTATGTTCTCCCCGATTCCGCTGGATTGGCGGGGCCTCGGCGATGTAGCGAGCTTCCTGTTCGATTCGTCGATCTATATTTTCCTGGTAGGGGCAACAATTTACGGGCTATTCAAAAGCGATATGCCGCTGCGCAATAAAATATTCATCCTGCTGTTCCTCGGCATCACCGTTTTGGTTTATTCATACGGGACCCAGAGCGCTGGAACGGCCATGCGCCACCGCAATAAAATTATTCCATTGCTGCTGATCACCTTTGCTAT
The DNA here is from genome assembly GCF_058268475.1 of Planococcus sp. TJ-301. Taxonomy (NCBI): domain Bacteria; kingdom Bacillati; phylum Bacillota; class Bacilli; order Caryophanales; family Caryophanaceae; genus Planococcus; species Planococcus sp. TJ-301. The sequence goes on along the minus strand of NZ_JBZDOH010000001.1, from coordinate 1,300,680 downwards.
TGCCAACAGCAAACAATTGTTAAAAATAGCCGGCAGTCGTTTCCGGAAGTCTGAAGGGGAGAAAGCGGCATGATGAACGACAAATTGACTATTGGAGTAGTTGGCCTCGGGCATGTTGGATTGCCCTTAGCAATGGCTTTTGCCAAGAAATACAGTGTTATCGGCTACGACAGCAATAGAATCCGCATCAAACAGTTGCTTGAAGGAAAGGACAAAACTGGTCAAGCCAACGCGCAGCAGCTTGCGGAGTGCGGTATTGCTTACACTTCTGACCCGTCCTCTTTAAATGCCGCAGGTTTTATCATGATCGCTGTTGCGACGCCAATCGACTCAGCAGACCAACCAGACTTAAGCCAATTGATTGAAGCTTGCAGCATTGTTGGAAAGTACATGAAAAAAGGGGCTGTCATCGTGTTTGAATCGACAGTTTACCCAGGGGCCACAGAAGAAAAATGCATTCCCGTGTTGGAGGAGTATTCCAGTCTGGAGAGCGGTGTTGAGTTTTTTGTCGGCTATTCTCCGGAACGCTTTAACCCTGGTGAACGGAAGTTTCCCATCACCAAAATAAAAAAAGTGGTGGCAGGGCAGAATGATGCGGTTCTCGATTACGTAGCGGAAATCTACGGCAGCGTCATGGATGCCGGCATTTTCAAAGCAAAATCAATCCGTGTTGCTGAGGCAGCAAAAGTCATTGAAAACACCCAGCAAGACGTCAATATCGCCTTGATCAACGAATTTTCTTTGATTTTTAATCATCTGGGCATCGATACGGGCGCTGTTTTGGAAACGGCCGGCACCAAAAAGAGCTTTCTGAAATTTACGCCAGGACTTGCAGGCGGGCCGAGGCTAGGAATTGATTCGCATTATTTGGCGCATAAAGCCCGTGCAGTGGGCTACGAGCCGGAAATCATTCTTGCCGGCAGAAAAGTGAACGACGGGATGGGGCATTATATTGCTCGGACAGTAGCAAAACGGCTAATCCAGCGCAATCTGCCATCCCGCGGAACACGTGTGACTGTTCTTGGAATCACCTACAAGGAAGATGTCCAAGATCTTCGGAATTCAAAGATTATTGATGTTATTGAAGAATTGCACGATTACGGTTTTGAAGTCCAGACATCCGATTGCTGTGCCGATCCGCAAGACGCGGATCGGAAGTATGGCGTGATGCTGACGCCGGAACATGAACTGCTGCCAGCGTCGGCTGTCATTTTGGCCATGCCCCATAAGCAATATAAAGAGGCGGGATGGAAGCTGATTCAGCCCCTGCTGGACAGACAAGGCGGCATGGTTTTCGATGTCAAAGGGGTTTTGGAGCAGGAAGGCAAACCTGAGAACGTTGAATTATGGAGATTATAGGGAGGAATTTACATGACTCTTGAAACGGTAGATCCGGTAAAGAGAAAAAACAAAGTGAAAGGCTCTATCAAACAGGTTTTTGAATTCATCGCTGCGCTGCTAATGCTGGCAGTGCTGTCGCCGGTATTTCTGGTAATTGCGATTCTTGTCAAATCAGAATCGAAAGGACCTGTCTTTTTCACGCAAATGCGCGGCGGCAAGGACAATGTCCATTTTTTGATTTATAAGTTCCGGACAATGGCGGACGATGATTCACTGCGCGATGACACTATCCACGTTTTGGAAACAGATAGCCGCATCACGAAAGTGGGTTATTACCTCCGCAAAATGAGCTTGGATGAATTGCCGCAACTGATCAATATTGTCAAAGGAGACATGTCTTTTGTAGGCCCGCGGCCAACTTTGACTTCCCAGACGGACAGTTACAGCCCTTATCAGATGCAAAGGCTCCTTGTTAAGCCGGGAGTCACAGGATGGGCGCAGGTGAGAGGCCGCAATTCGCTGAGCTGGAATGAAAAAATCGAGTTGGATCTCGAGTACATCGAACGGCAGAGCCTGCGTTTCGATTTTTATATCCTGTTGCAGACTGTGGAGAAAGTATTTAACTCCGAAGGTGTTTTCAGGGGTGAGAGCAAACAACCGGAAGTGAAAAAGAAAAATCAGGATGCCCGCGACAACTGACGGATGGAGCCGGAGCAGAAATAAGGGAGAGGAACCATATGGCGGTGAAAGTGATACATGCGGTGACGATTTCAGAAAGCTTAGTTTTTCTTCAAGGGCAAATGAAATATTTGAATAGCCGCGGCTATGAAGCCAAAGCCTTGAGTTCGAAAGGCAAATACGCCCAAGAATTCGAATCCAATGAAGAAACACAGGTTTTGCTGTTGGATATGGAGCGGGAAATCTCGTTGGCGAAAGACTTCCGGGCATTAATCAGATGCATCCGGATCCTGCGCAGCGAAAAGCCGGATATCGTCAATGCCAGCACTCCGAAAGCAGGGCTCGTCGTTACGCTTGCAGCTTTGATATGCGGCGTACCGATCCGCGTTTACAATATGCGGGGGCTGAGGTTGGAAACCACCGGCGGGTTAAAGCGTAAAATTTTGCTTGCAGCTGAAAAAGTTTCTGCAGGTGCGGCAACCCATTGCTTGGCTGTTTCTAACAGCCTCAGAGACCAAGTCATCGATTTCAAAATCGTGGATAGCGGGAAAATTTCAGTACTCGGTAAAGGCAGCGGAGATGGCTTTGATGTCGGACGTTTCCGCTTGGACAGCGAACAAGAACGGAATATGGCTGATTTGAAAACGGCATATGGTTTCGCTCCGGACGATTTGGTGCTCGGGTTTGCCGGACGCTTGACGAATGATAAAGGCATCACGGAACTCGTTAACGTTTTTGAACAATTGGCCAGCAAGTATGAAAACCTGAAGCTGTTGATCGTAGGGGATTATGAATCGACGGATCCCGTGGATGAAGAAACCAAATCAAAAATCGAGGGACATCCGGATATCACGTTTACAGGCTTTCAAAAAGACCCAGTGCCATTTTTCCATATGATGGACATTTTCGTTTTCCTGACCAAACGGGAAGGCTTCGGCAATGTATCGATTGAAGCAGCGCTTTGCGGAACACCGGTAATCGTTTCTGATGTCACGGGGGCAAAAGACACCATAGTCGACGGCCGAAACGGATTTTTAGTGGATTGTGAAAACCAGCAAGATATTGCCGAGAAATTGGAGCTGCTCATTTTGGCTCCCGAGATGCGCGCTCGGATGGGGGAATTCGGGCAGCGTTGGGCAGCGGAGAATTTCAGCAATGCCACGATCTGGAATGAGCTGGATGGATTTTATCAACAATGCCTCGCAGAACGCATGCGCCCAGCAAGGCAAATCTTATAAAAAAGTAGACATTATGCGGATAAGAGGGGGAGATTGAGTGATGCATTATTATGTTGCAGCCAAAGGGCTGTTGGCTATCAAAACCAATGTCAAAGACTTTAAATGGTCGTTCGGCCACAATATGCCGGAAGCGTCCCAAGAGGAGTACGAACAATGCGAAGTGAAGCTGCATCTGGCAATCGAAGATTTTAATGAAGACGAAGGTTTAGAGAAACTGGGGAAATACCACTATTTCAATGGCGATCCGGGCGCCGGTAAAATTTATTACACCCGTAATTTTGCCATGAGGATGAAGCTTAGGATCAAAGCAGAAAATCTATTGTCAGAAGAACCGAAAATCACATTTAACCCGAATTACTTTAAATTCATCACACACCGGATTATGAATCTCCATTCGGTCGGCTATATCCTGACCGATTTGGCTACATTGCTGTTATTGAAAAAAGGCTATGCGCCAATTCATTGTTCGGCATTTAAAAAAGGCAATTCGGCTGTGGCTGTATTTGCACCACCGAGCACTGGAAAAACCTTGAGCAGCATGATGGCGTGCATGGACCATGGAGCTCAGTTTATCGCAGAAGACCTCGCCATCACCGACGGCAAAAAAATCTATTCAGTGCCTTGGACGAGTACGTTCCGCTTCTACTCCAATATGGAACCAAGCACTGCATCGAAAATGAAAAATAAGGCGGTTAAAATATTGCCGCCTCTTGAATATGTCTCTTTCTCCAAAGCGAAGCCAGTGACGGATTACGTAGATACAGGATCTATCCTTGACGAGGAAATTGTAACTCATGTCGCTATCTTGGAAAGAGGGATCGAAGAAGTGGCCATTCAAGATGATGCGGAGGCAGTTCGGAAAATGCTGAATTTGAACCGCAATGCTTTCCATTACTTGAAATCGCCATTTTTAACTGCTTATGAATTTTTTAATCCGGAGCTGGATATTGAGTACGCAGCAGCACAGGAAAAAGCTATATTATCAGAGCTGATCAGCAATAGCGAAAAAGTTTTCTCATTGAAGGCGGCGAACCCCACAGATTATGCCCACATATTAGTTGAACAGATTCAAGCGCCTGTACTGAAGTATGGAAGCATCTGAATAAAGGAGTTTTATTTTGCAAAGAAAGGCGGGGAGAAATATGGCAGCTAAAGTGATCCATGCTGTGACTGTGCCGCAAACCTTGAAACTGATGAAGGGACAGCTGGCTTATTTGAAGAAAAAGGGATATGACACGATGGCCTTAAGTTCCCAAGGGGATTATATCCAAGACTATGAACAGTCGGAGGGTGTAGAGGTACTCATTGTGGAAATGGAAAGAGAGATCTCCCTTTTAAAAGATTTAACCTCGCTGATCACTTGCATAAAACTGTTTTATAAAGAAAAGCCAGATATCGTCAATGCGGGAACTCCAAAAGCAGGATTCGTCGCCATACTTGCGGCTTTTTTAACCGGTGTGCCAATCCGTATTTATAATGTGCTTGGTTTGAGGCTGGAAACAACGACAGGGCTGAAAAGATTGATTTTATTGACGGCTGAGAAAATTACAGCGACAGCAGCCACTCATGTTTTGTCCGTTTCGCCTAGCCTGTCAGAGCAATTGGTCTCCAATGAGATTGCTGCTCCTGAGAAGATTAGGGTCTTAGGGAATGGCAGCCTTAACGGCTTTAATCTGACAGATTTTGAAATGGACGATGAGCTACGAATGAAAATCGATTCCCTCAAAAAAGAGCTTGGTTTGTCAATGGATCACCTTGTGATTGGCTATATGGGCCGCATTACAAGAGACAAAGGCGTCGAGGAAACCGTTGCAGCGTTTCTGGGGCTGAGCCGAAGATATCCGCAGCTCCGGCTGCTGCTGGTGGGAGATTTTGAAGATGGCGATCCGATTGGGGAGAACACGAAACGGGAAATCTTCGACAATCCGTCCATCATCCTGGTCCCTTACCAGAAAGATCCGATCCCTTATTTCTACATGCTGGATATTTTTCTCTTCCTGACGAAAAGGGAAGGGTTCGGCAATGTTTCGATTGAAGCGGCCCTTGCAGGGAAACCCGTCATTGTAGGTGATGTGACAGGAGCTCGAGACACAGTCAACGATTGGGAAACCGGCTTTTTGGTAGATCCTCTAAATGGTGTAGAAGTTATCAATAGGCTGGAACTGCTTATCAATGACAAGGCGCTGCGGCAGCGGCTCGGCGCGAACGGCAAAGTCCATGCTGAAGCCAATTACTGCAATGAGGCGATTTGGATGGAATTGGAACAATTCTACCACCAATTGCTGCTCCAGCAAACGGGAACCTTCCAGCGGACCATGTGAAAGGTGAAGGTTTTAAGCGCTGCGATGGCATTTCCCATGGAAAAGACTGTATGATAAATGAGATTAGCTGTTTAATTGAAAGGAGGATTCCATGAAGTATTTTGCTGTGCTGCTGCCAATGGCTGATAAAGAAAAAAGCGCGCTGTACCGTCCTGATCACTTGGCATTTCTTGAGAAGATGAGGGATGAAGGGCATGTCCGCGTCAATGGCAAATTTACGGACGGATCAGGCGGACTGGTCATCTACCGGGCAGATTCCTACGAACAATGCGAGGAGTTTGTTAAACAAGACCCTTTTATCGTGGAAGGGGCAAGAGATTACGAAATTATCGAATGGGAAGCAGTGTGGAACGAAGATTAGGCAAGTTGGAAGGGGGCTGTTCTGAAGCCGGTGAAAACCGGGTTTCGGAGCGGTTCTTTTTATGGGCAAAACTAGAGCTCACCGAAAAATGGGAATTGGCGGTCAAGTTTAAGAATGCCGGAAGAAGGCTATAAAATGTATTGGGCGCTAGCCCTTACATCTCAGAGAAATAGGAAGTGGCTTAACGTGAAAACGAAGAAAAAATTATTGATTGCGTCGCTCGCAGTAAATGTGCTGTTGATCGGAGCGGTAGGGATCATTGTCAATAAACAAGGCGGCATAGGCTTTATAGAAGAACAATATCAAGCGATGGAATCGAAAGAGGGATTCCCAGAGTATTATCGCCAGAAAAAAGATATTTTCGAAGCGCTTGAAGGCGAAAGCGCCGACAAGATTTTTCTCGGTGACAGCATCACTGACCATGGGGAGTTCCCGGAATATTTTCCGGATGAAAAAGTCCTGAACCGCGGAATCGCGGAAGACACGACAAAAGGCGTGCTTAACCGCATTGATGAAGTAGTATCGCGAAACCCGGAAGAAGTTTATATCATGATTGGTGTCAATGATATTGCTGCGGGGGTAAAAAAAGAAACATACGAGCAAAACATGAAAAAGATTGTCCAGTCATTTGAACAAGAGAAAACCCGCGTGGTCTTGCAATCGCTTCTGCCGGTCAACAACGACAGCTTCAATAACGATTTGCCGAACAGCCAAGTCGATGACTTCAATGCTATTCTTAAAAAAGTGGCATCCGAGAATAATGTTGCATATGTGGATTTGCATACGCATTTCGAAGATGACAATGGACAGCTGCAAAAAGAAATCACGATCGACGGCCTCCATCTCATGGGTGAAGGATATGATATATGGATGGAGCAGCTTGAACAGCAGCTTCCTTAAAATGAGTCTGGGCATTTCCGCATAGGGAATGCTCTTTTTTTTTGTAGTATTTCACCAAAGGATGTAGTATTATTGGAATATTAAATGTTTTATTTTAACAATAAAGACAAGTATTTAACATAGTTAGTAAAATTAATCAGAATGGAAGTGAGAATATGACAAGTTTTTTTGTTTGGATGATCGGTATTTTACTGATGCTGCAAATATTATTATTAATAGGGTTGATCGGCTGGAAAACGGTGATGCTGCGCAATGAAACAAAGATCAATGCAGAAGTTGTTAGGCTACAACCGCAATACCAGGATTTTGTTGCAGGCCGCCGTCATGGCTATCCAGAAGCTCCGGCGAAGAACCGGTTTCAAATAGCTATTGTCGAACGCTTGCTTGAAGGTATGGTTCATGCCCATACTAGTGCAGAGAATGGAAAAAGGATCACGGAGCTGGCCCAACAGCTCTTAACGGACACTTACCAGATAGTGCTCAAAAAAGGCACATGGGCCGAGCGGATCAACTGCTTATACTTCATCGAAGATTTCCGGATGCTAGAGTTGAAGGAAGATCTGTATGCCCATTATAAAGGCCTGGTCAAGCGGGATGAAGAGCTTCGGCAATGTTTGCGGACAGCTGCTGTATTAGGTGAAGGCCGCATCAGCGCCGCCATGTTTGCTGAGCCGCCCTTATCAATCGGTTTTAACAAAGAACTGTTGGTGCGGATGGACAAAACGATGTTATCGGATTTGGCTGAACACATCGAATCCCGCAAAGAAGTGCCGCAGAACCTGCTATTCGCCTTTATCACATTTAGTGGCGAACAGAAAAATGAAGCGTTTTTTCCTTTTGTCGAGAAAATGATCTTTGACGAACGAAAAGAAGTCCGCATCAAGGCAATGAAAAGCCTTTGCGATTATGAAAGAGTTTCGGATCCATCGATGCTATCCGGATTTTTCAAATCCATCTTTTGGGAAGAGCGGATGTATGCTGCGAAATTGGCCGGCGCTTGCAAACTTGATGAATACAAGAAACCGATGGCGCTGCTGTTTTCAGATCCTGTCTGGTGGGTGCGTTTTGCGGCAGCCGACAATATCTTCGGCCTAGAGGATGGATCGCTCTTGCTGAAGGACATTGCATCGACTAGCAAAGATGCTTTCGCGCGTGATATTGCGAACCATATGCTGACAAGGAAAGGCAGGGCGGTTTCATGAATGATGAAATGCTGAAACTGTGGTTGGAATGGGCTGGCTGGGCGATTATCGTCTATATGGTAATAGCGAATTTGATTTATTTGACGTTGTTTTTGATTGCTGCCCCCAAAATCAATCGGGAGAAAAAATTGAATCGCCTTGAACAGATTGAAGGAATGTTGATCAACAAAGATACGTATCCGATTTCTGTCCTCGTTCCCGCATTCAATGAAGAAATGGGAATAGCAAGTACGGTGCAGTCATTGATAGCATTGAACTATCCGCAATTTGAAGTTGTAGTCATCAACGACGGCTCGACGGACAACACAAGTGGGAAACTCATAAGCCGTTTTCAGATGAAGCCAATCGATCTTGCTGCCCGCAGTTATTTTAAAACTGAAGTAATGGTTCGGGCTTTTCAGTCTCAGCTTCATCCGCACCTGTTTTTGATTGAAAAAATCAATGGCGGCAAGGCAGACGCATTGAATGCTGGAATCAATTTCTCCCATTATCCGTACTTTGCGGCGATAGACGGCGACTCGATTCTTGAACAAGATGCATTGCTCAAATCAATCAAGCCAATCATCGATTCGGATGGACTGGTCACTGCGACCGGCGGCACTGTGCGCATTGCCAATGGCTGCAAAATTGTCAATGGGTCTGTCCAACAAATGCGTTTGCCAAAAAGTCCACTTGAAATCATGCAGATCATCGAATATTTCCGATCATTCCTGATTGGCCGACTCGGCTTTAGCAGAGTCAATATCCTGCTGATCGTTTCTGGCGCGTTCGGAGTATTTGAAAAAAGCCGCGTTGTGAAAGTAGGCGGCTATAACCGGGAAACAGTCGGCGAAGACATGGAATTAATCGTCCGGATCCATCGATCAATCAAAGAAGAGAAATCGAAGCAACGGATTGAATATATCCAGGATCCTGTCTGCTGGACAGAAGGCCCGAGCACTGTCGCTTCACTGCGCGCTCAGCGGATCCGCTGGCAGCGGGGGTTAGCTGAAACCATCTGGATTCACCGGAAAATGATTTTGAATCCGAAATATCACGGAATCGGCATGTTCTCTATGCCGTATTTCTTGCTCATCGAATTATTGAGTGCAGTGTTTGAAGTGCTGGGCTATACTTTCATCATTTCCTCGCTGCTGTTTTCACTTGTCGATACCAACATCGTCCTGATTATGCTGATCGTGATGATCCTCTATGGTTCGCTTCTATCTGCACTAGCCGTGCTGCTCGAAGAATGGACCTACCATAAATACTCAGATGTGAAGAGCATTATCATCCTGTACTTTTTTGCGTTGACGGAATCTTTCTGGTACCGCATCATCATGAACGTCTGGCGCGTGGAGGGCCTGGTGCGGGCATTCAGTAAAAATGTGGAATGGGGCAATATGGAAAGACAGGGCGTTTTTTCGAAAGAAGATAGCCCTTAAAATCAAAAGAGGTATCGGACTCAGTCCGATACCTCTTTTGATTTTATAAAAGGAACGCTCGATGCGATTCCTTTATTTGATACCGCCAAAATAGTCTTGGAGGATGTAATACGATTGCTTGAGGCGTTCTTCGGATTCAGGCAATGACCAGCTTTCCCATGTGTAGAAAGGCGGTTTCCCTGAAACTGAAGAATCGATGATGTTGCTTTCACTGTCAGTCAGCACAGCGGAAATGCCGATTCCGTCGATGGTCATCGATGAGTCGATGCCGTCTTTCTGAAGGTCGCCGATAAACTCTTTATTGCTTGGGTCTTTGGCGTTCAGCAGCATCCATGGAATCCGAATCTCCAGAATCCCGGTGTCTTCGGAGTAGAACCAGTCATTCAGCGAATCGTATTGCGCCATTTCGGGATTCGCGATGCCATACTGCAGAATTCCGGTTTCATAGGAACTGAACGGGATCACTTCGTCTGTATCCGTTCGAGTAATTTCTTTACTCAGCGCGAGGCGAATGGGATGGAATTCTTCCGCAATGTCTTTTTCAGAAAGTGCGATCAGTTGCTGTTGCTCCGCATAATTGTAATAGAACGTGTCGTAATCACCGGCGACCATCAGGCGTGCGGACTCTTTATTGTCTATGGACAAATGGAAATCAGCTTTCGCGGTTTCGCCAGTGGAAGGGCTGAATTGGATTCCTCCGTCTTCCCGAACGCTGAAATACAGGTGGAAAGTATCGTTGCCCAACCACTCCTTCGCATCTTCATTGAATGCCGATTTGATGTAGAGATAACGTTCATCGTGGTCGACGGCAAGCGATTCTATCGCTCCGCTTCCGTCTTGATACAAATCAGTGCCGGAATCCCAGTCGTCTTCTCCGTCCACTTTTACTTTATGGCGGTCAAACGCCAGCAGCCCGAATTGCTGTTCACTCGTCTGGGCGTTCGACCAGAACGGGCGCCGGTCAGGATTGTCGTAATCCATCGTATTCCAAGTGCGCTTGAACCATTCGTCCTGCCAAGAAAACACGATTCCACCGAGCATATCCGTTTCCATGATATCTTCGTAGAGGTGCCGAGCGATATCGCCCTGCTGCTTTTCCGAGATGAATCCTTGGTTCCAGCCGAATGGGTTGTCGTGCGTTTTGCCGCGGGAAGCAGGAACGCCGAATTCTGCAATCAGGATGGGCAGTTCATGGGAATCTTTCAAGTCCTTCAAATAACCTGCGTAATTATTGCGCTCATTGCGATGGTCAATAAACTCAGTGTATTTTTTCTCGAGATTCAAAAAGTCCGGATAATAAGGATATACGTGGTAGGAAGCGAACATCCCTGTTTCCGAAAGCTTCTCTTTCACTTTGATGTGGTTCGGATCCACGGTTGCAATATCTTCGATATCTCCTACATCAGATGGATGCTCAAGATTGTCTGTCGTCACCCAGTTTGTAAAGCTTAGCGGGCGCATGCTTTGATAGGTTTCCATTTCGTATTTTGCAAGGCCGTCAAGCTGCACCGCAAGCCAGTGTTCCATCGGGTTGGCGTTTTCGGTATAGACGTGGCTGCCGGAAAAGTCACCGAGATTTGGATAAAGCCGTTCCATTTCCTGGACCATGACGGGGTCCCATTCGATGCCGATGACCCAGCCGATCATGTAAGGCGAAACGTCCGCTGTATAGTTGCCGGATGCATGGCCAGGCTGCGGTTCCACTTCCGCATTGCCGTGGACCGCATCCGCCAGATTGCGGATCTCCTTTTGGAAGCGCTCTGTGATTTCCGAATCGAAGGCGTCCATTTTTTCGGCTAACGGTTCTTCGTCTATCCACACGCCCTGAAAAAGGTAAAGCGGCTCCTCAGCCGTTTCGTTGTGGCGCTTTAAAGCTTCATAAAAGCCCGGTGGATGAAGCGTGTATATCCGCAGCGCATTGGCATTCATCTCGCCAATTTGCTTGAACCAGCGTTCGTATTCGCTTGGCGAGATAGCTGCTTCACCAGGAAAAGTGCCCGGTTTCGCCATGCCCATATTGACACCTTTGACGGTCAGCGGCTGCCATTCGCCATCCTGATAAACTTCAAACTCCTGTCCGTTAATGCGGGAAGGGTAGTTAATGCCTTCGCGCTCCGCTTGTATCGTTTCCGGCACAAGCTGCTCTTTATTCTGGATTTGCCAAACCACCACAGGCAATGCCAATGAAAACGCAATGGCGAATACCGTAAAAATAATCTTTTTCATCTATATTCCTCATTCCCAATCACCAATACAATCTAATTTAAATTTTCTTTCGAAAACTTTTTTATAAACTAATTATAACTCAAAAGGCGCATAAGGTAATACGAAGGGTGTGTAAAATTTCAAAAATTTTCCGCTGTACTTTTGAAAAGTGTGAATGGTTGCCATATGAAAAGTGCATAAAAATGCCGCAATCCGGCTTTTGTGGGACAAGCGCGCTATACTGTGGGGAGAGAGGTGTGAGGATATGGAAGGGATTATCGATCAGGCGATCCAATTCGCCGCTGTAAAACACGCTGGGCAATTGCGGAAATCCACAGCCGTTCCATACATCAGCCATCCGTTCGCTGTGGCAATGCTTCTGCAGGAAGCGGGGCATGGAGCTGAAGTGGTGGCCGCCGGTATATTGCATGATACACTCGAAGATACAGCGGCCACCGCAGAAGAAGTTTTAACGATTTTTGGAGCGGTGGTACTAAAGCTTATCGAAGCAGCGTCTGAGCCTGATAAATCGCTGCCTTGGGAAGACCGCAAACGCCATACAATGTCATCTCTTGCAGAGCGCTCGGATGATGAGCTGGCTGTGATTATTGCGGATAAATTGCACAACCTGCGTTCCATTCGGCTCGATATCGTTCGCCACGGCGAAAAAGTATGGACCCGTTTCAACAGGGGCAAAGAGCAGCAGGCTTGGTATTATCAGGGGATTGTCAATGCAGTGAAAGAACGGAAAGGTCAAGTGCCGCTAATCGGGGATTTGGAACACGAAGTGGACTTGGTTTTTTCAGAAGCATAAAAAAACGCTTGGAAAACTCCAAGCGTTTTTGTGTGCTATAAGAATAAAGCAATAATGGCGGTGACGGCAAAAGAGGCATAAAAGGCGAACGCTTTTTTCGTTTGTTGGTGGTACGCATATCGGCTGATTCGCTCAGCACCTGTTTTCTTATGCGCGCTGTAAGCTTTCACATGAATGGACAAGGCAATCAAGGCAAAAATAATGCTTATCGCCAGTAAACTGAATTTAACGATCAGGATTAATTCCAAACGGTCTCATCTCCAAAATTTAAATCAATGCTGTAATTATTCCGGCTTTTATTATAATACGTTTAGAGTGAAATGACTATATCCAAAGCGAGCGATTGAAAGAGCAGAATTGCCATGGCCAAAAGGATGCGCTGAATTCGGCGCATCCTTTAATTATGAAGCTATGCTTTGAATCGAATGGCTTACCGTCATTTCGGAATAACCAGCACTTGTCCGACACGGATGATGTACGGGCTGGCAATTTTGTTGGCGGTGGCAATTTTTGCGACGGTCGTATTGTACTTCCGGGCGATGCTGTATAAGGTATCGCCAGCTTTGACGGTATATTTGACTACGGTTGCCGGAGGCGGAGTGATTGGAATAATCAGCACTTGCCCGACTCGAATGAGATTGTAGTTTGTAATGTTATTGGCTTTTGCTAACGCGGCGACGGTAACTTTGTATCTAGCGGCGATGCTGTAAAGTGTATCGCCAGCTTTGACGGTGTATTTGACGGTGCCAGCTTTCAGATTCAACAGCTGCTGGACTGTTACAAATGAATAGCCTTTCGCTTTCAGTTTTGAAATCATTCCAGGAAGCGCGCCGGGCGTTCCGGATGCGCCGGCTCCTGTGTGCATCAAAACAATCGAGCCAGGAACGATATTATTGACGACTTTGTTGGTGATGGCGGTCGATGAAACGCCTTTCCAGTCAACGGTGTCAATATTCCAATGGATGGTGTGCGTATAGCCTGCTGCGCCGACTCCTGATAGTACAGCTGAATTGACAGCCCCGAAAGGCGCGCGGAACAGCGGTTTTGTCGTTTTTCCAGTGATGTTCTTGATTGTTGTTTCTGTTTTATCGAGTTCCGCTTTCATCTTGGCAGCCGTCAATTTTGTGAAATCCGGATGCGAATACGAATGGTTGCCGATGGCGTGTCCTTGAGTGGTGATGTTTTTGATCCACGTTGGGTGCTTGGCGGCGCCAGATCCAGTCAAAAAGAACGTGGCTTTGATTTTATTGGTCGACAGAATGCCAAGAATCTTGTTGATGTTTGTGCCGTCCGAGCCATCGTCAAAAGTCAGTGCAACGACTTTGTTTGATGTGGCTCCTTTTATGACGTAAGTCGAAGCGGCTGCTTCCGCTTTTAGAGAGAACGACAATGCCGTGAACAATATGAGCGTTAGAGCAGCAATAACTTTAAATATTTTACTCCCCACAATCCTCACCCCTTTTTTATTTCCGGGTTCTCCCCCGGCTATGTAAATAAATAAGGTGAGGCGATTTTACTATGTATGTGTTTTTAATTTGAAAATTCAGATTTTATATGACTCTATTATATCAGATAATTACGATAATTAATAGTTGGGTTGCATTTGTAATAAAAAATTGTTTTGGCGAACAGTGGTCGTTGCCGTATTCGAATAGAGGCCTCTGCGAAAAAGTTTACATGGATTTCAGAGAAGGGTAAGATTTAATTATTCTGATAATAGATGAATGGAGGAATTTTTGAATGGAGCAAGTCAGCAAAAATAAATTAGTGGCGACTTTTTCGATAGCAGCAGCAGATCCATCAACAGGAGAGGTCGGCGTTGCGGTGCAATCCAAGTTTCTGGCAGTAGGTTCGGTGGTGCCGTGGGTGAAGGCAAATGTCGGTGCAGTGGCTACGCAATCGTGGGCGAACACATCTTACGGGCCAAGAGGATTGGAATTGCTGGAGCAAGGCTTAACGCCGGAAGCGGTGATTGAAGAACTTGTCGGCTCGGACGAAGGCAAAAGCCTGCGGCAAGTTGCAATTGTTAGCGCGAGTGGCGAATCAGCTGCATTTACTGGCGAGGAATGCTACGACTGGGCGGGCCACAAGATCGGCCGCCATCATTCAGCGCAAGGCAATATTCTTGTCAGCGAAGAGACGGTATCAGCGATGAGTGAAACATTCGAACGCGCAACCGGAACACTTGCTGAACGCTTGCTCCAAGCGCTTGCCGCGGCTCAGCTGGCAGGGGGCGACAGCCGCGGCAAGCAATCTGCAGCAGTTTATGTGCTGCAGGAAGGTGCGGGCTACGGCGGCTACAATGATGTCAAAGTGGACCTGCGCGTCGATGACCACCCGGAGCCGATCGATGAACTGCAGCGGCTCTACAAGCTCCATCAATTATTCAATGCGCCTTCGGAGAATTTTTTGGCGTTGGAAGGCGATGTGTTTGAAAAGGTGAAGCGCAAGCTCGCGGAGTTGGAACTGCTCCTTCACACGGAATATCCTTCCTATGAAGGGGCAGTGAAAGATGCGCTGAAGACATTCGCATTGAGCGAAAACTTCGACGACCGCTGGACTGAAGACAATCAAATTGATGAGCAAGTATTTGAATTTTTACTAGCTAAATAAAGAGAAGATCCCGCTGATGCGACAGCAGCGGGAGTTTTTTTCGGCCGAATAGTGATGTGGAAGCGTGTTTCGGCTGCAAGGGGGCGTATTTTATTTGTAGTAGAGCGTATTTTGAGACTAACAGAGCGTATTTCAAAATAAACATAAAAAAGCCTGCACACTCATCTTCGAGTGTGCAGGCTTTTGGACGTTAATTCACTTCTTTTTTACGGAATTTCGATACGACTTCATAAACGATCGGCACGATGACCAATGTCAGCAATGTCGAACTCGTCAAACCGCCGATAACCGTGATGCCGAGGCCTTTCGAAATCAGGCCGCCGCCTTCTGCACCAATGGCAAGCGGAATTAACGCGCCAATTGTCGCAAGTGCCGTCATCAGGATCGGGCGAAGCCGCGTAGTACCTGCTTCAAGCAAGGCGGCGCGCGTCGTGAATCCTTCTTTTTCTTTGTGGATGACGCGGTCAACCAGTACTATTGCGTTGGTGACCACGATGCCGATCAGCATCAGGACGCCAATCAAAGCGTTGACACTCAACGGTTCGCCTGAAATCCACAATGCCACTAAGACGCCGATTACGGTGAATGGCAATGAGAAGAGGATGGCGAATGGCGCCAATGCGCCGCCGAACGTTACGACCAGGACGAAATAGACGATCGCGATTGCAGCGAGCATCGCCATACCGAGCTGCGTGAACGATTCGTTGATTTGTTCCGCAACACCGCCTTGGTCAACTGAAACGCCGCTCGGCAATTCCAGGCCGTTGACGCTTTCATCAAGAGAAGCCGCTATATCCGAAGCGTTATTGCCAAGAACGTCCGCCGATAGGGATGCGTACATCTGGCCGTCGCGGCGGTTGATCGTATCCGGTGAACGTCCTTCTTCGACTTCCATAAGGTCTCCGATTGCCACAGTCGTGCCAAGTGAGGTCGGCACTTCAATAGCTGTGACATCGTTTATGTCGGCATATTCGGTTTCTGTCATTTCAATATAGACATCCAAATCTTTGCCGTCTTGCTGGACTGTTGTCAATGCAGGAGCTTGCCCGGTTCCGCGAAGCGCCATGCCGACTTGTGCAGAAGTCAGGCCGTATTGGCTCAGCGTTTCCTGGTTAGCCACAAGCGTGTATTGCTCGTATGCTTCCGTCAGGCTCGATTCTACATTTTCCAAGCCGTTATTGTCTTCCATAATCGGCTGAATCTGGTCGATGGCGGATTGGATATCTTCCGTGTTATCGCCGTAGACGAAGAGCTCAAGGCCGCTTCCGCCGACAGCGGCGAAGTCCATCGTTTTCCATTCGCCAGCTTCGGTACTGCTGTTTAATTCGTCAATCAGTTTTCCGCCTTCTTCGCTGAAGTTCTCGAAGTCGCTGTCGTATTCAATAAAGAACAGCGCGGAATTATTGCCGCCGCCGGACATGGCGGCCATCGGATTTTCTCCACCGAGCGAGTATTGATAAGTCGTAACGCCAGTGCGTTCGCTGATCAAGCTTTCTGCGTCAGTGGCGATTTGTTCAACATCGCCGCGCGTCTGTCCTGGCTCCGGTGAATAAGTTGCCATGACCATTTTCTGTTCTTCTTCCGGCAGGAAGCTGACGCCGATGACTGGCACCAAGAACAAACTTGCGACAAGCAATACGGTGGCTGCGCCGAATGTGATGATTTTGTGGTTCAGCGACCACTCAAGGATGCGCTTGTACGTGTGGGCCAATTTGCTTGGCTTTTCTTCGCTGTGGCCTGACTTATTGGCAAGCTGGCCGTTCAATTGCTTGGCGTACATGGAATGCGCAAGCATCGGGACGATTGTCACTGCGACTACTAATGAGGCCGACAATGCGAATACGACGGCTAATGCGAACGGCAGGAACAGTTCGCCGATCTGCCCGCTGACAAGTGCCAGGGGAAGGAATACCGCAATCGTTACGATTGTGGATGAAAAAATCGGGATAAACATCTCGCGCGTCGCTTCGCGGATCAATGATTTGCCGCGCAACGGTTCGCCAGGCAGCGACATGCGGCGGTATATGTTTTCGATAACGACAATCGAGTCATCGATGACGCGGCCGATCGCAACCGTCAAAGCACCGAGTGTCATGATGTTAAGCGTAATGTCCATTTGGTTCAAAAGGAAAATTGCCATCAATAACGACAATGGGATCGAAATGATCGAAATGATGGTCGTTTTAAAGCTGCGCAGGAACATCAAAATGATGACGACTGCGAAAAGGATGCCGAATAATGCTTTGCTGAGCATGGTCTCGACAGACTGTTCAATCGGTTCGCCTTGGTCAAATGTTGTCGTGATCGTCAGGTCATATTCCTTTTCCAAATCGGCTGTGATGTCTTTCACCGCATTGACAACTTCGACCGTGTTGGCGTCAGGCGCTTTGACAATCTGGATGCCAATCGATTCTTCGCCGTTCGTGCGCGAAATCGATTCGGCTTCGCTGACAATCTGGATATCGGCAAGTTCACTTAAAGCGACAGTTGGAATCTGATCGGGAACTGCACTTGCTGCATCTGGTACAGTTTCTGCACCTGGAGGCGTTTGAGTGGGGCTCCCAGGTGGTGCAGCTTGTGGCACTGCGGGAATCTGCAGCGCTTTTAAATCATCAACAGTTGCCACATTGCCGTCTATTACCAGGTTTTTAATCTCACCGCCAAAATCCGTGAGGCCAAGCGGGAACGTCAGGTTCGAAGCCTGGATCAATTGCTGGACTGCATCTTGCGTCAATCCGTAACGGGCCATCGCTTCTTCGTCGAAAGCCATTGTGACTTTCTCGAGGCGCTGGCCGGAAATCTGGGCGTCCGACAAACCGGCAACACCTTCAATTTCAGGCAATACGGTATCCTCAACTGTTTTTGTCAGTTCTTCAAGGGATTGCTGCTCGTCGCTGATGCTAAGCGTCAGGACAGGGAAAGCATCAATGCTGATGCGGGAAATCTGAGGATCATTAGCTCCATCCGGAAATGTTAATTCGGACACGGCGCTTTCCACTTCACGCAGCGCTTCGTCCATGTCCGTATCAAAATCGAATTGGACTTGGATCGATGAAGCGTTGGCGAGTGATGACGACGTCAGCAACTCAACGCCGTTCATGTTTTGGATGCGCTGTTCGATCGGCACCGTCAATTCGCTCATCACTTCGTCAGGGGCAGCGCCCGGATAAGGTGTAACGACCGTCAGCGCAGGGACCGTAATATTCGGTATGGACTCCTGTTTCATCGTCAATCCGGCGAATAAACCAGCAACGACCACCATGATCGTCAAGATCCACAGCGCGAATTTATTGTTCAGGGAAAAATCAATGATCTTTTTCATGCATATTCTCCTCGTATAAAAATGAATTCTGTGTCAAATCAATTTCTCGAGCCATGAAAGTTCGGGCTCAAACTTGGATTCTTGCGCCAAATAGGCGATCAGCGCTTCAATCAAGAAATCCTGGCGTTCCGGCTTGCCGGCTTCTTCTTTCAAGAGGCGCAGCGAAGACAACCGTTTTTCGGTGTCTTTTCCGGTGCTTCGCATTTTATCTTCTAAAGCTGCAAAAGCTTTGTCTAATGGGCTTGGCGTGGGAGGAATGGCGGATAGGACCGGTTCCATATGCTCCAGATTGTGGACGATGGCATCCATGCTGGCAACAATGAATTGCGCAAGCTTGTTCACATCCAAGGGCTCATTTTCGAAAATGAGGTAAATGAAAAACTCGCGCTTCATGCCGTCATACAGTGCCGCCAAATCTGCGATGAATGGCTTAGCAGAATCACCATAAACTTCAAGTAGCATATTTTTGGTGATGTCCAGCTGGGCAATTCGCAGTTCCTGTAACAAGACTTGCATTTGGCCGCTGTCATCTTTCGGGAAATCTTTGAAAATCATCAGGAAGAAGTCCTTGTCGGAAATGGTCTTTTCAATTTCAAAAACCAGTTTATCGATAAACGCCTGTTTGCTGTCGGCGGCATCCACAAAACGTGGAGCAGCCAGCGCTAAATTCAAATCCAGCTGGTAGCGTTTCAGCAATTCGATGAAAAGGCTTTCCTTGGAATCGAAGTGTTTATAGAATGCTCCTTTGGAAATGCCAGCTCCATGGGCGATTTCCTGGACAGAAGTTTGATGAAATCCTTTTGAAGAAAACAAGCGGGTAGCTTGCTTCATTAATTCTTGACGTTTATCCATTTATTTCCTCCTTGTAACCGATGAGTCATAAAAAGTAACCATTTGGTCATACATTAACAATAAGGCTCAAGACACAGGAAATCAATTTCTTGGAGGCCTCAAGATATGTACATTTAATGTCGTTGCAGAATGCAGGAATTTCACTGCAGTTATCGAATTATTACTATATAAGTTGAGCTAAAGTTTTAGTAGTATACTCCGCAAACCTGTCTCGCTTGCCGCGGGCTAGCGCCAAGCCTCCTCAGCCCGCTAATCTCGTGCTTCCGGGGTCTCGGCTGTCTCGTCGCTTGGCTGCCCCGCAGGCAAGACATTGGCCGAAGTATGCGAGGACAAGTCTTTGTGACGAAGTGCGCAGCATTGCAACGCACTTCAATGTTTCGAAGCTAGCGCAGCGATGCAACGCTTTTTCATGTCCCGAAGCTAGCGCAGCGATGCAACGCACTTTCATGTCTCGAAGCTAGCGCAGCGATACAGAGACAGAGACAGAGACAGAGACAGAGACAATGGTCGTTGCTCTGCCATGAGCGTTCGAAGCAGTGTTTAATAGGCTGCTTCTTTAGCTCACCTATTATAGTGGAAAAGCTGTTGATCTCTCAGATGGAAACACGCATAACCATAGTCGAAAGGAAGGGTTGGCATGGCCCATAAATATATAAGTGAGCCGATAGTGGAGTACCAGAAGGAAAAACCATATGCAGCGATTGCATTCGAAACGGTGGATGTGGAATGGGAGGAAGCTGCTGCATTGATCCCGAAAATCGTTGAGTGGCTTGGAAAAAGGAAGTTGAAGACTGCGGGAATGCCGCTGTACAGGTATTGGTGCTCATCAGGCAATGGAGATGAAGCTTTTACGCTGGAAGTCGGCGTGCCAGTGGACAGGATGGCAGCGGGGGATGAGCGGGTTGTTGTCAGCACGATTCCCGGGGGATCGTATTTGAAAGCGATCCACCGTGGGCATCCTGATAATCTGCCGGAGTCGCATGAAGCGTTGGTGCAATGGGCGCAGGCGGAGGGACTGGAATTCGACAAGCGCTGGGAAGAGGAATACGAAATTTGGAATGGCCGGTTTGAAGTTTTTTTGACGAATCCGGAAATAGAGCCGGATCCTGAGAAATGGGAAATTGAAATCCTGCTTTTGCTGGTCCGCGATGAAGCAGCATAACGAAAAAGACACCTCTCTCTGAATTGGATGAATCGTCCAATGCACAGTGAGGTGTCTTTTGCTTCTAAGAAAGAATGTACAAAATAGCAATATGCTGATTATATATCGTATCTGTCGCGAACTTTCAAATAATAATACAGCATTTCATACATGCGGGTGCGCTGCTTTTCCAAAGTATGGATGGAAACGTCAAGCACTACAGAAATGCCATATTGTTCGTAAATGATTTTAGTCTTTCCGACCGAAACGAATTCGGTCCGATAATCATGGTTGAAAATCCAAACGCATTCCGGAAGGGAAGGGGATTTTGTTGGAAATGCTGCAACTCCGTCACTTGAGATGAGAATGGGTGTTTTTTTGTGCTGCTTAAGGTTATACCTCGTTGCCTTGACCCGGCCTTCGTAAGTCGAAGCGTAAAGCATGCACGCCCTGTCTATCAGCTGCAGGGCTGAGAGCCGTGAATAATACTCCCCGTGCTTCGTCACCACTTTCGACTTACGTTCTGTTTCAAATGAAGACAACAGAAATAATGTGGAGCGGTCAATAAAATTCTCATCATACTTTCCCAAGCAGTTGATCCCCTTTCTGCGTACTAGAGAATCTTACCATTCGATTTTTGGAGAATCAATACCATAATCAGAAAATAGGATATTTTATGACAATTTAATACGACAAACGTCATGTATTGAGTATACAAAAATATTCGATGATAGGTTAGACGTTTTAATGGTGCTTTTGTGATGTTCTTCTGGGTTGGCTAAGGTAACCTTACCCGGGAATAACAAGGACGTCCAGAAGGATTGCAAGTGGATACAATAGAAGAAGTATTGCAGCAATACACGCCGATGATTTCGGCCCTCATCCGCAAATTGCACATTTACCGAGATTTTGAAAGTTACCGCCAAATTGGCGAAGTGGCCTTATGGCAAGCATGGCTGCGGTTTGACGAAACAAAAGGAGATTTTACGCCGTTCGCCTACCGTTCGATCCAGGGAGCGATGCTGGATGAATTAAATCGGGAAAACCGTTTCTCCATCCGTTTTGCGGTAATGGAGAATCCAGGTTTGGAAGAACCGGCAAGTCCTCATTTTGAAAATATATTACCAGAATGGTTGGATTCCGTCCCACTGTCAGCGCAGGAAAAATCACTTCTTGAAGATCTTTTTGTCAACGGCGAGAGCATTCGGAAACTCGCTGAGCAGCAAGGGCTATCCGTTTCAGGCTTGAAAAAGAGGAAAGGCCGGGCGCTGGAAAAGATCAGGAGAGGGATGCCGGATGATTTTTATCGTTAAAAGAGCATGGCAATATGCCCGAAATATGTGGATTGTCCTACTGTCCAAGTTGTATAATAAATTTCAAACGGATTCAGCGAGGGGATGGACGAGATATTTGAAATGATGACAGGAATGATCAATAATATATTTTTCATCATCTTTCCCATCCTGATTTATCAGATGTTTGCGACTGCTGGCAAACGAAATTTTTTTAAAAGCCACAGGGCAATATTGACTGCGCTGTTCTCGGTATCCATCATTTTATGCATGGTCGTTCCTTATCAAGTTATGGGAGAAGAATACATCTTTGACCTCAGGCAAGTGCCATTGATTGTCGGCGCACTTTACGGCGGACCGGCTGTCAGTGCGATTCTATTCCTGGTTTCGGCAGTCGGACGCATCGCTATTGGTGGTGATGGCATGTATATTGGGGTATTGAATTTATTCGTGGTCGCTGTAGGTGTGCCGCTGCTGCGCCCTCTTTATTTGCGCATCAACCGTTTAAAGAAGACGGCACTCGTCTTTGCAATTACTATCGCATCCTTAGGCTTTAATTTGCTTGCCGGTTTTTGGCTGTTCGGAGACCCGATTGAAAGTCTTCTGAGCATTTGGCTGATGCTTATGCTGAACCAAGGGGCTGTCACGGCAATCGCAGCATTATTGATCGAACATATCCAACGCCAGGAATATTTGTTGAATTCATTGATGAAGCATGAAAAGTTAGAGACCGTCAGCCATTTTGCGGCTTCGGTATCACATGAACTCCGGAATCCGATCCAAAGCATTCAAGGTTTCGTTCAATTAATGAAAGAGCATGAGTATAGCCGTGACAAGCAAATTGAATTCTACGATACGATTCTTCACGAAATCACAGCAGCGGACCAATTGATTGAAGATTACTTGGTATTTGCGAAACCGGCGAGCGGCAAGCTTGAGCAAATCCATGTGAAAGTGGAAATCCAGCATGTGCTGAAGGTGCTTACCCCTTATGCCAATTGGGAGAAAGTCACCATCAATTTAATCGATGGCGGCTGCAAGGCGGAAATCATGGCCGACCGTCAAAAGTTCCACCAAATGCTTATCAATATCATCCGCAATGGAATCGATGCCATGCCAGACGGCGGTGTCTTGACGATCCGCATCAAGGAAAAAGCGCCTTCTGTGCTGATTCTCATAAAAGATGAAGGATGGGGCATGACCAGAGAAGAGCTTCAACGCCTTGGAGAGCCTTATTTTTCTACGAAAAGCAAAGGTACTGGGCTCGGAATGATGGTGTCGTATAGCATTGCGCACCAATTGCGTGGCGAAATAAACGTCCAGTCTGAAAAAGGCAAAGGCACCATATTTACACTGGTATTCCCTACAGCCCAATAGAAAGGAGGCCGAATTAAATCGGCCTCCTTTCGCTTTTTAAATTATTTTCCGTTGGCGTCCAACGGTGTCATTGCACGCTTTGAAGTTTGCGTACGAATGGCAGGACGGCTTGTTCTTTCAGCTTCGCTTCGAACATGATGTCTGCATCAATGCCGCCTAGCAGCAAGAGCAGTTCATTGAAATCTTCTTCGGCAATAAGGTTGTGGTGGCGCAAATCGGTAAACCCTTCTTTGCCTGTGCTGATATGGATTTTCGGCGTCCCGAAACCTTCCCATGTCGCTAAAATTTCCGAAAAGTCGACCGGTTGACCGTCGTTATTGCAATTATGGTGGTGGATATCGAAGCATACCGGAACACCAGTCATTTTACTGACGTCGAGCACATCGCGTATCGTGAATGTTTTGTCGTCATTTTCCAAGCGCAGCCGCTTCTTGATGGAGCTGGAAAGGAGTTGCGCATAATTTTCAGCGAACCTTTTCTTGGCGTCCTCTTTATCGCCATAAGCACCGCCCGTATGGAGGATCAAGTCGTTGCCACCCAGCAATTCGATCAGGCGGTCGTGATATTCCAAATCCTGGACTGATTTCTCGACCACCAATTCTTTTGGTGAATTAAGTACGGTATATTGGCCGGGGTGCATTGAAATCCGCATCTTGTACTTATCAACAAGCGCTCTGATTTGTGCGGCTATTTCAAGGAAATCTGGATCTTCCCACCAAATCCAGTCGTTAATCGGGTGAGTCGATAAAGGAATAATAGAGCTGGACGCACGATAAAAATAAATGCCATTCTCCACATTCCAGTTCAAGATTTCCAAAGTGGTCTGCATATTCTGCATCGTCAATTCTTTTATTTTTGCCGATCCTTCCATTTCCACAGTCGCAACGCGCACCGTGCGGAAGACGGTTTTCAATTCAGTATTCATACAAGCATAGCCTAATCTCATGATCGTCAACTCCTTAAATTCCTATACCCGATTTTAGCACGATGCACCCATCAAAACCTTGCCGCGTGTTCGTGTATAATAGAATCATGACTATTAGATTAGGGGGAACAGGCATGCGAGCAGAAATCACACAAAAAGATCAAGGGTACGAGGCAAGATTCGAACGGACATTGCCATTTGATAGTGAACAGGTATGGGAAATGCTGGCGGACAATGAAAAGCTCAATCAATGGTTTTCGGAGTTGGAGATTGCCGATTTGCGCAAAGGCGGGTCGTTAACTTTCGATATGGGGGACGGCAGATCTGAAAGCTTGGCGATTGTTGATTTTGAAGAAGGCAAAGTTCTGGCGTTCAATTGGTGGGAAGATGAAATCCGTTTTGAAGTGTCACCTGGAAATCAGGAGACGAAATTAAAACTGATCGAGTCAATCCGTAAAATCACACCCCAGACAGCAAAGGACCTTGCGGGCTGGCATGTTTGCCTGGATGTAATCGAGTCTCTGTTGAAGGGTGAGGGAATCGACCGGCACGCCGAATGGGAAAAGGAATTCTCGGAATACAAAAGGCTGCTCGACAGTATGACCATCGACTTTGCATAACGGTAACGTTGCTATATAAGTGATGCAATTTTCATTTCAAGTTCAAAAGGAGCCCTTCGCAAATCTGCTAAGGGCTCCTTTTGATGTTCAAGCGTATTCAGGCAGTGTGAAAATAGTTTAAAAGCGGAGAAAGTTTACTCGTTAACAAATGTTATTTCAAAGTTAACAGGACTAAGCAAGCTATTAACATGAATTGGAAGGACGTTACCATGATCTAATCGGGCGTTAACATGAACTGTTTAGAGTTTAAAATGAAGTCGCTGTAATGGTTCCTTTTGAAAGAGTGGAAAAGTGTATGCGTCTCTCCGCGATCCAAGTTCAAGAACATAAATGGAAAAGCCGTTCGCTCAGGCGAACAGCTCCTTCTCGAGCAGTTGCGCATTTCGCCCCGGCGAAATGCAACCATTTGTAAGTATGGGAAGAAGGTTCTTTCGTTAACATGTAGTAATTCGGCTCAACATGATTTAGCTTTTCGTTAACATGAAGTACGAGAGAGTTAACATGAATTAAGAAGAAGTTAACATTAATTGCTTAAAAGTTAACCGGCATTAGCTCAAAACACGTACTTCATTTTTCAATATCGAACTCGAAGCGGTTGTCTTCCTGCAATTTGCCGCTATTGTATACGCGTTCAGCAAAAACGACATGGTCGTCATGGCTGATGAGCACGACGGTGGAAGAGCGGGTGCCGTATTCCGGCGTTTTTATGAACATCGGCGACAGCTTGCGTTCGAGCTCAGAGCCGATTCCCGTGTCCGGCAAATCGCTGTCTACTGATTCTTCTGCGTCCTGCAGAATGTCGAACAAATCGTCGATGTGCACATCTTCGTTGTCCGTCAGGTAGCGTTCGAGATGCATACTGCCTTTTACGACTTTCGGCCAAGGCGTGTCGAGGAAATGGTTGCTAAGGCCATGAATTCCTGGCTCCACTTCGGCGGCTTTCGCTTCCAGGTTGTTGTAATAAAACATTTGGCTGCTGTCACCGGCTAAAATATTAAAACCGGCATAATCTTCCGGGATCAAGTTTTCCAGAAAAAGCCGCACATCCATATCCGTAGACAAGAAGTGCCGCACAATCGAGCCGCGTGAAATTTTATTGGCTTCAGGCGCTGAGGGATCTCGGAAATTTGTCAAAGCAGCAACTCGCCCGGTTTTCGTGACGCCAAGCCAAGTACCCATCTGCATCAGGTCGCGGCCAGCCAATAATTGTGGTTCGTCTTTCCAAAAATGGGCAGATTCTGTCGGGCGTAAGTAAAATTCATCCCGGTTTGCAGCCAACACTAATTTGTATTTCGGATGACCGTTCAATTGGAAATTAATCAAACACATGAAGACAGCCCCTTTTCAGTCTATTGTTAAAGCTATTATAAACAAGCGGCTACGAAGTTGACAGAATAATACATTAGCAATACGGTGCTTGAGCCTGTCCATTGCTATAATAGCAACAACTAGAAATACAGAGGGGGAAGAGTGGTGGCAAGGAATATCACAATTGGAATTATCCCGCCATACGAAGCGATGGCGCAATTAATCGAAGATTTAAAAGAAGCTTATCCAACTATCGAACTTCTTGTGGAAGCGGGTAATCTGGAAGCAGGAGTCCTGGTGGCTAAGCGCATGGAGCGGGAAGGTGCAGATTTGATCATCAGCAGAGGCGGGACGGCGCAAATGATCCGTAATGCATTGGACTTGCCGGTCATCGATATCCGAATTTCAGGCTACGATCTGCTGCGTGCCATTATGCTAGTGAGCGCACCTGGACAAGCAAAGAGCGCATTAGCGGGTTTTCCTTCTGTAACGATGGGGGCAAGTTCGATAGCGGGCTTGCTGGATATGGATATTAAAGTGGCGACGATACAAAAGGCAGAAGAAATCGGTAAAGTATTGGAGGCTCTGAAAAAAGAAGGGGTCAGCCGAGTTCTCGGTGATGTTGTGACGGTGGAAGCCGCGGAGAGGATGGGCATGGAAGGGTTGTTGATCCAGTCAGGCCGTGAGTCCGTGATGGAGGCAATCGAAGAAGCGCGACGCTTAATCACATCATTGGAAAAAAACAGGCGCAAGCAGCGCATCCTGCACACAGTAATTGCCCGCGAAAAATTCGATTTCATGGCGCTGTCAGAAGATGGCCAGGCAATCGAAGCTCAATGGACGTTGTTCAAGGGCCAGCCGATTTCAAATAAAGAACTGGAAGGGATGCGGGTAAAATTACTGAGCAGCAGAATTCCTGTATTGTCCACATCGCATAGGGGGAGATTTTCTTTCACAGTGCAAGCGGAACTCGTTGCCGATCGGGACGGCCCGCTCGTTTATTTCTTTTTTGAACGGCTCGATGCGCGGGAGGCGGAAGCCATGCAGCTTGAACAAATCAACCATCTGCCGCTGCTTGTTGCAGAAAGTGCAGCGATGAGGAATCTGCTATTGGCAGCAGAAGCCCCGGCGTGTACATCTTCACTTTTGCTGCTGGTTGGAAAAGACGGCTTGGCTAAACGGGAACTGGCGCGCTATATACATGCTTTTCATGGCAAAATCGGATTTTTTGCTGAAGCGGGCTCTCGGGATCTTCAGGAAATAGAGATTAGCCGCCTACCAGATTCATTTTCGACCTTGTTTATTGAATTGACCGCTATTCCGGATGAAAAGAAGATGGCCTATTTAACACACATTGCAAAACAGGCGGATGCGAAAAATATACAGTTGATGATTTCCGCCGCTGCATTGACGACAGATATAGCAGAACGCACTGGTTTTGATCAGGCAATCGTGCTTGCGGTTCCAACATTGGCAAATCGTCAGACAGACATTCCGGCTTTGGTCCAAAATTATTTAGAGGAGTTTCATCAAACGCTGGGAACGCAGCCGGTCAAAGTGCAAAAAGATGCATTGGAAAACATTATCCATTCAGTAAAAGACAGCAATTTGGCATCTTTGAAAGCTTATGTGAAAAATCTGGCGTTGATTGAAAAAACATACGTGATTAACAGCAATACATTGCAGAAAACAGCATTCATGCCGATTGGTGACTCTGCTCACGGGCTGATCAGCATCAACGACAACGAGACACTGAAAGAAATTGAGCAGAAAATCATCAACCATGTCTTGAAAGAAGAAAAGCTAAACCAGACCAAAGCAGCCCTTCGCTTAGGAATCAATCGGGCAACATTATGGCGCAAACTCAAATCATGAATCAGCGATTTTGTTGCATTTTTAAACGTTATTTTGCTTAGAGAAGAAAACAGAGTTTTAAATGTTGCAATATTTAGTGTTCGTTTTATAGTAAAAGAAAGACTGGCGGCACAAGCTGCTTGCGGCAAAGGGGTTGGGGATGTGGCAAAAGGGATTGGCATCATTGCAGATGATTTTACCGGAGCCAATGACACGGGCGTGCGGCTTGCGCAGAAAGGGCTTCGGACAAAAGTGCTGCTGACGGATTCAGTAAACGCTTCAAATTTTGGCGATGAAGAAATCGAGGTTTGGATTGTCGATACCGACAGCCGGGCAATGGCTGCAGCTGACGCCTACCAAGCAGTCCACCGGGAAATTATGCGTTTTAAAACGAACGGCATCACTGACTTTTATAAAAAAGTGGATTCAACGTTGCGCGGCCCTGTAGCAGCTGAGTTGCAGGCGATGAAAGATGCCGGCGGAATGGACATGATATGGATCGTTCCCGCTTTTCCGGTAATGGGCAGAACCGTTGAGCAAGGCGTTCTCTACGTAAACGGCGTAAAAATTACGGAAACTGAGTTTGCCAAAGACCCTAAAACACCGGTTTTGAAAAGCTTTATTCCAGATTTATTGGAGGCGGGACCCGCAAAAGCGGCGGTTCTTACACGGGAAGTGCTCTTTAGCGCAGACGCTGCAAAGTGGGTGCAGGAGCAATTTGAACGAGGTGTGGAATGGGTGGTGTGCGATGCGGTCGATGAAGCGGATTTCGCTGAACTGGCAATTTTGGAAAAAGGAGTGGCCTTGACAATCGGCTGGGCTGGATCCGCTGGTATGATCAACCATTTGTATACTGAATTAAGCACAGGTAAAAATAATGGACGGCAACCTATCGGGGCAGAAAAAGTCCTTGTGGCTGCCGGCAGTTTGTCCAGTCAGACAAGTGGACAATTGGCGGAGTTAAAGAAAAGAGAAGGAACGGTTATGGCGGAAGCGGATCCGCTGGAATTATTGCAGAATCCAGCTCAGGCCCTCGCGGGTATGGGGCAACAATTAGCTCGGGATGGATGGGACGCTGCGGTGATTTATGTGGATGGTTCCGAAGAAAACCGCGAAAGGGTCAAGAAATGGTCAGCCAGCAATGGATGGTCAGCCGCTGCATGCGGAAAAGGGATTGCGGAAGGGCTTGGCTTACTGGCGGAAGCTGCTCTGCAACAATCCGCTTTCGACGCCATCATTATGACGGGCGGAGACACTGCGAAGGCGATTTGCAATAATTTGGGCATCCACGACATGGAATTGAAGTTTGAAGTAGAGCCAGGATTGCCGCTTGGGATCGTGGACTGGAAAAACAAAAAGATGGCGGCGATTACAAAAGCAGGGGGTTTTGGCACTAGCCATTCACTGGTCGATGCCGTCGATTATCTGAGAGGAGCGGGATTACATGCAAAATTATAGGCCGATTATTGGAATTACAATGGGGGACGCGGCAGGCGTCGGACCGGAAATCATTTTAAAAAGCTTCGAACATGAGCTTGTCCATGAAACTAGCCGTTCGTTTGTGATCGGGGATGCTTCAATTCTGGAGCGCGCAAAAAAATTTACGGGCAGCACAAAAGAGATTCGCCGCATCAATCACCCGCGAGAAGCGCAATTCGATCCAGCTGTAATCGATTGTTTGGATCTCGCTCTTTTACCAGATACGCTGCCAATCGGGGAAGTGTCTGCGGAAGCCGGTAATGCAGCATTTCAATATTTGGCCAAAGCAATCGGTTTGGCCAATGACAAAGAGATTGATGCTATCTGCACCGCCCCACTGAATAAAGAGGCCTTGCAAAAAGGGGGCCATCTTTATCCTGGGCATACAGAAATACTGGCTGAACTGACCGGTACCAAGGATTATTCAATGATGCTTTCGGCTCCAAATTTAAAAGTAATCCATGTCACCACTCATGTAGGCATCATTGATGCGATCAATATGATCACGCCTGAACGTGTTCTGCACGTCATTCAACTGGCACACGAGACTTTATCCAAAGCGGGTATAGCTTCTCCGAAGATTGCGGTATGCGGCATCAATCCCCATGCCGGGGAAAATGGTTTGTTCGGTTACGGCGAAGAAGCGGACAAAATCGTTCCGGCAGTGGAGAAAGCACAAGCAGAAGGAATTGATGTGCAAGGGCCGCTGCCAGCGGATACATTATTTTTCCGCGCGGTGCGCGGTGATTTTGATATCGTTGTTGCCATGTACCATGACCAGGGCCACGGTCCGGTCAAAGTGCTGGGCCTGGAGTCGGGCGTCAACATTACTGTTGGCCTGCCCATTATCCGGACAAGTGTGGACCACGGCACCGCTTTTGATATTGCGGGCACAGGCAAGGCAGATGAAAAAAGCTTAGTGGAAGCATTACGCCAAGCTGTCGAACTCGCACCTAAAAAATAATGGACAAAAAAATCCAGTCGCATTTCACACATGCGGCTGGATTTTTTATTATGGGCTTATTTCCAGTTGCTCTTTGAAAACCGACTGCACCTCAGCAAGTTCTTCTTCATCCATCATGTAATACCAGATGCCACCGATTGTTTCACCGTATCCCTGTTCAAAATAAAGCTGTTCCAGGTCGTTTGTGGCACTGCGGTAATTATTTTGGACATCAATCATTTCGTTGAAGCCCATATTGGTTTTTACGTTATTGCCTAACGCGTTGAAAATTTTTGGGTAATTGAAAAGCGCTTTAGCAGAAACGGCTTTGGTCATTATGCTCTGGATAACTTGTTTTTGGCGGTTCTGGCGGCCAAAGTCCCCATCCGGATCGTTGTAGCGCATCCGTACGTAATCCAATGCTTGTGTGCCGTTCAAAGTCAGTTCGCCTGAGGGGAAATCGTCAAAGGCAAAAGAGTTGTCGACCTTTACGCCATCCAATGCGTCGACGATGTCCTCGAATCCTTCCATATTAAGCTGGACGACATAGTCGATGGGAATGTCCAACAGGTTTTCTGCGGAATCCATCGACATTTCAATGCCGCCAAAAGCATACGCGTGATTGATCTTATCAGACATATTGAGTCCGACAATCTCGGTATAAGTGTCACGTGGAATGCTGATCATCTTGGTGGATTCCTTTTCCGGGTTGATGGCAACAACAACCATCGTATCCGAGCGGCCTTTATCGCCCGCACGCTCATCCACACCGAGCAGCAGGACGGAAATTGGATCCTTATCCTCCAAGACGACTTTCTCTTGCCGTTTAGGGGATGCTTCCCTGACCAGTGGTTCATGGATTTCATCCAATGTACTAGTTGCTTTCGGAAATAGGACCAGTAAGTATAGTGCACCTACGAGAATGGAAATCTTTACAAAAATACCGAACCAATTCTTCTTCTTTTTCGGAAGGGTTGAAGATTTCTTCTGGAACATCGCTATCACCTCTTCTGGGGCATTAAATGCCCGATTCAAATTTCATGCGACAAATGAACCTAGAGTGTCCTTTTTTATAGAATAATCGCAAGTAGGTTCTGGGTCAATAGTTTTATTTGAATTTTCAGATAAAAAAATGTTTTCTTTTTCCAAGTAT
The DNA here is from genome assembly GCF_058268475.1 of Planococcus sp. TJ-301. Classification (NCBI taxonomy): domain Bacteria; kingdom Bacillati; phylum Bacillota; class Bacilli; order Caryophanales; family Caryophanaceae; genus Planococcus; species Planococcus sp. TJ-301. The sequence goes on along the minus strand of NZ_JBZDOH010000001.1, from coordinate 1,269,317 downwards.
AATGGTATTATTCTATCAATTGATAATGATACTTATGGTTCATAAATGGCGAATCTTAATAATTTAAATATTCAAAATAAATTATACAAGTTAGAATTTAGGTAAGGGTTTAAGTAATAATTTATGACTGTTACTGTTTTTTTGATTTGATAATGATTATCTTAAACGAATTCTAGAAAAACAGAGGTGCATGATTATGTCCCGACTTTACCGGAATGTTTCTATAACCGTGAAAATAGTATTTATCCTTATTATATTGCTGGTTTTTATAACGGCCAAAAGCCCGGAAGGCGGATTAGAAGAAAGCGGCGAAACGCTGATGTTGACTGATTCAATGGATAAGATCCGATTGGACAGTGAAATGTCCATTTTAGAAGATGGTTCAGGCAGTTTGACGATGGAAGAGGTTTCACAGCCGATTTTAAGCATGCAGTTCATGCCGAATATAGAAGGAACACTGAATGAGGGATATACAGACAGTGCTTATTGGATCAGGTTCGATCTGCAGAATACGTCAGCGAACAAGAAGTGGCTGTTGGAAGTCGCTTCTTCGACATTGGACGATGTCACATTGTATATGCCCGCACCCGGGGGCGGATTCGAAGCGAAGGAAAGCGGCCGGTCTGTGCCAGTCGGCGAGCGCGAATACTACCACCGGAATCTCGTTTTCAACCTTGATATGGAGGAAGGCGCTGCAGGGACCTTTTATCTCCATGCAAAATCTGACGGACCGATGCAAATTCCTGTGACAGTCTGGGAAGAAAAGGCTTTTGAAGCGGAAACAAGAGCGACTACAGCATTGATCGGTGTAGGGTCAGGAATCGCCATCGTCATCACAGCCTATCATCTACTCCAATTCGTACAGCTCAGACAATTAAGTTTTTTATATTTCGCGCTCTTGTCAATGTCGATTTTATTCGCGATTTCCTCGCTCACAGGTTTGACGCTGGCATTTATCTGGCCAGATATGATTTGGTGGAACGAACGCTCGATCCTTTTTTTCATTGGCTTGAGCACCATCTTCATGCTGTTATTCACTGAAAGTTTTCTGGATATCCGGCGGCATTTGCCTTGGCTTGAAAAAGTGTTCAAGGGACTAATTGCTGCTGACTTGATCTTGCTGTTCATCTTGTTGTTGAACTTAGATGCTATTCGCCTCTTTTTGCCGCTGCTGCTTGTCGCCAGTTCCATCGCAGTTTTCGTCATCTCGGTAATATGTCTGGAAAAAGATATCCTTTATGCCAGGTATTACACTGTCGGCGCATTCTTGATGATGTTCGGCATCACGGTTTCGTTCCTGGTTATGAATGGTTATATGCTTTTCACTCTCAGAACGCGCCATGGTGGTTATCTAGCAGTAGGGCTGGGAATTCTGTTAGCCGCACTCGCGTTGAATGATAAAGCGGCAGTTAAGAGGTTGGAGAAACAGGAGCTTGAACGCAAGGCTGTTGAGCGGCAGCGCATGGCAATGGAATCTTTGAAGCATGCCAATGAGCGCAAAGATGAGTTGCTTGCGATGACATCCCATAATTTAAGAACACCGTTGTACGGCATTATCGGCATTGCCGAGTCGTTGCAGGAAATGGCATATGGACGCATTCCGCAAAATGCGAACCAGCAGCTCGGAACCATTGTTACAAGCGGGAAGAAATTGGCGCATATGATCAACGATATTTTGGATTTTTCCAAGCTTAAACAGAATGCGCTCGATGTTCATGTCGAACCGGTGAAACTGCTTGATTTGGCTGAAACAGTGCTTACAGTGTGCCGGCCATTGCTTAAAGACAAAGACGTTTCCTTGTACCACACGATTCCGGAAGATCTTCCGGAGGTTATTGCTGATCCGGACAGGGTGCAGCAGGTTCTTTTCAATCTGCTGGACAACTCCATCAAATACACAGTCTCGGGCGAAATTGTCATTACTGCTAATCAAATCGGCAAACAGATTCAAATTTCCGTACGGGATACCGGTATCGGCATCAAAGAAGAAGAGATTCCGACTTTATTCGAACCGTTTCCATTGAAGCCGGAATCGGATGTCGACGGGATCCGGGATACAGGTATCGGCATCGGTTTGAACATCTCCAAACGGCTCGTCGAATTGCAAGGCGGCTGGCTGGAAGTGGAATCGAAAGCTGGAAAAGGGTCGACGTTCAGCTTTACGCTGCCTATCTATATGAAAGAAGAATTGACCGAACCGCAGGAAGCCGAGAAAGTTAAAATCGAAGAATTGTCCACTGCAGAGCTTACGCAATCCCTTAGCCAGCGTAGACGGGAACAAAAACAGATCCGTATTCTGGTTGTCGACCATATCGATGTCAATCGGCAGATGGTGACCTACCATCTGATGCGGGAAGGGTTTGAAGTGACCGGGGTTTCCGAAGGAAAAGAAGCGCTCAAACTTCTCGGCGAACAGCCGATCGATCTTGTCATTCTTGAATGGGCGCTGGCAGATATGACCGGAGACGAATTATGCCGCAGCATCCGAAAAGAATTCACGTTAACGGAACTGCCGATCCTGATGATGTCGGAAGAAGAAGGGATGCGCCATAAGACAAACGCTTTCACCGCAGGCGCCAATGATTATTTGGTGAAGCCGTGCGATAAGGAAGAATTCCTGCTGCGCGTCGAAACTCTGGCCAATTTGAGAAGCTTGACGCAGGAAATCACGAACGTCAATTATTTCCTGGAGCGCAACATCAAAGAACGTACGATGGCTCTGGAAATCACCAATATGAACTTGGTGACTGTAAACGATGAAATCCAGGAAATCGAGAAATCCAGAAACGAAATGCTATCGACGATCTCTCACGAATTGGGGACGCCGATTACACTGATTCACAGCTATATTCAGGCAGTCAAAGAAAGCCTCATCGACGAGAAAAATCCGAGATACCTGGACATGATCCATAACAAACTGCTGTTGTTGGAACGCCTGACAGAAGATTTAACCGAGCTGTCAAAATACAAATCCGGCAATATGACGCTGCGCTTTGAAGAAGTGAAGCTGAGCCAGTGGCTGAACCGCTTGACCACCGGCATGGAATCCGATGTCACTCAAAGCGGAAGGAAATTCGAACACAGTGCAAGAGGACGCAATCCGCTCGAAGATCAGTTTATCCTGTCAATTGACGTCGACAGAATCGACCAAGTGTTTTCCAATGTCCTATGGAATGCAGTAAAGCATACTTCGTCAGAGGATGGGAAAATCACGATTTCAACCGAAGTCTACGCAAGTGGCACGGAAGGGGCAGTGCTTGACCTGGAGGAATTTGAGGGCGAAGTCATCATAAAAGTGGCGGACACCGGAAGCGGGATCGACCAGGAAGTATTGCCGCATATTTTCGATCGATTCTTTAAAATGGAGAAATCGGAACATTACAAAGGAAGCGGCTTGGGCCTCGCCATTGCAAAAGAAATCATCCTTTCCCATAAAGGGGAAATTTGGGCTGAAAGCGAACCGGGCAAGGGAAGCGTGTTCTATATTGCTTTGCCACTGAGTTTTTAAAAACGATAGGAGGTGTTTGCCATGAACGAAGCTACTGTAATGGTCGTTGAAGATGAAGAAGGAATCCGCGAACTCATGCGGTTGTTCCTGATTAAAAAAGGCTACCGCGTCATAGATGCTGAAGATGGCTATGAAGCAATGGATAAATTGGCGAAGGAAAACCCTGACATTATTTTGCTCGACATCGAAATGCCGGGGATGAATGGCCTGGAAGTCTGTGAACAAATCCGACTGCAGACGAAAATGCCAATTTTATTTGTCAGCTACCGCAAAGAACTTTCCTATAAGATCAATGGCCTCGAAGCGGGAGGGGACGATTATATAACCAAGCCTTTCGACTTCAATGAACTTGAAGCCCGCATCCGTGCCATCCTCCGGAGAAACGGCTGGAAAAACGGCGACGAAGATAAATTGGCCATTTTGGAATTCGGGGACATGAAAATCCACATCGACGCAAGGGAACTTTACGTTAACGACGAGCAGGTCCGGCTTTATCATAAGGAATTCCAATTGCTTCTCCTGTTGGCCCAAAACCCGAACCGCGTGTGGACGGCAGAACAATTATACGACCGGATTTGGGGCTATTATTCCGAAGGGGATATCCAGACCGTCAAAGTCCATATCAGCAACCTACGGAGGAAAGTGGAGAAAGATCCCGCTAATCCGGTGCATATCCGGACCGTCAGAGGCTTCGGCTATAAGTTCACAACAGAATAATATCAACCAGCAACAGCTCCGCCATCCCGGCGGGGCTGTTTTTGTTTTGCGGGATTAACATAGTCCTTTTCATTTCGCTCCAGGCGGACGCTTTCCGCTTCACTCAAAATTGTCTCTTGATACGAATCAAATTCTTTTATCAAAGAATACGAAAGATACACTTTCTGCAGTTTCTTTCAGTTCTCCAGATATGCAGCAAAACAGCTTCGACTCCTAAGGGAACAGTGAAGCGATGAAGTGCCTAAATCCACTCATGCGTCAGCACGAGTTAGTTTGGTGCGAGCCCGCAGCAAAGAATTGGCCGAACTACCTTCGGCCAATTCTTTGCGACGAAGCTATTGCAGCGATGCAGGAGAATACGTTTTAGCGGGACTATTTTGCGAAATATCAGCTCTTTTATTAGATTAAAATTTATATCAATTAAGCTTAATTTAAAATATTTTAATAATTAAATCTATTTAACTTTGTTTTAACCTTGCCTCTTTAGTATTAGGTCAAATGATTGAGAATAAAGGAGGAAAAGAAAATGGTTGAAAACAATTTTAAAATCACAGACGATCGGCAGCTTGGCAATTTCGATAGTCAAACTGTATTCAAACGCCCCGAAGCGCTAAGAGCTTCCGGCCCCACTGGGACCGTCATCGGGCTGACCGAGAATCATGCCGGATCGCTGGCTTATCTATTCGGTTTTGTATCCGGGTTCCTGCTTCTTATCGTCGAAAGGGAAAATCGCTTCGTACGCTTTCATGCGCTGCAGTCGATTTTGCTTTCAATCGCATTCGTTACTGTATTCACCGTCCTTGGGATGCTTCCAGTCATCGGCTGGTTATCAGGAGTGATCTTAATGCCTATCGGTTTAGTGCTTTGGATCATCCTTATGTTAAACGCCTCTAACGGCAAATATTCAAAAGTCTTCTACATTGGACAATTTGCTGAAAAGCATTTGCGTTAAAAGCATCACAAAATTCATTGGAAACAGAGGTGTCAGGAAATGGAGAGTACATTCAACGTCAAAGAATTTTTAAAGGCTTTACGCAAGCGGCTTCCACTGATCATTATGGTGACTTTGCTATTCGTTGCGTTAAGCGGGGTTGTCAGCTACACCATGATGAAGCCGATTTATCAGGCTTCGACGCAAATTCTGGTCAACCAGAATACGACGGCGGCGCAGCCATTCGATACGCAGGACATTGATGCAAATATCCAGTTGATCAGCACGTACAATGTCATCATCAAAAGCCCAATCATTTTATCGGCTGTCATTAAAGAACTTGGCTTGAACGAGACGGTCGCAGAACTGAACGAACGCATTACGGTATCAAATATTGAAAATTCACAGGTAGTGACGTTGGATGTGGAAGACGCCTCGATGGAAAAAGCGGTCCTTATCGCTAATACGACGGCATCCGTATTCCAGGCTGAAATCAAAAACTTGATGAAAGTCGACAACGTTAATATTCTGGCGCCAGCGATTGTACCGATTGAGCCCGAACCGGTTAAACCGGATCCGCTATTCAATATGGGTGTCGGGGCAATCATCGGCCTTATGCTTGGAACAGGGCTTGCAATTTTGCTCGATCAGATGAACACAACAATCCGTACTGAGGAAGACATCGAAGCGATAGTCGGCCTTAACGTACTGGGCATCGTCAGCCGCACTGAAGGCGGCAAGGAAAAACGCAGATCTTCGACATTAAAAGATAAGAAGGAGTTGTTGGTAGATGTGGACAGCGAAAAAATCAAATCGATCGGTGGGACGAAAATTGGTGGTTCGTACTAACCCCCAATCCATTACTACTGAACAATACCGTACGATTCGGACAAACATCAATTTCTCTATGCCAGGCCCTGATACACAGACAATCCTATTTACATCAGCAGCGAAAGAGGAAGGGAAATCGACGACTTCCTGCAATATGGCAATTGTGTTTGCCGAAGCCGGAAAACGTGTGCTGCTGGTCGATGCGGATATGAGACGCCCGACATTGCACCATACCTTCCAGCAAAGCAATAAAGTCGGCCTGTCGAATCTTCTGCTGAAAAAAGGCAGGCTCCAGGATAGCGTGAAACGGAGCGGTGTGGTGGGCCTTGATTTGCTGCTATGCGGCCAGATTCCGCCAAATCCGGCTGAACTTCTCAGCTCTCCGGCTCTTGACTCGCTGATTGAAGAGATGAAAGAAAAATATGATTTGATCATTTTCGACTCGCCGCCGCTGTTGTCGGTTACCGATTCGAAAATCCTGGCGAATAAATGCGACGCCACAGTATTGGTTGTCAATACCGGCAGATCCGAGAAGGAAAGCGTCATTAAAGCAAGGGACGCGCTGGTAACTTCTAAAGCCTTCATCATGGGTGTGGTCATGAATAATTATGAAATCAGCAAAGATACTTATTATTACCAAGGTTACGGAGACGAATAGCAACATTAAAAAACAGAGATGAGATGGGGTAATTCAATTGACGATTAAGAAAAGATACCTGTCGTTATTCTTCATCGATTCGTTGATTATTATTTCTTCTATCTATGCCTGTTATTTATTCTTATATCCGTATGCCAGCGTGTTGACCAATGAAATGCTTTTCATCAGCACGATAGCGCTGTTCATCGCTTGGCACTCATTTGCCTGGCATTACGGGCTGTACCGGAAAATTTGGGCCTATGCTTCAATCGATGAACTCAAGTCGATTGTCATGGCAGTAACGTTCACCATTCTTGTAGCAGCCGTCATGCAATACACGTATTCTACACAATTATATGTGAGAACGCTGATGCTTTCTTGGCTGCTGCTGGTTTTCTTTTTCGGAGCTTCGCGGCTTTCGCTGCGGTTGATCCAGGAACAGGCGATCAGGCGTAAAGCGGTATTAACTAGTCGAACAATGGTCATCGGTGCAGGCCAGGCAGGAAGAATGATAGCAAGGCATATGAAGGATAATCCGGAATGGGGAAGAAATCCCGTGATCTTTGTGGATGATGACAAGAAAAAATGGGGGCTCGAGATGCTGGGCATCGAAGTTGTCGGCGCGCTCGACAATATCCCGGCCTATGTCGTAGACCACCGCATCGATCAAATAGTCATCGCAATTCCTTCATTATCTAAAAAAGCGATGGCGGAACTGACAAAAAAATGTTTGGATACTGGCGCAAAAACACAGACTATCCCGAGAATTGAAGATTTGATGACCGGAAAAATCCAAGTCAGCGATATCCGTGATGTGAAAATCGAGGATTTGCTCGGCCGCGAGGAAGTCAAGCTGGATATGCAAGCAATCAATGACCAGCTTAGCGGCAAGTCAATCATGGTAACAGGCGCAGGCGGGTCGATCGGTTCTGAAATCTGCCGGCAAATCGCAAAATTCAATCCCGCAGAAATCCTGCTTTTGGGGCATGGTGAGAATTCCATCTATACCATCGATATGGAGCTGCGGGCAAAAGTGCCGAAAACGACGAAAATTGTTCCAATCATCGCGGATGTGCAGGACAGGGAACGGATATTCCACGTCATCAAGACCCTTGAGCCGGATCTCATCTATCATGCTGCAGCTCATAAACATGTACCGCTGATGGAAGCGAACCCTCTGGAAGCGGTCAAGAACAATATATTCGGCACCAAAAACGTGGCAGAGGCAGCTGACAAGTTCGGCGTAGGCAGTTTTGTCATGATTTCCACAGACAAGGCCGTCAATCCTCCGAATATTATGGGGGCAACGAAACGCTTTGCGGAAATGATCGTACAGAACTTGGCCGTCAACAGCAATACCACCTTTGCGGCAGTTCGCTTCGGCAATGTTCTAGGTTCCCGCGGCAGTGTAGTACCGCTCTTTAAGCAGCAGATTGCAGCAGGCGGGCCGATCACGGTAACGGATGAAAATATGACGCGGTATTTCATGACGATTCCGGAAGCTTCCAGGCTGGTGATCCAAGCGGGACTGCTCGCTTCTGGCGGTGAGGTCTTCGTTCTGGATATGGGCGAACCGGTGAAAATCGTCGATCTTGCGCGGAACTTGATCAAACTTTCCGGTTTCGAAGAAAATGACATTAAAATCCAATTTTCCGGCATGCGCCCAGGAGAAAAATTATACGAAGAATTGCTTGATGAAAGTGAAATACAGACAGATAAGATTTTCCCGAAAATCTATATCGGCAAGGCGACTCCAATCAGCCAAGTCGAGATGAGCCGCGTCCTGAAACAGCTTCCGGATTTAGGTCCTGAGGAAACGAAGGAAATCCTGCTGAAACTCGCTAACCGCAAGCGGCCGGAAAATGGCCAGCCGCCTGAATGGCAAGATCAATGGAAAGCTAAAGCAGCGGGCAAGTTCGCATAGGTTTTTGAGAAACCGTCTGCCATCCTTGATGAAGCACCACAACTACTAGAGAAAAATACATTAAAGGAGGAAGTGCGGATGCGTGATTTGCCCATGAAAATATACGACAATTCGCCGATTTACTTCCAAAACCTTTTTGCGAGCGTGGAGGGATACAGAAGGACAAAAAGCCGACATGGCAACATTTACTTCAAATACCTGAAAGAATTGGGCAAACGGGATTATTCTGATGCGGTTTATGAAAAAACCTATCAAGAACAGGAACTCCAGAAGCTAGTCAAATATGCCTTTGAAAGGAGCCCGTTTTACCGGGACTTCTACAAAGGGGTCGACATCAGCTCAATAAAAACGGTAGATGACTTGAAGAGATTGCCGGTGCTGGAAAAAGAGATGGTCCGGGAGAACATCTCTTCCATGTACACCATCTCCGAAAACTCTGCCATCGTATCCCATACGTTGGACTCAGCCGGAATTCCGCTGAAATTCCTTTTCACTAAAGAGGATATGCAAAAGCATATGGCGTTTTTGGATTTTTTCAAAAAACAGCACGGAGTCACCAATTTGGAAATGAAAAGAGCTTCTTTCAGCTCCAATCGGTTTATACCGAAGAGGCAGCAGAAAAAGGTGTTCTGGCGCGACAATTATTCAAGCAAGCAGCGCCTGTATTCCGCTTATTACTGCAACGAAAAGAACGCAGGTTTTTTTGTGGAAAATCTTGATGGCTATAAGCCGGACTTCATCGACGGGCTGCCATCAGCCCTTTATGAGGTGGCGAAATACATCAACCAGCACCGGATCATCTTGTCGTTCCATCCGATTGCGATTTTCTCGTCCGCCGAAACTTTGACGCCTCAGCACCGCCGGGAAATTGAAATGGCTTTCGATTGCCCGGTCCGCAATCATTATGCTTCCGCAGAAGGGGCGCCGTTCATAACGGAATGCCCGAAAGGCAGGCTGCATTATAATTTGAGCTCGGGCATCATCGAAACGACAATCGACAAGGAAATGATCATAACGGGTTTCAATACGTATGGAACGCCATTGATTCGCTACAAAACCGGAGAACGCATCGATATGGCGAAAGATGGGGGATACTGCGAATGCGGCAGCGCTCATCCGGTCGTCCACCCTTTACAGGACCGGGGAGATGATTTTCTCCAATCGAAAAGCAAAGGCAAATTCACGGCTCTGTATATGTCTATGGCCAGCAGCCGTTTTTCCGGCAGCATACGGAAAATACAGTTTATCCAAAATTCGCCGGATGTCATCGACGTGATGATAGAAGCGGCAGAAAGTTATACGAACGCTATGACTGAATCGATCCATGAAGAAATGGTTTATATTTTTGGCAACGACATGCGATTTAATATGCGCATCGTAGAAGAAATTCCTATGCAGCCGAACAGTAAATTCCGGCTGGTGATCAATAATCTGAACGGATAACGAACTGCTTGCAAGAAAAATAGGCGAAAAGCTGAAATTTGACGGGGTGATTTATTGATGAAGATTCTACCAATCGAACAAAACCAGAGCACCAATCTTTACATTCAAGCGCCATACCAGAAGGAAAAGATATTCCTTTCTTCTCCTCATATGACCGGAAACGAAATGAAATACATCAACGAAGCATTTGATACCAATTGGATCGCTCCAATCGGGCCGAATGTCGACAAGTTCGAAGCGGAACTTGCTGCGTATACAGGAGCGGCAGCCGGGGCTGCGTTGAGTTCTGGCACGGCAGCAATTCATTTGGCCCTTCATTTATTGGGTGTCGGCAAAGGGGATCGAGTATTTTGTTCATCACTGACATTCGTTGCCAGCGCAAACCCTATCTTATACGAAGGAGCAGAACCGGTTTTCATTGACGCGGAAGAACAGACATGGAACATGTCCCCAACTGCTCTTCGAAAAGCCTTTGTGGCATCGGCAGAAGAAGGGAAATTGCCCAAAGCAGTGATTGTCGTCAATTTATACGGCCAAAGCGCGCAGATGGACGAATTGCTGGAAATCTGCAACGAGTACGGCGTACCCATCATTGAAGATGCGGCTGAATCTCTTGGCTCTCTTTACAAAGGTCGCAGCAGCGGGACCCTTGGTAAATTTGGCATCTATTCCTTCAATGGCAATAAAATCATCACAGCGTCAAGCGGAGGAATGCTGATTTCCGATGATGCTAAAGCGCTGGTGAAAGCTAGATTCCTTGCCTCACAGGCAAAGGATCCTGCGCCATATTATAAACACCATGAAGTTGGCTATAATTACCGAATGAGCAACATCCTTGCAGGAGTTGGCAGAGCGCAATTAGAGGCGATTGAAGACCGGGTCAATGCCCGCCGTGCGATTTATGAGAGGTATGCAGAAGCCTTCAAGGATATCGAAGCTATTGAATTCCAGCCAGAACTGGAAGATACGCGTTCAAACCGCTGGCTGAGCGCCTTTACGCTTAACACGGATATTACCGCATTGACGCCTGAAAACATCAAGCGCGCCCTTGAGACCGAGGAAATCGAATCCCGCAATATTTGGAACCCGCTGCACCAACAAGAGTTATTCAAGGATGCTCCTTTTTACAAAGATGGCGATGGCGAAGCAGTCAGTGAACGGATTTTCCGCCACGGCTTATGCCTGCCGTCGGGATCGAATATGACAATCGCCCAGCAAAATCGAGTCATCCGTGTTATTAAAAACCTTTTTAATAATTGATAAGGGAGTTGAAGGGACATTCCGGTGAGGGATGGCCCTTTTGCGATTCACGGAAGCCATGGCCAAAACGACTCAAGCGTAGCGTGACAGCTAGACTTACTTTTTATTGGCGTCTATTCTGAGAAATGGGGAGATGGCTATGAAACTTGTCCAGCTTATGATAATGATGTTATTCGTAATAATAGTTGCAGCGTGCGGATCGGAAAGGGATCCGGAAGTTCCGGAAAACGGTGGGCAGCCGCCAGTAGAAGAACCAGCAGAAGAACCGGCAGAGGAACCGGAAGAACCTGCAGGCGTGGAAAGCGATCCTTACAGCTTTTTTATGAAAGATGGCACCATCGCGCATTTTAGAGGGGATGGAAACGAATATGCACAGCTCACGGTCCGCACCGTTTTTCTGGAAGAGGACTATATCGCTTTATACGAAGACAATGGCGGTACTACAATTCTGAAGGTATTCCGGATCGCCGATAATGCGGCGGACTTGGTTCTGGAGAAGCCGGAGTTCTATGAAGAATATAATCCGCCGCTTGAAGAGCTCAAAGCCTTGAAACCGATTTCCCGCTTCTTTGAATTGCCGATTGGAGTCGGCGATAAAGTGGACGGATTAGAGGTAGTGGAGATCGATGTTGCGACGGAAACCCCTTATGCAAATTTCGATAATGCAATCATGACCGAGAAACATGAAGATGATGGCGCGACAATCCGCAATTATTACGTGGAAGGGCTCGGTGAAGTGAAGCGGGAGTTTATCATGGGAGAAGGAACGGATGAGTACCGAGTGACATCATCTTTGGAATCGATTGAATAAGCCAGTATCCGGCCTGTGCGTTCGCAGGCCGTTTTTTTGTTGAATTATCTAAGAAATAAATGCCAAAAGCAGGAAAATGGTGTATTCTAGAATTCGATATCAAGCGCAAAGGAATGAAGAAAATGAAGCACATGGTTACAGCGAATGATGTAGCGAAACTGGCAGGGGTATCCCAGTCTTCCGTTTCACGGGTCTATTTTGAAGGGGCAAAAGTTTCGGAGAAAACCCGTGCCAAAGTGCTGGCAGCGGCTGAACAGTTGGGCTATCGGCCAAATGAATTTGCGCGCAGTCTGATCACCAACAAAACCAAAATCATCGGCTTGGTGATGAAAGGGGTCGAGAATCCCTTTTATCCGCAAGTGTTGAAGCAATTTACAACGGCGTTCAAAAAACTGGGCTACAGCATCTTATTTGTGCATACGCAAAATGAGGAAATCCAGCCTGAAGATGTGGAAACTTTGCTGAATTATAATGTAGCGGGTGTCATTATCACGGATGCTGCGATGTCATTGAAAGTAGCAGAAGATTTCCGTTCAAACCGCATTCCGCTTGTGTTTTTCAACCGCAAATTAAACACGGATGAATTTTATTCGGTGTGCTGCAATAACTTGGACGCCAGCAGAAAAGTCGCCGAGTACCTGATCGGCCAAGGCATCAAAGAGATGGTTTACATTTCCGGCAACGGCAACACGTCGACCAGTCTCGAACGGGAAGCGGGTTTCATGGAAGTCTTGAAGAAAAAAGGCATTAGCCATCGGAAATATGCATCGGACTATACATATTCAGGCGGCTTCAAGACTGCACTGGGCATAGTGGAACAAGGACCAGTTCCAGCGGCTATTTTTGCTGCGAACGATATTATGGCGCTGGGCGTTATCGACGCGCTGAAAAAGAATTCACTGCGTATTCCGGAAGACGTAAAAGTGGTCGGATTCGACAACATCGATATGGCAGCATGGTTGGGTTATCAGCTGACTACGTGGGAGCAGCCCATTGTAAAAATGGTGGAAAAAACAATTGAATATATCATGGATGAAATCGTTGATTACACTGGCTTAGTAAGGGCAGTTGAGATTAATGGGAAATTAATCAAACGAAAAACTGCCTGAAAATTATTGACTTTCAAGATTAATTGCAATATTCTTCTTGGTAGCACGTATTTTGCATACGTATTCAAAAATTGGAGGGAATCCCATTGGTAAAAGTATATAAAGCTGGGAAATCGCAAGAAGAAGTAAGCGCAAACGATTTTAAAGTGTCGCAGATTGTTGCAGAAGCATTGAAAGATGTGGAAGCGCGCGGGGATGAAGCAGTTCGAGAGTTGTCGGAAAAATTCGACAAATGGTCTCCTGAAGCATTCAGACTCACTGAAGCGCAAGTAAATGAAATCGTTTCCAAAGTCCCTGCCTCTGTGATTGAAGACATCAAATTCGCACAAAAGAACATCAAAGCATTCGCTGAAGCACAGCTCGCGTCATTGAGCGATGTAGAAGTCCAACACATTCCAGGCGTCATTCTGGGCCATAAAAATATTCCAGTCAACAGTGTAGGCTGTTACATCCCAGGCGGGCGTTATCCAATGGTGGCATCTGCGCATATGAGTGTGCTCACTGCAAAAGTTGCCGGCGTTAAACGTGTAATCGCTTGCACGCCGCCGATCAACGGAGAAATTCCGAATGCTACGATTGCTGCCATGTCTTTAGCAGGCGCAGATGAAATCTATTTGCTTGGCGGAATTCAGGCAATGGCTGCAATGGCAATCGGCACTGAGACAATCGAAGCGGTCGACATGATCGTAGGACCGGGGAATGCATTCGTTGCAGAAGCGAAACGCCAATTATACGGCAGAGTCGGGATTGATTTATTCGCAGGCCCAACGGAGACTTTGGTGGTAGCAGACCATACAGCAGACGCAGAAATGGTCGCGACAGACATTTTAGGCCAAGGAGAACACGGTCCAACGTCGCCAGGCGCGTTGATCACCACTTCTGAGCAATTGGCTGAAGAGACAGTCAAAGAAATTGAGCGCCAACTCAAAACTTTGTCGACTGCTGACGTAGCCCGCGTATCATGGGAAGATTATGGACAGATCCTTATTGTCGACTCTATCGAAGAAGCGCGCATCGAAGCAGATCGCCTTGCATTTGAACACGTGGAAATTCTGACGGAAAACCCGGATTACTTCCTGGAAAATATGACGAATTACGGCTGCTTGTTCCTAGGGCCAGAAACCAACGTCGCTTACGGTGATAAAGTCATCGGCACAAACCACACCTTGCCGACAAAAGGCGCAGCACGCTATACAGGTGGCTTATGGGTTGGCAAATTCATCAAAACGGTCACTTACCAAAAAATCACGACACCTGAAGCAAGCGCCTATATCGGTGAATACGCTGCACGACTGTGCCAGCTTGAAAACTTTGCAGGCCACGCAGAACAAGCGCTATTGCGCGTAAAACGCTACGGTAAAAAATAATAGAGTGCTTATTAAGCCGATATTTTGCAAAACAGTCCCGCTTTCACGTGGACTTGCGCCGAACTAACTCGTGCTAGCGAACAAGTTAGTCGTCACTTCATCGTTTCACTGCTCCCTTGGGAGTCGGACTATTTTGCTCCATATCTAAAGAACCGAAAGAAACTGCAGAAAGTGTATCTTTCATGCTCTTCAGTAAAGAAAAAACTCTCTAAAAAGAAATACCTTTGAATGTAGCGGAAGGCGGCGAACAAGTTGGGCAAAAGGATTTTGACCAACTTGTTTGCGACGAAGCGCATGGCGCTGTAGGAGCAATGGTTTTCGCAGCGCGGAAGGCGTCCGCCTGAAGCGAAATGAAAAGAGCTAACAAGTGTCTCTTAGAAAGTTGGCATATCCCAAAGCTTGATGGAGGAAATTATATGATTGGCATGATAGGTTTATTTGGCGGATTGGCGTTATTGATTTACTTGACGATGAAAGGCATGAACTTGCTGATTGCGGCACCGCTCACTGCTTTGCTTGTCGGAATCATGAACGGGTTGCCGCTCTTCCCGCAGCTTGCGGAAGAAGGCGCAGCCAACTTCCTGACAAATTACATGACAGGATTTACGGGTTTTATCGCCTCGTGGTACCTGATGTTCCTGACAGGTGCGATTTTTGGTAAAGTGATGGAAGACAGCGGTGCAGCCGACAGTGTGTCAAAATGGATTGTTGGCAAACTTGGTATGAAACGGGCGGCGCTGGCTGTCGTTCTCGCCTGTGCCGTTTTGACTTATGGCGGCGTGAGTTTGTTCGTCGTGGCTTTCTCGGTCTATCCGATGGCGCTTAGCTTGTTCAAGCAAGCGGACCTGCCTCGCCGCTTTATACCGGCTGCACTGGCATTCGGTTCGACCACATTTACAATGACGTCAGCGGGTTCACCTGAAATCCAGAACTGGATTCCGATTGAATTCCTTGGCACGACGCCATACGCTGGCTGGGAAGTCAGTGCGATTGTCGCCGTGTTTATGATGATATTCGGTTATTGGTGGCTGAAGAAGATGATCACAAAAGCTGTCTCGAAAGGCGAGCATTTCGTTTCGAGAAAAACGGATCCGACTGCGGATACCCGCAAAGAATTACCGAATCCGCTTCTCAGCATGGTGCCGTTGTTAGTGGTGTTGATCATTTCGTTCATTTTCCACGATTCACTGGGAACTTCTGCGTTGATCATAGCGCTTAGCGGCGGGATCGCCGCTACGTATGTGATCAACCGCAAGTATTTTACGAATATCGGCAAGGCGTTTGGCGACGGAGCGCTTGGCGCAGTTATTGCGATTGCCAATACAGCAGCCGTTGTAGGATTTGGCGGAGTCGTCAAAGCGACTTCTGCATTTGAAACAGCTGTCGGCGTCATTACTGGTATTCCAGGAAGTCCGCTGATCGGCGGCGCGCTTGCCGTTGCCGTCATCGCCGGATTGACAGGTTCGTCATCAGGCGGGCAAGCGATTGCCTTGCCGCTTCTGGCACCGCATTACCTGGATCTGGGCGTTGACCCGGAAGCGCTTCATAGAACGGTCGCTATTTCATCCGGTTCCCTGGATTCCTTGCCGCAAGGCGGTTATGTGGTAACGACAATCCGTTCGATTGCCGGTGAGACCCATAAGGATGCATATCCTGCATTCGGTGCGCTGTCTGTAGTGGTGCCGCTTCTTGGCGCAGTTCTCGCAGTAGTGTTGTTCTCTCTAGGTTTATAAGATCTAAATACCCAATGAGCTAGTTTTCAGCTAGTTTGTTGGGTATACTTTTTTTAGATGGACTATTTGGAAGAGGTGCAAAACATGGAAAAGATTTCAATTCTCGGCAGCGGCACGATGGGGCATTCCATCGCATTATCAGCAGCGTGGGCAGGGCATCCTGTAAAAGTTTATGGCATTAATGAGCAAGACCTGGAAAATGCAAACAACGGCCTTGCCAATAAACTGGGCGTGATGGTCGACAACGATTTATTCGGCGAAGCGGATGCGAAACGCATCAAAGACACCATCCAATTCTCGACTTCTCTTGAAGAAACTGTCGAAGGCGCGACGTTCATCATCGAAGTGATTCCGGAAGTGCTGGAATTGAAGAAAGAAATGTACGCTACTCTTGAGAAGCTTGTCGGAGAAGACGTCGTTATCGCGAGCAATACATCGGGCTTCATGCCAAGTCTGCTGTCTGAAAAAATGGCGCATCCAAACCGGTTCGTCGTGACGCATTTCTGGAATCCAGGTCATCTTATTCCGTTGGTCGAAGTAGTCAAAGGCAGCAAGACCGACGAAGAAACCGTGCAGCGTGCGATGCAAGTTATTGTGGATATGAATAAGAAACCGATTTTATTGCAAAAAGAACTGCCTGGCTTTATCGGCAATCGTCTGCAATACGCGTTGTTCCGTGAAGCGCAAGCGCTGTTGGATTCCGGAGCGGCGTCAAAAGAAGATATTGATGCAGCAGTCACTTATAGCATTGGGCGCCGCTTGCCGGTGACCGGACCATTAATGACAGCCGATATGGGCGGCTTGGATGTGTTTTCGGCAATTTCGAATTATTTGTTCGAAGATTTGGCGACCGACCAGCGCTCAGGCAAAATTTTGTCGGAACTTGCGGCAGACGGCAATTTGGGCGACAAGAGCGGCAAAGGCTTCTACGATTGGGAGCCAGCCGTATCGCGCAAACTCAATGCAGACCGGGAAAGGACGCTGATCCATTTCCTGAAAAATGATCTGCAGGCAATGGGGGAGAGCGAATAATGGGTGCATACTTTTCCGAACTTGCCGGCAAGACCGTCATTGTAACCGGTGGCAGCAAAGGAATTGGCCGGGATATTGCCCGGACTTTTGCAGAACTGGGGGCGAATGTCGTCATCTCGGGACGCAATCAGCAAACGCTCGATAATGCGCTGAGCGAGCTTCATGAATTTAATCCGCGCTGCATCGCAGTGGCCGGTGATTTGAGTGCAGTAACAGAAGTACGGCGGCTGATTGACACAGCAGCGGACACTTTCGGTACAGTCGATGTGCTGGTGAATAATGCAGGCGTTAATATCGCAAAACCTGCGATGGAAGTGACGGAATCAGACTGGGACACGGTCCTGGATTTGAACTTGAAATCAGCCTTTTTCGCTAGCCAGGCAGCTGCTAAATATATGCTTGCGCAGAAAAGCGGGCGCATCATCAATATTGCTTCCCAAATGGCATTTGTCGGCTATATCAAGCGCGCAGCCTATTGCTCAAGCAAAGGCGGAATGGTGCAAATGACCAAAGCGCTGGCTGTGGAATGGGCGAAAGGCGGGGTAAAGGTCAATGCCGTAGCTCCGACGTTCATCGAAACAGAATTCACAGCGAAGATGTTCGAAGACGAAGCATTTAAGAAAGACGTCGAGAGCCGCATTCTACTGGACGGCCTCGCGCAGCCGAAAGACATATCTGGAGCTGTGTTGTATCTCGCTTCGGATTTATCGAATTTCGTGACAGGCGAAACAATCAAAGTCGACGGAGGATGGACCGCCATTTGACGTATAAAACGTCAAACCATAAAGCAAATAATATTGAAGGGCAGAGAAAACGATTCGTTTTCTCTGCCTTTTATTATTAGTAGTTGCCTGACTGCAAATGGAGACTTCTGGGACTCTTTTAATATGAAGGCGCTTTCATATGAGTTTTGTCTCAGTCAAAAGTCCGAATAATACAATAAAAATCAGAAAAGTCTTTCAATTGGCTCTAAACGCTTTATAATGAACAATTATAAACAAAGGGAGATGAGGCAATGGCGAACCTGAGAAACGACTCTTTGCATCTGCATCGGGAACATCAAGGAAAACTCGAAGTCCGTTCAAAAGTGGCGGTCGGAAATGAAAGGGAGTTAAGTCTCGCCTATTCTCCCGGAGTAGCAGAGCCGTGCAAGGAAATTGCGCAGGACACGGGGAAAGTCTACGAGTACACGATGAAAGGCAATACGGTGGCAGTCATTACAGATGGCACCGCGGTTCTCGGACTTGGCAATATCGGCCCTCATGCGGCGTTGCCGGTAATGGAAGGGAAAGCGGTGCTGTTCAAAGAATTCGCGGGCGTTGATGCATTTCCAATCTGCTTGGACACAACAGACGCTGAAACAATCATCCAAACGGTTAAACTGCTGGAGCCCGGCTTTGGCGGAGTCAATTTGGAAGACATTTCTGCGCCTACTTGCTTTATCGTAGAGCAGCGCTTGAAAGATGAGATGGGAATCCCGGTATTCCACGATGATCAGCATGGAACGGCCATTGTGACGCTTGCCGGATTGATCAATTCCCTGAAACTGGTCGGTAAAAATGTCGATGAAGTAAAAGTGGTCGTCAACGGGGCAGGAGCCGCAGGGATTGCGGTCGTAAAGCTGCTGAGCAAATACGGTTTCAGCCAGTTGATCATGTGTGATACGAAAGGCGCCATTTTTAAAGGCCGTTCCTACGGAATGAATCCATTCAAGGAAGAAGTAGCAGAAATGACCAATTATGGCCGGTCTGAAGGCAAACTTGGAGATGTTATCAAAGGGGCGGACGTGTTTATCGGCGTATCGGCCGAGGGAGCTTTGAGTGAAGAAATGGTGGCATCGATGAATGCAGAACCCATCATCTTTGCGATGGCGAACCCGAACCCGGAGATTTTGCCGCACGCGGCAAAACGCGCAGGGGCCCGCATTGTGGGCACGGGACGTTCCGACTTCCCGAACCAGGTCAATAACGTCCTGGCGTTCCCAGGCATCTTCCGCGGGGCACTGGACGTCCGTGCTACTGAAATCAATGATGCGATGAAAATTGCGGCAGTAGAAGCGATTGCCGGGCTGCTGGAATTGCACGAACTCCACGATGAATACGTCATTCCAGCGCCATTCGACTTGCGCGTTGCACCGGCAGTAGCAGCCGCAGTGGCGCAAGCTGCGATTGATACGGGTGTGGCTAAGCGGCCGATTGGTACAAATGCCTCCGCTGCACAGGAAGCTCTTTCAGGAAAAACGATATATTAAAAGAAAGCCGCCCATTCAGCAAGTTGAATGGGCGGTTTTGTTCGGGAATTTATTTCACCAGTTCGGGAGTTTGTATTGCGCGGCGGACTTTTTGCAGCGCTTGTTCAAGGTCTTCCAGCAAATCGTCGCGGTTTTCGAGGCCGACAGATAAACGCAGAACACCGTCTGTGATGCCGCGCTTCTCGCGGTATTCTTTCGGCATAGATGCATGGGACATTGTCGCCGGGTAAGAAAGAATCGTTTCGACTGCTCCCAAACTTACCGCAAATACCGGAATTTGGAGGCTCTCCACAAAAATCCGGGCAGCATCTTTGTCTCTCAGGCGCAGCGATACAACAGCTCCCGCGTCGCGTGCTTGGCGCTCATGGATCGGATTGCCCGGATGGAATGTGAAGCCCGGATAATAGACTTCTTCCACGGCGGGATGGCTATGCAAATATTGCGCAATGACACGGGCAGAAGCGGATGATTGCTTCAACCGTGCGCCCAGAGTTTTGATGCCTTGGATCAAGGTATAGGAATCATGAGCCCCCAAGACCGAACCGAACGTATTTTGAATAAAGCCGAGACGATCCGCCAATTCCGGATCTTTGACGACTGCGAGCCCCGCGATGATATCGCTGTGGCCGGATAGAAATTTCGTCGCGCTGTGCAAGACGACATCTGCGCCCAAAGCAAGCGGGTTCTGGTACAAAGGCGTCATGAATGTATTGTCGACAAATGTTAAGCAGCCATTGGCTTTTGCGAGCTTGGCGGCTATTTCGATGTCAGTGATATTCATGACCGGATTGGATGGTGTTTCTATATAAACGACTTTCGTATTGGACTGGATAGTTGCGGCCATTTCGCTGAGGTCGGTCATGTCGACAAAGCTATAGGAAATTCCGAATTTGGTAAGCACTTCCGTGACAAAGCGGTAAGTGCCCCCGTAGACATCTTCCGATACAAGGACGTGGTCGCCAGCCGACAGCAGCATGAACGCGGAAGAAATGGCAGCCATGCCGGAAGCGAAAGCGAATCCGCGTGTGCCGCCTTCGAGTTTGGCAATGGTTTCTTCCAGCTTTAAACGTGTGGGATTGCCGGAGCGGCTGTAATCGAACGGTCCGAATTCGTCAAAGCTGGCCTGATGGTATGTGGAAGACAAGTGAATCGGGACATTGACCGCCCCGGTTTCTTTGTCGACTCCGGCTGCGTGGATGAATTGAGTTTCCAAATGTGTCATAGGCGAAGGACCTCCTTGTCCAGTTTTGCGAATGCTTGGGTAAGATCGGCTGTCAGGTCTTCAATGTCTTCGATGCCGACGGAAAAGCGGAGCAGGCAATCGCAAATTCCGCGGCGCGTCCGCTCTTCATAAGGGATATCGGCGTGCGTCTGGGTGGCGGGATAGGTGATGAAACTTTCCACGCCGCCCAGGCTTTCAGCGAACGTGATCAGTTCCAAATTTTCCAGAAACGGACCGACCAATGATGCGTCTTGCAAGCGGAATGACAACATGCCTCCTTTTCCGGGATAAAGGACATCTGTGACCGCAGGGTGATGTGCCAGAAACTCAGCAGCTTCGCACGCATTTTTTTCGTGCTGTTTCATGCGAAGCGGCAGCGTCTTCAAGCCGCGGATCAACAACCAGGAATCGAACGGCGATAACACTGCGCCAGCTGAATTGTGAAGCACGCCCAGTTTCTCGCAAAGCGCCTGGCCTTTAGCAGCAACCAAGCCGCCGAGCACGTCATTATGGCCGCCGATATACTTTGTCGCGCTGTGCACGACGATGTCTGCGCCTAATGTTATAGGCTGTTGAAGGTAAGGCGTTAAAAAGGTGTTGTCGGCAATGAGCAGCAAACCATGTTTTTTCGCCAGTTTTCCGTAGGCGGCCAGGTCGATTTCCTGCATCAATGGATTGGTTGGCGTCTCGATGAATAACGCTTTCGTTTTATCTGTGATCAAGCTTTCAGTGTGGCTGACATCATTGAAATCTGCGTAAACGGTGCGGATATTGTAAATCTCCGAATAATGCTGGAGCAGCCGGTAAGTGCCTCCGTAAATATCTTCCGGTACCAATAGCTCGTCATCAGGCCTGAACAGCGACAGCACCAGTTGAATTGCCGCCATTCCGGAACTACAGGCAAATCCAGCATCCGCGCCTTCAAGAGCGGCGATGCCTTCTTCCAGTACGGAGCGAGTCGGGTTTTTGGTGCGCGTGTAATCATAGCCTGTCGACCTGCCAAGCCCCTCATGTTCATAAGCGGTCGACAAATAAATTGGGGTGCTGACCGCCCCTGTCGTTTTATCGGTTTTATTGCCTAATTGCACTAGTTGCGTTTCAATGCCGAATTTTTCCATGGGAATCATCCTTTCAAAATAAAAACAGGGGCTCGCTTCTTGAAAAAGAAGAAAGCCCCTGTTTTGGGAACCTAATCTTCTCATCTTCTAAGCCGAGGCTTATTGGAATTAGCACCGTAGCCATAAGGGCTGGTTGCTGAGACTTCACAGGGCCAAATCCCTCCGTCTCTCTAGATAAGAAATAAAATATGAAGTTTTAATGTGCGTGCAGGGTAAAGGTCCACCGATCAAACAGCGCCTTTAGATAAAGTTTACTTTAATACAGCAGGGCGAATTTTACAAGGGAAAGTTTAAATTTTTAAAAAATTATTTGTAGATCAGAAAGTTGAGATGGCTCTGTTTCTTTCCGGTTAATTTGAATTACGAAAAAGTTGAACGAACTGTCGTTTCATCTTGAATGGACATCGGAAAAGTCTATCTTGACTAGGTAAGAAGGGATGCGTTCAAGAAAACCGAGCGCCTTGAAAAACATTATCGGGAAAAGCAATTGACTGGTTTTTCTGGGTGCTGAGCAGGAACCGTGTAGAAAAAAGAAAATACCGCTACACTTGTAAAAGTGAGGAGTGATGAATGATGACTAGTAAAAAATTCGAAAACATACCATTGGCTGTGCTAGACTTGGCGCCGGTCAACGCAGACAGCGATGCGGCTCAATCATTCAAGAACAGCGTCGAATTGGCGCAGCATGTAGAGAAATTAGGTTTTAACCGGCTTTGGCTTGCTGAGCACCATAATATGCCGGGCATCGGCAGTTCTGCGACATCAGTTTTAATCGGCCACATTGCCGGGCAAACAAAGCGGATCCGTGTAGGTTCAGGAGGCGTCATGCTGCCGAACCATGCGCCGCTCGTTATCGCAGAGCAATTCGGTACGCTTGAATCGCTGTACCCCGGCCGCATTGACCTTGGTTTAGGGCGCGCGCCCGGGAGCGACCAGGCGACAGCTTATGCGCTGCGCCGAACGTTGCACAGCAGCGGGGATGAGTTTCCACAGCAAGTAGAAGAACTGCAAAACTATTTTTCCGAAAATCCAAAAGGCAGCGTCCGCGCTTTTCCTGGAACCGGTCTGGATGTGCCGCTTTGGCTGCTTGGTTCAAGCGGCTTCAGTGCTAGGCTTGCGGCGATTAAAGGCTTGCCATTTTCATTTGCCAGCCATTTTGCGCCGGACTACACGATTCAGGCTTTGCAGCTCTACCACCAGAACTTTAAACCTTCCGCCGCATTGAAAGAGCCGTATGCCATGGTCGGCGTCAATGTCATTGCAGCGGATACACAGGAGAGGGCGGAATGGCTTGCAACATCCGGCCAGCAGCAGATGTTTGCGCTGATGCGAGGTATGCCGACCCATTTCCAGCCGCCGATCGATGATCTCGAAAAGGTTTGGTCGGACCGTGAAATTGCCATTTTCAAAGAAAAACTGGCTTCAGAATCGATGATTGTCGGCACACCGGATGTGGTCCGCGAAAAGCTGCGGAACTTTATCAATAAAACCCGAGCGAACGAAGTCATTGTCAATTCCCAGATTTTTCATCTTGAAGACCGCCTGCGTTCTTACAGCCTTCTTGGTGATATGATGGAATAAATACCATGTCTCTGCTAAAGCAATCGCTTTGGCGGGGATTTTTTTGTGCAATAAAAAGCACCGCCAGGATTTGGCGGTGCAAGGAGCGGAAGCTATTGGAGCCGTTTAGCTTGCTGCGCTTCAATTTTGATTTCCTGGGGTGCATCGTCATCTTTCGAGTTGGCATAATCTGGTGCGCCTTCGCCAATCATGTTTTGGGCAGCATTATAATCTTCTTCGATTTCGCGCGGTGTTTCCTGCGGATCGATTCTGATTTTGGCCATTGGAACGACCTCCTTTCCGCTGATGTTTGATTAAAGCCAGTGAAGGAAGGCGGACGTCTATATGCTTTATTATACTGACTATTCCGTCATTAATAAAGTTTCAATGCTTTTTATTGAAACCAAAACCCGCCAGAGCTTGTGGCTCGAGCGGGTTTTGGTTATTGCTGTTCGGTTGCTTCGGCATTCAACAGGATGCTTTCGAAATAGACAGCTGGAGAATCTTTTTGCCATTCCTCTGCTATTGCTCCAGCGGTATTAGAAGATGCGCTATAAGCCATTTCTGTGCGTAGATCATCAGTCAGGGGAATCTTCACCATTGGCCCTTCCGGTGTCAGCCAGTTCAACCGTTCGCGTGGATTTTGAGCCGTGTGCGAAAGCCAAGCTTCCTCGTCTTGCAGAAGGCTGAAAAAGGGTTCCGGCGACATCAAGAACCAGCTGTCAGCTTGATGCTTCGGCGGAAGCCAAAAGTTTTTCAGAAGTTTGCCTTCTTCGATTGTCAATTCCGTTATTTCATGGCGCAATTCGTTGACTGGATCGCCATTTCCAAGCGCCAGATTCCGTGAAACGTAAATATTGCCTTGCAGGATTTCAGCAGAATCCATCGCAATGATGCCGTATGGATTAGTAGTCGGGTCGTTGCCGTATTCCGGATCTGTTGTGAGCATGCCGGGTTCGGGGTTCCAAGAACGCACGTCTGCGTCTCCGATGCCTGCTGTATTCATAGAGACGACGAACGGCAGCCAGCTTGTGTTTTCAAGATGTTCGAAAACAATTGTGGTGCCATTGTCTAATTGTCGCTCCGTTAACGTATAGCTGCCGAGCGGCAAGCTGAATAGCGTAATGTTCCGCTTGCCGTCTGCGTCCGGTTCTGCCAGCGTAAAGAAAGCTGGTTTTTCGATCTCCAACTTTATATCATCTTGTGAATAGATTTCTGTTGTATTGGTCATGAACATCATTCCGGTGAACATGATGAGCACCATAAAAAATGCGACGGCAAATAAAACAATGATTTTCCTTAACATTCGGGGGACACCTCAATTTTTTTCTTCACCGTTGATTATATCATGGCCGCGCGGGGAGCTGAGGCGGGAAATAGGGGATGGATATGAACAAATCGACAAAAAAAGATGCCCCAAGAGGCATCTTTCATAATACTTTCTCCAGGAAATCCCGGGCTCGTTCGGTTTTCGGGGATGCAAAGAATTCCCGCGGCTCTCCTTCTTCGACAAGGACGCCGTGATCCAGGAACAGCACGCGGTCTGCGACTTCCCGTGCAAAGCCCATTTCATGCGTCACAACAGCCATCGTCATACCGGATTTCGCCAAATCTTTCATAACATCCAACACTTCTTTGACCATTTCAGGATCAAGTGCGGATGTCGGTTCATCAAAAAGCATCAATTCAGGTTCCATCGCCAACGCCCGGGCGATTGCCACACGCTGTTTCTGGCCGCCGGACAAGCTGCTCGGATAAGCTTTCTCTTTTTCTGACAGGCCGACGCGCAGCAATAACGCACGCGCTTTTTCTTCAGCCAGCGCTTTATTCTCGCCTTTCACTTTCATCGGAGCGTATGTCAGGTTTTCAAGAACCGTCAAATGCGGGAACAAGTGGAAATGCTGGAACACCATGCCGATTTGCTGGCGGATTTTCTGTACATCCTTTTTCGGTCCTGTCAGGTCCTGCCCATTAATGATCACTTTTCCGGCTGTCGGAATCTCCAGCATGTTCAAGCAGCGCAGAAACGTCGATTTTCCTGAGCCGGAAGGGCCGATGATGGAAACTACTTCGCCTTTTTTTATTTCAGCAGTAATGTCTGTCAGTACTTCGTTGGATCCGAATTTCTTGTACAAATGCTCCACTTTAATCACTTTGCTTCAGCCTCCGTTCAAACATTCTGCCAAGTACAGTCAATCCCATAACCAGGCACCAGTAAATCAAGCCGACGAACAGCAGCGGTTCAAAGTTGCGGAATAAATCAGAGCCGACCACTTGCGCGCGGCGCATCAAATCGAGATAGCCGATCGTTGAAACGATTGCAGATTCTTTCGTCAATGTGATAAATTCGTTCATCAACGCCGGCAGGATATTTTTCAGCGCCTGCGGCAAGATGATATCTTTCATCATGGCACGGTAGGGAATGCCGAGAGCTTGAGCAGCTTCCATTTGCCCTTTGTCGACCGCTTGGATACCGGCGCGGATAATTTCAGAAATATAAGCGGATGAGTTCAAGCCAAATGCCAAAATCGCGGACAAGAAAGGCGAGATGTCATAGCCGGTCAGCTGCGGAATCGAATAATAGATGATCATCAATTGCAGGATCAGGGGCGTGCCGCGGAATATCGATGTATACGCGTCAGCGAACCAGCGCAGCGGTTTGATCGAGCCGATTTTGAACAATGCCAAAATCGTTCCCAGAATCGAACCGAGGATGATTGCGACAATCACGAATTTTAATGTGACCCAAATCCCTTCCAGGATAAAGGGGATATAAGGAACCATTTGTGAAAAGTCCAAATTCATAAGTTACAACTCTTTTCTTTTGAAGATTCATCCCGGCAATGGGGATGTTCTAATAAATAGTGAGCGGCGGACAAAGCCCGCCGCTCAATGGAATGTCTTTTATTCTTCAATCTTCCACTTTTTCTTCAATTCTTCCAATTCGCCGCTTTCTTCCAGATCAGCGAGGACAGCATTGACTTCTTCCACCAATTCACTGCCCTTAGGGAATGCGACAGCCATACCTGGTGAAGAAGTTGTCGGATCATCAAAGGCGCCTAAGTCCTGCGCTTCGATATAGCCTTTTGCTACTTCTTTGTCCATGTAAGCTGCATCGATGCGGCCAGAAAGGATTTCCTGGATCAATGCGCCGGAATCATCCAACGCTTTTAATTCAAAGTTTATGCCTTCTTCTTTGATAATGGCCTTAGCGCCTTCTTCCTGGATTGTACCAAGCTGGACACCAACTTTTTTGCCTTCGAGGTCTTCAAGCGTTTTCACATCTGAGTCTTTCGGGGTTACGAACATTTCTCCTGAGAAATGGTATTCTGTCGAGAAATCGACGTTTTCTTTGCGTGCTTCAGTCGCTGACATGCCCGCAATTACCATATCGACACGATCGTTCTGCAATGCGCCGATCAAACCATCGAATTTCATGTCGGTGATTTTCAATTCATAGCCCATTTCCTCAGCAATGAGATTAGCCATATCGATGTCGAATCCGACGAATTCACCGGATGCATCACGCGATTCGAATGGCGGGAATTCTGCTGAAGTTCCCATTTCTAAGACTTTGTCTTCTTCAGAAGCGCCTGAACCACCGGATTCCGGAGTATCGCTTCCGCAAGCTCCAAGAAGCAAAGCAGATGATGCAAATAAAACAGCTAATGTGTGTTTTTTAGTAATAGTCAATGTTTTTCCCCCTATATGAGTATATTTGGATAAATATTCATCTGTATGCATTTTAACAAAAATCATGGAATTTGCAAAGTTTTATTTTCATAGAGAGGGACAGGTTTAGGATTTTCGGATTCTGACGTATAATGGCGGAGAATGGAGGGGGATTATGAAAAAACTATTACTTACAGGATTTGAACCGTTTTTGGCATTTACCGTCAATCCAACGATGCGGATTGTTGCAGAATTGGATGGAAAAGAAATCGGCGGCTTTACGATCATCAGCAAAGTGCTGCCGGTTGATTTTCATTTATCCGGCCAGCATTTGCTGTCGCATATCGAAGAGGTTGAGCCAGACGCGGTCATTTCACTTGGCCTTGCAGCGGGGCGCTATAAAATCACACCCGAACGCATCGCCATCAACGTCAAAGACGGCGAACCGGACAATGAAGGGCATCAGCCGGTGGATGAACCGATAAGAGAAAGCGGCAAGTCGGCATACCTCACCACTTTGCCGGCACGGCAGATGGTTGATCGGCTCAAAACGGAAGGACTGCCTGCGGATATTTCCAATACTGCCGGCGCTTATCTATGCAATAACGTCATGTACGAAGGCTTGCATTTCGCGGAAACGATGAAACCGAGCATGCATACGGGTTTTATTCACATCCCGGCTTCGCATGAACTTGGAATCGAACACGGTAAAATTCCAAGTTGGTCCCACGCGGACCTCGTCCGGGGCATAAAAATCTGCATCGAAGTGTTGGGAGAATATTAAAAAGCAGCCGTTTATGACAGACGGCTGCTTTTGCATTGGAGCTATTAACCTGCGATCGCTTCGTTCAGTTCAATCAGCGTGCCGGAAGGGTCTCTGAAATGGGCCACTTTGCTGCCCTGGCCGCCTTGGGCTGTCGGGGAAGTGATGAATTTCACGGAATGCTTTAGTTTTTCGTAAGCGGCTTCGGTATTTTCGACTTCGAAAATTACAGTCCCTAGTGTGTCTGGCGAAGAAGGAGAGTCGAAGCCAGGCGCCATGCGGCTCCGTTCGATAAGTTCCACCGTACAATGATTGAATTGCAAATCAGCTTCAGCGGAATTTTCATCGCCTGTTTTCACATCGAATCCCAGGACGTCCCGATAAAAAGCGAAGCATTCTTTATAATTATCCACCAATAGGCGGGTGTGAGTCGGTTCCATTGAATTTCCTCCTGCAGATTAAATGATTTCCCAGTGGCGCTGCTCTGCAACTGCCCGCAAACGTGGTTCCGGCCGCACTGCGACAGGATTGCCCACAAGCTCGAGCACAGGCAAATCAGAATGGCTGTCCCCGTAAGCGGAGCTGTTTGCCCAATCCACATCTTCTCCTGCAAGCGCTTGTATGATTTTCTCCGTTTTCAATGGGCCTTGGACATGCGAAATCTTGGCGCGGTGATCAAGGATGTTTTGCGCATATGGGATTTCCGTACCAATGATTGTGCGGATCGGCAGATTTTCCGTCACGGCGTGCAATAGCGGAGTGAAAGCACCCGATACGAGCATGATGTAATCATCATTCTGAACATGGCGCTTCAGCCGTTCGACAACTTCCGGATTGAAATCGCCGTGCATTCTGTCGGCGATTTCGCGGAAATAGGCTTCCAGTTCACTTTGCGTAAAGCTTTCGAGTGCCGCTAAATAAGCCTGAACAGAACTTTCCCGCATCTTTTTAACCGATACGAGCTTCAGTTTCGAGCCGATATAAGGCGGCATGATCGCGCGGTAGAATTGGCGGTAGCGCTTGCTGTGGACAGGGTGGTTCTTCAAATGCTCCATCATCAGCCCAAAAGTTTCTTTGGAATATAAGGTCCCATCAAAATCGAATATCGCAACGCGCATGGCATTCACTCCGGTTCATAAATTTTTTCCTTCACCCATCATAACGGAAAGGCGGGGCTGAGGCTATGGCAGGTTTATCCAACTTGTTTCCGTGGGTATAGGAAGAGAAATTGTGCGGGAGGTTGTAACCATGGGTATACAGCGCATTACAGTAGGATACGTGGAGCTGACGGAACCGGAATCGGAACAGCTTTTCAACAAAGTAAAAAAGGACAAAGGCATCGACAGCTACGATGGGTTGCAAAGTTTGATGGAGGATTTCGATTCCCGCGTCATTGAACCTGCAGCGGTTGTCGCGGACGATGTGGCAGGGAAAAGCGGCCAGGGGACGCGCTTTATCGAAGTGTTCAACACAGTAGAGGATGATACCGTTTACCGGATCAAATCTTCTGATCAAAGCTAATAGCGAAAGGCATTCCAGTGAGAGCTGGAATGCCTTTTTACTTGGAAAATTTAATATTTTATTCCTATGCGGAACAAAATACTGTCCCATCACTCGCGAATACGGTCCGTCAGCATCAAAATACAGTTCTAACACCGACAAATACTGTCCCAGCAACGCCAAATACTTTCCACAAGCAAAAAGAGACGCCCCCCGTAAGGACGTCCCAGGAAACACTATTCGTCTTTATTCGCGCTGCAGCGTTCGCATTCGTAGTTGATCGATTCGCGCTGCTCTTTGATTTCACAACCACATTCCTGGCATTCTTTTTTAGGGTACATTCCGTAAGTTTGCATGTTTTTCATAATGATCTCCTCCAATAGGTTAGTTTAGTTGTTGATACCCTGGCAATGTCAAAAACTCGGCAAAATCACTTTGCAATGTGAGTTGAGTAAACAACTCGCGTGCTTCTTCGTAATGTCCGGACTGGTATTTCTCAGCACCAACCGCTTCCCGTATTTTTTCGTTTTCCTGTTCCGTGATTTCATGGAATAAAGTCACGGTGATTTTTTGGCCATCATCTAGAACACCTTTCGGATGGCGGATCCATTGCCAGACTTGGGAGCGTGAGATTTCGGCTGTTGCCGCATCTTCCATCAAATGATTGATGGGAGCGGCGCCGTTGCCAGACAGCCAAGATGCGATGTATTGGATGCCTACGGATATATTGGAACGCAGTCCGTCTTCTGTAATGGTGCCTGCTGGAACTTCGAGCAGGTCTTGGGCAGAAACTTCAATGGTTTCTCGCTGTTTGGCGATTTGGTTTGGCGTTGGCATAGACTCGTTGAATTCCTCCATCGCAACGGCGACCATTCCTGGATGTGCGACCCATGTGCCGTCGTGTCCGTCAATTGCTTCACGGCGCTTATCTTCGCGCACTTTTTGGAATGCGGCGTCGTTGGCTTCGGAATCCCCTTTGACCGGAATCTGTGCCGCCATCCCGCCGAGCGCCGGTGCACTGCGCCGGTGGCATGTCTGGATACAGAGGCGGGTATATGCCTGCATAAATGGCACTGTCATCGTGACTTGCGCCCGGTCAGGGAAGAGATATTCCGGTCGGTTGCGCATGCGCTTGATGACACTGAAAATATAATCCCAACGGCCGCAGTTCAAGCCGGCTGAATGGTCGCGCAGCTCGTAAAGGATTTCATCCATTTCAAATGCTGCAAGAATGGTCTCAATCAGAACCGTCGCCCGAATCGTACCTTTGGGGATGCCAAGTTCATCTTGTGCAAAAACGAAGACATCGTTCCAAAGGCGCGCTTCCAGATGGCTTTCGAGCTTAGGAAGGTAGAAGTATGGCCCCGTCCCGCGCTCCTTCAATTCCTTGGCGTTGTGGAAGAAATAAAGCCCGAAGTCGACCAGGCTGCCAGATATCGGCTTGCCGCCGATTTCGATATTCTTCTCTAATAGGTGCCATCCGCGGGGGCGCACCATCAGCACAGCCGTCTCGGGATTAAGCTTGTAGGCCTTGCCCGTATCCGGCGCTTCAAAGTCGATTTGGCGGCGCACGGCGTCGGCCAAGTTCACTTGTCCATCGATGACATTGAACCAGTTTGGCGCAGTCGCGTCTTCCAGGTCCGCCATGAACATCTTTGCACCGGAATTCAATGCGTTGATGAGCATCTTGCGGTTGGCCGGACCGGTGATTTCGACGCGCCGGTCCTGCATATCCCAAGGCAATGGGGCGATCGTCCAATCACCATCGCGGATATGCTCTGTTTCGGGCAGGAAATCAAGCGCTTTGCCGGCATCTATTTCTTGCTGGCGAAGCTGTCGCCGTTCCAGCAGCTCTTCGCGGCGCTGGTTAAAGTTTGCATGCAGGTTTTCAATGAATTCCAAGGCTTCTGGCGTCAAGATCTTTTCCATCTGCGGGACTGGCCCGCCTGTGATGAGAATTGTCGATTTTGTCAGCAAAGAGATCATCCTTTCATTTCGCCGCTGTGAATTGGGCAGATTCAGTAGAACCGCTCATGGCAGTTGTCGAAGAGGTACCGCCGGAGATGACCTGCGATACTTCATCAAAATAGCCGGTGCCGACTTCTCGCTGGTGGCGAGTTGCCGTATAGCCTTTTGCTTCGTTGGCGAATTCAGCCTGCTGCAATTTCGAATATGCCGCCATGCCATGGTCTTTGTAATCGTGCGCCAGTTCGAACATGCTGTGGTTCAAGGCATGGAAGCCGGCAAGCGTAACAAACTGGAATTTATAGCCCATCTTGCCAAGTTCGACTTGGAACTTCGCGATGGTTTCTTTATCAAGTTTCGCTTCCCAGTTGAATGAAGGCGAGCAATTGTAAGCAAGCAGTTTGCCAGGGAACTCGGCATGGATCGCGTCCGCGAATGCTTGAGCTTCTTCCAAGTTCGGATGCGACGTTTCACACCACACCAAGTCTGCGTATGGCGCATAAGCCAATCCACGCGAGATGGCTTGGTCGATGCCGGCGTTTGTCCGGTAGAAGCCTTCAGGCGTCCGTTCGCCGGTGATGAATTGATGGTCTCGCGGATCGATGTCGCTTGTGATCAAGTCAGCCGCATCTGCGTCAGTGCGGGCGATGATCAATGTCGAAACGCCAAGCACATCGGCTGCCAGGCGGGCAGATACAAGGTTTCTTACCGCATTTTGTGTCGGCAGCAATACTTTGCCGCCTAAATGTCCGCATTTCTTTTCCGAAGCGAGTTGATCTTCAAAGTGGACGCCTGCAGCGCCAGCTTCGATCATCGATTTCATCAATTCGAAGACATTCAGCGGTCCGCCGAATCCCGCTTCTGCATCCGCGACAATCGGCGCATACCAGTCGAAGCCTTCCGTGTTTTCAACGCTGTCAATCTGGTCTGCACGCTGCAATGCGCGGTTGATCTTTTTCACCACATCCGGCACAGAATTGACCGGATATAAGCTTTGGTCCGGGTACATCTGGCCGGCAGAGTTGGCGTCCGCCGCTACTTGCCAGCCGCTCAAGTAGATGGCTTGCAAGCCTGCTTTTACTTGTTGCACAGCCTGGTTGCCGGTCAATGCGCCAAGTGCATTGACGAAATCCATTTCATGGATTGAATGGAAGAGGCGTTCTGCGCCTTTTTTCGCCAGTGTATGTTCAATGAGTACCGAACCGCGCAACTTCACGACTTCCTCTGCCGTATATGGGCGTTCAATGCCGTTCCATCTGCTGTCCTGTTCCCAACTCTTTTTCAGTTCCTGTGCTTGCTGTTGTTTGTTCGCCATATCCAATTCATCCCTTTCGAATAAAAGATTTTATTAACTGTATTAATACAGTTGTTGTTAATGTATATTAATATATAACAGAATAGTTTGACTGTCTTGAAAATTGGATAAAAGCGGATATGCAGCGACAAAAGCGGAAATCTCACGATAACAGCAGATGGAAGGGGAGCGAAGGGATGGAAAACAAGGTATTGGAGCAGATGGGGGCGATTATTGGGGACTGGGTTCCAAAAGAGGCTTCGATTGCGATTGCGGCAGAAAGTTGTTATATCTACTATAAATCGGGCGCCTATGACCTGAGGATTGCTGAAGGCCAGCCCGTCATTCCAGGTAGCATAGCGGCGCGGGCCGGCAAGGAACAGCGGCGTGTCGAGATGTTAGTGGAAGAATCGGTGCTTGGCACAGCGTATTATGGTATCGGCTACCCTGTGGAACTTGATGGCAATAGGGGTGTCGTCGTCATCATTCTGCCACCTGACTTCGCTGTCTGCAGATTGCAGCCGCTGAAGTTCCTGACAGGCAAATTGGATGAAGCGTGGCGGCCGGTTTCGGTGGAACGCGTTTCTCATATTGAAAGCAGTCAGAAGAAAACATGGTTCTATACAGAAGATGACACGTATTGTTCGATCCATACATTGAAAAACCTGCGCAATCAATTGCCGGACTTTTTTCTGCCGATCCACCGCGCATATATTGTAAACATCCATCATATAGAAGAGATCACCCGCGATATGGCTTCCAATTACCAGCTGACGATGAAAGACGGTTCCTTGCTGCCGGTCAGCCAAAACTATGCGGCAAGCGTCAGGGGGAGACTTGGATTTTGAGTGGAGCAAAGGACAGCTGGCGCGATTAATAAAGCCTTGCATGGGGTAAAGTCCCTATAAATGAAAGGGGTTGGCGCATAATGGCGAATGAACAGTTTTTCCATTTCGAAGACGACGGCGAAATACCGAACAACCCGTCGTTGAATGTTTTATTCTACCCCGCTGCATTCAAAGAAAATCCGCAAGAAATCGAAGAGGTGTTCAACCGC
Organism: Planococcus sp. TJ-301; assembly: GCF_058268475.1. Taxonomy (NCBI): domain Bacteria; kingdom Bacillati; phylum Bacillota; class Bacilli; order Caryophanales; family Caryophanaceae; genus Planococcus; species Planococcus sp. TJ-301. The sequence continues at coordinate 1,235,612 of NZ_JBZDOH010000001.1, read as the reverse complement.
CATAATTGGCACAATAGTTGGAGCGGCGGAGTTTTCGATTACCACCATTACCACAGCAACACTCATGAAGCGCTTGGAGTCCGTGCGGGTTCGGCGACTTTACAGCTTGGCGGGGAGCAGGGCGAACAGGTGAAGGTGAAAGCCGGGGATGTGGTCGTTCTGCCGGCAGGCACCGGCCATAAGAAAATCGAAGCATCAGCTGATTTTGAAGTTATCGGGGCTTATCCGAACGGCGTCAGCTATAACTTGAAAACCGGCAATGCGGAAGAACGGCCTTATGTGCTCGAAGACATTCAAAATACACCGTTGCCGCAGACAGATCCTGTTTACGGCAAGAACGGACCGCTGCAAGAACAGTGGAAATAAAACAAGCCCGAACCGCAAAAGCGGTTCGGGCTTGTTTTTATGTGGCGGGTTCTACAGGGACGCCGTCGAATGCAGACTGATAGATTTTTCGGATATCCGCTTCTTCGAGCGGCAGTGGGCTTCTGGCGAGAATCCGTTTTTGTTTGACGCCGTCCGCTGTCAGACTGTCGAGCGCAGACTCCGGCACATCGAATCCGGACAGGGTCGAAGGGATGCCGACATCTTCTACAATGCGCTTCAACTCATCGACGCATTTATAGGATGCTTCTTCTTCCGATAGGAAACTTGGGTTGCCGCCAAGCGCTTCAAGGATATCCGCCATGCGTTTCGGACAGCTCTTGCGGATATAGCTCATGACGTAAGGCAGCAGCACTGCGTTTGAATCGCCATGCGGAATGTGGAATTGGCCACCAAGCGGATAAGCTAATGCATGGACGCCCGCGACGCCTGCATTGAAAAATGCGAGTCCAGCCAAATAGCTGCCTTGGCTCATGTCCGTGCGCGCTTGCTTGTTTTCACCATCTTTAACGGCAATGCGCAGCGATTTCGAGATAAGCCGGATGGCGTGCAATGCCAAGCCGTCTGTCGCAGGGCTGGCATTAATCGAAATATAGGCTTCGACTGCATGTGTCAAAGCGTCGATGCCGGTCGCAGCGGTCACTTTCGGCGGCACTGAAATCGTCAGCTGCGGGTCGACAATCGCTACACTCGCGATCATATTGTCGTGCGTGATGACATCTTTGGATGACTCGAGCGACAATACGGCAATACTCGTCACTTCGGAACCGGTGCCGGAAGTTGTCGGAATCAGAACGAGGGGAAGTGCTTGGTGTTCAATTTTGCGCGTTCCGGTCAAATTCAGGTAGTCTGCGACAGGCCCTTCATGCGTTGCCATGATTGCTGCAAGTTTTGCCAAGTCAAGCGCGCTTCCGCCGCCAACTCCGATAACGAGATCAAAGCCGTTATCGCGTGTGAATGCTGCCAATTTCTCGCCGGTTTCAAGCGGCGGCTCCGGCACGACGTCGGTGTAGAGCGCTATATCAAAGCCGGCGTCCCGGACAGGTTTCGCCACTCGATCAGACAGTCCGATTTTTTCGAGCATCGGATCGGTGACGAGGAGGATTTTATTGGGCGAAAAGCGCTCAATCTCCGGAATCAGCTGTTCAAGTGACCCCCAACCGGTATAGCTTAAAGGGGCGAAAACCAATTTAGAAACAGTCATGGATCATGTCCTCCATTATTCGTAATAGCCTTCAGTGGATTTGCGGAATTTGCTGAACTGCGCTGCGTCGTGCCCGAACCAGACGTCGGAATTCGTTTCTTGCGCAATGCGCCGAATGCGTTCGACGGTCGAGGTATAGCCGACGGAATCGTAAAGTATGCCTGGCGGTTTCACGGGCGGACCATAACTTTCCGCCGTGTAGATGGCATCTGAAGCAAGAATGATTCCACCGGTCTCCGGCAAATTGATGTGCAGTCCGAGCATTCCCCAGGCATGGCCGCTGCCGAAGTTAAGGAGATGGATGCCTTCTGCAAGTTTTAATCCGTCTTCAGTCCGGCGCACAGTTTTCCATTGGAGGTTATTTTTAATCCAAGCGTCGATATCCCCCCAGATATATGCGCCTTCTTTGGTGTTTCTTGCGTATGTTTGGAGAGCGCCATTCAATTCGTCTTCATGAACGATGATGGTGGCGTTTGTGAAGAGTTCGAGACAACCCGCGTGGTCTAGGTGAAGGTGGGAAGCAACGACGTACTTGATGTCTTCAGGCCGTACGCCGAGTTCTTCCAGTCGATGGTGGAGGTAGCACTCTTCTGGCATATCGAGCGGGAACAGTGACTGAGTCGCGGTGCCCCAGCGCCCGTTCAAGCCGGTAGATTCGGGATTGCAGGCTGTGTCGAAAAGGATTTTCCCATCCGGATGATCGATCAGGACGGTATAAACTGGGAATTTCACCAGCTCATTTGGCACATTCGGATTTTCCGCGCTTGCCGGGTTGTGCATGGAAATCATGTAATTCTTATCCATGCTGAGCTGGCCGTTATCCATCACGTACAATTTCGGGTTCGGTTTGATAATTCCTGTCATTAAAAAGCCTCCCTTCAGAATGATTCCATAATATCATAATTTTCTGATTACTAGAAATGATTTCCTGTCTTGGCGTAAAAAAAGCCCCTGCCGTTGTACGCAGGGGAAAGTTTAACCGGCGAATACCGGAGTGAAGAATTCGCTGTAGAGTTCTTGCAGGATTTTCGTTTCGTCTTTTTGCAAAACACCGAACACCAAGCTGACCTCCGAAGAGCCTTGGTTGATCATTTCGATGTTGGCACCTGTGCGGGCAATCGCCAGCGTCGCGCGGGCAGCAAGCCCGGTCGTGTATTTCATGCCTTCACCCACCAAGACGACCATCGAAAAGCCGCTGCTGAATGAAACATCGTCTGCATGTAATTCGTTTTTGATGCGGTCGACGATGCGCTGTTCTTTGCCTGGCGTCAATTGGTAACTTCTGACGATGACGGAAAGGTTGTCGATGCCCGAAGGGATGTGTTCATAGGAAACCTGTTCTTCTTCAAGAATCTGCAGCAATTTGCGCCCGAATCCGATTTCACGGTTCATTAAATATTTACTGACATATAAGGTGGAAAATCCGCTATCAGCTGAAATACCAGTCACCGGCCGTACAGAAGAATCCCTCTCGGCAACAATCATCGTTCCTTTAGAAAACGGATTATTCGTGTTTTTGATGCACACTGGCACGGATGCTTTGAAAGCGGGCATCAATGCTTCATCATGGAGCACGGCAAAACCCGCATAGGATAATTCACGCATTTCCCGGTATGTCATTTTTTCGATTTCCATCGGGTTGTCGACAGCTTTCGGGTTGGCCGCAAACACACAATCGACGTCTGTAAAATTCTCGTAAAGTTCGGCGCCGACAGCCGCTGCAAGAATAGAGCCGGTAATATCGGAGCCGCCGCGATCGAATGTTCGCAGCATGCCGCTTTCCGTAAAACCGAAAAATCCTGGGAATACGCTTATTGCTTGGCGATTGCGGAGTGCCGAAAGATTGGCGTAAGATTCTGGAAGTGCCTGGACACGCGCCGGCGGATGGTTGACGACGAGTCCGCCGTCTTGCGGATTGATGTATTCGGCAGGAAGGCCGATTGAAGTTAAATATGCTGCGATCAACTTAGCGGAATTGTCTTCACCGCTCGCTTTTAATTGATCAAAATACAAGGAAGGATTTTCTTTCGATGCGGCTAAGTGGCGAGTCAAGTCATCCGCTATGATGGAGGCGATATTGTCGCCAAGCCCGAGGTCTATAGCGATTTCCCGGTAACGGGCCAACACATCGTCCAACGCTCGGTCAACGGGTTCGCCGGCCAGCGAGGCGTTTGCCAGCCGGATCAGCAGATCTGTCACTTTCACATCACTGTCAAATCGTTTGCCGGGGGCGGAAACGACGACAATGCGCCGGCTTGGATCCGCTTTGATGATGTTTGCCACTTTTTTTATTTGGGCGGCGCTAGCGACTGAAGTGCCGCCGAATTTACTTACTTTCATCTCATCAGATCCAATCTTTGTGGGATTAAGGGTTGCTTTCAAATTTATATAATACTATAATGTCCTTATGCAAAAAACAACTGTATTTTCACAGTGTACACAGCCTAGGGGGAATCGTCAATGAAAAATGAAATTTCAATCGGATTATTAGGACTCGGGACAGTAGGAAGCGGTGTAGCGACCATCCTGCAACAGCATCAGCAGGATTTACGCCATAAGTTGGGCGTTCAGGTAACCATCAAAAAAGTCCTGATCAAGGATATTAACAAAGAAAGACTATCCAGTCTGGATCCGTCTGTGTTTTGCACAGATATTCATGAATTATTGAATGATCCTTCATTAGATATCATTGTTGAAGTGATGGGCGGCATCAGTGGCGCTAAAAATGCCATTGAGGAAGCCTTGAAAGCCGGCAAACAAGTTGTGACAGCGAATAAGGATGTCATGGCGGAATACGGCCATGAATTATTGAAGCTCGCCGATGAACAAAAATGCGATTTGTTTTACGAAGCGAGTGTAGCTGGCGGAATTCCAATCATCCGTACGCTCGAAGACGGACTCGCATCCGACCGCATCAGAAGCCTGATGGGAATCGTCAATGGTACGACCAATTTCATCCTGACAAAAATGAAAAAAGAAAATATGAGCTACAGGGATGCACTCGCCGAAGCGACAAGGCTCGGCTACGCGGAAGCAGATCCATCTGCAGACGTCGACGGACTGGATGCAGCACGGAAAATGGTCATCTTATCATCGCTGGCGTTTTCCACCGAGGTCCATCTGGATGATGTGCTCGTCCGGGGCATGAAAGAAATCCGCGATGGCGACCTCGACATGGCTGCCAATTTCGGCTATACAATGAAAATGATCGGTTCATCGAAAAAAGACGAAGATGGCATTGAAGTAGCCGTTGAACCTGTATTTATGGCAAGTTCACATCCGCTAGCGTCTGTAAACAACGAATACAACGCGGTTTATATCCACGGCGATGCGGTCGGCGAGACGATGCTGTACGGTCCAGGAGCGGGTTCCTTGCCGACTGCCACATCAGTCGTTTCTGATATTATCGCGGCTTGCCGCAATCTATTGCTGGAAGTCAATGGCAAGCGCGTCCATTCGGCGCAGCACGAGCGGGTCATGAAGCCGGAATCGAAGCAATTTGCGAAGTATTTCCACCGCGTTTTGGTCAACGATGAAGTGGGCGTATTATCGAAAATGACGTCGATATATGGCAAGCATGGCGCAAGCATCCAATCGGTTATGCAGCATCCAGCGGAAGAGGAAGGCAAAGCGGAATTGGTTTTATTGACACACCGCATTTCCCGCCAGCAGCATTTGAATGTGTTAGGCGATTTGGAAGGCACGGCTAGCGTCATCAGCCATTACCGCATTGAAGGGGAGGAATCGGCATGAGATGGCCTGGTTTGATAGAGCAATACAAAGAATGGCTGCCGGTCAATGAAAACACACCGGCATTAACGCTGCAAGAAGGCAACACGCCATTGGTCCGTTTGGATAAATTGTCCGCGCGATGGGGCATCGATTTATACGTTAAGCTGGAAGGGGCGAATCCGACGGGCTCATTCAAAGACCGCGGAATGGTCATGGCAGTGGCAAAAGCGAAAGAAGAAGGCAAAAGGGTGCTCGTCTGCGCTTCGACGGGCAATACTTCAGCATCGGCTGCTGCTTACGGCGCAAGAGCTGGCATGCGCACAATCGTCGTTATTCCGGAAGGGCGCATTGCACTTGGAAAATTGGCGCAAGCCAAAATGTACGGCGCCGAAATACTGGAGATCAAGGGCAATTTTGACGAAGCTCTCCGGATGGTTCGTGAAGTAGGGGAAGAAGCCGGCATTGCATTGGTGAATTCGGTGAACCCTTACCGCCTGGAAGGGCAGAAAACAATTGCATTCGAAGTGATTGACCAGCTCGGGAAAGTACCGGATATCTTCGCGTTGCCGGTCGGCAACGCTGGCAATATTTCCGCTTCATGGAAAGGCTTCAGCGAATACGCTGAAAAAACAGGGGCGAAACGGCCAGAATTATTGGGCGTTCAGGCATCGGGCGCGGCGCCGATTGTCCATAACCGGGTGTTCGACAATCCGGAAACGGTAGCGACAGCAATCCGCATCGGCAATCCAGCGAGCTGGCAGCTTGCGCTTAATGCATTGGATGAATCAAGAGGTACAATTTTGGAAGCGACTGACGAAGAAATATTGGAAGCCTACCAAATGCTGGCTTCGACAGAAGGTGTATTTGCAGAACCGGCATCTTGTGCATCAATTGCCGGCATAAAAAAACAAGTAGAAAACGGCAGCATCAAAAAAGGGGCATCGATTGTTGCTGTATTGACTGGCAATGGCTTGAAAGACCCTGAAACCGCCATTGCGGTCAATGCCGACAAAGCACAGCTGTTCCCTGAAGACATGGAGCGGTTCTGGGAGGATTTGAAAAAAGGGGTTAAGGTATGATGTGGACGGATTTCACAGTCATCGTTCCGGCTTCGACTGCAAACTTGGGGCCCGGCTTCGACTCGATCGGCCTTGCTTTAGACCTCCAATTGACGATCCACGTTTCCCGTGCTGAACAATGGCACGTTGAATACAAGGATGAAAGCTACAGCCACTTATCCGGTGCCGCCGAAAATTTAATCGTCGAAGCGGCAATGCACACAGCCAGCAAGATCGGTCGAACCTTGCCGCCTGCCAAACTTTTTGTGGAGACGGACATCCCTCTCGGCCGTGGTCTCGGGAGCAGCGCTTCCGCCATTGCCGGCGGCATCGAAATTTGCGTGTGTTTGCTGGGAATCGATATGCCGATGAAGGAAAAAGTGGCAATCGGCACGGAAATGGAAGGGCATCCTGATAATATTTCAGCTTCGCTCATGGGCGGATTGACAATTTCCTATGCGGATGGCGAGGATTTGGAAGTGGTCCACATTCCGGATGCTGCAGTAGGAGTAGTGCTGATGGTGCCGCCAACTGAATTTTTGACTTCGGAATCGAGAGGGCTGCTGCCAGAGAGTCTTGCATACGGCACGGCAATTCGAAGCAGTGCGGCCGGCAATGTTTTATCAGCCGCAATGGTGCGCGGCGATTGGCGGATGGCGGGTCGCATGATGGAAAAGGATGCTTTCCATGAACCTTTCCGGCAAAGCAGATTTCCAGATTTCGATAGGATTCGCCAGGCCTGCCGGGCGGCAGGGGCATATGGTTCTGCTATCAGCGGAGCGGGCCCTTCACTGTTCATCGTAGCTCCAGAAGGCCGGGAGCAAGAAATCTGCAACTCTTTAAGTGAACTATTTCCGCATTACGATTGCAGTTTTACTAAACCGAGCACATCGGGTATAAAATCGTTTGAGACAGTGGTCTAGCACGCGAAAAAGCGGTCCGGGTATATTCCCGGACCGCTTTTTTTTGCGTAACTAGATTTTGATGGAAATGTATTTGGTTTCGACAAAGGCTTCGAGGCCTTCTTGGCCGCCTTCGCGTCCAATTCCGCTTTCTTTCATGCCGCCGAATGGCGCTTGAGCGGTTGACGGCGCTCCGTCGTTCCATCCCACAATGCCGTAATCCAGGTTTTCAGCAATATAAGTACCACGCGTCATGCTGTCAGTGAAGAAATAAGCGGCTAAGCCAAAGCGTGTATCATTTGCCAGCTTAATTGCTTCTTCATCTTTTTCGAATGTCATGATCGGCGCCACAGGGCCGAACGTTTCTTCGTGCATGACCAGCATATCGGAACTCGCATTTACCAGCACAGTCGGATTATAGAAATAGGAATCGTTATCCGTTGAACCGTCACCGCCAATCAATACTTTCGCGCCTTTGGAAACTGCGTCCTGAACATGTTGTTGGACTTTTTCATATCCGTCTTTATCAACCAACGGCCCAATCGTCACGCCTTCATCCATGCCGTTTCCGACTTTCAGCTTCGCGGTCGCTTCCTGCAGGCGTTTCGAGAATTCATCTGCAATACCCGATTGGACGTAGATCCGGTTTCCGCAAACACAAGTTTGGCCAGCGTTGCGGAATTTGGAAGCCACTACGCCTTCGACAGCCAGATCAAGATTTGCATCGTCCAGCACGATGATTGGTGCATGTCCGCCCAGTTCAAGCGACAGGTTAAGCATATTTTCTGAACTTTGCTTCATCAATTCTTTGCCGATTTCCGTTGAACCGGTAAAGGTCAACTTCCGCACATCAGGGTGGCTGGTGAAGACTTTACCGATTTTGCTAGCACTGCCTGTCACCAGATTAATGACGCCTTTCGGAAATCCGGCTTCTTCCGCCAGTTCAAACATGCGCACAGCAGTAAGTGGCGTCAGCTTCGCTGGTTTGGAAACGAATGTACAGCCTGCTGCGAGCGCAGGAGCCATTTTGCGCGCCATCATCGCTGCAGGGAAATTCCAGGGTGTAATTGACACCACAACGCCTACCGGCTGCTTATTGATTTGAATCCGTTTGCCTTCTTTGCTCGCTGGAATCGTGCGGCCATATAGCCGCTTGCCTTCCTCGGCGAACCATGAGATGAACGAAGCGGAGTATTCAACTTCACCGATGGCTTCAGCAAGTGGCTTGCCCATTTCCTTCGTTAAGATCTCGCCGACTTCTTCTTTATGTTCCAAAAGCAAATCATGCCATTTCATCAAAAGTTCAGCGCGTTCATACGCAGTTGTCTTGGACCATCCGGGGAATGCGGCAGCAGCAGCTTCGACAGCAGCGGTCGCTTCTTTTTCGCCGCCGTTCGGAACCGTTCCGACTTGTTCACCGGTTGCTGGGTTCATGACGTTGATGACGCCGTCTCCTTCTGTGTTCCACTCACCATTGATATAATTTTTACCTTCCATCCATGCAGCCTCCTTCTATTAATAACTATTCTATCCACATACCTCTAACCGGAAAAGATAAACCATGGTAAAGTAGCAGGGAAATATAATATCAAGTTTTACAAAGCTAAATGCACAATACAATGCAATTGTAATCGTTTTCAAAAGAATTGGCAATTTCTAAATTGTGCATTTATTCTATTTTCTTAAGTAAAAAATTATGCTAAGATGTCAACAATCCTTTATTCGGTTAAAGGATTGTTGAAGGATAAAGATTAGGAGGCAAAAACGTATGGCTCAAATGTTGGCATTTTCGATTTTAGCATTTATTTTGTTCATCGGCGAAGTTGTTTCGATTCGCACAAAAGCTTGGATTCCTTCTATTTTTATAAGCGGATTCTTATTCTTGCTGGGGTACTGGACGTTCTTCCCTCCAGAAATCGTAGCGATAGCAGGCATTCCGCCGGCTGTTGTCACAGTGCTCATTTATCTATTAATCACTAATATGGGTACGCTGCTGTCGGTTCAAGAGCTGAAAGCACAATGGAAAACTATTTTGATCGCTTTGTCCGGTATCCTGGGGATCATTGCAGCCCTGTTTGGCATCGGTATGCTGCTTTTCGATTTCCAAACAGTCGTAGTGGCAATTCCGCCATTGGTTGGTGGTGTCGTTTCCGCATTGATCATGTCCGAAGGTGCAGAGGCAGCAGGCTTGCCGACATTGGCGGTTTTCGCAATCGTCATCTACGTCATGCAGGGCTTTGCTGGCTATCCGCTGACTTCGATCATGCTCAAACGCGAAGGACGTTCGCTATTGGAGAAATATAGAAACAATGAATTGATGCTCAAGGAAAGTGGCCCTAAAGATGAAAAAGCTAAACCGAATGAAGAAGTACGCGAACCAAAAATGTTCGCTAAAATACCACCAGAATATAATACCGATTTCTTCAAATTCTTCCGTTTGGCCCTCGTCGGCTATGCAGCATACTTGGTATCTACCCTGGCTGCTCCCTATGTAGAAATCAGTCCATTTGTCTTGTGTCTATTCTTTGGCGTAGTAGCACGCAGCATCGGTTTCCTTGAGCGTCATCCGCTCCAAAAAGCGAACGGATTCGGTTTCGCAATCCTTGGATTGCTATTATTCGTCTTCGACGGTTTGAAGAATGCGACGCCAAGCATGATGCTTGAAATCATTTATCCGCTTGTTACCTTGATTGCGTTAGGGGTAGCGGGTATGTATGTGTTTTCTTTCATCGTCGGAAAATTGCTGAAAGTCAGCAAAGAAATGGCTTTTGCTGTATCTTTGACGGCCCTTTATGGATTCCCGGCGGATTACGTCATCACTGTGGAAGTCATCAATTCGTTGACAAAAGATGAACAAGAGCGTGAAGTGTTGACCAGCCATATGCTGCCGCCAATGCTTGTTGCTGGATTTATTACCGTGACGATTGTTTCCGTCATTCTAGCCGGAATATTTGTCGGCTTCCTATAAAAATGGAGGTTCTAACTCATGATCAATGAAACCATCAAAAAAGCGATTCAGGACAATAGCGTAGAAATGATCGATATCCGCAGAAAGCTCCACAGCGAACCGGAATTGTCGTGGGAAGAGTTTAAGACTTCCGAGTTTGTTTATGATTATTTGACAGAGCTCGGGATTGATTGCCGAAAGACAGAACCTACTGGGGTTATTGGCACGCTTACAGGGGAGAGGGCTGGAAAAACGGTTGCGCTCCGGGCGGATATGGACGCTTTATCGGTGCACGAATTAAATGAAGATCTGCCATTTAGGTCAGCCCAAGCTGGCAAAATGCATGCGTGCGGACATGATGCCCACACGGCGATGCTGCTTGCAGCGGCGAAAGCGCTTGTTGCTGTTAAAGAACAGATTCCTGGCAGCGTTCGATTTATTTTCCAACCGGCAGAAGAGGTGGCTACAGGAGCGAAGGCAATGGTCAGCCAAGGGGCTGTCGACGGAGTAGATGATGTTTTCGGCATCCACATCTGGTCACAAATGCCGACGCATAAAGTAGCGTGCCAGCCTGGGCCTTCTTTCGCTTCGGCGGACATTTTCAGTGTGCATTTCAAAGGGCAGGGCGGACACGGCGCGATGCCGCAAGACTGCATCGACGCAGCCATCATCGCATCGGCCTTTGTTATGAACGTGCAGTCGGTTGTATCCCGGACGATTGATCCTCAGCAGCCTGCGGTGGTGACTGTCGGCAAGATGACAGTCGGTACACGCTTTAACGTCATTGCCGAAAATGCGGAACTTGAAGGAACCGTACGCTGTTTTGATCCGGATATCCGGGACCATATTGAAAAACAATTAAAAATTTACGCAGAGCATACTGCTGCTGTTTATGGCGGCACAGCCCATGTGGAATATATCCGCGGCACACAAGCCGTAATTAATGGCGAAGAAAGCGCGCAACTAGTCCAGAAGGTGGCAGCGGAAGCATTTGGTGAAGAATCGGTATTTGATGAAAAACCGACAATGGGAGGGGAGGACTTCTCCTTTTACCTGGATAAAGTACCGGGCAGCTTTGCGCTTGTAGGCAGCGGGAACGCCGGGAAAGATACCGAATGGGCCCACCACCACGGGAAGTTCAATATCGATGAAGACGCCATGGCAACCGGTGCTGAATTATACGCTCAATACGCCTGGGCTTACTTAACTAAATGACTGAAAGCAAAGGGGCATGAAAATGGCTTTAGAAAATCCGATATATGATGACTTGATGAATGGCTACGATCCAAAGCTGGATAGTTCTGGCTTAAAAGGAGAACGGCTTGCAAAGCGCCTTTATGAACTTTCAAAAATCGGCTATACCCAGATCGGAGGCGTCCGGAGGCCCGGATTGTCGGCCGAAGAAAAAGAAGCGAAGGAATTGGTGAAACAATGGATGGCGGAAGCTGGCTTCTCCGTAAGAGAAGACGGAGCCGGCAACGTAATCGGCAGACTTCCGGGTAAAAACAATTCCGCTAAAGCAATTGCGTCCGGATCGCATTTGGACAGCGTGCCAAATGGCGGAAACTTTGACGGGCCGCTCGGTGTCCTGTCGGCATTGGAAGTTGCAGAAGCGTGGAAAGAAAATGGATTTGTTCCAGAAAAGCCTTACGAACTGATCATTTTCACGGACGAAGAAGGCTCCCGCTTCAATAGCGGGTTGACTGGCAGCCGGGCAATGGCAGGCGACATTACCGAAGAAGAAATACAACAGCTCCGCGATTATAATGGAGAAAATCTGGAGCAAGTGCTTGAACATTATGGCAGTTCCCTGGATGCTTTTAAAAAAGCAAAGCGAGATGTCACCGAATTGGAACTATTTGTTGAAGTGCATATAGAACAAGGAAAACGGCTGGAACAAGAAAATCAGCCAGTAGGCATCGTCAGTGGCATTGCCGGCCCCGCCTGGCTTGAACTGGAATTTACAGGTGAAGCGGGCCATGCTGGAAATACACCGATGATAGGCCGCAAAGATCCACTTGTAGCAGCATCTGAATTTATTCAAGGAATTCCTGAATTTCCTGCACAAGTCAGCGGGACTTCAGTTGCGACTATCGGAAAAATGGAAGTGTTTCCGAATGGCATCAACGTCATTCCGGAAAAAGTTGTTCTCCACGCCGATATCCGCGACATCAAAGAAGAAACGCGGGACGAACTGCTTGAACAGATCAAACAATACGCCGAAGAAATTGCTAGCCGCCGCAACGTTAAATTGGCTATTAAGCAAAATACCAAAATCATGCCTGTGCCAATCGAGGATGAATTAAAGCAAAAACTGGAACAGTCTTTGAACGGGCTGGGCATAAAACCTGTTCATATTCCAAGTGGTGCAGGGCATGACGCCATGGTACTCGGACGTTACATTCCGGTGGCAATGCTCTTTGTCAGAAGCAAGGACGGCATCAGCCACAATCCAAAAGAATGGTCATCGTTGAATGATTGCGTATATGGAATCCATGCTTTGAAAGACTTTATTGAAAACGCGATGAAAAACTAAAAATAATGTGCCCTGTCCTCTGAGACGGGGCTTTTTTTATTTGTTTTTCAGGTATTTGAAGCAATAATTTGAAATTATAGAACAGTATTCTGAATATCTTGAATAACTAATGGAATTTAGGGTATATATGTAAATAAGAAAATATAATAGTTAATAAGTGGGAGGCGAGATTATAATGTCAGGCAGAAATAACATTTATGAAACTCGGCCATTTAAAGAACAGAAAGTCATGAAGCAATGCATCAATTGTTTTGCAGGAGAACCAGACCGTATCGCAGAAATAGGGCAAACATTTATAGAATACTTTATGAGAAATGCTACTGCTGATGGCGTGCTGTTTAAAACTATAAAAGAAATAACAACGGATATGGATATACCTCATCAAACTTTATCCAAAGTGTTAAAAACGCTTGAAGCAAATCGGATCATTTATCGACGGAATGGCATTATAGGATTATGGGAGGATTAAAAATTGTAAGCCGCTTCTTAAATGAAGCGGCTTTTTTATTTTGTTCAGCAATCTTTAATTTAATACTATTCTATTGTCAGCAGTTCTAGCGATGTCGATTAGAATTTTGGTATTAATAGAGAGTTTAAACATTTCCGGGAGATGGTTCCCTCTGAAATTTGTCGGAACACAAGAACGAAATGCTTTAATAATCCAGGTTTTCATGGTTTTGTTATAAAAAATCTAATTTTTTTAAATTTAATTACTGGTTAAATAGAACCATTACTTCGTTTGTAAAATTAACTTAAATTATATTAGTAGACTAATTGCTTAAAATTATTAAAAAATTATAATAATTTTTCACGATAATAGTAGATTGTACTAAAAAAGTGTGATATAAATGAACTATAATTATCTGAATTTTAAGAAATGATTTTAACTGTAAGTCTTTTTGCTTAAAAGGAGGTATATTGTATGGGTAAAAAATCGCTTGTTCTCATTATCGTTAAAAACTTAAGAATGCGCGTCAAGATGATTTTGTCGATCTCGCTTTTATCAGTTGCAATCGTATGGATTTTAAACAGCTTTATAATTGTTCCGGAATATCAGGCGACTACGCAGATATTCATCGAGCAACCCCTTGTGGCCGCTCAGATGGCTGATGCACCTTCAATGGGCGCTGGACCAGCCATCACCGATACCTATAGCGTTATTGTCAGAAGCCCTGAAGTGCTGAAAAAGGTCATCATTGAAATGGATCTGGATACAACAATTTCTGAGCTTCATGAACAAATTATTGTAACCAAACCAGTTGACTCACAAGTTTTAAATATCACTGTAGCAGGAGAAGATAAAGTCGAAGCCGCAGCAATTGCGAATTCATTGGGCGCTATCTTTATAGAAGAAATTCCGAATCTGACGCAGGCGACCAATGCCGTTATCATCGCCAGCGCTTCGGAAGTACCTGAGTCAACTCTATTCGAGGAAAATACGGCTTTCAGCTTGGGGGTTGCAGGGGCATTTGGATTGATTATAGGAATTCTGATGGCTTTCATTTTGGAAATGCTAAATACGGTATTTAAAACAGGGAAAAAAGAAAGTCAATCTTCTGTGAACAAGATACAGACGGTATTCAAATAGGATTCAGCTGATAAAACAGGGGTGAGCGGGATGTATGAGGTGATTTCCATACAGGAAGGGATGCGCTGGAAGGAAATTCTGGATTTCATGCGGATAAGAAATGTTTATTATTCAAGCCATTATTTCCTCAGTGCATTGAGTTTGGATCCTGGCGAAGCCCTAATGTTTTATTATTCCGACGAGGACGGCAGCATCGTATACCCTTATATTAAGCGTCAGATAGACGGGGAGCCCACTGTATATTTCGATATTACGACTCCTTTTGGATATGGGGGGCCAGTAGTTCGGGCAGATGGGGATCACATTGCATTAGTGGACAAGTTCCTGGAAGCATTTTCCGGCTATTGCCGGGATGAACGAATTATAGCAGAATATATCCGTTTTCATCCCTTATTCGGCAATGCCGCTTATTTTGAAAAGCATCTGAAACTGCTGCCGCTATATGAAACATATACCATCGATTTGGATAGGCTATTAAAAAATTCCGAGGCTACATCCCTAAATAATCCAGAAGAGCCAGGGATTGTGGTTAAAAAATTGGGAACAGTGCGCCATATGTTTGAATTCTTGGTGCTTTATTATTCGGAAGTGAGAAGGCGCGAAGAAGCGGACAGCTATTATTTTTTTACCGAGGACTACTTTGAAGCGCTTATAAGCAATATGGGTCCAATATTGCACTTGTTCGGCGCATATCGCGACAAAAAACTTATCACTGCCTGCTATATTCTGGCAGAAGGAAACACGATCTACCAGCATTTAGATGGAACGCTAGAAGGGGAAGAGAAAACAGGAACGGCAAAAATACTCCATCTGAAAATTGCCGAATGGGGGGCTGATAACAATATGGCTTTCTATCACTTAGGCGGAGATTTTAAAATGGAAAGTGCCCAAATCTTGCCCATCAAAAAAAGTATAGCCAATATGCAGCCGGACATGTTTTATATCTGCGAAAAAATTCATAATGCTTCCGTTTATAAAGAATTGAACGTACTAGAAGAAACGGATACGATCAAGCGTTACCGGAATGTCTAAAATCCGTACACCATATAATAAAATAATTTTTTTAAAAGCCAGGGGAGGTTTTTTTATGAGATACTTACAGTATAAAGGACTCATTGAAAGAGAATATAAAAAATCCTTAAAGAAAATTATGTACGGGCTTTGCGTAGAAAAAGGGTTGAATGCTTCTGATGGAGCGAAAACGTTGGGAGTCGCAAAAGAAATATTCGTCTACTGGCGCCATTATTACAGATTCGAAAGAAAGCAATTATTATTCGATCAAACCGTAAGGGATTTAGACAGTTTTCAAGATCTCTATGCCGAGGACGTCAAATCCATGAACCTTAGTAAAAAGCTTGAGTTTGAAGACGAAGAATCTATTCAAGGGTTAGAAGAAGTGATTGTCCATATGATCGATTATTATAAATACCTGCATTATAAAAGTTCCGGAATGTCGCTAGATACAGCGAAACTGCCTTTATTTGAATTCAGCCATAATGTCGTTGAAAGATATCGCACAGGGGATTTGTTGTATGAAGCGAAGTCCCATAATCAGCATCTCGATCAATAATGATTCAGCAACAGGATAGGATGAAAAGAAGTGCAAGCATTTACTGAAAAAGTGATCGAAATCATCAAGAATATCCCAGAAGGCAAAGTCATGACTTATGGTCAGATTGCTGCTTTTGCCGGGAGTCCGAGAGGCGCTAGGCAAGTCGCCAGGCTATTACACAGCATGAGCAGCAAATACGGACTGCCGTGGCATCGGGTAGTGAACGCAGCTGGCCAAATTGTGGTAAGCGACGAAGAATCCCGGTTTACACAGCAAGCTTTTCTTGAAGAAGAAGGCGTTGAGGTTAAAGCATCAGGCAAGGTCGACTTGCGCCTTTATAGATTCGAGCCGCAATAAAAGGCTATACCTTGTGGCTGGTTAAAAGGGAAAAGCAAAATACATAATGGCATACCGCATTGAATGCGTTCAAAGTTTAGCTGCAGAGCATACGGGGTATAATCCTTCGGTATGCTTTTTTTAGGTTAGGCTTTGTTAGCGGACTCTGCACGTAGACAGTTAAACAGTAAGCCTTAGGGAAAGAGGGAAAACATTATGAAAAACAAGAAAAAGCCAGTTATCGGCATTACAGCAAGAGTTGAAAAGGATCAAACATATGCTCTTGATCCAGTTTACGGAAAAGCGATTTTACAATCAGGCGGCCTTCCGCTTATTGTTCCAATAGTAGATGAAGAAGATATCCCAGCGCTTTGCGAACGGTTGGACGGCCTCATCGTTACAGGCGGAGGAGATATCAACCCGAGCTTGTATGGCGAAGAACCGCACTTGAAATTAGGAGCGGTATACCCAGGCAGCGATCTTTACGAGAAAGAATTGATCTTGAATTTTTTGAAGTTAGATAAACCTTTCATCGGCATGTGCCGTGGCCTGCAAATGTTGAATATTTCATTGGGCGGCACCAATTATCAAGACTTGGAGAGCCAATTTGAAGGCACACTTTATCAGCATAAGCAAATGGCGCTTCGCACCCACCGCACACATTCAGTGACGTTGGAAGACGATAGCCAGCTTCTGAGCATCATGGGAGAAAAGAGTTTCCATGTGAACTCTTTCCACCATCAAGGCGTTAAAGACGTTTCCAAAGAATTGAAAGTTGCAGCGCGTGCAGCCGATGGCCTGGTTGAAGCGCTTGAAAGTGATAAATATCAATTTGTCATGGGAATCCAGTGGCACCCTGAAGAATTTGCTGTAGAAGGTGACGAGGCTTCTAAAAAGCTTTTCGATCGTTTTGTCAAAGAATGTGCAAAAGACAAAGATCAAAACCAATAATCTTTGGGCGTCCCAAGACATGGGACGCTTTTTCAATTCCATTAACATAGAAGCTACGGTACCCCAGCAACTCTTTTTTAAGCCCTTGGAAAATGGTAAACTGAAATCATCCTAAAGAGTGGAGGTTATGCAATTGACAGCTAAAGTAAACAATAAATTTATACAGGAGTTCGTGGATGCAAACGAACTGGCTGCATTAGAAGATTTTGTTGCAGCGTCTCACAAGAAAATTCATGATAAGACCGGTGCGGGAGCAGAATATCTAGGGTGGCTGGATTGGCCATCAAAAATGGACGAAGCTGAACTGAGCCGATTGGAAGAGGCTGCAGAAAAGATAAAAAGTGATGCAGAGGTGCTTATAGTTATCGGCATCGGTGGATCTTATCTTGGCACAAAAGCGGTTCAGGATTTATTGCTGCCAGCATTTGGCTCAGGCGGAACAGAAGTGATATTCGCGGGCCACAATATCAGTGGGCGCTATTTAGAAGAATTGATGGCACACATCGAAGGGAAAAAAGTGGCGTTGAACGTCATTTCCAAATCTGGTACAACGACAGAGCCAGCGATCGCATTCCGAATCCTTCGCAAATGGATGATAGAGGCATACGGAGAAGAGGCAGCAAACCGCATTATCGTAACTACAGACGAAAAGGAAGGCGCATTGCGTAAAGCCGCTGATAAAGCTGGCTATACTTCTTTCGTAATTCCAGGCGATGTTGGAGGGCGCTATTCGGTACTAACATCTGTCGGTCTTTTGCCTTTAGCGGTAGCAGGAGTGGACATCCGTGCGCTACTGAAAGGTGCGGCATTGGCAGAGAGCACTTTAGCGAATCCAGCATTAATGGAAAATGACGCATACCTTTATGCAGCCTATCGCCAAATCCTCAATTCGCGCGGCTATTCTGTGGAAGTTATGGCTAGTTTTGAACCGGCGATGGCGGGCATCAATGAGTGGTGGAAGCAATTATTCGGTGAAAGTGAAGGGAAGCAGGGTAAAGGTGTTTTCCCGGCATCTGTCATATACTCAACTGATTTGCATTCTATGGGCCAATATTTGCAGGATGGGCGCCGTATGCTTTTTGAAACAATGGTCAGCTTTACAGAAGACCAAAATCAGACGGAAATCCCATTCGACGAAGAAGATGGCGATGGCTTAAACTACCTTGTAGAAAAATCATTGCACGAAGTGAATCAGACAGCTATGGAAGCAACAGCTTTGGCACATGCAGAAGGCGGCGTTCCAATCCTATCGCTAGAGGTGCCGAAACTCGATGCGCATCATGCAGGATACCTTCTTTACTTTTTCATGAAGGCTTGTGCAATGAGTGCATACCTTTCAGGCGTCAATCCGTTTGATCAGCCGGGCGTAGAACAATACAAACAGAACATGTTTGAACTGCTTGGAAAACCAGGTTACGAAAAATAAATCAAATAAAAAACGGCAGCTCACGTGAGCTGCCGTTTTTAAATACGATTGTTTAGGCTTTAAATGATTGCTGGACAGACCAAGGTTCAGGAATGCGGCTTTGAGCAACTTCTGTTCCGACAGACCAAGGTTCAGGGATGCGGCTTTGGGCAACTTCTGTTCCGACGGACCAGGGCTCAGGGATACGGCTTTGAGCAACTTCTGTTCCAACGGACCAGGGCTCAGGGATACGGCTTTGAGCAACTTCTGTTCCAACGGACCAAGGTTCAGGAATACGGCTTTGAGCAACTTCTGTTCCAATGGACCAAGGTTCAGGAATACGGCTTTGAGCAACTTCTGTTCCGACGGACCAAGGTTCAGGAATACGACTTTGAGCAACTTCTGTTCCGACGGACCAGGGCTCAGGAATGCGGCTTTGAGCAACTTCTGTTCCGACGGACCAGGGTTCAGGAATACGGCTTTGAGCAAACTCTGATCCAACGGACCAAGGTTCAGGAATGCGGCTTTGAGCAATTTCATTTTCCGCTAAGTTTGAAATAGCCGGCAAGCTTGAAATTACTAGTATTGATGCGAAAATAAATTTAGCTGTCTTCTTCATTTATTTCACTCCTCATCTGAATGTAACTAAGTTTCTAAAAGCTTTTTGAGATTCTTTCAAAACAGTTGCTGATTTTTCAAAAAACTTCTGTTTATAGTATACATTACCCAACTGATTATAAAAATATCCCATTTCATAAAAACTTTTATAATCTATTAAACTTGGTATTAAATGGTTAACAACGATGCTTTCAAATTCATCATAATTTTCGTTTATCAAATAGTATAGAGCCATATTTTGTCTAAAAGCTATTTTGAAAATATCACTAGTTGGTGAATTTATGCTTAAATTTTTTGAAACAATTAAATCATAACCTTTAATTGCCCAAGCTTTAGCCGCTTCAAAATTCCCTAATTCTAATTCAGACATTATTAATACGCTATAACTCAAAAGAATGTCTGCTGTATATTCTTGAGGCACGTAATTTAAAGCTTCTTCTGTATGATGAATAGCCAAACTGAATTGCTGATTAAGAAGATATAGATATCCAACGTTGTACTCGGTAGTGAAGCGTAAAATATCAATTTCTAACTTTCTTCCAATAGTGAGAGCATTTTTATAATGCTCTAAAGATGTTTTATAATTGCCAAATCGTGTGTGGATTACGCCCATGTTCATATGACATTCTACGATGCGTTTTGGAATGAATTCCTGTTGATATGTTTTCAATGCCATGTCAGTGTATTTAAATGCTAATTCAGTTTCCCAGCATTGTGAAGCGGAGATTCCGATAGAATAATACAAGTCCCCTTTTTCGGAAGGGGATACAGAGTTAGGTACGATTTTTTCAGCCATCAAGTATATTTTCAAAGCTGCTTCAAAATCATTTAAAATATAATGATAATTGCCGTTGTATTTATGGAACAAATAAAATTGCTCTTGGTCCATGAATTCCTTGAAATGTTCCATGTTTTTCAGTTTTTCTTCAGCACTGTCCAAGTCACCAGTGATGATAAAATAACGGATTTGCTGGATGTTGTATTCAAGTTCGATGTCTTCGTTCACATGGAGCAGCGGATGATCGTGGATATCCGAATATAATTCCATAATTTTTCCTTTGTTTTGTGGGTGCAGCAAAGAAGTTTTGAAATTTTTCACTAACACTTTTCCTACGGGATTGTCTTTTGGAGCGAGAGGGATTTCGAGTTTTTTGCATAGAGCTTCCAGCTCTTTTAGAGCCGGCTCTTTCGCACCGGTTTCAATTTTCTTAAGCTCCCGTGGGGTGATAATTCCAGCGGCAGCTTCTTCCAAACTGATTTTCTTTTTAAGCCTATGGTATTTAAGGCGCAAACCTGTATCCATTGATTCTCTCCTTTCCATCTGCATGGGAAGAACTTCAATCATCCAAGTAGGAGAGTTCTTATCCTGCAGGACTGTGGGGTCTGGATAAGAGAGCGATGATAGATTATTAAGTACTATGGTATTCGCCTCCAGTAACAATAGTATATTCCAAAAAAACTTCGTATTTCCATGATATCATCAATTTTCTAAATAAACTGCCTTTTTAAGACCTATTTGTGGTAATTAATTTAAAAGGTAAATTATACCTAGTAATGGAAAATTTATAATGTATTTTAACGCATGAAATAGTTTAATTAAGAAGAATCTACGCCATCTATTCCAGTTCTTCTTCTAATCCTCAAAAGAAAGGGTGTTTAATAATAAAAACTTTTCTTTTCAGGCATATTCTTGTGAAGCAATAAACAGAAAATGGTTTTCAGATTTTGTAAAGCTGCCAGTATGATCGGCAAGTTTAGGTATTAGCGGAAGAAGGGTAAAGTGTTGAAAATACTTTATTTCCCTGGAGGTTATTTGCATGAGTTCAAATATTCAAGTTCTAGCAGTATTATTTTCAGAAGAAGATTTGCTTAAGAAGGTTGATGCTCTAAAACAACAAGGGTACAGCGAAGAAGATTTGCATTTAATGGCAGAGGACGAGGACCGCTTTGAAAGAGCGGAACAGCGCACTCACATTGAAATAGAAGAAACTGGTGGTTTTTCTGAAAAATTTATAGGCATTTTTGGAAAAGGCGGCGTTAAAGCGCTGGATTTAACGGACGAAGATAAGAAGCGCTATCAAGAAGACCTGGAAAAAGGCGGCATCTTAGTTTATGTCGATAAAAGCCGGGACAATATTAGCGAAGTCATCCATGCGGGCGGTTTGCGCGACCGTGAAGGCAATCCCATCGAGCCGTCGTCAAATGAGTTCGTCAATTCTGTAGACAATAATTTTGATGAGCAAGAAGACCGTTTTGCCCGAGGTGAAAGCTTCCAGCATGATCCAAATCTTGTAGTCGATGAGCATCATGTTTCTTTCACTACCCAGCAAAAGCCGGAAGTAGAAAAAGCAAGAGGCGGCATGACTGAAGGCGAACGCCATTCGTCGAGTGATAAGAAATACAAATGATTCAGCGGTCTTGCCTCCAGTAGGCAGGGCTTTTTTTAATAAGTTCGATTAATGGAAGGTCATTTGCCGCCCTTTGAAACGGCAAGTGAAATGTTTCAGATTTCGTGATGGCAGGGTAGACAAGAATTAATAACTATTAAACAGGAGGCTGATTTAGATGGAACCGACAAACCGTGATTTTGAATTAGTATACAGTCCGGAAGAACTAAGAAGCAGAATCGAAGAATTGAAAGGGCGCGGCTATAGCGAAAGTGACATCCACATTCTTGTGGAAGATAGTGCAGTGTTAGGGGCTTCAGATGATCTTGCTGGAGTCCATACGCATAACGCAGGCGGTGTTGGAAGCAAGTTTAAGTCATTTTTCACAGGACGTGACAGCGTGCGGGAAGAATTGAAAAACCTTGATTTGGAGCAGCGGGAAATCGATAATTATCAACATGATTTGGAAAAAGGCGGAATTCTCCTTTACACAGATCGTGGGTCATTATCTAGAGAACGCGACAACCAATCCTCATTCGGGGATGACACGCGAGCTTTGGACAGCGATGAAGTAAACCGCAATACCGCTTTGAATGATAAAGACGTAAAAACTGATTATAGTGATCCTTCCAGAAAGGATTCCGGTGAAATTTACACTACAGCTGTTCCGCGCGAGGAACAATATGGTGTGCCAAACTATGGAGACGAGCACAAAGATAGCCGTTTAAAAGGCGAAAATATCCATCCGACGACAGACCGGCCGACACTTGACGAAAGTTCGCCTTCAGAAAAATTAATGGAACATGAACCGGCGCTTGGCACGAAAGAAGGAATTGACAATTTGAATCGCGAAGATGGTGTCAATCGCCGGCAAGATGAACAATCTCCTGGAGTCGATCCGAATCTGGGGCCAGCTCCATTCGGACGGGATTCAGAAGAAGAACATCTCCTGCAAGATGAGAACGGTGATTACGAAGAGCCTCTTAATCCCGATGGAACGCGACGCAACTACGATGGCGAAGATCGCAAATCAGACACTCCGCCATCACCAAAACTTTTTTAAAAACAGGCTTTGCAACTCTTTATCTAATTTAAATTCAAAAAGACCAAATGCCCTGCAATTCCACGGGGTATTAGGTCTTTTCTTTTATAAAGCAATTAAGCAAAAGCTCATTTCATCATTTTTCGCGCAATGATGACACCGATAATGGTACCGATTGCAGCTGGCAACAGCCAGCCTATGCCTTGCTCGTGTAATGGAATGTTATTAAGGAAGGCATCAACTGCTTGGAATTCAATTCCGGCCGCCCGCAGCCCATCGAAGACGCTAATAACGCCTGTCAACGCCAATGGAATGATGTAGACAAAAGGTTTACGGCCGAATGCATAATCGAAGAACGACAAAATTACCAGTACAATCGCCAATGGGTATATCGCCAGCAACACCGGCAATGAAATGGCCAATAATTGAGTAAGCCCTACATTGGCAGCTGCTGTACTGAATGCCGCAAAAATGAGTACATAAGCAATATAAGGAATCTTAGGATAAATTTTATTGGAAAACTGAGCGCTCGCCGATATCAGCCCGATTGCAGTTGTCAGGCAGGCGAATAAAATCGCGGCAGCTAAAATGATTCCGCCGAAATCACCGTACAAAATCCGTGCTGACATTGCGATGATGGTTCCTCCGTTATCCTGCAACCCGATTGCGTCAACGCTCGTGACGCCGATATAGCCCAGAGATAGATAGACTGCAGCCAGTCCGACAGCAGCAATGGCTCCGGCGAATGCCGTGGTTTTCAAGATGACATTTTTGTCGGTGACCCCTTTGGCGCGGATGGCTTGAATAATGACAATGCCGAAAACGAGCGCTGCAATCGCGTCCATGGTCAAATAGCCTTGCAGGAAACTTTCGAAAAACGGCTCAGTTGTGTAATTGCCAACGGGCGCGTTAATCGAGCCCATTGGTGAAACAATGCTTTTAACAGCAAGCAAGCCGATGACCAGTATCAAAATCGGCGTCAGTATTTTACCGATGCGGTCGACAAGTTTAGTCGGATTTGAGGCAAAGAGCACCGCAATAGCAAAAAACACGAGTGTAAACAGGAATAGTGGCAATGAAGAGGACTGCTGCTCTGATAAAAACGGGGCAATTCCAATTTCATAGGCGACTGTCCCAGTTCGCGGAATACCGAAGAAAGGTCCGATGGCCATATAGACAATCCCGGTAAAAACGATACCGAATACCGGGTGGACTCGGCCCGCAATCGTCTGAAGATCGCCGCCGGCTTTCGCGATAGCGAGGATGCCGAGCAGCGGCAAGCCGACTCCGGTCAATAAAAAGCCAATTAAAGCGATAACAATATTGTCGCCAGCCAACTGGCCTAGATAAGGTGGGAATATGATATTACCGGCCCCGAGAAACAAGGCGAAAAGCATAAGGCCGATTGTAATGGATTCATTTAGTGTAAGCGTTTTCTTTTCCATGTAAGCCTCCTATCTAAATAAACTTTGCACAAAATATTAGTATATAGGAGAAAGTGAATTTTTTAAACTTTAAAAATTAATGAGAGTATTTCTTGCATATTTTAGCAGTTGCAGTTTTAAGGCTCGAGAATAAAGGGAAAAGAAGTAAATAGAACGAATAAAAACTTTCAAGATGAATTGAAAGTTTTTGGCATCTTATTCTTCTAGGGTGGATAATGTCTTTTTCGCAGTCTCCTGAACGCTGCTGCAAAAGTCTTCCTCAGCCAGCCGCTTTAAAGTTGGGGCAGGCGTGCAAGGATTGGCAGCTACGCCTTTTCGCACCTCTGTATGCTGGTCCATTGACAAGTCGACAAGTAATCCTGTACATGTGATCAACTCGGCCAATGCGGCGCGTTCATTGTATTGCATCTTCAACACGTCCGCTTCGTCCCATGGCGTCCAGTCAGTCAAGCCTGCGTAAAATTGGTGATTGCCGTTCATTAATTTTGCACCCCTATTTGAAGTATGTTGGATTAATGCAAGTTGCTATTTAAGTTTGGCAAAAGGGCATGGAGTCATTAAAGTGCATATAGGTAGTTTTACCAGTATTATATCACGTTATCAGAAAAATTAAACAAAATAGAAATGCTTAGAAGAAAGGGGCGATAAGATGAATATTCTAGTGATAGGTGGGACATCTTTTGTAGGGCGCCATATTGTAGAAGCCGCCTTGCGAAGTGGCCACCAAGTCACCTTGTTCAACCGCGGCTTAAGCAATCCGGATGTCTTTCCGGAACTGCGCCATATTACCGGCGACCGCAGAAAAGATGCTGGTAAATTATCTGGGCTAGCCTGGCATGCGGTAATTGATACATGTGCTTATACACCAGCAGATTTGGCGCCGCTGTTCGAACATATTGAAACCGAACTTTACGTTTTCATCTCGACAATATCGGTTTACAGCGATTACACCAATGGTGCACCCATAGAAACTTCAGAGGTGTTAAACAAACACCTGGAAAATGATGAAGTGACCGGTGAAACTTATGGACCATTAAAAGTGCAGGCTGAAAAAATAGTGATGGATGCTTTCGGAAGCCGTGCATTGATTGTACGTCCAAGCATCGTCGCTGGGCCTTATGATCCTACTGACCGCTTCACGTTCTGGGCAAGTAAATTGGCGGAAAGCGGGAAAGCATTGATTCCTGGCAGCAAGGCACGAAAAGTGCAGTGGATCGATGCACGAGATTTGGCGAGCTTTGTCATTAGGCAAATCGAAGAGGAAAACGGGGGGATCTTCAATGTGGCGGCGGACGCAATCGACATGGAACAATTTGTCTGCGCTGTTGGAATAGGGGAAACAGACGCTATATGGGTTGATGATGAATTTCTAATGGGCCAGGGCATTGAGGCTTTTGAGATTCCATTGTGGATACCGGTGTCCGATGAACATCCTGAAGGATTTATCGCAGTCGACAATTCCAAAGCGAAGAAAGCGGGGCTTCAATGCCGAGCGGCCGACGAAACTGCCGGAGATATCCGGGAATGGCTTACTGCACGAGGTGAAGGGCAATTGCAAGCAGGTATTAGCTGGGAAAAAGAACAAGAGCTGCTGGCTCTTTTTAAAAAATGAAATACTGATTTATTTTATGGGAATCTGTGAAACTTTTCATGGGCAAATGCGTCTTACTATAGAATAAAAACTTTATGCAAAAATCTAGTATTCTTTAAGCTGCGTGTTATAATAAAAATTGGATATATATGTGGTAAAAGAAGTTTTGAGGAGGAAAGACATGCTATACCTAACATTGGTTTTGGCATTTATCGCTTCTATAGTTCTCACTCCGATTGTGAAACGGTTGGCATTCCGTATAGGAGCAGTTGACCGCCCTAATTATAGAAAAGTACATGCGAGAATTATGCCTCGCTTAGGCGGATTGGCAATATTTGGTTCATTTGTTATCGGTTATTTCATTTTACGCCCAGAAGAATCGATTTCAAATGCCGTGGATCCGGCCTTTATCCCGATTTCTACAGCTATTTTAATCGGCGCCGTTATCATCACCATTACAGGTGTATTGGATGATATGTATGAAATTACTGCTAAAGCGAAAATGCTGGGCCAATTTCTTGCTGCAGCGATTGTCGTTGTAGCGGGGGGACTTGAAATTTCGTTTATCAACTTGCCGTTCGGGGGAGTACTTGATTTCGGGTATTTCAGTATTCCTTTGACAATTATTTGGATTATCGGTATTACAAATGCAATCAATTTAATTGATGGGCTCGATGGCCTTGCAGCAGGCGTTTCAACAATCGCCTTGACAGCATTGGCAATTATGGCATTTATCATGGGTGATCCATTTGTTATGTCACTTGCTGCAATCCTGGCCGCCAGTTCCATCGGCTTCCTGTTTTACAATTTTCATCCCGCGAAAATTTTCATGGGAGATACAGGGGCTTTGTTCCTTGGATTCATGATTTCAGTACTGGCTTTGATGGGCTTTAAAAATGTTACAGTAGTAGCATTGATTATTCCTATTATTATGCTGGGAGTGCCAATTTCGGATACATTCTTCGCCATCGTTCGAAGAGTGCGCGAAAAGCAGTCGATTTCTGCTGCTGACAAATCGCATTTACACCATTGCTTATTGAACATCGGCTTCTCCCATAGACAGACCGTATTGATCATTTACGGCATTGCCGCATTGTTCGGCTTAGCTGCATTGCTTTTCTCACAAGCAACTTTGTGGGGCGGCATCCTGCTCATAAGTGTTATGCTGATTGCCATCGAATTGTTCGTTGAAGTGGTAGGGCTCGCTGGCAAGAATTACCGGCCCCTTATCAATCTTGTCAAACTCATCGGAAAATAAAAAATCTGAAGCGCTCTGCGCTTCAGATTTTTTTTGGTTAATAGCAAAAGAAAAACCGCAGCAAGGCTGCGGTTTTAATAATCATCTTTATCTTCTGGAGTTTCTGCAAACTTAGTATCGCTATTGTCTGAAAGGGTGGATGTATCTGGTTTTAACCCTAAATGGCTTTGCAGAATATCTTGTACTTCTAAAAGAGACTCTTTATCGAGTTGCCAGTAGTAAGTGCCGGTAGACATGTCGTCATATCCTTGTACAGTCAATGTATCAACATCCGGTTTGCCGTCTTTTGCATATTCAAAGAACGATTGCATATCTTTGAATGTCAAATCAGTTTTCATATTGCCCCCAACTGCATCAATAACATCGCCGTACTTAGTTAATGAAGAAGCGGATAGTACTTTGTTCATGATGCTCTCGATAATCATTTGCTGGCGTTTTCCGCGCTCAATATCATTATCGTAATGGCGGGTTCTGGCTAAGGCAAGCGATTCACTGCCGTTTAATGTCTGTAAGCCTTCTTCAAGAACAATCGCATCTTTTTTATCATTTTCATCTTGTTCTTTCAAATCATAAGGTACGTTTACTGTGATGCCGTCAAGGGCATCAACTACATCGATGAAAGCATCAAAGTTCATGCGTACATAATAATCGACCGGTACATCCAGCAAACCTTCCACACTTTCTATTGTGGAACTGGGTCCATTATAAGCATAAGCATGTGTGATTTTATCTTCCCTGCCAGAGTCCGGGATAAAAGTATAGGTATCTCGCGGAATGCTCACTAGCTTGATCGATTTGTCTTCGTTGTTCAATGTGGCGAGAACCAATGCGTCGGAACGGGTATTGCTATCGCTTTGTCCTCGTTTTTCACTATTATCAACGCCAATGAATAGGATGGAAACATTATCGTGCAGAGGTTCAACCTGTTCTTCTCTCAGTTCGGACTTGCCGCGGTCTCCGGCAGTTTCAAAAGCGTTTTCGGCAGCATTCTCCACTTTTTTTATTAGATAGACGCCATAGGCAGAACCGCATATGAGAACAGATAGGGCTAAAGTTATCAATACTTTAATCGTCGTGCGCTTTTTTTCGCTTTTGCTTTTGCGGTAATGTTTACGATTCATGGTTAAAACTCCTCTATAATAGGAATGGGTTAACCGAGTATAGAATTCGATCGATCCAATCTTTCCGATTTTAAATCAGCATTGTATACAAGTCAGCATACATAGATTCTATTTATTATATACTGAGTTAAATGATACGTAAACGATAATTGATCAAATGGTTTTAAACTCCAAAAATTTGTTTTCTAAGCAGCTGATGACAGCCTGGCCATTAGTCAATTCGTTGATCCATGTGATGAACTCATCTTCTTTTTCCACGGGAACAAAGATGTGGAGACCTACTCCTTCAGAGTAAATAATGTCATCCAATGGATATTCTGATTGTCGTATCTCATTTTCGATTTTGCCAAGCCATGTATAGTCAATCGAGACGTTCATCCGTCTGTGCAGCCGCCGTTCCACCACTCCGGAGGCTAGGATTGCTTCGCTGGCTGTTTTCCCATATGCGCGGATCAATCCGCCTCCGCCAAGCTTGATGCCGCCGAAATACCGGGTGACCACAATTACTGTGTCTTTTAACCCTTGTTTTTTTATCACTTCCAGGATTGGGACGCCGGCCGTTCCACTAGGTTCCCCATCGTCATTCGCTTTTTGGATAATATTATGTTCGCCGATTATATAGGCCGAACAATTATGATTTGCGCTCCGATGCTTGGCCTTAATGGAATCAATAAAATCAATTGCTTCTTTTTCGGTTTCTGCGCGAGCTGCGTAACCAATAAAACGGGATTTTTGTATAATGATTTCACATTGGTTTAATTCACCGATAGTTTTGTAATTTTCTCGCATTTTAATGCCTCCTGGTGTAAAATGTAATCAGATAATATGTAATGTGTTTTTAATATGGATTTGCTTATAAAGTGATATACTAGTTTAAGTCGTAACAGGCATAAAGGTATACAGATTTTACCCCTATATACAGTTCAGTATAGCTAAGGCGGTTTTAAAATGGCTAAAAAATACGATGTGAAAGCACTGGATTCCATTTTCGGCGATGTCCTGGATAGAATGGAAAGTTCAAAGCAGGATATTTTCGTCATCAGTGAACAAAGTCGCCAAAGTTATGAAGATATGAAAAATGAACTCGAAGATGTCCGGTCGAATATCACGCGGATTGTAAAGACCGGCGACCTTCTGGAAGACAAAACACGCGCGGCGCGAAGGCGTCTAGCAGAAGTCTCAAAGTTTTTTGATACACTCTCAGAAAGCCAAGTCAGCCAAGCGTATGAACTGGCGAATGGGCTGCAGGTGCAGTTAGCGGAAAACCGGGCTGAAGAAAAACAGTTTCGCCAAAAACGGGATCGGCTGCAGCGCCGGTTGCAATCACTTTTGCAGACGATTGAACGCGCAGAGCATCTTGTCAACCGGCTGAACGTAACGATGAGCTATTTGACTTCCGATTACGAAGATGTCGGTGAAGCGATCGATAAAGCCAAGCTAAAGCAAGATTATAGCCTGCGCATTATTGAAGCGCAAGAAGAAGAACGAAAACGGCTTTCGCGGGAAATTCACGACGGTCCCGCCCAGATGATGGCGAATGTGCTGCTCCGTTCAGACCTGATCGAACGGACATACAGGGAAAAAGGACCGGAACTGGCTTTCCAGGAGATTAAATCATTAAAAGAAATGGTGCGGGACGCGCTCACTGAAGTGAGAAGAATCATTTATGATTTGCGGCCGATGGCCTTGGATGATCTGGGGCTTGTACCGACATTAAAGAAATATCTTGAAACCACAGAAGATTACAACAAGGGTACCAAACTTTACTTTCAGTCTAACGGCAATGAAGTGCGGCTTCCCGGCAATTACGAAACTGCCATTTTCAGGCTGGTTCAAGAAGCCATAACTAATGCAGTCAGGCACGGCAAAGCTTCTAAGATAGAAGTGAAAGTGGAATGGTTGAAAAACCATGTAACGCTGATCGTAAAAGACAATGGATCTGGATTTGACCAAGGCATTGTGAAAAACCAGTCGTTCGGTCTGCTCGGCATGAAAGAGCGGATTGAATTGGTGAACGGTGAATTTTTTATCAATTCGTCGCCTGGCAACGGCACGGTATTGATGTTCCAGATTCCATTGGAGACTGAAAGTTAAGAGACGGTATTGAGGAGGACAACATAATGACGAAGATTATTATTATTGACGACCATCAATTGTTCCGCGAAGGAGTAAAACGCATTCTTGATTTTGAAGACTCGTTTGAAGTCGTCGCTGAAGGCGGAGACGGAACAGAAGTAGTTAAATTGTATGAAGAATACCAGCCGGATGTCGTGTTGATGGATATCAACATGCCACAGAAAAATGGTGTAGAAGCAACTGGTGAATTGATTGAGAAGTTCCCGGATGCAAAGGTCATTATGCTGTCGATCCATGACGACGAGTCGTATGTGACACATGCTTTGAAAACAGGCGCACTCGGCTATATGCTGAAAGAAATGGACGCGGAAGCAATCATCCAAGCCATTAAAGTTGTGGCTAAAGGCGGATCGTACCTGCATCCGAAAGTTACGCGCAATTTAGTGATGGAATTCCGCCGTTTAAGCGAACGCGAAAACAAAGGTTCATTCCATCAAACTGAAATTCGCCGCCCATACCATTTGCTGACAAAACGCGAAAGCGAAGTGCTCCAGCTTTTGACAGATGGACAAAGCAACCGTGTAATCGGTGAAACCTTGTTCATTTCTGAAAAAACGGTAAAAAACCATGTTTCCAGCATCCTTCAAAAAATGCAGGTGAATGACCGTACACAAGCGGTTGTCACAGCGATTAAAAATGGCTGGGTTGAAGTGCGATAAAAATACTTTAAAAGCCTGCTGAAAATGCAGGCTTTTTTCTATGTGTTTGGACACAGTTTCTTCATTGTAATTGGTGGCGAGCTATGGCAAAATTGACGGCAGGAGGAATGCGAGATGAAAAAATATCTAGTAGCTGCAGGGCTCATCCTTGTTCTAGCAGGGTGTTCCGATAGAGAAGAAGAGGCAGAAAACGGCAATACTTCGGAAGATGGCAATGCCTCAGCTGAAAATAATGCTGTCGGTCATGGCATCGAAGACGGAGGGGAAGTCGGTTTCACGCTGGACGATGAAGGCAATGTGCAGCAGGCAGAAGTTCCCGCTGAAGAGGAAAAAGCGATTTTAGCATCCTATAAAGAGTATATTGAAGCATTCAATGCGGAAGATACGGACCGCTACATGACAGTAATTTCCGAAAATCCGGAAGGCTTTGACCGGGAAGAAGACAAAAAGGCTTTGGAAGAAGCATTTGCTGCATTTGATACGACTTATACGACTTCTGATGAAACCATTGTGAAGTACGAAGCTGGCCGCGCTGAAGTATACGCCACAATCGCTGTAGAGATGAAAGATCCGAATTCCGATAAAAGCACAGGACAGACCGGCAGACAAGTAGTGGTCTTCAAGAAAGAAGAAGGAAACTGGCTTGTCAGCGCACTGCACTTTATCGGCAGCCAATAAATGCGTACGGTACGAGTGAATGGAAGCTAAAGCGATGCCTAAAGCTGAGCAAGAACTAAAGGGAGACGGGACAAGGCGGAAGTTTCGCCCTGTCCCGTCTTTTTGTTTTCGCCTCATAGGGCTTGCTATTGAGGCCACATATTTATGTACTTTTATATTGTTATTTTTGTTAAACTGGCAATGGAGGCTGATAGAATTGAAAACAGCGATTGTAACCGACAGTACTGCATACATACCGGAGCATGTCCGGAAAGTGAAAAAAATCGAAATGATTCCACTGCAAGTGACTTTTCATAATGAGTCTTTTGCGGAAGAAAAGGAATTGCATGTCGATGAATTTTATAAAAAAGTGAGCGGCACATTGCCTAAAACATCTCAACCGCCTTTAGGCGAATTTGTCAATTTGTACAGCAGACTTGCAGAGCATCACGATGAAATTGTCTCAATCCACTTATCAAGCGGCATCAGCGGAACGTTCAATGGCTCTGTTCAAGCAAATGATCTTGTGGAAGGCGTAAAAGTCTATTCTTTTGATTCGGAAATTTCCTGTGCCATGCAAGGATTTTATGCCATAAAAGCGGCGGAAATGGCTAATTCCGGAGAACGAGCCGCGAATATCATCGCACAGTTGGAAAAAATGAAAGAGTCGATGCGAGCGTATTTCATGGTTGAAGACCTCATGCACCTGAGCCGTGGCGGCCGCTTGTCAAACGCACAAGCGATAGTCGGTGGTATGCTGCAGATTAAGCCACTGCTCCATTTTGATGAAAAAGTGATTGTGCCTTTTGAGAAAATTCGGACTCGCAAAAAAGCAATGAAGCGAATCGGAGACTTGCTGAAAGAGGATTTAAGAGTCGGCGGCCAAATTCAGGCGACAGTGATCCACGCCAACCGTCTGGAAGAGGCTGAAAAATGGATGGAACAATTAAAAACGGAATGCCCTGAAGTGGACTTCGGTATTTCCTTTTTCGGACCGGTCATCGGAACGCATTTAGGTGAAGGCGCTATGGGTCTTGGCTGGGTTAGAAAATAACCAGCCAAGTTCACTTATAATATGGAAGGAGGATGCGAATGGATGAATTGGAAGCATTTTTCAAAGGAAGAATCTGGCTGAAAGATTTTACGCCTTTTTCGGAAGAACAAATTGAACACGCCATAGCCAAAGGCGACCTGCTCGTCACCAGAGGCATCACAGCAGACGGACAATGCGCCCGCTGCCTGGAAAAATCCCCTCAAAAAATCCTATCTTATAATTGTGCGAAATGCGGCAGCATCTGCTTGTATTGCCGGCATTGCATTCAAATGGGGCGCATCAGTTCCTGTACGGAACTGATCTCCTGGGCGTCCTCATCTCCCCAACTACACCTGAACCATTCATTCAATTGGAGCGGCACGCTGACTGCTGCTCAACAGGCTGCTTCGACAGAAGTGGCTGACAGCATGGCAAGAAAGGAAAATCATCTGGTCTATGCGGTCTGCGGAGCGGGAAAAACGGAATTGCTCTTTCAGCCGATATTCGATGCGCTCCAAAAAGGGCTCCGCATCTGCATCGCAGCCCCGCGCACGGACGTTGTCCTGGAACTGTCACCGAGAATCCGTAGGGTGTTCCCATTAACGACTGTCCATACACTACATGGTGGTGCGTCAGTGGAAGAAGGATTCGCAGATATCGTTATTTCCACGACCCATCAATTGTACAGATTCGAAAAGGCGTTCGATGTCATGATTGTCGACGAAGCGGATGCTTTTCCTTATTCTTTTGACGAGGCCTTGGAGAGGGCTGTACTAAAAGCAGCAAAACCCGATTCTCCGATTGTTTTTGTATCAGCGACCCCTTCCAATAAATTATTGAAGCGGGCAGCGAACCGATCCGAAATCTTTAAGCGTTTTCATGGCCATGACCTGCCAGTGCCCGTATTCAAGCCGCTTTGGGCTTATAAGAAAAAATTGAGGCGCAACGCCATTCCTCAAAAACTTAGGTTATGGATCGAGGAACGCATCGCCAAAAAAGAACCATTCCTGCTATTTTTGCCGACGATTGAATTAATTGACCACAGCATTCCGCTCTTCAAAAAAATGGATGCCCGTATTGAAGCAGTGCACTCCAAAGATCTTCAGCGCAAGGAAAAAGTTATGGCACTGCGCAATGGAAACATCCCCGGACTTTTGACGTCGACCATATTGGAGCGGGGCATTACCATACCAAATGTACAAGTGGCGGTGGTCGGAGCGGACGATGCGCTTTTTAATGCCTCCGCATTGATTCAGATTGCCGGGAGGGCTGGGCGTTCGATTTCTTATCCGGCTGGCGATGTAACCTTTTTCCACGATGGTATTTCCCGGGAAATGGACAAGGCAAAATCGATGATCACTTTTTACAATAGGAGGGGAATGCGCTGAACTGTTATTTATGCGATCAGAAAATGCGGCATGAGCCAACATGGCGAAGCCTGTTCTTCCGTGATTTATCTGAAACAGCCTGTCCGTCGTGCAAAGCCCAATTCTGCAGGGTGCCAAAGGCTTGCTGTGGCATATGCGGACTTCCAGGGGATGCAATCTGTCGGGACTGCAGCGAATGGGAAAGGACAGAATATGCGGGGATGGTGGATTCCGGAAAAAGCCTGTATTTGTATAATGAAGCGATGAAAACCTTTCTCCACCAATATAAATTCCTCCAGGACGTTGTTCTTTCGGAAGTCTTTGCAGGTGACATCAACGAAGCGCTGCGCCATTCCAGCTCCATGTTAGTGCCTATTCCAATGAATAAGGAAAAGTTGAAAAAAAGGACTTTTTCGCAAGTGGACGAGCTGCTGGCGTCTGCTGGATTGCCTTTTACCCACCTGCTGTCGAAGACAGATCAAGTTCAAGGCCAGAAGAATCGGCAAGAACGCTTGGAAAGTGCAAAGCTTTTTGAGTGGAATGGCAACGAAATACCGGATAAAATCATGTTAATCGATGATTTGTATGCAACTGGCACGACAATGCGCCACGCTGCAAAAGAATTGAAAATGGCGGGAGCCGGTGAAATTGAGCTGTTTACCTTGATACGGGCATAAGCGCAGAGGAGGGCAATCATGATTTTCGACAGAACGGAAAGTTTCAGGCATGCGTTTGGAAAGCCTCCAGAAGTCCGCATGAAATTTAAGTCAGGGCGGGAAAATTCCGTATTCGGTTTGCTGCTGGATATCTCGCCTTGTGGAGCACGGGTGTTTGTTGACGATGAAATCCCTGCCAATGCTGACACCTTAAACATTTCTTTCGCCATTACGAATGAAAGGATCAGCGCTGATTGCCTAATAATATGGAAGAAAGAAGCGGCCGGCGGTTGGATTTATGGCCTCCACTTAACGCGGGACGCTGTCCGCGAAATGTTCATCGCAGATGAAGTGAAAGCTTTGAAAGAAAAGAAATAGGCCTGCCGAGCCGGCAGGCCTATTTCTTTTCTTAATGTTCGTAAATCATTTTATGGGTCATGCCACCATCGATTTTCAAGCATTCGCCGGTAATAAAGTCATTTTTCGGATCGCAGAGAAACAGGCATGCGCGTGCAATGTCATCAACTCTTCCAACACGTCCGCTCCAATGCTGCTGGTGGTCTAAGGGGCGCAAGTCTTTTTCATCTCCGGTGTGGATCCATCCCGGAGCGACAGAGTTGACCCGGATGCTGTTTTCGCTAAGAGTGGCAGCCAGTGAATGGGTCAATGCGTAAATGCCGCCCTTAGAAGCTGAATATGTTTCAGTATTGGGTTCTGACATGAAAGCGCGTGTTGAAGCCATATTGACGATGGAACGGATATCCTCGGTCATGAAGCGTGCAGCTTCACGGCTGCAGATGAACACGCTCTTAAGGTTAGTGTCCAAGACCCTGTCCCATTCCCTTTCATCCACTTCCCATATGGATTTGAATTCGGATATGCCCGCATTATTAATGAGAATGTGTATGGCACCATGGTCATTGTTAATAGAAGCGAATGTCTCAATCACTTGGTTGAAGTTTCCGACATTGCAACGCCGGAATTCCACCCCGTCGATTTTCACTTCTTCAATATCCAGCGCAATGACTGTAGCTTGCTGTTTTGCAAAATGCTCTGCGATGCTCTTTCCGATTCCTTGAGCAGCACCGGTGACGACAACAATTTTGTTTTTTAACATAATTTTCATCTCCTTATTAATTTATTTACCTAATCTTTACGAAGTTGAAACTTTTCACGTTTTAAGCAGGAATGTTAAGGGAAGTTATAGAAATAATACCGTGTAAGCTAATAGAAGGAGGAGTTAACATGCTACTATTTAACATTCGAGGCGACAACTTTGAGGTAACTCCAGCAATTCGCGAACATATTGAAAAGAAAGTTGAAAAAATCGAACGTTATTTCCCTGAAGGAACTGATGCTACGGTTATGGTCAACTTAAAAACGATCAATAACAGCCAAACTCAAGCGGAAGTTACAGTGCCGATGAAAAACCTGGTACTCCGCGGGGAAGAGCGCCATGAAGACTTATATGCAGCTATCGATTTGATCGTTGCCAAACTGGAACGCCAAATCAGAAAATATAAAACACGCATCAACCGCAAGTTCCGTGACCGTGAAAGCCTAGGCACAGCGTTTGCGTCGATTGAAAACGAAGCAAGAGCCCTTGACTCGATTGAAGAGGACGAGGAGGATCTGACAATTGTGCGCACGAAACAATTTGATTTGAAACCGATGGATGAAGAAGAAGCGGTTCTTCAAATGAATATGCTGGGCCATAATTTCTTCGTCTTCACCGATGCAGAATCGAACGGCACGAATATCGTCTACAAACGAAAAGATGGAACATACGGCTTGATCGAAACGAGCTGACGCCGATAAAAAGCCTCTCCTAGCGAGAGGCTTTTTTCTGTGATGAATGTGCTTAACCAGCCAATTAAAGCATTCTTGTTTATTTGCACAGGGTTCCTAGCAGTGTTAAAATGAGTCATGAGAATTTTTGTCATGGATTAGAAATAAAAGGCGCCGAGGCAATGGCATTATGGCGCCTGTAGATTATCACACAATAGCAAAAGCGTTTTGGCATCTTGTTAAGGGACAGCCAGACACTATACAGGGAGCGGTTATATATGCTTGGAGTATTAAATAAAGTATTCGATCCGAACAAACGGGACTTGAAAAAATTAGAAAAGACTGCTGACACTGTCGAGGCATTGGCAGCTGATTTTGCAGCTTTATCCGACGACGCTTTAAAAGCGAAAACGGATGAGTTCGTAGCACGCTATGCAAAAGGCGAATCATTGGATGAAATGCTTCCAGAGGCATTCGCAACAGTACGCGAAGCATCAAAGAGGGTTCTTGGCATGTATCCTTTCCGCGTCCAGATTATGGGGGCAGTATCCCTGCATGAAGGGAATATCTCGGAAATGAAGACCGGGGAAGGTAAAACTTTGACTTCGACACTTGCCGTCTATTTAAATGCAATTGCAAAAAAAGGTGTTCACGTTGTAACGGTCAATGAATATTTGGCTAGCCGGGATGCTATCGAAATGGGCCGTTTATATGAATGGCTTGGCTTAACGGTCGGCATGAATTTGAACAACTTGACGAAAGACGAAAAAAGAGCAGCTTATGCAGCGGATGTCACATACAGCACGAATAATGAGCTTGGGTTTGATTACCTGCGCGACAATATGGTGCTTTATAAAGATGATATGGTTCAGCGTCCGTTGAATTACGCCGTCATTGATGAAGTCGATTCAATTCTGATTGATGAAGCACGGACTCCATTGATCATTTCAGGGCAAGCAGCAAAAGCGGCCCAGCTTTATATGCAAGCCAATGCGTTTTCTCGCCTTCTGATGAAAGACACGGATTATACGTTTGATGAAACAACAAAAGGCGTTGTGTTGACAGAAGAAGGCATTGAAAAGATCGAGAAAGCATTCAGCATCGATAATTTATTCGACATGAAACATGTTCGTTTGAACCATGCGGTCAATCAGTCGCTGAAAGCGCAAGTGACAATGCATAACGATGTCGATTATGTCGTACAAGACGGCGAAGTGGTCATCGTTGACCAATTTACAGGACGCTTGATGAAAGGCCGCCGCTATTCTGATGGCCTGCACCAAGCAATCGAGGCAAAAGAAGGCCTTGAAGTTCAAAATGAATCAATGACGATGGCAACGATCACGTTCCAGAACTTCTTCCGTATGTATTCGAAATTGTCGGGGATGACCGGTACAGCGAAAACAGAAGAAGAGGAATTCCGCAATATTTACAATATGAACGTCATTACAATTCCGACCAACAAGCCGATTATCCGGGATGACCGGGTCGATTTGATTTATGCGACAATCGCTGGAAAATACAAAGCGGTTGCGGAAGATATCGCTGAGCGCCATAAAAATGGCCAGCCAGTGCTTGTCGGTACTGTCGCTATCGAAACTTCTGAAATCATTTCAGCTTATCTGAAAAAAGAAGGCATCAAGCATTCCGTTCTTAACGCCAAGAATCACGCTTCAGAAGCTGAAATCATTTTGAATGCCGGCCAAAAAGGCGCAGTGACTATTGCAACTAACATGGCAGGCCGTGGTACCGATATCAAACTTGGTGAAGGTGTCATCGAAGCGGGCGGCCTTGCGGTGCTTGGCACAGAGCGCCATGAATCCCGCCGTATCGATAATCAGCTGCGCGGACGTTCAGGGCGCCAAGGAGATCCGGGTGTTACGCAATTCTATCTTTCATTGGAAGATGATTTGATGCGCCGTTTCGGTTCTGACGCAATGCGTTCTATGATGGGTAGATTGGGCATGGACGATTCGCAGCCGCTTCAGTCGAAGATGGTGACGCGTTCTGTAGAATCCGCCCAGAAACGGGTAGAAGGAAACAACTTTGACGCACGTAAACGCTTGCTGCAATATGACGATGTTTTGCGCCAGCAGCGGGAAGTTATCTACAAAGAGCGAATGGAAGTTCTTGAAACTGGCAATATGCGCGCGTTAGTGGAAAAAATGATCGACAGTTCTATCGAACGGATGGTCTATAGCCACACGGCTGATGAAAAACCGGAAAACTGGAACCTGAAAGCGATGTCCGAATTGATCGGTGCGAATCTGCTGCCGGAACACACAATTACCTTGGCTGACCTCGAAGGGAAGAACCAGCAAGAACTGATTGAGTTCATCACAGCGGCTGTCAATAAACGCTACGATGAAAAAGAGCAGGAATTGACATCGGACCGCATGCGCGAGTTCGAAAAAGTCGTTCTCCTCCGTTCGATCGATACAAAATGGATTGATCATATTGATGCGATGGACCAGCTTCGCCAAGGGATTCACCTGCGCGCTTATGCCCAGAACGATCCGCTCCGTGAATATCAGCAGGAAGGTTTTGCAATGTTCGAGGAAATGGTGCTAGCCATCGAAGAAGATGTTGCGAAATATGCCATGAAAGCTGAAATTCGCAGCAACTTGGAACGCGAAGAAGTTGCAAAAGGCCAAGCGGTCAATCCGAAAGAGGATGGGCCAGCGGCAGTTAAAAGAAAAGAACCCGCACGCAAGGATGTATTAATAGGGCGCAACGACCCTTGCCCATGCGGCAGTGGCAAGAAATATAAGAATTGTCATGGTACGACAACAGCATAACAAGCAAGACATGCCGAAGAGCGAATGCTCTTCGGTGTTATTTTGAGGAGGAACTTTCAATGATAGAATTAGCAAGCATCCGCAACGAGCTCGACAAATCCGCCAGCAAATTGGCCGACTTTAGGGGGTCACTTTGACTTAGAGAACAAAGAAGCCCGCATTCAAGAATTAGATGAAATGATGCAGGACCCAAGTTTCTGGAACGACCAGGATTCAGCGCAAGTGGTGATATCAGAAGCGAATGGCTTAAAGGAAATCGTCAATACCTACTATAACTTTGTGGAAACCCAGGAGAACCTGGAAATGACACTTGAACTTTTGCGTGAGGAAGAAGACGAAGAAGTGTATGATGACCTTACTTCAGAGTTAAAAGCCTTCATCTCGCAACTAGCCGATTACGAACTGACGATGCTGCTCAGCGAGCCTTATGATAAAAACAATGCGATTTTGGAATTGCATCCAGGTGCAGGCGGAACAGAGTCGCAGGATTGGTGCTCGATGCTGCTTCGCATGTATACGCGTTGGGCTGAGAAACGCGGCTTTAAAGTGGAAACATTGGATTACCTGGCTGGAGACGAAGCAGGGGTGAAATCTGTCACGCTCGGCATCAAAGGGCATAATGCTTATGGCTACTTGAAAGCTGAAAAAGGCGTGCACCGACTCGTCCGCATCTCACCATTTGATTCTTCGGGGCGCCGCCACACGTCGTTCGTATCCTGTGAAGTGATGCCGGAGTTTACTGGTGAAATTGAAATTGATATCCGCACGGAAGATCTGAAAATCGATACGTACCGCGCCAGCGGCGCCGGCGGGCAGCATATCAACACGACAGATTCCGCTGTCCGCATCACCCACCTTCCAACCAATTCGGTTGTAACGTGTCAACAAGAACGCTCGCAGATCAAAAACCGCGAGAAAGCGATGCAGATGCTGAAAGCGAAATTGTATGCTCTTAAGATACAGGAACAGGAAGAACAGCTTCTTGAAATCCGCGGCGAACAAAAGGAAATCGGATGGGGAAGCCAAATCCGTTCTTACGTATTCCACCCGTATTCTATGGTCAAAGACCACCGCACGAATTACGAAACCGGAAATCTTCAGGCTGTCATGGATGGCGATATTGACGGCTTCATCAATTCATTGCTGCGTTCAAAAATGCAATAAGCTAAAGCTAACTAGTTAACAGACATTCCACAAAACAGCTCCGCTTTCCTGCGGGCTTGCGCCGAAATCCCACGGGAGTCGGAGCTATTTTGCTTCATGTCTAAATATATGAAAGATACAGCATCAAATTTATCTTTAAAGTCTATCGATAAAACAAATAATTCGCTATAAAGAAATACTTTGAATGAAGCGGAAGGCGGCGACTCCTGCGGGAGCAGTGACGGAGCAAAGCGACAGAGCGACGCGAGCTGAAGACCCTGGACTGAGCAAAGCGAGGGAAGCGGCTGAAGCGGTGCCTGCGGAAAGCGTCTGCCTAAAGCGCAATGAAAAGAATATTTGAGATTTTCTTTATAACAAATCAAAAGCTCGGAAGCGTTTTTCGCTTCCGGGCTTTTTCGTTACCAAGTGAGTTAGATGGCAACCTGCTTTATCTTAATGAAGTTCACAAGCGACTGTTCCTTTGGTATACTCTGACGGGGTTAAAGAGCTTATTAAGGAAAGAGGATTCAAACCATCATGATGAAAAACAAACAACGCAACCGTAAAGATCCACATCCGCTGCTGCGAATATTTGGTGAGTATTTCAGCATCATCGTCGGCTCCGCAATTGTGGCAATTTCGTTTAATGTATTTTTGCTGCCGAATGAAGTGGCTTCAGGCGGCGTGAGCGGCATCAGTACGATCTTAAAAGGCGTATTCGACTGGAAGCCAGCTTTCGTTCAATGGGCGTTCAATATTCCATTGTTCATTGCGGGCATCATTTTGCTCGGACGAAATTTCGGTGCCAAAACGGCAGTGGGCACGGTATTCCTGCCGCTTGTTGTCTTCTTGACGGAAGCTTGGGAACCGTGGACGCTGAATCCGCTTCTTGGGGCTTTGTTCGGAGGAATTCTTGTCGGGCTTGGCCTTGGCATCGTCTTCCGCGGTAATGCTTCGACCGGGGGAACCGATTTAGCTGCGCAGATTATCACGAAGTATACCGGATTTACACTAGGCACTAGTGTCGCGCTTATAGACGGACTGA
Source organism: Planococcus sp. TJ-301 (assembly GCF_058268475.1). Lineage (NCBI taxonomy): Bacteria > Bacillati > Bacillota > Bacilli > Caryophanales > Caryophanaceae > Planococcus > Planococcus sp. TJ-301. The sequence continues at coordinate 1,194,273 of NZ_JBZDOH010000001.1, read as the reverse complement.
TTGTGCTTGCTGCTGCCATCGTTTTTGATATTGAAAAGGGCTTATACGCATTGGTCGGGTTGTATGTGACGACAAAAACCATCGACTTGGTGCAAGTCGGATTTGGCAGGTCAAAACTTGTATACATTATCACCAACAAACAAGTCCAAATGCGCGATGCCATCTATGAAGAAATTGATCGTGGCGTCACAAAGCTGACGGCAACTGGTGGTTATACAGAAGCTGAAAAGCCAATTCTTCTAGTGGTCGTCCACCAAACTGAATTTACCCGGTTGAAGAAATTGGTCAAGGATGTCGATCCTGCGGCATTCGTCATAGTTTCTGATGCAGCAGAAGTCCTGGGAGAGGGTTTCAAAAGAGCATAGTATTGGTATACTGTATTGTGTAGATACTTAAAGCGAGGAGGAACAAAGAATGAAAAAGCAATTGATGGCTTTATTATTCGGTTCTGCTTTGGTTCTTGGAGCATGCGGAGGCGGAGAAGATACTGTTGCACCGCCTGCAGACTCAGGAAACGGAGACACGGCAGCTGTTGATGCTGAACAAGTTGTTCAGCAAAACTGTATTTCTTGCCATGGTGAAAATCTTGAAGGGCAAGGAAACTTCCCACCATTAAATGATGTTGGTGCCAGATTATCAGAAGAAGAGATCTTAGGCGTCATTGAAAATGGCCGTGGGGCAATGCCTGCAAAAATTATTGAAGGTGAAGAAGCGACAGCTGTAGCGAAATGGCTGTCCGAGAAGAAATAAACCGGCTGATCAGCCGGTTTTTTCTTTTTGTACAGAAATGATAATAATTTGCGAATAGAACATTTATATGTTAAATTAAACGACGTTCTCAACAGCTGGTTATAGCCCAATCAACTATTACTTTATATTTCTATAATGATAGACATATATCAACAAACCCAATTGATACAGAACTGTAATAAAAAAAAAGGTTTAGGATGTTATAATGATTCTGCCGGAATTTTTTAGAAAAACTCAGCTTAGGGAAACTTAATTCATATAGGTGGTTATTAAATGATTCAAATGAAGAATATTTATAAAAAATATCCGAATGGCATTGTAGCGCTCAACGGACTGAATGTTGAAATCGACCAAGGCGAATTCGTTTATGTAGTAGGACCCAGCGGGGCCGGGAAATCGACTTTCATCAAAATGATGTATCGGGAAGAACGTCCGACATCAGGGAAAATGTTCGTAGATGGCATCGACATTGCTACATTGAAAAACAAAAAAGTGCCAATGCTGCGCCGCCAAATGGGCGTCGTATTCCAAGACTTCAAACTTTTGCCAAGGTTGAATGTTTACGAAAATGTTGCATTCGCATTGGAAGTTATCGAAGAATCCCCGTCTAGAATCCGTGAACGCGTCTTAGACGTGCTGGATATGGTGGGGTTGAAGCATAAAGCGCGCATGTTCCCGACGGAATTGTCCGGCGGTGAGGCGCAGCGGGTATCGATTGCACGCTCGATCGTCAACAAACCGAAAGTGGTCATTGCCGATGAGCCTACAGGAAACCTGGATCCTGAAACTGCTTTGGATATCATGAATCTGTTCGAAAAGATCAACGCAACGGGCACGACGATTTTAATGGCGACACATAACAAGGAAATCGTCAACACAATACGCCATCGCGTAATTGCCATAGAAGGCGGACTGATTGTCCGTGACGTAGCTGGAGGTGATTACGGTTATGAAAGCTAGAACCTTATGGCGCCATTTCCGTGAAAGCCTTAAAAGCCTCGGCCGCAACGGCTGGATGACTTTTGCATCTGTCAGTGCTGTAACAGTAACCTTGCTGCTTGTTGGAGTTTTCGTTTTGATCATGATGAACTTAAACAAAGTTGCCGATGATCTGGAAAATGATGTTGAGATGAAGGTCTTTGTTTCATTGGAGACGGACGATGCCAGAAAACAAAGCATCGAAGAGACGATAATTGACATACCCGAAGTGGAATCAGCAGTCTATTCCACAAAAGAAGAGGAATTAGCTGATCTTGTTCTTGATTTCGGAAATGAGCTGGATTTATTTGAGCAAAACAATCCATTATTCGATGTTTTTTATGTCAAAGCTTCCAATCCTCAACAGACGGGAAATGTGGCAGCTGAGATTGCTGAAATTGAGAACATAGAAAAAGTAGAGTATGGCAAAGGCAAAATTGAGAAGTTATTCAATTTCCTTAATGCCGGAAGAAATGTCGGTTTGGTATTAATACTGGCACTGCTCTTTACAGCAATGTTCCTGATTTCCAATACGATCCGGATCACGATAGTGGCACGTCGTCGGGAAATTGAAATCATGAAACTTGTAGGGGCGACCAATTGGTTTGTCCGCGTGCCATTTATATTTGAAGGCATGTGGCTTGGCTTACTGGGATCGATCATACCAATCGGCCTGGTTGCTGCACTCTACTATAATACACTCGAATTTATACAACCGAAATTGAGTGGGGAATTATTCCAATTGCTTGGCTTTACTCCGTTCATCTACCAAGTGGGCGGCTTGATCTTGCTGATGGGCGTCTTTATTGGTGTCTGGGGCAGTTTCATGTCAATCCGGAAATTCCTGCGCGTATAATTTACAACTTAGAGATAGAGAAGACAGCGAGATAAGAGAGAGAAGAAAGAACGTATACCGAAGGGGGAACACGAACTTGGGCTCGAAGTCGAAATGGGTATTGGCCAGTTTATCATCTGTATTAGCATTGTCGGTATTAATACCGACCGCTAATGCGGATAAATTAACTGAGCTGGAACAAAAACAGCAACAAGCAGAACAGCAGCAAAATCAATTAAATTCAGGCATCTCTGAAAAAACAGGGGAAATGAAAAAAAATGAGACGACCTTAGAAAGACTCTTGTCTCAGATTAAGGAACTGGAAGCTAAGATCGGTGAGACCGAAGCGAAGATTTCCAGCGTAGAAGGCGACATAGAAAAAACAGTAACCGAAATAAATGATTTGAAAGCATCGATTAAAGAATTGGAGCGCAAGATTTCCGATAGAACGGAATTGCTTCAAGAGAGAGCCCGTGCTATTCAGTTGAGCGGCGGTTCTGTCGATTACATAGACGTATTGCTCGGAGCGAACAGCTTTATCGATTTCATCGACCGTTTTTCAGCTGTCAACACGTTGATTGAGGCAGATCGGGAAATCATGAAAGAACAAGCGTATGATAAAAAATTGCTTGCAGAACAAAAAGCGCAAGTCGAAACGAAATTGGCGCAGCAGGAACAGCGCCGCGCTGAACTTGAATCATTGAAGGGATCACTCAGCGGGCAGAAAGCTGAGCAAGCCGGATTGCAAAAAGAATTGCAAGCAGAACAAAAACGTTTGGCAAGTGAAAAAGCCAATTTGGTTGTTCAGCGCGATGAATCAATTGAAGTTTCTGCAGAACTGGAAAACCAGATTATAGCAGAACAGGAACGATTGGCTGAACTAGCCAGAAAAGCTGAAGAAGAGCGCCAGCGCAAATTAGCTGCTGAGCGTGCAGCGGCAGAGAAAGCAGCAGCAGAAAAGGCGGCGGCTGAACAAGCAGCGGCACAGCTTGCTGCAGCACAACAGGCAGCGGCACAACAGGCAGCAGCAGAAAAGGCAGCAGCGGAAAAAGCGGCTGCAGCCAAAAAAGCGAGCGCTAAACCTGAGCCGGCAGCAAGTGCACCAGCGGCACCAGCTGCAGCACCAACTCCAGCTCCAGCTCCAACCCCTGCTCCGGTACCTGTTGTATCTTATACGGCACCGATCAGTGCAGACTTTATCCGTCCAACTTCGGGACGCTTCACATCTGATTTCGGATGGCGCGATATTGGCGCAGGACAGGAATTCCACCAAGGTGTGGATATAGCAAACAGTAAAGGGACGAATGTTGTCTCAGCAGCGCACGGATTTGTGTCGTATGCGGGTTCAATGAATGGATACGGCAATGTTGTCATCGTAACCCATTCGATTAATGGCCAGACGCATGCCACAGTCTATGCTCACTTGAACGCGATTGGCGTTTCTGTTGGCCAATCAGTTTCTCAGGGACAAAGTGTCGGACAAATGGGGAACACGGGACGTTCATTCGGCGACCATCTCCATTTTGAAATTCACGTCGGCCCTTGGAACGGTGCACGATCCAATGCTGTCGATCCTGAAAGATTCGTTTCCTTAAGATAAGAAAGGCCGGCATCGACAGCGATGCCGGTTTTTATTTTTATTCACAAATCAGTGGTTAGCATAGTGGATTTCAGCCCTTGGTTTAACGTATGATGAAAGTTAGGCGAGGTGAAAAGGCAATGTCGAAAAAACTGATCGGCTTGACACTGGTTGCGGTATTGATCGGGATAGCGATTGCTGGAGTGGTAAAAGACAATATTGAAAAAACCAATGAGTTCGACAATATCGCACTTGGCAGCGACGTTGATTTTTTGGCGACCGAACAAGGGCTGGCTAAAGGTGAAATGGCCCCCGATTTCGAATTGACGACGTTGGCCGGGGAAACCGTCAAGCTGTCTGATTATAAAGGGAAAAAAGTTATTCTAAATTTCTGGGCTACATGGTGTCCGCCATGCCGGGCAGAAATGCCTCACATGCAGACATATTATGAAAATCAGGCAGCTGCGGACAATGTAGAAATTTTAGCCGTGAACTTGACAAAAGAAGACCACGGATTGGAAAAAATCAAGACATTTAAAAAAGAGTACGGATTGTCATTCCCGATTCCGATGGATGAAAAGGGAGAAATTGGCGCGTTGTACCAAGCTGTGACAATACCAACTTCCTATATACTGGATACGCAAGGCCGCGTCCAGACGAAATTTGTCGGGCCGATGGACAGAGCTACAATTGAACAAATCATAACGCCTATAGACTAAGGGGATGAGAAGATGGACTCGATTAACACGAAATCAGTGCATACTGCAACTATGAAGGAACGCACAATCCAACCAAAAGTGATGCCGCTTTACCAGACTTCAGCCTTTGCTTTTTCTTCATTAGAAGAATTGGAAGGCTATTATGAAGGAAATGGCACCTATTTGTATTCCCGGACAGCCAATCCGAATACTGATGCGCTCGGCCAAACGGTAGCAGATCTTGAAGGAGCTCCACAGGGAGTTGCAGCGTCTTCTGGCATGGCAGCCATTCTTGCCGGGATTCTCGCCGTCGCTGGTGCAGGCGACCATATCCTTGCAGCTGAAGATGTTTATGGCGGCACATTCCATTTGCTGAAGGAAGAACTGGTGCACCTGGGAATGACCGTCCATTTTGCTGATTTCACGGACCTCAGCCAAGTTGAACAAATTCTGATAGACTATCCGGAAGTAAAACTGATTTTCAGTGAGTCCATCACCAATCCATTTCTAAGAGTTGAAGATCTTGCAGTACTTGAGCAATTGAAAAAACATTACGGTGTGAAGCTGATGATCGACAATACATTTGCTACACCGTATACGGTTCAGCCTTATGCTTTAGGCGTCGATCTTGTCGCGCATAGCGCTACCAAATATTTGGGTGGCCATAGCGATGTGACGGCAGGCGTGCTTGTCGGAGACGCCGAATTGATTCGGTTGGCTGAAAGCCGCATCGTTAACCTGGGAATGAATTTAAGCCCATTTGAAGCATGGTTGACTATCCGCGGCATCAAGACGCTAGCGGTTCGGATGAAGGCACAGACAGAAAATGCGGCTGCGATTGCAGCGTTTCTTGAGGGCAAAGCTCAAGTCTGGTATCCAGGCAAGGGCGCGATTGTTACATTCGCATTGCCGGAATCAATGAATGTTTCCAAATTCTTTTCATCATTGGGCTGGATCAAAATTGTTCCTACTCTGGCTGGAGTGGAAACGACGGTTTCCTACCCGTTCGGAACTTCGCACCGGGCGTTGTCCCTTGAAGAAAAAGAGAAAATTGGGGTTACGCGCCAAGTAATCCGCTTATCAGCTGGAATTGAAGGAACTGATGATATTTTATCGCAGCTTGGCGCTGCGTTTGAAAACTGAAAAAGAAGTGCAGTGAGCTCTGTTTCTTTGGTACAATGGGAAGTAATGCAAGTGGTTGTGAATAGGAAGGTGTAAAAAGTGATAATGGATGCGTTGCTGGACATAGGAAAATTTTTTATAAACCCTGTTTTTTACATAGCTTTGTTGGCAGCGGTGATGCTCGGCTACTTCCGAGTCAAGAAAGAACGGAAAATGTTTCGGACACGCATAGTTTGGGGCTGGCGGGAATTTGCCGGACTTCTGAAGGACGGATTGCTGTTCGCGCTTGTCTTTTCAGTGCTTTTTGCTGGCATCGGGTTGGTTGTGCCAATTGAATGGCTGATCGCTTTAAGTGCGGCGGCTATTTTGCTAATGGTAACCGGCGTTTATCAGCTCGGCTCGTTCATCTATTTGGCATCGGCTGCTGTGTTCATCGGCTGGTTATTCCGAGCCAACGGCTGGATCCTGGATCTTGGAATATATAGCTATAGCGGCTACGCGGTCAATTGGGGCTGGCTTGTGCCGGTTGCATTGATTTCCGGGGCCATGGTGGTTGCCGAGGGCTTGCTGATTCGCAGGCACGGAGCGGAAGCCGCCTCGCCAAGGCTTGAAACCTCTTCCAGAGGGCTGGCGGCCGCAGCTTATACAGCAAAACGCCTGTGGCTGTTGCCAGTGCTGCTGGTTGTGCCGGGAGATCTTATCGAATCATACGCGCCATACTGGCCGCAACTGCCAATCGGTCAAAGCATGTTTTCGTTCATCCTGTTTCCAATGGTTTTCGGTTTTCAAAGCCGTGCCAGAAAAACGATGCCGATTTATTTATATCCGGCAATCGGAGGGCTCGTCTGGAAGCTCGGTGCGGCAATTATCTTGCTGTCGCTTGTGGCATTGCTATGGGAGCCGCTCGCTTTCATCGCGCTTGTTGCCGGTGCAGCGGGACGCCTTGCGATTACTGTGAATTTTGAGCTGAAAGAACGCCAAGGCAATAATGCAGTTGCGCCGCAGTCTCTCGGAGTGATGATCATTGACGTGCTGCCGGATTCGCCGGCACATAAGATGGGCTTGCTGCGCGGAGAAGTGATTCGCAAAGTCAACGGTTTATCGGTATCAAACGAAATGGAATTATATGAAGCCATCCAAGTGAATGCTGCCCATTGCCGGCTTGAAGTGCTTGACCACAGCCGGGAAGTAAGGCTGCGCCAGCACGTTATTTTCCGGCATGACCACCATCGCTTGGGGCTCATCGTTGTTAAATAAGGAGCTAATAAAATGGAATCGATGCTTACAAAGTTTTTATTGTCCCTGCTGATCCCTGGCCTACTGGTCGTACTCTTTACAAGGGTCACTTTCAATCACATTGTGGGGTTAATTTTAACGGTTGCATTGATCGCAGCTGCAGTTTATGCAGGATACACCAATACGTGGTTTTTATATGCCGTAAACGCTGCTTCCCTGACATTCGGGTTCTGGTATGCAACACGGATGTATCACCGCACGAAAAAAGCCGAAACTCATGAAGATGAGTAACGGCTTTTTTTTAGGAGAAAAACAGACTGTAAGCGGCTAGGACTGCAATGGAGCCCAGCACGACCAGCATGACGTTGGCGCCGGCCAAAGCAATGCCGAATGCGGCCGCCGCCCCGATGGCGCCGAACCAGATATTATCATCCTGGATAAACAGGATCGCTGGAAAAATCAAGGCACCCAGTACGGCGTAAGGAATATTGCGCAGAATCCGCTGGACGGTGTCCGGCAGTTCACGGCCTTCCAGAAATGTTAAAGGAATGGCGCGCGGCAAGTAAGTTACAAGTGCCATGCCTAAAATCATCCACCAAAACCAATCGCCCATTATGTTTTCACACCTTTCGAAGAAATGATTTCAATGATGACGGCAGAAGCGAGAGTGGAAAATAGGATAGCCCATCCGGTGGACAGCCAACCGGTGAAGTAGAAGACGGAGTTGATGATTCCGGCAATTGCTGCCAAGCTGAACACTTTGCGGTTTCCGCGCATCGAGGGGACTAAAAGGCCGACGAACATAGCATACAGCGCAATCGACATGGCTGCCTGCAGAAATTTTGGCAGGTTGGCTCCAATCAAGTGGCCGAACGCTGTGAATACCACCCAGCTGCCGTATGAGATGGCGATGACGCCCGCTGCGAAAGACGTGCGCACTTTGCTGTCTTCCTGGATAGCGAGAACTGCAAACGATTCATCCGTGATGCCGAACGCGTATAACGCTTTTTTCCAGACGGCTGCAGGTTCCATTTTTTCATTTAACGCAGCAGTCATCAGAAAGTGGCGGATATTAACGACGAATGTATTCAGCACGATAAGAATCGGTGCGACTCCGGCGGTGATCAGCGACAGTGAAATATATTGCGCCGCTCCCGCAAATACGAAAATACTCATGGCTGTTGCTTCGATGAGCGACAAGCCGGTAGTCTTTGCCAGCAGCCCGAATGTCAAGGCGACCGGGAAATAGCCGATAGCAATACTGGTGCCGGCTTTCAGCCCAGCAGTAAAACCACGTTCCGTCATGGGGCAAACTCCTTATGTAAAAGTATTTCTCTTTTCCAAATGAGGGGAAAGAGTGTAAAGTAATCAATATAGTCTATCATAAGATAATTCGGCTTATGAAGTATAGTCTAAAAAAACAATTGGCGGCCAGTTCCAGCGAGTTCCAATGCTTCTATAGGATTCGTTGGTTATTGGTGCGTCTACATAACGGCACATAACAGAGGCAGAGGATGGGCTACATGGCAGACTTTTTTTCATTGGAAAATATTATCGAATTAACGCAATCATACCGGGCATTCGGTCCGCTCATCGGATTTTTACTGCCATTTCTCGAGGCATTTTTGCCGTTTTTGCCACTCTTCGTATTTGTCTTCGCAAATGCCACAGCGTATGGATTATGGTTCGGGTTTTTGCTGTCATGGCTTGGGACAGTAGTAGGGGCATACGCCGTCTTCCTGATTGTGCGGAAATACGGACAAGCGCGCTTCATGAATTTCATGACGCGCCATGAAAAAGTGCAGAAATTGATCCGCTGGGTGGAACGCAATGGCTTTGGCCCGTTGTTCTTATTATTATGCTTTCCGTTTACACCATCCGCATTGGTCAACTTGGTGGCCGGCTTGTCGAATATCAGCCGCCATTATTATTTATTGACGGTAATGGCAGGAAAATTTGTCATGGTCTTCATCATTTCGTTTGTGGGCTATGATATCCGGGCGTTGTTCACGCAGCCGCTGCGGACAGCAATCGTCATTGCAGTCATTTTGCTGCTTTATGTGGTCGGCAAGATTTTCGAAAAAAGACTGCATAAAAGAGTGGAAGAAGACTTCAGGCAAGCAGGAGAAAACAATAAAAAACAGGGATGAGAAGGCTGCGGAAAGTAGCAACTTACCTGTTTTTCTTATATAATAAGAACAAACGTTCTGAAAAGGAGTGGTAATGTGTCATTGCGAATTGTCTATGGACGTGCAGGTTCCGGCAAAACCCGGTTTATACAGGAAGAAATTGCTGAAGAATTAAAGCGCAGCAGAGACGGGGATCCGATATTTTTCGTCGTTCCTGACCAAATGTCGTTCTCTACGGAGTATCGGCTTTCTTCTGCGTACGGCATGAACGGCATGATCCGCGCGCAGGCAGTGACATTTAAGCGCCTAGCATGGCGGGTGCTGCAGGAAGTTGGCGGCATCAGCCGCAAAGAAGTCGATGCTTTCGGCTACCGGATGTTGATCCGCAGTCTCCTTGAAGAACATAAAGACGAGTTCCAGCTTTTTCGCAGAGCTGCTGGCAAACGCGGGTTCACCGATCAAATTGAACAATTGGTGAAAGAGTTCGCCAGATATTGCGTCGATTGCGGAGAGCTTTCGACCATCCGTTCTTCGCTGGAAACGGCCGGTGCCCCGCGAACGCTGCTTGATAAAGCAGCAGATCTGGAATTGATCTTAGCTGAAATAGAAAGCCGCCTTGGGAAAGTATTCGTCGATTCCGAAGGCCATTTGGCGTTATTGGCGGAAAAAATCCGGCATTCAGAGCTTGTCAAAGATGCCGACATCTACATCGACGGATTTGTGTCATTCACTGCACGTGAATACGAGATCATCGTGGAGCTGATGAAATACGCAAAAAACGTCACGATTGCGCTACCGATGGACAATGCTTCTGATGGAAGGGATGAGCAGGCGCTTTTCCATCAGTCCGCCAATACAGCGCAGCGGCTGACCGACTTCGCACGAAAAGAAAGCGTGGATATTGAACATCCGGTCCAAATGGAAAGGCAGCGGCGTTTCACAAATGCGGAACTTGCCCATTTGGAGCAGTATTTTGATGATTACCCACAGCCGAATTTTGTGTCGCAGGGCCATATCCGCTTGGTGGAAGCTTCAAACCGCAGGGCAGAAGTCCATGCTATGGCACGGTCTATCCGCCACCAAGCGCAGGAGGGGATGCGCTATAACGAGATCGCTGTGCTTTACCGCCAGCCGGAAGTATATGATGAATTGATCAATACGATCTTACCGCAATACGATATCCCTTATTTCATCAGCCAAAAGAAAACGATGCTGCACCATCCGCTTATCGAATTCAGCCGCTCGGTGCTTGAAGCCGTGCTGTCCAATTATTCATATGAACCCGTGTTCCGCGCGGTCAAGACGGATTTGTTTTTTCCGGAAGCAAGCGTCTCGAAATGGCGCGAGCGGAGCGATCTACTTGAAAACTTCGTCATCGCCAACGGCATTTTCGGCGACCGCTGGTTTGATGACAAACGCTGGTTCTTTAAGAAATACCGCGGGCTTGAAATGCATACCGGCATCCAGACCGACGAAGAGCGGGCGGCGCAAGTTGAGCTTCATGCTGTGCGCGATCTTATTCGGGATCCTCTTTCACGTCTGAAGGAAAACTTCGGCAGCTGCCGGACGGGGCGCGATTTTGCAGAAGCGCTTTATTTGTTCATCGAAGAACAGGATGTTTACAGCAAATTGCAGACGCTCAAAGACCGGGAGGAAAGGGAGCACCGGCTATTGGCTGCTGCCGAGCACGAACAGGCATGGAACCAATGGGTGGCAGTGCTCGATCAATTCGTCCTCATGTTCGGCGACCAGGAAATCGGTCTGCCGGCAGCCGCGAAAATTCTGGATGAAGGTTTTGAAACCTTGGAATTTTCACGGATTCCGCCTTCCTTGGACCAAGTTACGGTTTCGAAAATGGATTTGGCCCGTTTAATGGACATCAAGTCGGTCTTTGTCATCGGCGCGAATGACGGTATATTGCCGAAGCGCGTTGAACAAGAAGGCTTGCTGACAGATACGGACAGGGAATGGTTTGCCCAAATCGGTTTTGAATTGGCGCCGACTTCCAAAAGTCGTTTGATGGATGAGACCTATATGGCTTACCGGACATTTACATCAGCATCGGATTTGCTTGTTGTTTCTTATCCAATTGCAGACGAAGAAGGGAAGGCATTGCTGCCTTCGCTTTACATCCAAAAGCTTCAGGATATGTTCGGCATCGCTTTGACGCCGGCCGCTATCGACCCAACGGAATTGAAAGATGCAGCGCCTCTTGACTATATTTCACATCCACGCGCCTCTCTTTCCTATCTGACGTCGCAGCTGCGCGGCGGCAAATTGGCGCCGGAATGGCGTGCAGTCCTCGCTTATTACCGCGAAGATCCTTTATGGTCTTCGGTAGTGGCAAGGATTTTGGAACCGATTAAACCGAATACAGCGGATACGCTGCGCGAAGAAATCGCAGAGCCGCTGTATGGCACAACAATTTCGTCAGGCGTGTCGCGGGTGGAAACCTATTTCGGCTGCCCGTTTGCGCAATACGTCTCCTACGGCCTCCGGCTTGAAGAGCGGAGTCAATATAAACTGGCTGCTCCGGCTATGGGGGATCTGTTCCACGCAGCCATCAAATGGATTTCAGATGAAGTTGCGAGATTGGGTGTATCCTGGTCTTCGCTAAGCCAGAAGCAATGCAATGAACTTGCGAAGGCGGCAATAGACCAATTATCGCCTTATTTCGTAAATCACATCTTGATGAGTTCCCACCGCTACCGCTATATCCAGCATAAACTTGAAGCCATTATCCGACAGACCGCATTCATGCTTGGCAAGCACGCGAAAGTGACCGGCTTTAGGCCTGTAGCGATGGACGTCAGCTTTGGTCTTAAAGAATCGATTCCTCCGCTTGAGGTGCCGTTGCATAAGGGGCGGCTCATGAATATTCGCGGCCGTATTGACCGCATCGATTCAACGGAAATCCATGACAAGTCGTATATCCGCATCGTCGATTATAAATCATCGAAACAAGGGCTTGAACTGGGCGATGTCTACCACGGGTTGGCGCTTCAGACATTCACTTACCTGGACGTAGCTCTCGACAATTCGGAACGCCTCCTAGGCAACCCGGCAGAACCGGCTGGCGTGCTATATTTCCACATGCACAATCCGATGTTGAAACTCTCGAAGCTGATGACAGCGGATGAAATAGAAGAGGAAGTCGCCAAATCATTCAAGATGAACGGGCTGCTTGTTGAAGATCCCGAAGTCATCGAGGCGATGGACAGCGGCATCGACGGCTATTCCAATGTTATTCCGGTGCGCCTGAATAAAAGCGGTGAACTTTCCAAGTCGCAATCGAAAACGGTGATGAAAGAAGACATGCAAGCCATCCGCAGATTTGTCCGCGGCAAACACCAGGCAGCCGGCAACGGCATCTTGGAAGGTGATACCCAAATTACGCCGTATAAAGTAAAAGACCAGACACCATGCCAGTTTTGTTCTTATCGGTCGGTTTGCCAATTCGATCCGGCAGACCCCGATCAGCATTATCGCAAACTGCCTGTTTTGAACACGGACAAGGCAATTGAACTTATTCGAAAGGAGGCTGCAGGCGATGATACCGAACAAACCGACTGATGCCACTTGGACAGACGAACAATGGCAGGCCATTTGGGCAAAAGGGCAGGATATGCTCGTGTCCGCCGCGGCCGGTTCCGGCAAAACGGCAGTGCTGATCAACCGGATGATTGAGAAAGTGCTGGCGGAAAACGATCCGATTTCCGTCGACGAATTGTTGGTCGTGACGTTCACCAATGCATCAGCCGCTGAAATGCGCCACCGCATGCTGGGGGCGCTGGAAAAAGCGGTGGCTGAAAATCCGGAATCGAAGCATTTGCGGAAGCAATTGCGCCTCATCAACAAAGCGCAAATTTCGACTTTGCATTCATTCTGCCTGCAAGTGGTGAAGCAGTATGCGTACCTGCTTGAAATCGATCCAGGCTTCCGCATCGCCAATGAAACCGAAGCGGCGCTGCTGCGGGACGATGTGCTAGAAGCGGTGCTTGAAGAAGCTTATGAAGGCGAAGGGGCTGAAGCTGTATACCGTTTAGCCGACAGTTTCACTTCAGACCGCAACGACCAGGCGATGGAAGTTCTGTTGAATAAGCTTTACGATTATTCGCGCGTCCATCCGGACCCTGAGCAATGGCTGGACCAAGTGCCGGCGCTATATGCAGTGCCGGAAAGCGCGTCAATTGATGATTTGCCGTTTATCGGTGATTTGAAAATGGCAATCCGCCATGCTTTTGATGAAGCGCTGCAGCTTGCGCATGAAGGCAAGGCGCTGGCACTCGAACCGGAAGGCCCTGAGGTTCTTGTGGGCACATTCGATTTGGACATTGCGGTCATCCAGAGTGCAATTGGGGCACTGGATGAATCTTGGGAAAGCCTGCATGAACTGAGCAAATCAGTGGCATGGCCAAAAGCGGCGTCAATTAAAAAAGATTCATGCGATGCGAAACTGGCGGAAGAAGCAAAGGCGCGACGCAACGAAGTGAAAAAACTCGTCAATGGCATTTTTGAGTCTTATTTTACAAGGGGACCAAAACGGCTGCTTGAAGAAATGCGTGAAATGGCACCGTTGATGGAAACATTGACAGCTTTAACGAAGACTTTCGGTTCACGTTATAAAGCTTTGAAGATTGACCGGGCAATTGTCGATTTTTCAGATTTGGAGCATTACGCGCTGCAGATTTTGAGTGATGGCGGAAACCCTTCGGACATCGCAAAAGACTACCAGCGGCAATTCAAGGAAGTGCTCGTGGATGAATACCAGGATACGAATATGCTGCAGGAAAAGATCCTGTCGTTGGTGAAATCCGGCACGGAGGCAGCAGGCAATTTGTTCATGGTAGGTGACGTCAAGCAGTCAATCTACCGCTTCCGCTTGGCGGAGCCGATGCTGTTCCTCGGCAAATATTCACGCTTCACGGCTGAGGCGGAAGGCACTGGCCTGAAAATCGATTTGAACGCCAATTTCAGAAGCCGCAGAGAAATCCTCGATGGCACAAATTATATATTTTCACAGATCATGGGTGAGCGCGTCGGGGAAATCACTTACGACGCGTCCGCCGAATTGAAGCATCAAGCGCCGTTCCCAGAAATGGAAGTGCCGCTCGAAATGGTGCTGATCCATGAGCCGGAAACGGAAGAAGAGCCGGAAGATGATATGGCGAAGTCACAATGGGAGGCACGTTTTATCTCAGGCGAAATCCACAAGCTTATGGCGCAAGGGACGCTTGTCTATGATCCATGGAAGCAGGACAATCGGCCGCTGGAATACAGCGACATTGTCGTCTTGATGAGATCGATGACGTGGTCGGGCGATTTTGCGGATGAGTTCAAGGCGGCAGGAATTCCGCTATACGCAGAACTCACCGGCGGCTATTTTGATGCGCTGGAAGTAATGATTATGCTCAACACCTTGCGCGTCATCGATAACCCGTACCAGGATATCCCGCTAGCATCGGTGCTGCGGGCTCCATTCATCGGATTGAAGGAAAATGAATTGGCGGAAATCCGTTTGGCTGCACCGAACGCTTCGTTCTATGAAGCGGCGAAAACGTTTATCCGCAACGGTACGGGCATCGACCCGGCAGCAGCAGAAAAACTTCAACGCTTTACCTACCAGCTGGAAGACTGGCGAAACCTGGCTCGCCGGGGCTCTCTTGCAGAATTAATTTGGCAGGTTTACCTGGACACGAATTATTATGAAATGGCCGGGGCCATGTCGAACGGCAAGCAGCGCCAAGCGAATTTGCGTGCATTGCATGACCGTGCGCTGGAATATGAAAAAACCTCGTTCCGCGGACTGTTCCGCTTTTTGCGCTTTATCGACCGGATGCGCGAACGCGGGGACGATTTGGGAACCGCTAAATCGTTGAGTGAAAAAGAAAATGTCGTGCGTTTGATGACCGTGCATAAATCGAAAGGCTTGGAGTTTCCGGTCGTCTTTTTTGCCGGAACCGGCCGATCGTTCAACGAAATGGATTTTCGGAAATCTTATCTATTCGACCAGGATTATGGGCTGGCTGTAAAAGCCATCAATCCGGATACCCGCTTGGAATATACCTCACTGCCATTTTTGGCGGTAAAAGAAATGAAACAACTGCAGATGAAAGCGGAAGAAATGCGAGTCTTATATGTTGCGATGACACGCGCCAAAGAACGCTTGTACATGACGGCTTCAGTTAAAGACATAGACCGGCTGCTTGAAAAATGGAAGGTCAACTCCCCGCAGATTTTGATGCCTGATTTCCTGCGTTCCCGTGCGAAAACGTATCTCGATTGGATTGGTCCTGCATTGTCGCGCCATCCTGATGCAGCAGAAATATTCGGCACTGGCGGACAGCAATTGCCGCACCACTCCCGTTTCCATGTCAGCATCATCGAATCCACTTCATTGCTGCCAGCAGTGTTGGACGTCGAAGAATTGCTCCATGCGGAGACGGGGGATATCGATTACACGGATGAAGTGTGGCGAAGATTCGATTTCCGCTATCCGCATCAACAAGCAGTCGAGAAAAGGTCGAAGCAATCTGTCTCCGAGATGAAGCGCCTGCAGATGCTGCAGCGGCTGGATGAACCAGAATCATTTATCAATGCAACCGAAGGCGCGGTAAAGCGCGCATTGGCCCACCGACCGGACTTCATGCAGGAAAAACGGATGTCGGCTGCAGATGTCGGCACCGCCGTCCATGCTGTCATGCAGCATATTCCACTGGACAAAAAAATGTCTGTGCCTGAAATCCAGGAATTCATAGAAGAGCTGGTAGGCAAGGAAATATTATCGGAAGACGAAGGAAAGGCTGTCCGCGCCAGCAGCATCAGTAAATTTTACAGCAGTGAGCTATACGGCCGCTTGTCGAGGTCCAAGAACATTAAACGCGAAGTTCCCTTTACCTATGCGAAAAAAGACCAAGATGGCGACCACCAAATCATCCAGGGGATTATTGACTGCCTTTTTGAAGAAGAGGGGGGCTGGGTTCTGCTGGATTATAAAACGGATAGTGTCCGGGGAATTGCGGATATCGGACAGGAGATGGCATCGCGCTACAGTGTACAATTAGCCGTTTACCAGGAAGCGGCAGAGGCTATTCTGCAGATCCGCATCCAAGAACGCCTGCTGTATTTGTTCGCCGCTGACCGGACAGAGAAGATTTAGGGGGATTTAAGTGAAAATACAACCTGTGGCTACCAACGAACGAATTGAGGCATTGGACTTGATGAGAGGATTTGCGCTTCTTGGAATCCTGTTGATCAATATGCCTGCGTTCCACTCACCATTTTCTTATATTGATCCTTATAGCTGGTTTGACGGCGAATGGGATACGGAGGTATTCACTTTTCTGGATATATTTGTGCAAGCGAGTTTTTACCCGTTATTTTCTATGTTATTCGGGTATGGTTTAGCAATGCAGTTCGTTAAAGCGCAGAAGAGCGGGCGGAAATTTGCACCGCTGGCAGTAAAACGCCTGGCTTTCCTGCTGCTGATCGGCATTGTGCATGCGTTTTTAATCTGGTATGGGGATATTTTGATCACTTATGCCATATCGGGAATCTTGCTGATTGGCATGCTGCGGCTGCCTTCGGCGTGGCTATTGGGATTTGCGGCTTTGCTGTATGCCATCCCGCAGTTTTTCTTGACTGCGTTGATGTTCATCGCGGTGTCAGTAGATCCGAATTTCTACACGGGCATGCAAGAAGTCCAAAACTCGCTTTCAGCTTATCCGAGGGGTTCATTCGCTGAAATTTTTCGTCAGCGCTTGGATGATTGGATGAACGGGAACAACCCATCGACTTATCTTTTGCTGCTTGTAATGATTCTGCCGCATATGATGCTCGGAGCGGCTGCTGCAAAATGGCGGCTTGTCGAACGGGCATCGGAGCTAAAGGGTGTATGGACAGCACTAGCTGTTGGAGGATTGGGAATAGGGCTTCTATTAAAATCAACGCCGTTCCTTTTTGAAAAAAACTATGCGTTCATGTATGTCCAGGATTCCCTAGGTGGACCTTTAGTTTCAATCGGCTATGCTGCGGCAATCGTTTTGCTGTCGCGTTATAAAGGTTTCCGTAAACTCTTCCACCCACTAGCCAATGTGGGGCGCATGTCGATGACAATTTACATCATGCAATCATTGATTGCGACATTCATCTTCTATTCTTATGGATTCGGGCTTTATGGCCAGGTGGACATAGCGGTCGGCACTTTGATTGCATTAGGGATTTTTGCAGTACAACTTATCTTCGCAGAAATATGGCTTTCCAAATTTTCACAAGGACCACTTGAGTTTGTATGGAAAAAAGCGACTTACGGACGAAATTTCGAAAAAAGCAACAATTCAAAACAATGAATGTGTATAATGAATGGAATCATAGAAAAGGAGTGTTTGAAGTATGAAGCTGTTATCTTTTCGATTTGAAGGGGAAGAACGTTTTGGACCGAAAGTTAAGAAAGAAGAAGCAGTATGGGATGTATTAGCGATTCAGCAAGAGCTGGAAGTGCTGCCATCTTTTCCACAAAAGCTTGTTGAAGGGGTTTCCGAGGGAATGGAATTTGTTGAACAAATGCGGAAACTGATTGAAGCAGCTGGAAAATCTGAACATCCTGAGCAATTCAAACTCTCTTTTTCAGATATCGAATGGCTAGCGCCAATTACACGGACACCTAAAAATATTATCTGTGTCGGCAAGAATTACGCGGACCACGCGAAGGAAATGGGCGGGGAAGCACCTGTTGAAATGGTGGTCTTCACTAAAACGCCGAGTACAATTGTTGGAGACGAAGCAACGGTTTCAGTCCATAGCGACTTAACAAAAGCTTATGATTATGAAGGCGAATTGGCTATTGTAGTCGGTAAGGCAGGCAAAAAAATTCCGAAGCAGATGGCTTACGATTATGTCTTTGGATACACAATCGCCAATGATTTAACGGCGCGCGATCTGCAAACGAAACACCAACAGTACTTCCTAGGGAAAAGCCTTGAAGGTTCTTGCCCGATGGGACCATATCTCGTCACTAAAGATGAGATACCACAATCTCAGAACCTTTCAGTCGTCACCAAAGTGAATGATGAAGTCCGTCAGAATGGCAATACGGAAAATATGATCCGCCGCGTAGATGACATCATTTCGGAAGTATCGAAATACATCGCGCTAGAACCAGGTGATGTAATCTTGACAGGAACACCTGCAGGAGTGGGGAAAGGGTTTAACCCGCCAAAATTCCTGAAAGCTGGAGATACAGTTAAAGTATCAATCGAATCAATCGGCACACTCGTCACACATTTGTCATAACGGCAAACATGTCTTTTAGGTGCAAAGTTATGCTAAACTGAAAAAGACAATTTTAGAAGAGGTGACGATTTGGCTTTCTTAACTGATACTACACATCTACACATTACGACTTGGGTCATCGGCATTGTCTTGTTTCTAGTGGCTGCATTCATGGCCAAAGAAAGCAAAGGGCGCAAGATTACGCATATGGTCCTTCGCTTGTTCTACATTCTGATCGTGATTTCCGGATTGACTTTGTTCGTCGAACATTCTTCTTATGATGCAATGTTGTACGGCATGAAGTTCCTATTCGGAATATTGACAATTGGCATGATGGAAATGGTGCTGGTACGCTCGAAAAAACAAAAACCGGTCACTTTATTCTGGGCGTTGTTCGCTGTCTTTTTATTTGTAACAATGTTCCTAGGCTTCAAATTGCCAGTAGGCATTAGTTTCCTGGCATGATCTTTAGAAAAACAGGCGCACTTTGCGCCTGTTTTTTTATGCTGAAATTCACAGTTTAGACGAAAGTGCCGGACAACTGTTGGTTATTTGCATTTTCTTCAACAGGGAACTGTGGATTTTTGATAAAATAGACCGAGTGAAACGGATTAATTGAGCCTCATTGAGGGAGGATATTGGATTGAAAGCAAAATGGCTATTAAGCGTGCTGATCGGAGCACTGTTGTTAAGTCCGATCGAACCCGCTGCGGCGGCGGAAGAACGGTCGATTGAGGACGAAATCATCTACGATGTATTGGTTGACCGGTATTTCAATAAAAAGATCGACAATGATTTTGAAGTGAGCGCACAAGACCCAGCGGCATTCAGCGGCGGGGATTTTGCCGGCCTCTCAGATCAAATGATGCACATAAAGGACATGGGTTTCACGATGATGTCGATTGGCTCCGTTTTTGCCACTTCTACATATGACGGCAAGACTGTGCTGGATTATAGCCAGTTGGAGCGCCACTTCGGAACCGAAGAAGAGCTTCAGGCCCTGATTGAACAAAGCCATAAAGAAGACATGAAAGTCATGGTGGATATTCCGACGCAAAGCCTGAGCAGGGATCACGCCTGGGCGGCTGAAAATCCAGAGTGGTTTACCGAGAACACGGACGGCACATTAGCACTTGATACATCGAATTCTGAAGCCCAAAAGCAATTGGTGACCGCAATCGGCGATTTCATCAAGAAATATGAAGTTGATGGTTTGCGTTTGTTGGAATCGGATAAGGTCGATACTGGATTTATCGAAATCTTTTCCAGCGAAATGAAAAATATCCGCAACGTTTACCTGATCAATGATCAGGAAAGTGAAGGGATAGACGGCATGGACGCAGTTGTATTGCCTGGTGCGGAAGAAGTGCTCAGAAGCAGCTATAAGAACTTCGACCAAGATTCTTCGGGGCTGCCCGAACTTATTGAGAAAAGTCCGGAAGACCTGGTCCGCGTTGATTCGCTTCTCGGTTCCCGGTTTACTGCCGACGCTGTTGCAGAGAGAGGATTTCCACCGACGCGCTGGCGCCTGATTATGACCCAGCTGTTGACGATGCCTGGAATCCCAGTCGTGCAATACGGTTCGGAAACAGCGATGAACGGCAGTGAGTTGCCTGAGTCGCATCAGATTATGGATTTGGCAGTGGAAGAAGAATTGATTGACCACATCACGAATTTGAATTCGCTGCGGAACTCTTCCGAGGCAATGCGCACAGGAGAAACCGAAGTGCTTCATGAAGAAGACGGCTGGATCGTCTACAAGCGTTTTAACGAAGAGGAAATGTGGATTGTTGCGATCAATAATTCATCGTCGACGAAAAGCATCAGCATCCCTGCGGCAGAAATCGGCAGCGATAAAGAAATGCGCGGATTGTTTGAAAGCGACGTTGTGCGTCAGGAAAGCAATGGCAATTATCGCATCACGCTTGACCGGGAAATTGCCGATACATTCCACGTGACAGAAGAAAAAGGATTGAATACTGCTTATCTGGCGGCGCTTGCTGTCCTTTATGTCTTGTTCATGTTTTTCATCTGGTTAGTCTGGAGAAAAGGAAAGCAGCGCAAAGCTGACGGAGCTGCGAAAAAAAAATAAGAAAAAACGGTCCCTGTTTCGAGGGACCGTTTTTTCTTATTTAACAGCTTTATAGCCGATCATATTGATCGGGTCTTTAGGTGAAGAATACGGTGGGGCGTAGCAAAGCTCCAGCGCTTGCAGATCTTCTACCGTTAGGCCAGCGTACATGGCAGTGACGATTACATCAATCCGTTTGTCGACGCCTTTTCCGCCAAAACATTGAGCACCTAAAATTTTGCGGGACTCGGAGTGGTAATGCACTTTCAACGTTAATCTTGAATGGTCAGGATAATAGCCGGCATTTGAATTGCCTTTATGGATGACGGTTTCATAAGGAAGTCCGCTTTCCTGTATCATCGTTTCGCTTAATCCCGTCATGGCGATAGTTTTCGAAAATACTTTGGCAATGGATGTACCAAGCAAGCCGGTTTTCGGAATGGTGTTGCCGGTCAAATGGCGCGCAATCAGGTAGGCTTGCCGATGGGCAGGCCATGCTAGAGGGATGCGCTTTGGAGCACCAGTTACGAGATCAGTATTTTCAGATGAATCCCCTAAAGCGTAAATACTTGGATCGGCTGTTTGCATAAAGCCGTTTGTTTTGATGCCGCCTGTATCGCCAATCGGGAGCCCTGCTTTTTCAGCCAGTTCCGTATTAGGCTTGATGCCTACACTCAGGATGTGGAAATCTGTTTCAAATGTTTCGCTATTTGATAAAGTTACCGCGTTCCGGTCAACTTTTTCTACATTAACGCCAGTCCTGACATTGACGCCATTCGCTTGCAGCTCTGTTTTGACCAAAGCAGACATGTCTTCATCAAGGATCGACATGACGTGCGGCGATTTATGGACCAGGTTCACATCAATGCCAAGCTCCTTCAAATTTTCAGCCATTTCGATGCCAATAAACCCGGCACCTGAAATGCAGCAGCTGTTAGGCTTGCGTTCTTTGATGAATTTTTTGATCTTCTCCATATCTCCATAACTCCGGAGTACAAATACTTCGGCGGAGAACAATCCGTCGATGTCAGGTACAATTGCGGAGCCGCCTGTTGCCAGGATTAGCACATCATAACTTTCATCGAATTTTTCACCAGTGGTCGTATTTTTTATTGTGATAGCCTTTTCACTGCGTTTGATTTCTAACGCTTCGTGCTTTAGGAAAACTTGGATATCGCGTTTTTCTTTGAAAGATGAAGGGTCTGCCATCAGCAAAGACTCAGGGTCTTCAATGACTTCGCCAATAGCGTAAGGCGTGCCGCAAGCAGCATAGCTCATCGTCGAATCGCGATCAAACACCGCGATGGCGGACTCTTTATCATAAAATCGAATTTGCGCCGCGACAGTCGCGCCGCCGCCGACCGCTCCAATGATTACAATCTTCCTCATTGTCTGTTCACCTCAGGCTTTCAATTGGCTTAGGAAAAATACAGCGAGCGTTCCAGGGCCAGTGTGTGCTGCAATGACAGAGCCGATCAAATAGATTTCCACGTTTTTCGGCTGGAGCTGATCTTCGATTTCGTGTTTCAACATCAGCGCGTACTCGATATCGTCGCCATGGCTGATTGAAATCGTCTGTTCTTTCCAATCGGAGCCGCGTTCCTTCATTAATTCAACCATGCGTTTCAGTACTTTTTTCCGGCCGCGCAATTTTTCGATTGGTACTAGTTTGCCGTCCTCTACGTGAAGTAGGGGTTTGATGTTCAATATGCCGCCGACAAAGGCACTTCCTTTGGAAATACGCCCGCCTTTCGCCATATAATCCAAATCTTCAACTGTAAATAGACTTTCCAGATGTGCAACCATAAAATTGACTGCGTCAATGATAGCGGCGCGCGGCTGTCCTTCAGAACGGAGACGCGCGGCTTCTTTGACGATCATTCCATAGCCAAGTGATGCAGCTTTCGAATCAATGATTGTCAGATCCAGATTGGGATGGTCTTCGCGGACTTGGTCAGCGACCATGACCGCTGTATTGTATGTACCCGACAATTCTGAAGAGAAGGCGATATAAAGCCCTTCTTCTCCGTCTTTCGCCAATTTTTCAAATGTGTTCATCATTTCTTCCGGTGAAACTTGCGAAGTTTTCGGTTGGATGTCTGAACGGATCGCATCGTAAACAGTTTTGGAATGGATTGTGCGGATGTCTTCATATTCTGCGGTGCCGATATGGACGCGCAATGGGAAGTAATCAACGTTTTCGTCTACGAAAAACTGTTTCGGCAAATCAGAAGCGCTGTCAGCAAATAATCTCATAAAAATCCTCCTTTTTATTTTGGACCTGCAATATGTTATTTAGTTAATTTCAAACGGTCAATCAGCAGTTCGGCGATGCCGTCATCATTATTCGTCAATGTAATTTCATTGGCGATATTTTTTAAGGGGCCGATAGCGTTGCCCATTGCAACTCCAACTCCTGCATAGTCGATCATTTCAAGATCATTGTCTTCATCTCCGAAAGCAATGATGTTTTCTTTTGCGATGCCGAGTGATTTGGAGACGCGGTCAATTCCGACCGCTTTGTTCAAGCCGCTTTTGACTATTTCGATAACGTGCCACGGAGCACCCCAGCGGCGATGATCGATGACTTCCGCATGGACAGAGTTCAAATGTGCATGAATCAATTCAACCTTTTCATAAGGTGCGTGAATCAGCATTGAAGTCGGATCTACCCGCAGGTAATTCCGCAAATCGCCGATCGTGATGCTTGGGTCTCCCATGCTGAAGATGTCCATCAGTTTTTCATCGTGGTGGTGGACGTAGACATCGTCCAATACTTCCGCAATGATGTTATGGAAGTTGAAATCATGCATTGACTCGACGACTTCATGGACGACATCCAGCGAAATAGGCGTATGGTGCGTCCCCCAACTATTATTTGTTGGATGGTGCACAAAAGCGCCATTGAAGTTGACTATCGGCGTCTGCAAACCCAACTCTTTATAATAAGGTTCACTCGAACGATAAGGGCGGCCAGTGGCAATCATAACTTGATGCCCCGCCTCAATAGCTTGGAATAAGGTTTGCTTGGTCTTAGGTGATATGACTTTCTGATCGGTTAATAGCGTCCCGTCCAAGTCCAGTACAATCAGGTGTTGTTTCATGGTATCCGTCTCCTTTCTCTCTATTATATAGTGTAGCGATAAGGCAACTGTTTCGTCAAAGAAACTTGATAGCTGATCAACCGTTTTTGGAAATTTTTTAGGTGGCTGTGGAATGCTTGCCGGTGTTTCAGAACATTGATAGGATGAAAGGGAAGGAAGTGAGATCGATGCGTGTAGAGAGAGAAAGTTGGAAAGGCATACCGCTGCTGCATGTGGTGCCGGATGACAAAATCGACGAACGGCTGCCGACCGTGGTATTTTTTCACGGGCATATGAGCGCTAAAGAACATAATCTGCATTACGCCTATCAATTGGCTGAAAAAGGCCTCCGTGTATTGTTGCCGGATGCACATCTCCACGGGGAACGGGAAGAAGGGCTAGACGGGATCCAGATGAGCCTGCGCTTTTGGGAAGTGGTACTGATGTCGATCGAAGAGCTGGAAATTTTGAATAATGAATTACATAGAAAGCAATTGGCTACGGGTGAGATTGGCGTCGGGGGCACTTCCATGGGAGGCATCACGACACTCGGTGCGCTGACTGTTTATCCTTGGATCAGAGCGTCGGCCGTCATGATGGGTGCCGCAAACTATGTCCAATTGGCGAAAGCGCAAATGCAGCAATTTGAGTCAAAAGGATTCAAGCTGCCTATTACAGAGGAAGAGCGGCGCAAAATGTTGCAAACGCTGGAGCATTTCGATGCTACGAAGAACAAATCGATTTTCAATAGCCGGCCGGTGTTTTTTTGGCATGGCGAACAAGACGCCACTGTGCCATTTTCGCCGATATTCAGCTTTTACAAAGCATTAGTGGAAGATTATGCAGAAGTTCCCGAACGCCTCTATTTTATGCGTGACAAAGAAGCGGGGCATGCTGTCAGCCGGAGCGGGATGCTGGCGGCAACCGACTGGCTGGCGAGGCATACGGCAGGACAATAAGCAGGGGAATTTGAAATACACGGAAACTTTGTTAAGATAGAAAGAGCAGAAGAAGGAGGGACTTTAAATGGATCAAGATATGAGAGACAGTATGATGGGCGCTTTGGAACAAGTTATCGACCCGGAATTGGGTGTCGATATTGTAAACCTCGGCTTAGTCTATGACGTGGATATGTCAGAAGACGGTTTTGCTGTCGTAACAATGACATTGACTTCAATGGGTTGCCCAATGGGGCCCCAGATTGTTGATATGGTGAAAAGAGCATTATACGAACTGCCTGAAATTGAAGAAGTCGATGTAAAAATCGTCTGGCAGCCGGTATGGGGCAAAGAAAATATGTCGCGCTACGCCAAAATGGCGCTTGGCATCCGTTAAAGCGGATAGGTCTTCCGGAAATTCATTTTTCCTGAGGGCCTTTTTTTATGGTTTAATCGTTTGCTTTTAAGGGGCGAATTTCATATAATTGAATTAGTCAAGAAAGGTCAAACTTTTAAAGGAGTGAGCAGAATGGTTCAATTTCCAAACCAGAATCAAGAACAGCAATCGCCGCTTGAACAATATGGACGCAATATGGTGGAGCAGGCGAAATCCGGGAAAATGGATCCCGTCATCGGCCGGGATCAGGAAATCCGCAATGTAATCCGTATCTTATCGCGGAAAACGAAAAACAACCCTGTATTGATCGGTGAGCCGGGCGTAGGGAAAACCGCAATTGTCGAAGGTTTGGCACAGCGCATCGTGCGCAACGATGTGCCGGAAGGTCTGAAGGATCGGGTTATCTATGAGCTGGATATGAGCGCATTGATTGCTGGTGCTAAGTACCGCGGAGAATTCGAAGAGCGCTTGAAAAGCGTTTTGAAACAAGTCAAGGATAGTGCTGGCCAAATCATTTTGTTCATTGATGAAATCCACACGATTGTCGGCGCCGGTAAAACGGAAGGCGCAATGGACGCTGGGAATATGCTGAAGCCGATGCTTGCGCGCGGCGAACTGTATTGCATCGGAGCAACCACATTAGATGAATATCGATTGCACATCGAAAAAGATCCAGCACTGGAACGGCGCTTCCAGCAAGTTATGGTGCGTGAACCCTCTGTGGAAGATACCGTATCGATTTTACGCGGTTTGAAAGAACGTTTTGAATTGCACCACGCGGTGCGCATCCATGACCGAGCAATTGTAGCGGCTGCGGCAATGTCGGACCGTTATATTACAGAGCGTTTTCTTCCGGACAAAGCGATCGACTTGATCGATGAGGCGTGCGCAATGATCCGCACAGAAATCGATTCGATGCCCCAAGAGCTCGACGAAGTGACCCGCAAGCTCATGCAGCTTGAAATCGAGGAGCAGGCATTGATGAAAGAAAAAGACGCAGCCAGCAAAGCACGCCTGGAAACGCTCCGCAAGCAAATTGCCGAGCTGAAAGAGTCTTCCGCCGGCATGAAGCAGCAATGGACTTCTGAAAAAGAAGCATTGAAGAAAATCCAGGAAAAACGCGAAAAGCTGGACCAATATAGAAGACAGCTTGAAGAAGCTGAAAACCGCTACGATTTGAACGCCGCTGCAGTGCTGCGCCACGGCAAGATTCCTGAACTTGAGAAAGAATTGGCTTCGTTAGAATCGGACCTCGAGAAAGAAGGGGCGGAACGCCTGTTGCGGGAAGAAGTGACGGAAGAGGAAATTGCTGGGATCGTAGCCCGTTGGACGGGAATTCCGGTGACGAAATTGGTTGAAGGGGAACGGGATAAATTGCTGCGCCTCGGCGATACATTGAAAGAACGTGTAATCGGCCAGGATCGCGCGGTAGAGTTGGTGACTGAAGCCGTATGGCGGGCCAGAGCAGGCATCAAAGACGTGCAAAAGCCGATAGGTTCGTTTATCTTCCTTGGACCAACAGGGGTAGGGAAGACGGAACTAGCTAAAGCATTGGCTGCCAACCTTTTCGATTCGGAAGATCATTTCATCCGCATCGACATGTCGGAGTATATGGAGAAACACAGTGTTTCCCGCTTGGTGGGAGCGCCTCCTGGATATATCGGCTATGAAGAAGGCGGCCAATTGACGGAAGCGGTGCGGCGAAATCCGTATTCGGTTGTGCTGTTGGATGAAATTGAAAAAGCACATCCTGATGTAGCCAATATATTGCTTCAGATTCTGGATGACGGACGTATCACGGACAGCCACGGACGGCTCGTGAACTTTTCCAATACCGTCGTCATCATGACATCAAATATCGGATCGGCGTTTATCGGGCAGGAAACGAAAGAGCATTCATTGGATGACATCATCATGGCGGAGCTCCGCAAGCATTTCAAGCCGGAACTATTAAACCGTATAGACGATATCGTCATTTTTCATGCCTTGGATAATAGCCATTTCTATGGCATCGCCAAAAAAATGCTTGCAGAACTCGGAGCACGCTTGGCCCAGCAGCAATTAAAATTGGATGTTGATGAATCAGTCATTCGCTATGTAGTTGAAGCGGGGACAGATCCGATTTTTGGAGCACGTCCGCTGAAACGTTTTATTCAGCGGGAAATAGAAACCAATATCGCACGTGAGCTGATCAAAGGGGATATCCAACCAAACTCTACTTTGCAGCTGACAATGGAAGACAACCGTTTGGCCATCATAAAAAAAGAAGCGTAATCCGGAATTCCGGCTTACGCTTCTTTTCTTCTATTATTAATGTTTTTCAGGTGCAGGGCCGTCCGGGATCAATGAAGACAGGACGAATATCAAGATTGCCACAGCTACAGAAATATAGACACCCACCATAAAGTCGAATGGAACGTTCTGCACTGCGCTTACTACGTAATTCAATAACGAAATCAACAAGAAAGACCAAAAGAATGTACCTAGAAATTGCATCAATTTTCACCTCGACATAGAAATATCTGTGTTAATCATATCATACCGGTTCACAGACAGAAAGAAAGTTTCCGATTTTCAAAGATTATTTGTCCGAAATTTGTCAGCGAGTTGAAATAAATGGGCAAATGACGTATTATTATTACCAGGTACTAATAATTGATGTTAATTGAAATGAGGGACCAATCATGAATGCAGGGATACTCGGCGTAGGAAGATGTTTGCCAGAGGGTATATTGACGAATAAGGATTTGGAAAAAAGCCTGGATACTTCAGATGAATGGATTCGCACAATGACTGGCATTGAAGAGCGCAGAATTGCGAAAGACGACCAGGATACATCTCATATGGCGTTGGAAGCTGCAAATCAGGCGATAAAAAACGCCGGCATCGATCCAGAAGAAATCGGAATGATTCTGGTTGCAACAGTAACGCCTGACCAGCCGTTCCCATCCGTAGCAAGCATGATCCAGCAAGAAATCGGAGCCAAGCATGCAGCGGCAATGGATGTTTCTGCAGCCTGTGCGGGATTCATGTACGGCGTGATTACAGCGAAGCAATTTATCGAGTCTGACACTTATAAATACGTTCTAGTCGTCGGCGTCGAGAAATTATCGAAAATCACCGATTGGGAAAACCGCAATACAGCTGTGCTTTTCGGCGATGGAGCCGGAGCGGTCATCATGGGCAAAGTTTCAGAAGGACGGGGAATCTTGTCGTTTGAACTTGGAGCGGACGGCACCGGCGGAAAGCATCTTTTCCAGGACGAGAAAGACCATTTGGTGATGAACGGACGGGAAGTGTTCAAATTCGCAGTTCGGCAAATGGGCGAATCTGCGATCAATGTAATTGAAAAAGCGGGACTAACAAAGGAAGATGTGAATTTCCTTGTCCCTCACCAAGCGAATATCAGAATCATGGAAGCTTCTCGCACCCGTTTGGATCTACCGATTGAGAAAATGTCGAAGACCATCCACAAATATGGCAATACTTCAGCAGCATCGATTCCGATTTCATTGGTGGAAGATGTGGAAGAAGGCCGGATCAAAGATGACGATGTCGTCGTTATGGTCGGTTTCGGCGGCGGTTTAACATGGGGCGCGATAGCAATGCGATGGGGCAAATAAAAGGTTAAGCGAAAGGAAGATAGAATAGAATGGAAAATCGTAGAGTAGTAGTTACAGGCATTGGGGCAGTGACTCCTTTAGGAAATAACATTGAAACAACTTGGGAAGCAGTAAAAGCCGGGAAATCCGGTGTTGGCCCGTTGACTCGGTTAGATCCGGATAAATACCCGGCCAAAATCGCTGCGGAGGTAAAAGACTTTTCAATAGAAGAATATGTTGAAAAGAAAGAAGCTCGAAAAATGGACCGCTTTACGCATTATGCATTAGCTGCATCGATTATGGCGATGAAAGATTCTGGACTGGAATTGAATGAAGAGAATGCTTTGCGCACAGGTGTATGGATTGGGTCAGGAATCGGCGGTATGGAAACGATTGAAAACCAAATGGATGTTTTGAACACGAGAGGTGTCCGCCGCATCAGCCCGTTCTTAATTCCAATGATCATTCCTGACATGGCGTCAGGGCAAGTTTCCATCTACTTCGGCGCGAAAGGCATCAATTCTTGTTCCGTAACAGCATGCGCATCAGGTACGAATTCCATCGGTGATGCATTCAAAGTCATCCAGCGCGGCGACGCGGATGCAATGATCACGGGCGGTGCGGAAGCGCCAATTACACAATTGTCTGTGGCAGGCTTTACTGCGAATACCGCATTGACAACAAACCCGGACGCAGCGACTGCTTCACGTCCGTTCGACAAGAACCGCGACGGATTTGTCATCGGCGAAGGGGCCGGCATCATCATTCTCGAAGAGTATGAGCAGGCTAAAGCACGCGGCGCAAAAATTTATGCAGAACTAGTGGGCTATGGCTCAACGGGTGACGCGCACCACATCACAGCTCCGGCACCAGGCGGAGAAGGTGCAGCACGCGCAATGGCACAGGCACTTGCAGACGGCGGTGTTGAGAAAACCGATGTCGGCTATATCAATGCGCATGGCACAAGTACACCTTATAATGACCTTTTCGAAACGATGGCAGTGAAAACGGTCTTTGGTGAGCACGCTTATAAGCTTGGCATGAGTTCGACGAAATCGATGACGGGCCATCTCCTAGGAGCGGCTGGCGGCATTGAAGCAATCTTCACTGCGCTTGCGTTGAAAGAAGGCATAATGCCTCCAACGACGAATTACAGCACGCCGGATGAGGAATGTGATTTGGATTACGTACCAAATGAAGCGCGCAAAGCGGATTTGACATACGCGATGAGCAATTCACTTGGATTCGGCGGGCACAATGCTTCTTTGGTATTCAAGAAAATTTAAAGTTTGATAAATGAAAACGGTAAGCTGCAGGCTATTTTTGCAGCTTGCCGTTTTTTATTTGTCTTAAGCAACCACTTAATGAGGAATCGTTTAATTGCGAGAACTGAAAGCTATGTATTTAAGCTAAGCAACTACTTTATGGCTTTTCGGAAAATAATTATATAATGCTATGTTTTTTCTATACTAGAAAGAATTTTAATAGCTAGCAAACTTAGTTTATGATATAAATTTGATCAGAATTATCTGAATTATCAAATAAATGATATCAATTTCAATGAAAAGGCGTATAATTAAAGCATACATATCAACTCAACTCGAAGGAGGACTGAAAGTGAATGCCACCAAAGTTTTTTTATTGATTGTTTTAGTTTTAATGGCAGTTGTCGTTGTGTCTGGTTGCAGCGAACAAGAAGGGGAAACTAAAACAGAGACGGTACAAAGCGATGGTGAGGCGACAGAAACAGGAGGGAGTGGGAACGAAAAAAGTCTTGAGAGGGATGATGAACAAATCTTAAACTTAATAGAAATCGGTGAATTTAATTCGATGGATTCGGCACTTGCAAGAGACGTCGGTACTTTTAACGTGTTGACCAACGTTAACGAAGGGCTTTTCCGTCTAGACGAAGATAATCAAGCGATTCCGGCTCTTGCTGCAGAAGAACCAGACATTAGTGAAGATGGGTTGACTTACACATTCACCTTACGTGAGGCTAATTGGTCAAATGGTACACCCATTACATCAGCTGACTTTGTTTACGCTTGGCAACGGGCAATTGACCCGGCTACCAAATCGCCTTATGGTCCATACATGATGGCAGGCACTGTCGCAAATGCCGAAGCTATTGCTGCGGGTGAAATGGAAGCTTCTGAATTAGGGATAAAAGCACCGGATGAAAGAACATTGGTTGTTACGCTTGAGCGGCAAGTGCCGTATTTTATTTCCCTAATGGCGTTCCCGACCTTCTTTCCGCAAAATGAAGCGTTTGTTACAGAAGCCGGAGACGCTTATGCAACAAACGCTGATCAAGTACTTTATAACGGGCCATTCACGTTGGCTAGTTGGGAAAGCAGCGGAACAACTTGGTCAATGGAGAAAAATGAAGAATATTGGGATGCAGAAACAGTTGTTCTTGAGACGATAAATTTTGATGTCGTAAAAGATCCTGCGGATGCAGTTGAGCTTTATACTTCAGATGAAAAAGACCGTACGTATCTTGTTGGTGAATTTGCGAAGCAATATGCTGATGACCCGGAAGTGGTAGAAGAGCAAAGTCCTGCCATCTTCTACTTAAAATTCAATCAGCTGCGTGACGGGGAAAAAACCTTATTCGCAAATGAAAATATTCGAAGAGCCCTGTCACAAGCTTATAATAAGAAGGAAATGGTAGACACTATCTTAGCGGATGGTTCAGTGCCAGCAAACTATTTAGTGCCAATAGAATTCGCTTTTGATGAAAGCGGAAAAGATTTTCGTTCTGTAAATGGCGATATGCTGGAATTCAATGCTGAAGAAGCCGCTGAGCTATGGAAGACTGGATTAGCAGAAGAAGGGCTGGATGAAATAACACTGGAACTTTTAAGCGAAGATCATGAAGTATTTATTAACTTAAATGAAGAATTGAAAAGTCAACTGGAAGAAAACTTGGAAGGATTGACAGTAAATATAAAAACAGTGCCCTTTGAAGCTCTTTTGCAATTTGAAGAAGCACAGGATTATGAGTTCCTGCATACAGGATGGGGTCCGGATTACTTGGATCCAATGACATTTATTGATTTGTTTGTTACAGATTCTCCACTCAATTTGATGTCTTATTCAAACGAAGAATTTGATGCATTGGTTGAATCAGCAAAAGGGGAGCTAGCGCAAGAGCAGGATGCACGATGGGAAGCATTGGCAGAAGCTGAAAGAATCCTGATCGAAGAAGACGCGGCCATTGCCCCCACCTATCAAATGGGATACATGTCGTTGCAAAAACCATATGTGAAAAACATAATAAAAAACCCATTTGGAAGCGAGTATAGCTACAAATGGGCGTATATTTCTGGAAAAGAGTAAACAAAAAGGGCTGCAATCCCTGCAGCCCTTTTTGTTTTATTTTCTTTTACGGCCAAGGCCCATGGCATTTTCCATTTTCTTTAATGTATTATTTGACAGGGCATTGGCTTTTTCTGCGCCAGCATCAAGAACTTTGTCCAGTTCATCTGAGTCGATCAATGCAGCATACCGCTCTTGTATCGGGGCCAAATGTTCTGTAACTGCTTTGGCGACAGAAGATTTGAAATCCCCGTAGCCGGAGCCTTCATATTTAGCAACCAGGCTGTCAATGGTTTCACCGGTCAATGCAGCTTCAATGGTCAATAGATTTGCTACTCCCGGTTTATTGATCGGATCGTAGTTGACGATGCCTTCGGAATCGGTAACGGCGCTTTTAATTTTCTTTTCTATCGTTTTCAGATCATCCAGCAATGTAATAACCGCTTTTTTATTGGTGTCGGACTTGCTCATCTTTTTCGTTGGGTCCTGCAACGACATGATGCGTGCGCCATTCTTCGGGACGCGGATTTCTGGAATCGTAAAAATATCATTGAATTTTCGGTTGAACCGCTCTGCCAGATCGCGTGTCAATTCGATATGTTGCTTCTGGTCATCTCCGACAGGGACAATATCGGTTTGGTACAACAGGATATCAGCCGCCATTAATGGGGGATACGTCAATAGTCCAGCCAAGACAGAAGCGTTTTTAGCCGATTTATCTTTGTACTGAGTCATGCGTTCAAGTTCTCCGATAGTCGAGATGCATTGCATCATCCATCCCGCCTGGGCATGTGCTGGAACTTCCGACTGAATGAACAGGGTCACTTTCTCCGGATCGATGCCGGCTGCAAGGTACAATGCCGCCAAGGACTTGATGTTCCTCCGCAGTTCTTTACTGTCCTGCGGCATCGTGATGGCATGTTGGTCGACGATGCAAAATATGCAATCATACTCGTCTTGAAGGTCCGTAAATTGTTTAAATGCACCGATATAGTTTCCTAAAGTCACTGTACCGGTAGGCTGTACGCCTGAAAAAATCTTTTTCATCGACAATTCCTCCTCAAAATAAAAAAACACAGCACACATCCCTGCATAAAGGGACGAATGATGTGTTTTTCCGCGGTACCACCCTAGTTGCCGTTTCCAGCCACTCTTCTTCATAACGTGAAGAACACGGAAACGGCTACGTTGCTTCACCGTTTCAGCTCAAAAGTCCATTCAATGGAATCCTTCGCCTGTTTCCACCAACCACAGACTCTCTATTATAGAAGGAAGACCACCTACTACTCTTTATCATAGCTTCATATATTCATCCATTATAAACCAAAGGAGAAATTCAGCGCAATATCTACATCATATAAATCAGCAAACAGATTCCCATAACGAGCAGCGTAGTTCCGCCGATGATCAACAAAGGGGAGCTGGAGAAAGCCATTGTTTGCGAAGGGAGCCTCATCTCATCGTCTTCAAGTGTCGACTTTCCTTTAAACACTTTCCGCATACTCATCGTGAAGATATCGAATACACCGGTTCTAATCACAAAAACCCATAAACCGATGAAAACCAATACCCCTCCATAGATGAAAGAAGTATTAATGTAGGATAAAAGAGAGAATGGATCACTTCTAAAAGTCATGGTCAACAAGATTAGAAATTGAATTATTAATATACCGATAAAAGATTTTTTCATTTTTTTGCACCTCAGTTCTAATATAGTGTAGAAGATTTACAAAAAAAAATCAAAAAAAAATGATAAATTTTTCCTTAGTAAACGCTTACAAACCCAATATTCACGCTACTTCACGACTTTTCTTTGACATCTTGCTGTCATCAGATTGTAATCTGGTTAAAAAAAACGCTGTACAAGGAAAAAAGAATATGTATAATTAACAGTGTACCAATTTTTCAGAAAACTTAAGGGGGTCACGTACGTGAAGAACAGCAAGTTATTTTGGCTAATGAGCCTAGTTTTAGTTCTAAGCGCATTTTTAGCTGCATGTGGCGGCGGAAGCGAAGAAGGATCTGAAACACCAGAGAAAGAAAAAGAAGGAACAACTACTGAAGCACCTGCTGCAGGAGAACCAGATGCAGTACAAGAACTTAACTTGATGGAAGGCGCAGAAATTCCTTCAATGGACTCAGCTATCGCTGAAGATTCTGTAGCATTCAACATCTTGAACAACGTTAACGAAGGTTTGTTCCGCTTGAACCAAGAAAACGTTGCTGAGCCAGCTCTAGCTGAAGGCGAACCAGAAGTCAGCGAAGACGGCTTGACTTACACGTTCAAATTGCGTGATGCAAACTGGTCTAATGGTACGCCAGTTACAGCGCAAGATTTCGTTTTCTCATGGCAGCGCGCGATCGACCCGGCTACTGGATCACCTTATGGTCCATACATGATGGCTGGAACGATCAAAAACGCTACAGCAATCTCTGAAGGCAAAATGGACAAAGCTGAACTAGGAATCGAAGCTACTGATGAGAAAACTCTAGTAGTTACTCTTGAGCGCCCAGTTCCTTACTTCATGTCATTAATGGCTTTCGGAACTTTCTACCCGCAAAATGAAGCTTTCGTTACTGAAAAAGGCGATGCTTACGCGTCTAACTCAGACAACTTACTTTCAAACGGTCCTTTCGTCTTGACTAACTGGGATGGCACTGGACTTAAATGGTCAATGGAAAAAAATGCTGAATACTGGGATGCTGAAACAGTTCAACTTGAAAAAATCAATGTTGACGTAGTTAAAGAGCCAGGTACTGCAGTTAACCTTTACACTTCAGGCGAAAAAGATCGCGCTGGCCTTTCAGGCGAGTACGCTATGCAATACGCTGATGATGCAGAAGTTATCAAAGAACTTGAACCAACTCTTTTCTACTTGAAATTCAACCAAGAACGCAATGGTGAAAAAACTCCACTTGCGAACGAAAACATCCGCCGTGCACTTTCGTTGGCGTTCAACAAACAAGATTTAACTGACGTAGTATTGGCTAACGGATCACTTCCAGCTAACTACTTAGTACCAACTGAATTCACTTTCGACGAGAGCGGCGCGGATTTCCGTGAAGTAAACGGCGACATGAACGAATTCAATGCTGAAGAAGCTAAAAAATTCTGGGCTACTGGCTTAGAAGAACTTGGCGAAACTGAAGTTACTCTTGAATTGCTTGGCGGAGACTCTGAGCTTGCTAAGAAAATGGATGAGTACTTGAAAGCACAACTTGAAGCAAATCTTGAAGGTTTGACTGTAAACCTTAAAGCTGTACCATTCAACGTTCGTTTAGAACTTGATGAGGCGCAAGATTACGATATCCAAAACTCTGGATGGGGCCCTGATTACCAGGATCCAATGACATTCATCGATTTGTTCGTAACTGGTTCTTCACACAACTTGATGTCTTACTCTAACCCTGAGTTTGACAAATTGATTGAACAAGCTAAAGGCGAATTGTCTCAAGACCTTGCTGGTCGTTGGGATGCAATGGCTAAAGCTGAAAAAATCTTGATCGAAGATGACGCTGCTATCGCGCCAATTTACCAACGCGGTGTTATGTCACTTCAAAAACCATATGTTCAAGGTATCGTTTCTCACCCATTCGGTGGAGATTATAGCTACAAATGGGCATTCGTATCAGGCAAAGAATAATTCTGTAAACTGGCCACTGTGAAAAACAAATAGTAAGAGAGTATATCGTATAAGTTTGTTCGATATACTCTCTTTTCTAATGTATGAAAATTCACTGAAAATTGACCATTTTCAGCTAACTAATGAAAAGAACATGGCACCCATTTGTAGATGTTCATGGCCCATGTAAAATAGATCTAATCTTCTTGGAGGTGCAACATGGCAAGATATATCGGAAAACGATTGATTTATATGGTAATCACTTTAGCACTGATTGCTACATTCACATTTTTCTTAATGAAAATTTTACCAGGATCCCCTATTGCTTCCGCAAGTAAACTATCTCCTGAACAAAGAGCGGTTGTCGAAGCGAGGTATGGTTTGAACGAACCTCTTCCAGTTCAGTATTTCGACTATATGTTCGGTTTAGTACAAGGCGACCTAGGCATCTCGATCAACCAATTTAAAGGCGCCAATGTTACAGACTTGATTTTGAGCCGCATGGGCCCATCTGCACAAATCGGTTTCCAAGGCATGGTTCTAGGCACATTTATTGGGGTGCTCCTCGGCATGGTTGCCGCATTGAGGCAAAACACGTGGGTGGATTATTCCAGTACGTTGGTAGCGATTATCGGAATATCGATACCGTCTTTCGTTTTCGCTTCACTTCTCCAATACTGGTTCGGCGTTAAGCTGGAATGGTTCCCGGTTGCGCTCTGGAAAGAAGGCTTTATGTCCAGTGTCCTGCCATCGATCGCATTGGCGATGTTCCCGTTGGCAACTGCAGCGCGTTTCATCCGAACAGAAATGATTGAAGTCTTAAGCTCGGATTATATTACTCTTGCAAAAGCAAAAGGGTCAAGCGGATTTGAAGTCGCATTCAAACATGCTTTCCGTAATGCATTGATTCCCTTGGTAACCGTTCTTGGGCCAATGGCAGTCGGCATTTTGACCGGTTCACTGGTTGTGGAGCAGATCTTTGCGATTCCAGGAATAGGTGAACAATTCGTGAAATCCATTATGGTTAATGACTTCTCTATTATTATGGGCACGACGATTTTCTTCTCAGTATTCTTGATTGTCGTCATTTTAATAGTGGATATTCTATATGGCATCATCGATCCTCGGATCCGTCTTTCAGGAGGTAAAAACTAATGACACAAAATCTAGAAAATTTGCCGAAAGGCTCGTTCGAGCGTATAACGGTTGATGCAAATCAAGCTGAACGCATATCAAAACCGAGCATGAGCTTTTGGCAGGATGCATGGCTTCGCCTGCGAAAAAACAAAGGAGCGATATTCAGCATCGTCCTTTTCACGCTAATTGTCATCATGTCTTTCGTGGGGCCGATGATCAGCCCTTACGAACCAAACGCGCAAACAATCACACATGCTAACTTGCCGCCTAAAATTCCGGTCATGGAGAATTTGGGCATCCTTGATGGACATGGCAATTTAGGTGGCAAAGATGTTGATATCTATGACTTGAAAAATGTCGAAGTGAATTATTGGTTCGGCACTGACGGCCTTGGCCGCGATATGTTCTCACGCCTTTGGAAAGGGACGCAAGTGTCCTTGTTCATCGCCTTTGTCGCAGCAGCGATTGATATGCTGATCGGCGTCATCTACGGCGGGATTTCCGGCTATTTCGGAGGTCGTATCGATGATTTTATGCAGCGTATAGTCGAAATTTTAACGGGTATACCAAACCTTGTTGTCGTAATCCTTTTCATTCTGATTATGGACCCGGGTATAATAGCAATTATCATCGCCTTGACGATAACCGGATGGACCGGAATGTCACGAGTCGTCCGTGGGCAAGTCCTAAAATACAAGAACCAAGAATTTGTTCTTGCTTCACGAACTTTAGGTGCCAGTGACTCTCATATCATTTGGAAACATTTGATGCCTAACGTTCTGGGCATTATCATCATCAATACAATGTTTACGATTCCAGGTGCCATCTTCTTCGAAGCCTTCTTGAGCTTTATCGGTCTGGGCCTTCAAGCACCGGATGCGTCTCTTGGAACGTTGATCAACGACGGCTATAAGCTGCTTCAATTCCAGCCGCATATCTTAGCGTTCCCAGCAATTCTCTTGAGTTTGATCATGATCTGCTTTAACTTGATCGGTGACGGCTTGCGTGATGCGCTAGATCCTAAGATGAAAGATTAAGGAGGAAAGTTTAAAATGAAGAAAATCTTACAAGTAAAAGACCTCGAGCTTTCCTTCAATACTTTTAACGGGGAAGTAAAAGCGATTCGGGGAGTAAACTTCGATCTATATAAAGGTGAGACTTTGGCGATTGTGGGGGAGTCGGGTTCCGGTAAATCGGTAACGACAAAATCCATCATGCGCTTGCTGCCTGAACAATCAGCTGTTTTCAAAAACGGCGAAATCTTGTTTGACGGACGCGACTTGACGAAACTTACCGATAAAGAAATGCAGAAAATCCGTGGAAAAGACATTTCGATGATTTTCCAGGATCCAATGACTTCTTTGAATCCGACCATGCCAATCGGCCGCCAAATCACTGAACCGATTTTAAAGCACCAAAAAATCAGTAAATCAGAAGCGAAAAAAGTGGCAATCGACCTTTTACGCCTTGTAGGTATGCCGAAACCAGAGCTGCGGATGAAACAATATCCTCACCAATTTTCAGGAGGCCAACGCCAGCGAATCGTTATTGCGATTTCCTTGGCCTGCAACCCGCAGATTCTGATTGCGGATGAGCCGACAACGGCATTGGATGTTACGATTCAAGCACAGATTTTGGAATTAATGAAAGATCTGCAGAAAAAAATCGATACTTCGATTATCTTCATCACACACGATCTTGGTGTAGTGGCAAATGTAGCTGATCGAGTTGCTGTAATGTATGGTGGTAAGATTGTTGAAATCGGCACTGTCGATGAAATCTTTTACAATCCACAGCATCCTTATACATGGGGACTACTAAGCTCCATGCCGTCATTGGATACTGCAGAATCGAAACTGTATGCAATTCCAGGGACGCCGCCAGACTTATTGGCACCTCCAAAAGGCGATGCGTTTGCACTTCGCAGTGAATACGCATTGCAAATCGACATGGAACAAAACCCTCCATTCTTTAAGGTGAGCGAAACCCATCAAGCGGCCACT
This sequence comes from Planococcus sp. TJ-301, assembly GCF_058268475.1. Classification (NCBI taxonomy): domain Bacteria; kingdom Bacillati; phylum Bacillota; class Bacilli; order Caryophanales; family Caryophanaceae; genus Planococcus; species Planococcus sp. TJ-301. The sequence continues at coordinate 1,155,501 of NZ_JBZDOH010000001.1, read as the reverse complement.
TGGCTCTTGCATCCGGACGCTCCGAGAGTAGAGCCGCCGTTATCTGTCATCGAACGGATGAAGAAATTTCCGGGAAGCAGATATTATGAAGGAGGAGCTGTATAATGGCTGAAAAGTTATTGGAAATCAAAAACCTGAAACAGCATTTCAACATCGGCAAAGCCAACGAGGTCAAAGCAGTTGACGATATCAGCTTTGATATCTATAAAGGCGAAACTTTGGGCTTGGTCGGCGAATCCGGTTGTGGTAAATCCACAACCGGCCGTTCGATCATCCGTTTATATGATGCAACTTCCGGCGATGTTTTTTATGAAGGTGAAAACGTCCACGGCAAAAAGTCTAAAAAAGATCTAAAGAAATTCAACCGCAAAATGCAGATGATTTTCCAAGATCCTTATGCTTCATTGAACCCGCGCATGAAAGTCATGGACATCATTGCTGAAGGAATCGACATCCATGGCTTGGCAAAAAACGGGGCGGAACGCAAACAAATGGTTTTTGAATTATTGGAAACGGTCGGCTTGAACAAAGAGCACGCCAACCGCTATCCACATGAATTCTCAGGCGGACAGCGCCAGCGTCTTGGAATCGCGCGTGCCCTAGCAGTAGATCCGGATTTCATCATCGCTGATGAGCCGATCTCTGCATTGGATGTTTCGATTCAAGCACAGGTAGTCAACTTGCTGAAAGAATTGCAGGAAAAAAAGGGTTTGACTTATCTTTTCATCGCGCATGACCTTTCAATGGTCAAATACATTTCAGACCGCATCGGAGTCATGTACTTCGGGAAATTGGTCGAATTGGCGCCTGCGGAAGATTTGTACAACAACCCGATGCATCCATACACGCAATCCCTATTGTCTGCGATCCCGCTTCCGGATCCGAATTATGAACGCAACCGGGTCCGTAAATCTTACGATCCAGCGTCGCATAATTACACAGAAAAAGATGATGTGCAAATGAGAGAAATAACGCCTGGCCATTTCGTTCAATGTTCGACTTCAGAGTTTGAAGCGTTAAAAGCGTCAGTAGCCGTAAGATGAAAAATTTTTAACAGCGATGCCTATATATGGCATCGTTGTTTTTTTTCTTTCTATTTACCTAAATAATGATAAAATTGGAATAGAAGAATAGAAAGAAAGCAGGTGCAACATGATTAAAAAGAAATGGGCAATTGTTAGCGTGTTATTGATGAGTTCTTTATTGGGGACTCCAGTGGCGGCAGCTGAAGACGATGCATCGCCGGAGTTCACACCACGCAGCTATAAAGGCACAGAATTTAATATGGAACTTTTGACAACTTCAGCATTATATCGATTTGACTCAGGATTGAATTTTGAATACCCGGATGCTGTACGCGGCATATTTGTCACAGGCAATTCAGCAGGTGGTGAACGCTTTGAAAGATTGGTCGATTTTGTCGATAAGACGGAGTTGAATGCGATGGTAATTGACATTAAAGAAGATCTGGGGCATTTGACTTATATGCCTAAAGAGGGAACAGATTTGGCCGCTATGGATATTGGTAAACCGTTTATCAAAGATCCTAGAGCCGTTCTGGAAAGGCTTGAAGAAAAGCAAATTTACCCGATTGCACGCGTAGTGGTCTTTAAAGATTCCATCCTTGCAGAAAAGCGGCCGGAGTTGTCATTCGTTGATAATGGCGCAGTGTGGAAGAATGGGCGCGGGGAATCTTTCGTCAATCCTTTTCTAAAAGAAGTTTGGGATTACAATGTACAAATTGCAATTGAAGCTGCAAAACTTGGGTTTAAAGAAATTCAGTTTGACTATGTGCGATTTCCCGAAGGCTTCGAAAACCGTGCGGATGTATTGGACTATTCAATGGGTGAATACGGCGATTCTTCTCAAGACCCTGTACAAAGCCGTGTAAGCGCTGTAACGGATTTTGTGGCGTATGCACGAGAACAATTGAAACCATACGATGTAGAGGTTTCTGTCGATATTTTCGGCTATTCGGCAACGCTTGCTGAAGCGCCTGGCATTGGCCAGAATTTCGGGAAAATATCCGAAAACGTCGATGTCATTTCTTCAATGATTTATCCTAGCCATTGGACCGCGTATTTCGGCATTCCGAAACCGGACCTAGAACCGTATAAACTAGTATCGGAATATGCCAAAATGGAAAACAAGAAATTGGCGGAATTAAAAACAGCCCCGGTTTCACGTCCTTGGCTGCAAGATTTCACAGCATCCTATCTAGGAGCAGGAAACTATAAGAATTATGGCAAAGCCGAAGTCCAAGCGCAGATAAAAGCGCTAAACGATAACGGCATTAACGAGTTTTTGCTTTGGAATGCTGGAAATACCTATTCCCAAGGAGTCGACTACACACCATAAAACTTTAAAACCTCCAACGGTTAACGTTGGAGGTTTTGTTTTTGAAACTTTCTGCTAGCTGAAACGTTATAATAAGAGCAAGAAAAGTGAAAACTTGTTTTCAAAGGGCAATTGTAATTGAGAATACTTTTTTTGATAACAGGGTTTAAAGTGGACGAGGGCGGGTAAATTATTGTTATATATAAGTTAATGGTAATCAGATATTATATAGCGATTATGTGACAATATATAAGCTTTCGGCATATTTTTTTAACAACAGTATATCCATTTGAACTCAAATGTTGTATAATGAATGTAAAGCTTCTACATTATAGTGATTCTAATTTAATAATCATTCATCGAATTAACTTGAATCCGAAAGGAAGTGCTTCACCATGATGGTTACACTATTTACTTCTCCAAGCTGTACGTCTTGCCGAAAAGCAAAAGCGTGGCTGGAAGAACACGATATTCCATATACAGAACGCAATATCTTCTCTGAGCCGCTGACAATCAGCGAGATCAAAGAGATTCTTAGAATGACTGAAGACGGTACAGATGAAATTATCTCGACCCGTTCTAAAATATTCCAAAAACTGAATGTGGATGTCGAAAGCCTTCCTCTTCAGCGCTTGTATGAATTGATCCAAGAATATCCTGGTTTGCTTCGCCGCCCGATTATCATGGACGAAAAACGCTTACAGGTCGGATACAATGAAGATGAAATTCGTCGCTTCCTTCCTCGTAAAGTCAGAGCGTACCAATTGCTCGAAGCTCAGCGTATGGTTAACTGAACATGATTTAACTTGCTGCCCGGTCTTTATGACAATTCATAATAGATCCCGGGCAGTTTTCTTTATATTTTAAGCCGTCTCAACTATTTGCATTTATCGTTTGAATCGACTAAACTCTTACGTACCTGAAGAACCTATATACAGGCATAAGTTTTCTCATTCACCAGGAAAAAGGCTATAATGGGGCTAGCATCATTGCACGGCCTATTAGGACGATCCTCTTAGTCCATTTCGAAAGGAGAGGTGTAAAATGGAGATCGAAAGAATTAATGACAACACAGTAAAATTTTACATTTCCTATCTAGATGTTGAAGAACGAGGTTTTAGCCGTGATGAAATTTGGTTTAACCGGGATAAAAGCGAAGAGCTTTTTTGGGAAATGATGGACGAAGTTAATGAAGAAGCAGATTTTGTTATGGAAGGCCCATTATGGATTCAAGTGCAAGCGATGGATAAAGGGCTGGAAGTGACAGTTACGCGAGCTCAGCTTACTAAAGATGGCCAAAAGCTCGATCTGCCTGATGATATAGAAGAAAGACGTAAATTATTCGGAAGTGAAGATGCTGTTGCACCGGAATTCGATGAGTTTGAACCGGTATTTGAAGAGCCGGATTTAAAGAAAATGGACTATACATTTAATGTCTTGCAAGTAGAGGACTTGGTGCCTCTAGCACGCCGGCTTGAATATGTGCCAATTGAATCAGCCATTTACCATTTCGAGAACAAGTACTATCTTTATATAAGTTTTGATGACTTGCTTCATAGCGAAGAAGATGTCAAAAATTATATCAGCATCATTAGCGAATATTTGACTGCATCTCCGTTGACTATCCATCGTTTGGAAGAATACGGAAAACCGATTTTTAAAGAAGACGCATTGCCGAACGTTTTGCATTATTTCGGCTAAAGATCTCCTGTTGAGGAGATCTTTTTTTTATTTCTTTGCCTTTAGCCAAATGTAGCCATTTCAATCTAATAAAAGAAGATATTGCTTAACCTCTGTTGTTTGACTACAATCAACAAAAGGAGAGTGAGCGCCATATTAATCGCGTTGAACAGCTTAAACAAATTGGTTTCATTGGCACAAAATTTTAGAACTGAAGAGTTAGCCGCTCTTAGAAAGCAGCAATATTTTTGTCCTGGCTGCGGTGCTGATTTAGTGCTGAAAGCCGGTGAAGTGAAAATCCCCCATTTTGCACATCGATCCCTTGCTGATTGCGATGCCTTCAGCGAACCGGAAACCCCTTTGCATTTGCACGGCAAATTGCAGCTTCAAAAATTCTTCTCACGTTTAAACCTCCCTACTGAACTCGAAAAATATCTTCCTCCCATCAAACAGCGGGCAGATCTGTTTGTCGGCCAAACTACGGCCATTGAATTCCAGTGCAGCGCCATTTCGGCCGGCCAGGTTAGATCAAGGACTGAAGGTTACCAGTCCATTGCCATTGAACCGCTGTGGATCTTAGGTGCACGACTGCAACAGAGAGACGGTATTCAACTCATCCGCATCAAGCAATATGAATGGGCAATGGCCAGGCGCACTAACGGAATCGACTATCTCTTGTCCTTCTGTCCGGAAACAAACGTGTTCACGTACGCCACTGGTCTTTTTTGGATTGGCGGAAACCGCTGGGCGGCCAAGCTGAAGTCACTGCCTGCAAAGGCTCAGCAATACCCTTTTGCAGTGCCCAAAAAATTAGTGTTTGAAGAGTACAAAGCGATTTTTCAGCTGTCGGCGGCGCAACGGGATGCTTTCGTCCGTTCGCAGCAATACGCGAAACTACGGCATCAAAATCCTTTTTGGCTCATGGCGTATGAGTTGAAACTCAATCGGCTCGAGCTGCCGGCAATCATCGGCGTGCCTTTAGGTGCTGCAAGACTTTTTGAGGAGCGTCCTGTAATTTGGCAAATGCGCGTCATCAAAGCCATTCGCAATAAAGTGCCGCTTGCAACGCTCATTGACAAGGGAATCATCAAGCTCTCAACTGGAACTGTGGATGAAGAGGCGCTGGCGCTACTGGAAGATTACGCACGTATATACAGCAAGATAACGGGAGAAGAGCCCGATAATGGAAAATTAATGGAGGTATTATATGCTCACTATTGCAAAAATGGGTGAAAATTGAGAAAATGGAGTGTAGTTCGACATCTGAATAAGTAGGACAAAGGAGGAAAAGGGAATGGCTGATACATTATTATTGCGGGAAGAAGTTCCTGTAGAATTAACGTGGAAATTAGAAGACATTTTCGCTGCCGATGAAGCTTGGGAACAGGAATTCAAGGAAGTGGCTAAACTTGCAGAGAAATCGTCATCTTTCCAAGGCACACTAGGTGAAGGAGCGGAAGCTCTCTATGGAGCATTTACCTATAAAGACGAATTGATTCAACGTTTACAAAAGTTATACACGTATGCTCATATGCGCTATGACCAGGACACCACGAATTCTACATACCAGGCGATGGATAGCCGCATCAAATCACTTTACGCGAAAGTTTCGACTGGCCTCTCATTCCTGACGCCGGAAATTCTAAGCCTTGATGAAGCTGTATTGGCCGGCTATGCGGAAGAGCATGATGGACTTAAACTTTACAAGCACGCACTCGATGAGTTGAATGCCCATCGCCCGCATGTGCTGCCTGCTGAGCAGGAAGCTTTGCTGGCGCAGTTGTCCGAAGTCGTCAGCGCGTCTTCCGAAACGTTCGGCATGCTGAACAACGCCGATTTGGAATTTCCGGAAATCGAAAATGAAAAAGGTGAAAAAGTCCGCATCACTCATGGCAATTACAGCCGCTTTTTGGAAAACCCGGACCGCCGAGTAAGAGAAGATGCGTTCAAAGCGGTATACGCCACTTACGGCAAATTCCGCAATACGTTCGCATCGACACTTGCTGGAAATATCAAGCGTGATAACGTAAATGCCCGTATCCGCAAATTCAGCTCCGCGCGTGAAGCAGCATTGGCGGATGACCATATACCGGAAAGCGTATACGACAGCTTGGTGGAAACAGTCAACAACAATCTCCACCTGCTTCACCGCTATGCAGCTTTGCGCAAAGAAGTATTGGGCTTGGATCAAGTCCATATGTGGGATATGTACACGCCGCTGGTTAAAGAAGTGAAGATGGAGTTTCCGTACGAAAAAGCGACGGAGACAATGCTTAAAGGCCTTGAAGCTTTAGGTGAGGAATATACAGGCATTGTTGAAAAAGGCATCAACAGCCGGTGGGTGGACGTCAAAGAGAATAAAGGAAAGCGCAGTGGCGCCTATTCCTCGGGAGCTTATGGCACGAATCCCTATATCCTCATGAATTGGCAGGATAACGTCGACAATTTGTTCACGCTTGCGCATGAATTTGGCCATAGTGTTCATAGCTATTACACGCGGGCAGCGCAGCCTTATGTCTACGGTGATTATTCAATATTTGTTGCAGAAGTGGCTTCAACGACAAACGAAGCGCTCCTTAATGATTATCTGGTGAAAACGACAGAAGACGACCAAGAGCGCATTTATCTTCTCAACCACTGGCTTGACGGCTTCCGGGGAACTGTATTCCGCCAGACGATGTTTGCGGAGTTCGAGCACTTGATCCATAAAATGGACCAAGAGGGCGAAGCGCTGACAGCTGATCGCCTGACGGAAGTATATTATGAATTAAATCAAAAATACTACGGTGAAGAAGTCGCGGTGGATGAAGAAATCGGTTTGGAATGGTCGCGCATTCCACACTTCTACTATAATTATTATGTTTTCCAATACGCAACCGGCTTCAGCGCAGCCACTGCGCTTACCAAAGGCATCCTTGAAGAAGGCCAACCCGCTATAGACCGCTACATCAATGAATTCCTTAAAGCAGGAAGCTCAGATTATGCGATTGAAGTCTTGAAAAAAGCAGGCGTGGACATGGCATCGCCACAGCCGGTCGAAGAAGCATGCAAGGTTTTTGAAGAGAAATTAAACGAACTTGAAAAGCTTTTACTGAAAAAATAAACGAAAACCGGAAGCTGCAATTACAAAGCGGCTTCCGGGTTTTTTGTTTTTCTGAAATAGTAATTTTTATTAATATCTTTGTTTCTTTAGAGTGTAACAAGCTATAAATTGAATTAAATATAGTAAATCATTGAACATCGCTTCGCGCAGAGTAAAGATGATTGTTTCTATCCCTGTCTCTGTCTCTGCATCGCTGCGCTAGCTTCGAGACATGAAAGTGCGTTGCATCGCTGCGCTAGCTTCGAGACATGAAAGTGCGTTGCATCGCTGCGCTAGCTTCGAAGCAAGGGAAATGGTCCAATTTCCAATTGGCTATTCCCATGCCTAGCTCTTGACGCTCCAACGTTGGATAAGCACATAATAAGAAAAAAGCTCATGTAATTTTGTTGTTTTGCGAAGTATCAATGATCTATCAACCGTGGTTCAACTTATAATAGTAGCTAACCTAATCTATACAATATGACAAATTTGTGAAAGTCTTTGTGAATTATTGCATTAACTATTATTCCGTGATAAAGTTAGGTTGTGAAATAAATCACATACAAACATACACCCCTTTGTTTGAGCGTGAACATTTCTCCCATCCCCTTTGTGTAATATGGAAAGGCGCCTTCCGGACGTGGAAGGCGCCTTTCATCGTTTATTTGAAAAAGCGGAGCTGAATCCCATTTGGGGTTCAGCTCCGCTTTTTTTGTATGTTAGAAGTTCGCTCAATTCCAGTGGCTGTTATTTTAAGGTCCAGAGAGTTTGGTTTGGCAAAGTGATCCGGTCCAATTTTTGCTGAAGGACTTTTTTCTTTAATTCGCATTCAGCGGTTTGTTCGGAAATATTATAAATAGAAGCCACTTCCTTTGTCGCCATTGTGGAATATTTCAGGAATAGCTCATCGAGTGATGGCGGCGGTTGGCGGTTTAAGTTTTTGTCGCCTAACATTTCTTGCATAATGGCTTGGTAAACATCGTAAGTATAAAGTCCGGATACTTTTACGCCTTCGTCTTCTATGCAATCGTTGAAAAAAACAATGCTTGGTACTTCGTCGATTTCCATTTCCCGTGTGATGTGCAAATCACATTGGAACGCTTTGGCCGTATGGACAGAGTGGAAATCTTTTTGGAATTCTTCCGGGTCCAGCTGAGACTCTTCTGCAATTTCCAGCAAAATCGAATAAGAAGACACGTCTTTTGTCTGGAGCAGCAAGTATTCCTGCAATTTGTGGAGGAAGCGGTTGCCTGCCCGCTTGCCTTGCAGCTCAGCAGCTTTCACGGCAACGGATGCCAATACCGGATGGGACAAGCGGTCCGTGTCGATGACCGGCGCAGCACCGGCTTTGTTTAAGCTGAATAATTGTGTGCTGATGACAAAACGCATTGAAAAATAATGGCCGTATTCGATTTGCAATTTACGGATGATCGCTTGGAGTTCCCAGCATACCGGATTCAAGGGGTCAAGAAAAACATATAATTCCATCGGTTTAGACGTCTTAGTGTGGACGTCTGACGGTAAAGCTAAATCCAAATCGTTCACTCTAATTCCTCCTCGCTGTCGCGCTCGTTCACCATATGATGAGCGGTCAAAACAAGCCGCTGAAAGAAGACTTCCCGAAACTTTCCTTCCAAGCCTACTTCATCCATTGCTTCATGCATGCATTCAAGCCATGCCTGTGCTCTGTCTGGAGTTATTGGAAAAGGGTGGTGGCGCGCTTTCAGGCGGGGATGCCCATGTTCTTCAGAGTAGATGTTCGGGCCCCCTAAATATTGGGTCAAAAATTGTTTTTGTTTTCTTGCTGTATCAGTTAAGTCGCTAGGAAATATAGGCTGCAGCTTTGGATGCCTGGCGACGCGGGCATAAAATGCGTCGACTAGTTGAGACAAGCGTTCCGCACCAATTTCTTCGTACGGAATAATCGGTTTTCCAGTCATTATTGTGTCTCCTTTGCTTTAGCTGTAAATTCATTCTAACAACGGAGTGGGATTTTCTCAAACAATATAGACTACTTGGGGAAATGTGGAAACGTCCGTTCGCTTAATGTCTTGCTTGCTGACGGCGCTCTGCAGCGGCCATAAATCGAGCTATTTTTTTATCGGCATGGCGCACAGGAATGCTATGGCTTTCCAGTAAATCGTAGAAATTTTTTTCACCTGCTGGTGCCTCTTTTACTTCAAATTCAATTTCGTAGTCTTCCGTTCCGGCATACTCGGAATGGTCGAGCACCAGCAGCCCATCATCTGTTTCCAATTCCATGCGGTGGGTGGTCAATGCGCCAATCAATTGGAGGGCATCCGAGGATACGGATAACTCTGCCAAAGCGGCGCAGACTTCAGGTGCTTCAAAAGCATGCCCCTCGATCATGGCTGCTGCCTGCTCTCCCGTCAGGGCATCGGTAGTTTCGAAATGGCCATGGGCAGCCGGAGTTTTTAGCGTGCATTCAAAGCCGTCATGTTTTTTTCGTATCCGCAACGCACATTTCAGGTTTTTCAACTGGAAATCAGGGGTATCGAAATAAAAGTTTTCCTGCGTTTTTGCATCACTTTCTGAAAATCCATAATGCGCGGCCAATTTTTCGTATTCTTCTTTTTCAAGCATATTTTTGAATTCAATTTCAAGTTCTTTTGACATGTCGCAGCACCTCTCTCGTATGATCTATTATGAGATAATCCGGGTGTAACTGCAACGAATGCGAGAGCTGTGTTAAAATATCACTATATATTAACAGCAGGAAAGGGAGAATTCCATTGCGTAAACTTGTAGAAGTCCAGAACGGAATTATTTCAGATGAAGGGATTCAATTCATAGTGGAAGCACAGGAGCCTTTTGAAGCATTGGAAGCTTCGGGCCGCATGATCGCGGATTCGGAAGGCCACGCTTTTGTCTATTTATTGGATACAGGCACTGATTATATCTATATGCATTTTAAGGAACCTTTATGGCCAGCGATGCTTGCCGCTTTGCAGCGCAAGGAAGTGCCACTGCTTCAATGGGGTAAGCAAATCATGCCTTTAGCTTCATACCACGAGGAATTGTGGATGCTCTTGGAGAATATAGAAGGTAACGACAATTACGGTGGTGCATTCAGCTCAGCCGTTGAAAAAGCATTTCAAGAAGCCTTGGCTTCACGAGCATAGAAAGAATTGGAGTGGATACAGCATGGGTCAATGGGATCGTTTTTTAGCACCTTATAAACAGGCGGTAGATGAATTGAAGATAAAATTCAAAGGGATGCGCCAGCAATTTGAAACGGATAATTCGAATTCCCCGATAGAGTTTGTAACCGGGCGCGTCAAACCGCTCGCAAGCATTTACGACAAGACGCTTGAAAAAGGCATTCCATTCGAGCCTTCAGATGAGTTAGCGCATCAATTGCAGGATATAGCTGGATTGCGGATGATGTGTCAGTTTGTCGGCGATATTGAAACAGTTGTCGGGCTGCTGCGCCAGCGCAATGATTTGCGCATAGTGGAGGAAAAGGATTATATTTCCCACGAAAAGCAGAGCGGTTACCGTTCGTATCACGTCATCGTCGAATACCCTGTTCAGACCATTAAAGGCGAAAAGCTCATTCTTGCTGAAATCCAAATTCGGACATTAGCAATGAATTTCTGGGCGTCAATTGAGCATTCATTAAATTATAAATACAAAGGCGTCTTCCCGGAAGAAATTAAAATCCGGCTGCAGCGTGCAGCAGAAGCAGCGTTCCAGCTGGATGAGGAGATGTCGCAGATCCGAGATGAAATTCAAGATGCACAAGCTTATTTCACGGAATTTAAGGACGCAGCGAGCACCCATTTTCCAACAGACCGCCAAGGAGGGAAAAAAAGCCTATGAAATTTTATATTCAATCCAGAAGCGATGAACTTTCAAACGATTTGATGGCGACAGCCCGCGCCTACCTGCAGGATTTCGGCATGGAATGGAACGAGGAGTCGCCGGATGTCGTGTTATCAATCGGCGGCGACGGCACATTGCTGCACGCTTTCCATAAATACCGCGATCAGATTTCTTCGGTCGCGTTTGTCGGCATCCACACGGGCCATCTGGGCTTTTACGCAGATTGGAAGCCGATCGAAATTGAAAAACTGGTGTTGTCAATCGCGAAAAAGGAATATGAAGTCATTGAATATCCTTTAGTGGAAGTCAGCATCCATTACCAAAACAAAAATGAGCCGGCTGTGTATCTGGCGTTGAACGAGTCGACTGTGAAGTCCCCGGACGTCACGCTTGTCATGGACGTGTTTCTGAATGAAAGCCATTTTGAGCGTTTCCGCGGAGACGGTCTGTGCATGTCCACACCGTCTGGCAGTACGGCATATAATAAAGCATTAGGAGGCGCAATCATCCACCCGTCGCTCGAAGCGATGCAATTGACGGAAATGGCGTCGATCAACAACCGTGTGTTCCGGACAGTGGGCTCTCCGCTTGTGCTTCCGTCACATCACCGCTGTGCGCTGCGCCCAGTCAAGGCCCCAGACTTCATGGTCACTGTGGACCATTTGCAATTGCTCCACAAAGATGTAAAATCGATTGAATACAGAGTTGCGGATGAAAAAGTCAGATTTGCACGGTTCCGGGCGTTTCCGTTTTGGAAAAGGGTACATGATTCATTTATCGATAGTGAGGTATAAAAGTGAAACAACTTAATCCATTTCAATTAACCTACGCCGCAAAAGAAAACGGCATGTTGAGAGAGGCACTGAGCGATTGGGGTATTTCCAAGCGCACATTGGCATCGGTTAAATACGGCGGCGGCCTGATACTGGTCAATGGCGTTGAAGTAACGGTCCGGCACATCGTGGAAAAGGGCGATGCCGTGACCGTTATTTTTCCGCTTGAAGAGCTTGGCGGCGGCTTGAAGGCAGAGCCTGGTCCGCTAAGGATCGTTCATGAAGATGAAGCGCTTTTGATCGTTGACAAACCGGCGCTGCAGAATACGATTCCTTCGCGTGAACATCCAGGCGGCAGCTTGGCCAATTATGTCGCCCAGCATTTTGAAGACAATGGCATTCCGGCAACGCTTCATATTGCAACCCGGCTTGACCGCGACACTTCGGGTCTCGTGTGCATTGCAAAAAACCGCCACATCCACCATATGCTGTCGCTGCAACAGCAAAGCAAGAGAATGAAGCGGCAGTATGAGGCTTTTGTCCATGGCACGGTAGTGCGGGAAGATTTCCTGATCACCGAACCGATTGGCCGAAAAGATGGCAGCATCATCGAACGGGAAGTAAGACAGGATGGGAAGTTCGCCGAGACTGCGGTGGAAGTGTTGCATGATTTCGGGGATTTCAGCCACCTGCGCCTGCAATTGAATACAGGGCGCACGCACCAAATCCGGGTCCACTTGTCGCATATCGGCCATCCCCTTATCGGCGACGATTTGTACGGCGGGACACGAAGCATTATCGAGCGCCAGGCACTGCATTGCAGATCGCTCGAATTGCTGCATCCTGTTTCTGGTGAAAAGATGTGTTTCGAATCTCTTTTGCACGACGACATGGCGGCTTTGCTTCAGGTAAAGCGGTAAAATCGTTCAGGCACATAAGGCTGAAGTGAAGAAACCGATACAATCGCCATCTCTGGGAACCGCAATGCAGTCAATGAACCGCCGAAAACGCAGCCGGTATCAATATTCGCAGTACGGTTGATGATATAAGGCTCCTCGGTCGGGGTGTGGCCATAAACCACCCACGGCCGTCCGCCGTAATTTCTAGCCCAGTCGCGGCGAATAGGCCGCCCGTCAGCGTGGTAATTGCCGGTCGTTTCGCCGGATAAAACGAAATTGGCGATGCCTCTTGACAGCGGCTGGCCGACCATCTCTTCTTTGAGTCCCGCGTGCGCGACAATCAAGTGCGGGGGATGATCCTGAAAAAGCGGCAGTTTCTCGTAGAATTGCATATAGCGTGTGCGGAACATAAGCTGCTCTTTTTTCGTCAGGCTCTGCCATTCAGTTAATGTCGTCTCCAGGCCATTGCTGATCTGGACGGAATGGCCTTTGAAATACCGATAAAGCTTGCTGCAATGATTCCCTGGCGAATAAAACAGCAGCCCTTCATCTTGCATGCGGAACAAAAGCTTCAGCACATTAAGCGAATCGGGGCCGCGGTCCATGGCATCACCAACAAATGATAAATTGCGCCCTTCTGGATGGATAAAGACGTCGCCATGCTGCTGATAGCCCAATTTCCCGATCAATTGGAGGAGCTCGCTGTGGCAGCCATGGATATCGCCGATTATGTCAAATTTCATTAAATTTCACCTCTTAAATCTTGATTATCTTCAACCATAGTGTAACGTATTACATGGTATAACAAGGACTACCCAGAAAGAAAGGAGGGAGCATACATGATGGAAGAAAAATCCCAGCACGAAACTGAATTGGACGAAGAGCTTTTGAACCGCCTTCTTGAAACAGGAGACGTTGAAAGTTTCCGCGAAGAATTCCTGTCGCACCATCCTTATGACCAGGCGACGTTTTACGAGAAGGCAGAGCTTAAAATCCGCCAGATGATGTATCGGTATCTCTCTCCTAAAGAAATGGCGGACATTTACGAAGCCATCGAACTTGACGATGATGAGTACGAAGATTATTTCAAGGAAATGAACGTGAATTATGCAGCTGATCTGCTATCAGAGATGTATACTGATGACGCCGTTGATGTGCTGAACAAATTGAACAAAGAACAAGTCGCCACATATTTGACTGTGATGGACAAGGAATCGGCAAGGCAGATCAAAGACTTGCTGCATTACGAAGAATATACAGCGGGTTCTATCATGACCACCGAATTCGTTTCAATTCCAAAAAATTCGACTGTCCGGTCGGCCATGAATATTCTTCGGAACGCAGCACCGAATGCCGAAACGATCTATTATTTATTTGTTGTCGATGAGGACCGCAGGCTGTCTGGCATCGTGACGCTGCGCGACCTTATCATTTCAGATGAAGACACATTGATCAGCACGATTATGAACGAGCGGGTCGTCAGCGTTTCCGTCGGAGAAGACCAGGAAGAAGTCGCACGCATGATCAAGGATTACGATTTCCTGGCAATGCCGGTTGTCGACTTCCAGGATCATCTTCTAGGCATCATTACTGTCGATGATATCATTGACGTACTGGACGAAGAAGCTTCTGACGATTATTCCAAACTGGCCGCTGTATCTGATATGGATACGTTTGACAGAGGACCGCTCACTGCGGCTAAAAAAAGGCTGCCATGGCTCATCCTGCTGACTTTCCTCGGAATGCTGACGGCGAACCTGATGGGCATGTTCGAAGAGACGCTTGATCAAGTGGCGTTGCTTGCGGTGTTCATTCCGCTGATTGCCGGAATGGCAGGGAATAGCGGAACACAGGCCTTGGCCGTTGCTGTTCGCGGTATTGCGACTGGTGACATCGAAGAAGAAAGCAAAATGAAACTGCTGCTGCGGGAAGCGGGCACCGGGTTGATCACCGGAGTCGTTTGCGGCGCATTTGTCGTGGGGCTCGTCTATTTCTGGAAAGGCGAGCTGCTGATCGGGCTGCTTGTCGGGATTGCAGTGATGAGTTCGATCTTTGTAGCGACGCTAGCGGGTTCGTTCATCCCGTTATTGATCCACCGCTTGAAAATCGATCCGGCAGTTGCTTCAGGTCCGTTCATCACTACCTTGAACGACATCATCTCAATCCTGATTTACCTGGGATTGGCAACCACCTTTTTAAATCAACTCTAGAAAAGTGCAAATTGCACTTTTCTTTTTTATGATGTATTATTAGTACCAGGTTATAATAATAGGCGCAGGGGGAATTTAAATGTCAATATCATTAGCTGGCAAAACTTACGTGATCATGGGAGTCGCCAACAAACGGAGCATCGCTTGGGGCATCGCACGTTCACTGGACCAATCAGGCGCACGCTTGATCTTTACATATGCCGGAGAACGCTTCGAGAAATCGGTGCGCGATTTAGTGGCGACACTCGATGGCAATCACGAAATCATTTTGCCATGTGACGTTACCGACGATTCAAGCGTAGAGCAATGCTTTGCTGCAATCAAAGAGCAGGCGGGCAACATCGACGGCTTGGCACATTGCATCGCATTTGCAAAAACAGAAGAATTAGCAGGGAATTTCTCGGATACATCACGCGACGGCTTTTTGCTAGCGCATAACATCAGCTCTTATTCGTTAACGATCGTTGCACGCTATGCGAAAGAATTGATGTCGGAAGGCGGCAGCATCGTTGCACTTACTTATATCGGCGGCGAACGCGTAATGCCGAATTACAATATCATGGGCGTTGCGAAAGCTTCCCTGGAAATGTCCGTGCGCTATTTGGCAGCTGATTTAGGGCGCCAAGGCATCCGGGTCAATTCGATTTCTTCGGGGCCGATCCGCACATTGTCTTCTAAAGGCGTCAGCGACTTTAACACGATCCTTCGCGAAATCGAAGAAAAAGCGCCGCTTCACCGCAACACGACACCGGAAGAAGTGGGCGATACAGCAGCCTTCCTATTCAGCGATATGTCCCGTGGGATCACCGGAGAAACAATCCACGTAGACAGCGGCTACCATATCTTATAAGAAATTATATTAGTCGATATTCAGCATAATAGCCCCGCTAAACCATATGCTTCTGCATTGCTTAGCAGCCCCGTGGGAGTCGGGGCTATTTTAATCCATATCTAGAAAACGAAAAGAACTTGCAGCAAGTTTAGCTTTCATGTTCCATAATAATCTAGAATTTCTTAATAGAAAGAAAAAAGCAGTTCCGCGATTTTCAGCGGAACTGCTTTTTTGCATCGATTACATTAAATTTTTCACCATTGCCCGGTGCGGGATGCCCGCATCGAGGAATTCCGGTGAACTGACATCATAGCCCAGCTTTTCATAAAAAGGGATCGCGTAAGATTGCGAATTGAGTTTTAAAGTGAATAGCCCGGCCGTTTTGGCGTACTCTTCCATTTCGTTCATCATCAGCACACCGACGTGCTGTCCGCGGTATTCAGGGAGTACACAGACGCGTTCAATCTTGCCGATGCCCGACTCGGTTTCACGGATCCGTGCAGCTGCAATCGGCTGCTCCAGATTAAAGCCCACGAAATGAGTGGCGGAATCATCGTACTCGTCCATTTCGATGTGCAAAGGTACACCTTGTTCTTCCACGAATACTTTTCTTCTTACATCAAATGCCTGCTCTTTTTCAGCGGGAGTTTCTGCGATTTTAACTTTCAGCAATTAAACTTCATCTCCAGTTAAGCGGAATGTGTCATACACTGTCCACGAACCGTCTTCCAATTGGTAAAGGATGTGGAAGCGGTCGATAGTTTCTTCATGATCGATTCCGACCATTTTCAATTGGCCAAAAATATCTGCGTGTTCCGAGTCGGATAATTTCTGCGCCACAGTGATATGTGGAACGAATGAAAATTTAGGCGCGCCGCCAAAGAATTCTGAATGCAGATCTTCATGGATGGCAACAAGCTCCGGCGTCGGGTCCACTTTAAAATACAATGTATTCGTCAGTGGTGCAAAAGTGCTGACGCGTGTTGCATGAATAGAGAAAGGCTTGTGGCGCTTAGCGACTTTGGCCATTTCTTCAGTCATTGATTTAATCTGTACTTCATCCGCTTCAAAAGCATCTTTCAGCGTAATATGCGGGGTGATCGATTCATAATGCGGATCATAACGCTTGCGATACGAATTCGCAACATCTTGCAATTTTTTTGATGGAAATGCAACAACACCATATTTCATAAAAAGACCTCCTCGTCCATAGTAATTAGTTCATAGATCATTATATCAAAAAAAGTTTGGCAACAGTGAATTCTGGCTACATGCCAAAATTCTGCACCAGTGCCCGTCTCAGGTCCGGTTGCCAGTGCTTCCACGTATGGTCTCCATCAAATTCTTCATAGAAGATGGAAAATCCTTTATTCTTCAACATTTGATTCAGCTGCCGGTTCGGTTCCACAAAGTCTTCGGTGCCGCCTGAAGTCAATTTTACAGCAGTCTCGCCTTTACCGATGACGTGGTATACGGTGAAAGGCTGGGCTGATTTGAAATTCTCGACGGATTCAAGAAGTTCCTTGCCCACTTTAGGCGATTGCAGAATGACCCGGCCAAAAATATTCGGGTATCGGAGTGCCGCACTCAGTGATACGGTCGCAGCTAAAGAATCGCCAACCAAGGTACGGCCCATGCCGACTTGGTACGTCGGGTAATGTTCGTCCAGATAAGGGGCAAGCTCGTGTGCTAGAAAACGCAAATAGGCGCTATGCTGTTTGCCGGTAGGCTCGTATTTATTGTTGCGGTCCTCGACGCTTTTATAAGGAACACCGACAACTATGATGTTCTCAATTTCCTTGTTGTCCAGTAATTCATCCACGACGCGCGGAATGCGGCCGAGCTGGAAATAATCTTTGCCGTCTGATGCAATCAGGACAGTATATTTATATAATGGTGAATAATTTGCTGGAAGATAAATCAATAATTGCATCTCTTCCTGCAATTCGTTGCTGTAAAGCGAGATGTCTTGAACCGTGCCTCTATTCATCCCAATGCCTCCTTTTTAAATCTGTAAGAAAATTGTAACATAATCTTCAGCTATTGGTATAATCACCTTGTAAGCATTCGTGATCACGAAAGGGGTTTTTTTCTATGAACGGTGGAAATTCAAGAGTCCATTCAGAAGAAGTGACAAAAGCGGCGCACGACGCACTTAAAAGCAGAGGAGTGACGGTAACAGATATTGCAGAAATCGTCCTCGAAATGCAGCTTCCTTTTAATGCTGGACTTACACTGGCGCATTGTACCGAATCAGTGGAAAGCGTCCTCCAAAAACGAGAAATGCAGCATGCTTTGCTCGTAGGCATCGAACTGGATGTCTTATCTGAACAAGGAAAACTGTCTGCACCGCTCCAACAGATTGTTGAATCGGATGAAGGGCTGTTCGGCGTCGATGAAATGATCGGTCTAGGAGCGGTTCTTACTTATGGAAGCATCGCGGTGACTACTTTCGGACACCTCGATAAAAACAAAGGCGGCATCATCAACCGGCTCGATTCAAAGGTGGGAGAAGAAGTCCATACCTTCCTTGACGACTTGGTATGCAGCATTGCAGCCTGCGCCTCGGCCCGAATCGCACATCGGACGCGTGACCTGGAAGAAAAAGGCTTGACATTTGAAGATATCGCACCCGAAGAAACGGCTCCTGAAAACTATGTGGAAGGCGCAGAAACTTAATAGGCTTCATGCGAAACTAACGATGCCCTGTATTTTCAAAATCAGATGGCAATTGGATAGAAAGTCATGTTAAGATATAATTGGAAATATTTAATTTATTGAAGGGGAGGTCAAATCATGCAAAAAAAGAAATTTGGGGTTTTAGCGGCAATCACTTTGGCTGGTTCAGTTTTTTTAGCAGGCTGCGGCGGCGGAGAAACGGCAGATGAAGGCGGTTCAGGAGGGTCTGCAGATCCGGAATTCCTAAGCATCTTGACTGGCGGAACAACGGGAACTTATTATCCACTTGGTGGGGCAATGGCGACAATCGTTGAAAACGAAACCGGCATTGACACAACGGCAGAATCTTCCCAGGCTTCAGCGGCGAACATGACGGCTTTGGCTGATGGCGGAGCGCAGATCGCATTCGTTCAAACGGATACGGCATTCTACGCAGCAGAAGGATCGAACATGTTTGAAGGGGAAAAAATCGATACCGTATCGGCAATCGGTGCCCTATATCCGGAAACAATCCAGTTGGTCACAACTGCGGACTCAGGAATTGCTACATTTGACGATTTAGCCGGCAAGAAGATTTCCGTAGGAGCACCTGGTTCAGGAACATACATCAACGCTGAGCAATTACTTGAAATTCATGGCATGACCATTGAAGACATTGATGCACAGAACTTGGATTTCGGGGAATCACAGGAAAGCCTGCAAGCCGGCCAGATCGATGCAGCTTTCATTACAGCTGGAACGCCAACTGGAGCGGTTGAAAGCTTGGGCGCTACTTCGGACGTCGTTATTGTGCCAGTAGCGGAAGACAAAGCGGCAGAGCTCATTGAAAAATACCCATACTACGCGAACGACACTGTGCCATCAGGAACTTACGGGTTAACTGAAGACGTGCCGACGGTTTCGGTATTGGCTATGCTAGTCGTTCAAAATGATCTTTCAGAAGATCTTGTCTACAACATCACTAAAGCAATTTATGAAAACACGGATCAAATCCAGCACGCAAAAGCTGAATTCATTAAATCCGAAACAGCTTTGGATGGAATCGGCATCGATATTCACCCAGGCGCGCAAAAATATTTTGACGAAGTAAATAAATAAAAGCTAAAAGATAATGGGCGGTAAAGCGCAAGCTTTATCGTCGTTATTTTTTTTCGCCGATAGAGGAGGCTTTTTATGCAGCCAAAGCCAGTGCTCCGTATTCTTTTATCGCTGCTAGCCCTCATTCTAGCCATCTCCGTCTTGTTGTTTGTGCCCGCCCTGAAGAGCTTCGCATTCACTGATAACCGGACAGGCGATATCACGGCCTATTTGCGCGTAAAAGAACCAGCTTTCAAAATAAAATACATCCATTCAATTCATCTCTCGGAAGTGCTCGAAAGCTATAAAATCCTTTCTGGCAATTCACTGCAACTGGTAACGCTGGAATACGAGGATTTTAATATCGGTATGCCTTCGAATGCAGGAGAAGGAGAGTCCTTTGTCGAAAAGGACGGAAAGTATTTTATTGAAGGAATGGACAGGCGCATGGACGAGTTCCGGCTGTTTGTCGGCGATGTGGATGCCGGGCTATATTTTATAGCAGATGGCAAAGAATACGATTTGAAAAAAACACTTGCACGTGGAAAGTCTTACACATTCAATGTGCAGCGCCTCTCAGCCTATCAGCTATTAAAAGGAGTGAATCTCGATGACCGATAAATTGCCGCCGGAAGAAAGAGAAGAAAAGAAACTGCCGCCGGAAGATGAACATTACGTTTCGGAGGAAAAACAAAAAGAGATTTTACAGAAGTACGACCCGGAATCGAACACCCGTGATTTGAGCGGCACGATGAAGCATGTTGTGTTTTATGGTTTACTCGCTTTTTCATTATTTCAATTATATACAGCTATTTTTGGCCAATACACAGCGTATATTCAACGGTCGATTCACTTAGGATTTGCCTTGTCCCTGATTTTTCTCTTGTTCCCAGCGCGGAAGCGCCATGGCGCGCGCAGAAAAGTGGCAGTTTATGACTATGTGCTCGCCTTGCTGGCCATAGGCGTCGGTCTTTATTGGCCGATTATGTACGATGATTTAGTGTTCCGTCTAGGCCGCGTCACAGAAATGGATTTGATTGTCGGGATATTAGCGGTTGTCTTGACGCTAGAAGCTACACGGCGCGCTGTCGGTTTGCCGATTACAATCATTGCATCCATTTTCCTGGCATATACGTTTTTCGGTCCTTATTTCCCAGGTTTCCTGCGCCATCGCGGCCAGGATCTCGAATCGGTTATTCAGCTGATGTTCTATACGACAGATGGTATTCTAGGGACGCCAATCAGCGTTTCGGCCACATTCATCTTCGTGTTCTTGCTGTTCGGAGCTTTTCTTGTAAAAACCGGAGTCGGACAGTATTTTAATGACTTGGCTGTTTCGCTTGCTGGCCATTTGACGGGCGGACCCGCAAAAGTCGCCATTTTCTCAAGTGCCCTGCAAGGGACAATTTCGGGGAGTTCTGTTGCAAACGTCGTAACATCGGGATCGTATACAATTCCGATGATGAAAAAGTTAGGCTATAAGAAAGAATTCGCAGGTGCTGTGGAGGCCGCCGCTTCTACAGGCGGACAAATCATGCCGCCAATTATGGGTGCCGCGGCATTCCTGATGGTCGAGTTCATCGGCGGCATCACGTATTGGGAAATTGCCAAAGCAGCCGCTATTCCGGCTATCCTCTATTTCACAGGCGTTTGGATCATGACGCATTTTGAAGCGAAACGGGTCGGGTTGAAAGGCTTGACCAAAGAAGAGATGCCTGACCGCAAAGAAGTTCTAAAGAAAATTTATCTATTGCTGCCGATTGTAGCAATCATCGTCTTCCTGCTTATTGGAATCCCGACGATGCACGCCGCTTTATACGGCATCTTGCTGACAATTGTGGTCAGCTCATTCAATAAAGAAACAAGATTAAGCCCTAAAGACATGGTGCACGCACTTGTAGATGGTGCAAGAACCGCGCTCGCAGTAGCCGCAGCTACTGCCGCAGCTGGCATCATCGTAGGGGTTGTTGTAAAAACCGGCCTCGGCTTGAGCTTAGCAAACGGTTTGGTTTCCGCTTCCGGTGGAAATATTCTGCTGACGCTATTCTTTACAATGCTCGCTGCAATCGTGCTGGGCATGGGATCGCCGACAACAGCCAACTATGTCATCACGTCAACAATTGCTGCACCGGCAATCATCACTTTATTGATGATCGATGAGCCGGTAGGGGCTGCTGTCCCGATCGTTGTGGCATTATCGGCGCACTTATTCGTGTTTTATTTCGGCATCATTGCCGATATCACGCCACCAGTTGCGCTTGCCGCATTTGCCGCGTCAGGCATTTCAGGTGGGGAGCCGATCAAGACCGGATTTATCGCCGCCAAACTAGCTGCTGCAGCGTTCATCATTCCTTATATGTTCGTGTTGTCACCAGCGCTGCTGATGATCGATACAACATTGCCGGAATTGATATGGGTACTGATCACGGCGTTCACTGGGATGATCGCCATTGGAGCAGGATTGATCGGTTTCTGGTACCGCAAGCTTAATTGGCTTGAACGGATCATCGCTTTCGCCACTGGATTGGCATTGATTTATCCTGAAGGGCTTACTGACACAATCGGAGCGATTTCGTTTATCATCCTGTTTGCTCTGCAATGGATGTCGCGCGAGAAAAAAACACCGAAAGCATTAGAAGCATAAGAAGCATAAGAAAAACGCTGCCTGGATTTCCGGGCAGCGCTTTTTGCGTATTGGCCGCAAAATCGATTTTATGATCGAATATATAATCCTACAAAAGCAAAAAAGCACAAAAAAACGCGCAAGCTTTAAAGCTGCGCATTTTTCCATACCACATATATGATTCCTACTGGGCTCGAACCAGCGACCTCTACCCTGTCAAGGTAGCGCTCTCCCAGCTGAGCTAAGGAATCTCAATTACCAGGACAAATTTAATTATATCGTGTCCTGGTGAAAAGTCAATAACTATTCTGAAAGAAAAATACTCCATTCGTTTTGCGCTTTGCCTTGTGCAATCGACCAACATTCAATAGCGACCGCTTTGCCGCTGAACGGTTCGAATTCCAGTGACAGCCGCGCGAACATCGGACCCCAGTAAGGCGGCGCGATGTTTTTGGTGATGGTGGCATGCGGCACCCACTGATTCGGCAAGTAATAATCCTGCTGGCCTGTAAAGTCGCGCGTCGCCAAATTCACGGCTTGATGAAAAACTTTCAATGCATCAGTTAATGCAGGGGCTGTGTAAAACACGCCTTGCTGCTTGAAGAAACCGAGTGCACCGAATTCGAGCGGCAATTGGGCGCGCTGATCGGCCCAGGGGGCAAGCGCGTTTTTCAAGTCAGCCGGATTGGTTTGTTCAAACGCCTGCAACGTCATATGCGGCGGCAGCATAGGTGTGGAGTCCAGGCTGGCAGCATTCGCTTGTTTTTGCAGGTGTTCTATTTTTGTGGATGTCGTGTAGTCGAACCTTAAGACGATCGCTTGCATCAATATCTTCCTCCATTACTGGCCGGTACTTTGGAACCCGGCTTGCTGTGCTTCTTGTTCTGTGCAGAACCATTCTTCCGGCTTGGTTTCTTCATAGGAACCTTCACCTGGCATATGGTAAATCTTCTTGCCGCTGCGGTTGATGTTGCCTTTTATCCGGCAGTCATCAGTTGCCGCTGGTGGAGCGATGCCTCCATAAGCATCCGAGTTGAAGCCACGGCTGGTTGAATAATTTTCATATTCCCAGATACCGGCTCCGGCATCTTTCGCTTTTTGTTCCGCCTGTTCGAAAGCGTCGAGGTGGCGGGTGTTCGGGGGATAAACGTATGCAACGCGCGCCATGCCCGATGCCACAAGTTCCTCCTGGACACTTTCACCGTCTACATAGATATAAGCAAGCAAACGGCCATAATCATCGAAACGTTCTCCGACATCAAATTCTATCGTAACATCTCCGGAATTTATGATGCGCTTGTTTTCCGCTGTCGCTTCTTTTCCAAGCGGCTGTTCGCCGAGCCGTGGATGATTGGTCTCGGGCGTATCGACCAAAAGGTAGCGGACGGTCTCTTCTTTGCCTTCATACATGATTTTGATGGTGTCTCCATCGATGACTGAAGTAACTTCGACGGCAATCCTTTCTTCCGATCCGGAAGTATCCGTCGATTCAAGCAGGCCGCATCCGGAAAGGATGGACGCCAACAACAATAAGCCGATTATTTTTTTCATAGTCATTCCATCTCCCATCTTTCCATTATATTTTCCAATGATGCCGCTTGCAAACCCGAACGCTTTCATCTAAGTTTGAAAAAAAGGGGGATTCACGATGCAATTGACGGTGCCATTTTATTATGACTTTAATCGAGTACTCGAAAGGCTGTCGCTTGACCCTCTCCATGTTGTCTCGCTTTCTGACCGGTTTGTCCGTGTTCCTATGCCGGAAGGCAATATCGTGTCCGTGAAAGCTGAAGGCACAAGCGACAGCCCCGTTTTTACTGTGGAAGGCGCAGAAGGGGGACAGATGAACCACATTTCAGAGATTTTTCATTTCAATCAATCATTGGATCCGGTCGCTGAACATTTCAGCGGCACTAGCCTGGCACAATTGTTTGAGAAACACAAAGGTACGCCGCTGGTGAGAGAATTCTCCCTTTATGGTTCGCTGATGAAAAGCATAATCCATCAGCAATTGAATCTTTCTTTTGCGCACACGCTTTCCAGCCGCTTCGTCCAGAACTACGGACATGAAAGGGACGGAGTGTGGTTTTACCCGGAGCCTGAGAAAATCGCTATGCTGCAGCCTGAAGAGCTGCGGGAGCTTCAATTCAGCACCCGAAAAGCAGAATACGTCATCGGCTTGTCACAGGCGATTGCGGCGGGGACTTTGCGCTTGGAAGAGCTTTCACAAAAATCAGATGAAGAGGCGGCGGCTGAGCTGGTTTTATACCGAGGCGTCGGGCCATGGACGGCACAGAGTTTTCTGATGTTCGGCCTCGGGCGCCCGAACTTATTTCCATTGGCGGATATCGGTTTGCAGAATGCCTTGAAAATCCAATGGTCGCGCAACGACAAGCCAAAAGCCGAAGAAATCCTGCAGCATCTGCCGGAATGGTCCCCATATTTGTCTTATGCGGCTCTTTATTTGTGGCGCAGCGTCGAATAGAAAACATAGCAAAACGCCTTTCCATGATCTTTCGGAAAGGCGTTTTTTATGTACTGTGGCTGCAAAATCCGATTGTCATAGGAGCCAATTATGCTTGCGGCTCCATGTCGGCTGCAAAACTTTCGAGATAAAGGAAAGATTCCTGTTCGACCGTTTCCATCTTATCCTTATTGATGCCGACTTCAAGTTCACCTGAAAAAATAGGCTCCCACCAATTTGCTTGTTTATCCATCATTTATGCCTCCTCAATAATTGCAGTTGAATTGTTTGACTATTCTATACCCTGAAAGGTTACACTAATAAACAAAGACAATGTAAAAAAGCCATTCGGCTTCAGAAAAGGGGAGAATTATGATTTCAATCGGTATGATCGGGGCGGGCATCGTGGGTGAACGCATCATTAAACAAATTCAACAAGAAGAAAAAGTGAACATCAAAGCGGTTTTTGATGAGCAGCAGGACCGGCTGGATTATTTAGAGGCAACCTATGGTGTTCCTATTGCTGACTCGCTGGAAGCAGTATTGCATTCAGACATCGATTGGCTTTATATCGGTACGCCGCCGGCTTCTCATGCACCCATCGCCAAACTGGCGGCAAGCGCCGGCATCAATGTGCTAAGCGAAAAGCCGCTCGCCCATGATGCAGAGGCAGGCCAGGAAATGGCGGAGGCTGCAGACAGAAACCGCATCCAGACCGCCATGCATTTTCCGCTAATGTATAAGCCAGCCGTGCATGAAATGGTGAAACGGATCCGCGGCGGGGGCATCGGGAAAATTACGCGCGTCGAGCTGCAGACATTTTTCCCGGATTGGCCGCGCGGCTGGCAGCAGACTCCGTGGATTGGCTCGAGGAGCCAAGGCGGTTTTGTGCGCGAAGTCTTCCCGCATTACCTGCAGCTGATCCACCGCATTTTTGGCGGCTTGTCGATTCAGCACCACATCGTCACGTATCCGGAACAAGCGGACCTGTGCGAAACCGGTTTGCTCGCTCATGGCGTGATTGCGGACGGCACACCGCTTTTGCTGTCGGGAATTAGCGGCATCGGACAAAAAGAGTTGCTGCAATTCAAGGTCTTCGGCGAAGAAGGGGTGCTGACGCTGGAAAATTGGTCGAACTTGTATGAAGAAAGAAAATACGAAGAACGCACGGAGCTGCTTGAATTTCCAGAAGTTCCATCGCTCTTTGAATCGATGCGACAGCAATCGACTTTGCTGGTGCCTTTTGAAGAAGGGCTGATCGTCCAACGGCATGTCGATCATTTATTGAAGAATGGATGATTGCTGCCGTCCTGAACGGGTAAACTAAGGCATGGAAGAAAATGGAGGTAAGAGAATGAATTTCACAGCTTCAGATGTAGAAAACATGATTGAGCAGCAGCGCGACTATTTCTATACAGGGGCGACAAAGCCTGCAGCTTTTAGAAAAGCCCAATTAACACGATTGAAAAGCGTGATTTCAGCCCACGACAGCGAAATCGTCGATGCGCTAAAAAAGGACTTAGGGAAAAGCGAATTTGAAGCCTACGCGACGGAAGTCGGCTTTGTATTGGATAGCATCAATTACATGATCGAAAACTTGGATTCATGGATGAAGCCGGAATCTGTCAAAACGCCGATTCACTTGCATCCTGCGAAAAGCATGATCATCCGTGAACCATATGGCTCGGTGTTGATCATCGGACCGTTCAATTACCCATTCCAGCTAGTGATGGAGCCATTGGTCGGGGCAATTGTCGGCGGCAATTGCGCCATCGTCAAGCCTTCGGAAACGACGCCGAGCGTAGCTGCAGTCATCCGCACCATCTTAGAAGAGGCATTCCCGCCTTATTACATTCGTGTGGTCGAAGGAGAACGGGAAGAAGTGAATGC
This sequence comes from Planococcus sp. TJ-301, assembly GCF_058268475.1. NCBI lineage: Bacteria > Bacillati > Bacillota > Bacilli > Caryophanales > Caryophanaceae > Planococcus > Planococcus sp. TJ-301. The sequence continues at coordinate 1,129,109 of NZ_JBZDOH010000001.1, read as the reverse complement.
GCTGATCCATGCGCCGTTCGATTATATTTTTTTCACCGGCAGCGTCAATGTTGGGAAAATCGTCATGAAAGCCGCGTCCGAACGATTGACGCCGATCACCTTGGAACTGGGCGGCAAAAGTCCGGCCATCGTCGACCAGACAGCGAACCTCGACCTTGCGGCAAAACGCGTCGCTTGGGGGAAACTGATGAACAAAGGCCAGACATGTGTTGCGCCTGATTATGTCTGTGTGCACGAATCGGTGAAAGAGGAATTCATGGAGAAATTGCTTGCCAATATCCGCAGTTTTTACGGCAAAGATGCGCAGAAGAGCCCGGATTACGGACGCATTGTCAGCACCGGCCATTTTGACCGCCTCGTTGAAATCATTGAGAAAGAAGGAGCGAACATTGTTGTCGGTGGCCACACCGATCGAACGGATCTGTATATTGAACCGGTTGTTTTGGACAATATTCATTTTGACAGTCCTTCGATGGAAGACGAATTGTTCGGACCCATTTTACCGGTCATCACTTACAATGACTTTCCGGCATTGGTGCGGCAAATTCGCAAGTTGCCGAAACCGCTTGCGGCTTATATGTTCTCGGAAAATGACCGGGCAATCAACTTTTTCCTGGACGAGCTGCCATTCGGCGGCGGCTGCATCAACGACACGGTTTCCCATGTCGGCAGCGCGCATCTTCCTTTCGGGGGAATCGGCACATCCGGTGTGAACTCGTATCACGGAAAATACAGCTTTGAAACATTCACCCATGCGAAATCGATTTTGAAAAAGTCGACGAGATTATCGACAAATGTTTTATTTCCTCCTTATAAAGATAAAGTGAAGTTTGTCAGACGGTTATTGAAATAAGCGGCCCTCGGGTCGCTTTTTCCATTTTCGGATATTATGATAAAAGAAAGGGGTGGCATAATGGCTGAACGCATATTGATCGTTGAAGATGAAAAAAGCATAGCGCGTGTGTTGGAGTTAGAGCTGACGTACGAAGGCTATGAAACTGGGGTATCCCATACAGGAGCGGATGGGCTGATCAAATTCCGTGAAAAGCCATGGGATTTGGTGCTGCTCGATCTCATGCTGCCTGAAATCCATGGGCTCGATGTTTTGAAACGAATCCGCGCATCAGATCCCGCTATTCCGGTTATTTTGCTGACTGCCAAAAATGATGTTAAAGATAAAGTGGCCGGACTCGATCTTGGCGCTAACGATTATATAACAAAGCCTTTTGAAATCGAAGAATTGCTGGCGCGCATCCGTGCATGCCTCCGGTTGACGACGGGATCTGGAAATCCCATGCTCCACCGGTTCGGAGAGCTTGAATTGAATGAAAGCACGAGGGAAGTTTCCCGTGCGGGGCGCCAAGTGGATTTGACGCCGCGTGAATTTGATTTGCTGCTTTATTTCTTGCGCAATCCTTTGCAAGTGCTTAGCCGTGAACAGGTGCTGAATGCAGTATGGGGCTTTGATTATTACGGTGATACGAATGTCATCGATGTTTATATCCGCTATTTGCGCAAAAAATTGGATGCCGGGGAAACGACTACCTATATCCAAACGGTCAGGGGAATCGGCTATGTCATGAAGGAGCAGACCCATGAAACTTAAGCAGAAAATCCATTTATGGTCATCGCTGCTGATGCTGGTCATTTTAGGCGTGCTGACCGCGGTCATTTATTTTTCGTTCAGCGAACTGGCCTACGATACGGAAATAAGCCAGCTGCAGACCGAACTTGAAGCGCTCGTCACTGCATTCAATGAAAATCCAGCGGATGATCCAAGGGAAATCTTGCGCGGCTATGTGCCGGCAGACGGGCTTGTCCGGGCGGCATCCGAAGGGGCCAAGCTGACCCCAGACAGCCAGGATCCGGACGTGGAAATCCAATTTCCGATGGTATTGCCCGAAAACTCGGGGATTATTAAAGTGGAAACTAGTCGATTCGCTTATGTGACAGCACCAGTCATTTGGGTGGACGGGGAAGTAGCAGAACTAGTCATGGCCCAATCAATGGATGAAGTAGCCGGCAATCTGCAAGCGCTTCGTTTCGTCCTGCTTGGCGCTGTTGCTGTAGCGATGATTCCGATCATCTTGTCGAGTGCGGTGCTTGGCAGGCTGGTCACTAAACCGGTAACGGATTTGACCAATACGATGACGCGGATTCAGAAGAGCGGGCAATTCGAGAAGCTTCCCATCACCCAAACGTCGAAAGATGAAATCGGCGAGATGGGCAGTACATTCAATGAAATGATGGAGCTGTTAGAGGAAAATTACCGCAAGCAGGAAGAGTTTGTATCAAATGCGTCCCATGAGCTGAAGACCCCGTTAACTGTCATAAGCAGCTACGCAAAATTGTTGCAGCGCCAAGGGATGGGGGATCCAGCCATCGCAGAAGAAAGCCTGGCAGCAATCCGCATGGAAACCGAGCGCATGAATTCGCTCATTGAGCAATTGCTCCACATTGCGAGGCGCAGTGAAACCCAATTGGAACTTACCAATGTGAATTTGCAGGAAGTGCTGGGCCAGACCGTCAAAGTGATGCAGACTTCTTTCAATAGAGAATTCCGGCTGATCAGCGGCCAAAATGCGATTATCGTGGAAACGGATGTGCCGAAACTCAAGCAGCTTTTGTATATATTGCTCGATAATGCGAGAAAGTACAGCTCAGACCGCATTGAAGTAATAGTGAAAGATGATGGTGAGCCGACCATCCAAATCAGAGATTTTGGCATCGGCATTCCAAAAGAGTCGCTGCCGTTTGTTTTCGAGCGCTTTTACCGGGTGGACAAAGCTCGAGACAGAGAGTCCGGAGGCTTTGGCCTTGGCTTGTCGCTGGCGAAGCAGCTGGCGGATACGCTCCGCGCTAATCTGGAAATTGAAAGCATTGAGAATATGGGCACCACGGTTTCCATCGTTTTCTCAGGAGATTTTAATGTTCAGCCTGTACACTTGAAGCAGGAGGGATCGCGATGAGAAAATGGATGTTCATGGCTGCTGCATCTGCCATTTTGGCCGTGGCGGCGCTTGTCTACTTATTGTCTATGGGCGCTGAGGGCGACAGCATCAGCGCTTCACAAGCAGGCGAAACGGTCATTTCCCAATATGGCGGTGTGATTGAAGAAACTGCCCTATCTGGAGGGGTGTACGAAGTAGGATTCACAAGGGACGACGGCACATACAAAGCAGCGGTAGACAGCTCGACGGGACGCGTTTTATCGGTTGAGCTCGTTGAAAAAGCAGCGGTGCCTGTTCAAGAGAAATTGACAGAAAAAGAAGCAAAAGCGGTTGCCCTTAAGGAAGTCGGTGGAACGGTCGGTGAAGTCCGCTACTTAGAAGAGCCGAATGAGTACGAAGTGGACATCACGGAAGGTTCAGCAAAGAAAACCGTGTTTGTTGCGGCAGATACGGGCGATGTCCGAAAAATTACGGATGTTTCTTCTGAATCGCCGGAACCTGCTCCTGAACCGGAACCTTCCCCCGAGCCGAAACCCGTGCTCAGCAGGGAAGAAGCCATAACGATCGCCAAAGGGACGCTTGACGGAGAAGTCCAGGAAGTGGAGTTCACGGAAACAGCAGACGGCGGTTATTATTTGATTGAAATTGAAAACGAAGGGCTGGACAAAGAAGCGACAATCCAAATCCACGCGATCCGCGGAGAAACAATGACTGTGGAATGGGATGATTGATCATTAATGAAAACTCATGGAGTTCTCATCAAATTCTCATAAAGCCTTAACTGTTTTCACAGAAGGGGCGGCTATAGTAAAGGTATACCAAATGAGGAGGAGAATGAACATGAAAAAAATGATCTACATTCCAGCAGCAGCAGCAGGTATTCTAGCATTGGGTGGAATCGCTTGGGCGAACACGGATGCAACACCAACGGACAGCAAGGTGCAGGCAGAAAATACCACCGACCTTAAAGCGGATGCTTCACAATCAACAAACCAGACCGAATTCCTGACATTCGATGAAATTTCTGCAAAAGCACTTCAGGAAGTTGACGGGAAAATTACGGATATCGAACTTGAACGCGATGGCCGTGTTCCGCATTTCGAAATTGACATCGACAAAGATGGCTACGACTATGATTTGAAACTGGACGCCGTTACAGGTGAAATCCTTGAGCAAAAGCGTGAAAAAGATGATAACGACGATAACGATGATGACTGGGATGACAACTACACATCAGATGAAAAATCATCTTCAGCAGCGGCCTCAGCTGGCGATTACATCTCAAGCGATGAAGCTGTCGCTGCAGCTAAAAAAGTGGCAAGCGGCACCATCGAAGATTTGGAATTGGATAACGATGACGGGGTTGCCTATTATGAAATCAAATTTGAAGATGGCCGTACAGAACACGAAGTTTATGTGAATGCGAAAGATGGTACAATTTTAAAACATGAAGTCGATAAAGATGATGATGATGATGACCGTGATGACAACGACGGCGACCGTGATGATGACAACGAAAGAGACGACGACTGAAACAAAAAAAAGGGCCCCTAGGGGTCCTTTTTAAATGCACGGCAGCAGAGCAGTGGCGATTGTACCTGCTCCTTCACGGCTTTCAATTGTCAAAGTGCCGTTGTGCTCCTGGACAATTTTCTGGGAGATCAGCAAACCGAGGCCCGTGCCAGTGTCTTTTGTCGTATAAAACGGTTCAAAGATCATAGCCAAGGTTTCTGAAGAGATTCCCGCTCCGTTATCATGCAGCCTCAGCGACACATGGCTGTCGGTATGCCCTTCGACTATCAGTTTAATATTGCCTATCCTGTCCATGCCGTCAATCGCCTCGATGGCGTTTTTAATCAAGTTGATGAAAACTTGCTTCATTTGGTGTTCTTCGCCGTTGATGAAATAATCTTCCTGTTCCCAACGGGAATGGAAAGTGATGCCGCGCATATTCATCTCAGGACCAAACAGCATGACGATATCACCCATGACTTTCTTCAAACTTATCTTTCGCGCGTATGAAGGCTGCGGTTTGGCAAGGACCAGGAATTCACTGATGATCAAATTGATGCGCTCGATTTCAGAATGAATGAGCTTCGTGTATTCTTTGTACGGGTAATCTGCGTCGCTGTCCATCATCTGGACAAATCCGGAGATGACGGTCATCGGATTTCGAATTTCATGGGCGACGCCGGCGGCAATTTCGCCTGTCAGCTTTAACTTTTCTGCTTGAAGAATCAGTTTTTCTGCATCTTTCTTGTACGATATATCTCTTGAAATTATTGAAGTGGCAATCACATTGCCTGCTTCATCTGTGATTGGCGAAAGAGTGATCTGCACATCGAATCGGCTACCGTCTTTCTTCAAGTCCTGTGTTTCCAGCAGAGAGAAACTTTCTCCTTGCCGGACCCGGAATGTCCGGTCTGCAACTTCTTTCTGGTGCTCCGAAGGGACCAGCGGAAGTGTGCGGCCGATGCATTCTTCCAGTGTCCAGCCATACAATTCTTCGAACGCGGGATTAATGGCGATGATTTTATTTTCCGAGTCGAATACGGCAATGGCATCTTTCGCTGTTTCGAAAAACAGGTGAAGATAGCCTTCTTTTGACATTAATGCCCGCTCCATCGATTCGTTCTTTTTTTCAATCTGGGTCCATACCTTTCTGAAGAAAACGGAATGAAGGACTGTCATGGCAAGGAGGAAAAAGATAAAAACGAAAAGGGTAAGGTTGACGTAAAACATAGGAGCCCGCCCGCCTAACTGGTCAAATACGAATGCCAGCAGCAGAATTTCAATCGCGGATAAAATGCCAAGGCCGATAATGGGCAAAGTATCGTAGTATAATGCCGATGCCACAATCGGAATGGCAAAATAGACGATATTGACTGTTGCGACGGTCTCAAAATTCAAAATGAACACCGCCAGATTCATCAGCAATAGAATTGTGATTTCCAGGGCGCGCTGATTGATTTTCATCCGGTAGAGCAACAAAAGAGCTATGTATGATAAAATGCCGAAAGCAATAGAATAATGGGGAAGAGTTTCTCCAGTTACGAAATGGATAAAGGTGTGTATCAAATGGGCCAATCCGAATAAATGGATGAACAATCTGTTCCTGTAGCGGTTCATTGCAATGCGTTCCATGATTCACCTCAAAAAGTCGATTTGCATTTAATATTACTATATTATTTTGATTTTCACTCAATTTTGGGAAGAAAAGTCAGAGCTTCACGGTTCGCGCAAGGATTTTTCGCCTCCAAATTCAATAAATGCACAGTAAATCCACAATTTCCTGTGCGAAAATGCCGCGTTTTGATATGATAAATAGATATAGAGGAGGCATTTACTATGTCATTCGAATGGAAACAACAAGAAACGCTCGATTTGTTAAAAGAGCTTGCTGAAATTCCGAGTCCATCGGGATACACTATGGGCATCATGAAGACCCTTAAAAACCATTTGGAAAAGTGGAATGTGGCGTATACTGAAACCCATAAAGGGGCTATAATAGCAACTATCTCCGGAACCGACCAGAAAGCGCACCGTTTGTTGACGGCGCACGTTGATACGCTTGGCGCGATGGTTAAAGAAATCAAACCTTCCGGCCGTTTAAAGCTTTCTTTAGTCGGCGGATTTAAATTCAATGCTATTGAAGGAGAAAATTGCCTTATACATAAAGCAGACGGGCAAACTGTACAAGGCACGATTCTGATGCACCAGACGACCGTCCATGTATACAAAGATGCCGGCACCGCAAGCCGTGATGAAAACAATATGGAAGTGCGGCTGGACGAAAAAGTGTTTTCTTCCGAAGAAGTAAAGGTGCTTGGAATTGAAGTAGGGGATTTTGTATCGTTCCATCCACGCTATACCGAAACGAGCAGCGGCTTTATCAAATCTCGCCACCTGGACGACAAAGCAAGTACGGCATTATTGCTGCAATTAGTGAAACAATTGAGCAGCGGCGAAGTGGTATTGCCGCACACCACCCATTTCTATATTTCCAATAACGAAGAAATCGGCTATGGCGGCAATTCGAATATCCCGAAAGAAACAGTGGAATATATCGCTGTGGATATGGGCGCAATCGGCGACGGCCAGCAATCGGATGAGTACACCGTATCGATTTGCGCAAAAGATTCCAGCGGCCCTTATCATTATGGATTGACTCGGCACTTGATTGCCTTGGCGAACACAAATAAAATTGATTATAAAGTAGATATCTATCCATATTACGGTTCTGACGCATCCGCAGCGATCCGTGCAGGATACGACGTCAAACATGCGCTTTTCGGACCGGGAATCGAAGCTTCCCATTCGTACGAACGGACACATGTCGATTCACTTAAGGCTGCGGCAGCATTGCTTCATGCATATGTATTGTCTCCGCTAGTAACAGAGTAGGAGGATTTTCATGAATACAAAACTATTGATCGAAAATATTCCTTATAAGCTTTTGCAGGGGCAGCTGCCGGAAACGATTGACCACATAACGATGGATTCCAGGGATGCAAGAAATGGCTCTCTTTTTATCTGCATCAAAGGCTACACAGTTGATGGCCATGATTTCGCAGCACAAGCCGCAGCACAAGGAGCTGCATTGATCGTGGCAGAACGGCCGCTTGAGGCAAATGGTTCGGCGGTATTGATTGTCGATGACACGGACCGTGTGCTTGGCTTGCTCGCCGCCAAGTTCTATGGCTACCCTTCAAAAGCGCTCAAAATGATCGGAGTCACAGGCACCAATGGCAAGACGAGTGTCGCTGGCATGCTGCATTCGATGCTGATGGAGCTGGACGAAACATCAGCGCTGTCAGGGACAATCGGCTTTAATCTGAACGGTGAACTGCATCAATCGACGAACACGACAAGCGATGCATTGACCACCCAACAAATGATCGCGCGAGCAAAAAATGAGGGCTGTTCACATATGACGATGGAAGTATCGTCCCATGGACTGGTGCTGGGCCGCTTAGCTGGCGTCGAATTCGATACAGCTATTTTCACAAACTTGACACATGACCATCTGGACTTCCACGGCACGATGGAAGAATACGGCCATGCAAAAGGCTTGCTGTTTTCCCAGCTTGGCCAAAACCTGCAAGAGAAAAAGCGGGCGGTGCTCAATGCTGATGATCCTTGGTCGGAACGCTATGCCGAAATGACATCGCATCCAGTCTATACGTATGGCGTAAAAGAGCCTGCGCAATTCCGAGCGGCGGAAATAGTGATGGACAATGAAGGCACGAAGTTCAAACTGGTGTGCCCGGAAGGCGAATTCGCGGTTTCCATGAAGTTATTGGGCCATTTCAATGTTTCCAATGCATTGGCCGCAATCACCGCCTTATATGCGGAAGGCTACGAGCTGAATTCTGTGCTGGGAGCTTTATCGCGCATTGCGCCGGTTGAAGGGCGTATGCAAAAAGTCGAACTGGAGGCACCGGTATCGATTTTTATCGATTACGCTCATACGCCAGATGCAATTGAAAAAGCCATCGATGCAGTAACGGATTTTAAAACGAACCGAATCATCTTTTTGGTCGGCACAGGCGGCAATCGCGACAAAACGAAACGGCCAATCATGGCAGCAAAAGCATCGGTTGCGGATTACGTCGTCTTAACGACAGATGATCCGAGGCATGAAGAATACGACAGCATATTGACAGATCTGAAAGCAGGGATGACGCATTCCAAATTCGCTTGCATTGGAGACCGTGCAGAAGCAGTCAAGCACGCCATTGACCAAGCGGAACCAGGCGACATCATAATTCTTGCGGGCAAAGGCCACGAGGATTACCAAATTATTGGAGCCACAAAATATCCGCATAGCGACAAGGATATAGCTGTCGAAAGAGCGACAAAAAAATTCCTGTAAAAAGAAGCCGCAGCCGGCTTCTTTTTTCATGGCAGCTATTGAAATTTCTTGTCTTTTGCGGCACCCTTCTCTAATATGAGAAGAGTAGAATTAAAGGAGCGTATAAACATGTCAGACCAATTAAAAAAAGAAATTCAAAATAGAAGAACTTTTGCAATCATCTCCCACCCGGATGCCGGGAAAACAACCCTTACAGAAAAACTATTGCTTTTCGGCGGCGCGATCCGCGATGCCGGAACCGTCAAAGGCAAAAAGAGCGGCAAGTTCGCGACTTCCGACTGGATGGAAATCGAGAAACAGCGCGGAATTTCAGTAACGTCTTCCGTCATGCAATTCGATTACGACGGGAATCGCGTCAACATCCTTGATACGCCCGGGCACCAAGATTTCAGTGAAGACACATACCGTACATTGATGGCGGTGGACAGTGCTGTAATGATTATCGATGTTGCCAAAGGGATCGAAGCTCAAACAGTAAAACTATTCAAAGTATGTAAAATGCGTGGCATTCCTATTTTTACGTTCATTAACAAAATGGATCGCCAAGGGAAAGAGCCGCTAGAATTGATGGAAGAACTTGAAGAAGTACTGGGCATCCAATCGTATGCGATGAATTGGCCGATCGGCATGGGGAAAGAGTTTCTTGGAATTTATGACCGCTACAATAAGCGCATCGAACCTTTCCGTTCTGAAGAGGGCCGATTTATGCCTTTGGACGAAAATGGCCGGCTCGAGGGCGAACACGAAATGACCAAAACGTCTTATTATACCCAAGCGCTCGATGACATCGATTTGCTGAACGAAGCAGGCAATGATTTTTCAATCGAACAAGTGAGAAAAGGCGAATTGACGCCGGTATTCTTCGGCAGTGCTTTGGCGAATTTTGGCGTGGAGACTTTCCTTGAAACTTACCTTCAATTTGCGCCGCCGCCACAGCCGCGCTTGACGCAGGACACGGAATTGATCGATCCACTGGAAAATCCATTTTCAGGATTCATCTTCAAAATCCAGGCGAATATGAACCCGGCACACCGGGACCGCATTGCGTTTGTTCGCATCGTTTCTGGCAAATTTGAAAAAGGCATGAATGTTACATTGGCCCGTACTGGAAAATCGTTCAAGCTGACGCAAACCACGCAATTTCTTGCGGATGACCGCGAAATGGTCAGTGAGGCAGTGGCAGGGGATATTATCGGACTCCACGATGTCGGCAATTACCAGATCGGCGATACGATAACGAGCGGGAAGAAATTCCAGTTTGAAGCGCTGCCGCAGTTTACGCCGGAGCTTTTCGTCAAAGTGACAGCGAAAAACGTCATGAAGCAAAAGCATTTCCATAAAGGGATCTTGCAGTTGGTCCAAGAAGGCGCAATCCAGTATTATAAAACGCTTCACTTGGAGGAAGTCATCTTAGGCGCGGTCGGACAGCTTCAATTTGAAGTGTTCGAACATCGGATGAAAAACGAGTACAACGTAGACGTGCGGATGGAGCCAGTCGGCAACAAAATCGCCCGATGGATCGAAAACGAGGAAGAAGTTAAAGAATCCATGTCAAGCAGCCGTTCTATGCTTGTGAAAGACCGCTACGACAACCTCGTGTTCTTATTCGAAAATGAATTCGCGACACGCTGGTTCCAAGACAAAAATCCAGAAATCAAATTATATAGCCTTCTTTAAAATAACCTGCTTAGGCAGGTTTTTTTTATCGCCAATATGCACAGTGGTGACAAAAGTGTGGCGGAAGCCATTTAAGTTTGCGGTTCTATTTCTTTTTTTTTATGATTAAAGCACGAGGTAAAGAGAGGGTATGAGTTTATGAAAATAAGCGATTTTTCGATAAAGAGACCGGTTTTCACCATTGTCATCATGTTTTTGATCATTATTTTGGGGGCCGTTTCATTTTTCAAAATACCGGTCACATTAATTCCTGAACTGAATCCGCCGATTGGCGTGGTCGTGACCGATTATCCTGGTGCCAGTCCGACAGAAGTCAGTGAAAAAGTCACACGGCCGCTTGAAGCAAGTTTATCGACTTTGCCGGGAATTGAATCCCTGCAATCTTCTTCAGAAGAAGGCTCCAACTTCATTTTATTGGAATTCGACTGGTCGACGAGTATTGATGATGTCCAGACGGATATCATGCAGCGTATTGACCAGACCCCGATTCCGGACGACTCCAATAAACCGCAATTTTTTAAATTCGACCCATCTCAATTTCCTGTCATTCAATTAGCGGTTCGAGCAGCTGAAGGCGGAGAAGATGTCCGCGTTCTGGCTGAAGAGCTGGAGACGGAATTGCTTCAGACGGAAGGCGTCGCCAGTGTCAACATTTCCGGTTCACTGACCGAACAGATTCTCATTTCCTTGGATCAGGAACTGTTGGAAGAAAAGGGCTTACAGCAATCTGATATTGTCCAAGTTATCCAAGCTAATAATATATCCTTGCCAGGTGAACCGATTCAGACAGACGACGGCCGCCAATTAACGACACGTGTCCTCAGTTCGCTGGCCAGCGAAGACGAAATCCGGGATTTGGTTGTCACCGTGAACCCAATGGACGGCGGCAATGTGACTGTCGGCGATGTGGCGGAAGTTACACTTGGTGAACAAGAGCTCAGCAGTGAAACAAGAGCTAACGAAGAACCCGCCGTTCTCTTGTCGGCATTGCAGGAATCCGGTGCGAACACCGCAGATGTTTCCGAAGCGTTCCAAGATAAACTTGACGAATTACTTCAAGAAGAACGTTTTGCAGGCGTCGAGACGGATGTCCTTTTTGATCAGGGCGATTACGTGAAACTGGCTGTTGGCAATATTGGTCAAACGTTAATATATGGCGGTATTTTTGCGATGCTGGTGTTGTTCTTTTTCCTGCGCGGCATCAAGAGTCCGATCATCATCGGTGTGGCAATCCCTTACTCCGTCATCGTCACATTTGTTCTGATGTATTTTTCCGACTTTGCATTGAATATCATGACGCTTGGCGCGTTGGCTCTCGGCATTGGCATGCTCGTGGATAATGCCATTGTGGTCATCGAAAATATTGAACGCCATTTGTCGATGGGCAAAAATCCGAAACAGGCAGCATCGGAAGGGACGAAAGAAGTAGGGGGCGCAATCATCGCTTCGACGTTGACGACCGTCGCGGTTTTTGTTCCAGTCGTTTTCATTACAGGCTTGATCGGCGAAATCTTCTTTGAATTTGCGGTTACGATTTCCTTCAGCTTATTTGCCAGCTTGGCCGTCGCTTTAACAGTCATCCCGATGTTGGCATCAAGGATGCTTGATAAACCGAAAGGCAATATTGAAGCAAGGCAGCGCCGATCGAAGGGGCTGAAAAACTTTGAGCGTTCCATCAAGTGGTCTCTATCGCATCGGCTAATTGTTTTGCTGACGACATTGGTGCTTCTTGGAGTGGCTACGTTCGGCGCGTTCCAAGTAGGGACGGAATTCCTGCCCGCTACTGATGAAGGCTTCGTCACAGTTTCAGTCGAGCTTGAAAATGGTTCATCCACTGCCGCGACAAATGAAGTGGTGGACATGATAGAAGAAGAGCTGAAAAAGGAAGAGGAAGTTGATGTTTATGTGAGCCTGGTCGGAAGCACCCAGCAGGGACAGGCACAAGGGACGGCACAGACCAATATCGCTGAACTTTACATTAAATTGATTCCGTTGGATGAACGAAGCAGGTCGGTGTTCGACTTCGTGGACGATGTCCAACCGCGCGTCCTGGAAAAGATAGGGGAGCAGGCGGAAGTCAGTTTTAATTTGCAGACGGCGGCTGGATCTTCGCCGAATACGCTGTCATTCACGGTGACCGATACCGATAAAGCGAGGCTCGATGAAGCGATCAAAAAAATCAGCAGCGAGCTTCGCGCAGTGCCGGAAGTGACTGAATTGACCAATGACCGTGAAGAAACGGTCGAAGAAATACAGCTTATCGTCAAAAAAGAAGCGGCTACTGAAAACGGCTTGGCTCCAGCGCAAATAGCCCAAACAGTCAATAATTTGACCAGAGGGGTTTTGACGACGCAGGTCTTGACGGAAGAAGACGAAGTTTTGAGCGTCTTTACGGAGTTGGATCCGCAATTCCGCGACAGTGTCGATAAATTGGAGGTGCTGAAATTACGTGCGCCTTCCGGCCAATTCCTTGAACTCCAGGAACTGGCAGATATTGAGATTTCACAAGGGCCGGTCGACATCAAACGGGTCGATCAGGCGGACAGCGTGTCGTTTACGCTGCAGCATAGATCCGATGTTACTCTCGGCGATATGTCGGATAAAGTGGACGGAGTGCTCGAAGGCCTCAACCTAGATGACAATACGTCTATTTCGTTCGGCGGGGACCGTGAACTTTTTGATAATGCCATCAACGACATGCTGCTCGCAGTAGTGCTCGCGGTTGTGCTTGTCTACATCGTTATGGCAGCGCAGTTCGAATCATTCAAATATCCACTCGTTATCATGTTCACTGTGCCGCTCATGGTTATAGGCGTAGCGATTGCCTGGTTAATCACAGGGACGCCGATCAGCATCACTGCCGTCATCGGGATGCTCGTCCTCGTTGGGATTGTCGTCAACAACGGCATTGTCCTCGTCGATTACATCAACCAGCGGAAAGAAGCCGGCATGGAGTCATATGAAGCCATCCTTACGTCGGTGCGCGATCGCCTGCGGCCGATTCTGATGACGGCATTGACGACCATTCTCGGCCTGCTGCCATTGGCACTTGGCATCGGTGAAGGAACTGAAATCAACCAGCCGATGGGAATCACCGTTATCGGCGGGTTAATCAGCTCCACTTTCCTGACTTTATACATCGTGCCGATTGTTTACAGCCTTTTTGATCGGGAAACGAGAAGATTGAATAAAAGATGAGCCTTCGGGCTCTTTTTTTATTTTCTTTTATGTTGGAATATTATGTATAATCATGGAGAGGAGGTGTCGATCATGTCTGAAGTTGTTTTTACAGGATTTCCAGGTTTTATCGCAAGCCAGCTTATCCGAAGATCGGTGGATGAGGAACATGGAATTTCAGCAATAGTATTGCCATCGGAGATAGAGAAAGCTGAGCAGGAAGCGAAAAAAATCCAGCAGGAAACCAGCTGCCGGCCGATTCGTTTAATCTCAGGCGATATAACCAAGGCGGGGTTGGGGCTGTCTGCTGAAGACGCCGAATACCTAAGAAAGCAAGAAGTGATTTTTTGGCATTTGGCCGCAATTTATGATTTGGCAGTGCCCAGGCAGGCGGCTTGGAAAGTGAACGTGGAAGGCACAGCAAATGTCAATAACTTCGTGCGATCCATTCCGAAGCTGAAGCGCTATGTCTATTTCAGCACCGCATATGTAGCGGGTTCAAGACAAGGGAAGCTCTATGAACATGAACTGATCCGGCCGGAAAAATTTAAGAACTTTTATGAAGAAACAAAGTTCGAAGCAGAAGTTCTTACCGAAAGCCTGAAGGAGAAAGTTCCGGTCACTATCATTCGTCCTGGCATCGTCAGAGGACATTCAGTTACCGGTGAGACTGTGAAGTTCGATGGGCCGTATTTCTTTCTGAATATGATCGACAAAGTGCGCAAACTTCCGTTAATCCCGTATCTAGGAAAGTCCTCGACTTACATCAATGTGGTGCCGATCGATTACATACTGGATGCCAGCATCTACTTGAGTTTGCTGCCGGAAGCTGCAGGAAAAACTGTACACCTGACGGATCCGAATCCGCATCCGGTCGAGGAAGTCTACCGCAAGATGGTCAATGAAATGACCGGCAAAATGCCGAAAGCCCGTCTGCCGCATCGGTTGGCTGAATGGTCTCTGTCGGTTTCTCCGGTCCGCAAATTTCTTGGAGTGGAAAAAGAAACTTTGGACTATATGACCTGGCAGGCGTCATTTGATGCTTCGGAAGCTCAAAGGCTGCTAAAGGGAAGTGGTATCCAGTGCGCCGATTTCCTGGAGACGATGCCGCAGATGATCCGGTTTTACGAATTGCACAAAACGGACAAAAAATACCGGATTGCCATACGCTAATGTTTTACAACAATAAAAATAATGCTATAATAACATTACAACTCAATACACTTTGACGTTCAGTCAAGGGGGAGTAGCTGTAGGGAAACCTATTTCATAATCGTCAATACATGGTTAGTACCCATCGGTTATGATAGCGATTTTAATTGCTTAGCGAGACCTTTGCCTTTATTTAGGCAGGGGTCTTTTTTGCTGGCAAAAAACAGGAGGAGAAAAAATGGAAGCAGAATTATTACAGTATGCATGGGTCCTATTAGTGTTAGTAGGGCTTGAAGGATTGCTAGCAGCGGATAACGCTGTAGTAATGGCCGTAATGGTCAAGCATTTGCCGAAAGACCAACAGAAAAAAGCATTGTTCTACGGTTTACTGGGAGCATTCGTGTTCCGCTTCGCGGCATTATTCATGATCACGCTGCTAGTGAACATTTGGCAAATTCAGGCATTAGGAGCAGCATATTTGCTGTTTATCTCGATTAAGAGTATTTATGACCAGCGAAAAGGCGATAGCGACCAGAGCCTGGATGAAGAAAAAGAACCGAAAAAGGGTTCTGGTTTCTGGATGACGGTATTGAAAGTGGAATTGGCCGACATTGCGTTTGCAATCGACTCGATGCTTGCAGCTGTCGCGCTAGCCGTGACTTTGCCGCATCTGCCTGTTTTCGGCATAGACGAAATCGGGGGAATCAATGCAGGGCAATTCATGGTAATGCTTGCCGGTGGATTGATTGGTGTAATCATCATGCGTTTCGCAGCCCACAAATTCGTTCAATTGCTTGAGAAATATCCGCAGCTGGAAACAGCAGCGTTTGTCATCGTTGGATGGGTAGGAGTAAAACTCCTTGTGATGACATTGTCGCACGACAACGTCGGCATTTTGCCTCACGACTTCCCGCACTCAACTCCTTGGACGTTGACGTTCTGGACCGTATTGATGGGAATTGTAGTAGTAGGCGGACTTGTGTCCGTGCGCCAAAACAAAAAAGAAAATGCATAATGTGATTGAAGGATAAGCGCTTTTGTTGTGCTTTTCCGACCATCGGCAAGTCCGGCACAACCGGGCGGTCGATGGTCTTTTTTTTTGTCTTGAAATAGTTTTTTAATGCTACCGACATAAAAATGTAATAATAGCCGAATACCTTTGTTATAAGCGGTTATCCCCTTTTCTTTTACAATATCTGCCGTTACAATCAATGATAGTAACGTTAGGTGAGAGATGAGGTGAACGGCGTGCTGATAACTGCAATCAGCGGAATATTCGGCCGCAATGTTAAATGCACAGCGGAAGAATTAGCAATACTTGCACAACAAGGAGATTCCGATGCGTTGAATGAGCTGATCGAATCGTATGGACCTTTTATGAAAAAGACGGCTTCGCAAGTTTGCAAACGGTTTATCAGCAGCAGCGACGATGAATACAGCATCGCGTTGTCCGCTTTCCACGAAGCGGTGCTTAGATATGAAGAAGGTAAAAATGCTTCATTTCTGACATTTGCGCATATGATTATTCGCCGGCGTATTATCGATTTTATTCGCAAGGAAAGCGGCCGCAATGAGTTCAGCCATGACTTTACAGCTGCATCAGATGCAAAAGATTCAAACGGCTGGATTGAAGGGCGCCAGGCAGAGAAGTTTTACAAGGAAGAGCAGCAGGCTGAAAGGCGAAAAGAAGAGATTCTAGCATATCAGCAGCTTATAGCGCCATTTGGGCTGGACTTTCAGCAATTGGTGAAAGTGTCTCCCGCCCATGAAGATGCGCGGCAATCCTGTATGCAAATTGCTCAGCTAGTTGCCGAAACCGATGAATTTTTCGATTACCTGACCGACAAGAAAAAGTTGCCGATCAAAGATATCGAAAAGCTCGTTCGGGTTTCGCGCAAAACGCTTGAACGGAATAGAAAATACATAATCGCCATGGCAATATTGATCGATAGTGAACTGTATTACTTAAAAGACTATTTAAAGGAGCGGTTGTTTTGAGGAGAATCCAAAAAGGTTTATATATAGAACAAAAGAAAAACCGCTCCGTTTTTCTCATGCATGATGGCCGATTTATCCATGGCCGTCCAACTGCACCGCTTGAAATTGGAGAAGAGGGGTCCTTCTATCCGCTAACCGCAAAATCAAAATGGAATTGGCAGCCAATATTTGCCCCGGCCATTGCAGCTGTTGCAACACTCGGGTTATTTTTAAGTGCATTGTTTCCTTCTGAAGATGCATTTGCCTATGTGCAGTTGGAAATGAATTCCAGCATTGAAATTGGCGTAGATGAAAAAATTCGCGTCATTTCCATTCGTGAACTTGATGAAGGCGGACAAAAACTCATCGGCAAACTGGGTGAGTGGAAAGGTGAAGCGCTGGATAACCTGATTGAGCGCTCTATCGCTATTTCCGTGATGGATGAAACGGAAAAAGTGACGATTACCACTGCTGCTGAAAAAAGCGATGATGCTGCGGGAACTCAGCTTGAAAAAATGGTATTGGCAGCTTCGGCTGCAGCTGTAGAAAAGGATATCGATATCCATGTGAAAAAAGCGACTTTTGTTCAATGGGAACAGTCAGTTGAAGAAGACATTCCTGTCGGACAGAAAGTCGAAAGCTATACTTCGATTGAGAGTGAAGAGCAATCCGGAACTGGCTCTGATTTACAAACAGATGTAGATAATGAAATTAAAGCATTGAAAATTGAAAAGAACCAATCCCGTGTCAAAAATAAAGCAATGGGCAAGGAGATGCACGGAAAACCCGATGCAAAATCTAAAGCCGGCAAAGAGCATGCGCCTGTCAAAAAGGAAAAGGCCATAGAACAGCCGCATAAAAAAACCATTGAATCACCGAACGCTGCGAAAACAAAAAAATTCGTTCCACCGGCCAAAGCCGAAAAAGTAAAGCCTGCCGGAAATAGCCAGAAAACCAAAGCGGTTGAAAGAAAATCGGCATCGGCTCCAACGCCTCCTAAAAAGGCGAAGCCTGCTTCTACTGGACAATCTGGAAGCGTGCCTGCAGTTTCGAAGCTGGAAATAGAAACTGCAAAAAAACAGAAACAAAAACCGGCTGAGAAAGTGAAGCCAAAGCTCCAACCGAAGCCGAAGGCAAAAGAAAAAATGCAAAAGCAAGTCAAACAGAAAGCCAAAGTGGCAGACGCAAAGCCTAAAAAACCGGTAAAAGCAGTGACACAGCATTCACAGAATCAACAAGGACAAAATCAAGCCCAGATGCCTAAAGGTAAGGCTGTGGACGAAAAGAAAGAGCAGAAGTGATTCTTCTGCTCTTTTTAATTGGAAGAAATGTGATTTACCCTTTCTTTTTGCATTTTCTTTTCATAGAATAGGGAGAGGATAATGTGGCCGAAAGGAAATGAACTCCATGAACAACACGTTTCAAAAAATTAAAAATTTAACTCCGGCCCAAGTGATTGTTTCTTATTACTTTGCGGCAATCGCAATTTCCTTTTTGCTGTTGAAATTGCCGAATGTGCACCAAGAGGGAGTACGGCTGTCATATATGGATACGATGTTTACAGCCATCAGCGCTGTCAGCGTTACCGGATTGACGGTGGTGAATATTTCCGAAACCTACTCAGTGTTTGGAATCATCGTTCTCATGTTCATCTTGCAGCTGGGCGGAATCGGAATCATGTCCATCGGCACCTTCTTCTGGCTGTTGGTCGGCAAACGCATCGGATTGCGCGAACGCCAATTGATTATGGTCGATCATAACCAATTCAGTATGTCAGGCGTCGTGAAGCTGATCCGGGAAATCATTAAAATTCTGTTGATGATTGAATTGATAGGCGCTATTATTTTGACGTCGTATTTTACACAGTTTTATGATACATTCAGCGAAGCATTGCTCCACGGAGTATTTGCATCGGTATCAGCGACGACAAACGGTGGGTTCGACATCACCGGCAATTCGCTCGCCCCTTACTTCAATGATTATTTCGTGCAGATCATTACTATGATTTTGATCATTCTAGGGGCAATCGGCTTCCCGGTACTAATCGAATTAAAGGAATTCTTGTCCAATAAAAACAAAAATTTTCGTTTTTCACTGTTCACGAAAATTACAACAAGCACTTTCGGCATTTTGCTGGTAGTCGGGAGCATCGGCAATCTGGCATTGGAATATTTCAATGCTTTTACCGGCATGTCTTGGCACGAAAAGTTATTTGCTTCCATATTCCATTCGGTATCATCCCGCTCAGGCGGATTGACTACAATGGATATCACTACTTTCAGCGATGCGACGAACGTCTTTTTGAGCGCATTGATGTTTATTGGCGCTTCCCCAAGCTCTGTCGGCGGAGGCATCCGGACAACAACATTGGCCATTGCTGTCTTATTTTTAATTAATTTTGCAAGAGGCAAGAACAGCATCCAAATATTCAGCAGGGAAATTGAATTGATAGATGTGTTCCGGGCATTTGCGGTCATCATTTTGGCAGGGTTCATGGTTCTTGTTGCCACTGTGGCCTTGTTAATTTCAGAGCCTCATGCGACGGCAGTTGAAATACTTTTTGAAATAACATCCGCGTTTGGAACTTGCGGAATGTCTCTTGGTATAACAGATGATTTGTCCGATTTCGGAAAGGTTATTGTCATGTTATTGATGTTCATCGGCCGTGTCGGCCTGATTTCGTTCCTCTTCACCATCGGAGGCAAGACTGACCCAACGAAGTACCATTACCCGAAAGAACGTGTAATCATCGGCTAATAAAGGCTAAGACTTAACAATCGTGCCTTTTTCCAAAAAAAAGAATATAATTGTTTTAAGAGGATCTTTAAACCGGAAATGAGTGGATTAATTATGAGCGAAGATGTGAAACAGTCGTTGAAGCTTTTTATCGTCTTGTCGCGGGTGCATAAAGCGATAACAGAACAGACCAACCATTTTTTTCAGGCACATGGCGTCAACCCGACTGAATTTGCGGTATTGGAACTTTTATACCATAAGGGTCAGCAGCCGCTTCAAAAAATAGGCGGGAAGATTTTATTGGCAAGTGGTTCGATCACGTATGTCATTGATAAACTTGAAAAGCGCGGCTTTATCACACGCGTGAATTGCCCTACAGACCGCCGCGTCACGTATGCTGCGATTTCACCAGCAGGCAAAGAATTTATGAGTGAGATTTTTCCAGAACATGAAAAGAATTTGCATGAATTGACTAATGCACTGACGAGCGAGGAAAAGGATCAGGCAATCGAGCTCATGAAGAAACTCGGCTTGTCGATCAAAGATCTATCCTATTAACGGCTGCGGGCAAGACTGAGCAAAAAAACAATAAAAAATGCGCATCGGACTTTGTCCAGTGCGCATTTTTTATTTGGTGTATTAAGGACGTCCGATTGTGCTTCCCATGTCGATGAAGTCTGCCGTGGCATTAACTGCTGTGCTGTCAAAAACGGTGAGGCGGACAATTAGGTTTTCTTTTTCATAAACGACGCCAGTTACTTTGCCTTCCGCGGTGGGTATTTCATAAGCAACGGAGTTGAGGAATTCCGCACCTTGTGGAGCTGCGGCTTCAGCTATTTCGGCATCCGGATTTGAAGCTGCCAGCGTTTCCTTCATTGCGGCTTCCGCTTGCGCGAATTCAATGTCTTCTTTATTAAAAGTTTCAATGCGCATGAATACCGCAGAATCTTCTTCCCACAGCAAAGCATCTTTGCCAGGTTCTTCAGAAGTTAATTGAAAGCCAGACAGAACGTACATTTCGTACTGCTGTTCATCGCTCTTGGTAAGTTCACCTTCGGCTTCAGCTTTCGAAGGTTCTTCTTCGGCTATTTCAGGCTCTTCTTCCGCTTCTGGTTCTTCTGTTTCAACAGGCGTTTCTGTGGTTTCTTCAATCGGGTCTGTTTCTTCTGGAGTTTCTTTAGCCCCATTCGGCTCTTGTACGGTCTCAGAACTTCCGCATGCAGCCAATAGGCCACCGACCGACAATACCGCTGCGGCTAAAAATAAATTATTTATTTTCATAATAATTCCTCCCTTTCCTCTAGTTGACGTTTAATAAGTCTAAGGCGTTTCAATTAAAGCAAAGGTTTCACCAAAAACAACAAGACTACCATCACCAGATGAGTGATGATCAATAAAGGCATACTGCGTTTCCACTCATAGAGAGCACCAAGAACAATGCCCGCGGCCGCTCCGGCTAGCATCCCCGGAATAAATCCTCCGAGCCCCAGCGCCAGCCCGAATAGCACAGAAGACGTTAGGATTGCGAAGGGGATCGGCATATATTTCTTCAATTTTTGCTGGACATAGCCGCGCCAGAAGATTTCTTCTCCAGGAACGATAATGAACATCAATAAAAGATAATGCCAGATGGATACTGGTGCAAAGTTCGCCAAGAAGTTTGATAACGCGTTTTCAATTGGAAACGGCAATAATTGCAACGCTCTATAGCTTCCGGCGATAAGGCCGTAAATCAGCGTTCCATAGCCGAGCCCGAACAACAGCGACTTCCACGTTGGCAATTCATCGAAAATTTTCGCAAACAGCAACGCGTAGGACATGAGCAATAATAAAGCGAACGTGTACATATACCAAAAAATCGCTGTATTTTGAAACGCTATGAAATATAGCAGGAAAGCTGAAGGAATCAGCAACAGTAAATGATGTTCTTTTATAAAATTCAACATATTATATCCTCCTAGATAACAGCCGTTTTGAATAGAGTTAATGGCTAAGCCAAAGATGTTCAACTTCAGACGATGCTGTATAATCGAAGTTATTAACATTTCTTTGGAAATAGCCGATGATAACACGGGTGGCTAACCCGCTGGATTTGAATGCTTTCTTCCATTTAATTATTATAGCAGAAGCTGATTAGCGAATCGAAGATGAGAGGGGAAAGGGAAAATGACAGATTACACAGAATTGCTGGATCAATTGAAAATGGGGGCAATAGAATCGTTGACAATCGAGAAACAAAATTTCCTGGAATTCCGCAAAGTTTTAATATCACGTGAAGATTTCAAGCATTACCGCGGCGTCGCCCACCATCATGGCGTAACGATCTACAATTACACTGAAGAACCATCGAAATGACATAAAGGCCAAAAGAAGATGCCATACATAGGGGGAAATGAAAAATGGAGAAATTAACGCTAATAAGACAGCATTTAAACGGCCTGATTGTTGGCCGCGAAAAAGAAATTGATTTCATGCTCATCGCGTTGCTTCAAGAAGGGCACGTATTGCTTGAGAGCGTTCCGGGCTCAGGCAAGACATGGATGGCAAAAGCATTTGCCGGATCTTTCCAAGGGGGATTTCAGCGCTTGCAGTTCACACCGGATGTTTTGCCATCGGACGTGACAGGAATCCGCTTTTTCAACCCGCGGACTCAAGAATTCGAATTGCGCCCAGGGGCAGTGTTGACGAACCTGCTTCTTGCAGACGAAATCAATCGCGCCACACCTAGGACGCAATCGAGCCTACTTGAGGCGATGGAAGAAAAGCAGGCAACCATTGACGGGGAAACGCTGCAGCTGCCTGATCCGTTTATCGTCATCGCCACGCAGAATCCAGTGGAGTCGCAGCAAGGAACTTTCCCGCTTCCGGCAGCCCAGTTGGACCGGTTTTTATTTCGATTGGAAATCGGTTATCCGAGTTTCGAGGAAGAACTGAAGATCATCCGGGATTTCCGGGGAAACGCATCTCATAAAAAAGAAATCAGCGCCGTGGCCTCCATCAGCGAAGTTCAGGCGTGGACACAGGCGGCCAAGAAAGTGTCGATCCATGAAGACATCGAGCATTACATCATCGAGCTGGTCCAAGCAACAAGAAAGCATCCATTGGTCGAGCTGGGGTTGAGTTCCCGCGCAGCGTTAGCGCTTGTCCATGCGGCGCAGGGCCGTGCGTTTATCGAAGGGCGCACATTTGTGACACCAGACGATGTTAAATACATACTGCAGCCTGTCGCTTTGCATCGACTTCTCCTGACAGGTGAAGGGATGCTTATTGCCAAGCCGTCGGAAGTTCTGAAGGAAATCGCCGAATCCATCCCAATGCCTGTTGAGGCACTTTAAGATGGGTTGGATCCGCCATGAAGAAGGCGCCAGGCAGCAGGGCATCATTTTGGGGATGCTGGCCGTGGCCCTTTTTATGGCTTTTGTGTTTCTTCAATATGAATCAGCGGCAGTGCTGTCGTTTGGAACTGCGGTATTTGGCCTGCAATGGGCTTATATAAAACAGGCAGGAAAAAAACTCGCCTACCACAATGTTTTCATGCGTCAGCGTGTCTTGAATGGCGGAGAATCCCAATGGGAATTGGAATTTGAAAATGGAGGATTGCCGATATGGGGAGGAAAGTTGAAAATCTGGTTTCAGGATGCGGTCCAACCCTCGGACAGCCATAACGAACGGTTCGGTGAGATGATTGAAGTGGATGTGCCATTTACAATCGGTTTCAGAGAAAAAATAAAGGTGAAGATACCGGTGATAGGCCATCATCGGGGGCTCTCGAGGTTGAAAAAAATGGAATTGGCTATCCCATTGCCGTTCGGCGACGGCCATGTGTTGCTGGAGTACCGGGACCGGCTGCTGCAGGAAAAATTGGTTTATCCGAAGCTGCGGAATTTTCCATTCCATAACAAGCCTTCCAGCCAAAAAGCCGGCTATTTCAATTTGAATCACACGTTGTTTGATGATCCGTTTCAGCCTGTGGGCACAAGGGAATACCTCCCGACTGACCAATTTCACCATATCCATTGGAAGGCGAGCGCCCGCATGCAAAGCTACCAGACCAAAATTTTCACTCAAGTAGCGAACGAATCGGTGCTGTTCGCGATGAACGTCGCGTCGCATTACGCGACAATCCCGAATTTAGAAGAACGGACCGAAGAATTAGCTTCTTATATCGAAAGTTGTTACCGGGCAGGCATTCCGTACGCGCTGGCTGTAAACATACGTGCAGCAGGGTCGGTTCCTTACCTTTACCTTCCATCTGGAGAAGGGCAAAAGCAGAGGCTGAAAGCACTGGAACTGCTATCCATATTATCCAAAGACCACTCAACGATGCCTTTCATTGCAATGGCGAGCCATTTGGAGCGGCATGATGGACTGCCGTCTACAACATATGTGCTGACCGATGAAAAGGCCGATATCCGGAACATAATAGCAAAATGGAGCAAACGAACCCAGCTGGCTGTATTGGAAAGCCGCCAAGGGAGGGATAGTGCATGAGCAGCCGTTTTAATGCCGCCTCAAAGTTTTGGATGGATGCCTTCGCCATTTCGATTATCGCTGTCATTATAACTGATGAAGCTTTGCATCCTTTGCTGCTGTCCTGGCCAATTTTGAGTTTTGCCGCCGCGTTGTCCGCTTTCTTGCTGTTTGGAAAGCTTTCATACAGTGTTTGGATATCGGCTGCAATCGCTGGAGCCACCGCACTTGGCGGAGTGCTGATCGGATTTCCGCTGTGGCTCGCGGCTGCAGGGATGCTGGCCGCCATTTATCGCCTGCACACCCGTTTTTCAGGAAGCGAAGATGGCGATGAAGCACTTAGCAAACCGATGCTATTGATTGTCGCACTGTTTGCGATTGCCATGTTCACAACAATATTCAACCCCGAACAAGAAACTGAAGGAATCTTGTATACGCTGTTCGCTGCGGCAATTGTATTGAATGTGCTTCTTAGTTTGTGCTACCGGTATTTGAAGCACCGTCCGGAAGGCATCAGCTTTTCGCAGCTGATTGCAGCTGGAGGCTTTGTGCTGGCTGCAAGCGCCCTTTCAGCATTGCTGGTCTATAGCATCGCTGAAAAAGCCAGGCAAGGAGCGGGAGCGGCAGCAGGCGGGCTGCTGCAATTGGTACTTTGGCCATTTTCCGGGCTGATGGAGAAATTGGGTGTTTCGCTGTCAGCCTTATCAAGTTCAGAAAAAGTCCAAGAAACCATCAACAAAATGGGACCTTCAGAAACACGGCAAGAAAATGGTTTGGCAGCAGTGCCGGCAGCAGCCGATTTTCCGGTTGAAGTGATGTTGGCCGCGTTGCTATTGGGGATAACCGCCGCATTGGTGCTATGGCTCAAGAAATGGCGACCTGAAAAATCAAAGCAGGAAAAGGAACAGCCCGTCTTCATTGAACGGATGGGCATGAATAGCGCAAAACCGGCTGCACGCGAAACATATGAAGAAAAAACGCATGCAGAGGCGGTTGACTTGCAGTATATCCGAGCAGTCTACCGTGAGTTCGAGCGTCAGGCTGAAGCTGCTGGGCATGGCCGCGGCGTTTCTGAGACTGTCAGGGAATGGACATCGCGCATGGGTTGGCAGGTATCTGAAAGATTTTTTGCCACATACGAATTTGTTCGGTACGGCCAAGGGGAAGTTACGGCAAATGAAGTTAATCCTTTCTTGGAAGAAATCGAACAGCTTTCAGAAAAGAATTTCAATGAAAAGGTTTAAGCTTTTGATAGACGGGGCATAGTATATTTGAACACAGCAACATTCTCATTTCCCCCTTTTGTGGTCGGTCCGAATAGCGGATCGGCTTCTTTTTTTGCGTTTTATTAAAATGGCGATTTTCGTTGCTGAATAATTATGTGAATTAACAGAAGATTTTTGCTAAACTGGTAATATAGAGAAGGAGTGATAGCATATGAAAATTGGATTTATCGGGACTGGTGTCATGGGCAATAGTTTGGTCAAGCATTTATTAGAGGCTGGCCATGAAGTGGCGATTTATACACGGACGGCAAAAAAAGCGGAGAACCTAGTCGCTTTAGGAGCAAAGCTAATGGAGTCGCCGCGGCAGGCAGCGGAACAAGCCGAGACAGTATTCACGATGGTCGGCTACCCGGCTGACGTCGAACAAGTTTATTTTGGGAATAACGGCATATTGGAAGGCGCTAAAGAAGGAACGGTATTGGTCGATCTGACAACTTCGCAACCAAAACTGGCGCAGCGGATTTACGAAGCGGCTCAAGAAAAAGGTTTGAAATCGCTGGATGCCCCAGTGTCTGGCGGTGACATAGGGGCACAGAACGGCACCTTGTCAATCATGGTAGGCGGAGATAGAGCGGTTTTCCAAGAGGCTTTGCCGTTATTCGAATTGCTTGGACAGAATATCGTCTATCAAGGGGCAGCGGGGGCTGGCCAGCATACGAAAATGTGCAACCAGATCATCATCGCCTCCAATATGGTCGGTGTCTGCGAATCACTGATCTACGCGAAAAAAGCGGGACTGGATCCGGAACAGGTGCTGCGGTCGATTTCCTCTGGTGCGGCAGGTTCATGGTCGCTGTCCAATCTGGCGCCGCGCATCATCAACGGCGATTTCGACCCAGGGTTCTACATAAAGCATTTCATCAAAGATATGAAAATCGCCGCTGAAGAAGCTGAAGCGATGGGCATTGACTTGCCGGGCCTTCGCCAATCGCTGCGCATGTACGAAAGCCTGGCTGATCAAGGCTACGGGGAAAACGGCACCCAAGCATTGATCAAGTATTACGAAGAATAAAAAAATACGCTGGCTCTGGAAGCCGGCGTATCGGATGATCAATCAAAATAGGATTTTTTGGGTGAATAAAACCGATCTGCCTCTCTCGGCGTGTACGTTTTGGTGAAAGGCGCTTGGGGAGCTTCTTTCTTTTTCGGCTGAAGGCCGGTGAAAGAGCTGAGGATCTCCTTGGCGGTTTTTAGGTTCATCCTGCTGGGTGGATTACGATAGGATTCATCCAACTGGCCTAAATGGTCAAGCTGTTCAAAGTCTTCTTTTTTCGGCAGCATGTGAAAATAATAGTTACCGCATTGAACGAGGACTGAAGATTGTTGTTGGCTTTTTCGGGGATTTTTGCTGAAGTGAAGACCGATTTTTCTGGCGCGATTCTTGGTGATCATCGTCGATAAGGCTTCTTTTTTCAAGGCGTACAAATACTGGTTGTCAGGGGCGGTTTTCGCGTGCCGGTTAACGGTGAAGATTGCCTGGGCAATTTCCGCATCCGTTTTTTGTGTAGCCATGGACCCATTCCTTTCTGAAGTTGGAATTTGCTTAATTAAGCATGTCCATCATACCAAATTAACGGGAAACTGTATACTGGACGGACGGCAGGGCCGAATTGAAAAATTACACATAAAGGGGATTGGGGAAATGGAAATGTTCAAAGAACAGACGATTATTGTAACAGGCGGATCAAGCGGCATGGGGTACCATATGGCGGAACGGTTTGCAAAAGAAGGTGCGAATGTCATCATCACGGGGCGGGATATGGAAAAGCTGAATGCTGCTGTCACATCGATGGAAGTGCTTAATGGTTCTGTGGAAGTATTTCAAATGGACGTCCGGGAACCGGAACACGCAAAAGCGATGGTGAGCTTCGCCCATGAGAAATTTGGGCGCATCGACGGGCTGGTCAATAATGCGGCAGGCAATTTTATCGTCCACGCGGAAAAGCTGTCGCCTAACGGCTGGCGTTCCGTCATTGATATCGTACTGAACGGCACATTCTTCTGTTCACATGCAGTCGGAAACTACTGGATTGAAAGGGGCGCGAAGGGAAATATCCTGAATATGCTAGCTACCTATGCATGGAACGCAGGGGCAGGCGTTGCGCATTCAGCGGCCGCCAAAGCAGGCGTCATGTCATTGACGCGGACATTGGCGGTGGAATGGGGCACACAATACGGCATCCGGGTCAATGGGATTGCACCAGGGCCGATTGAACGGACGGGTGGAGCCGATAAATTATGGGAATCCGAGAAAGCGGCAAAACGCACGTTAGAATCCATTCCGCTGGGCCGTCTTGGGAAGCCGGAAGAAGTGGCGGAACTCGCAGCGTTTATCATGTCGGAAAGAGCTTCTTATATGAACGGGGAGATTGTCACTTTGGACGGAGGGCAATGGCTGAACAAATTTCCGTTCTAGGAAATCCTTGCAATTCATACGGCAAACGTAAAGTGAAAAATAGTTTCGGCTACCGTAATATGTTATGATGAAAACGACCGGAATTAGGTTGGCTCGTTTATGAAGTTAAAGGAGTAGAGTACATGATTTCATTACCTAGCAAAGATTTTCTTGATATGCCAATCGAACAATTCATCATTTCTTCCGAAAAAGTCGCACATGTCCAAGTGGGCAATAGCGCAGAACACGCATTATTGGTTTTGACAAAAACAGGCTATTCCGCGATTCCCGTACTGGATCCGAAATACCGTTTTCGCGGATTGATCAATGCCCAGCGTATAACTGATGCCATTCTGGGGCTCGACCACATCGAATATGAACGGCTGCCTGACATCAAAGTAGACGATATCATGGAGCGGGATTTTCCGCTGATTCATATCAACGAACGCTTTCGGCGGGCATTGGACCTGCTAATTGACCAGAACTTTTTATGTGTCATCGACGATGATGGAATGTTTATGGGGATTTTGACTCGCCGAGTCGTCCTGAAACAATTGAAAAAGCAAATTTACCAATTAAAAAAATAAGATTCAGATAGCCATTGGAGGTCTCATTGCGAGGCCTTTTTTCTGTCATCAAGAGAGAGGGCATAACTTATGAAAAAAACAAATCGTCCATTGGTGCTGGCGTCCGTGATGCTGGCAATGTTTATCGGTGCAGTGGAAGCGACAATCGTCTCGACAGCGATGCCGAGCATCTCGGCAGAGCTTGGCGGATTTTCCAAATACAGCTGGGTGTTCTCTGCTTATCTGCTGATGAGTACGGTTACGGTGCTGCTGTATGGGAAACTGTCCGATATTTTCGGGCGCAAGCCGATATTTGCTGTAGGCATCATCCTATTTTTGATTGGCTCGCTTCTTTGCGGGCTGGCGACATCGATGGATGGATTGATTTTTTTCCGCTTTGTCCAAGGAATTGGAGCGGGAGCAGTATTGCCGATTGCAACAACGATTGTCGGGGATATTTATACGAATGAAGAACGCGCGAAAATACAAGGCTACCTGTCGAGTGTGTGGGGGATTTCCGCAGTGACCGGACCTGCGATAGGCGGCATCTTGGTAGCGACTGTCGGCTGGGAATACGTATTTTGGGTCAATATTCCACTTGGAATTTTGGCGTTGCTGGGAGTGATGTTCTTTTTGGTGGAACCGGTGAACCATAAGAAACCGGCTATCGATTTCGCTGGCGCGGCTTTACTGACGCTTGCGCTCTCCATGTTCCTTTATTGGCTCGTTGAAGGCGGCGTCGGTTTTGGCTGGGCTTCTATTCCGTCATTCATGCTGCTGGGAGGCGCGGCCGCTATTTTCACCCTGTTCGTCTTTGTGGAGCGAAGAGCGGAAGATCCGATGATGCCATTTTCCATCTGGCGCAATAAATCGATTTTATTCGCGAACCTGGTTTCCCTTTTTACAGGCATCATCCTGATCGGCGTAACGAGCTATTTGCCTGCTTATGTCACTGGTGTCATGGAACAGTCCGCGACAATCGCCGGATTCACGCTGACAGCTATGTCGATCGGATGGCCGATTGCAGCCTTTTTTTCAGGGAAGCTGCTGCTGAAAATCGGCTATTTTCAAACCTCGCTGCTCGGCGGCGTGTCACTGGTCATTGGGACGGTGCTGTTCGTTTTGATGCAGGCAAGTTTCGGCCCGTGGTGGGCTGCGATGTCGAGCTTTTTCATCGGCGTCGGGATGGGGCTTACAAGCACCGCGTTTATCGTCTCGATCCAATCGGCGGTTTCCTACGAACAGCGTGGCTCCGCGACAGCTTCAAACATTTTTATGCGGAATTTGGGGAGCACGATCGGAGCGGCATTGTTAGGAAGTGTACTGAATGTGACGCTGTTAAATTATTTCCGCAGCACTGGGGAAGGATTCACGTTGAACTCGGTCAACGAATTGCTGACGGAGAAGAGCCGGGCCGCCTTATCCCCAGAAGCAATTAAAGTGCTGCAGGAAGGGCTCGAACAAGGGTCGCAGAACGTTTACGGGTTGACCGCGGTTTTTGCTCTGATCAGTTTATTGCTGATCTTCGGGCTGCCGCGAAAGAGAGGGCTGAGAAGAGATGGCTAATGAAGAACTGATCATCAAAGTGCTGGCAGAAGAAGGCAATATGCGGAAAGCGGCTGAACGGCTCTTCTTGTCACAGCCGGCCTTGTCGCAGCGCCTGCAGTCTATCGAGAAAGACTGGGGACAGCAATTGTTCATCCGCTCGCAAAAAGGATTGACGCCGACGCCTGCCGGAGAGCTTGTCATCAATTATTCGATTGACATGATTCAGCGCAAGGAAGAGGTATTTGAAATCCTTCATACACTGACGTCTAAAGTCCACGGCACATTGAAAATTGCCTGCGCAACAATCATCGGCCAGAATTGGCTGCCGAAGGTGCTGAAAGATTTCGTCACGCTTTACCCGGAAGCAAAAATCCAGTTGATTACCGGCTGGAGTTCAGACATCGTCCGAGCGCTTTATGAAGGCGAAGCCCATGTCGGCATTGTCCGGGGCCAAACCGATTGGAAAGGCACAAAGATGCATTTATTCCGTGATACGCTGTATTTGGTTGATAAGGAAATCACATCGCTCGAACAAGTGGAAAAGACGGAACGGCCGTTTATCCAATTTAAAAGCGATTCCAATTATTACGAGGAAATCCAGCAATGGTGGCAGAAGCATTTCGCTTCAAGCCCGAAGCGGCAAATCACAGTTGACCAGATTGAGACGTGCAAGCAAATGGCGGTCAACGGCATCGGCTATGCGATTTTGCCTTCTATTACGCTGGACGGGACAGAGGGCGTCCACAAAATCCCGCTGTCGAGCAGCGCGGAAGAATTGGAGCTTACGCGTGATACATGGCTAATCGGCTACGAATCTGCATTCCAGCTGCGCCAAGTAGAGGCATTTGTCGATATAGTGAAAAAACATGCCGCTTTATTAAGCTAATGTACTGAATTATTATTCTAAATCCGTTATAATAACACCATCACTTATAGAAAGAGGTTTTTATTGATGAAGCAAATGGATGCAAATGAAATTATCTCGTACATACAGAATGCTACAAAATCAACGCCTGTCAAAGTTTATGTAAAAGGGCAGAACGTCGCTTCTTTGGACTATGGCACAGGCTCTAAAGTTTTTGGAGAAGGGAACCACGCAACCGTTTTCGGTGAATGGGCGCAAGTCCAAGGAGCACTTGAAGCAAATGCTGCTGTCATCGAAGACTCAGTAGTAGAAAATGACCGCAGAAACTCTGCGATTCCGTTATTGGATATGAAAAACATCAACAGCCGCATCGAGCCAGGCGCATTTATCCGCGAAAATGTGGAAATCGGCAATAATTGCATCATCATGATGGGCGCTGTCATCAATATCGGAGCGGTCATCGGTGATGGCACAATGATCGACATGGGCGTTATTCTTGGCGGCCGCGCAACTGTCGGCAAAAACTGCCACATCGGAGCAGGCGCAGTCCTTGCCGGTGTGATCGAGCCTGCATCAGCGACTCCTGTCATAGTAGAAGACAACGTCATGATTGGTGCGAATGCAGTCGTATTAGAAGGCGTCCGCATCGGCGAAGGCGCGGTTGTTGCAGCCGGCGCAATCGTTATTGAAGACGTGCCAGCCAACTCAGTAGTCGGCGGCACGCCAGCACGCGTCCTTAAATTGATGGATGAAAAAACACGTTCGAAAACGGAAATCAAACAAGAACTTCGCCAGTTATAAGAGGCGATATTTTATGGATTTAATGAAAATCAGAAGAGAATTGCATCAAATACCGGAAATCGGGTTTCAGGAAGTTAAAACCCAGGCTCTTTTGAAAAGCATCATCCAGGAGCTGCCGCAAGATCGTCTTGATGTAGTGGAATGGAAGACTGGCTTGGCAGTAAAGGTTTCAGGCACTGCTCCAAGTAAATTGATTGGCTGGCGCACGGATATCGACGGCTTGCCGATCACGGAAGCAACAGGGCTCCCATTCTCTTCGCTCCATCCAGGGCGGATGCATGCGTGCGGCCATGATGTCCATATGGCGGTTGCGCTTGGTTTGCTGGAGAAATTAACCGAAAAACCGATCAAAGATGACGTGGTAATCTTGTTCCAGCCGGCAGAAGAAGGGCCGGGCGGCGCATTGCCGTTCCGGGAATGGCTGAAAGCTGAAATGCCGGCATTTTTGCCGGATAACATTTTTGCACTGCACATCGCGCCGGAAATGCCAGCAGGAACAGTATCGACAAAGCCGGGGTTGTTGTTTGCAAACACCTCGGAATTGTTCATCGACCTTCAAGGCAAAGGCGGCCATGCCGCTTTTCCGCATAATGCGGAAGACATGGCGGTAGCAGCGGCGTCGCTTCTGCTTCAACTGCAGACAATCGTCAGCCGCAACGTCAACCCAATGGATTCGGCGGTATTGACGGTCGGCAAATTCACTGCAGGGACTGTCCAAAATGTCATCGCGGAACACGCGCGGCTAGAAGGGACGATCCGTACCTTGAATTTGGAATCAATGCAAAACATGAAGTCCCGCATTGAAGCACATTGCCGCGCTATTGAAGAAGGCTTCCATTGCCGAATCACCATCGATTACGGTTCAAGTTATCTGGAAGTGAATAATGACGAAGAATTGGCAGAACAATTCCTGCATTTCGCCGCCGGCTATAAAGGCGTTTCAGCAAAACGCGCTGAAGCGGCGATGACGGGTGAGGATTTCGGGTATTTCACCAATCAGATTCCAGGCCTCATGTTTTGGGCGGGTGTTGGTTCTCCTTACGGCCTTCATCATTCCAAACTTAATCCAGACGAAGCGGTTTTGGATACGATGCCGCAATTCATCTACGAATTTTTCCAAAGCCAATAAAAAAACAGACAGGCAGCTAAGTGGCTGCCTGTCTATTTTTTGTTTTCCATTAAAGTTATGAGATGTTAGGCCTTCAGCTAGTCCGGCTTTCAGCCAGCAGCTGGCGTTTTCGCAATGACCACGTATTCGCCAGGAAAAAGCAGGTGATCAAAATGGCTGTACCGAAAATATACGGGAAACTCATATCGATATCAAAGAGGATTCCGGCAAGAGCAGGGCCAATCATGTTTCCTAAACTCATATAGGCATTGTTCATACCTGCTGCAAACCCTTGTTCATCACCGGCTAGTTTGGAAATGAGCGTATTGATGGCCGGACGCAAAAGTGAAGCGGCTGTAAAGAAAATTGCCGATACCAGCAGGATCGTCCAGAAGGTGTTGACGAAAAGCACAGCAATCATTGCCGCAGCGGAAACCAACAGGTTGACCAAGATCACTTTCATTTCGCCAAAGCGCTTGAACAGCCGGTCGATGACGAAAGTCTGGACGATGACGCCGACAAAGCCACCGACAGTGATGAGGACAGCGATTTCTTTAGGCGTAAAGCTGTATTTCTTATCGACATACAAAGCGATTGTCGATTGGAAATTGGCCAAACCGAACGCAAAGATGAACATGACAATCAACATGACGAAATAAGGCGTGTAGCTGGACCTTTTCAATTGCTGCAAGAGATTCTCGCGTTTAGCGGGCGCAGCATCAATGGTCGGTGCAACGTCCGGCAAAGCGAATTGCGAAATCACTGCTGCAATCAATGCGACTGCGGTGGCAACATAGAACGGGAATTGCAGACTGACTTCAGCAAGAAAGCCGCCGAATCCGGGGCCGACCATAAAGCCGAGTGACATCGAAGCACCGAGGAGCCCCATTCCTTTGCCGCGTTCTTCATAGGTGGTGATATCCGCTACAAAAGCCATCATTGGCGGAATGAGGAAAGCGGCGCCGAGTCCGCTAAAAAAGCGCGCCAAGTACAAAATCCATAAATCGGAAGCCAGACCGAATACCAATTGGGATAAGCCGAAGATGATCAAGCCAATAATGATCAATTTCTTGCGGCCGTATTTGTCCGATAGTTCTCCGGACAGCGGAGAAAATAAAAATTGTGCCAATGCGAATGTAGCGATCAATGTGCCGAGCGCTTGGCCGGCAACGCCGAATGTATCGAGATATTCAGGCATGATGGGAATGATTAGCCCGATGCCGCTCATTGCGATGAACATATTGAACATTAGCACGTATAAAGCGAATTTATTTGATTTTTGGGCCATCGTCGATCCTTCTCTCTTATTTCTTTCGTGTGACTAAAAGTTTATCACAATGTCATTTAATACAATACCCGGAAGCCAAAGAAAAAAACAGGCAGAAGCTCTGCCTGTCATTTTTCCATGTCCATTTTAAATTCCAAAAACAGTTCGTTGTAAACACCAAGCATCTCAAGCCCCAGGTTTTCATAGACTTCCAGGCGGTCCCGCATTTCTTCAGTAGGGCAGAATCGCTCGTCGCCAGTCACTTCGGGATCGTTGACGATTACGCTGACCGCCGGACATCTCTAAGATTTCACGGGTTTCATGGCCTTTCAAATTGACGAATTCCAAGGCTTCTTTTACGCGACGGTCAGTTTCCGCTCCTTCACTTTCTTGATGCGCAAGCCGAATGCCACATTTTCAAATACATTCAAATGAGGGAATAAGGCATAATCCTGAAATACCGTATTTACTTTGCGTTCGTTCGCCGGAATCCGGTTGACTTTCTTGCCTCCGATATAGATATTGCCTTGTGTCGGCGTGTTAAAGCCTGCAATCAAACGCAGAATCGTCGTTTTACCGCAGCCGGATGGACCAAGAAGTGTATAGAATTTCCCTTTTTCAACTCAAAGCTGATATCTTTCAAAACCGGGGAATCCCCGTTATAAGTTTGTGTCACGTTATCAAATCGGATTATTGATTGGTCAGACGATCCCTCCAAGTTTATAAATAAGATTGTGTGGCTACAATGATCAATTCTGTTTTGCCGTCCGCAATATTGATCAATTGATGATTGTCGGAAGCTTCGTAATAAATCGAGTCCCCGGTATTTGCTGTGTATTCAATGTTGCCGAGAACCAGACGCACGCTTCCTTCAATAACATAGATAAAAGTTTCCGCCAGGGAAGGCTCAAACCGTTTAAAATGTCCATTTCTGTAAAGCGTCAAATAAACCGGTTCCATCTCTTTTTCATTGGAAGTGGCAACGAGCCAATCTATTTCATAGCCGGCTTCTTCGTCTTTGTGCACGACATGGTCTTGCGGCGTAAACGTGACTTTCAGTCTTTTGTCCGTATCATCAAAAAAATCTTTAGGCGTTGTGCCGAGCACTTCAAGCAAGGAAAAAAGAGTTTCTATAGAAGGGGAGTTCATGTCCCGTTCGAGCTGGGAGATAAATCCTTTGCTGAGGTCAGTGCGCTCACCCAGCTCTTCCTGTGTCAAACCGTTCTTTAAGCGCAGACGCTTAATTTTTGCCCCAATCTCCATATTATCCCCCCACCAAGAATTACTGAGCCAATCAAACAAAAGTTTAGTTAAAGTAGATTAATAGTTTACTCTTAGCATCTTTAAGTATACAAAAAAGCAGTTTAGAGTCAAATTAATGTTATTTAAATTTAATTGGAACATATCTATTGCTTTTTACTGCAATGATTTACTATCATAGAGAAAGTGCAAAACATAAAACATACAATAACAGCTAACTTATAAATTAATTGGCCGCGCCATCCCAATGATGGACGCCGGGAATTCGCTTTGATGGAATCCCAGCCACCGCTCGCGGCAAAACGGATAAAAGCTTAACCAATTTTGGGAGTGATTTGAGTGAACAGCAAAATGAATTTTTTCTTAGACCCTAAAAAACGTGTTGTCCAAAAATCTTCTATTATGAATTACAGACAAGAACAGCAGGGGCTTTACCTTCTAGCAGATAAAAAGTTCATCAACTGGATGGACGTTCATACGTATTGCCATTCCTGCTTGTCAAAACTGACATTCGACGACGAATTCGATGCGAGCTACTGCTCAGGCTGCAACGAATGGCGCGAAGAGAAATGCAGCGATGCCACATGCGAATATTGCGACAAACGGCCGAAAAGGCCGCTGGATCCCCGCCGATGAGCGGGGTTTTTTTTGTATTCCTCTGATGGATAAGATGGAAAACCGCAAGAAGGCTTGTCAATACCGCAGGTAATTGTGATAAAATGAGAGCAGTCAATGAGTTTGGGGGATGGACATGAAAAAGGAATTCGTAGTAATAGGACTGGGGCGCTTCGGCGGCAGCATTGTCCGCGAACTGATCGAACAAGACGCCGCCGTAATGGCGATAGATAAAGACTCAGAACGGGTCGACGAATTTGCATCTATTGCGACACAAGCGGTAGTAGCGGACACAACAGATGAAACCGTGTTGAAATCGCTGGGCATCCGTAATTTTGAGCATGTCATTGTCGCAATCGGCGAAAACATTCAGGCAAGCATCCTGACAACATTGATGCTGAAAGAAATCGGGGTCAAGCAGATTACCGTGAAAGCCCAAAACGATTATCATGCGAAAGTGCTGAACAAAATCGGTGCTGACCGCGTCGTCCATCCGGAGCGCGATATGGGCATCCGCATTGCGCATAATATGCTGTCAAACAACGTTTTGGATTATTTGGAGCTGTCGGACGAGCATTCGATTGCAGAAATCCAGGCCAATGAAAAACTAGCAGGCCGCACATTGATTGGGCTCGACATCCGTGCAAAATACGGCATCAACATCGTTGCCATCAAACGCGAGAAAGATATTATCGTGTCGCCGCAAGCGGATATGGAAATCGAGTTGGCGGATGTGCTGATCATTATCGGATCAGATTCAGATATTAACCGCTTTGAGAAAAAAGTATTGAATTAATAACACTGATAAAAACAAAAAAGACAGTCCCGAAAGCCTTTAGCGGCTTTCGGGACTGTCTTTTATATTTACTTACACTTCCATAATGACCGGCAAGATCATTGGACGGCGTTTTGTTTTTTCAAATAGGTACGGTCCTAAGACATCGGAAATGTCGTTTTTAAGCTCTGACCATTCCGTATCCTTGCCGTGGATTTTTTTCTTCAAATGGCGGTTCAGCATTTGCTGGGCTTCGTAAATCATCGTGCCTGATTCTCTCATGTAGACAAAACCGCGGGAGATAATGTCCGGGCCGGAGACCATTTTATTGTTCTTCATATCAACGCTGACAACGACGATGACCAGCCCTTCCTCAGAAAGGACGCGGCGATCGCGCAAGACAATGTTGCCGATATCGCCGATGCCGCTGCCGTCGATGTAAACATCGCCAGAAGGGATGCGGCCAGCAACAGAAGCTTCGTTTTCGCCTAATGCCAAAACGTCGCCATTTTCCATGATGAAGGTGTTTTCACGCGGGACGTCACAGTCAACAGCAAGTTCAGCATGCTGGGCTTGCATCCGGTATTCACCATGGATCGGCATGAAGAATTTCGGTTTGATCAAACGAAGCATCAATTTGTTTTCTTCTTGAGATCCGTGGCCGGATGTGTGGATATTATTCAACGAGCCATGAATGACATTAGCACCGGCGCGGAACAGCAAGTTGATTGTCCGGTTAACGCTGCTCGTATTGCCCGGAATCGGGGAAGACGAGAAGACAACCGTATCATTCGGCTGAATCTGGATTTGGCGGTGTGTGCCGTTCGCGATGCGCGACAAGGCGGCCATCGGTTCGCCTTGGGAGCCAGTGCAAAGAATCAATGTTTCGTTTGCTGGCAGGCGGTTCAAGGTTTGTGTATCGACAAAAGCATCTTCCGGTGCATTGATATAGCCAAGTTCGCGGCCGATAGTCATTGCATTGTCCATGCTGCGTCCAAATACAGCGATCTTACGCCCTTGCGCTACCGCTTCGTCAGTAACTTGCTGCAAGCGATAGATGTTGGATGCGAATGTAGCAAAAATCAATCTGCCATCCACTTTTCTCATAATGTCTTTGATTGTTTCGCCGACTTTGCGTTCCGACATCGTGAAGTTCGGAATTTCAGCGTTTGTGCTGTCGGACAAGAGACAAAGAACGCCTTCACTGCCGATTTGAGCCATTTTCAACAAGTTTGCCGGTTCGCCTACAGGAGTGAAATCGAATTTGAAATCTCCTGTATGGACAATGTTGCCAGGCGGCGTCTTAACGACAACGCCGAACGAATCCGGAATACTGTGGGTTGTACGGAAGAAACTGATAGACGTCTTACGGAATTTGATGACATCTTCTTCTGCGATTTCAATCATTTTGGTTTGGCGGAGCAAGCCATGCTCTTCCAATTTTTTGCGGAGCAGGCCTAATGCGAGCTTCCCGCCGTATACTGGGACATTGATCCGTTTCAATAGATAAGGGATGCCGCCGATATGATCTTCGTGGCCGTGTGTGATGAAGAGGCCTTTGATCTTATCAGCATTCTTTACCAAATAAGTGTAATCCGGAATTACATAATCGATTCCGAGCAAATCGTCTTCCGGAAATTTGATGCCGGCGTCAATCAGGATAATTTCATCCTGGAATTGCACACCGTATGTGTTTTTGCCGATTTCGCCTAGTCCGCCGAGGGCGAAAACTGCAACTTGATCATTTTTAACGAATTTCATTGTTATTCCAAACTCTCTAATTCGAAATTCTGGCTGTCTTGCTCGTATTGAAGGTGGTTTCCTTCAAGCAGCTGGATGAATTCGATGTTGTAATTGCGGTCTTTCAAATGGTCTCTTACTTCACGCTCGGATGAAGCTTCAACATAGAGGCTCTTAGTGTTTTCGCGAACTGGTACCTCTGCACGGTTTTCCTGATATAATACTTTAAAAATCATATTTTGCTCTCCTTTTGCACGTTCAATTAAATTCACTTTCTTTATATTATCACGACAATGTTCTAAAATAAAGAATAGCCCTCCTAATTTCTTTTAGAAGGGCCGAATAATTATGCGATTTTCTTTTTGTTCATGATGCCATTGAGCTGTCTAAGCAGTTTTCTCTTAAGACGTTTCAACATGGCTGACTCACTCCTTGCTGGCATTATACTATTTTTTCTGACAATTGTAAAGTTACGGGCACTGCATACTTTTAAGACAGAATGGAGATTTTATACCATGGGGAAATTATTATTGCTCGATATCGACGGTACGTTATTAAATTCTAAAAAGGAATTGCCTGAAAGCGCAAAAACGGCACTCCAAAAGGCGCGTGCAAATGGCCATGAATTGGCAATAGCAACTGGACGAGCGCCATTCATGTTCGAGGAATTGAGAAAAGAACTGGAGATCTCAACGTTCATTTCGTTTAATGGCCAATACATTGTCCATCAGCGGGAGCCTATCCATAAAGAGGCACTGGACCCGGATACGCTGCAATCG
The DNA here is from genome assembly GCF_058268475.1 of Planococcus sp. TJ-301. NCBI lineage: Bacteria > Bacillati > Bacillota > Bacilli > Caryophanales > Caryophanaceae > Planococcus > Planococcus sp. TJ-301. Next base: position 1,090,089 of record NZ_JBZDOH010000001.1, on the reverse strand, counting down.
ATTTTCGAATATGCGGAGCAGCGAGACCATCCACTAGTCTTTATGAATGAAATCAAAATGGTGTCGTCGATCGATTACCATCCGGATATTGAGGAAAGCATCAAGAGCCTTAAGTTTTTGCACCCGAAAACCGAAGAAGGATTTCATTCAGACAACGAAATCTACCAAGCGCTGATTTTCTGCGAAGAACAAGAAGAACAGCAATACCGCGACCATTTCAAGACGGTCGACTTCGTGCGCTGGCACCGGGTATCCTGTGATATCCTGCCACAAGGCGGCACGAAAGCAAGCGGCATCAAGCGTCTTATCAAACTGACCGGCCATTCGATTGAAGACACCATCGCGTTCGGCGACGGATTGAATGATTTGCAAATGATGGAGACTGCCGGATTCAGTGTTGCGATGGACAACGGCCATGCTAAAACGAAAGCAATCGCTTCCTATACCACGGACCATGTCGACAACGATGGGCTGGCAAAAGCATTCAAGCACCTAGGCTTAATCTAATAAAATTCATAAAAAAAGAAAAAGGCTTGGGAGATTATTCTCCTGAGCCTCTTTCAATTGGCGTTGCGTTTTCAATTTCAGCGAATGGATTTTCGGCATTGATGTGGTCGAAGAACATGATGCCGTTCAAATGGTCAAGTTCATGCTGAAATGCAATGGCCGGCAATCCTTTCAAGCGCATTTTGTATTCCTCGCCTTGGAGATTGTACGCTTTTACGGTGATGCGTGCGTAGCGCGGCACATAGCCAGGCACTGCGCGGTCGACCGATAAGCACCCTTCGCCGGTAGTCAAATAGGATTTTTCAACGGAATGGCTGACAATTTTCGGGTTGATGGCGATCAGGCTCATGTTTTCTTCCGTAGAAGGGTCGAAATAAAGCGCGAAAATCCGCTTTGGTTCATTGACTTGCGGAGCCGCTATGCCGACGCCTGCACGTAGGTCGTATTTTTCAGCGAGTTCATCATTTTGGCTGTTTTTCACATATTCCAAAAGGCTTTCAGCCAATGCCTTGTCTTCAGCCGATAAGGGAAGTGCCACTTCTTCCGAGCGTTTTCTTAAAGTGGGGTGTCCTTCTCGTATAATGTCTTTCATCAATATCAACAGTATTCATCCTTTCATTCTTGCCATTATGGCAATTATATCTTAAAAAAGCTTTTCAGGAAAAGAAAAGCCGCTTCGGAGATGCACTGTTCAAAAATTTAAATTATATTTTCATTTCGCTTCAGGCGGACGCTTTCCGCTTTATTCAAATGTGTTTCGTTAAAGTAAGATATTTCTTTGGTCGAAACCTTAAAAGATAAACTGTCTGTAGTTTAATACTAATCTTCAGATATGAAACAAAACAGTGGAGACCCCGGAAGGACGCGAAAGCGGGCTGAGAAGGCTTGGCGCTCGCCCGCAGCAAAAAACTTGTGCTCCTGTCTCTGTCCCTGCATCGCTACGCTAGCTTCGGGACATGAAAGACCGTTGCATTGTTGCGCTAGCTTCGAGACATGAAAGTGCGACGAAGCACTGTGTGCTTCGTCGCAAAGGCATTGCCCCAATGCTTGGGTCCATGCCTTCGCAGCTGTTTTGCGGAATATCGGTTGAAAAGTAATAAGATTTACCTTTCTTATCAACAACTGCCTTACGCAGTTGTGTTTTTTAAATGGCGACATTATAGTTAAAGTATGGATTAAGAGGAGGGTTTATATTGAATAAAGTGATTACGGCCACTGTAATTTCAAGTGCACTATTTTTGGGCGCATGTTCAGGGCCGGCGGCGGAAGAACAATTGGATAGCGTTTTGAAAAGTACATTTGATGCTGAAAAAAATTATCGCGATACACAGAAAGATATGCAGAAACTGGAAGAAGATGAACAACAGCTATTCGAATCGATCATGTCATTGACTCAGGAAGAGCAGGAAGAAGTCGGTGCGCAAGCAGAAGAAGCGATTGCATCGGCCAATGAACGCTTGGAGCTATTGGCTAGTGAGAAAGAATCGATGGACGCTGCGCAGAAAAACTTCAAAGAAATTGACGCAGTAATAAAAGAAACCGAAGAAGAAAACGTCAAATCCGGTTTGACGGACTTGAAAGCGAAGATGCAGGAGCGCTTTGAAGCGCACGCAGCTTTTGCTGACGCTTATGAAAATCTGAACATGCAGCAGCAGGAATTATATACGATGCTGCAAGATGAAAGTTCCACTCTCCAGTCTCTGCAGGAAAAAGCGCTGGAGGTAAATAGCCAGAACCAGACCGTGCAAGATGCTGTTACAGTATTCAACGAAAAGACCGAACAGTTCAATGAACTGAAAAACGGCGTAATCAGCGAGATTGAAAAAAGTGAAGAGTAAGCGGCCCACGTGGCCGCTTTTTCTGTGTTATAAAAGCTTCGCGAAATCGCCCTGTAATATAGTACAGTGATTCTATTTCAACTAGTACAGATTAAATAAGATGGAATTTTCTATTTTCATATAATGCTTATGGCTTATAGGTTAGCTATGATTGACCTGCAAAATTTTCTCACGTATACTGAAAAAGTATATGCATTGTATTACTAATTGAATAAAATAATTTTAATACAGATAAAGGAGAGTTGCTATTATGGCTGCAGAAAAATCAAAGCAGTTCCAACCAGTGGAAACACTGCACGCAATTGAAGAAAAGTTTGAAATGGTTCAGATTCTTAATGAAGAAGGCGAAATCGTCAACGAAGAGGCAGACCCGAAATTATCGGATGAAGACTTGCAGGAATTAATGCGCCGCATGGTATTTACGCGTATTCTTGACCAACGCTCGATTTCGTTGAACCGCCAGGGCCGACTTGGTTTCTACGCACCAACTGCAGGGCAGGAAGCTTCCCAATTGGCATCGCATTTCGCATTGACGAAAGACGATTTCATTTTACCAGGCTACCGGGATGTGCCTCAATTGATCTGGCACGGCTGGCCGCTTCACCAGGCATTCCTATTTTCACGCGGGCACTTCATGGGCAATCAGATGGAAGAAGGATTGAATATTTTGCCTCCTCAAATCATCATCGGAGCACAGTTCATCCAAGCTGCTGGCGTGGCATTAGGCTTGCAGAAGCGCAAAAAAGAAGCAGTAGCTGTTACATATACAGGGGACGGCGGTTCATCTCAAGGAGATTTTTACGAAGGAATCAACTTTGCGGGATCATTCCGCTCACCGGCTATTTTCATTGTGCAGAACAATCAATTCGCAATTTCTACGCCGCGTGACCTACAGACTTCGGCTAAAACGATCGCCCAAAAAGCTGTTGCAGCCGGAATTCCAGGCGTGCTAGTTGACGGTATGGATCCTTTGGCAGTTTATGCTGTAACGCGTGACGCACGCGAGCGCGCAGTTAAAGGCGAAGGCCCGACATTGATCGAAACGTTTTGCTACCGCTACGGACCGCATACGATGGCTGGGGATGACCCAACACGCTACCGTACATCGGATACAGACAGCGAATGGGAAAAGAAAGATCCGCTTATCCGCTTCCGCAAATACCTTGAAGCGAAAGGCTTATGGAATGAAGAGAAAGAAAACGAAGTGATCGAACAGGCGAAGGACGAAATCAAAGCCGCTATCAAAAAAGCGGACAGCGCTCCGAAGCAGACGGTTACGAATATGCTTGAAATTATGTACGACGAAATTCCATTCAACGTTCAGGAACAGCTCGAAATCTACAAAGCGAAGGAGTCGAAATAAGCGATGGCACAAATGACTATGGTTCAGGCAATCACTGACGCTCTAAGAACCGAAATGCAAAACGATGAAAATGTTTTGGTTTTTGGAGAAGATGTTGGTAACAACGGCGGCGTTTTCCGTGCAACGGAAGGGCTGCAAAAAGAATTTGGCGAAGACCGAGTTTTTGATACGCCTTTGGCGGAGTCAGGGATCGGCGGACTGGCAATCGGTTTAGGCCTGCAAGGATTCCGTCCAGTGGCTGAAATCCAATTTTTCGGTTTTGTTTATGAAGTGATGGATTCGATTAGCGGGCAAATGGCACGCATGCGTTTCCGCAGCGGCGGCAGCTTGAATTCGCCGGTCACTATCCGTTCGCCTTTCGGTGGCGGTGTTCATACACCTGAAATGCACGCGGATTCATTAGAAGGATTGATGGCTTCACAGCCAGGCTTGAAAGTTGTCATTCCGTCCACACCTTATGACGCAAAAGGATTGCTTATTTCTTCTATCCGCGACAACGACCCTGTAATCTTCCTTGAGCATTTGAAATTATACCGTTCAGGCCGACAGGAAGTTCCAGAAGAATCATATACGATTCCACTAGGCAAAGCAGACGTGAAACGTGAAGGCACTGACTTGACGATTATCGCTTACGGCGCAATGGTCCAAGAAAGCTTGAAAGCTGCAGAAGAACTTGAAAAAGAGGATTTCTCAGTAGAAGTTATCGATTTGCGCACCATTCAGCCGCTTGACATCGAAACGCTTGTCGCTTCTGTCGAAAAAACGGGACGCGCTATGGTCGTGCAAGAAGCACAGAAACAAGCGGGCATCGCTGCAAACATCGTCGCTGAATTGATGGATCGCACAATCTTAAGCCTCGAGGCTCCAGTACTGCGTGTAACTGCACCAGATTCTATATTCCCATTCTCGCAGGCTGAACAAGTTTGGCTTCCAAATTCGAAGGATATAGTAGAAACAGCTAAAAAAGTTCTAACGTTTTAATGTTCGAGAATAGAAAGGGTGAAACTAATGGCTTTTGAATTTCGTTTACCGGATATCGGTGAAGGTATCCACGAAGGTGAAATCGTAAAATGGTTCGTAAAAGCGGGCGACCGCATTGAAGAAGATGACATCATGTTCGAAGTGCAAAACGATAAAGCGGTAGTTGAAATGCCATCGCCAGTATCAGGCACAGTTAAAGAAATCCTTGTAGAAGAAGGCACAGTCGCAGTTGTCGGGGATGTACTCGTACGCATCGAAAGTGATGATGCTTCTGACAATGAAGGTTCAGGCGAAGAAACAGAAGCGGCTCCTGAGAAAAAAGAAGACCCTAAAGGCGAAGAAAAAACTGAAGAACAAGTACAGGCTGGAACAGCGGAAGCTGCCCAGAATGTCGAAAAAGAACCGGCTAAAGAAGAACAGCCTGCTTCAGAAGAAACGGGTGCAGGTTCACAGGCACAAGCACAAACCCAGCCGAAAGATCCAAATGCCCGCGTAATCGCAATGCCATCTGTGCGCAAATTCGCACGTGACAAAGACGTCGATATCACTCAAGTTACAGGTTCAGGCAATAACGGCCGCATCTTAAAAGAAGATATCGAATCATTCATGAGCGGCGGACAGCAGCAAGCAGCAGCGCAAGAACCGGCTATAGCTGCCGAGAAATCGGAAGCAGCTACACAGGAAACTGCTTCTAAAGAAGCGGCTCCGAAAGCGGCTCCGGCACCAGAAGGCGAATTCCCTGAAACACGCGAGAAAATGTCCGGCATGCGCCGTGCCATTGCCAAAGCGATGGTTCACTCGAAACAAACTGCACCGCATGTAACGTTGATGGATGAAGTCGATGTGACAGAACTTGTCGCACACCGCAAAAAGTTCAAAGACATTGCAGCTGAAAAAGAAATCAAGTTGACTTACTTGCCGTACGTGGTTAAAGCGCTGGTCAGCACTTTACGCGAATTCCCGGCATTGAATACGTCATTCGACGACGAAACAAGCGAAGTAATCCAAAAGCATTACTTCAACATCGGCATCGCTGCTGACACGGAAAAAGGCTTGTTGGTGCCGGTCATCAAAAATGCTGACCGCAAATCAGTATTCGCGATTTCCGACGAAATCAATGGCTTGGCAACGAAAGCGCGCGATGGCAAATTATCGCCTGCAGAAATGAAAGGCGCTTCTTGCTCTATCACGAATATCGGTTCAGCTGGCGGCCAATGGTTCACACCGGTCATCAACCACCCGGAAGTTGCAATTCTTGGAATCGGCCGCATAGCCGAGAAACCAGTAATTAAAAATGGTGAAATTGTAGCAGCACCTGTGTTAGCATTATCATTGAGCTTCGATCATAGAATGATTGATGGAGCAACAGCACAGCATGCTTTAAATCACATTAAACGTTTATTAAGCGAACCAGAATTATTATTAATGGAGGCGTAAAACTTATGGTAGTAGGAGATTTTCCGATCGAAACAGACACGCTCGTCATCGGTTCAGGCCCTGGCGGATATGTAGCAGCAATCCGTGCAGCGCAAACTGGCCAAAAAGTAACAATCGTTGAAAAAGAATATATCGGCGGAGTTTGTTTGAACGTCGGCTGTATCCCTTCAAAAGCAATGATTTCTGTAGGGCACCGTTTCGAAGAAGCGAAGCATTCTGAAGACATGGGGATTATTGCGAAAGAAGTTTCCCTTAACTTTGAAAAAGCGCAAGAATTCAAAAACGGCGTTGTGAAAAAATTGACTGGCGGAGTTGAATCGCTGCTTAAAGGCAATAAAGTTGAAATCGTCCGCGGCGAAGCTTATTTCGTAGATGAGAACACAGTCCGCATCATGGACGAAAAAGCTTCTCAGACTTATAAATTCAAAAACGTCATTATTGCTACTGGATCTCGTCCAGTTGAAATTCCGACATTTAAATTCACGAAGCGTGTCATCAACTCTACAGGAGCTTTGGCTCTTACAGAATTGCCTGGCAAACTGGTTGTTATCGGCGGCGGCTATATCGGTACGGAACTCGGAACTGCATTTGCGAATATGGGTTCTGAAGTAACAATCCTTGAAGGCGCACCTGATATCTTGGCTGGATTTGAAAAGCAAATGACGGCAATTGTTAAAAAAGGCTTGAAGAAAAAAGGCGTTGAAGTCATTACTAAAGCTTCAGCAAAAGGCGTTGAAGAATCCGATACAGGCGTAAAAGTGACATTTGAAGCAGGTGGGGAAGAAAAAACCGTTGAAGCTGATTATGTATTGGTCACTGTCGGGCGCCGTCCGAATACAGACGAAATGGGCCTTGAAGAATTGGGTCTTAAAATGTCTGAACGCGGGTTGATTGAAGTAGACAAACAATGCCGTACAAGCATTTCGAATATCTATGCAATCGGTGATGTTGTCGCTGGCCTGCAATTGGCTCACAAAGCATCATACGAAGGTAAAGTTGCTGCAGAAGCGATTGCTGGAGAAAAATCAGTCGTTGATTACTTGGCGATTCCTGCGGTCTGCTTTACAGATCCAGAACTTGCAAGCGTTGGACTTACTGAAGAGCAAGCAAAAGAAGAAGGATTCGAAGCGCAAGCTGCGAAATTCCCATTCGGTGCAAACGGCCGTGCTTTGTCTCTTAACGCTCCTGACGGTTTTGTGAAGTTGGTTTCACGTAAAGAAGACGGCTTGCTGCTTGGCGCACAAATCGTTGGTGCGGGCGCATCTGATATGATCGCTGAGCTTGGCCTTGCAATTGAAGCAGGAATGACTGTTGAAGATATTGCAATGACAATCCACGCTCACCCAACTTTGTCTGAAGTCACGATGGAAGCTGCGGAAGTAGCGCTAGGAACTCCAATCCATATCATTAAATAATAATCAAAAGAAGCCGGTGCAGCTTGCACGGCTTCTTTTTTTATGCGAAAATTTATGGTAAAATTTCTCTGAAAGGGCAATAGGTGATAAATCATGATACAGAAAAAATGGGCTGCCTTGTTGGCCAGCACGATTTTATTGGCAGGATGCAGCACCGAGAGCGGGGGTTCAGAAGAACCTGACCTACAGGAAGACGTTGCACCTGTAGAAACACCGGCACCTGCAAAAGAAGAGGTTCCAGTGCCGGAAGAAGCGGCAGAAGAACCTGAAGCACCAGTTGAACAAATGGAACCGGCATACCGCCTCAATCCTGCCAACTGGAGCGTTGAACCAATCGGAGATGCACCGGCGCAAGCTGTATTGCTGACCATTGATGATGCGCCTGCTGAACACTCGTTACAGATGGCGGAAACGCTGAAGAGCTTAGGTGTTCCGGCAATCTTTTTTGTCAACGGACATTTTCTCGATACCGAAGAAGAAAAAGCGAATTTGAAGAAAATCCATGAAATGGGCTTCGCCATCGGCAATCATACCTACAGCCATACCAATTTGAAAACGATTGATGACGAACAGCAACGTGAGGAAATCATCTTATTGAGCGAAACAGTGGAAGAAATTATCGGCGAAAAACCGGAATTCTTCCGCGCTCCGAATGGAACGAATACAGATTTCAGCAAATCGCTTGTTGAAGCAGAAGGCATGCTTGGGATGAATTGGAGTTACGGCTATGACTGGGAAAAACAGTATAGCGAAGCGGCAGCTTTAGCCGACATCATGGTCAATACAGAATTTTTGCGAGACGGGTCGAATCTGCTGATGCATGATCGTGCCTGGACAGCGCAGGCGCTTCCGGATATCGTAAAAGGACTGAAAAGCAAGGGCTACGGCTTTATCGACCCCGCAGACATTGAACGCGCTGGAAAATAAAAAACAGCCTGGGGCTTAGCTCCCGGGCTGTTTTAACTTTAACGTATGGCTTTTTGTTCCTTGATGACGCGCAGTTTTTGCAAAGAGTCGTCTTCCGGACCTTGTACAGGCAACCCGGCTTTAATGTTCATATCGATATAATCGATGTTTTCCTGAGTAATGATTTCACCCGGTATGAAAATCGGGATGCCAGGCGGGTAGACCATGATGAATTCTGCCGAGATGCGTCCGACTGCTTCTTCAATGGATACCACTTCGGTCGTCGCGTAGAAAGCGTCGCGCGGTGTCATCGCAAGGCTAGGAATGTCCGGCAAGAGTACGACAGGCTCGACAATCGCTGCTTCGCTTTCATACGCTTCACTCATGCGCTGCAGCGCATTGACCAGCAAATTCAGCTCTTTTCGGGTATCGCCGATGGTCACAAGGCAAAGAATATTATACAAATCGGACAATTCAATTTCGATATTCGCGTTTTCTCTCAGCCATTCTTCGGCTTGGTGTCCGGAGATGCCGAGATCTTTGACGCTGATCAAGAGCTTTGTCGGATCCATATCATAAGTAGCCGACGTATTCAGGATTTCTTTGCCGACGCAGCGCAGATGCGGAATTTTATTGATGCGCTTGCGGGCATCCTGGGAAAGGCGGATGGCTTGGTCAATCAAATCAAAGCCGTGGACCGCCAATTGGCGGCGCGCCGTATCGAGTGAAGCCAGGATTGGGTAAGACGTCGACGTGGTTGTCAGCATCGACAGGATGGATTGCACGCGCTTGGGTGAAACAAGGCCTTCTTTGACATTTAAGACCGAGCTTTGCGTCATCGATCCGCCGAGTTTATGGACAGAAGTAGCGGCCATATCCGCTCCGGCAGACATTGCTGAAACCGGCAGCGATTTATGGAAATGGATGTGGACGCCGTGCGCTTCATCAACCAACACAGGAATGTCGCGTTCATGTGCGATGGACACAATACGCTTTAAATCGGCTGCGACCCCGAAATAAGTGGGATTGATGACGAGCACTGCTTTTGCGTCCGGGTATTCGATTAACGCCTTTTCCACAGCCTCCGCTGAAATGCCATGCGAAATGCCGAGTTCCGGATCAACTTCCGGATGGATGAAGACCGGGATGGCGCCGGCGAAAACAATTGCCGACATAATTGATTTATGGACGTTGCGCGGCACCAGGATTTTATCACCTGGTCCGACGACGCTTAAAATCATCGTCATGATTGCACCGCTCGTGCCTTGGACAGAGAAAAATGTGTAATCTGCCCCGAAAGCTTTTGCAGCCAGTTCTTGTGCTTGCTTGATCGCGCCTTTTGGTGCATGCAGGTCATCCAAAGGAGCGATATTGATCAAGTCTATCGATAATATATTATCGCCGACAAATTCTCTGAATGCCGGATCGACGCCTTGTCCTTTTTTATGGCCAGGAATATGGAATTGAATGGGGTGCCGATTCCGGTGCTTCAGCAAAGCATCGAATAACGGAGTTTCTAATTGAGACAATGGGAACCCACCTAACTTATTAAAAATAAAAACAAATTGAATTATAGCACGCCAGCTTTCGCTATACTATCAAATAAGAGGAATTTACTCAGTTTTATCGAATAAATGAAAGTGGAAAGGGAGGAGATTGCTTAATGGAATTTAATACACGAATAACGGAAATGCTGGGAATTCGTTTGCCGATTGTCCAAGGAGGCTTGGCGTATTTAGCATATGCAGATTTGGCGGCGGCTGTTTCAAATGCTGGTGGCCTCGGTCAGATAACCGCTATGAGCTTATCGGACCCGGAACAATTGAGGGAGGAAATCCGTAAAGTGCGCACGATGACCGATAAGCCTTTTGGGGTCAATTTCGCAATAGGCGAACACGGACGCGCATTTTCCCATATGCTCGCAGTAGCTATTGAAGAAAATGTGCCGGTCGTTTCAATGACTGGCGGGAATCCGACACCGATTTTTGAACAATTAAAAGGTACGCCCATTAAAAAATTAGTGTTGGTGGCTGCAAGAAGGCAAGCGCAGAAAGCCGAAGAGCTTGGCGCGGATGCGGTAATGGTTGTCGGCCACGAAGGCGGCGGACATCTTGGTCGGGACGATATCGGCACGATGGTGCTGATACCCCAAGTCGTGGATGCAGTATCGATTCCCGTCATTGCTTCCGGTGGCATCGGGGACGGCCGGGGATTAATGGCCGCCCTCGCCCTAGGAGCAGAAGGCATCGAAATGGGGACGCGTTTTATCGCGACGAAGGAATGTGTCCATGCATCCCAAACTTATAAGGATGCATTGATTTCCAGTTCAGAAATTGATACCGTCATCATCAAGAAGAGCATCGGTTCACCAGCCCGCACGTTGAAGAACAGCTGGACCGAGCGGATTCTTGAAATAGAAGCCGAAACGCCGACTTACGAAGCGCTCCGCGCATATGTCAGCGGCGAGGCCAATAAAAAATACATCTATGAGGGACGCACAGAAGAAGGCTTTGGCTGGGCCGGACAAGTGGCTGGGCTCATCCATGACGTACCAACCGTTCAGGAGCTATTCAGCCGCATGGAGCGGGATGCCCAAGCCGTAGCAAACAAATGGTCTCTCATGATTAGAAAGTAGGAAATCAACATGGATTATTCGTACCCTTTCTCCATTGACTGGAGCACAGATGAAATCATCGATGTGGTCGCTTTTTTCGAAGGTATTGAAATGGCCTATGAAAAAGGCATCAAACGGCAAGATCTTTTAGCCCGCTACCGCAGGTTCAAGGAAATCGTGCCGTCCATCGCTGAAGAAAAAACGTATTTCAGGGAGTTCGAGGAAGAAAGCGGCTATGCCAGTTTTCCTGCCATCAAGGACATGAAAGCGAAAAACGATGATGAAATTATCAAGATAAAAAAATAAATAAAAGTTCCGCAGCTTAGGCTTGCGGAACTTTTGTTTTGTTTAGAAGAATATCGTAGATCGGCAGCAATTCTGTAAAAGTGTCTTCCACGGCTGCGTTGAATTCTTCCGTACTCATCTGAACTGCTTCTTCGCGTGTAATGTGGCGGCCGATCACCAGCTCGCCTTTTTTTAGATCTCTTAAGCGCACGAGCAAGCGGTCGATGCCGTCAGAAGACAATTCATCCAAGTCAGAGGCTTCTGGCTTCATGTGGTCGCCGGACAGCATAAAGTCTTTTGGCAAAACTTCAAGAGCATTCGACGCCATCAGCCGTTCCGCCATCGCGCTTTTTCCGGAAGCTTCGTAAATAACAGCCAGAATCACGAACACGTGGCTGTTCCATAAGCCGATTTGAAAATGCGGCACAGCTTTATAGCCGCGTTTATGCGGAGCGAAAGCCACCCAACTGTCGTTCGGGGGATTCACGGTGCGCCGCATATGCTTGGCGACATGCGGGTAAAACTCTTCACCTGTCATTCCGGAGAAAAAAGATGAATAGTCTTTACCGAGTTCTTCAAATTTAGGGCGTACACGAACGATTAACGCCTCCATGCGTTTCTCAAGTCCAGGTGTTTCAAAAACTTCGAAATCTTGCTGGTTCCAGTAGGCCATGAAATAGGTTTCCTCCTTTAAATCGAAACTCAGGTTTCATTTTAACGAAGTTTGGGAAGAAAGAGTATAAATAAGTTTTTCTCGCTCGCCATTGGGGTATATATAGGTAACTTTAATTCAATAAGTCTGAATTATCGGAATGCGAAGAGGAAGGGGTGCTTGTTTATGAAACAGATGATTCAAATCATCCGCAAAGCTGAAGTGGAAAAGGAATACATCAATGCATTGAAGCTGGAATTGGATTATGAGCTTGCTTCTTTGTTTGACGCAATGCAGCAGAAAGACGAACTGCAAAGTGGCAAAAGCAAAAAAAGGCTCCTAGAAATCCATGTAGAACTGGAGGCCCTTCATGCGCTCTAATACATTTATCACATAAAGGCACCTACTGAGATAAGACAGTATGTGCCTTTTTCGTTTATATTATAGTTAGTAGTAAAAAAAGGGAGGACCACCATTGGATTTGCATGAGTTGGACAGATACATAAAATCACTTATCAAAGAAGCGGGCCACCGCATCCGCACGTCATTCCGCGGGGATATCGAAATCGAAACAAAAGCGCACGTCAACGACTTGGTGACGAATATCGACAAAGAAATTGAGCAGCTCTTTATTGAACGCATCAATACCGATTATCCTGGCCATCGGATTTTTGGTGAAGAAGGATTTGGTAACGATATCCAAGACTTAGAAGGTGTCATCTGGATGCTTGATCCAATTGATGGAACAATGAATTTTGTACACCAGCAGCGCAATTTTGCCATTTCACTTGGCATTTATAAAGACGGCGTTGGCGAGCTTGGCTATATCTACGATGTTGTCAATGACGATTTATACCATGCGGTGAGAGACGGCGGCGCTTATTTCAACGACGAGAAATTGCCGATGTTGCAAGAGACCACGATTTCCGAATCGATAATCGGCATCAACGCAATGTGGGTGACGCCCAACAAATACGTCGAACATGAATCGACCATCCGGATGATCCGTGACATCCGCGGCACCCGCTCATACGGCTCAGCTGCGCTGGAGTTAGCATTTGTCGCTTGTGGGCGCCTCGACGCGTATATATCCATGCGCTTGTCGCCATGGGATATTGCAGGCGGGTCAGTCATTGTTCGGGAAGTAGGCGGGATGACGTCGAATTTCAAAGGGCAGGGGGAAAATTTGCTGGTGCAGGACACTTTTATCGCCGCTAATCGGTCGGTACATGGAAAGATTCTTTCTGAATACATTCAGCCCAAATAAAAAAGATGCGGATATCCGCACCTTAGCTGCTCGCCGCCGGGAAAGTTCCCGGCGGCTTTATTTTTGATCGCTTAAAGAACGCCCGCGTCAATCATCTCTTTTTTCTTTTTGAAACCGCGCGCCATGACAAAGCCAAGCAGCACGATAGCTAGTAGAATACCCGGCACACTGCGAAAGCCAACCGCGACTCCGATGCCAGCCATTGAAAGCATGGCAGCTAGTGAATAGAAGACAAAAATCCATTTTATATTTTTCACGGTATTTTCCTCCTAGTATGAACACTTGAAATAAAGTCTTAGGGTTTTTCCCCTATATGTGATATACTAACACAGTTATAGGGACGAAAAAAGACTAATTGGAGTGAAAGTATGACTAACTTACGTAACGACTTAAGAAACATTGCTATTATTGCCCACGTTGACCATGGTAAAACGACGCTTGTGGATCAGCTTCTGCAGCAATCTGGAATCTTCCGTTCAAACGAACACATGGAAGAACGCGCAATGGACTCAAATGATATTGAAAGAGAACGCGGAATTACGATTCTTGCAAAAAACACTGCTATTCAATATAAAGACGCTAAGATCAACATCTTGGATACACCTGGACACGCCGATTTCGGTGGAGAAGTTGAACGTATCATGAAAATGGTAGATGGTGTCTTGCTAGTAGTTGACGCTTACGAAGGCTGTATGCCACAGACGCGTTTTGTATTGAAGAAAGCACTTGAGCAAAACTTGAAGCCGATTGTAGTTGTCAATAAAATTGACCGCGATTTCGCTCGCCCGGAAGAAGTGGTTGACGAAGTCATCGAACTGTTCATCGAACTTGAAGCGAATGACGAGCAGTTGGAATTCCCGGTTATTTTTGCATCAGGCATGAATGGTACGGCAAGTCTTTCATCTGACCCTGCAGACCAAGAAGAAAACATGCAAGTAGTTTTCGATGCAATCATGGAACATGTTCCAGCGCCAATCGATAACAGAGATGAGCCACTTCAATTCCAAGTAGCGCTTCTTGACTACAACGATTATGTTGGGCGTATCGGAATCGGCCGCGTATTCCGCGGAACGATCGAAGTCGGACAATCTGTTGCATTGATGAAACTTGACGGGTCCGTCAAGAATTTCCGTGTAACCAAAATCCATGGTTTTATGGGCTTGAAGCGTATTGAAATCCAAAAAGCTGAAGCTGGCGATTTGATTGCCATCTCTGGTATGGAAGATATCAATGTCGGGGAAACGGTATGCCCTGCGGATCATCCTGAAGCTTTGCCGATCCTGCGCATTGATGAGCCTACATTGCAAATGACATTTCTTGTCAACAACAGCCCATTTGCCGGTAAAGAAGGTAAATGGATCACTTCTAGAAAAATTCAGGAACGTTTGGACGCTCAGTTACAGACTGACGTATCCTTGCGTGTAGATCCTACAGATTCACCTGACGCATGGGTTGTTTCAGGACGCGGAGAATTGCATTTGTCGATCTTAATCGAGAACATGCGCCGCGAAGGTTTTGAAATCCAGGTTTCTAAACCGGAAGTTATCGTCCGTATGGTTGATGGCGTACGCTGTGAACCAGTTGAACGCGTTCAGGTTGATGTTCCTGAAGAATACACTGGCGCTATCATTGAGTCTCTTGGTGAACGCAAAGGTGAAATGCTGGATATGATTAATAACGGAAGCGGACAAGTCCGTTTGGTATTTAACGTACCGGCACGTGGATTGATCGGCTACACGACTGAGTTCTTGACTCAGACGCGCGGCTACGGAATTATCAACCACACATTCGACAGCTACCAGCCAGTTGCTTCTGGCCGTGTTGGCGGACGTCGCCAAGGTGTATTGGTATCTATGGAGCGCGGTAAAGTTTCGACTTACGGCTTAATGGGCATCGAAGACCGTGGAACTGCTTTTGTCGAAGTCGGAGCTGAAATCTACGAAGGCATGATCGTCGGCGAACACAATCGTGACAGCGATTTGACAGTGAACATCGTCAAAATCAAAGCTGCGACAAATATTCGTTCAGCGAACAAAGACCAAACAACAACAATGAAAAAAGCTCGTTTGATGAGCCTTGAAGAAGCGCTAGAATACTTGAACGACGATGAGTATTGCGAAATCACGCCACAAACAATCCGTTTGCGCAAGAAAATTCTTGATAAAAACGAACGCGAGCGTATGGCTAAGAAGAAAAAAGTAGCAATCGAAGAATAATAGACGGGGAGGATGTATAATCTGTGGGCGACGAACAAGCTTTTGTCTATGACAGTATGTATCCCGTAGCTCGATTTTTATACGAAACCATGCCGAATTACACGATAGCAGGATATGCGCTCTTTGCAGTGATCTTTCTGCTTTCTGCGTTCGTCTATAAACTCGGATTTGCAAAAAAACTATCCGTTGGAAAAAATGCAGTGATTACGTTGTTTCTACTGACTGGAGGATTAGGGCTGACTTTCTTAGCCTTTTTCCTGCCGGTTGTGGAAGGCCTCGTAATCGCCGCATTGATTCTGATTCTGTATAAAATCCGCCTATGGCGTGAAAAACGCGAAAACGCTGTATCTCAATGAGATGCAGCGTTTTTTGCGTTATTGGACTCTTGTAGAATTCTTTTCATTGCGCTTCAACGCACTTTCATGTCTCGAAGCTAGCGAAGCGATGCAACGGTTTTTCATGTCTCGAAGCTAGCGAAGCGTTGCAACGCACTTTCAAGTCCCGAAGCTAGCGAAACGTTGCAGGGACAGGGACAGGAGCATGCGTTTTAGCGGGGGTGATTTGCGGAATATCGCGATTAATATTTCTTTTAAAACTCGAGCTTCAGAAAAACTATTGAACATAAAAAACGGTCCATCTCATTGAGATGAACCGTTTTTGCGTTCAAATGTTTTATAAAGTACTGGGAGCGCCATTGCGTAAGTCAAGTGGGCGAAAATCCAATACAGAATTGCACCAGCGTCAGTTAAGCCCGGCACATCTTCCCGGATGGCCATAGCGGACAAGGGGAAATAAAGCAGATAGAACGGGATGCTCATCGCTAGGCTCAGCAGCACCAATTGCCCGAACGAATGGGGGCGGCGTTTTGCCAAGTAGACATAAACGATACCGATGATAAGAGAAATGATGATGTGAAAAGCGAACTCCACTGGCTCTGACCAATTGATGGAACCGATGAGCGGTATGAAGTCAACGTTCAATAGAAGCGTATAGACTTGTTCGCCTGTCACAGCCTGGATCCATTTAAGGAGAAGCCCAAGGAGCAGCCCGCTCCATAAGCCGATCCAAATGCCTTTAAGCAGTTTCATTAAAAGTCATCCTCAATTCTTCTGGAGCTCCGGTAAAAATGGAACTTTCCGGTAGCAATCCGCTGTTTTGTCCGTTCAGTGATCCGGTCGTGGCATTTTTTGCACATATGGGTATGAATGGGACGGTTGCGAAGTCTTTTTGCTTCAAGCGTATCGTCGACCAGTTCTTCGATGGTATCACAGATTACACATTGCACACGCATGGTAAATCCTCCTATTCGACCCGGATCGCTAAGATGTCCGTAATGGGGTTGTCTTGGTTGGCGCCGTCCGGAAGCAGCACATGGACAGGGCCGTCTTCTTTCAAAGGCTTGCCTTTTTCGCTGAACTTGAAGATCAGCTCTTGCGCTTCTGCGATTGGAAATGCGTGCTCGCCATTCGCAGTTTCAAATACGACAGTGCTAGCGCCGGCTTCCGGTTCTGCATTTTTCAAAAACGGAGCGAATTTCATGCCGAAAGTGCCTGTCAGCATTTCTTTCTTTTCTTGTTTTTTGTATTTCTTCTCTGAATTCAAAGTGGGAGGTACGGTTGCGCCTTCCATGATTTCACGCGACCAGTGTTCACCCATGCCGCGTTTGTATTCTTCTAATTCGTCTTTTTCAATATGTTCTTCCGTAAAGTAGGTTTCCAAATTGAGCTTGCGGTCATCAAAAATCCAGACCGTAGGATCCAGAGTCAATTTGAATTTAACTTCTCCTTTAAAAGGTACAATAAATTCCATCCTGAAAACCTCCATTAAATATAACTCTTTTATCAGTATACCGTTTCCTGGCAAAATCCTAAAGGGATTAATTCCACACGGGAAAGAGGCTTGCAATTTCACCTGTGAAAAGATACACTTTAAACAGGTTAATAGAGATAAATATCAATTAATGGGGGAGTCCTCATGGAAAATACAGAAGAACAAACTTACCAATTGAAGGCATTGGATCTCCTAAGGGCCGATGCTGAAAAAATAGAGCATTTGATAAAAGTCCAAATGGACAACCTGACTTTGCCTTCCTGCCCATTATATGAAGAAGTGCTTGACACGCAAATGTTCGGCTTGTCGCGGGAAATCGATTTTGCTGTCAAACTCGGGCTTATTGACCGCGAAACTGGCAAAAACCTAATGGATACGCTGGAGAAGAAACTCTCGATTCTCCACGATGCGTACACAAATAAATGACTTAAAACTCAAACGACTTTTGTTTGAGTTTTTTTACTAATCCAGAAAAAAGAGGTCTTAAAACATGAAACAATACATCAAAAGATACGCAAAAAACTTCGACTATCCCTTATTCTTTGTATACATAGCTTTAACCTTGTTCGGTCTGGTGATGATTTACAGCGCTAGCATGGCATGGTCGGTCAATTATTACGGTGATGACCCGGATCGTTTCTATATACAGCAATTGATCAATTTGTCTTTGGCGTTTCCCGTTTTTGCAGTAGCAGCGCTATTCCCGTATAAGCATTTCAGTAAAAAATGGATGCTCATGACCATACTTGCGGTCATCTTTCTCGGTTTGGTACTGGTCCATTTCGTTGGCTACGCAGCAGGCGGGGCGCAAAGCTGGATCAACCTTGGTTTTGCAAATATCCAACCGTCCGAAGTGGCGAAGGTCGGCATCATTTTCTATCTATCAGGTGTTTTTGCAAACAAGTACAAAAATGGCAACATCAATAAAATAAACGAATCCGTTGCGCCGCCAGTAATTATTCTGACACTCGTATTATTGTCGGTGTTTCTCGAACCGGATCTTGGTTCAATGATGATCATCGGTGCTGTCGGCCTATCCGTCATGGCAGCAAGCGGCATCCGTTTCAAATTCTTTGCGCGGCTAGCGGCACTCGTTGTCGGAGCATCCGCTGTATTCATCTTGCCGATCATGATTTTCGCATCAGATATGATCTTCACGGAAAAACGACTCGGGCGGCTGGATGCCTTCTTTAATCCATTTTCCGATGAGCTCGGTTTTGGCTTGCAAATAGTTAATGGCTACCTGGCAATCGGTTCAGGGGGCCTCAGTGGACTCGGCCTTGGACAATCCATTCAGAAACTCGGATACCTGCCTGAACCCCATACTGATTTCATCATGTCAGTCATTGCAGAAGAACTCGGCGTCTTTGGCGTACTTTTTGTACTGGGCGGCTTGGCATTTATCGTATTGCGAGGTTTATCGATAGCGATGACGACGAAAGATCCTCTTGCCAGAATGCTGGCAACTGGAGTCTCAAGCATGATCGGCATCCAAGCATTCGTCAATTTAGGAGGTATGACCGGTCTGATTCCGCTTACCGGTGTCACTTTGCCATTTATCAGCTATGGCGGAACGTCCGTAATTTTGTTATCGTTAGCTATGGGAGTATTGATGAATGTCTCCATGTTCCACAGATTTGAAAAATCCAAAAAGTAAAGGGTGTGCTGCGGTGTGAAGACTATTAACAAAATCTTAGTAGCCAATCGCGGAGAAATCGCTATACGGGTTTTCCGCGCGTGTACAGAACTGAAACTTCGAACAGTTGCGATTTATTCGCAGGAAGACAGCGGTTCGTTCCATCGTTATAAAGCAGATGAATCTTATTTGGTCGGCAAAGGCAAGAAGCCAATCGACGCTTACCTGGATATTGAAGACATCATCCGCATCGCAAAAGATTCAGAAGTAGATGCGGTTCACCCAGGATATGGTTTTTTATCGGAGAACGTTCACTTTGCACGCAGGTGCGAAGAAGAAGGAATCATTTTCATCGGCCCGACTTCTCGTCATTTGGACATGTTCGGAGACAAAGTAAAAGCCCGCGATCAGGCGATTGCAGCTGGCATACCGGTTATTCCGGGTACAGACGGTCCTGTGGAATCTTTGGCGGAAGTAGAAGAATTCAGTAAAACAGCAGACTTCCCATTGATGATTAAAGCATCTCTTGGCGGAGGCGGCCGCGGCATGCGCATCGTCAAAAACCATGAAGAGCTGGCATCAGCATATGAGCGCGCTAAATCAGAAGCAAAAGCTGCTTTCGGTTCAGACGAAATGTATGTGGAAAAATTCGTAGACAAACCAAAACATATTGAAGTTCAGATTTTAGGGGATGCAGAAGGCAACGTCGTCCATTTGTATGAGCGCGACTGTTCAATTCAGCGCCGCCATCAAAAAGTAGTCGAGATTGCTCCTTCAAATTCTATCAGCAACGAGCTGCGCAACCGCATTTGCGATGCAGCAGTGAAGTTGATGAAGAATATCGATTACATAAATGCTGGAACGGTAGAGTTCCTTGTGGCAAACGATGAATTCTTTTTCATCGAAGTTAATCCACGGATCCAAGTGGAGCACACGATTACAGAAATGGTGACAGGCATTGACATCGTTCATGCGCAGATTAAAATCGCCATGGGCTTTAGCCTTCACAGCCCGGAAATCGCGATTCCTTTACAGGAAGATATTCCATTATTCGGTTTTGCCATCCAATCCCGTGTCACGACCGAAGATCCGTTAAATGACTTTATGCCCGACGCCGGAAAATTGATGGTTTATCGTTCAGGGGGCGGTTTCGGTGTCCGGTTGGATGCAGGGAACGGGTTCCAAGGAGCTGTCATTACGCCGTTTTATGATTCATTACTCGTGAAACTATCAACATGGGCTGTGACATTCAATGATGCAGCCGCTAAAATGGACCGCAATCTTCAAGAATTCCGTATTCGCGGAATAAAAACTAATATCCCTTTCTTGGAAAATGTTGTAAAACATCCAAACTTTTTAAAAGGGGAATTTAATACAAGCTTTATTGATTCGACCCCTGAATTGTTCATCTTCCCGGTCCGCAAAGACCGAGGTACGAAATTGTTGAGCTATATTGGCAATGTGACGATCAACGGCTTTCCAGGAATTGAGAAGAAGAAAAAGCCGATTTATGCATCTCCGCGAAAACCGGCGGTCGACTTTACGGCGGCACCGCCTGCAGGAACGAAGCAGATTCTTGATGCTCAGGGTCCAGAAGGATTGGCGAAGTGGATCCATGAACAAAAAGATGTTCTTTTAACAGATACGACATTCCGAGATGCCCATCAGTCATTGCTAGCGACACGCGTCCGCTCACACGATCTGTTCTCGATCGCCAAAGAAACAGCGCATTTGCAGAGCGATTTGTTCTCGATGGAAATGTGGGGCGGGGCAACATTCGATGTTTCATACCGTTTCTTGAAAGAAGATCCATGGCAGCGTTTGATCAAATTGCGCGAACAGGTGCCGAACGTATTGTTCCAAATGCTATTCCGTGGTGCGAATGCAGTTGGATATAAGAATTATCCGGATAATGTCATCCGTGAATTTGTCCGCAAATCAGGGGATGCCGGAATCGATGTCTTCCGTATCTTTGACAGCTTAAACTGGATCAAAGGTATGGAAGTGGCGATTGATGAAGTCCGCCAATCAGGTAAAGTGGCTGAAGCAGCTATTTGCTACACAGGCGATATTCTTGACCCGAGCCGCGACAAATATACAGTGCAATACTATAAAGATATGGCAAAAGAGCTAGAAGCTTCCGGTGCGCATATTCTGGCGATCAAAGACATGGCTGGGTTGTTGAAGCCTGAAGCGGCGTACCGCCTGGTTTCAGAATTGAAAGATACGGTTTCATTGCCAATCCACCTCCATACGCACGATACGAGCGGGAATGGCATTTACTTGTATTCGAAAGCAATCGAAGCGGGTGTCGATATCGTTGATACGGCTCTTGGAACAATGGCCGGACTGACTTCCCAGCCGAGTGCGAATTCATTGTATTACGCAATGAAAGGCAGCGGGCGTGAAGTGAGAACCGATGTCCAGTCACTCGAAAAACTGTCCCATTATTGGGAAGATGTCCGGAAATACTATGGCGATTTCGAAAGCGGCATGAACAGCCCGCATTCAGAAATCTACGTCCATGAGATGCCGGGCGGCCAGTACAGCAACTTACAGCAACAGGCAAAAGCGGTTGGTCTGGGCATGCGCTGGGAAGAAGTGAAAGAAATGTATTCCCGCGTCAACTTATTGTTCGGTGATGTGGTAAAAGTTACACCATCTTCCAAAGTAGTCGGGGACATGGCTTTGTTCATGGTCCAAAATGATTTAAATGAAGAAACAGTGCTAACTCGTGGAGAAACAATCGATTTCCCGGATTCGGTCATCGAATTCTTTGAAGGCTATATCGGACAGCCTCATGGCGGATTCCCGAAAGAGCTGCAGGCGGTCATTTTGAAAGAACGGAAGCCGATCACTGTGCGTCCGGGCGAATTGCTGGAGCCAGCGGATTTTGACAGCATTGAAAAATTGCTGTTTGAGAAATTGGATCGTCCGGTTACGAGCCATGAAGTTTTGGCATATGCACTGTATCCAAAAGTATTCGATGAATACACGGCCACAAATCAGCAGTTCGGAGATGTTTCCGTCTTGGACACATTGACCTTCCTATATGGCATGAGGCTCGGTGAAGAAATAGAAGTGGAAATCGAAAAAGGGAAGACGTTGATGATTAAAATGGTATCAATCGGCGAACCTCAAAAAGACGGCCATCGTACAATCTATTTCGAGCTGAACGGCCAGCCGCGTGAAGTCAATATACAGGACATGACAATCGAAGCGGATACACTTGCTCGTCCGAAAGCGGACATGAAGAACGAATCTCATATTGCGGCGACGATGCCAGGTACTGTCTTAAAGGTAGTGGCGGAAGTCGGAGCGAAGGTGAAGCGCGGCGACCATCTGCTTGTAACGGAAGCGATGAAGATGGAAACGACTGTACAAGCCCCGTTCGACGGCATTGTCAAAGAAATTAATGTCAATGCAGGTGAAGGCATTTCAACAGGAGATTTGCTGATTGAAATGGAAAGAGCTTAATACGTATGTCAATGAGTCTGTCCCGAAAGGCGGACTCAGCTAAACAGAACAAAAAAAGCGCCGCCGCCCCCACAAATCAGTGGAGGGCGGCGGCGCTTTTTAAATTTTTAAGATTTTTTGACTCTGCTTCTGGATACGAGAAGAACCATATAGCAAAGCAATCCGAACAGCAGTGAGATCAGCAGCGAATGCAAAAGTGCAACTACGAGGTTCAATTTAGTCAGCACGACGAGCATGCCTGTTGTTGCCTGCAGCAACACAATGATGAATGCTGTGATCCAACCCCAGTAAATCGCGCGTTGATCTTTGTAATTCTTGAATGCATGCCATGCAATATAGCCCAGCCAAATGACGATTAATCCGGCCGCAGCTCGGTGGCCCATTTGGACCCATTCAAACATATTGTTCGGCAAAGCGAACTGGTCATTGCGGCAAAGAGGCCAGTCAGAACAAATGAGGCTCGCTTCGGTATGGCGCACAAGCGCGCCTGTATAGACGACGATGTAGGAATACAATGTAACAGCGATTGTGTGGAACTTCAATTTATTGCCGATAGCCAACCGGTCGGTATCGAATTTACGGTCCACCTCAAATATCAGCAGTGTCAGCAATAAGACGGACGCAAACGAAATGAGCGAGATGCCGAAATGCAGCGCCAAGATGAAATCGCCTTGGCCCCAAAGGACTTGGGCAGCGCCGATTAATGCCTGTAGAATCAGGAAGAAAACTGCCATAGCTGCTAAGAACTTCGTTTCGCGGATATGGCCGTACTTGATCCAAGACCAGACGCCTAGAACGAGAATCAGAATTCCGACAGCGCCTGTGACGAGCCGATGGGAAAATTCAATAAGGACTTCCGCGTTGATTTCTGCCGGAATCAGTTCACCGTTGCAGCTGGGCCATGAACGGCCGCAGCCCATTCCGCTGTCGGTCTTTGTGACAAGAGCGCCGCCCAGCAAAATGAGCAACATACCGACTGTAGCCGCCACCGCAAACCATTTAATATATTTACTTTGTTGCAAGGATGCCACCTACTTTTTTCTATAGAAAACTTTTATAATATGTCCGTTGCCTGCATACTCGATAATAGCGAAAGTCATTGGAAAACACAACGGAAAATCAGCGATAGCGGAAACTTTCAAGATTTGGACATAATAGGCCTGTCCTTCACAAACTGTTCAAAAACAAATCTTTTTCTATCTTAAAATAACGTGGATACTCATGTATGATAAGAGGAGCGTATTTCTGAGACAAATTACATGAATACATCGCTTTTATCGGGAAATTTCAGTTATATGTAGAAAACGGACTGGAATTTAGATATAGTTATGGTTAGCGGAATATGCTTACAACTTTGAAAGGAGGGGGTATTATATGTCAAACGGCCGGTCTTTGTCTGCAGAAGTCCATCAGACAACTGAAACGACCACATTTATGAAAGATTTTCTCGCTTTGATAAAAATCGGAATCGTAAATTCGAATTTAATAACTGTATTCACCGGTTTGTGGTTGGCTTTTCAGTTTTCCGACAGGCATTTTCTGCAAGAGTTGGACATCCTCGTTTATACGCTGGTCGGCTCAGCATTAATAATTGCTGGTTCTGCTGCAATGAATAATTACATTGACACAGATATCGATCCGTTGATGGCGAGCAAAAGATCCCGTCCGACTGTAACAGGGAGATTCAAGCCGTCTGCTGTATTGGCACTCGCTTCATCTTTCATCGTTCTAGGCGAAGTATTTTTGTTCTCTGCTTCTGTATCAGCTGGTGTTTTAGGGATTGCAGGAATTTTGGCGTACGTCGTCCTTTATTCGATGTGGTCAAAGAGAAGGCATGTCAGCAACACAATAGTGGGGAGTATTTCGGGAGCCATCCCGCCGCTTATCGGCTGGGCTGCAGTTGAACCGGCTCTCGGCATGGGCGCTTGGGCGTTATTCTTGATCATGTTCGTTTGGCAGCCGCCGCATTTTTATGCATTGGCTATGAAACGCACAGAAGAATACCGTGCAGCGGGCATCCCTATGCTGCCAGTGGTCAAAGGTTTTCACCGCACTAAGAAATCCATGCTTGCATGGGTTTTGCTGCTGTTCCCTCTGCCATTCCTGTTAATGGATCTCGGAATAAGCTTCATCATCTTAGCGACATTATTGAATCTTGGATGGTTAGCACTTGCCATCAAAGGCTTCAAAGTGAAAGATGATTTGAAATGGGCGAAAACGATGTTCATCTATTCGTTGAACTATATGACCATCCTATTTGTATCGATGATCATCTTCGCTGTTTTCGTCTAGATCCAGCATTTCAAACAAATTCATTTAATTGAGAGAGGGGTATGAAAAGCTATGAAAAAAGGGCTCAAAAATTGGCGTCTTTTCGCTTTGTTGACAGCTTTGCTCGTCTTTCTGTCAGGATGCGGGCGTGAAGAAATCTCCACATTATTGCCTGCCGGCGAAGTAGCAAGCGATCAATTCAACATGTTGATCCTTTCATCAGCCGTTATGGCGTTTGTCATTCTTGTTGTTACTATCATCTATGTTTTGGCAATCGTAAAATTCCGCCGCTCTAAAATTGGCGAAGATGTGATTCCTGAGCAAGTTGAAGGAAGCGCGAAACTTGAATTTTTATGGACAGCTATTCCTATCGTGCTGATTTTAATCATCGCTGTTCCAACGGTATACTCCACATTCGACCTTGCGGATACGTCAACAATGGACGTAGCGGCTGAAGATGGAAGCATGACCAACCTGACTGTAAATGTAAACGCTAAATTGTACTGGTGGGAGTTTGAATACCCAGAACAAGGCATCGTCACTTCACAGGAATTAGTCGTTCCAACAGGCGAAAGAGTTTACTTCAATTTGCTAGCTGCAGATGTTAAACACTCTTTTTGGATTCCTTCTATCGGAGGGAAATTGGACGCTAACCCTGAAAACGTCAATACTTTCTACTTAACGTTCGACAAAGAATCTTCAGAACTTGAAGATGGAGTTTTCTACGGTAAATGTGCTGAGCTTTGCGGCCCTTCACACGCATTGATGGACTTTAAAGTTAAATCTCTCAGCCCGGAAGATTTCGATCAATGGGTAGCCGCAATGCAAGAGGAAGCGACACCAGCGGAAGAGACGCTTGCTCAAGAAGGCGAACAACTTTTCGGTGCTGATGGCGCGGGTTGTATTGGATGCCACGCAGTTTCTGGAGTTGGCAAAGGCGGAGCTCAGGGTCCGAACGTAGCAACATTCGGCGACCGCAACCGCGTAGCTGGAATTTTAGAACATAATGAAGAAGAAGTTAAAAACTGGATTGCTGATCCACAAAAATATAAGCCAGGCAACTTGATGCCGCAACCGGAAACTTTGAACAATGGCGAGCCATTCACAGAGCAAGAGCTTGATTCACTTGCTGCTTACTTGATGAGCTTATCAGTTGAAGAGTAAAAGTGTCGGATCTTTAAAAAAAGGGAGGTATACATTGTGAGTTCTATTGCTCAGAAAAAGGGCTTCGGTGCTACCGTTTGGGACTACATGACAACAGTAGACCATAAGAAAATCGCAATTCTGTATTTTATCTCCGGGGGATTATTCTTCGTAATCGGTGGTATCGAAGCGATGTTGATCCGAATCCAGTTGATGAAAGCCGGAAACGATTTCTTAAGCGCCGGACTATATAACGAAATTATTACGATGCATGGTACGACCATGATTTTCTTGGCCTCGATGCCATTATTGCTCGCCTTCATGAACGCCGTTATGCCTTTGCAAATCGGTGCACGTGACGTAGCATTTCCGTTCTTGAATTCACTCGGGTTTTGGCTATTCTTCTTCGGGGGGATTTTCCTAAACCTTTCATGGTTCCTAGGTGGAGCGCCTGATGCTGGTTGGACAAACTATGCATCACTGGCTATGGCTTCTAATGGGCACGGAATTGATTTTTACACACTTGGTTTGACGATTTCCGGATTTGGTACGCTGATTTCAGGGATTAACTTCCTTGTAACAATCATCAATATGCGCGCTCCGGGTATGACTTACATGAGAATGCCGCTATTCACTTGGACGACTTTTGTCGCTTCCGCTTTGATTTTGCTGGCATTCCCGCCGTTGACAATCGGCCTATTCTTCATGGTATTCGATCGCCTATTCGGCGCAAACTTCTTTGATGTAACAATGGGAGGAAACACGATCATCTGGGAACACTTATTCTGGATTTTTGGTCACCCTGAAGTATACATCTTGATCTTGCCGGCTTTCGGTATCTTCTCTGAAATCTTTGCGATCTTCTCGCGCAAACGCCTGTTCGGTTACACGGCATTGGTGTTCGCGACGATTCTTATTGGTTTCTACGGCTTCATGGTATGGGCTCACCACATGTTCACAGTTGGACTTGGGCCGACAGCAAATGCTGTTTTCGCTTTAGCGACAATGATCATTGCGGTCCCAACAGGCGTTAAAATCTTCAACTGGCTTCTTACGATTTGGGGAGGGAGCATCAGCTTTACGACGCCGATGCTATACGCAATAGCCTTCATTCCTTCGTTCGTTGCAGGTGGAGTAACGGGTGTCATGCAAGCTATGGCGCCGCTTGATTACCAATTGCACGATTCTTACTTTATCGTAGCCCACTTCCATTACGTTATCGTCGGTGGTGTTGTTCTTGCGATTCTAGCAGGTACACATTTATACTGGCCGAAAATGTTCGGAACGATGCTGAACGAAAAATTAGGAAAAGTGACATTCTGGTTCTTCTTGATTGGGTTCCATTTAACATTCTTCATCCAACATTTCCTAGGGCTTATGGGTATGCCACGCCGTGTTTACACGTTCGGAGCTAACCAGGGCTGGGATGCTTATAACATGATCAGTTCGTTCGGTGCTTTGTTTATGGCAATCGGTGTAATTGTTCTAGTTATCAACGTTATCTTGACTACTATTAAAAACGAGCGCGTCGGCAATGACCCATGGGGCGACGGCCGAACGTTGGAATGGGCTATTCCATCTCCGCCGCCATTCTATAACTTCGCCCAAACTCCTTTGGTGCGTGGTCTTGACCCATATTGGATCGAGAAAATGGAAGGCAATAAAGAAGGAATGGTATACGCCGAGCCACTTGGCGACATCCATATGCCGAACGGTTCAATTATTCCAGTCGTCATTGCTTTCGGTATGTTCGTAGCTTGTTTTGGAGCTATGTACCATATGGACGACAAAGCTTGGGCTCTTCCAGTCCTAGTAATCGGTTTATTGATCACTTTCGGTTCAATGCTACTGCGTTCACTTAAAGATGATCTTGGTTTCCACATCACAAAAGAAGAATTACTGAGAGATGCTAAAGGGGGCAATAAAGATGGATCTAAATAAAAGATATAGCCCTCAAACATGGCCGGATCATCCGGAAACGGCAACACTCGAAGGTAAAAATAAATTCGTAGGCTTCTGGCTTCTGCTTGCTGCAGAGACAGTAACGTTCGCATCTTTATTCGCTACTTACCTGGCGCTTAAAGATAAAGGGCCAAGCGGCATGGAGTTCACCGCATCCGGCTTGTTCGAACTTCCATTGGTTTTCGCAATGACAATGATTCTTTTAACTTCATCGTTGACAAGTGTTTATGCAATGTATCACATGAAAAACTATAACTTCAAAGCGATGCAGGCTTGGTTGGGTATTACAGTCCTATTGGGGCTAGTATTCCTTGGACTTGAAATTTATGAGTTCAACCACTATGTCCATTTAGGCTTCGGTTATACGAATAGTGCTTTTAGTTCAGCGTTCTATACGTTGGTCGGAACGCACGGAGCCCACGTTTTGTTCGGTTTAAGCTGGTTCATCGCATTGATGCTCCGCAACTCTAAGCGCGGCTTGAACACGTACAATGCACCAAAATTTTATTTAGCCGCATTATACTGGCATTTTATTGACGTAGTATGGGTATTTATCTTTACTGTAGTCTATTTGATGGGAGTGATCGGTTAATATGGCACACGACGTTCATACACCTACAAGATCACGTACTGAGTACGAATACATCAGACGCCAGCGTTCAAAAGAAATGCGCAGCCAATTGACGTCATTCGCGATCATGATTTTCTTGACATTGATCGCCTTTACGACAGTTTCCGCGGGCTTCTCGCCTTACCTGATTGTGCCAACGATTCTATTGTTGGCCGCAATCCAAGTAGTCTTGCAGCTTTATCATTTCATGCATTTGAGCAATAAAGGGCATGGAACAGTTGCCTTCTTTATGTTCAGCGGCATATTTGTAGCTTTCATCACGGTCCTTACTTTTGTAACGATTGTCTGGTGGTAAGACTAAACCCCTTCATCTTCATTGATGAGGGGGTTTTTCTTGCTGTCTGGAAACTATCAGCAGCCTTTCTTTTCTCAATTGTCATAGTTCGTTCATTGATATACCAAGGCTGGGGCTATATAATGGGGGTACTTGAGGTAAAAGGGAGGTCTACAGGGATGCCGATCAGTATATTTGGATTTCAGGCTTTATGGAGTCCGGTTTACTTAGGAATTCTCGTATTAATTACGATATTCTATTTTTTAGTTACGATAAAATGGAGAGGCAAGTTTAAAGACAGCGAATCTTTAAAGCCAAGAGAAGCGATTCTTTTTGTTTCCGGCATGTTGCTGATGTACGCCATCAAAGGTTCACCGATCGACCTGCTAGGGCACATCGTTTTCTCCATGCATATGGTGCAGATGGCGCTGTTGCTGTTGCTGATACCGCCATTATTGATTATGGGTATACCGACGTGGATATGGCGCCCGTTCGTCAATCTGCCTATTGTTAAACCGATTTTCGAGTTCTTTTCGAAACCGATGTTGGCATTGATTTTGTTTGGGATGGTATTTTCGTTCTACCACATTCCATTGGTTTTCGATTTTGTGAAATCGGATACTTTGCTTCATGCCCTTGCAAATCTTATTTTATTTGTTTCTGCTATATTTTATTGGTGGCCAGTGGTCAACAATCTCGAAGGAACGTACCGTTTCCACGGCTTGAAAAAATTGGCTTATCTGTTTGGACTCAGCGTCCTAATGACACCGGCTTGTGCATTGATCATTTTCAGCGGCAACCCATTCTATGCTACGTATACAGACGGAGAAGCTTGGCTGCAAGCGATGGCGTTATGTGTGCCTTCAGGGACTTTGTCGCAATTGAACTTGTCAGGGCCGGAATTGTTTTCGCCCATGTCTGCTTTAGAAGATCAGCGTACAGGCGGCATCATCATGAAGGTTTTGCAGGAGCTCGTTTTTACGGTCTTCCTATGGCTGGTGTTCTACGAGTGGCTCCGAAATGAAAACGATAATGTGGATGAAATTACCGCACAAGTGTTGCAGGACCGGAAAGATATGGCGATGCACAGACATAATGCTTAATGAAGCAAAAGGGGATCAATTGAATGAATTTGCCGTTATTACCAACTATTAGTACGTTTTTCATCGTTTTAAGCGCAGTGCTTGTGGCAATCGGCTGGTACCTTATCAGTAAACGCCGAATCAAAGCGCATAAAAAGTTTATGCTGGCTGCAGGAGCGTCTGCGCTGACATTCTTCATCATTTATGTGTCACGCACGTTATTCGTTGGAAACACCGCTTTCGGCGGCCCAGACGAACTTAAGATTTTCTACACTGTATTTTTGATTTTCCATATTACATTGGCAACAACTGGCGGGGTAATGGGCCTTTATACAATTTGGCTTGGTTTGAAGAACCGTTTGGACAAGCACCGTAAAATTGGTCCGATTACAAGCGTTATCTGGTTTTCCACGGCGATTACAGGAGTGGCGGTTTACATGCTGCTTTATGTAATCTACGAAGGCGGCCACACGACTTCAGTATTCAAAGCAATACTAGGCGGATGAAAACAAACAGCTAGTGAGAAATCGTTGATTCCTCTCAAGCTGTTTTATTTATTACCCAATAGGATATTTCTAGTACATGCATCATTGCAAAAAAGCGCTGTCCCGGAAAGCCGATTTCAAGGCTTTTGGGACAGCGCTTTTTATATTAAACAGATTAAATTTTGAAATCGACTTTGATCATTCCTGATTCACGAGCGGATGTGAACAGGATGACGATCAGTGGGCCGATGAAGAAACCGAGGAATCCGAAAAGCTGCAGGCCGATGTACATGGCGATCAATGTCGCAAGAGGGGACAGGCCAATTTGCGTGCCCATCACTTTCGGTTCGACAGTTCTCCGAATCACTAGCAGTATGAGGGCCAGGATAGCTAATTTCGTTCCAAGGACTACATTTCCAATGATGAATTGATAAATGAACCAAGGCGCTAAAACAATGATCGAACCCAAAATCGGTATGAAATCAATGAGCCAGATGAACAACGACATCGGCAGGGCGTACTCAGGAATGATGATCAGCAGCCCAATGAGCGTGACGATGAAGATGAGAACGCTCACCAAAAACTGTGCTTTTAAGAACCCGAAGATTACATGGTTCAGTCGAGCAGCCATGAACCGGACTTTTTCGGCAGTGCTTTCCTTTAATCGCTTAAACAGCAATTCTTTCAAGTTCAGCAATTCCAGCATGAAGAGGAATAGCGCAATCAAGAAAACGATGAAACTAACGAGAAATGTGGGAATCCCTGTTAAGAGATTGGTAACCGTGTCATAGTTTACGATTGTCAGAAACCAATCACGGATTCCTTCCAAAAAGCTCGCTAATTCCGTTTCAATGGAGGAAACCACTTCGACCGGCATATCTTCTGTAGAACGCAGGAAGAAACTTTGGACTTCGTTCCACATCTCAGTTAAAGAATTGGCGTATTCAGGTACCATTTTAGTGAACTGGATAATCCTACCAATCAATTGTGTGACGGTCCAGTATAAGATACCGGAAACTGCCAGTACAAAAAAAATGAAGACGGTAATAACGGATGTTTTTCGTTGCCATTTCAACCGGTTTTGCACGAAAGTGACGAGCGGTTCGAGAAAAATAGCTGTCAGCAATGCGATAATGAGCGGAATTGAGATGGGCAATATGTATACGGAAATCACGACAAGCACCGCAATAACAATCACAGTTGTAAATATGCGTTTATTGAGCCACTTAGACACAGCAATCCTCCTAAAAAGTTCTTATATTATTATAGCAATAATGGCGATTTCCAAGTAAGTCATTTCTGAAAAAATTAACCTTTATTTCTTTGCCAGGCAAAGGGAGGCAAGTTGCATTTAAAAACCTTCTAGTGGACATCAGATAAATAAAAACCGCAGTTCATGAAGAACTGCGGTTTCACATTATGCTTTGATGATAAAGCTTTCAAGATCTGTTCTGATCGCTTTTAACACTTCAGTGCTAGATTTGATCAAATGTTCAGGGAAGTGCTCGCCTTCTCCATATTCAACACCGTGCGGATAATAATGCTTGCCAATTACCGGCTTCATGACGTGCATGATTGCATCATTTGAATCGATGTCGCCTTCAACGGCATAAGCGAATACCCGAAGGTAGAAAGTGCCTTCACGAATCATGAATTTACGGTCGAAAGTTACTCGCTCGTAATCCCATTGTCCTTCTTTAGTCATACCATGTTTTCTCATAATGTCGTCTAGTAGAGCAAAGTCTACTCGAATGTCCTCAAGTCCTGTATTTTCAAAATACATAGGATCTCCTCCTCAATATCATAACTGACTATACGCTTCTTTAATAATAGATGAAAATAATGCTTGTTGCAATGGCTAGATTGTGTCAGAATACAGACGGCTGTTATAATTATCTATATAAGGTTAACTAAAGAAGTAACTTATTGAACGCCGCTCTGGACGCTTTGGGTAGAGCAAAGACGATTGCTCCTGCGCAAGCTCGTCGCAAAAGAGTTGCCGAAAGTAAATGGCACCTCCTTGGCTCTCGTAATGAGCCGGGAAGAACACCCGTCTCATTGCTAAAGACCTTCTGCTTCTGCATCGCTGCGCTAGCTCCTTGCCTAGCCCTTGGACGCGCCTCCGCTAAGATATCTCTCGATGTGGAGCAAAACAGCGGAGAAAACCTTACTGCTCCTGCATCGCTGCGCTGCTTCGTCGCAAAGACATAACCTCACTAGCTTCGGCCAATGTCTTGCCTTCGGGGCAGCATAGCGACGAGACAGCCGAGACCCTGCAAAGAGCGCAGCGACTGAGGAGGCTTGGCGCTAGCCCACGGCAAAAAACATGTGCTCATGTCCCTGTCCCTGCGACGCTGCGCTAGCTTCGGGACATTAAAGAGCGTTGCAGCACTTCGTGCTTCGTCGCAAAGGTATTTCCCTAATCCTTGGGTCAATACCTTCGTAGCTGTTTTGCGGAATATCGACTATTAAAAATGACCAGTTGAACTTAATATAAAATAGTAATTTAGGAGATGATCGATTGAAGGACTTATTGCGCATCATGATTTTTCTGTCGGTTATTCTGATTGTCTTCTTTTATTTCGATTCGTCCATTGAAGAAAATGACTTGCTGAAAGCACCGGTTACACAAGACCCGCTTCCTGCCGATGACTTAGTGGAAAATCCATTGGAGCTGGAACGGCCATCCGAGGGGCTGTCGACGTATATCGGCCAGTCTGCAGAGGAATGGCTCAACGATTATGGCGAACCTTCACGCATGGAGCCGTCTGCATTCGGCTACGAGTGGTGGGTGTATAACCAGTCGTATTCCAGCTATTTGATGGTCGGCGTCAAAGAAGGGGAGATTGTACAAGTTTATGCGGCGGGGACAGCAGCACAAGTAGAGCCGTATACCATTGGCCAGACGCTTGATGATTTGTACCGCTTTACAATAGTGGAAAACGAAATATCGGTAAAATATGACGATAGCATTTTTACATTCAATTTGGGACCTGAAGATTTGGACAGGCGCTTGCTTATCCGTTTCGAAAAAATCTATGCCCAGCTTTATATCGATGAAGAAGACCGCATCCTTGAAGCTGTGAGGTTTATGGATGCAGAAACGCTTATCAGGCATCAGCCTTATGACATGATGTTCACGGGTGACTTGCTGCCGGTCATCAAGCCTTCCTCAACCCAACAGCAATCAATTGATGCTGCGAACGCTAAACAGATTATCGACATGACCAATGTCTACAGAATCCACCACGAATTAGCACCGCTGGATGAAAATATTGCTGCCAATAAACTTGCTCAAACACATAGCGAGAATACTGCTAAGAAAAATTTCTCTTCCGGCCAGGAAGTCGAACTGGAAAGTTTGAACGTTCGGCTGGAGAATGCCGGAATCGGTTTTGAGGAAGCTGCTGAGAATACAGCGTTCCAATATTTTGACGCAGCTGAAGCAGTGCATGGCTGGATTAATTCGCCGGACCACCGCAATGCCCTGTTATCGGACCGCTTTGATGAAATCGGTGTAGGTGCGTTTGGCAAATACTATACCCAGATCATGCTAAAACCTGCAGAAGAAACCGCAGAAGCGGAATAACGGCAAGTCAGCTCTCTACGGGGACAAGGAAAAAAGAACCGGTTGCGATCGCAATGTGCTTGCCGCTGGATTCGTATATATTGCCTTCAACTACCATCGTATGGCGGCCTTGGCGGATCATGCGTGCTTCGGCTTTGATCTCGCCTTCCGACGCCACAGCCAAATAATGAATTGTTAAATTTGTTGTCACAGCGGCCATCCCTTCAACACATTTGCTGTTGGCAAGTGTACCCATGGCGGTGTCCAGAAGAACCGCAAAAATGCCGCCATGTGGTATGGCGATATTATTATGGATAAAAGCAGTGTTCGGAATGGAAACGACACTGCCATCTACGGACGTTTCGCGTTTCATGTTTAAACTGGCGCTTAAATAAGTGTTGAATTCACCATGCTGTTTTTTCTCGAAGTTCTCCAAAAAGTCGGACTGGATGTTTAAGTCTTCCGGTGTGCTGCTATCTAAAATACGCTGGAGTTGATTTGTAAGATTTTCCATGGGCCAGTCCTTTCGCTATGTATGAATGTTGTGGGATTTCTGCTATTATTGAAATGTAGAGGAGGAATTCAATATGTTCATGACTTATGAATGGGTTCAAATTACTGACTCTGCGGAAGAGTTGAGCGAACTGATTTTACAATCGGAGCAGGCGGAAACGTATCGCCAAGCCTACCGTGATGTGTATAATGATAAAAATCTTGCAGATGAAATCCAAGCTTTTGCAAGGTTGAAAGACCAATATGAAGAAGTTCAACGCTTCGGCAAATACCACCCCGAATACAGTAGGGTGATGAAACAAATCCGCGTCGACAAACGGCGCATTGACTTGAATGAACAAGTCGCTGCGCTGCGATTTGCGGAAAACGATTTACAGGATTTGATGGACCAAGTGAGCTTCATCATCGGCCGCTCGGTTTCAGAAGCCGTAAAAATCCCTTCAAGCAACCCATTCTTCTCATCCGATTCGTCTTGCGGCAGCGGGTGTGGAACAGGTGGCGGCTGTTCGTGTTCAGCTTAGAGCCTTAGCTACGAAAAAATGTGCAGCGGAGACGCTGCACATTTTTTTATTGGATTTGGTTGTTTTCAGCGTCTTTGATAGTTTGCACTGCAATGTCCGGCCGGTCTGTAATGATGCCTTTCGCGCCGGCTGCGACAAGTGTTTTAATGGCTTCCGGATCGT
This sequence comes from Planococcus sp. TJ-301, assembly GCF_058268475.1. Classification (NCBI taxonomy): domain Bacteria; kingdom Bacillati; phylum Bacillota; class Bacilli; order Caryophanales; family Caryophanaceae; genus Planococcus; species Planococcus sp. TJ-301. The sequence goes on along the minus strand of NZ_JBZDOH010000001.1, from coordinate 1,055,053 downwards.
CGATTATCCAATAATGCACGGGAACGTTCAGATTCGACAGAAAAGCGATGAAACGCGGCAGATCCAATCGGAACATCGAAGATTTGACCGGAATTTGGAAAACGTCCGCTTTTGGCTGGTATAAATGGCCAAACTGGCTATTAAAGGCAGCATAAGCTTTCCGGACTTCATTTTCACCAGCACCGATAGCGACGCTGTTTTGCGCGTATAAATTGAAGCGGTCAATTTGCTCGTCGAAAAAGCTTGTGACAACCACACGGTCATGTGCGCCGAGCGAATCGATCAAACGCCAAAGCTTGGAAGGAATCAAACTTCCTTCATATGTCTCTGGAGAATCTTTCATATCGATGTTGATCCACATGTCCGGAAATTTTTCGATCAATTCCTTTAAAGTAACAATCGTTGCGCCTTTGCCACGGTAAGGGGTGTTTTCTTTATCATCTGCAAAACGGTAGCCCAGGTCTAGCTGGCGCAGTTCAGGCAAAGTCAAATCGGCGACGCGGCCGGCTCCGTCTGTCGTGCGGTCGAGGAATTCGTCATGGAAAACGATGATTTCTTCGTCTTTCGTCAGGCGGATGTCGATTTCAAATCCATCGACTCCAAATTCGGCAGATTTGGTGAATGCGGCCATCGAGTTTTCCGGGGCGATTGCGCTGCCCCCACGGTGTGCCAGCACGGCCGGTGTTGTAGATGTAAGTACTTTTTTGCCAGGGCGCACCTGGGGAGTTGCTATTGCCTTAGAGCCAGCCCATGCGGCAGCTCCGACTGCGACAGCGGCAATTCCTATTTTTGTCTTTTTGCCCATGCGGATAAGAGACCCCCTTGAAAATTTTACTAAAGCTATTATAGCGAATCCGGTATGTGAATGTCATTTTTAAATGAGCACGGGCACAGTGGGCATGCCATCTGCGAGGATTTCCTCAGTTGCGGCTTTTTTCTTACCTATGGTATTGTAGAAGTTAAGAAAAGAGGGATGATTATGCATGATCGCCAAGGCCTCATCGTTTATGTGCATCATTTAAAGCAAGCAAAATCATTGCGGAAATTCGGGCATGTCCATTTTATTTCCCGCAAATTGAAATATGTTGTGCTGTATATGGATCAGGATGTTATTGAAAGCACTAAAACCAAATTATCAAAATTGCCCTACGTCAAGCTAGTGCTTGAATCGCAGCGCCCGTTCCTGAAAACCGAATACGAAAACGCTAAGCCAGACAAGGCTAAGGAATACGATTACAAGATCGGCCTGTAATTATTGCATCGGCGGTATATAATGGTTTAATCGCAGAATGGCGATCAAATGGCTAAAATAAAACCGCTTTTCACCGTAAGCCGAAGAATGTTTCACGTCCATCTTAATCGGGTTATGGCCCAGTGTTTTAACGGCCTCTTCAAAAATTTCAAGGCGTTTTGAATTTTCTGGAATGCCTTCCCGGCAAATGTAGATTGGCATGAAACCGCCTTCTGAAGTCGGTTCAAATGCAGCTGCCACAGATAATGTGGATTTGCCGTTTTGTTGTTCTGAAACAAATATAAAACCGTGTTTGAAACGGTGTGAATTTGTTGTGATAAGTTCACGGAGTTCGAAGATATCTCCGTAACCTTCTCCTAATTCGATAAAGCGCTGTATCATAAAGCCACGTCCTTTCCAAAACCCATTTTACCATTAAGCACATTCTTTTCATAAGAAAATCAGTAAATAAGAGGCGATAAAATGCGTGTTGTAGCAGGATCAGTAAAAGGGATTCCGCTGAAAGCGGTTCCGGGCACTACAACTAGGCCCACGACAGACAAAGTGAAAGAATCCATTTTCAATATGATCGGCCCGTTTTTTGACGGCGGCATCGCTCTGGATCTTTTTGCAGGGAGCGGAGGGCTGGGCATCGAAGCGTTGAGCCGCGGCATTGACCGCGTGACGTTTACCGATAAAGACCGGAAAGCCATCGAAACCATCCACGCGAATCTTGAGAAGACAAGGCTTGCCGAGCGTGCGGACGTCTTCAAGGCAGATGCGGAGCGGGCGTTGAAAGCGATGCAGAAAAACGGGCTCCAAGCCCGGCTGTTGTTCCTTGACCCGCCTTACCACATGGAAAAGGCTTACGGTTTGATGGATAAAGCCGCAGAGCTTGGCCTAGTCACCGAAGACGCCATTGTGGTCTGCGAACATGACCGGGATGTGGAATTGGATGACCGCACCCGATTTTTCGAACGCTTTAAAAAAGAGCTGTACGGCAATACCATTATTTCAATTTACCGTTTTCAAGGGGAAGAGGGAGAAAAGTTTGAGTAAAATTGCAGTTGTGCCAGGAAGTTTTGATCCGATTACGATGGGCCATTTGGATATCGTCAAGCGGGCTGCCGCTATTTTTGATGAAGTCAGAGTGGTGGTCATGAATAATTCTTCAAAAAACCCATTGTTCTCGGTCGAAGAGCGCATCGCATTGATCAGTGAAGTGACAGACGCCATTCCGAACGTCAAAGTGGATTCGTTTGGCGGTTTGCTCATCGATTACGCGATTGAAGTTGAAGCCAATGCCATTGTCAGAGGGCTGCGAGCTGTGTCAGATTTCGAATATGAAATGCAGATTACTTCGATGAACAGGTTTTTGAATGAAAACATTGAAACCTTATTCATGATTTCAGGCAACCAATATTCATTCCTCAGCTCAAGCATTGTCAAAGAAGTAGCCAAATACGGCGGCAAAATCACCGGCCTTGTACCGCCGGCAGTTGAAGAAGCCTTGAAACAGAAGTACCAATAAGCCACGGCAAACGTGGCTTTTTGTCATTCAGCCTGCAAGGGGGAAGAATCGATATGGAAAAGAAGAAATTGGCATTTTTCGCCGTTGTTGTGGCATTGGCGGTTCTGCTGTCGTCATATCCGCTGGACTCCTATATTTCACAACCTGGCGGCGCGTATGAATTAGGGCCATTGGTCGAAGTGGCTGGGGGTGACGAAGACGACGAAGGGACCCTCAGCTTGATGACCATCTCGCTGCAGAAGGCCACTCCTATTTTATATGCCTTCGCCAAATTCCAAGATGGCCATAAAATCATGCCAGCGGATCAAGTCAGAAGTCCGCACGAAAGCGATGAGGAATACAATATACGCCAACTGAAAATGATGGCAGATTCCCAAGTCAATGCGCTGCAAGTTGCATTCGACATTGCAGAGAAGCCATATGAAGTGAAAAATAACGGCGTCTACGTGATGACCGTGCTGGAGGGCGGTGCCGCTGATGGAATTCTTGAAGCCGGTGATCGTGTTATTTCAGTGGATGGCAATAAATTCTCTACACAGGAAGAGTTAATCGAATACTTGGGCGGCCAGGAAGAAGGCCAGCGAGTAGAGCTTGTGTACGAAAGGGAAGACCGTGAAATCACGGACGCTGTGGAACTGGCCCCGCTACCGACCGAGCCTGAGCGGATCGGGATTGGGATTGCATTTGTTGAGAACAAGGAAATCACCACAGATCCGGAAGTGACGATTGACTCGGAAAAAATTGGCGGCCCTTCTGCTGGCTTGATGTTCACATTAGAGATTTTGAACCGGCTGCTCGATGAAGATATTACCAAAGGTTATGATATTGCAGGCACAGGCACGATGGAAAGCGACGGAACAGTGGGGCGCATCGGAGGCATCGATCAGAAAGTGATTGCCGCCGACAACCAGGATATCGAAATTTTCTTTGCCCCAGACGATGTTACTGAAGGTGCGTCGGAATCCAATTATGAGCTGGCAAAAAAAACGGCAGAAAAAATAGGCACCGATATGGAAGTGGTGCCCGTAAAAACAATTGAAGATGCTATGGACTACCTAGAACAGCTTCAGCCGAAATAAATCGGCGGCGTCGTGTATTCACGCTTCAAGTTGTCTGCGCCAAGCCCAAGAAAATACATGGAACTGGCATGAATATCGATTTCCCCCATCGGGTCCGCCAAATCGGCGGCACGGCTGATGAGTGGGAGGCCGATATTCTTTTTTTGTCCATTCAGGTAATGGCGGCCTGTTTCCGACATCCCCAAGAGCCGCAAATAGGATGGGCCTTCGAATGACCGGAGCTGGTCCCACGTGAACCCTGTATAGATGTGCGTGAGCATGCGTTGAATCCGGGTGCGGGTATAGCGCTTTGATTTAATGCGATTAATAAATCCTTCGAACGTCGGCTCCTTTTTCGCCGATTCGAAAATCAGGTATTCAATTCCTTCCGCAACTTCAGAAAAACGTTTTATGTTTTGAGGGCGTTCTTTTAAAATGCTATAGCGCAGCAGCGGATAAAATTGTGTCCAGCTGCCAAAAGCGCCGTAGTCTTGGCGAAAGGCTTTTAATGCCTCAAGGGAAGGGGCGGGTAGGTAGTTTTCAATTCCTGCCAAGGAGCCTTCTTCGAAAAAAGCGCGCCGGATGCCAGTGGCGCTCGCGATCGTCGAATCTGTATGAATCGGATCATGGTAGCCGGCGGCAATCCGCTGGATGGTCAAAGGCTTTATGGAGGAGCCGCTTTTCTGCGCAGCCTCAATATAATGAAAGCCCAAAATATTATTCGGTTTCGCCAAATCAGCAAATCCGCTGCGTGAGCCGGTGAGGCTGTGATAAGCTTCGTTCAATGCCTTCGGATAGCTGATGCCGGTCTGGACTGCTTCATGGATAGACCGTTCATAAGTTTCGCGCTGGCTGTCCAGCAGCTCCCAGGTGTTCAAAAAAGGCTCGATGCCGCCTTCTTCGCTGCCGAAACAAAAAGATTCACAGCCAGCAGCTTCCAGCAGGGCAATTGCGCCTTTTGCAAAGTCGGACGCTTGTGCGGTTGCGTAGACATATGGCAATTCGAAGACGATATCGATGCCTGAGGCAAGCGCCATTTCCGTCCTCGCCCATTTATCAGCGAACGCCGGCTCGCCGCGCTGAAGAAATTGTCCGCTCATAACGGCAATGACCACATCTGCGCCAGCCCTCTGCCGTGCTTGTTGCGCGTGGTACAGATGGCCGTTGTGAAACGGATTATATTCAACAACAATGCCTGTAGCTTTCATTTAATTCTCCCCTTTGGTAAACTTACAATACAGTTTACTGATTTCAGGAATACCCTGACAAGATTTTATCTTGACATCCTTTTCTGTACATTATACAATAAACTTTGTTGTCTTAGAGGTGATACTTTATGAAAATCGCGATTCAACAGCTTCAGAAGCATCGCAAAGACGGAATGCCAATTGACGAAACTGTTCGGCTTGATGCAGTGAAAAAACGCAATAGCGATATTCGCGAAATTTCAGCTGTGCGGGTCACAGGAAAGTGTACAGTTGGTTCACAACAAACAACGTGCAAGCTCCATCTCGAAGGTATGTTAATATTGCCTTGTGCACGAACTTGGGAAGATGTTGAATTCCCTATCGACATTGAATCGGTTGAAATTTTCTCCTGGTCCGAAAAAGACCGGGGAAACAAGGATGATAATGTTCATTTTGTAGATGCTGAAACAATTGATCTTCAGCCGATACTCGAAGAACTGGTCCTGCTTGAGATTCCGATACAAGTTTTTAAGGAAGACGCCGACGAAGCCGTTATTAAAGGCGGCAAGGATTGGTCGTACACAACAGATGAACAAGTGGAAGCCGAGAAAGCTGTAGCACCACCAAAACCGGATCCAAGACTTGCTGATTTAGCAAAGTATTTTGATCAGTCAGATGAATAGAATCATTGTAAGGAGGTGTCACCAATGGCTGTACCAGCTAGAAGAACGTCCAAAACCGTTAAAAGAAAACGCCGTACACATTTCAAATTGTCAGTGCCGGGCATGGTAATCTGCCCAAGCTGTGGCGAATCGAAATTGGCTCACCACGTCTGCAAAGCATGTGGATCATACAAAGGGAAAGAAGTTGTAGCAAGCAAATAAACCAGTATTTGCTGCTAAAAGGCTATTGAGAGGCCATGGCTCTCGATAGCCTTTTTCTCTATCCAAAAATAAGGGGTGGCAAGATGTCATACAAAATTGAATTGGCAGAAGGAATCCTGACTTTTACAATTGACCGGCCGGATATCCGCAACGCGATCAACGCAGATGTCATGGAAGGCCTTGAAACCTTAATATCAAAAGTACATACATTGAAGCCGCGTTTCGTCATCATCACAGCGTCCGGTACACAAGCATTCTGTTCCGGGGGCGATTTGTCGGTGTTTCACGAATTAAAGACAGAAGAACAGGCATATCCGATGCTAAAGCGCATGAGCGATGTTCTTTATGGCATTAAGACATTGCCTGTGCCGGTGATTGCACTCGTCAATGGCGCAGCAGTCGGCGGTGGATGCGAGATTGCCACGGCGTGCGATTACAGGCTCGTTAGGGAACACGCCAAATGCGGCTTTATACAAGGCACGTTAGCCATTACAAGCGGTTGGGGTGGCGGTACCTACTTATTGGACATGCTGCGCCATGACCATGCCTTAAAGATGCTGTGCGACGCCAAACCTTATTCAGCTAATGAGTTGCTGGAGAATGGCTGGGCGACAAAGATCATTAGAGAAGATGGGGATGTGGCGGACTTTATCCAGTCGATGAAAAAAATTCTGCCAGAAGTCCACCAAGCGTATAAGGAAATTGCCATCAGAAAATGGCAATCAACTAACCTGAAAGAACGCGTAGAAGCCGAAGTCAGTCGCTGCGCCAAGCTTTGGGCAGAAGACGCCCACCACGAAGCAGTAGATAATTTCCTGTCAAAATCCAAAAAATAAGGCTCCCGATTGTTGGGAGTCTTTTTTCTATTTAGAAAATTTTGTCCCAATAGTTGAAATCGCTTACAAAATTCGTATATGCTATAGAAGGGAGAAAAACATTGGGGGTATTTCTAATATGAAAAAAATCCTGATCGCGAACCGAGGCGAAATTGCGCGCCGCATTATCCGCACGTGCAGCCGCCTTGGCATCGAAACGGTCGCTATCCATTCCGAGGCAGATGGGGATCTGCCTTACGTTAGCGAAGCGACTGAAGCTGTATTGATCGGACCAAATCCGGTCGTGCAGTCATACCTGCAAAGTGACAAAATCATTGAAGCTGCAAAAGCGCATAACGCCGAAGCGATTCATCCCGGCTATGGGCTCCTCTCGGAAAACGCGGACTTTGCCCGTAAAGTGGCAGAAGCCGGCCTGATTTTTATCGGGCCATCCGCGGATATCATAGAAAAAATGGGCGATAAGCTCGAATCCCGCCAAACCATGGCCAAAGCAGGCGTCCCTGTAGTGCCTGGAACGGTCAATGGAGTCGCTTCAATTGAAGATGCTATTGAAGAAGCCGGTAAAATCGGCTATCCGCTGATGTTGAAAGCGAGTGCGGGTGGAGGCGGCATCGGCATGGTGCGCTGTGATAGTGAGCAAGCGCTCAGTCAGCAGTTTGCGTCTGTCAAAAACCGAGCTAAAGCGTATTTTGGCGATGATGTCGTTTACCTGGAGAAATTCATTGCCGATTCACGCCACATCGAGGTGCAAATTTTCGGGGATGAGCATGGCAACATCGTTCATTTATTCGAACGCAATTGTTCGGTCCAGCGCCGCAACCAGAAAGTGATAGAAGAGTCGCCCTCGCCGGATCTGCCGGAAGACGTGCGCCAGCGTTTATGCGACGCTGCCGTCAAAGCAGCCCAGGCAGTCAGCTATACAAACGCGGGAACTGTTGAATTTATCGTCGATAAAAACAATGAATTCTATTTTCTCGAGATGAACACACGGCTTCAAGTGGAACATCCTGTCACAGAAGAAGTGACAGGCTTCGACTTGGTTGAATGGCAGCTCGACGTGGCGACTGGCGGAACATTGCCGTCGCAGGACAGCATCCGTTCAACGGGCCATTCTATTGAATACCGGATTTATGCGGAAGACCCGAAAACCTTCTTTCCGTCGCCAGGTTTGCTGCAAACGGTCGAATGGGGAGAGGGCGCCCGCATTGAAACAGGTTATGAACAAGGCAACACCGTAACGCCGTTTTACGATCCGATGATTTCAAAAGTGATCATCACGGGCGTTGACCGGGCAGACGCTTTGAATAAATCACAGAATTTTTTCAATCATGCTACAATAGTCGGTGTTAAAACCAATTTGCCGTTATACCGAGAATTTATCGGTTCGGAACAATTCACCTCCGGCACATATGCAACTTCAGTGCTGCCGGAATGGATGGAAAAAACCAAGGAGGAACAAAAATTATGAAAGAACTTAAAGCATCAATGGCAGGAACAGTCTTAAGCGTACTTGTAGCAGAAGGGGATACAGTAACTCCTGGGCAACCTTTGGTTATGCTTGAATCAATGAAAATGGAGATTCCGGTGGAAGCTGAAGTTGGAGGCACTGTCGAGAAGGTCCATGTTGAGATAGGCAGCTTCGTCAACGAAGAGGAAACATTGGTTACAGTCGCTGAATAAGCGTGGCTTTTTTATGCTAAGGGGGCAAGTGAAATGACTAAAACAACGGAAACAACGGGGTATAATGAGCGTTTGGAACAAAAGCTCGCAACGATTTTTGCAGGCGGCCATCCCAAATACCATGAAAAAATGAAAGAAAGCAATAAATTATTCGTTCGGGATCGCTTGAAATTGCTTTTCGACGACGAAAACTACGTAGAAGACGGCCGCTTCGCAAATGTCGAAGCGGGCGATTTGCCAGCAGACGGCGTTGTTACGGCAATCGGCAAAGTCAATGGCCAGACCGTGTGTGTCATGGCCAATGATTCGACCGTGAAAGCCGGATCTTGGGGCTTCCGGACAGTGGAGAAAATCATCCGCATCCAGGAAACTGCTGAGAAAATGCAAGTTCCGATGCTTTATCTGGTCGATTCGGCAGGTGCGCGGATTACAGACCAATTGGACATGTTTCCAAACCGTAGGGGTGCGGGACGGATTTTCCATAACCAAGTGAGAATGTCCGGCATGGTGCCGCAGGTCTGCTTGTTATTCGGACCTTCTGCAGCTGGGGGAGCTTATATTCCTGCATTTTGCGACATCGTCATCATGGTCGAAGGCAATGCTTCAATGTACCTTGGCTCGCCGCGGATGGCTGAAAAAGTCATCGGCGAAAAAGTGACGCTTGAAGAAATGGGTGGGGCTCGTATGCATTGCACAGTGAGCGGAGTTGGTGATGTGTTGGTGGCGACTGAAGAAGAAGCAATATCTGAAGCCCGCCGCTATCTGCAGAACTTTCCTGCAAACTTTGCAGTTAAGCCGGAAAGAATCGAAGCGAAGGCAGCGAAAGCTGGCCGGACGCTGGAAGCGATTATTCCCGAAAACCAAAATGCGCCATTCGATATGTACGAGTTGATCGACCAATTAGTTGATGAAGGAAGCTTCTTTGACATCAAGAAATTGTTTGCGGCGGAACTGATTACGGGAATCGCCCGCATTGACGGCCAGGTGGTCGGCATCCTTGCTAACCAGCCGAAAGTCAAAGGCGGCGTGTTGTTCGGCGATTCAGCCGACAAAGGTGCGAAATTCATTAATCTATGCGACGCATTTTCGATTCCGCTCTTATTCCTAGCAGACGTGCCAGGCTTCATGATCGGTACGAAGGTTGAGCGCGCAGGCATCATTCGCCACGGTGCGAAATTCATTGCCGCAATGAGCTCAGCGACAGTGCCGAAAATCTCGGTCATCGTCCGCAAAGCATACGGCGCAGGATTATACGCCATGGCAGGCCCGGCTTTTGAACCGGATGTCTGCATCGCATTGCCGACTGCGCAAATTGCGGTAATGGGGCCGGAAGCGGCAGTCAACGCCGTTTATTCCAATAAAATCGAAGCGATCGAAGATCCGAAAGAGCGCATCAAGTATGTGCAGGAAAAACATCGCGAGTATAAAGAAGAAATCGATATCTACAAATTGGCTTCTGAATTGATCATTGATGAAATTGTGGCTCCCCATCAATTGCGGGACGTCCTGGCGCAGCGCCTATCATTCTATGAATCAAAAGAATTGCCGTTGCCATATCGAAAACATGCCATTACTCCTGTATAATATAATGAAACCAGAAGTCTGCCTTGCAAAGGCAGGCTTCTTTTCAAAAGATGAAACCATTCTGGCTAGGAGGGGTTGTAATGGAATATGTCGTAGTTGGAGCAGGTTCTGTCGGCATGCTGATGTCATGCATGCTGCGCGATGCGGGGGCCAGCGTCAAGCTGATTACTCACCGGAAAGAACAGGCAGACTTGATCAACGAGCAAGGCATCAAAAGGGGCAGCGCCTATTACGTCGTTGAAGCGTCTGAAAAACTGGAAAATATCAATCGCCATGCAATTGTGCTGCTTGCCGTGAAATACGATGCTCTTCAAGAAATTCTGCCGATCGTCAACAAGGAATGTGCGGAAAATCCGATCGTCTTCCTGCAAAACGGCATGTTGCACCTCGAGTACTTGAAAAGCATGCCTCAGTTAAACATAGGTGCAGGCAGTGTCGAGCATGGAGTTATCCGGATCAGCGACAACGAAATCGAACACACCGGTAAAGGGATTTTGAATTTGGCTTTGCTGAAAGGCGAGAAAAGGCATTTTTTGCCCTTGCTCGATTTAAGGAGAGTCCTGACTCGCTGGCATGAAGATGCTGATCGCATGCTGTTTCGGAAAGTGCTGCTCAATAGCATCATCAATCCGCTGACAGCGCTAATGGAAATCAAGAACGGCGAATTGCTGACGAACCCTTACGCCTATGAACTGATGAAAGACCTCTATACGGAATTATACAGGGCATTTCCCGATATCGACGCCCTGCTGCCGTTTGAAGAAGTTACATCTCTTTGCGCATCAACTGCTGGCAACACGTCATCAATGCTTGCCGATAAACGAGCCGGCCGAAAGATGGAAGTCGACACGATTATCCGTTACACATTGATGCGGGCGCCGATTGAACTGCCGACATTAAAAGTCTTTTATAATTTATTAAAATCAGCCGAGGTCTAATCAATGGATATCCTTTATTCGCTCGGGGCGGTTTTCATATTTGCCCCTGCCACTGCCTTTATACTTATCGTACTTTTTGCTAGAAAGAGGATGGGCTACCGGTCAATCGGCCTGGCTGCTGACTTGACCACTTTTCTGCTGTTTTTTTCAATTCCGGTGGCCATCGGAGCATTGTGGAATTTTGACGCTGCGTTCATCTCTTATGCGGCAGCAATTATCGTTGCCATTGCCATGCTTATCAATGAATGGAAAAAGTCGAAGGAAATTGAAATCTTGAAACTGGGCCGCAAAACCTGGCGCGTTTATTTTCTGCTGCTCAGCATTGCCCATTGCGTAATCTGGGCAACAGGAATCGCGTTCGCACTCAACAACTTCTTGACGGTATAAAGCTTATAAGGCGGGACTGCTAATTTACTGCAGTTGAACCTTGTAAGCTTATTTTTTTTCAATGGCGCCAAGGTTTGCTATAGTTGAAATTGAATGTAAAGGGAAAAGGGGACATTTCTAAATGAATATCGAGGAACATTATATAGCACCGGCCAATAAACTGATGAACGATTACATAAACGGCGAACCTGAAATCGAGCGATTTTTTTCTTATAAACCGGACACCACGCAGTTCAAAGAGCGCTATCAAAAACTAAAAGAGCATCCCGTGGACCGGCACAAACTTACTGGAATCCTGCGCAATTATATGGCTCCGCACGGCCTTTCCGAAAAAGCAGAAAAGAACTTGGCAGCTTTCGAAGCGGGTGCGCCGGTCGTAGTTGCAGGGCAACAGGCCGGGCTCCTGACAGGTCCTTTATACACAGTCCACAAAGCCATCTCCATTATCGTGCTAGCTAAACAGGCAGCCAAGGACCTGGGAACGAGTGTCGTACCTGTTTTTTGGATCGCCGGCGAAGACCATGATTTGGCCGAAGTCAGCCACTTGTACCGCGGTGTGAACGGGCGGCTCGACAAATTAAATGTCCCCTACACTGAATATGGAAAAAATTCGGCTTCCACGGCACAATTGAATAAATCAACGGTCGAAGCCTACTTGAAAGAATATTTCCGGAGCCTGCCAGAAACAGCCTATAGCAGAGAGCTGCAAACTTTGGCATTTTCACATTTGGAAAAGGCAGATTCCTACACGGATTTCTTTGCGTTGCTTTTAAACCATTTTTTCAACGAAGAAGGTTTACTGTATATTGATGCTGCGGATCCGGCTCTTCGCCAATACGAAACTCCGTATTTCGAGGGGATGATCCGCCAGTCTGAAGAGATAGCGCATGCCGTTGCGGATGCCGAAGCGCAATTGCAGAAAGCCGGCTATGCGGCAACTATTGGCGCTGAAAAAAATGCCGCCAATCTATTTGTCACAGTGCATGGCGAGCGGATTCTCCTTCAGCGCGAAGGCGAACGCTTTACAGCCAAAGGGGCAGCTATTGAATACACATTGGAGGAGCTGCTGGAAATCGCAAGAACTGCGCCTGAAAATCTCAGCAATAACGTAGTAACCCGTCCATTGATGCAGGAAATGGTCTTTCCAGTTCTGGCTTTTGTAGGTGGGCCAGGCGAAATCGCCTATTGGGCGGCATTAAAAAATGTATTTCAAATAGCAGGGATGGAAATGCCGGTTGTCATGCCGCGTCTAAGCATGACTTTGGTTTCAAGAAGAGTTGAGGCGTTATTAAAGAAATACAATTTGTCAGCTGTCGAAGTGGCAGAAGGCCAAAAAATTCCAGAAATGCGCCGGCAATTGATGGAGTCGATACGCGAAGAACAAGCGGAAGGGCTCATCGAAGAAATGGAACAGCAGTTCCAAGCCAAATATGCCGAAATCAAAAGTGCGTTTTCAGCGATAAGTGGGGGATTGGAACCGCTGGTTGAGAAAAACCTGCAATTCCACCAGAAACAGCTGCAATTTCTGAAGAACAAATTAGAGGATGAAGTAATTCTGCAGAACAGCACGCAATTCGCCCACTTTGATTTGCTGGAACTGGAGTTGCATCCGAATGGCGGGTATCAGGAGCGAATATTCAGCCCGTTCCCATATATGAATGACTATGGCTTGAACCTGGTTAAAGAGCTGCTTGCATTCGATCTTAAATATGACAAAAATCATAAACTCTTCTATTTATAAGCACGTAAAGTCTGCCTCGGCAGGCTTTTTTTTGTCTCAAGAAGTGCAATTGGGATTTTTTTCTGTAACATACGTGAAATATTTAAAAAACAAGTGGTGGGAAGTGGGGGATTGTGGTACATTAAAAACAATAAGTGGGGTGGATGGCATGTTCATGGGAGAATATCAACATAGTGTTGATGCTAAAGGACGATTAATCGTTCCGGCAAAATTTCGTGAACAACTCGGGGAGAATTTTGTAATTACTCGAGGCCTGGACCAGTGCTTATTTGGCTACACAATGGATGAATGGATAAAGATCGAAGACAAGCTGAAAGAGCTGCCGGTCACTAAAAAAGACGCACGTGCATTTACACGGTTCTTTTTCTCGGGTGCCTCGGAAGTGGAACTCGATAAACAAGGGCGCGTCAACATACCATCGACCTTAATATCATATGCGAAACTTGAAAAGGAATGCGTCATACTCGGTGTCTCGAATAGATTTGAAATTTGGTCTAAAGATGCATGGGAAGAGTATTTTACGGCATCTGAAGATTCTTTTAATGATATTGCGGAAAATTTAGCGGACTTTGATTTTTAAAAACTGAACGGAGGGAAATGATTGTTCAACCACACCACGGTTTTACTTCACGAGACCGTCGATGGACTGAACATTCGTCCTGACGGCATTTACGTAGACTGTACGCTTGGCGGAGCAGGGCATAGCGAGTATCTGGTGCAGCAATTGTCTGAAAAAGGGCATTTGTATTGTTTCGACCAAGATGCGACAGCGATTGACCATGCCAAACTAAAGTTGAAAGATTATTTAGACAAGATTACATTTATCCATGCGAATTTTAAATTCATTAAAGAAGAACTGGAAATGCGTGGCATTATGAAAGTGGATGGCATCCTTTATGATTTAGGCGTGTCATCGCCACAGCTTGATACACCCGAACGGGGCTTCAGCTACCATAATGATGCACCATTGGATATGAGGATGGACCAGACGGCGAAGTTAAGCGCTTACGATGTTGTCAACGAATGGGCATTCGAAGATTTGGTGCGTATTTTCTATCGTTATGGAGAAGAAAAATTTTCCAAGCAAATTGCTAGAAAGATCGAAGCAGCGAGAGAGCTTGCGCCGATTGAAACAACTGGGCAATTGGTCGAATGCATTAAAGATGGAATTCCGGCATTTGCCAGACGCAAAGGCGGACATCCCGCGAAGCGAGTCTTCCAAGCAATCCGCATTGCCGTCAATGATGAATTAGGTGCAGCGGAAACATCACTGCAAGACGCAATCGAGCTACTGGCCATTGGAGGCCGCATCAGCGTCATCACATTCCATTCGCTTGAAGATAGGCTATGCAAGACGATTCTCAAAGAACATTCGTCATTGCCTGAACTTCCGCCGAACTTGCCGGTCATACCGGAAGGCATGGAACCGATATTAAAATTGATTACACGCAAACCGATTCTTCCTTCAGTGGAGGAATTAGAGCATAATAACCGTTCGCGTTCAGCGAAATTGAGAATTGCCGAAAAAGTGAAAGATCAGAAATAAGATATAAAAAAGAAAGTTAGGACGTGTTCAAATGGCTTTACATGCAAGAAAAGAAGCATACATACAACAGCCGGCCGTTCCTCAAAACCCTACCCGGGAGCCGGCTAAAAAAAGAAATCTCCTCACTAAAGGCGAAAAATTCTTGTACCTGTCATTCGTGGCTGTATTCGTGCTGTGCGCTGTGCTTGTGCTGCAAAATCAGTCAGTGATTCAGGCTTCGTCTCAAGAAATACAAACAATTGAACATTCAATCGATGAAAAAGTGAAACAAAATACAGATTTGTCTGTGCAAGTCAGCGAACTATCTAGATACGAGCGCATTTGGGCAAAAGCTAATGAACGCGGCCTAAAATTAAATGAGCGAAATGTAAAGGTAGTGCCTGGGCAATGAAAAAAAAGTTTCGATTTCAATGGGGAGCCTTTCTGCTGTTTTTAGTTTTTGCAGGGCTCTTTTTCCTTTTGACGGCAAGAATCGTAACGATTCAGGCCACAGGTTCTGTTGAAGGGCAGGAATTAGCCGCTAGAGCTGCAGCGAAATACAGCCAGGAAGAAGTGCTCACTGCCAAACGGGGGAAAATCCTTGATCGCAACGGCGAAGTTATCGCAGAAGATACGCTGACGTATAAAGTCGTTGCCGTCTTGGACGAATCGGCCACACAGAAGGCCAGCAACCCGCGGCATGTAACTGACGTGGAACATACAGCGCAAGTATTGTCTGATTATTTGGATACCCCGGAAGATAAACTTTTAAGCATTTTAAATTCCGGTGTGGAAAATGAACGTTACCAAGTTGAATTCGGCGTTGCTGGACGAGAAATCAGCCATACAAAAATGCTCGAAATGAAAGAACAGGAGCTTCCAGGCGTTTTATTCGTCAGGGACTTGAAGCGCCTTTACCCGAACGGTTCTTTTGCCTCTCATTTGATCGGCTTTGCATTGAAGGAAGAGCAAAAGGATGGGCAGATGGTAACGAAAGGGAAAATGGGTCTTGAAGCAATCCACGATAAAGTATTAACTGGAAAGAACGGGAAAATGGAATTCAGCACTGATAAATGGGGCTTTTTGCTGCCAAATAGTGAATCGGCGGTAACTCCCGCAGTGGACGGCTCCAATGTCCAATTGACAGTGGATAAAACGTTGCAGAACTTTTTAGAAGATGCAATGTCCAGCGTTCAAGAAGAATATTCACCGACGCGCATGATCGCCGTTATTGCGGACCCGAAAACCGGGGAAATTCTGGGCATGTCCCAGCGGCCGACTTTCAATCCGAACACACGGGAAGGTCTGTCCGACAACTGGCTCAATGAAAGCATTGAGTTGACCATCGAACCCGGTTCTCCGATGAAAATGTTTACACTCGCTTCAGCAATCGAAGAAGGAAAATGGGATCCGAATGCTTATTACAATTCGGGGACGTATACTTTACTAGACCGCACAATCCGTGACCATAATAGCGGACGCGGCTGGGGCAGTATCACATTTTTGGAAGGATTTCAGCGTTCATCCAATACGTCAATGGCGTATTTGCTCGAACGCCTAGGACCTGAAAATTTGATGAGGTATATCGACGCGTTCGGGTTTGGCCAAAAAACCGGCATTGATCTGCCGAATGAGGCCTCGGGGACGATTCTCGACAAATGGCCGATTGACCGTTTGACAATGTCCTACGGCCAAGGATCAACGGTGACGCCGGTTCAAATGATCCAAGCCGCTTCCGCCATTGCAAATGGCGGGACGATGATGCAGCCGTATGTCATCGACCAAATTAAAAATCCGGATACGGGTGAAGTAACGGTGAAAAGTGAACCGACTGAAGCCGGAAACCCGATTTCAGCCGAAACGGCGAAACAGGTGAGGGAAATCCTTGCTTCTACTGTAACTTCAGAGGCTGGGTCCGCACGCGGATTTGCGCTGCAGGATTATACCGTAGCGGGCAAAACCGGAACGGCGCAGGTTCCAGGAGAAAATGGGCTATATATGACTGGGCGAAACAACTACCTATTCTCATTTTTAGGGATGGCTCCGGCTGAAGACCCGGAACTGCTCATTTATATTGGCGTTCAACAACCTGAGTTGCCGCTAGATGAGTATGGCTCAGTGCCAGTTGCGAAAATTTTCACTTCTGTAATGGAAAATGGGCTTAAATATATGAATATCGAACCCAAAAATACAGAAACTGTAAAAAAAGCGAAACTTGAAGATTATACCGGTCTTCAGTCAGCAAAAGTTGCTGAGCAGCTTTCCGCTAAAGGTCTGAAAGTCATTTCAACAGGCGACGCCTCTAAAGTGGAGGGCCAATTCCCTCAAGCCGGGGAGACGATTGTTGAAGGCGGCACAGTGATCTTGAAAACGGCAGGCGAAACGGCATTGCCGGACTTTACCGCTTGGTCTAAGCGCGACTTGCTGGCGTTTCAATCTCTCAGCGGCATTTCACTGGAGATTGTCGGCCAAGGCTACGCGGCAAGCCAGAGCCTGACAGCGGGCTCGGCAATAACAGAAGGGGAACCAGTCGTTGTTCAGATGCTGACGCCGGAAGAATCGTTCCAAAAGCAAATGATCGATGGCATGGAAGGAATTCCGGCGGAAGAATCCGCTGTACCTGCCGTTGTGCCAGAAATACCTCCTGCCGATGAATCGGCAGAAGAAGGCTCGGCTGTAACAGAACAAAATGAACAACCACCAGCTGAAGATTCAGCCCAATAATTTAATGTTTAAAGGAGCTCTTTGCTAACATGAATGAATATATATTGCTTGGATTTGGAATTGCTTTTTTGCTCACGGTTGCCCTTATGCCCATTTTCATTCCGCTTTTGAGAAGGATGAAATTCGGCCAGAGCATTCGTGAAGAGGGGCCACAGTCCCATATGAAAAAAACGGGAACGCCGACTATGGGCGGCCTTGTCTACTTAATCGCAATCATTATTACTGTGTTAGGGGTCGCACTTTTTGCTGATCGTCTGTCGCAGGAAATCATCATTTTGCTGCTGGTTTTATTCGGCTATGGATTAATCGGATTTTTGGACGACTTTATCAAAGTGGTCTTGAAACGGAATCTCGGGCTGACATCATTGCAAAAACTTATTGCACAGATCGTCATTGCTGTAATTTCGTTTTTCTTGTTAAATGGCATCGAATTCGACACAGCGTTGTCTATTCCATTCACTGATGTCTCAATCGAATTGTCCATTCTTTATGTAGTATTCCTCATTTTTTGGCTTGTCGGCTTCTCAAACGCCGTCAATTTGACAGACGGTCTGGACGGGTTAGTGGCAGGTACTGCCTCAATCGCCTTTGCCGCTTTTGGTGTCATTGCCATCGTTCAGGAACAAGAAAGCATTGCTATGTTCACCTTTGCTGTAGCAGGGGCGCTCTTAGGTTTTCTGGTGTTCAATAAATATCCGGCCAAAGTCTTTATGGGCGATACGGGATCTCTTGCACTCGGAGGAGCTCTTGCGATGGTATCAATCCTTTTGAAGCAGGAACTTCTGCTGCTCATCATCGGCTTGGTCTTCGTTATTGAAACGCTGTCTGTTATTTTACAGGTCGGCAGTTTCAAATTAAGAAAAAAACGGATTTTCAAAATGAGTCCGATTCACCACCATTTTGAATTGAGCGGCTGGTCCGAATGGAAAGTCGTTACTGTCTTTTGGGCAGTAGGGCTTACTGCAGCGGTTATCGCAGTTGCGATGGAGGTTTTATAGAATGAAACAAGTTGAACAGGTTTTCCATAAAAAAGTGTTGGTGCTTGGGTTGGCGAAAAGCGGTTTTACAGCGGCGCGCATCTTGCATCAGTTAGGTGCATTTGTAACGGTGAATGATTCAAAGCCATTCGAAGCGAATCCGGAAGCCCAGGAATTATTGAATTTGGGCGTAACAGTCATTTGCGGAAGGCATCCAGAAGACTTGCTTGACGAAGGGTTTGAATTGGTGGTCAAAAACCCAGGAATTCCGTATTCCAATGTCATCATCGAGTCCGCTGTCGAAAAAGGGATTCCAATCTGGACAGAAATCGAACTTGCTTATTTGATCAGTGAAGCGCCGTTTATCGGCATCACCGGTTCGAACGGCAAAACGACCACAACGACGTTATTATTCCATATGCTTAACCAAGATAAGAAAAAACCGTTGATTGCTGGCAATATCGGAACAGTGGCAAGCGGCGTAGCAGAAAAAGCGTCGGCGGATAACGTCATCGTCACTGAACTGTCGTCGTTCCAATTAAAAGGCGTCGAACAGTTCCGTCCCAATATTGCCATCATTACGAATCTTTATGAAGCGCATCTGGATTATCATGGGACGGCGGAAGATTATGTCGGATCAAAAATGAAAATTGCGGAAAATCAGCTGCCTGAAGATTTCTTCATCTACAATGCGGACCAACCCTTCTTGGCTGATTTTGCTGCAGGATGCAAAGCGCAATTGATTCCTTTCACACTAAAGGGCCGGACTGAAGAAAGCATCAGCGCAGATGACCGCTATATTTACTGGCAAGGCGAGACTTTGATCGAACGTTCGAAAATCTTGCTCGGCGGCCAGCATAATTTAGAAAATATTTTAGCAGCCACAGCGGCTGCCATAATATGGGGCGGCACGAAAGAAACTATTATTCGCGTCCTGACGTCATTTACAGGTGTAAAGCACCGTTCACAATTCGTCCTTGAATGGAAAGGGCGCAAATTCTACAACGATTCGAAAGCGACGAATGCTCTTGCCACGAAGAGTGCTTTGGAGGCTTTCCCAGGCCAAATCATTTTGTTGGCTGGTGGGCTCGAACGCAACCACTCTTTGGAAGAATTGCGTCCGTTTATGCCTCGGGTCAAAGCGCTTATTACTTTTGGTGAAACTGCCGGCAGGTTTGCGGAATTCGCATCGGATAATGGGGTTCCGACAGTGTCAAAGGCGGAAGATATGCTCGAAGCCGTTGAAAAGGCGATTGGCAACTCACAAAGCGGAGACACGGTGTTATTATCGCCGGCTTGTGCAAGCTGGGATCAGTATGAAAATTTTGAAATCCGCGGCGATGCGTTTATCGATGCGGTACAGCGTGTAACACAAGCAAACGACTAAAAGATAAGGAGCAGCGAGTATGGACAAAGTGATTGATATCGAAGAACGCATCCCGACGCTACGTGAGCGACGGAAAAAAAGAACCAATCGCAAGTTCGTGGCGCTGCTGTCCATTTTTCTTTTGTTGCTGGTTGTGGCCATCTACAGTCAGACAAAATACAGCAAAATTCAGGATGTTGCAGTGGCGGGCGCAAATCTCTATGCGCCGGTCGATTACCAGAAAGCCAGCGGCCTGGAATTTGGCGATTCGATGTGGAGCTTCACTGAAAAAGAGATTGAAGAGAAATTGAACGGCCTCCAATGGGTAAAAGCTTCAAGGGTCGAGAAAAAATGGTTGACTGGTGTGGAAATCTACATTGCTGAACACGAAAAAATTGGCTACCTGGATAACGAAACTGGTTATCAGATGGTCTTGTCAAACGGGTATGCTTTAGAAAAACCAGTGGCTTCAGTCAGCGGACCGATTTTCACCAATTTCGAAAATGAAGAAACCCGACAGAAATTAGCTGCGCAATTAACCGATATTGATTCAGAGGTTTATAACCTCATTTCGCAGATTACGCTGAATCCGGAAGAAAGTTCACCTTTGGTCAGCTTGTATATGAACGACGGCAACGAAGTGAAAGGGACTTTAAGTACGTTGGCGGAAAAACTGAATTATTATCCTTCAGTCATCGCGCAGCTCGAAGAAGGGCAAAAAGGCGTAATTGACATGGAGGTCGGAATCTTCTTCCGTTCATATGATGACATGTACGGGCCGCCGAAAGAAGGTGAAGATGATGAAGAACCCAAAGAAGAGTAATCGGCGTTTCAGCAAATCAATTATTTTTTCACTGGTTTTTCTGGTGCTGGGTTTCATCATGGCTTATTCCTTCAGCCTATCCCAAGCCGAAAAAAATAAAAGCGGCTATACCGGCGGCGCATTTTTCGAGCAAGAAGAGCGCTTCCGCGGTCAATTGATCGACCAGCAAGAACGAAATAAAGACCTGCGGGCCGAACTGGAAGAAAAACAGGCGGCAGTCCAGAAGTACGAGCAATCTTTCTCAGATGGGCCAGACCGGTTCAGTGACTATGCGGATGAAGCAGAATCGCTTCGCCGTTATGTCGGTGCTCTGCCAGTGGAAGGGGACGGCTTGAAAGTGACGCTGCAGGACGGCGAGTATGATGGCAATTCGGAAAACCCGAACGATTACATCGTCCATGAAAGCCACGTTTTTCAAGTCATCAATGAGCTTTACATTTCAGGGGCGCAAGCCATCTCCATCAATGGCCAGCGCATAGATGGAGATTCCTATATTGTCTGCACAGGACCGGTAATTACGGTCGATGGCGTACAGTATCCGGCTCCGTTTACAATTGAAGCTATCGGCAAATCCGATGTGCTCGAATCGTCCATGAAACTCTCAGGCGGTGTAATGGATCAGCTGCTCAATGATAATATCATCGTCACGCTGGATATGGGCCAGAAAATATCCATGCCTGCCATGCTATCAGAATCTTGAGTAAAGGGGAGCCATCATGAAAAAGATCATATCTTTCCGGTTTTCGCTGATTTTATTCATCATCGGCTTAATGACGGCCATCCAATACAATACCTTGAACGAACCGAACTCCCGCGATACGCGTGATGTTTGGGAAGTGCGGCAGGAACTTTCGCGTGAAAAGCAACTCCACTCGGAATTGCTGTCGGAGATTGGACAGCTGTCAGAAACATTAAACAAATACGAAGACGCGGCGAACCAAAGCCCGGAGCAGGCATTGGTGGAAACAGTAGAGGATTTGCGCAAGGCAGCGGGGCTTACTGAAACAGCCGGCCCAGGAATTGAGGTGTCAATAGAACCTTCGCCTGAAGCGGTCGCTTTGGGGCAGAACATCGAAGGCATTGCTCCTGACTTGCTGATCCGGTTTGTGAACGAAATCAACCGCTTCAACGGATTATACGTATCGATCGACGGCAACCGGATTGTTAATACAACGGCAATCCGTGATATCAACGGACGGACAACGGTGAACACAGTGCCAATTCAGACGCCGCCGTTCAAAATAAAAATCGTAGCGAATTCCATGAAAGACACAGAAACGCTTTATAATCATTTGCTGTCGTCTCCGCTGCGCGATGATTTCTATATCGACGACCTAATCGTTGAAGTATCTGAACCGTCTGCTGAATTGGCAATCGAAGCATACGACAAAGACATTGATTATAATCTGCTTGAGGAAGCAAAGGAGTAGTATAGATGTGGCTATCCATTTTGGGCTTAATATTGGGAATATCATTAGGATTGCTGACTGACATCCAAATCCCTCCTGAATACGCGAACTATCTGTCGATTGCGGTCCTGGCTTCCCTGGATACATTGTTTGGGGGAATAAGGGCCCATTTACAGCAGGTGTATGATGATAAGGTATTTGTATCGGGTTTTTTCTTTAACATCGTCCTTGCCGCAGGCCTCGCTTTCTTAGGGGTGCATTTAGGTGTGGATCTATACCTCGCTGCAATTTTTGCATTCGGTGTGCGGCTTTTCCAGAATATTGCTGTCATCAGACGCATCATTTTGACGAAATGGGCTGAGAAAAAAGAATTGCGTGAAACCCAGGGGTGAATTGTAAGGAAATTTACAAACTTCCGCTGTTTTGCTTAGACAAGGTGCACAATTTACAATAGAATGAAACTAATGAAGTTAATTTAAGGAGGTGCCACGAATTGAGTCAATCAGAATTATATGTAAGCCTAGACATCGGTTCGTCATCCGTTAAAGTACTTATCGGGGAAATGGCCAATAAATCATTGCACGTTATCGGAGTAGGAAACGTAAAATCAAATGGCATAAAAAAAGGTGCGATTGTTGATATAGATGCAACAGTTCAATCGATTAAAAAAGCTGTTGACCAAGCTGAGAGAATGATCGGCAAGCAGATTCACGAAGTGGTTCTAGGCATTCCTGCCAACAAAGCCATGCTGCAGCCGGTAAAAGGCGTAGTCGCGGTAAACAGCGAAGACCGGGAAATTACGGATGAAGATTTGGATCGCGTAATGGATGCGGCGCAAGTCATCTCAATTCCGCCAGAACGCGAAATCGTCAATATCATTCCTGAACAATATATCGTCGACCATTTGGATGAAATCAAAGATCCGCGGGGTATGATTGGGATTCGCCTTGAAATGGATGGTACAATGGTTACGACATCGAAAACCGTTTTGCATAACGTTCTTAGATGTGTTGAGCGCGCTGGCCTTTCGATTCGTGAAATTTACATGCAGCCTTTGGTTGCCGGTTATTACGCTTTAACCGAAGATGAAAAAAATCATGGAACGGCCTGCATCGATATTGGTGGAGGATCGACATCGATCGCTGTTTTCCAAGACGGCCACCTGACAGCTTCATCGGTCATACCGGTCGGCGGCGACCATGTCACAAAAGATTTATCGATCGTCTTGAAAACACCGACAGAACAAGCAGAAAAGATCAAGCTGGAGCATGGTCATGCGTTCTACGACGATGCATCTGAAGATGAATTGTTCGAAGTTCCTGTGATCGGTTCAGATACGAAAGAGCAATATAGCCAGAAATACATATCTGAAATCATCGGGGTCCGCCTGGAAGAACTTTTCGAATTGATTTTAGATGAGCTTTACCGCCTTGGCGTCCAAGACCTTCCAGGAGGCGTCGTATTGACTGGCGGAATGGCGAAATTAGAAGGGCTGCCAGAATTGGCTCGCCACATTCTCCAAACCCGTGTCCGTTTGTTTGTGCCGGAATTCATCGGCGTCCGCGAACCACAGTACACGACAGCAGTTGGGCTTATCCAATATGCGTACATGGAAGATATGTTCTATGGCCGTTTAGGAGCAAGCGCTGCGTTGACAGAGTCAGCGAAAATCGAGCAAGAACACCATCCTAAAAAACAGCAAAAACAGCCTAAGGAAAATACTGAAGGCGTCGTTTCAAAAGCTAAGAAAATGTTTGACCGATTCTTCGAATAAAATGCACATTGCATCATGCTTACTTTAAAAGCGGAGCAATTTTAGGAGGAAAAAGAATGTTGGAATTTGATACATCAATTGATGCTATGGCAATAATTAAAGTTATCGGTGTCGGCGGCGGAGGAAACAACGCTGTCAACCGCATGATCGAGCACGGAGTCCAAGGTGTAGAATTTATCGCAGTCAACACTGATGCCCAAGCGTTAAATTTATCTAGAGCTGAAGTCCGCTTGCAAATCGGCGGCAAATTGACGCGCGGCCTTGGTGCTGGAGCTAACCCTGAGGTCGGCAAAAAAGCGGCTGAAGAAAGCAAAGAACAGATCGAAGAAGCATTGCGCGGCGCGGATATGGTATTCGTAACTGCCGGCATGGGCGGCGGTACTGGTACAGGAGCTGCACCAGTCATCGCTGGAATCGCTAAAGAACTTGGGGCTTTGACGGTAGGGGTCGTAACACGTCCATTCACTTTTGAAGGCCGTAAGCGTTCTACACAAGCAATCAGCGGAATCAGCACGATGAAAGAATCGGTTGATACGCTAATCGTCATTCCGAATGACCGTTTACTTGAAATCGTTGACAAGAGCACGCCAATGCTTGAGGCGTTCCGTGAAGCGGATAACGTTTTGCGCCAAGGTGTCCAAGGTATCTCAGATTTGATCGCAGTTCCTGGATTGATCAACCTTGACTTTGCTGACGTTAAAACAATCATGTCGAATAAAGGTTCTGCATTGATGGGAATCGGCGTTTCTTCTGGTGAAAACCGTGCTTCTGAAGCAGCGAAAAAAGCTGTTTCGAGTCCGTTGCTAGAAGTATCCGTCGATGGCGCTAAAGGCGTTCTTATGAACATCACTGGCGGATCGAACTTGAGCTTATACGAAGTCCAAGAAGCAGCGGACATCGTTGCTTCAGCATCTGACGAAGATGTAAACATGATTTTCGGATCTGTTATCAATGACAATCTGAAAGATGAAATTGTTGTCACTGTAATTGCTACAGGTTTCAACGAAGAGCAAGTACAACCAAGAACGCCGCGGGGCTCTGGTTTGAATTCAAGCCGAGTGCAGTCTATCCAGCAGCAGTCTCCGCCGCCTTCACTACGTGAATCGCGCCGCGAAGAACAGCGCCGTGAAGACCACGCGCCTTCTTATCAACAAGAGCCTGTGCGCCAAGAAAAACAACAGGATGATGCCCTGGACATCCCGACGTTCTTGCGCAACCGACAAAAGAGACGCTAATCAAAACAGCTGCCTAACCGGCAGCTGTTTTTTTTATTGCGCCTAAAAAGCGGCCACCGCCCTGCTGCAATAGCGGAAAGAGAGTGGCGGCAGAGCTTAATTGATAAATATGCCTATACTTGGTACAATAAAGAGAAACTTCAAGCAGCAGGGCCCATCGATGGCCAGGCTAAGTGGCAGTTGGTCTTGATGGGCTTTTGCCAATCGAGATTGATTGAACATCCTTAGAAAAGTTGTGAATAAATGAACGCGATAAAACCGGTTTTTGAAAATATTACTAACGAATTAAATAGCATCCGCCCAGGCATCAATATCATTGCAGTGACGAAACAAGTCGGGGTCGAACGGACTCAGGAAGCAGTCGATGCGGGTATTCAACATCTTGGCGAAAACCGTCCGGAAGGGCTCGCACTGAAGCGCCAGTCTATGGACGCCGAAGTCTCGTGGCATTATATCGGCAATCTGCAGACCAGAAAAGTGAAAGATGTCGTTAATAACATCGACTATCTGCATTCACTTGACCGCATGAGCCTGGCGAAGGAAATTCAAAAACGGGCAGAAAAACCGTTGAAATGCTTTGTGCAAGTAAATGTCTCTAACGAAGAATCCAAAAGCGGAGTATTGCCGGAAGAGACGCTGGAATTTGTCCGCTCGCTTTCAGCTTTTGATCAAATTCAGGTGGTCGGATTAATGACAATGGCGCCGAACACCAGCGACAGCTCGTTGATACGAAATGTGTTCAAAGAGCTGAAATCGCTTCAACTTCAATTGGCCGCAGAAAAGATGGAGCACGCCCCGTGTACGGAATGTTCCATGGGTATGTCCAATGATTACGCCATTGCCGCCCAAGAAGGAGCAACTTTTGTTCGCATTGGTACTGCATTAGTAGGGTCGGAAAGTGAGGCAGAATAATGAGCATTAAAAACAAATTCAAGAATTTCTTTTATCTGGAAGAATACGATGAAGATGAACCGCAACAGCAGCAGCAACAGCAGCAACAACGCCAGCAGCCCCAGCGCTACGAAAAACCGGAGCCAATCCAATCGGAAGCCCGGAATGCGCCGAAAGATCGGAGACAAAAACCTGTGGAAACAACAACGGTATCAAACTTGGTAAGCTTACAAAGCGCCTCAAAATCCTCAAAAATGATTCTTGCTGAACCGCGAGTCTATGCTGAAGCACAGGACATTGCCGAGAATTTAAAGAACAAGCGCGCAGTAGTTGTCAATCTGCAGCGAATTGAAAAAGACCAGGGATTGCGCATCATAGATTTCCTTAGTGGTACTGTCTACGCCCTTGGAGGAGATATACAGCGCATTGGAACGGATATTTTCCTCTGCGTGCCGGACACTGTCGAAGTGGACGGAGCTATTTCCGATTATTATTACGAAGATCAACAGTAAAAGAGGAGCATGAAAAATAAATGATTGCTATTGTAAACTTTCTATTAACGGCTATTAACATCTACTCATTTGTCCTGATTGCCAGCATTTTGATGAGCTGGCTGCCAAATGCCAAAGAATCAGCTTTTGGCCAAATGCTTTCAAAAGTCACTGACCCATACCTGGACATTTTCAGAAAGATCATCCCGCCATTCGGCATGATCGATTTTTCTCCGATTGTAGCGATTTTCGCTTTGAACCTTGCCAGCCAAGGGATCGTAGTCCTATTCAATTATTTCAACTAAAGACCTCACGCTAAGTGAGGTCTTTTTCTTCAATCAATTAATATAATTCAGTGAGTTTTTTATCTTTTCATTATGCTCTAGGCCACCTTAGCCCGCTTAGCACGGACTTCAACCGCTGCGAATACCGTTGCTCCTGCAGCGCTATGCGCTTCGTCGCAAACAAGTTGGTCAAATTCCTTTTGCCCAACTTGTTCGCCGCCTTCCGCTTCATTCAAAGGTGATTATTAATACTAAAAGATTTCTTTTAACAAAAAACGAAAAATATATTTCTCTGCAATTTATTTCAGTTCTCTAGATATGGAGCAAAACAGCGGAGAAAATCCTACTGCTCCTGTCCCTGCAACGCTGCGCTAGCTTCGGGACAAGAAGTGCGTTGCAGTGCTACGCACTTCGTCGCAAAGGTATTGCTCCAATGCTTGGGTCCATGCCTTCGCAGCTGTTTTGCGGAATATCGACAATTAACTGAATCTCAACAAACTAGAAAGGGGCGTTTACTATGGATTCTTTGTTTCAGCATTTCCGCAAAGATGAACAGCAATTTATTGAACAAGTTTCGGGCTGGATGATTGATGTCGAAGACCGATACACTCCTCGGCTCACAGATTTCCTAGATCCCCGGCAGCGTTTTATCGTCCAGTCGGTGATTGGTGCAAGCGATATCGGCGTGGCGGCTTCCGGCCGCTTCGAAGATGCAGAAAGACAGCGGGTTTTGCTGTATCCGTCATATTACGAGCTGCAAAAAGATGATTTTCAGATTACCGTTTTCGAAATCAGGTATCCGGTTAAATTCATTACGTTGAAACACCCTGACATTCTGGGATCCATGATGTCGATCGGCCTTGACCGGAACAAATACGGCGATATCCGCATCGATGGGCAGCGGATTCAAATTGCGGTGGCGGATGAAGTGAAGGCTTATCTTCAAGCGAATTTCACGATGGCAGCGAAAGTCAAAGTCCAGCTTGAGGAAGTCACGAATGAACTTGATTTCATCAAAGTGACGGAAGAATGGTCGGAAGAAAGCCATACGGTCAGCTCACTCCGGCTGGATACTGTCGTCAGCTCCATTTACAATATCTCTCGCCAGAAGGCAGCGGCGCTGATCAATGGCGGGAAAGTCAAAGTCAATTGGACGGTCCAGGAGCAGCCGTCTTTCGAATTGAATGAATCCGACATTATCTCGTCGCGTGGATTTGGGCGGATCAAAGTTGGAATGATCGAAGGGCGTACGAAAAAGGATAAAGTCCGCCTGCAGATTGGCAGATTAGACACGGCCAAATAGCGTCTGTTTTGAAAAAAAGTAAAATAATACTGATATTTACTGCCTTGGACTGTATAATGGGTAGTAACGCAGATTAGTTAAGGAGAGGTTCACAAAATGCCATTATCCCCTTTGGATATACATAATAAAGAGTTCGGCCGAGGATTCCGCGGCTATCAGGAAGACGAAGTAAATGAATTCCTGGACCAGATCATCAAGGATTACGAAATGCTTATGCGCGAAAAGAAAGAGCTTGAAGACCGCCTGAAACAGACGGATGAGCGCGTCGGACATTTTACAACGATTGAAACGACGCTTCAAAAGTCGATTGTCATTGCACAGGAAGCCGCTGAGGAAGTGCGCCGCAATTCTCAAAAAGAAGCGAAGTTGATTGTACGGGAAGCAGAAAAAAATGCAGACCGCATCGTTAACGAATCATTGACGAAAGCCCGCCGCATTGCCATGGAAATTGATGAGCTGAAAAAGCAGTCAAAGGTTTTCCGCAACCGTTTCAGAATGCTGGTAGAAGCGCAGCTTGATCTGATCGACACGGATGATTGGGAAACGTTGATGGAATATGACATCGACACGACGACGTTGGACAAACTTGAAGAGAAAAGAGAAGTCTACTAAGCTTGACGCTGGTAGATCCAACTTTTATAATTATAAAATATAAAAAATGCGTAGACAGAGACAGTACCCAATCCATATTCGACAAAGCGAGCCAGGGATAGTGTGAGCCTGGTGACAATGTTTTGGGGAACATCACTCTTGAGCAGAATCGGCGAATCACAGTAGCCGCTTCCGTTAAGCCACGATACGGCGTTCGAGTGGCAGCTTCGGCTGCAACAAGGGTGGTACCGCGAGAGCTTCTCGTCCCTTTCCAGGGATGGGGGCTTTTTATTATGTTCTTAGGAGGAATTACAGTGGAATACAAAGATACGTTATTGATGCCGAAAACAGATTTTCCGATGCGGGGCAATTTGCCGAACCGCGAACCTGAAATGCAAAAAAAATGGGAAGAAATGGATATCTATAAAAAAGTTCAAGACCGGACAAAAGGGCGTCCGTTCTTCATTCTTCATGATGGGCCGCCATATGCGAATGGCGATCTTCATATGGGCCATGCCTTGAACAAAGTGCTGAAAGATATGGTTGTCCGCTCTCGTTCAATGATGGGCTTTAATGCTCCTTACGTTCCAGGTTGGGACACACATGGGTTGCCGATCGAACAAGCGCTGACGAACAAAGGCGTTAACCGCAAGGAAATGTCGCTTGCCGAATTCCGCAAGCTTTGTGAAGAATATGCTTATGAGCAAATCGACAACCAGCGTTCGCAGTTTAAACGCATCGGTGTACGGGGAGATTGGGAAAATCCGTATGTCACGCTAGCGCCTGCTTATGAAGCGCGGCAAATCGAAGTCTTTGGCAAAATGGCGAATAAGGGCTATATCTATAAAGGCTTGAAACCGGTTTACTGGTCCCCGTCAAGCGAATCATCGCTGGCTGAAGCAGAAATCGAATATCACGACAAAAAATCTCCTTCTATCTATGTGTCGTTCCCGGTAACGGACGGCAAAGGTGTTTTGGCTGAAGGCACAAAATTGATCATCTGGACAACTACGCCATGGACAATTCCTGCTAACCTTGGAATCACGGTACACGCGGAATTGGATTACGTGGAAGTTTCAGTGAACGGTTCGTTATTCGTCATCGCACGCGCTTTATTGGATGAAGTGGCGAAAGAATTGGAATGGGTGGATTACGAAGTGGTGCGTGAGCTCAAAGGTGCTGAACTTGAGCACATTTTGACGAAACATCCATTATACGACCGTACTTCTTTGGTAATGCTGGGAGAGCATGTTACAACGGATTCCGGTACAGGCTGCGTACACACTGCACCTGGACATGGGGAAGACGATTTCCTGGTTGGTAAAAAGTACGGTTTGGATGTCCTGTGCCCGGTTGATGAGCGCGGCGTCATGACTGCTGAAGCTCCAGGTTTTGAAGGGGAATTTTACGATAAAGCCAATAAAACAATCACGGAAGCGTTGGACAATGCCGGCGCGCTGGAAAAATTATCATTCATCACCCACTCATATCCACATGACTGGCGCACGAAGAAACCTGTCATCTACCGTGCTACGGCGCAATGGTTCGTATCAATCGATGCTTTCCGCGACCAAATCCTGAAAGCAATCAATGAAACAACATTTACTCCGGCATGGGGCGAAACCCGCCTGTTCAATATGCTGCGCGACCGCGGCGATTGGAATATTTCGCGCCAGCGTGTCTGGGGCGTCCCGATTCCGGTGTTTTACGCTGAAAATGGCGATCCGGTCATCACGGAAGAAACGATTGCCCATATCGCCGGTTTGTTCCGTGAACACGGATCGAACGTTTGGCTTGAGCGTTCTGTTGAGGAGCTATTGCCAGAAGGCTTTACGCATCCTAGCAGCCCGAATGGCAAATTCACGAAAGAGACGGACATCATGGACGTCTGGTTCGACTCAGGTTCATCCCATCAAGGGGTGTTAGTAGAACGGGAAGAACTGAACTATCCGGCAGACCTTTATCTGGAAGGTTCAGACCAATACCGCGGCTGGTTCAACTCATCGCTGACGACAAGTGTCGCAATCAATGGCATCGCTCCATATAAAGGCATTTTAAGCCACGGCTTTACGCTTGACGGCAATGGACGGAAAATGAGCAAATCGCTCGGCAACGTTATCGTGCCTTCAAAAGTCATGAACCAAATGGGAGCGGACATCTTGCGCATGTGGGTTGCTTCAGTCGATTACACGGCAGATGTGCGCGTTTCAGACGAAAACTTCAAGCAAGTTTCTGAAGTTTACCGCAAAATCCGCAATACGTTGAAATTCCTTCACGGGAACCTGGCTGATTTCAATGAACAAGAACACCGCGTCGCTTTTGAAGACATGCGCGAAATGGACCAATATATGGCCATGAAGCTGCAGAAGATGATCGAAACAGTACGCAAAGGCTACGAGACGTATGAATTCTCATCCATTTACCACGCATTGAACGGCTATTGCGCGAATGATTTGAGCTCGTTCTATCTGGATGTTGCGAAAGACGTTGTCTATATCGAAGCGGCCAACCATCCACACCGCCGAGCGATGCAGACAGTAATGTTCGACTCGCTGATGGCGATTTTGAAATTGGCGACGCCGATCATTCCGCATACAACTGATGAAATGTGGAGCTATCTTGATTTCGTAACCGAGGACAGTGTTCAACTGGTTGACTTCCCTGAAGTGGATAAAAACCCTGCATTCGAAGGATTGGATGCGAAATGGTCGAAATTCATGGACAAGCGCGACGACGTGCTAAAAGCGCTTGAAGAAGCGCGCGCTGCAAAAACAATCGGTAAATCTCTTGAAGCCAAAGTGACAGTTTACGGAAGCAGTGAACTTCGCAGTCTTTTAACTTCAATCGACGACAATCCGGCTCAATTGTTCATCGTCTCCCAATATGAATTTGGCGGTTCTTTGGAGCAGGCTCCAGAACACGCGTTGAAATTCGGGGACACTGCAGTTGTAGTCCAAAAAGCACCAGGCGAGAAATGTGAACGCTGCTGGACGATTTCACAAGAAATCGGCACGAGCAAAGCGCATCCGGCATTATGCCCGCGCTGCGCAAATGTAGTAGAAAAGCAATTCGCTTAAGTAAGATGAAAAGGTCTGGAATGCCGGAGTCTCCGGTGTTCTGGACTTTTTTCTGTTAAATAAGTTGAACTAAAGAAGCATCATATTAAAAATCGCTTCGGTCGCTTTGGGCATGGCTCTCGCCATGAGCCGAGAAGACCACTTGTCTCATTGCTTCGCCTAGCCCTTTGACGCGCCTCCGCTCAGAGATCTCTCGATATGGAGCAAAACAGCGGAGACGCCTACGGGAAAGCGAGACTGCCGAGACCCCGCAGGGAGCGAAGCGACTGAGGAGGCTTGGCGCTCGCCCGCGGCAAGCGTAGCTGTTTTGCGGAATATCGATTATGAATATTCATTGGTTCAACTTATATATTCGGAGCAGATTCAGACTTGCAGAGCCTGATATTCTTTTGGGGCGGTTTGTGGTAAAATAGGATGACTGCTGAATTGACGGGGGAAACACATGTTTATTTATTATGCAATAGCTGTACTGATCGTAGCCATCGACCAGTGGACCAAATGGCTCGTGTTGAAGAATATGGAACTGGGTGAACGCATTCCGGTCATTGATCCTTACCTGGGCTGGCTGTCACACCGCAATCGTGGAGCGGCTTGGGGGATGCTGGAAGGCCAGATGTGGCTGTTTGCCATCATTACGGTCGGCGTGATCATCGGCATCATCTATTATTTCCACAAGCATGCCAAAGGTCAGCCGCTGTTCCAATGGAGCTTGATGCTGATTCTGGGCGGAGCGATAGGGAATTTCATCGACCGCATGGCGAGGGGCGAAGTCGTCGATTTTGTAGATGTGCTCATTCCCATCATCAATTACGATTTTCCGATTTTCAATGTAGCTGATGCAGCATTGACAGTTGGTGTAGTACTAATGGTCATATTCGTTTTTTATGACGAAAAACAACAAAAGAAAAAGGTGTCTTAATGGAAATTGAAGATTTGACAATACAAATTACTGAAGAAATGGCCGGAGTCCGCATCGATAAAGCTGTATCATCGATCGACGAAGACTGGTCGCGCTCGCAAATTGCAAACTGGGTGAAAGATGGCGCAGTGAAAGTCAATGGCGAGATCGTTAAGCCGAATTACAAAGTACGCCCCGAAGACATCATTGTCGTCACGCCGCCTTCCTTGGAAGAGCTGGACGTTGTGCCGGAAGATCTGAATTTAGAGATCGTTTACGAAGACGCAGATGTGCTCGTCGTCAACAAGCCGAAAGGCATGGTTGTACATCCAGCACCAGGCCACTCAAAAGGCACATTGGTCAACGGTTTGATGTTCCAGATTAAAGATTTGTCTGGCATCAACGGAGTGGTCCGCCCAGGCATTGTCCACCGCATCGACAAAGATACGTCCGGATTGCTGATGGTCGCGAAAAACGACGCATCGCATAATTCGCTAGTTGATCAATTGGTGAAGAAAACAGTTACACGGAAATACGTAGCACTTGTGCACGGCCACATCCCGCACGATAAAGGGACAATTGATGCACCGATTGGACGCGATTCGAAAGATCGCCAAAAAATGGCGGTTATCGACAAAGGCAAGAATGCCGTCACCCATTTCCGTGTTTTAGAGCGTTTTGGCAATTACACATTGGTGGAATGCCGTTTGGAAACTGGGCGCACGCACCAAATCCGGGTCCATATGAAATACATCGGCTTCCCGCTGGTCGGCGATCCGAAATACGGACCGAAGAAAACCTTAGATTGCGGCGGACAGGCATTGCATGCTGAAGTCATCGGTTTCATCCACCCGAAATCGGGCGAATACCTGGAGTTCACAACTGAACCGCCGGCAGAATTCTCTGAGCTGTTGGAATCTCTCCGCGACAAGGATTGACAAAGCGGAACGTCCTGCTTTATACTGAGAAAAATCAATCGAATAAGCATCACCTTTAATATCAGTCCAGAGAGGCTGAGAAGGTATTACGCGAAAGCCGGAGGAATGGTCCCTCCGTGCCTAATTTTACTGCGCATAAACCCTCTTGCCCTCTGGCAAGAGGGTTTTTTATTTGGTAAAGGAGTGTAAGCATGGTAGAGAAAGCGGATATTTTAGATGAAAAAGCAATTGCGCGGGCAATCACCCGCATCGCGCATGAAATCATCGAGCGCAACAAAGGCATTGATGAATGTGTGCTCGTCGGCATCAAGACGCGGGGCGCTTTCATCGCAAAGCGCCTGGCCGACCGAATCGAGCAGATTGAAGGCAAGCCGATCATGACAGGTGAACTAGACATCACGCTTTACCGGGATGACTTGAGCCTCAAGAACAAGAATCAGGAACCTCTTGTTCAGCAAGTGGACATCTCGCATAACATTTCGAACAAGAAAGTCGTGCTGGTGGATGATGTCCTTTACACAGGCCGCACAGTCCGAGCCGCGATGGACGCGGTTATGGACCTCGGACGCCCGGCACAGATTCAATTGGCGGTCCTGATCGACAGGGGGCACCGGGAACTCCCAATCCGAGCCGATTTCGTCGGCAAAAACATCCCGACCTCAAGCAACGAGCGCATCGTCGTTCAAATGATAGAAAGCGACGGCAGCGACCGCGTAGCAATACACGAATAGGATTGGAGAGAATTGACTGTGACTGAAGCAATATTGGATGTACATGACAAACCGAAAACGGCCCAATGGATCTCCTTGAGCCTGCAGCATATGTTCGCCATGTTCGGAGCGACAATTTTGGTTCCGAAACTCGTGGGCCTGAGCCCGGCGATTGCGCTTTTGACAAGCGGCATCGCAACCATCATCTTCATCCTTATCACCCAGTTTAAAGTACCGGCTTATCTTGGCTCATCATTCGCATTTATCGTGCCGATTACGATCGCCACGGAAACCGGAGGCATCGGATCGGCAATGATCGGCGCCATGTTCGTCTCGGTGGTGTACGCTTTGACAGCCTTGCTCATCTGGAAGACCGGCTACCGCTGGCTCATGGACCTGCTGCCGCCGATAGTTGTCGGCCCTGTCATTATCGTTATCGGTCTAGCCTTATCAGGCACCGCGGTTGGAATGGCGATGAACATCCCGACAGCGGACGGCGGATCGCAGTACAGCATGCTGCATTTCTCAGCTGCGCTGGTAACATTAGCCACAGCCATCATCTGCAATCTTTATTTCAAAAACATCATCAGCCTCATGCCAATTCTGATCGGCATCGTGGTCGGTTACGCTTATTCAGCGGCAATCGGCATCATCGATTACACGGTGATTGGCGAAACGAGCTGGTTCCAAGTGCCGGACTTTCTGCTGCCGGGCATCGATTACAGCTTCACTATAACGCCGACATTGCTGTTCATCATGGTACCGATCGCAATCGTCACCATATCAGAACACATCGGCCACCAGCTCGTTCTTGGAAAAATCGTCAAACGCAATTACATAAAAGACCCGGGCCTTCACCGGTCGATCCTTGGAGATGGCCTTGGGACGCTTGTGTCTTCACTGGTCGGCGGACCACCTAAAACCACATACGGTGAAAACATCGGCGTCTTGGCCATCACGCGGGTCTATAGCATCTACGTCATCATCGGCGCTGCCGTGTTCGCCATAGGATTTTCTTTCTTCGGCAAACTGATGGCGGCCATCGAAACAATTCCAGCCGCAGTGCTTGGCGGGATTTCCATCCTGCTGTTCGGCATCATCGCTTCATCGGGCCTGCGCATGCTGGTCGACAATAAAATCGATTTCGGCGAAAAACGCAATTTGGTCATCTCATCAGTCATCCTGGTTATCGGGATTGGCGGAGCGAAAATCGAGTTCAGTGAAACGTTCTCGATCGAAGGAATGGCGCTTGCGGCAATCATCGGCGTCTTGCTGAACTTGATTTTGCCGGGACGCGTCAAACAGGAAATTGATTTCGAAACTGAATAACCACCTTTTAATGAATGTCCAGAGAGGCATGGAAAGGGAAGTGGAAAAGGGCATAGACTGCACTTTTTTCCTCATACCTTCCTGCTCCTGGGAAGGTATTTTTTTATACAAAGGAGTGAAATGATGTGCCGAATGTATTGAGCATGGAAAACATGGACAACGCCGTCATCATGGCCTTGCTGCAGCGGGCGGATGAGTTTGAAAAAGGGGGGCGGAGCGAACTGGCCGGTACGGCGGTCAATTTATTCTTTGAACCGAGTACCCGGACGAAAATGAGCTTTGAAATGGCTGAGCATAAGCTGGGCATGACCGTACTGCCTTTTGAAACAGCGTTTTCAAGCATTCTGAAAGGCGAAACCTTATACGATACAGTGAAGACGCTTGAAGCAATCGGCGTTGACGCTGTCGTCATACGGCACGAAGAAGAAGCTTATTATGAACAGTTGATCGGCTGCGATGTCGCCGTCATTAACGGAGGGGACGGTTCAGGGCAGCACCCGACGCAGTCACTTTTGGATCTGTTGACGATCCATCAGGAGTTCGGCCGCATTGAGGGCATCCATGTCACGATTGTCGGAGATATCGCCCATAGCCGGGTGGCCAAATCGAACGCTTCTGCGCTTGAGAAGCTAGGAGCGAATGTGTCCTTCATCTGCCCGGAAGAATGGAGCGGAGAATACAAAACGTCCGAAAAACTCGATGACTTTATTGGCCACACAGACGTCGTGATGATGTTGAGGGTCCAGCATGAGCGTCATGCGGTATCTGCGCTGTTTTCAAAAGAGGATTATTACGAGAAGTATGGCTTGACCCTGGAACGGGAACGGAAAATGAAAGATTCGGCGATCATCATGCACCCAGCCCCGATAAACCGCGGTGTGGAAATTGCAGATAGCCTGGTGGAATGCGAACGTTCACGGATTTTCAAACAAATGGCCAATGGCGTATTCGTCCGGATGGCAGTGCTTGAATACGCAATGAAAGGGAGAGATTAAGAATGAATTTATTTATCAAAAATGTAAACATGCTAACAGAGGGCGAAATGGCTTTAACAAATATAAGGGTGGCGGACGGCAAAATCGCTGACATCGGAAGCGGATTGGCTTCACAAGGGGAAACAGAAATAGACGGCAATGGCCGGATGATCGCACCAGGTTTTGTAGACGTTCATGTGCATTTGCGTGAACCGGGCGGCGAAGGAAAAGAAACGATCGCAAGCGGTACGCGTTCAGCGGCAAAAGGTGGTTACACAACCATCTCTGCTATGCCGAATACGCGGCCGGTGCCGGACACGAAAGAAAACTTGCAGCTTGTCAATAACTTGATCGAGAAAAATGCGCTTATCCGGGTTTTGCCGTACGCTTCCATCACTATCCGCGAAGCAGGGAAAGAACGCACGAATTTACAGGAACTAAAAGATAACGGCGCGTTCGCGTTTACAGATGACGGCGTCGGAATTCAGCAAGCCGCCATGATGTTTGAGACGATGCAGGACGCAGCTGCGCTTAACATGACGATTGTCGCGCATTGTGAAGACAATAGCCTGATCTACGATGGTGTCATGCACGAAGGGAAGCGCAGCAAGGAATTGGGGCTGAAAGGCATACCGTCGGTGGCAGAATCGGTCCATATCGCACGGGATATCCTTCTCGCTGAGGCAGCTGGCGCGCATTATCATGTCTGCCACGTGTCAACAAAAGAATCGGTCCGCATCATCCGGGAAGCAAAGCGCGCAGGCGTCCATGTGACGACTGAAGTATGCCCGCACCATTTGCTGCTCAGCGAAGATGACATTCCGGGGGACGATGCAAACTGGAAAATGAACCCGCCGCTCCGGGCAAAGGAAGATGTAGAAGCGCTGCACGAAGGATTACTGGACGGCACGATCGACTTTATTGTGACGGACCACGCACCGCACACGCTAGAAGAAAAAGCGAACGGGATGGACAAGGCTCCATTTGGAATCGTTGGCTTGGAAACGGCGTTTCCGCTGCTGTACACGCATTACGTCGAAACAGGGAAATGGACGCTTCAACAGCTAATTGACTGGATGACGAAAAAGCCATGTGAAACATTCGGGTTGCCTTATGGGAAGATTGAAGCTGGGCAAGCAGCCGATTTGGTGCTGCTGGATCTGGAGAAAGAACAGCCAATCAACGTAGACGGATTTTTATCAAAAGGCAAGAACACGCCATTCGGCGGATGGGCATGCAAAGGATGGCCGGTAATGACGATATTCGAAGGACAAATCGCTTGGCAGGAGGAAACAAACCTATGAAACGTTATTTGATCTTAGAAGACGGAACGGTGTTTGAAGGGGAAGCATTCGGCGGAACGGCAGCATCAGTCGGGGAAGTGGTATTCAATACGAGCATGACGGGTTATCAGGAAATTTTGTCGGATCCTTCTTATTGCGGCCAGATCGTTACGATGACCTATCCGTTGATCGGCAATTACGGCATCAACAGCGATGACTTCGAATCGATCGAACCGGCAGTCAAAGGCATGGTCGTACGTGAAGTGGCGGATTTTCCGTCAAACTTCCGCTGCAATTCGACTTTGGATGAGCTGTTCCAGCGCAAGGGCATACCGGGAATCGCCGGGATCGACACACGCAAATTGACGCGCCTGATCCGTTCGAAAGGGTCGATCAAAGGCGTTTTAACTGCAGCGGATCAAGAAGTAGACGTCAATGAAGTGGTAGAAAAATTGCAGAACACGGTGATGCCGCGGGACCAAGTGGCGCAAGTTTCCACGGCTCGGCCTTATCCAAGCCCGGGGCGCGGCAAGCGCGTCGTGCTGATCGATTACGGCATGAAACACGGCATTCTGCGTGAACTGAATAACCGCGATTGCGATGTCATCGTCGTGCCTTACAATACGCCATCGAAGGAAATCATGGCTTGGGGGCCGGACGGCGTCATGCTGTCGAACGGGCCAGGGGATCCGAAAGATGTCCCGGAATGCGTTGAAGTAGTGGGGGAATTGATTGGACAGGTACCGGTTTTTGGGATTTGCCTGGGCCATCAGCTGTTCGCACGAGCTTGCGGAGCAGAAACATTTAAATTGAAATTCGGCCACCGCGGAGGCAACCATCCGGTGAAGGACTTGACAACCGGCAAAGTGGAAATCACTTCACAGAACCATGGCTACGCGGTCGATGAAGACACGCTGCAGGGCACGCGCCTGAAAGTGACGCACCGCGCGCTGAACGATGGCACCAATGAAGGGCTGTCGCATTTGGATTATCCGGCTTTCACTGTGCAATACCATCCCGAGTCCTCACCAGGGCCGGAAGATTCGAATTACCTGTTTGACCGTTTTATCGAAATGATGAGCGCAAACCGAAAGGAGCAGCAATATGCCTAAAAGACAAGATATTAAAAGCATTCTGGTGATCGGATCGGGGCCGATCGTCATCGGACAAGCAGCAGAATTCGATTACGCAGGAACTCAAGCATGTTTAGCTTTAAAAGAAGAAGGCTACCGGGTCATCCTGATCAACTCCAATCCAGCGACAATCATGACGGACACAGAAATTGCGGACAAAGTTTACATCGAACCGATCACACTTGAGTTTGTCAGCCGCATTTTGCGCAAAGAACGGCCGGACGCTTTGCTGCCGACATTGGGAGGGCAAACAGGCTTGAACATGGCAATCGAGTTGGACGAGTCGGGGATTCTCGACGAGCTTGAAATCGAAATTCTCGGCACCAAACTGGAAGCAATCCATAAAGCGGAAGACCGCGACTTGTTCCGTACCTTGATGAACGAACTGGGCGAACCCGTTCCAGATTCCGATATCATCCACAACATGACAGAAGCGAAAGCATTTGTTGCACGAATCGGCTATCCGGTCATCGTGCGCCCGGCGTTCACGCTGGGCGGCACTGGCGGAGGCATTTGCCATAATGATGAAGATTTACAGGAAATCGTTACAAGCGGTTTGAAATACAGCCCGGTAACGCAATGCCTGCTGGAAAAATCGATTGCCGGCTTTAAGGAAATCGAATATGAAGTAATGCGCGACGCCAACGATACAGCGATCGTGGTGTGCAATATGGAAAACATCGATCCGGTCGGCATCCATACAGGCGACTCGATCGTCGTGGCACCAAGCCAGACTTTGTCAGACCGCGAATATCAGATGCTCCGCAATGTGTCACTCAAAATCATCCGGGCATTGAAAATCGAAGGCGGCTGCAACGTGCAGCTGGCGCTCGATCCGGACAGCTTCAATTACTACATCATCGAAGTGAATCCGCGGGTCAGCCGCTCGTCTGCCTTGGCTTCAAAAGCGACAGGCTACCCGATTGCTAAGCTTGCGGCGAAAATTGCCGTCGGTTTGACGCTTGATGAAATGATGAACCCAGTAACGGGCCGCACCTATGCAGCTTTTGAACCGGCGCTCGACTACGTGGTCGCGAAGATTCCGCGCTGGCCGTTTGATAAATTCGAATCAGCAAAACGCAATCTCGGCACGCAAATGAAAGCGACAGGCGAAGTCATGGCAATGGGCCGGACTTTCGAAGAAGCAATTATGAAAGCTGTGCGTTCGCTGGAAACAGGCCAGTTCCATCTGGCATTGAAGAACGGAGCGGGCATGAGCGACGAATGGATCGAGAAACGCATCCGCCGCGCAGGCGATGAACGCTTGTTCTTTATCGGTGAAGCATTGCGCCGCGGCGTGACGATCGAAGCAATCCACGACTGGAGCCAAATTGATTTATTCTTCCTGAAGAAGTTCGAGAACCTCGTCCGCTATGAGGAAGTATTGAAAGACCATCCATTCGATTTTTCTGTAGCGAAAAAAGCGAAACGAATGGGCTTTGCGGACAAGACAATCGCGATGCTGTGGGAAAATTCCGAAGAAGCGGTCTATGAATGGCGCAAAGAGCAAGGGTTGATGCCTGTCTACAAAATGGTGGATACATGCGCGGCTGAATTCGAATCCGAAACGCCTTATTTCTATGGTACGTACGAAGACGAAAACGAATCGGTGAAAACGGACAAGGAAAGCATTATCGTCCTCGGTTCCGGTCCGATCCGCATCGGCCAAGGAGTCGAATTCGATTACGCCACCGTCCATTCGGTATGGGCAATCAAAGAAGCGGGCTATGAAGCAATCATCATCAACAGCAACCCGGAAACCGTCTCGACCGATTTCTCGATCTCCGATAAATTGTATTTCGAGCCGTTAACCGTTGAGGATGTCATGCACATTATTGAAATCGAGCAGCCGAAAGGCGTCGTCGTCCAATTCGGCGGGCAAACGGCCATCAACTTGGCTGAAAAGCTTGAACAGCACGGTGTGAAGATTCTTGGGACGTCTCTTGAAGATCTGGACCGAGCGGAAAACCGCAATAAATTCGAAGCGGCGCTGCACGAGATCGGCATTCCGCAGCCACTTGGCAAAACAGCGGTATCGGCGCAGGAAGCGGCCGTCATCGCAGGCGACATCGGCTATCCGGTCCTTGTCCGCCCTTCCTACGTACTTGGCGGGCGCGCAATGGAAATTGTCTATAACGAAGAGGATTTGCGCTATTATATGGAGCATGCCGTCGAAGCGAGCCCGGAACATCCAGTCTTGGTCGACCGTTACTTGACGGGGATCGAAATTGAAGTAGACGCCATTTCAGACGGGGAAAACGTCCTGATTCCCGGCATCATGGAACACATCGAACGCGCAGGCGTCCATTCCGGTGACTCGATTGCGGTATACCCGACCCAGAACATTTCGGATGAATTGCTCCATACATTGGTGGACTATACGACTCGCCTTGCCAAGGGCTTGAACATCGTTGGTTTGTTGAATATCCAGTACGTCATTTCCAAAGGCGAAGTTTTTGTTATTGAAGTCAACCCACGGTCAAGCCGGACAGTGCCGTTCATGAGCAAAATCACAGCCATTCCGATGGCGAACATTGCCATGAAGGCGATACTGGGGCAGTCGATCGTCAGCCAAGGCTACACGCCTGGGCTCGCGCCGCTTGCTAAAGGTGTCTACGTCAAAGTGCCGGTGTTCTCGTTCGCGAAATTGCGTCGCGTTGATATTACGCTTGGCCCTGAAATGAAATCGACAGGGGAAGTCATGGGCAAAGACGCGACGCTTGAAAAAGCGCTTTATAAAGGGCTTGTCGCAGCAGGAATGGAAATAAAAGATCACGGCACCGTGCTGATGACGGTTTCCGATAAAGATAAAGAAGAGGCGATTGGCCTTGCCAAACGCTTTACGGCAATCGGCTACCAGATCATGGCGACAGAAGGAACAGCGAAAACGCTTGAAGAAGCCGGAATCCGCGTTAAGGAAATCGGCAAAATCGGCGAACAAGGCGCGACTTTGGTCGATGCAATCCAAAACGGCCGCGCGCAGCTGGTCATCAACACATTGACGAGAGGCAAACAGCCTGAACGCGACGGTTTCCGTATTCGCCGCGAATCCGTAGAAAACGGTGTGCCATGTTTAACTTCGCTTGATACTGCACGCGCCATGCTCGGCGTCATCGAATCGATGACATTCTCAGCTGAAGAGATGGGGGCAGGCCTATGATCAGACAAGAAAAAATGGTTGTCGTCTCGCAGCAGCAGATTGCCCGCCACATTTTCGAATTGACGGTCAAAGGCGATTTGGTGCAGGACATGCTAGAACCAGGGCAATTTGTTCACATCCGGGTAGCGGATTCGTTTGAGCCGCTGCTGCGCCGCCCGATTTCCATCGCGGAAATCAACCGGGAAGAATCACAGTTCACGATGATTTACCGAGCTGAAGGGCGCGGCACAAACCTTTTGGCGGAGAAAGCGGTCGGGGCAACAATTGATGTGCTTGGACCGCTGGGCCACGGATTTGATGTCGATGCCGCCAAGACAAAAGCCTATTTGATTGGAGGGGGCATCGGCGTGCCGCCGCTTTACCAACTAGCGAAAGAATTGAATGCCAAAGGCGTTGAAACGGTCCATATTCTGGGCTTTGAAAGCAAAGAGGCTGTATTCTATGAAGCGAAATTCAAGGAACTCGGCGAGACGCATATTGCGACCGTCGACGGCTCCCATGGCACCCAAGGTTTTGTAACGCATATCCTCAATGAGTTGCCGAAGGATTTCGACACGTATTACAGCTGTGGCCCGACAGCTATGCTTGAAGCTGTGCAATGGGCATATCCGGAAAAGCAGGGCTTCCTGTCCTATGAACAGCGGATGGGCTGCGGCATCGGTGCGTGCTTTGCCTGCGTCTGCCGGACGACTAAAAGCGAGACGGATTACATCAAAGTTTGCTCAGATGGTCCGGTATTTCCAGCGGGAGTGGTGATTGTATGACAAATTTAACAGTGAGTTTGCCAGGCCTCAACCTGAAAAACCCGATCATGCCAGCTTCAGGCTGCTTCGGTTTCGGCAAGGAATATTCACAGCTATATGATTTATCCCAGCTTGGTGCCATCATGATCAAAGCGACAACTGCTGAAACGCGCCTCGGCAATCCGACGCCGCGTGTTGCGGAAACAAGCTCCGGCATGCTGAATGCCATTGGCTTGCAAAATCCGGGCCTTGAAAAAGTCATGGCTTCGGAACTGCCTTGGCTCGAGCAATACGATACATCGATCATCGCCAACGTTGCGGGCTCACAAACGGAAGATTACGTTGAAGTCGCGCGTGCGATTTCCAGTGCACCGAACGTCCATGCGCTGGAATTGAACATCTCTTGCCCGAACGTCAAACAAGGCGGCATCACGTTCGGCACGGACCCGGATATCGCGAGAGCGTTGACGCGTGCCGTGAAGGACGTTTCATCAGTGCCGGTGTATGTCAAATTATCGCCGAACGTCACCGACATCGTGCAACTTGCAAAAGCGGTCGAAGAAGGCGGAGCGGACGGCATCACAATGATCAATACATTGCTCGGCATGCGCCTAGACCCAAAAACAGGCCGGCCGGTCATTGCGAACATCACAGGCGGCTTATCAGGCCCTGCCATCAAACCGGTTGCGCTGCGGATGGTTTATGAAGTCCGCAAGCATACAAATCTGCCGATCATCGGCATGGGCGGCATCACTGACGTCACGGATGTCATCGATTTCCTGTCTGCCGGAGCCAATGCAGTAGCGGTCGGTACGGCGAACTTCGTCAACCCGTTCATATGCCCTGAAATCATTGCGGCATTGCCGGAAAAACTGCACGAACTCGGATTTGAATCGGTAGAAGAATTGGTCGGAAGGAGTCATCGCCTGTGAATAAACCCATCATCGCACTCGATTTTTCCACGAAACAGCAAGTAGAGGAATTTTTAAGCCGTTTTGACGATTCTTTATTTGTCAAAGTGGGCATGGAATTGTTCTACCAAGAAGGCCCGGCCTTGGTGCATGCCATCAAAGCGATGGGGCACGACATTTTCCTGGATCTGAAATTGCATGACATTCCGAACACGGTCGAATCAGCCATGCGCGGACTCGCGAAACTGGGCGTCGATATGACGAATGTCCATGCGGCAGGCGGCGTCGAAATGATGGAAGCAGCTAAGCGCGGGCTTTCAGGTTCTCAGACAAAATTGATTGCCGTGACACAATTGACGTCAACAAGTGAAGAACAAATGCACAGCGATCAAATGATTAGCGCTAGCCTCCACGAATCGGTGCTGCATTACGCGAAAAAGGCGAAACAAGCGGGGCTTGATGGTGTGGTATGCTCGGTGCTTGAAGCGGCCGCAATCGGCGAAGCGTGCGGCGAAAGCTTCATGCGCGTCACACCAGGCATCCGTCCGGCAGACACAGCGGCGGATGACCAAAAACGCATCGCCACGCCACAAGGGGCGAGGCTTCAAGGTTCGACGCATATTGTCGTCGGCCGGGCCAT
Organism: Planococcus sp. TJ-301; assembly: GCF_058268475.1. Lineage (NCBI taxonomy): Bacteria > Bacillati > Bacillota > Bacilli > Caryophanales > Caryophanaceae > Planococcus > Planococcus sp. TJ-301. Next base: position 1,010,807 of record NZ_JBZDOH010000001.1, on the reverse strand, counting down.
CACTAAAGCCGAAAATCCGGCTGCAAGCTATAGCCAAATCAAAAACGAATGGAGCGGACTCTTATGAAACAGCATATTGCGCGGCAATTATTGAGCATCGGGGCGATCGAATTGCGTCCGCATGAACCTTTTATCTGGGCATCAGGCGTTAAATCACCGATCTACTGCGATAACCGCCTAACGATGTCCTATCCTTCGGTGCGCAAAGAAATCGCCAAAGGTTTAGCTGGGCTGATCGAAGAATTTTACCCGGATTGCCAAGTAGTCGCGGGTACAGCGACAGCCGGCATTCCGCACGCGGCATGGGTCAGCGACTTGCTGGAACTGCCAATGGTGTACGTGCGCTCGAAAGCGAAAGAACACGGCCAGGGCAATATGGTTGAAGGCAAAGTCGAAAAGGGACAAAAAGTGGTGGTCGTGGAAGATTTGATTTCCAAAGGTGGTTCGGTGCTGCAAGCGGCAGAAGGCTTGAAAGCGGCCGGATTCGACGTGCTGGGCATCGTGGCAATCTTCACGTATGATTTGCCGCAGTCGATCGACGCCATCCGGGAAGCGGGTTTTACATTCCATACTTTGACGAATTTCCCTGCGCTTGTTGAAGAAGCGATCGACACCGGAGCGATCCGCGAAGAAGATTTGCCGATGCTGGCAGATTGGCATGAAAACTTGAAAGCTGGCACATTGAAGAGCTGACCCGAGGGTCGGCTTTTTTTATTTCTGCGGTGTTGGAAAGTATTTTGGGGCAATAGGGAAGTATTTTAGCTCTGTGGGATAGCAAAAGGGTCTAAACGGAAAGTATTTTCGGCCGCAAGGGAAGTAAATGAAAATATTGGAAATAAAGTATTCGAAATGACAGCAAGATATCGTTTTTTCATTCGGTGCGGCAAAAAATTAACAACTACAGCTGATCAGATAATAAATTCCAATGAAAATGTCGGAAATTTTGCTGAAATCCTACTGTGCTTCTTGTATGATGAAAGCAATAAGCAATAAGCAATATGGAAAAGAAAGGGGATTTATATGGCGTTCAATGTGAATGAAATCGAAGTCTGGATAAAACGATACCCATTATTAAGAAACATTATCGAGCTTAAGGAAGTTACGTGGCTTAATTCCAGCGCACGGAAAATGGCGGAAGTGGAAGGTATGGCCGTAGACCGGCAAGACATGGAACGAGCGGAAGCATTATGGGAGCGGTTTGCGCCCTTTATTGCCAAAGCGTTTCCAGAGACTGCGGGACAAGGCGGCATCATCGAATCGCCGCTGAAACGCGTTGACGGTATGAAGCAGCAATTGAATTCATTTTTTCAAGCGGGCATTACAGGCGGGCTTTACGTAAAATGCGATAACGAGCTGCCGATAGCGGGGTCTGTCAAAGCGCGCGGCGGCATTTACGAAGTACTGCAGCATGCAGAACAGATGGCATTGGCTGCTGGCATGATTGATGCTTCAAAAGATTACAGCCAATTTGCCAGTGAACGGTTCCACCGGTTCTTCAACGGCTATTCGATTGGTGTGGGTTCAACAGGAAACCTCGGCTTGAGCATCGGAATTGTTGGGGCAAAGCTTGGTTTCCGGACGACCGTTTACATGTCAGACGATGCCAAACAATGGAAGAAAAGTTTATTGCGTGCAAAAGGCGCAACTGTGCGGGAATGCAGCGGTGATTTCAGCAAAGCGATTTCGGAAGGACGGGAAGCCACAAAACGGGATCCAACTGCCTACTTTGTCGATGACGAAAAATCGCGGCATTTATTCCTCGGCTATAGCACAGCTGCTTTCCGGCTGAAAATGCAATTGCAGGAGCAAGGAGTCATTGTCAACGCGGATCATCCACTCTTTGTCTATTTGCCATGCGGCGTCGGCGGGGCTCCTGGCGGCATCGCTTTCGGCTTAAAGCAAATCTATGGTGATTCTGTACATTGCTTTTTTGCTGAGCCAACCCATTCACCGGCCGTACTGATCGGCTTGTTGACGGGTGAAAAGGAAAGCGTCTGTGTGCAAGATTTCGGCATCGACAACCGGACGGAAGCAGATGGGCTTGCGGTCGGCCGGCCATCGAGCTTTGCCTCAAGCAGCAGCGAACAATTGGTCAGCGGCGCTTACACCTTAGAAGATGATGAATTATTCAAGTTGCTGAAGCTCTTGTCTGACAGCGAAGGCATGTTCATCGAACCGTCAGCAGCGGCCGGGTTTCCAGGACCGCAGAAAATTTTGGCCACAGGTTACGCGGCAGCGAAAGGCCTAAATCTGGATAATGCCAACCATCTCGTATGGGCGACGGGAGGAGCGCTTGTTCCGGATGACGACCAGCACCATTTTTATGCTAAAGGCAAAGAATTATTGGCTTCATTGAAATAGTCCATTCGCCTCCTTTTTGAAGAATCTTACAAATTCAGCAGGACTCTTTCGATTTTCAGCGAATAAATACAGCAATAAATTCACTGGAAAGGTGGAGGAAGTATGGCACTCAAAGCAAAGATGATTTTTGTCAACTTGGCAGTAAAAGACTTGCAAAAATCCAACGATTTTTTTACACAGCTCGGTTTTGAATTTAATGCTGAAATGACGGATGAAAAAGGAACATGCATGATTGTCGGGGAAAATATCTTCGTCATGCTCTTGACCGAGGACTTCTTTAAGAAATTTACCAAGAAAGAATTGGCTGACCCTACAAAAAACTCGGAAGTGATCGTGGCGATTTCGGCCGACAGCAAAGAAAGCGTCGATGACTTGGTAGGCAAAGCGCTAGCAGCAGGAGGTTCGGCATCCAATGACAAGATGGACGACGAATATATGTATGGCTGGAGTTTCCAGGATCCGGACGGACATTTATGGGAAGTGATTTATATGGAAGAAAGCTTCACCCCTTAAACGCTCCGAAAAGCGCTGAATCCACTTTATTGGATTCAGCGCTTTTTTGCCGTCCGTTGTAGCGATAGAGTTCTTTTGAGGGGAATTATTTCTTTCGTTACGGAAACTAATTTCCAAAAATGGAAACTTTATTGCAAACAATTCGTATAGCTGTATAGAAGTTAAATTTATGGAGGTGTTTTCTTGGCTAATCCAGCAACAGCAATGCAATTAATTGAATTAAAGAAAACCATTGGCAACAAGTCGATTATCAAAGGTTTGACATTCGAAATCAAAAAGGGTGAAGTTTTTGGCTTTTTGGGGCCGAACGGCGCAGGGAAGACGACGACGATCCGAATGATGGTCGGCTTGATGGATATCACAGAAGGTGATGTGCTGATCGAAGGAAAAAGCATAAAAGATGATTTCAAAGAAGCTATTCGCCATGTCGGGGCTATCGTGGAAAATCCGGAAATGTACCCATTCCTGAGCGGCTGGAAAAACTTGCAGCAATATGCGCGAATGACGGAAGGCGTTTCTCAAGAACGGATTAAGGAAGTGGTTGAATTGGTTGGCTTGGGAAATGCCATCCATGAAAAAGCAGGCCGCTACTCGCTGGGCATGCGGCAGCGGCTCGGCATTGCGCAGGCGCTGCTTCATCGGCCATCGATCCTGATCCTCGATGAGCCGACAAACGGTCTCGACCCATCAGGTATTCGGGAAATCCGGAAATACATACGCAATTTGGCTGAAAAAGAAAATGTCGCGGTCATCGTTTCTAGCCATTTGTTGTCGGAAATTGAACTGATGTGCGACCGGATTGGCGTCATCAAAAAAGGCGAATTGATCGCCATCGAATCCGTCAAGAATGTGGAAGATCATAGCGTCTTAAAAGATGTCCATATCGAGGTGCATCCGCTTGAAATGGCCAAGGATTATCTGCAAAGTGAAATGGATCAAACCATCGGCATCAATAAAAAAGAACTGATTGTCTCGGCAAAACGAGAGGATATCCCGCAAATTTTGAAAAACCTCGTCAATAGAGGAATGAATGTCTACGGGGTGCGAGTTCTGCAATCGACGCTGGAAGATAAATTCTTTGACTTGATTGGAGAGAACGCAATTGAATAATTTCCTGAAGCTGGTGTGGAACGAACAGATAAAATTATATGCCAAAAAATCGACATGGATTATGATTGCGCTCATTGCGGCAATCGTCCTTGGTACCGGTCTGCTGGCGAAATTTATGGATTCCGGGATTCAGACAGAAGAGTACGGCGCAGATTGGCAATCGGAATTGCAGAAAGAAAATGCGGCGCTGGCGAAAGAGATGGAAGAAGACGAGTTTGCTGGGTTTTCGAATCCGTTCTTGATCCAGAAAAACGAGTACTACTTGGAAAATGACATCAAGCCCTTGCCTTATGACGGCTGGGAGTACGTGCTGGAAAACGCAGCACTCACTTCGCTGCTAAGCTTGTTCACCATCATTATTGCAGCGGGAATCGTTTCCAATGAATTCAAATGGGGCACGATCAAGCTGCTGCTGATCCGCCCGATTTCACGCAGCAAGATTTTATTGTCTAAATATGTGTCGGTATTGTTGTTTGCTTTGGCGTTATTGGTTTCGATGTTGGCTGCTTCCTGGATTGTGGGAGCGCTGCTGTTCGGACTGAACGGTATGTCGCCGATGATTGTGCAAGAGACAGCAACGGGCTATGAGCAAACCTCAGTTCTTAAAGAAATCCTGCAAGGCTACGGTTTTGGCATGGTGACCTTGGTGATGATGGCAACGTTCGCCTTCATGATTTCGACGATCTTCCGGAGCAGCGGCATGGCAATCGGCTTGGCAATATTCTTGATGATGGCCGGCAATACGCTTGTAGCTTTCGTTTCGCAATACAGTTGGTCTAAGTATATCCTGTTTGCAAATACGAATCTCCAGCAATATTTCAACGGCTCCGAGCCGATGATCGAGGGCATGTCGCTGGCGTTTTCACTTTCCATGCTGGCCATTTATTTTGCCATTTTCATGGCAGCGGCTTGGACAGCGTTCACGAAAAGGGATATTGCAGGGAATTAAATACAAAAAAGGCCGAACCTCCATTTCTGGAGGCTCGGCCTTTTTTTGATCTTTTATTCGGCTGGCAAAGAAAAATTTACAGGTATTCTTCAAACCGTTTCTCCAAATAATTCTGCAGCACAGTCATGACCGAACAGATGGCCCAGTAGATGAGCGCTACTAGGATAAGCAGTGTCAGCAAATCGTATTCGCGGGCACCGACGACGCGGGCTTTTTGGAAGACTTCAGGCACGGTGATCATCGCTGCGAGCGAAGACGCTTTGATCAAATCGAGGTAGACATTCGACAGCGGTGGAATCGCAATGCGCACGGATTGCGGCAAAATGATGCGACGCATCGACTGCCAATAAGTCAGCCCCAATGCGCGGGCCGATTCCCATTGCCCTTTGTCGACAGAAGCGAGCGATGAGCGGAACACTTCTGCAATATAGGCAGCAGAATTGATGGAAAACCCGATCAAAGCCGCTTGCACAGCGGTGAACTGGATGCCGATGACGGGCAATGCGAAGTACAGCAGGAACAGGATGACCAAAATCGGAACGCCGCGCATGAATGAGATATACAAGCGCGCAGGCCATTCCAGCAGGCGGTAGGGTGCGGTTCTGGCGAGAGACAGGAAAAAGCCGAGCACCAGGCCGATTGCCATGCTGACTATTGAGATCAATAACGTGTACCCGATACCGCCCAAGACGTATGGCAGCGAATCTATAGCCAGTTGAGGGTCAAAAAGGAGCCCCCATTCAATATCATTCAAAGAGAAAACCTCCAATGCAATTGATTGAAATAGAAAAGTCCTTTAAAAACATAGCATTTCCAGAGGGACACGGCAATGTCTGGGTCACTTGAAATACAATATAAATGTTATGTAAACAAAAAAATTCTTGGTTTTCGCTGTTAACTCTGCAAGCATAGAAAAAGCGGGAAGGCTTCAAAGCCTTCCCGCCCACTGTCTATTTTTTCAATTTGATGACTAAGTCTTCGTCAGGGGTGACGAACACCGTTTTCTGTTCAAAATAAATGACAAAGCCCGGTTTGGCGCCGCTTGGCTTTTTCACTTGACGGACTTCAGTGTAATCGACCGGCACGGAGCTCGATCCGCGCGCTTTGCTGAAATAAGCAGCGATGGTTGCGGCTTCCAAGATCGTCGTTTCATCCGGATCGTTCGAATGGATGACGACATGCGAGCCGGGAATGTCTTTCGTGTGCAGCCAGGTGTCGGATTTCGATGCTACTTTGAATGTTACATAATCGTTCTGCTTGTTATTTTTGCCAACTGATATCTGCACGCCAACGCTCGACACGTAAGACTCGACGGAAGGTTTCACAGGTTTTTTCTTTTTCTTCGATTTCTGTGCTTTCATGAAGCCTTGCTCCGCCAGCTCCTCACGGATTTCTTCAATGTCGGAAATGCCAGCTTGCTGGACTTGCTGCATGAGCGTTTCGAAATAGTTTATATCATCTTCAGTTTTCTCAATCTGCTCTTGCGTTTTTACAAGGGCAGTTTTCGCTTTTTGATAGCGTGAGTAATATTTCTGGGAATTCTCAATCGGCGTTTTCCGCGGATCCAAGGCAATCAGAACGGTTTCGCCGTTGTAATAATTTTCGGCATCGATTTCTTTCAATCCTTTGGTCATGCGGTGCAGGTTCGCCATGATCAGCTCGCCGTTCAATTGCAGCAAATCGCGTTTTTCAGCCTGGTCTTGCTCTTTCTTCAGTTTTTTCAGTTTCCCTTTCAGCTTGGCAATTTCATTTTGCAGCCAGCGTTCAAGGTCGCCAGCTTGCTGTTTGACGCGGTCCCGTTCTGCTTTGGCGTAATACATGCGGTCCAATAATTCGCCAAGCGCTGGAAATTCGAGTGTGCTGCCAGTGATATGAGTCAAAGGCGCGGCAGAGAAGAAACTTTTGCCTTCGTGTTCGACGTAATAGCCGGTTGGCTGCTCTTTCAGGAATTCATTCAGGTATTGCTCGGCTGCTTCGGCTTTGTTTTCGGTTTGGTTAAGGCGGTAGACAAGTTCACGTGCGTTGAGCGGCGAAAATCCGGCATAAGCGCTGACAATTTCAGGTTCACTGAGTTCTTCGAGTTCAGTGGAAGCGCTGAATGGATTTTTTTTCTCCTGGGACGGCGGGAAGACATAAGGTTGGCCTGGCAGCACAGTGCGGAACGAGTTGACGCTCGGCGGCAAATGCTTGAGGCTGTCCAGAATCATCATCCGTTCGGCGTCGACGAGGATGACATTCGAATGCCTGCCCATCAATTCGACATGTAATTCGCGTTCGATGTCGTCGCCGATTTCGTTTTTGCTTTTGATTTTCAAAATGATGAGCCGGTCCATTTCGTGCTGGCTGATGCTCGAGATGACGCCGCCTTCAATATGCTTGCGCAGCAGCATGCAGAACATTGGAGGTTCGGACGGATTGGTGTTTGCCATATTGGTGAGGTGCATGCGTGCATATGACGGGTGGATCGAAATTAATAATTTATGGTTTTTCCCTTGCGCGCGTATGTGCAAAAGCAGTTCAAGCTGATTGGGCTGATGAACTTTTGAAATCCTGCCTGACACGAGCTGTTGGAGCTCACGCGTCATCGCTCTTGTAAATAATCCATCAAATGCCATTAAAAATCCCTCTTTCAAATCGTTTTGTTCCATCTTATCATTTTCACGGTGTATTATGATATAATAAGACAGTTAGATAGAAAACGAAGAACAATGACCAGTTATGGGTGGCGGTGATGTCTGTGAAAAAAGCGGTGAAGTTTGTTTCTCTCGGCAGTGGCAATGCCGTGTCGGTGAATCGAATCGTTTCGATCGTTACACCAGATTCTGCACCGTCCAAAAGACTGGTTCAGGAAGCGCGCAGCAAAGGCTTGCTCGTTGATGCGACAGGCGGCAAAAAGACCAGATCGATTTTGGTGATGGACAGCGACCACGTTGTCATATCCGCTATGTCAGCTGAGACATTGATTGCGCGTGCTGAAGAAAATGACGACGAAACGAATGAGGGATAAAATGAGAAAACATCGCGGACTGCTGATTGTATTATCAGGGCCTTCGGGTGTCGGTAAAGGCACCGTCAGAAAAGAGCTGTTCTCACAGCCGGATACGAATTATGAATACTCCATTTCAATGACCACCCGCTCGCCGCGGGAAGGGGAAGTGGATAAAGTCGATTACTTCTTTAAGACCCGCAGCGAATTCGAAGAGCTGATCGAGCAGGGCAAATTGCTCGAATACGCGGAGTTCGTCGGGAATTATTACGGCACACCGCTTGATTATGTCAATATGATGCGGGACGCTGGACGGGACGTGTTTCTGGAAATTGAAGTGCAAGGTGCAGCCCAAGTCCGGTCGAAAGTTCCGGATGGCTTGTTCATCTTCCTTGCACCGCCGAGTTTGTCCGAACTCGAAGATCGGCTGGTCGGCCGCGGCACAGAAACCGATGAAGTGATTGCTTCTCGGCTTGGGGCAGCGCGCCAAGAACTTGAAATGATGAATTTATATGACTACGTTGTTGTAAATGACGAAGTCGAACACGCATGTGACCGCATCAATGCGATCATCATCGCGGAACATTGCAAGCGTGAACGTGTTGAGCAACGCTATCTTGATATGCTAAAGGAGAATGTCTGATGTTATACCCATCCGTTGATAAATTAAAAAGCAAGATCGATTCGAAATACTCGTTGGTGGCGCTCGCTTCTAAACGTGCCCGTCAATTGCATGAACACGGTGACGAAAAGCTTGATTCTTACGTGTCCGCTAAGTCAGTAGGCAAAGCGCTTGAAGAAGTGGCTGCAGGCGTTTTGAAGATCGAACATCAAGACGAATTCGCTATCTATGAAGATGAAATTTAACCATTAATCGCAACCGACGACTCCCAGAGCAAATTTGTTCTTTGGGAGTTTGTTGTTTAGAAAGGGTGTTTGTGTTGTTGGCGAATCGTAAAATCCTATTATGTGTAAGCGGAGGCATCGCTGTCTATAAAGCGGTGGCTTTGGTCAGCAAACTGTCGCAGGCAGGTGCTACTGTCAAAGTGATTATGACGGAATCGGCACGGCAATTTGTCCAGCCGCTGTCGTTCCAAGTAATGTCCCGCAATGATGTCTATTTTGATACTTTCGATGAAAAGGATTCCTCGGTGATTGCGCACATCGATCTGGCTGATTGGGCTGACTTGATCATAGTGGCGCCTGCAACTGCAAATGTCATCGGCAAATTGGCAAATGGCATGGGCGACGATATGGTCACCACGACTTTGCTCGCAGCAACAGTTCCGATTTGGGTCGCCCCTGCGATGAATGTCCATATGTACGACCATCCAGCTGTCAAACGGAACATCCAGCAGCTGCACGTAGATGGCATCCGATTTATCGAACCTTCTGAAGGTTTTTTGGCTTGCGGCTATGTCGGAAAAGGGCGGCTTGAAGAGCCGGAGAAAATTGTGGAACTTGTTTCCGATTATTTCACCCGTCCCAAAACGCTGGCAGGAAAAAAAGTGGTTGTTACTGCGGGGCCGACGCGGGAGCGCATTGACCCTGTCCGTTTTTTAACCAATTTTTCAAGTGGCAAAATGGGCTATGCTATGGCCCGTGCAGCGGCTGAAATGGGCGCAGAAACAATTCTGATCAGCGGACCGGTTTCGCTTGAGGTGCCAAAAGGGGTCAAACGGATATTGGTGGAAAGCGCGGAAGATATGCTGAACGCGGTGAAAGCGGAATACCCGGATTCTGACATCGTCATCAAAACAGCGGCAGTGGCGGATTACCGGCCCGTTCATGCGCATTCGCAGAAGATGAAAAAGCAGGCAGGCGGTTCAACGATTGAACTTGAACGCACGGTTGATATCCTGCAAACGCTCGGGCAGGAAAAAAAACACCAGATATTGATCGGATTTGCGGCGGAAACGAATGATGTCGCGCATTACGCGAAAGAAAAGCTGGCACGGAAAAATGCGGATTACATCATCGCGAACGATGTCAGCGAAGCGGGTGTCGGCTTTGAGTCGGATACCAATCGCGTAACGGTTTACGGCCGCAATGATTTCGAGCGCAGTTTTGACATGCTGCCGAAAGAACAATTGGCGCAGCAGCTGCTCGGACTGATCGTGGAAAGGGAAGATTTGCATGATAGCTGAAGTGATTGTCGATGTAGCTGCCCATCCCATTGACCGGCCGTTCGATTACGCCGTTCCGGAGGAGCTGCAAGTGTTGGTTGAACCGGGCATGCGCGTCAAGGTGCCGTTTGGTCCACGCAAAGTGCTCGGCTTTATCACCGCATTAAAGGACACATCGGATTTCGATGTGTCCCGCTTAAAGCCGATCCATGAATTGATGGATGTGGTGCCAGTCTTGAACGAAGAATTATTGGCAATGGCGAAATGGATGAAAAAACAGACTGTGTGTTTTGAAATAGATGCTTTGCAAGTCATGATCCCATCCGCATTGCGCGCGAAATACGAAAAGCGTTTTGTTTTGAATGCACCGCTCGAGGAACTGCCAGAACCGCTGCGTCCTTATTTTGATAAACGGCCGTTTGTCCGTTCGCAGGACGCTGTCGAGGTCTATGGTTTATTGAAGAAAGAACTGGAGCGCGGCACGGTTGCCGCTGATACCGACATCTCGCAGCAGACTGCCGTCAAAAAAGCGCGGATGATCCATATCACGGATTCTCTGGAAAAGCTGGAGTCAATCGAAATCCGCTCGAATGCCAAGCAGCAGGTCAAGCTGATGGCTTATTTTAAAAACCATCTTGGAAAAGCGATCGAGTCTTCGGTACTGCAAAAAGAAGCGGGAACGACTTTGCCGACCATTTACAGCTTGGCAGAAAAAGGCGCAGCGGAAATCCGCAATGAAGAGCTGTACCGGGATCCGAAATTATTGAGCAACATCGAGAAAAAACCGAATCTGCAATTGACCGAGGCGCAGCAAGCCGCGTACGACGCAATTGCTGGGGCTTTGAATAAGCCGAAAACCTTCTTGCTGCACGGCATCACCGGCAGCGGTAAGACCGAAATCTACCTGCAGACAATCGAAGAAGTGCTGAAATCTGGCAAAGAAGCGATCATGCTCGTGCCGGAAATTTCGTTGACTCCCCAAATGACGCTTCGTTTCAAGGAACGTTTTGGCGACTTGGTGGCGGTGCTGCACAGCGGCTTGTCTGCCGGTGAAAAATACGACGAATGGCGGAAAATCCAGCGCGCCGAAGTGAAAGTAGTCGTAGGCGCTCGTTCAGCGATTTTCGCTCCTTTCCGCAATTTGGGCCTCATCATTCTCGATGAAGAACACGAATCGAGTTATAAGCAAGACGATTCGCCGCGCTACCATGCAAGAGATATGGCCATTTGGCGCAGCGAATACCATAATTGCCCGGTCATCCTGGGCAGTGCGACTCCATCGCTTGAGTCTTATGCGCGCGCGCAAAAAGGCGTCTACGAATTGCTGGTGCTTGAAAAACGGGCGAAAAACCAGCCGTTACCGACCGTCCACATCGTCGATATGCGAGAAGAGCTGCGCAACGGCAACCGGTCCATGTTTTCGGTGCCGCTTGCAGAAGCGATCCGCGAACGCCTCGACCGCAAAGAACAGACAGTGTTGTTCCTCAACAAACGGGGTTATTCCTCGTTCGTGCTGTGCCGTGATTGCGGAACGGTCATGCAATGCCCGAACTGCGATATTTCGTTGACCTACCACCGCTCAAGCGAATTGATGAAATGCCATTATTGCGGTTACGACGAACCGGTGCCGCATACATGCCCTGAATGTCAAAGCGAACACATCCGTTTCTTCGGAACCGGAACGCAGAAAGTAGAAGAAGAACTCGCCAAATTGGTGCCTGAAGCCCGCGTGCTGCGGATGGATGTCGACACAACGCGCAATAAAGGCGCACATGAAAAAATTCTGGCGGCTTTCGGGGAAGGCAAAGCGGATATTTTGCTTGGCACCCAAATGATTGCCAAGGGCCTTGATTTCCCGAATATCACGCTAGTTGGGGTTCTATCCGCGGACACGACGCTGCATCTGCCTGATTTCCGGGCGGCTGAAAAAACCTATCAGCTGTTGACGCAAGTCAGCGGACGCGCGGGGCGCGATAAATTGCTGGGAACGGTTTTCGTGCAGTCATATACACCGGATCATTATGCCATCACTCTGGCAAAAGACCAATTGTACGAGCCGTTTTTCGAACAGGAAATGGCAATGCGGCGTGCCAGCGGCTATCCGCCGTATTATTACGTCGTCAATGTGCAGTTCACGCACGAAGACTTGATGACGGTCGCCGGATACGCGGACCAAAGCGTCCGGTTCCTGCAAAGCCAATTGTCCCAAAGTACGCTGATCATCGGGCCATCCGCTTCGCTGATCGCCCGCGTGAACAATAGATATCGCTATCAATGTTTGATAAAATACAAAAAAGAACCGAAGCTGGCCGATGTCATGCAGCAGCTGATCAAAATTTATCGCACGGAATGGATAAAAAAAGGCGCTACATTGTCGATCGATATGAATCCGACTTCGGTGATGTAAAAGAAATGGGGAATCAGACATGGCAATCTTAGAAATCATCAAACACCCGAACCCGATTTTAGAGCAGCAATGCGAAATGGTGACGAAATTCGATAAAAAACTTGCAAAATTGCTGGACGATATGCACGAAACGATGCTGGAAAACGATGGCGTCGGCATTGCCGCGCCGCAAGTCAATGTGGCACAGCGCATTGCCATCGTCGATTTCAATGAAGGCCAGGAACCGATTGAAATGATCAATCCGGAATTGGCGCTCCATGAAGGAGCCGACACCGATATTGAGGGCTGCCTCAGCTTCCCGGGAATTTTCGGTGAAGTGGAGCGTTATGACCACATCAAGATCAAAGCGCAAGAGCGCGATGGCTCTTGGTATGAACTTGAAGCAGAAGGCTATGAAGCACGCGCAATCCTGCATGAAATGGACCACCTCGAAGGCATTTTGTTCACGAGCAAAATCACGAAGTTTATTTCACAGGAAGAATTGGATGCCATCATTGCCGAAGCGGCGCTTGAAGAGGAGGAAACGGTTTGACGAAAATCGTCTTTATGGGAACGCCGGCGTTCTCGGCACCTATCCTGCGCATGCTTGTCGAGGAAGGCTATAACGTGATTTCTGTCGTCACTCAGCCGGACCGGCCTGTCGGGCGCAAAAAGATACTGACGCCGACACCTGTCAAAGAAGAGGCGCTGCGCCTTGGATTGCCGGTCTATCAGCCGGAAAAGCTGAAGAATCTCGAAGAATTGCAAGTTGTGTTGGACCTTGCACCGGATTTGATCATCACCGCGGCGTTCGGGCAAATATTGCCGAGCGCAGTGCTTGAGGCGCCGAAACTGGGCGCCATCAATGTCCATGCATCACTATTGCCAGCTTACCGGGGAGGCGCGCCAATCCATCAGGCCATTATCGACGGCCAAACGGAAACCGGTGTCACGATCATGTATATGGTTGACCGGCTTGACGCAGGGGACATCATTTCGCAAACCGTTGTGCCGATCGGCAGCAAAGACGATACGGGCGCAATGTTCGATAAACTGAGTGCGGCAGGCAAAGACTTGCTGAAAGCGACATTGCCATCGATCATTGGTGGCAACAATGAAAGGCAAGCGCAGGACGAAGAAAAAGTGACTTATGCGCGCAATATTTCACGCGATCAGGAACGCATTGATTGGACCAAATCAGCACGAGCCATCTATAACCAAGTGCGCGGACTGCATCCGTGGCCTGTCGCGTTTACGACTTATAATGAACAAAACATGAAAATCTGGCAAACTGAAACAATAGATTCTGCGAAAAGCGGAAAACCGGGAGAAGTGCTTGAACTGAGCGGCGACGCCATTCTTGTGCAAACGGGAGACGGCGCTTTGGCGATCAAGGAATTGCAGCCAGCCGGCAAAAAGCGCATGAGCGCTGCCGATTATTTAAAAGGACCTAAGATCCAGGCGGGAGATTTATTCGTATGAAAAACAAAAAACTGCAAGGCAACGTTCGGGATGCGGCATTTTCCATTCTCTGGGCTGTTGAAAACAAACAGGCATACAGCAATTTGCTGCTGCATCAGACAATCGAAAGCTACGCTATTTCCAATAAGAACAAAGGCTTGTTGACTGAAATCACATATGGCACTTTGCAGCACCAGATGACGCTCGATTATTACTTGGAGCCTTATTTGAAAGGCAAAGTGGAGCCATGGGTAAAAACCTTGCTGCGCATGTCGCTATACCAAATCGTCTACCTTGACCGGGTGCCGGCGCATGCCGTTGTCCATGAAGCGGTGGAAATTGCAAAACGGCGCGGCCATGGCGGCATTGCTAAATTCGTCAACGGCGTACTGCGCTCGGTTCAGCGCAACGGCGTCCGTTCATTCAATACGATCAGCGATCCATATGAGAAAATCTCCATCGAAACCAGCCATCCGGTATGGATGATTAAACGCTGGGCCGAACAATTCGGATTGGAAAAAACGCGGGAAATGGCATTGGAGAACAATAAAATCCCTTCACAGACCGTCCGCGTCAACCGCATGCAGGCGACTCCTGAAGAAGTAATCGAGATGCTCCAATCCGAAGGCTTGGAAGCGGTCCAAAGCAAATGGGTCCCGGAATGCCTGATTGTTACAAATGGCCAGCCTGCCAAAACGGCGACGTTCGAAAAAGGCTTTATCACGATACAAGATGAAAGTTCGATGCTGAGCGCCTATGCCTTACAGGCAGGTCCTGGTATGGAAGTTCTTGATATGTGTGCGGCTCCCGGCGGGAAGACGACTCACATCGCAGAGAAGATGGAAAACAAAGGGCATTTATTCGCCATGGACCTCCATAAGCATAAAATCAAGCTGATTGAAGAAACGGCAAAACGCCTCGGGCACACCGTTATCGAGACAGAAGTCGGTGACGGCAAGAAAAGCGTCGAGCGTTTCGGACCTGAAAAATTCGACCGCATTCTTGTGGATGCTCCGTGCAGCGGACTTGGCGTCATTAAACGCAAGCCGGACATCAAATATACGAAAAAAGAAGAAGATTTCGACAGGCTGCAAGAAATCCAGTTAGAGCTGCTTGGCCAAGCGGCACAATTATTAAAGCCGGACGGCATCATGGTCTACAGCACATGTACAGTCGACTCGGTGGAGAACCGCGGCACGGCTGAACGGTTCCTGAAAGACCACCCGGAAATGGAAAAAATCGAAGTGGCATTGCCAAAAGAGCTTGGGCTGAAAAACACAGGCTTTGTGCAAATTTTTCCGCAAGACTACGGCAGCGACGGTTTTTTCATTTCTGCCTTCCGCAAGCAAGCTTCTATTAAATAGTTCAAGCATGATTAGACATGAAACGGGGTGCCGGGTTTTGGTGCAATATGTTTTGGAAAGTGATACGGGTAAAAAACGCAAAATCAACGAGGATCGGGTAGCGGTTTTGCAGCGTCCGGACGGCCTGCTGCTTGCAGTGGTCGCCGATGGGATGGGCGGGCATAACGCGGGCGATGTGGCGAGTTCGATGACCGTTGATACATTAGGAGAAATGTTCATGGAAGCAGGGAAAGACGTATTTTCATCAATTGATGAAAAGAAATCGTGGCTTTCTTTGAATATCCAGAAAGTCAATCGCATGGTATATGAATACGCAGAAAACAACCCGGGCTGCAAAGGGATGGGCACAACGCTCATCGCCGCTTTGATCGAAGGGCAAGATTGCGTCATGTGCCATATTGGCGACAGCCGTGCTTATGTCCTCAATGGATCAATCGAACAAGTGACGCGTGACCATTCCTACGTCAACGTGCTGATTGACAGTGGTGAAATTAGTGAAGAAGAAGCAGAAGCGCATCCGAAGAAAAATTGGATCGTCAAAGCGCTAGGGACCGATCCCGAAATTGATGGTGAAATCCTTCATTTCTCAACAACAGCGCTATCGTATATGCTGATTTGTTCAGATGGACTTAGCAATAAAATAACCAAAGAAGAAATTTCCTCCATTATTCTGTCAGAAGCACCGCTTTCCCTTAAAGGCGAAGAAATGGTGAATCTGGCGAATGACATGGGAGGAGAGGACAATATCTCGTTCGTTCTTCTTTCCTTGAAGGATGAGGAGGTGTAAGCATGTTAATCGGCAAAAGCATTAATGGCCGCTATAAGATTTTAGAATTGATCGGCGGAGGCGGGATGTCGAACGTTTACCTGGCCCACGACATAATTTTGGACCGGGATATCGCCATTAAGATTTTGCGCTATGATTTTTCCAATGAGGAAGAATTGCGCAGGCGATTCCAACGTGAGGCATTGTCAACCACTAGCCTGGCACACCCGAATATCGTTAATATTTTCGATGTCGGAGAAGAAGGCTCGCTGCATTATTTAGTAATGGAGTATGTGCCAGGGAAGACGCTCAAAGAATACATAATCGAGCACTCGCCCGTCGAGCCTGAAAGGGCTGTTAAAATCATGAAACAGCTGACTTCAGCCTTGGCGCATGCCCACCAGAACCAGATTGTCCACCGCGACATCAAGCCGCAAAATATCCTGATGGATGCTGACGGCAATGTGAAAATCACCGATTTCGGCATTGCGATGGCATTGAGCGCCACGTCCTATACGCAAACCAATTCGGTGCTAGGGACAGTCCATTACTTGTCACCTGAACAAGCGCGAGGCGGCGCGGCGAACAAGAAATCGGACATCTATTCGCTAGGCATTGTGATGTTCGAATTGCTGACAGGGCGCTTGCCGTTCTCAGGCGAATCGGCGGTATCGATTGCCTTAAAGCATCTTCAGACAGAAACGCCATCGCTGCGTGCAACTGTGCCGACAATTCCGCAAAGTTTGGAGAATGTCGTATTAAAAGCGACTGCGAAAAATCCACAGCATCGCTACCAGTCAGCCAATGAAATGGAAGAGGACTTGTCGACGGTTTTATTGCCAGAACGGCTCAATGAACCGAAGTTTACAGTGCCCCATGACGATGACGAGACGAAAGCGATGCCGGCCATCAAGGACCCAAAAACTTTTGAAAGTTCACAGGAGACGAAAACCGTTGTGCCTGTAGATAGCGTTAAAATCGCTGGAGGCAGCAACAAAAAGCCCGCGGCTCCGCAAAAGAAAGAGAAGAGAAAACTGCCATGGGCCATCGCACTGATCGGCGCGCTCATTTTAGCGGGATTGATAACGGCTATAGCGTTCCCGGGACTGTTTGAGCCACGGCAAGTCGCTGTGCCGGACGTTTCCGGCATGGAACGCAACGAAGCGGTCGAGGAATTGCAGGCTGCAGGCTTCTTGATCGGGGAAGAACAGCAGCAGCCTTCTGAAGATGTTGAAGAAGGGCAGGTTATCCGGACTATCCCGGAATCAGGAAAAATGCGGGACCGGGAATCTGAGATCCAATTGTTCATTAGCTCAGGCAAAGAAAGTGTGTTGTTCGAGGATTACACCGGAGAAGATGCTGAGGAAACGGAAGAATTGCTCCGGCAGGCCAATTATATGGACGTGAGCCTCGTCGAGGAATTTTCAGATGAACCAGTCGGCACCGTCCTATCGCATGACCCAAGAGCCGGCGACGAAGTCATTGCTTCTGAAACAGAAGTGGTTTTGACTGTAAGCAAAGGCAAGGACATGCGCGCAGTTGAAAACATCGCTGGATTTTCCGAGGCAGATTTAAGCCAGTACGCGCGCACATCCGGATTCAATATCCGCATCATCGGTGAGGAGTCATCGGATACTGCAGCGGAAGGGACTGTTTTATCACAGACCCCGGCTGCTGGCGAAGAACTTGAAGCGGGCAGTACCATCGAAGTGGTGATGTCTTCCGGCAAAGCGCCGCTCCCGCTGAAAACATACATTCGAACCGTTGAGATTCCTTACGAGCCGGCCGAACCGGCGGCGGATGGCGAGGAGCCAGTGGAACAGACGGTCCAGATTTATATTCAAGACAACGACAGTACAATGGCTGAGCCTATCGAGGAGTTCACCATTACAGAAAGCGAGTCGCGCAAAGTCGAATTGCAGATTGCTGAAGGCGGCAGCGCAACCTATCGCATCGTCCGCGACTCAACCGTCATTGAAGAAGACACCATCGAATACAATAACGTAGAATAAAATCACTAGCTGACAATAAAAGGAGTGAAAGCAAGCATGCCGAAAGGTCAAATCAGAAAAGCGCTGAGCGGATTCTATTATGTAATGGACGAAGACGGCAAACGTTATACCCAGTGCAGAGGCCGGGGCGTTTTCCGCAACCGTCAAATTTCGCCGCTGGTCGGCGATTATGTCGACTATGAAGCGGATAATGATCGAGAAGGCACCATCACTCATGTCCATGAACGGAAAAATGAACTTGTGCGCCCGCCCATCGCAAATGTCGACCAGGCAATTCTTGTGTTTTCCGCAAAACAGCCTGATTTCCATACGATGCTGCTGGACAGGTTTTTGACGGCGATCGAGTCTCATGACATCCAGCCTGTCATTTGCATCACCAAAATGGATTTGATGAATGACACTGAGAAAGAAAATCTCGCTCATTTTATTGAGGATTATGAAAAAATCGGCTATGAAGTCATTCCAACGTTCATTGGCGATCCTCAATTGCAGCAGCGTCTGATGCCGGTCCTTGAAGGCAAAATCAGTGTGCTTGCGGGCCAATCAGGTGTCGGCAAATCAACAATGCTCAATACGATTTTACCGGCGCTCGAATTGAAGACCGATGCCATTTCCAAGGCCTTGAACCGCGGAAAGCACACGACGCGCCATGTAGAGCTGATTGAAGTTAATAACGGCTTGCTGGCCGACACGCCGGGATTCAGTTCATTCGAATTTGAAACGGTAGAGAAAGAAGAGCTTTCCGAGTTCTTCCCTGAATTTGCTGCTCGCTCGAATGGATGCAAATTCCGGGAATGCCTTCATTTAAATGAACCGAAATGCGCAATCAAAGCAGCAGTGGAAAACAAAGAAATTCCAGAATATCGCTATAAGCATTACTTGAAGTTCCTGGATGAAATTATGACAAGAAAGCCGAGGTACTCAAATGATTAAAATTGCACCTTCGATACTAGCAGCAGATTTCGCGAAATTGGGAGAAGAAGTTCTGGAAGTTGAAAAAGCGGGAGCGGATTGGATCCACATCGATGTCATGGATGGCCATTTCGTCCCGAATATCTCTTTTGGCGCGATTGTGGTAGATGCCATTCGCCCATTGACGAAACTTCCGCTCGATGTCCACTTGATGATTGAAAATGCAGACCGCTTTATCGAGGATTTCGCCAAAGCAGGAGCGGATTACATTACTGTCCATGTTGAAGCTTGCCCGCATTTGCACCGGACAATCCAATTGATCCGTGCATCGGGCGTTAAGCCAGGAGTCGTTTTGAATCCGCATTCGCCGATCGAAACGATCCTCCCAATCTTAGAAGACATTGACCTTGTATTATTCATGACGGTCAACCCGGGCTTCGGTGGCCAGAAATTCATCGAATCGGTCGTTCCGAAAGTGGAACAATTGTCGGAAATCATCCGTGAAAAAGGGTTGTCAATCGACATCCAAATCGACGGCGGCATCAATGAAGAAACCATTATTCCATGTGCGAAAGCCGGCGCCAATGTATTTGTAGCAGGTTCTGCGATTTTCGGAAAAAGGGACCGACGTGAAGCATTGCAGGCGATTAAACGGGCTGGAGAAGAGGCAATCTCGTGAATGTCGTAATTGTCGGCAGCGGACCGGTGGACGAACTGCCGGACTTCGCCGCTTGGCCTGATGCGGTATTCATTGGAGTGGATGCGGGAACATTGGTATTGCTGGAACAAGGCATATTTCCAAAAGCTGCGGTCGGAGATTTCGATTCGGTGTCGCAGAGGGAACTAGATGAAATTGCTTCGCTGTTTCCTGATTTCAGCCGAGCAGAAGAAGAAAAGGACGAAACCGATACGGAACTTGCGCTGGAGAAGGCACAGGAGTTTTTACCGAAGCATGTATTTGTGACGGGTGTAACCGGTGGGCGGCTGGATCATTACATGAGCGCGCTCCACGCGGTCTACAATGTCCATCTCAAGCATTCCGATATCAAGTTCTACATCGTCAATAAACAGAACCGCATTCGCTTTTTGGAGCCGGGTATACACAAGATCCAACGGGAAAGCGTCTACCGCTTTATTTCGTTTTATCCATTCGCCGAGGAGATTGAAGGCTTCACGTTGGAGAACTTCAAATACCCGGTTTCGGATGAAACCATCCGCTTTGGATCAACGCGTTTCGTCAGCAACGAATTCGACGGCGAAGGCACCGTGTCCTTTTCAAAAGGCAGCTGCATCGTCATCGAAAGCGCGGACATATGAAAAGGTGCATCGGATTTTTCCGATGCACCTTTTGTTTTTTGAGGGGATATCTATTTAGAATTCAATTGATGAGCTGATTTTCCGCAAACCAGCACCGCTTTCCTGCGGGCTTGCGCCGAACTAACTCGTGCTAGCGCCCGAGTGGATTTCGGCACTGCGCTATCCCGCGGGAGTCGGGACTGGTTTGCTCCATATCTGGAGATTTGAATAAGTGCAGTTACTTCTATCTTTCATATTTTTCAATAAAAGAAATGATTCCTAACTAAGAAATATTTTTGAATGAAGCGGAAGACGGCGAGGGCAAACATACTGCTCCTGCATCAATGCGCTAGCTTTGTCGCAAAGGTAGGACCGAACTACCTTTCCAGCGGGACAGCGCGAGCTGAAGTCACTGGACTAAGCAAAGCGATGCAGGAGCATATGTTTTAGCGGGGCTGTTTTGCGTAATATCGATATAACAATCAATAAAGGTTAGCTTTCTTAAAAAAACAAGAAAAAATGCCGAATCTGACTGAGGTCAGATCCGGCATTCGTGTTGGGCGAGTGATTAAACGCGCTCAACTTTTCCTGATTTCATTGCTCTTGCAGAAACCCATACACGTTTCGGTTTACCGTTTACAAGGATACGAACTTTTTGAAGGTTTGCTCCCCATGTACGTTTTGTCGAGTTCAACGCGTGTGAACGGGCGTTTCCAGCGCGAGCTTTACGTCCGCTAATTGCACATACTTTAGGCATGTAAGTCCCTCCTCACAAGTGAAGCTGAAAATTATAATAGAATTTCAGTTCGTTTTTCGTTTCACATACTTTAATAATTTACCACAGGTATTTAGCCTTTGCAACATATTTTCACAGGTCTTTCAAGAAAAAAACCTTTACACCCCAAACGCCTGCTTTTCTTGTATAATGGTTTCATGTAGAATGAAAAGAGTGAAATAGGACTCAAGGAGGAATTCCAATGTCGATTGAATTGAAAAACGAATACGGCCAAATCGATATTTCCAATGATGTAATCGCCCAAATTGCAGGCGGAGCGGCAATCGAATGCTACGGAATCGTAGGGATGGCGACAAAGCATCAGATAAGAGATGGCCTTACCGATATATTGCGCAAAGAGAATTTCGCTAAAGGTGTTATTGTCCGCCAGGAAGATAAAGATTTGAACATTGATATGTATGTCATCATCAGCTACGGAACAAAAATTTCCGAAGTGGCGTACCAAGTCCAGTCCAAAGTGAAATACACAATTTCGAAGACGCTTGGCATGCCTGTCAAAGCGGTCAATATTTATGTTCAAGGAGTTCGTGTGACGAACCCGTAAGAGGAGGAAGAAACGGCTATGAAGTCTTTAAATGGAATTCAATTCGCGGATATGGTGCAGATGGGTGCCCATCACCTTTATCAAAATGCGGATTATGTAGATGCATTGAATGTATTTCCAGTGCCAGACGGCGATACTGGAACAAACATGAACTTGTCCATGACATCGGGTGCGAAAGAAACCGAAGCGCATGTACAAGAACATATCGGCAAAACGGCAGGGGCTTTATCAAAAGGATTGCTGATGGGAGCGCGCGGAAATTCCGGCGTCATTTTATCGCAATTATTCCGTGGCTTTGGCAAATCCATTGCCAATGAACCGGAATTGTCGGCCGCGAAATTTGCGGAAGCTCTTCAGCACGGCGTAGAAACAGCGTATAAAGCGGTGATGAAGCCAGTTGAAGGGACAATCTTGACTGTGGCTAAAGATGCCGCAGCAAAGGGAATGGAAGTTTCGAAAACAGAAACTGATGTTATCGCGCTTTTCGAAGCGATTGTCGAGGAAGCGAAAGCGTCGCTTGAACGCACACCGGATCTTCTTCCTGTATTAAAAGAAGTCGGCGTTGTCGACAGCGGCGGCCAAGGACTTGTTTATGTGTATGAAGGATTTCTTGCTTCATTAAAAGGCGAGCAATTGCCGGAGAAGCATGCCCATAACACGATGGACGATTTGGTCAGCGCTGAACATCATAAGAATATCGCAGGCTTCATGGATACGTCGGATATTGAATTCGGCTATTGTACGGAGTTCATGGTGAAATTCGAAGAAGGCAAAAAAGAATTCAGCGAAGCCGTTTTCCGTACGGACTTGAGCGTTTTCGGTGATTCGCTATTGGTCATTTCAGATGATGAAGTCGCGAAAATCCATATCCACTCGGAAGAGCCGGGCAAAGTGCTTACATATGGCCAACAATTCGGCAGCTTGATTTCGATGAAAATCGAGAACATGCGCCAGCAGCATATCGACATCGTTGGCGAGGATTTCCGCAAAGGCGAACCGAAAAAAACGGCGACGCATCCTTACGCAGTTGTGACTGTCGCAATGGGTGAGGGCGTAGCCGAACTTCTCAGAAGCATCGGGGCATCTTACGTCATTGAAGGCGGACAAACGATGAACCCTTCGACGGAAGACATTGTAAACGCTGTTAAATCGATCGGCGCAGAGCGCGTATTGATTTTGCCGAACAATAAAAACATCATCATGGCAGCTGAGCAGGCAGCGGAATTGCTTGATATCGAAGCAGCCGTAGTACCAACTAAAGACGTACCGCAAGGAATGGCCGCATTGCTTGCATTCAATGCTAACGCGACGGTTGATGAAAATCTGAAAACAATGGCGAATGCATCGAAACAGGTGAAATCGGGCTCCGTGACATTTGCGGTCCGCGACACTTCGATTGATGGCGTGACCATTACGAAAGATGACTTCATGGGAATCTCAGAAGGCAAAATTGTCATTTCGAATGCCAGCTTAGAGCGGGTGACGGAAGAATTGGCGAAAAAACTTATTGATGAGGATTCTGAAATCGTAACCATTCTTTTTGGGGAAGATGTGAAGGAAACGGATGCTGAGAAATTGGGTGGATTTATCGAAACCCTCAATAGCGAAGTCGAAGTTGAGATCCATAATGGCAAGCAGCCGCTTTATCCTTATATAATTTCTGTTGAATAGAAACCTTTGGCGCATACAAATGTATGCGCTTTTTTATTTTTGTGGATTGTGGCAAATTCATGTACACTAAAGGTAGACACAACTAGATAGAAAGGGGTTTGAGCAATGAAGTTCAAATCTGTTTTTGATATTATAGGACCGGTCATGATTGGTCCCTCTTCTTCGCATACAGCGGGTGCCGCGCGCATCGGAAGAGTGGCAAGGGATTTATTCGGGCGGCAGCCGAAATGGGCTAAAATCCATTTATACGGCTCGTTCGCTGAAACATATAAAGGGCATAGCACGGATGTAGCAATCGTCGGTGGACTGTTGGACTACGATACGTTTGATGAACGCATCAAAACTTCTTTTGAAGAAGCGGAACAGCTGGGCATGGCTTTCGAGTTCATCCCGGAAACCGCCAGCGTTGAACACCCGAATACCGCTCGCATCGTCATCGGCGATGAACGTTCGGAAATGTCGTTGATGGGCATTTCCATCGGCGGCGGGAAAATTGAAATTACAGAATTGAACGGATTCCCGCTGCGTTTGTCCGGCAACCATCCGGCAATCCTGGTGGTCCATGATGACCGCTCAGGCTGCATCGCAAACGTAGCGAACTGCTTGTATAAATACGATATCAACATCGGCCATATGGAAGTGTCCCGGAAAGAAAAAGGGGACATGGCGCTTATGGTCATTGAAGTGGATCAGAATGTTGACAAAGAAGTGTTGGACGAGCTTACTGAGCTTCCAAACATTACACAAGTGACGCGAATCGCTGATTAAGAAGGAGGCATATACAGTGGAACCTTTATTCCGCAACGTAAAAGAATTGGTGGCACGAGCAGAACAAGAAAATAAGTTGATTTCCGAAATCATGATTGAGCAGGAAATGCTCATTACTGACCGTCCGCGCGAAGATATTATGAAGCAGATGGACCGCAATTTGACGGTCATGGAAGAAGCAGTTGAAAAAGGGTTGAAAGGCGTACATTCGGTTTCCGGTTTGACCGGCGGAGACGCAGTTTTGCTGCAGGCTTACATGGAAAAAGGCAATACGCTCTCTGGAAACTTGCTGCTTGACGCAGTCAGCAAGGCAGTGGCGACAAATGAAGTCAATGCTGCGATGGGAACGATTTGTGCGACACCGACAGCAGGTTCGGCAGGCGTTGTGCCAGGGACTTTGTTTGCAGTGCAAAACCAGCTCCATCCAACGCGGGAACAGATGATTCGTTATTTGTTTACGTCTGGTGCTTTCGGCTTTGTTGTCGCCAATAATGCGTCGATTTCAGGCGCAGAGGGCGGTTGCCAGGCGGAAGTCGGATCGGCTGCCGGAATGGCCGCTGCTGCTATCGTGGAGATGGCTGGCGGAACACCGCAGCAATCTTCTGAAGCATTTGCGATCACCTTGAAAAATATGCTCGGACTAGTATGCGATCCAGTGGCAGGCCTGGTCGAAGTGCCTTGCGTCAAACGCAATGCCATGGGTGCTGCTAATTCGGTTGTAGCCGCCGATATGGCGCTTGCAGGCGTAACAAGCCGCATTCCATGCGATGAAGTAATCAGTGCCATGTATGAAATCGGCAAATCGATGCCGAGTGCATTAAGAGAAACGGCAAAAGGCGGACTTGCCGCTACTCCGACCGGCAAATGGCTGGAAGCAAAAATATTTGGCGGGGCAGTGGTGGGCAGTGGCCAGTAACGATTCTGTCGCCGTATTAAAAGGCGTCGGCAGGCAAGCTGCGGAAACTTTACAGGAAATGAAGATTGAAACGATCCATGATCTGATTATGACATTTCCTTACCGCCATGAAGATTTCCAGCTGAAAGATCTGGCGGATACACCACATAATGAACGGGTGACTGTGGAGGGAAGGGTCGAAAGTGAGCCTTCCGTCCTTTTTTTAGGAAAAAACAAGTCGCGGACAACTGTCCAAGTGATGGTGGGCCGCCATTTGATCAAAGCTATTTTCTTTAATCAGCCTTACGTAAAAGCCAAGTTGCATATCGGTGAGATTGTGACGCTAGCCGGCAAATGGGACCGCGGCCGCCAAATCATTACGGTGCAAAGCCATACGATCGGCCCGCGCACAAGCGGTGCCGATTTTGAGCCGGTCTACAGTTTGAAAGGAAGCATCCACCAGAAGACGTTCCGCAAATTGATGCGGCAAGCGCTGGATATTGCAAAATCCGACCTTAAAGACTGTTTGCCGGATCGTTTCCGCACAGCCTATCACTTGGCGTCTATTGAAGATGCATTGGAATGGGTTCATTTCCCGACAGACGGAGAAGCGCTGAAACAGGCGAGGCGCCGTTTCGTCTATGAAGAATTGTTGATTTTCCAATTAAAGATGCAGGCATTGCGGAAAAAGAACCGCGAAGAAGAAGGCGGCTCTTTTATCGACTATGACCTGAACGAATTGAAAAAGTTTATCCAATCGTTGCCATACGGCTTGACTGGCGCCCAAAAACGCGTTGTCAATGAAATTTCAAAAGATATGAAAGAACCGTTCCGCATGAACCGGCTGCTACAAGGAGACGTCGGTTCGGGCAAAACAGTTGTCGCTGCCATTGCGCTATACGCGGCGGTGACAGCTGGGCAACAAGGGGCGTTGATGGCGCCGACTGAAATTCTGGCTGAGCAGCATGCCAATACTTTGGCGGAATGGTTCGCAGATTTCCCAGTGAAGATTGCGTTATTGACGGGATCGGTCAAAGGCAAACGGCGCCAGTTGATTTTGGATCAATTGGCGTCAGGGGAAATCGATATGCTTATCGGCACCCACGCATTGATCCAACCAGATGTCGCTTTCAAGAAATTGGGCCTTGTCATCACCGATGAGCAGCACCGCTTCGGAGTGGATCAGCGCCGCGTCTTAAAAGACAAAGGCTATAATCCAGATGTCTTGTTCATGACAGCGACCCCGATTCCGCGGACGCTCGCGATTTCGGCTTTCGGTGAGATGGATGTATCAGTCATCGATGAAATGCCTGTGGGCCGCAAAGAAATTGAAACTTTTTGGATGAAAAAAGAGATGTTCGGCAAAATCGTAGGCCGTATGGAAAAAGAGCTGGCGGCAGGACGTCAGGCATATGTCATCTGCCCGCTGATCGAAGAGTCTGATAAACTCGATTACCAGAATGCTGTCGATCTGTTCCAGCAATTATCCAGCTATTTCCACGGCAAATTCACGGTCGGGCTGATGCACGGCCGCCTGCATAGCGATGAAAAAGAACAGACGATGCGCTCGTTCTCTGAAGGCGAAGTGGCAGTACTGGTTTCCACGACAGTCGTTGAAGTCGGCGTCAATGTGCCGAATGCCACGTTCATGCTCATCTACGACGCAGAACGGTTCGGCTTGTCGCAGCTACACCAATTACGCGGGCGTGTCGGACGGGGCAGCGAACAATCGTATTGCGTGCTGTTGGCGGATCCGAAAACGGAAGTCGGCAAAGAGCGCATGTCGTCGATGACGGAAACCAATGATGGCTTTGTGCTGGCAGAGAAAGATCTACAGCTGCGCGGGCCCGGAGACTTTTTCGGGCGCAAACAAAGCGGCATACCGGAGTTCAAAATGGCGGACCTTGTGCATGATTACCGGGCACTGGAAACAGCGCGCAAAGATGCAGAGTCATTAGTGAGTTCCGATGAATTTTGGACCAGCGACGAAATGGCATGCCTACGCAGCCAGCTCGAAAAATCGGGTGCATTGGCCGGAGGCAGGCTTGACTGAGAATGCAGGGTGCAGATTATCCTTGCATTCTTTTTTTGTTATTTATATACTCATATTAGTACCAAGTGCTAATAGCGGGCGGTGACAAGATGAAAAAACCGAAAAAAGAACGGCAATTGGCGCTGACGGCGTCCATTAAAGAAAATCCTTTTGTAACGGACGAAGAATTGTCAGCCAATTTTGACGTCAGCGTCCAAACGATACGCCTTGACCGCATGGAGCTGTCGATTCCCGAACTGCGGGAACGCATCAAGCATGTAGCCGTTAAGACATTTGAAGACGAAGTGAAATCTTTGCCGATTGATGAAGTGATCGGGGAAATAATAGATATTGAATTGGATGAAAAAGCGATTTCTCTTTTCGACGTCAAACCGGAACACGTATTTCAGCGCAACCAGATCGCCAGGGGCCACCATTTATTCGCTCAGGCGAATTCATTGGCGGTAGCTGTCATGAATGACGAACTCGCGCTCACCGTAAAATCCGAGCTGCAGTTTCTGCGGCCTGTAAAGGCGGGGCAGCGTGTAGTGGCGAAAGCGCAAGTAATCGACCGGAATCCGGAGAAAAATCGGGCATATGTAAAAGTCGTCTCGACTGTTGATCAGGCGACCGTATTTATCGGCACATTTGAAATGTACCGAATGACTGAGCAAAGCGAAGGTGACGGAAATTGATCATAGCAGTAGATGGCATGGGCGGAGACAACGCCCCGAAAGAAATTATTGCAGGTGTTTATAAAGCGCTTGAAGAATTCAGCGATTTGCAGATTCAATTGTACGGCAAGCAAGACCAGATGGCAGAGTATTTGAAGGACCATGAGCGATTGGCCGTCATTCACTGTGAAGAAGTAATCGAGTCGACGGACGACCCTGTCCGGGCAGTACGCCGCAAGAAAGACTCTTCGATGGTGCAGATGGCTCTGGCAGTGAAAGAAGGCCGGGCCGATGCTTGTGTATCAGCGGGCAATACCGGCGCATTGATGTCGGCCGGTTTATTTGTGGTCGGCCGGATTGAAGGAGTAGACCGCCCTGCGCTTGCGCCGACGCTTCCGACAATCGACCGCAAAGGGTTCCTGATGCTCGATATGGGTGCAAATGCAGAAGCGCGTCCGGAGCATCTGGTGCAATACGCTATCATGGGCAGCATTTACGCGGAAAAAGTACGCGGCATCACAAATCCGACAGTCGGCTTATTGAATATCGGTACAGAAGAAAAGAAAGGCAACGAATTGACGAAAGCAGCCTTTCCGCTCTTGAAAGAAGCGCCGATCAATTTTATCGGCAACGTAGAATCGCGTGATTTATTGAATGGCGTCGCAGATGTAGTGGTGACGGACGGCTTTACCGGCAATATGGTGCTGAAAACGATCGAAGGCACGGCGATGAACGTTTTTGCGATGATTAAAGATGTGTTCAACAGCTCGGCGAAGACGAAACTGGCGGCTTTATTGGTCAAAGACGATTTGCGCGGCTTGAAGGGCATGCTCGATTACAGTGAATACGGCGGTGCAGGACTTTTTGGCTTAAAAGCACCGGTCATTAAAGCGCATGGGTCATCCAACGGCACGGCGCTGTTCAATGCCATCCGCCAGGCACGGACAATGGTGGAAAATGATGTAGCAGGAACGATTTACAGCACGCTGAAAAAGGAGAACGCTCATGACTAAAATTGCATTTATTTATCCAGGGCAAGGTTCACAAGCTGTCGGAATGGGCGAAAGCTTTTTATCCGACAGCAAGAGCCTCGAGTTTTTCAAACAGGCCGATGAAGTACTGAGCGTCAATTTATCGCAGATGATGCTTGAAGGACCTCAGGAAAACTTGACCCTTACATACCACGCCCAACCGGCATTGCTGACGGTGAGTTCGATGATTACAGAACGCTTGAACCGCGCCGGAATCTTCCCGGATTACACAGCCGGGCACAGCCTGGGTGAATACAGCGCGCTTGTCGCTTCTGGCGTCCTGCCATTTGAAAAAGCGGTAGATATCGTCCATAAGCGGGGATTGTTCATGAACGAGGCAGTACCTGCAGGAGAAGGGGCTATGGCAGCCATTCTCGGTATGGATAGCACGGAGCTGGAAAAAGTGACGAATGAAGTGACGGATTCAGTCGGCGTTGTCCAATTGGCGAATTTGAATTGCCCAGGGCAAATCGTCATTTCCGGAACGAAAGCGGGCGTTGACAGAGCTTGTGTGCTCGCGAAAGAACGCGGCGCAAAACGGGCGATTCCGCTTGACGTCAGTGGGCCGTTCCATTCGGAATTGATGCGGCCGGCGTCGCAGGCATTGTCGAAAGTGCTGAGTGAAGCATTTTTAGAAGATGCCAAAGTTCCGGTTATCACGAATGTTACAGCGAAAAGTGAAACGCATGCTTCTCAGGTCCAGGAGTTATTGGTCCGCCAATTGTACTCGCCGGTCCTTTGGGAGCAATCGGTGCGTGAAATGATTGATTTGGGTGTCACGGTATTTGTCGAAATTGGTCCAGGAAAAGTCCTTAGCGGCCTTGTGAAGAAAATAGACCGCTCGGCGGTCACGCTGCCGGTATACGATTTGGCAACGTTTGAAAAAGCGGTAGAGGAGCTGGCGAAATGACCAACTTAACAGGGAAAACAGCAATCATCACTGGAGCATCACGCGGCATCGGTGCTGAAATCGCCCGTAAAATGGCCGAAGCTGGCGCAAAGATTGTCGTTAATTACAGCGGCAGCCAGGCAAAAGCGGAAGCTGTCGTCGAAGAAATCAAAAGCAATGGCGGCGAAGCGATTGCCGTGAAAGCGGATGTAGCAAATGCAGATGCGGTGAAAGCGATGGTTGAGCAGACGATGCAGGCTTTCGGTTCAGTGGACATCCTTGTCAACAATGCAGGCATCACACGCGATAATTTGATGATGCGCATGAAAGACGATGAATGGGATGACGTGATCAACACGAATCTGAAAGGCGTCTTTATCTGCACGAAAGCGGTGACGCGCCAAATGATGAAACAGCGCTCTGGGCGCATTGTCAACATTGCATCGATTGTCGGCGTGATGGGCAATGCGGGACAGGCGAACTACGTGGCGGCGAAAGCCGGCGTAATCGGCTTAACGAAAACGACGGCACGCGAACTTGCAAGCCGCAATATCACGGCAAATGCCGTGGCTCCAGGATTCATCACAACGGATATGACGGACAAATTGAGCGAAGACATCCAGAAAACGATGCTTGCGCAAATTCCCCTCGGCCGTTTCGGCAAACCGGAAGAAGTGGCGAAAGCCGCGCTCTTCTTGGCGTCAGACGACGCATCTTATATGACTGGGCAGACGCTTCATCTTGACGGCGGCATGGTCATGTAGGCAGAAATTTTGTATACTGATTTGAGGGGAGGTGACGGCATTGTCAACAGTATTAGAGCGCGTAACAAAAGTAATCGTAGATCGTCTAGGTGTGGAAGAAAGCGAAGTTAAGCTTGAAGCTTCATTCACAGGCGACCTTGGTGCAGATTCATTGGACGTAGTTGAATTGGTTATGGAACTTGAAGACGAATTCGACATGGAAATTTCTGATGAAGACGCAGAAGGTATGGCAACAGTAGGCGACGCGGTAACGTATATCGAAAAAAAGCAAGCATAATCTGATTACAATCTCGACGCACAGAAGCTTTTAACAAAGCGGCTGTGCGTCGCTTTGTTTTTTTGCACAAACCTTTAAAAAAAGGTAAAATTAGAGGCAGAACGTTAAAGGAAGGCAGATTACAATGGCAATAAAACGAAAAGTGAATCAGCAGAAGCCTGGATTGATCAAAGAAAGCTCGCGGGCGGCCTTTGACCAATTGCAAAGGGACTTGAATATCAAATTTGAACAGCCGGCATTGCTTTATCAGGCATTTACGCATTCTTCTTATGTCAACGAACACAGAAGAAGGTATTACCTCGATAACGAACGCCTTGAATTTTTGGGAGACGCAGTATTGGAATTGTCGGTTTCTCACTTTTTGTATGCAAAGTATCCTGAGATGAGCGAGGGCAAGCTGACGAAGCTGCGAGCAGCAATCGTCTGCGAACCTTCATTGGTGACGTTTGCCAATGAGCTGAATCTCGGCAACTACATCTTGCTTGGAAAAGGTGAGGAACAGACAGGCGGCCGGACGCGCCCGGCGTTATTGGCGGATGTATTTGAATCGCTGATCGGCGCTTTGTATTTGGACCAGGGCTTGGAAGCAGTCGTCGCCTTTATGGAAGTGGTGCTATTTCCAAAAGTCGAAGTCGGTGCATTTTCCAACGTCATGGATTACAAAAGTCAGCTCCAGGAATTGGTGCAGCAAAAAAACAATGGCTCATTAAGCTACGAAATCATCGACGAAAAAGGACCTGCACACAGCCGTGTGTTTGTAACGCGTGTATCGCTCGCTGATCAGGAACTCGGCATTGGCAATGGCCGCTCGAAAAAAGAAGCGGAGCAAAAAGCCGCTCAGCTGGCCATCCTTAAATTGCAGGAAGCAACGGAGGATTAGAACATGTTTTTGAAACGATTAGAAGTCATGGGGTTCAAGTCGTTCGCCGATCGCATCGGCATCGATTTCGTCCCCGGCGTGACAGCAGTTGTCGGCCCTAATGGAAGCGGCAAGAGCAACGTCACCGATGCAATCCGCTGGGTGCTTGGCGAGCAGTCTGCCAAATCATTGCGCGGTGCAAAAATGGAAGATGTCATTTTTGCCGGCAGTGAATCCAGAAAGCCGCTGAATTTTGCGGAAGTAACGTTGGTATTGGACAATACGGACGGCAGGGCCCCTCTCGATTACAGCGAAATCAGCGTGACGAGAAGGGTTTTTCGCAGTGGTGAAAGTGCATATTTGCTGAATAAGCAAAATTGCCGCCTCAAAGACATTACGGATTTGTTCATGGATTCCGGACTCGGAAAAGAAGCTTTTTCCATCATTTCCCAAGGTCGGGTTGACGAAATTCTCAATAGCAAAGCAGAAGAGCGGCGCTCGATTTTTGAAGAAGCTGCGGGCGTTTTGAAGTATAAGCAACGCAAGAAGAAAGCTGAATTCAAACTCAGCGAAACTGACGAAAACCTGAATCGCGTATTGGATATCCTGCATGAACTCGACGGCCGTATGGAGCCGCTGCAAATCCAGGCATCAACTGCCCGCGATTATTTGGATATGAATGAACAATTGAAAGGCGCGGATATTGCGCTATTGGCTTTCGACATAACGCAGCTCCAACAGCAATTGGCGGCGCTGGAAGAAGATGCAGCTTCCCATTTGCGCAAAGAGCGCGAGTTGGCAGCTGACATCGAAGAAAAAGAACAAGGGGTTAAAACGATCCGCTCGGCATTGAAAAAGCTGGACGATGAAATTGACGGCTCCCAGCAGCATTTGGTAGAGGCAAGCAGTGAAAGCGAGAAGTGGGAAGGCCGCAAGCTTTTGATGTCAGAGAAGAAGAATAACGCAGACCGCCAGGCCCAACAGCTGACAGCGAGCCTGAATGGGGAAAAACAGGAAAACGCAGCTCTCCACAAAAAGCATAGTGAACAATTGGCCATGCTGCAGGAGCGCAAAGCCGAACAGCTGGCGATTCGCCAATCCGTGAAAGTGCTGGAGGACCAGCTCAACCGGTCGCCTGCTGATATCGACAACGACATCGAAACCCATAAATCCACTTATATCGATTTGATGAACGAACAGGCAAGCGTCCGAAACGAATTGAAGAATATCGATTTGCAGGAACAGCAAGTATCGGAATCCAGCAGCCGCATCGCCGTGCAACAGGCGGATTTTTCGACTGAATTGGCACGCCTTGATGAAGAAAAAACGGCTGCCGGGAAAAAACTCGAAGGCATACGGAAACTGCTGGAAGAAAAACGCGCGCAGTACAAAGCAGCGGAAACGGCCTATATCAGCAAAAAAGGGGCGTTTGATAAAAAGCAAGCGATGTTATTCCAGGCTTACCAGTCGCAAAAGCAACTTAGTTCCCGCGTGGAGACGTTGCAAGAGCTGGAAGCAGATTTCTCCGGCTTTTTCCAAGGCGTCCGTGAAGTACTGGTGGCGCGTGACAAAGGCCAGCTCACCGGTATCGTAGGAGCAGTCGCTGAAATTGTCCAAGTTGATCAGCAATACGCGAAAGCGATTGAAACTGCGCTGGGGGCAGCAAGCCAGCATATTGTCACTGAAAATGAACTAAATGCCCGTGAAGGCATCGAATTTTTGCGCAATAAACGCGCAGGGCGCTCTACATTCCTGCCGATGACTGTCATGAAATCACGGAAAATCCCTTCCCATAGCATAGCGGCTGTCGAGCAGCATCCGTCATTTGTGAAAATGGCGTATGAATTGGTCGGCTATGACCAGAATTACGGAATGATTGTAGAAAACTTGCTTGGCAATGTTATCATTGCGAAAGATTTGAAAGGTGCTTCGGCCATCGCCAAATTAACGATGAACCGTTACCGCACTGTTACATTAGACGGAGATGTCGTTAATGCAGGCGGTTCGATGACCGGCGGCGCCAATAAGACTCAGGCCTCGTTCTTTACACGGAAAGCTGAGTTAGAGCAATTGGTCGTTCAGCTGAAGGAATTGACGAGCACTATCGCCCAAGCTGAAACAACAGTGAAAAAAGAACAGCAAGAAGTCACCGAAGCAGAACAGGCATTAAACAATCTGCGTTCCGAAGGTGAGAAATACCGGGATATGGAAGCAGAGCGCGCGATTATTCTGCGTGAAATCGAAGCTGTCTTAAAGACGACGAAAGACCGCTACGGACTGTTCCAAGCCGAGCGCAGCAATAAAACACACGACTTGTCCGCGATAGCCGATAAAAAAGAAGCAGCTGCAGACCGGCTAGGCGAAATCAGCCTGGAGCTGCAATCGATTTCCAAACAAATCGACGAACTGACGCAGTTCAAGCAGCAAAATGATACAGCCCGCGATTCGGTCATTTCCAAATTAGCGGACCAGAAATCTTCGCTTGCTGTCATGAAAGAGCGTGTCGCCCAGCTAATTGGCAGTGAAGCGGAGCTTTTGGAGCGGAAAGAGAAAAGCGACTTGAAAATTCAGCAGCTGCAAAAAGAGCTCGATTGGATTCAGTCGGAAGAAGCATCGAAAGTTTATTCCGCTGACGATATCTTACGGGAAATTACAGTCTGGACCAATAAGAAAGAGATGGTGCAACAGGCGCTTGTCGAGCTGAAAGCAGGCCGAACGGCTAAGCAAAGGGAACTGACCGCGCTCGAAGAGCAATTGAAAGAGCTTCAGCGCATTTACAAAGGCTTTGTCGAAGCGATCCGCATTTGCGAAGTCAAGTCGACGCGCATCGATGTTCAAATGCAAGGTTTTCTTTCCCAGTTGGAGAATAATTACCACATGACCATTGAAAAAGCGTGTGAATTCGAACTGGCCGACGACGAAGCAGCAGTCCGCAAGAAAGTGAAATTGCTGAAACAGTCGATTGAAGAACTGGGGCCGGTCAATATCGGGGCGATTGAAGAATTCGAGCATGTCTCCGAACGCCACAACTTCCTGACTGAACAGCGCAACGACCTGAACGAAGCAAAAGAGACGCTGCGCACCGTCATCCGTGAAATGGATGAAGAAATGACCAGCCGTTTCGATGAAACATTCCATGCAATCCGCGGGCATTTCCAGCGGGTCTTCCGCGAATTGTTCGGCGGAGGCTCAGCGGATTTGGTGCTGACCAATCCCGAGGATATGCTTATGACCGGCGTGGAAATTATCGCGCAGCCGCCAGGGAAAAAGCAGCAGACCTTAAGCCTGTTGTCAGGCGGTGAACGGGCGCTTACCGCTATTGCGCTGCTGTTTTCGATTTTGAACATTCGCCCGGTGCCGTTCTGCGTACTTGATGAGGTAGAAGCAGCGCTTGATGAATCGAATGTCGTGCGTTACAGTCAGTACTTGAAGAAATTCAGTAAAAACACCCAATTCATCGTCATTACGCACCGCAAAGGGACGATGGAAGGCGCAGATGTGCTATATGGCATCACGATGCAGGAATCAGGCATTTCGAAACTGGTGTCCGTCAAATTGCAGGAACAAAATTAATAGAGGAGTGGTCATGTGAGTTTCTTTAAAAAGCTGAAAGATAAATTTGCAGGAAATGCGGAAGCGGAAGAGTCGACAGAAAAATACAAAGAAGGCTTAACGAAAACGCGCACGGGCTTTACGTCGAAAATCAATGACCTCGTAGCGAAATACCGCAAAGTCGATGAGGATTTCTTTGAGGAATTAGAAGAAATCCTCCTTCAAGCAGACGTTGGATTTGAAACTGTCATGGAATTGATGGATGAACTGCGCTCTGAAGTGCAGCGCCAAAATGTCAAAGACACGTCGACGGTCCAATCCGTCATTTCGGAAAAATTGGTGGAAATCTATCAAGCTGGCGACGAGGAAACCAACGAATTGAAATTCGCCGATGATCTGACTGTGATTTTATTTGTCGGAGTCAATGGCGTCGGCAAGACGACAAGCATCGCCAAATTGGCGCACCGGCTGAAAAATGAAGGGAAATCCGTCCTTTTGGCAGCGGGCGACACATTCCGCGCCGGAGCAATTGAACAATTGGACATCTGGGGCAAGCGCGTCGGAGTCGACGTCATCAAACAAAGTGAAGGATCCGACCCGGCAGCGGTCATGTACGATGCCGTCCGTGCAGCAAAATCGCGCGGCGTGGACGTGCTGATCTGCGATACTGCGGGACGTTTGCAAAACAAAGTCAACTTGATGAAAGAGCTGGAAAAAGTGAACCGGGTCATCGCACGCGAAATCCCTGGCGCACCGCATGAAGTCCTGCTAGCGCTGGATGCAACGACTGGCCAGAACGCATTGATTCAAGCGCAGATGTTCAAAGAAGTGACAAACGTGACAGGCATCGTCCTGACGAAGCTTGACGGCACTGCAAAAGGCGGAATCGTTTTGGCTATCCGCAGCAAGCTGAAAATCCCGGTGAAATTTGTCGGTCTTGGCGAGCAAATGGACGACCTGCAGCCGTTCGACCCGCAAAAATATGTCTATGGCTTATTTGCGGAAGGTTTGGACAAAGAAGAAGCGATGGAACTCTTAGAAGGAGACAAGTAAAATTACTTGACACCTTACTCTGTTTTCAGTATCGTAAAAAAGAGAGTGGATGGGGTGAACTGCAATGATGGGTTTAGAAAAAACAACGCGCATGAATTACCTGTTTGATTTTTATCAGGAATTGCTGACTCCTAAACAGCGCAGCTATATGGAGCTCTATTATTTGGACGACCATTCCTTGGGGGAAATCGCAGAAGCGTATCATATCACCCGCCAAGCGGTGTATGACAATATCCGCCGCACTGAAGCGATGCTTGAAGAATATGAAGCCAAACTGCAGCTGTTCGAGAAATTTCAAAAACGGCAGCAGCTGGTTTCAGCATTTGAAAAAGAAACCTTTACAGAAGAACGGGTCCGGGAATTCCTTGACCAGTTAAAAGAATGGGATTAGGAGGCGATAGCAATGGCATTTGAAGGATTAGCTGAACGCCTGCAAGGCACCATCCAAAAGATCAAAGGCAAAGGTAAAGTGTCGGAAGCGGACGTCAAAGAAATGATGCGAGAAGTCCGATTCGCTTTGATCGAAGCGGATGTCAACTTGAAAGTCGTAAAAGAATTCGTGAAAAAAGTCAGTGAACGCGCAATCGGCGTGGACGTCATGGAAAGCTTGACTCCGGGCCAGCAAGTCGTGAAAATCGTCAAAGACGAGTTGACGGAATTGATGGGCGGCGACCAAAGCAAAATCGAGTTTTCGGCGAAGCAGCCAACCGTCATCATGATGGTGGGATTGCAGGGGGCTGGTAAAACGACCACTTCCGGCAAACTTGCCAGCTTGCTGCGCAAAAAAAATAATCGCAAGCCGCTATTGGTAGCTGCCGACGTCTACCGTCCGGCCGCTATCCAGCAGCTCGAAACAATCGGCAAGCAATTGTCGCTGCCGGTCTTCTCAAAAGGCACGGATATTTCCCCTGTGGAAATTGCACGGCAGGCGATCGAGTTCGCTAAACAGGAACATATGGACACGGTCATCATCGATACGGCCGGACGCCTTCATGTCGACGAAGCGCTGATGCAGGAATTGAAGGATATCCGTGCCCTTAAAGAGCCGGAAGAAATTTTCCTTGTCGTCGACGCGATGACCGGCCAGGACGCCGTCAACGTAGCACAGAACTTCGATGACGCTATCGGCATCACCGGAGTCGTGTTGACAAAGCTTGACGGCGATACACGCGGTGGTGCGGCTCTTTCCATCCGTTCTGTTACCCAGAAACCGATTAAATTCGTCGGTATGGGCGAGAAGATGGATGCATTGGAACCGTTTTACCCGGAACGCATGGCTTCACGGATCCTTGGCATGGGCGATATGCTGTCGTTGATTGAAAAAGCGCAGTCAAACGTCGATGAAGAAAAAGCGAAAGAACTGGAAGAGAAATTCCGGACTTCTTCGTTCACATTCGATGATTTCCTAGACCAGCTGTCGCAGGTCAAACAGATGGGGCCGTTGGATGAGATCCTCAAGATGCTGCCAGGCGCCAATAAAATCAAAGGGCTGGAAAATGCCAAAGTTGATGAAGGCCAGATGGCCCGCGTTGAAGCGATTATCCAATCGATGACGACGCAGGAGAAGACAACGCCTGACATCATGAACTCGAACCGCAAAAAACGCATTGCCAAAGGTTCGGGAACGACGATCCAGGACGTCAACCGTCTATTGAAGCAATTTGAAGACATGAAAAAAATGATGAAACAGATGTCGGGCATGAGCCAAAAAGGCAAAAAGAAAGGGTCTATGCCAGGCCTGGATTCGCTTTTTAAATGATCTGAGATTGATTTGTTTCGCGTGAAATCCCTTGAAAAATGCGGCGCAACACTGTTGCAGCAAAGAAATTTCAAGGTGTTAAGAAAAAATACTTTACAAACTATTTAAAGCTTGATAATATAATATCTTGTGTGAAACTATTCGGAGGTGCTTTAAGAAATGGCAGTAAAAATTCGCTTGAAACGTATGGGAGCTAAGAAATCTCCTTTTTACCGTATTGTAGTAGCTGACTCACGTGCTCCACGTGACGGCCGTCAAATCCAAACAGTGGGTACTTACAACCCGCTAACAGTTCCAGCTGAAGTTAAAATTGACGAAGAATTAGCGTTGAAATGGCTTCATGATGGTGCTAAACCATCTGACACAGTTCGCAACTTGTTTTCTCAAAACGGCATTATGGAGAAATTCCATAACGAAAAATTAAGCAAGTAAGGGAGTTTTTCTTATGAAGCAGCTGATTGAAACCATTGTGAAACCGCTAGTCGATCATCCGGACGAAGTTCGCGTCGAAACCGACGAAAATCCAAGCCGAATTGTCTATAAACTTTCAGTGCATCCAGAAGATACAGGGAAAGTCATCGGTAAACAAGGACGTGTCGCGAAAGCGATCCGCTCCATCGTGTATTCAGCAGCTGGGAATCACCATAAGAAGAAAACTTACGTCGATATTGTGGATTAGCAAAAAAGGGAGGAGCCTAGGTTCCTCCCTTTTTTGTCAGCCAAAACAGAAACTGAAAGGATGTTTTATTGCGTGGAATGGTTTAATGTAGGAAAAATAGTCAACACACACGGCATCCTTGGAGAAGTCCGTGTTTTGTCCCGCACGGATTTTCCGGAAGAGCGGTTTGCCGTCGGCATGAAACTGGGCTTGTTCAAGAAAAACGATAAGAAACCGATCATGGTGACAATCGCGAGCCATCGCCAGCACAAGAATTTCGAATTGCTGACGTTTGAAGGCTATCCGCACATCAATGATGTTGCGGAATTCAAAGACAGCTATCTGCGCATTGCAGAACACGACTTGACGGATCTTGAAGAAAACGCTTTTTACCACCATGAAATTCTTGGCTGTGAAGTGTATTCGACAGAAGGCGGCCTTCTTGGGAAAGTTACCGAGATCTTGGAGACAGGAGCAAATGATGTATGGGAAGTGACGCCGGAAGCTGGCAAAAAACACTATATCCCTTATATCGAAGATGTTGTCAAAGAAATAGACATAGATGAAAAGAAAATCGTCATCGAAGTGCTGGAAGGCTTGTTGAACACATGAACATAAACGTCATTTCGCTCTTTCCGCCAATGTTTGAAGGGGTTTTCAACCAATCGATCATGAAAAAGGCACAAGCCAAAAATGCGGTCAAGCTGAACGTCGTGGACCTCCGGGAATTCGCCGACAATAAACGGCAAGTCGATGATTATCCTTTTGGCGGCGGAGCAGGGATGGTTCTGAAACCGGAACCGATGTTCACTGCTGTCGAGTCGCTTATCACGGATAAAAAGCCGCGCGTGATCTTAATGTGCCCGCAAGGCGAACGCTTTACGCAGAAAAAAGCGGAAGAGCTCGCGCAGGAAGAAGATTTGATCTTTATTTGCGGCCATTATGAAGGATACGACGAGCGGATTCGGGAACATCTGGTGACAGACGAGATTTCGATCGGCGACTTTGTCCTCACTGGCGGCGAACTTGCTGCCATGACAGTCATCGACAGTGTCGTCAGGCTGCTTCCAGGGGTCCTTGGGAACGCCGACTCTTCTATCAAAGACTCATTCTCAACTGGAATGCTCGAACATCCACAGTATACCCGTCCGGCAGATTTCAGAGGCTGGCAGGTTCCTGCCGTGTTAACTTCCGGAAACCATGGGAAAGTCGATCAATGGCGAGAAGAGCAGGCGCTGAAACGCACACTTGAACGCCGGCCGGATCTGCTGGATCACATCCAGCTTTCAAAGCAGCAGCAGAAGATTCTCGATTCACTGAAAAACACCAGCAACAAACAAGAATAGACCTTGCATAACCGCTTGTTTAGTGATACCATGGAGTCTGTACTTTTATGTAAAGTACAGGATCACGGTGTTCCGCTGCAGCAGCAATTGTGTGCAAGAGCATCTGTAGAAGGAGAGAAAAAACATGCAAAACATTATTGCAGACATTACTAAAGATCAACTTCGTACAGACCACCCGGACTTCCGTCCAGGAGATACTGTCCGTGTACACGTGAAGGTCGTTGAGGGAACTCGCGAACGGATCCAGTTATACGAAGGAGTTGTAATCGGTCGCCGTGGAGGCGGAATCAGTGAATCATTCACAGTCCGCAAAATCTCTTATGGTGTTGGTGTTGAGCGTACATTCCCTGTACACACGCCAAAAATTGCACAGCTTGAAGTTACCCGCCGTGGTAAAGTTCGTCGTGCGAAACTGTACTACTTGCGTAACCTTCGCGGTAAAGCAGCACGCATCAAAGAAATTCGATAAGATTCCACTAGTGAAAGAGGGCGAATGCGCCCTCTTTCTTTTTTGCGTAAAAATTGAGTGAGGTCCGCTATACACTTAGCCCGCATCACTTGTT
Organism: Planococcus sp. TJ-301; assembly: GCF_058268475.1. Taxonomy (NCBI): domain Bacteria; kingdom Bacillati; phylum Bacillota; class Bacilli; order Caryophanales; family Caryophanaceae; genus Planococcus; species Planococcus sp. TJ-301. Next base: position 970,434 of record NZ_JBZDOH010000001.1, on the reverse strand, counting down.
AGGGCTGTGCAGGCGCCTTCGCTTTTCTTATTGTCTAGCTCAGGCGGCCAGGTTCTCGGGTCGTAAGCCGACCTGGCTGTGCGGCAGAATACATGCCGCTTCGCCAGGCCTTCTTACGCCTGTCGAACCTAAGCGGCCGCCTTCGCTTTTCTTTGCTAAAAGCCTAAAATGCTTGTACAATTACAGTAGAATGTCTGGGGAGGAACGCGCATGGAACGTGAAGTTAAACAGAAGAATGAGGTTTGGGAATGGTCAAAAGCGCTGTTGATTGCGTTCGGGCTTGCGGCAATTATTCGTGTTTTCTTTTTTACTCCGATTGTAGTGGACGGCGAATCGATGATGCCGACTTTGGAGCATGGCGACCGTATGATTGTCAACAAGATCGGCTATTCGGTAGGAGAGCCTGATCGATTCGATATCATCGTTTTTCATGCGCCTGAAGAAAAAGATTATATTAAGCGGATCATTGGCTTGCCAGGAGATCACATCGCTTATGAAAATGATCAGCTGTTTATTAATGGACAAGCGGTGGAAGAGCCTTATTTGGATATTTACAAAGAAGGCATCACCGGCACATTGACAGAGGATTTTACGTTAGAAGAAAAAATCAATGAGAGTACGATACCGGAAGGTCATGTCTTCGTTATGGGAGACAACCGGAGAGCAAGCAAAGACAGCCGGCATATCGGTATAGTGCCAATGGATGACGTCATCGGCAATACGAGTTTCGTATTTTGGCCGATGGAAGAAGCAGGGCTCGTTAACTAAGGAGTGTTTTTATGACGATACAGTGGTTTCCAGGGCATATGGCCAAAGCTAGAAGAGAAGTAACAGAAAAACTAAAGCTGGTCGACATCATTTTTGAACTTGTGGATGCCCGGCTTCCTTTATCCTCGCGCAATCCGATGATCGATCAAGTGATCCAGCATAAACCTAGGCTGATCATTTTGAACAAAATGGACATGGCCGATGAAACAGAAACAAAGAAATGGATCCGCTATTTCGAAGGGCAGGGGACACGTGCAGTCGCAATCAATTCCCTGGAGGGCAGAGGGCTGCAGGCAGTCACGAAAGCTTCGAAGGAAATTCTCGAGGACAAGTGGAGCCGCATGATCGCCAAAGGAATTAAGCCGCGTGCCATCCGCGCAATGATTGTCGGGATTCCAAACGTCGGAAAATCCACGTTGATCAACCGGCTGTCGAAGAAAAGCCTGGCTAAAACTGGCAACATGCCGGGAGTGACTAAAGCCCAGCAATGGATAAAAGTCGGCAAGGAAATCGAACTATTGGATACGCCAGGTATTTTGTGGCCGAAGTTCGAAGATCAGGAAATCGGCTTTAAGCTGGCGGTGACAGGCGCGATTAAAGACTCGGTCATCCAAATGCAGGAGCTGGCGATTTACGCATTGAAATTTCTTGAACAGCGTTATCCCGAGCGGCTGAAAGAGCGTTACGGCATTGATGGCGTGGATGAAGAAATCGTCAATACCTTTGACGCAATTGGCAAAAGACGCAGTTTCGTTTCACCAGGCGGTGAAGTGGATTATGAAATGACCGCAGAGGCGATTGTCCGTGATATCCGCAATCAATACTTAGGGCGGGTCACATTCGATTACCGTGACGAAATGATTGCCAAAGAAGAATGACGCTAAGGGCTGATTCCGTGAAACTGGGGTCAGTCCTTTTTCATTGCCGGCAGTTTTGGTTTATGAAACAACAAGAGAAAGGGAGAGGCATATGCAGACAAGTGCAGCAATCAAAAAGCGGCTGGCAGCGGAAAGCGACTGGCAGCCATGGATGGACGAATTGAAGGAAGACGGCCGGAAATCGGTCCAGGCGGCGCTGAAGAGCTGGCAGCGAAAAAAAGGGCACCAGGACAAATTGTGGTTTGAACACAATGGGAAAATGTCATTTGACCAATCGTTCAAAACGGATCCTGGCGAACGGGTCTGCGGGATTGACGAAGCGGGTCGGGGGCCGCTCGCAGGCCCAGTCGTAACGGCGGCGGTCATATTGCCAAACGACTGCAGCGCGCTGATCGGTTTGGACGACTCGAAGAAAATTCCGGCAGCAAAGCGAGGGCAGCTGGCGCAGCTTATTAAAGAGCGGGCTGTGAGCTACGCCATACATATCCAGCCTCCTGAGAAGATTGATGAACTTAATATCTATCAAGCGACAAAACAATCGATGGCTCAAGCCGCCTTGAACCTTGATCCGGCACCTGACATCATATTGGCAGACGCGATGTTGCTGGAAATAGGCATTCGCTGCGAATCAATCATTAAAGGAGACGCAAAAAGCCTGAGCATCGCCGCTGCCTCGATTCTGGCAAAAACGGCGCGCGATGCCATCATGGACGATTACGCGGAACTGTTTCCGGCTTACGGCTTTGAAAAACATTCAGGCTACGGCACAAAAGACCATCTTCTCGCACTGGACCGTGTCGGACCGTGCTCCATCCACCGAAAAACGTTCGAGCCGGTGAAATCGATGGTTGCAGCGAAAAACGCTGAATAACACCGGAAATGATTGAAAACTTCAAGTTTTTTGGAGTATTGCCGTCAACTGTGGACATTTAATGGCAACTTTAATACAATGGTAAAGGCAATAAAATTACGATACAGATGTTTGATTGGAGGACGAAAGATGAATATCCATGAATATCAGGGAAAACAGATCCTAAAACAATATGGAGTAGCAGTTCCTGAAGGCTATGTTGCTTTTTCTCCGGAAGAAGCTGTCAAAGCTGCCAAAGAACTTGGTACTGAAGTTGTTGTGGTGAAAGCCCAGATCCACGCAGGTGGCCGCGGGAAAGCAGGCGGCGTTAAGCTTGCTAAGAACTTGGATGAAGTGCGCGCTTATGCGAAAGAGCTTCTTGGAAAAGTGCTCGTTACACATCAGACTGGTCCTGAAGGCAAAGAAATTAAACGCCTGTATATCGAAGCAGGAAGCAGCATCGAAAAAGAATACTATCTTGGTTTGGTTCTAGACCGCGAAACTTCACGTGTAACTCTTATGGGTTCTGAAGAAGGCGGAATGGACATCGAGGAAGTAGCAGCAAACAATCCGGAGCGCCTCTTCTACGAAGAAATCGACCCGGTTGTCGGCTTGACTGGCTTCCAGGCACGCCGCATGGCGTACAACATGAACATCCCTACCAAGCTTGTCAACAAAGCAGCTAAATTGATGCTCGGCCTTTACCAGGCTTACATCGATAAAGATGCAGCAATCGTTGAGATCAATCCTTTGGTTGTTACAGGAGACGGACAAGTAGTAGCATTGGATGCAAAATTCAACTTCGATGCAAATGCTCTTTACCGCCACCAAGACATCATGGAAATGCGCGACTACGATGAAGAAGATCCAAAAGAAATCGAAGCTTCCAAGTATGACTTGAGCTACATTTCTTTAGACGGGAACATCGGCTGTATGGTTAACGGCGCCGGACTTGCTATGGCAACTATGGACACGATCAACTATTACGGCGGAACACCCGCTAACTTCCTTGACGTTGGGGGCGGTGCGACTGCTGAGAAAGTAACGGAAGCATTCAAGATCATTCTTTCTGATAAGAATGTAAAAGGAATCTTCGTTAACATTTTCGGCGGAATCATGAAGTGTGACATCATTGCTGAAGGCGTTATTCAAGCAGCAAAAGAAGTCAGCTTGAGCGTACCTCTAGTCGTTCGTCTTGAAGGAACAAACGTTGAACTTGGCAAAAAACTGCTGAACGAATCAGGTCTTGACATCGTCGCTGCCGGCACTATGGCAGAAGGCGCTAAAAAGATCGTAGAACTTGTAGGCTAAGAAGGGCAGGGACAAAAATGAGCGTTTATATTAATAAAGACACGAAAGTGCTTGTACAAGGAATTACAGGGTCAACTGCCCTTTTCCATACAAAGCAAATGCTGGAATACGGCACTAAAATCGTTGCTGGGGTAACTCCTGGCAAAGGCGGCACTGAAGTTGAAGGCGTACCTGTATTCAACACAGTTGAAGATGCTGTCAAAGCGACTGGAGCAAACGTTTCTGTAATTTATGTACCGGCTCCTTTTGCTGCTGATGCAATTCTTGAAGCGGTTGAATCTGAACTAGATATGGCAATCTGTATCACTGAACACATTCCAGTCTTGGATATGGTAAAAGTGAAACGCTATATGGAAGGCAAGAAAACTCGCCTAGTAGGACCGAACTGTCCTGGAGTTATCACTCCAGACGAATGCAAAATCGGTATCATGCCTGGATATATCCATAAAAAAGGACATGTTGGCGTTGTTTCACGCTCAGGTACTTTGACGTATGAAGCGACGCACCAATTGTCTCAAGAAGGCATCGGCCAATCGACTGCTGTCGGAATTGGTGGAGATCCGGTCAACGGAACAAACTTTATCGATGTCTTGAAAGAATTCAATGAAGACGAAGATACTTACGCGGTCGTCATGATCGGTGAAATCGGCGGAACAGCTGAAGAAGAAGCTGCTGCGTGGGTTAAAGAAAACATGACAAAACCGGTTGTCGGCTTTATCGGCGGCCAAACGGCTCCTGAAGGAAAACGCATGGGCCATGCTGGTGCCATCATTTCTGGAGGAAAAGGGACTGCTGCTGATAAGATCAAAGCAATGAACGCTGCTGGAATCCAAGTTGCAGAAACTCCATCAGTAATCGGCGAAACTTTAATCCGAGTCATTAAAGAAAATGGCTTGTATGACCGCTGCAAAACACATTAATATAAGAGTAAGGCGCATCAAGCTGATGCGCCTTCTTTTTTTACTGAAATTTGAGGAGGAATGGAATGGACGGATTGTTTTTGCAAAGATTGTACGCCCTGCATTATGTGTACCCAAAACCGTTGAACCGGCTGTCAAAACTGATGGCGGACGATCAAGATCTTGGGAAGCTGAGCCGAAAAAGCTTAGTGGAGATCGCTTTTCTGTTGAATTTGACGGTACAGCAAGCACATGATTTGAAAAAAGCCTATACAGAAGCGCTCGATATCCCTTTTAGAAATCTCTACGGAAAACACAAGATAACCCCCATATCTTTTCTTCATCCGCATTACCCCAAATCATTGCTGGAATTGATCGATCCCCCAGCCATCCTTTATGCTAAAGGCCGAACGGAACTGCTGCTCGCGCCGCAAAAGATAGCCGTGATCGGCTCACGTAAGGCTTCAGCCTATTCCCGCAAAGCAATGGACACAATACTGCCTGTTTTAACCCAGCATGAATTTTTAATTGTCAGCGGCTTGGCGAAAGGGGCAGATGCGATGGCCCACGAAATCGCGATAAATTCCGGCGGCGAGACAATTGCGGTCGCAGGCAGCGGATTTTTACATCCGTATCCAAAAGAAAATGCTGCACTGAATAATATAATAGAAGAAAAATTTTTGTCGCTTACTGAATATCCGCCTTATATGCAGCCAAAACGCTGGAATTTCCCGATGCGCAACCGGATTATCAGCGGCTTGTCCTGCGGCGTTCTGGTTACGGAAGCACAACTGAAAAGCGGTACGCTGAGTACGATTGAGCACGCCCTTGACCACGGCAAAGACGTTTTCGCGGTGCCGGGCGATATCTTTTCGTGTTTGTCAGAGGGACCGCATAAACTCATCTCAGAAGGCGCAAAACCGGTGTGGAACGGCTATCAGATTCTGGATGAATACCGGCAACTAACGGCTGAAAAATAATTCCGCAAAATGAAAAGCCTTGCAATCCGGTAAAATCTGTTATACATTTTGCAACAGGTAATTCTTTTAGATAATTTTAAGAAACCTCTATGAGGAGGAATAGTCATGTCGGATTTTTTGGTCATAGTCGAGTCGCCTGCAAAGGCGAAAACAATTGAACGTTATTTAGGTAAAAAGTACAAAGTCCGGGCATCGCTCGGCCATCTGCGTGATTTGCCCCGAAGCCAAATGGGTGTGGATGTTGAAAATAATTACGAACCCCGCTATATTACGATTCGGGGAAAAGGACCTATTTTGCAAGACCTGAAAAAAGAAGCGAAAAAAGCGAAAAAAGTCTTTCTGGCAGCTGACCCGGATCGCGAAGGTGAAGCGATCGCTTGGCATCTGGCGACTGCGCTAGGTGTCGACCAAGACTCGGATTGCCGAGTCGTATTCAACGAAATTACGAAAGACGCCATCAAAGAATCATTCAAGCATCCACGAAAAATCGATATGGATTTAGTGGACGCACAGCAGGCACGGCGTATACTTGACCGTTTGGTCGGCTATAGCATCAGCCCGCTGCTTTGGAAGAAAGTCAAAAAAGGCTTATCGGCTGGCCGTGTGCAATCTGTCGCGCTTCGCTTGGTCATCGACCGTGAAAACGAAATCAAGAATTTCGAACCGGAAGAATATTGGTCGATTACAGGTGAATTCGAAAAAGCTAAAAAGAAATTCGAAGCCCAATTCTACGGCAATACGAAAGAGAAGTTGAAATTGCAGAACGAAGAGGACGTCAAAGCTGTAATGGCTACCATCAAAGGCGACAATTTTAATGTGAACCGCGTTGTTAAAAAGGAAAGAAAGAGAAATCCTTCCCCTTCTTTTACAACTTCATCCCTCCAGCAGGAGGCTGCCCGCAAATTAAATTTCCGTGCGAAAAAGACGATGATGCTTGCCCAGCAGTTATATGAAGGTATTGCAGTAGGCAAAGAAGGCATTACGGGTTTGATCACTTATATGCGGACAGACTCAACCCGTATTTCGGATACGGCTAAAAAAGACGCACTCGATTTCATCAACAGTAATTATGGAAACGATTACGCAACTAAAACGACAGCGGCCAAGCAGTCGGCGAAGTCGCAGGATGCCCACGAAGCGGTACGCCCGACAAGCGTCATGCGTACACCGGAATCGATGAAAAGCATTTTGTCGCGAGATTTGCACCGTTTGTACAAATTGATTTGGGACCGTTTTGTAGCAAGCCAGATGTCTCCGGCAGTCCTGGATACGGTCATGGCGGAACTGCAGAACGGCGAGGCGATATTCCGCGCAAATGGTTCGCAAGTGAAGTTCCCTGGATTCATGAAGCTTTATATTGAAGGAACTGATGACCAGACGGAAGACAAAGACAATATTTTGCCTGAAATGGCGGAAGGTGATATTGTAAAAGCTGTCGGCATTGAGCCGAAGCAGCATTTCACGCAGCCGCCCCCACGCTTTACTGAAGCCCGCCTCGTACGGACGCTTGAAGAGCTGGGAATAGGCAGACCATCAACTTATGCACCGACGCTTGATACGATTCAAAAGCGCGGTTACGTAGCGCTTGATGCGAAACGCTTTATTCCGACTGAACTTGGTGAAATTGTTCATGCACTTGTGCTCGAATTTTTCCCGGATATTTTAAATATCGAGTTTACCGCTAAAATGGAACACGATCTGGACAGTGTGGAAGAAGGCGAAATCGATTGGCGGAAAATCATTGATGTGTTCTTCAAGGATTTTGAAAAACACGTTGAAGTGGCTGAAAATGAAATGGAGAAAGTGCAGATCAAAGATGAACCCGCTGGCGAAGACTGCGAACTTTGCGGATCGCCGATGGTCTATAAACTTGGCCGCTACGGCAAATTCATGGCATGCAGCAATTTCCCGGATTGCCGCAATACAAAAGCAATCGTTAAGCATATCGGCGTAACATGCCCGACTTGTAAAAAAGGTGAAGTCGTTGAACGGAAGAGCAAAAAACGCCGCATATTCTATGGCTGCGACCGCTACCCGGAATGTGAATTTGTGTCATGGGATAAACCGATTGAACGGCCTTGTCCGAAATGCAGCGAGCTGCTAGTGGAGAAGAAAGTGAAAAAAGGCGTTCAAATCACATGTACGAAATGCGATTACAAAGAAGAAGTTCAATAATTGATAGAGGTGTTTAGAAATGACAAAATACGTTAATATCATCGGTGCTGGCTTAGCTGGCAGTGAAGCAGCTTGGCAAGTGGCGAAACGCGGCGTCAACGTACGCCTTTACGAAATGCGCCCAGTAAAGCAGACGCCTGCCCACCACACGGATAAATTTGCAGAATTGGTATGCAGCAATTCGCTGCGCGCCAATAATTTGACGAACGCTGTCGGCGTTATCAAAGAAGAAATGCGCACATTGGACTCGGTTATTATCGAGTCCGCAGACAAAGCATCTGTTCCTGCTGGCGGGGCATTGGCGGTTGACCGCCATGAATTTGCCGGCATGGTGACGGATAAAGTGCGGAATCATCCGCTCGTTGAAGTGATCAATGAAGAAGTGACTGAAATCCCGGAAGGCATTACGATTATTGCAACAGGGCCATTGACGTCTCCGGCAATGGCTGAAAAAATCCTTGAGTTGACTGGACAGGAATACTTGTATTTTTATGATGCAGCGGCGCCGATTGTTGAAAAAGACAGCATCGACATGAACAAAGTTTATCTGAAATCCCGTTACGACAAAGGGGAAGCAGCCTATTTGAACTGTCCGATGACTGAAGAAGAATACATGCGATTCCATACTGCGCTAGTTGAGGCGGAAGTTGTCCCATTGAAAGAATTTGAAAAAGAGATTTATTTTGAAGGGTGCATGCCGGTTGAAGTTATGGCGGCACGCGGCGATAAGACCTTGACATTCGGCCCGATGAAACCGGTCGGACTGGAAGACCCGAAAACAGGCGAACGCCCGTATGCAGTCGTCCAGCTCCGCCAAGACGACGCGGCTGGCACACTTTATAACATCGTCGGCTTCCAGACGCATTTGAAATGGGGAGCACAAAAAGAAATCTTGAGAATGATCCCGGGCTTGGAGAATGTTGAAATCGTGCGCTACGGCGTCATGCATAGAAATACATTCATCAACTCGCCTACTGTTTTAAAACCAACTTACCAGCTTCGTTCAAACCCGAGCATCTTCTTTGCAGGGCAGATGACAGGAGTCGAAGGATATGTCGAATCAGCAGGCAGTGGCTTGCTTGCAGGCATCAATGCTGCAAAACTGGCATTAGGCGAAGAATTGGTCGTATTGCCAGCCGAAACGGCTTTAGGAAGCATGGCACGCTATATCACAGAAGCGGACAGCAAAAACTTCCAGCCGATGAACGTCAACTTCGGTTTGTTCCCGGATCTTGGCGTCCGCATCAAATCGAAGCAAGAGCGCGCTGAAAGGCACGCAGAGCGGGCATTGGAATCGATTCGCAATTTTGTGAATACAGTAACTGTTTAATTGATAAAAGCCTCTAAATGTTGTTATAATTTAGAGGCTTTTGCATTTGCAAAAAAGGTGGGTTCATTGATGGATAAACGAGACATGCTGAAATCTTTTATGGCCTACATTCAACTTGAAAAAAATTATTCCGAACATACCGTCCGCCATTATGAAAAAGATCTGGAGGATTTTTTTCTGTTTTTGGAAGGGGAAGGTGCATCTGACCTGACAACGATCGAGTATTTGCATGCCCGTAATTACGTAACGAAATTATACGACGAGAAATTGTCACGGACGACGATATCCCGTAAAATCTCATCGATCCGCTCATTCTTTAAATACGGTAGCCGGGAATTCGGTTTGAGCGAAGCGGCGTTCCGCTCGCTTTACCACCCAAAAAAAGAAGAACGGCTTCCTCAGTTTTTTTATGAAGAGGAACTTGAGGTTTTATTCCAGGCGGTGCAGGGCACTGATAATTTATCGCTGCGCAATATGGCGTTGCTCGAGTTATTGTATGCGACCGGCATGCGCGTCGGTGAATGTGTGTCGATCCAGATGAAAGATTTAGACCGCACGATGCACATCGTCAAGGTCATGGGGAAAGGCCGGAAAGAGCGCTACATCCCTTATGGCCAATTTGCCCATGATGCGCTGGAACTTTATATCGAGGAAGTTCGTCCTAAACTGATGAAGAATCGGGACCATCAAGGATTATTCGTCAATAGCAGAGGAGACGCGCTGACTGACCGGGGCGTCCGCCATATACTTAGCGAGTGCATGAAAAAGGCTTCTGTCAATTCGACGATTTATCCCCATATGATCCGCCATACGTTTGCGACGCATTTATTGAATAACGGTGCGGATATGAGAACTGTGCAAGAGCTGCTGGGGCATAGCCATTTGAGCTCCACCCAGGTATATACGCATGTCACGAAAGAGCATTTAAGGAAAACGTATTTGAACAGCCATCCAAGAGCTTAAAGAGGAGGACTTTGAAATGGAGCAATTCCATGCAACAACGATATTCGCGGTTCAGCATAATGGCGAATGCGCCATGTCGGGCGACGGCCAGGTGACTTTCGGCAATGCGGTGGTCATGAAGCATACGGCTCGCAAAGTCCGTCGCCTATACGACGGCAAAGTGCTGACGGGTTTCGCGGGGTCTGTCGCGGACGCTTTCACATTATTCGAGATGTTCGAAGGAAAGCTGACGGAATACAACGGCAACCTGCAGCGTTCGGCGGTTGAACTTGCGAAGCAATGGCGAGGCGATAAAATGCTGCGCCAGCTGGAAGCGATGCTGATCGTCATGGACCGTGATGAGCTATTGCTAGTGTCAGGCACTGGTGAGGTAATCGAACCGGATGACGGCATCCTGGCAATCGGATCCGGGGGCAATTACGCACTGGCAGCTGGCCGGGCGTTGAAAAAATATGCAGGCGACCATATGACGGCAGCGGAGATCGCGCAGTCGGCATTGGAAACGGCAGCAGATATCTGCGTGTATACGAACCATCAAATTGTATTGGAGGAGCTGTCAAAATGAAAAAACAGCAAGATTTGACTCCGAGGCAAATAACTGAACATCTGGACCGTTATATCGTTGGCCAGAAAGATGCAAAACGCTCAATCGCGATTGCTTTGCGTAACCGGTACCGGAGAAGCCGGCTGGACGACGAGCTGCGCGATGAAGTGATTCCGAAGAATATTTTGATGATTGGGCCGACAGGCGTCGGCAAGACCGAAATTGCGCGGCGCATCGCTAAATTGACAGGCGCACCGTTCGTTAAAGTGGAAGCCACCAAATTTACGGAAGTCGGCTATGTCGGGCGTGATGTCGAATCGATGGTGCGTGACTTGGTGGAAGCTGCTGTACGGATTGTTAAAGAAGAGCGCTTTGAAGCTGTGAAAGACCAAGCTGAAGCAGCAGCGAACGACCGCATCGTTAAATTGCTGGCGCCGTCGCTGAAGAAAAAAAGCAATAGCCAAAATCCGCTGGAAATGCTTTTCGGCCAGAAAATGGATCAGGAAGACGAAGATCCGGTGGCGGAAGTGGAAGTACGGGTCAAGCGCAGAGAGATTGCCGCCGACTTAAAGGCTGGCAAACTGGAAGATGAAACAATCACGATTGAAGTGACGGAGAATACGGCAACGATGTTTGACGCTTTGCAAGGTTCGGGAATGGAACAGATGGGCGCAAACATGCAGGATGCTTTGTCATCGCTGATGCCGAAAAAGACGAAAAAACGGAAAGTGCAAGTCAAAGAAGCGCGGCGGATCCTGGCTGCTGAAGAAGCGGCGAAGCTGGTCGACGACGAAGAACTCGCGGCAGAAGCAATCCAGCGTTCGGAGCAGGACGGCATTATTTTCATTGATGAAATGGATAAGATCGCGAGCAAGAACAGTTCTTCAGTGGATGTATCGCGTGAGGGCGTGCAGCGGGATATCCTGCCAATCGTCGAAGGTTCGACCGTGTCGACAAAATACGGCTCTGTTAAAACCGATTACATGTTGTTCGTCGCCGCGGGAGCTTTTCATATGTCAAAACCATCAGATTTAATTCCGGAACTGCAAGGGCGCTTCCCGATTCGCGTCGAACTGCAGAAGCTGGAAGTCGATGATTTTGTCAAAATTCTTACAGAACCTAAACATTCTTTGATAAATCAGTATAAAGCACTTCTCGAAACAGAGGGAGTTGTGATACACTTCAATGATGCGTCAATAATCAGACTTGCGGAAATCGCTTATCAAGTGAATCAGGAAACTGATAATATAGGTGCGCGAAGACTCCACACAATTCTGGAACGGTTGTTGGAGGACCTATCTTTTGAAGCAAGTGAAATTTCGCCAGCCCAGATCGACATAACGCCGCAGTACGTTAATGAAAAACTGGAAAGTGTGGCGAAAAACAAAGATTTGTCACAATTTATTTTGTGATTTGAAGCATATAAGTATCATTAAAGTGTAAAAACCTTTAGAATATTTAATAAATACGTTCGAAAATTGTCGAAAATTGTAGGAGGCTCATTTATATGAATCTATTGGAAAAAACTAGAAGAATTAACTCGATGTTGCAAGCAGCTGCAGGAAAGCCTGTAAACTTTAAAGATATGGCTGAAACATTGAGCGAAGTAATCGAGTGTAATGCTTTCGTCGTTAGCCGTAAAGGTAAATTGCTAGGTTTCGCAGTAAGCCAGCAAATCGAAAACGAACGCATGAAAGGGATGCTCGAAGAGCGCCAATTCCCGCTCGAGTATACTCAAAATCTTTCAAACATCACTGAAACATCTGCAAACCTTGACGTTAACAGCGAGCACACGATCTTCCCAGTGGAAGAGCGCGAATTGTTCGAAGATGGGTTGACAACGATCGTACCGATCATCGGCGGCGGCGAACGTTTAGGAACACTTCTTCTTGGACGCTTGAAAGATGAGTTCCAAGACGACGATTTGATCCTAGGCGAATACGGCGCGACGGTTGTCGGCATGGAAATCCTTCGCGAAAAAGGCGATCGCATCGAAGAAGAAGCGCGCAGCAAAGCTGTTGTTCAAATGGCGATTTCTTCTCTATCGTACAGCGAACTTGAAGCGATCGAACACATTTTTGAAGAGCTTGACGGCAATGAAGGCCTTTTGGTCGCTTCAAAAATCGCTGACCGCGTAGGCATTACGCGTTCAGTAATCGTTAACGCGCTTCGCAAACTAGAAAGCGCAGGCGTTATCGAATCACGCTCCCTAGGAATGAAAGGGACATACATCAAAGTATTGAACACGAAATTCCTAGCTGAGCTAGAACAATTGAAAATGAACTAATTGCAAGATCAAAGATGCCGGACTCAGTTCCGGCATCTTTTTTATTTTGCGGAAGTTCATCGCCGTAAGCTAGAGGCGGTCCGTTTTTTAGATTCAGGCTCTCACTGAAATCGGGAGACAGGGGATATTTGTGCGAGAAACTCCTTGCGGCAAGCAGTAGGGCATGCTATAATTTCAAATGGTGTTAAATACACACGCATTTCGATTTGAGCCGCAGGTGCTTGAAAAAGTAACGGTTCAGAGAAGAAAAATGCGGAGGGAAAAAATAACCTATCAGGAGGAAACACACATGTCAGTAATTTCTATGAAACAATTGCTTGAAGCTGGTGTACACTTTGGCCACCAGACTCGCCGTTGGAACCCGAAAATGAAAAAATATATTTTCGTTGAGCGTAACGGTATCTACATTATCGATCTTCAAAAAACAGTCCGCAAATTGGAAGAGGCTTATAGCTTTATGAAACAAGTGGGCGAAGAAGGCGGTAAAGTACTATTCGTTGGAACGAAAAAACAAGCACAAGACGCTATCAAAGAAGAAGCTGAACGTTCTGGCAACTACTACATCAACCAACGCTGGTTGGGTGGTACATTGACTAACTTTGGTACAATCCAGAAGCGTGTCAACCGCTTGAAACAAATCGAGCGTATGGAAGAAGACGGTACTTTCGAAGTGCTTCCTAAAAAAGAAGTAGTACAATTGAAAAAACAACACGAACGCCTTGTTAAATTCCTTGGCGGAATCCGTGATATGAGTTCACTACCGGACGTAATGTTCGTAGTTGACCCACGCAAAGAACGCATCGCTGTTGCAGAAGCAATGAAATTGAACATTCCAATCGTTGGTATCGTTGATACTAACTGTGATCCGGATGAAATCGATTACGTTATTCCTGCAAACGATGACGCAATCCGCGCAGTTAAGCTTTTGACTGGTAAAATGGCAGATGCTTTGCTTGAGTCAAAACCAGAAGTAGAAGAAGAAACTCCAGCTGAAGCTGCTGAGTAATTCACAAGTATTACAGGTGATAAGCGGCGAAACCCACTTATCACCTTTTTTTGAGAAAATGTTCTTATTTTAAGGAGGAATTTAATCATGGCAGTTACAGCACAAATGGTAAAAGAATTGCGTGAAAAAACGGGCGCAGGTATGATGGATTGCAAAAAAGCATTAGTTCAAACTGATGGCGACATCGACGCGGCTATCGACTTCTTGCGTGAAAAAGGCCTATCAAGTGCTTCTAAAAAAGCGGACCGCATTGCTGCTGAAGGGATTACAAACATTCTTGTCAAAGGCAATGAAGCTGTAATCTACGAAGTGAACGCGGAAACTGATTTCGTTGCTAAAAACGAAGGCTTCCAAACACTTGTAAAAGAATTGGGCGAGCATTTGATCGATACGAAGCCTGCAACTATTGAAGAAGCTACTGCTTCTACAATGTCAAACGGCCTTACTGTGGCTGACCACATTTCGAACGCAATCGCTAAAATCGGTGAAAAAATCACTTTGCGCCGCTTCGAAATCCGCACAAAAACTGATGCTGACTCTTTTGGTCCTTACCTGCACATGGGCGGACGTATTTCAGTACTAGTTGTTCTTGAAAACTCTACAAACGGTGATGCTGCTCGCGATATCGCTATGCACATTGCAGCTTTGAACCCGAAATACGTTTCACGCGACGAAGTTTCTGCTGACGAAGTGGAACATGAGCGCAAAGTCTTGACTGAACAAGCACTTAACGAAGGCAAGCCTGAAAATATCGTTGCTAAAATGGTAGAAGGCCGCCTTGGTAAATACTTCGAAGATGTTTGCCTTTTGGATCAAGCTTTTGTTAAGAACTCTGACCAAAAAGTACGTGACTTTGCAGCTTCTACAGGCGGATCTGTAAAAGAATTCATCCGCTACGAAGTCGGCGAAGGCATCGAAAAACGCGAAGACAACTTTGCTGATGAAGTTATGAGCCAAGTAAACAAAAAATAATCTTTATTATCATAGGATAGACTTGGGGAACACTGAATGTGTTCCCTATTTTTCAATAAAAGTGTAACGGAGGGTACCGATGAGTGTTCAACAATATAAACGCATTGTACTAAAACTTAGTGGAGAAGCGATGGCTGGAGAAAAAGGATTCGGATTATCTCCTGAAATCATCAAATCGGTTGCTGCCCAAGTAAAAGAAGTTGTCGAACTGGGTGTGGAAGTTGCTGTAGTCGTAGGCGGCGGAAATATTTGGAGAGGCAAGGTCGGCTCGGAAATGGGGATGGACCGCGCAACTGCTGATTATATGGGCATGCTTGCAACTGTCATGAATTCCTTGGCATTGCAGGATTCTTTAGAAAAGCAAGATGTCGAAACAAGAGTTCTTTCTTCTATTGAAATGCGCCAGGTTGCAGAACCTTACATCCGCAGAAGAGCGATCCGCCATTTGGAAAAGAAACGCGTCGTCATTTTTGCGGCCGGTACAGGCAACCCATACTTCTCTACAGACACGACAGCTGCACTTCGCGCTGCCGAAATAGAGGCCGATGTCATTTTAATGGCTAAAAACAATGTGGATGGAGTTTACTCAGCGGATCCTAAAACTGATTCAACTGCTGTTAAGTATGAAGAGCTTTCATATTTCGATGTAATCCAGCAAGGACTGCAAGTGATGGATTCGACTGCTTCCACACTATGCATGGACAATGATATACCACTCGTAGTATTCTCTATTATGGAAAATGGAAACATAAAACGAGCTGTTCTCGGCGAAAAAATCGGGACAGTAGTGAGGAGAACATTATAATGCCAAAATCAGTGATAAAAGACGCGAAGACAAAAATGGACAATGCAATTCAAGCCTTTTCTCGTGAACTTGCTTCAATTCGTGCAGGACGTGCAAATCCGTCAATCCTTAACAAATTGACGGTGGATTATTATGGTGCCCCAACTCCGATCAACCAAGTAGCAGGTGTCGCTGTTCCAGAAGCACGCCTTATTGTAATTCAGCCGTATGATAAGACGATTCTTGGCGATATCGAAAAAGCAATCATGAAATCGGATTTGGGCTTAAGCCCCTCCAATGACGGCATTGTCATCCGCCTTGCGATTCCAGCATTGACAGAAGAACGCCGCAAAGATCTTGTGAAACAAGTGAAAAAAGAAGCAGAAGAAGCTAAAGTTGGCATACGTAACATTCGCCGTGACGCAAATGACGATTTGAAAAAGCTTGAGAAGAAAAGTGAAATCACGGAAGACGATTTGCGCAGCTATTCTGATGAAGTGCAAAAGTTGACGGATTCATTTATCGTGAAAATCGACGAAGTTGCAAAAGACAAAGAAAAAGAAATCATGGAAGTATAAATCGAACTTTCCACGAGGAAAAGCGTTCTGTTTAACAGAACGCTTTTTTTCATGCCAAAAATATGGCAATGGCGCGAAAGAAAGCGCACAACGTTATTTTTTTTGATATGATAAGCATTAGACATGCCGATTTGTAATAGGTGGAGGAATAAAAATGTTCAATAAATTATTAAAGAGAATGACCGATACAGAAACTGCAATTGAAAATGATGAACGAGTATATGCTGCTGCGGCGCAAAAGGTGCCGGAGCATATAGCCATTATCATGGACGGCAATGGCCGATGGGCTAAGAAGCGTTCGCTGCCAAGAGTGGCGGGGCATCACGAAGGCATGAAGACGGTCAGAAAAATTACGAAGCTGGCCAACGAATTGGGCGTCAGCTATTTAACCTTATATGCTTTTTCCACTGAAAATTGGAAAAGGCCAAAAATGGAAGTGGATTTTTTGATGCGCCTTCCAGAAGAATTTTTATCTGTGTTTCTGCCGGAATTGATTGAAGAAAACGTTAGGGTGGAAATGATGGGGTATCACCACAACCTGCCTGCCCATACAATTGAAGCGGTAAGAAAAGCAAAAGAAGCAACAAAGGACAATACAGGGCTTGTCTTGAACTTCGCCTTGAATTATGGCAGCCGAGCTGAAATTGTCGATGCTGTGAAAAATATTGCAACCCAAGTGGCGGCCGGAACATTGGATGTCTCGGAAATTACAGAAGAACACATCACTACAGGGCTGATGTCGTGTGACATGCCGGAACCGGATTTGTTGATCCGCACGAGCGGAGAAGTCCGTTTAAGCAATTTCATGCTCTGGCAATTGGCTTATACCGAATTTTGGTTCACAGAAACTTTATGGCCGGATTTCGGAGAAGAATCATTGCTCGAAGCGATTGAGAACTACCAGAAACGCAATCGCAGGTTCGGAGGATTGAAAGGGGAAGAAGCGAATTGAAACAGCGTATCATCACTGGAATCATTGCTGCAGCTCTCTTTATTCCCTTCGTTATCTATGGAGGCACGCCGCTGACCATAGTACTGTACGGCCTTGCAACGGTGGGACTGCAGGAATTATTGAACATGAAGGGCAGAAGCCTGCTCAGCATACCCGGCTTGATTTCTTTGATCGCGCTATACGCGTTCATGATGCCGGATGCATGGGCGCAATGGGTATTTGAAACAACGGGTTATGAAAAAGTTGAGTTTGCATTTATGGCTGTAATCTTACTATTGATCCATACGGTGGTCGTTAAAAACAGCTTTACATTCGACGATGCTGCATTTGCTATTTTAGGTACACTTTATATTGGTGTCGGATTCTTTTACATGATTGAAACACGTGCTGCAGGCCTGGATTTTGTCGTTTACGCATTATTGGTCGTGTGGTTTACCGACTCAGGTGCTTATTTTACGGGTCGAAAAATAGGCAAGCGCAAATTATGGCCAGAAATCTCACCGAATAAAACCATTGAAGGGTTTGTCGGAGGCATTGTTTGGGCCATTGGCATTGCTTTAATCTTGAATTATTTTGTGGATCTTGATAAATCGATTCTGATCATCATCATCGTGACTATAATCGCTTCTGTTTTTGGACAGATGGGTGACCTGGTTGAATCTGCGTTGAAAAGACATTTCAATGTCAAGGATTCCGGCAACATCCTACCGGGGCATGGCGGCATTTTAGACCGTTTTGACAGCATTCTTTTTGTAATGCCGTTATTGCATTTTCTACATTTCATCTAGGAGAAGGAGCATCTGAATGACCAAAAAAATAGTTTTGCTGGGGGCAACCGGTTCGATCGGTGTGCAGACGGCGGATATCATCCGTGAACATCATACCGAATTTAGGCTGGTCGGCTTTTCAGCAGGCAAAAACATAACATCAACAAAAGAATTGGTCCAAGAGTTCCATCCGGAAATCGTTTGTGTACAAAACGAAGAAGACGCAGCAGCACTAAGAGCAGAATTCCCGGCAGTGTCGTTCGTTTCCGGAAGCAAGGGCTTAATTGAGACCGCTACATACGATGCGGATATTTTAGTGAATGCCGTAATTGGCAGCGTGGGGCTAGAGCCGACTTTAGAAGCCATTAAGCTTGGCCGCACCATTGCAATAGCGAACAAAGAAACACTGGTTACCGCAGGGCATCTTGTCATGGAAAGCGCGAAACGCTACGGCGCAATGATTTTGCCAGTTGATAGCGAACACTCAGCGCTCTTCCAAGCGCTGAACGGAGAAAAGCTTGAACAGGCAAGCCGCTTGATATTAACGGCTTCCGGCGGCAGTTTCCGCGACTTGGCGCGTTCGGAACTTGAAAACGTGACTGTTAAAGAAGCATTGGCTCATCCAAACTGGTCGATGGGAGCAAAAATAACCATCGATTCTGCAACTATGGTCAATAAAGGCTTGGAAGTGATTGAAGCGCATGTACTTTTCGGCTTTGGCTATGACGACATTGATGTCTTGCTGCACCGGGAAAGCATCATCCATTCAATGGTGGAATTTCAAGATACGAGTGTCATGGCCCAATTGGGGACACCTGACATGAGGGTTCCGATCCAATATGCGCTGACATATCCTGACAGGCTGCCAAGGCCGAATGCCAAAAGGCTTAATCTGGCGGAAATCGGCAAATTGCATTTTCAGGACATGGATTACGAACGTTTCCATGCGCTTCAGCTAGCATTTGATGCGGGCAGAACGGGCGGCACGATGACGACCGTTTTTAATGCAGCTAATGAGCAGGCCGTTGCCATGTTCTTAGCCGGAGAAATCAAATTCCTGCACATAGAAGAAATGATCGAACGTGCGATGCATAGCCACGACACGGTGCAAAGCCCGGATCTTGAGACGATCCTTTATGCAGACGCTCAAACAAGAAAATCCGTTAAAAACATGCTAAAATAACTTAAGACAAAACCGAGTATGGTTAATAAGGATGGGTTTAAATGGAAACAGTATTAGCGTTTGTCATAATTTTTGGTGCTTTAGTATTTTTCCATGAACTTGGGCATTTTCTCTTTGCGAAAAGAGCCGGAATTCTGGTCCGTGAATTCGCAATCGGAATGGGGCCGAAAATTTTAGGCATCACTAAAGGCGAAACGCTGTATACGCTGCGGCTCCTGCCAATTGGCGGATATGTGCGCATGGCGGGCGAAGAAATGGATGCCATTCATATTCAAGCCGGCCATCGTATTGGTGTTTTACTGAATAAAGAAGGACTTGCAACAAAAATCATTATGAACCAAAAAACCATGCATCCGGAAATACTGTTTCTGGAAGTGGAAGAAGCGGATCTGGACCGCGAGCTTTACATCAAGGGCTACGATGAGGACGAACAATTTGTCCGGATCGGCGTCGCCCGTGATGCTGTAATTGAAGAAAACGGTAAAGAAACCATTTTGGCACCGTATGATCGCCAATTCGATTCGAAAAGTGTCGGCAATCGCTTCTTGACCATCTTGGCTGGGCCTCTCTTCAATTTCATCTTGGCTTTCTTCATCTTTACGGCTTTGGGCATGATGCAAGGGGTTCCAACATTCGAGCCTGTCATCACAGAAGTTGCAGAAGACAGTCCGGCATCTGAAGCCGGTATGCAAAATGGGGACTTGGTCACTGAAATTGACGGAACTTCAATTGCGACCTGGGATGAATTGGTTGCAATAGTCCAGGGCAATGCCGGCAATGCGCTTCCATTTGAAGTGGAGCGCGGCGGCGAAACTTTGGACTTCACCATTACTCCTGAAGTATCAGAAGAATCTCCGGAAAAAGTCGGAGTCATTGGTGTGCTTTACCAAAGCCCGATGGAAAAGGACTTTTTCGGATCGTTCGTTTATGGTGCAGAACAGACCGTGTTCTGGTTCAAAGAAATCTTCCGCTTGCTGGGCATGCTGGTTACGGGCCAATTTACAATTGACGCATTGTCCGGTCCGGTAGGTATTTATAAAACAACTGAGGAAGTTGCGAAATACGGAATCTTTACACTGATGAGCTGGGCTGGTATGCTCAGCATCAACTTAGGGATCATGAATTTACTGCCGCTTCCGGCATTGGACGGCGGGCGCCTTATGTTCTTCATTCTTGAAGCGCTGCGCGGCAAACCTGTCGACCGGCAAAAAGAGGGCATGGTCCATTTTGTCGGAATCATGCTGCTGATGCTGCTGATGATTGTAGTCACGTGGAACGATATCCAGAAGTTCTTCTTTTAAGAGAGCAGCTTTTCCTATATAGAAAGAGACAAAAATTAATCAGTCAGTTGAGGTGTATTTTGGAATGAAACAAACAGCAACTTTTATCCCGACACTTAGAGAAACACCGGCTGATGCGGACGTAAAGTCCCATCAGCTCCTATTGCGCGCAGGATTCATCCGTCAAAACACGAGCGGCATTTATTCGTTCTTGCCATTAGGCAAACGCACATTGCAAAAAGTGGAGAATGTCATCCGTGAAGAAATGGAAGCTGTCAACAGTGTGGAAGTATTCCTTCCTGCCTTGCAGCAAGCAGAACTTTGGATGGAAACTGGCCGCTGGTATTCGTATGGCGACGAGCTAATGAGGCTGACGGACCGCAACAACCGTGCTTTCGCACTTGGCGCAACGCATGAAGAAGTCATCACGAGCCTTTTGCGTGACGAAATCAAATCGTATAAGAAATTGCCGTTGAATTTATTCCAGATTCAATCGAAATTCCGGGACGAAAAGCGCCCACGCTTCGGTTTGCTGCGTGGCCGTGAATTCCTGATGAAAGATGCTTATTCGTTCCACGCAACGCCTGAAAGCCTAGATGACACTTATAACGACATGATGCAGGCTTACACGAACATCTTTACGCGATTAGGCTTGAATTTCCGTGCGGTTATCGCGGATTCAGGGGCCATCGGCGGTAAAGACAACCACGAATTCATGGTATTGTCTGATATTGGGGAAGACACAATCGCATATTCTGATCTCTCAAACTATGCAGCCAATATTGAAATGGCGGCAGTGAATGTCGAGTATCCGGCTTCAGGCGAAGCCGAAAAAGAAATCGAAAAAGTGGCGACGCCAAACCAAAAGACAATTGCCGAGGTAGCCGAATATTTGAATAAATCTCCAGAGCAATGCATCAAGACTTTGGTATTCAAAGCGGATGAAGATTTCGTTATTGTGTTATCCCGCGGCGATCACGAAATCAATGACGT
This sequence comes from Planococcus sp. TJ-301, assembly GCF_058268475.1. Taxonomy (NCBI): domain Bacteria; kingdom Bacillati; phylum Bacillota; class Bacilli; order Caryophanales; family Caryophanaceae; genus Planococcus; species Planococcus sp. TJ-301. The sequence goes on along the minus strand of NZ_JBZDOH010000001.1, from coordinate 948,934 downwards.
CAAAGTGAAGCACGCAACGGGCGCAAAAATAGTGGAAATGGCTTCTCCTGAAGAAGTGTTGGAGCAATTGGGCTGTGAAATCGGATCCCTGGGTCCGGTGAAACTGAAATCGCCGATCCGCGTTTATGCAGACCATGGCGTCAAATCAATTGTCAATGGCGTAACTGGCGCGAACGAAGCCGGCTTCCATTTTATCAACGCGACACCTGAGAAAGATTTCTCGGTCGACACGTTTGCTGACTTGCGTTTTATCCAAGAAGGAGACGCTTCGCCGGACGGTGAAGGTGTTATCAAATTCGCGAAAGGCATTGAAGTCGGCCACATCTTCAAGTTGGGCACAACCTATAGCGAGCCAATGAAAGCGACATTCTTGAACGACCAGGGTCGTGCAATGCCTTATATTATGGGATGCTACGGCATCGGCGTTTCCCGGGTAATGGCTGCAGTGGCTGAACAATTCCAAGACGACAACGGTTTTACTTGGCCGGATGTGATTGCACCTTATGAAATTCATATTGTACCGGTTAATATGAAAGATGAAACTCAGCGCGAGTTGGGCGAAGACCTTTACAAGTTATTGAAATCGTACCGCTATGAAGTTCTTCTTGATGACCGCATTGAGCGGGTAGGCGTTAAATTCGCGGATGCGGATTTGATCGGATTGCCTGTGCGCATTACGGTCGGCAAAAAGGCTTCTGAAGGCATTCTTGAAGTGAAATATCGCCGCACCGGAGAGACTTTTGAGTGGAAACGTGAAGAATTGCTTGACCATCTACAGCAATTCTTTAAGAAATAACCGGAAAATCTGATATGATTGGAGGAAAGTACAACTTGTACTTTCCTTTATTTTTTCTATTTTATAATTCTGTTACAAAGGGGATAGTTATGACAAATCAGCAAGATCCAAAGATGCGTTTCAATCTGCTTCTTCAGCATCTCGATTTAACAGACGATGTACATATGCCTTTTTTCGAAGAAGCTGAACTGACTCGGATGACAGTCCATAAAAAAGAACGGACTTGGCGTTTTATGATCAAAGTAAAACAGACCTTGCCCTTGAAATTATATTTATTGCTGAAAGAACGGCTGTACGCGAATTTCTCTTCCATTGCGACAGTCCAATTGCAAATTGAAAGCGGCGCAGTTTCGGCCGACGAAAATTTGGTTATGGAATATTGGAAATACGTCGTGGAAGAGTTTTCCGATATGGCGCCCCCTTTGCGGGAACAGCTTATCAAACAAGCACCGGAATGGAATGGCCAGAAGCTGATGATCAAATGCAGCCGTGAGCATGAAATGATGGCGTTAAAATCGAAATACAGCGACAAACTCGCTGCGGCATACCAGCAATTCGGCTTTTCACGACTCGCCGTGGACTTCCAACTGTCTGAAGAAAATAACGAAGCGCAGGAGGCCCATGAAGCCTTTATGCAGGAGCGTTTGGCAGAAGAGGAAGAAATGGCCAAGAAAGCGGTAGCTGATATGAAAAAACGCGATACCGACCGCAAAGAAAACGGCGGCCATTCCGGCCCGTTCCAAATGGGCGTCAATATCAAACCGGATGAGCCGATTGCCGAGATCAAATCCATCGTTGACGAAGAACGCCGGATTACGATTGAAGGCTTTGTATTTGATGTAGAAGTGCGCGAACTGCGAAGCGGCCGTTCCTTGTTAACGGTGAAAATTACCGATTACACCGATTCGATTTTGGTGAAAATGTTCTCGCGTGACAAAGAAGACGCGGAGCTTATGGCGAATGTCCAAAAAGGCATGTGGCTGAAAGCGCGCGGTTCAATCCAAACGGATACGTTTGTACGTGATTTGGTCATGATGGCTCAGGATATGGTGGAAATCAATCCTGTAAGGCGTTTGGACACAGCAACTGATAAACGGTCTGAGCTGCATCTTCATACGCCAATGAGTGCAATGGATGCGGTATCCTCAGTGGAATCGCTTGTCGCTCAGGCGGCGAAGTGGGGCCATCCGGCAATCGCCATCACGGACCATGCCGGCGTTCAATCATTTCCTGATGCCTATGCGGCCAGTAAGAAACATGGCATCAAAGCCATCTTCGGCTTGGAGGCGAACCTCGTCGATGACGGAGTCCCAATCGCGTATGAAGAGCGCCATGCCATGCTCGAAGAAGAGACATTCGTCGTTTTCGATTTGGAGACGACGGGATTGTCTGCTGTTTACGACACAATCATCGAACTCGCCGCCGTTAAGATCAAAGGCGGCAACATCATCGATAAGTTTGAAAGTTTTGCAAATCCGCACCATGAATTATCCGCGACTACGATCGATTTGACTGGCATTACCGACGATATGGTGAAAAACGCGCCGGAAGTCGAAGAAGTCATCCGCAAATATCATGAATGGGCAGGCGACCACATCATGGTGGCGCATAATGCGGCATTTGATATGGGCTTCCTGTACGTTTGCTATAAAAAATACGGCATCGACAAGAAACATGCGACTATCGATACGCTGGAACTTGCGCGTATGCTTCATCCCGAACTGAAAAGCCATCGCCTCAACACATTGGCGAAGAAATTTGGCATCGAGTTGACCCAGCATCACCGGGCAATCTACGATACCGAGGCGACGTCCTACCTTTTAACTCATCTATTGAAAGAAGCGCACCAAAAGGGCATTCTTTACCACGACCAGCTGAATGATTATGTCGGCAGCAACGACGCCTATAAACGCGCTCGGCCGACGCATTGCACCCTGCTGGCGCAAAATGACGAAGGCTTGAAAAATTTGTTCAAGCTGGTCTCTTCTTCGCATATCGATTATTTCTACCGCGTGCCTCGCATCCCGCGTTCACTCTTGCAGCGACACCGCAAAGGATTGCTGGTCGGCTCGGGCTGCGACAAAGGAGAGGTCTTTGAAGCGGTCATGCAAAAGTCGATGGAAGAAGTTGAACAAACGGCTCGGTTTTATGATTATCTTGAAGTCCATCCAAAAGAAGTTTATTCCCATTTGATCGAGAGGGAATTGATCCGCGACGAATGGAACTTGGAAGATGTGATCCGCAAATTGGTGAAAGTCAGCCGCAAATTGGAAATTCCATTGGTGGCGACAGGGAATGTCCATTACCTGGATGAAACGGATGCCATTTTCCGCCAAGTATTGATCGGTTCACAAGGCGGAGCGAATCCGTTAAACCGCCATAAATTACCGAAAGTCCATTTCCGCACCACCAATGAAATGCTCGAAGCGTTCGACTTTTTAGGCGAAGAAACAGCTTATGAACTCGTCGTGGCGAATTCGAACAAAGTTGCGGATATGATTGAGACAGTGAAACCGATCAAAGATGAGTTGTATACGCCGAAAATCGAGGGTGCTGACGAAGAAGTCAGGGAATTGAGTTATTCCATGGCCCATCAAATATACGGTCCGACGCTTCCTGAAATTGTCGAAGCCCGCATTGAGAAGGAGCTAAAGTCCATCATCGGCCACGGTTTTGCGGTCATTTATTTGATCTCCCATAAGCTGGTTAAGCGGTCTTTGGATGATGGTTATTTGGTAGGGTCGAGGGGATCGGTCGGTTCGTCGCTAGTTGCGACACTGACCGAGATAACAGAAGTCAATCCGCTGCCGCCGCATTACATCTGCCGGAAATGCAAAGCATCCGAGTTTTTTGATGATGGTTCTGTCGGCTCCGGTTTTGATTTGCCAGATAAAGATTGTCCGGATTGCAACATACCGTTCCAAAAAGAAGGCCAGGATATTCCGTTTGAGACCTTCCTTGGATTTAAAGGGGATAAAGTTCCCGATATCGATTTGAACTTCAGTGGCGATTACCAATCCAGAGCCCATAATTATACGAAAGAATTATTCGGCGAAGACAATGTATTCCGTGCAGGGACAATCGGCACCGTTGCCGAGAAAACCGCTTACGGCTATGTCCGGGGCTACGCCAACGACCGGGAAATGACGCTTCGTGGAGCGGAAATCGACCGTTTGGTGCAAGGCTGTTCAGGCGTCAAACGAAGCACGGGCCAGCATCCCGGCGGTATCATCGTCGTACCCGATTACATGGACATCTACGATTTCTCGCCTATCCAATTCCCGGCGGACGCCCAGGATTCAGAGTGGAAAACGACACATTTCGACTTCCATTCCATCCATGATAATTTGCTGAAACTGGATATTCTAGGGCACGATGATCCGACGGTCATCCGGATGCTGCAGGATTTGTCCGGAATCGATCCGAAAACAATCCCGACCGACGATCCGGAAGTCATGAAAATCTTTTCCGGCGTTGAATCACTCGGCGTCTCTGAAAAACAGATAGGCTGTAAAACCGGAACCTACGGCATCCCCGAATTCGGGACACGCTTTGTTCGCCAGATGCTTGAAGAAACAAAGCCGACGACGTTCTCGGAACTGGTTCAGATTTCCGGACTGTCTCACGGCACTGACGTATGGCTGAGCAATGCCCAGGAACTGATCCAAAATGGTACATGCCAGCTGTCAGATGTTATCGGCTGCCGGGATGATATCATGGTCTACTTGATTTACCAGGGCCTTGAATCTTCATTGGCATTCAAAATCATGGAGTCTGTACGAAAAGGGAAAGGCCTAACGCCTGAAATGGAAGAAGCGATGAAAAAAGAAGGCGTCCCGAATTGGTACATTGAATCGTGCAAAAAGATCAAGTACATGTTCCCGAAAGCCCACGCCGCAGCCTATGTATTAATGGCTGTCCGGATCGCTTATTTCAAAGTCCATTTCCCAATCTTGTACTATGCAGCGTATTTCACCGTACGGGCGGAAGATTTCGATGTCAACGCGATGGCCAAGGGCTCATCGTCGATCCGCGCAAAATTGGATGAAATAAATGCCAAAGGACTCGAAGCATCAACGAAAGAGAAGAACTTGATGACGGTCATGGAATTGGCACTGGAAATGGTTGAGCGCGGCTTTACGTTCCAGAAAGTCGATTTGTATAAATCGTCCGCCGATGAGTTCATCATCGAAGGCACCAGCCTGATTCCGCCGTTCAATGCAATTCCCGGCCTTGGGACGAATGCAGCGAAATCGATTGTTGCTGCCCGCCAACTGGGCACGTTCCTGTCGAAAGAAGATCTTCAGCAGCGTGGACGCGTTTCGAAGACGATTATCGAATACATGGACGACCACGGTTGCCTAGAAGGAATGCCGGATGCCAATCAGCTGTCACTGTTCTAGCAGGTTGCACAGCAACAGGCTTTATGGTATTATTGTAGTAACATTTATGAATAGCTCTGTCACAAAAGAGTGGGTTCTCCCGCTCTTTTCTGTTGTTATGGCATAAAATTGTCGGGAGGCATGTATGAGTAAAATAACTGAACAAATCGAACAAATCGCAATGCCCATCACCGAAGAATTGAACCTTGAACTTGTCGATGTAGAATTTGTCAAAGAAGGGCGCAATTATTTCCTTCGCGTGTATGTGGACAATCCGGCAGCACCGATCGACATTGAACAATGTGCATTAGTAAGTGAAAAGCTTAGCGAAATTTTAGATGAGCTCGATCCGATCGAACAGAATTATTTCCTTGAAGTTTCTTCACCAGGCGCTGAGCGTCCGCTGAAAAAAGACAAGGACTTTGAAAAGGCGATTGGAAAGCTTGTGTATATCAAAACCTATGAGCAAATAGATGGTGCAAAGGAATTCGAAGGCTATTTGCAGTCATTTTCTGAAGATGAAGTACAAATTGAAATCAAAATCAAAACACGCAGAAAAACAGCCGCTTTCGACCGCACGAAAATTGCAGTCATCCGTTTGGCCATTGATTTTTCTGTAAAACCTGATTGAAGAACGTGGGAGTGATAAAATAATGGGTAACGAGTTATTAGATGCATTAGATGCATTAGAAAAACAAAAAGGTATTTCTAGGGATGTATTGATCGAAGCGATCGAAGCTGCTTTGGTCACTGCGTATAAACGCAATTTCAACCAAGCACAGAATGTACGTGTTGACTTGAATCTGGATACTGGCACAATGCTGGTTTATTCCCGCAAAGATGTAGTTGAAGAAGTTGAAGATGAGCGCCTGCATATCTCTCTTGAAGATGCCAAAGCGGTTAACCCGGCTTACGAACTTGGCGATATAGTCGAACAAGAAGTGACGCCGCGCAATTTCGGGCGCATCGCTGCCCAGACGGCTAAACAAGTTGTTACGCAGCGTGTACGCGAAGCGGAACGCGGATTGATCTTCGAAGAGTTCGTCGATCGCGCTGACGATATCGTCAACGGCATCGTGGAACGCATGGATGCGCGCAATCTATATGTCGGTTTAGGCAAAGTTGAAGCGGTGCTACCGCAGACAGAGCAAATGCCAAACGAATCTTACCAGCCGCACGACCGCATCAAAGTTTACATTACAAAAGTTGAACGCACTACGCGCGGACCGCAAGTTTTTGTATCACGGACACATCCGGGATTATTGCGCCGGCTTTTTGAAAATGAAGTTCCTGAAATTTATGAAGGAATTGTCGAGATCAAATCGATTGCACGTGAAGCGGGAGACCGTTCGAAGATTTCAGTTGTTGCACACCGTGATGACATTGATCCAGTCGGATCATGCGTCGGAGCCAAAGGTGCCCGGGTGCAAACAATCGTCAACGAGTTAAGCGGCGAAAAAATCGATATCGTTGAATGGTCTGAAGAACCAGTAATTTTTGTGGCAAATGCATTGAGCCCTTCAAAAGTTCTTGATGTCCAAGTCAACGCCGACGAAAAATCGACGACTGTCGTCGTACCGGATTACCAATTGTCATTGGCAATCGGCAAACGGGGCCAAAATGCACGCCTAGCAGCGAAGTTGACTGGCTGGAAAATCGATATCAAGAGTGAGACGGATGCGCGTGAAATGGGTATCTACCCTAATGAGAACGCGTCGATTGAAAAAGTCGAAACGGATGAAGACTTTGAAGACTTCGATTTTTACGGTGAAAAAGAATAATCAGGAAAAGGTGATGTCCGTTGGCTCTGCAAAAGAAAATTCCATTACGGAAGTGTGTAGCTACAGGCGAGATGCATCCTAAAAAAGAAATGATCCGGATTGTGCGGAGCAAAGAAGGCGAAGTTTCCGTCGATTTGACCGGCAAGAAATCGGGTCGCGGCGCTTATGTTTCAAAGTCGGAATCGGCGATTGAAATTGCACGCAAAAAGAAAGTATTGGACAATCAGCTGGAAACGAAAGTACCGGCTGAAATTTACGACGAATTGATTCGCGTTGTCCAAAGAGAGCAGTTGAAGCAATAGTGAATAAAGATAAAGTCCTGCAATTACTGGGATTGGCTACCCGAGCTCGGATGACGATAACCGGGGAAGAAATGACAGTGAATGAAGTGCGTAAAGGAAAAGTGAAATTGGTCATTTTGTCCGAAGACGCTTCAAAAAACACCAGCAAAAAATTGCATGATAAATGCAAATCTTATAATGTCGACCTCGAAGTGTTCGGAACGCGTTTCGAATTGGGGCATGCAATCGGCAAGGCAGAGCGTGTAACAGTAGCGATAACTGATGCAGGCTTTGCGAAGAAAATTAAGAATTTGATTGATGAAAATAACCGGGGGTGAGCAGATGACCAAAATTCGAGTACATGAGTACGCTAAAAAAGTAGATAAGCCAAGCAAAGAAATCATTCAGCAGTTATCCAAGCTGAATATTGAGGTTGCCAACCATATGGCGACATTGGAAGATAATGCTGTGACAAAATTGGACGGCATTTATAAAAACTCTGCACAGGGGCAGCGCCCGCAAACACAGAGCCGTCCGCAAACTGGCGCGCAATCACGCCCACAAGGCCAAAGCCAGTCACGTCCGCAAAGCGGCGGGCAATCACGTCCGCAAGGCCAAGGCCAATCACGTCCGCAAACTGGTGGACAATCACGTCCACAAGGGCAAGGCCAATCGCGTCCGCAAAGCGGTGGGCAGTCACGTCCAACAAGCGGTGGGCAATCACGTCCGCAAACTGGCGGACAAGGTGGTCAGAGCCGCTCTTCTGCAGCTCCGGCAAAAGGCTCCAACTTTACACCGAAAGCGGCTAAACCGACAGCAGGCCCAGGACAGCGCAATAACCGTCCAGGCGGCGGCGGTCCAGGACGCGGCGGACAAAACCGCAACCGCAAAGGCAAAAATCAGCAGCAGCAGCCTGTAAATCCGCTGCCGCCGATGCCGAAGAGAGAAAAAGAATTGCCAGCTAAAATTACGTTCAGCGAGTCATTGACTGTTGGCGAATTAGCGAAAAAATTAGGGCGCGAGCCGTCTGAAATCATCAAAAAATTATTCATGCTCGGCGTTATGGCTACCATTAACCAAGAGCTAGATAAAGATGCTATTGAATTGATCTGTGCTGAATATGAAGTGGAAGTTGAAGAAGAAATCTTGGTTGATAAATCCGACCTTGAAGTCTACTTCGAGCCTGAAGACGAAGCGCTTCAACAAGAGCGTCCACCAGTTGTTACAATCATGGGACACGTTGACCATGGTAAAACCACCTTGCTGGATTCGATCCGCAACACGAAAGTGACAGCTGGCGAAGCTGGCGGAATCACGCAGCATATCGGCGCATATCAGGTTGTTGACAATAGCAAAAAAATCACGTTCCTTGATACTCCTGGACACGCAGCGTTCACTACAATGCGTGCACGTGGAGCAAAAGTGACTGACATTGCAATTATCGTTGTAGCGGCTGATGATGGCGTTATGCCTCAGACGGTAGAAGCGATCAACCATGCGAAAGCTGCAGAAGTTCCGATCATCATCGCGGTCAACAAAATGGATAAGCCAAGTGCGAACCCTGACCGGGTCATGCAAGAATTGACTGAGCACGGACTTGTGCCGGAAGCATGGGGCGGCGAAACGATTTTTGTTCCGATTTCTGCCCTTAAAGGCGAAGGCATCGACTCGCTTCTAGAAATGATCCTGCTTGTTTCTGAAGTCGGTGAATTGAAAGCGAATCCTGCCCGCCGTGCAATCGGTACTGTAATTGAAGCTGAGCTTGATAAAGGCCGCGGTTCAGTTGCTACCTTGCTTGTACAAGATGGCACGCTCAACGTTGGAGATCCAATCGTTGTCGGCAACACTTACGGACGCGTCCGTGCAATGGTCAATGACCTTGGACGCCGCGTTAAAGACGCAGGCCCATCTACACCTGTTGAAATTACAGGATTGAACGATGTGCCACAAGCGGGCGACCGTTTCGTTGTCTTCGAAGACGAGAAAACTGCGCGTCAAGTAGGCGAAACTCGTGCGACTTCAGCGCTTCAAGTACAGCGTTCTGAGAAAACACGTGTTACTCTCGATAACCTATTCGACCAGTTGAAACAAGGTGAAATGAAAGAATTGAACTTGATCGTCAAAGCTGACGTGCAAGGTTCGGTTGAAGCGATGGCTGCTTCATTGATGAAAATCGATGTTGAAGGCGTTAATGTTAAAATCATCCACACCGGCGCAGGCGCCATTACGGAATCAGACGTTGCTCTAGCAGCAGCATCAAATGCAATTGTCATCGGCTTTAACGTACGCCCTGACATTAACGCAAAACGTGCTGCAGAAGCAGAAGGCGTAGATATCCGCCTGCACCGCATTATTTATAAAGTAATCGAAGAAATTGAATTTGCAATGAAAGGGTTATTGGACCCTGAGTTCGAAGAGAAAATCATCGGCCAAGCCGAAGTGCGCAGCACATTCAAAGTCTCTAAAGTCGGGACAATTGCCGGAAGCTATGTAATAGAAGGCAAAATCACCCGCGACAGCGGCGTCCGCGTCATCCGTGAAGGCATCGTCGTATTTGAAGGCGAGATCGATACGTTGAAACGATTTAAAGATGATGCAAAAGAAGTTGCAAAAGGCTACGAATGTGGTATCACGATTAAAAACTTCAACGATGTCAAAGAACTGGATATCATCGAAGCATATATCATGGAAGAAATCGAACGTAAATGATTCTCTACATGGAATGTGAATTCTTCATTCCAGTAGCCCATTCGTTAAAAGAAAAGCGGTCAGTGGTAAAAAGCATGCTGACCCGCTCAAGACAGAAATTCAACGTTTCCGGTGCGGAAATTGATCACCAGAACGTCTGGCAGCGAACGCGTCTTGCATTTGTGACTGTGTCTTCATCGAAAGATGTAGCAGACAAAGAAATCGAGCGCGTCCTGCACTTTCTGGAAAGCAATCCCGCCTGGGAATGCCTTGAAATCCATCAAGAATATTTGTAAGAACGAGGTGAAGTAAAAATGACTATGCGCTCTAATCGTGTAGGCGAGCAAATGAAAAAAGAGCTTAGCGACATTATCAGCCGTAAATTGAAAGATCCGCGCATCGGTTTTGTAACCGTGACGGATGTGGAAGTTACAGGCGATCTTCAACAGGCAACTGTTTATATCAGCGTGCTTGGTGATGACAAAATGAAAGAACAAACTTTGCTCGGCTTGTCTAAGTCAAAAGGATTTATCCGTTCTGAAATCGGACAGCGGATCCGGCTGCGCAAAACGCCGGAATTGTCGTTTGAATTCGACACCTCTGTAGCATACGGGAACCGGATCGATTCGCTATTGCGTGAAATCAAAGAACCGAAAGAAGAACAATGATCCAACCCGAAGCCTGCTGTCTAATTTTTCTTAGATCAGCAGGCTTTTTTTGTGGAAGATGCAACAGCCGCCGAGTAAAGGCGTCAGAATAAAAGGCTGGGAGCTGAAAAAGATGGAATTGAATGGTGTTCTTCCTTTATGGAAAGAAAAAGGCATGACTTCACATGATTGTGTATTCAAATTGAGGAAAATCCTCAAAACAAAAAAAGTCGGCCATACCGGAACATTGGATCCGGATGTGGATGGCGTCCTGCCGATCTGCATCGGACGTGCGACAAAAGTGGCTGAATACATCACGGACCAAGGCAAAGCTTACGAAGCTGAAGTAACAATTGGCTATTCGACTGAAACTGAAGATGTGAGCGGTGCGGTTGTTGAAACGGACGACAGCGATAAGATGGTGACACGCGAACAGCTGCTGGCGGTGCTGCAGAGCCTGACAGGTGTTATCACGCAGATTCCTCCTATGTATTCAGCGGTGAAGGTCAACGGCAAGAAACTGTATGAGTATGCGCGCCAGGGAATTCCTGTAGAGCGCCCTGAGCGGAAAGTCCGCATCGATTCGATCGAATTGCTGGATGATGCAAAGGAATGGAGCGGCCAGGAATTGAAATTCTCGATTTTTATCCGCTGCGGCAAAGGCACTTATATTCGCACATTGGCGGTTCAAATCGGCGAAGCACTTGGCTATCCAGCGCACATGTCGAATTTGAGGCGTACCGAATCGGGCAAATTCAAAGCGGCAGATTGCTTTAAGCTTGCTGAAGTGGCTGAAATTGCCCAAAATGGAGATATCGGCACGATTCTGAAACCCTTAAGCTACGGTTTAGGAGAGTTCCCTGAAACTGAGATTGAAGCAGATTTACTGTTCGGCATCAAGAACGGCCAAGTGCTAGACCGCCATCCACTAATGGCCGAACATGAATTTCTCGTGTTTACTGTCAAAGGTGAGCCGGTTGCGCTGTACAAGCGCCATCCAGATAAAGCGGATAAGATGAAGCCCGAAAAAATGTTCGGATTTCCCGAAATCAACGAGGTGTAAGATGAAAATAATCCATTTAAGCTACCCGAATCACGTAAAACCTTCAGAAAATCTTGGCGCTATTTCGCTGGCGCTCGGTTTTTTTGACGGCGTACATAAAGGGCATCAAAAAGTCATCGGCGAAGCCATCCGAATTGCCGGAGGCCTCCATGCCAAATCAGCTGTCATGACGTTCGATCCCCACCCCTCACTTGTACTCGGCGGCAGAAAAGAAGAAGTCTTCTATATTACGCCGATGCAGGAAAAGATGGAGATCCTGAGTGAAATGGGCGTAGACATCTGCTTTATCGTCCGATTCACTTCTGACTTTGCGCAGCTGACTCCTGTACAATTCGTCCAGCACTTTATCAAGGATTTAGGTGTGGTGCATGTGACAGCCGGATTCGATTATTCATTCGGCTGCAAGGGCCAAGGCAATATGCAGCTGATGCAGGAAATGGCGGAAGGTGCATTTGGCATTACCATTATCCAAAAGCAGGAAGACAGCGAAGAGAAAATCAGTTCGACACGGATCCGCAGCTTGTTGAAGTCTGGTGAAGTCGGCGAAGTATGCCGGCTTCTCGGGCGGCCGTTCCGCATATCCGGGACGGTTGTCAATGGCGATAAACGCGGACGGACGATCGGATTCCCGACCGCGAACGTCGAGCAGGAAATCGGCACTTTCGTTCCCGGGCGCGGCGTTTATGCTGTCCGGATTTGGGTGCAAGGAACAGTTTACGACGGAGTTTGCAACGTCGGCTTCAAACCGACGTTCAACAACCCCGATGAGAAAAGGCTCAGCGTCGAAGTCCACATCCTGGAATTCGATAAGAACATTTACGGAGAAATGGTCCTTGTGGACTGGTACGCGCGCATCCGTGACGAGCAAAAGTTTTCCGGCATTGAAGAACTGAAAAGCCAGATCCAGCGCGATAAGGAAACGGCAATTGAATTTTTTAAATCCCAAGGCTGATTGACAGTGTTGATTTTGCCTGGGGCATATGCTATGATTTGTGAGTACTGAAACAGTACGAACCATTGCTTGGCAAATCGAATCACCAACGTTTGCTCAGTAATAGGGGATATCAGAAATTAGGAGGTGGACACAGTATGGCAATCACTCAAGAGCGTAAAAATGAATTGATTAGTGAATACAAAGTGCACGATACAGATACTGGATCTGCACATATTCAAATCGCCATTCTTACAGAAGACATCAACAACTTGAACGAACATTTGCGTACCCACAAGAAAGATCACCACTCACGCCGTGGACTTTTCAAAATGGTAGGACGCCGTCGTAACTTGCTTAAATACTTGCGCGAGAACGATGTACAAGGTTACCGTGACTTGATCGCGAAACTTGGCTTGCGCCGATAATAACAACCAGAAAAAAGCGGGATTCGTCCCGCTTTTTCTTTATGCATAAAAAATTCAACATTCAATCGCATGATGAATGCTTTTTTGATACACTACTAGAAGATACATAAAGAGGAAATTCGCTCAGAAAGCACCTTTACCAGGGCTTAACTGAGGATGAAACATTGTAAGAGAGAGGAGCTCGATTATGGAGCAAACTAAAAAAGTCTATACATTCGATTGGGCTGGCCGCACATTGCAGGTCGAAGTCGGTCAATTAGCTAAACAAGCAAACGGAGCAGCATTAATCCGCTACGGCGATACAGCAGTGCTTTCCACTGCAACTGCTTCAAAAACGCCAAAGCCATTGGATTTCTTCCCGCTCACAGTCAACTATGAAGAGCGCCAATATGCTGTCGGCAAAATCCCAGGCGGTTTCATCAAACGTGAAGGGCGCCCTTCTGAAAAAGCGACGCTCATCAGCCGTTTAATCGATCGTCCGATCCGTCCATTATTCCCAGACGGCTTCCGCAACGAAGTGCAAGTCATTTCAATGGTAATGTCTGTTGACCAGGATTGCCCGTCAGAAATGGCCGCAATGTTCGGTTCTTCATTGGCATTGATGATTTCAGATATTCCTTTTGACGGACCGATTGCTGGAGTCATCGTCGGTATGGTTGACGGAAATTACATCATCAATCCGACCAATGACCAATTGGCGCAAAGCTCGATCAACTTGACAGTTGCCGGAACAAAAGATGCAATCAACATGGTAGAAGCGGGAGCGAAAGAAGTTTCTGAAGAAGTCATTTTGGAAGCAATCATGTTCGGCCACGAAGAAATCAAAAAGTTGATCGCTTTCCAGGAAGAGATTGCTGCAGAAGTTGCCAAAGAGAAAACGGCGATTCAATTGTATGAATTGGACCCGATCTTAATGGAAGAAATCAGATCGACCGTTGAAGCAGATTTGATTGCTGCTGTCCAAGTAAGCGAAAAGCAGGAGCGCAATGACGCGATTGCTGCAGTCAAAGAACGCGTGTTGGAAACTTATGCAGATTCTGATGACGCAGTGAAGAAACAAGCTGGTCAAATTTTGGATAAAATGGTCAAAGATGAAGTGCGCCGCTTGATTACGGATGAAAAAATCCGTCCAGATGGCCGAACGCCTTCTGAAATCCGTGCGCTGTCTTCTGAAATCGGCCTATTGAACCGCACACACGGTTCAGGTTTGTTCACACGCGGGCAAACGCAAGCGATGAGCATTTGTACACTAGGTGCACTTGGCGATGTCCAGATCATCGACGGCCTTGGCCTCGAGGAATCGAAGCGTTTCATGCATCATTATAATTTCCCGTTGTTCTCAGTAGGTGAGACTGGGTTCCTGCGCGGCCCTGGCCGCCGTGAAATCGGACACGGGGCTCTTGGGGAACGCGCACTTGAAGCGGTTCTGCCAAGCGAAAAAGATTTCCCATACGCAATCCGCTTAGTTGCGGAAGTATTGGAATCGAACGGCTCCACTTCACAGGCAAGCATCTGTGCTTCAACATTGGCTATGATGGATGCAGGCGTGCCGATTACTGCACCTGTTGCCGGAATCGCTATGGGCCTTGTGAAAAAAGGCGAAAACTATACAGTCTTATCCGATATTCAAGGAATGGAAGATTACCTTGGAGATATGGACTTTAAAGTAGCAGGCACAGCTAAAGGCATTACTGCACTTCAAATGGACATTAAAATCGATGGCCTCTCACGCGACATTCTAGAAGAAGCTTTATCTCAGGCACAAGTCGGCAGAATCCACATTTTGGAATCTATGCTAGCTACGATTTCTGAGCCAAAAGCTCATCTGTCTAAATTTGCGCCGAAAATCATCATGGTCAAAATCAATCCGGATAAAATCCGCGATGTAATCGGGCCTGGCGGTAAAGTCATCAACAAAATCATCGAAGAAACAGGCGTTAAGATTGATACAGAGCAAGACGGCACAATCTTCGTTTCATCGGTAAATGAAGAAATGAACGCGAAAGCGAAAGCGATGATCGAAAACATCGTCCGCGAAGCGAAAGTCGGGGAATATTACGAAGGCAAAGTGAAGCGAATTGAAAAATTCGGCGCGTTTGTTGAATTGTTCCCAGGCAAAGACGGACTTCTCCACATTTCTGAAATCCAGGAAGCGCGGACGAAAGAAGTGGAAGATGTCTTGAAACTTGATGACATCCTCAAAGTGAAAGTTGTCGAAATCGACCGCCAAGGCCGTGTGAACTTATCACGCAAGATTGTCTTGAAGGAAGAAAAAGAAGCAGCTGAAAAAGTAGCAGAATAAGAAAAATTTAAAAAATTGCCAGCTCCGGTTGGCAATTTTTTCGCATTAGGAGGAATTTTTCCATGGTTACTATTCATACTTGCGGAAACGGCCTTCGCATTGTTTCCGAATCCATTCCGCATTTCCACTCAGTGGCAGTCGGTGTGTTCGTCAAAGCCGGCTCACGCGACGAATCCCCTGAAGAAAACGGCATTACGCATTTTATTGAGCATATGCTCTTCAAAGGGACGGATACGCGCTCAGCTAAAGACATCGCCAAAGAGTTTGATCGCATAGGCGGCGATATTAACGCCTATACATCAAAAGAATATACATGCTATTATGCGAAAATCCTGGACCACCATGCAGAGCATGCGGTCACAGTGCTTGCGGATATGTTCTTCAATTCGAAAATGGACGTTGTGGAAATTGAAAAAGAGCGGCAAGTTGTGCTAGAAGAAATCAGCATGACTGAAGACATGCCGGATGACGATGTCCAGGAGCAGTTATGGCGCGTCATGTATCCTCACCATTCAATGGGCGCACCGATCCTTGGAACAGGCATAACACTGAATAGTTTTACCAAAGACAAGATCCAACATTTTATGGATCGCCATTACACGCCGGATAATACTGTAATCTCTGTCGCAGGGAAAATTACACCGGAACTGATCCGTTTGATTGAAAAACTTTTCGGATCATTCCGCCGGCTGGAAACTGAAAAGAATTATCGCTTCCCGATGTTTACACCTGGCTACTCTTTTAAAACAAAAGAAACCGAACAAGGGCATTTGAGTCTAGGCTATCCGGGCCTGCCTATTACAGATAAGGATATTTTCAATTTCACCGTGTTGAATAATATTGTCGGCGGATCGATGTCGTCGCGCCTTTTCCAGGAAATACGTGAAGAACGCGGTCTCGCCTATTCCGTCTATTCTTACCATTCCGCTTACTCCGACCATGGAACGCTCGCAATCTATGGCGGCACCTCAAATGAACAAATGGATGCGCTGCAGGAAGTGATCATCGCAGAGCTCCAGGAAATCCGCAAAAACGGGCCAACAGCCGAGGAAGTGACGGATTCCAAAGAACAGCTGAAAGGCAATGTGATGCTTGGGCTCGAAAGCACCAGCGCGCGCATGAACCGCAACGGCAAAAATGAACTGCTGCTAAGAAAACATCCGAGCTACGATGAAATCCTAGCCCGCATCGAAGCCGTCTCGCCTGAGCGTGTCACTTCGCTGCTGGAAGTATTCGACGGAGATCCGGCCATCTCCATCATCCGCTCGAAGACAGATGAAGCTTAATCGCAAGCTGTCGATAAAATTAAACAAGTAAGGCAAGTCATGGATTTGCCTTGCTTGTTTTACGAAAGAACCTTTTTTTGAAAACCATCTATAGATGGATGCATTTTGCTATTGGCGAAATGCATTTTTTCAATTAAAGGGGCCGTTCGCAGAGGCGAACGGCTTTTCATATGGGGTTCTTGAACTTGGATCAGAGCGAGACGCTTTTTGGCTATTTCCGGTTAAAATACGGGCAAGTCATGTTAAGCGTCGGTTAACGCTTGTTGATTTTCTGCCACTGCATGTTAACTGTGATTTAGTGCATGTTAAACCGGATTTAACACTGGTTAACGGAAAAGCCTACTATATGAAACCACTTAAGACCATCAAGAAATGGGATACATTTCTATCTTTTATATTCATCTATCAAAAGAAATGTTTTGCTATCAAGAATCACCTTTGAATGAAGCGAAAGGCGGCGAACAAGTTGGTCAAAAGAATTTTGGCCGACTTGTTTGCGACGAAGCGCATAGCGCTGCAACGAACTTTTTGTTCCGAAGCTAGCGCAGCGATGCAGGGACAGGAGCAACGGTTTTCAATGAGACTGAAGCGAAATGAAAAGTTTATGAAAGATACTTGATGAGTAATAGTGAGCGGAATATTCATTGATCTATTCCTCTAGTGAAGTGAATTGTGGTACAATTACGCCAATAATCTTTGAAGGAGCGAGTTGTTTGAAAACATATAATGTAGCAATTATGGGCGCCACGGGTGCAGTTGGACAACAGATGAAAGAGCAATTGGAAAAACGCGATTTTCCAGTGAATACGATAAAATTTCTGGCATCGAGCCGTTCAGCCGGACAGCAAATCGAATTTAAAGGCAATACCTATACAATCGAAGAAGCAAAACCGGAATCGTTTGAAGGCATCGACATTGCATTGTTCAGTGCAGGCGGCAGCATCTCCGAGCAATTTGCACCGGAAGCCGTCAAACGCGGGGCAGTCGTCATCGATAACACTAGCGCTTTCCGCATGAACGCCGACGTGCCGCTCGTCGTGCCGGAAGTAAACCCGGAAGATATCGCGCAACATAAAGGCATCATTGCGAATCCGAATTGCTCAACCATTCAAATGGTGTGCGCATTGCAGCCGCTCAAAGAGCAATATGGCTTGCGGAAAATCGTCGTCTCGACATACCAAGCGGTGTCAGGTGCCGGCATCGGCGCCATCAACGAACTGAAAAGCCAGTCGGCTGATTTTGACAACGCGAAAGACGCCGAAGCGAAAATGCTGCCGGTGAAATCCGCAGAGCACCATTATCCGATCGCGTTCAATGCCATTCCGCAAATTGACAAGTTTACGGATAACGGCTACACATACGAAGAAATGAAAATGATCAACGAAACGAAAAAAATCATGCACGATGACCGCTTAGCGGTTGCCGCGACGTGCGTCCGCCTGCCAGTAGTCACAGGCCACTCAGAATCGGTTTATGTCGAGCTTGAAGGAGCTCCGACAGTCGAAGAAGTAAAACAGGCAATCGCAGGCGCGCCAGGCGTCGTGCTGATGGACGATCCCGCGAACCAGGTTTACCCGATGCCGTTGATGGCAGCTGGACTCGACGAAGTGTTTGTCGGCCGCATCCGCCAAGACCTCGACAACCCGCAGGGCTTCCACCTATGGGTCGTGTCAGACAATCTGGTCAAAGGCGCAGCGCTCAATTCAGTTCAAATCGCCGAGTCGATGATTGAACAAAACATCATTTAACGGCCCTGTGGCCATAGCGTAATCATTCCGAACAAACCGGACAATGCTCCGGTTTGTTTTTTCTTTGGACTGTTACCTGGAATTCCCGTATAATAAAGTCTATGGATATGTACGGGTAAAATTTAGGAGGAAATAAATTGAGTAAAATACAAAATGAAGTAATTAGAGTTATCCCGCTTGGCGGGGTCAGTGAAATCGGCAAGGCCATGTACGTGATTGAAATTGATGAGGACCTGTTCGTAGTGGACAGCGGCCTGATGTTCCCGGAAGATGAAATGCTTGGAATCGATATCGTTATTCCGGACATGACGTTCCTCGAAGAAAACAAAGACCGTGTCAAAGGGATTTTCCTTACGCACGGCCATGAAGATGCAATCGGTTCGATTGCGTATTTAGTGAAAAAAATCCAAGCGCCTGTCTACGGATCGAAATTGACGATTGCGCTTGCAAAAGAGCATATCAAAGAACAGGGTTCTTTGAAGCATGTCAAATTTTTTGAAGTAACAAACAAAAGCCGCATGAATTTCGATAAAACGCACGTAACATTTTTCCATACAACACATAGTATTCCAGACGCTTTGGGCATCGCCTTCCATACATCCGAAGGTGCGATTGTCCATACCGGCGAATTTAAATTCGACCAATCCGTAAGAGGCAGCTACCGTCCGGACATTTCCAAAATGGCGAAATTGGGCGATGACGGCGTATTGTTCCTATTGTCCGATTCAACCGAAGCGGAACGCCCTGGCTATACGACTTCTGAAACGGTGGTTTACGATCATTTATACACTGCGTTTCTTGGAGCGGAAGGCCGGATTTTGGTTTCGTTGTATTCATCCAACTTTATCCGCATCCAGCAAGTTTTCGACCTTGCCCAAAAAACAGGCAAAAAAGTCGCAGTTGCAGGAAAAAGTTTGGAGAACAGCTACGAAGTCGGATTGCGCCTCGGCTATTTGACAGTCGCTGAAGATACGGTCATCTCTTTGAAAGACCTTGAGCAATACCGTGACGAAGAAGTGGTCATCATTGTAACAGGCAACCAAGGAGAGCCGCTTGAAGCATTGGACAAAATGGTCCGCAAGCAGCATAAAGACGTCAAAATCAAAGATACGGATACAGTATTGATCACGTTTACTCCGTCGCCGGGCATGGAAGTTCCAATGTTCCAGACGATGAACAAATTGGCGAAAGCCGGAGCGAAAGTGTTGACTTCCGATAAAAAAGTCCACGTTTCCGGACACGGAAGCCAAGAAGATTTGAAAATGATGTTGAACATGATGAAACCGAAATATTTCATTCCGATCCAAGGTGAATACAAAATGCTGATTGCCCATTCGAAATTGGCGCAGCAAGTCGGTATTCAGAAGTCTGATATCTTTATTGCTGACAAAGGCGATATCGTTGAATACAAAGCGGGCAAAGTACGCATGAGCGGCCGTGTCACTGCAGGCAATGTCCTGATTGACGGCATCGGCATCGGCGACGTAGGGAACATCGTCCTGCGCGACCGCAAGCTTTTGTCCCAAGACGGAATATTTATCGTCGTTGTTACCTTGAACCGCAAAGAGAAGAAAATTGCATCAGGCCCGGAAATGATTTCGCGTGGATTCGTATACGTGCGTGAATCTGAGCAGCTGATGGAAGAGTCCACTCAATTGGTCCGTAAAGTAGTAGACAAATATGTAGTAAAAGATGCTTTTGAATGGAATAACATCAAACAGGAAATTCGTGACACATTGAATTCTTATTTATTCCAGCAAACGAAGCGCCGTCCGATGATCATTCCGATTATTATGGAGTACTAAGAGAGAGACAGGTGAAAGGATTTCCGAACCGATCTAATCGGAGGAAATCCTTTTTCAATTTTGAGGAAATGAGGGATCGTGATGCCACGGGCTCAGGTGAAAAGAAAAACAAAAACACCCGCTAAGAAAAAGCCGGTTTCTAAAAAGAAACAGCCAATGGCGATGATCTGGTATGAAGTCATCGGGCTATTGCTGATCGGAGTCGCCGTGTTGATGGCGTTCCAGCTCGGCATAATTGGCAAGATGCTGTTGAACACAACCGAATTGTTGACGGGGTATTTGGCTATTTTTGTGCCAATCGTGTTGGTAGCAATAGCCATCCACGTTATGGTGAGACGAAGCTGGCCGAAGCCGCGGCTGAAATTTTTAACAAGCGGCTTGTTCGTATTGACAGGAATCTTGCTAATCTGCCATTTGATTTGGGCATCCGGTTCGATTTTGCCAATCACAACAAGCAATGTAATGTCTGAAACGATCAAATCGACGCAACTCACAGGGTCTGTATGGCAAACCTATACTGCAAGCGGCGGCGGAATAATGGGCGCGCTATTGTATGCCATGTTCCATGTGTTATTCGACACAGCCGGCACGTGGATCATTGCGTTGATTCTACTATCGATCGGCGCAATCATCCTTACTGGCAAAACGGCAGCTCCGTACTTAGCAGAAAAAGTGCCAAGCATGCGGCCAGTGCTCGATGGAATCATGAACCGGTTTAAGCAAGGCAAACCGAAGCGCATATCCTCGCCGCGCCGCAAAGCGCAGCTGGAACAGCCATTTGAAGCCGATGAAGTGCTGGCTTATGATGAAATTGATGAAACTCCGGAAGTGAAAAGCTTTGAGATGCAAACAGAAGAGCCCATTATTTCAGCGTTTACTGAAAACGTCAAACCAAGAAAAACTGAAACGCCTCCAGAAGCAAAGGGAGAAGCGGAGCCATCACCGGTTTTAAGCGAAGTGAACTTGATGACTACTGCAGAAGAGCTTGAAAATGAAGAATACCAGCTTCCTCCGATTGAATTATTGGACTTGCCTCCGCAGAGCGACCAAAGTGGGGAATACGCGGGCATTCAAAAAAATGCGAAAAAGCTTGAGAAGACGTTCCAGAGTTTCGGCGTTCGCGCTAAAGTGACACAAGTCCATTTGGGCCCAGCGGTCACCAAATACGAAGTGCTGCCGGATACTGGCGTGAAAGTAAGCAAAATCGTCTCTTTGCATGATGATTTGGCGCTGGCGCTGGCAGCAAGGGATATTCGGATCGAAGCGCCGATTCCAGGGAAATCCGCCATCGGCATCGAAGTGCCGAACTCGGAAGTGGCAATTGTGTCATTGCGTGAAGTATTGGAGTCTGAGGAAAACAACAAGCCTGATGCTAAACTGCTGTTCGGCTTAGGGCGCGATGTTACTGGCCAAGCGGTTATGACCGAATTGAACAAAATGCCGCATCTGCTCGTTGCTGGTTCGACGGGCAGCGGGAAATCGGTGTGCATCAACGGCATTATTACGAGCATCATCATGCGCGCTAAGCCACATGAAGTGAAAATGATGATGATTGACCCCAAAATGGTCGAATTGAATGTCTACAACGGCATTCCACATCTGCTTGCGCCTGTCGTAACCGATCCGCGGAAAGCAGCCCAAGCATTGAAGAAAATCGTTTCTGAAATGGAGCGGCGCTATGAGCTGTTTTCACATACCGGAACGCGCAATATCGAAGGCTATAATGAATACGTCCGCATCTTCAATGAAGAAAATGAAGACAAACACCCGAAATTGCCGTTCATCGTCGTTATCGTCGATGAGCTTGCCGACTTGATGATGGTCGCTTCGAACGAAGTGGAAGACGCCATTACCCGTTTGGCGCAGATGGCCCGCGCAGCCGGGATCCATCTGATCATCGCGACGCAGCGTCCGAGCGTCAACGTCATTACAGGTGTCATCAAAGCGAATATCCCGTCCCGAATCGCATTTGCGGTCTCGTCCGCAATCGATTCGCGCACCATTTTGGATATGGGCGGCGCAGAGAAATTGCTGGGCCGCGGCGATATGCTGTTTCTAGGTGCCGGACAATCAAAACCGGTCCGCGTGCAAGGCGCGTTCCTGTCTGATTCCGAAGTCGAGAAAATCGTCGACTTCGCTATCGAACAACAGAAAGCGCAATATCAGGAAGATATGATTCCGACTGAAATCGATGAAACAGCTATCGACGAAGAAACAGATGACATTTATGACGAAGCCGTGCAATTGGTTTCCGAAATGCAGACAGCCTCTGTGTCGATGCTGCAGAGAAGGTTCCGCGTCGGTTACTCACGGGCGGCCCGCATCATCGACCAAATGGAGCAGCGCGGCATTGTTGGCCCATACGAAGGCAGCAAACCACGAACCGTATTAGTGCCAAAGCAGGAAGATTATTAAATCTTCCTGCTTTTTTTGTGACAAAATGATTAGAGTTTTTGAAATCTTTGAAATGAAAATCGCAAAATTCGACAAAAGACTATTTATTTCGTTTTGAATTAATGTTATAGTAATTTTGATTAGTAGGAATGTTTTACATCAGATGTCTGATCTCTGTCATTGGTGGTGAATCGTATGACAATAAAATCGGATCATCGCGCTTTGTATCTTCAAGTTATTGACCGCATGAAGCAGGATATTGCTGCCGGATTGTACAAAGAGAAAGAGAAGCTGCCATCCGAATTTGAGCTGGCCAAGACACTTGGAGTCAGCCGCGCCACTCTCAGAGAAGCGCTGCGGCTGCTGGAAGAAGACAATATCATCGTGAGGCGCCATGGCGTAGGCACTTTTGTCAATGCGAAACCGGTTTTTTCATCGGGCATCGAACAATTGACCAGTGTTTCCGACATGATCCGCCAAGCAGGCATGGAGCCTGGTGCTATTTACTTAAGTACCCACGAGGCTCCTTGTTCTGAAGAAGATATAAAACGCTTTCATTGCGAAGACGATGACTCAATTATTACTATTGAACGCGTCCGAACGGCAAACGGGGAACCCGTCGTCTATTGTATCGATAAAGTTCCTTCACGTTATTTGCCTGGAGATTTTCTCGGACGCACAGAAAGTTCCATCTTCTCAGCAATAGAGGAGTCGGGGGACATCCATATTGCGTATGCAGTCACGTTCATCGATCCGATCGGCTATCATGACCAGGCTTCACCAATTTTGGAATGTGACCCGGAAACAGCTTTACTCGAGTTAAAACAGTACCACTATGATGAGGACGATCGTGTGGTGCTTTATTCAAAGAACTACTTCCGAGCTGATAAATTCAGTTTCCATGTAGTTCGAAAACGTGTGTAAAACGGCAAATTCCTGCTAATATCAAAAATACCTTGGGGGTTATCACATTGATTAAACGTAAATTTGCTCTAGGCCTTTCAGTAATGCTTGCAGCGAGCACTATGCTAGCGGCATGCGGCAGCGAAGAAGAAGCAACATCAGGCGGTTCTGGGGGCGGAGAAGGCGCAGAAGAAACAAGTGACTTTTCTGTTGCAATGGTAACCGATGTCGGGGGCGTTGATGATAAATCTTTCAACCAATCGGCTTGGGAAGGTTTGGAGAAATTCGGTAAAGAAAACGGCCTTGAAAAAGGCGATGGCGGTATCGATTACCTTCAGTCTGGTTCTGACGCTGATTACAATACCAACTTGAATAACTTGATCCGCCGCGACTTTGATGTCGTTTTCGGAATCGGCTTCTTGATGGAAGGTGCAGTTAAAGAAATCGCTGCCCAGCAGCCTGATGCTCAAATCGGAATCATCGATGCTGTTGTTGATGCTCCAAACGTTGCAAGTGTCTTGTTCAAAGAACAAGAAGGCGCATACCTTGCAGGTGTTGCTGCTGCTTTGATGACTGAAACGAAAAAAATCGGTTTTGTCGGCGGCATGGACATTCCTGTAATCGAACGCTTTGAAGCTGGATTCAAAGAAGGCGTTAAAGCTGTAGACGAAACAATCGTTGTTGATGCTCAGTACACAGGTGCTTTTGATAAAGCGGAATTGGGTAAATCCACTGCTGCTCTTATGTATGATTCCGGCGCGGATATCGTATTCCACGCAGCTGGCGGAACAGGAAACGGTGTATTCACTGAAGCCAAAGAACGCAAAGAAGCTAATCCGGATGAAAACGTATGGGTTATCGGCGTAGATGCTGACCAATACGATGAAGGCCAAGTTGGCGATGCTAACGTTACATTGACTTCAGTTCTTAAACGAGTTGACCAAGCAGTTCTTGATATCTCAAACAAAGCTAAAGAAGGAAACTTCCCAGGCGGCGAAACAACTACTTACGGTTTAGCTGACGATGGCGTTGGCCTTGCGGATTCACGCGGAGCGATTCCTGACGATATCATGACTCAAATCGACGAGTACAAAGAGAAAATCGCTAGCGGCGAAATCACAGTACCAGAAACTTTGTCTGAATAATTTCTTTTGTTACGGTCATCATAAAGACCGGTTTAACCGGTCTTTATGATTTTTTTTGCTTAAAAACGGATTGATAGATGAAAGGTTTTTAGCAATAAAAGCCTTTCCTGTATCAATTTTAAAAGCGATGCAAAGCTAATTATAAAAAAATCACCAGTTTTCGGGGGAGTGAGAACAATGGAATATGTTATTGAAATGCTCAATATACGGAAAGAATTCGGGGCATTCGTCGCCAACGATGATATTACGCTTCAATTGAAAAAAGGCGAAATTCATGCATTATTAGGTGAAAATGGAGCGGGAAAATCGACATTGATGAACGTACTTTTCGGACTATACCAGCCAGAAGGCGGGGAAATCCGTGTACGCGGCAAAAAGGTTGATATCTCAAACCCGAACATCGCAAATGATCTCGGAATCGGGATGGTCCACCAGCATTTTATGCTAGTCGAGAACTTCACCGTCACGGAAAACATCATTTTGGGCAATGAACCGACGAAATTCGGAGTGACCAATAAAAAAGATGCAGCCAAGCGTGTGCAGGAAGTTTCTGAACAATATGGCCTGAATGTTGATCCACATGCATTGATCGAAGATATCTCCGTCGGCATGCAGCAGCGTGTGGAAATCCTGAAAACGCTTTATCGCGGAGCAGAGATCCTCATATTCGATGAGCCAACCGCGTCATTAACGCCACAGGAAATTGTCGAATTGATCCAAATTATGAAACGTTTGATTGCTGAAGGCAAATCAATCATTTTGATCACCCATAAATTGAAAGAAATCATGGATGTATCCGATCGTGTAACGGTCATCCGCAAAGGCCAGGGAATCGGCACTGTCATCACAGCGGAAACCAATCCGGCTGACCTGGCATCATTGATGGTCGGACGCCAGGTGGAATTCAAAACAGTGAAAGGGCCAGCTAATCCAACAGAGGATGCGCTGTCTATAAAAGATTTGGTAGTAGAAGATTATCGCGGCGTTGAAAAAGTGAAACGCTTGAATCTGACAGTCCGCAAAGGTGAAATTGTCGGAATTGCGGGAATCGACGGAAATGGCCAAAGTGAATTGATCGAAGCAATCACCGGACTCCGCAAAGTGAAAAGTGGCACCATTTCACTTCATGGCAAGGATATCACCGGCTTAAAGGCGCGAAAAGTGACTGAAGCGGGCATAGGGCACATTCCACAAGATCGCCACAAACACGGACTTGTGCTGGATTTCCCGATTGGCCATAATATTTCGCTGCAGACGTATTATAAATCGCCGATTTCCAAAGGCGGCATCATCGATTACAAGAAAATCGATGAAAAAGCATTGCAAATCATCAAGGATTTTGATGTCCGTACGCAAGGGCCGCACACACCAGCGCGCGCTTTATCCGGCGGAAACCAGCAAAAAGCGATTATCGGCCGGGAAGTGGACCGTGACCCTGATTTGCTTATCGCGGCATTGCCGACTCGCGGACTTGATGTCGGCGCGATTGAATTTATTCACAGCCGTTTGATCGAACAGCGTGACAACGGCAAAGCTGTTTTGCTCATTTCATTCGAACTCGATGAAGTCATGAACGTATCGGACCGCATTGCAGTTATCCACGATGGAGAAATCGTCGATGTCGTAGTTCCGGAAGAGACTACGGAACAAGAGCTTGGATTGCTGATGGCAGGACATTCTGTCAAAGCACAAAGCAACGGCAATAACGATTCAAAGAAAGAAGGTGAGGATCAGCATGTCAATTAGAGCTACGAATCTTCTGGTCCCCGTCATATCTGTTATTTTAGGTTTACTGGTCGGTGCAATCGTTATGCTCGTATCGGGCTATAGCCCGATTGTCGGCTACACCGCTTTATGGAATGGTATTTTTGGAGACCTTTATACAATTGGTGAAACAATCCGCCAGATTACCCCGTATATTTTGGCAGGACTTGCAGTAGCGTTTGCATTCCGCTCGGGACTGTTCAATATCGGTGTTGAAGGGCAATTGATCGTCGGCTGGTTTGCAGCTGCATATGTAGGTGTAGCTGTTGAATTGCCGAAAATCATTCATTTGCCGCTGGCAATTTTGGCTGCGGCTGCAGCTGGAGCTCTATGGGGCTTTGTGCCAGGCCTTTTGAAAGCGAAATTCCATGTACACGAAGTTATCGTCACAATTATGATGAACTATATCGCGCTGCACACGACAAACGCATTGATCAAAACCGTTTCTGACGGCGGCGACAGAACCGAGTCGATTTTCTTGAGTGCATCGCTGCGCTCGGAATTTTTCCAGAACCTGACGGACTTTTCACGCCTCCATTACGGCATTTTGATTGCGCTGGCGATGGTTGCGGTCATGTGGTTCATTCTTGAGAAAACAACTCTAGGCTTCGAATTGAAAGCAGTCGGTTTCAACCACAACGCTTCCGAATACGCAGGCATGAACGTCAATAAAAACGTCATCCTCGCAATGGTCATTTCCGGTGCATTCGCTGGTCTTGCCGGGGCGATGGAAGCACTTGGAACGTTCGAATACGTTTCTTCCAAAGGCGGTTTCACCGGCATCGGATTTGACGGCATTGCCGTTGCCTTGCTGGGCATGAATACACCGCTTGGCGTCATCTTTGGCGCGACATTATTCGGTTCACTGAAATACGGCGCTTTGAACATGCCGAATGCTGCAGGAATTCCTTTGGAAATCGTGGAAATTGTCATCGCGGTTATAATTTTCTTCGTAGCATCAGGTTATATCATCCGCCTATTCCTGCTGCGAGCGGCTAAAAAGAAGGAGGCGAAGTAATATGAGTTTCTTGGAAGTTTTGTATTTCATCGTTCCTTCAGCCATATTTTACGCGGCACCATTAATTTTGACAGCTATCGGCGGCGTATTCTCCGAACGTTCAGGTGTTGTAAATATCGGCCTTGAAGGTTTGATGGTCATCGGTGCTTTCGTCGGTATTTTGTTCAACTTGTTGTTTGCTGATCAGTTCGGCAACGCAACCCCATGGCTGGCATTGGTTGCAGCGATGGTAGCTGCTTTATTGCTATCGCTCGTCCATGCAGTGGCGTCGATTTCGTTCCGTGCTGACCAAGTCGTTTCAGGGGTAGCGATCAACTTGCTTGCCATTGCCTTATCACTTTACTTAGTTAAGAAAATTTTCGATAAAGGGCAGACGGACTTTATCACGGAACGCTTCCCGCGTTACGATGTACCGTTCCTTTCCGATATTCCGGTTCTCGGACCGATGTTTTTTACGAAAATGTACAACACGTCGATCCTTGCACTCGTGGTTGCAATTATGGCTTGGTTCGTCATTTATAAAACGCCATTCGGCCTGCGCCTCCGCTCTGTAGGCGAGCATCCGATGGCTGCTGATACAATGGGCATCAACGTTTCAAGAATGCGTTATATCGCTGTCATGATCTCCGGAGCGCTTGCGGGCATCGGCGGTGCAATTTATGCACAGACAATTTCCGGCGACTTCGGCCATGCAACGATCAATGGCCAGGGCTTTATGGCTTTAGCAGCTATGATTTTCGGTAAATGGCATCCACTGGGCGCCATGGGAGCGGCATTGTTCTTCGGGCTCGCGCAATCGCTGAGCATCGTCGGACCGTCCATTCCATACATCAAAGACATTCCTAGCGTGTTCCTGCTAATTCTTCCGTATGTATTGACGATCCTTGCGTTGGCTGGATTCATTGGCCGCGCGAATGCACCAAAAGCAAACGGCGTGCCTTACATCAAAGGCCAGCGCTAAGCTGAATAAAAATTATTATTTAAAGGCATGCCCGGAATTATTGGGCATGCCTTTTTAAATTTCCGCAGATAGTTATACAGCCTCTGCCGCTTTTCTTTAGTTACAAGGTTCGGTATAGTTAGACTATGATGAGAGAGAGGGGAAATACATATGTTTGAAACAGTCAATATTGCAAAAGGCGTCAAGGTCCATGTACACGAAACGACGCAATTCAAAACCATAAATTTCTCGCTGAAGTTCAAAGATAAACTGACAAAGGAAAAAGCTTCTGCGCGTACGATTTTGGCGAATGTACTCCAGCACAGCAACGAAGTCTATCCTTCCCATACAGCATTGCGCATGGTGCTTGATGATTTATACGGCACTTCCCTTTACATAGATTCTTCGAAGCGGGGCAACGAACATATCGTCACTTTAAACGTCGAGACGGTCAACGATCAGTATTTGTCTGAGCAAGGCGTCCTTGAAAAAGTGATGAATTTAATGTACATCGTTTTGTTCAAACCGAATTTCGAACACGGCTTGTTCAAGGAATCGGTTTTCAAACGGGAACAGGAAGCGATTAAACACCGCATCGAATCGATTTTTGACGATAAAACCCGCTACGCTCAGCAGCGCCTGATGGAATTGGCTCTGCCTGAACACCCTGCATCGATCCAGCCGAATGGCACGATCGAAAGAGTCGCCGAGGTGACAAATGAAAAGCTCGTCGAAGAATACAAGGAAATGATCAACAACAACGAAATCGAGATTTATGCGGTGGGCGACATCAAAGCCGATATGATTGCAGGGCATTTCAAGGAATTCTTCCATTTCGGCGACCGCGTGCAAGCGATCAAAGCGCCTTCGACCGAATTGACAAAACCGGAGCAGCCGCGTGTTGTCGAATTCGAAGACATGAAGCAAGGCAAGCTGCATATGGCTTTTTACTCGCCGATAACGTTTCGCGATGAGAAATTCCCAGTCATGCAATTGCTGAACGGTGTCTTTGGAGGCTACGCGCATTCGAAACTATTCGTCAATATCCGTGAAAAAGAAAGCATGGCTTATTACGTATCGAGTTCGTACGCTTCACAATTTGGTTTGATGTTCGTATTGGCGGGAATAGATGCGAAGCTTGAAGAAAAAGCGGTCAAGCTCGTGCTTGAACAGCTGGAAGAAGTGAAAAAAGGCAATATCACGGAAGTGGAACTCGGCCAGACGAAAGCGCTGCTGACAAACCAATTGCGGGAAGCGCTGGATAATGCGCGCGGGCAAATCGACATTTACGATCAATACATGGAACTGACGGAAGCTTTCGAACCTGATTACCTCATCAGCAGATGGAACTCCATTACTAAAGAAGATATCGCGGAAGCTGCTAAAGGGCTGTCTCTCGAAATGACGTATTTCCTATCAGGCAAGGAGGATGATTCTGTTGAATAAAGTCGAATTCAAACAATTAGACGAAACCTTATACCATGAGAAATTAGAAAATGGGCTTGAAGTCTATATATTGCCGAAAAAAGGATTTTCCAAAACCTTCGCAACCTTTACGACGAAATACGGTTCAATCGACAATAATTTTGTGCCGTTTGGAGAAAAAGAAGCGATAAAGGTTCCTGACGGCATCGCCCATTTCCTGGAGCATAAAATGTTCGAGAAAGAGGACGGCGATGTCTTCCAGCAGTTCAGCAAACAAGGCGCTTCTGCGAATGCTTTCACTTCATTCACACGGACAGCGTATCTGTTTTCGGCTACGGACAAAATCGATGAAAACGTGGAAACGCTGCTTGATTTTGTGCAGAGCCCTTATTTCACAGAAAGCACTGTTGAGAAGGAAAAAGGCATTATCGCACAGGAAATTACGATGTACGATGACCAGCCGGATTGGCGGCTGTATTTCGGCGTCATTGAAAATATGTATAAGAACCATCCAGTAAAAATTGATATCGCCGGAACAGTTGAATCGATCCAGGACATCACGGCGGATCATCTGTACACATGCTACAACACGTTCTACCATCCATCGAACATGGTGCTGTTCATTGTAGGAGCGGTCGAACCGGAAAGCATGCTCAGCCTTATTAAAGAGAATCAAGGCGGCAAAACGTTTGAAGAGCCGCAGAACATCGAACGGGTTTATCCGGAAGAGCCAGCCCAAGCTGCAATCAAAGAACGGATGCTGGAGATGAGCGTGCAAAAACCGAAAGTGTTCATCGGCATTAAACCAGAGCTTTTGGATCTTTCCGGAGAAAACATGATGAAGCATGAATTGTCAGCCCAATTGGCTTACGAATTGCTGTTTGGCCGTACTTCCGACTTTTATCACAATGCTTATGAGAACGGCTGGATCGATGAATCTTATTCGTTCGATTATTCACTTGAGAACGGTTTTGGCTATGCATTGATTGGATCAGATACGGCTGTTCCCGAAAAATTGACGCAAGAAATCAACGACACGCTGGACCGGGCAATCGAGAAATGGCCATTTGGCCAAGCGGATTTGGACCGGGTGCGCCGCAAGAAGATCGGCTTTTTCCTAAGAGCGTTGAATTCACCGGAATACATTGCCAATCAGTTCACTCGCTATGCATTCAACAACATGAACTTGTTTGATGTCGTGCCAGCACTTGAAAACATCGAAGTTCCGGATTTGCAGGAAGCTTTTGCGTCGGTCAGCCAGGAAAGCCAGCGCTCGTCATTCACGATCGTGCCGCCTAAAAAGGCGGAACAGTGAAACGGTTTGCAATCATTATGGGAGCTTCAGGCGAGATAGGGGAGTGCATTGCAGAAGGGCTGGCGAATGATGGCTGGTCGCTGTATCTTCATTATAATTCAACGCCCGTCAGCCAATTGGCGGAGCGGCTCGAAAAAAAATTCGCGTTTCAGGAGTTTATTCCTGTGCAAGCCGATTTTACGGATAGCAATGGCGGAGAAATTCTGGCATCAAATATTTTCGATGCGTCGTGCATTATTGTAGCCAGCGGCCATGCCTTGATGAAAATGCTGCTGGATACAGATGAGCAGGAAATGGATGAGCTATGGCGGGTGCATGTGAAAAACCCTGCCACCGCCATCAAATTGATCTCACCCTATTTTCACCGGCATCCTAAAAATTATGTCATTTTCATTTCTTCGGTTTGGGGCCAGGCCGGGGCAGCAATGGAAACGATGTATTCTTCAGTAAAAGGCGCACAATTGGCTTTTGTCAAAGCATACGCGAAAGAAATGGCGCCGACTGGCACACGCGTCAATGCAGTGGCGCCAGGTTTTATCCAGACGAAAATGAACAAAGAATTCTTAGAAGAGGAATTGGCGGCAATCGAGGAGGACATCCCACTCGGGCTTGGCAATCCGCAGGATGTCGCTGATGCTGTGGCCTTTTTGGTCAGCGGCAAAGCTGACTATATAACAGGGCAGACGCTAAATGTAAATGGCGGATGGCATATGTAGAAAAAGAAGGAAAGGTTTTCCTTCTTTTTTTATTACCTCTTTTCTTGGGACCGTAAATCCGCTATCATAAAGAGGTAGGAACTTTTAAGGCCAAACACTGTATTGAAAGGTCGGATGATGTGTGAAAGAATGGTATTTTGAATACGAAATTCAAGTCAATCGTCCGGGTCTGTTAGGAGATATAGCTTCACTTCTTGGTATGTTGAGAGTAAATATTATCACAATCAATGGCGTCGACCAAGGCCGCCGCGGAATGCTTCTGCGAGCGGAGCACGATGTACAATTAGAGCGGTTCGAGCAGATTGTTTCCACTATTGAAACAATTTCGGTCAAAAAATACCGGGAACCGAAGCTGCGCGATATTCTGGCAGTCCGCCACGGAAGATATATCCAGCGCGACGCAGATGACCGGAAAACGTTCCGTTTTGTCCGCGATGAATTGGGGCTGCTAGTTGACTTCATGGCTGAGATTTTCAAGCAGGAAGGCCATAAGCTGGTCGGCCTCCGCGGCATGCCGCGGGTCGGCAAGACGGAATCCATTGTCGCTGCTAGCGTCAGCGCCAACAAAAAATGGATTTTCCTGTCGTCGACTATGATCAAACAGACAGTACGCAACCAGTTGATGGGCGATGAACATAACGCAAACAACATCTTCATCTTGGACGGCATCGTCACCCGCCGTTCAGGGGATGAGCGCCATATGCAATTGGTTAGGGAAATGATGCGGATGCCAACGATTAAAGTAGTTGAACACCCCGATATGTTTGTCCAGCAATCTGAATACAACATAGAAGATTTCGATTATATAATCGAACTGCGCCATCATCCAGACGAAAAGATTACGTATGAAGTACTAGAGAAAAACAACTTCATGGACGACCGGAACCAAGCGGATCTGTTCGGCGGTTTCAACTTTTAAGTAGGCAGGTGAGTATATTGAGTGAATTAGGTAATCGTTTAAAAGAAGCGAGAATTGCAAAAGGCTATAGTTTGGAAGATTTGCAGGATGTGACAAAAATTCAGAAACGCTATTTGGCAGGCATTGAAGAAGGCAACCATAGTATGATGCCCGGGCCTTTTTATGCCCGTGCATTCATCAAGCAATATGCGGAAGCGGTCGGCCTCAATTCCAATGACTTGCTGGAGCAGCATAAAGGGGAAATTCCTGCACCGGCGAAAGAAGAAGTGAGAACAACAATGCCGCCGCCGACTCCGTCGCGCCGCCAGACATTCGCGAAAAGCTCTTCGCGCGGCAGCGGCATGGGTGAGATGATGCCAAAAGTTATTGTGGCCTTATTTATAGTAGTTATTATTGGGGTGGCTTGGGTATTCTACCAATCTCTCGGCACCAAAGACACTGCAGAAGAGGTTCCGGAAGAAACCGGTGTTCCTTATGAAGAACCTGCGGATAAAGATGCCGTACCGACAGAAGAAGAAAAAGCTGCAGAAGAAGAAGCACCTGAAGAAGCTCCAGCGGAACCCGCAGAACCCGCAGAACCTGAAGCGAGCATAAAAGTGGAAACAACAGAAGGTGAAACGACAATATACGCATTCAGCGGCCCTGATAAAAGGGAAATGACCGTTAAAGCGAATGAGGCATCATGGGTAGCAGCCACTGACCAAGATCAGAAGGCATTATTTCCTGCTGTGACAATGCAGCCGAATGATTCTGAGACGGTTGACGTTACCGATATGAAGCAAGTTCGCCTCCGCCTTGGAGCTGCACCGAATATGTCGGTTTCCATCAACGGCAAACCGGTGGAAATCTCTAAAAAACCAATTACACAAAACATTGTTATTCAATTCTCAGCCGCGGAATAGCCATCTTTTGATGGCTTTTTTTCTTGAAAAACGAAAGGAGAATCATTTATGAACATTCCAAACCGCATCACCATTTCCCGGATCCTCCTTATTCCCGTATTTATGGTCCTCATGCTTGTCGATTTCAACTGGGGGGAAATGACCTTGTTCGGCGCTACTATGCCGGTCAGCCATTTTGTCGGCGCACTCGTATTCATCTTCGCGTCATTGACGGATTGGGTTGACGGCTATTATGCACGAAAATACAACCTTGTTACGACATTTGGTAAATTTCTCGATCCGTTAGCGGACAAATTGTTGGTATCAGCAGCTTTGATTATTTTAGTGGAGCTTGGATTTGCCGCTTCATGGATCGTCATCATCATTATCAGCCGTGAATTCGCGGTTACCGGCTTGCGCCTAGTCCTTGCGGGCGAAGGGGAAGTCGTTGCAGCCGGCGGCTTAGGGAAAATCAAAACCACCGCACAGATTTTGGCGATTTCATCGCTTCTGCTTTATAACACAATCTTTACATTAGCTAATATACCGTTTGGCGACATCATGCTTTACATCGCATTGATCTTTACGGTATGGTCCGGCTGGGATTATTTCTATGCCAACCGCAAAGGCTTGATGGTCTCGAAATAAATTCAGCAGCATGTAATTGCTTAAGTTGAATTTAAGAAGTGATTTGTTGAAAATCGCTCAGGACGCTTTGGGAAGTGCAAAGACGATTGTTTCTGTCCCTGTCCCTGCAACGCTTCGCTAGCTTCGAGATATTGAAGTTCATTGCAGCGCTATGCGCTTCGTTGCAAAGGTATTTCCCCAATCTTTGGGTCAATACCTTCGTAGCTGTTTTGCGGGATATCGATTATGAATACACATTAGTTCAACTTATATAGATTGAAGGGAGTGCATGGCATGAACGCAGAAATTATTGCGGTAGGCAGTGAATTATTGCTTGGGCAAATCACCAATTCCAATGCCCGTTTTATTTCAAGCAACCTCGCGGAACTCGGGATTAATGTCTACTACCACACAGTGGTCGGCGATAACCCGGACCGGCTGAAAAGCATCATTGAAATTGCCGAACAAAGAGCCGATCTAATTATTTTCACAGGTGGGCTTGGTCCGACAAAAGATGATTTGACAAAGAGCACAATTGCGGAACATTTGAATACAAGTTTGGAAATGGACCAAGTCGCGCTGGATTCGATTGTCGCGTATTTCGAACGCGCGGGGCGCACGATGACTTTTAACAATAATAAACAGGCATTGGTGTTGAAAGACAGTGAAGTGCTGGAGAACCACCACGGCATGGCGCCGGGTATGCTTTATAAATCTGGCGAACACGTCTATATACTTCTGCCTGGCCCACCGAAAGAAATGGAGCCGATGTTCCAATTCGAAGCGAAGCCGAAACTGGCCCGCATGTTGAATAAGGAAGATGTCATTTTATCGCACGTTTTGCGCTTTTATGGTATTGGCGAAGCCGAACTGGAAGACCGGATCCAGGATTTGCTGGAAAAGCAAACCAATCCGACCATTGCGCCGCTCGCTTCGGATTCTGAAGTGACGTTGCGCATTACAGCGAAGACTGAGACAGAAGAGCAGGCATGGGAATTGATCAACGAAGCGAAAGAGGAAATTCTGGCAATTGTCGGGGATTACCTTTATGGCTACGATGATGACTCGCTAGCATCAAAGGCTGTAGAGCTCTTGAGAGAACAGCACAAGACCATCTCAGCTGCCGAAAGCTTGACCGCCGGCTTGTTCCAAGCAGAGCTCGCCGCCATACCAGGCGTTAGCAAAGCGTTGAAAGGCGGAGTCATTGCTTATAATGAAGAAATGAAAATCAAACAGCTGGGCATCTCCGCTGAATTGCTCGAGCAATATGGAGTAGTCAGCGAAGAAACAGCAATCGCCATGGCTGAGGCCGTCCGCTCGAAATTCGGGACGGACATCAGCGTTTCTTTAACGGGTGCGGCAGGACCGGATGCGCATGGTGAGCAGCCTGCAGGGACAGTATGGATCGGCATTGCTGATGAAAATGGGACGAAGGCTTATCGCCTCCAGCTTTCCGGCATGCGCAATTCAAACAGGCTTAGAGCCGTTAAATTGGCTTTGTACTATGTTATACGAACACTAGCTGCAGGAAACGCACGCAAAATTTAATTTTGCGTGCGTTTTTCCTTTCAAACGTGTTTTTTGGCTTCTATAGCCAAATCAAAACTCAAATTTAAAATACGAACACGAATAAACGTTCGCATTTCTCTTGTGTATTTCTCAATAACCTAGTATACTAGAAACAGGTAGAAAAATTGGTTTTATTAAGAGGAGGACTTTTTTTGAGCGATCGTAAAGCAGCATTGGATATGGCGTTAAAAGGTATAGAAAAGCAATTTGGTAAAGGTTCGGTCATGAAATTAGGAGAGAAAAGCGACCGCAACGTATCATCGGTTTCAAGTGGATCATTGGCAATTGATACTGCTCTAGGAATAGGCGGATACCCGCGTGGGCGGGTCATCGAAATTTACGGCCCTGAAAGTTCGGGTAAAACGACCGTTTCGCTTCATGCGATTGCAGAAGCGCAAGCGGCAGGCGGAACAGCAGCATTCATCGATGCCGAGCATGCGCTTGATCCGGTTTACGCAAAAAATCTTGGCGTTAATATTGATGAGCTATTGCTGTCACAGCCTGATACAGGCGAGCAAGCGCTTGAAATCACGGAAGCATTAGTGCGAAGCGGTGCGGTTGATATCGTGGTCATCGATTCGGTGGCGGCACTTGTGCCAAAAGCTGAAATTGAAGGCGAAATGGGCGACTCGCATATGGGCTTGCAGGCTCGCTTAATGTCCCAAGCTTTGCGTAAATTATCCGGCATTATCAATAAATCGAATACGATTGTTATCTTCATTAACCAGATTCGCGAGAAAATTGGTGTGATGTTCGGAAACCCGGAAACAACTCCAGGCGGCCGTGCACTGAAATTCTATTCTTCTGTACGCATGGAAATTAGACGCGCAGAAGCTTTGAAATCAGGCAATGACATCATTGGTAACAGAACGAAGATCAAAGTTGTCAAAAACAAAGTTGCTCCGCCGTTCCGTACAGCGGAAGTGGACATCATGTACGGTAAAGGGATTTCACGCGAAGGTGAAATCGTCGATATCGGTTCGGATCTGGAAATCATCCAGAAGAGCGGTTCTTGGTATTCGTACAAAGAAGAACGCATCGGGCAAGGCCGTGAAAACGCCAAGCAGTTCTTGATGGCGAATCCGGAATTGCGCAACGAAATTTCGAACAAAGTCCGCGAATCTTTGGGCATGGCTGCAGCGACATATACAATTGCTGCTAAAGCTGAAGAGCCGGAAGAATTCGATCTTTTGATCGACGAAGAATAAGAAGGGAAGCGCAGCTAAAGCTATGCTTCTTGAAGATGGCCGCCAAGCATACGCTTGGCGGTTTTTCTGTGCCTGCATTCAGCAGTCTCGGGTTAAAAGACGCAGTCCCCGGCAAGTCCTCAGGGCTTATTGGAACTAAACGGACGCCTACGCTTTTCTAGGTGTCCAGTCCTCGGCCCCAGTTCCTCGAGATGCTTCGGCCTTGCCAGCAACGGCAAAAGACGCCGTCCGCGGCAAGCCCTCTAGCGCTTGTCGGAACTAAACGGGCGCCTACGCTTTTCTAGGTGTCCAGTCTTCGGCCCCAGTTCCTCGAGACGCTTCGGCCTTGCCAGCAACGGCAAAAGACGCCGTCCGCGGCAAGCCCTCCAGCGCTTGTCGGAACTAAACGGGCGCCTACGCTTTTCTGTGAGTTTCCATGGGTTGACACTTCTTAGTACCAACTATACAATTAAGTTGTATCTACGCATCTAACTAGTGCGGTGACGCATTTTAAAACGATTGATGCAATAAAATGTTTGCTTTAATTCATCTTTATGAACTGTAGAAAAAGAATAGCAAGAGGAGGTGTTCGAATGGGGATTTCTGAGATCATCTTCGCTTTGCTTGGTATCATCGTCGGTGTAGTTGTTGGCTATTTTGTTCTTAAAAAACAAAACGATTCCGATATAGCAGGCGCTAAAAACTCTGCGGAGCAAATTGTTGAAGATGCGAAGAGAGAAGCAGAAGCGCTGAAAAAAGAAGCTTTATTGGAAGCGAAAGACGAGAATCATAAATTGCGTACTGAAACAGAATCTGAAATTCGGGAACGCCGATTGGAACTTCAAAGACAAGAAAATCGGTTGTTGCAGAGAGAAGAAAATTTGGATCGCAAGGATGATGCATTAAACAAAAGAGAAGCGAGCCTTGAACGCAAGGATGAAACTCTCGCAGAAAAACAACAGCATATTGTACAGATGGAGAGCAAAGCAGAGGATTTAGTCCAGAAGCAGCAGTCCGAGATGGAACGAATTTCTTCATTGACACGCGAAGAAGCGAAATCGATCATCCTGCAGCAAGTTGAAAATGAACTTTCAACAGATATTGCGGTCATGGTGAAAGAAACTGAAGCGCGCGCCAAAGAAGAGTCGGACAAGAAAGCGAAAAATATCCTATCATTGGCAATGCAGCGTTTTGCTGCTGACCATGTCGCAGAAACAACTGTTTCAGTGGTGAACTTGCCGAATGATGAGATGAAAGGCCGGATTATCGGGCGCGAAGGACGTAATATCCGAACGCTTGAAACTTTGACGGGCATCGATTTGATCATCGATGATACGCCTGAAGCGGTTATCCTTTCCGGCTTCGATCCGATCAGACGTGAAACAGCCCGGTTAGCTCTTGAAAAATTGGTATCCGACGGCCGTATCCACCCTGCGCGCATCGAAGAAATGGTTGAGAAATCACGCCGCGAAGTGGACGAGCAGATCCGCGAAATCGGAGAACAAACGACATTTGATGTCGGCGTCCACAATTTGCATCCTGATTTGATCAAAATTCTTGGCCGCCTGCGCTACCGCACAAGCTATGGCCAGAATGTCCTGAAGCACTCGGTTGAAGTTGCTTTCCTTTCCGGTTTGATGGCCGCGGAGCTTGGTGAAGACGTAACGCTCGCAAGACGTGCCGGCCTTCTACATGACATCGGTAAAGCTATTGACCATGAGGTTGAAGGAAGCCACGTCGAGATCGGTGTGGAGCTTGGAACGAAGTATAAAGAGCATCCAGTTGTCATCAACAGTATTGCTTCCCACCACGGGGACACTGAAGCAACGTCAATCATTTCGGTTATCGTTGCTGCAGCAGACGCTTTGTCTGCCGCACGTCCGGGTGCACGCAGTGAGACATTGGAGAATTATATCCGTAGACTTGAAAAACTTGAAGAGATTTCTGAATCGTACGAAGGCGTTGAGAAATCATTCGCTATTCAAGCGGGGCGCGAAATCCGCATAATGGTCCGCCCGGAACAAATTGACGACATGACAGCCCATAGGCTTGCCCGTGATATCCGTAAGCGGATTGAAGAAGAGCTTGACTACCCAGGGCACATTAAAGTGACCGTCATCCGGGAGACACGAGCAGTTGAATACGCAAAATAATAGGATTGAGGCTTCGATGAATGTCTATTCAAAGAAGCCTTTTTCTTATGGGAAAAGGTGATAGTTGTGAAAATCTTATTTATCGGTGACATCGTCGGTTCGATCGGGCGGGATGCGCTGGAATCTTATTTGCCTCGTTTAAAACGAAAGTACGCACCGGATGTTGTTATTGCCAACGGTGAAAACGCTGCGGCAGGGCGCGGCATTACAAAGTCGATCTACCAAGACCTGATGTTCATGGGCGTCGACATGGTGACAATGGGCAACCATACATGGGACCAGAAAGAGATTTTTGATTTTATTGATGAAGTCGATTACTTGATCCGCCCGGCGAACTTCTCGCCAGAAGCGCCAGGCAGAGGCATGGCGACGGTAACAAAAAATGGCCAGACGCTTTCCGTCATCAACCTCCATGGCCGTGTCTTTTTGCCGCCGCATGACGATCCGTTCCAAAAAGCGGATGAGTTGATCGCTGAAGCGAAAGAGATTTCGCCGCTAGTTTTTGTCGATTTCCACGCCGAAGCGACAAGTGAAAAAATCGCTATGGGCTGGCATTTGGATGGCCGTGCATCAGTTGTCGTCGGAACGCATACCCATGTCCAAACAGCAGACGCGCGGATTTTGCCGAACGGCACCGCTTATATTTCTGATGTCGGAATGACAGGCCCTTATGATGAAGTGCTTGGTATGGCGAAGGAATCGGTGCTGTACCGTTTCCGGACGAATATGCCGACACGCTTTGAAGTGCCGAAGCAGGGACGTTCAGTGGTCAGCGGGTTTTTCACGGAAGTGGATGACCAAAGCGGCAAAGCGATTTCATACGAACGCATCTACATTAACGAAGATTACCCGTTCCAAAACTAAAAAGGAGTTCTTGTCCATTCTCCGACAATTCGCCGTTGTGCCTTGAAGAGCACGAATGCTTTTCAGTATAATGAAAGAAAGAGCTATACCGGAAAGCAAGGGCTGCAGCGGAGTTTTACACAAGTCGGAACCCTTGTCGAATGGACGCTTTTACCTGTACAATTAATCTAATAAATAAAGGCTGTTGAACGGTGGTTTGATGGACAGCGTTGCCAGCCGAGAAATGGGTGTCTACGAGAATGGCTTATACAAAAGACGAAATTATCGCAAAAGCGCGCGAAGTAGCAGATATGATTGCTGATACAGAAGAAGTTGAATTCTTCAAACGTGCAGAAGCGCAAATAAACGAAAACCAGAAAGTCCGCGAGAAAATCGCGAGCATGAAGAGCTTGCAAAAACAAGCGGTCAATTTCCAGCATTATGGAAAAGAACGCGCGTTGGGCTTGATTGAAGGCAAGATCCAGAAAATCGAAGAAGAAATCGACGAAGTGCCGATTGTCCAGGAATTCAAGCAATCGCAAAGCGACGTCAACGCATTGCTGCAAATGGTATCAACGGCAATCGCCAACCGCGTAACGAACAACATCATTACTGCAACAGGCGGAGATTTGCTGCGCGGCGAAACGGGATCGAAGGTTCGCAACGATTCACCGGGTAGCTGCTAATAACAATTACATTCAATATCGGGCTGCGCTTTGTGTGACGCAGGACGATTTTGCGATAAAGGAAACTGAAAGAGCTGAGGCTCTTTCAGTTTTTTCTTTTCTGCTGTTGTTTTTGCTATAATGGTGAGACTACGAAAAGTTCTGAAAGAGGTATTAAAAATGGCTCCTACACCAATGATGCAACAATATTTGCAAGTGAAATCCGATTACCAGGACGCGTTCTTGTTTTTCCGCTTGGGCGACTTTTACGAAATGTTTTATGACGATGCGTTGAAAGCGTCGCAAATCCTGGAGATTACATTGACCAGCAGGGGCGGTACAGGCGAAGACCGCATCCCGATGTGCGGCGTGCCCCATCATGCAGCCCAGAATTATATCGACCAGCTCGTTTCAAAAGGCCATAAAGTGGCGATGTGCGAACAGGTGGAAGACCCGAAAACGACAAAAGGCATGGTCAAGCGTGAAGTCGTGCGCCTCATCACGCCAGGCACTTATACCGAAGGCAAAAGCGTCGATTCAAAATCGAACCTTTTTCTGGCGGCGGCTGAACAGACCGGAGAAGGTTTTGCTTTGTCCTACGTCGACGTCAGCACAGGCGAAGCGGCGGCTGTCTTTATAGCGGGAACGGAAAAAGCCCTGCTGCAAGAATTGCAGTCGTTGAACATCCGTGAGCTGGTCGTTTCCGAGCAATTGTTTTTATTGCTGAACGAAGAGACCCAGCAGCTCATTTTATCGATTGAACCGATGGACCATATTTACGAAGCAGACGAACGGCTGACAGCCCAATGCCCGGATGATTTGAAGCAAAGCATTTTGCGTCTGCTGACGTATATTTCGCGCACCCAGAAACAATCACTTGACCATATCCAGCCTTTTATTTTCAATGAAAACAGTCAGCTGCTATCGATCGATTTCCATTCCAAGCGCAATTTGGAATTGCTGCAATCAATTCGCGGAGGAGAAACGAAAGGTACGCTGCTGTGGCTTTTGGATGATACCGTGACAGCGATGGGCAGCCGCAAGCTGAAGCAATGGCTGCATCAGCCTTTGGCCAACCGCAGCTCGATTGAAAAGCGTCAGACGATGGTCGAAGCGTTGATCGGCAATTATTTTGCGCGCGTGGAATTGCAAGCGCTCTTGAAAGAAGTGTACGATCTGGAGCGCCTGAGCGGGCGGATTGCTTTTGGCAGTGCGAGCGGACGAGACTTAGCTCAGTTGCGGAGCTCACTGGAGAAAGTCCCGGCCATTATTGCAGAGCTGGCCAATTCAGGGTATGACGCACTCGCTGGATTCAGCGAAAAACTGGACCGCTGCGAAGAAGTGGGCGAATTGCTTGAGGCCATCAGCATTAATCCACCTTTGTCAGCGAAAGAAGGTGGCGTCATCCGGGACGGGTTCCACGAAAAATTGGATGAATACCGCTATGCCTCG
Organism: Planococcus sp. TJ-301; assembly: GCF_058268475.1. Lineage (NCBI taxonomy): Bacteria > Bacillati > Bacillota > Bacilli > Caryophanales > Caryophanaceae > Planococcus > Planococcus sp. TJ-301. Next base: position 906,880 of record NZ_JBZDOH010000001.1, on the reverse strand, counting down.
CGAAATGGCAAAGACTGGATTGCGCAGCTTGAACAGGAAGAACGCCGATTAACCGGCATTAAATCGTTAAAAATCGGCTATAACCGGATTTTTGGCTATTATATTGAAATATCGAAAGCGAATATGCATTTGGCGGACTTGGAGCGTTATGACCGCAAACAGACGCTGGCAAACGCAGAACGCTATATCACACCAGAATTGAAAGAAAAAGAGACCTTGATATTGACGGCTGAAGAAGAGAGCTTGAACCTGGAGTATGAATTATTCGTCAAGATTCGGGAAGAAGTCAAGGTGTTTATCACCCGCATCCAGAATTTAGCCTCGACGCTCAGCGAGCTGGACGTCTTTATGAGCTTTGCCAACATAGCGGAGAATTACCGCTTTGTGAAGCCTGAATTTAATGATACCCGCGAAATCTCGATTATCGAAGGCCGCCACCCGGTCGTCGAAAAAATGCTCAACAAACAGCATTACGTGCCAAATGACTGCGTATTGACCAACAGCCAAAATATGCTGTTGATTACAGGACCGAATATGTCCGGTAAAAGTACGTATATGCGCCAAGTTGCATTGACAATCGTTTTAGCGCAGATCGGCAGCTATGTGCCCGCTGAATCGGCGAACTTGCCTATTGTCGACCAAATCTTCACGCGCATCGGAGCGGCGGACGATTTGGTCTCTGGCCAAAGCACATTCATGGTCGAAATGCTTGAATCGCAATACGCGATCACCCATGCGACAAGCCGGAGCCTGCTGTTATTCGATGAAATTGGCCGCGGCACCTCGACCTATGACGGTATGGCGCTCGCTCAGTCAATGATTGAGTATATCCATGAGCACATAGGCGCCAATACCTTGTTTTCGACGCATTACCACGAATTGACGGCATTGGACCAGTCGCTCGATAAACTCAGCAATGTCCACGTCGCTGCGATGGAGCAATCAGGCAAAGTGGTGTTTTTGCATAAAGTGAAAAAAGGGCCGGCAGATAAAAGCTACGGCATCCATGTAGCAGAATTGGCAGAGTTGCCACAGCCGATCCTTGCCCGTGCCCGCGAGTTGCTGGCGAGTTTCGAAGCGGAAAACAAAAAGCACGTCAGCCAAGTAGAACAATTATCGTTCTTCGATGACCGCGACACCGCTGGGGAAGAAGTGCTGCAGGCAATTTCGGACATTAATATTGCCGCAATGACGCCTTTGCAATCGCTGCAATTGCTCAATGACCTGCAGGCAAAGCTAAGCGAAAAGGAGTGACTTTATGGGAATAATCCAATTAATGGATGAACCATTATCCAACAAAATAGCTGCTGGGGAAGTGGTCGAACGGCCAGCTTCTGTCGTCAAGGAATTGGTGGAGAATGCCATTGATGCGGGCGGTACAGCGATTGAAGTATTATTGATCGAAGCTGGGCTGACTTCCATACAGATTATCGACAACGGCGCAGGCATGGACGCGGAAGATGCCCTATTGTCTTTCTCGCGCCATGCTACGAGCAAAATCGCGAACGAGCATGACCTGTTCCGTATCCGAACCTTAGGCTTCAGGGGAGAAGCGCTTGCAAGTATCGCGTCGGTATCAAAAATCATGCTCCATACCTCTGATGGAGAATCTGGAACGTTTGTCCAATTGGAAGGCGGGCGTGTTATCGAACACCGGTCTGGTTCTTTAAGAAAAGGCACCGACATCCGCATTGACCAATTGTTCTTCAATACGCCGGCACGTTTGAAATACTTGAAAACGCTGCAAACGGAACTTGGCCATTCAATCGACCTGATGAACCGCTTTGCGCTCAGCTATCCGGGCGTCGCATTCAAATTGGTGCACGACGGCAAAACGGTGCTCCAGACCTCCGGCAGCGGTGAGATCAAGCGCGTCATTTCCGATATCTACGGTGTTTCGATTGCTAAAAAAATGATTCCGTTTAAAGGGGAAACCCAGGATTACAAGGTTTCCGGCTATGCGTCATTGCCGGAAATCACCCGTGCCAATAAAAACTATATTTCGTTGTTCGTCAACGGCCGATGGGTCAAGCATTATGCCATTGCCAATACCGTGCATAGGGCGTACCATACGTTTTTGCCGTTGGAGCGGCAGCCAATCGTCATTTTGAATATCCAGGGAGATCCTTATTTGACGGACGTCAATGTTCACCCTGCCAAACAGCAAATCCGGCTGAGCAAGGAAAAGGAATTGATGGAATTGGTGCACACTACAATACGCCAAGCCGTCAGTTCAGCTGTTCGGGCGCCGACCATCGAGCAGCCGAAAGCTGTGAAACAGGCGCCGACAAAGCAACTGGATATATGGAAAACTTCATTTACAGTAAAAGAACCGATAGAGCAGCCAGACAGCGATTTTGTGCGGACAATGGAAAGGCCGAAAGAGCAGCAGGGCAAGCATGCGTCTGTTGCATCGGCGCAACAAGCGTCAACTGCCTACACGCCAGAACCATATCCAGAACCGATTGCTGAAGCTGCCGATTTTGAGGAACCGGAAACGGGGCCGCAATTTCCTGAGCTGGAAGTCGTCGGCCAAATCCACGGCACTTATATCGTTGCGCAAAGTTCAGACGGTTTTTACCTGGTCGACCAGCACGCTGCGCAAGAACGCATCAAATATGAATTTTTCCGCGAAAAAGTGGGGGAAATCAATTCTTCCGAGCGGCAGGCTTTATTGCTGCCATTGACGTTCCATTACAGCCGCGACGAAGCGCTGCGTCTGAAAGATGCTTTAGCAGTGATGTCAGAAAGCGGCGTTTTCATGGAAGAATTCGGCGACACGTCATTTATCGTCCGCGAGCATCCGACATGGTTTCCGAAAGGCTTTGAACAGGAAATCATCGAAGAAATCATCGAGCAGGTGCTGGATGACCGTAAAGTTGACGTTAAGAAAATCCGGGAAGAAGCGGCGATCATGATGAGCTGCAAAAGATCGATCAAAGCAAACCATTATTTGCAAAAGCATGAGATGGAACGATTGCTGGCGGACTTAAAAAATGCCGAACAGCCGTTTACCTGTCCACATGGCAGACCGGTCATTGTGCATTTTAAAACTTATGATGTTGAGAAAATGTTTAAACGGGTAATGTGAACAAAGGCATAACTGCGGGCAGAGTCATTGGATAAGGGGGAAAAAGGATGTTTTCAGCGAAAAAGAGGCCGGAACAAATCGGCAAGCTTTCTAAATACCAGTTTGATGTTTTAGTTATCGGAGGCGGAATTACAGGAGCGGGCATTGCACTTGATGCGGTGTCACGCGGCATGTCGGTCGCTTTGGTGGAGATGCAGGATTTTGCAGCTGGCACATCCAGCCGTTCCACAAAATTGGTCCATGGCGGATTGCGGTATTTAAAGCAATTCGAGGTGAAGCTCGTTGCGGAAGTCGGCAAAGAACGGGAAATCGTTTATGAAAATGCAGTCCACGTGACAGAACCTCAGCGTATGCTGCTGCCGTTTCACAAGGGCGGAACGTTCGGTCCGTTGTCGACATCTCTCGGGCTTCGGGTCTATGATTTTCTGGCAGGAGTCAAAAAAGGCGAACGTCGCAAGATGCTGAAACCGGAAGAAGCGCTGGAAAAAGAGCCTTTATTGAATAAAGAAGGCTTGCTCGGGGGAGGCTATTACGTCGAATACCGAACGGATGACGCGCGCTTGACGCTGGAAACCTTGAAAAAAGCGGCGGAAGGCGGAGCAGTCACTTTGAACTACGCAAAAGCGGAAAGCTTCCTTTATAAAAATGGCAAAATGGCTGGGGCGCGGATCGTTGACGTTGTGGAAGGTCAAACTTTTGATGTGGACGCACGGGTAACTATAAATGCGTCAGGTCCTTGGGTTGACGAAGTCAGAAGCCTCGATGCGAAGACAAGGGGCAAAAAGCTGCAGCTGACAAAAGGTACACATATCGTCGTCGATCAGCAAAAATTTCCGCTTCGGCATGCTGTCTACTTTGACACACCTGACAAGCGCATGATTTTTGCTATTCCAAGGGATATGAAAGTCTATGTCGGCACAACCGATACCTTTTTCCAGCAAGACCCGATCGACCCCAGTGCCACAAAAGAAGATGTCGCGTACTTGATCAAAGCGGTAAGCGGCATGTTTCCGGAAATCCGATTGGCGCCAGACGACATCGAATCAACATGGGCAGGCGTAAGGCCGCTCATCTTAGAAGAAGGCTTGGATCCGTCTGAAATTTCCCGGAAAGATGAAATCTGGGAGTCGGACAACGGTCTCATCTCCATCGCGGGCGGCAAATTGACAGGATACCGGAAAATGGCGGAAACGATCATTGATAAAACAGCTAAAAGGCTTTCGAAAGATACGGGCACAAAATACGGCAGTTCCATTACGAAGCATTTACCGTTATCTGGCGGTGATTTTGGCGGCTCGGAAAACTTTGGCGGATTCGTCAGCCAAACCGCATTGTCTGCAGAGCAATTCGGCTTGTCGCCGGAAGAAGGCCGGATGCTGGCGCAATTTTTCGGGACGAACGCTGGCAAAGTGTTTGGCTATTATCAGCAAATGCCTGAAACCAATCCCCAGGGGCTGCCAAAGTCGTTGGCAGCCATCTTGAAATACATGATTGAAGATGAAATGGCGTTGACCCCCGCAGACTTTTTTGTCAGGCGGACGGGCGATCTTTATTTCCATATCGCGGATGTCGTGCGCTATAAAGAAAGCGTGCTGGAATTCATGGCCAGCGAGTTGAATTACAGCAAAGAACAGAAAATGCAATACCGCAATGAATTGAACGAAGAAATCCAGCGGGCGACTCGATATGTGAGAGGGGCATTGCAATGAAAATCAACAAAAGTTTTGTAGAAATGTCAGATGGCCACGAAGTTTATTGTGAAATGGTTTGCCCGCCTTCTCCAATCGGCCATGTGCATGTGATCCACGGCATGGCGGAGCATGTCGGCCGTTATGAGGAATTTGTGCATTTCCTCGCGGCGAAGGGATTTGCAGTGTCTGGCCACGACCAGCGCGGACACGGAAAAACAGCCCAACGCAGCGGGACCATAGGATTTTTCGCTGAAGAAGGCGGATTTGACCGAGTGGTCGAAGACGCCAAGGAAATCATCGATCATGTGAAAGATGAGTTTGGAGATCTTCCGCTTATCGTCTTCGGGCACAGCATGGGGTCGTTTGTGGCTCGGCGTTTCATCCAATTGTACAGCTCCAGCATCAGCGGCGTCGTGTTGTCAGGCAGCGGCGGAAATCCAGGCTTTTCGGGCAAAGCTGGGCTCGCATTTGCTTCGGCTGCGGCGAAAGCGCAAGGACAGACAGCAGTGAGTGAAATGCTTGGAAAAATGACGTTCGGCAGTTTCAATAAAGCGTTCAAAAGCGAAGAATCTGCATATGCATGGCTCAGCCGGGACAAGTCCGAAGTGGCCATATACGAAGCAGATCCGATGTGCGGTGCGCCATCTACTAATCAATTCTATGTAGATTTATTCACCGGCCTGGATTTGATCCATCGCAAAGCGGAAGTGGCAAAAATCCGCAAAGATTTGCCGCTGCTGCTGATCAGCGGTTCCGCAGATCCGGTTGGCGGCCATGGCAAAGGCATCTTCCAGGCGGCTGAACAATACCAGAAAGCTGGGATGACGAATGTCCGCGTGCATTTGGCGGAAGGCGCTAGGCACGAATTGCTTAAAGAAATCGACAAAGAAGTGCATTACGAAATTATGGCAGAGTGGATGTTGGAAAATGATTGATGTAATTGCCATAGTAGGCCCCACGGCTTCCGGTAAAACAGCGCTGAGCTTGGAGCTTGCAAAACGCTTTAATGGTGAAATTATCAATGGCGATTCCATGCAGGTCTACCGCGGCATGTCGATCGGCACAGCGAAAATCAGTGCAGAAGAAATGCAAGAAGTGCCTCACCACTTGCTCGACATCAAGGAACCAGAAGAATCTTTTTCGGTGGCGGAATACCAAGGGCTTGTGCGCGGCAAAATCGAAGAAATCAAATCGCAGGGCAAGCTGCCGATCCTTGTAGGAGGATCGGGCCTATACGTCCAGGCGGTTTTATTCGATTACCGCTTTACGGACGGCCAAGTCGATGAAAGAGTGAGGGCCGCTTTATATGAAGAACTCGAACAGCAGGGTCCGCAGCATATGCACGATAAATTGATGGCAATGGACCCATCAACCGATATTCATCCGAACAACACGAGGCGCGTCATCCGCGCACTTGAAATTTTGGAAAGCGGAGAACAGCAAGCGGACCGCAGCCTGGCGTTGTCGCCTATGTATAACGAGGCCATCATCGGGCTCGACATCGACCGCGATGTCCTGTATCAGCGCATCAATGAGCGCGTCGATGCTATGCTGGAGCAGGGTCTCCTGGATGAAGTGGCAGCGCTGCGAGACCGCGGCGTCCGCGATACCCAGGCGATCCAAGCAATTGGCTACAGAGAATTATATGGGTTTCTTGAAGGAACGGTGGATTTCGGGGAAGCGGTCAGCCAGTTAAAACGCAATTCACGGAAATACGCAAAGCGGCAATTCACTTATTTCAAAAACAAGCTGCCGATTTTCTGGATTGATGCATTAGCCGATCCGGAAAAAAACATTCGGGAAATTGAAGCTTTTATGCAGGATATAGACCGTGCCCGTCGAATTGAAATAATTGCGGGGAAAAATAAAGACTAGGGATTATGAGGGGGATATTCATGAAGCCAGTAAACATTCAAGATGTTTATTTAAACCAGCTGCGCAAAAACAATATTTACGTAACTGTATTTTTATTGAATGGTTTTCAATTGAAAGGCACGATTAAATCCTATGATAATTTCACAGTGCTGGTTGAGTCCGAAGGCAAACAGCAGCTGATTTACAAGCATGCCATTTCGACTTTTTCACCCTCGAAAGCGGTTGCTATCGAACACCAGGATTAATCCTTCAACTAATACACAAAAGGCTTAAAAGCCATTAAGAAGACTAACGGGAGGCAATAACAATGAAATCGATTTCTACTGATGAACTGCAGGAAAAATTGGCAGCTGGCCAACAGGTGCAGCTGATCGACGTGCGTGAAGATGAAGAAGTGGCGGCTGGCATAGTGCCGGGCGCTAAGCACATTGCACTTGGCACATTGCCGGACCGCTTGTCGGAAGTCGACAGCTCCCAAACCGTGCATGTTATTTGCCGCTCAGGTAAACGCAGCGCGAAAGCATGCGAAATCCTGGAATCCGGCGGTATCGAAGCCATCAATGTTGATGGCGGGATGCTCGATTGGAAAGGCGAAACCCACGCATAATTATTGAAACTCAAAAGACCGCCCGGCTTTTAAAGCCGGGCGGTCTTTTTAATGTGTTTTGGTCGTAAGGATTTTTCGTGTTGGCAGGCGCCATCTGTATGTGAAAGAGAGGATCCGCAATGCGGTGATGCAGATAAACAGGATATACAGCACCGAGTCGGTGCGTACCATGTCAAAACTGATGAGTATGCCCGCCATCGCTGCCCAAACAGCATAAATTTCCGCTTTTAGGACAAGCGGTTTGCGGCCGGCTAAGACGTCCCGGACCATACCGCCGCCGGAACCCGTCAATACAGCTGCGACGACAACTGCGTATACCGGCATTCCCAGATTCACTGCGTAAAGTGCACCTTGTATGGCAAATGCTGATAACCCGATGGCATCAAAGAAATTGCCCCAGCGGTTCCAATGGCTTAATAGTTTATTTGGAAAAAGGAATACGAGGGTGACGGAGAACAAGGCAAGCTGAAACATCATTTCCTGCTCCCATAATGCGGAAACAGGCACGCCGATCAATAAATTCCGGATTGCGCCGCCGCCAAACGCAGTAACAATCCCCAGCAGATAAACCCCGAAGATATCATACTCCTCTTCCATAGCGATAATAGCCCCGGACACCGCAAAAGCGATCGTTCCGATGGCACTTAATACTTCCCAAGCCATATGATGCATCCTCCCGAAATCTTCAACTCTATGAATTGTAGCAGAATTTGACGCAATTTCAAGTTTAATTGCATAATAGAGAGTGAGCAAAAGAGAATGGAGAATTAGATGCAAACTACAATACGAGCGATAGAAGAAACGATACAAGGCGAGCTGCAGAAAGCAGATGACATCGCCTTTTTGAACCAGAAAAAAGTACTTGAAGCTTTCCATTCGCAAAAAGTCAGTGACCATCATTTCAATCCTTCAACGGGTTATGGCTATGACGACGAAGGGCGCGACACGCTTGAACGCGTCTATGCGGCTGTCTTCAAAGCGGAAGCGGCATTGGTGCGGCCGCAGATCATCTCAGGGACACATGCCATCACGATTTCATTGTTCGGCGTCTTGCGTCCTGGCGATGAGCTGCTTTATCTGACTGGAAAACCATATGATACCTTGGATGCCATTGTGTCAGGTGGGGAACAGGACACCGGTTCGCTGCGGGATTTCGGCATCAGCTACCAGCATGTGCCGTTGGCTGAAGACAAAAGCGTAGACTGGAATGCGGCAAAAAAAGCCATTCACGGACGGACGAAAGTGATAGCAATACAGCGGTCAAGAGGCTACGATACCCGTCCGTCGTTTACTATAGCAGAGATTGCCGAGATGATTGCTGAGATTCGCACCATTAAATCGGACGCGATCGTTTTCGTCGATAATTGCTACGGCGAATTCGTCGAGGAACAAGAACCGATTGAAGCGGGTGCTGATTTGATTGCCGGATCGCTTATCAAAAATCCTGGCGGCGGACTAGCTAAAATTGGCGGCTATATTGCCGGCAGAAGGGATTTAGTCGAAAAATGCGGTTACCGCATGACTTCGCCGGGTATAGGAGGAGAGGCAGGCGCATCATTGAATGCATTGCCGGATATGTACCAGGGGTTTTTCATGGCGCCGCATATCGTATCGCAGGCATTGAAAGGCGCGATTTTCACTTCCGCGCTGCTTGAATCCGTCGGCATGGCGACATCTCCCCATTATTCAGCGAAAAGGACGGACTTGATCCAGTCTGTGTCATTCAACACCGCTGAGCAAATGGTGGCATTCTGCCAAACGATTCAAGCGAGTTCGCCGGTCAATGCGCAATTCAAACCCGAACCTGCCTATATGCCAGGCTACGAAGACGATGTCATCATGGCAGCCGGCACTTTTGTGCAAGGGTCGAGCATTGAATTGACCGCTGATGGTCCCATCAGACCGCCATATACCGCCTTTGTACAAGGTGGGCTTACTTACGAGCATGTGAAAATTGCTGTATTGAACTCTATTGAAACCTTAAAAAAATCAAATCTGATCTAACATAAATTTCCGCACAAAAACTGTGCGGAAATTTTTACGTTAGAAAACCTAACATTCGTTTGACAAGTTATCTGACATCCTTTACACTAAAGGAGCAGTAATTATTGAAATGGGTGAAAAACATGACACACCGGGTTCGCAGGACGATGCCGCTTCTTCCTATCAGTATAGTAATGCAGCTGACGGAATTGACAGCGCGCCAAATCCGTTACTACGAAGAGCACGAGTTGATCAGCCCAGCGCGATCGGAAGGGAATAAGCGGATGTTTTCATTAAACGACGTGGACACTCTTTTGGAAATCAAAGATTTTCTTGATCAAGGCATCAATATTGCGGGCATAAAAAAGATTTATGCCCTGCGGTCACAACCGACAATTGAAAAGACAGCTCCACAAACAATCACGGATGCCGAGCTTCGGCGAATTTTGAGGGATGAAATGCTGAACTCGAAATCGTTCGACAGAGGCGGCATTAGGCAAGGGGATTTATCCCGTTTCTTCAAATGAACCGGGTTACATAAAAAATCATAGGAGAGTGAAGCGAATATGGGCAAGTATACTAAAGAAGACATTAAACGTTTAATGCAAGAACAAGAAGTGAACTTTATCCGTCTGCAATTCACAGACATCTTAGGTATCATTAAGAATGTTGAAATCCCTACATCCCAATTGGATAAGGCTTTAGACAACAAAATGATGTTCGACGGTTCTTCTATTGATGGATTTGTGCGAATCGAAGAATCAGACATGTACCTGTTCCCTGATCTTGACACATGGGTCGTTTTCCCATGGATCACAGGCAAAGGAAAAGTTGCACGTTTAATCTGCGACATCTACCGTGCAGACGGAACTCCATTTGATGGCGATCCACGCAATAACTTGAAGCGCGTACTGAAAGAAATGGAAGAGCTTGGCTTTACACATTTCAATCTTGGGCCTGAGCCGGAATTCTTCTTGTTCAAATTGGACGAGCGCGGCGAACCATCATTGGAACTGAACGACAATGGCGGTTATTTTGACTTGGCGCCGATGGACCTTGGCGAAAACTGCCGACGCGACATCGTGCTCGAGTTAGAGGAAATGGGCTTTGAAATCGAAGCATCCCACCACGAAGTAGCACCAGGCCAGCACGAAATCGACTTTAAATACGCAGATGCTGTCAAAGCATGCGACGATATCCAGACATTCAAATTAGTAGTTAAAACTATTGCTCGGAAACACGGTTTGCATGCAACATTCATGCCAAAACCATTATTCGGCGTCAACGGATCAGGGATGCACATGAACGTTTCCCTATTCAATGGCAACGAGAATGCTTTCTTGGATGAAGACGGCGAAATGAAGTTAAGTGAAACAGCATACCAATTCCTTGCAGGTATCCTTGAGCACGCACAAGGGTTCACAGCGGTTACAAACCCGACTGTCAATTCTTACAAACGCCTAGTGCCTGGCTATGAAGCTCCGTGCTACATTGCTTGGTCTGGACAAAATCGCAGCCCGTTGATCCGTATCCCGGCTTCACGTGGATTGTCAACACGCGTAGAAGTGCGTTCTGTTGATCCGGCTGCAAACCCATACTTGGCAATGGCTGTTTTATTGGCTGCTGGCCTTGACGGCATCAAGAAGAAAATGACGCCACCAAAAGCTGTAGACCGCAATATCTACGCGATGAACAGAAAAGAGCGCGAAGCTGTGGGCATCCAAGACCTTCCGCCAACATTGTACGCAGCACTTCAAGAGCTGCAAAGCAATGAAGTGATGACGAAAGCACTTGGTTCTCACATTCTTAACAACTTTGTGGAAGCGAAAGAAATCGAGTGGGACATGTTCCGCATTGCGGTTCACCCATGGGAGCGCGAGCAATACTTGAAAATGTATTAAGCAAATATAACACACCAGCGCACTTGCACTGGTGTGTTTTTTTTTGCAAACTTTCCAAGCTTCTTATCCACTTGGGTCAGTAAATAAAAGTTTTTTGATTTTGGAAGTTTAGTTTTTCCAGGACTGTGGTATCATTAAGAAGAATTCATAGTACGATTAATAGCCCATACTGAATTTTCTTAGAAAGTAAGAAGATTTTGTGGGGGTGATTAGTTTGACGAAAATTCAAGGGGTTAAAGACCTGCGGAAGTATTTAGATTCTGTAGGATGCCCGAGGACTGAAGAACAAATTAATGAGAGCATCGCAAAAAGGCAGATTCCACATAGCCAGTCCTATGCCAATACAATCTTTTTTGACGTGAGGCATATCGATTGGTGGATATCGCAACAGCAAAAAGTCGAAAGCAAAAATTGAATACGATCTTCAGAATACCGGTACCCCGAATTCGGCTCATTATGAGTCCGTATTCGGGGTTTTCCCTATTTACCAGAGCGTTTACTCCAAAAAGAATGGACAACTCGCCCCGCAAATGGTGTATGATAGACAGAAGCAAAAACCATTCTGCTTTAGAGGAGGCCGATGCATGAAAACTTTCCAAGTTGAATTCTATTTTGACCAAGGCAATACGATTGTCCTGACAGTATATGCTGAAAACAAAGAATCAGCATTGCGCAATATTCCGACTCACGGCACGTTTGAAATCACGGACCAGGACAACGACCGCCTATACCGTATTACTATCACACAAGTAAAATACATTATGGTCTATGAATTATGAGGCCTGAAGCATCGCGTTTTAACGGATGCTTTTTTTATGCCTAAAATTAGAAGAGGAGCTGGCTAGGTGGAATTTAAAGGATCGAGTGTTTACGACGATAAGGATTTTTTAGCGGGTTTTTTGAAACGGAGAGAGCGCAAGGAAAGCCCGAATAACGCGATAGAGAAACCGATTATCTGTGACCTAATGGGTGAAGTCGAAGGGAAAGCAATCTTGGACCTCGGTTGTGGAGACGGTAAATTTGGCAATGAACTGCTCGGCTCTGGAGCAGCATCCTATACGGGAATAGAAGGCTCAAGGGAGATGGCATTGCTGGCAAGTAGAGCAACGGCACAGCTGGGTGGCAAGATACATATAGCGGACCTTGAATCGTTTCAAGCAAAGGGTTCAGAATACGATTTGATTGTCTCGCGGTTTGTCATCCATTACTTGACGGATATCAGACACTTGTTCAAGGAAATCAATCAAGCATTGGTGCTGGACGGTAAATTCATTTTCACTGTACAGCACCCATTGACCACTTCGTCGTTTGCGAGTAAAGCGCAAGGCGAACGCAGAGGTGATTGGGTGGTCGATGATTATTTCAAGGAAGGCGAGCGCGGTGAGCCCTGGATAAGCAAGACAGTCGTCAAGCATCACCGAACGACAGAAACCTACTTTACAGCGCTAATAGAAGCCGGATTTGCTGTAACTGCCCTCAGGGAAGGAAAGCCGGTCCCTACAAATTTCGAATCCGCAGCAGAGTTTGAACGGCGGGAGCGCATTCCGTTGATGTTGATTTTGTCTGCCCAAAAGGTAGGAAACTAAAAAAGGCGCCGAGAGAAATTCTCTCGGCGTCTTTATGTGTCATGATTAATGTAGTTGGCGGTAAACTCCGACCACTTTTCCAAGGATGGAGACCTGGTCTACGATGATTGGATCCATCGATGAATTTTCAGGCTGCAGGCGGAAATAATTGTCTTCTTTGAAAAATCGTTTGACTGTCGCTTCGTCATCAGCGGTCATAGCTACCACGATGTCGCCATTGTTAGCGGTTTGCTGCTGTTTCACTACGACATAGTCACCATTCAGGATGCCAGCTTCGATCATACTTTCTCCCATGATTTCCAGCATGAAAATATGGTCGTCCTCAGTTCCGTATGACTGGGGAAGCGGGAAATACTCTTCCACATTCTCGATCGCCGTGATCGGAACGCCAGCCGTTACTTTACCGACAAGCGGTACATGAAGGACCGGGCTTTTTTCAACCAGTGAATCATCAGTGCTGATAATTTCAATTGCTCTCGGTTTTGTCGGGTCGCGGCGGATCAAGCCTTTGCTTTCAAGGCGGGCAAGATGGCCATGGACAGTCGAGCTTGATGCCAAGCCAACTGCCTCTCCAATTTCACGGACGGAAGGCGGGTAGCCTTTGGCCCGGACTTCGTCTTTTATGAATGACAAAATATCTTCTTGGCGTTTCGATACTTTTTTCAACAGTTTCACCTCTTTTTAATAGTTCAGCATGTTTTCTATCAATAGTATACCAACTTGGGATATGAAATGCAAACATAGGTTCGAATTTATTTGTTGACAAAAACACTTGTTCGCATTAAAGTAAGAACATACATTCCGAACACACATTCTTAGGAGGCGGTTCTTATGACATTCATCCAAAAAAATTCTTACCTGACAGTACTCTTTCTTCTGATTCTATCTTTTTCATTCTATTCGGTTTTCACCCATAACGCGCAGGAAGATCAAATGAGCCTAGTGCAAGTCGAACAAGGCGATACTTTGTGGACACTTGCGGAGTCATTCAGCGGCAATACCCCCCATCAGGAGTGGATTGAAGAAATCATGAAGGAGAATGGCTTAAGCACTCCGAAGATCATTGCTGGACAATCAATCAAAATCCCCAGCGAACAACTAAAATTCGCCCCAGACGAAACCACCAAACTGGCGGGTGATGCAGAATGAAGAAGTCTGCGTTAATTTATTGCCGCGTCAGCACCACGAAAGACACCCAGGAAAGTTCACTTGAACGGCAGGAAGAAGAATTATTGAAATTCGCATTTGCGCAAGGATACATTGTTTCAGACATCTTTAAAGATCAGCACAGCGGCTACGAAATGGACCGGGAAGGGCTCTTGGAGATGCTCAACGTCATTAAAACCGATAAAGTTTCAGCGGTTTTCATTCAGGATGAAACCCGTCTTGGCCGTGGCCATGCTCGGATCGCGCTGCTTCACGTCATGAAAAAATATGGCGTGGAGGTTTTTACATTGACCGATCAAGGTCCCATTGCATTAAATGATATGGACGACATGGTCCTGGAGATTTTAGCGGTTGTTGAAGAATATCAGCGCAAAATACATAATGCCAAAATCAAACGTGGCATGAAGCGCGCTGTTGAAAATGGCTACAAGCCTGAACGCAATCTAAAAGGCAGGGGCAACCCCGATGGACGGGAGCGCTTAGACTTGCCGATCGATCAGATTGTCAGCCTGAAACAGAACGGGCTGACGTTCCATGAAATTGCGGTAACGCTGCAAGGCTTCGGTTATCAGGCAAGCAAAGCAACCGTCCACAGACGCTACAGAGAATTCCTCGAGATGAAAGAGGGCTAATAGATTGCAGAAATCCCGCTTCTTTTGTACGATATGATAGAAGAAAGGCGGGATTCTAATGTTATCTCCAGATAAAATAAAACGCATTAACGAATTATCTCGAAAATCCAAGACTGTGGGCTTGTCCATTGAAGAGGCAAAAGAACAATCTGCATTGCGCCAGGAGTATTTGGCAACTTTCCGCCAAACGATGCGCGGCACAATTGAAAACGTAAAAGTGATTGATCCGGAAGGTAACGATGTAACGCCGGAGAAGGTCAAAAATATCCGAGAGAATAAGTATTTAAATTAATACTTGTTCTTTTTTTTGTTGTGTCCAGACTTCAGCGCTTGGCTCTTGGCGCATTTCTAGTTGTATTCTTTCCTATTGTTGACTACACTAGAATAGGATTAAAATTGTTAGTGAGAGGATGTTTTTATGTCAAACCATGCAGATCAGCTTGCAGTAACTACTATACGTACACTTTCCATCGATGCGATTGAGAAAGCGAACTCAGGTCATCCGGGATTGCCAATGGGAGCAGCTCCTATGGCTTATACATTATGGACAAAACACATGAACCACAACCCGAAAAACCCGAACTGGTTCAACCGTGACCGTTTCGTGCTTTCGGCGGGACATGGTTCGATGCTTTTATACAGCTTATTGCATTTAAGCGGCTACGGACTTGAATTGGACGAGATCAAAAACTTTCGCCAATGGGATTCGAAAACACCGGGACATCCGGAATATCATCACACAGTTGGCGTAGAAGCGACAACGGGACCACTTGGCCAAGGAATCGGCATGGCAGTCGGCATGGCTATGGCAGAACGCCATTTGTCAGCTACATACAATAAAGACAACATGGATGTCGTCGACCACCATACCTTCTCTCTATGCGGAGACGGAGATTTGATGGAAGGCGTAGCAGGCGAAGCGATTTCACTTGCTGGGCACTTGAAATTAAACAAATTGGTCGTTTTATACGATAGCAACGATATCTCACTTGACGGCGACCTTGGTATGAGTTTCTCTGAAAACATCCAAAAGCGCTTTGAATCATATGGCTGGAACTATCTGCGCGTAGATGACGGCAACAAGCTTGACGACTTGTCTGAAAAAATCGCACAAGCGAAGCAATCAGGGGACAAACCGACATTGATCGAAGTGAAAACGGTCATTGGCTATGGCGCGCCAAACAAATCCGGTAAAGCGGACGCTCACGGAGCTCCACTGGGTGAAGCTGAGATGAAACTTGTTAAAGAATATTACAAGTGGACATTTGACGAAGATTTTTATGTCCCAGAAGAAGTCTATGAAACTTTTAATAAAGCAACTGAAGAGCTAGGCGGCAACGCTGAAAAAGCATGGAATGAGCTTTTCTCTAAATACGAAGCAGCCTATCCAGAATTGGCTCAGCAGCTGCAAAAAGCGATCAAAGGCGATTTGCCTGAGAACTTTGATGCGGATTTCCCTGTGTACGAAGCTGGTAAAAAACAAGCGACTCGCGCTTCTTCAGGCGATATGATCAATGCCATCGCAAAAGCAGTGCCATCATTCTTCGGCGGCAGCGCCGATTTGGCTGGTTCGAACAAAACGACAATCAAAGGCGGAGGCGACTTTGATGCGGAAAATCCGACTGGACGCAATATCTGGTTCGGTGTCCGTGAATTCGCAATGGGGACTGCCCTTAACGGTATGGCTCTTCACGGCGGACTCAATGTTTTCGGCGGAACGTTCTTCGTGTTCAGCGATTACGTGCGCCCGGCAATCCGCCTAGCAGCATTAATGGGATTACCGGTCACATACGTCTTTACACACGACAGTGTCGCAGTAGGGGAAGATGGCCCGACTCACGAGCCAGTAGAACATTTGGCTTCACTTCGCGCTATGCCAAACTTGTGCGTTGTGCGCCCTGCAGATGCTAACGAAACCAAAGCAGCATGGAAGCTTGCTGTCACAGCGAAAGACCACCCGACCCTATTGGTGCTTTCACGCCAAGACTTGCCGGTCCTTGAACACAGCGGCGAATTGGCTGACAGTGGTGTGGAAAAAGGGGCATACGTGGTATCTCCTGCTGAAAACCCACAAGCGCTATTGCTTGCAACCGGTTCTGAAGTCAGCCTCGCAGTTACTGCCCAAAAGCAGTTGGCTGAAGAAGGCATCGCAGTATCAGTCGTTTCTATGCCATCATGGGACCGATTCGAGAAACAGGACAAAGCATACAAACAGTCCGTTATCCCGACGACAGTCAAAAAACGTCTAGCAATCGAAATGGGAACTTCATTTGGCTGGGAACGCTACACGGGAGACGAAGGCGACATTCTTTCAATCGACCGTTTCGGTGCAAGCGCACCTGGCGACCGCATCATGAAAGAGTTCGGATTCACTCCTGAAAACGTAGTGTCAAAAGTCAAAGCTCTTCTAAACTAATAAATGCAAATACCAAAGACGGAAACAGAACTTGTTTCCGTCTTTTTTTTTTACTTTTTTTAAAAACCGATATTCCGCAAAACAGCATCGCTAAAACATATGCTCCTGCGTCGCAAAGATATGCCCGAACTATTTTCGTCCATATCTTTCCTGCGGGCTCGCGCCGAATTAACTCGTGCTAGCGCCCGAGTGAATTTCGGCACTTCATCGTTTCACTGCTCCCTTGGGAGTCGGTGCTATTTTGCTCCATGCCTGGAAATCATCAAAAAACTGCATGAACTTCTATTTTTCAAGTTTTCAGATGGAAAAAATAATTCGTTTTTGAGAGATAACTTTGAATTAAGCGGTAGGCGGCGACTTCAGCGGGGCAGTGTAGTGACGAGACAGCCGAGACCCTGCAGGAGCGCAGCGACGAAGCGGCTTGGCGCTCGCCCGCGAAACGCGTCCGCCTGAAGCGGAATGAAAATGACTATCCAATCAACTTAAACTACTTCCTAATATTATTTCGTGTCTATAGTCACATCCGGAAATATATAGTATAATCCATTGTGGTGCACTACTTATTTATGCAACACGAAGGGGGTAACAAGAATGGATACATGGATTTGGATCGTAATCGTTATCGTCGCTTTAATCGCGGGTGTTGCGCTTGGCTTTTTCATCGCACGTCAATACATGATGAAATATTTGAAAGACAATCCACCGATTAACGAAGATATGCTGCGTATCATGATGATGCAAATGGGACAAAAACCGTCTCAGAAAAAAATCAATCAAATGATGACACAAATGAATAAAGCGTCAACTAAACCACCTGCTAAAAAATAAGAAGCACTCCATGAGTGCTTTTTTTCATGCTATTAGCTTTACCGCATAGAAAAACGCCGGCCCCAATAGGGCTGGCGTTTTTCTGTTAAATTTTTTCTTCTATAGTAGGTTCAAGCAGCGCGTGGTCCTGCAAAAACTGCGCCACGGTTTCTTTGTATTCTTTCGGATGCAGATTGAAGGATTGCGCATGCGCCCCTTCTTCGAACAGCTTCATCGCTTTTCGGCCTGGCTTCAGCTCGTGCATTTCCAGCGTCATCTGCGGAAGCACAAAATCATCTGGCAAGCTGTGGATGAATAAAACCGGGTTCGTGATTTTTTTAACCGCTTCCCGAGGTGTCACGGTGCTGATCAGATAGCCGTCGCGCAGCCGCATGAAAAACGATGCGAGTTTCAATGCCAGCGGTGTCCGGAGACGCGTCGTGGTGCGCATGACGTGCAGCACTTGTTCCGAGATATCAGAATAGGCGCAGTCCGAAACATAAAAATCCGCATCGTCCTGCATGCCGGCATACAGCAAAGTTGTCGCGGCACCCATCGATTCGCCGTGGATGCCGAATGTGAGTCCCGGCCCGACATGGAGTTTCAACGCTTCTACGACCGCTTTCAAGTCGAATTTTTCATAATGGCCAAAACTTGTTGTTTTGCCGCCGGAATCGCCGTGTCGCCGATGGTCGTAGACAACTGAGTTGAAGCCGAGCCCTTCGAACATACGGGCATACTTGAATGAGTTGACTTTCGATTCGGTGATGCCGTGGCAAATGACAGCATAGCGTTTTGTTTCATGGGGTTCCAGAAAGATGGCTTTCACTTGGTAGCCATTCTGGGACTCGATCCACTGTTCGCTTTTTGGGACACTTGCGTACCAAACTTCATCAAAGCGTTTGGCTGAGGTTTCACGCTCCAATATCAAGCTTTCCTCTTTTTTCTTGACGTACATCAAACGGTTGCTTGCGGCAATGCCCAAAACGGCGGTCGCCAACGTGAACGCGCTTGACACCACTGCGGAAACTTGAAGGATTCGTCTTCTCATGACCAAAACCCCTTTTCGTCTTTCTTTAATGAAAAGCAATTATCCAGCCATAATCCAATAAGTTTTCCGAAGATCAACGGCTGTTTTTATATAGTCGGTACATGCCGGTCGCTATCGAATTTGAGACATGAGGCTCGATTGTAGAAACTGCTTCACATAAAAGATCCAAGTCGATGCCGGTGTCGATGCCCATGCGGTGAAGCATGTTGACGATGTCTTCAGTTGCGGCATTGCCCGTGGCGCCAGGTGCAAATGGGCAACCACCCAGTCCGCCGGCAGAAGCGTCGAAACGGTCGACGCCTGCTTGCAAGGAAGCGAAAATATTGGCCAGCGCCATTTTGCGCGTGTCATGAAAATGTGCAGTCATCAGCACGTCCGGAAATTCCGTTTTCAAGCGATGGAATAATTCATAGCTTTCCACCGGATTTGCCATACCGATCGTATCGGCGACGCTCAATTCATTGACACCCCAGTCGACGAATTGGCGGCAAAGCGCGATCGTCTTGTCCGGATCGACTGCGCCTTCAAATGGACAGTAGAATGCGGTGGAAATGCAGGCGCGGACAAAAATGCCATCCTTTTTCAGTTTTAGGATGAGCGGCTCCAAAGCATCCATGCTTTCGGCCGTGGTTTTATTGATATTTTTTTTATTGAATGAATCCGATACACCTACGAAAACTGCCAGTGCTTTGGCTCCGGACTCAAGGGCCATGGAAATCCCTTTTTCATTCGGCGTTAGAACAAATTGGCGTCCAATTTTCTCCACGTTCGCCAGAATCTCTTTGGCGTCCGCCATTTGCGGCACCCATTTTGGCGAGACGAATGAAGTCAGCTCCATTTCCTGGACGCCGGCTCTTTGCAAGCCATTGATAAATTCCAGCTTGGACTCGGTTGAAACGATCTTTCCTTCGTTTTGCAGGCCGTCCCGAGGGCCGACCTCGATTATCGTGGCTTTATTTGGTAAACTGAACATAGTATCCCTCCCAATACCATTGTATCCAGGAGTAGGAGAAAAGAGCAACTTGCAAATGACTAACAAGGGGGAAATCATTTTGACACAAGAAATCGTAATTGTAAGCGCTGTCCGAACAGCGGTAGGTTCATTCCAGGGGGCATTGAAAGACGTGCCAGCTACACAATTGGGAGCCATCGTCATCAAGGAGGCAGTACAACGCGCAGGCTTAAAGCCTGAACAAGTATCAGAAGTGATCATGGGCAATGTGCTGCAGGCGGGCCTCGGGCAGAACCCTGCTCGCCAGGCAGCGATCCTTTCGGGATTGCCGGAAACGGTTCCAGCCATGACGATCAACAAAGTCTGTGGTTCAGGGTTGAAAGCCGTCCACTTAGCTTATCAGGCGATTTACGCAGGGGATGCGGATATTGTGGTAGCAGGCGGCATGGAAAATATGAGCTTGGCGCCATACCTTATGCCAAAAGCGCGTACCGGCTACCGGATGGGTGATCAGCCGGTCGTCGATAGCCTGATCCAGGATGGTTTGACTTGCGCGTTCAACAATTACCACATGGGCATCACCGCAGAAAACTTGTGCGACCGCTACGATATTTCCAGAGAAGAGCAAGATGAGTTTTCAGCTCGTTCACAAGCGCGTGCAGCGGCGGCAATCGATGCTGGCCGTTTTGAAGATGAAATCGTTCCAGTCGAAATTCCTCAGCGTAAAGGCGAGCCAATCATCTTTAAAGAAGATGAATACGTGAAACGCGGTTCTACTGCTGAAAAGCTTAGCAAATTGCGTCCGGCGTTCAAGAAAGACGGCAGTGTAACGGCAGGAAACGCATCCGGCATCAACGACGGTGCTGCAGCAGTTATTGTCATGTCTAAAGCTAAAGCGGAAGAATTGGGCTTAACCCCTCTTGCGACGATCGTAGCGAATGGCCATGCAGGTGTTGATCCGGCAGTAATGGGAATCGGACCGGTACAAGCTGTGAAGAACGTCTTGAAAAAAGCGGATATGAATATCGGCGACATCGAATTGATCGAAGCGAACGAAGCATTCGCTGCCCAGTCGATTGCGGTTGACCGGGAATTGCAATTCAACCACGACATTTTAAACGTCAACGGCGGCGCAATTGCGCTTGGGCATCCGATTGGTGCAAGTGGAGCGCGTGTCTTCGTATCGTTATTGCATGAAATGCAGAAGCGTGATGCGAAAACAGGTCTTGCTACATTATGCATCGGCGGCGGCCAAGGTGTAGCGACAATCGTTAAACGTCCATAAGGAGGAACAGCCATGGGCAAGAAGAAAGAGCAGGCCGATAGTATGTTGCCGCAGGATATTATGGCGAAACTGCAGGCGGCAAAAAAAGAGCTGGTCAAAGAAGAACAGCAGCGCGCGGAAGAAAAACACGCGCAGGAAATGTTTGAACGCAAAGAGCGCGAGAAGAATTTGTCATTTGAAGAATTGCTGGAGCGCCACGGCGATAAAGGCAATAAATTCTAAATGAATACCGATTATCAAGCCAATCCCCGCAACCGACGAGAACCTTGTCGTTTGCGGGGGATTTTTTGTGTTTAAGAATTTCAAGGATTTAGGATAAATAGGAAATTATTGTATATTACTGCTAGTAGAACTGATAAAATATGAACTATAGACAAACAGAAACGGTGGATTAGGCTGGCGGAATTTTAAAATGCTTGCTGCATCCAAACCATTTTGATGGGAGAGAGCATAATGGTCATAAAAGAACAGGAAACCGAAGGGCAATGGATGCCACCAAAGCATATTGTTTCAGCAGCTGCGATCGTCCTGAACGAGCAAGGGGAACTTTTATTGATAAAAGGCCCGCGGAGAGGCTGGGAAATGCCGGGCGGCCAAGTGGAAGAAGGGGAATCATTGGAAACGGCGGCAATCCGGGAAACGAAAGAGGAAACCGGGATCGATATTAAAGCGCTTAGGTTCTGTGGGATATTCCAAAATGTCAGCGGTTCGATTTGCAACACCTTGTTTTTAGCGGAACATGCAGGCGGGGAACTTGTCACTTCCGCAGAAAGCCTCGAAGTGGGATTTTTCCCATTAGAGGAAGCGTTGGAAATGGTAGTGTGGAAGAATTTCCGTCAGCGGATTGAATATTGCCTGGATGGAAGCACGCATCCGTTTTATATTGAATTTTGAATTGACATAATACTGCGCCGGTAAACTAAACGACTTTGACCGATGAGTCATTAAAATGAGCGTGGAACCAGCAGCAATTGCTCTAATCGCAATTGCTGCTCTTCGCTGCCTTCAATAAAAGGATTTAAAAGCACTTAGGCCAAACATCGTTACGCTAAGTCTAATAAGTAATGGCTCGCAAAAAGGGGGGATTCCAATTCTGCAATTCATCAAGAAAGCTCAAAAAGGGGACGATGCAGCTTTTTTAGCGCTCTTCCAACTATACGAAAAAGATATTTATCGAATGGCTTATATCTATGTGAAAAATGAAGATGACGCCTTGGATATTGTTCAGGAAGTCGCTTACCGCTCTTTTAAAAATATAAAGGCATTGAATAATCCTGAGTTTTTTAAAACATGGCTGTTGAAAATTACCATCAACTGCGCAATTACTTTTCTGAAAAAGAACAAAAACAGCGGCACTTTGGTATTGGACCATCCTGGAGATGTCTTTTTGGAAAGTGAAGACCTTCCATTGGGATTGACTTTGAATGGCTTGATTGACAACTTGGCGGCTGAAGAAAAAAGTGTGGTCATGCTGCGCTTTTACAAAAACCACACGTTTAAAGAGATTGCTGAACTATTGGAAATTCCGTTGGGCACTGCCAAGTCGATTCTTTATAGAGCGTTGCATAAACTTCGGACTGAGTTTGAGAAAGGAATGATGTAAGTGGACAATAAAATCCGGCAAAAAATGGACGAGATTAAAATTCCGGAAAACTTGCATGCAAGAAGCCGGGTAGGAGTGGTAGCAGCCAAGTCGGAAATCCAAGCGCGCGAAAAGAAGGGGCCGAAAAAAGGTCTATTTGCAGCGGCGGGCATTTTTGTGATGATTGGTGGGATTTCCTTAGCCAGCTTTTTGAATCAGGAAAATGCCGCGGTGGAAAAACAGGCGGAACCAGTGAAGGCCCACGCAATTGTTGAAATTCCGAAAGAAAATCCCTATGGGCTCGTCATGGCATTGATTGTATACAACGGAAAACTGTACACGCGGGGTGAAACAGAAATTGGAGCGGAAGATGGAAGCCTGTTGCGGGGAGAAAAACTGGGTGTCACAAGTGACAGCATTGATGAATGGAGCAGCCAAAGTGCTTATGGAAAAGAGCTTGCTTCGTCGATTGGCAGCGTTGATGTCTATGCAGTCAATGGCTACGACAGCGGATTCCGCCTGATGACATATGAAAGCTATGAAGGCGGGTACCATGCTCATTTTTATGAAAACTTGAATGGCATCACAGTGGCCAATGGAGAGAATTTTTTCAGCAAACTAAAACTGAATGGCAACGCCGTTTCGGGAGTATATAGAGGATTCAATGACTGGAATCACAATCAAGATAATTTTTACGGAGTGGATGGCGGAAAGGCTCTTGACTCATTCATCCAAAACCTGGATAAAACTGTGCCATACTTGGATGCAAAGCACAAAGATCCTTTGGATCAGCAAACAATCAAGGACGATGACTTTAGAGAATTGACCATCCATTTAAAAGATGGATCTAAGGTCAACATGAAGCTTTTAAAAGGCGGCTATATCTATTACGGAAACATAGGGCTGTTTTTCAAAATGGATGAAGAGAAGTTTGCCGATTTCTGGAACCTTTTGCAAATGTAATCCCGGTAAAGGCCTTGTCCTTCAATCCGACAATAGCCTAGCCGTTTTTCTTTGCATCCCTACCATACTTATTATGACTCTTCCAAAAAACCTGTAATCTAAAAACGGGTTTGATGCGTTAGCTAGGTAGATGATTATGAAAGTTGAGGGGATTTACTATGAAAAAAATCTTGGCCGCGTTGATGCTGCTTATTCTTGCAATGCCGCTTTCTGCCCAAGCGCATACCGGACTGTCTTCTTCGAATCCTGCAGAGGGTGAAAAGATTTCAGCGCCATTAGAAGAAATCACTTTGATTTTCGAAACGCAAATTGAGGCCGGCAGCACGATAGTTTTAGAAGGTGCCGGGCAAACGTTCACATTTGATGAAATCACTGTTTCCGGCGATACACTTCGAGGCATGGTGGCGGAAAAAGAGTTGGCAAACGGCGCTTATACGATTCAATGGACCATCATCGGAGCGGATGGCCATCCGATAAAAGGTGAAGTCCAGTTTGAAGTGGCAATGAAATCTGATTCAGCGGAGGCAGCTGTCGAAGAAAGTCCGGTTGAAACAAGCCTTCCAGCGCAAACAGCTGCGCCGACTGAGGAAACTCAAAATGCTGAGACAGCAGCCCAACAAGATGCAAGCGGTGGAAGTATGCTGGGCACTGTCCTTATTGTTATCTTGGCTATCGCAATCTCCGTTATCGCATACAGAGTTTTTAAAATGAAAAAGTGATTTCATTCTAAACAGGTGGAAAAGAGCATGGAAATTGAGCCCGCAAACAGCTAGACTTAGTTAAAAGCAATAGGTATAACTGAGGCTGGGGTGGAAAAATGTTTGAAATCATGAAGAAAATCGTCAAGATAAACACAGCCAAGTTAATTTTATTCGCTTCTCTTTTCTATATGATGAGTGCGATCATTGTCTACCTATTGGAGCCTGATAATTTCAAGAATCCATTTATCGCGTTTTGGTGGGTCATGACGACGGTTACAACAATCGGTTATGGGGACTATGTACCGCGCACCGTTCCGGGGATGCTTTATGGCATCTTTCTGTATCTATTCGGCATCGGGTTGATCGGGATTATCCTCGGGAAAGTGGTTGATTTCTTTACATATTACGGGAGGCTTAAAATGGAAGGGAAACTGGATTATACGGGAAAAGACCATTTTTTGATTATCGGCTGGTCAAGAAGTGTCGAAAAGACAATTGAAGAAATTTTGCTGAGCCGCGACATCAAAACGGATGTCGTCCTCATTGACTCGCTGAAAGAAGCGCCTTTCAAGCATGAGCGGTTTCATTATATTCAGGGAGATCCGACAGACAAAAAACTTCTTCAGAAAGCGGGCATCGATAAATCGCGTTCGGTTTCCATCTTTGCGTCAGGCAACCATAGTGACATCCTGATGGATGGGAAAACGCTGCTGATCGCTTCTTCAATTGAACGGTATGCAGTGGAAAAAGACATCAATATCTACACGATTGTAGAGATTGTCAACCAGAACCACGTCGACATGTTCATGCATGCCGGGGTCAACGAATTCGTGCTGTCCAATGAGGGATTCCCGCATCTCATGGCGAAAGCTCTTTTGAACCACGGGTCGACACGCTTGTTCATGGAATTGCTAAACCATACTTATGGTGAAAACATCTGGGAGATAAAGCCTTCGGAGTCATGGAAAACTTATAGAGACGCTTTTGAATCGCTGCGTGAAAGAGGTGCGAATTTGATTGCGGAAGGATCGGACTTCAGTATCGTCAGAAGGTTGGATGAATCGATTCCACCTGACGCAAGGCTCTACATCATTACCGACCAAAAAACATACGAAAGTCTTGATGTAGAGAAAATATAGAAAAATATTTCGGAAAAAGAGCTTCTCTGAAGAAGCTCTTTTTTTATGCCCAAACTTAAAAAATCTGAACTTTCATTTAAATTTCACTTAAGCGTAATAAAATAAGGATATATATAAAAGACGGGGGTAGTGTTATATGAAAAAAATATTGATTCTTGGAGCTTATGCCCACATGATCGATATAGTGAAAACAGCGAAACACATGGGGCTGTACACCATCGTCGTTGATCGGGATGCCGGCTCTCCGGCCAAAGCGTTCGCTGACAAATCTTATGATGTAAGTACTGCCGATATTGAAGGGTTGGTGGAGATTGCGAGAACGGAAAGCATCAGCGGGGTCGTCAATGGTTTTGATGACATTAATACGTGGCATGCGCTTGCTTTATGCGAGAAGCTGAACCTGCCTTTTTATGCAACAAAAGAACAGTTGGAACTCTGCTCGAACAAAGACCGGTTCAAGGAGTTTTGCCGAAGCTACGATGTACCGGTCATTGAGGAATACGAAATCGGACAAAGCTTGTCCGAAGAAGATTTTTCACAATTTGTTTTTCCGGTCATCATCAAACCAGTGGACAGCTACGCGAGCCAGGGGATCACCATTTGTTATTCTGCAGAAGAATTGAAAAAAGGCTATGCGAAAGCAGTCCGCTATTCAAAGTCGGGAAAAGTAATTGTTGAACGGTTTATCGACAATGCTTATGGAGTCATGATGTTCTACACAGTCTTGAATGGAAAAATCGTCTTAAGCGCAATGACGGACAGGCATGTACATAAACAGTATAAAGAACACCCGCCATTGCCCACAGCCACGGTCTTCCCTTCGCAGCATCTGGATCACTATATTAAGACGCTGGACGCAAAGGTCCGAACCATGATTCAGGGGATGGGGATTCAAAATGGTGTCCTTTTTATCCAGTCCCTGTTTGAAGATGGTCTTTTCTACTTTTACGAAATGGGCTTCCGGCTAAGTGGCACGCAATATTACACGATTGTCGAAAAGCAGACGGGCATTAACTTGCTGGGAATGATGCTCGATTATGCGACTGAAGGAAACCTCGATCAATACGCGATCGAAAAGTTTGATAACGGCTATACAAAGTTTCCCGCATGCAACCTCTCAATCCTTTTAAGTACAGGAACGATCAGAGAAATTATCGGACTTGAAAAAATAAAAGAAAATCCGGCTGTGGTTTCTTACGTACCTGTCCATGATATCGGAGACCATGTGGAAGTCACAGGGACCTATGCCCAAATGCTCGGCAGGTTCAATATTGTCTGCAAAGATGAAAAGGAATTGAACGATTTCTTAAATGAAATTTATGACACCATCAAAGTCCTTTCAACAGACGGCACTGACTTGATCGAAGGCAGATATGCACCAGTTCCAGAAAGGTAAGCAGACACTACAGCGGAAACACGAAAAAATCCTTGCAGATAACTGCAAGGATTTTTTCAACCTGTGAAGACTTGGTCGTAAGGGTATCGGAAGTTCTCTTTTTTGGGTTTTAGCAAAAGGAAAAACAAAGTCAACGGGCCAATCCTGCCGATGAACATCAGGACACTCAAAATCAGCTCGCCTAAATCGCTTAACTGCCCGGTGACCCCCATCGACAAGCCGACCGTCCCAAAGGCGGAAACGACTTCAAATGCCAACGGCAGGAACGGCAGCGATTCAGATATCGTCAAAAGGAAAATGAAAATCCACACCATCAAAATCGAGATTGTTGTGATGGCAAGTGACCGAATCGTGATTTCAATACGGATCGAACGGCCGAAAATCTCAGGCTCTCTTTGCGAGCGGAGAAAAGCCAGCGTAGCCAGCACGACGACGATGAACGTGGTGAGCTTGATGCCGGACGCTGTAGAGGCGCTGCCTCCACCAATGAACATCAGAATCATTGTCAGCAATAAGGTCGGATCTTCCATGACACTATAATCTACTACGTTAAAGCCTGCAGTCCGTGGTGTGACGGCCGTAAAATACGCGGCCGATATTTTATTGCCCAATGACATGGCGCCGATTGTCGCTTTGTTATTAAACTCAAGGACAAGAACCATGATTGTCGCTACTAAATTGATCAACAGCGTACCCGATACCATCAATTTGGTATGCAGCGACCAGCGCCGGAACGATTTATGCTGGTAGAGATCGAGGACGACCGTAAAGCCGATTCCACCGACGATAAACAAGCTGGACAGCAGGAAAAGCGCAAACGGCTGATCTTGGACACCGATTAAATTATCGGGAAACAAAGAAAAGCCGGCGTTGTTAAAAGCGGAAATGACATGGAAAATACTCAAATGCAATGCTTTGCTGAACCCGTATTCCGGTATCCAGTAAAAGGTGAGGATGGTAATGCCGATTGCTTCAACGATAAAAGCGAAAATAATGATCGACTTCGCCAATTTGATGATGCCGCCAACCGTGTTCTGTGAAAAAGCCTCCCGTAAATACAGCCGGTTTTGAAAACCGATTTTTTTGCGGAACATGATGAGGACCGCAACCGCAAACGTCATCAAACCGATGCCTCCGAACTGGATCAATACGAGCAGAACGGCCTCGCCGAAAGCGGTCAACACCGTTCCGGGATCAAAGACGCTCAAGCCCGTCACAGTCGTAGCGGAAGTTGCAACAAAAATCGCGTCGGTCCACGAAATTGGCTCGGTGGTAGCAATCGGCAATTTCAGCAGGATTGTGCCGATGAGGATCAGCAACAGAAAGCTGCCGGAAATTAGTAAAGGCGGTGGAATCTTGATTCTTTTTTTGGTAATCGTCAACACAACAGACACTTCCTTAAGTGGTGAAGCTATTTGCTTAGATCGAACCCGATCAGGAGAAAACCCCGGAATTGGATAAGGATTAAATTACGCTCAATTAATAGCGTTGTCAACTGCCATTTTTAGAACCTGTTGTCAGCAGCCCAATTCAATAATAATAAAGGAACAAAGCCGCCGGTGTCGTATTAATTACCATAGCGGCAGAAATCGGAAATATGTGAGACATTGAAAGGGGCGGGTTCAATGAAAGCCATCATTATTGAAGCATACGGCGATATCGAGCAATTCAAAGAGACGGATTTGCCGGAGCCGGAAATTTCCGGCCAAGAAGTTTTAGTGGAAGTCCATGCAGTGGCAGTAAACCCGATCGACTGGAAAATTAGAGCAGGCTATTTGCAGGATTATCTGCCTTTTGACATGCCGATTGTTTTCGGATGGGACGTGTCGGGGGTTGTGAAAAAGGTCGGGGCGCAGGTCACGGATTTCAGTCTCGGTGATAAGGTGCTTGCACGTGCAGATTTGAAAAAGCCTGGCGCTTTTGCGGAATTGATTGCGATTGATGAGGCGCAGCTGGTAAAAAAACCGAAGAATGTGCCATTTGAAGAAGCTGCAGCAATTCCGCTTGCGGGTATGACGGCTTGGCAAATGCTTTTTGATCAGGTGAACCTGATTTCCGGCGAAACCGTGCTAATACATGGGGGAGCTGGGGGAATCGGCATATTCGCGGTTCAGCTTGCGAAACGTGCAGGTGCGGAAGTGATTGTTACCGGAAGCGGCCGCAACAGGGATTTCCTTTTAACTTTGGGAGCGGATAGGTTCATCGACTACCAGGAAGAGGATTTTCAAGCCGTTGTCCAAGGAGCGGATGTTGTTCTGGATCTTATAGGAGGTGATGTCTTGGAACGGAGTTATAAAGTTCTGAAACTGGGAGGCAGGCTCGTTTCCGTCGCCGGACAGCCTGATCAAGACTTGGCAAAGAGAATGGGCATCACAGCAAGCTTTCTAAATAGCAAGATTAAAATCGATCAATTGGAAGAACTGGCTGGCTTAGCAGCCAAAGGAGAACTGAAGGTTGTACTAGCGGATGTATTGCCCTTTACGCTCGACGGTGTGCGGCAAGCACATGCATTGAGCGAGACCCAGCATGCACGCGGGAAAATTATCGTCAAAGTGAAATGATGTGGAACGGGCTGTTCCTGTGCTTCCGCTT
This sequence comes from Planococcus sp. TJ-301, assembly GCF_058268475.1. Taxonomy (NCBI): domain Bacteria; kingdom Bacillati; phylum Bacillota; class Bacilli; order Caryophanales; family Caryophanaceae; genus Planococcus; species Planococcus sp. TJ-301. Next base: position 877,463 of record NZ_JBZDOH010000001.1, on the reverse strand, counting down.
GATTTTGGTGTTGGGACAGCCGATTATGCTATTATATATTTTATGTAAACTGAATTTAAAATTAAGAAAGATAGAGGTGTTCCATGAAATCCCTTGATCCCGAGAAACAAGTGAAACTGCTGGAAGCGATGCTTGATGGCAGCCGCGTTGCGACAATAGTGACTGATCCTTCGCAAGAGGACAATCCTGTAATTTATACAAACAAAACCTTTGAACAAATGACTGGCTATGCGCGCGAAGAAGTGCTGGGACGCAATTGCCGATTTTTGCAAGGTGGAGACACAGCTCCGGAGGCAAAAGAGAAAATCCGCAAAGCGGTTCGCCAAAGAGAAGAACTGATTGTCACGTTGAAAAACTACCGGAAAGACGGCAGCGAATTTTGGAATCGCCTGTTCATTAAACCGGTCGAAGTTGATGGCGCATTGTTTTTTATCGGCACGCAGACGGACATCAGTTTGGAACGCGCTCAATTTGAAGAGCTTCGGGCAAGCCAAGCGGAAATCGAAGAATTGATGCTGCCGATTTTGTCGATACAGGAAAAAATCGCGACAGTGGCCCTTATCGGCACGATGAGCTTCCAGCGTTTTGAATTGCTGAAAGTGAAAGTGTGCGAGTACGTCCGGGAAAACAGAATCGAAAAGGTGCTTATCGATATTACGGGACTGTCTTGGGAAGATTCAGTGCCGCTCGCAGGTTTTGTCCAGATCCGGGACGCGCTAAGAATCATGGGCAGTGAATTGTGCATCACCGGCATTTCGCCGAAAGCAGCGCTAGAGCTGGTCATGCAGGATGATCGTGCAGAAAAACTCATCACTTATCCGACAATCCAAAAAGCGCTGGAGACCGTCGGCAGACATTGACCTTTAAAGCCAATAAAGTCTAGCAGCAGAGCATCCGCTTCTGCTGCTTTTTATTGCAAAAAATTGGATGGGCACGCTGGGTTTTCATGGTAAACTGAAAACAGAGATAATTTGTCATTTTATGAATTGATTGGCCACCAATAACAGAAAAGGATGAAAGGGATGAAAAAAAACATCATTCTTGAAAAGGTCATGTTCAAAACCAATCGGTTCCATTTTAAAAAACTGCAACATGTGTGTGCTGGAAAAACCATCTTGATCACCGGTGCAAGTTCGGGCATCGGGGAGCAGCTGGCTTTTCTGCTTGGACAGGTCGACTGCCGGTTGATCCTGGTAGCAAGGCGCACAGAAAAGCTTAATGTGATGAAAGTGGAAATTGAAGGGATGAAAGCGGCCGTGGAAGTATTCTCTGCCGATCTGCGAGTGGACTCGGAGCTTGACGCTTTCTTGGACTTCGTACATAAGCTTGGCAGGCTCGACTTCATCATCAGCAATGCTGGAAAATCCATCAATCGCCCCATTTTCCAATCATTCGGCCGTGACCATGATTTTACGCGGACGATGGCGATCAATTATTTCGTCCCAGTGCGGCTTGTCATGTCCTTGCTTCCACTTTTGAAGCAAAGGGGAGGCCATATCGTCAACGTCTCGACCATCAATGCTCTGATGACGCCGATGCCACATTGGGCCGCTTACCAAGCTTCCAAATCGGCATTTGATGCATGGTTCCGCTCTGCCGCACCTGAAATGAACAGCAACGGCATCGATGCTTCAACTGTTTACTTGCCGCTGGTGAGGACGCCGATGATCGAACCGACCGCAGCATACCGAACGGTACCGGCCATGGAAGCTCTTCAGGCTGCCCGCTTGATTGGCACCGTTTTGTACAGCAAGAAACGCACATGGCGGCCATGGTGGCTCTGGGCGATGCAGGCTGCATCAATTTTTACCCATCAATTGCCGGAAAGGCGGAATTAGCATGGCGGTATGGCGGTTGCTTCAAATCATGTATAAACTTGATTATTTGAGCTTCACTGGCGTTTTCCACCTACTCCGGATAATAAAACAAGACGGCATCAATGCCATGCTGCTATTGCGAATGGCTGCAAAAAGCCATGGCGAGGAGACCGCGTTAATCGACAGCAGCGGCGTCTTATCGTATCAGGAGTTGTTGTCAGGCAGCGAAAAGCTGGCCCATATCCTGGCATCGGATTTTGGGGCGACGAAAGACACGAAAACAGCTTTTCTCTGCCGCAACCATACCGTCTTTGTACAAGCGCTCTTTGCAGCGTCGCGGACCGGCACCGCCATTTACCTGTTGAACCCCGGCATGAGCCAAAACCAATTTGATACCATCGCGGCTGCACACAATTTTGATTTGATTGTTTTCGATGAAGAGTTTGTATGTTTAGTAGAGCAATCGCTTCACCAGAAAAGAGTCGCGCAATGTACGGGAAGCGGGAAAACTTCACTTAGCCTATCATTGGAACGAATGGTTCATCCGGAAGTCCGCCCCAAACGCTCATCCTGCAGTAAAATTGTGCTGCTGACAGGGGGCACGACTGGGAAGCCGAAAGAAGCGGCGCACAAACCTTCGCTATTCAATTTCCTGAATCCATTCGCCGCATTATTGGATAGATTGGATTTGCGAAGCTGCCGCTCAGTCTATATTGCATCGCCGATTTTCTATGGCTACGGCATCGCTTTTTTGTTTTCGGTGCTGGCGCTTGGAAAAACAGCAGTCATCCAAGAGCGTTTTGACGCAGAACAGGCATGCGCCTTTATCCGTGAACACCAAATCGAAGCCGTTTCGGCTGTGCCGCTGATGATTGAAAAAATGCTCAGCCATAATACGGCGGACCTTCTTTCCTTGAAATGCATCGCTTCAGGCGGTGCAAAGCTGAATCCAGGATTGATCGAGAAGACAAAGGCGGAACTGGGTGATGTTCTTTATAATTTATACGGTACGTCTGAGGCGGGCCTCAACATCATCGCAGCGCCAATGGACCTTAACCGCGATGCCCGTATGGCAGGAAAAGCGATAAAAGGCGCGAATTTAAAAATCATGGAAAATAGCCGAGAGGCGGCTGCCGGCCAAATCGGCCAATTATGCGCCCGAAACGGCTGGTCGATGAGCGGCAAGAACAATACGTGGATTGCAACCGGTGATTTGGCGTGGAAAGACGGCGAAGGATTTTATTATTTAAGCGGCCGCCAAGATGATATGGTGGTTTCTGCTGGCGTGAACATTTACCCGATCGAAATCGAAGGGACGCTAGCTTGCCATCCGCTCATCACAGAAGCGGCTGTTATTGGAGTGAACGATAAAGCGTACGGACAGATTCTGAAAGCATTCGTTAAGACGGTTCCGTCGGCCCATTTGACCGAGGAAATGGTGCTGGAATGGCTCAAGCCTCGATTGGCAAAGATCCAGCTTCCTAGGGTTGTCGCTTTTGTCAGCGAGCTTCCTTATACAGCACTCGGCAAACCCGACAAAAAACAATTGCATTACGATCTACAGGAACGAAAGGAATGGATTGCAAATGAAAAAAGAACTGGAGAAAATGCTGGCGGGGGAAATGTACGACCCGACAGACCCTGAACTGACAGCACTTCACCGGAAAGCTCGCCAAGCCACTGCTGAATTCAATATGGAAATGGTCGAGGACCGCAGCCCAGTGCTGAAGAATCTTTTTGGTGCTACGGGCGAGTTGTTTAACATCAGGCCGCCATTTTATTGCGATTACGGCAGCAACATCTATGTCGGCGAGAACTTTTTTGCGAATTACGATTGCGTCATCCTCGACGTTTGCAACGTCGTCATCGGCGACAATTGCATGATGGCCCCAAAAGTCAGCATTTACACGGCGACGCATCCACTCGAAGCGGCCGGCAGAAATTCGGGGCGTGAATTCGGCAAGCCGGTGACGATCGGCGACAATGTCTGGCTTGGCGGCAACGTCGTCATCGGGCCCGGCGTCACGATCGGCAATAATGTCGTTGTCGCTGCCGGCGCGGTCGTCGTAAAAGACGTACCCGATAACGTCGTCGTCGGAGGCAATCCGGCGCGCATCATTAAAGAAATCGACAACGGCTAAGCGATCATTTTTCGACCGGCAGCTTTTCCTTGCGCCAACGGTCCATGCCGCCTTCGAGCTGGTAAAGATCAGTAAAACCATTTTTTTGAAGCGTGTGAGCGGCAGCCTGGCTGCGGTGGCCGGTTTTGCAGATTAGTATGACCGGTATGGTGGGTGCGATTTTCTGTGCTGCTTTCAATTCACTGCCAAGCGGAAAATGCATAGCTCCTGCGATATGGCCCGATTTAAATTCGAACGCTGTGCGGACGTCGACGATCACCGGTTTTGGAAATTTCCCCATCCGGTAAAGCAAATCCTGCGGCGACAGGTTTTTTAAGAAACGCGGCCGTCGAAATAAATTCAATAAGTTCATAACAAGCTCAACTCCTCCCAAGATGCCCTTTTCTTAGATTATAACGGCGTTCATTGTAAGGTGAAAGATTCTAATGTGCGAAAGAGTTCCGGCGCGGAGCTCTTTTTTTATTGTACAAAACAAGGAAACCTTTGAACATATAAGCATATGCTGATATGCTATTAGAGAAAATGGATTTACATTCAACGATTCGAGTAACAGGCAAAGGAGGAAACCGTCATGGCAATGAAAGTAAAAGAACTGGAAATTGAGAAAACAGGCATGGTCCTAAAGTTGCTCGGCGACAAAACACGGTTGTCCATGGTAAAGCTGCTTGAGAACAATGAATGCTGCGTCTGTGAATTCGTCGAAATCTTTCATATCAGCCAATCCGCCATCAGCCAGCATCTCCGCAAACTGCGGGATGTGGGGCTCGTGAAGGAAAACCGGAAAGGCCAGTGGATATTTTATTCATTGAACACTTCCAGTGAAATGTATGAGCTTGTCTTGAACGTCCTGGCATTTGTTCCGGATCAAAACAGCCACCTTAAAGAGCTAGAAAAGCAAGGGCTCCGCATCAATTGCTCGATCTAAAACTACTGACAGAATAGGGGATTTTCAAATGACACAAAAAACATTATATTTTCTATGCACAGGCAATTCATGCCGCAGCCAAATGGCTGAAGGCTGGGGAAAAAAGATTCTTGGCGACGAATGGCGCGTCCTAAGCGCGGGAATTGAAGCGCACGGCTTGAACCCGAACGCAGTTAAAGCGATGAAAGAAGTAGGAATCGATATTTCAAACCAGACATCCGATGTTATCGACACGGACATCTTGAACAATGCGGATTTCGTTGTCACTTTATGCGGCGACGCAGCAGACAAATGCCCGATGACGCCGCCGCACGTGAAACGCGATCATTGGGGCTTTGAAGATCCTGCGAAAGCGCAAGGGACGGACGAAGAAAAATGGGCCGTGTTCCAGCGCGTACGCGACGACATCGGTGCACGCATTCAGAAATTCGCTGACACCGGCGAATAAATTAGCAAATAACCTTAAGTCATGGACATCCTAAGATGAAAGAAGTGGCAATGATGAACAAAATAGAAATTTACGACCCCGCGATGTGCTGCTCGACAGGCGTCTGCGGACCAAGTGTGGACCCTGAATTGACGCGGTTGGCATCAGCTGTTTATTCACTCGAAAAAAAAGGCTTTGACATCAAGCGTTTCAATTTAGCGAACGAACCGGCTGCATTTGTCGAAAACGCATTAGTCAACCAGGCCTTGTCCGATAAAGGGCCGGAAGCGCTGCCAATGGTGCTGTTGAACGGCGAAATCGTCAAAGTCGCATCTTATCCGACAAATGATGAATTCTCGCAATGGTTCGGCATGACGCCCGAGCAATTGCAGGAAAAACCGAAAGTGAAACAATCCATTAAGTTTTCAATCTAAGGAGGAGTTTCATGTATCCGTTATTCAATCCGAAAAATGTTGAACTCACTCCTTTCCTGTTTTTTACCGGCAAAGGAGGCGTCGGCAAAACGTCCGTCGCCTGTGCCACCGCTATCGCACTCGCTGACCGGGGAAAAAAGGTACTGTTGGTCAGCACTGATCCTGCTTCGAACCTGCAGGATGTACTAAGTGTGGAATTGACGGGCGAACCCGTCGAAATCTCAGCGATTGCAAATTTGTCGGCAGCAAATATCGATCCGGAAGCTGCCGCGAAAAGCTACCGTGAAAAAACGGTCGGCCCGTACCGCGGCAAATTGCCGGATGCCGTGATTGCGACAATGGAAGAGCAATTGTCAGGTGCTTGTACGGTGGAAATTGCAGCGTTTGACGAATTTTCAAGTCTGCTGTCAGATGAAGCGGTGCTCGAACAATACGACCATGTCGTATTCGATACGGCACCTACCGGACACACACTCCGGCTGCTTCAATTGCCGTCAGCGTGGAGCGGTTTTCTGGAAACCAGCACACACGGCGCATCTTGCCTCGGACCGCTTGCCGGACTGGAAGGCAAAAAAGAAATGTATGCAAAAGCGGTTGCCGCCTTATCGGATTTCAACAAGGCGACATTGCTGCTTGTAGCAAGGCCAGATAGTTCTTCTTTAAATGAAGCAGCCCGTGCTGCCCATGAATTGAAAGAAATCGGCATCCAAAACCAGCTCTTGATCGTCAACGGTGTTCTCCAAACACGGCATCCGGAAGACGCTGTTTCCAGCGCGTTCTTTGACCGCCAGCGGCGCGCAATGAAAGATGCGCCGCCCGCTTTAAAGCAAGTTATGACGTATGCATTGCCATTCGTGGCGTATTCGTTGACCGGAGCCGACAACCTGCGCCACTTATTCAGCTTTTACAGCATTACAACAGCCGCAGAATCGAATACTGCAGAAACGGCAGAAATGCCCGGACTGGACCGGGTCATCGCTGATTTCGAAGCCAATAATACCCGCGTCATCTTCACGATGGGCAAAGGCGGAGTTGGGAAAACGACGGTGGCGTCCGCCATTGCCGTTGGACTTGCCGAAAAAGGGCATCGCGTCCATTTGACGACAACCGATCCAGCCGCCCATTTGGGGTATACGTTCGGCAGTGGACAAGGCAATGAGCGCTTGTCCATCAGCAGCATTGATCCTACGGTGGAAGTCGCCAATTACAAAGCGGAAGTTCTAAAAAATGCCGGTGACGGTTTGACTGAAGAAGAGCTTGCTTATCTGAAAGAAGACATGGAATCACCCTGCACCGAAGAAATTGCTTTGTTCAAGGCGTTTGCCACAGTCGTCGACAAAGCGGACGACGAAATCGTCGTTATCGACACAGCGCCGACCGGGCACACCTTGTTATTGCTTGATTCAACCGAAGCGTACCACAAGGAAATGAGCCGTTCGGCAGGAGATGTGCCGGACAGCGTAAAAAAACTGCTGCCGCGGCTGCGCAACCCGCAGGAAACAGGCGTCGTCATCGTCACATTAGCAGAAGCCACGCCGGTTCTCGAAGCGGCACGCTTGCAGGAAGATTTAAAACGGGCGCAGATCGATCCGAAATGGTGGATTATCAACCAAAGTCTTTACGCCGCGAAAACCGAAGATCCGGTGTTAAGGGGGCGTGCAGCGTCTGAAAAGCAATGGATTCACAAAGTGGTGGATGAGCTAGCAGCCAAGTACGCTGTGATTCCATGGCTCGCTGAAGAAAAAATCGGCTATGATAAACTTAAGGAATTCAGCAACTAAAAACTTTAGAATCGAAAGGCGGAGTGGACAATGGATAAAGCGTATCAGGAATTAATCAAAGACAAGATTTATATCGGTGGAGCTGCCGACGCACAAGCTGCGGCTGATAACGAAAAAGTGGATGTCGTCATCGATTTGCGGGCGGAAGCTACGGAAGAAGAAGTCGATTATAATCGAATCGTGAGCCCTATTGTTGAAGACTCAACAGAACATCAGGACGAGTCCATTAAAAAAGCGATTGACCAAGTCAAAAAAGCCTATGACAACGGCCAAAAAGTTTATTTCCACTGCGGCGGCGGAAGCAACCGTGCAGGAACTGTGGCAATCGGCACCCTGCTGGCACTCGGAAAAGCAGATACCATTGAACAAGCGGAAAAAGATGCAACAGCTGTCCGTTCAAAAATCAACGTGAGACCTGAATTCAAAGAATCTTTGAAACGGATTTTCCCAGAAGCCTAAACGTTTAAGGAGAGATGGACGATGATCATTACAGACGAAGCAAAAAAATACATTGAGACAGTCCTCGAAGACAATAAAGCGGAAGGGATCCGCATGTACGCGGTCGAAGGCGGCTGCTGCGGCCCTTCAATCGGCTTATCGCTGGAGGCGCCGGAAACAGCGGACCAAGTTTCCGAAATCAACGGCATCAAAATCGCGATCGCCCCACAGGCCCTGTCAGCAACAGAAGATATGACTTTGGATTTTGAAACAACAGGCGGCCAATCCGGCCTGACAATGGTCGGCGCACCCGGTTGCTGTTAAGAACAATAGAAGAATAAGGATTAGCCAGTTGCTGCATATACGCCGCAACTGGCTAATTTTTTTGAATTGAATCCTAGCTGAACTGAATAACTCTATAATAGTTCAACACATATAAATAATATTTGCAAAGTGCAAGTAATAAATGTACAATATATCTGAGGTGAACGACATGGAAACGAAAAGAGAATTGTTCCAGACGATGGTTAAGCGTTTTGGGCTAATGAACCGCAATTGCTGCGAAGTTGGAAGCTTAGACATTACCATGGTCCAAAGCCAGATCCTTTACGAAATCAGCAAACGCGGCAATGCGCCAATGCAGGAAGTGGCTGATGCGCTGGGTACGGATATTTCAACATTCAGCCGTCAGATCCAGAACGGGATCAAATTGGATTTAATAAAGAAATCGCCCTCTGAAGCGGATAAGCGCATTTACCTTTTATCGCTGACCGAACATGGAAATAAAGTGGCGCAAGAAATCCAAAAGGAAATAGAATCCCATTTAGATGAAATATTTTCACATATGAACGAGTTTGAAAAAGAAACCGTACTGCGTTCGATGGCCCTGCTGAATGGGGCAATGGCTAAATCGAGTGTCTGCTGCAAACCGATTTTTTGAGCTGAATAAATACTTGCGAAATGCAAGTATAAACAGTTGGTAAATTAAAGGAGGTAAAAAACATGTCCAATTTAAAAAATTGCTGTAGTCCTGCTGTGTCAAAAACTTCAATCCATTTCACGTTGCCGAAAAAAGACAATAAATCATTGCCTGTAGCGATCATCGGAGGAGGTCCTGTAGGGTTAGCGGCAGCCGCGCATCTGGTGAAAGCGGGTGAAACGTTCATCCTGTTGGAAGCGGGTCCATCAATTGCGCATCATGTATTGCAGTGGGGGCACGTTCGATTGTTTTCGCCTTGGCGTTATAATATAGACAAAGCGGCAAAGGAATTGCTGGATCGGAGCGGATGGTCCTCACCCAAAAATGATGAGCTTCCTACCGGGAAAGAACTGGCAGACAGCTATTTACTTCCCCTTTCGAACGTGCCTGAAATCGCTCCATCCATCTGGACCGATGCGAAAGTGGTCGGCATCAGCAAAAAAGGACAAGATAAAATGAAGACGGCCAACCGGGAAACGCTGCCGTTCATCCTTTACATTGAAAATGCCCAAGGGCAGCCGCGCCGAATTGAAGCGAAAGCCGTGATTGATGCAAGCGGCACTTGGGGCCAGCCCAATCCGCTCAATGCTTCCGGTTTATGGACCCGCCAGGAAAAAGCACTTCACGAACGAATTTATTACGGCATAGCGGATGTCAAGGGACCGAATCGACATCAATACGCTGGAAAACACATTGCGGTTGCTGGAGGCGGCCATTCAGCGATCAACACCATTTTGGAGCTGACGGAACTTGATGATGTAAAAATCAGTTGGATTTTGCGTAAGAACAAAGTCCAACAAGTTTACGGCGGAGAAGAAAAAGACGCATTAGAAGCACGCGGTGAGCTCGGTTTGCGTATCCATGAGCTGGTGGATTCCGGTCGCATCAATGTCTACACGCCATTCCATGTTCAGCACGTTGAAATGATGGATAAATCCATTTCGCTTGAAGGCGAGATGAAAGGGCAGCCGTTTGTCCTAAACGGCATTGATTATGTAATCGTCAATGCGGGAAGCCGGCCAAACTTTTCCTTCCTCAGCGAAATCCGCACAAGTATCGACCCGGCGACTGAAAGTGTCGAAGCACTTTCTCCACTGATTGATCCGAATCTCCATAGCTGCGGAACCGTCCGCCCTCATGGAGAAAAAGAATTGCGGCAGCCGGAAAAAGATTTTTATATTGTCGGGATGAAAAGTTACGGCCGTGCGCCGACGTTCTTAATGGCGACCGGCTACGAACAGGTGCGGTCGATTGTCGCGCATTTGACCGGCGACTTTGCGTCCGCTGCAAAAGTCGAACTTGAATTGCCGGAAACTGGGGTATGCAGCACAAATCTCAACAGCGCATCTGCAGCGTGCTGCTGAACGGGGAATTCGGATGACCGTTAATCACGGAGGAAATCTCAATGGGGCATATTTTATCTCTTATTTGAAGCTCTTCATGGCTTAAAAAAGTGCGGCGCGGCATGTGCGGAGAACTTCGCCTTTGACACCTTCTTCAGCAGGGACCCCTTTAAATACGGACCGTCCAATTTGAACGCTCGAAAAGAGCCGCTGCTTCTTTTAAATAACCCATATGCACAGCATCCAGTGAAACCTTCACTGGGTGCTTTTTAGGAGGAAATTTGCTGCCAGAAGAGAATGTATATAGATGGAAGCGATTTCAGAAGGGAGGAATAAGGTGGATCCTAGTACAATAATCGCCATGGCCGTAATATTTGCGCTTTACGTTTTGGCTAGCCAGTTCTATTTAAAGAAAAAGTTAAAAATCAAAGCGGTCACTGTCAGCATATTCCATCAAGACAGGAAATGGTTATTTATCGTTATTGACGCGGCCTTGCTGCTGTTGTTTGTCATCGCGATGATGATCTTGTTTGTCGAAAACGATATAGGCAGTTTTCCCCGTATTGTAGCGACCATACCGCTTTTCGCCTTGTTTTTCCTGCAAGGAATTAACCACGCCATCGAGCAATGGCTGCTGTACCGACAGGAAAAAGCATATTGGCATGAAATCCTGAGTTCTGTTTTGATGCTCTTGCTGTTGGCCGTCATTTGGGCAGGCGAGACCTAAAGTCTACCCATAAACTCAGTCAGCCTGATACAGGAAAGCGCTTCTTCAGGTAAAGGGACGAGGCAAACACCAGCCCAGCCAGCAGCAGGGAAACAATCAGTGCGGCGATTTCTCCCCAGCGGTCTATGGCCACGGTGTAGGCAAGCGGGGACGCGGCTGCCACAAGAAAGCTCGGCACCAGCAACTTGCCGACGAATGTGCCATAGGTTTTATGATCGAACAGCGCCAGCGGCAGCGTACCTCGCGTAATCGTCATTAAGCCATTCCCGGCACCGAATAAAAACGAGAAGATAAAGGCACTTAAAACAAATTCGGCGCTTGCGAGGCCGAACAAGAAACAAATCGGCAGGAGGGCTGAGGCAATAACCGTCAGCGTCAGCGGGTGGATCCGGCTGCCGAACAACACTTCACAGACCCGCGCCAACGATTGGCCGATACCTCGCAGCGTCGATGCCCAAACAGAAATAGCTGCAGCAACCCCGAGACCGGACAATATATTGATCATGTGGGTCGACATACCGGAATTCAGGAAGTTCAGCACCATAAAGATGAACGCGTAGACAGCACCGGCTGCCACCCTTTCTTTGCCTTCGGCGGCCAAAGGTTCCATGGGTAGCAGCTTGCTGTCTCCTTCACTTTGGCTATCGGAAAACTTGTTGTTTGGTATCGCCAAATGGAGCGGGGTAGTCAATAGCGCAAACAGGGCATAGACGGAGAGCGCAGCGCGCCAGCCAATGAATTCTGCCAGAAAAAAGCCGATCGGCCAAAAAACGGTGGAGGCTAGTCCGCCAAGAAGCGTGATTTGAGAGATGGGGCGTTTTGCCCCGGCTCCGGCAATTCGTGCGAGCGAGGCAAATGCTGCGTCGTAAAGTGATAGCCGCATTGCGAGGCCCAGCACAATCCATGCCCCATAATAGCTGGCGAGTGAATAGGAAAGTGCAATGCCGAAACAGCCGATTGCTAGGAGCAAAGAACCCGCAGACATCACGGATCGGCCACCGTACAGATCAATCAGCCGTCCGGTCCAAGGGGAAGTGAGGCCCATGACGGCAAGCGCTACTGAAAATCCGCCGTAGACTTGTGTACCGCTCCAACCCATATCCGCTCCAATCCATGCGCCGAATGCGGCAATGAGGTAATAGGATACGCCCCAACAAACCAGCTGCGACAATCCAAGAAACCATATCGTTTTTCTCGTAATCATGCACTCACCCCCCTAGTAATCGCTATAAGGATAGTATAGGATTCCAAAGCGTTGATTTACATAGCTTGTTTAAAATTTTAATGAAAACAGTTTAATGATTATGAAGAAAAGGATGATGGACTTGGACAATTACATTTGTGCGACGTGCGGCGTGCAATACGCCGCTTCCCAACAAGTACCCGATCATTGCCGGATCTGCAGCGAAGAGCGACAATACGTTAACCCGGCAGGCCAAAAATGGCTGACATTGGAGGACATGCTGGAGCAGGGGAATTACGTGAACTTGATCCATCCGGAAGAAAAGGGCCTCCACAGCATCCATACGACACCTGATTTTGCGATCGGGCAAACGGCGTATCTGATTGAAGGAAAAGCTTTCAATGTGTTGTGGGATTGTGTCACTTACCTGGATCCGGCAACGATTGTGGAAATTAAAGATTTTGGGGGAATAGACGCGATTGCGTTGTCCCATCCGCATTATTATTCAACTCAAATCGAGTGGGCCGAAGCATTTGATGCCAAAATCTATATCCATGAAGACGATAAGCAATGGGTCACACGCCCAAGCGAGCGAATCGAGTTCTGGACCGGGAATTCCGTTGTGCTGGATGCCGATATCACACTTCACCGGACGGGCGGCCATTTCAAAGGAGCTGCAATACTGGAATGGCATGGCGGCAATCATAGCCAAGGTGTGCTGCTGACGGGCGACATCGTGCGGGTCGCCGCTGACCGCAATTGGCTAACGTTCATGTACAGCTATCCGAACTTTTTGCCGTTGCCAGCTGCCACCGTCTCACGCATGGCGGGAAGGCTGCAGGAAATGAAATTCGATCGCATTTATGATGCATTCCACCGCATCATAGAGGCTGGAGCGGCTGAAAAAGCCCAGCAATCGGCTAAGCGTTATGTCGCGGCATTGAACGGGGAATTGTTCGACACTTAACGATCCGTAAGGGACAATTCCGCAGATTTCAGTGGGACAAGGCTTTTTGCAGGAATTGGGCTGGAAAATAGCGTATCTTAGAGATAACAAGCGCTTTGCAGCCCAAGCTACATAGTAGAATTTAACAAAGAAACAGGGGAGATTGTCAATGGACATGCCAAAGGAAACTGAACTGGCCGCGCTTTTTGAAGCGTCGCCGAAACGCAGCGATGAGCTGACGGAATTTTACTACGACACCTCGACATTCATTGCCGAAAATGAAAGACAGTCAATCATGGTCGTCGTGTCTCCGTTTTACAATGAATTCACATTGATCGTTACTGAAAAAGAAGACCAAGAAGCCGTTTCGACCATAAAATTGCGATCGGTTGAGAAAATGGAAATTGTAGACGATGGGCCTGCATCATTGCGGATTGTCCATGCGATATCGGAAAGCTATTACAATACAATTGAAATCACATTGAAACCAAAGTTCAAAATGGCATTGCACGAACATTACCAGTGAACCGGAAAGGCGGTCGGAAATGGGAAATCTATCTCCGAAACTTTACGATATCGCAATGAAACCATTTGAACGGAGCCGATTTTACCAGATCCGTAAAACCATTGCGGGCAACGCGCAAGGAACGGTGCTTGAAATCGGCTCTGGCACCGGCATCAACTTTCCATTCTACCGAAAAGCGGATTCGGTCGCTGCAATCGAGCCGGACGAAGCGATGCGGAAGCGGTCTCAACTACGCGCAGCGACGGCAAAAGTACCAATCCGGACATACACGGCTAAAGCTGAAGCATTGCCATTTGGGGATGATATTTTTGACTCGGTGGTAGCGACATTGGTATTCTGCACGATTCCCGAACCCGATAAAGCATTGCTTGAAATCCGGCGCTGCGCCAAAAAGAACGCAACGCTTTATTTTTTCGAACATGTCCGGATGGACCAACTGCCTTTAGGGACCATACAAGATGCCCTGACACCGCTGTGGCAGAAAGTTGCTGGCGGCTGCCATCTCAATAGGGATACGTTAAAGTTGATTCGCCAATCGGGAGTGAAAGTGATCGAAGTGAAATCGATGTACAATGGGCTGTTTTTAGCCATAACGTGTATTAATGACAAATAAGGCCATTTAGCTCAGTGAAGTTGAACTGAAGACGATAAAAAGGACGTTCAAAGGGATAAGTACCCTTTGAACGTCCTTTTTTGGTTGTCCTGTATTTTCGCAGTGAGCAAGGTCTATGCTACTGGGAAAACCGCGGTTAGCATTTCTCTTTCAAAGCGTATTTCCACACAGTTTTTGCCATCTAATTTCTAATATTACTATCTGTAAAATAAAAGATACTATATAATTAATCGATATGCAGCTAAAAGTTACTAATATTAGCCATTCCTGTATACCATAAGAAATTTAATGGAAGACCGAAGCTTGAATCTTTCAAGGCCTGGCAGAACGTTTGATATCTCCTTATACATTAAGGACTTAACAGAATTCGGATGGGAAGACATGAAGTTGAAAGTGGGAGATTACGAAGACAACTCTTTGCATTTCTACTGCGCAGTGATTGAAGCCGCATCGGTCAGCGAAAGGCCAGAGCGCCGGACAGTTAATCAGTGTAATACATAAAAAGATTCGTCTATTAATATTATTGTGATCCAATCAAGACCGCAACTTGAACAAGACTTACTGCATGGGAGTTGTACTGATGACTGCTTTACTTTTTTTCTTTCTTGAAAACATGGCGCTGATTATCGCGCTCATGTACCTAGGTTTAAAAACGAAAGAGACCTTATTCCTCGATTGGACAAATCCTGTCAGACAGCGATGGGCCATCTCCATTTTTATCGGCTTCCTGACATTTTCAATTATGTATAATCCATTTATGTATGAAGGGATGCGCTTAGATCTGAGAGAAGTTCCGCTATTCTTCATTTCATATGTGGGCGGTTGGCAAGCGGGGTTGTTGTCAGCTGTGCTGCCGGCATTCTACCGCGGATACATGGGTGGGCCAACTATGGTGATCGGTATCATCCAATCGATCTTCCTGCCAATTCTAATCGGTGGCCTTTTCCATGACAGAAAACCGACTAATCAGTTTTTCGTCATCCTCAACATCAGAAGGATGATGTACGCATTTATCATTTTTGAAGTGATAAAATCTTTCTGGATGTACGCCGCGACCCCAGCAACAATCGTTGTCATTTTTGGCATGGTGTTTTTCGCAACGATTGCGGTGTTGGCAATGGCCATAATCGTGAATAGTGAAAACCGCAATCTAGTCTTGCGGAAAGAATTGGAATTCTACTCCAACCAAGACCCGATGACACATTTGCCGAACATCCGCTATTTTAAAAACCATGTCGGCAAGTTAATCGATAATGGGACACCAATGGCGATTATCATGTTGGATGTCGACTATTTCAAAGTCTATAACGATACCCACGGCCACCAAAAAGGCGACGCTGTACTGCGCTCCATCGCACAAATCCTTAAAGACTCGACGCGAAAAGAGGATTTTGTCGCACGCTACGGAGGAGAAGAATTCATCATATGCTTGAACAATCCAAACAATACTCAGGAAGCGACGCTGATGGTAGAACGAATCCGACAAAACGTCGAAGCTTATAAATTTGAAGGGGAGGCCAAGCAGCCGGAAGGGACATTGACAGTCTCAATTGGCATAAGCTTCCCTGATAGCCAAAAAAGCTTAGAAGACATGATCGAAGAAGCCGATCAAGCGCTGTACCAATCCAAACGTGAAGGCCGCAACCGCGTTACCTTATTTAAAGCAAGCGCATGATCAAATTAAAGAAACACTCTGGTGCATTTTTGCCAGAGTGTTTTTATGTGGAGTGGTTTTAGAGTTAGTAAAAGCGTTCGTATAAGTATATGCATTTAGATGAACGTTCGTAATGTGTTTTGGTGCATTTGCGAACGCTCTTTTTGGCATTTTTTAATTGTTTTATAACTGTTCGAAAAAGTGTACTTTTACGAACGGATAATAGTTATTAATAACGCGTATACACACTAAAAATATTAATTGAAAATTAGAAATATATGTTAAAATCAACTTACTATCTGATACGGTTTTGTGAGTAGTTGGATATTAGAAAGAAGGAATTTGATGAAAAGAAAGATTTTAATTTTTATTGGAATAGCTATAGTGTTTATGAGTTGTTACGCAATACTTTCTAACGGGTTTTATAATATCAATAGTATTGAAGTGCAAAGTTTTGATAGAGAAACACATGAGCTTATTGAAGAAAAAGTTATAACAGATATTCCTACAATAAAGAATTTTACGAGAATACTTAATAGAGCAAGCCGAGATAATAATGTTGGCTATGAAATGTCGAGAGAAGAAGATTATAGAATTACTGTTTTGTATGAAAACGGTGAAACTGATGAATTTTTGGTATGGTATCAAACAAGTGGAACATTTTTTATACCTAGAACAACAGCAAACGATGTTTTTAGAATAGAAAATAAAAGACATATAAAAGACTTTCTCGAAATACTAGAATAAATACTAGGTTTACATATCCAGAATTATCGGCAGTTACATAAAAGAAGATAACTGGAGAAGGTGCGCCCTGTGCATCTTCTTTTTTATTTTTCTAGCCACCTTTTCCTGAAAAAAGAAGATGCAGGATTGATTGGACTCTTATAACATGAAGAAAACGAAAAGGAGGCGAATGTTCGGTGTTGACTCCAAGTGAAGTAAGCGTGAAATTAAAGAGCCAGCCCTCCACGTTACGAAAATATTCGGCCCTGTTGGAACAGGAAGGCATCCAGTTTCAACGAACCCATAAAAATGCCCGTCTTTACACGGATAGCGAGTACATAGCGATTGAAAGCATCATAGCGGCAGTGCATAGCGGTAAGAAATCGCTTGAAGATGCTGTCGTAGAAGCATCTGTGGTATTAAAAAGGGGCGTCTCTGTAGCGCCACGCGAGCGCGATAGCGACGACATAGCAGCTGCTAGGCTAAATGAAGTAAAACAGCTGAAAATCCAGCTGCAGCAACAAGAGGAGCGTCAAAAAGAACGGGATATCATGTTTGTAGAAGTCCTGGAGAAAATGCAGCAGAAGATCGATCGGATGGAAGCGCAACAGAAACAATTACTTGCACCAGTACCGGAAGAATCCGAAGTAGATACGCCAGAATCGTCCTCATAGCAGCCAGAAGGCAAACCTGAAACGGTCACACCTAAAAAAGACACCCGAGGTTTATGGGCAAGGCTCTGGAACAAATGAAGGGTACTATTTCAGCGAAAACGAATGTAACTTAAGTGCAGTTAAGTTACATTCAGAATAAAATTTTAAGTAAAAAAGCATTGAGGAAGTGAGTGTACGGTAAATTTGGTTATCAACTTTGAGTTAGATTCGTTACTGCAATTGGAAAAACAACTTTTTCCGATGTGTATACAGCTTGGCTAAACTTTTGCATATGTGCATTTAGCAATGGGTACATAAAACGTGTACACACAAAAAGAAGCCCATTACAGATTACAGGTCGCCTGTGTTTCCAACATTCATTTTTAGCGGATCAAAACGACATACGCCCAAGAACGCTAATCACCGGATAGCTCGTCATGCCGAGAAACACCAATACAAGCGCAAACCCAATCCAAAACGATTTCGCCGTCATCCGTGACCGATTCAGAAATAAGACCACCAACCAAATCGGTAACGCTATCAGAATGTGAAACCCACACAGAGCCATCGCAATATCCGTAAACATCCAATGTGGGTTGTCGTCATGTAATCTGATAAGTACGTTGTAATCCCAAAAAATCAATCCAGCCAGCAATGCCGCCATCAATCCGTTATAACCCACCCACACGGTTTTCATTCGCCACCCCATTCTTTTTGTATTTCACATTCAGCAATGTACACATGTAAACATGTAAATGCAATAAACAGGACGAATTATCTGATAGTATGTAAACTTTGTTTTAGCTTACTTCCTACTAATTTTGTTCTAAAAGTTCAGAAATGATTTCGTCACTACCAGGCATAAGCACGAATAGCGAGCCCGTAATAAAGAAAGCGCCAAGCACGAACAGCATGATGACCATTTTAGTAGCAATAAAAGGAATATCTTATATCCCTTGGCAGTATTCTTACATTTGGGGAAAGCAAGTTTATTTTTATCTTTGCTGATCTTATTTACATCATTTATTCCGAGACGTTCTGATTCCCAAAACAGTAGAACTGGCCGTTAAATAACGGTAGTCTCTGCATGCCAAATCTTAATCTTAAACTTGAAAAATTTTTCAATGTAAAGCACTTTAATAATAAGATTTGAATGTAACTTAATGTGAATTAAGTTACATTCAAAAAGTAAGGGGAAAGCATACATCTAGTGGTTAATCTATATCTGATTTTTTGTGTTCCTTGATTTTTTGTTTGTGTAAAAAACATAAATTGCATTTATAATGAACAACACTATTGCAGATGTTAAAAAGCCAAGTATTGCAGGTATATTAGGACCCGTTATTAAGTAGAAAATAGTAGCTAAAACAAACGTAGTAAAGCCAACCATACTAAGTTTCCATCGGGAATTTTCTATTTTCTCCATACTAGTGCTCCCCTTTCTCATGCAAGTAGTAGTTATCTTAAAAATAACTCGATTACTTTTTTCTTCTCACCAAGAAAATTATTAAAATAACTGCGATGATCAGTGCACCAAAAATCCCGATTGTAAATATAGTATCGCCTATGTTTATACTTGATTCATTCATCTCTATTTCGCCCCCTACTTCAAATTGTCTATTGCTACTATACTAATTTATTTCCAGTAAAGTTTCATTTTTTTGAATGTAACATAATACTAAGTAAGTTACATTCAGTTCCTTGATTTCATTGAACTTCGAAGAGTAAGTAGAGAAAGTAAATTCTCAAGAAAAAATGATACATTCAAAAGGCTGTTTAGTCAGGCTTTAAAGCTAGAATTGTGAAGGACAAAGTTTACATATCAGCAGTTATCGGAAGTATCTATAGATATCAAAATACCCCAAGAACCCCTATTAGATGAGGTTGCTGGGGTATTTCAATCATCGTGAAATGAAATTAAAGTGAAGATGTCATGACTGTTTATGAATCGAATGAGTATCGTCACTCTGGTTTGAAGCCAGATTTCTTTTTGCATGATCCATTAATGGATATTTCTTTTTCCATTGTCTTTCGATATAACCGGTTCCAAATAAAACGCCGGCTACAATAAACAAAAATCCGATCAATTGATCAGCTGTAATGGTTTCATTCAGAAAGATAGCCGCGAATAGGAGACCGAAAAAAGGCACAAAGTTATTGAATAAGGCGGTTTGTCCTGCACCGATTTGCTGAATCGCAGCATTGAAAACCATATAGCCTGCCCCTGTAGCCACGATTCCTGACAGAAAAAACAAAACGTAGATAAATAACGGGGCAGAAGCCATTTTGCTGACCCCGGTCGGTTCAGCTAGAAGACTGACAATCAACAACCCAATCGATCCGGCCAGGTACATAATCGTCGTGACCTGTTTTGAATCCAGTGTCGCGGTCGCTTTTTTCACGAAGATGAAACTGATGGCTTGAGCCAACATAGCGCCAAATAAAATCCATTCTCCAAAGGAAAATTGCATGCTGCTGAAAGAACCGCCCTGGATAAAAAAGACGCCAGTTAAGGCCAGGATGAAACCCATACTCCGTAATTTCGTTAAGTGTTCCCTTAAAAAAAGCATGCCAAGTATAGCCGTAGTAATCGGTACTAATGCAAGAATCAAAGAAGCGCTCGAAGCATCAATCATGGTCAACCCGGTTGCCATAAACGAATGGTGCAAGATGACGCCAAACAGCATTCCGAGTAACGTATAAATCCATTCCCTTTTCGATAAACGACGAAGTGATTTTCCGAGAATGATTACAAGTAATGCTGTAATTCCAGCCAGCATGATCCGGAATGCCGTCATGGTCTGAACAGGCAATTCCTCCACAAGCACTTTGATCATCACAATATTAAGTCCCCAAATAGCCGTGACAGAAAACACCAGCCCATATGTCAGTAATAAATTTTTTTGATGCACTAGCACGCCTCCTTTGAACCTCTCAACGCTAAATTAGGAGAGGTCCAACCAATCAATGTTTTTAAGTTTTAATTCACGGTTCTTTCGTGTATTTTATAATTCAATGATCGTCGGAATGTGCTCCGCATAAGGAAGGAAGTTGTCAATAATATCAATTGTTTTGAGCTTCAGATAGCCAATTGTCGTCCCATCACCGCATCCATACCACTCTTTCGTCACTACATCCCGATCAATGACAACCTGCACTTGTTTATCCGTATCCATCATTACGCTGAATACAGTGGCAGCCCCAATTTTGACACCCAGCATACTTTCCAATAGTTCAGCAGGGGCGAAGGATACGCGTGAGATGCCTAGAGCATTGCTGAAGTTCTTGGATTTGAAAGGCTTCTCGCCATTTGTGATAAGTAGATAGAATGCTGTCTTCTTGCTGTTGCAAAGGAAGAGGGTTTTCACCATTTCCATTTCCAGCTTCCGATTAATTTCCACGCAGTCTTCCATCGAAATCGCTTCGTCTGTCTCCACTCGTTCAAATGCAATCTGTAATTCGTCCAATGATTCATAAGCCCTTTCTTGCAGCAAGGATTTATAGTTAGCTGGTGCCGTGGTCACTACATCACTCACAAAAAACAATGTTTCTTCACCTTCTTTCTTCAAATTGATTTTCTTCTAGTAATAACATAACATGTATTCATACATAACAATAACGAACATTTAGCATGCTATCCATGACGAAAACTGATGAAAGGAGGACGACCATGAATATCCAAAAATACTTGGTATTTGTGAAAGTAGTGGAATTGGGGAGTTTCACGAAAGCTGCTAAAGCTTTGGACTATACGCAGTCAGGAATCAGTCGCATGATTCATGATTTAGAAACGGAATGGAGGGTCTCACTTTTTGAAAGAAGCCGTACGGGTATCAGTTTGACTTCAGATGGAATGAAAATACTTCCACAGGTAAGGCGGATCTGTAACGAACACGAAATATTGTTGGCGCAAATAGATGATCTACATCATATGCAGACCGGAATGATTCGGATTGGGACTTTCTCCAGCGTAGCAAGTCACTGGTTGCCGAACATGATTCGGGCTTTTAAGAAGGACTATCCAAAAATCGAATTTGAATTTTTACTTGGCGATTATACGGAAATTGAAAACTGGATTCTAACAGGTCGTGTGGATTTTGGATTTGTCCGGTTGCCGGTAAAATCAGAACTCGAAACAATTTTTTTGGAGAAAGACGGGTTGCTGGCAGTAGTTCCGGAAAATCATCCGCTTGCTTCTTGTAAAAAATTTCCGATGCAGGACCTACAGAAAAGCCCGTTTATGTTATTGGAAAAAGGAGCCAAGGCAGAAGTGGCTGAAATTTTTGAGAAGCACCAAATTGAACCCCAGATTAGTTTTACAACATGGGATGACTACGCCATCCTGTCGATGGTGGAAAATGGGCTCGGGATCAGCATCTTGCCGGAATTGATTTTGCGGCGTATCCCGCACAAAATTAAAGCAATGGAGCTTGAAGTTCCTGCTTATCGGAATATTGGCCTTGCCATGAGAGAACAAAAGTCACTTTCCTTAGCCACCAAACGATTTTTAAACTATTTATCTTACCGGAATGAAGAAGGAATGGATCGCAGTAGAAGTGATTGAAGGGAGCTCGTTATCAGTTAACATATGAGGGATCATCAGGAGTGTTGCAACTAATATAGAATACATTCTAAAAAGGAAGACCATCAGCTAAATTTTCAGCTGGCGGTCTTCCTTTTACGTTAACCAATCAAGTATAAATTTAGAAAACTATCGTAGAATAGAGCGAGTTGTAAATCACTTCTCCTGCTTCTTTGATTGATTCATAATGCTCGACGGTTCCGGTCTGCAGATAGGTCAATTCAAGGATCTGGGTGTCTGGTATGCATTTTACGAGAAGCCCTTCGGTGTCATCTTTAGAGAAAATTTGGGTAATGCGTACATTGTTGTATTGGTAGATGGTTTCCAGTAGCGTTTGAATATGTTCCTTTTTCATGAGGCATTCTCCTTTCGCTTCGGAAAGTGACTAAGAAAAGTCTAGAGAATCCAAACTTAACCAATTTATTCCAGCATAACACACTGAACTCCTTTAACACTCGAAAGCGAAAAATGATACAGCAATGAAATATTGCAGCGAACTTTCAAAAACTTAGATGAAGTAAGAGGAAATAGAAATTACTTTATTTAATCGTTTTATCTTTCTGTTGGTTTTTAAAAGTGTACTTTTACGAACGGTTTTTAGGGCCCTCTTCAAATTCAACAATCTACCAATAAGTATCAGTTTGAAGTGATAATCTATAATAAAATAAAAAAGTAAAAAAGTTTAGGACTTAGCAGATGTAAAGAAATAGTTTTTTTGATGGACGCTTCTTAAAAGAAAAAAGAGAATGAATTGTATGGGGAGGAAGGGCGAGAATGAAATCCATACGTGTCACAAAGTACAATCCTCAAAACAGGGACGCGAAGGGCCTCTACACCTTAGTGGATGAATGGACCAGTATATCTGATGTCGGGAAGACGTATCAAGGCCAAATTTTTACAATGGAGCAATACCTGGCGACCGAAGAAAAATACATCCGAGCTGTTGAAGTACTCATGCAAAAAACTGGGGTCAATCATCTGAAACTGCTGGATCTGGAAAATCATTCACATGAAACCGCATTAAACTTGTCCGAAGGCAAGACCATTCACATAAGCTTGGTCAGGGAGTTAATTAAGATGATTCTCAGGGAAGAGGTCTGGGGGAGACTGGTTGCCAAAAATCAGTTTGAGGTCCATTTCGGATACGATTACTATATGTATTTTGTGGGCGAAAGCCTGACGGAGGACATTATCGAGGAACTTAGAAAAATCGACGGCTTGTATGTGGAAGATGCGCGATCTCCTCACCTTGATTAATGAAGTATACGTAACAACGCAAAACAACGGATGCTTCAGTGAAACGAATGTAACTTATGTGCAGATAAGTGGAGGTTCAACGGCTCATTCATGTATTGAATGGTGTCATCAAATTTCTTGTCCAAGAAAGCGAGACATTTATAAGATTGATGGGGTTCTTTTTTATTTGTCCAATTATATGGACTTAATCCATTCCGATTCAAACATTCTCTTCAATTAAGTGAAAAAGCCGCATCCTCTTTGCTGGAGGATGCGGCTTTTTTTAAGCTGAATAACCGAATGCTTTGGAAACTTCCTTCTGGATTGTCAATAAATACCGGCTAATTGGATCGTGGATGTCCTTTGGAATATCCGGTTTAAAACCGACCATAGTCAGGGTGCCGACCAATTCCTGTG
Source organism: Planococcus sp. TJ-301 (assembly GCF_058268475.1). Classification (NCBI taxonomy): domain Bacteria; kingdom Bacillati; phylum Bacillota; class Bacilli; order Caryophanales; family Caryophanaceae; genus Planococcus; species Planococcus sp. TJ-301. The sequence goes on along the minus strand of NZ_JBZDOH010000001.1, from coordinate 853,915 downwards.
AATAATCCAAAATAGGAATAGAAACCGAAGAAATCGATGCGACAAGCGGTTCCGAAGCGAATGCAATCTTGGTTTCCGTGATGCTCTTGAATTCTTCGTCATCAGCGACCATCGCAGGATTAGCTGCCAGCTGCCAATTTTCTGTTACAGCTTTGTTGTGGAAGACGTTAAAAATCTTACCGGAGGACGAATTGATTGGCAACAAAGTGCCAATTTGGGCACCGATATTGAGTGACTGGCTTGGCTGCCAAATTTTTGCGATGACCGGTCCATTTGTCGTAGCAACTGCAAACAGCACCGAGCAATTGGTATGCTCGCTGATTTTCTGTAGGTAAGGGGTGATCACTTCGATGGTGTCCTGATTGCCGATTGCTGCAGCACCGTATTGGATTAGCTTCGGGCCGAAATGATACAGGCCGGTCGAATTTTCACGCATCAGCAATTCGAGTTGCGTCAATGTATTCATGTATTTATATAGATTACTTTTAGTCATCTTTGTAGCATCCTGTATTTCATTGAAGCGCATAGGCTTGCCATGAGCCATCATGATATCGATGATAGCAATGCCAATTTTTAGCGATTGAATGGTCGAACCGTCTTTAGGGATATCCATAAATGCCTCTTCTCCTTTGTGATTATCATTCCTAGTATAACAAAAAGTATGAAGAGGGCCAAAAAACCTATTTTTAATTCACAGACAATTCTATCTTGACATTCTTTTCTAACGTTAATATACTAATGGTGTACTAAGTGCATTAATAGTGGAATTTAAACGAGCATATAAGTGTTATGAAAACGCTTTAAATCCAAAATTTTTAACAGGAGGAATGAACATGAGCAACGATAAAAACAACCCACTCATCGTAATCGGTGGAGGCATAGGCGGATTGGCGACAGCATTAGGACTTGCAGAAAACAAAAAATATGTGAAAGTGCTTGAGCAGGCACCGGAATTTTTGGAAATCGGAGCAGGTATCCAATTGGCAGCCAACGCAACGAACGTTCTGCAAAGATTTGGTGTTATGGAAAAACTGAACGATATTGCGGTTTTCCCAAAACGCCTTGTACTGATGGATGCTTTTACCGGCAATGAATTATCTGCACTGGATTTGGGTGATGCCTATAAAGAAAGATACGGTTCTCCATATATCGTGTTGCATCGTTCAGACCTTCATAAAGCGCTATATGATAAGTGTCAAGAAAACGCTTACATTGAATTGATCACCGATCAGTCGATCGTCAGCACAGAAGAAGTCGGCAATACAGTTACTGTCACAGCGGCCAACGGCGATGTCCACACAGGGGAAGCGGCAATCGGAGCAGATGGCATCTGGTCAAAAGCACGTAAGCTATTTGTGGAGGATCAGCCGGTCTGCTCGGAATACGTAGCTTACCGCGGTGCGATTCCTATGGAAGATGTTACGGATGTTGGCAGCATGGATGACGTTTATATGTGGATTGGGCCAAACTTCCATCTGGTTCAATATCCGGTACGCCGCAATGAGTTATACAACCAAGTGGTTGTATTCAAGAGCGATACTTACCGCAAGGAAATCGAGTTCACGGACCAGTGGGGAACTCCGGAAGAAATGGATCGGGTATTCGAAGGCACATGCCAACCTGTCCAAACGGCGATCGGCTTTATCCAGCGCCAGAAGAGATGGCCAATGTATGACCGCGAACCAATCAAGAACTGGACAAAAGGCCGCGTCACGTTATCAGGAGATGCTGCGCATCCGATGCTTCAGTATTTGGCGCAGGGCGCTTGTCAGGCGTTGGAAGATGCTTCTTATTTAGCGGATATGATCGAAAAGCATGGCGATCAAATTGAGACCGCATTTCAGGAATACCAGGAAGAGCGCATTCCAAGAACAACTGAGGTCCAAAATAACGCACGTGTATGGGGAGAAATTATTCACGCTGAAAAGCCGGAGACCATTCTTTTGCGCAACACAATTCTCTCAGCCCGCGGTCCTCAGGATTACGGATTTGTCGATAAATTCCATGGTTATAAAAAAAGCAAAGTCGGCTTGAACTGACATTCAATCTTAAGAACTGGCGAATAAAGCTTGACAAAAACGACTAGAGAAGGAGATTTTTATGAAATTAATTACATTTGAAACTGCAGGTTTTTCACGTATCGGTGCAATCGTTGAAGGGGAAAAAGTCGTGGACTTGAACTACGCTTACCAGGCACAGCTGAAGAGCGAAGGGAAATACCGTTTCGAATCGATCGCTGAAGCTTATATTCCAGCTAAAATGGAAGGGTTTTTGCAAGGGGGTAAAGAAAGCCTGGAACTTGCCAAAGTAGCAGTGGAATTTGCACTTGCGAATCCTCAAAGCTTTAACCGTCCATTGATTCATGCGAAAAAAGACGTAAAAGTCAATTCACCGGTAACACAGCCAGGAAAAATCATTTGTGTCGGCCATAACTACCGCGAGCATATTCTGGAAATGGGACGCGAATTGCCATCGAATCCGGTTTTATTCGCTAAATTTGCTAATACCGTGATCGGACCGGAAGACGATATTCCATTCCACCCGATTTCAGAGCAATTGGATTACGAAGCGGAATTCGTTTTCGTCATCGGCAAGCAGGCACGCAATGTATCAGAAGAAGATGCACTCGATTACGTGGCAGGCTATGCAATCGCCAATGACGTGACATACCGCGACATTCAGCGCCGAACGCTTCAATGGCTGCAAGGGAAAACGGTAGACGGTTCAGCACCAATAGGTCCATGGTTGGTCACAACTGACGAATTGCCGGACCCATCAGGACTTGGCGTGAAATTGTCGGTCAATGGAGAAGTAAGACAACAGACGAATACAGCAAACCTGGTATTCTCTGTACAGAAATTAGTATCTTTTATTTCGAATCTGGCAACACTTGAACCGGGTGATGTGGTATTGACGGGAACTCCAGGAGGCGTAGGCGTTGCTATGGACCCTCAACAATTCCTGAAAGACGGCGATGTCGTGCGCATTGAAATCGACAAAGTCGGCGTTTTGGAAAACAAAGTTTCTTCACAGGCAGCAGCAGAAGCAGACGAAAAAACGTTGGTTCTTCAAGGGGGCAAATAACATGACAACAGCAACAAATACGCAAGCAATCGAAAGCATCCAAAAGTCAATCGACCAGATTCTATCTGATGTATCGGAATTATCTGAGCAGGATATCCGCTGGAACCCAACTCCGGAAGAATGGTCCATCCTGCAAGTTGTATCGCATTTAAACGAAGCGACTCCTTACTGGTTAGGCGAAGTAGACCGTGTACTGGCAGAGCCTGGCGCTAAATGGGGACGCGGCTTGACTGATCCTGCACGTCTCGCGGCAGTGGGAAACCCGGATGCACTTGACGTACAAGTACAATTGGACGAATTGAAAAACAATAAACAGCAAGTGGCTGACCGTTTGGGCAACTTGACGGAAGATCAGCTGCAGGCAGAAAACCCGCACCGCAACTTCGAGAAATTCGGCAACAAGCCGGTGTCTTTCATTATCGGACATTTTATCGATGAGCATCTTCAAAAGCATGTCGGACAAGTTCAGCGCAATATCAGTAAATTAGCATAAGAAGCTGTAAATAGATAGGCATCAAAAACTGAAGAAGAGGATGTGTTTGAAATGGCAGAAGCTTCACAGGAAACAAAGGAGTTTATGAAAAGCTCTATAGTCTCAGATTTTACAGCGGATATCCAACAGTATAATTTAGGCCCGTTGTGGGAAGCGATTCCAGCAATCATGAATAAAACACCGAAACCACAAGCAGAAGCGTATTTGTGGAGCGGTGAGTTAATGAACAAGAAATTGATGGAAGCGGCTGAAATCTTTACGCCGGACCGCGGCGGAGAACGCCGTGCCATCTATTTCCAAAATCCTGGATTGACCTATCGCCAGCCCTGGGGCTGGGCATCGACAACGCAAACTCTATACGCAGCAGTTCAGTTGTTGCTTCCTGGAGAAGAAGCCCCTTCACATCGCCACACACAAAGTGCTTTGCGTTTTGTAACGGAAGGCGAAGGCGCCTACACGATCGTTCAGGGCGAACGCATTTATATGCACGAGGGCGATTTCCTGACGACTCCGAAAAATCTGTGGCACGGCCACGGCCATGTTGGCGACAAGCCGATGATCTGGATGGACGCTTTGGATATCCCGACGATCTATTCGATCGGCGGCACGTTCTTCGAACCATTTGAAGGTGGTCTTCAGCAGCCGGATGTTCCTGATAATTTCTCTGAACTTCGTTACGCAGGCGGCATGGTCCGTCCGGTAGGCGATGCCAAATATACAATCGCGCCATTGGCAAACTACAGATGGAGCGGCACCGAAGCAGCAATCAAAGGCTTAATGAACTTTGACGCAGATCCATATGAAGGATTCGCTGTTGAATACATCAATCCATCAACTGGCAAGTCAGCGAACCCGACGATGGGCTCACGCATGCAGCATTTGCCGAAAGGCTTTCATACTAAAGCACACCGCCACACGCATTCGGTCATTTACCATGCCTATAAAGGTGTGGGCTACACAGTCATCAATGGGGTCCGCTTTGACTGGAAAAAAGGCGATTACTTTGTTGTTCCAAACTGGGCATGGCATGAACATTTCGCTGAAGAGGATTCGTATCTGTTCTCCGTAAACGACTTGCCGATTATGGACCGATTCGAATTGGAACAGGGCCAGGTGCTCGAAGAAAATAACGGCCATCAAAAAGTGACAGGTGAATTCACACAAGCATTCCGCTAATCTAAAACGCCTGTGCAAGCTTTCGTCTATTCGGAAGCCTGCACAGCGTTTCTTTTCTCTAAAAGGGCTTTATACAGCGAGAGTAGAAAAACAGGATAGGGGTTTAGAGATATAGGTGCGACGGATATAACGAAAATTACGGATTCTTTGAAATTTAACCGCTTTCATTTACATTATTCTGGCTCTGCTTCTTCATGTGCCTATTCGTCATGTACGGCTTAAGCACATGGCTGCCAAAAATCATGCAGGATGCAGGGTTCCCACTGGGTTCAAGCCTAACTTTCCTATTAGCTTTGAATATCGGAGCAGTAGTTGGCGCAATTGTTGGAGGACAATTGGCCGACTGCTTCGGCACTAAAAAAACCCTGGTTATATTTTTCCTCATTGCCTTTGTGTCATTGACGGTATTGAGTTTTAAACCGAGCATGGTTTTGTTCTACTTATTGATTGCACTTGCCGCTGGCTCCACTACTGGAACACAGATTGTCGCAAATTCCTATAGCATCTTTCGCTGCAGACAAACTTCATGAAATTTGCAATTCCCTGCGTTATTGCGGCAGTTGTGATCTGGTTTGTCCAAGAGAAATATGGCCAGGTTTACCAAGGGAAAGAGCGAGATTGTACGGAAAATAGGATTCTTGCAGAAGATTTGTAATTTAAGGGGGAAATCATTTGACAGTCATCAATACGAATGAATTAATCGCCAACAGCAAATTCAATCGATTTCATTTAAGTTTACTGTTATGGAGTTTTCTGATCATCGCTTTTGACGGCTACGATCTCGTTGTCTATGGAACCGTTGTGCCGATGTTGATTGAAGAATGGAATTTGACATCGGTAGAAGCAGGCGCGATGGGCAGCTATGGGTTGTTTGGCATGATGTTCGGAGCCATCTTCTTCGGAACTTTGGCGGATCGCATCGGGCGCAAAAAAGTGATTGTCCTGACGGTGATCCTATTCAGCTTATTTACTTTATTATGCGGCTTTGCAAATACACCGACCATGTTCTCAACTTTCCGCTTCTTGGCAGGATTGGGACTTGGCGGCATCATGCCAAATATCATTGCATTGCTGACAGATTATTCACCGAAATCGATGAAAAGCATGACAGTATCGATTGTCTTGTGTGGTTATTCAGTCGGTGGCATCATGGCGCCATTGCTTGGCATCTATCTGATGCCTCAATTCGGTTGGGAATCGATATTCTGGGTTGCCGGACTTCCGCTGCTGTTGCTTCCGCTCATGTACAAGCATATGCCGGAGACCGCAAGCCACTTGATCCGTACCGGCAATAAAAAAGAATTGATCTCGATTTTATCGAAGGTCAGTCCAGGTTCGACATTCAGTGAAAGTGATGAAATTCTGGAACTGGAAAAATCCGATTCGAAAGTGCCGCTTGCAGGTTTGTTCAAAGACAAGCGCGGCTTCAGCACCGTCATGTTCTGGATTGCTTTCTTTAGTTGCTTGTTGATGGTTTATGGGTTGAATACTTGGCTGCCTAAGCTAATGATGGACGCAGGCTACGGCTTGAATTCAAGCCTCGGCTTCCTCATTGCGCTGCAGGGAGGAGCCATCGTAGGAACCTTGATCATTGCACGCCTCTGCGATAAATATGGAACCAAGAAAATGTTGGTGCCGATGTACGCTTCAGGTGCAATTGTTCTGACATTGCTCGGCTTCGGCGGCAATATCATCATCATTTACATCTTGGTGGCGATTGCTGGAGCAGCCACAATCGGGGCACAAAATATTGTCCAAGCCTATGTATCCCAATACTACCCTGCATATATCCGCTCGACGGCACTAGGAACCGCTTCCGGCATCGGGCGTATCGGCGGTATGCTGGGCCCGATACTTGGTGGATTTCTGCTATCAATCAGTTTGCCGATTCAAATGAATTTTATCGCCTTCGCCATACCGGGGGTGATTGCAGCGGTCGCTTTGGCACTAGTTCCTGAAAAAGAGTCACATGCCAAAAGTAAAAGAGCAGCTGCCGCATTCGAGGTAGATAGTGAGCTGAGAAGATAGTGGAATAAAGGGGTTACATGGATAGCTGAGACGTTTTTTTACGGGTAGAAAGAATTTTTGATGCTTTAGGTAGTATTAGAATGTATTTTCTATAAAATGAATTAACTCTGTATAATTGGAAAAATAAAAAAGGACTCCATCAATTATATAAGTGCACTCGCTATCTTGTATAAAGCATCTGATGACACCATTCAATACATGTATGAGCCGGTGAAACTCCATATCCCGAGCACTAACTCCTTGGAACACATGAACCAGGAGGTGCGCGACAGAGAATATGTTATTCAGATCTTTCCGAAGAAGCAATTTGCTTTTCGCCTGTTGAGATTTGTCCTCATACACCAAGTGAAGACGCTTTATAGCAAGAAAAAATTGATGAAATACGGTTAGAAAAATGTACCCGATTTTACCCGATTTTGCGGACCTAACTAAAGTGACAGAGCTTTAGATAATGCCTGTGTGTTTAGTGTAAAAAATATAGAACTAGAGAAGTATATTTTTACTCTCTCTAGTTCTATATTGAGTTTCTTCTATATAGTTTAGCTGTCTCTTTTTCGAGCACTTTTACCAATTTATAAAAACGAGTCTTTTTAACTCCAACTTCTTGCATGGCTTTTATGGCAGTCAGTTCCTGAGCGTTCCTTTATCCAAGATGATGAAGTTATTGTTACGAGCTACCAGTTAGGGACAGGCCATTTTGGTGGCTTCAATGAAATTGCGCGGGTTCCGGCAGAGTGGGTGGTTCCGCTTCCAAAAGGGTTATCTTTAAAGAAAGCCATGATTCTTGGGACAGCTGGCTTAACTGCTGCAATCGCCATTCAAAGACTGGAAGCCAACGGATTAGAACCTGGTGATGGACCTGTCCTGGTAGCTGGTGCAACAGGAGGAGTAGGCAGTGTTGCATCTTAGCTAAAAAAGGCTATGAAGTGGTGGCGAGTACAGGGAACAGGTCAGGAAGAATATTTGAAAAGATTAGGCGCTAAACAAATCATTCACCGTGATGACATTACAGACAGCGACAATCAGCCAGTGCGTGAAGAAAAATGGTCGGCAGCGATTGATCCTGTTGGAGGAAAAACCCTCCAGTACATCCTAAGTACATTGAAGTATGATGGATCTGTAGCTACCTGCGGTTTCACAGGGGGCAGTGAAGTTTCTACAACCGTTTTCCCTCATATAATGATTTAATAGAAACTAAAGCATTACCAATTTCGCTCATAGCTGCTTTGACCTCCTTTGCATATGCTAGTATTATTTCGTTTATTTCAGTCTATTCAGAGTCAATTGGTCTAGCAGAAGTAGCAAGGTTTTAGGTCTCCTTGTTTCGAGTGTAGGCTTTTTAAAACTATATCTTATCTGTGCTGTTTTAATCCTTGTTGTTATAGGTTTATACTTACTTGTTCAAGCAAGAACGAATAAAATGTCAACCTCTGAAGAGATTTAAAACAGACGGAACTGTATGCTCCTTACAGCATACAGTTCTTTTTATTTTGAATTGGTATTAATCATAAAGATAGTAAGGGAAATAAATATTCGTGATTTGAATTTCAAAGTGACGAACCATTTCATCAGAAATTTTTATTCTTTACTAATCGTTCTCAAAATGATAGTATAAGTTGCAAGAAGGTGAGGAATCATTTTAAAGAAACAAGAATGATTGTTCTCAAATCTTGTGAATGAATGAAGAGGGAGAAACTGCATGGCGAGAAACAGGGAATATGATGAACATGAAGTGTTGCAAAAAGCGATGGAACTTTTTTGGAGACAGGGCTATGAAAAGACCTCCATGCAAGATCTGGTTGAGCATATGGGCATCCACCGCAGAAGCATCTACGATACGTTTGGGGACAAGCACACGCTATACCTGAAAGCATTGGAACGCTATGAACAGATGGTAGGAAACAGCATGAACTCGCAAATAAAACCATTGGATTCAGTTAAACAATCTATCAGACGTTTGTTTGAGATAACGATACTTCGCAGCGGACAAGGTCCAAAGGGTTGTTTGACCGTGAATTCTGCCGTTGAATTATCCTTGCATGACGAAGAAGTGGCGGAAAAGGTTGTAGACAGCTTTTCCAAGACGGAACATGTGCTGTATAAACTCTTGGTGAGTGGCCAAGAGTTGGGAGAAATACCCGAAACCCTGGATGCTACAAAAACCTCCGTGTTTCTCCATAATTCGTTGGTGGGATTACGCGTATTGACGAAAACGACCGATGATCGACAAAAATTAGAAAGCATTATCGATACGACACTATCCGTCTTGGATTAAGCTTTCTTTTTTTGATTATTTGAGAATGAACGTTCTTGAATTTTGGGCATGTTCAACTCTATTTTGGTTTAACAGGATCCTGAAAAGATATTTGAAAATGAATCGCAGGAAAATCGAGGTGCAGAAATGAAAGCGATGGTTATTGAGAAGTATGGTAAGGTACCACTGCGTTTGATGGAAATGCCGTTACCTGAAGTGGGCGAATACGAGGTGCTTGCAGAAATACGGGCAGCAAGTGTGAATCCTCTGGATTCAAAGATTCGCAACGGGGAGGTGAAATTGCTGCTTGACTATAAAATGCCCCTTATCCTCGGGAATGACTTTTCCGGTGTTGTAGCAAAGGTTGGTGCAAAAGTGACCCGCTTTAGGGTAGGCGATGAAATATATGGACGGCCGCATGAGAAAAAAATTGGGACCTTTGCTGAATATATCTCCATTCATGAAAAGGATATCGCGTTAAAACCTGGAAATTTGAGCTTCGTGGAAGCGGCTTCGATCCCACTGGTTGGCTTGACGTCATTCCAAGCCTTGCACGATATCCTTCAATTGCAAGAAGGCCAACAAATATTGATTCATGCTGGGGCTGGAGGTGTTGGAACCTTTGCGATTCAACTGGCGAAATCAATGGGTGCTTACGTGGCAACCACGGCGAGTGAAGCCGGTTCGGGTTTAGTCAAATCTCTCGGTGCGGACGAAATCATCAATTACAAAGCAGACAAATTTGAAAACATCCTGAAAAATTATGATGCCGCATTTGATACACTCGGCGGCGAGAATCTGGAAAAATCATTTCGTGTGATAAAAAACGGAGGAGAGATTGTATCCGTTGCAGGATTGCCAAATGCTCGCTTTGCCAAGGAACGGGGATTAGGATTTATAAAAACGATGCTGCTCTCCGCAGTAAGTAAAAAACTTACTGCGCTTGAAAAAAAGCATGATGTCCGATATACGTATTTGTTCATGACATCAAGTGGAGAACAATTACGCATTATTGCCGATTTTATCGAATCCGGAAAAATTAAATTGGTAATTGACTGTGTTTTTTCTTTTGAGGATGCTCAGAAGGCGATGGAATATGCGGAATCGGGAAGAGCTAAAGGAAAAATCATCTTAACTATGAAGTAACAACTACTCGAACGATACGTTCAAAAGGAGAGAAGACAATGGCAATAGTTAAAATTCCAACTGAATCAAGTTATGTCGAAGCAGAAGGTATCCGGTTTGCCTATCGAAAGTTTGGTCAAGAAACAGGAATTCCCCTGGTATTTTTTATCCACTTCCGCGGAACCATGGAAAACTGGGATCCTGAGCTTATTGAATCACTGGCCAATGATCGACCGATTATCCTTTTCGATAATACAGGGGTCGGTGAATCCAGTGGGGAAACACCTTCCACTATCGCTGAAATGGCCAAAGACGCAGCATCCTTCATCAAAGCACTTGGCTTACCGCAAGTCGATATTCTGGGCTTTTCAATTGGCGGAATGGTTGCCCAGGAAGTAGCATTGCAACAGCCGGATTTGGTTCGCCGTTTAATCCTTTCGGGTACCGCCCCGCAATCCGGCGTCGGCCTTAAAACGCGGAACGATGTAGTCATGGCAGCGAGCAGTGATAATGCTGCTAAATCCTTCGAAAACTTCATGTTCCTTTTTTATCATCCGACCGAAAGCAGCCGCGCAGCTGGAACCGCATCACTGAAGCGGATTATGGAACAGAAAAAAGTGGACAGTTCACCGCAGGTACTGATTGCGCAAGCAAAGGCGTTGGCGCAGTGGAGTGAGCGGGTGCATAACCAATCCTACGACCGGATCCATCAGATTAAGCACCCGGTGCTGGTGACGAACGGCATTGACGATATTATGGTTCCTACGGAGAACAGTTACATTCTGGCGCAGCAATTGCCGGATGCACAGCTGATTATTTATCCGGATTCCGGGCATGGACACCTGTTCCAATATCCGCGGCTGTTTGCCGAACATGTAAAGCTTTTTCTTAATGCGTAGAATCAGAAGAATTTAATTGGAAAAAGGAGTTGTGGAGTATGAGTCACTTAGAAAGATTACAGAAAATGATGACGGGTGAATTACCCGGTGCCCCGGTTGCGCAAGTGCTCGGCTTTGAGGTGGTAGAGGCAGAAGAAGGCAGAGTGGTCATCGAACTGGAAGCTTCTGAAAGGTTACATAATCCGATGGGCACGCTGCATGGCGGAATCTTGGGTGATATAGCAGATGCAGCGATGGGATATTCCTTCGTCAGTACGCTTGCTGAGGACGAATTGTTTACAACGGTGGAATTTAAATTGAATTTCCTTAAACCGGTTTTTAAATCGAAACTGCGGGCTGAAGGGAAAATAATCAAAAAGGGCGGCACAATCGGATTGCTGGAATGCCACATCTACGATGAAAAAGGGAGCCTGGTCGCCTATTCAACGAGTACCTGTATGGTTTTGAAAGGGAATTCCAATCAGAAAAGAGAAAGAAATAGTTAATATATGAGGGATTATCAGAAGCTGTCTAAATACAACGGGAGAGAAGATGGGATTTGATTAGCATCTACTCTTCCTTTTCTTTTGTAAAAGTGTACTTTTAAGAACGGTAATATTTACCGAATTTACTCGTTATCTAATTCCTTACATAGTATATTAAGAGTTAGAATTTTAAAATATTTGATTCGGAAAAATTCGGAACTTCAAATCAATGAATTTATACAATTACTATTTAACTGTTTCGAGTACTTTTCAGAAAGTTAAATTGGAGGTTTCACAATGATTGGTTCTCCTGAAATAAATAAAGTTATTAGAGAAATACTGTCGCCTGCCTTGAATGAGAATGGATTTACTAAAGTGAATACAAGAACTAATTTGGCGTGGATTGACCATTCGATATGGGTGTTAAATATCACCGCGGCAGGAAAATATTTTTCAGATGTAACGGGATGGCCGCCTATGTCTATACTCGTCGAGTTAGGTATTTACTACAACTTTGTTCCAGTGAATAATGACCGGATAAAAATTGAGGAAGATGGAAGACTCTCTCCCAAATCGCATCAATGTCACTTGCAAAGTGAATTGCATTCCGCGCTTGATCAGATGAAGTACATATACAGCTTATCCAATCCCGCAGAGCAAAAACGGAAAGATCTCTGGTGGATTGAACCGGATGGTTCGAATGTTGAGGAAGTTATTGAGGATGTGAAACAGTCATTCTTAACCGATGGAATCGATTGGTTAAGGAAAAACACAGAAATAGAGCACGCATTTCGGGAAATTGAAAAGGAGCATGATTGTTTGGAAAAGTATTACAAAGCAAAGTTCTTTGCAGAACATTTAAAGCTGGATTCAAAGTTTAAAGAGTATGATCAGCTTTTCAGGCAAGAGCAAAAAAGATTATATGTTGACTTGAATTAATAAAAGGTTGTGAATGTAACTTAAGTGCAGTTAAGTTACATTCACAGATAAAAAGAGCTAGTTTATTTTGCTGCTTGTACAAGCGGGGAGACCGTTTGGGTGTTACAAAAGTGATGGCTTACTTCAGCATAATTGGTGACCACTTCCAACCTGAGAAAATAACTGAAGAACTCGCCATTCAACCAACTGAAACATATGTCAAAGGAGATATTATCAAAAAAACCAGCACTACTACTTCATCTGGAATCAGAAGAAGAATAGAAACCGACTGGACATTGAGTACAGGATATCAAGAATCATCTGACATCAATGATCAACTTAAGCCACTTTTGCGTTCGCTTGAAGGAAAAGAGAAAAACTTAATCCGGCTAAAAGAAGAATATGAATTAACGTATATTTTTATGATTGTCATAGAAATAGAAAATAATGAGAAACCTGCTATGTATTTTGAAAAAGACATTATTAATTTTGCTAGTACCGTAGATGCTGAGATACAGTTTGACCTTTACATATACAGCTAAAGATTTATGTATTTTGAATGTAACTTATTGGTAAGTAAGTTACTTTCGTTTAGGCTTATCTGAACCCTTATTAAAATTGCATTGGAGGTGCATTTTGTTGTCTTTGGAAAGAGATGCGATGATCGCTTCGTTAAAAAATATAGTCATTCCTGAATTAAGAGAAAAAGGATTTAAAGGATCATTTCCTCACTTTTATCGAAAAAACGGAAGAACGTGCTAATTTATTGATGTTTCAATTCAGTAAGTGGGGTGGTGTTTTATATGTGGAAATTTCAAAATGCTCTCTAGAAGGATATAAGGCTGATATAACCGGAGAACTTCGAGCACGCGATAAAGTGAAAGTTTATCAAATTGGTGGGGGTTCTCCTTTTAATCGAATTCGAATTGGGAAAGAAATAGATGACACCTTTCTTTTTACTGTTGGAAATAGTGATGAAGTTGCTCAGCAAATCAAGCAATCTCTGGCTGAAGCAGAAGAATGGTGGTCGTCATATCCAGATTGGTGGAAGAACAACCGTCCTTTCTAGGCAAACAATGAATGTAACTTAATAGCAATTAAGTTACATTCAGAATTAAGAATAGAACTAAAAACAATCCTATCTTTGCAAACGCAAATTTTGTTCTAACTTAACAACCTTGTCCCACTTGGTTGTTTGAGTCTCTTTGTTATTTTCATCTAAGGATCTATATGCCTCTATCATCATTCTTTTTTTCTCTACGACTGCTGAGTCCATGGTTTTTGGGTTTTTCCGGTACATGGTTAAATGCGCTTTAAAATTTTGTCTAGCCTCTTCTAAAGAGTAATCTCCATTTGGCCCTCCCCAAATTTCTACTGCTTGAGGGTCATCTTGATTATCATCCTCCCAGTCACAAAGTGGGCAAACTTCATAATCCCCTCTCGCGTTTAAGGTTGGATACTTACAGCAGGGGCACTTTTCTCTCTTCATTTACAAGCTCCTTTGTTAGAAATTTTTCTTAATTTTATCACTCTTAAATTTCCTTTTTTTTATTTGAGCATTATTTTTGAAAAACCAAGTAATTTTCAATCGACGTGAATGTAACTTATTTTAAACTAAGCTACATTCAAACTCCTATTTTATAAGATTTTAAAGCTCGAATTTCAAAAGGATCTAGGTTTACATATCAGAACTTATCAGAAGCTGCTTGAATAGGAAGGGATAGAAGATATGCTGTAATTAGCCTTTTCTCTCCCTGTTAACTATAAAAGTATACTTTTACGAATGGTAGGAAAGATGTAGAGTTTGAAATTGTTATTTATGCAGGACATGCTATTTATACAGTATGAAAGGATACTTAATAAAAACATATTGAAAAATAAAGAGAATTCAGCGCTATCAGTCCCTGATGATATACTCATCCCATCCCATTTTCTGAATCTCTTCTGATGAAGGATCCTCGTCTTCTTTAAGATTTATATTTAATTGTGCATGCAACGGATGATCCCATTCGCTATAGCACTCTAAACATTTTACACGGTATTGATTTGTAACTGTATCTTTCACGATAGTAACCCAGCCTTGATCACAAACCTTGCACCAGGCAACTTTGAAATCGTATGTTTCTTTCAACAAGATCATCCTTCCTCAATGTTTTAATTGGCGTAATACTCTCGAATAATTATACCGTAGGAGTTCAGTCAATATTTTGACCTAGCAATATAAAAGAGAAGTTTACATATTCCGAAATTACCGGCAGTCCATAACAGAAAACTTGAGAAGATGCTATTAAGTCAGCATTTTCTCAAGTTTTCTGTTTCTAGCTTCTGATACCCTGTGATATGTATACTAAAATACTAGTAAGCCTTTCTGCTTTTTTTTAACAGATAGATTCTTTCTGTTTTTCTGTTCATAATTTAACTATGCACTTTTAGAAGATTAAACATCTAAAAGTAAAAGGAGTAGTTCTATGATTCAATTACTTGAAGACCAAGAATGGAAATTAGTTCTGGAAGAAGAAAATCAAAAATACCGTTTTAAAATTACTCATAAGAATTTTATAGAAATAACGACAATGTTTATGGAATTTGATAAAGACATGCTGCTAATCACTCAAAAGGTGCTAAAGGATATTAGTAAAGAAATTGAAAAGGGAAAAACAAAAAGCAAATATGAATCTTTCGAGCTCTTAGAAGATAGTACTGGAAACTTTTTACTTACCGTTAGTTTAGGGGCATATCATAACTTTGACTTGAAATTTATTAATTACTCTGCAGATTTTTACTTAGATTTTGTCGGACATACTTACGAGTTAATAAAGTTGAAAGATGCTGTCAATTTAATTATTGAAGAGCAATCCTACTATCCTTAAAATTTCAGCAAACTGATTGATGAGAGAAACTAGAACATGTATGAGTGATCGAACTCTTATAACATGAAACAAAAAGAGGTGGTGATTGTTTGATGATGACTTCGAGTGAAGTAAGTGCAAAATTAAATATCCAACCCTCTATATTGCGGAAATATTCGGCTTTGCTTGAGCAGGAAGGCATTCAATTCAAACAAACACATGAAGATGCATCGGAAAATCCATGTATTGGAAGACCAGCAGAAGCAATTACTTGCCGCAATTCCGGATGAATCCGAGTTAGACGTTCCAGGATCGCTCCCAAAGCAGGAAGAAAACGAACCTGAGACAGTAACGTCCAAAAAGATACATGTAGTCTATGGGCAAGAATCTTGAATAAATAAATGGCGGGGTGTTCCGTATGGAATGGAATTGGAATAAAACTAGTATTGATCTTCCATATTCCTTTGAAAATCTTAAGACTCTTTTGGATGTAGTCTGCAAGAAAGAAAACCAACTCCCCCACGTTGATTTTTGCATGTGGTGTGATAATTTAACGATGGCTTGGGAAGAAGAAGATTTAGACAAACAGGATGAACTAGCTTTTTCTGTTGCTCAGGATATTGAGTGTCAGTGGGATTTGTATGGCCACGGTTTTCCTTCGCATGAAAAATTGATGAAGGCAGACCTTTCCAAATTGGAATTGCCATCTGAATGGTTTAAGGAATGGGCAGCTAAATTGGACGAAAAATAACCAAGGAATTACTGGATTCGAATGTAACTTATTTGCAGTTAAGTTACATTCGAATAAAGAAAGGTAGGTTTGAGTATGGTTGAGTATGTATTAGTAAAAAAAATCATTGATGAATGGGATCCGATAGGTTTATTGCACTTGGGATGTCCAGATGACGAATATGACCCTGAAATCGATGATATTGTAAGGCTCTTGCCTCAAGTGAAATCGGTTGATGATCTGGCATTAGGAATCCGACAAGTTTTTATAAAGTGGTTTGAGGAGTATTTATCAATTGAAAAATGTTACCCGGTGGCTTTAGAAATATGGAACAATCGTTAAGAAAAAAACTGAAAAAAATTTTAGTAACTAAATTTCTTTGAAGCCAACTTTGAAAATTTATCTTTTTCTTTTAGATGTGAATGTAACTTATTGGTAAGTAAGTTACATTCACAACCTTTATTTTTAAGAAATTTAAAAAGTGGCATCATAGAGAAAGTATTTCCAAAATACCTACTAAAATAAGAAAGATAGGAGGAGGAAAAGATAGATACGAAACCAGCGAAGTGGAAAGAATTGATGCTAAACGGCAGTATAATCTTGTTTAGCAGAACCGACATTTTAGAAAAAAACAGTAGAAAAATTGAAGCTGAGGGGTTCGAGATAGTTCGGTTTGATTGTAGAGCATGGGATGAAGAGCTTTTCCATAAAGAAGTTGCGAGGAAGTTGAATTTTCCAGCTTACTACGGTGAAAACCTAAATGCGTTTAGTGATTGTCTATCTGATTTACCAATAAACAATACGGGCATTCTGTTGGTTTTCACTCATTATCAGTCCTTCCTTGCGAAACATCCTGAATTGGCCATTGAACTGTTAGAGATTATCCAGATAAACTCCTGGAGAATTTTACTTGTAGGAAAAGCATTATTGAGTTTTATTCATTCAACTGATCCGGAAATATCGATCCCTGCTATAGGCGGAATGGTCCCCGAGTGGAATGGGGAAGAGTGGTTTGATAAAGATCGAGGGATATAAATTAAATAAAGTGAATGTGACTTATTGTGAATTAAGTTACATTCATATTGGCTTAAAGCCACTTTTAGAACGAGAGTGAGGAGAGAACGATGAACATCAATCTGCTCGAAAATGCACTTGAGAAAAACGATGTAGAAGAAGTTGAAAGATTAATAACTGAAATTTCCTTTGATCAACATGACGAGTTAGTCTCCATACTGATAAAGCACATTACGCTAACTCAAAATCCAGGGATAAGAAATGCAATAGCTATTGCTTTGCGGGATATTGGGAATGAAAAAGCGATTTCTCCCCTGATCGACTTGATTAATGATCCGAAGACACTCGGAAGTAGAGGGACTTTGTTATACGCTTTGGAACCTTTTGATTGCACGGAGCATTTAGATTCAATCGTCGAGCAGTTTTTAACGGGAAATTTTGAAGTACAGGGGATGGCTTATCAACTCCTAGAATCCATGGATGGAAAAGTACCTGCTGATGTCTTACTAAAATCCCTCCAAAAGGTAAAAGAGCAGCTAAACGAAATTGAAAGACAACAAGAATTACATATAGATGTATTAGATTTTCTGTTTGATTTGAATGTAACTTAATACAAAGTAAGTTACATTCATTTTACCATTCCATTATCTTTTTCAGAAAAAACGAAAAAACTAAAATTACTAGAAAAAAGATACATTTAAACTGTTGAATTTCCTAGGCTCGCCGTTTGTTGGTGGTGCTCATTTTTCTTTTAAAGAAATTTCTTAAGTAATCTAGCACATAAGGAATTTATACAATCTAAAAAACAACGTACGCAACCTGAAGGAGGAAATATGTTTTTCCCTGAAAATACTTACTTGGGAATCCTGTTAGGATTCATTTATTGTTTCATTTTTTGGAAACTCCGGTCATTAGGTCGATTAAGAATACCACTCTTCATTTATTCAGTAGTTGCACAAATTATATTTTTAGTTTACCTGTATTGGTATTACGCCATGGCTCCAAAAGATGATAAAACAATTGCTCTTTTCTCTAATTTAATTGATGTCTTTTATTTTCTCTTTGCAGTTCCTCTATTCTTCGCATTATTTGTGTCGATGTATAAAGGAATAATGCGAAAAGAAGTAGCAAGATCAACTAAACTGGTTGTTATTCCGTTATTTACTATCAGTTTTCTGATTGCAGCTGTTATTGGATTTTATATGCATATTTCTTTGTATTATGGGTTTGCGCCTTAAGAGATTTTAAAAAACAAATCAAGTGAAGACCCCACAGACTGAGTAAACTTTCAATTAGGCTGTGGGGTCTTTATTTTAAAAAATGGCGGTCTCCTGAAGTGCTTGCAGGAGTCAAATTAAAACGGAACAGTTTACAGATCATGCAAAAGCAGAGAAAGAGCATAAATTCGTTCTAAGATTCAAAGAATTTTATGCAAGATCAAATTCTAATTAAAGAATTTTCAAATGTCGGTGCATAGACATATAGAAAAAAGGGGTTCACCAGTTCAAATGTAATTTTAGTGCAGTTAAGTTACATTCAATTCTCTTTAATTTAAGTTAATACTTCTGCTCAACTACATATTCACAAGGGGATAAAGGATGAAGAAATGGGAAACGCTATCTACGGATTACCTTTATAAAACTCGATTCGGAAATTTAAGAAAAGATAAATGTAAACTTCCAAATGGATTGATTATCGACGATTTTTATGTAAATGAGTATGCTGATTGGGTAAATGCAGTTGTCATTACCAACCAAAATCAAATCGTCCTTGTAGAACAATACAGGCAGGGGGGACAGAACTTCTATTTAGAAGTTCCTGCAGGAAAAATAGAAGAAAATGAAACTTATGAAGAGGGCATCCTTAGGGAAATTCAAGAAGAAACAGGCTATACGTCATTGGAAAAGCCAATTTTATTAGGTGATTACATGGTGAATCCGGCAACTCAGGATAATAAAGTCAAAACCTTCCTCATTACAGAAGCTTTCAAAGCCACCGATCAACAGCTGGAGGATACAGAAGATATTAACGTTAAAGTTTTCGACTTTGAAGAGTTCGGCAATTTGATGAAAGATAAAGTTATAGAAACCCAGCTCTTTACGGCAAGTAACTACTTTATGGCAAAATCAGCTTTAAATAAATCTTAAGAAATCTATGTTTTGAATGTAACTTAATAGTAATGAAGTTACATTCAATTCTAATAAGTTTGGATCGTATTCATTCCAGCACATTATTAAGCAGGATACTGAAAGTGAGGAAAAATTATATATGCGCGAGAAAAAAGTGCGAGGGATTAAACGGAAGACTGAGGATATGGTCAAACAAATTGAAGAAAACACAATGGTTTTTCCAACAGAATTTTACAACGGGTACTGGCATTTGCACTTACCGGTTGCTCAAGATTTTATAAGTTCCGATAAAACTCCATGGAAGGTAAAACGGCTCTGCATTCAAATGCTTTTGGATCGCGTTGAATATCTTAAAGGACTACAGCCATATGATAAAGAGGAATATCGTGTGGTTGCCGCAATTGATTTACCAAGTTTGTGGAATTCGCAAATCATCATTTTCAAAGGTAAGTCTCATTTCAATGATATTTTTAACAGGGATGATGACTATCAAAAATGGATTCCTCTCTTGGATAACAGAAACATTCAGACTGAATGGGGTTTAACTGTTCCTGGCGATTCAGCCACATCCGGTTTTAAAGAAGTTATTGATGATGAGGACGGTTATTATGAAAGTGAAATCTGGTTTGTAGGGGAAATCAAATAAACTAAAAGGTCCATTAAATTTCCATGACCAAATTTTCATCAGAAAAAATGCTAAATAACAGGGAATCGAATGTAACTTATGATAAATTATCTAATAACTTCAAAGGAGTGCGAAGGAATGATCCATAAACGAGTATTGTGGTTAGAATTGTTTTTCGACTTGATTTTTGTTGCTGCCATCGCCAAAGCTACTCATGTATTGCTGCACTTGGAAGACGGCGTTATTCCTCTGGAATATTTGGCCAAGTTCGTCTTGATTTTTATTCCGATCTGGTGGTCTTGGGTAGGGCAGACGCTTTATACGAATCGGTTTGGAGAAGATATCCTTTCTCATCGAATATTTATGATCCTGCAGATGTTTTTTATGGTTGTATTAACAGCCAGTCTGTCTCCGGATTTTGATAGTTATTATGTGCCTTTTTTAGCAGGGTACATTGGCGTCCGCTTTGTGACTGCCCTTCAATACATCCAGACCATCCATCTGGTGCGAGGAGCAAAGCGCGATGTTGCCAAACATTTAGGGTATGGATTCTTGATTGGAATAGCCATTTCTCTTTCATCGGTCTTTTTTGAGGGCTGGGTCAGGTATTTCCTTCTCTATTTGGGCATATTCGTAGACATAGCAGTTCCCATTCTAAATAGAAGGTACTTAAAAAAAGTACCGGTCAACACGCCGCACCTGCTGGAACGTTTTGGCCTATTGACGATTATTTTGTTCGGGGAATCAATTGTCAGTTTGGTCGCCATATTCGAGACGGAAGAATTCCTTTGGAGGGAAGTAGCCGTTATTTTCTTGGCGTTTTTATTGATCATTTCCATGTGGTGGCAATACTTTGATAATCTCGAGAAGAAAATTGACAAAGAGGCGGTCACTTCCGGGCAAATCATCATTTATGGCCATTTGTTTATTTTCATGGCCTTAAGCCTTTTTGCGGCAGTGATACAGATGAGCTACCTGTATCAAGTCAACCCGACTTTTTTGTTGATCCTAACATTTGGTACAGCCTTTACCTACTTTCTGGCTACAACAGTCGTTTTTCATAAATACCGCTTACCTGCGCATCGGCTAACGGTCTGGCATTTAGTGCTGTTCCTCGCTATTTTAACGATCTTTTTAGTTTCCAATCTTATTTTTCCAGTTTCTGAACTGGTCTTATTGTCTGAGCTACTGGTCTTTTTCGTTCTCTATACCGTCATTACCACAAAGTAGTACCTCTGCAAGAATCACAAGAATACTTAAAGAATAAAGGCGCGATGCCGCTAATTCTGTCGTGCTATCTTGTATAAAACGAACTAAAGTTATCTATCTGTTTTTGATGGAAACTTGCAGTTTTTATAAGGTTGCATATAACCCCCTTATTAGGAAGAAAAGAAGTGAAAGATTTAGCTTCTTTTCTTCCTATTGTTTATAAAAGTGTACTTTTACAAACGCTTTTAAAAAGTTAATTAAACGCGTTCTTAAATTTCAAATGGAAAACTTATTTCTTAACGCCTGGTGCTTTTTCAGCCAGTGTCTTTATCTTCGTTAAGCCATTGTCCTAAATTGTCCGACGGGCTAATTCTTTCTGAACCATTTCAAGTTTGGCGGATCGAAGCTTGCGCTCGTATGGGTCCGTTTCGGATTCTGGCTTAGCGAGATAGTCCTCGTTATACTTGATTTCCAGAAAGAGGATGTCAGTAGTCTCTATAACGGCATGTCGGTGGGACTTTTCTACTTCTGCTTCGATTTTCCCCAATTCATATTCTGCTGGATCTCGCTGAGCGATTTCGGCTTGAATTAGCGTTAGTGCTTTCAAATCCGGACTTTTTTCATTGTTAAATCGTGTCAGTCGCTCATACAACTTCTTATTCGTCATTTTTTTAACTTTCGCTTCACTGAATTTCGAAAATAAGCTCATCAGTATCCTCCTTAAAAGCCCTGTTGGTGTTATTACTCATGCATTTCGTTCACATAAAATGAAGTTGGTTGTTCAGAATAGGAACTTTCACTAATATGTACACAGTACCATAACGGGATCAACTCCTATAAACTTAATGAGACTTGCATAGTTCAAGTCACACATGTTATTTGTCTCAGTTTCATATGAAATTGTTTGTAGTTGGGCATTCTCCTTCGTAATTAATACAAAGAGCACAAAAATGAAATGAGGGCTTTTAGAATGATTGGAAAATTTTTAAGGAAATTATTTTCTAGAGATTACGGGCTATCAGCAACAGATTTCGCATCATTATTAGGCTATAAAACATGGAAGGAAGCTCAAGGAAATACCTATGCCATTTTCTTTACGCAGTCGGATAACTGTTGGTTTACGACAGAACTTCCTGACGGTCAATGGGCGGTGTGGAAAGAAGAAGGCGAAATGCCGTATCCTTTTACGGTGTTTTCCACTTGGCATGAGGCAATTGGACATCTTCGGGGCTTGTTTGACGAAACCGCATTACCAGAAAGCCATTGGATTATGGAAGCGTCAAAAAAGAAGGTGAGAGATCTAGTCGATAAAGAAACTCAAATACAAATCTTGCTCTTTGGAAACGCTTTACAATTTGCTTGTGAAACACTGGGTGTGAAAGATATGAGAATTCGCGAATATGCTGAAGTCTTTACAGTCAGCATGGAGGAAGTGTATGACTACGCTTTAAACCATGGACTCCCGCAAAGTGACTCGATGAGGAATCCGCTGATTGAAGGCTTCCATTATTACAAGAAAGACGGAAAATGGCATACTTTTTTCAGGGAGAGGGGTCAGACATTCGACGAAAAGAATTTTGATGAGGAGGAGCTTGGAAAAAGGTACATCATTAAAACCATGGTGCAATTAAGTGGCACAGGACTGTACTGACACTAACAAGTGCAAGGGTCATTAGACGGTAATTCTTAAGCTTTTAGTCAAGGTTTTTGTGAGTTTACATATGAACGATTATCGATAGGGAAGAGACTTTTTATGAAGTATCTTCCCTTTTTCGTTCGTGTAAGTGTACGAATGGTTTGAAACAGCAGTAGAGGTCATTAAAAAGGAGAACGAGGGATTTCAGCGAACTAAATAATAAAGAAAATAGTGTGATTGTTAAAGAAAAAATTAACTCATAGGAGGGTGGAGTGCGAGGATGCAAAATAAAGAAGTGGAAGCGTTTCTAGCTGTAGCTATAGCCTATTGTAACTTTATCGATTCATGCAGTTCTTTTGATGAGAAGGAAAGTTTGAGCAAACTGTTAAGAATTCTTTCTCGACTGTATACAGCAGCCCTCGACTTGCCGGAAGTCGAATCTGAAGAAGGGCATTCGGTCGATGTGGATTTTCCACTGCCGGAAGTCGACTTCTAGGATTATACCGTATACATGGAGATATTCGACCCTTATCACGATGAAACTCCCGTGAACGGGTGTCTGGATGACGATATTACAGGTATATATACAGACATTAAGAAAGGACTAATTTTATATGGGCAGGGCAATGGCATTGAAGCGGTATGGGAGTGGAAGTTCGGCTTCGAAGTACATTGGGGTGAGCATGCCACAAGTGCCATCCGTGCGCTGCATTCCATCAACTCCTTATAATCTCTACTTGATTTCAAAGTTTACGTCACCTTTTGCCCCCTTTAGGAGTTCATGACTTGATAAAGAACTATCCATAGGTAAAAGCAGGACATCGAATGCAATAAAAGCGCAGCCAATAGATCCTCAAAAAGAAAGGTGGCAGGGAGAGATAAGATGTTATTTAATAAAAAATCATTTATCTGTTTGGTCTGTGGATACGATCGGTTACCCGGTCCGTTATACAACCAAGAGGGCATCCCGGACGTGAGCTTGATTTGTCGCTGTTGCGGTTTTCAGCCAGGGTACGATGACGACGAACTGGGGTATACGATTGAATCTTACCGGACGGAGTGGATAGAAAACGGTGCCAAATGGTTCGATAAGAAACAAAAGCCTAAGAAGTGGGATTTGCATGAACAACTCAAGAACATTGAAGGTTCTTAATAGATACAGGAGCATCTCTATTTTGCCCGGAAAATATGCAGCGTTCATTCCTTTATCAAGCGGAAAGGGAAAAAGACTTGAGTAGAAGTGCAGTTTACATATCAGTAATTAACAGAAACAGTAGTTATTTTAGCAGCAAAATACAAAGAGGGGAAGCAGTGCTGATTAGCAATGTTTTTCCCTCTTTTTCTATAAAAAGAGTTCTTCTACGAACGCTTTATTAAGGAATTTCTAAATGGTTCATGCTTCAAGTTTTCACTACATACAGGCTATTTATTAAAGAGCCATTCCATAAACTTGATGAGGAAGGATATTCCAGTGGTCCGAGAGAATCTATTTTTAAACGTACTTCGAAAAAGGCTTGTTAGATTAAGTTGCGAACATCCAAAATGAGCTTATCTACACCGTCAGTCCATTGCGAATTTTTACAGAGAAGAGATTGACTACGATAACCTGAATTTCAGAGGGGGAAGAACATGAAAAAAAGAGTTCGGAAAAAAATAAGCAGTGACTGGGACTGGTATGCCGTCAAGGTCTTGTATGAATGCATCATTTCAGGTGAGCCTGCTCCAGAAACGATGGATGAAGATTTTCCAAATGACGATAAAATGTTTGAGGAAAGCATCCTGCTCGTAAAGGCCCCTTCTATTGATCTGGCTAATATTTTTGGTGAACAGGAAGCTAAAAAGCAGCAACATGATTACTTGAATCCGTACGGTGAAAAAGTGGAATGGAAATTCGTGGAGTTAATCCAGTGTGTTGAGTTATTTGTTTAAAAAATTCAAATTGGTACGGAAGTATATGCGCGGTTTTTAATTGTTCCTCCAGATATACCCACAGAAGAAGTCATATCGCATTACTACCCAGAAACGGTGATAGAAGAGCTAATCTACAAGAATTTCCCTCTAAGAAATAAAGAAGGTGATACAAGACCAGATGCAACTTAAAGAATTGTTGAATGTTCAAGCATTTGAAAAAGCTCCATCGAAGGATATCTCCGTACTTAATTAAGTAAGCGCGTTCGAAAAGAAGAGCTGTCCCACCAGTTTGAATGTAACAAAAGTACAATTAAGTTACACTCACATATAGATATGGCCTTATACGCATGGAATCAAAGATTCCTTGCGTATAAGGCCATAAAATAACTCTATTATTTTTTTCTTCTCACAAAGAAAATTATAATAATAACTGCAATGATCAGTACACCAAAAAATCCAATTGTAAATATAGTATCGCCTATATTTATACTTGTTTCAGTCATCTCTGTTTCGCCCCCACTTCAAAATGTTTGTTATTACTATACCAATTTATTTCCAGTAAGGTTTCATTTTTTTGAAAACTAAAGTTTAAAGCTTTTTCCTGAAATTTCTTCCTGATTCTGAATTTTACATAATGTGAATTAAGTTACATTCAAAATTAACTAAAAAGGGATAAATCTTTTAAATTGATACTAAAAGGAATTTCTTCAGCCTATAATGAATATACAATATAAACCAATTGATAAACTAGGGGGATGAATGGAATAAAACAGACAATAGTAGGTGGAATTGGGGTATTATCAGGAGTTATTTTGTTTGGCCTTACGTTAGTGGCTGCGGCTGTTTATTCTTTTTATGTATCGACAAATGGCTATTCTAAAACCCAAGGCGTATTCGCTACAGCATTAAAGGAAATCGGGACTTTACCACTTATAATTAGTGTACTCCTTTTTGCTGGTGGAGTTTATTTTCTAATTAGCGATTTAGTTAGAGGAATGACGAAATAGCTACCAATCAAATTATATATCAATTCAGTGGCTCACTAAAAATTAGTGGGTCTTTCTTGTGAATTTGAATGTAACTTAATACAAAGTTAGTTACAATTACGGCAGCAAATTCGTTAGTTAATCACATTCACTTTAAGGCCATCCACACGCCAACTCTATCTTTAGTAATAGGATAGTGGCTTTGGGAAACATTATTAGAGGGGTGATCATATGGGCATAAAAGAGATTATGGAGGTAGTTCTAATAGCAGTGGATAGCAACAACTAACGAATGTTAATACATCACAACGGCTCAATTTCTAGGATTACTACTACAGTTATCCCTCCTTACGAGGAAGCGGTCATTACTCAATTTGAAAGACAGATTGGGCAATAACTACCAAAGGATCATTGCGCTTTTCTACTGGAATACAACTGAGCAAGAATCTATCAATTCGTTCCGGATTTAGGAGGCAATGGTGGAGGCGGATTGCAAGTGTTTTCAGTTCAAGAACTGAAAGAGCATCTCCATTACATGGAAGTGTATCCTCGTTTCTTACCAATTGGAATCAGTGATGAACAATACGTGGCCATCAGTCTAGAATCGGTTGAAAATGAAGACCCCAATTATCTTTGCTGAATTGATAACGATGAAAGGCCTCAAGCTTTGAACCTTAACTTAGAAATGTTTATGAATCGCTTTGTTGTGGCTCACGGGGTTCAATTCTGGGAGTGGCCGACTTACACCGCAGCTAGTCGCTATTGCTTGGACGATGAATAAACCATTCATAGGTACTTTTCAATCAGCAAGGGCTAAAAAGGTTTACATATCATGATGTTATTGGAGGAGTAGGAACTTCGTATGAAGAGCCCTCTCTTTTTGTTTGCAGAAATGTACTTTACAAATGTTATCTATTTCCAAAATTAACTAGATATCTTATCTACCTCTTAGTATATTAAGAAGAAAACATGTGCAGATTGAGTTTACAGGACAGGAGGACGAACGATGCTTGAATATCCACGTTTCAACGACAAGGAAACCCTATTAAAGCAGGTGGCTAAAGAATTCCAATCAGGTGCTTTTTTATTACATCCGTTTGTACAGATGCCGGAAGGGTGGACAACGGGCAAACGAGAGATGTCCCATCAGCATATTTATCCCACAAACGAAGAGATTGTAGCACTTGGCCAGTCCATCAGCTGGGAAACGGTACGGCAGAAATGCGGATTTGCATCTTTGCAAGAAGTAGGGATCGCGCTTTCTTCTATCAATTTTAAGGAGGGTGCCAGAAGAGAAGACCTGAAAGAGAAGTTAATTGCCATGTTTTCTCCCGACTTCTACTGGCCGATGGAAGACAAACCTTCCATATTCCTCTGTGAAGGGATCTTGAGGCACTTCGCTTCTCACGGGTCTCGTACCTTCTCTTTTGCAGAACCAATCGATGATACCGATGGGCAAGTGAATATTGCAACGTGCAGTCCTTTGGAGATTACGGAGATTGGGCCAGCTGAAGTACTGCTTTCAGATGAAAAGAGACAGGCAGTCTTTATTAGCCAATACGACAGGTTCACTACAATATTCTTATCCAGTGAAAAAAATATTCAGCAACTCATCGAAAAACAAGGGTGGGAAGCGGTAATTTGCAGATCTACTACAAAGATTGACTGGTTTTTGGAATAAACGATTCAGTAATAACAAGAAGCAGGAAAGGGATGTCATTTCGAAGCTGTTACAGAGCAGTTGCATAAATTGAAGAAACAAAAGATTGAAGGTAACTTAAGTGCAGTTAAGTTACCTTTAGATGAAAGATTATTTGACTGAATGATAAAATGATGCTTTAGAAAAAGAGGGTCATCATGAAAAAACTGGATATTTTAGGGTCAGAAACTAAAATTGAGATTAAGATATTAGAAAGACTTTATCCTGAATCAATTGGTTCATGGCAAGATGACTGGATTAAGGCGGCCATATCAGTTGGAATCCCTGGATATTCTGCTCATTTCCTTGCGGATTTAAGAGCAAAAGAATTTAAGGATTTTCGTGAACAATTAAAAACAATGAATCAAGAATTAGAGGGAACGGCATCCTTGATTTCGATAGAAAATGCAATCGAAGTCAATGCATCTATGGATTCGCAAGGAGGAATTTACTGGAAGGCGAGAACTCGTTATCCAATTAGTACAGAAGCCCTTCTTGATTTTGAATTTGGTTCAGATCAGAGTTATTTAGATCCATTAATCAAGGAACTGGACGATGTGCTGACAGAATTCCCTGTGCTTGAATATCAAAATGACTTCAAAAGCCATTTAACTAATTTTTTTAGAAAAATGCGTGGTTCTGAAAAAGAGTAAAATACATTCTACAAAGAGTACTTAAAGTCAGTTAGGAATTAAATGTAATTTGATTTTGAATGTAACTTATTGTGAATTAAGTTACATTCAAACCCTAATTTCAATGGACTTCGAAGAGCGTGAAGAAAAAATAGCTGCAACCGTCATTTAATTTATATCGGAAGTTTTCTATAATTTAATGCAAGAGAATGTATGGAGGGGTATGTCTATCTTTCTGGAGATTCTTTAATATAGGGTATCGAACTAGAAGACGCTAAGGTGGAAGGCGGAACATCATAATCGAATTAGTAGATGTAAAACAATAAAAAAGGGTGAGTAGAAATGGATTTCGGCAAACAATGTTCGGTCAAGTTGCAGGAGTTAGTGGGAGGACATAAGCGTTATGAGGATGTATATTTCACTCTAGATGAAATTAAACATCTGCCTAAAATACTCCAAATTTTTACTGATGTTGAAGATTTCATTATTACCCCCTATCACCTTACAGATAATTCGATTCTGGAGATTTATTGGTGTGAACTTATTATTGAAATCGTAGATCATGTACAAGATAAATTTATCGGGCTGCTGAGTGAGGCTGGTAAAACTAAATTAGAAGAGATAGAAATTAAATATATTGAGCAATGGGATTATACTCATTATCCATTTCAACAAGAGGATAATGAGGGAATTATTGAAAGTTTAGAACGCTACATATCTTATATGGAAAATAGAGAAATTGCTCTGCGAGAAGAATACGATCTGCCCCAGCATTATGAACAGGGTATATTTTATAATGTCTGGTAGAGAACATCTTAAAACTGTCGGAAATTCATGAAATACATTGGAACCCTTTGTATTTTATGAATTCCTTTCCTATTCATCTAATTACCAACATCAAAGTTTAACACAGTCTATTATAAAGGAAGTTTCATTCAATTCATTAATGCTATTGTGTTTCTAGAAAAGAGAATTCAACTTTTCTGGATAAAATAAGATGCATTCAACAAGCAGCTACAAGCATCGCCAGAAAATTTTAGGGAGGATTTAGTTTAGACGTTTCATACCCTATCGGAAGGAGGAAGAACGTGCAACATTTGACTTATCAAGTACCGGAATCGATGCGCCGTTCCACTAAGTTATCCATAACAGACGGGCAGGGGGATCTCCTGTTTTTGCTGCAGAAACGGCCGCATAAATTTGTGGCCGGTATTTTCCATGCAACCTTGCGTTTCGGATTGCCTTATACATATCAAATTTCAACTGCCGACGGGAAACCCCTGTACAGCATCGATTGCTGGTTCCCAAGAATGCACTATGAACTGACAGATCATTTGTCCTCCGAAACTATTTCCATCTCCCAGCATAGGGTTCAATTGACCGAAAAAGCTTATTCCTTTAGGCTCTCCAACCAAAACTATCATTTAGAAAAAGATCACACAGGCACTTGTTATTTAACATGTGGCCATAAAAGAATTGCCAGGGTTTCTTTGTCTTCTTCTCTGCAAATCTCGGAGGTGGACACCATTCAGATAGTCGCAGAAAACGAAGAGTTAGCATCTCTCTCTGCAGTCTTGTTCCACACTTTTTATTTCTACAATGCCTAAAGGAAGCCATACAAAAACGGCTTTCATTTAGGGTTTAAAAGAAAAAGTTCTTGGTTGTTTTAAATTCCTTTGAAGTTTACATATGAGGAATTATCCGAAGTAGCAGTTATTCTAATAGCAACATACAAAGGGAAAAGCCTTGCTAATCAGCACCGCTTTTCCCCTTTTGTCTGTAAGAGTATAATTTTACGAATGGTTTAATTTCCAAAATTAACTAGCTATCTTTTAACTCTGCTAATTGATGGTAATGCTGTCTATCGGTACACATGGCAAAGACCTACGCTGAATTCAGAGTAGGTCTTTTTTTCGCATCGGCATTACCCGACGAGCAGTGATGCAACCACCATATACAAATACCAGAACGTAAACACCCCGAACACTGCTACCTGCGTGATACGTCGCCTTTTCCGTCGTGACCCCAGCGATGCAAGCCAAAATCCGGCTAAAACTATCAAAAAATTGACCAGAACGCATATGCCTTGCCGGAACTCCGTTTTGATCGGCCGCCCGTCCGCATCCCGGTTAAACCCGTCTATCGAAATTAAATCCAGCAGGAAAATAAATTCCCACGGCCGCAAGATGTCCCAAAACGGCTGCTGGCTGTATGCAGTAAACCGCACAATGAGCATCACCACGATTAACCCCAAAAAAAGCATCTCGACTTGCTTCCACCGCTCCACCGTTTTTTCACTCCCTCAACCCCAGTCTCCAAAATAAAAGACCGCTCATGTATTCACAACAAAACGTTTAACCATTATCTAATTCTTCCTAAAACTCTTACCTTCAATGTCTCTTAAGATTAAAGGAAAGATCCATAATAAGAAAGTGGTTTTAAATATACTTAGAAAATTGAGGAGGATTTTAACCTGCGCGATGTTCAAAGAGTTTCACAAGGCAAGAGCTTATTAAAAATAAGATTATATTTTAGTTAACTTATAAACAAATAGGTACTTTATAGACTCTGGTTTTTTGTTTAAAACTCCTTTTAAAAATTTGAAAAGGGAGAGGGCGAAAGAGAATCTCAAATTTAGTATTAGGTATTAACTTTATCCTAAATCTAAATTGAGCTTACATAACAGCACTTATCGGAAGAAAAGAATTTAACAGGCTGCTGTTCTTCTTTTTATTTGAAAAAGTAAACTTTGAGAGACACCTAACTCAAAGACAAAATTATATTAGCAACAATTTAGTCAGTAATTAAGGGGCAGATATGCGATGAAGGAAACAGAAAAATAGTTATTTTTCCGCTAGTCTTATTTCGTTATTAAGTTACTGCGTATTTAATTGCTTACTTAGAAATTATATATATGGGTGATAATTACCTTAAAAAACAAAAGGGATGTACTGCAAACTAGCAGCGCTCTCGCTTTTGCTTCTTTAAACTCCTCTATGATAAAAAATTTGCAATCCACCATTTTAACCCTGTAAAAACTAAAAGGGAAGCTAGATTCGAAATTGTTCCATCGTAAGTTCAGCGTTGATGCTGGTTGCCGCAAGACTTCCAGCTGCAGCTGCTACAATTAGTTGGGTTGGGGTACCTGTTGTGGCTTCACCCGCCGCAAACAGACCTGGAGTTGTGCTTTTTCCCATCGTATCCGTCAGAATGGCAGCTTGATCATTTTTTTCAACAGGAATCGACTTCAGAAAGTCTAATTGAGGAAACCATTGCGGGTTAATAAAAGCTCCGGTTCGCTTTATTCGAGTTCCATCGGTCCATGCCACTTCTTGTAACTGTCCATCTGTTCCTTTAAATGATTGAATCGTTTGTTCCGATACAGAAATATTGTTATCATTCAGTTCTTGTTTCTCTTCTTCCGTCAAAATGCTTTTCCCATTTGTACAGATTATTAGATCTTGAGACCAATTGGAAAGGAGCTTCGCAAAGTGAAAAACTTGTGGATGATGAGAAACCACCATAAGTGGACGATCCCGCATTTCCCAACCGTCACAATAAGGACAGTAGAAGATGCTTTTTCCGTAATGCTCTTTGATTCCCTCGATATCCGGAAGGATTTCCTTTAAACCGGTGGCCACTAGCAGTTTTTTGGCCGTGAACTCTTTGAATTGCGTCCGTACTAAAAACCCTTGTTCTACTTTATGTACGTCCAACACTTTGTCGATATGATGTTCAACGGTGGGGTAGCGGACTATTTCCTCGTAAGCAATCCGACGGAATTCTGAAGGCGATACGCCATCTTGAGTCAGATATCCATGGGAAGCATGTGTGACCGCGTTCCTTGGTTGATTGGCGTCTACCAGGGCCACCTTTCTTCTGGATCGTCCTAAAACCAACGCGGCATTTAGTCCTGCCGGGCCTCCGCCTATAATGATACAATCGTAATTCAAAAAAATTCCTCCTTTAATTTTTGTTGTTATCAGCAATGATGTAGCTGGTTAGTTCTCAAGATGCACCAGCACTTTTCCAAATTTACCGCCGGTTAGTACAATTCGTTCTTTATCAGATGAGTCACGCAAATACTGTTCTGCTTTTGCCATCAGATCGCTGTCCGCGTCAATTCCGTAATCCCTGAACCATTCAGGCAACTGTGAAATGATTTCTTCAAGAGTCATCATTTTTGTCTGTTCATGTTTTTCGATCAAAGACTGATACGTGTATCCCTCTAAGTAAAGGAGATGCAGCAAATAAGCCATATCTGAAGAATGAACGGGTTCGTTTTCAATCCCTAAGGCAGATAGGATTTCTTCCATCAGGTAATTTCTTTTTGGACCGGCCATCATGCTCGCATAAAAATACTTGGTAGCAAAACTCATCGCTTTATGGACCGCTGCCCAATCTGTGATGGCCGGACACATTGAGGCAAAGACCAAATCATATGAAGCTGTAGGCTTATCTGCGATCTCTTCAAACGGTTGATTGATAATGGAAATTTCAACGGAATGAGTGCTCGCGTTGTTCTTAAGCATAGTGTCTAAATTCTTTGAAGGTTCCACCGCAGTCACTCGGGCTCCTTTTTCAGCAAAGGGAATACTGAATACGCCAGAAGCTGCGCCGACATCCAGAATAGACATTCTCTCAAATGAAGAAACTTGATGTTCAATCCACTTAATAATCCGCGCACTCCGCTTTTGCC
This sequence comes from Planococcus sp. TJ-301, assembly GCF_058268475.1. Classification (NCBI taxonomy): domain Bacteria; kingdom Bacillati; phylum Bacillota; class Bacilli; order Caryophanales; family Caryophanaceae; genus Planococcus; species Planococcus sp. TJ-301. The sequence continues at coordinate 821,356 of NZ_JBZDOH010000001.1, read as the reverse complement.
CTTGCATACTGAAAGAAGTTTCATTGTAGGCTTTCGCCCATTTGGAAAATCCTTGGGATTCAAACGTAGCCATCCCACTTTTTTCATTCGTTTTAAAGATGTGTTCGGATCCTGCTCCCACGCTTTTTCCCAAATCTGTTGATCGAAAAACGGATGGTTCATTTCTTATTCCTCCATTTATAGATACATGATATCCTTGATTAGGGTTAAGAATAAGACAATGAATTTTAGTTCATTGTCTTATTCTTAACCAAATCAGCAATGGTCATTTTTTTTAATTGTTCTTCCATTTTCTCTTCTGCTTCAACCATCACTTGTTCAATCGGGCAGCCTGGGCCATGGCCGAAGTGGCAATCGAAAAGAGAAGCTTTGCCCTCGATCGCTTGGATAATTTCTAAAAAAGAGATGGATTCCCAATTATAGGGCAGTGAATAGCCCCCCTTAACTCCGGAAACCGAAGAAACCATTCCTTCTTTCACAAGCTTTGTCAGAATTTTAGAAAGGTAGGTCGGCGATACATCCTGTTGTTCAGCGAGTTGTTGGACACCAATGGGTTTATTTGGAGTGGATGATTGAGCTAGTTGCAGCATTGTATGAAGTGCATAGTTGGTCCCTCTTGAGAACTTCATGATTTTACTCCTTTATTTATAGACTTACAAGATACATAATATCCTTGATAAAAGGAGATGTCAAAATCTTTTGCTTAGCAAAGGCTAAGAGTGCCAATGTTGAATTCAAATATAGCCTCTTAAATTTGAACCTTAACCCGGTCTGCTTGGAAGGTAACTTATTAATTCCCATTTCTGCCCCCCTGAAATCTTGAATGATACGCCATGAATTTTCTTCATCAATCCCATAAGTCAACAAAAAAAAAGTGTATTCATCGATGGAAGAAAGAGCACTAACTGGTGATCATCCATATATCCTTCGTATTTTTCATGCAAGGTTCCACAAGCCTTAATCAACCGTCTTTTTCTTTATGACTGCTGAGGTCAGATTTTTTTGGTACATGCTTAAGTGAATGTTAAAGTTTTGATGGAATGTATTACAGCTAATATATAACTACATATAAAAAAGCAATATGACAGTCCATATGGGTTACATATGACGGATTATCGGAAGGGAAGGAGCTAAAATGCTTTTTCTCTTTCTTCGCGTTTGAAAAAGCGTACTTTTACGTAAGGTTTAAAATTAACAAATATGATTCAAGTTTCTTGCTATAAAAATACGAACTCGATAAAATATATAATGAACGTTCAACATAATGGAGGTGGTTACATGAAACAGTCATTGAAAAAAGAGGCTATATTGAACTCGGCTGAAAAATTATTTTATCAGCATGGTTTTCATGCAGTTGGCGTGAAAAGTATATTGGATCACGCTGGAGTTGCACCAATGACAATGTATTATCACTTCAAATCAAAGGAAGAGGTAATCAAAGAAATATTAATGCAAAGAGATCAGCGATATCTTCAAAGTATTGAAGACACGATCAATAAAGAAGAGGGAATTAATGCATATATGGAATCGTTGTTTAAAGCCCATATTGATTGGATAGAAACAAAAGGTTCGAATGGTTGTTTATTTTTAAGAGCAAAGCAAGAGTATGAAGGCGTTAACGATGAAATTGCAGCATTAAGCAAAGAACATAAACAGTCATTCCTGAATAAGATTGAAAATGATTTGGAACTTTTCCATGCACCTAAATCTCTTGGAATGCAAATCACGATTATTCTGGAAGGCTTGACAGCTATGGTCCAAACCCCTGAGTTGAATAAGGTGAAAGAAGCAGCAGCAGAACTAATAAAAAATCTTTATATTTCAGAGGATGAAATTAAGTAGTGAGCTGAGAGCAATGTTAAGTTAAACAACATTGCCTTTTATTTTTCCTATTTGTTATAATGAACGTTCTACATAAAGGAGTGATTCCGATGCAAGCAAAAAAATTAATAACAATAGGGTTGCCAATGATTGCGGTGACATATGGTTTATCCCGGTTCAGTTATGGACTAATGCTTCCTTATATCACTGAAGAGATGAACATGGACCCTTCCGCGAGTGGTCTGATCTCGTCTTTGTCCTATATTGCTTATTGCATGGCAATCGTATTGGCGATGGTATTTTCGAATAAAGTGACTTCAAAATCGTTGCTCATCGTAGCAGGATTGACATCAATCATTGGTCTGGGTGTTATCGCCATTTCTTCCAGCCCTATAATAATCGGGTTAGGTATATTTCTGGCAGGATTGAGTACAGGGTTGTCATCTCCTCCTTATGCCAATATTGTGGATACAAACATAGAAACAAGGTTACAGAACCAGACGAATTCATGGATCAATTCGGGCACAAGCATCGGGACTGCCTTTACAGGAGTGGTTGTTATCCTTATGGCCGACAACTGGAGAGAAACGTACATGATTTTTATGGTCATTGCTATTCTTGTATTAATCGCGAATTATAAAGGACTTCCTAAAAATCAAAATTTGAAAAAGGAAAGCAAGGCTGGTTTTTCTAAACAGGAAGGGAAGCAGTCTGTTCAATTGATTTTGGCGTCCCTACTTTTAGGGGTATCCTGTTCGGCCTATTGGACATTCTCAAGAGATTTTATATTGAATCTGGAGAGCGCACCTCCATACCTTGGGGAGTGGTTATGGGTAATTATTGGCGTTGCGGGATTGTTGGGCGGAACTGCTGGAGTCTTTATCGACAAATTCGGCTTGATGACAGCTTATAGAATATCGGTAGTAGCTCTTTCAACTTCATCTCTTTTACTCGGAAAATTTTCCGGAAACAATCTGATGAGTTTTTTCTCACCTGCTCTTTTTGGCAGCTCCTATATTTTTATGACAGGAGTATTGATTGTGTGGGGGATTTCTGTATTTAAGAGCAGTCCATCATTTGGACTTGGAGTGCCTTTCTTAATATTGGCGCTTGGTCAAGCAGCAGGCTCTATTTTCTCTGGCTTGATAGCTAATATTGCAGGATATCCTGCTCTTTTTATCGGAGCTTCTGTAATTGGCTATATAACCTTAGTATTTAGACATGACTCCAATTAAGTATTTCGATTCTGAACCTGCGGTTGCTAAAGAAAACACTAATATCTTGTGAAAGTGAATAGTTGATTAGTTTACATATCCCGTGTTATCAGCAGTATATTCACACTTGACATAAAGTATGGTGAGATAGACAACTAAAAAACGAACTATTTACAATTTATGAAATAGTTGCTATCCTTAGTGAAACGAAGTAAGTATAAAGCATTGATGAGAAGAGTAGTTAAGAATTGACCATTCACAGAGAGCTCTGGCCTGCTGAAAAGGAGCAATGATCGACTTAATGAATAAAGTCTTGGAGCTTCTTGCCAACCTGATTTTGCGATTAGGGATAGCAAGACGGATTCCCCCGTTATGAGGATAGGGTATGTTTGTACCCGATGAGGTTAGCATGGTGATATGCTGACAAACTAAGGTGGTACCACGAAAATCAACTTTCGTCCTTAAGATTGATTTCTTAAGGAGGAAAGTTTTTTTATTGGCAGCAATTCAATGTTTCTAGAAATAGAGACTGAGTAAAAATAGAAAAAAGGGACTGATAGAGTGGAAAACGTGGAAACGGTGCGGAAATTTTATGATGAGACAGTCGATTATGAATGGAACAGGCTCGAGCGGCATAAAGTCGAGTTTGAACTGACGAAACGCTTCCTTAAGCGTTATATTAAACCGACGGACAAAGTGCTGGATTTAGGTGGCGGACCAGGAAGATATGCGTTGCATCTCTCTGAGCTGGGTTGTGAAGTCACTTTGGCAGACTTATCACCGAATAATGTAGCGTTTGGATTGGAGAAGGCAAAAGAACTTAACCTGACGCTGCAAGGCATGTGTGTCGATAGCCGGGACTTATCAAGCATCGATGAAAAGCAATTTGATCATGTGCTTTGCATGGGGCCGATGTATCATCTAGCCGATCAAAAAGATCGGATTCAGACCATTAAGGAATGTTTGCGGGTATTAAAGCCCGGAGGAATACTTTTTGTGGCTTTCGTGTCTTCTTATTCGTTTGTGTGGGATTACCTCATCCATAATCCCCAGTTTGTATTGGAAAAAGAACGGAAAGCACAATTGGAAATCCTGTTAAAAGACATCAATTTCGCTGGACAGGGCTTTACCGATAATTTCTTTATGCGTCCTAAAGAAGTACTTCCATTCTTTGAGCAGTTTGATCTTGAAAAGCTAAATCTCTTGAATTGTGAGAGCTTCCTTTATTTACGGGAAGCGGAACTCTTAAAACAGTCTCCGGAAGTCGTCTCTGCTTGGTTGGATCTGGCGGAGCAAGTGTGTGAACGGGAAGATTTATTAAGCTTGGCCGAGCATATTATGTACATTGGTAAAAAATTATGAGCACAGTAAACGGTATGGTCAACATACTGTTTATGAATTTAGTACCTAGTCAACATATAACCCCTTATCGGTAGAAAGGGAATTTCACCCTTATCGTTTTAATAGCTTTTGTAAATTGAAGATATAGTTGAGATTGTTTAATCAGCTAAATTCTCTGCATCCTTGGTACAGTAGAATTACAAGGCTTAATTTGAAACAACTTTATTGCCAGCATACAGCTGGATCCTTAGGTTCAGTTTTTTATTTCGGAAAGGCTAAGTGTGAGGGATGGAGCGAGGCGTACGGTTGCTGATCGGAACAGATTACGTATTTTAAACAAAAAATGCCCTTTCAGCTGGAATGAGCTGAAAGGGCATTTTTTAGGCTGTTCTATTTACTTGCTCACTTTTTCGCATATTCCTCTTCCCATACCTGATTTAAAACCTGGCTGAATGCTTCAACCGGCTGCGCACCGGAAACAGCGTATTTATTGTCGATTACGAAGAAAGGAACACCCTGCACACCGACTGCACGCGCCTCAGAAATATCCTGCTCCACTTTTTCGGCGTTCGCTTGATTTTCCACGACTTTACGTACTTCAGCGCCGTCAAGGCCGACTTCTTCTGCCAGGCGGACGAGGGTTTCGGTATCGCTTAGAATTTCACCATCCGTGAAATGCGCAACATAGGAACGCTGGAAGAATTCATTTCCTTTTCCCTGTTCTTTTGCATATTGGAAAACGCGGTGGGCATTAAATGTGTTTGCCAATTTCGCTATGTCGTAATTGATATTGACGCCTGAGCGGGTTGCCGACTCTGCCACATTTTGCAGCATCGCCTCGGCCTGTGCTAAAGGCAGGCCTTTCATATCCGAAAAAGTTTCGGCATAATCCTTACCGGGCACATACTCCCCGTCTGGCATCAGCTGGAAACTTTTATATTCAATGTTAACGTCATCCGCATGTTCAAATTTCTCCAATGCTCCATTCAAATGGGCCTCGCCGATAAAGCAGAACGGGCATACAAAGTCTGACCAGATCGTTATTTTCATTTTTTATCCTCCTTTTTTTGATCAAACGGCCCGCAGATGCCTGTTTGGACATCACAGGCAAATCCGGTGGACTCACCAAAATCAATCAGCTTAATTCCACTAAGGTCCGGCAGTGTATGGTTTGACATAGCTTGTTTTACTGCTGTCGATTCATTTTTCATTTCTTTACCCATTCCATAACCCTCCTTATAGCATGTTTATCATTGATGGTAAAGGAAAACGCGGACATATTCTAATAATTGGATCGGGTGTTGCTGAAGAGTGCAATTTATGAAGGTTTTACCTTCTTTCAGTCTTCGCTTTTTTTTCAAATATTAAGAGAAAGAAGATTTTTATTAATGAAACCAAAAAACTCTCTGCGTTGCCTAACAGTTAGATAAAAGGGGGCAAGGGCTTGGAGAAGTGAGAGAAAGACCGATTACTGACAGAAGTGATGGATGAGTATGGGCATTATTTGGTGCGGCTTGAATATTCGTTTATCAAAAAGCGGACGAAAGCGGAGAACATTGTGCAGGACGTATTTATCCGCTATTACTTAAATCTGGAGAAATTCAAAGCAAAGCTTACATAGGACCTCATAACGTAAGGGGAGAGGTGATAGTTTTAGCTTCTTTCCTTCCTATTGTTCGTTAAAGTGTACTTTTACGAACGCTTATTTTAACCAGTTTTCTAAAATATGGAACTTAATGTTGAAATCATATATATAATTTTCTTGCCTTTACATACATCAATAATAAGTTGCTCTAGAAGGAGTTTAAAAGCCGATCGCTTAGGGAAAAATTAAAAAAAGAATTTTTCTGAAAAATCAAATATTTAGAATGCCACTAAAAATGAAAGTCTCTGAAAGGACTTTTTTTAGTTTCTGATAAAAAAGAGAGGAGGAATAGACTATGCATTTATTGCCTCGTGAGATTGACAAATTGATGATTGTAGTCGCTGCAGATTTGGCAAAAAGGCGGCGGGAAAGAGGATTAAAGCTTAACCACCCGGAATCGGTAGCCATCATAACTTACGAAATAGTAGAAGGAGCACGGGATGGAAAGACAGTTGCAGAATTAATGGAATTCGGAGCGACAATTTTAACGACAGAAGACGTCATGGAAGGTATTCCTGAAATGATTAAAGACATTCAAGTTGAAGCAACATTTCCTGATGGCACGAAACTAGTGACTGTACACAGTCCAATTCGTTAATTTAAGCAAAGGAGGAATAGGGGTATGGAGCCAGGAGAATATGTATTGAAAGACGAAGATATAACTTGCAATGAAGGAAGAGAAGTCTATGTGGTTTCCGTTATCAATACAGGCGACCGGCCTATACAGGTGGGGTCACATTTTCACTTTTATGAAGTGAATCCAGGTCTTCAGTTCATCCGGGAAGAAGCTTATGGAAAACGTTTGAATATTCCTGCCGGGGCGGCAGTACGGTTTGAGCCTGGAGATGAAAAAGAAATTGAGCTGATTCAATTTGTTGGAGAACGCCGGGTATTTGGTTTCAATAACAAGGTCGATGGGCCACTGGAAAGCAGGGATGGATCATGAGTTTCAAAATGTCCAGAAAGCAATATGCAGAAATGTTTGGACCTACAACGGGCGATGCAGTTCGGCTTGCTGATACCAATCTGTTTATCCAAGTTGAGAAAGACTTTACGACGTATGGAGAAGAAATGGTATTTGGCGGCGGGAAAGTCATCCGTGATGGAATGGGCCAGCATCCTCTTGCCGCACGTGAAGACGGAGTTCCTGACACAGTCATCACGAACGTTATCATTTTTGACTATACCGGAATTGTAAAAGCTGACCTTGCTATACGAGACGGGAAGATCTTCGGCATCGGCAAAAGCGGCAATCCGCTCATTATGGATAATGTAGATATCATTGTCGGCACAGCAACCGAAGTGATAGCGGGCGAGGGGCTGATCGTAACTGCAGGCGCCATTGATACCCATGTACATTTTATAAATCCTGAACAAGTGCAAGTAGCGCTATCAGCTGGAACGACGACATTGATCGGTGGCGGTACGGGTCCGGGAGCCGGGTCGAAAGCAACAACCGTTACGCCAGGTGAATGGAATATCCATCGAATGCTTGAAGCGGCAGAAGGCTTGCCAATAAATATCGGATTCACGGGCAAAGGTCACGCAGCAACTTCCGCACCTTTAGTAGAGCAAGTAAAAGCAGGAGTCATCGGACTGAAAGTCCATGAAGATTGGGGCGCAACAGGTTCTTCTCTCGATCATGCACTTCGCGTCGCAGATGAATATGACATCCAAGTCGCTCTCCATGCGGATACTTTAAACGAAAGCGGATTTATGGAGCAGACAATGGCTGCAGTAAAAGACCGCGTCCTACACATGTACCATACAGAAGGAGCGGGCGGCGGACATGCGCCAGACTTAATCAAATCAGCAGGCTATCACAATATATTACCGTCTTCGACCAACCCAACCCTACCATACACTGTCAATACAGTAGATGAACATCTAGATATGGTGATGGTTTGCCATCACTTGAATCCTTCAGTACCGGAAGATATTGCTTTTGCCGATTCCCGAATACGCCGCGAAACGATTGCGGCAGAAGACATCCTGCATGATATGGGTGTATTCAGTATGGTCAGCTCCGACGCACAAGCCATGGGCCGAATAGGAGAAGTCGTCATTCGCACGTGGCAAGTAGCAGACAAGATGAAAATGCAGCGCGGAATCATGGAAGGCGATAGTGAATACGCTGACAATAACCGGGCGAAGCGCTATATTGCGAAATATACGATCAATCCCGCTATTACCCATGGGATTTCAAACCATGTCGGCTCGATTGAAGTAGGCAAAATGGCAGATCTCGTTTTATGGAATCCAGCATTTTTTGGTGTGAAACCGGAAATGGTTCTGAAAAATGGAATGGCTGTCGTGGGCTTGATGGGAGACGCCAATGCATCTATTCCAACACCGCAGCCGTATATTTCACGTCCGATGTATGCCCAGTATGGTAAAGCATTATCAAGAAGTTCCGCAACATTCATTTCTCAAGCAGCTTTTGATGACGGCGTTCATGAAAAACTCGGACTTCAAAAAATCATTCTGCCTGTAGGAGGAATCCGTACCCTGTCGAAAAAAGACATGAAATTGAATTCGGAAACGCCTGATATCACCGTAGATCCGCAAACGTACGAAGTGAAAATAAACGGAGCGCTGCTGACATGTGACCCTGTAGACAAGGTGCCAATGGGGCAGCGATATTTCTTATTCTGAGGTGAATTGAATTGATAATTGAAGAAGTAGTAATGAATGTAGAAGATATGGATAAAAGTGAAATCGATAAGCGGCACATTGAAAAAGTCTATTTGGAAAGCGCGTATTTGGTCAAACGGATTCAGCGTGTCAAGACCGATCACGGAAACGAGCTTGGAATCCGCTTAAAACAAGCGCGTGATCTAGTTGCGGGCGATGTGCTGTTCATGGACGACAAAAACATGATTGTAGTAGACGTGCTATCCGATGATTTGATTGTTATCAGTCCCCGAACTATAGAAGAGATGGGAAACATCGCCCACCAGCTTGGAAACCGGCATTTGCCCGCTCAGTTTGAAGGCAATGACATGCTTGTCCAATACGATTACCTGGTGGTAGCTCTACTGGAGGAATTAGGAATTGCATTTAGACGAGAAGACCGCAAGGTGAAAAAAGCATTCCGCCACATCGGCCATAGCCATGAATAAAAATCTGCTCTCGCTGTTTCAGATATGCGACTCAGGCTTGCCGACGGGGGCTTTCAGCCATTCGTTCGGTTTGGAAAGCTATATACAGGCTGATATTGTAACAGACCAAAAAACGTTCTTTGACTGGCTCTGCGTCTATGTCCATGACCAATTGATCTACACTGATGGACTGGTTTGCAGGCTGGCATATGAGGCGCTTGAACAGCAGGATTATCAAGAAATATGGAAATGGGACCGGATGTTAATGGTTCAGAATTTACCGAGGGAAACACGAGAAGGCACGCAAATGATAGGCGACCGTTTGCTGAAAATCGCCCAATCGCTCTACGATTTTCCAGTGCTTGCGCTTTACCGGGACCGGATTGACAAGAAGCAGGCGTTTGCCCACCCTTCAATCGTATTTACGATGATTGCCTATGGGCTGCAGGTTTCAAAAGAAGATGCCATTCTGTACTATCTGTATTCAGCTTCATCTAGCCTTGTTCAAAATGCCGTCCGGGCGATTCCCTTAGGGCAGACGGCGGGAATTATGATCACACACGAATTCCATCCTGAGTTGCAATCGGCAACGAAGAAAATCATGCAGCTTACAGGGAGTGACTTCGGCATTGTGTCACCTGGTCTTGAGCTTTCCCAAATGCATCATGAACGCGTCAACATCCGTATTTTCATGTCGTAACTATAGAATTTTTAAAAAGAGAAGGAAGTGTTTAGATGGGACCGATTAAAATTGGTGTCGGCGGGCCGGTAGGAGCAGGGAAAACCATGCTCGTTGAAAAAATAACCCGCAACTTGGAACAGGAAATTGAAATGGCTGTCATCACAAATGATATCTACACGAAGGAAGATGCCAAGTTCTTAATGGAAAACGGCGTACTTCCAGAAGACCGCATTATCGGAGTTGAAACGGGAGGATGTCCACATACAGCCATTCGTGAAGACGCCTCAATGAACTTTGCGGCAATCGACGAATTGATAAAGCGCCATCCGGACGTCGAACTTATTTTCGTTGAAAGCGGCGGCGACAACTTGGCAGCAACCTTCAGTCCGGAGCTCGTCGATTTTTCAATTTACATCATTGATGTGGCACAAGGTGAGAAGATTCCGCGAAAAGGCGGCCAGGGAATGATCAAATCGGATTTATTTGTTATCAATAAGACCGACCTGGCTCCTTATGTAGGTGCACGCTTGGATGTCATGGCTTCAGATACAAAAGTATTCCGCGGCGACAAACCGTTCGTTTTTACAAATCTGAAAACCGAGGAAGGGCTCGATCAAGTCATTGAATGGATGAAGACCCATGTTCTGTTAAAAGGGCTTGAATAATATGACCTCATGGACAGGCGAGCTCTCGCTGGATTTAGAAGAGAGAAAAGGAAAGACGGTTGCTAGAAATGTGTTCTTTCAAGGAGCATTCAAAGTGATGCGGCCGATTTACCATGACGATACGGGTAAAGTCTGTTACTACTTGCTGAACCCTGGCGGCGGATATTTGGATGGAGACCGTTATCGGATGAAAGTGACTGCCAACGGAGGTGCTAAAGTTACCTTAACGACACAATCCGCGACGAAAGTATATAAGACGCCGAAGGGACATGCCTATCAAGAGACGGATATAGTGCTAGAGAAAGGAAGTTATTTGGAATTTCTTCCTGACCCGTTGATTGCTTATGAAAATGCACGGTATCTGCAAAAAAATACCATACGGATGGAATCCGGAGCAGTTTTTCTTTACACTGATATTTTAACGCCTGGATGGTCCCCAACTGGCGGTAAATTCACCTATCACACCGTCCAGTTGATCAATGAAATTTATATGGACGGGGAACTTGTTGTCTATGACCACATCAAATTATCTCCGGAAAAGCAAGACATTTCCGGTTTAGGGTTTATGGAAGGTTATAGCCATATCGGTTCAATGATTGTTGTTGGTGAGCAAACAGACAGTAAATTACTCGATGACTTGTATGAGTCGATTGTTTCCCTGGGAGCCGATGTGAAATTCGGCCTGTCTCAACTGGTGGTACCAGGATTCAGCATCCGGATACTGGCTAACTCAACGCAAGTCATCGAAAGAATTATTGCCGAATGCCATCGCATTATCCATGAACAGTGGTTCGGCATCACACCGAACTCTTTAAGAAAGTATTAAGCCAGGTTATAAGCTATCAGTTCAGCAAAGTGACAAATTTTTTAAGGAGGTTAGGTGATGAGCGGAGAAAAGAAGGATGAACCTGAACTGAAAGATTTCGCAGTAGAATCGGTTTTTGAAGACCGATTTTATGAACGATATGCTTTTACATTTAAAGTGGAGGATCATAAATTTAAAGGCTATTTTTTTGAAAATGAAATTCAATGGCTGCATCCTCATCCTAAGCAATTGATTGGTGAAGAAAAAGTGGATGCGATTGAAACAATGATCCATAAGCTGATGGCTCAATATGGCATTTCAAGTGAAATGAAAGAATTGGAAGTGCATCCGGTTTTTGAGGACAAAGCTTATAAACGTCACCAATTCACTTTGAAAGTGCAAGGGGAGAAATACAAGGGATTTGTCCACGAAGATGAAATTCAATGGTTTCATCCTCAGCCGAAACAAAAGCTGAAAGAAGAACAAGTGGAGGCAATCGAAGCCGAAATTCATCAGAAGTTCTCAAATTATCAAAAAGATGAAGACAAATAAAAAGAAAGTCCTGCGCACTCGCAGGGCTTTCTATTTTAGTTGTCATCTATTTTTTTATCCGATTCTTCAATGTTCCACAACACACCGAATCCATGGTGGCCGAGCGTGCGCGTACTGATGCCTGAAATATTTTTATTGATTCCGTATAGAGCTTCCAGATAAATCAGGAGTTGACAGATATATCTTTCGATTCTATAAAGTTAACGATTATTGCTGCAGTGTCCTTAATTGAATAATTTTGGCTATATGATATCACTAATTGTAGATTCAGAGGTTTTACTAAAAAATTTTTTTTTTTGCTACTTTTGCGTATTAGGAACCCAAAAGATAATCGAATATTATACTGATGGTCTCCTCTGCATCACTAATGTGCGGACTGTGGCCTTCGGCATCCATTAGGTGATATTCACTGTCTTTTATCTGGCTATGTACATACTCACCTACGCGTTTTGGGGCGATTAAATCATTGCGTGTCTGCAGAATCAAAGTCGGAACAGGAACTTCCTTCAATACCTCACGGACATCCGACAAAAAAGTGGCTTCCGCAAAGTTGCTGATTACGTCCGGATCATTGCCACATAGTAGTTGCTCGAATTCAGCCGCCAGATGGGGACGTTCAGCGTTTTGCATAACGAGCGGCGACAAAAAGCGCGCAAATTCGTTATAGTCAACTTTAATCATTTCAAGCAAGCCTTCGATTTCCGCTTTTTCAAATCCCCCCTGATAGTCCTGTTCATTGAGAAAATACGGAGAAGGTCCAATCATAATTAGATTCTTCATCAGTTCCGGACGCTCGACCGCCGCCAATGCACCAATCATGCTGCTGACTGAATGGCCGATAAACACTATATTTTCTAAGGACAAGGCGTCGCATAATTCTAGAAGATCCTGTTTATAACCATCCAATGTCCGGTACCGTTCTTTGTTGTAAGCAGATTTATCACTTTTACCGGAGCCGACATAATCAAACAATACAACCCGATATTTCGTTTCGAAAGCCGGTGCAATCTTGTCCCAGACATATTGGTCACAACCGAAACCATGCGCGAACACCAGAACCTTTTCGGTCTGCCCTTTTATCCTTACATTATTTCTCTTAATCACTTGTGCAGCCGTTTTCTTTGTTGCCGTCAAACTATATCACCTCTTTTTGTTATAAGATCATTTTCATAAGTGAACTTAAGTATACTTCATTAAAAATATAATCAATAACTCTGGGTATTCACTTGAATTTTATATATTTCTTAGGAAACAAGAGAGCAATAGTAATTTCAAAAGCAAATTTATATTTCTCTATTTTTTCAAATGCAAGTATTTATATATATTTTTCTATGAAGATATTAAATATTTTTAGGACTCTTTATAATTATACCATTGTAATAGAGCATAAAATTTCTTCTGTAAATAAATAGAAAATAAAAGATCTTTTCTTGTAGAATTACGTCACCACAACCAAAGGGAAATGGTGACAGGAGTCGGGTATATGTTTTATAATGCAGCGATTAAGCAGGTCATGCGCGTTCTAAAAGTCTGTAACGCTCAAGCCCAATAAAGATATCATATGGGAGAAGTTGTTGAAAGAGTTTCAGTGGAAGTTCGGCGAGGCCATAATTGTGAAAAATAGTTGAAAGCTCACTTTTTGATGCCTGAGAAGATTCCAACCCCGAAATTTTTCCATCAAGCGATAGATTACAGTAAGGGAGTTGCGTGTAAAACCGCGCTCATTGAGATGGAAATCTGATATACTTCATTTAATATCGGGACTTTAATAAATTGAAATTTGGTGAATATCATGAAGGAAAAAGAGAGACGAAGCAGCGATAACACTGCTCTAAAGAAAACCTTATTGCGATATAAAGAAGAAGCAAACGAAGATCGTTTGCCGCAGCAGGCCTACATTATTATTCAAAAAGCGATTCGAAATCTACAGCTTCAACCTAATGAGGCTTTTTTGGAACGTGAAATTATCGAAATGCTTGAAATGAGCCGGACGCCTGTTCGCGAAGCATTAATTCGATTGGAGATGGATCGCTGGATTAGGTTGATCCCTCGAAAAGGCTTTAGTGTTGAACCAATCATAAAAGAAAATATTGAGCAAATTTGTCAAATTGCTGAAGCACTAGATGGCGTGGCTGCTGAGTTAGCCACGTTAAATATGGAAGAAAAATATCTCGAAATCTTGGATTCCCTTATTGCGCGCCAAGAGAAGTATCTGGATGAAAAAAATTTAAAGGCCTATTTAGATGCAGATAATCAATTTCATAATTTAATCGTTGAGTACTCCCGGAATGAACGGCTAAAAAATGTAATGGATAGTCATTCTGATCAATTATATCGGGCACGGTTATTTACCATTAATGAGCGAAAGCTTCCTGTCCGGTCCATTAAGGAACATCGGGCAATAGTAGCTGCAATGCGAGCCCAAGACAGCAAAGCAGCGCAACTCCTCATGCATTCCCACAGGCATCGTGGAGGACAAGAAATCTTGGGGATTATCGAAAGCAAGCCAACGAATAAGCAGGAAAAATAATGCAAGACGTTTCTTTACAAGAAGCGTCTTTTTTATATATGTGGCTATTTAATAAATTTATTAAATAGCTATTTACGTTATTTTAATTAATTTGAAGCTTTTTATTGACATTAATAAATTTATTAATTATTCTATAAACAGATAACAAATACGAAATGGGAGGTTTTAAGATGAAGATCATTGATATCAAAGAAAAAGCCGTACCGATTAAATCGAGTATCAGCAATGCGTATATTGATTTTTCAAAAATGACCGTTTCTGTCGTTGCAATCGTTACGGATGTATTTAAAAATGGCAAAAGGGTTGTAGGCTATGGATTTAATTCGAATGGCCGGTATGCTCCAAGCGGACTTCTCCACGAACGGTTTATCCCGCGTTTATTAGAAGCGGAAACAAATGACATTCTAAATGATGAAGGCTCAAATTTTGATGCTCATAAAATCTGGGATATTTTGATGACGGGCGAAAAACCAGGCGGCCACGGGGAACGGTCGGTTGCGGTGGGAACGCTTGATATGGCAGTTTGGGACCTTATTGCAAAAATAGAAGAAAAACCACTTTATCAACTGCTGGCCGAACGTTATGGAGATGGAAAGCCAGACGATAAAGTATTTGTATACGCAGCAGGCGGCTATTATCAGCCAGGAAAAGACGATAAAATGCTCCAAGAAGAAATGAAAGGCTATCTTGACCTAGGTTATTCAGTTGTGAAAATGAAAATTGGAAACGGTTTAGAAGAAGATCTTCGACGAATTGAAGCCGTACTGGAAGTGGTGCCATCTGGCCAATCGCTGGCGGTGGATGTAAATGGCCGATTTGATTTGGAAACAGCGATTCAATATGCAGAAAAGCTGGAGCCCTATAATTTGTTTTGGTATGAAGAAGTAGGAGATCCGTTAGACTACGAGCTTCAAGCGGAGCTTTCCAAGCATTATAAAAACCCTATGGCAACGGGGGAAAACCTGTTTTCCATGCAGGATGCCCGAAATCTCATTCGCTATGGAGGAATGAGGCCTGACCGGGATTATCTGCAATTTGACTGTGCATTAAGTTATGGGCTTGTGGAGTATATGAGAATATTGGATATGTTAAAAGAACACGGCTGGTCTTCACGCCGCTGCATTCCGCATGGCGGGCATCAATTGTCGCTGAACATTGCAGCAGGATTGGGTTTAGGAGGGAATGAGTCGTATCCGGGAATTTTTGAACCATTCGGAGGATTCGCCGATGACATTCCTGTTGTCAATGGGTATGTAGGTTTGCCTGACGTTCCAGGAATAGGTTTTGAAACAAAAGCACCGTTAATTAAATTGCTTCGTTCAGTGGCTGAATAATATATTTCAAAAACAATTGCTTTTTGTAAATGAGCCCTAACTTTCGAACAATTTAAGAAAAAAGTAAACTTAAGCTTTTACTCCAATAAGATGGCATCGATACTGTGGTTTTACCACTGTGTCAATGTCATCTTATTTTAGTTCCACTGTTTTCGTGTTATAAACGAGCTGTAATCATCTTATTCATACCGGACCATTTTCTTTTTATAATGAGCGTATTTAAACGCTTGAATTTAAACGCTTCATTTTCAGCAATGAATATAAAATTTTATAGGTCAATTCCATCTATATTACATTGGGTAGGGCGATTAATATATGGCAAGTAAGAGCTTTAAATTTCACAGTGTTATGCAAATAAATGTTATAGAAATCATCCTAATATCGAGTAGTTAGAGGAATGGTTAGTAACTATCTGAGAGATTATCGAAAGAGAAGAAGCGAATACCTGAGTTTCTTCTTTTTTGTTCGATAAAGCATACTTTTATGAACGCTATTATGAATAGATATGGTCTCGAATTTAATCATATAAAAAACCTTGTTTGAAGTTTATAAAAATTATAATAGATAACGTTAGTTCGATTAAACTAATTAAGTAAATTATTTAGTTTGCTAAACAGATGTTGACAACTGAATTTTACGATGATATATTTAGTGGGCTAAATATATCATCACTTGGAGGGTTATCTATGAAAGTCACTGTAGATTGCGATATCCGTGAGTCTTTAGATAAAGTGTCATCTAAAATGCGTCGGGATTATAGCGAAAGCCTAAGAGAAATTAATCTTTACGTTGGACAGGACAATTTACTCGCCCGTTTATGGGCAGGAGATGGAGTCACTCAAATGCAATTATGCGAGCATTTGAAATGCGAGCCGCCGACGGTCACCAATATGGTTAAATCGTTGGAACAGAACGGGTTCATCATCCGTAAGCGCGATGAACGAGACGGCAGGGTTATGCGGATTTATCTGACTGACGAAGGGAAAGAGTTAGAAGGTCCGGTTGATTTTAAATGGAAGCAGCAGCAAGAAAAATTACTGCATTCCATTTCACCGGAAGAACGCTTAATATTAAGAGAATTGATGAAGCGAATGGAGAAAAATTTATTCTAAGTTTTCTCTGAACTTGTATTTAGCAAGCTAAATATATTTTTAAAAATAATCGTGTTATGGAGAATCCTAATTTTAAAAGTTGATTAGCGATCATTTATTTAGCAGGCTAAATAAAAAGCTTATTTTTTAGTGTAATTAACTTCAGTCCGTAATAATTCTTTTAAAAAGGTGTGAGGTAAATTCATGAACGTTGAAAATAGCAGTATTCTAACTTGCATTAAAGATCGTCCTGGAATAAGCGCAAAAAAGATCGTTTCATGTTTGGACTCAAAAACGATTAATTTATCAGTTATGGAAGAATCCACTTCACAAGTTTCTATATTTAAGAAATTGCGTACGTTGAAAAGAAATGGAACTGTTCATAATAGAGGTGATCGTTGGTACATTATGAATTGCAACAAATAAGATAAGAATCAACGAGGCTTTACAACTTAAAAGAAGTCTATTTTAAAGAGTGAAATTTATAGGCAGTACTTGGTAAGTACTACCAGGAAGAATAAGTAAAATAGTAGTTAATCCTTAAAAAGGTATTTAGTAAGGTAATAATTAGCGAAATTTTATTTACAGAAAAAGCTGCCACGATAATTCGTCACAGACTTATGCAATTAACTAGGGCCTGTCTAAATGAAAGGAGAATATAAACATGACAAAACAAAAAGAAATGCAACTGGCATTACAAATGATTTCTGGATACGGAGCTGAATTCAGTGCCTGGAGAATGCCTGGCACCGATCCGGCTGCTTATACAAGTACTGATAGTTATGTAGAGCGTGCAAAATTAGCTGAAAAAGGAAAATTTCAGATGATTTTTATCGCAGATACCCCGGCATTAACCGTCGACTTGGGTCCTCAGACGCCTATGTTCCCGATGGACCCGATGTTGGCGCTAATGGCTGTAGCTAGAGAAACGAAGCAGATCGGTCTTGTTGCCACCCTCTCAACGACTTTCAATTATCCCTATAATATAGCACGCCAGTTCAAAGCGCTGGATGTGATTAGTCATGGCCGTGTAGGCTGGAACGCGGTCACCTCTTCGCTGCCAGCAGCAGCGGCAAATTTCGGTGCCCAGGTTGCCGGACGCAAAGAAAGATACGGTATGGCCCATGAATCGATCCAAATAGTTCAAGCATTATGGGGGAGTTGGGAACCGGACGCTTTGATATTAGATGTGGAAGGCGGAAAATTTGCCGACATGAACAAAATTCAACCGATTAATCTCAAAGGACAATATTATGCTTCACGTGGCCCATTGCCAATCCCGCCATCGGAGCAAGGACAGCCGGTGATTTTTCAAGCTGGAGGAGGAGCTGAAGGGTTGGAATTGGCCGGAAAGTACGCTTCCGGTGTCTACGCAAACCCTTATGACATCAAGTCTGCTCGTGAACACAGGGAAGCGCTTCGGCAAAGTGCGGCTCGTTTTGGCAGAAACCCGGATGACATAAAGATGTATGCCGGTTTTATGTTTTCCATAGGATCGACTGAAGAAGAAGGGTTGGAACGGCGAAGACAACTAATGAGTTTCAACCCCGAGGAGATTCCAAGCCGGGTCAGCTACCTTGGTTCCATGGTTGGATTACGGCTATCGATGAATTCGGTGGATATTGATCAGCCTTTACCAGCTGATTTGCTGAAGCGTGCATACGCCAATCCACAGGATCCCCGTTCTCCTAGAGCCTTACAGCTATTGAAAAAAGGACTCTCCATTCGGGACGTTCTGGCGCACGGGGTCATCAATTACCATCCGGTAGTTGCCGGTACCGCAGTGCAAGTGGCTGACTTCTTGGAAGAATGGTTTTTGGCCGACGCTTGTGACGGGTTCTCGGTTGTGCCGGATATCGCCTACGATGGAGTTGCCGATTTTGTGGAACAGGTTGTTCCGATTTTGCAGGAACGTGGATTGTTTCACAAGGAATATGATGGGAAGACGCTTCGTGAGAATATGGGTGTTCCTTATCAGTATGGAAATACAGATATTAAGTAATTTACAGGAGAGAAGATTTTCATGAATCATTGTCTTCAATGGCTATAAGTATTGAGGTTCATCAAGAAAGAAGTAAGCAGCAATTCTTGCTTAATTATTTAAGGAAACAATGCTTTACAAAAAATAAACCGTTATTAAGTTAATCAGGTTACTGGGAGAGAGAAAAATGAAGAAACAATATAATACGCGCGGCATCTTGGCATCGCTGCTGATCGTCGGTTTTGTGGGTATGTTTAGTGAGACCGCTTTAAATATTGCAATGGTGAACTTAATGGATGTGTTCCAAATTTCGGCGGCAACTGCACAGTGGCTAACGACCGGATTTTTGTTAACTCTCGGTATTTTAATGCCGATAAGTGGCTTACTGCTGCAGATGTTTACAACGAGGCAGCTTTTCATTGGTGCACTCATTAGTTTAATCACTGGTACATTAGTTGCTGCACTCGCGGTCAATTTTGAGATGCTGATGGTTGCTCGGGTTTTGCAGGCAGTAGGCATGGGCTTGTTGCTTCCCCTCATGTTCAACACCATATTGGTGATCTATCCCCCGGAAAAGCGGGGGGCGGCCATGGGGTTTGTCGGACTTGTCATCATGTTTGCTCCAGCAACCGGGCCGACAATAGGTGGTCTGTTAATCGAATACTTAACATGGCATTTCATCTTTTGGTTCTCGTTGCCATTCCTGATCATCGGTCTGTTAATCGGGCTGAAGTATTTGGAAAACGTGACCGAAGTGACAAAACCCCGGATCGATTTTCTATCGGTCTTACTGTCAACAATCGGGTTCGGTGGAGTTGTCTTTGGCTTCAGTAAAGCAGGCGAAGGTGCTGAGGGCTGGGGCAGTATGGTAGTTGTGACATCCATCATCGTTGGTCTTGTTGCTTTGTTCTTCTTTGTACTGCGTCAGAACTGGATGAATGATCCAATGTTGAACCTAAGCGTTTTCAAGTTTCCGATGTACGTTATTGGGTTGCTTCTGGTGATGATGTCGATGTTGATTATTATGTCGAGTATGATAATTCTGCCGATGTTCCTGCAGACAGGTGCAGGACTGTCCGTATTTATTGCCGGTCTCATGCTTCTCCCCGGCAGTGCGCTAAATGGGATTCTCTCTCCTATTATTGGAAGGTTATTTGACAAATTTGGGCCGAAGTGGCTCGTTATTCCGGGTCTTATTCTCGTTACGACTATGTTATGGTTTTTTACCACGCTATCCACTACTTCTTCAGTCGCGTTAATCGTTGCGCTGCATATTGGGCTGATGGTGGGGATCGCGATGATTTGGATGCCTTCTCAAACGAATGGATTGAATCAGCTGCCGCCGGAATTATACCCTCACGGCACGGCTGTCATGAACACGTTGCAGCAGGTTATCGGTGCGATCGGGACGGCAGTAGCCGTAAGCATCCTTACGGGCGGTATGGAAAACTATTTACATGGATCCGCCGCACCGACCCAGCCAGCTGAAATTGCCAATGCGATGGCTACAGGATTGCAAAACGTCTTTTTGTTTACAGTGGTGATCGCAATGGTTGGCCTGGTCATAGGATTCTTCATCCGTCGTGTCGTAGTCCGACGCGAAGTGATAAATTCGCCACATTGATATTTTAGAAACACGAGGATTCTTTAAAAAAAGAAATACAGATATAACTAAAAATACATGTCAGTTGGTATGAGAAGTACTTTATATAAATAAAATACACAAAAAATGAAGACCAGCAGCTACTTTATAAGCTACTGGTCTTCATTTTCACTTTCATCATTCTGACGGATGAATGAAAATATCTCGTCTTTGATTGATTCATTTTTAGCATACGATGGCTTCGGTCTAACTGAAAATATTAATGCAACGAACAATAGGAGTTTCTTGAATTAGGAATTATAGGTCTCCCGGTTAATTCTCACAATGTCTTCATGCGTCATTCCAGCTGAAAACTTCTCCATTACTTTGTCCCGCAGAACAGGTGCTTTTTCTTTATCGGCCTTTTTCAACGCTTCTATTAGTTCTCCTTTTGTCAATTCGGTGCAGTAAGCAGGAGTTCCAGGCTGCTCTCTCCAGGAATCACTCAACGAGCCGCCATCCACTGCATCGAAGCCAAGCTCATTCACTATATCGATAATCAATTGTTTTTGTGCTGGATTATCACCGGCAATTGCCATGGCAATGCGGCCAGTCGTGCCTTCGGGGGTTCCTTTATTTTCTAATGTATAAGCTAACTGATTACTAAAGGCTTTGATGATCGGTCTTCCTATCTGTTTTGAAACCCAAACACTTTCAACCATCCCGTTCTCAATTTCCTCAATTTCATTGTCTCTAAATGGATAATAATTAGACGTGTCTGCAATGATGACTTCATCTCCAACTTGATCGACGATGTGACGTATGCTCGGCATGACATGGAGTGGGAGAGATAGTAAAAGAACATCTATATTTGTGATAACCTCATCTATATTCACGGGTGTTCCCGCAATATCCTTTCCTACTAAATGTTCAATGTCCCGAGCATCGGCAATTTTAACATCGTGTCCATTTTTAATTAATTTTTTAGAGATACTTGCTCCTATTGGTCCTGCGCCTATAATTCCAAATTTCATGATTTTTCCTCCTAATATGATTTTATTTGATTGTGGTTCGGTCTCAGCTATGGAACTTTCAAATCGTCTCAGCATGATATTATCCACTTCGTTGGTAAATAATAAATTTACTTACGCACAAGTGTGTTTTAATAGCAGGGAGTATGTGATGGATAATTATGCGAAAGTTCACGTATTTTCCGTTTAGCGTGGATAAACTACTCTTAGAAAATAGCTATTAACCAAAACGACCGGGAATTCAGGAACGGCATCCTGGTGAAAGTCATTTCTGAAATTCGGCATCTTCCGTTTTTTCTATATATTCTTTTCCGAAAGCTTTCATCATCTCTAAGACAGGAAGTAACTTTAATCCTTTTTCTGTGAGGCTATACTCTACTTTTGGTGGAACAGTTGGATATACTTTCCGATTAATTATCCCGTCTTGCTCCAGTTCCCGAAGTTGATTAGTGAGCGAACCTTGGGAAATACCTTCAAGAAATTGTTTGATGTTCGAATACCGGCGTGTCGTATCCTTTAAATACCAAAGTATGAAATACTTCCAGCGGCCTGACAACACATTTTGAGTAAAAGCAATTGCGTGCATCTCGCTTTCTTCATCGATAAACTTTTTATTAAATCCATCTAGGCAAACTTTCATTAGGTCTTCTCCCTTCCTAAGGTATAAATAGGTGTACTCAGTGCATTTACATTGCCTTCTTCACAAACTATAAAAGAAACTTGTATGATTAAAACCGGGCGATGAAATTCAACAGAATGGATAGTAATCAAAAGCTCAGGCACTTGCCGGCAATATAGTTAGTAGGCTAAATAAAGTATAACATAAGTCAGGAGTTATGAAAATGCAGACGAGGGATACACCACTTAAACTTTCCATTTTGGACTTTGTGCAAATTTATAAAGGGAACGACGCCAAACAAAGTCTTCAAAACATCACGGAAATGGTGCAATTAGCAGACCGGCTGGGATTTACCCGGTACTGGTTTACAGAGCACCACAATACAACTACCTTAATGAGTACTTCACCCGATATGCTGAGTATGCATGCGGCAGCCCACACCAAACGAATTCGGGTAGGCGCTGGTGGAGTGATGTTACCGAATCATAGCCCATTGAAAGTTATGGAGAATTTTACGCTACTGGAAGGGTTGTACCCGGGAAGAGTGGACCTGGGAATCGGTAGAAGTTCCGGAACGGATGGCTGGACCATGTGGGCCTTGTTGAGGTCCAGGGAGTTGTTAGGGAAAAATGATTTTCCAGAACAACTGGACCATCTCCTTTCATTTTTCGCCCGCGATTTTAAGCAGAACCATCCGTTTAGCCATATCAATCCGCCGGGAGACCAATCATTAGTGCCTGCTATGTATATGCTCGGTTCCAGTGAAGGTGGGCTGCAGTTTGCTTTAGAAAAAGGTTTAGGATTTGTCTTTGCGGCTCATCTGGCCCCACAAATGGCTGTTCCGCTGCTAAGGGAATATCACGACAACTTCAAACCGTCAGCCTATCTAAGTGAACCTAAAAGCATGTTGGCGACAATTGTTATCACAGCTGAGACCGAAGAAGAGGCCAATTATTTAGCAGGACCGGCAGAGTTGGTGTGGGCGAAGATGAGTACAGGGAACACAAACTTCAATCTTCCTACACCAAAAGAAGCCCAGAATCATCTTTATACACCAGAAGAAACAAGAGCCAGAGAAATGAACAAAGAACGCTTTGTGATCGGGAGCGTAGAACAGGTGAAAGAGCATCTTCAGCAACTTGCAAAAGCCAGTTTAGTAGATGAAATCATCGTAGCCGACTTTTATCCGGATCAGGAAAGCCGCATGACAGGCCATACCTTATTGGCACAGGCATTCGAATTGGATTGGGAAAACTAATTTCTTTAATAACGGGGGAATAAAACAATCATGCATCAACGAAAACTGAAACTTGGCGGCATCATCGATGGAGTGGGCTGGAATTATACGGGCTGGAGCCATCCTGACATGCCCGCCGATGCCAGCGAAAACATCAATTACTATGTTGAAAAAGCCAAACAGCTGGAAGATGCGAAATTCGATACCATCTTTTTGGCGGATGTCAGCCATATCGGCCCCGGCATGATTCCACATTACCTCAGCATGTTTGAAGGGGTGTCCATCTTGTCTGCATTGAGCATGGTGACGCACTCGATCGGATTGGCGGCGACCATCGCCACTTCGTATGCGGACCCGTTCACAGTCGCCAGACAAATCGCCTCGCTCGACAAAATCAGCAATGGACGCGCCGGATGGAATGCGGTCACGTCCAACTCAGGCGGTTTGGCCAATTACAGCCGGACCCATTTCAGCAAATCGGATTTGTATCCGATGAAAAATGAGTTTCTCGAAATTGTAGAGGGACTTTGGGATTCTTATGAAGACGATGCGTTTATCCGCAATAAAGCGACAGGGGAATTCTATGACCCCCGCAAAATGCATGCACTGAATTATCGAGGGAATTATTTTTCAGTGGATGGGCCATTGAACGTAAGCCGTTCGCGGCAAGGCCGGCCGGTGATCTCGCAAGCTGGAACTTCCTCTGATTTTATGGATATTGCAGCAAAGCATGCGGAAGTTATCATGGCGCCGGGAGATAATGTCGATTACTTGAAGGCGTATACCGCGGAACTGAAAAGGCGAGTGAAGGATCAAGGGCGGTCGCCGGACGATTTGCTGTTGATGCCTTCCCACAGTCCCATCATCGGCAGAACAGAAAAAGAAGCAGGGGAGAAACTGAACGAAATCGAATCGTTGATGCCTTTGGGCCATCACTTGCCAAGGCCAAAATTTATGGGATCTGCCGAAAACGTCGCCGAGCAAATTGAACAGTGGTACAAGGCTGGAATTATGGACATCTTGCTCATCCGGCAAGATTACCCGGCTGGTTTTGAAGACTTTATTGAACTGGTAGTTCCGATTCTCCAGGAAAAGGGAATCTTCCGAACGGAATACGAAGACAATACGCTTCGAGGCAATTTAGAACTGCCATATCCTAAAAATATGTACGTTAAATAAATAGCCAAAAACAAAGGGAGAAATCAATTATGAAAAATCGTATCACAGAATTACTCGGAATCGAATATCCAGTTATTTCAGCTGCCATGACATGGGTCACTTCAGCCGAATTTGTTGCGGCCGTTTCAAACGCCGGAGGGATGGGCGTGTTAGGCCCAAATGCCGGACAGACAGAAAAAGCAACGAGTGCAGAGGATATGGCTCATCGCTTAACCAATGAAATCCGTAAAGTGAAGGCACTGACCAAAAAACCATTTGCGGTGAATTACATCTTTCCGATGGGTGGAGCTTCAGAAGACCCCTTTACAAATGCAGTGTTTGAAGTACTGATCAAAGAAGATATCAAGAATGTCATTGCCATTGGGCAAAACGTCGTCGAACCGGAGCTGAAACGCCTCAAAGAACAGGGAATTAATGTGGTTTACCGGGATTTAAGTCCGACAGCGAGCAAACTGGCGGAGGCTGAAAAAGCAGGTGTGGATGCTCTTATTGTGACGGGTTATGAGGCTGGGGGCCATATGAGTGATTATAAAATCAGCACACTTTCTCTTGTACCTCAAATTACTTCACTTGTGAACATTCCAGTGATAGCTGCTGGAGGCATCGTGAATGGACAAGGAGCAAAAGCAGCATTCTCCATGGGGGCAGAAGCTGTTTATATGGGAACTCGATTTATTGCAACAGAGGAGAATCCCGCAAGTGTCGAAACAAAAAAAGCGATTCTGAATGTGCAAAGCGAAGAGTTTATTGAATTCAAGTCAGCGATTGGAAACTTGAGAACTATTCCGACAGAAGCCGGGAAGAAGGCACTGGAATTGATTAATCAAGGCAAACCCGAAGAAGCCTATCACTATTACGGGGAAGGGTTCAAGATAGGGATGCTGGATGGGGATTTGATTAATGGCACCATCAGTGTGTCTGAAGCAGCTGGAGGTATCCAGCAAATCCTCACATGCCAGGAAGTGGTTGAAGAAATTGTTCATTCACTAGCTGAAAAAATCTCTGTCTGAAAAAATCTGCTTTCTGATTAAACTATCAAATCGTTGAAAGTTAACATATGGTGTATTACCAGAAGCTGTTTACATGTAAGGGGGAAAGAAGAGGGTGCTCTAAAAACAAATGCAGCACCCAAAAAGTTAAGTAAAACTAACTTTTGAGGTGCTGCACTTCTGTTCAATACAGTTTTTTCTCTTTTCTTTTCCAAGAAATACTCCTCCCAAAAATTCATTTCTGGAAAGAGTATCTCAAAAAAATATTCTATTAAAATATGTTGGTTATTTGACGATTGCTTCTATTTACATTTTTGCGATTCAAAACTAAACGGTTTAGATAAAAATGAGCGTTTTTCTTTAAACTGGATTTATTCTATAAACTCGATGTCATTCGTTTCCTGAAGTGTGACAAAATTGCACAGTATGCCATTATGATGGTTGATGATTTGCTCAGCGCTCATCTCTTCGGAATCCCAAGTACCGTGCGCGTCTTTGGCAAGGGTCACATCAAATCCCAGGTTGCTGGCACTGCGAGTTGTCGCATCTACGCAATACTCAGTCTGGTTGCCTGCAATAACGAGGTTCTGGACGCCTTTATTTTTCAATATCTCCAGCAGTTTTGTCTCATGAAATGAATCCGGCGTCCATTTCTGGACAATGAAATCTCCTTCTTCGGGAGTGATTGACTGATGAATTTGCCAGAAGTCAGTGCCTTTTACAAGGCCAGGGTCGTTATGCTGCACATAAATGACGGGAACGTCAGCTGAACGCGCTTTTTTGATCAAAGACTGCAGATTCTTGAGCAATTGTTCGCTTTGATAGACAGGGTTGGATTGGTCGAACATTTCGTTTTGGGCATCAATGATTAATAAAGCCGTTTTTCGCATCGGACAGTCTCCTCTTCATTTATTCCTTTATCTAATTTTACAAAGGATACAATCCCTTGTATAGTAGCTGTTGTAAAATATGAAAAACAGACATATGGCTGGATTGCTGTTGCGACTTCGTGTAGCAGCCTGAATCAGCTAGATAAAGAAGTGTTGCGTTCTGCGAGTCGGTCAATTTGAAATGGATAATATTCTTTTAAATACGATGGTTGCTATCTTAAGCTATTACATGTTCAAAAGCTTCACTAAAACATCGAGACATCTAAACTCTTCAAATTTCAAAAAAGCATCAATTAAAGAAACCGGGTTCAAATTATTATTAATTTACACATGAGGAAAAAGTAGAAGTAGTTATACAGATAGCAAAATACTAAGGGAGAGAAGAGGCTGGTCAAATCGCATCTTCTCTCCCTTTTTGTCTGCGAAAATGTACTTTTGCAAACAGTTATTCTTTTTAACATTAATCTTCGGAAACTTTTTGTGAAACCGTATCGTTATTTTAAATAATACGGATTTTCCATCTATTGGAATTAGATTCAGGGGAGAGGAGGGAAATAAAAATAGATATCTTTGAACCAATATATATTAGAGCTTTTTTGGTTTTTATTAGGTCTAATCTATATAGCTGTTATTCTTTACACGCTCTTTAAATACAAATCAACTGATATTGGATTCCTTTTAATTCTGCGTTAACAACTGTGACCATTTGAGCTATTTTTATCTGTTGGCTATTCAACTTAATATGATAATCTGCAAGTTAAACGAATGACAGGATTAACTTTTTAAAAAGTATAGATAAGCTCAAACTATTAAGATAAACAGGAATAAAAAAAGTAAGCATTTTTGATATTAAGTGGAGGCAATCATTATGAAGAAAAATAAAAGAAATACGTTAGGATATTTATCAATACTAGCAGCAGTAACAAGTTTAGTTTTCTTTTTTTTACCAATAGATGATGAAATCGATGCAATTATTATTGGTTTAGTTTCATTATTGGGGATAGGATTTGCTTTAGGATCTAGAGACCTGTGGTATGTTCTTATAGGAACTTTATCAAACATCGCAATGTTAGGAATGGCTTATCTTTTATTAATTGGAGCAGAATTTAGTAAGTTATAAGTAAAAAGCATTAAGATAGAACGAATCAAATTTTTTTACAATGATATATACTTTTATATCGTAATTATACGTTTAGGATTTAGTTATCGAATCTCTTCGGAATGAAAACCGAGATTCAAATAGCAGAAGATATGAAGGAAGATTTGATGAGGATGTATTTTAAAAGATATTTACTATATGAGCAAAAAGAAAGATAGCAGAAAGCGGGGCAGTTTGAATGGGAAACGGGAAAATAATAAGAAGAAATCCAAAGGCCATGCCAGAACCAGTCGGCAATTATACGCATATCACCAAAATTCCAAGAAATGCGGAATTATATGTAGCTTCTGGCCAAGTCGGGATGGATGAGGACGGCAACTTCCCCGAGAACATGAACCGACAAATCAGCAACACGTTTGAAAACATCAAAGCAATCTTAGTTGCAGAAGAATTGAAAGCCGAACATATTGTCAAAGTGAACATCTGGGCAATCGAAAAAATCGATTGGAAATGGATGAATCAGGAATGGTTCGATTTGTTCGACAATGGATTTCCGGCAATGACAATCGGCTATCTTAACGCGTTAGGATTGCCGGAAATAAAGGTGGAAATTGAAATCTGGGCAGCTAAACCATAGATGGAAAGCGAAACATCATGCAGCAAACAAGCTGCACGATGTTTTTTATTCAAAATACAATTTTCAAAAAAAAAAAAAGACTGTCGCTCTGCTCAAATAATCTGAGTTTTGCTACAGCCTGAAGGCATATTAATTAAAGAACGCTTTTACTTTTGTCCGATTTTTACGATAGGCTTGATGGTGATTCCTTTCTTGGAGTCTTCGAAAGCTTCATTAATCTGATCAAAATCATATACTTTGATAAGTTTGTCGAACGGGAACAAGCCGCGCTTGAAATAAGCCACGAGCTGGGGTATGAATACTTGCGGAATCGAATCACCTTCGATGACCCCCATTACTGTTTTGCCTTCTGCCATGATGTCATTATGGACATCGAATGTTATTTCAGGTGTCACACCGACAATCGCGCATGATCCGAGCGGGCGCAGGGCATGAATGGCTTGTTTGACGACTGGTGGAACTCCTGTTGTCTCTACTGCGTAATGTGAGCCGCCATTGGTAATCTTTTTGATTTCTTCGACGACGTCAACATTTTTGCCGTTAAGCGTATGCGTCGCACCCAATTCTTTCGCCAGCTCTAGGCGATCATCGTGAATATCAACTGCAATAATGTTCAGGCAGCCTGCTATCTTTGCTGCCATGACAGCACTCAATCCAACAGCTCCGCTTCCATAAATTGCGATGGAGGAACCGAAATCAGGCTTGAACCGGTTCAATACCGTGCCCGCGCCAGTCTGAATGCCGCATCCGAGTGGGCCGAGAAGCGTTAAATCAACTTCCGGGTCAACTTTGACGACATTCCGTTCGTTGGCAACCGCGAAAGTCCCGAAAGACGATTGCCCGAAAAATGTCGAAACGGCATGGTCGTGTTGATGGATGCGGTTTGTACCGTCCTGCATTTTACCTCCAAAGTTCAAATCATTGAACTTCAGGCAAACTGTCGGATGGCCGGTCAAGCAATTTTCACACTGGCCGCAATAAGCGAATGACAGCACAACATGATCACCAGTTTGGATTGTAGTAACTGCAGATCCTATTTTTTCAACGACTCCTGATCCTTCATGTCCAAGGACTACAGGAAAGGGCGACAAGCCCAAGTCTCTTGCAACAGCATCGGTATGGCAAACACCAGCTGCTACTATTTTCACCAGCACCTCATGCGCTTTCGGTTCGCCCAGTTCCACTTCTTCCACTTTAAACTCTTCTCCTAAACCGTGTGTAACGGCGGCTTGTATTTTCATATAAACCCTCCTCGATAATTTGATCTTCTTAACTGACTACCCGAATATCTTCGATTTATACATGACAATTAAAATGACTGGGGTTAATCGTCATGCTGTGAGAAGTGAAAAACTTTCATTTATTAAATTGAGTTAAGGGGAAGTTAAATTACTCGGACTTATCGAATAAATGAATGACAAAGCAGAAACCGAATTTTTCTTTAGATAACTTTGAAATTATAGACTTCTCTCAATTTGCTCATCAAGAAAAAGGCATCTCATCATCAACAATTATGCAAGTAAGGCTTTCTTGATTGGCTGAAGCAGCAAGAAATATGAGTTATTTTACATTAAAAGGGTATTATAAACTAAGAAAGAAATTTCTCTTTTTTTTTACGTAAAGATCATATGATTCTTTTTAAATTTTGAAAGCAGGTGTACGAATGAAATTCTATAAATATATTGAACTTGATGACAGAATTAGCCAGGGCATTTTAGAAAATGGACATTCTTATTGGGAAAAAGAAATACGCGGATGGAACGATAATGAAACTTTCAAAGATAAGACGTCGATAGTCAAAATAAGAGCCATCGAATGTCAAGGCGAATCGGAAATGAAGTTAAATGTTGATTACTCACGCTCTGATATGGAAGAAGACTTAATGATTGACAACCTCGTAAATCGGGCAAAAAACGATTTGCTGGCGGCAGTACCAGCTACTCATTTATAATTCCATCCAGTTAGTCATCAAAGGCAGCCTCTAGGGGCTGCCTTTTCTAATTCTTTTTTTATAACGGTGATTATTAATATTCAAATGAGTCAACCAGAGCCAAGAATCTTTGAACAACATTTAGATTTAACAATTAGTAAAATAAAATAGAAAAAACTGATTAATGAAAATATTTGTGATAGTATTAATTTATTATTTATAATAAAAAAATATCATATTTACATAAACAGTAATCTCCTTCAAGGGGGACATGACATAGGATATCTTCCTTGCCGAACCTTTACATATTCAGAAAGAACTCTGCATATGAGTAAGCGATATTGCGCCACAGGATGGAGGTGAAAAATATGGCTGCTAAGACCAAGCGTAAAAAGAGGAAATGGTTGATTTGGAGCACCTTAGGCATTCTCATTGCAGCGATTGCTGTAGCGGCTGTTTTTATGCCAAAAGGAACCGGAGCTTTTCAATCAGAAATCGCCGAAACGGGAGATATCACGACATATCATAATTTTCCGGGAACAATTGAAGCCAAAAACAGAGAAACTGTGATAAGTGAAAAACCGATGGAAATCTGCGAAGTTAAAGTGAAACATGGTGAAAGAGTTAAAAAGGGAGATGTCCTTTTAGTGACATCGTTAGGAGAAGAAATCAAAGCGTCGATAAATGGTGAAGTTACGCAAATTCGAATCCAGAAAAATGCCCAAGTGCCTGCAGGCATCGAGATGATCAAAATAGTGGACTATGTTAATTTTAAAGCCAACGTGAAGGTTGATGAATATAGCCACAAGTATTTGAAAATCAATCAGGAAATTAAGGTTGCCATCAACGCACTCGGTAAAGAACTAGCTGGGACCATTAGTGCTATTTCAAAAGAAGCAAGAAATGAAAATGGTGTTTCTTATTTTATTGCCGCGATTGACCTTGAAAGCGATGAAGGACTGCGGATAGGCATGAGTACAGAGGCAAAACTTGTTAAGGAAGAAGCAATCGAAGTGACTACGCTGCCGATGGAAGTGATTCTTTTTGACAATGAGAACCAGCCATATGTGCTGCTGCCATCAGAGGAAGGGGAGCCTAGGGAAGAATCCATTACGACCGGCATCAATGACGGCATGAGAGTAGAAGTGACAAGCGGTGTATCAGCCGGCGATGAAGTCATGCGCGCGGTTGACGAAGAAGGGCTATTGCAACAGCTCTTCTGGAGGAGATGAGGAGTCATGGCTGAGCAAATTTTGAAGATGGAAGGCATCAGCAAGTCCTATTTCTTGGGTGAAGAAGAGCAAATGGTGCTCAAAAATATCAATCTATCCATCAACAAAGGGGACTTTGCGGCGATCCTTGGGCCATCTGGTTCGGGGAAATCTACATTGATGAACATAATCGGCTGCCTGGATATTCCGACGGAAGGCGATTACATCTTGTCACAGCAAAAAGTGCAGGAACTGGATGAAAAAGAGCTGGCAGCGATTCGCAACAAGGAAATCGGGTTTATTTTTCAGCAATTTCATTTGTTGCCCCGCTTAAGTGCGAGGCACAATGTGGAACTTCCGCTGATTTATGCAGGCGTCCGGGAAAAAGAACGGGAACAGCGGGCAGCCGAAATGTTATCCAGAGTCGGCCTTGAAGGGAAAATGGAGCACCGGCCCACCCAACTTTCCGGTGGCCAGCAGCAGCGTGTGGCCATTGCCAGGGCGATGGTCACCGAACCGACGATCCTGCTTGCCGATGAACCGACGGGTGCGCTTGACCAAAAGACCGGCCAGCAAATCATGGAACTCTTCCACCAATTAAACAGGGAAGGGAAATCGATCATCATGATTACGCATGATGCTGAAATCGCAAAAAATGCGAGAAGGATCTTCCGTATTCTGGATGGTCTGCTCCGGGAGGAGGAAACCGGATGCTAAAGGAAAATTTGAAAATGAGCTGGATGAACGTTGTCCACAACAAACTGCGTTCGGCCTTGACCACCTTGGGCATCGTCATTGGAGTAGGATCCATCATTGCGCTGATTACCATCGTTCGAGGAGTTACAAACGACATGACCAATGATTTCGCTACTTTCCAAGCAGATCGAATCATTGTAACGACTGTAGGAACCCCTTTAAAACAGGGATTGCTTCCCCAAGATATCGAGCGGCTTGAAGAAATTGACAATGTGTCCGGGGTGTCACCCACTGTTACGGGCTTTACTAAGATTGCTGCTGCAGGTGCCGTCAAGGAAGAAGTGAGCGTGAACGGGAAAAACGATGTATATTTTTCGAAAAACGAAGATCTGATCCAAACAGGAAGAGGGATCAATCCATTAGACATTCAAAGTGAAAACAAAGTAAGTTTGATCGGTTCTACGATTGCCCGCGAATTGTTTTTTGGCGAAGACCCTATCGGAGAAACCTTGTTGATAGGCGGCATGAACTTCACCATTATTGGTACACTCCAACAATCGCATGCTTTCTCATCTAGTTCCATTAATGAGGCGGTCATCGTCCCATACACGACATCAATGCGGCTGCTTGGAACCAATTCCATCATGGCGGCAGATGTCTATATGGATGACTCCAATGAGTCTGAAAAGACCTCGCGCGCTATCGAAACCGAACTGAATGAAGCATTTAAAAATCAAGGGGAAGGGTTTTTGATCCGGAATACGCAGGAGATGCTGTCGACCATCAACCGGATGATCACGACGCTGTCTTTGCTAATTGTGGGCATTGCATCTATTTCCCTGGTGGTTGGCGGAATAGGCATTATGAATATGATGCTCGTATCTGTTACAGAAAGGACGGCGGAAATTGGGCTCAGGAAGGCATTAGGAGCGGAACCGAAGCGAATTCAGCAGCAATTCTTGATGGAAGCCATCTTTTTATCGCTTATTGGCGGGATCATCGGCGTCTTAACCGGTGTCATGGCGGCTTATGCTATCTGTTCGTTTATGGACGTGAGTTTCTTGCTGTCTCCCTTAACCATCATGTTGGCTCTTGGCTTTTCTACGACGATAGGAATCGTCTTCGGAATCGCTCCAGCTAGAAAAGCTTCAAATTTGAATCCGATTGAGGCTTTGCGGCGTGTATAGAAATGGCGTGTTGCTGTGCGATAATGTCTCAATAATTTTAAGAAGCAAAAGCAGTTTATTGCTGCCTTTGCTTCTTTTTCGGTATGATGAAGAAAAGCAGAAGGGTGAATGATGAATTTTTCACCATGCAGTAATTGCCTTTTGTTAATAAAGCCATAAGGCGAGTGATGAAATGTCGAATCTTGAAGAACATCCTGCAACTGAGAAAAAGAACGGAAAAGCTGTACCCCAAGGCAAGAAAAGAATCATAAAGAAAATATTGATTTATTTTACGCTATCACTCGTGGTATTAGGTGTTGCCGTTTTGTTGTTTATAAATCTTTATCCATCTTTTGGCGGTAACCCTAGCAAGGAACAAGAAGAGCTATATAATACGTTTGAAAATTATAAAGACGGCAAATTTGTCAATCAAGAATCAACGATGGAATCCGGAAGTTCAGATAGCCCCTCTGCATTCCAGAACTCCGATTCAGCGGCTAACGAGACAAGTCCAGCATCCGGTGACCTTCCTGTTTCTAAGATCGATTGGAACAAGATAAAAGGCAAAGAAGACAGCCTGACCTGGCTTGGCCATTCGGCATTTATATTAAGTCTTGATAATAAGAAAATTCTTGTCGATCCCATGCTGGGACCAAGAGCATCACCAGTTTCCTTTATTGGGCCGAAACGCTACAGTGAAGATTTATTGGATATTGTAGAAGAGATGCCGCCGATTGATGCAGTCTTTATCACGCATGATCATTACGACCACTTGGATTATCAATCGATCAAAAAACTAAAGAGCAAGGTTTCTCATTTCTTTGTTCCATATGGCGTGAGTAATCATTTGATTCAATGGGGTGTTGAAAAAGAAAAAATCACGGAACTTAATTGGTGGGATGAAACGGAATTCCAAGGATTAACCATCGCCTTGACGCCGGCCAAACATTTCTCAGGAAGAGGAATTTTTAACCAGAATTCGACGCTTTGGGGCGGGTGGGTCATTCTTGGAGAACAAACCCGTTTCTATACCAGTGGAGATGGAAGCTATGAGGCACATTTCAAAGAAATTGGCGATAAATACGGACCTTTTGATATTGCATTAATAGAAGGTGCTCAATATGATGAGCGCTGGCCTGAGTCTCATATGCTTCCGGAAGAATCTGTTCAGGCGAATATCGATTTACAAGGCAAACAAATGATGTTAATGCATTGGGGTGCCTTTACGCTCGCGCGGCATGGTTGGAAGGAGCCAATCGAACGAGCATTAAATGCGGCAAAGGAAAATAGAGTTAACCTTATCGCTCCACAAATTGGTGATACGGTTCAGATTGAGGAAAGCTTGTCTGATCCTGTTTCAACCTGGTGGAAATGAGTGAATTGAATTTGTGGTTTAAAGAGCATTTATATATGATTATCGATTTCACAGCAGCCGGGTAATTTACCGGCTGTTTTTATTATAGATCGGAAAAATATAAGAGAGGGAGAAAAAGGCTGGCTCCTCTTATTGAAGAGCATCCTTCTTCCTTTTACTGAACGATTTCCGCATAGGTATTTAATCTTACTAGGGAAAGGGCTATTTTTCATAAGTGAAATTCAATCTGCTTTTCAAGCACCTAAGTGTCGCAAGAGTTGCTTAAAATAAACCAAAAAAACGTGTAAAAAATAATTGTTAGAAATATCTATTTTTATGAAAATTTATGTGCTTTAATAGAAATGTAAATATATTGAAACGAGGATGATGGAATGGGTCGTGCGTTAAAGATTAGCATTAGTTTTTTGATGTTTTTATCAATAATAGGAGTTTTGCCTGCAGACAAGACGGCAAACGCAGAAGATGTGTTAGAAGCTATTGTGTTAGAAGAAGAAGTGGCGGCAACGGATACCTTTTCTGCTGATGCTGCGGAACGCTGGTACAAAATTGATGTCCAGCCTGACCAGATCAAGGAACATTCGCATGTCGAAATCACGCTGCAATCGGATCAGGAATTGACGTTTTCCGTTTATTCAAGCGCTCAGCGTGCTACAGACGATGAGACGTTTGACTATTACCGGAATTATTCCTATGCAGATCAAGCTGCATCCGTCCAGTTCCCGATTTCGTGGAAAGGCCCTTATTACATTAAAATTTCCTCTTACTCTGATGAAATGCTGGAAGAGGCAGAAGAAAGCGCAGAGATAAACTATACGCTTTCATATAAAGGGAAGAAATTGAAAGCATCTGCTATGATTTATGGCGAGCAATGCCCTGCAGAGCTTGTGTTGGACGGAAAAGTTGTGTCGGAAAAGGATTTGCTTGATAATTTGAGGGCAATTCGCAGTGAAGTGCTTTCCCAGACAGAAAGCGGGGAAGAGCTGACAAAGCTTTACTACAAACTCGCGCCGTTCATTAGCTATCAAGCGGCAACCGATGCCTCAGTGAGGGAGAGCCTTTCACGCAACATTAAACAGCTGGAAGATTTGCTGGGCAAGATTGCAAAAGATGGTTTTTACAGCTCCAAGATCATCACGGCAGCTGAACAAACAGCCATCATCGAATTATATGAGTTGTCATTGAAAACAGCTCCTGAAAAACTTCGAAACGAAATTATCCAAGCCGGAGACTCAATCGGCATCTATTCCTTGAAAGATCGTTCGGTTTTGTCTTTAATGATGAAAACAGACTATGTTAAAAAGGAAGCCGATTCAAATCGGGTAATCGTCAAATTTAAAGAAGGAGCTTCACTAACCAAGGCAAAAACTTCAACATACGGCATCCACAATGTATCTGAATTTGAGGCTTCTTCGCCGCTATTCGACCAGTTCCAAGTTATGGACCTGCCGACAGGAATGTCAGCAGCCAAAGCGGACCAAACTGTTCAGATGCTGGAATCATTGCCGGAAGTGGAATTTATCGAACCGGTTCAGGAATACACTGTGCAATCAACAGATATCTATTACAACGAACAATGGTCCCTTTCGAATGAGGGGGAAGGAGTTATAATGAAAGGCGCAGATATCCGCTATAACCCAATGATGAATCTCGTGCAGGAAAAAGAAATGGCGGAGACTGTGACAGCAATTCTCGATACTGGGATAGATTATACGCTCGCCGATCTTCAGCACCAGATTGCTCATACAGGCTATGATTTTGTCAACGATGACCATGAAGCGCTCGATGATTACGGGCACGGGACACACGTAGCGGGGATCATTGCGGCCGAATCAGGCAATGATTACTCAATGAGCGGCATCAACCAGTTCACTAAAATACTGCCGGTGAAAGTTTTGGATGCCAGCGGCAGTGGAGATACCGAAAAAATTGCCTATGGCATCATTTATGCAGCCGATCAGGGAGCGGATGTCATTAATATGAGTCTTGGAGGCGGTTACAGCCGGGTAATCGAATATGCATTGAAATATGCACATGAGCGCGGCGTAACCATTATTGCGTCTTCAGGAAACGATGGATACGGAGAAGTTTCCTATCCGGCATCATCGAAGTACACAATTTCTGTCGGGTCTACTAACCGCCTGGATCTCGTATCCGATTATTCGAATTACGGACCAGGGCTTGACTTGGTGGCACCGGGCACGGATATTCCTAGTCTTGTGCCG
This sequence comes from Planococcus sp. TJ-301, assembly GCF_058268475.1. Lineage (NCBI taxonomy): Bacteria > Bacillati > Bacillota > Bacilli > Caryophanales > Caryophanaceae > Planococcus > Planococcus sp. TJ-301. The sequence goes on along the minus strand of NZ_JBZDOH010000001.1, from coordinate 784,731 downwards.
GATGGCAATATGACACTTATGTCGGGAACGTCTATGGCAGCTCCACACGTTGCAGGCGTTGCCGGATTATTGAAATCACTCAATCCATCGCTGACAGTGGACCAAATCCGGACACTTGTTACGGTTTCCGCCGATGATGTCGCATTTACAGAAGAAGATCGTCCAGGCTACCTGGATGAAGTCCCATATATGGATGAGGAATATCCCTATACACCGGTTGAACTCGCTCCAGGGTATGATCTGGTTTCCGGGTGGGGCCGGTTGAATGCAGAAGGATCAATTCTCGCGTTAGCGGATAAATGGAATTTGACTCAGAGAATTAGTGGGGCGAGCCGCTATGAAACGGCCGTCAATGTTTCGAAAAAAGGATGGATTTCTTCTGAGAAAGCAATTCTTGCGGCCGGTGGAAATTTCCCGGATGCCTTAAGTGCTGCGCCTCTTGCCGCTTATTTCGATGCGCCGCTCCTATTGACGAAGACGGACGCGTTGCCTGCTGCAGTAAAAGACGAGCTGAAGCGGCTGAAAACGAAAGAAGTGATTCTCATCGGCGGCCAGTCCGCCATCAGTCCGATGGTGGAACAAGAACTCGTAAACCTTGGCATTGCACCGACGAAAATCAAGCGCATCAGCGGCAAAGACCGTTATGCGACATCCGTCAACATCGCGAAAGAAATGGTTGGATCTACTGAAGCGGTGATTGCGAGCGGCTCAACGTTTGCGGATGCCTTATCCGTTGCACCGATTGCAGGGAATAAAAAAATGCCGATTTTACTGACGAAATCGAACGCCTTGTCTCCTGAAGTAAAAGCGCTTCTTTCGTCAAAAGCTTATAAGAAAACGTATATCATCGGCGGCAAAGGTGCGGTTTCCGATCTCGCAGCAAAAGGGATTTTGAATGCGGTGCGCATCTCAGGCGCTTCTAGATATGAAACGAACAGTGCGGTCATTGAGTACTTCAAAGAATCCCTGGATGCTAAAATGATGTATTTATCGACTGGCATCAACTATCCGGATGCATTAGCAGGCTCTGTGAGTGCGGCAAGGCAAAAGGCGCCGCTCATTCTGATGGCTCCGAATGCACAAAATTCATCAACTATCAAAACAATTGAAAATCAGCTGGAATCCGCTACGGGAATCTACATCCTTGGCGGAGAAGGCGCATTGCCGACCAACAACATCAAGTATTTGTTCCAGCAAAAGTGAAATGAATAGAAACCAAAGAAGCAGGCGTTTAGAATTTCTAAACGCCTGCTATTTCTATAGATTAAGAAAAATAAAAGGGAAGTGAAAAAATGAGTAGGGATAAGATACAAGAAGAATTGCAAATTCATCAAATTACAAAAGAATTCGAAGAAGAAGCCAGCGAATTGATCCTAAAAGGATTAGAAGAGCGCTTTGGTTTCATAGATCCTGCGTATAATCCGGATTTGAAAAGCATTTTAGAAAGCTACAACCGAAAAGGAACGGTATTTTTAGTTGGCATCTATAAGCGCCAAGTGGCATGTACAGGAGCTATTTCCTTTGAAACAGATAAGATAGGCAGAGTAGAGCGAATGTCTGTCCTGAAAAAATACAGAAGAACAGGAATGGCGAAGCGGATCATTCATTGTTTAGAGTCATGGGCGAAACAACAAGGCTATCAGCAATTGGTTTTAGAAACAAATAACAGTTGGAACAGTGCAATCGAATTCTATAAGACCATCGGATACACGTTATATTTTGACGACGGGAATTGCAGCCACTTTGTTAAGAAGCTAATTTAAATTAGTGCGGTTTAGTCTATAAAAACTCTTTAATGGATCTAGAACAAATTTGAAGTAAAGCTATATCCTGAGCTTGTCGACAAAAGAAAAATTATTTTTTTAAAGGAATTAACATATACTCTTTTGCAGCAATGCCGGATCCTGCACTCCAGGCGGACGCGTTCCGCGGGCTCGCTGGTAATACCGTTGCTATTGTCTCTGTTCCTGCAACGCTAGCATCGGGACTACCAAATGAAGTGTTTTGCTACTAGTTGAAGCATAACCAGTGAAGCGGCCGGACCGGTTGGGTTTATTGATCTCTTTTCCTCTTACTTTGCTTGCAGTCTGTAAGGTGAAAAGATTCTTTTAAAAACGTCTAGATATATGATTGTCTGCCTGGTACTGAGTGATGGACAATACTAAATGGATGTTTGAATATTCTGTTAAAAAATCTGTAATCAGTTATAATAGAAGGCATAATAGAGATCTGATTTTTGCATCCTTTAATAGAAAAAGGTGAAAATCATGGATAACGAAAAAGGGAAGCGACAGGCGGACGGATGGGCGGTAGAAGCGACGGGGTTGGTTAAAATTTACGGAAAAGAACGTGCAGTAGATGGTGTGGATTTAGCGATCCCTAAAGGAACGGTTTACGGTTTTTTAGGGCCGAATGGTGCAGGAAAAACGACGACGATCCGCATGCTGGCGACGCTCGTTCAGCCGGACGACGGAAATGCGTATATTTTTGGCCATGATTTGAAAACGGAAAGCGCCGCAATCAAAAGCCGCATCAGCTTGACTGGCCAATATGCTTCCATAGATGAAGATTTGACCGGTATTGAAAACTTGGTGCTGATTTCCAGGTTGATGGGATATACGACCAAAGAAGCGAAAAAGAGGGCCATGGATTTACTGACAGCATTTGGCCTGGAAAACGCGGCAAAACGGCAAGTGAAAAATTATTCAGGCGGCATGAGGCGGCGTATTGATATTGCCGCAAGTATTGTTGTGACGCCAGACCTGTTATTTTTGGATGAACCGACGACAGGGCTGGACCCGAGAAGCCGAAACCAAGTGTGGGATATTATCCGTGCGCTCGTGCAGACAGGAACAACGGTATTGCTGACAACTCAAAACTTGGAAGAAGCGGATCAGCTGGCAGACCGAATTGCGGTCATCCATCGAGGGAAGATCATTGCGGAAGGCACGAGCAGTGAACTGAAGGCATCCGTCGGGACGGGCACCTTGAATGTTCAGCTGCTCCAAGCTGCAGACGAAAAACGGGCCACAGCCATTCTGGAAAAGAAACTAGGCGTGAAGGTTCACGTGGCTTCTGATGCAGTGTCACTCAGTGCAACAGCGCAAGATTCGTCTCTTGTCGCTGAAGCACTCGGGGAGCTCGCCAAGGAGCAAATTGCTATCAGTGATTTTTCGCTTGGCCGGCCAAGCCTCGACGAAGTATTCCTGACATTGACCGGACAGTCCGCCAACGATCAACCGAACGTGAAGGAGGGGAACTCATGAGTGTGCAGTTAGAACAAGGCAACTCGACTCACGAAAAAGACGTTCATCCTTTGAGTGCAATTGCTTCAGGCAAACGGCCAAACCCACCAAATGCCTTTGCTTCGACCATGGCTTTTGCGCAGCGGGCTTTATTGCGAATCAAGCACGTACCTGAACAGATGTTTGATGTTACGGTGTTTCCGATTATCTTCTTGTTGATGTTTACGTATTTATTCGGTGGGGCCATTGCAGGATCAACTGGTGAATACCTGCAATTTTTACTGCCTGGGATACTCGTTATGACCGTTTCCCAAATTACGATGTACACGGGCATCGATTTGAATAATGATATCCGAAAAGGTATATTTGATCGGTTTCGCACATTGCCAATCTGGCTGCCTTCAGCATTGGTCGGCGCGTTGCTAGTAGACGTTATCCGCTATTCGTTGGCTTGTGCTATTATGATTGGGTTGGGGCTGGCTCTCGGCTTTCGGCCGGAAGGCGGTGCAATCGGCGTTTTCGGTGCCGTCCTTGTCATCTTATTGTTTTCCTTCAGTTTTTCTTGGATTTGGACAGCTGCCGGCATCGTGATGCGTTCTGAGAAATCCTTGATGATGGTGAGCTTTTTGGTGGTTTTTCCGTTAACCTTTGTCAGCAATGTGTTCGTCGACCCGGCAACTCTGCCTTCTTGGCTGCAGGGCTTTGTGAACATTAACCCTATTTCAATTCTTGCGACCGCTGTGCGCGGTTTGATGCACGGCAACGGAACATGGGCGCAAATCGGCTGGGTGATTGTCGTATCCCTCATTTTTATTGTGATCTTCGCTCCGCTGACGATGTATTTATATCGAAAAAAAGAGTAACTCATATGGTGTCGTCAGTCGAATAATAGGATATTAAAACGATTTACTAGCTCTCATAGTGAACCCCGGATGAGGACACTTTCAATAGTGATTCCATCCGGGGTTTTGTTTTATTGAAATTTTATATAAGCGCTGGTGGCAATCTTCTCTTTTTCGAAGTTGCATCTGATGCATGAATTCAGCAGGAGCATCACTCCCAATAACTTCGATAATCGTAGATATAGGTTTCGATTTTAATCGGCTTTTTGCCGGTCAATTTTTGATAATCGGAACTTACGCCTTTGGCCAAGCCCAATTTTGTAGGGAAGTGAATGCCGATGACGACGTTGATGAACGCTTTGTCTTTTCCCCGGCTTAACATAAATTGCTTAAAGTCTTTTGCAGATGGATTTGTGTAGGAAATGGCTTGTCCCAAAATGCTGGTCATCTTTTCCGCTACTTGTGAAAAGTCCAGCGCTTCTTCACCTGTGATCGTATAGGCTTTATTCTCATGGAGTTGCGGATCTTGGAAGGATAAAGAAACGACTTCAGCTAAATTGCGCACATCGACAAAGCTGGTTTTCCCGTTGCCGGCTGGAACAAAAATGCGCTGCCGTTTTTTGATTTCCTCGCATAAAAAATCGTTCAAGTTCTGCATGAAATAGCCCGCACGGATAAACGTATAAGGGATGCCCAGTTTTTTAATCAGCTTCTCGTTTTTAAAATGTTGGATAAAAGGCAAGAACTGGATGTCTTTTACTGATAAATAAGCGATATGCCGGACGCCCATCTTTTTTGCTTCTTCTAAAAAGGCCTCAAATTGCAGATTTGCTCCTGGAGGGTACATAAGAAAAAGTTGGTTGATCCCTTGCAAGGCTGCCACAAAAGTCGATTTGTCCGCGAAATCCAATTGGACAAATTCATATTCATTGCCGTAGCGCTTGACAGCCTTCTCCACATTGCGGACTGCGCACTTGAATGGAATGTCTTTGCTCTTTAGACTTTGAGCCACTTCATAGCCTGAATTGCCGGTAAAACCGGTCACCAACACAGTCATTGGATTACCCCTTTCTATCAAAAAAGTTAATTACTTTGAGCCGTCAGGAGGAGGAAACAAACTAGCTTTTCGTCGATGAACTGCTTATTTTTTTTAGTATACCACGCAGAAATGGGCACTTATCTGATTGGAATATTCACTTGTGTTGGATAGGAAAAGGCTATGAATTCAAATTGTAGAACTCTAAGTACATAGGAGAAGAAAACTAATCTTTGAACTTGTTGACAAAGTATACGAAAAAAGAATAGTATTTAATGAATTTAATCCAATAAAGTAGGATGAGTATGAACAATAATAGCTGAAATTCTTGCAGCGGTGTCGTCGATTCAAGAAAATATAAATCGATTGGAGAAAATATAAATGATTAGATTTGAAAATGACTATGCAGAAGGTGCACATCCCCTAATTTTAAAACGGTTGATGGAAACAAACGAAGTGCAAACGCCAGGCTATGGCATGGATGTCTATTGTGAATCGGCTAAAACCCTCATAAAAGATGCCTGCAATGCCCCAACAGCAGATGTCCATTTTCTAGTAGGGGGTACGCAAACCAATACAACGATTATCGCTTCGATTTTGCGCCCCCATCAAGGAGTCATTTCAGCACACTCGGGCCATATTGCTGTTCATGAGACAGGCGCAATCGAATCAACAGGACATAAAATACTTCCATTGCCAAGCGATGATGGAAAAATCTATGCCGAGCAAATAAGGGATGTCTATGACGAACACTGGAACGATGCTTCCCATGAACACGTGGTCCAACCGGCATTAGTATACATCTCTAATCCAACCGAGTTAGGGACAACTTACAGCAAGTCGGAGTTGGAATCGCTGCGGAAAGTTTGCCTGGAATGTGATCTGGCATTGATGATCGATGGGGCAAGATTGGGGTATGGGCTAGCCGCTGAGGGGAATGACTTATCATTAGCTGACATAGCGAGGCTGTGCGATGTGTTTTATATCGGCGGCACAAAAATTGGGGCATTGTTTGGAGAAGCGGTAGTGATAACGAACTCAGCTCTCAAGAAAGATTTCCGATACTTGATCAAACAAAGAGGCGGACTCTTAGCGAAAGGCCGGATACTGGGCATACAATTTGAGACCTTGTTTACAGATGGTTTGTATCTTGAGCTGTCTGAGCATGCAGTCCATGCGGCAATGATCATAAGAAACGCTTTTGAAAGCAATGGCTTTGAATTCAAATACAATTCGAAAACAAATCAGCAGTTTCCCATACTGAATAATGAACATATAGAACTTTTAAGCAAAAAGTATTCATTCCATAAATGGGAAAAAGTAAATGAAACGGAAAGCGTCGTCAGATTCTGCACGAGCTGGTCTACGAAAGAGGTTCATGTCCGTGCATTAGTGGAAGATATCAATTCGTTGAAACTGAAAGTGTAATTGGATAAATAGGTTTATTAGACGGAAATTATTGGTCGGAAAACCAAAATATACAGGATTACGCATTGAAAAGAGGAGTCATGTGAAATAACACATGACTCCTCTTTGAGTGGTCTTATAAGATTTCAATTCTGCTTTGCATATTCATAATAATCCTGTGCGTGCACAATTTCAAAGCCGACGGACTCATACAAACGCAGGGCATTGGCATTCTTCGTTTCCACTTCCAAATGGACGGAATGACCGCGATCATTTTGTTGTTTGACAACACGGCGCAACACTTTGCGGCCAAATCCTTTGCCTTGGTGTTGCGGAAAAATTGAAAATCCATAAATCCACGCTTGGCCGTCTTCTCTTTTCACACGAATTTTGCCGATGGTTTCATCATCCACATCGATCATCAACATATCGGTGTCTTCATCTCCGTTGATCCGGCTTTCCGTTGCAACAGCATCTTCCATCGGGACATTGAACACTTCGACATCAAGCCGCACGCGCATTTCTAAATCTTCTTTAATTGCTTCTCGCAAGGTGAAATCATCCTTCGATTCACCGAGCGATTGTGGCTGCCATTGCATTTGGTGTTCTGAAAAAGCATAAGCCGCTCCTTGTTTCTGCAAAAATTCTTTAGCTTCCAGTGAACGGGCCGGAGCGTTCAAAAGAATCTTCTTAAAGCCAGCTCGTCTGACTGTCGTCATGGCCTCTTCAAATAGCCGGGTAAAATGGCCATTTCGCCGTTCACACGGTTTTACCATGCCTGTAACTTCAACCGTTGAGCCGAACGGATACAAGCCCAAAAACGCAATCAATTCATCGCTTTCGTAATGCAGAAAATCAAGCCCTTCGGTATACCGGTTCCGAAGCATATCCCAGTTTAATTTAATTTCCAATCCGTCATGAGCTTCCACTTCTTTTTGCAATTGTTCAATATCGGAAAATTGTTTTGCCGTTAGCATATAGATCTCCTTAGAAAAATATTTTACGATTATATTTCGTAATGAGAATTAGGGTTCAGGAGGGACATTCTCCCGTTCTTTTCAAGTAACTTACATTTTAATCATAATCATCTGAACATTTTTCCACAATCTTTTTAAATCTACGACAACAAATCAAAGTTCTGAATCGGTAATTAGTTTGAAATTTTTGACTTTATTGGTGATAGGGTTATTTTATTGAATGGTGGTAATTATAGGGAATTTAGTAACGTGAAAAGAAACCAATTAATGGAGGGTAACCGATGCCGACATGCCAAAACTGTAAAAATCAATGGAGTTGGGCTCAAACGATTAAAAGGGATGCCTTTTTTCAATACGGCATTGGTTTGCCCTTATTGCGAAGTAAAGCAATACCCTACGAATCCATCAAAAAAAGATGGGGCTTAGCAGGTTTTCTGACCCCTACAGTTATGCTCGTTGCATTTTTGTTTGATCTGCCGCCGCTTTTCTCATTAGGAATTTTGGCGCTGACGTTTTTCTCGCTACTAGCCATTTATCCGGTTCTCATAGATTTTACAAACGAGGAAGAGCACCTTTGGTAATTCTTATTTTTATAGAAATTTAATTTGAAAACAAAAAGCAATAAAAACAGCACAGGCAATAGATCTAATGCCTGTGCTGAATTTATCTTAAAGCCAAATCTTACATAGATCGTTTATTTAATCGCGACATTATGCCGGACCTGGTCCTGGTTAGTCCACACAATGGTTGTGCCAGGGGCGACCGTGATGGTTTCTTCGACAAATTCATAATCAGCAATGTCAATTGAAACTTCATCCATTTGTTCAGCGCCTTCTTCTACCACGACAGTCATTTTCATCACAGGATGAGGCTCGCAAAAGATTGAAAACTCTCCTGCTTCATTAAACACAAAGCTGGTTGTTTCACCATTTGCTAATAGGGCTGAGGCAGCGCCGCTCATAGCTTCAGGGGCTTCAGCTGTGTCTTCTTCAGAATCGTCTTCTGCAGATTTCTCTTCCTCCGTATCTTCTTCAACCGTTTCTTTTTCGGCTTCTGGAGCGGCTTCCTCTGCAGGAGCGCTTGCTTGTTCTTCAACTTCTGCTTCAGCCTCGTTATTGGCTGCCGGCTGTTCTTCTTCTCCACAAGCCGCCAGCGCCAGAATTCCTGCTGCAAGGACTAACCCGAATTTTTTGTTGATCATTTTTTTCTCCTCCTAGTCAGTTGCTCTTTTTTATAGAACGTAAGAAAAAGGGAATTAGATTACATTCAAAATGAAGATTATTTCTAAAATAAGATTTATGTATGAAATCTTGACAGAAGGTCAGCAACGATTAAACGTTTGTTGTAAAGTATATACATAATAATCCTGCGCATGCATAAATTAAAAACTGGCGGATACATACAAACGCACATCATTGGCATTTTTCGTTTCCACTTCTAAATGGACCAAAAATCCGCGATTAGTAAAACTATAAATTAATCAAAACAGCACAGGCAGCTAATACACTCGCTTGTGCTGTTTCTATGGACTAAAGATTATTTAATCGAGACATTATGCTCAAGCTGTTCTTTATTGGTCCACACTATGGTTGTGCCCGGGGCAACGGTGATTGTTTTTTCACTGAATGCATAATTGGCAATGTCTATTGCCAATCTACCGGATTGGTCCGCGCCTTCTTCTACAACGACAGTCATTTCCATTATGGGATGCGGCTCGCAAAAGATCGAAAACTCACCTTCTTCTTTGAACAAAAAGCTGGTCTTTTCACCATTTGATAGTAAGTCAGAGGAAGCTCCGCTTGTTGCTTCAGGGGCTTCAGGGGTTTCTCCTCCACAAGCTGCCAGCGACAGAATTCCTGCAGCCAGCATCAACCCGAACTTTTTGCTGCTCATTTTTTCTCCTCCTTTAAAAATGCTTTATTCATTACGGAAAGTGGCAATGGTGTTTCTCTTCATCTGCTGAAGTAAACGGAAGTTGCAGAGAACAGTAAAAGAACGATTATGTTAAAGAATTTGAATTGGTATAATTAAAATGAAGCCATGGAGGTTGAAATGAAACTGCTGTTTTTGAAAGTAGGCGTATTCCCGATGTTTTCGTTATTGATGCTGGTTTCTGATACGCTATTCTATTTGAAAGTGGTCTTTATATCAGCTATGCTATTCTTCCTGCTTCCATTTGGCAATCATTTTTTCTCGAAAGAACGAATGTCCAGAAAAGTATTTTCTGCCGTAACAGGCGCTGTCGTTTTACATTGCTATTCACTTTGGTTCAAGCGGTAATCTTTAAAGAGATATCCAATCCTCCAAGTTTTTTCGATTTTGGACTTTCTATTATTGTTATCACATTCTAAGCCCTTTTAGGTTTTTTCATTTGTGAAATCCCTGTTTCTATTTTATCTGACTGGATCTCCGGTCACTTCTCTAAGTTCTTAGTTGCCGTAGGCTTGGTGCATCTTGCATTCGGGATGCTGTTAACCAACGAGTTATCAGTAATTCCTGTTATTTGTACTGCAAGCTTTTGGATGATAGACGAGATTTTGCAAAGAAAGCATTTTAGGACAGTCCTGCATAAGGAAGGAATATATTAAAGAGAGGCATATTAACGGAAAGTTAAAGCATATAGAGAACTTAATTTGGAACTTGTGATGCACGTTTTGAGAAGAAAGCCGACGCAAATGGAATATAAATGAGGGATATTGATGCTGGTAAATGAGAAAGACATTATAGAGTCCATCCAAAAAGATAAGTGGATGATTGATCTGCTAAAAGCTGTAAGGGCGGAGGATCTTCGGGATGGGTGGATTTGTGCAGGGTTTGTTCGCTCAAAAATATGGGACACTCTGCATGGATTTAACGAAAGAACACCACTGCCAGATATCGATGTGATTTACTTTGATGATAAAAATATTTGCGAAGAAGAAGAGAAGAAAATAGAAAACAATCTTACAAGCATACTTTCTGACATTCCCTGGTCTGTGAAAAACGAGGCTAGAATGCATCTTCGAAATAGTGTGGAACCTTATACCTCCTCCCGTGATGCGGTTGCGAAATTTCCAGAGACCGCTACAGCATTAGGGGTGAAATTGGACAGCCGTAACAATGTGATTTTATTGGCTCCTCATGGAGTTGAGGATGTGCTCAACTTAACTGTAAAGCCAACACCGTATTTTGGAGCGGACAAGCAACGTATGGCAGTTTATGAAGAACGAGTGCGAAACAAGAATTGGCATTTTACCTGGGATCAGCTAAAAATATTTCGAGTTGAAAGCTAAGTGGATAATACTTTCGAAACGTGTAAGCATGCAAAAAAGAATTGAGTGCCGATAAACGGCGCTCAATCCTTTTTTGTTTTATTTTTCATTAACACACGGAATCATTTGATTTTGGAACCGACAGCCCGAACAATGGCCGAAGGTATAAAGCAACAAACGTTCCTGCAAGTGCAAGGATGCCCCAGATGTATCCGTGAAGGCTGAATGAAGCGATGCCGCCGAAGTAGGCGCCGATGTTGCAGCCGAATGCGAGGCGTGCGCCGTAGCCCATCATCAAACCACCGATGACTGAAGCTGCGAAATTGCCTGCAGTAACTTTGGTGAACTTGAACAGACCGCCTGCAGCCGATGCAAGAAATGCGCCGATGATAACGCCAAGGTTCAAGACAGTAGTGGAGTCAGTGAAAATGGACGCTTGCAGCGATGCGGCGTTGGCTCCTTGCCAATAGCCCCAGCTTGCAACGTCAACACCAAACGCGCCTGCGATTTTAGAACCCCATAAAGCGAATGCGGACGTGATTCCCCAAGGCGTACCGCGCGTCATGAGCGTCAAAGCATTGAGTACCGCCAAGACTATAGCAGCGGCAAACAGCGGCCAAGATCCTCGGAAAATCCGTTTCCAACCCTTTTCAGTAGGAAGCGGCGCCATTTTAGGCGCTTTTTTCTTTTTCTCAATGACCAGCGTGATCCAAGCGATCAATCCGAAAAATGCGATGGATACGAGCCATGCGCCACCGTAGCCAAGTCCAGTGGATGTGGCGAGTGAAACAGGAGCGAATGCAGGCATTTCTTCCGTCCAAAATGGCAAATGATAAGCGCCGATTGTTGCGCCGACAATGAAGAAAATCAGCGTCACGAACATGACCGTACGACCGCCGCCCAATGCGTAAAGTGTGCCGGATGCACAGCCGCCGCCGAGCTGCATGCCGATGCCGAATATGAAAGCGCCGACGACCAGGCTGACACCAACCGGTGAAACGTATCCGGCTAACGGACCGCCGAAGAAAGTTGTGCCATAAGCAAGAATCGGTGCAAACAGTGTTACTGCTATCGCTAGCATCAGCATATGTGCGCGCATCGACTGTCCGTTGCCGACAGAAGCCATACGGCGGAATGCGGACGTAAAGCCGAAGCGGGCATGGAATAAAGTATAGCCAAGCAACAATCCGATGCCCAACAGCATCGGCTGGGAGACATGCTGCGTTGCCAGTAAGTAAACAAACAACAGAATTGCGGCGATTACTCCACCGGCAATCAATGCTTTTTGTGGTGGGTTCAATGCAAGGCTCTCTCTTGCAACCGGACCCTTAGCTTCATTAACGGGTTGAACAGTAGTAGTAGTCAATTATAAAACACCCTTTTCCTATTAATTTAGTCGGAATAATTTCTTATGTTAATGTTTCCAAGTTTTGAAGTCAACTTGTTTAGCTTGTGAAGAGTTTTAGTTACTTAATTGTCCTCCATTTATGGATCCATTTTCAAAAATTTGCTTTGACCAACAAAAGTACAAATTCAAATGATCGAAAATATCCCTAGATTTCAAAACATGAACTAGACCTTGGGATAAATAAGTAGGCGTGAAAATGGTTCTGAAACTCTTTTCCCAGCAAAGGTGGCGGCAAAATAGAGTCAGGGGGTGCTTTAGCTCCTTGAGCTGGAAAATTGACTGTAACTTCTTATTCTACTATAGTCGGTCGGAACAGATTAAAAGTCTGTTTAATGCATACCAATAAATAAATGAAGTGGCAAGCAGGCAATAAAAGCTCAAAACGTATATAAAAAAAGGAAAGCTGGTGGAAACATGAACAAGAACAATACAAAAAAATTATTTTCAACAATCCAAGTAGGGAATGCCACTTTAGAAAACCGTGTGGGCTTGGCGCCAATGACGCGTACCAGTGCTACAGCACAAGGGCTGGCCACCGAAGAGATGGCGCAGTATTACGCTAATTTTGCAAGAGGCGGTTTCGGACTGGTGATGACCGAAGGAACATATACCGATGAAGAATATAGCCAAGGCTACATAAATCAGCCCGGAATAGCGACAACAGAACAAATGGATTCGTGGAAAAAAGTAGTGTCAGCTGTGCATAATGAAGGTGCGAAGATTGTGATGCAATTAATGCATGCTGGTGCACTTTCTCAAGGAAACCGATTCAACAACAATACAAAAGGGCCTTCTTCGGTCAAGCCGAAAGGAGAGCAATTGGCGTTTTACGGCGGCCAAGGTGATTTCCAAACGCCTGAAGAATTGACGAAGGAAGATATTGGCCACGTCATTCAAACATTCGCTGCATCTGCCAAAAAAGCAAAAGAAGCTGGATTTGACGGTGTTGAAATCCATGGCGCAAACGGGTATGTATTGGACCAATTTTTAACGGAGTATACAAATCTCCGCACGGATGAATACGGAGGTTCCGTAGAAAATCGGATCCGTCTGGCAGTAGAAGTCATCAATGCCGTACGCGGTGAAGTTGGCATAGATTTTCCGGTAGGCATCCGGATTTCGCAAGCCAAAGTGAACGATGCAAATCATAAATGGGCAGGCGGAGAAGCGGAAGCTGAAGTGATTTTCAATGCCCTTCACCAAGAAGGCGTCGACTTTATCCATATTGCAGAACCTCAAGCAGCGGCTCCGGCCTTTAAAGAAGCGGGACCTACATTGATGAAGCTGGCAAAAGAGCACGGAAAGACGATTGTCATTGCCAACGGCGCACTTGGAGACCCGGCATCGGCAGAGTCGCTGCTGAAAGAAGAAGCTGACATTGTGACAATCGGAAAAGCTGCACTGGCAAATCAGGATTGGGCAAATCGCGCTGTTTCAGAACAGCAATTGGACGATTTTGATTTTCAAAAATATTTATTGCCAAAAGCGACATTAAAGGATTTTGAATACAAAACATTAAAAGTATGAAATAGAAATTCGAATTTTTAACGTAAAAGGGAGTGGCTCATTATGAGCTACTCCCTTTTTTATTCGGAATTCAGTTGGATCTTAATCTTTTCTTAATATTTATAATCCAACAATTGTTTCATGATGCGATGGCAAAATAAAAAGTTGGCTAAGCGTTCAGCCGAGAAGCGCATTGTGCAGCAGTCACCAAAACCGCTATTCAATTCCTCCGCGCACTCTGGCGTGATCAGCAATTGAAAGATTATTCAAACAGATGCAGCTATCTGCTTTTAAGAAAAGGTTTAGGAGTGCTAGTATGGATGAAAGGGTTTTCAGGGGAAAGCAAAAGTTCCTTGGTTTAAATGAAAAACCGGAAACTGCGGAAAGCCTAATGATTGAAATGTTACCCAAATGATTATTTTAAGCATTCTTCATTTGAAATTCAAAAGGCAGAGGTGCAACGATGAGATTAAGCGGCAAAGAAGTAGAAGCAAAGTTAATGGCTACAGATTATATTGATTCAGAACTAATAGACTTAAATTTCGACAATAGCAAGCATTTGGTAACAATGAGATACCGAGGTTTAGATGAAAACCAAGTCGACGTAAGGGACTACACCGTATTGTTTAAAGAATGTTTTTCAGCGACATTCAATACATGGCTGGAAGGGATGGAAGTAAATGTTCCCCAGTCGCCACATGAGTCATCTTTCTTTTTTTACAACATTTCGATTAGAGGCATCGAGGTTAATGGCGTGCCACTTTATAGGTGCACGTTGGTTATTCCAATGATGGATTGCCTCATCACATGTAAATCGATTGCAATAGTCAGAGATTGATTTTGCAGAACAACTTTATTCATTTAACTGAAAAATTTTAAACTGCATTAATAAGTGTAATGACATCGCGTATAAGATTGTAAGAAACGCTTTTAGGCGAAGCCTCATTATTTCTGCAAAAAGAAAAGAAACTTGATAATCTCAAGTTTCTTTTCGATAAGTATGAACTAACTTCTTCAATTATCCTCTGATATTACAGCGAAGATAAAATGGTCTTCCCATGAACCATTAATCATTACGCCTTTTTGTTCAATACCTTCTTTATGGAAGCCCGCTTTTTCTAAAACTCGCATTGAACCCGTATTGCTTGGCATTACCCCGGCTTCAACACGGTGCAGCTTCAATTCGATGAACGCGAATTCTACTGCTAGTGAAACAGCTTCTGTGGTGTAGCCTTTGCCATTGAATCGGCTATCCAATGAATAGCCGATCATACATCTCTGAAGGGGCCCTCGGATAACTCGAGATAAGGAGATTTCACCAATTAACTCGTGGGTTTGCTTAGAAAATATCCCGAAAGCATAATTTTTCTCTGCATCTCTTTGCGTGGCGGATTCGCTAATGAAATTCTGTATGCCTTCAAGTGTGTATGATTCCTCTTGAAAAATCGGTGAATACTTTTGGAAAAATTCACGGTTTCTCACATGCAGATCAAGTAAGGACTGTGCGTCTTGTTCTTCGAAAAAGCGAATATATATTTTGTTTCCCATAAGTTCCATAGTGTTCTACTCCTCTTTGAAATTAATTTTTTAAATCCATATTTCGATTGCCGACATGAATATTTTACCCGCGTCGTTTAAATCAAGAAAGAAGGTGAATCATGGAGAAGTTTTTCGTAATCGAAAATATCTCTTCTGAACCGTTCTGGAATGAGCTATTGGAGAAAGCTCTTGAACTTGCCGATCATTTTTCAGTCGTTTATCCGGATGGTGAGTACGATGATGAAAATCCTTTAATGACAGGGCAATTAGAAGTCTATCTTCTGCCGAACTTGCAAAGCGAGCCTTGGCGTTATATGGAGAATGCAAACATCTATAGCGGCGAATTAACCAAGTTTGCCAAAGCATTTATTGAAAAGTATATGCTTGAAACGCCAGATAAAACAACAGATATGTTATGGAACTTCAGTTTGTATAAAAATAATGCTGAGATATTAAAGGTGCAGGATTTTGATGTTTGTCTTATAGCTGCAGAAACGGATTTAACAGCTTGCTCCAGCAATAAATATGCTAATTGGCCAAAAAGTATTTAATATAGGAGGGACAAAAATGAATCTGAAAATTACAAAGTTATTGAAAATAACTCATCCAATCATCCAAGCTCCGATGGCAGGAGGTGTGACGACTACTCAATTGGTTGTCGAAGTTTCCAATTCAGGCGCGCTCGGCATGATTGGAGCTGGCTACTTGGAGCCTAGCCAAGCCCGGGAACAGATTAGAGAAATTAAAAAGCAGACACAGAAAGCGTTTGGCATCAATTTATTCGTACCTGAAAAGTTTGATGTGGTGGAAGAGGAAATTGAATTTGCAATCAATGTTCTTAGCCCTATAAGGCAGCAAATGAAGCTTGTCCAAAAAGAGAGATTTGATTTCCCATCGGAACGAGATTTGCAAGAAACATTCGATCAACATCTCCAGGTAGTCATTGAAGAGCAAGTGCCCGTTTGTTCTTTTACTTTTGGGATTCCATCGAAAGAAATCATCGCTGAATTAAAAAAACACGAGATTTTCCTAATCGGCACCGCAACAACCGTTGAGGAAGCTATTGAAAATGATAAAGCCGGCATGGATGCGGTGGTGGTACAAGGAAGTGAAGCCGGTGGGCATCGTGGCAGCTTCATAGATGGAAATCAGCAAAAGCTCATCGGCTTGATGTCCTTGGTTCCGCAAGTTGTTGACAAGGTGAGCATCCCGGTTATTGCAGCTGGCGGAATAATGGATGCACGTGGCTTGATGGCGTCAATGTGTTTAGGAGCGGCAGGGGTTCAAATGGGGACGGCATTTTTGACTTGCAAAGAAAGTGGAGCGAATGACATCCATAAAGCAGCAATTCTCAACGCTGCAGGAGAAGAGACCATAATGACCCGCTCTTTTTCGGGGAAATGGGCCAGAGGAATTGAAAACCACTTTACCACGGAAATGAAAGAGCATGAACAATTCTTGCCGAATTTTCCGATCCAAAATGTTTTAACGCAAGATATACGAAAGGCTTCCACAAGCCAAATGACGCGGGAGTATATGTCGCTATGGTCAGGGCAAAGCCCAGAATTAGCTAAAAATCAGACTGCCAGAGAATTGGTCGAAACAATTATGGGAGAAGTTGAAAGAACTAAAATGGATTTGTAGTTAGGAGCTTTCATGCACAAGTGCATCGCAATGCTGAAATCTGCTAGACCTTCACTATTTTTTAAGGAGGACTCTTATGAAAACCAACAGTTTAAGAGCCATATGGATCCTTCCAAATGTCTTTTGCTATCTCCTGTCTTTTGCGCTTTTAGTATTTATTATGGTTAATTCTCAAGGCTTGCGTGAATTACACCGGTTAGAAATATGGGTTTTTGTGTTGCTTAGCCTATTGCTTTTAAGTCTTTTTGGAACTTTTCAAATTCAGAGCTGGATAAAGAAAGGCAAAATGTAGATATTGAATAAATGCTTAGGCAGACTTTACAGTTTGGCGATGCTGGAGCGGTAAGCGGAGGTTGGCTAATGACAAAAATGTACATAGCGCAGGAAGATTTCGAGTCGGTAGAAGAGTTAAATATGTTCAGCGACTTTCAAAATGCCGTTAAATGGTATATCGGACCAGCTGAAGATGAAGACAATGACAAAACTCGCGAAGTCTTAATTGATTTTGTTCGTGCGCAAGATTCGTTTCCTGTCTTTCTTATAATGGAACCCTTTGGCGATGTTTCATCGGAACTTATAAAATTGCTTGATAACAATGGTATTGCCCACTCCGTCCGAATGGAGGGCTTGAAAAATAAAACGATCTCAGTTTTGAAGATCATGCTAAAAGATGCGCATTCTTTAAAACTAGTAGTTGATGAAACATTTTGGATCGCTAATTCCAATAATTTTTATGCGCTGTCCTTCTCGGATAATTGCACGTATAAATTGGCAACGAGGAAAACGATATGGGGACGAGAGAAACCTTTTGTGCACCCTTTCTTTGAAATGAAAGAAGCTTCTACGGTTATAAGCATTTGGTACGATGGGGATGGATTTAATCTTTATACGAATGATTTCCGATATAAAACATGGGAAAGCTTGATAAGCCATTTGCCGAAAGGCACATTAGTAGAAGAAGCTGACAACTAAGAGCCACAGTAAGATGTTACCCTGTTCAATCCGTGACTCTATTGATTCCCTACCTAATCCATAAATTTTATGCAGTATTACTCTTTACGAAAAGGAAGTGAGCAAACGTGAAAAGATTGCTTTGTGTACTAGTTATACTCATACTTTTTTTGGCAGGTTGTGGAAATATTGCCGGCACCGTAATCGAAAAGAAAGAAGCAAGTTTCATCGTAGAGACATCTTCAAGTGGCTCAGAATCGGAAACCCAGGAAATATTCCTTATTGATATTACAGATTTCAGTGGAGCTGTGAGTTCTTTTGATGAATTGGAAGTGGGACAGCAAGTCCGAGTAGTGCCCGCGGATCTTTCCTCAGATTTCCCTTATATTCTTGCATCTGAAGTGGATGTGGAATAAAGAAATGACAGGTGCTCATAAGAAAATGCAGTAAAGAATAATAAACAAGCAAGGAGGAACTATTTTGGATAGTATTATTTTTGATTTGGATGGAACGATTTGGGATCCCATTGATACCGTTCTGGGTGCGTGGAATAGCGTGTTGAAAAGTGAAGAAATGAATGAGTTATCGAGGGAAGAATTGGCTGCCACGATGGGGATGCAGCTCGATGAAGTTGGGAAGAGCTTATTTCCTTCTTTAAGCAAGACACGCCGTGAGCAGTTAATACATAAATGTTGGTCATTGGAAATTGCCTTTTTAGAAAAACACGGAGGAGCACTCTACGAAAATGCAAAAAAAGTGCTGGAAGAGCTTTCGCAAAAATACAAATTGTACATCGTGAGCAATTGCCAAGATGGCTATATAGAAGTTTTCTACAAATATCACAGACTCGATAAGTATTTTTTGGATTATGAAAATCCAGGGAGAACCTCACTGTCAAAAGGCGAAAACATCAACTTGATCATTGAACGCAACGGTTTGTCTAAGCCGGTTTATGTGGGTGACACAGAAGGTGATTTAATAGCAGCCAAGTTTGTGGGCATTCCATTTATATATGCGGAATATGGATTTGGGCAAGCAAGTGAATACGACAAAGCTGTGGGGAGCTTCGAAGACCTGTTGAAAGTTTTTTAAAAGAAGGAATGACTAAGCAAAAAAGAGATTAGCTCATACGAAAAATGCATTTATTGAAATATACGTAAACTGCGTAGACGAAGGGAGTGAAACCTTGTTGTCGAAAATGATTTAAACGAAATGGAGGAAGATGAATGATGAAAATAAAGCTGCGGAAAATGGATGAAGCAGAATTCGATCGGTACTTAGCTTATTTAATACCCGATTACGCCAATGACTTATCCGCAAATTTTATGATCCCTATAGAAAAAGCGAATGCTGAATCTGAAAAGCTAATGGGAGAACTATTGCCTGATAAACAAGAAACGAGTGGGCAGCATCTATACCATATATATTCAATCGAAGAAGATAAGGATGTTGGAGTGATTTGGTACAATATCCAAACTGACAGCAATAAAGCTTATATTTATCATATTTTGATCAAAGAAGAATTTAGGCATCAAGGATTTGCTACCGAAGTTTTGCAAGAATTAGAAGAAAGTATGAAAAGATCTGGCATCACGTCTTTGGGATTGAATGTTTTTAGCACCAATCCGAATGCCCGAAAACTTTATGAAAAGCTTGGCTATCTGGCACAATCAACAGCGATGGGAAAAAGAATATAGATTGTTGAAATAGCGTGAAAATAGGATGGTTATTCTTTGGAGTTTTTCGGATGGAAGGGATTTTAAGGCATTGTGCCTTGCTAAATCCGATTGCCCCTATTATAAAGCCAACTTTAATTTAGGAGGATAAGATGAATTACATACAAGACATGCGACAGCTGATTGGTTCCAATATTTTGATGCCTGTTGGATGTGGCATCATCCTTGAACGAGACGGCGAGATTTTACTTCAACACCGTAAAGACAATGAAGTATGGGGAATTCCAGGAGGGGTCATGGAACCGGGAGAAACTTTTATGGAAGCAGCTATCCGAGAAACTTGGGAAGAAACAGGATTAACTGCAACGAATTTGAATTTGTTTGGACTATACTCTGGTCCCGCAGGATTTGCAGAGTATCAAAATGGCGACAAGATTTTTAGTGTTCAAGTTATTTTTCACACCACAGAATTTTCGGGAGAATTGATTCACGAAGCCCTGGAAAGCCACGAGCATCGATTTTTTTCACGCAGCAATTTGCCGCGTTTAAATTCCCATCAAGAGAGATTTATTTTAGATTGGGTGAAGGGAACACTGTTGCCTGTTGTTAAATAGGGATGTTTCCAATTCATTTTCAGGATTTAGAATTTACCTATTATTAGTGAGGAGTTCAATGAAACATGCGTAAGGCAACGAAAGTATTCATTTTAAGTATTGGTTTATTGTTTATCTTTTTCTCATTTCAAGATGATAACTTTAAAGAATATTTTTATGAAAAAGAAATGGAAAGAACATATGAGATCAAAGAATTAAATGAGATGCACAAAGGCATTCGGACCAAACAGACCTTTGCTGGCAAGACGATTGAAACTACGCATGAATTTTTAGATGGCCCTGCTTTCTCAGGGAAATACGATAATACCATTCGACTCGGCAATATCAAAATTACAGTTGATGGGGAAGAAATTGCAGCACTCGAATCTTTTCCGATTGAAGTGATGATATCTGAATTAAAAACAGAAAGCTTAAATCAATATGGCTCGTTCGTTTCGTATTGGCATATTATAAATAAGAAAACAGAAAAAGCATCTTTTGCAATTGTTCTCCAATCAACAAGAGAAATCGTCAAACCGAATATGGATGGTTATATTCCGATTGAAGATCAGGATTATCAAATCATAACGGTAGATGAAAGCGGTACAGTCGAGACAGAAGCGTTTGCATTTAAAGACCGTTCCAAGCTGCAAACACAATTATTACCCTCGATGGACGCTTGGGGTGTGGGGCATTACGTCGATATAGCCAGCTCTTTCCCTGTTTTGTTTTTCTTTCCTATTATCACGTTTTTTATCGGAATTTTAATTGTTTTGGGTATTCTCGTCCTTTTGTTTTTCCGTTATAAAAAAATCTCATTCAACTTTGAACGATTTGCTGTTAACAAGAATACTATTTTGATTGCCAGCATTGCTTTTTCGGCTTTAGCCATTCTAATTTTTGTGAAAGGCTTTTTTACAGCATATGGCCAGCTTGTAGCAGGAATTTCAGAAGTCATTTCCATTGTATTAATGGCAATCTATTTAAAACTGCGCTTCTCGTTTAGGTGGTTTACTGCATTTTTGATTTTTATCGGCTTGCTGATCATTAGCCAAATTATCCTTGCAGTTCTTATGTTTATTTTTTATTATATTCTTCCTCAATACACGGAGAATCCTAATTTCTTCAATTAAATACATCAAAAAAAGAGCCTTTATGCGAAGGCTCTTTTTTTAGTTAAATAGTGCTAGTAAATAATGTCATATTTAAAAGACAAATAACGGTATAATTAAGGAAGTTCTAAATGGCGGAAATTTCAGTTTTTATTTAAATTATAAAAAAGGAGGATTTAGATGAATGGCAAAGAGTTGCTGATCAATTTCAAAAATGATTTGAACAACTATACTTCTGAGCAACTTCGGCATATACCGGAAAAAGGCGTCTGGTCGCTAGGACAGATGTATGACCACGTTATTGTGGTCGCGCAGGAGTATCTCGATTACATGGAATCGTGTGCAGCTTTAAATGAGGAGCGGGCACACGGCAAAACCCGTTTTGGTGAGCAGTTAATGAGAGAAGGAGGATTTCCGCCTATTAAAATCAGGCTGCCGGATGAAATGAATGCCCCGCCAAATAATTCGGATAGCAAAGAAGTGCTGAAGGACAGGTTGGAAGAGGTCATTCAAAGACTAACCCAATGGGAGTCGAAAGTGGATGCGGTCAACCTGAATTATAAAGTGAAGCATGGAGGATTCGGCTGGTTGAATGCAAGGGAATGGTACGACTTGGTCGAAATGCATTCACGCCATCATCTGCGTCAACAGCGTGAGTTGGAGAACCTTATTTTAAAAGAGGCTGGGCAGTAAAGAATAATGGCAGGTTTTTTGTGTTTAAAAGATTTAGTTAGCTCGATTTTAATGTTTGAAGAAATTTATAAAGATTCTAGTGATGCGTTTAAGTGATAATCCAATTCAAGAAGGAGGTTTTTTGAAATGAAATACCAATGTCTGGGCTTTTTTGATAAAGAGAAAATGGACGCTCTACCAAAAGAGGAAATTGAGGCGATTATGCTGGAATGCCAGCCTTATCTCGAAGAATTATACAAAAGCGGCCATATGCTGATGGATCTTGGGGTTGCTCAAGAAGTGAAAAGCTTGAAACGTATTGATGGTAAGGTAGAAATCGATGCGGACCCGAAAGCCGAGCCTGCGAGAGTTTTGGGCAGCGTGTTTGTCATCGAGGCACAAGATATGGATGAAGCGATCCAAGTGGCTTCGCAACATCCAACCGTACAGGTCAGCAGTGGGGAACAACTTGGCTGGGAACTGGAAATTCGGCCTGTCCACACGTTCGAAATGAAATCTTAGAGAACTTGAAGTGTTTTTTATTCCCTAATGTTCGTTTTCCAGTAGCTTGGCATAACGCCCCAGTGTCATATTGCGCCTAATCTTCTTTTGACATCGTATTATAGCCCAATCTGAGCATCGCGCCTTTTCCTTGCAGCAAGTAAATGCTGAGAATCACGAATAGGATGGTCACACCAGGCGGGACAATCATTTCCATGGACCATGATCTAACACATCGTTTCGATTGGTTCTGGCTTTTTCACGCGTGTATTCGCCTTGGTTATTATACTCATCTGGTTCGGGAAAGTTTCACGTTAATCTGAATTGGCTTGAAACAATTAAGCAAGGAGGGAAATGGCATGTCGAAAGTGTGTGTGGGAATGGTTGTTTCGCTTGATGGTTTTATTAGCGACCGGAATGGAGACTTGGGCAAGCTTTATGCAAGTTTTAAACCGAACGAAGAAATTAATGCGATGATGGCGCAAACAGGGGCAGTTGTGATGGGCCGCAACACCTTTGCGATGAGCAAGGATCCGGATGCATACGCAGATAATTACGAGTTTCAGGTTCCATTGTTTGTGCTGACGCATCACCCTCCGGCCAAGCACCCGAAGGAAAATGATAACTTAACGGTTACATTCGTTACCGATGGCGTTGAAAGTGCTGTTCAGCAAGCAAAAGCCGCTGCGAAAGACAAAAATGTAGTGGTGCTTGGAGCGGACGTAAGCCAGCAGCTATTGAAAGCGAACTTGGTAGATGAATTGCAGATTGCGATCGCGCCCATACTGCTCGGTAGGGGGATTCGCTTGTTCGAGCATTTGGAGGAACTTGAAATTAAATTGGAAAAACTGCGGACGATCGAGACCAATGAGCAAGTCGAAATCTGGTATAAGGTTGTTTAGCCTGCTTTTTTAAACGGAACCCCGAACGAGGACACTGATAAAGTGTTCCTTATTCGGGGTTCCCTTTGGTAATGATTTTTCGGAAACATGTCTGAGCATGTTAAAAAATTCTCTGTCAATACCAAAAGCGTTCGTCTTACCGATCCCCACATAATGTATATTAAATATAATGCTAATCTCAAAATTCTGTAGATAGCTTAAAGCGATAGGAGCAATTTGGATGTTCGAAACCATAACATGGCGTATTATGATCGATGCGAAGACCAAAGAAAAAGCACAAAAAATTGCAGCGAAATTATCAAACGAATTAGGAGAAATCAGGATTATTTCTTTGGAACGGTATTGGAAGGACAAGTCAAATTTTGAGTTGACATGCTCGACACCCTTGCACGTAGAACGGCCCGAAGACGCAGTGTTTCAAATGCTCCAAATTGCCGGTCATTTAGGCAATGAACTTTATGTAATGGGCCCGAGAACATATGAGGGAAACCAAGTGGAATTTGAAGGTGTTTGTGCGGCTCCGAAAACAATCGGAATCAGTTGGTTCAATTTTGAAATCGATAATTTCAGCTAAATGGTTTCAAGCTTATTTATTAGCCTGCAGTAAATCCAATTAGGGAGGGATATGTATATGTCTGACTCTGAAAAAGAAGTGAAGTTAACAGGGGGAAATGTCTCTGGCGTTTACCTGTTGGGCAAAACCGTGCGGCGGGAACTAAAACCGGAAAGCCCCCAAATTCATAAATTACTAAAGCATTTGGAAAACAAGGGCTTTCACCATGCACCAAAGTTTTTAGGCATTGATGACAAAGGAAGAGAAATCCTATCGTTTATAGAAGGCGAAGTAGGGAACTATCCTGTGAAAGAATATATGTGGAGGGATGATGCTTTAAAGGATATTGCAAAAATGCTGCGGCTATATCATGATGCAATAAGCGATTTTGCATTTGACGACAGCTGGCAGCCGTTGGACAATACACCTTCGCAATATGAGGTCATTTGCCACAACGATTTTGCCCTTTATAATATTGTATTCAACGATAAAAGGCCAGTCGGCATAATCGATTTTGATGTGGCTGGACCCGGCCCCAGGCTTTGGGACATAGCTTACACGCTTTATACGTGTGTTCCGTTAAGCAGGTATAATCTTCTTCAGACAGACGGGGAGCCGGTTTATTATGATGCATCCACAGATGCTGACCGCATAAGACGAAGAGTTGCCCTGTTTTTTGAAGCTTACGGCGAGGAAATAGGAGGAGATTACCTCGAAATGGTGCTGCTGCGATTAGAAGGGTTATGCAAAACAATCACGAGAAAAGCCAGTGAAGGTGATGCGGCTTTTCAAAAGATGGTAACAGAAGGGCATGTAGAACATTATAAAAACGAAATCGAATTTATTCGCAGGCATGGAAAAGAGTGGACTTGAAAAGGCATTTTAATGAAGGAGAGGCAATAGAAAAAATCATGCTGATTTAGAAATCGGCATGATTTTTTCTATTTTTATTCATAAAGATCTTTATATCGCTTCATAAATTTGCGGTCGATGTGCTGTTTGATCTGCCAAGGGATCTTCCCGTGGAAGGAGTGCTTGCCGTAAGTTAGGAAAGCTTCGCCATCTCCAGTCGAGAGGATGGAAATGAACTGTTTCTGAGGTTTGAACGGAATCAGTTTATCGCCGGATAAGCTGTTTTTCAGGTTTTTCCAAAGGACAGGGCCTTGCCGCACAGCATAGACGCCGTTTTTGGTGAGCTTCGGGTAGCGGTCAATCGAGATACAATCCCCGCCACCAAAAATTTCAGGGTGCCCGACACTTTGCAGTGCTTTGTTGACGAGCAGATATCCGCCGGCATCCGTCGGCAAAACGCTATTCCTGAACACATTATCACTTTCAGGTCCCGTCAGCCATAAAACATCCGATTGTGGATAAGCAAGCCCGGTACTGGTCAAGACATTCTGGGTGTCAATCGCATCAACCAATAAGCCAGTAAAAAAAGGCAAAGCTTTTCGCTTTGCGATGGTTTCGATTTTTTTCGAGACAGAAGCGCTTTCTTCAGACAGCAGATTGGCCGAACTGAACAATACAGCATTGGCACGAAATGCATGCCGTTTTCGCCAGGCTTGGATGGAAAATGCCAGCTCCACTCCAGCCGCACCGCCACCGACAATGACAGGATGGGCGGAATTCCGCAGCCGCAGCAATTGATCCGGGAACCGGAAATTGGGTTTAATCGAAGAAACCTGGTCTTTCAACACCTCCGGAATAGCGGTGCGCGAACCGATATCAAACGACACCAGATCATAGCGATAAACGGCGCATCCTTCACCCTTCATCGTTTTCGCTTGTGCATCGACAGCGACTACAACGTCTTCGATAAATGTGCAGCCGATCTTCTCGCAAAGTCTGGCGAGATCGATCCGAATATCGTCAAGGCTATAAACGCCTTCCGTATATCCTGAAAACATCCCCGAATAATATTGAAAGCGCGAAGCGGAGATCAGCACGACGCGCAAGTTTTCCGGAGGCTCGATTTTCATCTGCTCCAAGCAATGCAAATGTGCATGTCCACCGCCCACTAATAATAGGGTCTTCATTAACTTTTACTCCTTCTATTTCAGAATCCGCTTCGCTTCAGCCATGCGCTGGAAAATGGTGATCAATTGCACCACAATAAAAATTAACGTTATGGCGGTCAGGTATGTTGAAAATACGATCATCAGGGTAAAGAGTATAAAGCCTTCTGTCCGTTCAGCCAGGCCGGCTTGATAATAAAAAGACTTCATGCCTTCTTTTTCGGACAAAGCCCCGACCGTCAAAAACACCGTCATGCCGACGATGATGGAAACACTGAGCAGCAATAATGCCCACATAGAATCCGGAAAGCGGAACGCCAATCCCAAAATGACGCTGATTTCAACGATGCGGTCAAAGCTGATATCCAGCAAAGTGCCCCAGGAAGAAGGTTTGGTTTTCCGTGCCATGGTACCGTCCACGACATCCAAATAGCCGGAAAGCCATAGCACTAATACGGCGATGAGCGGTTGGTCCAAATAGATGAAGAGGCCAGAGGATACGCCAATGGCAAATGCGATTTTGGTTATCCCATCGGCAGAGAAACCCATTTTCAGCAGAAAGTCAGCTGTTTTTCCTACGGTAGGTTGAACATGTTTTCGTGCATGTGTATCGAGCATGGAGATCACCTTTTCATTATCATGATAATTTCAGTATATAATATGTTTCCATTCTAAACCCGTAATCCCCCTCTGTATAAGCAATTAGGGCTAACTGCCGCTATTCACTGGGACCGGAGAGCTATGAAGGGTAAGTGTTTTATCTTTTTTGGTAAGATGTACATAATTCAAGAAATAGAAAGGAATTGGTCGAGATGGTGAAAAAGTATGATATCGCAATAATTGGAGCCGGAGCAGCTGGTTTGACAGCCGCTTTTACAGGAGCGGGGTTCTCGAAAAGTGTCGTACTGATCGACAAGAACTTGCCGGGCGGGGAATGTACATGGTCAGGCTGTATTCCCAGCAAATCACTGATTAATATCGCTAAAGAAGTCCATCACGCCAAAAAGTACAGCCCGAACCTGGAGATCGACACATCTATTGTATTGAACGACATCCAGGACGTCATTCAAAAAGTATATGCTGGCGAAACCCCTGAAGTGCTGAAAGGGTCAGGCATCGATTTTATCAACGGCTACGCTAAATTCATCGGACCACATTTAGTGGAAGTGAATGGAGAACGCATAGAAGCGAAGAAAGTCATTCTTTCCACTGGAACTTCTCCTATGGTTCCGCTAATCGACGGTTTGGACAAAGTACCGTACTTGACGAATGAAACCATCTTTACTCAAAAATCTTTCCCGAAAACAATGACGATTCTCGGAGGCGGAGCGATCGGCGTAGAGTTGAGCCAAGCCTTGAACCGCCTCGGCGTCAAAGTGACGCTTGTGGAGAAATTCGAGCGGATCTTGCCGAAAGATGAAGAAGAGCTGGTATTGATGATTCAGCAGCGTTTGATTGAAGAAGGCGTTACGATCCATACAGGAGCGACTGCTGTCAAAGCTGAACAAAAAGGCAGCCAGATCGATTTGAAAATCAAAAAAGACGGCAGCGAAACGACGGTTACCAGTGAAGGGCTGCTGGTTGCGCTAGGGCGTGAAGCGAATGTCAAAGGCTACGGACTAGAAAAAGCGGGCGTGGAATTCACGGAGAAAAGCATCACAGTGGATGATCATTTGGAAACCACGGCTAAAGGCGTCTACGCAATCGGTGATGTCGTCGGACCTTACCAATTGTCGCATATGGCGAATGCACAGGGCATTACTGCTACGCAAAACGCGATTTTGCCAATCAATAAAAAAATGGATTATGAGCATGTCACGTGGTGTACATACACGGATCCTGAACTTGGCCGTTCAGGAATGTCGGAAGAGGAAGCCCGTGAAAAATACGGCGATTCCATCCGCATCTATGAACACGATTACGCGGATTTGGATCGTGCCAATACGAAAAAAGAGAGCATTGGCAAGGTGAAAATCATTCTGGATAAAAAAGGCTTTATTCTAGGGGCGAGCATCCTGGGTGATCGCGCCGGTGAAATCATCAGCCAAATTCAGACCATCAAATCATTGCACATCAATATGGGCAAATTATCCGGTGTGATTCACCCGTATCCAACTTACAGCGAAGTGCTAGTTAAAATCGGCAAGAAAGTATATGTCGATAATTTATTGAACCAACCGCTAGTGAAAACTTTTAATCAAGCAAAAGCAGGGGAACTTCCAGCAGGGAAAATTGCAGTTTACGGCGCTGTCGCTGCAGCGGGAATCGGCATTGCCGATATGGCGGTCAAAAATAACATCAAGCCAAAACTGGGTGTTGAAAATGGCAGTTTGAAACCGATGCCGTCGACGCCGAATGCTGTGTCGTCGCAATCCCTTGACAGAGACAAATATGTTCCGGCATGGCCATATAACGGCAGCAAAAGCGAAGCGAAAAAGAATGTCATCGGCATGTTGAAAGGCTATGAAGGCGTCACGGTTTTGCAGGATGACGACAATTACGTCTATGCGGTTGCGCGATCGAAAACGATGCATTTCAAGGACGATATCGAATTTTACTTTAACGATGCGGCGCGGCAAATCGAATTCCGTTCGGCTTCACGTGTCGGCTATTCAGATGCAGGAGTCAACCGCAAACGGTACGAAAAAATGAGAAACCGTTATTTCGGCATCTCGACCCATACCCGCAACTCATGAGCAAAGAAACCGTTCGCCAAATAGGAAAATGGCTCTTGCTTGCTCTTGCAATCGGCATAGCTATTTGGCTCAGCCGCTCGGTTTTTCAAATTGACGCGAATAGCATACGCAGCTGGATTCTGTCGTTTGGCATTTGGGCACCCATCATCTACATCATCATTTACACAGTGAGGCCGCTGATCTTTTTTCCGGCATCGGTTTTATCCATAGCCGGAGGCTTGGCGTTTGGTGCATGGCTGGGCACTCTTTACACCATCATTGGTGCAACAATGGGTGCCATGCTGTCATTTTATGTCGCAAAAATCTTGGGGACCCGTTTGGTACGCGGAAAATGGACCGGCAACGCCGGGAAAATCCAATCCCAGATGGAACATAACGGTTTTTTCTACGTGTTGCTGTTCCGGTTGATTCCGGTCATCAATTTTGATTTGATCAGCTATGTTGCGGCGCTGGCAAAAGTCCGTTTTGGCTCTTTTGCATTGGCTACCTTTATCGGCATCATTCCTGGCACTTTTGCTTATAATTTTCTGGGCAGCAGTTTTGTCAGCGGCAACCCGAAAATCATCATTCTGGCAGCTGCAGTCTTCATTATCTTGACGGTGGTGCCGATTGTCATACGAAATCGATGGAACAAAAAACAGGCGAGCGACACCAAATAAGAAGTTAATTAACGGATTTAGGAAGTGGGAACAATGAGGAAATATTCTTTTTTAGCAATAGGGGTACTGACGTTTGCGTTAGGGGCTTGCTCGCAGGCAGCAGAAAACGGTTCTGACATAGGATCATCAGACTTGCTGGCGAGCGATTGGCCGGCAGTAGCCGAAGCCGCCTCGGGGCAAGAAGTCAATATGTATATGTGGGGCGGCAACGACAACATCAACCGCTATCTCGATGAATGGGTAGCTCCGCGTATGAAAGAAGAACACAATGTCGAGCTGACTCGGGTGCCGATGAACGATGCGCAGGATATCATCAATCAATTGCTCGATGAGAAATCGGTCGGCAAAGCCGATGGCAGCATGGACATCATTTGGATCAACGGCGAAAATTTCAAAGCTGCGAAAGACAACGGACTGCTGTGGGGCGATTTCAGCGGACAATTGCCGAATTTTATGGATTATATCGATGCGGACGCACCTGAAATCGCAGAAGATTTCGGGGAGCCGGTTGACGGCTTGGAAGCACCGTGGGGCCAAGCGCAATATGTTTTTGTGCACGATGAAAACAAATCGCCGAAACCGCCGAAATCAATGGCGGATCTGGCCCTTTGGGTCAAAGAAAATCCGGGGCAGTTTACGTACCCGGCGCTGCCTGACTTTACGGGCAGTGCGTTCATCCGCCACGTCTTATATGAAACGACAGGCGGGCATGAACAATACGAGCAGCCCGCAGCGGAAATCGATGATCTGGACTCCCGGTTCGAACCGATGTGGCAATACTTGAACAAAATTGAACCATTTTTATGGCGTGAAGGCAAAACCTATCCGGAGAGCCTCGCCAAACAGGACCAATTGTTTGCGAGCGGTGAAATTGGTATGACGATGAGCTACGACCCAGCGCTTGCCGCTAGTGAAGTGCTGAAAGGCCGATTCCCTGAATCGACCCGTACGTTCTTGCTGGACGGAGGAACGCTTGCCAATACCCATTTCCTGTCGATTCCATTCAACTCCTCTGATAAGGCAGGGGCCATGGTCGCGATCAATGAATTGCTGTCGCCAGAAGCCCAGACCGCTAAACTGTCTCCTGAAAACTGGGGTGATTTATCGGCGTTGGATTTGGAGAAGTTATCTCCTGAACAGCGTCAAGCCATGACCGATGTGGATTTGGGTAAAGCGACATTGCCTTTGGAAGAACTGGAAGCGAATCGCTTACCGGAATTATCAGCGGATTACATTGAAATCATCGAAAAAGGGTGGATAGAACATGTTGCAAAAGACTAAGCCATTTCTTTTGCTGCTGCCAGCCACCGCCACGATTGTCCTCCTGTTTTTTGGGGGACTTTTTGATGGGCTGCTGAAAAGTCTGGGGTATTTTCCCGCTATCGGGGAAACCCAGCTAGAACTTACTGCATATACCGGGTTGCTTCGCTCACCCGATTTTTGGGAGTCGCTTGTCCTGACCACGAGAGTCGCAGCCTTGTCATCCTTGATTGCGGCGACACTTGGCGGCTTCATTGCGATTTTCGTGTTTATGTTCACTGAGTCCGCGAAATCGGGGGCTACACGATTATGGCACCGCTTGTTCCAGCTGCCGCTGACGATTCCGCATCTCGTCGGCGGCTATATCATCGTTTTGCTGTTTATGCAAAGCGGTTTTTTGTCGAAGATTCTGGCCACTGCCGGATGGATCGACAGAATCGCAGATTTTCCGGTATTGGTCAATGATCCGTTCGGCTGGGGCATCATCATGGCATATGCCTGGAAAGAGGCTCCTTTTGTATCGTTGATGATTTATCCGGTATTGACGCGCATCCACCGCTCCTGGCGCGATGTATCCAGGGTTTTTGGCGCAAAGAGCTGGCCATTCATCCGCGAAATCTTACTGCCGGCCATTTTGCCCGCTTGGACCATCGCGGCTTTTATCGTTTTTGTCTTTACATTTTCCGCATTCGAAGTGCCGTATTTGCTGGGTGTCACTTACCCAAGCATGCTGCCGGTTTATTCGTATCAGCTCTATACAAGCGGCACATTAGCTGACCGGCCGGAAGCACTTGCCGTCAATATTATCCTGGCTACTTTGACGATTCTTCTGGGGCTAGCCGTCTATTTCTTCAGCAAGCGTTGGAATGTCTTAAAGGGGTGGGACTAATGAAGCAAAGCACTAATTTGATCAAACTGTTTTTCTTCATCATCGCCTTCATTGTCATCGGGTTTCCATTCCTTCCATTGCTTTTGTCGAGCGTGTCGTTTGGCTGGCAATGGCCGAACGTCCTGCCTGAGTCCTACAGTTTCCGAGCCTGGGAATATGTGCTGGCCAGCAGCTCGGATACATGGCCGGCAGTAGGGGTCAGTCTGCTGATTGCGGGCATCGTCACTGCGGTGAACATCTTGCTTGCTGTACCGGCCGCCAATGCCTTGTCGCGCAATAAATTCACTGGCAAATGGCTGGCAGAAGCCATCATATTTGCTCCGATTGTCATTCCACCTTTCGTTGCCGTCATGGGCATCCATTTGACGTTCTTGCGCCTCGGATGGACAGAGACGATATTCGGCGTTGTCCTGGCTCATCTTTCGCCGACATTGCCTTATATGGTGCGTGCAATCATGATCAGCTATAACACTTTATCTGTCGACTGGGAAGACCAGGCACGCATGCTGGGGGCGGGTCCAGGTTCGCGTTTTTTCCACGTCGTGCTGCCGCATTTATTGCCGGGCATCGCAGCGGGTGCAAGTTTGAGCATCCTAATTTCCTTGAGCCAATATTTGATCACGTTCCTCATCGGCTCGGGCCAGGTTGTGACTTTGCCGATCCTGCTGTTTCCGTTCATCAGCGGGGGAGATCCTGCCATTGCATCCGCTTATTCGCTGCTGTTTGCGGGAATGGCCATCTTGACATTGCTGGTGATGGATGTAGCATTGAAGAACTATTATAAAAACAAAAAAGCCTCAACGAATAAAGACCGGCGGAGAGGAGTGGAACTGTGAACGATTTGCGCATCATCAATATTAAAAAACAATTTAAACAAACAGAGCGTAGAGGCGATCCGGCGTTTTCTCTTCAGCCCGTCCAGTTGACAATCCGCGAAGGTGAATTTTTCTCGCTGCTTGGCCCATCCGGCTGTGGCAAGACGACGCTATTGAAATTAGTCGCCGGGTTGCTTCAGGCCGACAGCGGCGAAATCTGGGTAGGCGACACCGATTTAACAACGGTCCCGTCCGAAGCAAGAAAGTTCGCGATGGTGTTCCAGCAATCCTTGCTGTTTCCCCACATGACGGTAGAGGACAATGTGGCGTTCGGTCTAAAGATGCAGAAAGTTGGCAAAAAACAGCGGCTCGATGAAGCCAGAACGATGCTGGAAAGAGTCGGCTTGCGCGGCTATGGCAATCGGTTCCCGGACGAATTGAGCGGCGGCCAACAGCAGCGCGTGGCGTTGGCGAGAGCGCTTGTTGCCAATCCCCGGGTACTGCTGATGGATGAACCGTTCAGCGCATTGGACCCGAGCCTGAGGGAAGAAATGAGGGAGCTGCTGAGCCGGATCCAAAAAGAGTTCCGCGTCACCGTTTTATTCGTTACGCATGACCGGGAAGAAGCATTTTATTTGTCGGACCGAATCGGCGTCATGAGCGAAGGGAAATTGCTGCAAGTGGGCCATGCCCGAGACTTGTATGAACGTCCTGCCAGCACAACAGTCGCTTCGTTCTTGGGATTGAAAAACATCATTCCTGGGACAGTCAGCGACGGCCGCTTTTCTTCCGTCGACGGTAACTTTGGGTTTCCGCTAGATGACACCGTCATAGCCGGATCTTGTTTTATGATTATCCGTCCGGAAGCGCTTCAGCTTGCGTCTAACGACTTTTTACCGAAAAAGGGCTTGATGCATGTCAGTGGGGTGATCCAGAAGCTGAGATTCAACCAAGGATTTTATGTATGCAACGTGCTAGTGGGCAACCAACCCTTTGAATGCGCATTATCGAGCCGAGAAATGGAAAACGCAACAGCCGGGCAGAGGGTTGAATTAATGGTGGATTTGAAAGATGTATGGATAGTGGAAAAATGAGAACTTTAATGAAGAAGTGAAGTTCGGTAAATTTATGAATGAAAAATCCGCAAATGGAACCGCTGTAAAAGCGCATGCCATTTGCGGATTTTTTAGTTTCCGGTTATCAAATTTAAAATCCCTACAATCGCATACATTGCTCCGCTAACAATCACCACACCGGCAAGGAAATAACAAAACAACTTCAGAATATCAAAAATCGCTCCGGCTAAATCATCGATGAAACTTTTCATAAGCTGAATTGCTCCTTTTACTGGAATGCCTTAGCATCAAAATTTGTTATTAAAAACTTTTTAATATTTTTTAGATGAAATAATGTTAAAATATGTATATTTTAAAGATAGAGTCATATATAGTAATAAAGGTTATATTTTGTAAAATATATTTTACCTTCGATAAAGAATAAAGCGACGTGTTAAAAACCTAGCATCGCTGTAAAAAGCAATGCAAAAAGAAAACTTGTAACGAGAGACATTATCCAATGGACTTTACTGCTCAATCCCAAAATTTTATTCACTATGAAGTTAATAATTAATATAGCTAAAAACACGACAATGAGCGTTATTGTGTAATATAAAAACAATTAGTTTCCAGCGCCTTTCGAGAATGAAATAATTTAACAGCCTTTCTTTTTAAGAAAGAACTGCTTCTTTTACTTTTTCTTTCTATTTTTTAAGCGCAAAAGGGAATATATTAGCCAGCCTATTAAAACCACTAAGAACGCAGCATTTTGATATTTGTATTCGGCAAATAACAAAACAAACATCCCAATGATCGCTATAGGCAACATGATGTAGAACCAAATTCTAACTTCTTTATTTTTAAAGCTTAAAGTGATCCGGCCATTCAAATACTCTACCTCGCCTAAACCGTTTTATTCAATATTCTAAGTATACATTTTTGGGGTTAAATGGAATATAGGATAAGTGATTTATTTATACTTAAATGAATTTTTAGATTTAGAAAATCTTTTACACCTAAAATTAAAGATTATGCATGTAAAAAGAGGGGGATTTTAAATATGGGTTTTTACATCCGAGATATGGAAAAGAGAGATATAAAAGCAGTTCAAAGTGTAGCAAGGGAAAGTTGGAAAACCACTTATACTGGAATAATTCCACTGGAAATTCAAGAAACATTTTTAGGAAGCGCCTATAGCGATAACATGATGCACAAACGCTTGGAAGTTTCTTCTCTTTACGTTGCTGAAGTGACAGGGGAAATCGTTGGATTTGCTAATTTCTCTACAGTGAAACAAGGAGGTATTGCTGAATTGGGTGCGATATACCTCCTTTCGAAATATCATGGTAAAGGTATCGGAACAGCCCTTCTTCGGGAGGGCATTAAGAATTTAAAGGGGGCACAATCGCTTATTGCTGATGTAGAAAAAGAAAATAAATCTGGAGTAACTTTCTATCAAGCCAAGGGGTTTCATACCCATTCTGAGTTTGATGACAATCTGGATGGACTTAATACAAAGATGCTTCGTATGGTCATGGACATCTAAACTAACAAGAGCATTGAAAGAAAGTTAGGATGTTCTTTCATTGTCTAACAGCTTTCAGAAATCTCTGTCATTAAATGGACAATTTTTCTTCTTTGCAGGTCCTTATTAAATGGTATAGTAATCTTACAACTCAATAGACTCTGACTTCATGTCAAGGGGGAGTAGCTATAGGGAAACCTATTTCACAGTCGTCATTACATGGTTCGTAGCCATCGGTTGTGATAGCAAAATTTTGCTTAGCGAGACCTTTGCCTTTTATTAGGCAAGGGTCTTTTTTGTTGGCAAAAATTAGGAGGAGGATGAAAGATGGAAGCAATTTTATTGGAGTATTTGTGGGTGTTGCTGGTATTAGTTGCACTAGAAGGGCTGCTGGCTGCAGATAACGCTGTTGTCATGGCGGTCATGGTCAAGCATTTGCCGAAAGAACAACAGAAAAAAGCCTTGTTTTATGGGTTGATGGGGGCCTTTATTTTCCGTTTTGCGGCATTGTTCATGATTACGATATTGGTGGATGTATGGCAAATTCAAGCTTTGGGAGCGGCTTATCTGCTGTTCATCGCGATTAAGCACATTTACGATCAGCGGAAAGGGAAAGAACATTCCCTAGAGCCCGAAGCAACTAAAGGATCAGGCTTTTGGATGACTGTTTTAAAAGTGGAATTGGCGGATATTGCCTTTGCAATCGACTCGATGCTGGCTGCAGTAGCACTCGCAATTACACTGCCGCATTTAGGGAGTGCGGAAATCGGCGGAATCAACGGCGGGCAGTTTGCCGTTATGCTTGCCGGAGGCTTGGTTGGACTTGTCATCATGCGATTTGCCGCCCATAAATTCGTCAAGTTGTTGGCGGACTATCCGCAATTGGAAACTACAGCGTTTGTAATCGTCGGTTGGGTGGGTGTCAAGCTGTTGGTGCTTACGCTGGCGCATAAAGACTTGGGAATCCTTCCTTACGACTTTGCCCATTCCACGGAATGGAAGCTGATTTTCTGGGGTGTACTGCTCGGAATAGTGGTTGCAGGAGCATTGGTCAGTATCAAGAAAAAGAAAGCGCAAGAAATATAAGAGCGTTAAACAATCAACAAAATATGTCCATAAAAAAGAAGAAACTCATCGCCGAGTTTCTTCTTTTTTCATTGGGGGGGGGGGAGAATCACGCTACAAGCTTTAATCCCACGGCCGCGCCCAAAACAAGAGCGATAAAGAAAATCCGCTTCGTGTCTTTGGATTCATTGTAATAAAGCATGCCCAGTATCGCCCCGCCGGACGCGCCGATCCCCGTCCAAATGGCGTAAGCGGTGCCCATTGGCAAAGTTTCCATCGCATACGCCAAAAAGGCGAAACTCGAACCGAATGCGAGCACCAACAGCGAAAAAGCTTGCCAATTTCGATCTTTGTTCAGTTTGCTGATCATTGCCACGCCGAACATTTCGCAGATTCCTGCTAAAATCAATGCCGTCCAAGCCATTATGCTTCGCCTCCTTCAACAGGTTCATCATTAGTTACTAATTTCAAACCGACTACTCCGGCTAACAACACGCCAACTAATACAATTTTTTCGATTTTAAACGGTTCATCGAAAAAAACAATCTCTGAAAGGACAGTACCTGCCGTTCCAAGTCCGACAAAAACTGCATAGACGGTGCCGACCGGCAGTTTCCGTCCCGCGTTGATCATGGCAGAAAAACTGATAACGATTGCTACGACAGTAGTAGCCCATTCCGCAAAGCCATCGGCATGCTTCAAGCCGATAACCCAAACCACTTCAAAAACAGCGGCAATGATGACTTTCAACCAATCCGAATTCATAAAATCTCCTCCTTATATTGACGGAAATAAAAAGCCTGAGAGAACTGTAACAACAGTTTCTCCCAGGCTTTTGTCCTTCCGTGACACAGCAGAGCTGTGAGTTTTCTCTCGGACCAGTCCAGCGTCAGATGCTGCGGAACCCTAGAAAACATTTCAGTTATGCAATTAATGACAATAATACACGCTTCTTAAAGTATTTTCAAAAGAAAGGACTCTTTACTCTATTTTCACCTGTTTCGGAAGGAAGTTACTAAGATTTCTTCATCTTCTTTTCCATTACTTCGGCCATTTCGGATGCATCTGTATTTTCTTCCTTGTGCAATTGATCAATGATGTTCTTGTAATCCGTTGAGGTTCGGTTTTGGCTGATTTTATAAGCAGCCTGAACTTCGGTCACTTGAATCTTGAAGCCGACTATTCCTTTCAGTTCTTTTTCCAGCATGGAAGGGGAAAGTGTCTCCAACAAAACAGGATGTTCTCGATGTTGTTCATATTTTTGCATCAACTTAGCCAAGTCCGCTTTTAACTCAGCTTCATCCAATAGTTTGGCTGCACCATATAAATGAACAGCTTGGTAATTCCATGTCGGAACATTTTCTTTTTCATACCACGAAGAAGAAATATAGGCATGCGGCCCTTGAAATGTGATTAGCACATCACCGCAAGTATCGAATGTCCGCCATTGGGGATTTCCATAAGCCATATGCCCAGTGATGAAATAATCATTATCTTCTTTCACTAATTGGAGCGGCAAATGCGTCGCAATGGGTTTGCCATTCTTTGTGGTGATTAATGTGCCGAATGAATTCGTGTGGATGAATTCTTGGATTTCATTCAGATCTGTGAGCTTAAAATGTTTAGGAATATACAATAGAATCCGCCTTTCAAAAATTATTGGAGTGTTTTGGTTAAAATCAAATCGACTTGCTCGTCATCGCCCATAAAGAACGAGTGCGAACCCGTTTGGACAAATCCTTTTTTCTGATAAAACGCAATAGCGTTTGTGTTGTCTTCCCACACGCCTAGCCAAATTGCCTTTTTCTTCTCGTCCAAAGCGATCTCGAATGCTTTATTCAACAGCGCTTTGCCAAGGCCGTGCTTGTGGAATTGCTTTTTTACATAAATCCGTTCAATTTCCAGTGAAGCGCCGCCCATCACTTCTGTCTGTGCCTCATCCATATTGACTTTCAAGTACCCAGCGATTTTGTCATCCCAATAAACGAAAAAGAAATGCGAAGAAGGATTAGCGAGCTCCTGCTCCAACGCATCTAAATTATAAGCCTTTTCTATATAGGCAGCCAGATGCTCAGGGGAATTTTGTTCTTTGAATGTCTCCGTAAACGTGTCAACACTAATTTTTTGAAGCTCACTTGCATTCTCAAAGTTGTACTTTTTGATGGTAATAGTCATTGGAAAGGTAGCTCCTTTAAGGTTAATAGTTTCGCTTATGGCCTTTTTTGACGGATTCCCAATCTTTTTCGATATTTTTTCTGATTCGCTGCAGCATTTGGAACGACATTTCGGTTTCTTCTTCCGAAAAGCCCTCTAATGCGACAAAATCGGAATGTTCATTTTCTCTTTTGATGAAAGGGTAGACCATTTTCCCTTTCTCGGTGGGGAAGAGCCGTTTGATTTTTTTGTTGTCAGGATCATCTCTTTTTTCAATAAAACCACTTGCTTCAAGTTTTTGAATAGCGCGCGTTGCGGTAGAGCGATCTACTTTAATTAAATCGATTAATTGTTCTTGAATGATTCCTGGGTTTTCAAAAATCCGCACCACGTATAAGTATTGGCCTTTCGTCAGATCGAATTCTTTAAACTCGATGTTGCTGATGGAATCCAATGCTCTTGCAATCATGCCAATTTCGCGCAAAATTTCTTTCATATCAATCTCCTTAGTGAATGTTCTATTGTAAAAGTAACTGAATTCAGTTTAATGTATTTTTATTGCATTTGCAATAAAAAATCTCCATTTAAGAATCAATGCATGAACGTTAGTGAAGTAGTGTAAACTTAATTTGAAGAATTATTTACTCTGCTTGTTGAAAGGAAGGGAAAAATATGGATTTCGAAACAGTCATGCGAGAGCTTGAAGCTCTTGGCAAGGAACGAACGAAAAAAATATACCTGTCCAATGGTGCTCACGAGCCGCTTTTTGGCGTAGCTACAGGGGCGATGAAGCCCATCAAGAAGAATATAAAAATAGACCAGGATTTGGCTGACAAGCTTTATGCCACTGGCAATTACGATGCCATGTACTTTGCAGGCGTTATCGCCGACCCGAAAGCCATGACAAAGGAAGACTTCGACCGCTGGATGGAAACGGCGTATTTTTACATGATTTCCGATTATATTGTAGCAGTGACTTTGTCAGAATCGAACATTGCACAAGACGTTTCCGATAAATGGATTGCAAGCGGCGATGAACTGAAGATGTCCGCCGGCTGGAGTTGTTATTGTTGGCTGCTGGGCAACCGCAAAGACGAGGAGTTTTCAGAAAGAAAAATTTTTGATATGCTTGATACCGTGAAAAATACGATTCATATTTCTCCGGAACGCACGAAATCTGCGATGAATAATTTTCTTTATACTGTGGGAGTTTCCTATTTGCCGCTCCATGAAAAAGCGCTGGAGATATCAGCCGAAGTAGGCATAGTGGAACTGAAAAAGGACAATAAAAAAAGCAGTTTCCTGAACGCTTTGGAAAGCATTGAAAAAGAAAAGGCAAGAAGCAGGATCGGTTTTAAGCGGAAGTATGTAAGATGTTAAAATAAAAACAGCACCAGCATATAGGATGGGAGAGGATGGAAATGGACAGCGGACATAACCATTCCCATGACAAGAACAAACGGACGCTGAAAATTGTGTTTGGGATTACGGCTGCATTTATGATTGTCGAGTTCATCGGCGGTTATCTGACAAACAGCTTGGCGCTGATTGCGGATGCTGGCCATATGCTAAGCGATTCGGTGTCGTTAGGCGTCGGCGTTCTGGCATTTACACTCGGAGAAAAAGCGGCAAACCGTTTCAAGACCTACGGCTATAAACGTTTTGAAATACTGGCGGCGGTCTTTAACGGAGTGACGTTAGTGCTTGTCGCAGTTTACATTTTTTACGAAGCGTACCACCGTTTCGCCGATCCTGTGGAAGTGAAATCACTGGGAATGCTGACGATTGCCGTAATCGGGCTGCTCGTGAATCTGTTGGTGGCATGGATCATGATGCGTGGCGGCGATACAAAAGAAAACCTGAATGTGCGTGCAGCGTTTTTGCACGTGCTAAGCGATCTACTGGGATCAGTCGGTGCGATTATCGCGGCTTTGCTGATTTTCTTCCTCGGCTGGAACTTTGCCGATCCGCTGATGAGTGTTATCGTTGCGTTGCTTGTATTGACGAGCGGATGGCGCGTTACAAAAGAAGCAGTTCATGTGCTGATGGAAGGGACCCCGCGCAATGTCGACCTTGACGAAGTGGTAGTGGCCATCAAAAACATCAACGGAGTGGTCGACATCCATGACCTCCACGTCTGGAGCATCACAAGCGGCCAAAATTCTTTGTCAGGGCATGTCGTGATTAAAGAAGGCACAACGTTCGAGGAATGCCAGCAGCTTTTACGCCGGATTGAAACGCTTTTGGCAGACATGAAAATCGGCCACGTCACGATCCAAATGGAAAACAAAGAACATCCACACGACAACAACATCATCAGCCGGATTCACGAAGAACACGGCGGCCATGAACATCATAAGCATTAGAAAAATTGCCCGGCACGCCGTTTACATTGGCTTGCCGGGCAATTTTTTCATTTATGAAGTGCTGGTTTGAATTGCTGTAAGTTAAAGGTGATTTGCCGCAAGTAAATCTTGTATTCCGCAAGTAAATGTTCGTAAATCGCTTTGCGCCTGCATAAACCTCTGTTCGGCCCGTGGTTCTGCCGAACTTAATGGCAAATTTCCTTACGAATAATATCCTTCGTAGATTTTGCCGATTTTTTGTTCAAACTCATCGACATGGACGAAGCGGGCTTCCCGAAGGATTTCCTTGCCATTCGAAAACAAAATCAGCACCGGTGCTGTGAAAATCGATAAATGGCCAGCAAGTTCCGGAATGTCGGCCGCGTTGACCTGGCGTGTTTGGATATTCGGGTATTCCTCAAACACTCTTTTTATTTGAGGGAGAAGCGCATGGCATACGCCGCACCCTGTTGTCAGGACGTACAGGAAATTCAAACCTGATGCTGTTTCGAACTCTTTTACTTCGGCCAGTGTTAATAATTCCCTCAAAACAATCAGTCCTTCCGGTAATATAGCTGTTTTCGATGCTACTCTTTCTGCTGGCTCGCGATGAAGCACATTCTTCCTTATACCAACATATCTCTTAACTTAGCACCTGTCATGTTATTGTGTGGACATTACGCTTGTATTAAAAATGAAGGTCAAATGGTTAATGCGAAATATATAAGGTATATTGGCAGTTTACGGATTAAGTAATTGAAGGGGGAAGGAACCGATGAAAACTTCACTTTTGAAAACTACCGCACCTGCATTAGCCATCATTTTGGTATTTGCTGCGCCCACTGCATTCGCCGGCAACGAAAATGGCACTATAAACAGTTCAATTGCTATTAAAGAGCGGACCCAAATTGAAAAAGCTGTTGAACCGATAGAAAATAAGGTTTTTGCGGTCAATGATGAAACAGCCGCAATCACTGAAGCCTTGAAATCTAAAGACGCATTGACACTGGAAGAATACCGTAATTATGAACAGCGCCTAGCTTCCATATTTAATCGATTGGGCGAAGCAAGACAAGATATCACTGCCGTTTCCAATCAATACGGTGATGGATCCTTGCATGTTGCTGGTGTGGGTGTGGCGGTAGGGGCTTCCTTATCCGTTGCACTGGACACTAGAGAGCAATTGGAGACGATTGGCATCGAAACGGAAAATCAGTGAGGCCAACAAAAATTGGAAAGCTGCTTGCGACGTCTAAATTTGACTTTGCAGGCAGCTTTTTTATTTTATTTAGCGGAGCGATGTTTGGTGATTAGCCACCCCAAAAGCGTGGCCGCGAGCAGCACCGCCAGTATGAGGTATTGATAAAAAATGGGGACCACTTGCGTGAATCCATAAACTGCTGCGACTTCAAAGGCAACGGCGGGAATCTTGCCGATGGTACTGGCCAGCAAAAATGAGCCAGTGCGGATCGGAGTTGCCGAAGCGGCTGCTGTCACCAGTCCGGACGGCATAAACGGAAGTAGCCGAAGAGCAATGATGCCGAAGAAGATTTGGCTGGCATTCCGGCTATGCAAATAGCGCCAAAGCCGGTGCTGGCGCCACTCGTCTTTCATCTTTGAAAAACCGAAGCGATACAAGTGGAACCCAATCCAAACCCCGAACACTTCGCCGATCATAGAAAGCAGCATGCCGGCGCCGAGACCGTACAAGGAAATATTCAGAGCGGTCATAAAAAAGCTGGGAATAAACCCGACCGCTCCAATCAGCAGATTGCCGGCGATCACAGCGAGTAATTGCAAAATGAACAATATATCCATTTAACTTTTACTCCCGGTGTTCCTGGTAGCGATCTTGCTTAGTCAGTTCCTTGGCGCGTCGAATCTGTTCAACTGATACAGTTGTGTCGTAGGCTGTGAGCGTTTCACGGAGCTGATTCGCAGAACTGGCACCAGCAATGACAGAAGCCACAGTCGGATTGTCCAATACGCTGTGCACAGCTAAGGCATTCAAATTATCGTGGATTTCCATCAAACTTTGTAGAACGGCTTTCAGCTCAGCATCCCCATAGGTCAGATAACCATTCCCGTCAGCAGCTCGCTTCAATCCGCTGTTCGTCAACAAGCCTCTCGCCAAGGAGCCGCGCGTCACGACGGAACGTCCTGCTGCACCAATTTCCTCCAAGAATTCTTCCGGGCGGCGATCCAGCAAACTGTACTGCATCATAATAGAAGCAATGTGACTGTCCGCCAAAAAGCGTTTGATGACATTAGGCCGAATGGAAGAGATGCCGTATGCCCGAATCAGCCCTTCTTTTTTCAAAGTTTCAAATGCATCGATCGTTTCTTCGCTATTGTCGGTTATCATGCCTCCGTGCAGCTGATAGACGTCTATGTAATCCGTCTGCAGGCGCAACAAGCTATTGTGGACCTGTTTCGTGATGTAAGGCTTCGTGGCATTCCACTTTACTTCATCCGTATGGCTATTCCATTCATTGCCGACTTTCGTCGCAAGGACGATATCCTTCCGGCTGCCTTTCAGCAATTCACCAACGAGCTCTTCATTTTTGCCTTTATTGTAAAAATCCGCCGTATCAAAGTAATTGATGCCTTGTTCGAGTGCTTCGTGCACAATTGCTTTTGCTTCCGGAAGATCGAAAGGCAAGGACATGCATCCTAAGCCAATCTCGCTAATTTCGATTCCACTATTTCCTAGAATATTCTTTTTCATGCAGCCACCCCGTTTAGTATGTCGTTTCTCTTATGGTATACTTTGCGGTAGAGAAATAACAAACGAAAAGAGGTTTCCCATGAAAAAATTTGAAGAGAAAACCATCAGTTCAGAGCGGATCTACGAAGGAAAAGTCATCAACTTAAAAGTCGACGAAGTTTCACTGCCAAATGGCCATACATCAAAGCGTGAATTGGTGGAACATCCGGGAGCCGTCGCGCTTATCGCCTTGACACCTGAAGGCAAACTGATTCTGGTTGAGCAATACCGCAAAGCGCTGGAGCGTTCAATCATCGAAATACCGGCTGGCAAAATCGAAAAAGGCGAAGAGCCTTCCTATACAGCAATGCGTGAACTGGAAGAAGAGACAGGCTACACCGCAGAGCGGCTCCAATTGATCCAATCGTTCTCAACTTCTCCA
Source organism: Planococcus sp. TJ-301 (assembly GCF_058268475.1). Classification (NCBI taxonomy): domain Bacteria; kingdom Bacillati; phylum Bacillota; class Bacilli; order Caryophanales; family Caryophanaceae; genus Planococcus; species Planococcus sp. TJ-301. The sequence continues at coordinate 741,286 of NZ_JBZDOH010000001.1, read as the reverse complement.
GGCTTCGCGGACGAAGTCATTCATGTCTACGGAGCGGTCGGCTTGAAAAAATCCGAATCCGGCGCAATATTGGATGAAGACGAGTTTGTCGATTTGCTCGAAGTTACCATCGAAGAGGCAGAACAAATGATGAAAGATAACCGGATTTTTGATGCAAAAACTGCTTTTGCCGTCCTGTGGGCAAAACAACACTTAGTAAATGAGAATAGCCAAGCCCTTAGATTATAATCATTCTAAATAAAGAATGATTATATTTCTTGTAAATGAGAACCGTCTTTTGATATAATAAAGGCAGTTTAGGGAGGGCGTCGCATGGAAACTAGAATTGACCGTATTAAAAAACAATTGCATGCTGCCAGTTATAAATTGACGCCACAGCGTGAAGCGACTGTCCGGATCCTGTTAGACCACGAAGAAGACCATCTCAGTGCGGAAGACGTCTATCTACTAGTAAAAGACATCGCACCGGAAATCGGATTGGCGACTGTGTATCGGACATTGGAATTATTGACTGAATTGAAAGTTGTCGACAAAATCAACTTTGGTGATGGCGTATCACGCTATGATCTGCGCCAGGAAGGCGCAGCCCATTTCCATCATCACTTAGTATGCATAGAGTGTGGAGCAGTAGACGAAATACAGGAAGACCTGCTAGAAGATGTGGAAGCCGTCGTAGAAAAACGGTTCAACTTTCAAATTAAAGACCACCGTCTTACTTTTCATGGCATCTGCTGGCGCTGTCATGACCGCAGCTCCCAAGATGCATCCCAATGACTGGTGAGAAAAGGAAGGACGGCCCTGATAGGCCGCCCTTCCTTTTTCTATTCTTAGAAGGTTAAATGTCAGATATTCCGCAAAAAAGCCCCGCTAAAACATATGCTCCTGTCTCTGCATCGCTTCGCTAGCTTCGAGACATTAAAGTGCGTTGCATCGCTGCGCTGCATTATCGCAAAGATATGGCAGAACTACCTTCGGCCATATCTTTCCTGCGGGCTTGGCCGAACTAACTCGTGCTAGCGCCCGAGTGGATTTCGGCACTACATCGCTTCACTGCTCCCTTGGGAGTCGGAGCTATTTTGCTCCACATCTGTTAAACAGCGAGAAAGTGCAGGAAGTGTATCTTTCAATTACTAAGATAAAAGAAGAGGTCCGATATTAAGATTCTCCTTTGAATGAAGCGCAAGGCGGCGACTCCTGCGGGATTAGTGGGACAATGGAGACCCCGGAAGCCCGTGCAAAACGGGCTGAGGAGGCTCCATGCCCACCCGCGGAAAGCGTCCGACTGGAGCGAAATGAAAAATTTGAAAATCATATATATAACCAACTGGAGGGATTCACGTGAAATACGCCAAAGATGCATTAGACGACTACCTGCATTTCCTGCGGGTGGAAAGGCAGCTTGCCGCCAACACCCTAGTGTCCTATGAACGGGACTTGAAAAGCTATCTCCAGTATTTAAAAGAAGTCGAGCAGCTGGAATCTCTCAGAAAAGTGGAACGTGTACATATTTTGAACCACTTACGCCATCTTAAAGAAACCACCAAAACTTCACGGACCGTGGCACGCCACATTTCCTCAATCCGTTCATTCCACCAATTCCTGATCCGTGAGCGGGTCGTGGACAACGACCCGACCGTCCATCTGGAAATGCCGCAGATGGAGAAAAAGCTTCCGAATATCCTTTCTATAGAAGAAGTCGATGCGCTGATTCAAGCGCCAGATGCCAGTAAACCGAACGGGGTGCGCGACCGGGCTATGCTTGAGCTCTTGTATGCGAGCGGCATGCGCGTCAGTGAATGCATCAATTTGGATGTTGAAGATGTCAATTTGACAATGGGCTTTGTCCGCTGTTTCGGCAAGGGCGGAAAAGAACGGATCATTCCGCTCGGAAAATCCGCACTTTCGGCTTGTGAAGAATACTTATCGAGCGCACGAGGCAGTTTGCTGAAAGAAGGCGAAAAAACCGATTCTTTGTTTATCAACCAACGTGGCAAACGGCTGACGCGCCAAGGTTGCTGGAAATTGCTGAAGCAGCATGCCCAAAAAGCGGGCATCCAAAAAGAGTTGACGCCGCATACGCTGCGCCATTCGTTCGCTACGCACTTGATCGAGAACGGGGCGGATCTGCGGGCGGTCCAAGAAATGCTTGGACACGCAGATATTTCCACTACGCAAATCTATACCCATGTCAGCAAAACACGCTTAAAGGATGTTTATTCACAGTTCCATCCCCGCGCTTAAAAAATAAAATAGGTCTGACTTCTGACAAGACCTTCATTTGTGGTAATATAGAATCGTAAATAAGGAGGAAGACAAATGACAGATAAACCTTTTGAACGAATTCACCTTGTGGTTCTGGATTCAGTGGGAATCGGTGAAGCACCGGACGCTGAAGCTTACGGCGACAAAGGATCAGATACACTTGGACATATTGCGGAAGCAGTTGGTGGGCTTTCTATGCCGAACATGGAGAAGCTTGGACTTGCTAACATCGTTCCTGTGAAAGGGCTTACGCCAGCGGAACAGCCTGCGGCGCATTTCGGCAAATTGCAGGAAGCGTCTGTCGGAAAAGATACGATGACTGGACATTGGGAAATTATGGGACTCAACATTGGTACACCATTCAAGGTTTATCCGGATGGCTTTCCGACTGAATTGATCCAGCAGCTTGAAGAAAAGACCGGCCGCAAAGTCATTGGCAACAAACCGGCCAGCGGCACTGAAATATTGGACGAACTTGGAGAAGAACATATGGAAACAGGAGCTATTATCGTTTATACTTCTGCAGACCCGGTTCTCCAAATTGCAGCCCATGAAGAAATCATTCCACTTGAAGAGCTTTACCGCATCTGCGAAATCGCACGCGAATTGACGCTATCGCCTGAATTCCTGGTTGGCCGCATCATTGCGCGCCCGTTCTTAGGCGAAAAAGGTGCTTTTAAACGGACGTCGAATCGCCATGATTACGCCCTAAAACCTTTTGGGCGCACCGTTATGAACGAATTGAAAGACAGCGGCAAAGACGTGATCGCCATCGGCAAAATCAATGATATTTTCAACGGCGAAGGTGTGACAAAATCGGTTCGCACAAAAGACAATATGGACGGCATGGACAAATTGGTGGAAGTTGCCGGAGAATCATTTACAGGCATGAGCTTTTTGAACTTGGTAGATTTTGATGCATTGTTCGGGCACAGACGCGATCCAAAAGGCTACGCAGAAGCGCTTGAAGCGTTCGACAAACGGCTGCCGGAAGTACTCGGCCGTATGAATGAAGACGATTTGCTGATCATCACGGCTGACCATGGCAACGACCCGACATTCCCAGGCACTGACCATACACGTGAATTTGTGCCGTTGCTGGTATTTTCACCGCGATTTGAAGGCGGCAAAGAATTGGCGCTTGGCAAAACCTTTGCTGATATCGGTGCAACGATTGCAGATAATTTCTCAGCACCGATGCCTCAATTCGGCACAAGCATCTTAGGAAACTTAAAATGAGAAAGGCGGGAAACGAATCATGAGAATGGTGGATTTGATCGAGAAAAAAAGAGACGGCTTTGAACTGACTACTGAAGAAATCCAGTTTATCATCACAGGTTATACAAAAAACGAAATTGCCGATTACCAAATGAGTGCATTTCTGATGGCGGTTTATTTCCAGAATATGACTGAACGCGAACGCGCGGATTTGACAATGGCAATGGCCAACTCAGGCGACCAAATCGATTTGTCTGCTATCGAAGGCATCAAAGTTGATAAGCATTCTACAGGCGGCGTGGGCGATACAACAACATTGGTTCTTGGACCTTTGGTTGCAGCATGCGGCGTGCCGGTAGCAAAAATGAGCGGACGCGGGCTTGGCCATACAGGCGGCACAATCGACAAGCTTGAAGCGATCGAAGGCTTCCACGTCGAGTTGACGACGGAAGAATTCATCAAACAAGTCAATGACATCAAATTGGCTGTCATTGGCCAAAGTGGCAACTTGACGCCAGCCGATAAAAAACTTTACGCGCTTCGCGATGTAACGGCGACAGTCAATAGCATCCCATTGATTGCTAGTTCGATAATGAGCAAAAAAATTGCAGCTGGCGCAAACGCCATCGTCTTGGACGTGAAAATAGGCGAAGGCGCATTCATGAAAACAGAAGAAGATGCGAAAGAATTGGCGCATGCCATGGTGGGCATCGGCAATTCAACGGGCCGCAAAACAATGGCGATTATCTCAGACATGGGCCAGCCCCTTGGCTTCGCCATCGGCAACGCGCTGGAAGTGAAAGAAGCGATTGAAACATTGCAAGGCAATGGACCGGAAGACCTGACAGAATTGTGCCTCGTTCTTGGCAGCCAAATGGTCGTTGTCGGCGGCAAAGCGGAGACCTTGGAAGAAGCACGTGCAATGTTAGAAGAAGTGATTGCCAATGGCAAAGCGCTCGAAGTCATGAAGCAATTCATCGCGGCTCAAGGCGGAAATCCTGCCGTAGTCGACGATGTCAGCTTATTGCCGCAAGCGAAATTCATGAAAGAAGTCCCTTCGCCGGAAGAGGGCTATATTTCCTTTATGGAAGCGGACGAAATCGGCACAGCAGCTATGGTGCTTGGTGCCGGCAGAGCGACGAAAGAATCGGAAATCGATTTGGCAGTCGGCATCGTTCTTCACAAAAAAGTCGGCGATTTCGTTAAAGAAGGCGAATCGTTGGCAACCATTTATGCAAATACAGAAGAACTCGCGGATTGCATAAATATGATATATAATAGTATTGAATATTCAAGCGAACCGGTTGAAAAAACTCAGCTGATTTCGGCGCTGATTACCGATTAAGAGACCTTGCTGGGTTTATTCTCAGCAAGTTTTTTTTATAAGGTCTTCCATTTCGCATAGCTTAGGAGGGACATCATGCATTTATACGGTACACAAAGCATTAATGACAAAGGCCATTTGGCCATCGGTGGCACAGATGCCGTAGATTTAGCGAAAGAATACGGCACTCCACTTTTTGTATACGATATTCAATTATTCCGGGACCGCGCGCGTGCATTCAAAAAAACGTTCGAAGAAGCGGGAATCGGCTACCAAGTAGCTTATGCCAGCAAAGCTTTTTCAAGCATCGCCATTTACCAAGTAGCGGCGCAGGAAAACCTGTCGCTGGACGTTGTATCGGGCGGAGAACTTTACACCGCGCTTCAAGCAGGCTTCCCGAAAGAGAAAATCCATTTCCACGGCAACAATAAAAGCGACGAAGAACTTCGCATGGCGTTCAAAGAAGAAATCGGCTGCATCGTCGTCGATAATTTTTATGAAATAAGCCAGTTGAAGAAACTTTCGGAAGAGCTTGCACGACCAATGAATATACTGCTGCGAGTAACGCCGGGCATTGAAGCACATACGCATGATTACATCACAACCGGGCAGGAAGATTCTAAATTCGGCTTTGACTTGAACAACGGCCAAGCGGATCGAGCGTTTAAAGAGACGCATAAGCATCAGTTCCTGAACTTGCTGGGCCTCCACTGCCATATCGGTTCTCAGATTTTCGATACGGCCGCATTTAGCATGGCAGCCGAAAAGTTGGTCGGCAAAATGGCGCAATGGCGGGAAGAAACAGGCTACACTTGCCCGGTATTGAACCTGGGCGGCGGGTTTGGCATCCGCTATACAGCTGAAGATGAGCCATTGGAGCCTTCTGTCTATGTCAAAGACATGATCGGCACTGTCAAAGAGACAGCGGGGGCTCAGGATTATCCACTGCCTGAGATTTGGATCGAACCAGGCCGTTCGCTGGTCGGAGATGCTGGTACAACGCTTTATACGATCGGCTCGATGAAAGAAGTGCCAGGCACCCGGAAGTATGCCGCTGTCGACGGAGGCATGTCGGATAATATCCGGCCCGCGCTTTACGGTGCAAAATACAGTTCACTGATTGCCAATAAAGCGGAAGAGGCTGGAACCGAGCAATACACCATCGCTGGGAAATGCTGCGAGTCCGGTGACAAGCTGATTGAACAAGCAGACTTGCCGCTTGCTGAAGCGGGCGATATTCTTGCTGTATTTTGTACTGGAGCGTATGGCTACTCGATGGCCAGCAATTACAACCGTCTGGCGCGCCCGGCTGTGGTATTTGCTGAAAACGGCAAGCACCAGCTTGTTGTGAAACGCGAAACGCTTGAAGATTTGGTTAAGCAAGACATGTCTTATGCGCCGCAGGAACAAAAAGGATGAAAAAGGAGAATTTGATTTTATTACTGATTCTCTTAGTAATGGCCATTGCCTGGGGACTCGTCTATTGGCTCTTTTTAGCGGAAAATGTTGGAGCCGGCTGATTGCATGTAAACTTGAGTTATTTGCGAATCTATAGTAGGATGAAAAAAGCCGTTTAAAGACGAAAATGAGGGATTGAATATGTTATTTAGATATAAGAAATCTTTTGAAAAAATCGCTATGGGGCTTCTTTCATTCATGCCTAAAGAGCGTGAATTGAAGAAATTGCAGCAGACAATGCATATATACGAAGAAAATCCTGATTGGCAATTATTCCTTTGGAAAAAGGGTGAAGATTTTGTCGGCCTATTAGGGGTGGAAGTGAACGAAGATCATTTTACACTCCATCACATTTCCGTCAACCCGTCCCATCGGGGAGAAGGCATCGGCCAAGCCATGATTGAGAAAATCCAGCAGCTGATGAATGGAAAAGAGATGCAGACGACAGAAGAAACAAAAGCATTCATCCAAAAATGCGTGGATAAGAAAGCGCGGATCTAGGCTCACCGTTTCTAAAATCTACACAAAAAGGCACTGGATTAAATTCCAGTGCCTTTTTATTTTGATCAAATTACTATAGCCGGATAAAGTTTATAATTTAAGCTAGTTAAAAGTAAAAATGAACGGCCAATAGCGCGTCATTTTTTATAAGGCTTTCGCTTTATGTTTTATAACTCCAGATTTCTTTTTTTGCGTTGTTCGCGCAAATTAATAATCGATGTCCGGTCTCTCAAGCGATGTTTGTGCATGATGTAATGTGGATCCTGAGCTTCAAGAGGGTGTTCCAGCATGTATTGCGCAATTGACGCCTGGATAACCCGGGAATCAATCGGGATGTCGAAGTGGCCATAAGGTTCACGTTCGGTCACAGCGGCGATGGCGTTGTTTAGATCTTCAATCAATTGATCATGGTTGAAGCCTTCAACCCAAATGCCAGCGTCAGCGAGTTTAGCTCGTGAGCGGATAAAAGAACGCAATGCGCCGGGGTAATTGCTGCGGCGCCAATGGTACATGCCGACCGCTAATTGAATCCAGCCGGTCAACGGATGCATTTTATCTTTTGGGGCAAGAGACTTCCAGTATTCTTCGCCGACTTCATGGCATTCGAAATAATCTTTTTCATTATTGAAATGGATCAGGTATTGGATAAACAGCTTATGTTGGAGTGGGTGCATTTTAATCACCTTTCTACTATAATAAAGGAATATGGATTATTGGAGTAAACAACTAAAAATTTAGATTAAAATAACAGTCAGGTGGCGGACCATGTCATATGAAGTAAAAGTTGATGCCTTCGAAGGCCCTCTTGATTTATTATTGCATTTAATACATCGTTTGGAAATTGATATTTACGATATTCCCGTTTCACAAATCACTACACAGTATATGGAACATATACGAGCACTGCAAGTCCTTGAACTCAATGAAGCAAGTGAGTACCTTGTCATGGCAGCGACGCTGTTGGCAATCAAAAGTAAAATGCTGCTTCCTGTACATGAAGGGGAAATGGACGATATCTCTTTTGATCTTGAGGAGCGGGACCCCCGCGACGAATTGGTATCGCGATTGGTCGAATACCGGAAATTCAAAGAAGCTTCGGGAAAACTGAAGGAACTTGAGGAAAATCGCTCCGTAATCTACACGAAAGCGCCGATGGACCTTTCAGAATTACAGGCGGACGCACAAGCGGAAAACGTCGATTTGGAAGTCAATGCCTTTGATATGTTAGGCGCATTTCAAAAGATGCTGCGCCGCAAGCAATTAAAGGCGCCGCTGTCCGCCCGTGTAACGCGGCATGAAATTTCAATCAAAGACCAAATGTCGTCGATTGTCGGACGTTTGAAGCAGGCAAAAGGCCGGACGCCATTTACAGAGTTGTTTCCTTCGAATGACAAAACGGTGCTCGTGATATCATTTCTGTCTGTGCTGGAATTGATGAAACGGCAAGTTATTCAAGTAGAGCAGGAAAAGAATTTTACAGATTTGATGGTGGAACTTAAAAAAGAGGAGTGGAAATATGAAGACGACTCTTTCGAGTAAAATAGAAGCGTTGCTTTTTGTTGCGGGCGATGACGGCTTGACGATGAAGCAGCTTCAATTTTTGACTGAAGCGGATCAACAGCAGATTTTAGCAAATGTCGATGAATTGACACAAAAATATAAAGCACCTGAAAATGGCATTTCCCTGAAAGAACTTGCGGGAGTTTATCAATTAGTGACCAAGCCAGAAGTGGCGGACATCATCCAGAAGCTAGTAGAGAATCCGACGCCGCAAGCTTTGTCTCAAGCCTCTCTGGAAGTACTGGCGATTGTTGCTTATAAACAGCCGATCACGCGCCTTGAAATAGAAGACCTGCGCGGCGTTAAAAGCGAAAAGCCGCTTCACACCCTTGCTGCGAAAGGCTTGCTGCAAGAAGCGGGAAGGGCGGAAGGCACCGGGCGGGCCATTCTTTATGGCACGACCACGGAGTTCCTGAACTATTTCGGATTGAAGAACTTGGACGACCTGCCCGCTTTGCCGGATGATGCGGAAGAAAGCGCGGATGAAGAAACAGATTTGTTTATGACGAAATTCCAAGAAGCTTTCAAAGAAGAAGTGGTAGTTTAATGTGGGGCCGTTGGAAGACTGTGGATCGGAAGCAGTCTTCTTTTCTTTGCCCGACGCGCCATTTCCTGCTTTAAGCCCTGAGCTATGTGCTTTCGCTTTGACCGGAAATGTGACATAATTCCGAGAGAGACGAACGGATAAAACCCTGTTTTAGCAATGGCGTTTCCGCTTTTCTATGCCCGTGTTTAAGGGCAGCAAATATATCAATGAGGTGAACTTATGGAGAGATTACAGAAAATGCTTGCACATGCAGGCGTTGCATCAAGACGCAAGTCGGAGCAATTGATTTTGGACGGCAAAGTACGGGTCAACGGAAAAGTGATCAAGGAACTGGGGACGAAAGTATCCCAGAACGACACGATTGAAGTTGAAGGTGTCCAACTGGAAAAAGAACAGAAAGTCTATTATTTATTATATAAACCGCGCGGCGTTATTTCCGCGGTAAGCGATGACAAAAACCGCAAAGTCGTAACAGACTTTTTCAGCGATATTGAAAAACGCATTTATCCGGTAGGGCGCTTGGATTACGACACATCCGGTTTGTTGATCATGACGAATGACGGCGAATTCGCGAACTCACTGACGCATCCGAAATTCGAAATCGACAAGACGTATGTGGCGCGCTTGAAAGGCATACCGGCCAAGGAAGATCTGCAAAAGCTTGAACGCGGCATCAAATTGGAAGACGGCATGACCGCTCCTGCGAAAGTCAAGCTCTTGTCTGGCGACAAGAAATCAGGCAAAGCGATTGTCCAGATCACCATCCACGAAGGGCGTAACCGCCAAGTGCGCAGAATGTTCGAGGCAATCGGCTTTCCTGTGCAGAAATTGAGCCGGGAGCAATTCGCATTCTTAACGCTGAAAGGCTTGAATGCAGGGGAGTCCCGAGAATTGTCGTCGCACGAAGTGAAGCTTTTACGCGTATTGGCCGATACAGGCAAACGCAACTAACGTTCACAAACACTTCAAAACTGGGCGCAATAGCCTAGTGAAACTTTGCTATAATTGGATTTGCATTCTAGCCTCGAAGGAGGAAGTAAATTGAACGAGAAAAAGAACAAGAAAAAAACCAATCGGCTGATTATGCGGTCGGCGATCTTGCTGATGCTAGTCGCGGCAATCGGCTACACCATCTACAATAGTGCGACAGCTGATGACGTCAGCCTGCTTGAAGTCGGTGATGAGGCGCCTAATTTTTCGTTGACCGACCTTGATGGGAATCAGCATAAACTGTCGGATTATCGCGGGCAAGGTGTATTCTTGAATTTCTGGGGGACTTGGTGTGAACCGTGCAAAGAAGAAATGCCGGCAATGGACAGCCAGTACGGAGCATACAAAGACCAAGGAGTCCAAGTACTAGCTATCAATATAGCCCAATCGGATTTTGAAGTGCAGTCATTTTCTGATCAATTCAATTTGTCATTCCCGATTGTCATTGATAAGACGAAAGATGTTATGACCGCTTATAATATCCGCCCTTTGCCAACAACTGTGCTGGTGAATCCGGAAGGCAAGATTGAACGGGTCGTCACAGGTGAAATGACAGAGCAAGATATTGAAGGGTATATGGAAGAAATCAAACCTGAATAAGGAGTTTTTTCGGATGGAGAAATTGCAATGCACGTGCGGCCATATAAATCCGCCCGGAACTGTTCTTTGTGAATCCTGCGGGCGGTCGTTGACTGAAAAAGAACAAAACAGCAAGCTGGTGGATATGCGCTATGAAGGGACAGCCAGGCGCTCCCAAACCTATAATAAATCGATTATCGACAAAATATGGAATTTCTTCTCCAGTGTCAAAGTCGGAGTCTCTATCATTGTGGCACTTCTTGTTGCGGCCGCAATCGGCACCATCCTGCCGCAGGAACAATATGTCACTGTTCCGGTGCGTACAGATGCGACAATTGAGGCGTATTATTCCGACGTTTATGGCAGCATCGGAAAAGTCTATTATTTCCTTGGCTTTAACGATTTATACAATTCCTTCTGGTTTATTATCCTCGTAGGCATGCTGGCGATTTCATTGATCATTGCCAGTTTGGACCGTTTTGTGCCGCTTTACCGTTCACTTAAGAATCAGCGCGTCCTGCGCCACCTGAGCTTTATGAACAAACAGCGCATTTACGCTGAAGGTCCGGCAGCTCCGGATTCAATGCAAAAAGCGGAAACGAAATTGAAGGAATTGAAATACAAAGTATCGACTGATAAAAATGGCTTATTGGCTGAAAAAGGCAGATTTTCCCGTTGGGGTCCTTATGTCAACCATATTGGGCTTATCATCTTCTTGTTCGGCGTCATGCTCCGGATGATGCCAGGATTCTACGTAGACGAAACATTATGGTTGCGGGAAGGCGAAACTCGGGCAATCCCAGAAGCACCAGGCTATACATTGGAAAATAAAGGTTTTGAAGTGGAGAATTACACAGGCGAAGATGGCGAGGAAAAATTCGGTGAAGCACTTGACCGCGTAGGCACAGTCGCGAAGAATTACCAGACTGATGTTGTGCTGTACAAAAAGCCTGAAGACTCGCTGCCGGGTGAGACGAACCTTGAAAAAGTGAAAGAATACCCGATCCGTGTTAACGAGCCGTTGAAATTCGATGGCTACGCCGTTTACCAAATGGACTTCAAAGAAGACGAACTGAAGACCATGACATTCGCTTTGACGAACAAGGAGACGGAAGAGTCGCTTGGCAACTTGACAATCGACTTGATCAATCCCGAAAAAGAATACACTCTTGACGGTGGTTCTGTGGTGAAATTGCTTGGCTATTATCCGGATTTTGACGGTTTTGAAGACGGCGAACCTCAAACGAAGACGCCGTTGCCGAATAATCCTGGTTTCCTTATCGAAATGACGACACCTCAAACACCGCAAGGGGAAACGAGCTTTATCACAATCCAGAACACTGTCGAACCTTTTGGCGATAATGAATACAAATTGGCTTTCCAGAGCGTCGAAACCCGTGACGTTTCCGGTCTGACCATCCGCAAAGACCGGACGTTGCCGATTCTTGGCCTAGGCGGATTAATCTTCATGATCGGCGTCGCGCAGGGCATGTACTTTAACCACCGCCGCTTCTGGATTCAGCAGCAAGCAGATGGCGCGATTATTTTAGCAGGCCATACGAACAAGAACTGGTTCGGCTTGAAAAAAGATCTCGACCAGGTTAAGGAATACGCATCGCTTCCTGCTTATACCGATCAACAGGAGGAAATCGAGAAGCTCGAGAAAGAGGAGGCTGAATTGACGCCATGAGTTTAACTGACATTAGCTCCAATCTACTGTATGTTGCATTTGTTTCCTATTTGATTGCAACATTCGTATTTGGTGGAGCTGTAAAAGGCAATAAAGCCGGTACGTTTAAATCAGAAAGCCGTTGGGGAACGATTGCTTTCGCTATCACCGTGTTCGGCTTTTTGGCAAACCTCGGCTATTTCTTTACACGCTGGGGAGCTACAGGGCATGCGCCGCTTAGCAATATGTTCGAATTTACGACAGCGTTCGGCATGACGCTTGTCGGCGGATTCATCGTTATTTATGCATTATACAAAACACCTGTTATCGGCATGATTGTGCTTCCGGTAGCGCTTTTGATCATCGCGTTCGCAAGCATGTTCCCAAGCGAAGTGAGCCCGCTGATTCCCGCTTTGCAATCCAACTGGCTTGCGATCCACGTCAGTACAGTTGTTATCGCAGAAGGTATTCTGGCGATCAGTGCAGCAGCTGGTCTGGTCTTCTTGTTAAAAGAAGTTGATATGACGAAAAAATCGAAACAGCGTTTCTGGCTCGAAGCAATTATGTATTCGCTTGTCTTAGTCATAGGTTTTGTTGTAGCAAGCACTTATTTCACAGCCACTGGGTATGAAGCAGAATTTACGTATGTCGATAAAGAAGGCGCAGACGCTGCTATTACGTACAAAATGCCGCCGATTTTCGGCATGAACGAATACACGCAAATGACTGAAGGCACCTTGACTCCATTCGTTGAAACGCCGGCAGTCGTCAACGCCAGCAAATTGACGACCGTTGCATGGTCGCTGATGGTCGGAACAATCCTTTATTGGATTATCCGTTTGGTTACGCGCAAGCGGATTGCGGCCCTCTTGAAGCCATTCGTCAAAAACGTCAATCTCCAGCTGATGGACGAAATCGGCTACCGTGCCGTAATTATTGGCTTCCCGGTATTTACACTTGGCGCATTAATTTTTGCCATGATTTGGGCACAGATTGCCTGGTCCCGTTTCTGGGGCTGGGATCCGAAAGAAGTATGGGCATTGGTCACTTGGTTGTTCTACGCCGCATACTTGCATTTGCGCCTAGGAAAAGGCTGGCAAGGCAAAAAATCTGCGTGGCTTGGCGTAGCTGGTTTTGCGATCATCATGTTCAACTTAGTCGCTGTTAACTTAATTATCGCAGGTCTCCATTCTTACGCTTAATACATTTGCTATTTAATTTTAGACACATAATGTGAGCCTTTTCCCTTAGTGGAAAAGGCTTTTAATTTATTTTTCCAAATCTTGACGGTACAATGAAAACTAAGATACAAAAGTTGGAGGGGTTATTATGTCGGAGGAAGTTACAATCCTAGTTGTGGACGATGAAGAGAGAATTAGACGATTATTGAAAATGTACCTTGAGCGTGAAGGCTATCTGGTTGAAGAAGCGGAAAATGGTGTCCAAGCACTCGAAATGGCAACTGAAAAAGACTACCATTGCATCCTGCTGGATCTTATGATGCCGGAAAAAAATGGCATTGAAGTTAGCACAGAACTGCGCGAAAAGAAAATGACACCAATCATCATGCTTACCGCCAAAGGCGAAGAAGCGAATCGTGTGGAAGGGTTTGAATCCGGTGCAGATGATTACATCGTTAAACCGTTCAGCCCGCGGGAAGTGGTGCTGCGTGTAAAAGCGATCTTGCGCAGATCTTCCGCATACTCGCCGATCACAAAATCATCTGTGTCAAAAGACTTGGTCGTCTTTCCGCATTTGACAATCGACCATGATGCCCATCGCGTGACAGCGGATAATGTCGAAGTCAATTTGACTCCGAAGGAATACGAACTCCTGTATTTCCTGGCGAAATCACCGGATAAAGTGTTCGACCGCGAACATTTGCTGAAAGAAGTGTGGCATTACGATTTCTTCGGAGATCTGCGGACAGTCGATACCCACGTGAAACGCTTGCGGGAGAAATTGAACCGGGTATCCGAATCAGCCGCTAAAATGATCGTTACGGTTTGGGGCGTAGGCTATAAATTCGAGGTAGGCAATGAATAGGTTGTGGAACAGTGTCGTCGGGAAGCTATGGATTACCATATTGCTTCTCGTTTCTTTTGTGTTGTTTATTGTTACTGTGCTGCTGCTTGAATTCTTCGGCAATTATCATAGCGAATCAGTGGAAGAAACATTGAATAAGGAAGCTGCCACGATTGCCCGCATATTCAATGACCATGGGGAATTTGAAAACTCCTTATTGATCATGGAAGATATCCTGGGTGCGGAGACCAATGCGGTTATCGCCGAAGTGCCGGAAGAAAGCTCTTATTTTATACATGAAGGGCTTAACGGCAATCAATTGCGCGAAACGATTTTGCAGGAACCTTCTTTTCAAAAAGTGTTTGAAACCGATGAAACGGTAATGAAAGAAATGCTGTTGCCATCTTTAACGGAAGAGAACATGATGGAATCTTATATTGTGCTGGCCAGTCCCTTGCAGACTGGGGAACAAGAGCACGGTGTCGTCTTTATCTACCAATCACTTGAAGTGATGGACCGCACTGCGGAAAGAACGACCAATATCGTCTTTTTATCAGCATTCATCGCATTTATCCTGACTACTGTTTTTGCATTCTTTCTCTCGACGCGCATCACGTCACCGCTCCGCAATATGCGGGAGGGGGCTTTTGAATTGGCGAAAGGGAATTTTGATACGAAAGTGAAGGCGACGTCAAGCGATGAAATTGGCCAGCTTGCTACCGCCTTCAACCAGATGGGCCGGCAGTTGAAACATCACGTTGAGGTCATTAATCAGGAAAAGGAACAGCTCTCCAGCATTTTGACCTCGATGGCAGATGCTGTCATTACATTCAACCAGGACCGGACAATCCTTTTAAGCAATCCTCCCGCGGAGAAATTGCTTCAGCAATGGCTGATGAAACGCGGAATGGAAAAAGGTGACCCATTGCCTTCGGAAATGGTCCATATGCTTGAACACGTTCTCGATTTCGAAGAGGAAATCGAAGAAGAGCTGGAAATGGAAGGCGCTTACTACGCCATCACCTTCAGTCCGTTGTATAGCGGAGATTCTATTCGTGGAGCTGTGGCCGTCCTGCACAATATGACAGAACAGCATCGTTTAGAGAAGCTCCGCGAAGACTTTATTGCGAATGTCTCCCATGAGCTGCGGACGCCGATTGCAATGCTCCAAGGCTATAGTGAAGCCTTGCTCGATGACGTCGGTACTTCAGAAGAAGAGCGGCGCGAAATGACGAAAATCATTTACGAAGAATCCCAGCGCATGGGTCGGTTAGTGACGGACCTGTTGAATTTAGCGAGGATGGAATCAGGCCATATGCGTCTGTACCGGGAAGTTGTCCAGCTCAACTCCGTCATTGAACGCATGACGCTGAAGTTCCAGCCAATCGCCAAAGAACAAGGCATTGAACTGGACTTCGAAAGTGCCATCGATGATTGGGCGGCAGCTGAACTAGATGAAGACCGCATTGAACAAGTGATGACCAATTTAATAGACAATGCAATCCGCCATACCCCTCAAGGAGGAAACGTCAAGGTCTTTATCGAACAACAACAAGGCTACGCAAAAATATCTGTGAATGATACAGGTGTCGGTATACCCGAAGAAGATCTGCAATACGTATTTGAACGTTTCTATAAAGCGGACAAAGCAAGAACACTTGGCAAAGGCGGAACCGGTCTCGGCCTCGCAATCGCCAGCAACATTATCAATGCACATGGCGGCAAAATCTATGCAGAAAGCGAAGTGGGCAAAGGCACTTCCTTCATCTTTTTATTGCCGCTGAAAAAAATGTAACTTTATGTTGAGGAGAACGACTAATCTACGAACGGGGGGAGTATATGAACGACTCCGTTTTCCATCGCCTATACGACGAATACCATCAAGATGTATTCCAGTTTCTCGTCTACTTGGTGAAAAACAGGCATTTATCCGAAGACTTGATGCACGAGGTTTATATTCGGGTGTTCAGGGCCTATGACCGTTTTGAGGGCAAGAGCTCTGAAAAGACCTGGCTTTTTTCCATTGCCAAAAACGTGGCGATCGACCATTTCCGAAAAACGGCGGTCAGGAAAAAGCATTCGACGGATTTTTTCGATTGGGAAACGCAGCAGCTGGTTTCAAAAGAACGCATTCCTGAAGAAGTAGCCCAACTGAATGAGGACAAAATCCTTCTCTATACGATGCTTGATGAGTGCACAGGCGATCAGAAAATGGTCATCATCATGCGTTTTTTCCAAGATTTATCGATTGCTGAAACGGCAGATGTGCTTGGGTGGACAGAAGGCAAAGTCAAAACCACCCAACATCGCGCCATTAAATCGTTGCGTGAAAAAATAAGCGCAAAGGAAGGGGGAGCAATGAATGCCGAATAACAGATGGGACGATGACCACATCGAAAATTTGTTGCGGGATTTCCCCACAATCCGGGATGACCGGACGAAAGAAGAAGTTTACAGCCGTCTGGATAAGAAAGCGGCGGTAAAAAAACAGCCTAAACGTTGGTTGCCGTTGCTTGTCGCCGCACTTGCTTTCATCACGATAGGATTTTTGGTGGCATCCATTTTAAATCAGAATGGCAGGGACAGTGCGTTCACACTGAACGAGCAAAATGCAGAAAGCACTGCTGATGAAGCACAAGACGCTTCTACCGAAGAAGCGGAATCAGCGGATTCGGCTGGAGAAGAGTCAAGCGGCGGCGCAAACAGCGATGGACAAGAACCTTCCGCGACAGAAGAGTCGGCTACGATATATCAAGATGAAAATCCACAATCTGCACGAACTGCAGTTTATGAAGAGGAGTTGGACGGCTTTACGCTGTTTACCATTGGCCTGACCCAAAACGCTATGGTTATTCCAGTTGGCTTTTTGATACCTGATTCCCAGATTGAAAACGATTTCGGCAATAAAGCACCGAATTCAGTGGAGCTTTACAATAAATACGCCAGCCAAATTGATGAAAAAGCAATCGGTTTCAATGAATACCATCCGTACCTTGGAAAATTATCGATGGAAGGAAGCACAGTCAAGCATTTATTGCCTGCAGACCATCAATACGATTTAGCATCGGCAAGCTATGAAGTTTATCTAGCATCGCTGCAGGAAACATTTACGGATGCCGATGAAATCCTCATTCAAAATGAAGACGGCACGCCGGCGAATTTCGAACAGATCGGACCGATGGAACCTGTAAAACCAGCGGTTGAAAACGTCGCATATTATGCCCATACCACTGATGGCGGCGAAACATTTATGGTGCCAGGCTATAATATGCCGCATGCAACAGCAAAAGAAGCGGTTGAAGCACTAAAATCTTCACCGTCAGATTTGCACCAGAATACAATCCCTGAAACCGTTGACTACACGGTTACCGAGACAGACACGGCTATTACCATCGAATTCACAGCGGAATTCGATTTCGGGTCGCTTGAAGAGGCTGAGGGGGCACGCATGCTTGAAAGCTTAGCGCTGACAGCGAAAGCGTTCGACAAAACCGTTCAGCTCGAGAACACGAAACAACAGGAATGGAGCGGCTTTGATTTGAGCCGTCCGCTTCCTGAACCGGTTGCTCCGAACGGTGCAGCGTGGAAAGTGAAATAAATTCTCCTTTTAATTACCCAAAGCCATTGCCCGGACATTCCGGGCAATGGCTTTTCGCATTTTCAATGGAATTGCCCTTCAAAAATTGCAAAAGTGGGCTACGCAGGCAAATGATTGAGCATTCCTGTTTACATTATGGCTTCTTTACACTAGAATTAGGAGGTAAAATAAAATATCGATTCATCTTCGGGGCAGGGTGAAAGTCCCTACCGGCGGTAATTGAACATTGTTCATAAGCCCGCGAGCCGTAAAAAGCAGGATTTGGTGAGATTCCAAAGCCGACAGTATAGTCTGGATGGGAGAAGGTGAAGGTGCGGACAGTGCTGCCTATAACTAGGCGATACGTTTCTTAAATGTGCCTTTTTCTCCCTTAAGCGCTAGCCGCTTAAGGGTTTTATTGTACGGCTGCATTGTCCAAGCCTTTCTTCTGGTGAATCACGACAAGGAGAGAGGAATATGAAGAACAAAAAATTGCAATCGATGATTGCGATCGGAATGTTGAGCAGTATTTCATTTATTTTAATGCTGTTTAACTTTCCGCTGCCAGCTTTACCTGCATTTTTAAAAGTGGATTTTAGTGATGTGCCGGCTTTGATTGCCGCAATCACAATGGGGCCAGTGGCCGGAATACTCGTTGCGTTTTTCAAAAACGTATTGGATTGGCTATTTGCGGGTAGCCCGACCGGAGTGCCTGTAGGGCATATGGCGAACTTTGCGACAAGCATTTTGTTCATCCTGCCGGTTTATGTTGTCTATCGAAAATTCTCATCTAAAAAAGGCATGGTATATGGCCTTGCTGCTGGTACGCTATCAATGGCGATCGGCATGAGTTTGTTGAACTATCTGGTGTTTCTGCCAATGTACACGTATTTCCTAAACATGCCTGCACAAACAGGCAACGTGCTTTTCGGCACGATTGTTCTGGGGATTCTGCCGTTCAACCTGATCAAAGGCTTGGCCTTGACCGCGGTTGTCCTGCTCATGTTCAGCAGCATGCACGTATGGATAGAAAAACAGCGGCGCTATTACCTGGCCCAATAAATAAAAAAAGGCACCAAAGCGATTAAGCTTCGGTGCTTTTTTGATTTTTTAAAAACTTATAAAATAGATAGAGTAGCCGATATTCCGCAAAACAGCGTCGCTTGCCGCGGGCGAGCGCCAAGCCTCCTCAGCACGCTAGCGTGCTTGCGGGGTCTCGGCTGTCTCGCTTTCCCGCAGGCGTCGACGCTGTTATGCTCCATATCTGGGGCACAGCAATAAAGTACAGACTCGTATCTTTCATCTTCTTAATTAAAAGAAATCACTTACTACTAAGAAATACCTTTGAATGAAGCGGAAGGCGGCGACTCCAGCGGGCAAAGCCTGAGCTGAAGGCCCCGCAGGAAACGAGGTTTGTAGAACCTCGTTTGCGACGAAGCTAGCGAAGCGATGCAGGAGCAGCTCTTTTTCTAGCGACGAGGAGACTGAAGCCAGGCCCGCGGAAAGCGTCCGCCTAGAGCGAAAAGAAAAGGTAATACCAATATAAAAAAACGCCGGAGCTTTTAAGCTTCGGCGCCGCCTTTTCAGGACTGGTCAATCTTCATATTTAAGGGCATCTCCGTCGAATGGTGCGTCTGCTACTTTGATGGAATCAGTCGGGCAGCCTTCGAACGCATCTTCCATGTCTTCTTCCAGTTCGTCTGGAACTTGGGAAGTCCCCATGTTATCATCTAGAATAACAAACGCTATTCCTTCATCATCATAATCGTAAACATCCGGTGCAGCAGCTCCGCAAGCGCCGCATGCGATACAAGTATCCTTATCGACAATGGTATACTTAGCCATATTAGTTTCCCTCTCCTTTATCTCCGAACAAGTTCATTTTTACTACCGTATTCATTCTAAAGGTGTTTGTTCAGTTTTTCAACAAAAAACCGTCAGGAGGGCGCCACTTGCTTTTTGAAGAACTTGTCATTTCAATAATGAAAGCCGTAAACCTCGAAAGAACCGTATCTTCACCCTTCCATTTGATCAAAGGGAAGAAGTCCGGACAGACGATTCAGGACATCGGCTATTACCGGCTTTATCCTTATTTTGCAGTGATGACGAAGTTGGATAAGAATGCGTATGATGATGTGATACAAAGCCTTTTTGCGCGTAATCTGCTGCGCACAAATGAGCAGGTCATCGATTTAACAGAATTGGCTTTAGGCATGGAGATTCCAGCGAGCAAACTTAACGGCTGGAAATACCGAGGCAATGAACTCCTCTTTTTAAACCGCCTATCATTAATTGTCCAAACTTTGTCACATACCAGCCAGAACGAATACAGCTTTGATCCGGTGCTTAATGCGGTCGATTTGCAGGCGTGGGTGAAAGATTATCTGGTTCGCATCAATTACCGGGATCCGGAAACAGCCGGCCGCTTTAAAAAAGAACTGTACGAGAGCCTTAACGCTGTAAATGTAACGGAAGATAATAAAATGATGTTGATGCAGCGGCTGACGGGACTCCGCTTAAGCGGATTGACGTGGGAGCAGATTGCGGCTGGAAAAGGGCTGCATCCTCTAGACGTCCAGCTTGCGGTCATCGAAACCCTACACGCCTGGCTAGAAGTTTTGGAAAGCGGCGATTTTCCGCTTATCTCTCCGCTATTGAACGGAGTCGTCCAGCGGTCATCACTTACTGAATCAGCAGAACGCACCGATAACTTATTTAAACAGGGATTATCCCTTGATGAAATTGCGGCTGTCCGGCAATTGAAAACGAGCACGATTGAAGACCATTTCGTGGAATTGGCCATGAACGATCCGGCTTTCGACTATACTGTGTTCATACCGCAGGATTTATTCCGCAGCATCACTGACATAAGCGCACAGCGCAATACCAAACGCCTTAGAGACATCAAGGAGATGCTGCCGCAAGCGAGTTATTTCCAGATCCGCTTAGCGCTTGCTGTGAAGGAGGACATTTCATGAAACTCGAGGAACTACTTTTCAATACATATGGCTTTACATCGTTCCGGCCGGGCCAACGTGAAGTGATCAGCCAAATTCTGGAGGGCGGCGACGTTATTGCCCTATTGCCGACGGGAATGGGCAAGTCGATGTGCTACCAGCTTCCTGCTCATCGCCTGCCAGGCAGCGTATTGATCGTTTCGCCGCTGCTGTCGCTGATGCAAGATCAAGTAGCCCAATTAAAAAAGATGGGTGAAAAATCAGTTGTTGCCATCAATTCGTTTTTAAAGCCAGGTGAAAGGGAGAAAATTTGGGACAACTTGGCAAGCTACCGCTTTATCTTCATTTCCCCTGAAATGCTCGTTCAGCCTTTTGTGAAAAACCAATTGCAGCGCATCCAAATTTCACTGCTGGTCGCGGATGAAGCTCATTGCATCTCGCAATGGGGCTTCGACTTCCGGCCGGATTACCTGCGCATAGCTGAAATTCTGCCTGTCCTCGGAAATCCCCAAGTGCTGGCTCTAACAGCAACGGCCACAAAAAAAGTCACTGATGAAATCAAGGCCTATCTTAAGCTGAAAGATCCTTATGTTTATACACATCCAATGGACCGAAAAAATATCGCTTATGACATCAAACGTTTTGAAAAGCCAAAAGACAAAATAGAATGGTTGAAACCATTTGTTCAGGAATTCGAAGGGCCAGGCATCATTTATGCTGGGACCCGAAAAAAATCGCAGGAAATCACGGAGCTGCTGCTGGAAATGGGCTTATCGGCTGCGTATTACCACGGCGGCATGGAGCACCAGGACCGCATCTTCGTTCAGCAGCAATTCCAGAACGGCGAATTGGAATGGGTGTGTTCAACCAATGCATTCGGTATGGGAGTCCATATTGCGGACATTCGCCACGTCATCCATTTCCAGTTGCCGACTTCCATAGAAGGTTATGTCCAGGAGGTCGGGCGGGCAGGGCGCGACGGTGAGTCAGCACTTGCCACACTATTGTACGTGGCTGGCGATGAACTGCTTATGGAAAGCTTGGTGATGGATGAGCTCCCGAACCGCCAAGAAATTGAAATGGTGGCTAGAAATAGTCAGGAAGGCAGGCGGTTGGTCGAGGACGGAGTGGTCCGTGAAACAGCTTACCGGGTGGTTTCTTATTGGCTTAGCCAACTGACTGCCGAGGAAACGGTTGCAAGAATTGAGTTGATCCGGCAGGAGAAAATCCGGCAGATTGAAAAAATTAAAAAGTTAGTGGGTTTATCCGGCTGCATCAGGGAATATTTAGTCGGCTGTTTTGACCAGGAAGTGAAAAACAAACCCGGCAATTGCTGCGTAAATGATGGCCTCGATTATGAAGTATTTGAAAAAAAGAAGCAGAAATACCAAAAAAGCGAGTTGGACAATTGGCAAAATCGGCTAAATGCACTATTGCCATTGGGATAATTTTCCGATATTTCGTTTACAAAGTTGATTTTTTTCGGCATAATAGAGTTATCAGAATAGGATAGGAGCAGTCAATTATGGGAAAACAAAATTATCGTGACGCCATTGAAAAAGACCGCCAGGAAGTCAGTGTCCTAGGCAATGCAGCCGCTTCTAGAATAGCGCAGCGCAAAACGGTTAAAGAAAAGCCTAAAAAAACGAAAAGTGTTTTATTGACGACGTTATTCTTCCTTTTCATATTAATTCCTGTTAGCATACTGATTTATGTCGCTTTTTACTATGAACCTAATGATACGTTGACGGCAAATCCATCGAGTGATGAAGTGAGCTTGGAATCCCCGGTTCCTGATGCGCCGCTTGTTCCAGTGGTGACGGATAAAGAGGATTCAGAAGAATCGGCTGCTGCAGAGGAAGCCAAGGCTGCAGAGGAAGCCAAGGCTGCGGAAGCAACTGAAGCAAAAGAAGCGGCAGAAAAAGAAGCCGCTGATAAACTAGCGCAGCAGGAAGCTGAGAAAACTGCAGCTGCCAAAGAGCAAGCGCAAAAAGAGCAGGCCCAAAAAGAAGCAGCTCAAGCGGAAGCCGAAAAAGAACGTCAGCGCGCAGAAGCAGAAAGACAGAAAGAGCAAGCGGCGGCAGAACAGAAAAAACAAGAAGCACCAGCTGCACCTGTCGCTGCATCGAAAACACACACCGTTCAGTCGGGTGAAACTCTATACCGCATTGCTGTCAATACTTATGGCGGCGCCGGAGCAAGCGCAGGTGTCGAAAAAATCAAAGCGGCAAACGGCTTGAATTCAAATGAAATCACAGTCGGATCTACATTAGTTTTGCCTTAAATGCAGGACAAGTTTATTCGGATGTCGAAAAACATTAAGAGTGAAAAAAGTATAAGGCAGAGGTGAATTGAATGTTCGTGAAAAGTGTAATGGTGAAAAAAGAAAAGTGTTTTATAGTGAAACCGGAAGATTCAGTCCAAAAAGGGTTTGAATTATTGGAAAAGCATTCAATTGATGCGCTACCAGTAGTCAACGGCAATGATTTCAAAGGAATTTTCACTTGGTACCACAGCTACCGTGCGTTTTTCCAATCGGGGTTGAGCAAAGAAGATTTCGTGAAGTCCACTAAAATTGGGGATGTCATGGTCAACCAAGACGTTTATCTTGGAATTGACGACGTTTTCGAAAAGGCGATTGTCGAACTTAACGATTTCCCCATTATCGCAGTTGTTGAAAAAAATGAATTTCTGGGCATCGTTACTCGTTACGATGTGATGACCCAATTGCAAAGCGCTTTCGGCATGCAGTCTGAAGGAACGCGCATTACGTTCACATCAGTGGAATCTGAAGGCCGTATCGGGCGCCTTGGAGATATCATCGAAAAATACAAAGAATCCGTCATCTCGCTTGTAACGTTTGATGAAACCGACAAGCTTGTGCGTAGAATTGTCTTAAAAATAAAGAAAAAAGACAATGTGGAAAAATTCGTAAAAGAGCTTGAGAAATCAGGATTCCGGGTATTGGATATCGCAGAAGACTGATTTGGGAAATAACCCATAAAGAGGCATAAGCAGCGCTCTGCTTATGCCTCTTTATTTATGGAAAGGAAAAGATTCATATGAAAAAGCTTATTTT
Source organism: Planococcus sp. TJ-301 (assembly GCF_058268475.1). Classification (NCBI taxonomy): domain Bacteria; kingdom Bacillati; phylum Bacillota; class Bacilli; order Caryophanales; family Caryophanaceae; genus Planococcus; species Planococcus sp. TJ-301. The sequence continues at coordinate 717,540 of NZ_JBZDOH010000001.1, read as the reverse complement.
TGGCGGGCTGGCGATTGGAGCTGCGCTGCCTCTTAAGATGGTGCGGAATGCTTTCGCCACAAATCTGCGGCGGCAAGCAATCGGGCTTCGAGCATCCAAACCATTCCTGCCATTTGATATGATGTTCATCTCTGATGTACACAGGAGAATCTTGCCGGAAGCAATGTTCCGCTTCCCCGTGGACATCATTGTCATCGGGGGTGACTTTACAGAAGGTGGCGTACCGTGGAAACGGGTGGAAGCAAATCTCCACATTCTGGCTCAGCGGGCTCCTGTCTATTTTGTGTGGGGCAATAACGACCGTGAAATGGATGAAACCAAACTCCGCCAGCTTTTTGCCAAATACAATGTCAAAGTGCTTGAAGACGAGTCAGTTTCGTTATTCGGACAGCGCCATTTAAGGCTGGTGGGAATCGATTATTTCGCCTATAAAGAAAATTCGGTTGAGGCAGCATTCTCAGAAGTCCGGGAAAGTGATACGGTCATTTTCATTTCCCATACACCATTTGTGTTCAAAAAGATAAGGAATCGGCATAAAGTTGATTTCGCTTTGGCCGGACATACCCATGGCGGGCAAATCCGTTTTGGAAAGCTCGGAATTTATCGGCCAGGGCGGACCGAGGCTGTAGATGGTGTCGTCCAACTGATCAGTAATGGATTTGGCACAACTAAATTGCCGATGCGTCTCGGGGCAGAACCTGAGTTCCATCTATTGACGGTGTATCCGCTCGCGGAAAGCTGACGCATTCAAGTGGCGGCAGCTGAGAAAATCCATTATGCTTTAAAGAGAGACAGACAGCGGGAGAGATTTAAATGATAAAAACAGACGTAATTATTATCGGAGGCGGCCCTTGCGGTTTGGCAGCGGCCATCGACTTGAAAAAGATCGGCCTGCATCCGACCGTTATTGAAAAAGGCAATATCGTTAACGCTATTTACAATTATCCGACACACCAGACTTTTTTCAGCTCCAGTGAAAAGCTGTCAATCGGCGATGTCCCCTTCATCACAGAAGACCGCAAAGCAAAGCGCAACCAGGCGCTTGTTTATTACCGTGAAGTCGTGAAACGCAGCGGTATTGAAGTGCGGCCATTTGAAACGGTTCTATCAGTGGAGAAAGATGGGCAATTCATCGTCACGACGTCAAAAGAAACGTATTCAGCCAAATATGTCATCGCTGCTACCGGTTATTATGACAATCCAAACAAACTGGCGGTCGAAGGAGGAGACTTGCCTAAAGTCATGCATTATTTCAAAGAAGGCCATCCTTATTTCGATCAGGATGTATTGGTCATTGGCGGCAAAAATTCAGCAGTCGATGCTGCGCTTGAATTGCATAAAGCCGGCAGCCGAGTCACTGTGTCCTATTACGGCACGAGCTATTCAAAAAGCATCAAGCCTTGGATCTTGCCGGAGTTTGACGGCTTGGTCAGAAAAGGCGAAATCACGATGCTGTTTGACTCAATTGTCGATAAAATAACGGAAACCGAAGTCGAGCTGACTGTTAACGATACAAAAGAACGGATTACAAATGATTTTGTCTTTGCCATGATCGGCTACCACCCGGATCACGAATTCTTGAAAAGGATGGGGATTTCCATCGATCCGGAATCTGGGAGGCCAAATTTCAATGAAGAGACGATGGAGACCGATGTAGAAGGTTTATACATCGCAGGTGTCATTGCTGCAGGCAATAACGCCAATGAGATCTTTATCGAAAACGGCCGCTTCCATGGAGGCCAGATAGCCGAAAGCATTGCTGGAAAAGAGGGTGCACAATAAGTGCATCTTCTTTTTGTTTTTATTAGCAATCGGCTTCTTCCCGTATGCAAATTCGTGTAAAATAGACCCCATAAGGAGCGATGTACATGAAAAAGAAAGTATCTCTACTCACCACCGGCGGAACGATCGCCAGCAAAGAAATTTCGAAAGGCCTGCTAAAATCAGGTGCGATTTCCGGCAAAGAACTTGCAGCGCTATGCCAGCTGCCGGAAGAAATAGAAGTGAACGTCATTGACGTCTTTCAGCTTCCAAGCATGCACATCGGTTTCAACGAATGGGAAGTGCTGAAAAAAGCGATTGATAAGGAACTTGCGGATGAAACAGTTGATGGAATCGTTGTCACCCATGGCACGGATACGCTCGAAGAAACGGCTTATTTTCTGGATTTGACGATTGATGACCACCGAACAATTGTCGTCACAGGATCTCAGCGTTCTCCAGACGATGTAGGCACAGATGTCTATTCCAATTTAAGAAACTCTGTATACGTCTCCGTCGACCGCACATTGCGCGGCGTGGGAACGGTAGTTGTCTTTAATGAACGGATTTATTCCGCCAAATACGTCAAAAAAGTGCATTCAAGCAACTTGCAGGGCTTCGATTCGTTCGGGCATGGCTATTTGGGCATCATCGACAATAATGTGGTCAGCGTTTACCAGAAGCCGATTGATCATGAAGTTAAAAAAATGGGCAATGCCATTCCGCGCGTTGACATTGTAAAATGCTTTTCCGGCCAAGACGGCTTGCTCATCGATCTGCTGGTGCGGGGTGGTGCGAAAGGGATTGTCTTGGAAGCGGCAGGGCGTGGGCAAGTTTCTCCATATATGGTGGATTCGATTGAAAAGGCAGTGGCAAAAGGCGTAGTGGTGCTATTGACGACGAGTGCAGAAGAAGGGCGTGTCTACCCAAGCTACGGCTACCTCGGAAGCGCGCATGACTTGATGCAAAAAGGCGTGCTGCTGGGCAGTGATTACGACAGTAAAAAAGCCCGGATTAAGTTGGCCGTGTTGCTTTCGGTTTCTGAAAAAGTTGCTATTGATGCTTTTTCCAATTAACACCCATCTATTGTAGAATATCTAAAATTTCCCATTTGAATATGGTATAATAAGGGCAAATCCAGCAAAGGGGCATCCATATGATAATTCTATTAACTGTTGCGATTGCTCCGAGCCTGGCGTTGTTCAGTTACTTTTATTTGCGCGATGAATTTGCAGAGGAGCCGTCTAAATTATTATTCCAATGCTTTATTTATGGAGCGGTTCTGACGTTTCCTATTTTGTTCATACAATACGTCTTTGATGTCGAAGGCGTTTTCTCAAGGGTGTTTGCGCAAAAGGTCTTTTTTCCGAGTATCGTCGAAGAATTTTTCAAATGGCTAGTGTTGATCATTGCTGTTTACCGGCATATCGATTTTGAAGATCCGTACGATGGGATTCTTTATGGAGCGAGTGTCTCACTTGGCTTTGCAACAGTCGAAAATATCTTATACCTGTTTGAGTTTGGCATGCAGACAGCTTTCTTAAGAGCGTTTCTGCCCGTTTCCAGCCACGCCTTATTTGGAGTGGTGATGGGTTATTATCTTGGAAAAGCGAAGTTCTCAAGGGGCAAAAGCGGCCGGAAATGGCTGGGGATAGCTTTATTCGCTTCAATGATTCTCCACCTGTCTTACAACGCCATCCTGTATTTGAATACTACCTGGTCTTACGGCGTAATTCCGTTCATGATCTTTTTGTGGTGGTTCGGCCTGCGCAAAGTCAAACAGGCTCATCAAATGAGTTTAAGCCATTACCATGACAATACTTCGCTGCATCCGTAAAATCTTGTGCGTGTATGCTAATGAAAAAAGGTATCCCGGAAAGTCACAGCTGATGACTTTCCGGGATATCTTTTTTCGATCTTTACGGCAAAGTGCGCCCCTAAAATCTAAACGTCCGCTTGCGCTTTTCTTGTGTCTAGACTCCAGCGGACAGATTCTTGAGTCGCAAGCCCTGCCAACTGTGCGGCACAGAACGCGCTACTTAAATACACTTAATACAAGCTGCTCCTGTCCCTGCAACGCTGCGCTAGCTTCGGGACATGAAAAACCGTTGCAGCACTTCGTGCTTCGTCGCAAAGTTATAGCCCCAGTAGCCTTTGGGCTATAACTTGCCCCTCGAATCTAAACATCCGCTTGCGCTTTTCTTGTGTTAAAATATGTTGAATACATATGATGAGGTGACATTTTTGACGAATCCAATACAAATCGCAATCGACGGCCCAGCAGCAGCTGGTAAAAGTACCATAGCAAAAATAGTGGCTGAGCAATTAGGCTATATTTATATCGACACGGGCGCAATGTACCGCGCCATCACATTAAAAGCGATAAATGAAGGCATTAATATGGCCAGCAATGAAGAAGCGGGCGAGTTGCTGCTTCGCACACAGATAGACTTAGAGCCTTCTGACAACGGGCAGTTGGTGTTCATGGACGGCGAGGAAGTAACTGAAGCAATCCGCACACAGCAAGTCACAAAAGCGGTATCGGAAATGTCTGCACACGCACTTGTCCGCGAACGCATGGTCGAACTGCAGCGCCAGCTTGCGGAAAGCAGAGGCGTTGTCATGGACGGGCGCGACATCGGGACAGATGTTCTGCCAAACGCAGCATTAAAAGTATTCATGTCAGCGACTGTTGAGGAACGGGCACAGCGCCGCTTTGCAGATAACCAGGTGCGCGGCATCAACACTCCTTTAGCCGAGCTTCAAGAAGAAATCGCCGCACGCGATAAAATGGATTCTGAGCGCGAAGTATCTCCGCTTAAGCAGGCAGAGGATGCAATTTATATCGACACGACCGATTTGACAATACGCGAAGCGGCCCAGGAAATTCTTACGATGGCCAAAGAAAGGATGGCATAATGTGAATTTATACGCATTCGGCAAAACCTTAGTGAAAACTGCCTTAACTCCACTTTACCGCTTTGAAGTGGTGGGCCATGAAACTTTCCCAAAAGAGGGCGGCATCCTTCTTTGCTCGAACCATATCCATGCGCTCGACCCACCAGTCGTCGGGATGACCGCTCCAAGAACGGTTCATTTTATGGCGAAAGAAGAATTATTCAAGTTGCCAATCCTTGGCGGGCTGCTGCCAAAAGTCAATGCTTTTCCAGTGAAGAGGGGCATGAGCGACAGGGAAGCAATGCGCACAGCCCTTAAAATCCTCAAAAGCGGCGAAGTGGTCGGATTGTTTCCGGAAGGTACGCGTTCGACTGACGGTGTTTTGAAAAAAGGGCTGAGCGGGGCAGGATTCTTTGCCTTGCGTGGCAACGCAGACGTTGTTCCGTGTGCCATCATTGGCCCGTATAAAGCGTTCCGCAAAGTCAAAGTAGTGTTCGGTGAACCGATTACCATGGAGCCATTTAGAGAGCGTAAAGCGACGGCAGAGGAAGTAACTGAAGTGATTATGGCATCCATCCAGAAGCTTTTGGATGAAAACAGCAAATAAAAAGTGATAATTTTTGTTTTTATTAGAGAATTCGAATAAAATAAGATGTGTATAGTTTGTGAAGGAGGGCTACTGATGTCTGAGGAAATGAACATGACGGAAAACCGTGACTTCCAAGTGGGAGATCACGTAAAAGGTACAGTTCTTAAGATCGAAGAAAAAGCAGTAACCGTAACAATTGATGGCGCGCCATTTGATGGGATCATCCCGATCAGCGAATTGTCGAGCCTCCACATCGAAAAAGCATCGGATTCAGTTAAAGAAGGTGACGTTCTCGACTTGATTATTACAAAAGTCGAAGATGAGAACTTTGTATTATCAAAGCGTAAAGTGGATGCTGAACAAGCATGGGACTTGCTTGAGAAAAAGTTTGAAACTGGTGAAATAATCGAGACGGAAGTGAAAGATGTCGTCAAGGGTGGGTTGGTTCTGGACCTTGGCGTGCGCGGCTTTGTGCCGGCTTCGCTAGTAGAAGATTATTTCGTCGAATCGTTCGAAGATTATAAAGGCAAAACACTGGCGTTCAAGATTGTCGAAATGGAAAAGGAAAACAACCGTTTGATTCTTTCCCATCGCGCTGTAGTTGAAATGGAAAAAGAATCACAAAAAGAAGAAGTTATGGACACCATTCACCAAGGCGATGTGTTGAAAGGGAAAGTCCAGCGCATTGCGTCATTCGGCGCATTTGTCGATATTGGCGGAGTCGATGGACTTGTCCATATTTCTCAGTTGTCGCATGAGCATGTGGAGAAAGTATCCGACGTGGTGAAAGAAGGCCAGGAAGTGACGGTAAAAGTACTGTCAGTAGACCGCGATTCCGAGCGCATTTCACTTTCGATCAAAGATACGCTTCCAGGGCCATGGGATGCGATTGAAGAAAACGCGCCAAAAGGTTCGGTCCACACAGGTAAAGTGAAGCGACTCGTTAGCTACGGCGCGTTTGTCGAAGTGCTGCCTGGAGTAGAAGGTCTTGTGCATATTTCCCAAATTGCGCATAAGCATATCGGTACGCCTCATGAAGTGCTGAGCGAAGGGCAAGAAGTCCAAGTGAAAGTGCTTGATGTCAACAAAGCTGATAAACGTTTATCTTTAAGCATTAAAGAGCTTCAGGAAAAAGAGGCTGAACAATCGTATACCGACTATGAAATGCCTGAAGAGTCAAGCGGCTTTTCCATCCGGGATGTTATTGGCGACAAATTAAAAGGTTTCAAATCCGAATAGAATGTCCAGGGCCGATAGGAAAATGGATCATATAAGATTTGCGGTGTCGACTGGCCAAGGCAGGGAAACGATGTTTGATGATGTCCGTTTAATCCATCAAGCTTTACCTTCCCTTGGCGTTGAAGATATCAGCCTTCATATCAGGACAGGTGATTTGAAATTGGAATCACCTGTTTTTATTAATGCCATGACGGGCGGAGGCGGCTCGGAGACGGCCAAGTTAAACGGTTTGCTCGCCCGCGCCGCAAAGGAAACGGGTTTAGCGATGGCAGTCGGTTCTCAAATGGCCGCGCTGAAAGATCCCGCTGAACGGACGACTTATGAAATTGTGCGGAAAGAAAATCCCGACGGTTTTATCATGGGCAATTTAGGCAGCGAGGCCAGTGTCAGCCAGGCGCAGCAAGCAGTGGAAATGATCGGGGCAAACGCCCTTCAAATCCATTTGAATGTTATCCAGGAGCTGACCATGCCAGAAGGAGACCGGGATTTCAAGGGAGCGCTTGAACGCATCTCCGCTATTGCGGAAAGCTTGCATGTACCGGTCGTCGTCAAAGAAACCGGATTTGGCATTTCGCGGGAAGCGGCAGAAAAATTAGCGCGTACCGGAATCGCTGCAATTGATGTGGGCGGTTTCGGCGGGACAAACTTCGCTTCGATTGAAAACGAACGGCGTGCACGAAAACTTTCCTATTTCCAGGATTGGGGCATTCCCACCGCGGTTTCAATTATTGAAGTAAAAGAAGTATTTCAAAAAACGGTGATTGCTTCCGGAGGCATCCAGCATGCACAGGATGCCATTAAGGCTTTAGTGCTGGGAGCGGATGCTGTAGGTCTTGCAGGGGCATTCCTTAAAAAAGCGATTGAGGGCGGAGAAATCGGCTTGATCGAAGAAATCGGCTTGTTGCAGGAAGACATGCGAATGATGATGACCGCTCTAGGAGCGGCGGAGCCAGCTGGATTAAGAAGCTGTCCCGCTATTCTGTCCGGTGGTTTGAGCCATTATTTAGCCATGCGCGGTTATGACCCGGCAGTGTATGCCAATAGAACCAATAACTGAAAATTACACCTTTTAGGGTGATGGACATTTACAAGATGCCATCGCCTTTTTCGTGTATAATAAGAATATCAGAAGTGGAAGGATGAATTTATTATGGCAAAACCGGTAGTAGCAATCGTTGGCCGGCCGAACGTAGGCAAGTCCACGATTTTTAATCGCGTGGTCGGGGAACGTGTATCCATCGTGGAAGATATTCCAGGAGTCACACGTGACCGCATCTACAGTTCAGCTGATTGGCTGACTCATGAATTTAACATTATTGATACAGGAGGCATCGATTTAAGCGATGAGCCTTTCTTGGAACAAATTCGCCAGCAGGCTGAAATTGCCATGGACGAAGCGGATGTCATCATTTTCCTAGTAAACGGCCGTGATGGCGTCACGACGCAGGACGAACAAGTTGCGAAAATTTTATACCGCACGAAAAAGCCAGTCATTCTGGCTGTCAATAAAATCGATAACCCGGATATGCGCCATATGGTATTTGATTTTTATCAATTGGGTATGGGCGAACCTTACCCGATTTCAGGTTCACACGGTTTGGGCATCGGGGATCTTTTGGATGAAGTTGCGAAAAACTTCCCGAAAGACGACCAAGAGGAATACCCGGACGATGTTATCAAATTCTCATTGATTGGCCGCCCGAATGTCGGCAAATCTTCTTTGGTGAATTCATTTTTAGGAGAAGAACGCGTTATTGTCAGTGAAATTGCGGGAACTACCCGTGACGCGATCGATACTCAATACGAATACGATGGCCAACCGTATGTCATTATCGATACGGCAGGTATGCGCAAAAAAGGTAAAGTGTATGAATCGACAGAAAAATACAGCGTGCTGCGTGCATTGCGTGCGATTGAACGCTCAGATGTCGTTTTAGTTGTGCTCAATGCCGAAGAAGGCATTCAGGAGCAGGACAAAAAGATCGCAGGCTATGCCCACGAAGCGGGCAAAGGCGTCATCATCATTGTCAACAAATGGGATGCTGTCGAAAAAGATGAAAAAACCATGAACGTAATGACGCGGAAAATCCGTGAACATTTCCTTTTCCTGGATTATGCACCGATTATGTTCGTATCTGCTATCAGCGGTAAACGTGTCCATAATATCCTCGAAATCGTCAACCGGGTGAATGATAACCATGCAAGACGCATCCAGTCCAGCATCCTGAACGAAGTCATCGAAGATGCAGTTGCGATGAACCCTGCGCCGAGTGATAAAGGCCGCAGATTGCGCTTGTATTATGTTACTCAAGTGGCCATCAAGCCGCCGACATTCGTTGTCTTTGTCAACGAGCCTGAACTGATGCATTTCAGCTATGAGCGTTTCCTGCAAAACCGGATCCGTGAGAGCTTTGACTTTGAAGGAACGCCGCTCCGGTTGATTACGCGCGCCCGGACATAATTGGAAAAAGGTGGTTACTGATATGGAAAAAATATCTGTATTTGGAGCAGGCAGCTGGGGCACGGCGTTAAGCTATGTGTTAGCGCAGAATGGCCACGATGTACTGCTTTGGACACACCGCGCAGAACAAGCGGAAGAAATCAACCAGCATACGAACAACCGATATCTTAAAAACATCAAGTTGCCTGAAAACTTGAAGGCTACAAGTGATTTGAAAGCGGTTGTCAACCATTCGGCGACTTTTGTCATCGCTGTGCCGACAAAAGCGGTAAGGGAAGTATGTTCTGCTATCACTGCGGAGCTGAATAAACAAGCCTTATTTGTCCATGTTGCTAAAGGCATCGAACCGGATTCCTTGAAGCGCATCAGTGAAATGATCCGCGAAGAGGTTCCGTCACAATGGCTTGAAGATGTGGTCGTCCTTTCCGGACCCAGCCACGCGGAAGAAGTGGTGCTTGAACAACCGACGACTGTCACGGCAGCCAGTGAAAATACGGCATCTGCTGAAAAAGTCCAGGACCTGTTCATGAACCATTATTTCAGGGTTTACACGAATACCGACATTATCGGAGTGGAAATCGGCGGCGCGCTTAAAAACATCATTGCTTTGGCAGTCGGCATCACCGATGGATTAGGGTATGGCGACAATGCAAAAGCGGCATTGATGACGCGCGGACTGGCTGAAATAGCCCGTCTCGGCGTCAAGATGGGTGCTACGCCGCTGACCTTTTCCGGTCTTACAGGCGTCGGCGATTTGATCGTAACATGCACGAGCCCCCATTCACGCAACTGGCGTGCAGGGAACATGCTTGGCAAAGGCAAAACGATCGATCAAGTGCTTGAAGAAATGGGCATGGTTGTTGAAGGCATCCGTACGACAAAAGCCGCCCATCAATTGTCAGAGGCCTACGATGTGCCTATGCCGATTACAGACGCTTTGTACGCAGTTCTGTTTGAAGGCGTGTCTACAAAAGATGCTGTGGAATTGCTGATGGGACGCATGAAAAAGAACGAAATGGAAGATCTCATTAACTTGCTTTAATTGTCACAAAAGAAGAAGCAGCGTTACTCTGCCTCTTCTTTTTTTGTGCTATACTATGGTCTGAAACAGTACGAAAGGCGGTCTATTATGAGCTCTTTAGACAAAATGTGGGTCTCGTTTGCGGGAATTGCTTTTTTGATCATTTCAATGGGCATGATTTATTTAAGTAGGTATAAATTACAAAATGGCATAGTGAAATTCGTTTTTGCGTTAATCGCTTATATTCTGCTGATTCTTGGATTCTTTATAATGGTGTTCATCGTATTCAGCGGCCCTACAGGCAGCGCGTGAGGTGAGAAAAATGAAAAAAATATCATTAATCGCTATTCTGGCTGCAGCGGTGATGTTCCTATCGGGCTGTATGTTCCCAGAGAGCGAACGGGCGGAAAACCAGATTCCTTACGAAGAGCAAGTCATTCAGGTGCAGAATGCGGTAAATCAGTTTAGGGGAGCGCAAGGCGGTCTCTTGCCGATTAAAACGCGGGAGATGGATGTCGATCAATACATCAAATACCCGATCGATTTCGCTAAAATCGTACCGGCTTTCTTAGCTGAAACTCCGCCAAATGCATTTGAAACAGGCGGCATTTTTCAATACGTGCTTATGGATGTTGAAGAAAACCCGACAGTGAAACTCGTTGATTTGCGTATAGCTGAAGAAATTCGCACTATTAATGTCCGTAAAAGCGCGAATGGCGGCCGTGCTCCGATCGCGGAAATCGTGGCGGACAATGTCTATAAGCTGAATTATAAAGCGATGGGCTTTAACGAAGAACGCTTCGTTGTCAGTCCCTACAGCGGCAGAAACCTGCCATTGGTCGTCAATGGCCAAGGGGATGTCTTTGTCGACTATTCAATCGATCTGTACTCGGCAATCCAGGAGTATGACGGCACTCTTGAAGCCGGGCAGGACATCCGATTTTTGCTATATGAGGACAATCCGGTAGTACCGGCTTATTCTCTTCCTTATACCGTAGACGAGAATAATGAACCGGTCTTTAAAACAGAGTGAACTAGAGCGAAATTGCTGATTTAGCGCGGTTTTCCTAAAAATTAACGAATTTACAGGATAATAATTGAATATTTGTTGGTTTTATTGGAAAACCGCGCTATTAGTTGTTGCTATGCATTTTTTGTTATGATACTCTTTTTACAGGATTGAACGATTGCATCCCCTTTGAGAGGAGGTGAATAGCATGAACAAGACAGAATTAGTGAACTCTGTTGCTGAAGCAGCTGAACTTTCTCGTAAAGATGCTGCAAAAGCAGTTGACGCTGCATTTGAAGCGATTCAAGAAGCTCTAACTAAAGGTGACAAAGTACAATTGATCGGATTCGGTAACTTTGAAGTACGCGAACGCGCAGCACGTAAAGGTCGCAACCCGCAAACTGGTGCTGAGATCGAAATCGCTGCAAGCAAAGTTCCTGCATTTAAGCCAGGTAAAGCACTTAAAGACGCAGTGAAATAATCTTCTTTGCAGTACATAGAATGACTTTTGCGAGATTCGTTCCCGCAAAAGTCATTCTTTTTTTAAGTTTTCAATTTTGCCAACAAACCATACATATGCTACGATTTGTGAGAAAAGCGGAAGCGTTCGGAATGGGCCGGTTTATGCTTGGCGATATCCGGGCTAATCGCGTGTAACTTGAACGGCTTCAAATAGTGATTTGTCTTTTACGGGGGGAAGAATAGTGATAGATATGAATTCTAATAAAGTGGACTTAGATAAAATAGAGAAGGCAGTGTCGATGATCCTTGAAGCGGTTGGAGAAGATCCAACGCGTGAAGGCTTGCTTGATACACCGAAGCGTGTCGCGAAAATGTACGCTGAAGTATTTTCCGGTTTGCGTGAAGATCCGAAAGAGTATTTCAAAACAGTTTTCCATGAAGGCCATGAAGAATTGGTTTTGGTGAAAGACATACCGTTTTATTCGACGTGTGAACATCATTTGGTGCCGTTCTTCGGGAAAGCCCATATCGCTTATATTCCAAGAGATGGTGTCGTGACTGGCCTCAGCAAATTAGCGAGAGCAGTCGATTCAGTAGCGAAACGGCCGCAGCTGCAGGAGCGCATCACTTCGACCATTGCGGACTCGTTAATGGAGTCGCTGAATCCTCATGGCGTGTATGTGATGATTGAAGCGGAGCATATGTGCATGACGATGCGAGGCATTAAAAAACCTGGCGCTAAAACAGTGACAGCTGTGTCCCGCGGAATTTTTGAAAAAGACGATGTAAAACGTTCGGAAATTATCACGTATATCAACATGGCTTGATAAAATGCCTATCAGTTACCGGAAGAGGGTGAAAACATGGCTCAACCAGAATACATTGTAATCCGCGCGCTTGAAGACGGCGTGAACGTGATCGGTTTAACTCGAGGCAATGATACGAAATTCCACCATTCCGAAAAGCTTGATAAAGGCGAAGTGATGATTGCCCAGTTTACTGAACATACATCTGCGATGAAAATCCGCGGCAAAGCGGAAATCCAAACGGCGCACGGCCTTACCGAAAGCGAAGCGAAAAAGTAGGCGTATTGTATGAAGGCGAGGCTGTGCCTGTGATATACTATAGGTGTATGGTATGGCTAAACCATGAATGGAGCAAGCAGTATGAATGAACAACAAATACATTCAAAAATCACTTTTGTGGAAACCGATGTGCTGAAAGCTGTTAAGCAACGCGCACTCGATAAGTTCACAGACGGCCCATCAGTTCAACGGGCGAGGTTGTTTTTTTTGATTTTGCCTTTTTTTGATAATAAAATGTGGTCCACTGATATTGAACGAGCTGCTAAAACCGTGTCTATCGTCTATGCGGCTTTGCAGGCCCACGATTTAGTGGAAGACGATGTATTGGCAAACAAAAAACAGCAATTGACAGTATTGGCAGGGGATTTCTATAGCGGAATCTATTACAAGATGCTTGCCGAAACCAATAATATAGCGATGATCCAACGGCTTGCCACAGCCATCATTAAAGTGAGCGAGAAGAAAGCATCATTTTATACTAGCGAAATACGGTCAATGGACGAAATCGATGAAGCTGTTAAGCAGATTGAAACTGAACTATTGTTTTCGTTTTATAATTTTTATGGGTACCAGGAATATTCTCATTTGGCGGCCTTGATGCTCACCTATAATAGATACACCTCAGAACTCGACTGTTTGCAGAAGGACGGCCAAAGCCTGGCTTTACAGATGATGAATGAGACATTACGGCATCCGCTGCAGACCGAGCGCTGGCTTCTGGATAAACTTGATGCGCTGTATGAAGAAATTCTGCAGACTATCGGCACACATAATTTTAGTTACGAACTCAAAAATTTTATGCTCCATCAAATAACCCCGCACCAGCATAGAGCTGAGCAGCTGACCCGAGAAGGATGACTGACATGCAAAAGACGAAAGAACAGCGAGTCCACGAAGTTTTCGAAAAGATATCGGTTAACTATGACCAGATGAACTCTGTCATCAGTTTCCAGCAGCACAATAAATGGCGCAAAGATACGATGGACAAAATGCAAGTCCCGAAAGGCGCATCAGCTATCGATGTGTGCTGCGGTACAGCAGATTGGACGATTGCGCTTGGTGAAGCAACAGGCGTGGCAGGCAGAGTAGTTGGTCTCGATTTTAGCCAGAACATGCTGAATGTCGGCATTGATAAGACGCAGGATATGCCGCAGGTTGAGTTGGTTCAGGGCAATGCGATGGAGCTGCCATATCCGGACAACTCATTCGATTATGCGACAATCGGTTTCGGCCTGCGCAATGTACCGGATTATGAACAAGTCTTGTCTGAAATGCACCGCGTTCTCAAGCCTGGTGGAATGATCGTGTGCCTAGAAACGTCACAGCCGAATAATGCATTCAAACCGTTTTTCCGGTTTTATTTCCGCTTTATCATGCCGGTATTCGGAAAATTGTTCGCCAAAAGCTATAAAGAATATTCATGGCTGCAGGAATCTGCCAAAGATTTCCCTGGCATGAAAGAATTGGCGGCGCTCTTTGTGAAAGTCGGATTTGAAAAAGTGAAATACAAGCCTTATTCAGGCGGTGCAGCGGCATTGCATATGGGCATAAAAAAGTAAAATAGCGGGAGAAGGTTTTCTAGTGGAAAAGGTGAAGATGAAATTGCTCTATTCTGACCTTAAACCAGAATTGGATTTAATTGAAAAAGAATTAGAACAGGCAGTGGATTCCGAGTCTCCTCTTTTAAACGATGCATCGCTTCATTTATTGCAGGCCGGAGGCAAAAGGATCCGACCTGTTTTTGTTTTGCTTGCGGGCAAATTCGGAACATACAATATTGATGTCATGAAACAAGTTGCTGTGCCGCTTGAACTGATTCATATGGCATCTCTGGTCCATGATGACGTCATAGACGATTCCGAAATGAGAAGAGGCCAGCTGACGGTCAAAGCGGAATGGAATAACAGTGTTGCGATGTATACGGGAGATTTTATACTGGGGCGTGCCTTGGAATACATCACCGATATCGATTCGCCAAGGCTGCATCAAGTTTTGTCGCAGACGATGATTGAAGTGTGCCGCGGTGAAATTATTCAAATAGAAGATAAATATAAATTAGACCAGAACCTGCGTGATTATTTGCGCCGCATCAAGAGAAAAACCGCTTTGCTGATTTCTTCAAGCTGCGAGCTTGGGGCAATGGTTGCCGAAGCGGATGAAAAAACAATTGCGCATCTTCGGAGATTCGGGTATTTCATCGGCATGTCGTTTCAGATCATCGATGACATACTGGATTTCACCTCATCGGACGAAGAGCTCGGCAAGCCTGCTGGCAGCGATTTTATCCAAGGCAATATCACATTGCCGATTTTGTATGCGCGCAACAATCCGGAAATCTATCAATTATTGAAAGACAGCCTACAAAAAGAACTGACGGATGCCGAGAGGCTCCATGTCGTCAAAGTGATCCGGGATAGCTCGGCTATCGATGACGCAAAAAAAGTCAGTGAAAAGTACTTGAACAAAGCTTTGGCTGAACTGGATCATCTGCCAAAAGGCCAAGCCTCAAAGACGATGCGCAAAATTGCGTTTTTCATCGGCAAGAGAAATTTTTAAGATGGCAGTTGACAAATAGCATCAAACTGATAGTATTTTTTAAGGTGGGCATAAAGCCCGAGCTTTATACAGAGGAGTGTTCATAATGGAAAAAACTTTCTTGATGGTTAAACCTGACGGCGTACAACGCAATGTAATCGGTGAAATCGTTGCACGTTTTGAGAAAAAAGGATATCACTTAGCAGGTGCTAAATTGATGCAAATCCCAACTGAATTAGCTGAAGAGCATTACGGCGAGCACAAAGAACGCCCATTCTTCGGAGAATTGGTTGACTTCATTACTTCTGGACCAGTTTTCGCAATGGTATGGGAAGGCGAAAACGTTATTTTGACTGCACGTCAAATGATGGGCGCTACTAACCCTAAAGACGCAGCTCCAGGAACTATCCGCGGCGACTTCGCAGTCACTGTCGGCAAAAATATGATCCACGGTTCTGATTCAGCTGAAAGCGCTGTTCGTGAAATCGGCTTGTTCTTCAAAGAAGAAGAATTGGTATCATACGAAAAAACGATCAACAACTGGGTAAACTAATCCCGCTAAAAAAGCAGCCTCGCTGCTTTTTTATTTTGCCTGGAAATCTGTGAGAGCAGTGTATGTTCTTTCATCGATATTCCGCAAAATAGCTGCGCTTGCTGCGGGCGAGCGCCAAGCCTCCTCAGCCCGCTGTCGCGTGCTTCCGGGTCTCGGCTGTCTCGCTTTCCCGCAGGTGTCTCCGCTGTTTTGCTCCATATCTTGAGGTTGTCTAGAAAGTACAGAGTCCTAAATAGCTAGTTGTTCGATAAAAGATATGATTTGCTATCAAGAAATACCTTTGAATGAAGCGGAGGGTGGCGACTCCTGCGGAAGCAGTGATGGAGCAAAGCGACAGAGCGACACGTGGCGAAGACCCTGGAGCGAACGCAGTGAGTGAAGCGGCTGAGGTAGTGCCCGCGAAAGCGTCCACCTGAAGCGAAATGAGAAGTTGCAAAACACTCTCCATAAAGACAAAAACCCATCCAAGTCTCTGGATGGGTTTTTGCATATCTACTAAAAAAGGAAATATACTCTCTAATACTATTTCAAAATAAGGGATTTTTCGGATTTTGTAATTAATTGAAGTTTCACATTATCGGAATTTAGGATAGAATTGTTGAAATACTATATGTTATAGTGTTATTTAAATACTTTAGTGCGTTGAAGGGAGAAAGTGCCATGCGTTATTTAACTGCAGGAGAATCACACGGTCCACAATTGACAGCAATAATAGAAGGTCTGCCGGCACAATTGCCTTTAACGGCGGAAATGATCAATAAAGAGTTGAAACGCCGCCAAGGCGGACATGGTCGCGGCAGAAGAATGCAAATCGAGAAAGATACAGTGGAGATCGTCTCCGGCGTTCGGCATGGCAAGACTCTTGGCTCACCAGTCACATTGGTTGTTAAAAACGATGACTGGAAGCATTGGACGAATATCATGGGCATTGGCCCTATTGAAGAAGATGACGAAGTGAAACGCCAATTGACGCGTCCACGTCCTGGGCATGCGGATCTTAACGGCGGTATGAAATATGGCCATCGCGATTTGCGCAATGTTCTTGAACGGTCATCTGCACGTGAAACGACAGTCCGGGTAGCAGTTGGGGCAGTAGCGAAGCAATTGCTGACGGAGTTGGGTGTTGAAATAGTCTCCCACGTTACGGAAATCGGCGGCATTAAAGTCGACCCGCAAAGCTACCAAGGCAAGAGCGCTGCTGAAATCCGCGGATTGGTCGAAGTGGATGCGGTGTATTGCGCTGATCCATCCGTTACACAACAAATGACCGACCTGATTGATGAAACAAAAAAGAACGGTGATTCGATCGGCGGCACTGTGGAAGTGATTGTGGAAGGCATGCCTGCTGGAATCGGCAGCTATGTGCATTATGACCGCAAACTTGACGGTAAAATGGCGGCTGCCATGATGAGCATCAACGCGTTCAAAGGCGTTGAGTTCGGATTAGGTTTTGAAATGGCGAGGCTGCCTGGCAGCAAGGTACATGATGAAATTTTGTGGAACGAGCAGCAGGGCTATACCCGCAGCACAAATAATTTGGGCGGCTTTGAAGGTGGCATGACAACGGGAATGCCGATTGTCGTGCGCGGTGTGATGAAGCCGATTCCGACACTTTATAAACCGCTGCAAAGCGTTGATATTGATACGAAAGAAGCTTTCCAAGCGAGCATCGAACGTTCTGACAGCTGTGCTGTACCGGCGGCGTCGATTGTTGCCGAGCACGTCATTGCGTGGGAAGCTGCGAATGCGTTATTAGAGCAATTTGATGCGGACCAAATGCCGCGCTTAAAAGAAAATCTGCAGAGTTACTTAAAATACGCGAAGGAGTTCTAAAAATGAAATCACTGCGAGTTGAAGCTGGAAAACCTTATGATGTCCATATTGGAAGAGGCGTTTTGAAATTATTTTCCACAGAGTACCGCGAATTGCTGGAATCTGTGGATGCTATTGCCGTCATCGCTGACGAAAATGTCGCTTCGCTTCACCTTGACTATTTGCTTTCTTTTTTGGAACCTTTCCAAGTGCGCGTCTTCAAGATTCCTTCAGGCGAAGGAGCGAAATCGATTGAGGTCTTCATGGATTGCCATAGTTTCCTGCTGGCTGAAGGGTTCTCGCGCAAATCGCTCATATTGGCTTTCGGGGGAGGAGCGGTAGGGGACGTCGCAGGATTTGTCGCTTCCACATTTATGCGGGGCATCCCTTACATTCAGGTCCCGACGACGATTTTGGCGCATGACAGTGCAGTTGGCGGGAAGACAGCGATCAACCATCCGGCTGGCAAAAATATGATTGGGACTTTCTATCAGCCTGCAGCAGTGCTTTACGATATTCAGCTGCTCCATACATTGCCGGCGAAGGAAGTTCGCTCCGGTATGGCGGAAGTCATAAAGCACGCTTTTATTTCAAACGAAAATTGGCTGGACGAAATGTTGAAAATAAAGTCTCTGGACACAATATCAGATGAAAAAATGATGCTTCATTTGGAACGGGGAATTGCAGTGAAAGCGGCAATCGTCGAAGAAGATGAATACGAAAGCGGCGTTCGCAAGTATTTGAATTTCGGCCATACCTTGGCGCACGCCATTGAAGCGCATCTCGGCTACGGCCGCATTACGCACGGGGAGGCGGTAGCACTTGGCATGGCATATGCTTTGCAGCTGTCTGGCCATTCGCGGCTGATGGATTTCCTTTTATGGTGCAAATCGAACGACTATCCGCTTGAAAGGCTGACAAGCATCGCGTTCAAAGATGTTCTGGGCTACATGAAAAAAGATAAAAAATCTTCCGGTGGCACTTTGAGCTTCGTTTTGCTGAAAGAAACCGGAATCCCTTATATGGAAACGATTGATGAAAAGCGTGCGGAATCCGATTACGAGGAATTGCGCTCGAAAATAAATGAGGTGCTTGAATGATACGTGGAGTAAGAGGAGCCATCACAGTTTCTGCAGACCAGCCAGAAGAAATTTTAAAAGAAACCCGTACTTTGATTTTGGAAATGGTAAAAGAGAATAAGATTGTCCCTGATGATGTTGCGTCGGTGATTATTTCGACGACTACGGACATTTCTTCAGCATTCCCGGCGAAAGCGGTTCGTACCATCGAAAATTGGACGTATGTTCCAGTTATGTGCACCCATGAAATGGATGTGCCCGGCAGCATGCCTTTATGCATCCGAGTCATGATGCACGTTAATACGTCGATTCCACAACAAGAGATCCAGCACATTTACTTAAATGAAGCAGTGAAATTGCGTCCGGATCTGATTAAAGCCAAAGAGGCTTCTTCGCTATGAAGGCAAATGTCCTGATTATCGGCCTTGGCTTGATCGGTGGTTCTTTAGCGAAAGCGCTGCAGCGCCATTCCGAGGTACACGTTGCGGGATATGACGCAGATCCGTTGACGGCAAGAAAAGCATTTAAAATGGGCATCATTAACAGTTGTCCGCCGTCTCTTGAAAAAGCAGCGTCGGAAGCGGATGTCATTGTCTTTGCGACTCCGGTCGGCGCTACTTTACGGTTAATGGAACAAAGTAAGTTTTGGGATTTGAAAAAAGACGTCATTTTAACGGATACCGGCAGCACAAAAGCCCAGATCATGGAGGCTGCTGCTACGCTAAACCACGCGTTTATCGGCGGCCATCCAATGGCCGGTTCCCATAAAAGCGGCGTTGAAGCTGCCAAAGACATGCTGTTTGAAAATGCGTTTTATATTTTGACGCCCGCAGAAGGCGTCAGCAAGGACCAAGTGGCGTTTCTTGAAGAGCTGCTGTCTGTCACCAAAGCGAATATCGAAGTGCTTCCAGCGGACGAACACGATTATATGACGGCGATCGTCAGCCATTTCCCGCATCTTATCGCTGCGTCACTTGTGCACCAATTGGCGAAAGAAGAGGATTATCCGTTTGCGAGGCAATTGGCGGCGGGAGGTTTCCGTGACATAACCCGCATCGCATCTTCCAATCCGGAAATGTGGCGTGATATTACCACCCAGAACAATCGCATGATCGTCCACCAATTAACGAATTGGATGGCAGAGATGGAAGGGTTGCGCAACCTGTTGCTAGACAATAAACCCGAATCGATTGAGCAATATTTTCAACAGGCGAAAACTGTCCGCGATGAATTGCCGATTGCCGGGCATGGCGCATTATTCAGCGTCTACGATTTATATGTCGACATCCCGGATGTTCCAGGGGTCATTTCCGAATTGACAGGTTATTTGGCTGAAGAACAGATTTCCATCGTTAATTTAAGGATTCTTGAAACCCGTGAAGATGTTTTCGGTATTCTCGTCATCAGCTTTCAGACACCTGAAGACCGTGAACGGGCAAAAGACTGCATCAGCAAGAGAACTGCATACGATACGTATATTTCTTAAAGGAGAGGCTCCATAATGACGTTATCCTTAACTTATTCAACCCCCGCTTTAAAAGGCACGATCCAGGTTCCTGGAGATAAATCCATTTCCCACCGTTCCATCATGTTCGGCGCTATGGCTGCAGGCACGACGACAGTAGAAGGATTCCTGCTCGGAGACGATTGCTTGAGCACCATCAGCTGCTTCCGCAAACTCGGGGTTGATATCGAACTTGCTGGCGACAAGGTCACCATCAAAAGCGAGGGAGAAAGGAATTGGAAGGAGCCTACAGAAGTATTGGATACCGGAAATTCCGGCACGACGACACGGCTTATGCTCGGTCTTCTTGCCGGCACGGAGTTCCACTCTGTGCTTGCCGGGGATGAGTCCATCGCCAAGCGCCCAATGCGCCGCATCATCGATCCGCTGCGCTTGATGGGTGCGGATATCAGAGGGCGTGCCAATGGCCAATTCACTCCATTAGCGGTCCAAGGCACACAGCTTCGTGCAATCGATTATACCCTTCCGGTTGCGAGCGCTCAGGTGAAGTCTGCGATTTTACTGGCTGCACTGAAAGCGGATGGCATAACCACAATAACGGAACCGGTGGCTACACGGGACCATACCGAAATCATGCTTGAGCATTTCGGTGCGGAACTAACTCGCGAAGATAACAAGATCTCGCTCAAAGGCGGGCAAACCTTGGCCGCTGCCCATGTCAAAGTTCCGGGTGACATTTCTTCTGCCGCTTTCATGATTGGCGCAGCTTTGGTCACGGAGGGCAGTGAAGTGGTGCTGACGAACGTTGGCTGCAATCCGACTCGGACAGGAATACTGGACGTTATTGAACAAATGGGTGCTGATTATAGCATTCGGCTCCTTGAAGAAAGCGGCGAACGGCCAGCTGATTTGACAATCCGTTCTTCATCTTTAAAAGGGATTGAAATCGGCGGAAGCTTAATTCCGAGATTGATCGATGAAATTCCATTGATTGCGTTGGTGGCGACGCAGGCGGTAGGCACGACGGTAATTAAAGATGCTGAAGAGCTGCGGGTCAAAGAGACAGACCGCATCGCAGCGGTTGTAGCCGAGCTGTCGAAAATGGGAGCGGATATCACCGCCACAGAAGATGGCATGGTCATCAATGGTCCAACGCCACTGCACGGTGCTTCCATGGTGACATACGGTGACCACCGACTGGGAATGATGGCGGCTGTTGCTTCTTTAATAGCGGATGGTCCGGTGGAAATCGATGATCCGGATTGCATTTCCGTGTCGTTTCCTAATTTTGTCGAACAGATGAATTCGTTGATCGATTAACTCTCCTTCGGGGGAGTTTTTCATTATCATTCGAACACACTTTCGTGTAGGATGGAAGTATGAAACTCAAGGGAATAGGTGATAGGATGGCAAGTATAGAAGAGATACAAAAAGCGGTGGAAATGGGCGATCCAGATGCCGTCAATACGCTTCTCGAAGCGTATTTGCTGAAAGGCGATCCGGATGAGCAATATGATCTATCAGAATGGCTCGCAGAAATCGGCTACGTAGAAGAAGCGATCAAAGTGCTCGAACATTTAGAATACGTTTTTCCAGAGGAATCGCAATTGAAAGTGGACCGCGCGAACATGCTGATGGAAGTGGACCGCGAAGATGAAGCGCTAAATACGCTTATGGAAATTGCGAAAGAAGACGAGCTTTATCCGCAAGTGCTGGTCACTCTAGCCGATCTTTTCCAATTGCAAGGCCTTCTTGAAGCCGCAGAAAACAGGCTCAATGAAGCGATCGAGCTGCTTCCGGATGAACCGCTGCTGCTGCAAGCGAAAGCGGAGCTCCTTTTAGACTCGGGACGTTATTTGGAATCGGCAAAGATTTACCAAGATCTGCAGCGTGACAACGTTCAAATAGAAGGCGTCAATTTGTCAGAAAGGCTGGCTGAAGTCTACAGCGCTGGTGCTGCTTATGAAGAAGCTCTGCCATATTACGAAGCGGTGCTGGCCGACCAAGTGCAGCCGGATGTGCTGTTCGGAGCCGCATTTGCTGCCTTCCAGACGAAACAATATGAAATGGCCGTCAAAAGGCTCGATGAGCTGATTGAATTGGATCCGGATTATTTTTCCGCATACTTATTGCGCGCACAAAGCTTGAACATGGCAGAAGATTACGAAGGGGCGTACAGCTCGATTCAACAAGGCATCTCGCGCGACGAGTTCGATAAAGAGCTTTATTTGTTTTCAGGCAAGCTGGCGTTGAAACTTGGGAAAACAGTGGAAGGCGTCGACCAGCTAAGGCAGGCGGTTGCGCTTGATCCGGAATACATGGAAGCCATCTATACGCTCGTGTCTTATTTCCACGCAGAAGAAATGGATGATGAAGTCGTTGAATTGGCTGAAACCGTCATCGCCAATGAAGATGACTGGGCAGGGCTTTACCCAATGCTTGCCGAATCATACGAACGCACCGAAAATTTTGAGCAGGCAGCTGTTTATTATGAAAAGGCGTACCCTTCATTCCGCGAAGATCCGAATTTCCTTGAAAAATACGCACGCTTTTTAATCGAGGAAGGAAAAAGAGGCAAAGCCCTCGAAATTATAAAGGAACTTCAAGTTTTGGAACCTGAAAACCCGGATTGGTTTGATTGGCAACAGTCATTTGAGTGAAAGGGGGAATTCCGATGACCGCTTCAGTTTCTGTAGGAGAAAAAAAGCAGTTCGTCCGATGGTTCTTGCAATCCCATAAAATGAAAAGGCGGGAATGCATCTGGATACTCAATTACATGCTCAGCAATGAAGAGCTTCTCGAAAAAACACATTTCGTGGAGGAAGCCCATTATTGCCCACGAGCAATGGTCATGTCCTCGACTGAGTCGGAAGAAATCCCTTTCCGTTTCTATAAAGGCAATTTGATGACTGCAGATGCTGAAAAATCCTTTCATGACTTAAGGCTTAATCCGAACGATGATTTGTTCGTACAACTGAATTTTCCAAATCGCCCGCCGTCCGCACTTTATTTATCGGTGTTGGAGGAAAACCCTTATATGCCGAAAAATGCGATGATTACTGACGAGGACCGGCAGGTTGCTGAAAAAATGTTGGAAGCGAGCATGGCCGCTTTCCAGGAAGATGCAATTTTAAAGCAGATTGACGAAGCTCTTGATGCGAATGACCGTGAAAAATTCTTTGAACTTTCCGCGCTGCTCCATTCCATCAAGATTTTAAAGGAATCGGAGAGTGAATAAGAAAGATGCATTTTACAGGAAGAGATATCGACCAATATATACAACAGCAGCAATATGTAGATACTGCGGTAATTCCGCTCGTCCAGCTTGATTTAGCCCCGAACGGCTTGAAACAAAGTGCAAGCGCTTCGGATTACCTGCAGTCGCTGACGAATCTGCTGGAAAAGCAATTCAAAGGCAGAATCCTGCTGTTTCCTCCGGTCACTTATTCAAAAAATGGCGATCGAAGCCGACTTGCGGAGGAAATGAACACCGAAATGGCGAACACCGGTTTTAAGCATGTGTTTTATGTAACGACAGATGCCGAATGGCGCACTTTTGAAGAATTGAATAATGTTTTATGGCTGCCGGCTATTCCGACTGAGAACATGGATCAATCGTTCAAATTATCAGTTATGGAAGACCAGCTTCGGCAAGTATTGCCGCTTTTTATAAAAGAATGGTCGAAGCCTTCATGAAATGTTCACAAACTGCGACATATAGAAACAATGCGATATTGACCTAAACATTTGATTGATATATCATTAGGTTGTCCTAGTAATTATATTTGAAATGAGTATGTCCATTGGACTGACCTTGAATGTTAGAGGGGGGAAAAGGATGAGTAATAATCGTGTATCACGACGTCAATTTTTAGGCTACACTTTAACAGGTGTTGGTGGATTTATGGCAGCAGGCATGCTGATGCCGATGGTTCGTTTTGCAGTCGACCCGCTTTTACAAGAAAAAGCTGGCGGAGATTTCATTTTGACCGATCAAAAAGTAGCTGACTTGAGCGAAGAGCCAGTACGCGTCGACTTCGCATTTGAACAAGTAGATGCATGGTATACATCTGAAGTAACAAGTTCAGCTTGGGTGTATAAACAAGGGGATAAACTGATTGCCCTGTCACCTGTCTGTAAACATTTGGGTTGTACAGTCAACTGGGGAGGCGATCCGGAACACCCGACGCAATTCTTCTGCCCATGCCACGCAGGGCGCTACGAGAAAAATGGCAAGAACATTGCCGGAACTCCACCGCTTGGGCCGCTCGATGAATTCGCTATCGAAGACCGCGACGGCTTAGTCGCTCTCGGCGCGGTGAAAGAGAACACATTAGTTTAATAGTTAGGGGGTACGATACCAGTGCTAAACAAGTTATATGATTGGGTTGATGAGCGGTTGGATATCACGCCAATCTGGCGCGATATCGCTGACCATGAAGTACCGGAACACGTAAACCCCGCACACCACTTCTCTGCATTTGTTTATTGTTTCGGAGGATTGACGTTCTTCATAACAGTAATTCAGATCCTGTCAGGTATGTTCTTGACAATGTACTATGTGCCGGATATTGAAAATGCTTGGCAGTCGGTTTATTATCTTCAAAATGAAGTTGCTTTTGGAGAAATCGTGCGTGGGATGCACCACTGGGGTTCTTCTCTTGTAGTTGTTATGATTTTCCTTCATACACTGCGTGTATTCTTTACAGGTTCTTATAAGAAACCTCGTGAACTTAACTGGATCGTCGGCGTATTGCTATTCGGCGTTATCTTAGGCCTAAGTTTCACAGGCTACTTGCTTCCATGGGATATGAAAGCATTATTTGCAACAAAAGTTGGTATTGAAATTGCGGCTTCTGTTCCGGTTATCGGCGGCGCAATCAAAGTCTTGCTTGCAGGGGATTCTACTATCCTTGGTGCACAGACGCTTACCCGATTCTTCGCGATTCATGTATTCTTCTTGCCCGCTGCTTTGCTTGGGTTGCTCGGCGCGCATTTTATCATGATTAGAAGACAAGGTATTTCTGGCCCATTGTAAAAAATGCGGCTCAAAGGATTTATTTAAGGAGGGGACACTATGCATCGCGGAAAAGGGATGAAATTCGTCGGGGATTCACGTGTACCAGGTTTGCAGCATCGTAAGCCGAATATCCCGAAAGATTACTCCGAATATCCTGGCAAAACAGAAGCTTTCTGGCCGAACTTCCTTCTTAAAGAATGGATGATCGGTTCTGTCTTCTTGGTTGGGTACTTGCTCCTTACTGTTGCGCATCCATCGCCTCTAGAAGGCCAGGCGGATCCAACAAATACGGCTTATATTCCATTGCCAGACTGGTATTTCTTATTCTTATACCAATTATTGAAATATGAATTTGCATCTGGTCCATTCAACGTTGTCGGTGCCATCATTATGCCAGGTTTGGCATTCACTGCTTTGATGCTGGCTCCGTTCTTGGATCCAGGTCCGGAGCGTCGCCCGTCAAAACGGCCGCTTCCGACAGGCTTTATGCTTTTAGCAATCGCTGCTATCATTTTCCTTACGTGGGAATCAGTAGCCAACCATGACTGGGAAGCTGCTGAAGCACAAGGGAAGATTACAGAAGAAGTTGAAATCGACACAGCCGATCCAGGTTATGAAATCTATTCAGGTTCAGCCTGCATCAGCTGCCATGGCGATAACTTAGAAGGTGCAGTCGGACCGGCTTTGACTACAACGGAATTTACAGCAGAAGAAATTGCTGAAATCGCTGTTAACGGCATTGAACGTGACGGAGAGCAAGTAATGCCTCCATCATGGGATGGTTCCGAAGAAGACCTTAAAGTCATGACAGAATTCATCGATGGTTTATCCGAATAATACTAAAAAAAAGAGCCGGGAAACCGGCTCTTTTTTGCTACTTGAAAGGAAGAAACCGATGCTCTCCACAATACAGAAATTATCCGCCTGGTTGATGTTCCGCCCATTTTTGATCTTATTGTTCATCGTCAATTTGGCAGGCACGATTTATGGGTACATATGGTACGGTTGGCAACTTGAAATCACCGAGCCCAAATTTTTGATCTTTGTTCCGGATAGTCCAACAGCAAGCCTGTTCTTCACAATAGTGCTGGGGCTGTGGATCATCGGCAAAAAAAGTGCGCTTTTTGAGGCGTTGGCTTTTGTGACACTCATCAAATACGGTTTATGGGCAGTTGCAATGAACCTTCTAACGTTATATGAAATTGGTTCAATCGGTTGGATTGGTTGGATGCTGGTCGTTTCCCATTTCGCGATGGCGGTACAAGCTGTCCTTTATATTGAGCATTACCGATTTGGTTGGCTGGCCGCCGCAATTGCAGCGGTGTGGACGCTGCATAACGATGTCATCGATTACGTATTTGGCCAAATGCCGATTTACAGCAGCCTGAATATGTATACGGCACAAATCGGTTATTTCACGTTTTGGCTGTCGATCGCCTGCATTCTTTTCGCTTTCTTTGTCGTGTCTCTGAACAAGCCTACTAAGCGTTTCAGTTGACCTTAGTTGACCAAAGTTAGTAAAATAGGGATATAATCGAACGCAGAAAGGCGTGGGGGATTAATGGGTTATATCGTCTATTTTATTGTGTTGCTGATCATTCCGATTTGGGCGCAGCTAAAACTGAAAAGCACTTATAAGAAATATTCCAAGATACGCTCGACCTCCGGACACACCGGTGCGGAAGTCGCCCGCATCATTTTAGACCAGAACGGCTTGCAGGATGTCCAAGTGGTGGAAAGCCGCGGTATGCTGAGCGACCATTACAATCCAATGACAAAAATCGTTGCGTTGAGCAGCCATAACTTTCATGAAGCTTCCGTGGCAGGTACGGCAGTAGCGGCACACGAGGTGGGCCACGCAATCCAGGATGCAGAAAGCTATGCGTTCTTGCGCATGCGCCATCGCCTCGTACCGATCGTCAATATTTCCTCGAATATGTCTTGGATTTTCATCATGATCGGATTGTTCTCTTCTTGGAGCAATGGCCTGTTGATCGGTATCATTCTTTTAGCAGCCGGTGTTCTGTTCCAGCTCATCACTTTGCCAGTTGAATTCAATGCTTCGAGCAGAGCGATGGACCAATTGCTTTCGCATAACATCATCCGCAACGATGAAGAGCGCGATGCAAAAAAAGTATTGAGCGCAGCAGCAATGACTTATGTCGCTGCTACAGCCGTAGCAGTTCTAGAACTTGCGCGCTTGTTGCTGATCTACACGAGTATGAACCGTTCTTAATAGACGCAAAAAAACCCGATCCGGCATTGCCGGGTCGGGTTTTTTTATTGGAGTGGGCGTTTCAGTTCATCGAGGGTGAAGCCTTCTCCCATGACATCGTGTACCTCAGTCATTGAAACGAAAGCATGCGGGTCAACGCTGTTGATGATATTCTTCAACCGCACGATTTCGTTTTTGGCCACTACGCAATAAAGGACTTCCCGTTCTTCTTTCGTGAAATGGCCATAGCCGCGGAGGATGGTGATGCCGCGGTCCATCTCGGCTGCGATGCGGTTTGCGATTTCTTCCTGAGAATTAGAAATGATCATGGCACCCCGTCCGGCATATGCGCCATCCTGCACAAAATCAACAACGCGCGCACCAACGAAAACAGCGACAAGCGTATACATCATCGTGCGGTTATCCAGGAACGTGAGGCGGGATAAGGCGATGACTCCTGCATCAAAAAGGAACATCGTCTTGCCCATGCTCCATCCGCTGTACTTCTGGACCAAGCGGGCGATGATATCGACGCCGCCAGTCGTTCCGCCGTAGCGGAAAATGATGCCAAGCCCAATGCCGACAAAGACGCCGGCGAACAGCGTAGCCAAAAACAAATCTTCATGAAGATCGATTTGAACTTCGTAAACCAGAAAAATTTTCAAGAAGACCGAAACGGCGACCGTCCCAATGATGGTATAAAGGAAAACCTTTTTGCCAAGAAGCTTCCAGCCAATGAAAAATAAAGGTATATTCAATAGTAAGTTCATGAGCGCTGGATCCCATTGGAACAGGAAAAACAATATAAGCGTGATGCCTGCAAAGCCGCCTTCCCCTAATTCGTTCTGGATATTGAAATGGACAAATCCAAAACTGTAAATGGCAGAGCCTAACAAGATGAAAAAAATATTCTTCAAGCGCAATTCTTTCACAAAATCATCCCCCAAATGTAAATTCGACTTCTGTATTATCGGTTAAAATAATGATTTTGACAACATCTCTTGTTTTCTTTACGATGAAACGAGGAGTGTGATGTTATGGACGGCAATAAATCGATGAAAGATCTGCAAATGGATGTGGACAAATACATAAGCCAGTTTAAAGAAGGCTATTTTACACCGCTTGAATTGGTCGCTCGCATGACGGAAGAACTGGGTGAATTGTCCAGAGAAGTGATGCACGAATACGGTCCGAAAAAAAAGAAGGCTTCTGAAAATGCAGGCAGCATTGCCGATGAGATGGGAGATATGTTATTTGTGCTCATCTGCATGGCCAACTCACTCGATATCGACTTGGCAGAGGCGCACGATCGCGTGATGGCTAAATTCAATACACGGGACAAAGACCGATGGACAAGAAAGGAAGAGGGATAAATGACAATAAAAGTGGCAATTGCAGGACCAAGAGGCAAGATGGGCCAGGAAGCGGTACATACAGTGATGAAAAATGCCGATATGGAATTGGTGGCCGTGCTGGATTATAAAGACATCGGAGCAACCTTAGCGGACACGGATATTTTTCCGGATTCATATGATGTTCCTGTTTTTACCGATATGGGAGAAATGTATGATGCAACCGAGCCGCATGTCTTGGTCGACTTGACTTCGCCTGAAGCGGTTTATAAGCATACCAAAAAGGCTTTGGAATTGAACATCCGGCCGGTTGTCGGCACAACTGGATTTTCGGATGATGAACTGAAAGAATTGGCCCGTTTGTCTGAAGATACGCGCATCGGCTGTATCATCGCACCCAATTTCGCGGTCGGTGCTGTATTGATGATGAAGTTTGCCGAGCAGGCAGCAAAGTACTTGCCGGATATCGAAATCATTGAAATGCACCATGACCAAAAATTAGATGCCCCGTCAGGCACAGCCATGAAAACGGCACATTTGATTTCTTCTCAGCGCCAGACCCATCAGCAGGGCCATGTCCATGAAAAAGAAACTCTTGAAGGCGCGCGCGGAGCGAATTATGATGGCATGCGAATCCATAGCATCCGCTTGCCAGGGCTTGTCGCCCATCAGCAAGTACTGCTTGGAGGAGAAGGACAGTTATTGACCATCCGCCATGACTCCTTCAACCGCGGCTCGTTCATGTCAGGCGTGGTATTATCAATTAAAACCGTTATGAAAACGGAAAAACTGATTTATGGACTCGAACATATAATTGACTAGAGGGGTAGAGCCTATGAAAATTGCATTGATTGCACACGACCGCAAAAAAGATGATTTGATTCAGTTCGTCACCGCTTATCAGCCGATCTTATCAGAACATATGCTTTACGCGACCGGAACGACCGGACGCCGCATCATGGACGAAACGGACTTAAATGTCATTCGGTTCCGTTCAGGACCGCTTGGCGGAGACCAGCAGATTGGCGCCATGATTGCGCAGGATGAAATGGATATGATCATTTTTTTCAGAGATCCGCTCACTGCACAGCCGCATGAACCCGATGTATCAGCGCTGATGCGTTTATGCGACGTCTATAACGTGCCGCTCGCGACGAATATGGGAACGGCGGAAGTATTATTAAAAGGCCTGGAACAGGGCTTTGTAAACTGGCGGTTAATCCGTGAACAGAGAGGATAGGAGTGGCTGCAATGCGAAAAATGAAAATAGGCATCATGTGTTATCCGACTGTAGGAGGCTCAGGCATCATTGCAACAGAGCTGGGCAAGATGATTGCAGAGAAAGGCCATGAAGTTCATTTCATCACGTCGAGTACGCCTTTTCGGCTGAACCGGATGGACCCGAACATTTTCAGCCATCAAGTCAGCGTCAATACGTATTCTGTGTTCGAATACCCGCCATACGATATTGCATTGGCGACGAAAATAGCAGAAGTCATCAAAAATGAAGGGCTGGATCTCTTGCATGTCCATTACGCGATCCCACACGCGGTTTGCGCAATTCTTGGGCGTGACATGGCAAATTCGGACATCGGCATTGTCACGACGCTTCACGGCACCGATATTACGGTGCTGGGAACCGACTCGTCGCTGACTGAAGCTATTCGCTATGGAATTGAGAAATCCGATATCGTCACGGCGGTTTCCAACTCACTTCGCGACCAGACCTATGAGTTGGTAGGGCCTAAAAACCGGATTGAGACCGTATATAACTTTGTAGATGAACGTGAGTATAAAGTGAAGGATTCGAGCCAGTTAAAAAGGGACCTTGGGATTGCCGACGATGAAAAAGTGTTGATACACGTTTCCAACTTCCGCAACGTTAAACGGGTGGAAGATGTAGTTGAAACCTTCTATAAAGTGCATGATCAAGTAGATTCGCGATTGATGCTTGTAGGCGATGGGCCGGAGATGGGGCGCATCGTCCAGCAGGTCAAAAATTTAGGCATTGAGGAATATGTGCTGTTCCTGGGAAAAAGGGATAATTTGACAGAATTATACAATATCAGCGATGTTAAATTGCTGATGTCGGAAAAAGAGTCGTTTGGCTTGGTTTTATTGGAAGCGATGGCTTGCGGCGTGCCTTGCATCGGCACTGCTGTCGGCGGTATGCCTGAAATCATTGAACCGGGCTTCAATGGTTATCTGGTAGAGCTTGGAAACACGAATGAAGCTGCGTTGAGCACGCTGAAAATCCTTTCCGACGAAGAAGAATACGCGCGGCTAAAAGCCGGTGCGTTGGAAACAGTCCAACTGCGCTTCCATTCATCTAAAATCCTGGATCAATACATCGGCTTGTATGAGCGTTTGTTGGATAAAGGCGAAGGAAAATGAAAACAGCCGCAAAGGTGATCCGGAATTTGGAGAACGCCGGCTTTGAGGCATATATCGTCGGTGGGGCAGTGAGGGATTATTTGCTCGGAAAAGTGCCTCACGATATGGACGTTGCATCTAACGCATATCCGGAAGAAGTGAAAAAACTCTTTAACCGGACAGTCGACATCGGCATTGAACACGGTACTGTCCTTGTGCTGATGGAAGGCGAAGGGATTGAAGTGACGACGTTCCGGACTGAAAGCGAGTACACGGATTTGCGGAGGCCGGACAAAGTGGAATTTGTCCAATCGCTGGAAGAAGATTTGAAAAGGCGTGATTTCACTATCAATGCCATGGCGATGGATAAAGAACTGGCAATCATCGATCCGTTTGGCGGAAAAAGCGATTTGGAAAAATGCTTGATCCGAGCCGTCGGGGAGCCGGGCGAACGTTTTCAGGAAGATGCATTGCGCATGCTTCGAGCTGTCCGTTTTTCAGGACAATTAAACTTTGCCATCGAAGAAGGAACGCTTGCGGCTATCCGAAGCCACGCACCGTTGATCCGCGCAGTTGCAGTAGAACGCCTGAAAAATGAACTGGATAAGATTCTCCTCAATCCGAGAACGCAGCGCAGCATGGCTTACTTGAAGCATTCAGGTTTGGCAGAGCATCTGCCGGCAGGCAGACTGCTGTCGATGGACTGGTCCGGCTATGTGCCGAGAGGCCAAGCGGCTTTCGGTTGGGCTTATTTGCTGCACAGCCAGCAAAAACAATTCGAAGAAATCAAAGGCTATAAATTTTCCAACGGTGAAAAGCGGCTGGTCGAGCGTGCACTGGAAGCGGCGAGCCTTGATGCATGGGACGACTGGACGTTTTATTGTTTCGAGGCGAAAGAACTTGAAATCGCTTGTTATTTGAATGGAACGGACATGGACATTCCTTTAAGAAAAGAGCGTTTGCCGATTAAGTTCAAGCGGGAGTTAGCTGTAAACGGCATCGATCTGATGGATTGGAGCGGCCGAAAGCAAGGGCCGTGGCTGAGGCACTGGATTGAAAAAATGGAGCGCCATGTCGTATACGGCCAGCTTGAAAACGACAATGACACAATAAAGGATTGGTTTCTAAATGAATATAACGGTGACTCATAAATTAGCCGGGAGGCTGATCGAAGCTAAAGGCACAGCCGTTTCCGGGCAACAGCTGGCAGACGAATTCGGCATTTCACGGACGGCGGTCTGGAAGCACATCAAAGAGCTGGAAGAACAAGGCTATAAAATTGCCTCTGTCAAAAAGAAAGGCTATAGCCTCGTCAGCCAACCGGATACATTGGAACCTGCCGGGCTTCAGCCGTTGCTGAAAACACGCAAGATCGGGCACAACATGGTCTACCGGCAATCGTGCGCTTCGACACAGATCATCGCTCACCAATTGGCCCAGGAAGGAACACCGGCAGGCACTGTCGCCATTACAGAAGAGCAGACGGCTGGACGAGGCCGTATGGCGCGAGTATGGGATTCGGCATATGGCAAAGGAATTTGGATGAGTGTTGTGCTGCGACCGGATGTCGTGCCGCAGAAAGCGCCGCAATTTACATTGGTTGCAGCAGTGGCAATGGTGCGAGCGATTGAAGAAGTAACAGGGGTCAAGGCGGAGATCAAATGGCCGAACGATATATTGATCAAAGGAAAGAAATGCACTGGCATCTTGACCGAGCTTCAATCGGATGCTGATGGCATCCAGGCGCTGATCATCGGCATCGGGTTGAACGTCAACCAGGAGCTATCCGATTTTGACGTTCAAGTACAGCCAATTGCCACTTCTTTAAAAATGGAAAGCGGCAAACATGTCAGCCGCCAAGACATGGTCCGCGCCATCCTTTTTCACCTTGAGCAATACACGGATCTTTATATCGAGGAAGGCTTCGGCATCTTAAAAGTGCTGTGGGAAAGCTATTCATCGACAATCGGCAGCAAAGTTCGCGCACGCTTGCCAAAAGAGACGCTAGAAGGCATTGCGGAAGGCATCACGGAAGACGGCGTCCTGCAACTCCGGACGGCTGACGGCAAGCTGCATTCCATCTATTCGGCTGATATCGAGATGACAAGTTGAAGTATTTTGTTTTCTGCAAATTTCTGATATAGTATTTTTAGCGGGCAGTATCGCATGCGAACTGCACCGGAAAATTAATACAAAATGAACTTAATAGTACGAAGATCTGCCTTGATCTATCGCATGACAGGGACGGAGAGACCTAAACTTACATTTTCTGTCCTTCTGCCCATTTAGCGGCTGGAGGACTTTTTATATGGCCTTCTTCCCGAGAGGAGAGAAATACTTGGAAATCATTACGACATTAAAGGACCTAGCAGCATGGGTCCAAAAGACGAAACGGCAAGGCGATTCGATCGGCCTTGTGCCGACAATGGGTTATTTGCATGAAGGCCATATTTCGTTGGTGGACATGGCAAAAGCTGAGAACGCCAAAGTGGTGATGAGTATTTTCGTCAACCCGGCGCAATTCGGACCGAACGAAGACTTTGACCGCTATCCCCGCGACCTTGAACGGGACAGCGAACTTGCAGCAGCTGCAGGAACGGATGTTATTTTTGCTCCGTCCGCAGCGGAGATGTATCCTAGAGAATCCCAGATCCAGTTATCTGCTGGACCATTGGCTAACGTTTTGTGCGGAGCAAAGCGTCCGGGCCATTTTGACGGTGTGCTGAAAGTCGTGACGAAATTATTTCATCTAGTACAGCCAGACCGGGCTTATTTTGGACAAAAAGATGCGCAGCAACTGGCGATCATCGAATCGCTTGTGGAAGATTTTAATTTTCCGCTGGCAATACGGAGAGGCGAGACTGTCCGCGAAGAAGACGGATTGGCGAAAAGTTCTCGCAACGTCTATTTAAGCGCAACCGAAAGGCAAGAAGCTGCCCATCTTCGCAAAGCTCTGCTGCTTGGCGAACAAGCAGTCCTTAGCAATGAAGACGCGGTGCAGTCCATGACGGCATACATGGAGCGTGAAGTTTCAGGCAAGATTGATTATATTGAATTGCTGTCTTATCCGGATTTGGACCACAATGTGCAAGAGCAAGCCATATTGGCACTCGCAGTGCAATTTGAAAAATCTCGATTGATCGACAATATTATATTTCCGATAGAAGGGAAGAACTGAATTATGCTTAGAATGATGCTCAATTCAAAAATACACCGTGCCACTGTGACCGAGGCTGACTTGAATTACGTCGGAAGCATCACCATCGACCAGAACATCCTTGATGAAGTGGGCATGCTGGCAAACGAGAAAGTCCATGTCGTCAATAACAACAACGGCGCTCGTTTTGAAACGTATATCATTGCGGGAGAACGCGGAAGCGGCGTTATTTGTGTCAATGGCGCAGCCGCCCGCCTCGTGCAGCGCGGTGATATCGTCATCATCCTCACATACGGCTACGTCATGGATGAGCAGGCGCGCAGCCACAAACCGACTGTTGCCATCATGGGCGAAAACAACGTAATCCGTGAGATCATCAATTACGAGCCTGAAGCAACTATTATGTAATGGAGCGATAGGAATAAGCGGACAATCGGCCTAGGCTGATTGTCCGCTTTTTTTAGTTCATTTTTTTTCAGAGGAGTTTTGTGCAATGAATTTCTAGTCTGGCGCACAGCGTAAAACAGGGGGATATGGTACAATTTTTAAAGAATGAATCACCTGAGAAAGAGGGTTTGCCATGAACACCCAGAGATACGTCGTTGTCGATATTGAAACAACGGGCCATTCCCCTGCAAAAGGTGACCGGATTATTCAAATAGCGATGGTAACGATTGAAAATGACATAATAATTGATACATATACGGAATTCATCCATCCCCAAAAGAAAATACCTGTTTTCATCCAGGATTTGACGGGCATTTCAGATTCAGATGTTAAAGATGCGCTGCCATTTGAAGCCCATGCAGCAAAAATCTTCAGTATGCTTGATGATGCTGTGTTTGTGGCCCATAACACTAATTTTGACCTTCCTTTTTTGCAAGCGGAACTTCAGCGCAGTGGCTTGCCAAAATGGCATGGGCTGACAATGGACACGGTTGAGATGGTGCGCCTCATGTATCCGACAGCGTTCAGTTTTAAATTGCAGGACATCGCTTCGGTGCTCAACATCCCTTTGGAGAACGCACATCGGGCGGATGATGATGCGGTGGCTACAGCTCATCTGTTCTTGAAAGCCAAACGGGATTTCAGCCTGTTGCCTTATGAAACATTGGCATTGCTCCACAAACGCTCATTCCAGTTGAAATCAGATCTTTCCCGGCTGTTTTTTGAACTGACGCAGAAAAAACGCAGTGAACAGCAAGCACAATGCGAATATTTCCAAGGGATCCCACTCAAGCATCGGGGTGGTATGGAAAGTGCGGAGCTTTCCTATCAGCCGGCACACGATTGGGAAAAATCGCTTGAAAAGGCCTTCCCGAAATTTGAAAGGCGCCAGAGCCAATTCGATATGATGGCTTCGATCGAACAAGCTCTGAAAAATAAAGAAGAAAGAGTGATCGAAGCTTCCACTGGCATGGGAAAAACGATTGGCTATTTGCTGCCGGCTGTGAATCACGCGATTGAAACCGGTGAACAGGTGCTCGTGAGCACGTATACGACCCATTTACAGGATCAGCTCGTCCAAAAAGATGGGGAAATCGTCAGCCGCTTAGTCGGCTCGCCAGTAAGGATTTCATTGATCAAAGGGCTTGGGCATTACATTGATTTGCCGAGATTTGCAGAATTGGTGCACGGGCAGGATGAATCTTATGACGAGTCATTTACGATCATGCAAGTGCTGATCTGGCTGAATTTGACGGATACGGGTGATTTGAATGAACTTAATGCATCAAGCGGCGGGCAATTTGTGCTGGATAAAATACGGCGTTCGCATTTAAGAAGATTGGCCCGGGATGAAAGGCGCCTCGATTTTTATGAGTATGCGCTTGAGAAATCCAAAAGAGCACAAGTAATCGTTACAAACCATTCGTTTTTATTAAATCAGCGGATGCCGCACCAAAGCATTCTCGCCAATGTAGGCGCATATATTTGGGATGAGGCGCATCAAGTTGTCCAGGCGGCGATATCGCAGCACGAAAAAACATTCGTTTATACACAATGGAAATATATTTTCGGCCAATTGGGCACGTTTGAAGACCAGCAATTGTTCTATAGGCTCTATCAAACAGCGGAAAGGGGCGGCTTCTCGACAGTGCCCGAATTGCTGAAGCTTGAATCGCTGTTCTTGAAATTCACGGCGTTGTTCGACGAAACGACAAATGGTTTGAGTGCAGCGTTCTATGCGAAATTCCAAGGCAGCCGCCACAAAAAATGCTCGACGCTATTGAGTGAATTGAGCTATGACAGGCAGCGGTTTATGGAACTTCTCGGATTTCTCAATGATTGGATTGACTTGTCCCAGCTCGTTCTGCAAAAAGCGGAACGGCTGACAGAAACGTCTGTACAGGATAAATTGGTCATTTCAGACTGGCGTTATTGGACAGAGGAATTAATGGTCAAGGCCGTCGAGTTCGGTGAAATTTTCGTCTTTCCACTTGAAGATGAAGTAAGCTGGCTGGAAGCGGATTTAAGAAGCTTGCCGACGAGCTTGTCATTTTACAAACGGCCATTTGAAGTGACATCGATTGTCCAACGGGTGGTGTCGCCTGTGCGCGGGAAAAAATCGCTGATATGGCTGTCGGGAACGATGAGTGTACCGTCAAATGAACGATTTATCGTCAACCAGCTTGGCATTCCGAATAGCGTACCGATCACCAAGTTCAGACCACCGGAAGAATTCTATCAGGGGGCCAGGGTTTTCATTGTTGATGATATGCCCGAAATCCAGCATGTATCGCAAAGTGAATACATCGAATCGGTAGCGGATGCCGTAATCCAGACGGTGCTGGTGACAGAAGGCCGCTGCTTCGTACTGTTCACGTCCCAGGATATGCTTCGTAAGACAGTGGACTTGATACAGGATACCGGGCTGCTTGATGGCTATATGCTATTTGCGCAGGGGATAACTTCCGGCAGCCGCATGAAACTGCTGAAATCGTTCCAGCGGTTCCAGAAGTCGGTGTTGTTCGGCACGAACAGCTTTTGGGAAGGGGTTGACGTACCAGGTGATGCGCTGCGCGCCGTCGTGGTCGTGCGCTTGCCATTCACTTCACCGGACGAGCCAATCTTCAAAGCGAAATCGGAAGCGATTTCCAAAGAAGGCATCAACCCCTTTTTGTATTACGCTTTGCCAGAGGCGGTTCTTAGGCTGCGACAAGGATTCGGCCGTCTCATCCGATCGAAAGAAGATCAGGGATTATTCATCGTCCTGGACCGCAGGATTGAAACAAAGTCGTATGGCGTCGAATTCCTAAATGCGCTGCCCCGCGTCAAGGTCTCAAAAGTGTCATTGGAAAAGATGGTAACGGATATTGAACATTGGTATAATAAGCAATGATATAAAGTGGAACCACATATACAGAAGGGAAGATCGCTCTAATGGAATCGAAAATTGAAGTGCTGTCCACCGTGACAGTTAATTACCAAGCAGATTTGTACAAAGTCGTTGATGCACTGAACCGTACTTTAAAACACGATAATTTAATGTTCGGGTTGGCACTGGACAAAGAAGATCCTGAAAAAGCGATTTTTACAATCTATAAGACATAGGTGAGAAAATGAAACAATGGATCGTATTTATACTTGGATTTCTGTCATTTTTGGCAGTTGCATTGATGATCGTCGTCATGGTAGCAGGCAATAAGCCATTCACCGAAGTTGAACAGCTGGCAATTGAACGTGTGAAAAGCGAGGATATGCTGGCGGAAGTTAAGCAGGCATATGTCTACGCCAATAAACAGACAGCCGTCACGGTAATCGGAACGGATGAAAAAGGCAAGCTGAAAGCGGTCTTTGTGCCTGCCGGCAAAGACGAAATGCGTGAGCTGATGATGGAAAATGCAGTTGCCGCAAAGCAGGCGCGCAAAGTGGCGCTTGATGGAATGGATGTCAAAAAAATCCTCCATACCAAATTGGGACTTGAAAAAGACGGTCCTGTCTGGGAAGTTGTTTTTATCAATGAAAAAGACCAGCTCAACTATGTTTATATCTTAGCGGCTGATGGCTCGAAATGGAAACAAATCCTGAACATGTGAAAGGGTTGGAGAAATTGATTAAATTAGCAGAGCGCGTACAAACTTTAACACCGTCTACTACATTGGCAATCACAGCAAAAGCGAATGAATTGAAAGCGCAAGGTGTGGACATCATCGGCCTTGGTGCAGGTGAACCGGATTACAACACGCCTGAAAATATCATTGAAGCAGCTTACCGTTCGATGAAAGAAGGCAAGACGAAATACACGCCGGCGGGCGGGCTTCCTGCCTTGAAAGAAGCAATCATCGACAAATTGCAGCGCGACCAAGGGTTGGCGTATAAGCCGACCGAAATCATGGTAGGAATTGGCGCTAAGCATGTCTTATACACATTGTTTCAGGTGCTGCTGAATGAAGGCGATGAAGTGATCATTCCAATCCCTTATTGGGTAAGCTATCCGGAGCAAGTGAAATTGGCAGAAGGTGTTCCTGTATACATAGAAGCGACTGCCGGCCAGCAATATAAAATAACGCCTCAGCAATTGAAAGAAGCCATTACAGACCGCACGAAAGCAGTGATCATCAACTCGCCAAGCAATCCGACAGGTATGATTTATACAAAAGAAGAGTTGCAGGAACTAGCGGAGGTATGCCGTGAAAGGGACATTCTGATTGTTTCTGATGAAATTTACGAAAAACTGATTTACGGCGATACCGTTCACACATCGATCGCAGAGCTGTCAGAAGACGCGAAAAACCGCACGATCATCATCAACGGCGTTTCAAAATCGCATTCGATGACAGGCTGGAGAATCGGCTACGCAGCCGGCGATTCTGCACTGATCAAAGCGATGACGGATTTGGCTAGCCATTCGACGTCTAATCCGACAACGACATCCCAATATGCGGCGATTGAAGCGTATAATGGAACACAAGACACGGTAGAGGAAATGCGCCAGGCTTTCGAAAGCCGTTTGGAAACCATTTTCCCGAAAGTCAAAGCGATTCCCGGGTTTACGGTAATCCGCCCGCAAGGCGCATTTTACTTGTTGCCAGAGGTATCGGAAGCGGCACAAAAAACGGGCTATTCAACAGTGGATGAATTTGTAGAAGGGCTTTTGACTGAAGCGAACGTTGCTGTAATACCAGGTTCTGGGTTCGGCGCGCCATCGACAATCCGCTTATCGTACGCAACTTCTCTCGAAGCATTGACGGAAGCAGTGGAACGCATCCATAAATTCGTAACATCTAAATGGAAAGACTGAGTGGAATATAATTTCTGGAGGCTATGATGAAAAAGATTACTATTGCTGAAATGGCAAAATACAACGGACAGACAATTAAATTAGGGGCTTGGGTATCGAACAAGCGCTCAAGCGGAAAAATTGCATTTTTGCAATTGCGCGACGGATCAGGCTTTGTACAAGCTGTCGTCGTCAAAGCGGAAGTCGGGGATGAGCTTTTCGCAGCTGCGAAATCGCTGACCCAGGAAACTTCTCTTTATGTTACAGGCGAAGTGAAAGAAGACTCACGTTCTTCATTCGGCTACGAGCTTGCAGTCAGCGGCATCGAAGTGATCCACGAAGCAGTGGATTTCCCGATTACGCCGAAAGAACATGGTACGGAATTCTTGATGGACAACCGCCATTTGTGGCTGCGTTCGCGCAAACAGCACGCCATCATGAAAATCCGCAACGAAATCATCCGTGCGACGTATGAATTCTTCAACGACAATGGTTTTGTCAAAGTAGATCCACCAATTTTGACGGGTTCTTCGCCGGAAGGAACTTCTGAGCTTTTCGCAACGAAGTATTTTGATGAAGATGCCTATCTATCTCAATCGGGCCAGCTTTACATGGAAGCAGCCGCCATGGCGCTTGGTAAAGTTTTCTCTTTCGGGCCTACATTCCGTGCAGAAAAATCAAAAACCCGCCGCCACTTGATCGAATTTTGGATGATCGAACCTGAAATGGCTTTTGTGGAACATGCAGAAAGCTTGGAAGTCCAAGAACAATTCGTAGCACATCTCGTGCAATCAGTGCTGAAAAATTGCCAATTGGAGTTGGAGCGCTTAGAGCGCGACACGACGAAACTTGAAAAAATCAAAGCGCCATTCCCACGCATTTCCTATGATGATGCCATCAAATGGTTGAATGACAACGGTTTTGATGATATCAAATGGGGTGAAGACTTTGGTGCACCGCATGAAACGGCAATTGCTGAACATTACGATATGCCGATATTCATCACTAATTACCCAATCGGCATCAAGCCGTTTTATATGCAGCCGCATCCGGAGCGCGACGACGTTGTGCTTTGTGCAGACATGATTGCGCCTGAAGGCTATGGCGAAATTATTGGCGGTTCTGAACGGATCTACGATTACGAATTGATGAAACAGCGCATCGCTGAACATGGTCTAGATGAAAAAGCCTATGCTTGGTATTTGGATCTCAGTAAATATGGCGCAGTGCCGCATTCAGGCTTCGGCCTAGGTTTAGAGCGTACGGTTGCATGGATCAGCGGAGCGGAACACGTCCGTGAATCTATTCCTTTCCCACGCCTGTTGAACCGTCTATACCCTTAATATTGAAATGGTCAATGGAATAAAGAATAGAAAGGTGGTTGGGATATGAAACAGCCGAATCGATTGCACACCTGGATCGAGCAGGGGAATGTTCACATTTCCCAGCTCTTTTTTCAGTTTTATAAAGAGTTGAAGATAACCGATGAAGAAGCGATGCTGATCATGCATATCCATGCTTATCAACAGGCAGGCAAGACGTTTCCGACACCTGATGAAATCGGCGCACGTATGATGGCGACGCAAACAAATGTGACAACAATGCTGCAGAAATTGATGCAGCAAGGTTTCCTCGCTATCGAGCAGGAACCCGGAGAAGATATTAAGACGGAGCGTATTTCCTTGCTGCCGTTATGGGACCGCTTGCTGGATTGTGTATATAAAGAGCGGCACGCAGAACAGGAATCGTCCCAGAAAGAGCTTGAAGGAGAGATTTTCCAGCTTTTCGAACAGGAATTTGGCAGGTTTTTGTCGCCGATGGAGATTGAGACGATTTCCATGTGGATGGACCAGGACGGCCATACACCAGCCATTATCCGCATGGCGCTGAAAGAAGCAGTCATTTCCCAAAAAATCAGTTTGCGCTATGTGGACCGCATTTTATTTGAGTGGAAAAAGAAGAACATTAAAACGACAAACGAAGTTTCAAAGCACGCTAGTTCTTTCA
Organism: Planococcus sp. TJ-301; assembly: GCF_058268475.1. Lineage (NCBI taxonomy): Bacteria > Bacillati > Bacillota > Bacilli > Caryophanales > Caryophanaceae > Planococcus > Planococcus sp. TJ-301. The sequence continues at coordinate 676,226 of NZ_JBZDOH010000001.1, read as the reverse complement.
GAGAGAAAAATATCCAACTTCAGCCCGCAGCTTCAAATACGAAAAAAGTACAGTTCTACAATTGGCTGGAGGATCGGAATTAGAAGGTGATATTATGATGTCGAAAAAAGAATGGCTATCCTGTTTGGAAGAAATGGACGAAATGTTTCCAGACGCCCATTGCGAACTGATTCACCGGAATCCGTTTGATCTGCTGATTGCGACATTGCTGTCCGCCCAGTGCACGGATAAATTGGTCAATCGAGTAACGGAAACACTTTTTCAGAAGTATTCTACACCTGAAGATTATGTGTCTGTGCCGCTCGAAGAACTTCAAGACGATATCCGTTCCATCGGATTGTTTCGCAATAAAGCGAAAAATATTCAAGCGCTCAGCCGGATTTTAATTGATGAATATGGCAGCGCTGTTCCGGCAGACCGCGATTTGTTGACCACATTGCCGGGGGTCGGCAGAAAAACGGCGAATGTCGTCGTATCTGTCGCGTTCGGCATTCCAGCTTTGGCCGTGGATACGCATGTTGAACGCGTCGCCAAAAGGCTCGGCTTGAACCGCTGGAAAGACAATCCACTGCAAGTGGAAGAGACGATCATGAAAAAAACGCCGGCGAAAGATTGGTCGAAGACTCATCATCAAATCATTTTCTTCGGTCGCTACCATTGCAAATCGCAGAACCCCGGATGCCATATCTGCCCATTATTCGAACGTTGCAGGGAAGGCAAGAAACGCGATAAAAAAGGGCTGGTCAAACATGAAAGTGTCACAAAAGTTAACTAAAGAAAAGATTGACCCTTATTTTGTCCAGTGGCAGAGCTTGAGAACGCAATTGCTGTCCGTCCATCAGCAGCGCAGTAAAAGCGCTGATGGGCTTATGGCACAAGGAATCCAGCTATTCGCAGCGTTGCTTGAAGAATGCGGCGGTGAGTTAACTCCTTTGAATTGCTGGGACCGGTTAAGCTTTATCAAAGCCAAACCGGCTCAATTCGCTGCATTCCGCCAGCTGGACGAATTGTTTACGGAAATGAAAAAGACGATTTCTTCAAAGCGAATCCAGTTGAATAAAGACACCAATTAAAAATCCCCCCGTCGCCTAAGGCGTCGGGGGGATTTTGTGGTTTATGGACGGCCGTTGCCGTTTCCATTGCCATTATTACCGTTATTATTATCGTTATCGTTATTGTTGTTGTCATTTCCGTTCTGTCCTTCTTCAGCCGGAGCAGGCTCCGTGGAAGCAGGATTGGCTTCGTTTTCGCCCTCGCCGCCATCTTCAGGCGGCGCTTCTTCGCCGTCATCCACTGGCGCTTCTTCGACCGGAGGTTCTTCTTCAGCAGGAGGCTCTTCTTCTGCTGGCTCTTCTTCGACCGGAGGTTCTTCTTCAGCAGGAGGCTCTTCTTCAACAGGAGGCTCTTCTTCTGCTGGTTCTTCCTCGGCCGGAGGTTCTTCTTCAGCAGAAGGTTCTTCTTCTACTGGTTCTTCCTCAACGGGCTCTTCCGGTTCTTCTTCCGGCTCTTCAGGTCGGGCAGCAACTTCAACCGATACAGAAGCAGAGTCGCTTCGCTGGTCATCATTTACTGCCGCAACCCGGAAGGTATACGTTCTACCTTCTTCAAGGCCGCTGAACGTATAGCCCTGTTCGCCAGTTGTAGTTAAGACTGAACGTGATCCGTCAACTTCAACAGAAACTTCGAATGCCACATTGTCAGCATCGCCATATTGCCAAGATAGGCCGACATTTTCACCGTCTACATTAGCGCGCAACCCAGATGGGGCATCGAGATCCTCCTGGACGTAACGTTCGGAGACTTGGTTTGGCTCCGTACCTTCTGCGAATAATTCTGTGCTTCGCAAGCTATAAGGTGTATATGCGCTAGCCAGTTGAAGAGGGGATGTGCCTTCTTCGACTTGGAGTTCTACAACCGAATCCGGCTGATTGAAAGTTCCACTTTCGTTTGTTGAAATCTCTGTCATGACTGTTTTAAACAAGCGCTGGGCCAACAAGCGCTCGTCAGATTCGGTATCGATCCCAACGGCACGTGTCGGATAACCGCTCCATACGGAAATTGAATATTCCGGTGTGTAACCGGCAAACCAGATATCCGGCGCAGATGATGCATCTAAACCATATTCGTTCAGTTCATCTTCAGTGTAATTGGATGTACCGGTTTTACCGGCCAGGTCCAACCCGCTGATAGCCGCTTCTTTGCCTGTAGAACCGCGCAGGTCTGTATCGACAACGTCGCGCAGCATGTCAGTGACCATATAAGCAGTGCTGTCTTTCATCGCTTGTACCGGTTCCGGCTTAACGATTTGTTCAGTCGAGCCGTCGCGGAAAACGATTTTGGTGATCGTATGCGGTTCTGTAAAAGAGCCGTTATTGCCGAATGCCGCAAAAGCGCCAGCCATTTCGACAGTGGAGATATTATCCGTACCTAACGCTGTGGATTCATAGACATTTTCTACTTCAAGTCCTAATTTCTTCGTAAAGTCCGCAGCATTTTCTGGTCCGACTTCTTCCAAAGTCTTTACCGCTGGGATATTGCGTGAGCGGTACAACGCTTCTCTGATCGACATCGTGCCGAGAAACTCGCCGTCAACGTTGCGGATTTCCTGGCCGCTGTCATAGGAAAGCGGTTCATCCACGACAGTTTCGCCTGTTGACCAGTCAAGATACTCGATTGCCGGACCATAATCGATCAGCGGCTTAATGGTAGATCCGATGTTTCGGTCTTTGGCTGTTGCACGGTTGATGCGGACATCGCCGCTGTAATCGCGGCCAGCTCCTACAGCGCGTATGCCGCCGGTTTTGGTGTCGACGACCGTCATGGCTGATTGAACTTCCTCATCGAAGAACAAATCGGATGACATTGCACTGTTGACCACTTGTTGAGCATTTGGATCCAAGGTTGTATGAATTGTCAAACCATCATCCATTGCATAATCTCCATCAAGAGATTCAAGCTCTTTTTCCATCATTTCCATAAATGCCGTATATTCGTTCGTCACTGCTGCTTGTTTGCGCTGATCTTCAGGAAGCAAAGAATCCGTCGCAGAGGCCGCCTGGGCTTCCTCTTTTTGGGCAGTGGTGATCTTGCCGTGCTGCTCCATCAATTTCAATACGACGTTGCGGCGCGTTTCAGCGCGCTCCGGATTATTGAAAGGATTGTATCCATTTGGGCTTTGCGGCATGCCCGCAAGCAATGCAGCTTCATGCAATGCCAGTTCGTTTAACGGCTTGCCATAGAAATGCTGGGAAGCGGTGCCGAAGCCGTAAATATTGCCTGACATCAAAATTTTGTTGAAATACATTTCAAAGATTTCTTCTTTTTCATATTCCTTCTCAAGTTTATAAGCAAGATATGCTTCCTGCGCTTTTCGCTTCAGCGTTTTGTCATTCGAAAGGAAGGAGTTTTTGATGACCTGCTGTGTAATGGTGCTGGCTCCTTGGGATCCGAAACCGCCAGTGATGTTGGCAATGACTGCGCCGCCGAGGCGTATGACATCAATTCCCGAATGATCGTAGAAGCGGTTATCTTCCGTTGCTAATATGGCTTCTTCCATCACTTTAGGGATATCTTGATATTCGATATATTCGCGGTTCTCTGCGGTCATATAAGGAATTTCGGTTTTACCGTCAGCAGCCAGGATGGTCGGGCTGATTGGATCGCGAAGAAGTTCTTCATCAATTTCGGGGGCACTGCTCGCGTAATAAGTAAAGAGGCCGATGCCGAAAACGAGGCCGATTACCCCAATCAGCAGGACGATCAGGAAAATTCGTTTAATCCAGCCTCCGCCGTTCGGTTTCTTGCTTTTCTTGTTGGTTTTCTTCTTTTGTTGTTCGATTGCTTTTCTGCGCTGTTCGCGCGAAACTGGTTTTTCGCTCACAATCGGTCCCTCACTTTCAAATATGCTTTGTCAAAATTGTTTGAGGACAGGCAGGTAATCGATGCGCGGAAATGCTCCCGGCACGATTTCGATTGCAGTGTCTTCAATTTCTTGCAGCGCGATGGATTTGCGCCCGCCAGTCAACATGCGGTCCCAAAAAACTTCAATCGCTTCAAAACGGATGATGAAATATCGCTGCAGCGCTGAAAAACGGATGATCATAAATGCCAGTCCCTGATGCTTGACGACTTGGGACATGTGATGGATTTGATGTTCATGGATGTTTTTCAGCGGAAAGGAAGTTTTGTTTTCCGTTTCCTTTGCTTCAAAGTCGATATAGCGCCCATTCCAAACACCATTATAATCCGTGGTGGAAGGTGCGCGGAAATACGCTTCCCGAATGACCGCGGCACTTCTTGAAGGGTATTCGACTTTGACGATTTGGACTGGAACCGGCTTTTTATGAATGACTGCAAGTCCTAAATGCAAGTAGTATTCATTGGTTTCATTTAATTCATCCTCTAAAGTTTTACCCCGATTACTGAAAGAGAAATCCTTTTTCTTCTTTTTCACCGGCTGTTCTTTAGCTGGAATAAATTTCTTGCCGTTCGGATAATTTATTGCCATTGTGATACACCTCGCTTATCTTATCATATCACACGGACTAAGACGACTTCCGGTATGAAAGGTTCCAAATAGGCTAGCCTAATAATAGCGGATTCTATGGGTAAATCCAAATGAAAAGAATGCCTGTTCGATAAGTTAGTGAAGCTTTTGCTTATATGATAAACTAATGGCACTGGAGGGACGAAAAATGACAGTTAAAGAACTCTCTTCCGCCTTATTTGACGAATGCGGAAAATGCCTGGACCGCTTTTACGCCATGCGCGAGCAGGACGCGGTACCGGATTTCTATAAAGACGTGAAACCATATGCAGATTACTGGCACGAGAAGATAAATGAATGGCAGCGGGAATCCTTGCTTTATATCCAGCAGGAGCGGCCAAAATATGCACATAAACCAACTATCGATACGGCAGCGGAAGGAATGGCTCAAGTTTTTGTGCAAAGTTTCTATAAAGAAACCAGCAAAAAACGTTTTGTCCAGACCATCCAGGCGGCGCAATATACATTACAGACGCTCATGCTGGCGATCGACGAAAAGGGCGAAGACAGATGATCAGAAAAAAGAAGCTTCCGGAGTTGCTGGCTGAATGGAAAACTGAGCCTGACATGATGGAACGGATTGAGCACTGGCACACGAAACCAGAGAAAGCGGCTGCTTACGCAGATTTTCCGCCAGACATGCATGAAAATTTGAAGGCGGCCCTGCGAAAAAAAGGAATCGAACAGCTTTACACACACCAAAGGCAGGCTTTCGATTTGGCGGTGGATGGAAAGTCGTTTACGGCAGTAACGCCTACTGCATCGGGCAAATCGTATTGCTACCATTTGCCGGTGCTGCATAAAATCCTCAACGACCCGGGTGCGCGCGCGTTGTATTTATTTCCCACAAAAGCGCTTGCTCAAGACCAGAAAAGCGATCTTCACGATTTAATCGAAAAAACGGAAAAAGACATCCTTTCCTATACTTATGACGGCGATACGTCACCGGCTATCCGCACGAAAGTAAGAAAAGCGGGCCAAATCGTTATGACCAATCCCGATATGCTGCATTCGGCAATTTTGCCGCACCATACGAAATGGGTATCGCTTTTTGAAAACCTTCATTATATAGTCATCGACGAGCTCCATACTTATAAGGGCGTATTCGGCACCCATGTGGCGCATGTTATCAGAAGGCTGAAGCGCATCTGTGAATTCTATGGCAGCAATCCCGTATTCATCTGCACCTCAGCAACAATTGCCAACCCGAAAGAACTTGCAGAAAACCTGACAAATGAAAAACATGTGCTGATTGACCAGAACGGTGCGCCGTCCGGCAAAAAGCATATTGTCTTTTACAATCCGCCGATTGTCCATCCAACATTTGGCGTACGCAGAAGCGCGATTCTTGAGGTGCGGGACCTTGCGACGCATTTGATCAAGCAAGGCATCCAGACCATCGTCTTTGCGAAGAGCCGTGTGCGGGTTGAGATGCTCGTCACTTATTTGCAGGCCATTACAAAAACAAAGCTCCAGGACGAGTCCATCAAAGGCTACCGGGGCGGTTATTTGCCGACTGAACGGCGCGCCATTGAAAAAGGGCTGCGCGACGGTTCGATTCAATGTGTCGTGTCGACGAACGCGCTCGAGCTTGGCGTTGACATCGGCCAGCTGCAGGCCTGCATCATGACCGGTTATCCCGGCAATATCGCTAGTGCTTGGCAGCAGGCGGGACGAGCAGGGCGCAGGCAGGATGAATCGCTCGTTGTATATGTCGCACAATCGACTGCGCTAGATCAATACATCATCAACCATCCGGAATACCTATTGGATCAATCGCCTGAAGAAGCGCGCATCCATCCGGAAAACATCATCATCTTGATGGACCACTTGAAATGTGCTTCTTTTGAACTGCCGTTCTCGACAGACGATCAATACGGGGAATTCGATGTCCAGGAATTGCTGGAGTATTTGCAGGAACAAGGGGTATTGGTGCGCACAAGTGAACGCTGGCATTGGATGAGCGACCGTTTTCCGGCGCATGACATTTCCCTGCGTTCTGCATCCCAGGAAAATGTAGTCATCATTGACCAATCAGTGCCGGCGAATACACGCGTCATCGGAGAAATGGACCGTTTCAGCGCAATGACGTTATTGCATGAAGAAGCCATTTATCTGCATCAAGGCACGCAATTCCAAGTCGAGATTTTGGACTGGGAAGAAAAGAAAGCCTTTGTCACGGAAGTTGATGTGGATTATTTCACCGACGCTAATCTGGCGGTCGAACTGAAAGTGTTGAGCGAAGACAAGACGAAGAAATTCAACGATTCGGATGTCCAATACGGGGATATCGCTGTTTTGGCGATGCCGACGATTTTCAAGAAGATCCGTTTCGATACACACGATAATATCGGCTCGGGGCCGATTTCGCTGCCTGCTCAAGAGCTCCATACTTCATCGACATGGCTAAGTTTTACTAAGCCTGAAGAATTCAGCGATTCCGAGCTGTCGGATACAATGACCGGAGCGGCTTACGCCATCGAATCATTCATCCCGATTTTTGTCCAATGCGACCGTCGGGATGTTCACGTCGTGCCGCAAGTGAAATCGCCGCATAATGACATGCCGTCCTTTTTCATCCACGATTCCTACCCGGGTGGCATTGGCATCAGTGAGCGCATTTACGATTTGTGGCAGCCGCTGCTCGAAAAAGCACAGCAGCACGTGGAAGAATGCCCTTGTTTTGACGGGTGCCCGTCGTGCATCGGTGCACAAGATGCAGCTGTCAGCATGAAAAATCATGTGATCGACTTGTTGAACGAGCTTCGAAAAGAGGGGTGATCGTCCGATGTCGTTTGAAAATAAATTGCTGCAGATGAAAGGCATGCTGAAAAAACAGCCAGTCAAGAAACAACAAAAACCGAAAGTTATTGAACGCCCAGCGTATGAACACGCATGGGCGGGAATTGGACTGGAATTGATTGAAAACCGGTTCGGCTTTGTTTATGTGAAACGAATCCGCTACCCGCTCGATACTGTCCATGGCAATGTCAGCCTGTCGGAACTGGACCGGGTGCGGACCGCTTGGGAACAGGCGCCATTCGAGCATCCGTTCAAATTGAAAAAAGAAGAGCCCATCCTTTTTTTCGATACCGAAACGACTGGCCTCAGCGGAACCGGCGCGTATATTTTCCTGATTGGCATCCTGGTGAAGAAAAGCGATCATTTCGAAATGACCCAATACATCATGCCCGACCCTTCGCATGAAGCTGCGTTTCTCTACGAAACCGGCTTGTGGCAGGACGATGAGCCAACCATTTTTTCTTATAATGGTAAAAGCTTTGATTGGCCGCAACTGACGTCAAGGTGGACGATGCACCGGCAAACGCTGCCGAAGCTGCCGGTGCCGAAACAGATTGATTTGTTCCACGGCACGAAACGCATCTGGAAAAATGAACTCGAACGCATGAAGCTCAGCACGATTGAGGTGGAGAAACTGGGATTCGAGCGGGTCGGTGATGTCCCTGGCTTCCTCATTCCGGCGATTTATCTCGATGCGGTGAAAAGCGGCTATACGGAAGGGCTCGGCAAAGTACTGCTCCATAACGAGCTCGACATTCTGTCGCTCGTTTCGCTTTATGTGCTGTCATCGGATCTCCTAATGGAGGACATGGTGTCGGAAACAAGCGGAGCTTATACCAATATCGGCAAATGGTACGCTGACTTGAAGCAATACGACCAAAGCGCGGCTTACCTGGAGCACGTTACACAACAGCGCGGAAGCGGAGCCGCTATGGCGCGCTTTTTCCTGGCGATCCAGAAAAAGCGCAGTGGCGACCACGCGGAAGCGGTAAAGCTTTTTAAAGAAGCGGCTCCACATCTCCGCGGGGCAGCAGAAGTCGAAGCCTGGGTGCACGCTTCGAAGCTGTATGAACATCAGCTGCGGAATCTTGACCAGGCGATCATCATGGCTAATTTTGCAAAAGAGGCGAGCGAGCATACTACAGTGCGAAAAGCGCTAGAGCAAGATATCCATAAACGACTGAACCGGCTCCACGAAAAAAAACGAAAAAAAGAGTTGGAACTTGATAAGAACTAGACACGCAAAACTTGCCTTATGCTATACTTAGCGTAAAGCAAGTTTTTATTTTGCAAAAACGTCAATATCTAGTTGCACGTTACGGAAGGACGATTAAAATGGACAATAAATTCACAGCGAAAGATATTTTGGAAAAAGACTTCAAAACGGGAATGCGCGGTTATAACCAGGATGAAGTAGACCATTTTTTAGACGACATCATCCAGGACTATGAAATCTTCAGCAAAAAAATTGAACAATTGCAAAACGAAAACAAGCGGCTGCGTGCCGAGATGGAAGATATGCCGAGAAAACAGGCAACTCCAGCTCCGGGAACAACCAATTTCGATATTTTGCGCCGTTTGTCCCATCTTGAAAATCACGTATTTGGCAGTAAATTGAACAACAATTGATTGGGATTGAAAGTTTCGCTTCAATGGCGTATACTTGTTAAGCCATCTGAAATTCTGGCAATCGCTCCAGTTCAGTCTGGAGAGGAAAGTCCATGCTCACACGGCCCTGCAATGGACGTAGTGATCGCGCTCAGCGAAACAATAAGCTGAGGCAGCCGCTTTGCGGTTGACGGCGGGTAGAACGCCTAAGTCTTCGGATACGGCCTAAATACCCTGAAGGTGCCACAGTGACGGAGCTGCATAAGAAATTATGCAGGTGGAACGAGGTAAACCCCGCGAGTGAGAAACCCAAATTATGGTAGGGGCACTTTTCCGATGGAATCCAACGGAGGAAGAGGCAGGCTAGGCTTGCAGATAGATGGTTGCCGTCCACTAGTACGAGGCGCAAGCTGTTTGAGTACGTGGAAACAAAACATGGCTTATAGAATTTCGTTTGGCTTTAAAATGCTTATTGAAGGCTCTCCTTGCGGGGAGCTTTTCTACTTATTATGGAATCGGATTGAACTTGTCCCCTTCAAACAGGCGGGGACAGGAAAAGGAGCTTATATGACTAAATTTAAATTATTAGCGACAGCTGCCATGGGCTTAGAGTCTATCGTAGCGGATGAATTAAAACAGCTTGGATATGAAACGCAAACTGAAAACGGTAAAGTTTTTTTCGAAGGCGATGAGCGCGATATCGCTTTCACTAACCTTTGGCTGCGGACGGCAGACCGAGTGAAAATTATTGCAGGCGAATTCAGCGCTTACACATTCGATGAATTGTTCGAAGAAACAAAAGCCTTGGAATGGGAAAAATTCCTGCCGGTCGATGCTAGTTTTCCGGTTCAAGGAAAATCAGTGAAATCGAAGCTATATAGTGTGCCTGACTGCCAGGCACTCGTCAAAAAAGCGATTGTCGAACGCTTGAAAAAAGCCTATCAGCGCAACTCGTTCTTGGACGAGTCGGGGGCCCGCTTTAAAATTGAAGTGTCGATTCTTAAAGACAAAGTCCAATTGTCAATCGACACGAGCGGGGCAGGCCTGCATAAACGCGGCTACCGTTTAGACCAAGGAGAGGCGCCGTTGAAAGAAACTCTGGCGGCAGCTTTGGTAAAACTATCCCGTTGGACGCCAGACCGGCCGTTTGTTGATCCATTTTGCGGTTCAGGAACGATCGCTATCGAAGCTGCAATGATCGGACAGAATATCGCTCCTGGCTATAACCGCGATTTCGACAGTGAAAATTGGCCATGGATGACGCAGCAGATATGGGACAATGTCCGAGAAGAAGCGGAAGAGCTTGCAAATTATGACCAGCCGCTGAACATTCTCGGCACCGATATCGACCACAAAATGATCAGAGTGGCTGAGGAAAATGCCCGTGAAGCCGGCTTTGCCGACATCATCAAATTCCAGCAGCGCCAAATAAAAGACTTTACCACCAATGAAGAAAACGGCGTCGTCATCGGCAATCCGCCATACGGCGAGCGAATCGGTGAAATAGAAGTGATCGAAGAAATGATCAAAGATATGGGCAACATTTTTGCAAAGCATCCAACTTGGTCGGTTTATATGCTGTCTTCAATGGCACGGTTCGAAACCTTGTACGGCCAGCCAGCCACGAAAAAACGCAAACTGTTCAACGGCTTTATCCGCACGGACTTGTTCCAGTTCTGGGGAGAACGCTCGAAAAACAAATGACATGAGAACGGAAGGGCCCCAGCCCTTCCGTTTCTCTGTGAGGAGAATTAGATGAGACAGCCATTACCATTTCCATTATCAAAAGATAAAACATTTTTTGAATCGCTGAACGACTGGATCGGGGATGTTTTTTACGACGAATTGCCTGAAAAAGGCTTTGACCTGCGCGATGAACAGATTTTTATGGCGTTCCAGATCGAGCAGGCATTAAAAGACAAATCCGTCTTATTCGCCGAAGCAGGCGTCGGGACCGGAAAAACCTTGGCTTACTTATTGCCGGCCATCGCCTATGCCCGTTATACCGGAAAGCCGGCATTAATATCCTGTGCTGATGAAACGCTTATCGAACAGCTTGTCAAAAAAGGCGGCGATATTGACCGCTTGAACGCGATGTTCGATTTGAAACTGGATGTGCGGCTCGCCAAATCGCGGGACCAATATTTATGCCTGCAGCGGCTTGAAGGCGCACAAAAGCGCAGCGATGCAGATTTCCTTGATGACATTGAATTCAGTTTGCCGGAATTCGTCAACAAAACGTATTCGATGCAGAACACGTACCCATATGGCGAGCGTTCAAGCTATCCGGACGTCACCGATGACGAATGGCAGCAAGTCAATTACCATCCAATCCAAAACTGTACGGCATGCGAGCTGCGCAATAAATGCGGCCAGACCATCCACCGCAACCATTACCGTGAGGCGACTGATCTCGTCATCTGTTCGCATGATTTCTTGATGGAACACGTCTGGACGAAAGAAACCCGCATCCGTGAAGGCCAGACGCCTTTGCTGCCGGAAGTTTCGCAAATTGTTTTGGATGAAGGGCATTTATTGGAATTTGCTGCTCAGCGCGCGTTGACTTATGAGGTGCAGGAGATGACGCTGCTGCATGTTACTGAACGCGTCATGGTTGATGGCGTACGTGAAAAAACGCTCGGCTTGATTGAACAGACCATCGATTTGCATAATGAATTTTTCCGTGTGCTGCGTGCGAATACAATCGCGTCGGATGAGGATCGCAAAGCGATCATCAAGTCGGACGATTTGTTGATGCTCGGCTTAGAATTGATCAAGAAAATCGATTTGTTATTGGAAGAGTTTGTATTTGAAGGGGAATTGTACACCATTCCGGAATACGATTTGAAAATTGCGGAAGAGTATTTTGACCTTTACACATTCGCCATGAAATTATTCGTCGAAAAAGGCGATGCAGTCAACTGGCTCGAAGTGAAAGATGAAATCGAGACGCTTGTCATTATGCCACGCCTGGTTACGGATATTTTGGAAGAGAAATTCTTCGACGGCAAAATGCCGATCATTTTTTCTTCGGCGACGCTTTCCATTCAAAAAGACTTTACGTATATAGCGGACAGCCTGGGCATTGACGATTTCCAATCATTTTCCGTGCCATCGCCATTCGATTACGAAGAAGTCATGAAAATCTTCAAGCATGCGCTGCCGCAAGAAAAGAAATTCAGCCGCGTCTACGATTTGTTTTCGAGCGGAGACCAAACCTTGGTATTGTTCAAGTCGAAAATTGACATGGAGAATTTCAAACAATCGCTGCCGCTTGCGCATCAATACACGATTGAGTTTGAAGGGGATCGGGAATTGTCGACGGTCGTCAAAGATTTCCAAGAAGGGAAGTTCCAAGTGCTTTGCTCGTACCATCTATGGGAAGGTTTGGACTTGCCGGGTGAAGCCTTGACGAAAGTCATCATCGTCGATTTGCCATTGCCACCAAAAGATCCGGTTTTCGAAGCGAAACGCAAATTCAGCCTCCATCCCTTGGAGGAAATCGATTTGCCGTTTATGCAGCTGCGTATCCAGCAAGGCATTGGGCGTTTGATCCGCACATCAAGCGATTACGGAGAAATCCATCTTCTGCTGAATGAAGAAGAATTGGTTATTGAGCATTTATGGGATAAAGTTTTGCCGGTTTCCGCAAAAAATTTCCTATAGGCTTTTCGGGTTATGATACACTGATATTTCAATGCTGATGTGGAGGGATTTTTGTGGATTTACAGCAACTTTATAAAGAGCACGTCGCCAAAATGCGTGCTTACCAAGAAGCGATATCCTTGTTGTACTGGGATTTGCGGACAGGAGCCCCTAAAAAAGGGGTGGACTTGCGGTCCGAGACAATCGGCACGTTGTCGTCCGAGCTTTTCTCTTTATCGACTTCTGATAAATTCGGTGAAATATTAGCTGGTTTAGAGGTGGAGAAAAGTGGATTAGACCCTGTCTTACAGCGTTCGGTCGAGGAATCGCGGAAAGAATACGATTTGAGCAAGAAAATTCCACCTGCAGCTTACAAGGAATTTGTCGTGCTGCAATCGAAGGCGGAATCTGTCTGGGAAACAGCAAAACAGGATTCCGATTTTGCCATGTTCGAACCGTATTTGGAGAAACTGGTGGCAAAGACGAAAGAAATGATCGGCTATTGGGGCGAGAAAAACGGCAGCGCATACAACACGCTGCTCGACCAATACGAGCCGGGAATGACGACTGAAGTGCTGGATGAAGTTTTCGGTAAACTGCGCCTGCGAATCGGCAATCTTGTCCGAAAAATCGCGGAATCCGACAATAAGCCGGAAACAAATTTTCTGTACAACCATTTCCCAAAAGAAGCACAGCGCGATTTCAGCTTGCAAATTTTGCAGCAATTGGGCTACGATTTTGAAGCGGGACGCCTGGACGAAACGGTCCATCCATTCATGACGAACATCAATCGCCAGGATATCCGCGTGACGACAAAATATGATGAAAACGATTTCCGCTCTGCAGTTTTTGGTACAATCCATGAATGCGGGCATGCAGTCTATGAGCAGAATCTCGGCAGCGAGCTTGCTGCAATGCCGGTTGAAACCGGTGCTTCCATGGGGATCCATGAATCCCAGTCGCTGTTTTTCGAGAATTTCATCGGCCGCAGCGAAAATTTCTGGAACTGCAATTACGCAAAGCTCCAGCAAGCTTCGCCGCAAGGCTTCGGGGATGTGGAAAAATCACAATACCTCCGTGCCATCAATGAAGCAAAGCCATCGCTCATCCGCATTGAAGCGGACGAACTGACATATGCGCTTCACATTATGGTGCGCTACGAACTTGAAAAAGGGCTCTTTAACGGTGACCTTCAAGTGAAAGACTTGCCGGAACTGTGGAACGAGAAATACGAAGAATACTTGGGCATTCGCCCTTCAAACGATGCGGAAGGTATTTTGCAGGACGTCCACTGGGCAGGCGCAAGCTTCGGCTATTTCCCTTCATATGCATTGGGCTATATTTACGCCGCGCAATTCAAAAATGCGATGATGAAAGATCTGCCGAATTTTGATGCTTTGCTTGAAGAAGGCAATGTGGCACCGATTCTCGGATGGCTGACGGATAACGTCCACCAGCACGGCGCAATGAAAAAACCGCTGGAGATCCTGGAAGATGCAACAGGCGAAGGCTTGAATGCCGATTATCTTGCAGACTATCTGGAGAAAAAATACACGAGCCTATATAACTTGATATGATGAAGTGACTGTCGGGAAATTCTCGACAGTCCTTTTTCATTTCGCTCTAGGCGGACGCTTTCCGCGGGCCTGGCTTCAGTCTCCTCGTCGCTAGAAAAAGAACTGCTCCTGCATCGCTGCGCTGCTCCCGCTGGAGTCGCCGCCTTCTGCTTCATTCAAAGGTGTTTCTTAACAGCAAATCATTTCTATTGATTGAAAAGTTCGAAAGATACAGTTTTGCATTTTCTTTATGAGTTCCAGATATGGAGCAAAACAGCGGAGACGCCTGCGGGAAAGCGAGACAGCCGAAACCCCCTCAGCACGCGATAGCGTGCTGAGGGGGTTTGGCGCTCGCCCGCGGCAAGCCTAGCTGTTTTGCGGAATATCGTTTTAACTATATTAAGACATTCAAAAGCGAAGCTTGGACAAAGGAAACCTTTTCCATGCTTTTTATATTTGCTTTAGCAATTGACGGAAAACAATGATTATAATGAAAGAGGAGGCGATCATATGTTGAAATCATTCAGTTTGGAAGGCAAGACCGCAATTGTGACAGGAGCGGGGAAAGGCATCGGCCGTGCAATCGCGATGGCGGTGGCAGAAGCAGGTGCGAATGTTATGCTGGTGGCGCGGACAGAAGCGGATTTGCGCAGCGTGCAAGATGAGATCGGCAACGGACGGACATCGTTTATTGCTGCAGACATTACGGACCGGGAACAGATCCGCAACGCCGTCAAGAAAACGGTGGAAAGATTCGGCGGACTGGATATCCTGGTCAATAATGCGGGCATGAACATCCGATCCAAATTAGAAGATGCAAGCGACATGGAATGGCATAAAATTATGGACACTAACGCGCATAGCGTATTCATGTTTTCACAGGAAGCCGCCAAAGAGATGGCTTCAGGGGCATCAATCATCAATATCAGTTCAGTCGGAGGCGACCGCGCTTTGAAAACCGGCGTCGTCTACGCTGCTTCTAAAGCGGCGATTATCCAAATGACGCGCGTTATGGCGATGGAATGGGGACCGAAGAATATCCGGGTCAACGCTATTGGCCCTTGGTATTTCCGCACACCGCTGACAGAAAAAATCTTAAGCGATGAAGAGTATTTAAATTCAATACTTGCAGTGACGCCAATGAAACGCGTCGGAGAATTGCCGGAAGTCGCTACGCCTGTTGTCTTTCTGGCATCGGACGCAGCAAGCTACATAACCGGGCAAACATTATTCGTCGACGGCGGTATGTCAATCCACGGTTTTTCCTGAACACTGCGCGGCAAAATCCTTTCCCGGATACAGGAAAGGATTTTTTTCGTTCCCGTTGAAAAAATGTTATGATATTAGCAGTATTGGAAGGTTCATCAAAGAACATTCGGAAGAAGGGAACAGACTTACATGACACAAGACCACAAAAGCGAATTGATTGAAACAGCGAGGCTCCACCAGATCTTCTTGGCTAACGAAGACACGGAGCGTGCGGCGAAAGCGGAGCTTTTTGCCAAAAAAATACTTAAGAACAATTTCATCATCGGATTTGCCGGCCATTTCTCTTCAGGCAAATCATCTATGATCAATGCGCTGACAGGTGAAACGATCTTGCCGTCAAGCCCGATTCCAACAAGCGCTAACATCGTCAACATACATAAAGCAGAAAAAGACTTTGCAATCGTTAACATGAAAAACGAGAAACCGGTCTTTTTCCCAGAGAACTATGATTTTGAAGCCGTCAAGGCATTCTGCAAAAGTGGCGATGTGACGCAAATCGAAATCGGCCACCACGATTCAGTCCTTCCGGAAGGCATCACTGTCATGGATACCCCCGGCGTCGATTCGACAGACGATGCGCATCGTCTGTCGACCGAGTCAGCGCTCCATGTCGCGGATATGGTTTTCTACGTTATGGATTACAACCACGTGCAATCTGAATTGAATTTCAATTTTACAAAGGATTTGCAGAAATACACAGAGCTGTACTTGATCGTCAATCAAATCGACAAGCATCAGTCGAGTGAAATTCCGTTTGCGGATTTTCAACAAACGGTTCATGACTCGTTTGCGGCATGGGGCGTTGTGCCGAAAGGCATTTTCTTTACGTCATTGAAGGATTTTAATTTCCCGGAAAACGATTTTGAAAAAGTGAAAAGCCTGGTTTCTGCAACAATGCAAGACTGGAAAGGCCATGTCGGTGAAGCCACCCATTCCGCGCTGCAGCAATTAAAAGATGAACACCTGCAATTCTTGGAAGGCGAACAGATGGAACGGCTGGCTGCCTTTTCTTCGGTACTGACCGAGGAAGAATGGGAGATGCGCAGCGAGTTGAAGCTGGAAAACGAAAAAGTGGAACGCCGCCTGTCTGTGCTGGACTTTGAAAACTGGAAACTGAAATTCGAGAAAAGCCGCAAAGAGCTGGTGGAGAATGCCAATATCATGCCTTATGAGTTGCGCAACGCGTTGACAAGTTACATGGAATCGGTGCAGCCTGGCTTTAAAGTCGGTTTATTGTTCAGTGCCAAAAAAACGCAGGAAGAGCGAAACGCAAGGCAGCAGGAAGTGGCTGGCCATTTGGACGCGGTCGCGGCTTCACAAATCACAAGCCATTTGAAAAAACTGATGAAAAATTCTTTGAAAGACGCGGGCCTGCTGACTGACAGCGAATCGATTTCCATCGACGAAACAGAATTTCATGTGCCGTTTTCGCTGGTGGATGAAGGGATTCCTAAAAATGGTACTGTTACCGCAGATGCAGTGCTGAATATTGCTAAAAACATTACGACAGCTGTCCAGCGATGGTTCATTAAAGAAACCGATAGCTGGAAAAATGAACAAGAAGACAAATTCAACGGCTTAACAGATGATGCGAGCACAGAAATGGATATGAAAGCGGAAGGGCTTAACCAGAAAATGTTAGCGATTTCTACGCTTGAAGAAATGGACGAGCGTATTGCAAAAGTGAAGCGTGCATTCTCGGCGATGCTGCCGAAACAAAAAGAGGCAGCTGAACAAAAAGTTGCAAAGTGGCATGAAGAATTCCACATTAACGAAGAAGATATGACGGTATTCACGCCTTCAATGCTCGCACCCGATAAAGTGCGTGAAACGGAAGAGCGTCCCGAGGAAGATATGGCTGTCCAGCAATTCGATGAAATCGCGGTTATCAAGCGCGCTGGCCAGACCTCATCTGTACTTGGCCAAGTCAAAGGTTTTGTGGAAACCGCACAATACCTGAAGCGCAAGGCGGGACGACTTGAAAATCAAGAGTTTACGATCGCTTTGTTCGGCGCCTTCAGTGCAGGGAAATCCTCTTTTTCAAATGCTTTGATGGGCGAGTCGGTGCTGCCGGTTTCGCCGAATCCGACAACTGCCACAATCAACAGGATTCGCCCAGTGACGGCTGAACATCCGCACGAAATGGCTGATGTCCGGCTGAAAACAGTCGCCCAAATGACCGAAGATGTACGAAATTCTTTCCAGGCTTTGGGAATTGCAGTACAAACTTTACCGGATGCGTATAAAAAATCGTCTTCGCTTCCTTCCAGCGATACAACGGAAAAACAAGTCCATCAATCATTTATCAATGCGTTTCGGAACGGCTATACGCAATTTGAAAAAGAACTCGGCAAGACGCTCCGCGTCAACAGGGAAGAGTTTGGCTTGTACGTTGCCAAAGAGGAGCGGAGCTGCTTCGTCGATGAAATCGACTTCTATTTTGATTGTGAATTGACTAGGAACGGCGTCACGCTGGTAGATACGCCGGGAGCAGATTCGATAAATGCCCGCCATACGAATGTAGCATTTGAATACATCCGCAATGCCGATGCGATTTTGTTCATCACGTATTACAACCACGCATTTGCGCGGGCAGACCGGGAATTCCTGATTCAGCTTGGCCGCGTCAAAGATGCTTTTGAGATGGACAAGATGTTCTTTGTCGTTAATGCCATTGATTTGGCAAACAATGAAGAAGAACAGCAAGCCGTCGTTGATTATGTAAGAGATGAATTGCAGCGATTCGGCATCCGGTTCCCCCGGCTTTATGGCGTTTCAAGCTTGCAAGCCCTGCGCGAGCGCGACAGTTCCGGTATGCCGGAATTCGAAACAGCATTCCAGCATTTCCTGAAAGATGAACTGAAGGGTATGGCAGTGCAGTCTTTGGCTGAAGAAGAACAAAAGGCGGTTGATCGCTTTAAAGGGTTGATTGAACAGACGGAACGGAATCTAATGCGCAAAGATGAGCGTTTATTGGAACTGAAAAAACTGGAACAGCAATTACGGATTTTGTTCAGTGCATCTGCATCAGCCATCCTATCCCGCGAAACGCTGCAGGAACTCGATGAATTGCTTTATTACGTCAACCAGCGTGTGTTTTACCGCTTCAACGACTTTTTTAAAGAAGCGTTCAACCCTTCCGCGTTTTCCGGAAAAAGCTCCCAGCAAGCGCTTGACGGCGCATTGGAAGAAATAACCGAGATGGCGGCATTCGATTTCCAGCAGGAATTGCGCGTCACGAATTTCAGGCTGGCCCAATTTATCGACAAAAAAATTCTTATGCGTTTCAAGGATGATACTGCA
This sequence comes from Planococcus sp. TJ-301, assembly GCF_058268475.1. Lineage (NCBI taxonomy): Bacteria > Bacillati > Bacillota > Bacilli > Caryophanales > Caryophanaceae > Planococcus > Planococcus sp. TJ-301. The sequence continues at coordinate 657,497 of NZ_JBZDOH010000001.1, read as the reverse complement.
AAGCTGAAAGAACTGAATCCGGACTTCTCATTCACGCCGTATGAAGTGGAAGAAGCACCGGTCGGTGAAGTTTCCAAACCGTTCGAACGGGTGGATTATGGCATCGTTAAGGGGTATTATAAAAACAATAAATCCTTTTTCGAAAAAAATGAAAAAGAGAAGCTCCGCGACGCGCTGCAATCATTGATGCAGCCGGACGCGCAGAAATACTTAGCGAGTGAAAAAGCAAGGCTCGGCGCATGGGCAGAGCATTTGGTCGACCAGGAAGCTGAAGGACTGCGCCAGCATATCCTAAGGCAGGCGGTCGACCAGATTGAATCTGAACGGACCTTGCTCCAGCAACAGAAAATTTTAGACGAATGGAAAAAATCTCTATCCACTTTATCACGCGAAAGGAAGTAATCGAATGAAGGTTTTTATGGATGTCCAAGGCACGGAAAATTATCGCTGGATCGATGCACGCTTTGATCTGAAAGATCCTCAATCCGGCAAAAACATGTACGATAAAGGCCACGTAGAAGGTGCGATTTACTGGGATTTAGAAGAGGATTTGTCCGACATGTCTTCCAATGCCGGCCGCCATCCGATGCCCGGCCAAGACAAAATCACAGAGTTGATCCATGCCAGCGGACTGGATCCGAAAGACCATGTGGTTGTCTACGACCAAGGCGGCGCGCCATTCGCTGCCCGTGCGTGGTGGCTGCTGAAATTTGCTGGATTTGAAAACGCCTTTATCAGCAGGATGGGATTTGAAGGCTTGCAGAAGCAAGGAGTTAAAGTCTCCACAGAATTGCCGGTTTTCGCGCGAACTGATGGGGCATTGGATTTTAAAGATCCGCTATATGCAGACCAGGATTACGTCAAAAAAATCATCAGCGGCGAAGAGCTTGGGGTTCTTGTGGATGCACGATCTGCGGCACGCTATGCCGGGCTTGAAGAGCCGATTGATCCTGTATCTGGCCGCATTCCGGGCGCGCGAAATTTTGACTGGGAACAATTGGTCGAAGACCGCAAATTCAAGGGAGAAGTTGACTTCTCTGAAGTGCTGCAAAAACACGAACCAGCGGTTATCTATTGCGGAAGCGGCGTTTCAGCTGCCGTTTTATATGCTAAATTATCTGAACAGGGTCATGATGCCATCAAGCTCTACACCGGCAGTTTTTCAGACTGGATCACCGATGACTCGAATGTGGTGGAATTTGACCGTGAAGAGCATCCAAGAGCAGCCGACGACGAAACAAAGGCCTTGCTTGCACGCCTGATCGATGAAGGTTATTCAGGTGAAATGCTGATGAAGAAATTCGAATACGAGAAATCATTGCTAAATGGAAAATAAGCAAAACCCCCGCTTTTTAAAAGCGGGGGTTTTGCTTATTTTTTTTCTTCTGATTCACTTTCAATTGATTCGGATGTTTCTTTGCGTGTCAGTTGGACAGTGATGATCTGGTGGTTCTCCATTTCGATAACGGTAATCGTATGTCCGGGCAAATCGATCGATTCGCCTTCGTTGATTTCCGTGTTCTTCATCTGGACCCAACCGCCGATGGTATCGACATCTTCGCTGTCATCAAAAGAGATGGCAAATCGGTCTTCCAAATCAGATAGCAGCACGCGGCCGCTTAATAGATAATTATGAGCATCAAGCGCTTTGATTTCATCCGCTTCGTCCTCGTCGAATTCGTCGCGGATCTCACCGACAATCTCTTCCAGGATATCTTCCATCGTAATGACGCCGGCAGTACCGCCATATTCGTCAATGACAATCGCCATATGCACTTGCTGGCGCTGCATTGTCAACAAAACGTTTTGGATGGGTGAACCTTCTACCACAAAGGGAATGTCATGAACATTGACACTTTCTTTTAAATTATTGTTCATCGAAAATTTGGTGAGCATTTCTTTGATGTTGACAAAGCCGATAATGTCGTCCTTATCGCCATTTTCGGTTACCGGATACCGTGTGTATTGATGTTCACGGACGATTTCCATTAAGTCGTTATGGTCCATTTCAAGCGAAATCGTTTCCATTTGAGTCCGCGGAATCATGACATCTTTGGCCTGGCGTTCATCAAAAGAAAAGATGTTCTGCATATACGACAATTCGGTCTGGTTGATTTCACCGCTTTGATAGCTCTGGTTCATGATGATTTTCAATTCTTCTTCCGAATGTGCTTGTTCATGTCCTGCAGGCTCAACGCCGAATAAGCGCAGCAGCAAGCGGGCGGAACCATTCATCAGCCAGATGGCAGGATTCATGATTTTACCGAAAATGATCAGCGGACGGGAAAAGAACAGCGCCATTTTTTCGGAATACTGGATGGCCAAAGTTTTAGGCGCAAGTTCGCCCAGTACAACATGCAAAAACGTGATGCCGGTGAAAGCGATGGCAAAGGATAGGACCGATGCCGTTGGTTCGCCGATTCCATAGTTCTCGAACACCGGATGCAGAATGCGTTCCACAGTCGGTTCACCAAGCCACCCAAGCCCGAGGGCAGTGACGGTGATGCCCAATTGGCACGCAGACAAATAATAATCCAGGTGTTCCGAAATTTTCTTAGTCAGCACTGCGTTTTTATTGCCTTCCATAATCAATTGATCGATCCGCGACTGCCTCACCCGAATCATTGAAAACTCCGATCCGACGAATAACGCGGTTAATGCAATTAATATGGCCACCAAAAACAAATTTAAAATAAGTATACTGTCCAATTGTTCCCTCCGGCTAGGAGGGTTCACCTCAGCTTTCTAAAATATGGACTTAATTATAGCATATTTTACCGCTATTTTGTCGCACTGGCAAATTGCCTTAACTTTTGTGCTATTTAGAATCAATGTTGTTGAATACGAGCGTCTTTGGACTTATGATTAAGAGTAGAAAAGGAGTGACATCATGAAAACCTTATGGCATGGAGGCATTATTTATACAATGGCGTCGGAAGGAGAAACCGTTGAAGCGGTGCTCGTATCGGGCGGAAAAATAGAGCAGATGGGTTCTTATACTCAATTGAGGGGCAAGGCGGACGAGGAAATCGATTTGCAGGGGAAAGTCGTTTATCCGGGTTTTGTCGATAGCCATATGCACATGATCGGCCACGGGGAAAAGTTGCTGCGGGTGGATTTATCCAAAATCGAATCGGCTGAAGAAATGAAAACAGAATTGATTCGTTCGACGCAAAACCTTGCGGAAAACGAGTGGTTTATTGGAGAAGGCTGGAATGAAAACAATTTCGCAGACCGGAAAATTTTCCACCGCGACGAATTGGATGAGATTTCTACATCGCCGATGCTGCTGAAGCGTGTATGCCGCCATGCCATCTTAGCAAATTCCAGTGCACTTAAACTGGCAGGCATCACAAAAGATACGCCAGATCCGGAAGGCGGCGTCATCGTCCGTGATAATGACGGCGAACCTACAGGATATTTGTTGGATGCTGCGCAAGACCTCGTTTCAAGCCAAGTGCCGGAAGTGAGCGTAGATTATCTGACGACAGCGTTAAAAACTTCTGTAGAGGATTTGCTGTCGCTCGGCTTGACCGGTGCCCATACGGAAGATATGGGCTATTACGGTGATTACAACCGCCCGTTGCAGGCGTTTAAAAATGTAATCGGCGGGCCCTTAAAATTCCGGGCTCATCTTCTCCGAGCCCATAGCGTATTTGAAAACATGATGGAAACGGCTGACTACAATGAACCATTTATTGATCCTGGCGCGATGAAGATATTTGCGGACGGCTCAATCGGCGGCAAAACGGCATTGCTCAGCAAACCTTATAACGACGATCCAGCAACGAGCGGTGTGGCGATTCACAGCGACGATGAGCTGAAGCGTCTCGTCGGAATGGCGCGCAAACACGGCGAAGCGGTTGCTGTCCACGTGATTGGTGATCTTGGAATGGAAAAAGCGCTTGACGCGATTGAAGCCCATCCTGTCCCAGCAGGAAAAAGGGACAGGTTGATCCATGCCATGGTGGTGCGGGAAGATTTGGTCGAGCGCATGCAAAAACTGGATGTTGCGTTGGACATTCAGCCAAGCTTTGTGACTTCAGATTTCCCATGGGTCGTTGAACGGCTTGGCGTGGAGCGCATCAATTGGGCATATGCCTGGAAGAGCCTGCTCGACAAGGGGCTGATTTCAGCTGGCGGGTCGGATGCACCAATCGAAGAAGTCGATCCGCTGCTCGGCATTTACGCAGCGGTGGCGAGAAGAAAGCCCTATGAAACACATGAGGGCTATATGCCGCACGAAAAGCTTAGCCGCTTCGAAGCGATTCAGTTGTATACAAGCGGCAGCGCAGCAGCAATCTGCAAAGAACACGAACGCGGACGGATCCTGAAAGGGTTTGACGCAGACTTTACAGTGTTGGACCGGGATCTGTTTGCAGGAGAACCGGAACAAATCGTTGAAGCGAAAGTAGAAATGACAATTGTTGCGGGTGAAGTGATGTATATGAAACAAGCAGAAGCTAAACAAAAGGAAAGGATGGTTTGATGGCAGCGACACCATCAGCGATTCTCGACAGTTTGGCGGCAGCCGAAAAATCAGGTGTAGATATGGCGAGCCCGAAAGCGGTTGTGGATTTTATGCTTGCACAAGGAGAACGCCAATCGATCTTGTATTTCTATAAGCCGAATAGTGTCGAATTCGATTTTGACAAATTTACAGGCATTGTAGAAGAAATGCAAACGCGTAAGGAACAATAAAGGTTTCTAATATCAATGAAATAGCGATGTAAAAGAATAAGGGCAGTCCGCGAAAGTCATTTTAAGACTTTCACGGACTGCCCTTTGTGCGTGCGGAATTTTATTTGCCGCCCAGTATATTGAATAAGCCTCCGGCGATGCTGCCTTCACCTTGCGAGCTGCCGGCAGGATTTTGGGGTGCAGCGGCAAAAACGCGGCTCGCCAATCGGCTGAAAGGCATTGATTGGATCCAAACACTGCCAGGTCCGCGCAGCGTAGCAAAAAACAAGCCTTCACCGCCAAACAAAGCGGTCTTAATCCCTGCGACCCGTTCAATGTTGTAATCCACATCAGCCGTCATGGCGACAAGGCAGCCTGTATCGACCCTTAGCACTTCGCCTTTTTGGAGGTTTTTCCGGATCAGCGTTCCGCCGGCATGGACAAAAGCTAAGCCGTCGCCTTCGACTTTTTGCATAATAAAGCCTTCGCCGCCAAAAAAGCCGGCTCCGAGTTTTTGCTGCAATTCAATGCCGATGGAAACGCCTTTGGCTGCTGCTAAAAATGAATCTTTTTGGCAAATGATCTTGCCGCCGAGCATGCTCAAGTCCATGGCGATAATTTTGCCAGGATAAGGAGCGGCAAAAGAAACATGGCGTTTGCCCGTTCCATTGTTCGTGAACGCAGTCATGAACAAGCTTTCACCGGTCAGTACACGTTTGCCGGCACCCATCAACTTGCCCATGAGGCCAGAGCCGCCTGAACTCTTAGAACCGTCGCCGAAAATGGTCTCCATCGTGATGCCGTCTTCCATCATCATTAACGCGCCAGCTTCCGCAATCACCGTCTCAGCAGGATCAAGTTCCACTTCGACAAACTGCATGTCGTCACCGTGTAATTTGAAATCGATTTCGTGGTTATTCAATTTGCTTCCTCCTCAAGATTTCTTTTTCCATAATTGTTATACGGTCTTTATAAGCTAAAGGTTTCGCCAAATATCATTAAACTCCTGCAATGAAACTGTCTTTCGAGAGGGGCACTTCCGATTGCTTGCGAAATATGCTAAAATTTAGACAAACCGTTCAGGGATGGGGAAAAGTTATGGAAATGGCGTTATCATTATTAATTATCGCGGTGGCGATTTTTGCAGGTTATTCATTGAAAAAGTTTTACGACAAGCCTTATATCGTGAATTTCGCTTTGGCGACAATGCTGCTGCTGATTGTTCTTCGTACGGTGCTGTTGCAGCCAATCACTTCGCTCGGGTGGGCAGCGATCATTATTTGTACCGTAGCATTCGTGTTCCAGGCAGTTCTCGGAATAAAGAGCTTAAAAGCAAAGCCACACGTACAGGCATAGAAAAGACGGCCCTTTCTGTAAGTAGAAAGGGCCGTCTTTTGGATTATAGTTGGCTTAGGGCATCTTCAATTAAGGTGTCGCCCGAGATGATTTCGAAGGTTTTATTGAACACATGGACATTGTCGAGTGAATGAAAAAGGACCCTTGCAACATCTTCGCGCGGTATCGGACCAGATTCCAGGCTTTCCCTCGCCTCGATGAGTCCCGTTCCTGGATTATTCGTCAAGAGCCCCGGCCGGATGATTGTGTAGTTCAAACCGCTAGCGCGGAGAATGTTATCTGCGTGGTGTTTAGCGACATAATAGGGGGCAATTTCGTCTCCCCAAGATTCGCGTTTGTCGGCATGGATCGCGCTGACCATTAAAAAGCGGTCAGTTCCGGTTTGTTCTGCGGCTTCAATCGATTTGGCCGCGCCGTCCAAGTCGATCAGCAGCGTCTGGTCTGCACCGGTATCACCTCCGCTGCCTGCAGCAAAAACGGCAGCATCGCAGCCGTCCATGGCTTGGGCGATATCATCGACGCTGTCTTCGAGCGACGCTAAAACTGTTTGGACTCCAAGGCTATTGAAAAAGCTGATTTGGTGCTGCCTTCGGATCATTGCTATTGGCGTATGAGCGGTGCTGTCAGCAAGCAATTTGACCAGATGCCTGCCAATTTGACCGTTCGCTCCTATCACTAATATCTTCATCTGCTTACAAACCTCCTCGCTGAATATCTTTTAACTGATATACCCTTCATGGCGGGGTGTAAGCGAGCGATTTTTAGGGTTTTCAAAATAATAAAAAAATTTCTGCACAATCTGCGGCACTTTAGTATAATATAACTAATCTACTTTTTTTCAATTATAGTTTTAGGAGGAATTTGATGGAACCCCGCCGCATAAGGAAAACAGGGAAAATAACGAACGAACTCCATTCATCAGGGCTTTCGTTAGGTGTGTCACAAATGGATGTAAAAAAGCTTGATCGAAAGCCAAGTGTAATCTGGGACTTCTTAACCCAATCGTTTTTATTTTTGCTGGGAGGACTAATCCTCTGCGCACTGCTTTATGGACTCATTTATTTTACATAACGGAAGATAAGGGAGGAGCCGTAAAATGATCATTTACCCAACATTATCCAAGCAGTCGATTGGAGTGACGGCGCCATCATCCGGTGTTGCTCCAGAAATTCATGATACGCTGAAACAATCAATCAAGCGCCAAGAACAACGAGGCTTCCAAGTCACAGTCGGCGAAACTGCTTGGACGCAGGCATTGGCCAAGTCGGCTCCGGCAGAGACTAGAGCCGCCGAATTAATGGGAATGTTGACCGACCCTTCAATAGATATCGTCATGCCGCCATGGGGAGGGGAATTATTGATTGAAATTCTGGAATTCATGGATTTTCAAAAAATCCCCCCAAAATGGATTGTCGGCTATTCGGACATCAGCTTATTGCTATTGGCGATTACGTTAAAGACGGGTATTGCAACTGCCCATGGCTTGAATTTCGTGGACTTGAGAGGACCAGAAATGGATGCCGTAAGCGCGAAATGGCTCGAGGTGCTTCAAACAAAACCAGGAGAAAGCGTCGAGCAGGTTGCTTCCCAAAAATTTCAGTTGAGCTGGGACCATGAAAATCCATCGCCTGTCGTTTTTCATCTGACCGAAGAAACACAGTGGAAAACAGTGTCTGGTGAAACGGAACATATGGAAGGCCGATTGCTGGGAGGCTGCATCGATGTGATCCGCCATCTTATTGGCACGCCATACGGTGATGTCGAAGCTTTCCGTCAGCAGCACATTCCCGGAGAGCCGGTCGTCTGGTACCTGGAGAATTGCGAAATGAATATCGCTGACATGAAACGATCGTTAACGCAAATGAAATATGCGGGCTGGTTCTACGGCATATCTGGTATTGTTTTCGGAAGAAGCCCGGCAAACGAGCCGGTAAATGGTTATACAGCCGAAAAAATGTACGCGGATCTTTCAGAAGAATTGGGAGTGCCGATCATCTATGATATCGATTGCGGCCACGTGCCGCCGCAGCTTACATTTATCAATGGTGCACACGCGCTAATCGAAGCGGGCGGCGGAACTGGAAAAATGCTATTGCAATTCACATGAAAAGGGGCGACGGCCATGGAAATCCGGAAATTGACTGTTGCAGATGCGAGGGACTACAGGGATCTTCGCCTAGAGGCATTGGCAAACGACGGAGATGCATTCGGAGCCTCGCTGGAAGATGCGCAAAATGCTCCGCTGTCAAAAACAGCTGACCGGCTGGCTGGCGCCAATGCGATAACGTTCGGCGCTTTTCTAGAAGGCAAACTGGCAGGCAATGTCACGCTGTCGCGGGACACAGGAACAAAGCTGCTGCACCGGGCATCGGTCTACGCCGTTTACGTGACACCGTCTGCAAGAGGGAAAGGCATCGCGCATCGATTGATGCAGGAACTGATCGAAGCCGCTTACGCCATTGAAGAAATCGAACAATTGTATTTGGCGGTGTCCTGTGGAAATACAGCCGCTTTGAAGCTCTATGAAAATTTAGGTTTTAAAAAATACGGAATTGATGTGCGGGCGATGAAAATTGGCAACCGCTATATCGATGAAGAGCTGATGATTAAATTCCTATGAAAAAAGCGCCCAAACGGCGCTTTTATTCATTGCTGAGCCTATATAATTTGTCATCGCCTTCAATCGGTGTTCCGCGTCCGTCCGTATTATTGGAGATGAAATAAATATCCTCCCCGTCAGAATAGACATCGCGTACCCGTCCAAAGCCTTCAATGGAGTCAGTTACTTCGCCAGTTTCCAGATCCATAACCTTTACAGCAGTGCCGCGGAGTGCAGCGATGTAGAGCTGCCCATCTTGAATGGCCAGTCCGCTCGGCGCCCACGTATCATTAGAACCGGTTGTAAAATAAGGGGAAACCAGGCCATCCTTGGTTTCTTCGCCTTCGATGAGCGGCCAGCCGTAGTTATCGCCTTCATTGATAATGTTAATTTCATCATTTGCTGATTGGCCGTGTTCAGAAGCGTACATGTCAGCGCCGTTCCAGGCAATGCCTTGAGGATTTCGGTGGCCGCTGGAATAAATCGAAAATTCATCGTTGTCATTCAATTTAAGAATCTTGCCATTGACTGATCCCATATCCTGGGCGAGGTCAGGTTCAGAAGCATCCCCGACCGTTGCATAAAGGGCGCCGTCTTCATCAATTTCCAGTCTGCCGCCATGGTGGACATTTCCAGTAGGGATGCCTTCAATCAAGACATCGGTTTCTTGCCAAGCGTCGCCATTGAGCTGGAAGCGGGCAACTTTATTGAAAGACCGGCCATCCCGATCATAAACATAATAGCCGTAAGCTTGGCGGCTTTCTTCAAAATCATTCGCCAGAACAAAACCGAGAAAGCCAGCTTCAGCGGCATCCGACAACGGATCGGAGAAATTTACTTGCTGGTGCGCCACACCACCTTCCGCATCCACATGGGCGACAGTACCTGGGCGTTCCGAGATATAAAATTCATCATTGATTTTATTGATGGACCATGGGGAATCCAAACCTTGTGCAATCGCCTCAGTAGGAGCAGTCGCTTTCTCGGGATTAGCAGGAGCGTCATTGCATGCAGCAAGAAGTGCAACGGATAGAAAAGGCAAAACTAATTTCCTCATAACAAAAACCTCCTTTTTTCCATCATAAGGGAAGAGAGTTTGAAAAGGTACTGATATGGAAAAAAGGGAATAATTGGCAGATAAACGACAAAAAACCGTCATTTCGACGGTTTTTTCCTGTTTTGCATAATTTCCGCAATCACAAGGCCGATTGTCACGGCCAATAAGATATTGATGATCTGTGGATTAAGGTATTGGTCGCGGAAAATGAATGTGACAGTCAGTACATAAAATGCAGCTTGTGTAACTTTCGCGTAAAGCGGTACGCCATCTTTCGGATAACGCACCCTGACAAGCTGAAACATCAAAAACGATAACAGCAGAACCAAGAAATGCGGCCAGTACAGATTATCAACAATATTATTGACCACTAAGTAAATTACGATAGGTACAATGTAAAATAAAACCGAATGCAATAGAATCACCTTTTCAAGCTATTTTTTCGGGTTGCGCTGCTGGCGCGCGGAAAGCGCCAAGTACAGATTATAAATCGAAAATACGATCGCAAGTGAGATTATGATGATGGAAATTACCGGGTACACAGAAACTCCACGCTCCATAATTTCAATGATGCGGGTATAAAGAATCCAAGGTCCGATTACTAAAATGAAAATATCGAGTACAATTCCAATTTTTGATCTCATAATTTTCCCCCATTTAATTCAACTGTTTCAAGTTTACCAGACTTTCTAGAAAGCGTCTGCCAAAAACTAGTGCTATATGAAGTTAACTTTATAATGAGGGATGTAGGCTGATATAGAGCAAAACAGCTCCGAAGAGATTGACCCAAGAATTGGGAATACCTTTGCGACGAAGCATGCAGAGCTGCAATGCACTTTCATGTCTCGAAGCTAGCGCAGTGATACAGAGACAGAGACAGAGACAGATACTGAAGGTTTCTTAGCAATGAGACGAGTGGGTTTTTTAGGCTCATTGTGAGCCCTGCCCAAAACGACCGTAGCTAATTTCAATGTCATCCATTTTGGTTCGACTTATATCAGGAGCCTTCACCTATGAGAGCGCAGCTCGATCCTTGCAAGATCATCGGCAGCACGGTTTTGGGAATCGGGAATCCATTTGATAAAACAATAATCAAAATGCGTCGCCAGTTCCAGCGCTTGTTCGAGGAGCGGTTTGAACTTCGCGTTTTTCGTAAATTCGCGTTCAAATGCATCAACTGTAACTTGGGAATCGGATTTGATGGACACCATCCCGGAAGTCAACTCTTTCGCCATTTCCAATCCGATGATCAAAGCAGCAAACTCCGCTGTATGGTTGTCCATTTCTCCGAGATATCGGCTTTTTTTGAGAAGCTGCCCTTCGCCTCTGATAAAAATCCCGGCGGCACTAACTTTCGGGTCGCCGGCAGTCGCGGCATCTACAAAAACTTCCAGCATAATTACACCTGCTTTTCGTCAATTGGTTGGATCGCTTTCGCCATATAGCCGAACGGTGTAGCGAGTACAGTCACGATGAATTTTAGGATATACGTCGAAATGAATATTTGCAGCCAAATATCGAATGGGAAAACGCCATAAAACGCAATGCTTGTGAAAATGAGCGTATCAATCAATTGGCTGATTAGCGTGGAACCGTTGTTGCGGATCCAAAATTGGCTGTCTTTTGGAAACACTTTGCGGATTGCTGAAAAGATGATGACATCTATATGCTGGCTGGCGAGATAGGCAATCATGCTGCCAAGCGCGATTTGCGGGACCAAGCCGAAGATAGTGTGCAGCGAGCCGTCCGCGATATCGCTTTCCGCTGGTATGAATTTCAACCCGAACTGCATTACAATAACCATGATAAGCAGAGAAGCAAAGCCGAGCCACACTGCTTTGCGGGCGTCTTTTTTGCCGTATTTTTCATTCAATATGTCGGTTGCCAAGAAAGTGGAAGCATATAGGCTATTGCCGAGCGTCGCGGTCAGCGCTAAAATCTCGATGGTCTTTGTCACTTGGATATTAGCCAGAACCGTGGAAATGGCCACCCACGCGAACAAACCGGTTTTACCGAAAACCTTATACATGATGAGCATAAGGATGAAATTGATCATGGCGAAGCCCAATCCTAAAAATTCGTTATACAATGATGGTCCTCCTTAGTTTTGTTGAGGCGGGAGTTTTCGAACCGCCGCAAAAAGTGAAATTATCCTTTGCTAGTATAACTATTGTTGCATTAAATGACAAATCAGTAGTAAAATAAACGAACGGCAATTTAGAGGGGTGACAGCTTGAACAAGCTTTCAATTATTAACGAGATTGACGGCATGATGGAAACCTATTGCGAAGGGTGTTTCGTACGCAAGCAAATCCGTAAAGAGCAAGGCAAAACCGCCGCTCATCGTTTTTGCATCAGCAATTGTTCCGTCGGCTCTCAACTGCAATTTTTAGGGAATGAATTAAACAAAGTTGGCACTGGCCATAAATGATCGACCGGCAAAGCCGGCGGCGGAATTATCCGCCGCCGGCTTTGATGCGGGTAGAGCTTAGGAATAGACCATAGTAAAGGGGACTTGCGCAAGAGCACAAAAAAAGAGACCAGGTGGAATTCCGCAGGTCTCTAAAGCAAAAAGCTATTATGTTTAATTGGTGATCTCGACCACATTTGCTGCCTGCGGACCACGATTGCCGTCAATAATTTCAAAAGACACGGGTTTGCCTTCTTCGAGTGTCCTGAATCCGTCACCTTGGATGCCAGTAAAGTGGACGAAGACGTCATCACCATTATTGTGTTCAATAAACCCATAACCTTTTTCTGAGTTGAACCATTTAACTTTGCCCTGGTGCATGCGCGTTCCCCCTATTATTGAGTCTTGCCGTGGCACCATTAAAAAACCTTTTAATGGATGGCTATACTATACATTAAGCATGCCAAATCGTCAATGCGCCGGGAAAAGAAAAGCGAACAGTAATGAATACCGTTTATAATAGAAGAAAAGGGGCTAAAATTAGATGCAGAACGTAATCAGCGAGTGTGAACAAGCGGCACGAAAAATATACGATTTATTCGACGCCAGCCATGACTGGCAGCATATCGAACGGGTAAGGAAAAATGCAGAAGCTATACTGGAGCAAGAAACTGCGGACGAGTTCCTGATTGACATAGCAGTGCTGTTGCATGATGTTTCTGACCCGAAATATACGCGCGATGGGGAAGATCCGGAAACAGAGATTTTGGATAATCTGCGTCTTACGGATAATCAGAAGCGAAGTATAAAAGACATAATCCGGTCGGTTTCCTTTAAAGGCGGAAACGGCATACCACCCTCAACCATTGAAGCGGAAATCGTCCAGGACGCTGACCGTTTAGATGCCATAGGGGCCATCGGCATTGCGCGTACATTCGCATACGGTGGCGCAAAAGGCCGCAAACTATACGATTGGGAAGAAAAACCGCGCAGTGAAATGACCGAGGAGGAGTATCGTTCGGCTCCGACGAGCAGCGCAACTCATTTTTACGAGAAGCTGCTATTATTGAAAAATAGTATGAATACTGCTGGTGGGAAGCAGATTGCTGAAGAACGCCATCAATTTATGCTATCCTTTTTAGAGCAACTAAAAAAAGAAACGGATGGGAATAAATGAGCCACTTAAATATTACGAACTTAACGAAGACAGTTGGAGCGAAAACGCTCTTCAAAAATGTTGAATTTTCATTGTATCCAGGTGAACGCGCTGGCTTGATCGGCGTCAACGGCACCGGAAAGTCGACATTGATGTCTATCCTCTCAGGTGACATGGAATCAGACTCTATCGTCATGGACCACCCGAAAAAATACCGCATCACTTATTTGATGCAGGAACCGGAATTTGACGAATCGTTGACTGTGCTTGAAACCGTGTTCTCAGGCGATTCGCCGATTCTGGCTTTAAACCGTTCATACGAACAGGCATTGAAAAACATGATGGCAGATTCCAGTTCGACTCAATTGCAGGATGAATTAATGAAAATCCAGGAAGGCATGGAGCAGGACAATGCTTGGGATATTAATGCTATGGCGAAAACAGCATTGTCCAAACTGGGAATCGACATGTATGATCAGCAAATCAGTGAACTGTCAGGCGGCCAGCGCAAGCGTGTTGCTTTGGCGAAAGCGTTGATCGAACCAGCTGACTTGATCTTGCTGGATGAACCGACCAACCATCTTGACGCCATCTCCACGGAATGGCTGCAAGAGACTTTGCTGCGCATGAACAGCGCTATGTTGTTCGTTACGCATGACCGCTATTTCCTAGATGCCGTCTCAACGCATATTTTCGAACTTGCTGACCAAACGCTTTATACGCATAAAGGGAATTACGGCGACTATTTAGAGAATAAGGCTATCCGCGACGAAATGGCTGCTTCTTCGCAGCAAAAATTGGAAAACCGTTTCCGGTCCGAGTTGAAATGGATCCGCCGCGGCGCGAAAGCCCGTTCAACGAAGCAAAAAGCGCGCATTCAGCGGTTTGAAGAGATACAGGACAGCGTCCAAAAAGAAAACGACAACACGTCGCTTGAACTATCCATGCAAAGCCAGCGCCTTGGCAAGAAAATCATCGAGGGCGAAAATGTGGGCATGTCATTCGGTGACAAAGTCATTTTTCGAAATTTCAATTTCCTTATGCAGGGCGGAGATCGGATCGGCATTGTTGGTCCTAATGGCGCTGGTAAATCGACTTTGATGAAAATCCTTGCGGGTGAATACCAACCGACGGAAGGAAAATTGGAATACGGCAGCACCGTTAAGATTGCCCATTTCACACAGCATCTTCCTGAGATGGACGAGTCTCAGCGGATGATTGAGTATATCCAGGAAATTTCAAGTGATTACGAGGCGGCTAAAGGCGTTCGTCTTTCCGCCACACAAATGCTTGAGAGATTCTTGTTCCCTTCGAATGGCCACGGCACGCAGATCGGTAAATTGTCAGGCGGCGAGCGCAAGCGGCTTTATCTGCTGAAACTGTTAATGGAACAACCGAACATTTTGCTGCTCGATGAGCCGACCAACGATCTGGACATCCAGACGCTTTCGGTATTGGAAGATTTTCTTGAAAATTTCCCAGGACTCGTTATCACGATTTCCCATGACCGCTTTTTCTTAGATCGGATTGCAAGCAAATTATGGACGACCGGCTCAGGAGAGATTTTGGAATACCAAGGTTTGTATTCCGATTTCATAAAAGAGAAAACAGCTCCGATGGAAATGGCGGCGGCACAGCCGGCTGTAGAACAACCGGAAACCCCTAAGGCTCCGGTGGAGAAAAAGAAAATGACTTACAAAGAGCAGATTGAATACAAAAAGATTCTTGAAAATATTTCAGGAGTGGAAGCGAAAATTGAAGAGCAGGAAGGAAAGATGGCTGCGGCCGGCTCTGATTTTGAAAAACTGGACAAACTAACTCAGGAAATCGATGCATTGACCGAGCAATACGATCAGTTAATCGAACGCTGGACATACCTTCAGGAACTTGCGGAGGCATAAATCCTAAAACCAGGAGGAATTTTTTTCATGAAAATCAAAATGATAGAACCTACACCTAGCCCGAATACGATGAAAGTGATTATAGATCAGGAGCTGCCGTTCGGCAAAAGCCATAATTATACTTCTGCCAATGTGCAGGGTGCTCCAGTTGAAATCGCCCAAATCCTTGAAATCGATGGCGTTAAAGGCGTTTATCATGTAGCGGATTTTTTGGCAGTGGAGCGGAATTCGAAATTTGACTGGGAAACTATTTTAGCGGAAGTCCGCCGTGCATTCGGTGAACACAGCAAGGCTGTGGACGAAGAAATCAGCATCGACGAGCATTTCGGCGAAGTCTACGTCCATGTGCAGCAGTTTAAAGGGATACCGCTTCAAGTAAAGGTTTTTGACAATGAATCTGAAAAGCGTTTCGCTATGCCTGAACGTTTTATTCAAGCGATGAATGCTGTGATGGATCCGACTGAAGAAAATTACTTGCTGCAGCGGAAATGGGCCGATTACGGCGTACGCTACGGCGAAAAAGAAGAAATTGGCCAGCATGTTGTAGAAGAAATCGATGCTGCCTATCCGCAGGAGCGCCTTCTTGAAATGGCAGGCGCACAAACATCAGGGGCAGCGACTGCATTTGTCAGAGGCCGCAAAGTAAGCCTTGAAGAATTTGATGTGCCGGACTGGGAAACACGTTTCCAGCTGCTGGACCAGATGGCGGAAGGAGAACTTGACGATGTCCCATTGCTTGCGAAAGCATTGGCAGATGAAAAGATGTCCATCCGCCGCCAAGCAGTCATTTTCCTTGGCGATATTAAAGACAAAACGGTCGTCCCATATATTGGGCAGGCTATGAAAGACAAGAGCTGGGCAGTGCGAAGGACTGCCGGTGACACCATCAGCGATCTTGGCTTCGAGGAATTTGAGCCTGTCATGGCGGAAGCTTTAAAGGATAAAAACAAATTGGTGCGCTGGCGTGCAGCAATGTTTCTTTATGAAAGCGGAACAGAGGCTTCTCTTCCCGCACTTGAACATGCAGCGGGCGATACGGAGTTTGAAGTGAAACTGCAAGTGAAGATGGCAATCGCGCGGATTGCTCAAGGGGAAGACGCTAAAGGCTCGGTGTGGAAGCAAATGACCGAAGCGCGCCAAGCGATGAAAGAAGAAAAGTGAAGCAAAGGGCCAGCGGCGTACCATCAGCCGCTGGTTTTTATTTTTCCTTAAAGGTTTTCAAAGAGGGGGAAACAGGGAACTGCTTTGTATATTGATAAACTTGGCAAGCGCAAATGCCTAAGAGGAGGAAATTATTATGAGCGGAAATATTTATTCCATCGAATTATTGCATCAGGGAAAATACGATTCATGGGATTTCGGCAGCGACAACGAAAGGGACCAATTTTTTGGAAAGGTTAAAAAGCATTTCACAGGTAAAGAACTCAAGGAAGATGCAGCAACCGATGATACAAGGATTGTCCAATTATCTGCGACAAGCCTTGAAATGGATAAAGCCGGATTGGACCAAAAGATTCCATATGTATGGTATGAAGGGGATCTTTTTGAGGAAATGCTCGGCTTTATCAATGAACAATATGCCGAAAAGAAGAGTGGTAAATGAGTTAATAAGCTGGCGGTTACTATTCGGTGGCTTTTCATTTTTTTTCGGCAATGCAATTGTAGAGAAATGCAAGGAAAATAACGAGTAAAGAATAAAAAAACTCCTGAAAGATTCAGGAGTTTGTAGAATATTGGTTCGAGTTGATTGCCCGGTCGATTGCCGCGGCTGCTTTTTCAATGCAGGTGAATTGTTCCACTTTCTGCTCTTCATAGAAAGTGATTTCAAGGATATTGGTGTTTCTAATGCATCTAGCTGTAATAACAGCATCTTCACCTTTACTGAAAGTTTGGGTGATATTAACCGTGTTGTAATAATGTACAGTCTTGAGCATTTCTTTTATGCTATCTAATGACATTTTACATTCTCCTTTCCGGAATTGGAAAGCTGGTATGTAGATTATGATGCATATTATTTTCTATAACATACCACATAGAATGTCAAAAATCTGCTCTATTTTTAAAAAAACATAAAAATGTAATACTAATTTCAGAATATTCGAAATAAAGATTTCTTAGGTCGCAATCTTTTATGGTATTTAGCAAAATTGAAGAAGATAATAGTGATAAACATAAGTATATCCAAGAGCTAATGCAAGCTGCAAAAAATATTGAAGCTAACATTGATGGGTAAATGAATTTATCCCAATACTCTATAGAATTGTTTATGAAGAGGTTATGAAAATGTAAGCTCATCAATTAGTAGCATTTCTTCGGAGATATTTATTATTTTGAGAAGGATAATCCTTTTTTTATGTTGAAAGATACTTGAGAAGGAAGTGAGTTGTAATGTTCACAAAAGAAAATGAACGGGAAAGAATTGAAGAAATAGTTAACTACTATATATCTGAAAAAGGTTTTGACAGTTTCGATGTTCGCAAAACTTTTGAGGAAATTTTTGGAGAAGGTATGGTTTCTTACATATACCCAAAAAACCTTTTTGAAGAAAACTTAACAGATGCAATTTTTTATGTTTTTCACATTAGGTTTATTTCTGAAGTTAGAAGAAATTCAATGCAGTATGAAATCCAAACATATCCACTGGACATTGTTGAGTTAAAATATATGCGTCCTGGACACATTGAGTATTCGGCTGTAAAACTTGAATTGCATATGAATCATGGTTTAATATTTACTCTTGATTCTGGAGAAGATAATAGCGAGTCTTTGAGAAAATCCTTCACAGCTATCATTCAAGAAATCTATAGCCATCTTATTAAGTAATCAAACGCTTCCAATTCAAGAGGCTTTTTTTCTTTGTCTAAAAAGTGAATAGCAGGAGAGTGGGGGGGGAAAAAGATATTTAATGGGAAGCTTAGGGACTGGGTAGCTGAAGAGGGTTGAATATCACTTAGAGAATGAACAAGATAGAGTATGATAGATGAACGGATTGCCCACAATCTGGCATCAGTCAGTCAACACTCGACGATTGGAAGAAGTATCCAGCCATTTTGGACACCCTAAAAAAGGCAATAAAAGTCGTGGATCGTCAATTAGAAAATGTGCTGCTGAACCATGCTCTGGCTATTTTGCGAGGAGAAGACATAAAAAAAGTGTACCCATATTTTTAAGAAACCATATAAAAACTAACATAAAACTCATATTTAAAGCGGCAAATTATGAAACTCTGCGGTACTTAAGTTAGAATGAGTAAGAAGAAACACTCTATACCAAGTGGAAAAGATAAAATATGAAAGTAGGCGAAAACATGAATGCATATGATGAGTATATGAAAGGCATTGTAGTTCCGATGCGCCAAGAGTTGGCTAGTGAAGGGTTCAAAGAATTACTGACGGCAGAAGAGGTTAATAGTTTTATGGCTGAGGCGTCAGGTACCAGCCTAGTTGTCATCAATTCAATTTGCGGCTGTGCCGCTGGACTCGCGCGTCCTGGGGTAATTGAAGCGTTAAAAGGAACTGCTGCAAAGCCAGATCACTTGGCGACAGTGTTTGCTGGGCAAGATAAAGAAGCGACCGAGCAGATGCGCAGCTTTTTTGCAGAAGTGCCGCCTTCATCACCATCTATTGCCGTGATAAAAGATGGCGAATTGGCTTATTTCATCCCGCGGGAACAGATTGAGGACCATTCAGTTGAACATATTTCCAGCCATTTGACGCAAGTGCTGGATCAGGTAGCTGCACAGTGAAAATGATTGCCACAACGGCTTACCGGCCTAACGGTATAACCGATCGGAATGCCGCGCAGGCGGCTAAAGATCTTGGCATCCCGTTTGTCGTCCGCAATAAGCGTTCCATCGAAAAGCTCCATGCCGAAGAAAAGGCGGATGTGCTTGTGGCTGCAAAGGAACGGCTTGAGTTTTACCCATTGGGCGAAACGGAGCCGTTCTTTTTTCATCCGAGTTCATCTGCATTCCGTACAAAACGCCCTATCTATCAGGATCCATTAATAGAGGTGTCGGGCATGGAACCAGGAGATTCGTTTGTCGATTGTACATTGGGCATGGCGTCTGATGCAATCGTCGCATCGCAGTTTGTCGGAGCTGGGGGCAGTGTCACAGGTTGTGAAAGCAATACCGCATTCGCCTATATCGTCGGCAAAGGACTAAAGGAATACACAGCTATGCCGCATTTAGCGGAAGCCATGAGAAGGATTGATGTGGTGCCGGGAGATTCCGTAAGCTATATCGCCTCTCTGCCTGATAACGCCGTCGATGTTATTTACATGGATCCGATGTTCACCGATGAAATCAGTGAATCCTCCAATTTCAGACCAGTCCGCACTGCAGCTGACACAGGCCAGTTGACGAAGCATTGGGTAGATGAAGCGGTTCGTGCAGCAAGGAAAAGCGTCGTCATGAAAGCGCATTTCCGCTCCAGTGACTTCGAGGCATTCGGTTTCGCCCGGCGCGTGCGCCCGAATACGAAATTCCATTACGGCGTCATCGATTGCCGAAATAAATAAAAAGGACGAAAGAAGATGAATTCATCCTCTTTCGTCCTTTTCAATTCTAATAATGTTTGTACTTCCCATTGGGACAGGAAGATAGATGGAAATTAGTCAGTGAAGCTTAAAGATGTCAAATATCCAATTAAAAATAATAGTCCTAAACCGATAAGCAATGAAGCATCCATGGAATTTTCCTCCTTTATTTCGAAAAAACAGAGCTAAATGATTAACTTTATTGTACAATGATTTTCAAGAAGATGAAACCTTTACTGATGAAAAACGTATAATAAAGCAAAAGCATTTGTCAAAGTTTTATAAAATGTTCAAAATTGAAGGTGATGCAGATGAATAAATGGTGGCAGAAGTCTTTGATAATTGCAGTTGCCGTGCTGACATTGGGTGCAATTCCTCCGAGCCATATGCTTTGGGAATCACTATTGGATGACAAAGCGCATAATGATTCACAGCCTGCACAGGAAAAAGATAAACAAGTTCTTTATGATTGGATCGATCCCGGCGAATTTTATTTCGCAGATCCATCCATTCTTCATACTGTACATAAATCTGCCGAAGAGCAGGCCTATTTGAAATTCGGCAGCCGCATCGGCCCGATCATTGGCGAAGAATTCCAGTCTGTAATCTTGCCGAATATGCAGCAGGCCATTGACATGCACTTGGCGAAATTCAGAAACTCTGAATTGCAAAAACTCGCAATTTCAGAAAAACCTTCTGGCGACCATTCGGAAAAGATTTTTCACATTTATGACATTGATACCAATAAAGATGCGATTCGGTTCCATGTGAGAACTGAGAAAAAGCCGCAGGAAGGCTATTTCTTTAATTTCCATTATCATGTAGCGGAAGATAATTTCCAGCAGCACATAACATTGGGTGACATCTACTGGTCTAAAGACACGCCGCCTAAATGGCTCTCGTAAGAAAAACTTGAAAAATGAACGGCTTTAGATGAAAGGTGGCACTGATCCAATTGTGGATCAGCGCCGCCTTTTTCATATTTTTTTCAATGATTCTCTGCGAAAAGGATTTTTATAGGCATTTTTGTTATGATTAATATAATATTGGAGGCGACTTAAAATGGAACAATATTTGGATTTATGCAAGCATATTTTACATAAGGGAGCATTGAAAGAAGACCGAACGGGCACTGGGACAAAGAGTGTTTTTGGCCATCAGATGCGTTTTGATCTGGCTGAAGGTTTTCCCTTGATGACGACGAAAAAAACGGCGTTCCGGTTGATCGCTTCCGAGCTGCTTTGGTTCATAAAAGGCGACACGAACGTAAAATCCCTTATAAAAGAAAATAATCATATTTGGGATGAATGGGCGTTTGCGCAATGGGTTGAAAGTGCAGATTATAGCGGTCCGGATATGGTTGATTTTGGGCGCAGGGCGAATACGGACGCCGAATTCGCAGCACTTTATAAACAACAGATGGTCATTTTTCAGGAAAAGATCATGAACGAAGCCGGTTTTGCGGAAACATATGGAGACCTTGGTCCGGTTTACGGCAAAC
This sequence comes from Planococcus sp. TJ-301, assembly GCF_058268475.1. Lineage (NCBI taxonomy): Bacteria > Bacillati > Bacillota > Bacilli > Caryophanales > Caryophanaceae > Planococcus > Planococcus sp. TJ-301. Next base: position 636,298 of record NZ_JBZDOH010000001.1, on the reverse strand, counting down.
AATGGCGCTCATGGGCAAAGACCGATGGCGGTACAATCGACCAATTGAAAAATGTTATTGACTCCATTAAAAAGAATCCGGATTCCCGGCGGCATATTGTGACTGCCTGGAACCCGGAGTTTATAGAGGACATGGCGCTGCCGCCATGCCACATCATGTTCCAATTCTATGTGGCAGATGGCAAGCTGTCTTGCCAACTATACCAGCGAAGTGCGGATGTGTTTTTAGGGATGCCATTCAATATTGCTTCGTACGCTTTGCTGACTCATCTTATTGCGAGGGAATGCTCGCTTGCTGTAGGCGATTTTGTTTATACGACAGGCGACACTCATTTATATTCCAATCATTTGGAGCAAGTTAACGAACAATTGTCGCGTTCGCCAAAAGCTTTGCCGAAGCTGAAAATAACGGCAGATGAAAAGTCCATCTTTGAATTGGAAGTGGGAGACATTGCAATCGAAGGGTATGATCCGCATCCACGCATTAAAGCGCCGGTAGCGGTTTAAAAAGCAACCATTTTACTAGAACGAGGGGGAGCCAAAATGATTTCATTGATGGTGGCGCACGATCCAAGCTATGTCATCGGCAAAGACAATAAATTGCCCTGGCATATACCGGAAGATCTCGCCTATTTCAAAAAACATACCGTCGGCAAAGGCATGGTCATGGGGCGCAATACGTATGAATCGATCGGACGCCCGCTTCCTAAGCGCCGCAATATCATCGTCACCCGCAATAAAGATTATCAGGCAGAAGGTGCGGACGTTGTGCACACGATTGAAGACGCAATCCGCCTGGCGGAAAGCGTACATGAAGAGGTGATGGTAATCGGCGGCGAGCAGATTTTCCGGTCGGTGCTGGCAATTGCGGACCGGTTGTACATTACGTTGATCCATAAAAAATTTGAAGGTGATACGTATTTCCCGGAGTATGGCGATGAATGGAAGCTTGTGTCGGAATCGGCACAACAATTATCGGGAGATACCCCTTTTTCCTATTTGGTCTTTGAACGAAAGGAACGGTCATGACCCCATGTATAACTCTTTAAGGACCTTTTCGTATTTATTCGGCTATTTGCCAATCGCGGCGGTCAACTTAAAAAAATTCCAAGCTCAAAAAAAGGATATGAATCCTTCCGAATACGATGCGCTGATCCATGCCGAACCTCAAAAATGGGCAGCGGGCATCATGAAAAGGACCAAAAGCGAAATCACGGTGACTGGCTTGGAAAACTTGCTGGAAGGACCTGTACTGTTTGTGAGCAACCACGAGGGCAATTTTGACATTCCTGTGCTGTTGTCTTCCATACCAAAGCCATTTGGTTTTATTTCAAAAAAAGAAGTTAAGAAATTTCCGGTCATACCGGCTTATATGGAAGAAATGAATTGTGTGTTTCTGGACCGCAGCGACCGCAGGAGTGCGCTGAAGTCGATTGGCGACACAGTCGAGAAACTGCAGCAAGGCCATTCAATCTTGATTTTTCCGGAAGGCACCCGCAGCAAAGGCGAAGGGCTCGGGGAATTCAAAGCGGGCTTTATGCGCATCGCAAAGGATTCAGGTGTTCCCATCGTGCCGATCGCCATTAGCGGAACGTCAGAAATTATGGAGAAAAATAATAATAAGGTAAAGTCTGGGACCGTGGCTGTGCAAGTTTTGGAGCCGATTTCCGCCGAAGCCATTTCACAGGACGCCGCGAAAGCGATGGTGGCAGATGTTCGTTCCCGCATTGAAACGGCTTTAGCGGCAAGCGATGGATGATGTTTGAAGCCTCAAAGGCCTTTGTATCGAAGAAAAAACTGTTTTGGGCAAGCCAATTTAAGGAAATGACTATATATTTTTGTACAGAGGAGAGATTGCATGTCGAAAATTCATATTGTTACGGATTCAACTTCAGATTTAAGGCCCGATGTTATTGAAAAATACAATTTGCATGTCGTGCCGTTGAATATTCTCATTGACGGAAAAACCTATTTGGATCGAGTGGACCTGCAGCCGAAGGAATTCCTGGAGCTGATGGGAAAATCAGCTCAGCTGCCGAAAAGTTCGCAGCCTGCTCCTGGTGTTTTCAAAGAATTATATGACCGCTTAGGTAAAGACGGCGACCAAGTATTGTCGATCCATATGACAGGGGGCATGAGCGGGACGGTTGAATCGGCCCGCACTGCTGCGGAATTGTCGGATACTGCCGTAACGGTCATCGATTCAAGATATATTTCTTATGCACTCGCTTTCCAAGTAATAGAAGCTGCTGAAATGGCGGAGCAGGGAAAAGCGTTGGAAGAAATTGTTGCGCGCTTGGATCACGTCCGCGAAAACACGAAACTTTTTGTGGTCGTCGATACGCTGGATAATCTCGTTAAAGGCGGCAGAATCGGCAAGGGCCGTGCCATGATCGGCTCGTTTTTGAAGATTAAACCAATCGCTTCACTGGACGGCGGGGAATATACACCAGTTGCGAAAGCACGGAGTTATAAACAGGTCGTACAGTATTTGATGAACGATTTTAAAGAACGGACTGCTGGGAAAATCATCAAAGGTGTAGGCCTCGTCCATGCAGAAGGCTTGGCGATGGCGGAGCCGCTTCGAGAAAAAATTGTTGAAAGCGGTTTTACGGACATCAGATTTGATTACACCACGCCTGTCATTTCAACTCATACCGGCATTGGCGCAATCGGCTTTATGTTTTATACAGAATAAAAAGAAAGACATTCCAGAAAAGAGGAGAAAGCATTTGAAACGCATCCTGTATATTGTCCTTTTGACTGCGGTAATGTTAACCGGATGCAGCTCATCTTTCATTTTTGGAAAAGAAGAAGCGACACCTCGTGAACCGGCCGCATTCACTAATTATTACGTGCCGCCTAATTTCGTGCCTGATGCACTTGTCGTTACAGCTGTCGGCGATTCACTTTCCCAGGGCGTTGGCGATATAGAAAACCGCGGCGGTTATGTTGGCCGGGTCGCAACTGAAATAAGCGGCTGGCCGGGTGTCCGCAATGCGATAGTTGACAACACTGCGAAGCGCGGGCGGCGGAGTGACCAGCTGCTGGCGATGTTCCAGAAAGAGACTTTGACCGGACCCTTGACTGAAGCGGATTACGTAATGATGACGATTGGCGGGAATGACGTCATGAAGATCGTCAAACGAGATCTTTTCGCTTTGAATATCGAAGCTTTCATGGATGAGTTGGTGTTATACGAAAACCGCTACCGCACAATCTTCGCTTCAATCCGCTCTATCAACCCGACTGTACCCATAATAGCGGTCGGAATTTATAACCCTTTTTCGCTGGTCACCGACGAAGTCGAGGAGTTTGAAGAGATTATTCAGGCATATAACGATACAATGGAAGAAATAGTGGAAGAAGACCCACTTGCCTGTTTTGTGCCTGTCAGTGATTTGTTCGAAGGAAATGATAACCTGGTGTACCATTCGGATTTTTTCCATCCGAACAGCAAAGGCTATGATTTGATGAGCGAACGGGTACTGGAGCGGATGGCCGAATGTGGGTTCAGTTCCCAAGATTAAGGAAGTGAAGATAATAGATGAAATTATGGCGCCTCGCGTTTTTTATATCACTTAGCTTGAACCTTTTGGCGGTTATCGCGTTCTTTATGATTATCACAATCCCTGCTAAAGGCCATAGTTTGGCTGTTTCTGAAACAGCGCCAATTACCGCAGGCAGCGGCAATTCACTGATCATCAATGTGACCAAAGCGGATTTCGAGGGGCTTGCGAATACGTATATTCAGCGGGAGATGGCTAATTCCCCTGTCCCTTTGGCTTTGGCAGTTAATGGGGACGTAAGTTTGTCGTCTGAATTGGAAATTTTTTCAGTGCCCTTGCCGATTTTGCTGAGGTTCGACCCTGTTGTCCAGCCAGATGGCAATTTGCTGCTGGTCCAAAAATCAGTGGAGGTCGGGTTATTGGATATTCCACCCGAATCAGCGCTTAAACTTCTGCGGGATTCAGTGGAATTGCCAGATTTCATGTCCGTTTCTCCGGATGAGGAAACCGTTTTGCTGAAACTCTCAGAGATTCCGATAGACAATGGAGTAGCTATCCGCGCAACTTCCTTTAATTTGAAAGAAGATGATATCCGGCTTCGCGTTACGATCAATCAATAAGAATGGAGTGATTGGATGAAAACCGAAAAAGCGACATTCGCAGGCGGCTGTTTCTGGTGCATGGTTAAGCCGTTCGATTCATATGACGGCATCGAGTCGGTAGTAAGCGGCTATACAGGCGGCGATTTACCGAATCCGACCTACGAGCAAGTTTGTTCAGAGACGACCGGACATTATGAAGCTGTGGAAATCACTTTCCAACCAGATGTTTTTCCTTATGAAAAATTGCTCGACATTTTTTGGTCGCAAATTGACCCGACCGATGCTGGCGGCCAATTTTTTGACCGCGGACAATCCTATCAGACGGCAATTTTTTATCATTCTGAAGAACAAAAGCTGGCAGCTGAAAAATCCAAACAAGAACTGGACAATTCAGGGAAATACGTTAAGCCGGTTGCGACAAAAATTCTGCCGGCCAAACCGTTTTACTTGGCTGAAGAATACCATCAGGATTATTATAAGAAAAACCCTGCACATTATAACCGTTATTCTGTCGGTTCAGGACGTGCAGGATTTATTGAAAAAAATTGGGGTGGACAATCATGAAGGAAGATTTGAAAGCGAAATTGACGCCAATGCAATACCATGTTACACAGGAAAACGGCACGGAGCCGCCTTTCCAAGGCGAATACGACCAGTTTTTTGAAGACGGCATTTATGTCGACATCGTGTCCGGCAAGCCATTATTCAGCTCGAAAGATAAATTCGACTCACATTGCGGCTGGCCGAGCTTTGCAAAGCCATTGGAAGGCACTGAGGTCAAAGAAAGCTTCGACACAAGCCACGGCATGCGGCGGACGGAAGTTCGGAGCGCTACAGCCGATTCACATCTCGGGCATTTGTTCCCGGATGGCCCGTCGTCTTTAGGCGGCTTGCGCTATTGCATCAATTCGGCATCTTTGCGCTTCATACCGAAAGACCAGCTGGACGCAGAAGGCTTATCCGAGTACAAGCAATTGTTCGAATGACTGGATGCCCGGGCAACTGTCCGGGCTTTTTATATGCTTAAACATTAAGCTATATAAGTTGAACGAATGATTTTTAATTGTCGATATTCCGCAAAACAGCTGCGAAGGTATCGACCCAAGAATTGGGGAGATACCTTTGTGACGAAGCGCAGAGCGCTGCAACGCACTTTAATGTCTCGAAGCTAGCGCAGTGATGCAACGGTTTTTCATGTCCCGAAGCTAGCGAAGCGTTGCAGGGACAGAGACAGGAGCAGTACATTTTTCTCCGCTGTTTTGCTCCATATCGAGAGATTCCTTTGCTTCGAAGCTAGCGTAGCGATGCAACGCACTTTCATGTCTCGAAGCTAGCGCAGCGATGCAGAGACAGAAGCAGAATGTTTTTAGCAAGGAGACGAGTGTTCTTCTCGGCTCATAGTGAGAGCCAAGGAGGTGCCAGTAACTTTCGGCAACTCCTTTGCGACGAGCTTGCGCAGGAGCAATCTTCTTTGTTCTGCCCAAAGCGTCCGAAGCGGTGTATAAACATTAACTTCTTTAGGTCAACTTATATAATTGTTAATTTATCTCAGAAGGAGGCTGTTTGATGGAACGTTCTTTTTATCAATTCGCCTTAAAATATCGCGGCAAGCTGGTCGAAGACGACTTTTCCAGATTCGCGGATGCTATGTTTTTGGATCATAGCTTTCCAAGAAGTTCCGATAACTTCGAATTACTGTCGCGTTATGTTGAAGAAAAAGCGCATCCTATCCTAAAGGCGTCCGCATTCGATGCGATGTGGGAGGAATATGAAGGGCTTTAATGCAATGCGTTGCACAACATAGAAAAAAACAGTATGATTAGTACGACTAAAATAAAGTGAGGTTTTAACATGAGTGTTCATATTAATGCAAAAAAAGGCGATATCGCCGATACGATCTTATTGCCGGGGGACCCACTCCGCGCGAAATATATTGCTGAAACATTTTTAGAAGATGTTGTGCAATACAACGATGTCCGCAATATGTTCGGTTTTACAGGCACATACAAAGGCAAGCGCGTTTCTGTCCAGGGGACTGGCATGGGCGTACCTTCAATTTCCATCTATGTGACTGAATTGATGGCTGAATACGATGTGAAAAAACTGATCCGCGTAGGAACTTGCGGTTCAATCCACAAAGATGTAAAATTGCGTGACGTAATCATTGCGCAAAGCGCTTCTACAGACTCAAAAATGAATGAAATCATTTTCAAAGGCATGTCTTATGCGCCTACAGCTGATTTTGATTTATTGTTAAAAGCTTATAATGCAGGTTTGGAAAAAGGCTTGAGCTTGCGCGTTGGGAATGTCTTCACGGAAGACGTTTTCTACAATGACTATGCGGAGCATGAAAAATGGGCGGAATATGGAATTCTTGCACTTGAAATGGAATCGTCAGCACTTTATACACTTGCGGCTAAATACGGGCGCCAAGCATTGTCAATCTTGACAGTAAGCGATCACTTGCTGACAGGTGAAGTGACAACTTCTGAAGAACGCCAAACGACATTCAACGATATGATCATCGTTGCACTTGAAGCGGCAATCCAGGAATAAAGGTTGAAAGTGATTTTCCGTTTTTAGGGCTAATAGTGGAAAAGACTGTTTCGACAGTCTTTTTCTTTTAATATTCACCAAAGCTTGATAAAATCGATACAGCATGAATGGCATTAATGAAAGTGGTGAAAGTAATGGATGAAAAGCGTCCTGGCGAAGATCAAGAACAGGTACAGCCAGTTGAAGAAAAACCCTCTCATTTTATTCGGATGAAGACGTTCTATTTTATAATGCTTGTGTTCACTTTGATTCTTTTTACGGCAGGACTGACAGTCTTTGCCTTGACCTTCGGAGATGAAAAAGCGGTAGAAGTCAATTCCCCTGAGCGGAGAGAGTTCCAAAAGCTCTATACAGCATATGATCAGCTTCAAAACGAATATTATGAAGATGTCGACAGCAACAAACTTATCAATGGCGCTATCAATGGCATGATTGAGTCGCTGGATGATCCATACTCGGATTATATGAACGAAGAAGAAGCTTCACAGTTCTTGGAAGGAATTTCATCAAGTTTCCAAGGAATAGGAGCAGAAGTGCAGGAACGCAATGGCTTTATCAATATCGTTGCTCCGATCAAGAATTCACCTGCTGAAAAAGCCGGACTCAAACCGGGCGATAAAATCACAGAAGTCGATGGAGAAAGCATCCAAGGATTCAGTGCATCCGAAGCGGTCATGTTGATCCGTGGTGAAAAAGGCACAGAAGTGACATTGACGCTGCAGCGGGGCGAAATGGCGGATCCGATTGAAATAAAGATTGTCCGCGATGAAATTCCGATTGAAACGGTCTACGCGGAAATGATCGGCGATAATGTCGCTCATATCCAAGTGACCAGCTTCTCTGAAAATACGTACGATGAATTGCAGAAAGCGATTTCTGATATGGAAGAACAGGGAATGAAAGCAATGGTTATGGATGTCCGGCAAAATCCGGGCGGCTTGCTGACGACTGCGCTTGAAATATCGGACCTCTTTATTGAAGACGGTAAAGAGATGTTTGAAGTGCAAGCTAAAGGCGAAGAGCCTGAAATTTATATGTCTTCATCGGTCGATAAAGTGAAAGTTCCTGTAACGCTCTTGATCGACGGCGGAAGTGCCTCAGCATCTGAAATTCTGGCCGGGGCAATGAGCGAATCGGCAGACGTTAAGCTTGTCGGAGAAAAAACGTTTGGTAAAGGGACTGTTCAGACTGCCAACGACATGACAGATGGCTCGAATTTGAAATTTACAACGGCTAAATGGCTGACGCCGGATGGCAATTGGATCCATGAAAAAGGAATTGCGCCGGATGTGAAAGTTCCATTGCCTGCGTATGCTTCACTTTCTGTTTTGGATCCTTCCGTTGAATTGAAAGATGGCACCATTTCCGAGCAAGTGAAGACAGCTGAACAAATGCTGGCGGCTCTTGGCTATGAAGTGGGCAAAGTGGATGGCGTCTTTGAAGCCAAGATGGAAAAAGCGGTTGAAACTTTCCAGGAGGACAAAAAACTGGAAATTACAGGCGTTGTGACAGGCGACACGGCATTCGCTGTGATGGATGAACTCCGCCTGAAAATAGAAAAAGATGATCCACAGCTTCTAGAAGCTAAAAAGATCATTATGGAAGAAGCAGGCATTAAAGCAAAAGCTGCTGAAGAAAATAAAGAAGAAGAAACGAAAGAAGAAAACACGAAAGAATAACATGAAGGCCCGCGGAAGCGGGTCTTTTCTTACGCTAAAATATATCGAGGGGGATTCGATGAAAGATGTATATTTGTTCAGTGGTTTTTTGGGAAGCGGAAAAACCACGTTGCTAAAACACATTATTCAACAATTGAAAGACCAAGGGCTAGTGCCAGCAGTCTTTATGAATGAGCTGGGTGAAATGAATTTTGATTCTGATGAAATCGGTGACGGGGTGCCACAAAAAGAATTGCTGGATGGCTGCATCTGCTGCACCGGTTCCGAAAAGTCTGAGGCACAGATCCAGACGCTTTTAGCTGAAGAAGACTTCGATGTATTGCTGATCGAAACGACTGGCGCAGCCCATCCGGTCGAAGCGATGGACGCAATTTTTTCACCCCTTTTTGCTGAGCGTTTGAACTTCAAGGGCATCGTTACGGTTGCTGATAGCAAACTCTGGCTGGACCGAGGCAAGCTGTCCCCTCAAATCCGATCGCTGTACCTCGAACAAATCCGCCATGCTGATTTGATTCTTGCGAACAAGATGGATTTGCTGTCGGAGGATGAACAAGCCAAAGTGACATATGAAATACAGTCCTTGAACTCATCCGCACAAATTATCCAGACCGTGCAGGCAAAAGTTCCGATGGCTGCCCTTGAAAAAATTGCCGCCTCTGTTAAAGGGGAGGTCCACAAAGCACCCGTTTCAAAAATGAATCTCAATGCCCAAGTTCTGCTTTTTGATACACCAGTCAAAAGAGAAGTCTTTGAACAATGGCTGCGTGCACTGCCGGAATCTGTGTTTCGCATCAAAGGCTATGTACCGTTGGAAGGCGACAAATATCCACACGCGTTCCAGTATGCATATGGAATGGCGCAATGGCTCCCGGAATACATGAAAATGCGGCCACAGATTGTGCTTATCGGTGAAAATTTGGAAGAGGTGAAGCTTCCGTGATCGAAGCTTACCGGAAACTGTGGCTCAGCCGGAGTGGCACTGGTTCGATTAAGAGCATTGAAGAGCTTGAACAGAAAATCCAGATTGAGTTGAATGATGAACTGACCCATCCACGAGTCCGCAAATCGCGACAGGAAAAACTGGAAATGGCGCTTCAGCGCATAGTCGAATCCGATCTCTCAACAGAAGAAAAAACCGAATTAGCACAACTATATAAAAAGATTGCCGCTCAGGATTGAGCGGCAATCTTTTTTTGTATAGCGATTAAACGTATGGACAAAGTGGCTGCTCCGGCGGTTAATCCGGCGATCAAACCGATCCAATAGCCGAATGGCCCGAAGTCAGTGTAACTAGCCAGCAAATAGCCCACAGGCAAGCCGATGACCCAATAGGAAATAAGCGCCATGATGAACGTGATGTTCACGTCCTTGTAGCCTCTTAATGCCCCTTGTACAGGCGCCTGGATGGCATCAGACAATTGGAACAAGGCGGCAAAAATCAAAAAATGGACTGCTAATTCGATTACAGCCGGGTCCCTTGAATACAGCTCCGCAATAGGTTCGCGCATGAAAAACAGGATAGCGGAGGAGATGAAGCTGAAGGTAATGGCGGAACCAACGCTTAACCAGCTGTATTTTTTCGCATCACTGAAACGCTTGGCACCGACTTCAAAGCCGACAAGAATGGTAGCCCCCATCGATATGCTTAGTGGCAGCATGTATAGCAAGGACGTGAAATTGATCGCTATTTGATGTGCGGCAATCGTAATCGTACCGTATGTGCTCATCATCAGCGTCACCGCTGAGAAGATGCTGGTTTCCGCGAACAAGGAAATGCCGATTGGAATACCAATCAAGGAAATTTCCTTGAAGCGGGCCAGTGAAATTTTCGGCCACTTTGTAAAGATGAAGAAGTCTTTGAACGGTTTTTGCGTATGGACAATCCATACCGCAATCAACAGCACAAGCCAGTAGGTGATGGCGGAAGCCAATCCCGCGCCTGCGCCTCCCAGTTCCGGAAAGCCCCAATTGCCGAAGATAAGCAAATAATTGAAGAAGACGTTTATCGGTGCGGACAGCAGCGAAATGATCATAGACACGCGCGTTGAGCCGAGCGCGTCAATATACGAGCGAAGCGTATTGTAGACGAACAAAGGGACAACCCCGAAGCTTAAAGCGAAAATATAATCGGAGGCGACTGCTTCAACAGCGGGTTCGAGCTCCATGAATCCGAGAAGGTTGTCGATGGAGGTTAAAAAGAAGATAAAGACGATGACCGCCAAGATGATCGACAGGTAAATGCCTTGCTGGACTGCTTCTTTTACTTCTTTTTTTCTTTTGGCACCCATCAATTGTGCTACAATTGGAGTAATGGACATCAATATTCCAGCTAATCCGATGTAAACGGGAAACCAGAACGAAGAGCCGATTGAAACGCCGGCCAAATCTTCGGTTCCATACCTTGAAGTCATGTAGATATCGAAGAATGTCACTAAATACATGGCAACTTGCGTTACTAAAATGGGGACGACGATTTTCCATAGCATCTGAAGTTTCTCTGAAGTGTTAGTGGTTTCGAACATGCTTTTCCTCCAATATTCCTAAGTGAAATCGATAAAATAAATTTAAGTATAGCATAAAAGGCCGACCCTTTGAGGCGGACATCCAGAAAGACGGATAAGCAATTTCAATATGAGAGAGTAGGACTGAAAAAATGAAAAACAGAACCATTTTATTAACAGGCGGCGGAACGGCCGGGCATGTCTCCTTAAACCAGGCATTGATTCCGGAATTGAAGAACATGGGCTTCCATGTAGAATACATCGGATCCAAATACGGCATTGAAAGCGAGCTGATTCCCGATTCTTTCCCGGATGTTCCTTATCACGCAATTGCCAGTGGAAAGCTGCGCCGCTATTTTTCTGTCAAAAACTTTACAGATCCGGTACGGGTCGGGGCAGGACTCTTGCAGGCTCTTAACGTCATCCGAAAAACAAAGCCTGCAGCAATTTTCTCCAAAGGCGGGTTCGTATCCGTACCAGTTGCGATGGCTGGCAAATTGATGTCGATTCCCGTTATTATCCATGAGTCGGATGTCACGCCAGGATTAGCCAATAAAATTGCCATGCCATTTGCTAACCATATCTTTACAGTATTCAAAGAAACGCTTAAGCATGTGCCTAAAGAAAAATCGACATGCACTGGATCGGTCATCCGCAGCGAATTGATGGACGGTTCTGCGGCGAAAGGCAAAGAAATCTGTAATTTTAATAACGACTTGCCAGTGTTGATGGTGATGGGCGGGAGCCAAGGTTCAGCTGTCATCAATGAAGCAGTGCGTTCAAACCTGACGGAACTGCTGAAGCGGTATAATGTCATTCACCTTTGCGGTAAAGGGAATGCCGACAACTCATTAATAGATCTGGCAAACTACAAACAATTCGAATACGTCACTCATGAGTTGCCGCATTTGCTGCACATGACTGATTTTGTCGTTTCACGTGCTGGTTCAAACTCGATTTTTGAATTTTTGGCGTTGAAAAAGCCGATGTTGCTGATTCCGTTGTCGAAGCTGAAAAGCCGCGGCGACCAGATTTTAAATGCGCGTTTATTTCAACAGCAAGGATTTGCGCATGTCGTGGAAGAAGAGGAATTGACGCCGGAACGTTTCCTGGCTGAGATGCAGAAGTTGCAAATGGATGAAGACCTGCTAGTTGATACTATGACAAACGCGGAAGCGCCAAAAACCGCTTATGAAATGGCGAAGCTTGTCGCTGCGCACACAAAGAACTAATTGAGGTGAAAGCAATGGAACTTAAGCTGATGAAAGTACATGGCTCCATGAATACATTTTATCTTTACGAAGGTACAGACCGATCGGATTACGGAACGCTTGCTGAAGAATTGTGCAGGCTGGACCCGGAAGCTGACGGTTTGCTGGCTGTTCTGCCATCAACTACCGCGAACGCGCGCATGCGCGTGTTTAACAAAGACGGATCGGAAGCCTCCATGTGCGGCAACGGACTGCGCTGTGTAGCGCGCTATGTTTGCGAGCGCGATGGGCTGGATGAGGCTGTCATTGAAACGATGAAAGCAGATCTGAAAGTGGAGAAACAGGCATCCGACGGCAGTATTGCCATGTATGCGGTGGAAATCTCCCCGGTTTCGTTTAAGTTAGCTGATCTGCCCATGGCCTATAAGGGCAAGGAAGAATGGATATTGAAACCATTGCCGATTATCTCTGAAACAATCCTTTTCACAGCTGTGGCAGTGCCCAATCCGCATTTGATTGGCATTGTTCCGGCAGAGTTGCAAAAAGGCGGAATACATCAACAAAAATGGGCTGAGTTTTTCAATGGGCCGAATGAGTATTTTTCGGATGGCGTCAATGTCAGTTACGTCACCCAAGTTGAAGACGGGATTTTCGTGAAAACTTTTGAACGGGGAGTCGGATTTACTAATGCCTGCGGAACAGCTATGACTGCTTCCGCTTTAGTGGGCTGTTTAGCTGATCTTGTACCATTCGGAGACGTTTCTGTTTTCAATCCGGGGGGAATGGTCAAGTGTTCAGTTATAAAGACGGAAAGTGGTTATTCACTGCAGTTAGCGGGAAATGCTACGTACCTTTCCAATCATATATTTTCATGGGAAGAGAAAGGCATAAACAGCAGTTTTACGTCTTCAGAACTACTCGAAGAGCAGCGTGATTATGAAAATTTCATCTCGAAGACATCAATGATAAGCGGACAATTCGTGTAAAAGAAAAGAGAGATGTTCATGCGGGGGCCTTTTACAAAAAAGCAAATGGATATGTTGTATGGAAAAACAGAAAACCTGATTTATTTTATGCGGCAGACAGAGGATACGTACGAGTATCAATACGTGAACGCTGCAGTACGGAGAGTATTCCAGAAAGATTTGTCAGGCTTAAGTTTAGATGAAGTCATGCCTCCTCATTTAGCGGAGGATATTAAAAACCAGTATAGGATTGCGATGCAGCAAGACGCGGTCCACACATATAGGGACTATAATTTGTTCAGTAAAGAACACGCGACGAATGAAACTTCCATCACGCCGATGGAACATGAAGGTGAGATTTTTGTTTTGGCTGTTTCAAAGAATGTCGCCATACAGAAAAAGATTGAAGAGGAATATCTATTCTACCAATCGCTCGTCCTCAACTCAGTTGACCCGATGTTGATGATCACCTCGGAATTCATCATCTTTGATATGAACCTGGCCTATTCGAAAACGTTTGGAGTGGAAAAACGCGATTGGGTCGGAAAGCCTTATGGCGAACTGCCATTTGTGGATGACGAAACGTTCAATTATGTGTTGTCAGAGCTAAATAGCTTTAAAACGCACCGGAACGCGAAGCCGCTTTTCATTAAAAGGAAAAAACAAGACGGCGAAGAAGCCCTTTTTTCGGCGAATTATTCTCCTATTCTGGAAGGCGGGGAGATCCGGGCATTCCATATCATTTTGCGCGAGCTGACAACGGAATATCTATTGAAACACGAGTTAAAAAAAACCGAACATATTCTGGAGAGTTACAAAAGCGCACTCAATTACGCAGCTTTGGTAGCAATCTGGAAATCATCTGGAGTCATCGAGTTCATTAACGATAATTTTAAAGGCACAACCGGCTATGAAAGAGAAGATTTGCTGGGTATGCATATTTCCAAAATCGGCAAAGCGGTCATTGCTTCCGAACAATACAATGACATCAAGAATGTCGTGGCGTCCGGCAACATCTGGCGGGGTGAATTGAAGAGCCTGAAAAAGACCGGGGAATTTTTCTGGATCGACACAACGATCATCCCATTACCCGGCGAAAAGGGAAACGCCGGGCAAATGCTAGCCATCATGTTTGATATCACAGACAGAAAAAGTTTGGAAGAGCAATTGCATTTCATGGCTTACCATGACAGTTTGACAAAATTGCCGAATCGCTTGGCGATTGTCCGGAAGTTTGCTGAGATGAAAGCAGAGGCAGATTTGAACAACGAGCAGCTTGCGATCATTTTCATGGACGGCGATGACTTTAAATTAGTCAACGATCAGAATGGCCACGAGGTTGGGGATGAGTTTATCTACCGTTTCGGCCAAGCTATCCAGAATAGCATACGCAAACAGGATATGGCGGCGCGCATCGGCGGCGATGAATTTTTAATCGCATTGTCCGGCTTGGATCCACTACAAGCTGAAGATCAAATTCATCACATAATCGGCCGGATCAAGGCGTCGCTGGAGCGCGGCTGGAAAATAGGGGATGTCCATTTTTCCCCTACTGCAACTTTAGGTGTTTCTCTTTATCCAAGCCAGGGAAAGTCGATGGACGAACTTGTAAATAAAGCCGACCATTCGCTTTATATCGCCAAACGCAAAGGCAAAAATTCGGTGCTTTTTTATAAAGAAGAGCACCTGAAAACCTTGGAATAGCTCACTTACAGCCACGTCGGAGCTATGAAATCGCTTTCATTTCCGTTAAGTGAATCTTTTCAGGCAAAAGCATTGTTTTTTTCAATAGAAGTAGTAAGATTGATATGGAAATTTGTTCTTCAACTGTTGAAACGCCTTCCGCTTTATGTATAGTGGGATGCGTGATAAAATATGGAAGATACACATATACTAAAAGTGACTGCCTAGAGGCAAAAAGTTGGAGGTTATTTGAATGTCTACCAATTATTCAGAAGAAAAATCACCCTGGAGTTCCATTACCGGCCCAAACCTTGGCTATGTAATGGAAATGTACGATTTGTACCAGGAATCTCCAGAATTGCTCGATCCGGAATTTGCTGAGATGTTCAAGCAGTATGGCCCACCAGCAGAAGTTGCTCAGGCATCTTTTGCACCTGCCAAAACGGCTGCGGCCAGTGTTGATTCCAGCAAGTTCGGCAAAGTTCTGGCAGCGGTCCAACTGGCGGAAGCAATCCGGGCGCATGGCCATCTTGCGTCGGATATCTATCCATTAAAAGACCAGCCGAAAGATTCTTCGCGGCTGGAAGCTTCTGCGTATGGTCTGACAGACCAAGACTTGAAAGAAGTGCCGGTATCGCTTCTATTAGAAAACGCACCGACGGAAGTTGCCAACGGCTTACAGGCAATCGATTATTTGAAATCGCTTTACACGGATAAAGTAGCTTTTGAATTCTCGCACATTGTCCAGTTGCAGGAACGCAGCTGGATTCAGTCGAAAATCGAAGCAGGGGAGCTAAAACCTTCTTTTGCGGCTGATAAAAAGAAACAAATCCTTGACCTTCTGACGCGCGTTGAAGGCTTCGAGAAATTCGTTCACCGGACATTTGTCGGCCAGAAGCGTTTTTCAATCGAAGGGGTCGACTCATTAGTCGTCTTGATGGATGAGCTTGTCCGCCTGTCGGAAGCAAAAGGCACAGAGAAAATAATGATCGGGATGGCTCATCGCGGTCGTTTAAATGTGCTTACGCATGTGTTGAACAAACCATACGAAATGATGTTTGCCGGTTTCGCGCATGTGCCTGATGAAACCTTTTTGCCGGAAGACGGTTCTGTGGAAATAACTAAAGGTTGGTTCGGTGATGTGAAATACCATATGGGAGCTTCCTATACGTCTCCGAAAGGTTTGAACATCAAACTTGCGTACAACCCTTCTCACCTGGAAATTGTCAGCCCGGTTGTTGCAGGCTATACGCGTGCAGCACAGGAATTGACCAACCAGGCAGGAGCGCCAGTTATTGATTCGAAAAAAGCTTACGCGATTCTTGTGCACGGCGATGCCGCTTTCCCAGGGCAGGGCGTTGTCACGGAAACATTGAATTTCAGCCGCATACGCGGTTACCAGACTGGCGGTTCTGTACATATCATCGCCAATAACCTGATTGGCTTCACGACCGAGCAATTTGATTCAAGATCAACGCATTATTCATCGGATCCGGCTAAAGGTTTTGAAGTGCCGGTTATCCACGTCAACGCCGACCATCCGGAAGAAGTGGCAGCTGTGGCGAAACTTGCTTTTGAATACCGTGAAAAATTCGGCAAAGACATCTTGATCGACCTGATCGGCTACCGCCGCTATGGACATAACGAAATGGATGAACCGCTTGTGACGAATCCGATGATGTACCACGGCGTACATGAGCATGCTACTGTCCGCGAACTTTACGGACAACAATTATCTTCTGAAAATGTACTGACTGAAAGTGAAGTCAAAGCGCTTGATGCAGACACTCAAAAGTTGATGCAGGCGGCTTACGATAAAGTGAAAGAAAGCAAGTCGGAAGAAACACACGAAATTAAAATACCAGAAGCTGTATTGAATGGCTTTCCTGAAGTTCAGACTGGCGTAGGCCGTGAGTCTTTGGAGAAGATGAACCACGAATTGCTGACTTGGCCGAGCGAGTTTTCTGCTTTCGGCAAATTGGCACGCATCCTTAAGCGCCGCGAAGAACCTTTCAATGGCAAAGGGAAAATCGATTGGGCGCACGCTGAAACTTTGGCATTCGGTTCGATTATCCAAGAAGGAACGCCTGTCCGTTTAACTGGACAAGATGCACAGCGCGGAACTTTCGCACACCGTCATCTCGTGCTCCACGACGATAAAACCGGCGAAGAGCTTGTGCCGCTCCATCAAATTTCAGAAGCGAAAGCTTCGTTTGCCGTGCTTAATAGCCCATTGAGTGAAGCTTCCGTAGTTGGCTATGAATATGGCTATAATGTCGAAAATGACAAGGCATTGGTCCTTTGGGAAGCACAATACGGTGATTTCGCCAATATGGCTCAGATGATGTTCGATCAGTTTATCTCAGCAAGCCGCTCGAAATGGGGACAAAAATCCGGGCTTGTCATGCTGTTGCCGCACGGCTACGAAGGCCAAGGCCCTGAGCATTCAAGTGCCCGCCTTGAAAGATATCTCCAAAATGCAGGCGAAAATAACTGGACGGTAGCGAACCTTTCAAGTGCAGCAAATTATTTCCATATCTTGCGCCGCCAAGCGAAAATGCTGGGGGAAGAATCGATTCGCCCAATGATTATCGTGACGCCAAAATCACTTTTGCGCCACCCATTAGTCGGTGCGGAAGTCGAAGATTTGGCTGAAGGCCAATTCCAGACAATCATTGAACAGCCTGGAATGGGAACGAAAGAGAAAAAAGTGGAACGCATCTTGTTTGCAAGCGGTAAGATGGCCATCGATTTGGCTGAGCGGGTAAAAGACGGCAAAGGATTCGACTGGGCGCATATCGTCCGTGTGGAACAATTGTATCCATTCCCTGCTGAGAAAATCCAAGCGATTGTTGACCGCTATCCGAACGCCAAGGAATTGGCTTGGGTACAGGAAGAGCCTAAAAATATGGGTTCTTGGACATTTGCAGAACCGTATTTGCGCGATATCGCAAACGGCAAAGACGTGGCTTATTACGGACGCATCAAGCGTTCAAGCCCTGCAGAGGGCGACGGCGAAGCGCATAAGGCGGAACAAGGCCGAATCCTTGACGCTGCATTGTCAAATTAAGAAATTATAAAAACAGGGTAAAACCCGTGGTAGTTATAAGGACCGAATCGGACTTAAATGGCCACAGAATTCCGCTTTACAGCGGACTTCATGTGGACCATTCAAGCGAGACATTCTAAGGAGGAATTTTTTGTGGCAGAGATTAAAGTACCTGAATTAGCAGAATCGATTACAGAAGGAACAATCGCGCAATGGCTTAAACAGCCAGGCGATACAGTGGAAAAAGGGGAGTTCATCGTTGAACTGGAAACAGACAAAGTCAATGTTGAAGTTATCTCTGAAGAAGCAGGCACTGTGCAGGAACTATTAGCGCAAGAAGGCGACACAGTTGAAGTCGGCCAAGTTATCGCAATCGTTGGAGCTGGCTCAGGCGCAGCTGCTGAACCTAAAGCACAAGAACCTGCGAAAACAGAAGATGCGCCTAAAGCTGAAGCTCCTGCAACGCAAGAAGCTGCACCAGCAGCTCAAGCAACTGAAGAGCAGCCTTCTTCTGACCGCACGATCGCTAGCCCGGCTGCCCGTAAATTGGCACGTGAAAAAGGCATTGACCTTGCTGCGATTTCCCCTGTAGACCCGATGGGCCGCGTACGTGTACAAGATGTTGAGGCACACGTTGCTAAACCGGCAGCGAGCGCATCTGCACCTGCTGCTAAAACAGAAGCTCCAAAAGCTGCTGCACCATCTTCTGATGAAGAAAGCGGACGCGTTGTGCGCGAGAAAATGTCGCGCCGCCGCCAAACAATTGCGAAAAGATTATTGGAAGTTAAACAATCTACTGCAATGCTGACTACGTTCAACGAAATCGATATGACGAATGTTATGGCGCTGCGCAGCCGCAAGAAAGACCAATTCCAGCAAAACAACGACGTTAAGCTTGGATTTATGTCATTCTTCACAAAAGCTGTTACAGCTGCTTTGAAAAAATACCCGTATGTCAACGCTGAATTGGATGGCACGGATGTCCTTTTGAAGCAATTCTTTGATGTCGGCATAGCCGTTTCAACTGAAGAAGGCCTTGTCGTACCAGTTGTTCGCGATACAGACAAGAAAAACTTTGCTGAAATCGAAAAATCGATTGGCGATTTGGCTCTAAAAGCCCGCGACAAAAAACTTTCGATCGCTGATATGACTGGCGGTTCGTTTACAATCACAAACGGCGGCGTATTCGGTTCATTATTATCTACACCTATCTTGAACGGTACACAAGTCGGGATCCTTGGTATGCACACCATCCAAAAACGCCCGGTAGCTATAGGCGATTCAATTGAAATTCGCCCGATGATGTACGTTGCGCTTTCTTATGACCACCGTGTCATCGATGGCAGTGATTCAGTCGGATTCTTGAAAATGGTTAAAGAATTAATTGAAAATCCTGAAGATTTATTGCTTCAAGGTTAATATTTTAAGAAACAGATGCCCCTGAATTGCAGGGGTGTCTTTTTTTTGGGATGATAGTAAGAGATGAGTGCCGAAAGGCGGCCGATGCCGATGGATTTATCCCGATTAATGGAGTTAGTAATAGAATACGGCTATATCAGCATGTTCGCATTCAACTGGCTGCTGTTGTTCGGCTTGCCAATTCCGAACGAAGCCGCCGCCGCTTTTTCAGGCATGTTGACGGAAATCAGTTATTTTACACCGATATACGCTTTTTTAGCCGCCTACCTAGGGCTGATTAGCAGCAACACATTTGCTTATATGCTGGGCCGCATATTCGGGCAGCGTCTGCTGCACCGTTTAGAAAAGACGTGGTTGAATAAAACCATCGCACGCTTTTCCATTTTTTTGGACAAGCATGGCAAGATGGCGATATCATTCAGCTTTTTCTTGCCCGGTATACGTTGGGCGATGCCTTATGTCGTCGGTGCAAACCGCTATCCCTTTGGCCATTATGCGCTTTACGCATACACTGCAGGCTTTGTATGGATGTTTATCTACTTCAACATCGGGCGCACGTTCCCTTATGCCTACGAATCGATTATCAGCCATCTTCAAGGCTTCTTGTTGACGTTGTCACTGCTGGTCGTTGCCGGGTCTATAATACGGATGTTCTGGCTTTCAAAAAAACAGCGCAGCTGAAGGGGTTTGAATTTTGCACAGAGTTTCCTTATACTGAAGTTTATAGACTTATAGAAAAGGATGATTTATGTGATTCACAATGACTGGCTGACGAAAGAAACAATCCGGACGATAACTTGCAAGCATACCGACGCGGCTAAATTCCTGGTTTCCAACGTATTGACCGTTGGAAAAACCTATGAAGTAAAAAACGAAACGGATGAATTCATTTTCGTTGTAGACAACACCGGAAAAGTTGGCGGGTTCTACAAAACATATTTCGAATAAGAAAAGCGGAAACAGCCGTTTAGATTCGACAGGCAAGTTCTGGGCAAATCCATTTGGCCAGAACTTTGCGACGAAGTACGAAGTGCTGCAACGTATTTTAATGTCTCGAAGCTAGCGAAGCGATGCAACGGTTTTTCATGTCCCGAAGCTAGCGAAGCGTTGCAGGGACAGAGACAGGAGCAATCGGTTTTTGATAAATTTCCGAAGCAGCGCTTTTTGCCACAAAGCTGGGTTGGCTTATGACCCGAGAATCTGGCCGTTAGAGCTAGCCAATAAAAAACTGCCGATGATGCTTCATCGGTTTTTTTCATGGAAAGAGGGACTAATATGAATTTTATCGAAAGAGATTTTCAAAGCAGAGAAAATCGCGACCATACCGGCTATGAAAAACTGGTTGCAGAAGGCGGCTATATTTCACCCGATGCTGATTTATGGCATGACATCCTGTCAGCTGTGGTGCTTCGCAAACCAGTCTTATTGAAAGGACCGACTGGGGCTGGCAAAACAAAGCTTGCAGAAAGCATTTCCGCCGCCTACGGCCAGCCAATGCAAAGCATCAACTGTTCGGTGGATTTAGATGCAGAAGCGCTGCTCGGTTTTAAAACCCTGGTGCAACATAAAGGAGAAAGCCGGATCGAGTTTATCGAAGGGCCGGTCGTTACGGCGATGAAAAAAGGCCAATTTTTATATATCGATGAAATAAATATGGCGAAGCCGGAAACGTTGCCGATTCTTCACAGTGCACTTGACCACCGCCGGATGATGACAAATCCTTTCACTGGGGAAGTGATAGAAGCCCATCCTGATTTTGGAGTCATAGCAGCAATCAACGAAGGCTATATTGGGACGGCGCCGATGAACGAAGCGTTAAAAAACCGTTTTATCGCATATCCAATTCCCTATTTGGCTGGCGACCAATTGCGGAAACTTTGGGACCGTGAATTTCCCGGCGTCGATCCCGACTTGAAACAATTCATCCTCAATTTGGCTGCGGATTTGATGAAGCAAGTGGAAAATGGATTGCTATCAGAAGAAGCTGCGTCGATCCGAAGCTTGCTTGACGCAACAGCGCTTTCTCAGCATATGGACCCGATGCGGGCAATCCGCTATGCCATAGCGGAAAAACTTGAAGATGCAAGTGAACGGGAATTGTTCATGAACCTGGCCCATACTTGGAAGAAGTAGGTGAAGCGAATGGCTTCGGTCAACCGATTTATCCAATTCAATAATGAAACCATCGATACAAAGCTGCTGCACGGGATGGAAATGCTTGCGGGAGCATTGGCTGATGCGCCGTACTTGAAAGTGACGACGCGCAAATTGGTTGAATTCCGCCCTTCGGAATCGTCGTTATCCATCAGTGTATTCTGGCGCCACAGGGCACAGCATATTGAACGCCTGGGATACAAATCGGATATCTATTTGATGGCCGCGGGATTCTGGCGGGATTTTGATGTAAATGCATGGCGCACATTCATCAGCAAAAATTCACCGCTGCCTGAATTGAAACAACAATTGCTGTTATGCGCGGAAGAATTCAGGCTGAGCGAAAAAATCAAGAAAGCGCGTCCCGGTACTACTGAAGCGTTTAAGATCCGCGAAGAGACATATGCTGGTTACCACAAAGACCGTTACAAAGGAAATCGGCAGAAAGGTTTTGCAGCGGACGCCTTCCTGAATGCTGCTTATCTGCGCTTGCGCAGCATTGACATTGCGGATACGGAAGAATGGGAACCGCTTTTTTTCATGTGGAGCAGAATGTTCGATGCTCAGTCGACAGCCGATTCCGTTGAAGTCGTTGGAGCGATGATGGACCGGCTGGAATACGTATTTGAAGAGGATTTGGTCCACGGCTATTATACATTCGGGGAGACGATCGGAAAAAATCAGCCATTCCGCTACCACGAAGGAATTCAGCCCGATCAAAGCGAAGTTGAAGAAAAGATAAATACGATAGAAGAGTGGTTCCAGTCATGGCATCGGGAATCGGAACCTTCCGAATCGGCAGCGATGGAATTTGAACTTGAAGAAGGCGGTTCAGGCTATGCCGAAGGCGGCCGTGAAGAAGACGGCAGCGGGGAAGTGGAGCATACCGCAAAAGGCGATTCGCGCGGAGAACATAAAGAAGACAACACAGCGGATGACCGGCAGATGGCGAGTGCCGCAAAACAAGCTGGCACAAAATTCGGCAATGCCAATAATCGAGTCGTTTATACGGAATCCCGCATCCAAATCGCCGCCGGGCAGCGGGGGCAGATTGAAGAATGGCGGCGCAAACAAGCGCCTTATGTAAAATCGCTGCTGCGCGAATTGAAAAAACGCATGATGCAAAAACAGCAATCCGTTAGAACCAATTTAAATGCAGGACGGTTGTCGAAAAACTTGCTGCCGCTCGTCATAGAAGACCGGCCCAAGCCATTCTACCGCAAATCAGCGCCGTCAAAGGAATTGGATGCTGTATTTTGCCTGTTGATTGATGGCTCTGCATCGATGATCGATAAATTAGACGAAACGAAACAAGCTGTCTTGCTGTTCCATGATGTTTTGCGCGGACTTGGTGTGCCTCATGAAATTGTGCTGTTCTACGAAGATGCTTACGAAGCAAGTGATGACCGACAGCCTAATTATTTTGAGTGGATGCATAAAATGGAAGATGGTACGCTTGACCATGCGGATGCCATCGCGTCCATGGAAGCGCACGAAGACAACCGGGATGGCTTTGCTATCCGCTGGATGTCGGACCGCCTGCGCAGCCGCCAGGAAAAGCACCGCTTTTTGCTGGTTTTCTCGGATGGTGACCCATCTGCCTATAATTACGCGGAAAACGGTGTTGTCGATACAGCGAATGCCGTAGAGGAAGCGAAAAAGCAGAACATTGAAGTGCTACATCTGTTCTTGAGCAACGGAACGATTTCTGATGAACAGGCCGCTTTTTACCGAATGATGTATGGCAATAAATCCGTCAGTGCCGACTCGATCGATCATTTTGTCGATCAGACTTTGCGGCTGCTGAAGCGGACGTTGCATTTGATCATCCAATCGGTTTAAAATTTTTCACATAAAAGAACGGCTGGAGAAAAAGGAATCCCTTATTCTCCAGCCGTTCTATGGTTATGCTATTATTGTTTGCCTTCACGGTCGTCCTGAATGGCAAGAAGGCGCTGCTTCAGATCTTCTTCCATGCGGCCGATTTCGATTTCTGCCGCTTTACGGTTTTTGCGCCCCTCAGCTTGGATGCGGAGGGTTTCTTCGATTGTATTAAGCAAGTTTTCCTGGGTCTGTTTCAAAGTTTCAATTTCAACGATGCCACGCTCGTTTTCTTTCGCCGTTTCAATCGAGTTCACTTTCAGCATCTCGGAATTCTTCAACAGCAATTCGTTCGTTGTCGCTGTCACTTGTTTTTGCGCTTCGACAGCTTTCATTTGGCGATTCAATGTCAGCGCAATGGCAATTTGGTTTTTCCAAAGGGGAATAGACGTCATGATCGAAGATTGAATTTTCTCCGCCAACGTCTGGTTGGTCTGCTGGATCATGCGGATCTGCGGTGCGCTTTGGATGGTGATTTGCCTCGACAATTGGAGATCGTACAAGCGTTTTTCCAACCGGTCAAGGAATTGTGCCATGTCGTTGACTTCCTGATAAGCCATTTGGTCATTTGACGCCTCGGCTTTCCTGCGCAAAGCGGGAATGGTTTCTGTCAGAATTTCATCACGCTTGATTTCGGCAGCTGCGATATAGACGTTCAATGCTTGGAAGTAAGTCTTATTCTGGTCATAAAGCTGCTCAAGCATTTGGACGTCATCCAGCAAGCCGCGTTTCGAATGGTCGAGCTGGATGCTGATGCGGTCGACTTGCGTGCTGAGTTTTTGGTATTTTGTCATCATTTCCTGGACCGAGTACTTTGCTTTCGCAAATATTTTGCGAATACCGCCGCGTTTCTTCTGGGACAATTCTTCGGGATTAAGTTCCTTCAACTTTTTCATCAAGTCATTAAGCACATCACCGACTGGGCCGATGTCTTTCGACTGGACATGGTCGAGCATTTTATGCGAAAACTGGCTGAGCTGGTTTTGTGCGTTCGCGCCGTATGTCAGGATCGCTTCGTAATTGCCGGCAGGAATCTGTTTAGCCAGTTCTCGGGCTTTTGCCTGCTCGTCTTTCGTCAAACGCTCCATTAGCGCTTGAGGTTTACCGGATTCACTGGCTGGCAAATTGGGCTGCTCTTTAACAGCTTCCATGCCGAAAGGGTTGCCGAGCAAATCATCCAGTTCACTTTGGTTTGATCGATTCTGTGTCATGGTCCACTTCTCCTTCATTGGCGTCAGGTAATTGGTGAAGCAATTTCTGGTTCTGATGCTGATCGACAGTCAAACGGGCGTAATCGAGCTCCATCCGTAGTTTTTCTACGTCAGAAGACAGCGTGAGCTTTAAATCGCGCTCAATAACGCTGTTTAAGGACGTCAGCATTTCCCGCGTATCTTGCAAAGTCGCTTTTAATTCATGGTCTTTGACCGGCAACCCGACCAACATGGTGTATTTTTCGGTCAATTCCAGGGCAGAATCCAAATGGGAATAAAAAAAGGGTTCAGCCAAATAGAATTTCCGTGGGTTTTGCTGCACTTGGATGATGATTTTGTTGGACACTTTCACCATATTCATCAATTGCTTGAATGATGAAATGGAGCGCACCCGGTAATACTGGCTTTGCAAAAGCTTTATTTTTTTTCGGGCTTCTTTGATCTGGACACGGACATGCTTGTATTCACTGCGTGTCATACCCAGTTTTTTCGAATCGGAAGTTATCTGGACTTGCTTGATCGTTGTGTTGCTGGCCAGATAAGTTCCAGCTGCAACAGCCCCAGAGGCTATTAGCCCAATTTCAGCCCCTAAATAAAAGATGGGGAACATGACGGTCATCAAAGGCAGGCTGATTGTTTGCCGTTGGATGAATTTTTCAACAGGCTTCATAAATATAACCTCCTAGTACTCCTGCTCATTTATACGTTTCAGCGGGTGAAAAGTTTCAAGTTCACTCCATATACCTCATATTTTACAGCTTAGGAGAAGGCAATACAAACTTCAGGGCTGCTTGAGATGCCTGCAAGCTCTGGACAGAATTACGATTATTTGGCACAATGAATAATAGGAAGAAAAATGGGAGTTGATGAAATGCATGAAATCATTTATGTGAAAAGCTTCTACGAGCCATGGTGGATGCTGGAAGGATGGGAGCAAGATATCGTACAGCGAAAATCTTTTACTACCATAGAAGAAGCAATCCGCTTTAAAAACGAATTGGCGGATTCACTGCGCACAACATATCCTGAGCATAAGAAAAAAGGGGAAGATTTCGACGTTTATTGGAAAAAAGGAGATCTTGAATGGTGCCCGGACTGCGAAGAGGATCTCCAGGTATATCATGGAATAATCCAGCTGCACACTGAAAAATAATTGATGATATTATTAGAAAAGTCAGATTTCGTAGATAATAGTTGATGAGCGTGTATATTGGTACACTATCTAGTAGGTGCAAAGCCCGATGAAAAAGTTTTTAGATTTATTTGACTTCTCAGTTATTATTGTTATAATAGACTTAAGAACTAAAGAACTCACCAGAAACAGCTATTCACCTATTCAAAAAAGTGATCAGCACGTTATGGTACTTTTTTGAATATGTGAATTTTTTTATGGAAAAATTCCATATTGAAAATTTTTTTAATCTCAGGAGGTTTTTACATGCAAGGTACAGTAAAATGGTTTAACTCAGAAAAAGGTTTTGGTTTCATCGAAGTTGAAGGCGGAGACGACGTTTTTGTTCATTTCTCAGCGATCCAAGGCGAAGGCTTTAAAACGCTTGATGAAGGACAAAAAGTTGAGTTTGAAGTAGAGGAAGGCAACCGCGGACCTCAAGCTACTAACGTAGTAAAAGCCTAATCTCCCAAGACCCGCTCATTCATGAGCGGGTCTTTTTTTTTTGGATATATCCATTTTAGAGCCCATTAAAAGGACGCTTGTTTGCAAAAAAAATTGATTACGCAAAAAGAAAACAGACGAATAAGATCAAGTTGTTGAAAGCGTTAATAAGGATTCTTAATAATTGTCAGAAAATTATCTGCGTCCAAAAAGCTAAATAGTAAAATAAACCTGTTTAATTCCAGAATAGTTTGAAAACTCATTTTATTGTAATTCAATAAACACTTATCAGGTAATATAAAACAGTTATAGCTTCCTATTTATTCAGAATACTTAAAAGGTTATGCTTCTAAGTACCCCGAAAGAAACGGTGGCACATAAAAGGAGTGAACCATTTCATGACAAAGAAAAAATTACTGACGTTAAGCCTGGCAGCTGCACTAGCCTTATCCGCAGCTTCTGCATCAGTTTATGCCTCTCCAACGAATGCCGTATCTGAAAAAGTGCATATGAACGAAAAAAGCAAAACGGCTGATCTAATCACGGGCCAATTAACGGTTCCATCAAATAAAGCTGCAAAAGAAATCGTCTTTACATACTTAGAAAAACAAGCAAGTTTGTATAAAACCGGCAAAGGCGCAGCAGCAGGCTTTAAAGTGGCAAGCGAAACGACGGATGAACTTGGCATGACCAATCTGAAGGTCCAACAGATGTTCAAAGGCGTTCCTGTATTCGGTTCAGTCCTATCGGCTACTGTCAATGAAGAAGGTGTTTTGACAGCTGTTTCAGGAACCTTGGTACCTGAATTGTTCAATAAAGCATCATTGAAAAAAGGTGCTACGGTTAAACCGGCTGCAGCTGCAGCTGTCGCTTTAGCCGACTTAAAGGCAAAGATTGGCAATGATGTGAAAATCGATAAGCAAGTAGGACCGAAATTGACAATTTACGTAGACGGCGGCGAAGCAAAATACGCTTACAGCACTGAATTCCAATTCCTTTATCCATCACCAGGGAATTACCAATATTTCATCGATGCGAAAACAGGCAAGGTCTTAACTTCGTTTAACCAAATCCATGAAGCCAAACCGACAAACGGCGTAACAGCACCGACTGGAACTAGTTCGACTGCAACAGGCAAAGGAGTATTAGGTGATACGAAATCTTTCAATACAACGATTAACAGCAATGGATCATACCTAGTGGACAAAACTCGCGGCGGCGGAATTTTCACATACGATGCCAGCAACCGTACACGCTTGCCAGGCACGTTATGGCTTGATGCGGACAATGCTTATAATGCCGGATATGACGCAGCAGCGGTTGATGCGCACGCATACGCAGCTGAAACCTATGATTATTACAAAGAACAGCATAACCGCAATAGCTACGACGGCAATGGTGCACAATTGATTTCGACTGTGCATTATGGCCGAAGCTATAATAATGCGTTTTGGAATGGAACGCAAATGGTATACGGCGATGGGGATGGCGTCCAGTTCACATCATTGTCAGGCGGGTTGGATGTTATTGCCCATGAATTGACGCATGCTGTTACGGACACAACCGCTGATCTGATTTACCAAAATGAATCAGGGGCCATCAATGAATCGATGTCCGATATCTTTGGGACGATTGTCGAGTACGCGGCCAACAATAATCCGGACTGGTTGATTGGTGAAGACATTTATACGCCAGGAACTGCGGGAGACGCACTCCGTTCGATGGCGGATCCGACGCTCAATGGCGATCCGGACCATTATTCTAAACGCTATACAGGGACAGGCGATAATGGCGGCGTCCACATCAACTCAGGTATCAGCAATAAAGCCGCATTCCTATTGGCTAACGGCGGCACGCATTACGGCGTTTCAGTCACAGGCATCGGAAACGACAAGACAGCTGATATCTTCTATCGCACGTTGACGCAATACTTGACGCCAAGCTCGAATTACAGCCATTACCGTGCATCA
This sequence comes from Planococcus sp. TJ-301, assembly GCF_058268475.1. NCBI lineage: Bacteria > Bacillati > Bacillota > Bacilli > Caryophanales > Caryophanaceae > Planococcus > Planococcus sp. TJ-301. The sequence continues at coordinate 608,294 of NZ_JBZDOH010000001.1, read as the reverse complement.
ACCATCCAGGCGGCAACGGACCTTTACGGAGCTTCGAGCGCTGAAGTGGCAAGTGTCAAAACCGCATTCTCAGCAGTCGGTGTAAACTGATAATCAATCAAAAAGTTTAGGTGGGGCCGCTCAAGTTGAGCGGTCTTTTTAATGGCTTCTCAATTGCCGAAAAACCCCGGAAAACCATTAGTTTAAGAAACAGCCTTTTAAGGGTATAAATCATGTAATGAATAAGTTACCTTTAGGAGGGTTTTATATGCAAGGTACGGTAGTGTCATTCGATAAGGAAAAAGGCTTCGGTTTTATTAAAGGCGATAATGGTTAAATGTTCTATACGCATTCTGAGCATTCCAACATCGGGGATTTCTCTGTGCTGAACGAAGGCCAACAGGTGGATTTCATCCCAGTTGAAGGAAATCCGGAAAAAGAGCGCATTGCCACAAACGTCACATTGAAATTCTAAAAAGGCTGGAAAATACACATGAGATGCAGGAGGAACATACATGACTAACGATAATTTGAAAAAACCGCTTCCAAATCCGAAAGAGCAAGATGACTTCTACCAAAAACTAAGAAGCAGAATCCAAAAATGGCTCGACAACCGTTCAGGTGGAGTAGGAAAATTAGGGCAATATGTCTTATTTGCCCCGGACTTCTTCCATTTGCTAAGCAGGTTGATGTTGGACAGCCGCATTGATGCTTCCAGCAAAAGCAAAATCGGAGCCGGTATCTTATACTTTTTCGCGCCGATTGATTTCCTGCCAGAGCTGTTGGTAGGGCCAGGAGGGTTCTTGGATGATGTCGTAGTAGCGGTGTTCATCGTCAACACATTGCTGAACAAATTCCCAGCTGAAGTGATTGAAGAACATTGGGCAGGGGACAAAGAGCTATTGTCTGTAGTGCGCGGCATTTCAAATTCAGGCAGTAAAGTCGTTTCCAAGATTCCCGCAGGCCGTTTAGTAAAACGCTTCATGAAATAAAAAAGACATAAATAAGCCCGCAGCTCTAATTTTAAGAGCTGCGGGCTTATTTGCGTATTAGCTTAGAATTCCTTGTGCATCTTTCCATTCCAGGAAATCGTCATATGTCAATTGTTTATCAAAGATTGTCCCGTCTTCACGGATTTCAATTACGCGGTTTGCAACTGTCTGGATAAATTGATGGTCATGAGAAGTGAAGACCATAGCGCCTTTAAAAACGATCATGCCGTTATTCAATGCTTGAATCGATTCAAGATCCAAGTGGTTGGTCGGCTCATCAAGCAAAAGGACGTTCGAATGGGATAACATCATTTTCGACAGCATGCAGCGTACTTTTTCGCCGCCGGATAGGACGGAAGGTTTCTTTTTCACTTCTTCGCCGGAGAATAGCATTCTGCCCAAGAAACCACGCAAGAATGTTTCGCTCTCATCTTCCGGAGAATACTGGCGCAGCCAGTCCACCAGCGATTGTTCACTGCCTTCGAAATAAGCGGCATTGTCAATCGGCAAGTAAGCGCGTGAAGTTGTTACACCCCAGCGAATTGAGCCTGAAGCGGGTTGATCTTCTTCGGCAAGGATGCGAAGCAATGCTGATTTAGCAAGCGGATCGCCGATCAAAACAATTTTATCATCTTTGCCCATATTGAAGTTAATGTTATTCAAGAGCTGTTTGCCGTCTACTGACTGGCTTAGGTCTTTTACTGTCAACACATCGTTGCCGATTTCGCGGCCGACAGTGAAATTGACGAACGGATATTTGCGGGAAGAAGGGCGGATATCATCAAGTTCAATCTTATCGAGCATTTTCTTCCGTGACGTCGCCTGCTTCGATTTAGAAGCGTTGGCAGAGAAACGGGCGATAAAGGCTTGAAGCTCTTTGATCTTTTCTTCTTTTTTCGAGTTCTGGTCAGATGCCAAACGTGTTGCCAATTGGCTTGATTCGTACCAGAAATCGTAGTTGCCCACGTATAACTGGATTTTACCGAAATCCAAGTCTGCAATATGCGTACACACTTTGTTAAGGAAATGGCGGTCATGCGAGACTACGATGACTGTGTTGTTAAAGTTGATCAAGAATTCTTCCAGCCATTGAATTGCCTTCAAGTCCAAGTGGTTAGTAGGCTCATCCAGCAGCAAGACATCAGGCTTGCCAAACAAAGCTTGTGCTAAAAGCACTTTCACTTTATCCGAACCCGATAGTTCAGCCATTTTCTTATCGTGAAGCTCTTCTGAAATACCAAGCCCTTGGAGCAAGATAGCGGCTTCGGACTCTGCTTCCCATCCATTCAATTCAGCGAATTCGCCCTCAAGCTCTGCAGCACGCATGCCGTCTTCATCTGAAAAGTCTTCTTTCATATAGATGGCATTTTTTTCAGCCATGATTTTGTATAATTTCTTGTGGCCCATGATTACTGTTTCAAGCACCGGGAATTCTTCGTATTCAAAGTGATCCTGTTTCAAAACTGCAAGGCGTTCACCTGAACCCATGTATACATTGCCGGACTGTGCGTCGATATCACCTGACAGAATTTTAATGAATGTTGACTTGCCGGCGCCGTTCGCGCCGATCAGCCCGTAGCAATTACCAGGGTTGAATTGGATGTTTACATCTTCAAAAAGTTTACGGTCGCCAAAGCGAAGACTTACGTCATTTACTGCTATCATTTTTTACGTACCTCCCAAATTTCACAATAAGAATAGTATACCATGAAACCCTCTGAAATCGATAGCATTCGGCTGCAGTCTGGGATAAACTTAATGCAATGGCTTTAAATATTTCTTTGAAGCTTTTCATTTCGCTCCAGCGCACTTTCATGTATTGAAGCTAGCATAGCGATGCATAGACAGAAGCAGCTGTTTTAGAGGACTGTTTTGCGGAATATCTCTATTTGATTTACCATGTATTGATGTATAGTTCATAATTTAATTGATCATACTTTATATTTTCGCTCTTTATAAGCTTCCAGCATGCCTAAATCCTTATTCAGCAAATATTCCATTCGTACATAATCACGTCTTTCCGGGATGTGCTCTTTTGTCAGGCCTTTCATCGTATAGATGAAATAATAGCCGCCGATTTGGCGAAACCAGACGACAACATGCGGAAACTCGTCAAAAATAGCTTTGATATTATAGCGTTTCGCGTAGCTCCAATTCACTAATCTCATCTTTTAGCCCGCCTTTCACATCCATTTTAATAAATTTCAGCGGCGAACACAAGTTTGGAAAAAAGTAATTAAAAAGAGGAGGGAACGGGATTGGCAAAAAAACAAAATAAGCCGGCACTCGGCTTGATGGTGCTTGCTATCTTGTTTGTGTCATTAAACTTGAGGCCAGCCATTTCCTCTATAGGGCCGCTGCTTGAAGCGATTCGCGGCGATTTATCTCTTTCCAATAGCGACATCAGCTTGCTGACATCAATTCCGGTATTTTGCATGGGGCTTTTCGCGCCGCTTGCAATCGGCTTTAATCGCAAGTTCGGCATAAAAAAGAGCGTCACTTTCTTGCTGGTCATGCTGGGGGCGCTAACTTTTGTCCGAGGCCTGGTACCAAGCTATCCGGTGTTGCTCGCAAGTTCTTTCTTTATCGGACTGGCGATTGCTGTAATCAGTCCGCTCTTGTCGGCAGCGATTAAAACCAATTTCCCAGGCCGCACCGCTTCATTGATCGGCGTTTATTCTTTCGGCATGGGGTTGGGGGCGATGCTGGCTTCTGGTTTGACCGGAGTATTCTATACGATTGCTGGCTGGCCTGTTGCGCTTGCTAGCTGGGGAGTTCTGGCAATAATCGCACTTGTCCTGTGGCTGCGGGTTGAGGAACCTCAGAAAGTGGAAGTCAGCAACCCTGCCGGGCGGGCAGCTTCGCCGTTGAAAAACAGGCGAGCCTGGTATATGCTGCTGTTTTTCGGCGCTCAGTCGGCTATGTTTTTCTCGCTAATCACATGGCTTGCGCCAATCGCCATCGATAAGGGCATGAACGTGTTGACAGCTGGAGCGGTGTTGACGGTCATGGCGGCTGTCCAGCTCGTCGGAAACCTGTCTCTGCCGATTTTATTGACCAAGTATCCGAGCCGCTTGTTATGGATATTTGTCTCGCTGATGTCTGGCGTTGCAGGTCTATTGTTATTATTATTCGGCGGTACCGCTGCTGCATGGGCTGCCGCTGTTTTTCTCGGTGTCATGCTGGGTTGTTTGTTCCCGATTGCGCTTTTGATGCCGCTTGATGAGAACGAACGCGCAGATGACGTCAATAAATGGACGGCGATGATCCAATCTGGAGGCTATATCATTTCAAGCGGGATGCCATTTTTAATCGGCATGCTGTATGATCGCTGGGGTGACCATTCCATCACTTTATATCTTCTATTAAGTTTTGCGGCAATGGTCATGCTGTTCGGAATTTTATTGTATAAAAACGAAATAACGCAAAGCAAACTCAAATAAATAAGAGCAAGGGGAACATTATGATTCGAATCTTAGCCATTGACCAACAGGATAAACTCTTTATCGACCCAGAATTGAGCCAGCTGAAATTGATGAAATGGCATTGGGTGGATTTCAATGAACCAACACCGGAAGAAATTGACTTGCTCAGCAGCCATTTCGCTTTCCACCCACTGGCCATTGAAGACTGTATCCATTCTTTGCAGCGTCCGAAAATGGAGTATTATGAAAATGTGACTTTTCTAGTAATGCATTCTTTTGTGCCCGGGGAACTGGATGTCAATGAAGTGGATTTTTTCCTGGGTGAAGATTTCTTGGTGACATTCCATTTTGAGGATTTGGATGAAGTCAATTACGCATGGGAATATTTCAGGCATATGAAAAATCTGGAAAACTTCAAGCCGCTTGAAGTTACATATAAAATCATGGATGAAGTTGTAGACGGTTTTTTTCCGCTGGTGGAAGAGCTCGAAGACCGGCTCGCTTCGATTGAAGGTTCAGAACGATTGAAAAAAGCGGACAAGTCGATTATGGAAGATACGTTCGAAGTGCGGAGGAATTTATTGAAAATCCGTCAAATCGTCGTTCCGACAAGGGACATGGTCTACCGAATCCTTGAGTCGAAGCGTTTTATCATTCAAGAGCAGAAACGCGCATATTTCCAGGATATTCATGACCATCTCATCAAATTAAGCCAGATGATTGATTCAAATCGGGAATTGACGACGGATATCCGCGATAATTACATCTCGTTAAACTCTTATCGCATGAACAATATCATGAAGACGTTGACGGTCATTACGACCATCTTCATGCCGCTTACTTTTGTCGCTGGGCTTTACGGAATGAATTTTGTCAACATGCCTGAACTGCGCACCGAGAACGGCTATTTTATTGTATTGGCCGTCATGCTGGTGATGGCGGTCGGCATGAGCGTTTGGTTCAAGTCCAAAGGCTGGTTTGAAAACGATTGACATCATAGAGAGGAATGGGATTATGGCAAAATACAATACGATTCTGTTTGACATCGATGATACTTTAATGGATTTTAAACTGTCAGAGCGCGCCGCTTTACACAATACATTTGTCGATTATGGAATGCCGGATGGTTTTTCCCGTTTCCACGACTCATACCGGGAAATCAGCAGCGTACTTTGGCAGGATTTGGAACAGGGCACAATGCCGCTGGCTAAACTAGGGATAGAGCGTTTCAAGCGCTTGTTCCATCTGCATGAATTAAATTTCAGCGCAGAAGCATTTGGAACGCAATATTTGGATTATTTAGGTCGGGAAACACATTTGTTTCCGGAAGCGGAAGCGATGATTAAGGGACTCAGCCATTGCCGGCTGGCCGTCATTACAAACGGCTTTGGTTCTGTGCAAAAAGCGCGCCTCAAAAATTCTCCGATGCAGCATCTTTTCGAACACGTCATCATTTCGGAAGAAGCGGGTTATCAGAAGCCGCATAGCGGCATCTTCGATTATGCTTTCCGAAAATTGGGCCTTAAAAGTAAAGACTCGGTGCTGATTGTGGGAGATTCACTGACTTCAGACATCAAGGGCGGCATGGATTATGGCATCGCCACGTGCTGGTTTAATCCGCTAGGCAAGCCCAATGGCACTGCGGTCCAGCCGACGCATGAAATCCGATGCTTGTCGGAACTCCAAGAAATCGTCAATGGAAAAATGGAATAAAAAAAGGCTGATGACATGCATCGGCCTTTTCTTTGAATGCTTATTTATCTTCTTTCCAGGCCGCTTCAAGAAATTCATCGCGTCCTGAGTCGGCGCGGTCTTCCTTGTAATGCGCAGGATTTTTCTTATAATAATCCTGGTGGTAATCTTCTGCTGGATAAAATGGTGCGGCGTCGAGAATTTCGGTGACAACCGGCTTTTTAAAACGTCCGCTCTCATCGAGCGCTTGTTTTGATTGTTCGGCTAGACGGCGCTGCTTGTCGGTATGCACAAAAATAGCAGCGCGGTAGGAAGAGCCGCGATCCTGGAATTGGCCCTCGTTATCGGTCGGGTCTATTTGCTGCCAAAAAATTTCAAGCAGCTGTCCATAGCTGAATACTTCCGGATGGAATGTGATTTCGACCACTTCAAGGTGTCCGGTCGTACCGGATTTCACTTGTTCATAAGTAGGGTTTTCGACGCTGCCGCCGCTGTATCCGGAAACGATGCTCTCGATGCCTTCAAATTGGTCGAATGGCTTGACCATGCACCAGAAGCAGCCGCCTGCAAATGTTGCTTTTTCTGTCATAATGGGGTGGCTCCTCTCAAAGGGAATAAAAAAATCTTACCATTCACACTGTTAGACGACAATTTATATGTTTATAATGGGATTGCCGAAACTTCTACGGATGAAAAGTCGTCATATGTTAGGCAAGAAACAGAAAGGAATGTGTTTATTATGCAAGAAGAAATACAGCCGGCCAGAAAAGAACGGCGCAAAAAAAAGCGGCTGCGGTTCCGCGGCATCCTTTTATTGCTGTTCATCACGCTGCTGGCAGCAGGAGTATTCATGTTTATGCAATACCAGAGCGGATATAAACTAGCTGAAGAAAATACAGAAATCGAGCCGGTAAACTTTGATGGTGACCCGGAAAATCCGGATTACACGAATATCCTGGTGATGGGCGTCGATTCCCGCGGAGAAGAACAATCCCGTACAGATACGATGATGCTGCTGTCTCATAATAAAAAAACTGATGAAGTGAAATTAGCATCGTTCATGCGTGATGTTTATGCGGATATCCCCGGCTATCAATCGTATAAATTGAACACAGCCTATTATTTGGGAGGCGCAGACTTGCTTGCAGATACGCTCCGTTCAATGTTCGGAGTGGAAATCCATCATTATGCGCTGGTCGACTTCGCGAATTTTGAACAGATGGTGGATATTGCTGCGCCAAATGGCGTCGAAATCGATGTTGAAAAGGACATGTCCGAAAAAATCGGCGTCACCCTCGAACAAGGCGTCCATGATTTGAATGGCAAAGAGTTGCTTGGCTATGCCCGTTTCCGTTCCGACAATGAAGGTGACTTTGGGCGCGTGCGCCGCCAACAGCAAGTCTTGGCGGCGATGAAAGATGCTGTTATCAGTCCAGTGGCAATCCCGCAATACCCTAAACTAGCGGGTGCTGTCAGAGGCTATGTACAGACCGATATCTCCACAGCCGACCAAGTGAAGCTGGCAGCCAAGCTGGCCCTTAAAGGCGGCGGAGACTTGGAACGCCTGACAGTTCCTGTAGAAGGAAGCTATAGCTATGGGAGCTATTCACACGCCGGATCGGTGCTTGATATCGATGTTGAAGGGAACAAACAAGCACTTTCTGAATTTTTGTCACAGCCTTTGAATTAAACTTTCTGATAATATGCTAAAATTAAATTGAACTTTATCAGAAAGTAGGAATTTTCGTGGCGCCTGACAAGCAATCTTTTTTTTCGACCAACTTCATCCGGTTTTTGGGTGGAACGAATACCTTGTTCTCATTAATTGCACTGGTACTTCTCGGAACAGTCATTTTCATCTTCCGGGAAGTGTCTTTTATCTTCCATCCCCTCAGTGTCTTTATGAAGACAGTTGTGCTGCCGGTGGTTTTGGCGTTGATATTCTACTATTTGCTGCGGCCCATCCTGCGCCTGCTGGTGGAAGCCAAAATTCCTCGGATCGGCGGGATTGCCATCATCTTTCTTGGGGGTGCAGGAATCCTAACGCTGATCACAGTGCTTGTGCTGCCATTCTTGCAAGAGCAGTTTCAGACTTTGGTCATGGAGTTCCCAACTTATTTCATGGATCTGCTGACGGCTCTGGATGGTTTTCTCCGAACATCGGTTGTCGGCGACTATTACAGCGGCTCTAGTTTTGACATTGAACAATTGATGGCTACACTGCCTGCAAATGTTTCCGATACGCTGCAATCCGTCGTAACGGGCATTATTTCGGGAATCACCGGTTTTATCTCGACGATTACCAGTGTCATTTTGTCGATTGTCATCGTTCCGTTCATTTTGTTTTATTTGCTGAAGGATGGCGATAAGCTGCCGGGATATTTCGTCAAGCTGCTGCCGCCGCGTTTCCGAGACGATACCCGGGAAGTGCTGAGCGAAGCAGACAAACAGCTTGGCGCATACATACAGGGCCAGTTGATCGTCGCGTTCTGCATCGGGGTCATGGTCTACATCGGATTTCTGATCATTGGCATGGAGTATGCATTGCTGCTTGGTGTCCTGGCGATGGTCACCAGTGTCGTGCCGTATATCGGACCGGCTATTGCCATCGCGCCTGCCGCAATTATTGCGCTCGTGACTTCGCCGTTCATGCTGCTCAAACTGGCGGTCGTCTGGACCGTCGTGCAGCTTGTTGAAGGCAATCTGATTTCGCCGCAGGTCATGGGCAAGACAATGTATATTCATCCCGTGACGATTATATTCGTGCTGCTGACTGCTGGTTCGCTTTTCGGCATTGCCGGGGTCATTCTCGGCATACCGATGTATGCTTTGCTCCGGGTGCTGGTCAGCCATTTCTACAAATTATTCAAGCGGCGCTATAACCGCCATGAATCCAATCTTGAAAATCAATACGATTACACAGAACTGAATTGAACGGTTTAACGGTATTTCTTTCGTGGTATAGAATACTTACAAAAAGTTGGAGGTCTCCATTTTATGAATTTCAAAAAATTCCTTAGTTCGGTAGGCATCGGTTCCGTGAAAATCGACACTGTAGTCGAGAGACCGAATTTAATTGAAGGCGAAACACTGAATGGTACGATATATTTTGAAGGCGGCGACAGCGATCAGGAAGTTGAATTTATTGAACTTCAAGTGGTGGCACAGATTGACGAGTACCGCGAAGACAGCGACTTTCAGATTATCGAGAAAGTGATTACAAAACAGACGCTGGAATTTTTCGGAACAGTGAAATCAAAAGGAACGGTCATGCAGCAATTTGACATTGTTCCAGATGATCGCTGGATTTTGGACAATCCGAAAGCGAAATTGCTGCTGCGTACAATCGTGCACATCCAAAACGGAGTCGATGCACAAGATGAAGATGAAATCAGCTATACACCGCAATAATAAATTTCAAACTGAGAACGGCATCCAAATTGAATAATGATTTGGATGCCGTTTTTCTATTTTGCCGATGGAGTGATTGAAAGAGAAGACTAGCGGATTTAATGTAAAGAAGGGTGGAGGCTACCGATGGAATGGGGACATAACAAGGAAACATCAAAAAAGATTGAGGACATTAAAAGAAAAGGGACTCAGGCATATTTCAAAGAATACCAGCAGCAAAGCCCTTCGTTTACAGGTGAATATTTGGTGTTGAAAGGCAAAGGCGATGTGTTTTGTTCAGGGGATTCCTGCCATGGGCTCGGCTTCGGAACAGGTGAGAGACTCGCATCTGCTGACATCGATGAAATGGAAAATTTTGTACGTAAAAAAAGAACTGATTTCTCGCTTTTCTTGGAAATAACACCATATGCGGATGAAAAGCTCATCAAGCGGCTACAATTGCTCGGCTATACATTTGACCATTTTCTGAACGTCTGGCTTATTGATTTGCACCTATGGCAGCCCAGAAAAGTCCAGGGGGATAGCGAGGCAATCGTCGAGAAAGTGGACGATGAAAATGTCCATGTATGGGCATGGGCGGTAGCGCTAGGTATTTCTGACGACGATTATCAATCGGAAGTCGCGGTCGAATCGGTTAAGTCATTTTGGCAAGTTGAAAACAATACGGCTTTCCTGGTAAGGGAAAATGGGGAATGCACGGGTGGGGGATGCATGGCAATAGACGGTGAGCTGGCGGAATTGTTCATGACCGCGACGCTGCCTGCCAAAAGGGGTAAAGGCTATCAGGCTTTGCTGATCGAAGAGCGTCTTCGGTATGCGAAAGCAGCAGGATGCACACACGCCACAGTTACAACAAAACCAGGGACATCTTCAGCGCGCAACGTCAGACGCAGTGGTTTTCAATTGGCCTATGACAAAGCAGTGCTGCGCAGCCCGCGCTTGGAATGAATGTAAGGGGAAAAAAGCCGACAGCGAGAAGTTCTCGCTGTCGGCTTTTCGGTTTATTTAATGCCAAGGGATGTCGTAAAGCAATTTTGCGCATAACACTTTGAATTGTCGGCCTGGATAGGTGTTTTCCATCAATTCGATCAGTCGGCTGCCAGCCTCCGCGGCATCCTCGAAACGCTTGTATGGCTCCATGTTCATGCGCTTAGAAAACATAAAAGGAGCGGAAGGATTGTACTTAACGAATAAAAAAATTATGTAAACTTCCATTTTTGAATGTTGCAGAAAAAAGGCTGGCTCAATCAGCAGCTCGTTGTCAGGGAAGTAACAGACTTTTTCTTTTTCAATAATGCCAATGCGCTTCATGGCCCATAAATTAGTATAGCCAATTGAAATCTCAACAGAGGCGCGCTCCATCATCTGGGACATATCACGTTCGAACAATTTAAAGGAGTCTTGGCGGTTAGTCATATAAATAAGGTAGACTCGGTCGTCTTTTTCATCGAGCAATTGGATTTCGTGCATCAAAGACACCTCCAAAACGGGTTTTGTTATCTATACCCATAAATGCAAAAATCCGAACAAACAGTTTTAAATCATAGAAGAAAGCAAAAAACATATAGAAAATCTTTGAAAATTGTAAATGTATATAACTACATAAGGTAATTTTAAAAAACCTAGAACGTCTACAAGAAAAAACTGAAAAGCGGCCTGCAACATGCAAGCCGCTGACTTACTTATTTATTCAGTAAAGCGCCGAAGATGCAACTTGCAGCCAAAAGGGCGACAAAAAGAAGTGAGAACCAATAATCACTCGGTTTTATCGTTATCGGGCGAAAATAAGATGTGCGTGCTTCACCGGTAAAACCGCGGGCTTCCATAGCAAAAGCGGCGCTTTCGGCTTTCCTGACAGAACCGGCAAGGGTCGGAATAAGCATACGGGAAATCGAAGTGAGGCGGTGCCATCTGCTATTTTCCTTTGAAAAATTTCTCATTTCATGAACCTGCTTTATCTGCATGAATTCATCTTTTATAAGCGGCAGGAAATGGTAGCCCACCAGAACGCTGTAAGCCAATTTAGGTGATAACTTCATTTGCTGCATAAGACTCATGACAAAATTTACAGGCGCAGTAGTGAAAGCGAACATGAGAGACAGCACGGAAAACGCCAGCACCCTCAAGGAAAGGGACAATGCCAAATTTAGTTGTTGATCGGTGATGTCAAAAAAACCGGATGACCAAATAATCGTTCCACTAGAAGACCGGCCAAAAACGAGGGTGGTCCATAAGTAGCCGAATGAGCCAAGTGTAAAAGGCAGCATGCAAACCAACCACAATTTCCAATTCGTACGGCTGAATACGATTTGTAATAATACAATGCCGCCGCAAAATATTAACGGAGTCCAAGGGTTGAAAAAGAAAGCCATCACGATCATCGACAAAGTAACAATGCCGAATTTAAATGAAGGGTTCATGTCATTCAAAAGATGCTTCATTGATTGAAGTTCCTTCCGGAGGCAATAAATGATGCGCCAACAGCAAGTCATTCCGCTTCCATAAGTCCGCCGCGGAATACTTGCCGGTCATCGACCCATCTTTCAGCAGCAGCAAGGAATCAGCGACCGCCAAAGCGAATGTCATGTCGTGCGTGACGATTAAAAATGCTGTCCCTTCTGCAGCCCGCTGCCGGATTAAATCATATAATTCCTTAAGCGACTCGGCGTCTTGTCCGGCTGTCGGTTCATCCATAAGCAGAATTTGCCGCTTGTCTGCAAGCATTGCGCCAATCGCAACACGCCGTTTTTGGCCGTGGCTCACCGAAAATGGATGCGAATCCGCGATTGCAGTGAGATTTAGCCGCTCCAACAGAAGTTTGATTTCCTGCAGCGAAGAGATTCCCGAATACGCCAATTCCTGAGTGACGCTCTGCGTCAAAAACATGAACTCGGGAGATTGAGGCACATAGCCTGCCCGGGAAATAGCCTGTAAGGTGCCTACCGGCTGGTGAATGCCGCATAATGCTTTTAAAAGCGTTGTTTTCCCGCTGCCGTTCGGACCTGCGACAACCACCACTTCGCCGAGTTTTAATGAGAATGACAGGGGGAAGAGACGTGTTTTGCCATTGATTTCTACTGCCAAATGATGAACGGAAAGTGCTTCTTCTGCCAATTTCTTATAAAGCCGCGAAGGAAATTGTAGGGCCGGGACTGCCACCGGCGGACCATCCGCGATTAACCGGCCGTCTTTGTCGAGCCTGATTTCTCGATCGAAGAAAGCTTCCCAGTTTGCCAGCCTATGTTCGACAGCAATGATTGTCAGGTGTCGATGTTGCTGTAATCCGTCGAGCCAGCGGACGAAATCGCGCGCAGTCAAAGGATCAAGATGGGATAATGGTTCGTCTAGCAAGAGCACTTCCGGATCCATGATCAACGCGCAAGCGACAGCGACACGCTGTTTCATGCCGCCGGATAAGCTATGGATTTTGGAATGTCTCCACTTGGTTAAAGACGTCAAATCTAGGATGTCCGCAATCTGCTTTTCCATGTCAGCGAAAGGAATATGAAGGTTCTCCAGCGTAAATGCCAATTCCTCTTCGACTGTCGGCATGCAGAATTGAGAGTTGGGATCCTGAAACACTGTAGCAATCCGGCGATTGATTTCTCCAGGGGCGTAATCCTCCGCATTTTCTCCGAACAACTTGATTTCTCCGCTGACGATGCCATCGCAATTGAGCGGATAAAGGCGGTTCAGCAAATACATTAACGTACTTTTGCCGCAGCCGCTCGGCCCGCAAACGATGATGCGTTCTCCCTGATGGATAACAGCTGATACATTGTTCAATACCGTTTTACCGCAATCCGGGAAGCGGAATGACAGATCATTTAATCGAATAACTTCCTCAGGCACCCGCATCACCTTTGCTGCTGCGGGAAATTGCATAACCGCGCAGCGAACCAGTTGCGAGGAGACCATCGGCAATATATTTGCCGCCGATTCCTGCAATCACCATGCCGCTCAAGACACGCAATGTGAACATCAAAGCGACAAATGACGGATCGAGTGCTGCATACCCCGATATGAAATAGCCATAGACGAAACTGAACACAGCAGATCCTGCGCCGGCAAGCATCAATACTGCCAAGTTGAAATGCCTGTAACGCGTGACCGCAAATGCTGCTTCTGCACCAAGACCTTGAATGAGCCCTGACAAGATGAGACGTGGTCCGACCGCATTGCCAAGAAGGACTTCTATTAACGCCGCCAATGTTTCAGGCAGAACGGCAGCCCCAGGTTTGCGAATAATGTACATCGAAATGATGGATACGATAAACCAGATGCCGAACATCCATTCATACGCGATCGGTCCGATAATGCCCGCCCAAATATTGCCGAAGTGGATAAATAAGAGATAAACGATGCCAAAGACAACGCCGAACAGTGACATCAAGACGATTTCTTTCAATTTCCAATCTTTAAGCACCGCTGCCACCTCCGTGAGAAGGGCTGTTTATGCTCAAAGCGACTGTCATCACTAGGTGTGCGTTTTCGGTAGAGCGCGCATTGGTAAACGCTTCTTCGTAAAAAGCGAATACATCATGGATATCGCCATGGATGCCGCTCGCATAATGCATGGAGTCATTAAAGACGCCACGCTCTTTCGCACGTTCGACTTCCCGGTAGATGATTTCCATATAATCTGGAGTGTTCATGGGATAAAGCGCAAATTGCGAAGATACATATTGCTTCGACGTGTCGATGTTCAACAAAGTATCTTCTTTGTCCAAATAGGCGTCTCCGGCAGAATCCCCTGGGCAGCCGAGAGAAAACGTGCCTGACATGGCGACATGCACGCCCGTCTTACCAGCATGGAGCGCTATCGACTTTGCCGTATTGAAGACGTGGAGCTGCCTGCCGCGGATGACGGTCGAAACATCGTCGGTGTGCATCCAGACATTTGAGGTATCGGTTTCCCGCAACGCCCCTTTGATGACTTGGATGAAATCCCCGGCCATCGGATGCAAAGAAAAGCGAAATCCGACAATCGGGCTGGTGCCGCATTGAAATGGTTCCATATAAAAAATCCTCCTTAAAAATATACACAAAAAAGGCCGCATCCGCGAAGATGCAGCCACAATTTCATGTATGAAATCCAGAAAGGATTGGGTCAGAAATGCGCCACACTTCCTCACGCAGGTCCTAACCTGATCGAGTTATAAGGGATCGAAGCTTGCGCTTGCATCTCAGCTAAAATTAAGCACCCCTAGTGCAGAAAACGGTATGCAGTTTTTTTGTGCCGGGTTTTCCCGATGGGTTCAGTTTAGCGGAAGGTTCTGAAGAAGTAAAGAGGGGATGGAAAGATTTTTTAATATATATTTGATGAGATGTATTGTTTATCATGCCAATGATTGGTATCATAAAAATACTGCAAGTTTGTTATAAATGTAAAAATTATCTTATTTATTCCTTGTCTAGTGCAATATTATTGTTATACTATAAGATTTTTATATTTTTTTATTAATGAACCCCTACATTTTAGAGTGTTTTATTTATTGGGAGGAAGAACATGCGATATCGTGATATAAGTCTGGATGAACTAGAAGAAATTGAACAAGAGCTGCATTTGAGCGAAGAAAGCAGAAAAGGGTTGTTGAATTACACGAAAATCGAGATTTATGATGCGATGCATACGCATTTGTCGATTCTTAGCAAAGACGATAACGACTACCTCGATTATTATACATATATAAAGAAAAAATTGGTGTGTTATTTGCTGCGCTATAGTTCCAGCGTCCATGGAAGCACCACACAAGAACGTGTAAAAGCTGAAAAAGTTTTGAAAAGAGTGCAAAGCTACGATCGGAAAAATCCGATTGTTTCTTATAGATTAGGCTGCCTGGCTTATCTGCAAAAAAAATTCAGCGAATCTATCGGCCATTTCCAGAAGGCGTTGGATTTTCAGAAGAGTTACAGCGATGGGGCGTTCTTGCTCAGCACGGAACAAATTAATCGAGTGGTCTTGTACTTGTCGAATTGCTCGCTGCATACTGCATGCCAGACCTTGGTCATCGGTTCAGAGAATGGGCAGAACGAAGGATCGGGCAATCCGATTTTTGCCGATTTTTTCACTCAACTCAGCTATAACGAAGGCATATTGAAATCCCAAGCGTACCGCATGACGACATTGGACGGCACCGAATATTGTTCAATCGATGAATGCATAGAGACGTGCAGCTCAGCGCCTAAAGATACCCTAATGCTATTTTTTGGAGATACAGGAACAGAGCTCCACTTTAACGGCATCAAGGAGGCATTGGCTGCGCCTCAAGCACATGTATTGCGCCATCTGCTGTTGAATGCGCACCAGCTGAAAGCAGTAACCCCAGTATGCTTGAAAGACTATTTCCTGGATAGCCATGTTATCGGAGGAGCGTCGAAGCATGCGCTGGAACCGGTGATGGAAAACTTGAATACATTATTAACTGAACTTGAAACACAAATCACGATCAACGAAACAAACGGCGGGTATCAATTGGACGGTTCATTCGAGTACATCTTGATGGACCGGGCTGATGAACATCTAGCGGATTAATGAATAATAGCAAAGCTGCTCCAACGGCCATTAAATGGCCTTTGGAGCAGCTTTTTTCTTTGGCGAAGTGAAGAATTTCCGGCAAATGGAAGGCTCCAAGAATGCTGAATGCGATATTGCTTCGGGTTCCGAATAAAACACGCAAAAAGAGCTATGTTATTAATTTACAATAGATACATACTACCTATTCCAAATATACTGAATTATTTATACAATTTACCAGTACCATAAAACGTTTAGGGGGTCGAACAATGTTAAAAGTCTTGTCTACATCAGCTTTAACACTTGCTTTAGTCGGCGGCGCAGTTTTTGCTGGAGTGAATTCCAATGGCTCAACTGCCGAAAGGGTCAGCCACCAAAGTGAACTGAGCTTAGCCCATCATGTCGGAGCTTCTCCAGAACTGTCTGAAAAAGCTAAAGAGCTTGGCATTGATCTGTCAAAAGCAGATCCAGCAGAAAAGTTAGTGAACAAAGGGGAGAAGTTCCAAGCACCCGGCGACAACCACGTTGCTTATAACCAAACAGAAGGTGACGTACCAGTTCTTGTGCTTCTGGCGAAATATAAGGAAGGCGATGAGCCGATCGGTGATATGCCGGGGCAAGTGCCTGCAGGTTATTACGAAGATTTGATATTCGGTGATGAATACAATCCGTATGAATTGGAGCAATTCAAGCAATACGCAGAATATAACGGAGTGAAAGTACCGACTGACCGGACGATGCAAAATGTTTATAAAGAGTCGAGCAACGGAAAAGTGAATCTTGTCCGCAAAGAAAATACGGATTTTGCTTGGGTAGAATTGCCAAAAGGAGCTTCTTATTATTTGGATCAAGAAGGGACGTATGCTGAAAACGGCAAGTACGTTCTGGGCAACGCAAATGGCGATGCGCATACGGGTGAATTTGTCCGTGATTTATTGGCAGCGGCTGACAGCGAAATTGACTTTTCTAAATACGCAGTGGACGGTGAAGTGCCAAACATTTTCGTGGTCCATGAAGGCACAGGTGCTGAATTCAGCAGTGACCCGGCACAGTTCTGGTCGCATAAATGGAGCTTGCTGAGCGCGCTGTACTATGGCAAATACTATGAAACTGGGAAGCCGGCAGATGTCTATGCAGGCATGGACCAAGGGGCCTGGATCGATAAAACCGTCAAAGAAGATATGACGTATGACGGAGTGCTTGTAGACAACTATAACATCCAGCCTGGAATCGGAGGCAACGTGGCGGGCTATGACGCCGCTACAGACTCATACGACAGCAAACTTGCAACTGGGCCATTCCCGGCACAGCCAGGGGTTTACGCCCATGAATTTGGCCATGCTCTCGGATTGCCGGATTTCTATGATACTGTCTACTCATCAGAAGGTGTAGGCAATTACTCCATGATGGCTGGTGGATCATGGATGCGCTATCCAAATGCGGCAGCTTATTCAGGAAATTCACCGACGCTATTTGACCCGTTCTCTAAAGTTTTCCTTGGTTGGGCAGATCCAGTAGAGGTAGCGCCAGGCGCCGCACAGACGATTACGTTGCCGCCGATCAACGAAGCAGCATCTGACAACGGCATCGTCAAAATGGAAGTTCCGGGTTCAAATGGAACCGAATACTTCTTATTCGAAAACGTGCAGCAAAAAGGATTTAACCAAGGTTTGATCCGCCAAGGCGAAGATGCACATGGATTGTTGGCATGGCATGTTGATGAAAATGTCATCAATCTTTACCAAACTGCCGGATTCCGCCCGAACAATGTAGAAAACTGGATGAACAAGCGCTATCAGTACAACCAGTTCCAAATAGCTGCTGACGGTACAAAAGTGACCCATTATGGATTGTCCGTCCTGCAAGCGGATGGCAAATACGATTTGGAAAAGAACGAAAACCGTGGAGATGCTGCCGACTTCTTTAAAACAGGCGATGAAATCACACCTGTTTCAAGCAATGTCCATTCGGGATCGTATTATTTCTGGAAAGGCAATAATGCTACACCTGCTGATTCAGGAATTCACGTAACCGATATCGCCGAAAACAGCGATGGGTCGATTACAGCGAAATTCTTTTACAATGTAAACTCAAACAAAAAATAACACCCAATAACTGAAAGCCGCGGCTCCTGAATTTACCGGAGCCGCAATTTTTTTTGCAAAAAAAAACCGCCCCGAAGGACGTTTGGAAGATTACCTGCTGCGCAATTTTGACAGCAAGCGCAGAATTTCAAGGTACAGCCAAATTAAGGTAACCAGCAAACCGAATGCGCCGTACCATTCATAATATTTCGGCACTCCTTTATTGGCTGCAGTCTCGATAAAGTCGAAATCCAGCACCAGATTCAATGCAGCGATAATGACGATGACCACGCTGATGGCAATGCCAAGAGGCGTCGCTTCGTGCAAATGGGGAATTTCAAAACCGAAAAACCCTCCGATAAATGAGATAAGGTAGACGATGAAAATGCCGCCCGTAGCTGCAACAACGCCCAGCCGGAAATTTTGGGTCACTTTGATGAACCCCGACTTATAAGCGAGCAATAAACTCAACAACACACCGATGGTCAATAGCACCGCTTGGAAGACGATGCCGCCGTATTGGACTTCGTATTGGGCCGATATCGCCCCGACAAATAGCCCTTCCAGCAACGCGTATAAAGGGGCTGTATACGGCGATACTTTTGGTACAAAGATAGTGACCAAAGCGACAATAAGGCCGCCGATAGCGCCGACAAGCATCAATAGCACTGCGCTTTCCGGATTGCTTAGGAACAAGTTCCAGGAAAAGACGAAAGTGGCCAGCAGCAATAACAGTAAAATCAATGTTCTGTTGACCGTGCCTTGAATGGTCATTGTCCCCCCGGTACCGACACCACTATGTTTCGTAAACGATTCATTTTTTAAACTCGGATTTCCGCTTCTCATAAATCTCACCTCTTCTTATAGTTAACACGTATTCAAGTATATCCTTTATTTTCTTATGGGACAAAATATACCGGAATAGAATTTCAACTTAGGTATAAAACTGCAAGAAGCGTACAAGGATCGGGCAGAAATAAAAGAATTGAGTTAAACTAGAAAAAGCTAGGTAAACAAGAGAATCAAGAATCACTGGGGGGCCATTATGAACAGCTTTATCGTCATGCAGGGAGAAACGTATCATGAAGAACGGAACGGTGGAATCCTCTGGACGCCGCGCATCGATAAGTCCGGGATGGTGCCGCATTCTTGGAAAAGGATGCAGGAATTGAAAGAGAGAGATCATGTTTTCCATTACGTAAAAGGGCATATCGTTGCGATCAGCCTAATTACCCAAGGCTGCAAAAACGGCATAATCCCCGGGGGGACAGAAGAAGCTTTCATTGCGGAAGCAGTCTACCACGAATTGGATTTTCCGCTCGCTATCCGAGATCATTTCGATGCAATCCAGCCTTTGCTGCCATTGAAATATTCGCCTTTCCAGGAAGATGCGAGCGGCAATTCAGGCTATTTATATCCATGCAACGAAGAACTCGCCATGAAGCTGCTGGAGTTTATCACCAGCCTGAATTTCTTTGCACCCGAAGAAGAACAGCTTGAATTGGCGATTGAAGTAGTGAAAAAATCCACGCATAATCCACTGATGACCATGATTTCAGAGATGGAAATGGAAATAAAGGAAAAAGTGCGGCGCAGCAAAAAGCAATTCAGCAGGAGCCTTTTGCAATTATGGCATAATGAATGCCCTCTCTGCGGAATCGCCATCGATGCAGCATTGACCGCGAGCTACGCCAAACCATGGAAAGACAGCACCGATGCTGAAAGGCTGGATCCACATAACGGCATCCTTTTGTGCGCAAACCATGCCGCTTTGTTCACATCGGGGCTGATCGCTTTTACAGGGGGAGGGCAGCTGCATATTGCCAGCCGCATCCCGGAAGAGCAATACGCGGTCTATGGGCTCAACAAAACGATGAAAGTGCCTGCGACCCTTGAGCACGTGCCTTATTTCCGTTGGCATAAACGGAATATCTACATCGAACCGAAAAAGCTTAAACTGGCGAAAACATTGGATGTGCGCTCTGTGTAACAGAATATGAAAAGGTGGTTACTGCTAAGCTGCTCCGCTTTAAGCAGCATATTCCAAATTAGACGGCCACATAAAACCTTTTAACAGGCCTGACAATCAACAAATAAAACCCGTAAGAGCACCTGTAATCAAGGTGCTCTTAAATTTGTCGGAAAATTTTTCTATAAGGAAATGGGTATTTTTGGTATGATGAAAAAAAGGATCGAAAATCCAAGTGGTGCAGAATTTGCCATCTGAAAAGAAGGAGTGGCTGAATGGAATTTGAAATTGGAGACGGCACTTTGATGCTGCCATCTTTGGACATTATAATCATCGCAATAATTACGATTTTCTTATTAATGCGGTGGAGCAAAGGGTTAGAAACAAGGCGCTTTACCATTTTCATTTATTTTCTAATAAGCACTTATATTATTCCGATTTATTCTCGCAGTTAACATGAAGGGGAATTCCAGCTTTGGTTTCCGTTAGGATTTGTGGTGGTTTTCTTTTATTTGTTTCGCAGCGAAAAATACCACCCGTCTAAAATGAAAGCGAGTGTTTTAGGGCTGGGTATCGCGTTGTATCGGATCGTTCTTCATTTTATAGGCTAGATTAATCGATCTTAGAGTTCTTTTATAAGCCGAAGAGGAGTGGTGGATGTGGCACTTTACAACAACTTTGGGGAATTTCTTTTGAGTTTGCTGATTTGGTGAGAGGTCCTTTTCTTGTTTCAACGAATCTCTAATCGCTCTCTTGAAGGAAATTCTTTGAAAAAAGATATTGCTGTCACCTTTGTCCAAAGTCTGATTCTGCTTTTCATCTTGAATGCTTTGCGGATTTATACGGATTTGTATTAGATGAAATTTAACTTTCTGCTTCTGCATGAAAATTGCTGGCGGTGCTAATTGTAAAAAAAATAAGTGTTTTCAGCTTAGGGGAACAATTTTTCAATCAAAAAGCCCAATGATTTTAGCTTCCTATAGACCCTAAAAAAAACAAGTTCCTTCTATATAATAGAAAATCCATAAAAAGAGCTGCCGAGAAATTCTCGGCAGCTCTTTTTGTCTATATTATTTATTGCCTAAACTTTTTCCCATGCCTTTTAGGAAATTCAAGCCGAATTTGATCGAACGATTGATGTCGGGATCTTTCAACGATTTCATCAACTGAAAAATACCGACTTTCTTTTCGCTTGTGCGCTCCGCTTCGGCTTCTTTCAAGCCGACTGCGACGCTTGCGGCGAGTTTCTCGGTCGTAGCGGGATCGATGGCCGTAAGTGCGCCAGCTGCACTCATCATATTATTGATGAGGTTGGTGACGGGTTCACGCGTAGCTTGGTGCACGACGATTTCAGTGATGCCTTCTTTTGCTTTGACCATTGCCAGTGCAGCGTCAAGGATGCCGGCGTCATTCAAGTCACCGGTGATTTGCAGCAATTTATTCAATGCCTGGTCTTGTTCTGCAAGCAGGGACTCAAGCTCTTTTAGCTTGTTGTGCCGAATTTCATCTGGGCTCAACTGTTTTTTCTTCAAGTGAGTGATCGGACTCGCCATAGGACATCACCTTTCTACTTTTTGATCGGTCAAATGCACATAGCCTTCACGCGCCCATTTCCGTGCAACTTCGATGCCGGACTGGGGATTGCGTTTTTTGTCGCGCGGGTTAGAGCGCGGCAATGGCCGTTTGCCGTGTTCTTTCAAGACTTCCATGCGAACTTTGGTCTGCTTGTATGCAGGGGTATTTGTCCGTTGATCGACAGCGGGACCTGTCAGGAAGTTGATCGCTGTCTCTTTCTTGACCGAGTTCATCGGCAGGAACAATTCGTTGCCTTTGACGCGGGCAGTGACAATCACGGGCAGTTTCAGCGCGCCGTATGGCGAAACCAGACGGACCGTCGAACCATCTTCCAGTCCACGTTCAGCCGCCAGTTCAGGCGACACTTCGACAAAGGTTTCAGGCAGTTTTGACTGAATGCCTGAAGATTTATTGGTCATATTGCCTTCATGGAAATGTTCCAAAAGGCGTCCGTTATTGATGTGCAAATCATATTCCTCCGGGAAGACAACCGGCTCAACCCAGTCAGACAAAGCGAAACGCGCTTTTTTGTCAGGGAAGTTGAAGCCATCCACATACAGGAGGGGAGTGCTCGAGCCATCCAGGCTGCCCCATAGGAAGCTGTTCCAGCCTTCCATCGAAGCATAATCCGCTTGGCTGAACAACGGTGATAAGCTGGCCATTTCAGCGAAGATCTCGCTAGGATGGCTGTAATTCCATCCAGCGCCTAGGCGATTCGCGATTTCCTGGACAATCCACCAGTCTGCTTTCGACTCGCCAAGTTCAGGCAATGCTTGGTAAAGGCGCTGAACACGTCTTTCAGTGTTCGTGAATGTGCCTTCTTTTTCCAGGGACGGAGCGGCAGGCAAAATGACATCCGCATATTGAGCTGTACGGGAGAAGAAGATATCCTGGACAACGAAGAAATCAAGTTTTGACAGTACTTCGTCGACATGGTTGGCGTTTGAATCAACAAGCGCCATATCTTCGCCGACAACATACATGGCTTTCATGATGCCTTCATCAACAGCTTGCAGCATTTGGATGTTGTCCATGCCGGGCTTGTCATCGATTTTGACGCCGTAAGCTGTCTCGAATTTCAAGCGGGCGTTTTCATCTGTAACATGCTGGTAGCCAGGAAGCCAGCCAGGAAGTGAGCCCATATCGCAGGCGCCTTGTACGTTATTGTGGCCGCGGAGCGGATATGCACCCGCACCCGGTCGGCGGTAATTGCCTGTCGCAAGCAATAAATTGGAAATGGCAGCGGACGTATCTGAGCCACCGGTGTTTTGCGTTACGCCCATACCCCATAGGATGCATGTGCCGTCAGCATCGCGGACCAATTCAGCAATATTGATCAATTGTTCTCTTGAAATGCCGGTCTGCTGTTCAGCGTATTCCAGCGTGTATTGGTTCAGCACTTCGGTGAACTCGCCGAAATGATTGACGTTTTCATCGATAAAGCGCTGATCGTGCCAGCCATTGTCGATCATGTATTTCGTGACCGCCATCAGCCATACTTGATCCGTCCCTTGTTTAGGGGTGATGAAGATATCCGAGCGTTCAGCCATTTCGTTTTTGCGCATATCCGCCACGACCAATTTCTGTTCGTGCAATTTATGCGCCCGCTTGACGCGGGTCGCGAGGACAGGATGGCCTTCAGCAGGGTTTGCGCCAACGATGATTACAAGGCCGGCTTTTGCAATATCTTTGATCGTACCGGCGTCGCCGCCCATGCCGACTGTGCGGAATAATCCGTCGGTTGCAGGAGACTGGCAATAACGGGAGCAATTGTCCACATTATTCGATTCGAGCACTTGACGCGTAAATTTCTGGATGACGTAATTGTCTTCATTGGTGATTTTCGAAGAAGAGATGACGCCGATTGCGTCTTTGCCATAGTTTTCTTTGATGCCTTTGAATTTCGATGCGATAAGATCAAGTGCTTCTTCCCAAGTCGCTTCAACAAACTCATCGCCTTGACGGATCATCGGTGTTGTGATGCGTTCTTCACTATTGACGAAGTCCCAGCCGAATTTGCCTTTTACGCAAGTGGAAATCTGGTTTGCAGGTGCTTCTGATACAGGCTGGATTTTAAGGATTTTACGGTCTTTGGTCCATACTTCAAATGAACAGCCGACGCCGCAGAACGTACATACGGTTTTCGTTTTTTTCGTGCGTGTTTCGCGCATTGTCGCTTCTGCGTCGGAAATTGCCAAAATGCCGCTGTATCCAGGCTCAACATCTTTGACCAAATCAATCAACGGCGTCATGATGGGTTCCGGGATTGCTGTCATAAAGCCGGCTTCTCCAAGCATTGATGTTTCCATTAACGCGTTGCATGGGCAAGCTGTGACGCATTGGCCGCAGCTGACACAAGAAGAATCGTTGATTTTTGCGCCGCCGTCCCAAAGGACGATCGGACGGTCGCGTTCCCAATCCATTGTCAAAGTTTCGTTGACTTGAAGGTTTTGGCACACTTCGACGCATTGCCCGCAAGCGATGCACTGGTTCGGGTCGTAGCGGTAGAATGGGTTGGTCAAATCGACTTCGTCAACTGAGCATTTCGGTTCGAACGGGTATTTCTGGTGCTCAATTTCCATCATGTCGACGGTGTTATGTACTTTGCAGTTTCCGTTATTGTTGTCGCATACCGTACAATAAAGCAGGTGGTTTTCCAAAATACGGTCCATCGCTTCGGTCTGCGCTTCTTTCGCACGCGGGGAAGCGAGCTGGACGTCCATGCCTGCAAATGCTTTGGTTGAACAAGCGCGCTTCAGCTCGCCGTCCACTTCCATGATGCACGTATCGCAAGTTTCAATTGGATCGACTTCCGGCATGTAGCAAATTTGCGGATGCAATATTTTCTGTTCGTTGATCACTTGCAAAATAGTCTGGCCATCTTTAAATTCATAAGACGCGCCATTGATGTTGATTGACATGCAAATACCTCCTTTTAGGGTTGTAAATTAATTTCGATATTCCGCAAATCATCTGCGAAGGCATTGACCCAAGCAATTGGACAATGCCTTTGCGACGGGCTTGCGCATGAGCAATTATTTATTCTCTGCCCAAAACTAACGGATCTTTGTAAATACATCTGAAATTTTAACTTGAATAAAAATAGGGGAAAAATAGATAAAAAAATCCCACTATGAAAAAATACACCTTGACAAGTGCACATGATTCATAGTGGAATAGTGTCTTAACAGGACTTGCTAAAAGACCAATCCAATATTCTAATGGGATGAAAGCGCTGCCGCAGTTTAAATACGGCCATGCCTACGTATGCTATTATTATAAACAATATTATATCCTTACACAATCTATTTATCAAAAACTTACAAATAATCATTTTTTGAAGGAGAAAAAGATCATCATGTCCAAACAAATCCATGAATTTAACGATATCATCCGCAAACTTCGGAAAAATCTTTTTGGCAAAGGGCCGGAACGCATCCATACGGTTTTCATCAACGATATGGCCATTTCAACGCTTTACGGAAACTTGAGCCCCTCGGAAGAATTTATTGCGCGGACGGCTGAGGGCAGGGAAATGGTCCACGCAGCCCGCACAAGGATGATCCAAACCGTGTACGCAGAAGCTGCACCAGAAGGCATGGAAGAATTGGTCGGCGCAAAATTTCTTCACCTTTTCTCCGACATCAAAGTGGAAGATGATATCGCCGTATCGGTTTTTCTTTTCGATCGCCCGATTGACCAGAATACTGGAACAGGAGGAAAACCAGATGGCGCAAGATAAAACACGCACCATCCGCCGCTATGAGCGGGGAATGTTTACTGAAAAAGAAGACCGGGTAGTAGTCGAACAGCCGCTGACGATCAAGATCAATGGCAAGGAATTCATCACAATCGTCTGTTCACCGGAATATGTTGAAGAGATGGCCATTGGCTTTTTGGCATCTGAAAAAATCATTCCGAATTACAAAGATATCGAAGAAATTCGGGTCGATGAAAAAAGCGGAACGGTCCATATCACAGCAGCTAAAGTTTATTCGTTTTTTGAGCAGCTGCAAAACAAACGCTTTATCAGTTCCTGCTGCGGCATGAGCCGCCAAGGGTTCGTGTTTGCACATGATGCGATGATTGCGAAAAAAATGGACAGCACACGCGTAACATTGACGCCGGAAAATTGTTTCAGCCTGATGGAGCAACTGGCAGACTCCGCTGAAATGTTCAAAAAAACGGGCGGCGTTCACAATGCTGCGCTTTGCGATGCGGATGGCATCATCGTGTCGCGCATGGACATCGGGCGGCATAACGCTCTCGATAAAATTTACGGCTACTGCCTGATGAACAACATCAGCGTTGCAAACAAAGTCATCGTTTTCAGCGGCCGCATTTCTTCTGAAATTTTGCTGAAAGTCGCAAAAATCGGCTGCGAAATTGTGCTGTCAAAATCAGCTCCAACAGAACTTGCGCTGGCACTTGCAGAAGAATTGGGTATTACGACCGTCGGTTTTATCCGCGGACAGTCTTTTAATGTCTACACAAATCCGCAGCGCATCATCGGCGCATAGCAGCTTTTTGCAAAAAAGAAAAAATGGTGACAAACAAAAAGCGCGGTGATATGATTCTAAACGTCTTAATATTTCGAAATCGAACACCGCGCAAATCTTTGGATTATTTTGGAATACAAATTTTGGGGGTTTAAAAAGTAAGCGTTTCCGAAAACCGATGAATTAGACATTCTAAGTTCATTTTACATAAGCATAAATAAGATTTTAGGAGGCAAGCGCAAGATGAAAAAGAAACCGAAAAACAGGTGGCTCATTGCCTTATCGGCAGTCGGCATCCATATTTCCATCGGATCTGTTTACGCATGGAGCAATTTCACCAATCCGTTGATTGATCAATTCGGCTGGACCACAAGCCAAGTGCAGCTCACATTCAGCATCGCCATTTTATTTTTGGGCTTATCCGCTGCATTTTTCGGCAGTTTTGTAGAAAAATACGGCCCGCGCAAAGCTGGGCTGGTAGCCGCCATCTTTTTCGGAACGGGCATTATCGGTTCTGGATTTGCGGTAGGATTATCCTCCTTGCCGCTGCTGTACGTCTTTTACGGCGCACTCGGGGGCATTGGACTCGGCATCGGCTATATTGCACCGGTTTCGACTTTGGTTAAATGGTTCCCGGACCGCCGCGGGCTGGCAACCGGACTGGCCATTATGGGATTTGGCTTTGCCGCTGCAATCAGCAGCCCAATCATGGAAATGCTGATTACCTCAGTCGGCATTGAAAATACGTTTTACATTCTAGGGGCATCTTATCTGACGATCATGGTGCTGTCTTCTTTATATCTTGAAAAACCTCAGGAAGGCTGGATGCCTGAAGGATATCAAGAAAAACTGGATACCGGAAAGGTTCAGCGTAAAATGGATTTAGCCCAATTGACAGCGAACGAAGCCGTAAAAACAAAGCGCTTCTACTACCTGTGGTTCATGCTGTTCATCAACGTTACGTGCGGCATTGCCATCCTGTCAGCAGCGAAACCGCTTGCCATCGACAGCATCGGCATGACGACCGTTCAAGCAGCTGCATTGGTCGGTGTGCTTGGAATATTCAACGGACTGGGCCGCTTAGGCTGGGCGACGATTTCCGATTACATCGGGCGTCCAAACACCTATACCGCATTCTTCGCCATTCAAATCGCGTTGTTTGCCTTATTGCCATTTACGTCCAACGCTTTGCTGTTCCAAGTGATGCTGGCAATTGTCTACACATGCTATGGCGGCGGATTCGCTTCGATTCCGGCTTACATCGCGGATATTTTCGGCACGAAACAATTAGGTGCAATCCACGGTTATATTTTGACTGCTTGGGCTGCGGCTGGGCTTGCCGGACCGATGTTTGCGGCGTACATGAAAGACCAGACAGGCAGCTACGAAGGAAGCCTGCTATTTTTCGCTGGCCTCTTCGTCATCGCACTGATCATTTCACTGGTTATCCGAGTGGATATTAAAAGAATCCGTTCGATTAATAAAAAAACTTCTGTCAAACCCGTCAACAAAGTGGTTAGTGAGTAATTTCCGAAAAGCAATCGGCCGTGGAATCTTCGGATTTCGCGGCCGATTTTATTGTTCTATCAAATTTGCTGTAAAGTTTTCTGGCTTTCTTGAATGTTATTGGCGTAGAATGGCAATATTGATAGGAAAAATTCACTTAAACCCTTTGTTGGTAGAGGAAGTGGCATTATGCGATTAAAAAATAAATTCATGCTTTTGGCTTTATCAAGTTTTTTCATGGGAGCTTGTGCTGCAGATCCTGCAGCCGAAGAAGAAACCTTGATGGTATCAGCGGCTTCAAGTTTGTCCAGGGCAATGGATGAGCTTGAAGCTGGTTTTGAACAGGACAATCCCGGAATCGACCTTGTCACCAATTTAGGGTCGTCCAGCAAATTAAGGAATCAAATAGAAAACGGTGCACCTGCAGATGTTTTTTTGTCAGCGAGTGCCGAAGATATGGAGCTCTTGGTGGAAGATGACTTAGCGGATGCAAGGAGCGTTTCACCGTTTGCCGGAAATAGTTTGGTACTGGCCACATCTACTGAAATTGGTGAAGAGGCGGATGTGCAATCAATTTTAGCATCGGTAGACGGTACATTCGCCATTGCGGAACCTGTCAGCGTTCCGCTCGGCAGCTACACAAAAAAAGCTTTGGAAGCGATTGGGATGTGGCAGCCGTTGGAAGGGCAGTTGATTTATGCAAAAGATGCTCGCCAAGTCGTGACTTACCTGGAAAGCGGAAATGCAAAAGCTGGAATCATTTATGCATCTGATGCAGCATTGTCGGTACCCGTAGACAACATGGATAAAATGCCGCTTGAAAGTACGGAAATCAGATACCCCGCCGCTATCCTTTCAAATTCCGAGAACCCGGATGATGCCGGAAAGTTTCTGACTTATCTTTTGTCCGAAGAAGGGCAGGCTATCATTGAGGACTTCGGCTTCTTGACAACTGAAAGGCTGCAGCCATGATGCCATATGATTTGTCTCCGTTATTTTTGTCGGTGAAAGTGGCTTCCATTTCAACCATTTGTGTGTTTATCGTCAGCGTTGCATTGGCACGGCTGATGGCCAGGAAGGATTTTTTTGGTAAAAGTATAGTGGATGCATTAATCCTCTTGCCGCTGGTGTTGCCGCCGACGGTCATCGGTTTTGCGCTCATCGTCTTATTTGGCGTAAACGGGCCGCTTGGTATTCTCCTTGAAAACCTTTTCGGCTTTCGGGTGGTTTTTACATGGATCGGTGCAGCCATTGCTTCGTTTGTGGTATCGTTGCCGCTCATGTATCAAAGCGCGCTCGCCGCATTTGAAAAAGTGGATCCGCGATGGGAAAATGTCGGCCGAACGATGGGTGTTTCGGAATGGCGGATTTTCCGGACGGTCACATTCCCGCTGGCATGGCCGGGTATTCTGGCAGGCGTGATTTTGGCATTTGCACGGGCCATAGGCGAGTTCGGAGCTACGCTGATGATCGCCGGCTACATACCGGGTCTGACTGAAACCATACCATTGGCCATTTATTTCGCCTATGAAGCGGGGCAGATGGACAAAGCCGTTTTCTGGGTTGTCATCATTTCAGCGCTTGGCGTCGCGGCGATCAGCTGGATCAATTATTGGCGCAAAAAAAATGCCATCCGTATCGGAAGGGAATGACGTTGGATGCTTACCGTAAATTTCGCGAAAAAGCTGGATCATTTTAACTTGGCCATGGAGTTTTCGATGAAGGATGAAATCGTGGCATTGATCGGGCCATCAGGTTCAGGGAAAACAACGCTGCTCAATTGCATCGCTGGAATTACACAGCCGGACACAGGGGTCATTGCGCTGAATGGTACGGTTTTTTATCAAAGCGGCCAAAAGCCGTTGAAAATCCAGAAACGAAAAACCGGGTATTTGTTCCAGGATTATGCTTTGTTTCCGCATCTTTCGGTGGAAGAAAACATATTATACGGCACAAAGCGAGGCAGTGATTTGTCCCATATCACCGAATTGTCGAAGCTGCTTGGCATCTCGGGATTGCTGGATAAATACCCGCACCAAATATCTGGCGGGGAAAAGCAGCGAGTCGCTTTAGCCCGGGCTTTGGCAGCTAAACCCGACATCCTGCTGCTGGACGAACCATTTTCAGCTTTGGATGATGATACGCGAGCAAGATGCCAGGAAGAATTGTACCGGATTCACGAGCGATGGAAGATACCAGTAATTTTTGTGACCCATTTAAAAGCGGATGCGGAAAAACTCGCTGACCGCATCATCAAAGTGGACCAAGGAAAGATGGCGGAACAAGGAATGATGGGAAGAGGTGGGGAATTTGGAGGAGAGATACTCAAGGCAGACTTTATTTAAACCGATAGGATTTGATGGACAGGCATCAATCCAAAAAGCGGTAGTCACGATTATTGGGTGCGGGGCATTAGGGTCCGCAATCGCGGAGTCGATGGCACGTGCCGGTGTGGGAGAAATCCACTTAGTCGACCGGGATTATGTGGAGTTTTCAAATCTGCAGCGCCAGCAGCTTTTTACGGAGGAAGATGCGGAAGCGATGACGCCAAAAGTGGTTGCCGCGGAAAAAAGGCTGAAGGCCATCAGAACGGACCTTCAACTCCATATATATCTTGAAAATTTGGGTGCCGAATTGATGGAAACACTCATAAAAAAAAGCACCCTTGTCATGGATGCGACTGATAATTTTGAAACGCGGCTGTTAATCAATGATGCTAGCGTAATGTACGGCGTGCCTTGGATTTACGGAGCATGCGTCGGAAGTTCCGGTGCAATTTTCCCGTTCGTTCCGGGTGCCGGTTCGTGTTTTCGCTGCCTGGTTCCTATGCTGCCGGCAGTCAATGAAACATGTGATACGGCAGGCATTATTTCACCAGCTGTTCAAGTGACCGCAGCTTTGCAATGCGCGGAAGCGATGAAATGGCTGAGCGGAAACGAACAAGCCATGCGTAAAAAAGTGCATTATTTCAATTTATGGGACAATACCCAATACGATATCGGCATCGCGCGCATCAAAAACATCAATTGTGAAACTTGTGGTGAGAACCCGCTGTTCCCTTCACTTGCGCGGAATTCAGAAGGCTTGTACGCGGTGTTATGCGGGAGGGAAGCTGTTCAGATTTTGCCGGATCCGGAGCGCAGCATCACGCTGGATGACGCGGAATTTGCAGCACGGAGGATTGGCGCGGAAGTGAAGCGCACACCTTATTTTGTCCAAATGCAGGTGCTTGGTTTTCGAATGGTATTTTTCGGAAACGGCCGCATGATCATCCACGGCATCCGCAATATAACGGAAGGCCGAAAAATTTATCATCAACTTTTTGGTTAGACTGAAGGAGGCTCTCCCATGTCAGAAATTTTTCACTTGGAACAGCGCATCTCAATCGCGATTTTGACGGTCAGTGATACACGAGACCTGAAAACCGACGAAAGCGGACAGCTTATCCAAAAATTGGCGCAAGAAAAAGGCCTGGTAATAGCGGCTTATGAAATCGTCATGGACGATGCAGACATAATCCGGAATACCGTATCCCGTCTGCTGGAACAAGAATCCGTTGATGCTGTTATTACCACGGGCGGCACGGGAATTGCCAAACGGGATGTCACATTTGAAGCGGTTACGCCTTTATTCGAAAAGGAGCTCCCTGGTTTTGGAGAGCTTTTTCGTTTCCTCAGCTATACAGAAGACA
The DNA here is from genome assembly GCF_058268475.1 of Planococcus sp. TJ-301. NCBI lineage: Bacteria > Bacillati > Bacillota > Bacilli > Caryophanales > Caryophanaceae > Planococcus > Planococcus sp. TJ-301. Next base: position 576,954 of record NZ_JBZDOH010000001.1, on the reverse strand, counting down.
TCGGTTCGAAGGCGCTGCTGAGCCGTGCCGCTGCCGGTACGTCAGCCCATAAAGCGCTGTTTGTGTTGCCGGGTTCCCGCGGCGCTGTCCGCCTGGCCATGGAAAAGCTCATTTTGCCGGAAATCAGGCACATCATCTTTGAATTGACGAAGCATCTTCAGGTGCGGGAATAATCGCCGGATTTGCCGCCTGATTTTTGCAGCAGCATCGTCGGTCCGATGACCATTTCCTTGCCAGCCGCTTTGCACATATCGTAGATTGTCAGAGCAGCAGCTGAAGCAGCCGTCAACGCTTCCATCTCGACGCCGGTCGGGCCGGTCGTTTTCACAGTAGTGGAAAGCATGACTTCGTAATGGTTTTTGTCTTCGTCAACTTTCCATTCGAAATCGATATCCACGCCGCTCAGCGCTAATGGATGGCACATCGGAATGATTTGCGCAGTGTTTTTCGCTGCCATGATGCCTGCGACTTGGGCTACTGCGAAAACGTCCCCTTTTTTATTAGCCCCGTCTTTAATTTGGCTGTAAATGTCTTTGTTAACAATAACGGAAGTCTGTGCACGGGCGATGCGGACAGTTTCAGCCTTGCCGGAAACATCGACCATTTTTGCTCGGCCTTGCGTATTGAAATGTGTTAATTCGTTCATATAGATCATCCTTTTCACATATAATGATGAAAGTATAACATGGATTTTAAGGAGTTGGAGCCAGTGGTTGAAAAGCGAATACCGATGCAAGTAAAAGATGCGGTTGAAATGGTGATAAGTCATGCCGGTAGAATCGCTTCTGAAATAGTGGCATTAGAAGACAGCTACGGGCGGATATTGGCACAGCCATTGAAGGCGACGACCGACGTACCGCCTTTCAACCGTTCGCCTTACGACGGCTACGCCATCCGGTCAAGGGATACTGCGGGGGCATCAGGCACTTCCCGCGTCACCTTCAATGTCATCGATCATATCGGCGCAGGCGAAGTTTCAACTAAAACGCTGAATGCCTTTGAAGCCATCCGTATCATGACCGGAGCCCAGCTGCCCGCTGGTGGGGATGCGGTCGCTATGTTGGAGCAGACGGTTGAAAACGGGCAGTCGTTCACGCTTCGCAAGCCTTTTGATAAGCTTGAAAACGTGTCGCTGCAAGGCGAGGATGTAGCGAAGGGTGAAGAGGTCATAGAAAGCGGCAATCTCATCAACCCGGGAACGATCGCTTTATTGGCGACTTTCGGCTATAGCCAGCCCCAAGTGGCGAAATTGCCGATAGTAGGCATTCTGTCAACGGGCACCGAGCTGCTCTCGGTAAGCGACGCTTTAGTTCCAGGGAAAATCCGCAACAGCAACGGGCCGATGATCATGGCACAATTAAAGCGCATGGGAATCCCTTGCAAAATGTACGGTATGTCCATTGACAACTTGGAAGAAAGTTTTCGAGCTGTAAAAAAAGCGGCACAGGAAACCGATTGCCTCATTACAACAGGAGGTGTTTCTGTCGGAGATTTCGATTTTCTGCCAGCTATTTATGACCGCTTGGGCGCGAAAGTCCTGTTCAATAAAGTCGCTATGCGTCCAGGCAGTGTGACAACGGTCGCCGTGGCAGACGGCCGCTACTTGTTCGGACTGTCCGGCAATCCATCAGCGTGCTTTACCGGATTTGAATTATTCGTCCGTCCGGCATTGCTGAAAATGATGGGTGCAGAAAAACCTTTCTTGCCTCATACCACTGCTTTATTGGCAGAGGATTTTGAAAAAGCCAATCCTTTTACGCGGTTTATCCGTGCGATCTACGACGGCGAAACGGTTCGCCCGGCTGGATTCAATAAGTCGAATGCTGTATCATCTATCGCACGAGGCAATGCATTGATCGTCCTGCCAGGGGGAACCCGGGGATTTGTAAAAGGAAACCGCGTCGATGTTTTGCTGCTCGGAGTGGAAGAAGGTGCAGCCAAGTGGATGGGTTAAGAATTTTGCAAGTAGTCGGCTTTAAAGACAGCGGCAAAACGACCTTTATGCTCGAGCTGATCCATCTCGCGGCGGCAAGCGGCAAAACGGTTTCTGCCGTTAAACACCATGGCCATCCTGAACCGCTAGACATGCCGCCTGCAACAACCGATAGCATGCGCTTTTTCAATGGCGGTGCTGAGGCTTCCGTCGTCTATGGCGGCGGGGTCATTCAACAGCACATCCGAAAAAAAGAGGCGGACGTTAATGAGTTGGTTGCCATGGCTGCAAAGGATGATACTGATTTTATCTTTATCGAAGGGTTCAAAGATGCACCCTATGAAAAAATAGTGCTGATCCGCTCCGACCGCGATTGGGATAAATTAAAATCGCTCAGCCGCATCGCGCTCGTTATTGCACATGAAGGCGTAAGCATAGCAAATGGCGACGTAGTCGGCCGAAACGAAACTGACCGCATTTCTGGATGGTTCGCGGATTGGATAGAGAGGAACTCGACATGAAAACATTTGAGATTGTTTCACATAAGATTGACCCGCAGCATTACGCGGACATGGTCTTGCGGCCGGAAGCAGGAGCAGTGACCCTCTTTACCGGGCATGTACGCGAATGGACAAAAGGCATAAAAACGCTGTATCTGTCATACGAAGCCTACATACCAATGGCAGAAAAGAAGTTAGCACAAATCGGAGCGGAAATTGAAGAGAAGTGGCCAGGCGCAAAAACCGCCATTGCCCACCGCATTGGCGAACTCGCGATCAGCGATATCGCCGTTGTAATCGCCGTTTCGTCCCCACACCGGAAAGCAGCTTACGAAGCAAATGAATACGCCATCGAACGCATCAAGGAAATTGTGCCGATCTGGAAAAAGGAAATTTGGGAAGACGGCGAAGAATGGATTGGCGACCAGAAAAAGAAACCAGGAGGTGCCGTATGATTACCGTACATTATTTTGCTGGATTAAAGGAATTGACAGGCGTTGCGCAAGAACAAGCAAACTTGTCAGGACGTACAGTCGCAGAACTGTGGCAATGGGCTGCAGAAAAATACCCGGGCATTAAAGCCGGAGCTGCGCGCATTGCAGTGAATGAAGAATACGCATTGCCGGAAGACCTGCTGGAAACAGGCGATGTGGCCGCATTCATACCCCCGGTCAGCGGAGGATGATGGAAACGGTCGGGGTTTTGCTTGCCGGCGGCTTGTCGAGGCGATTCGGCTCGCCGAAAGCTTTCGTCGAACTGGATGGCAAAGTATTTTACGAATATGCCTATGCTGCATTGGCAGCAGTATGCAGCCACGTCGTCGTTATCACCCGGCCTGAATTGGAGGGTCGTTTTCCCGATACGCTGGATGCTATAAGTGACAGCCCGAAGTATGCAGGACTTGGCCCGCTTGCCGGAATCTACACGGCGATGTCCGAGCGGCCGGCACGGCAGTATCTTGTTTTGCCATGCGATATGCCGTTCATCAGCGCTTCCGAAACGGCGGCTTTTATGGATTTGGCATCGGATAAAAAGGACATTACTGCAATTCGGGCGGGTGGCCATAACATACCGTTATTCAGCCTTTGGAATGCCCGCGTCCTGGGAATTTTGGAAACGGACTTGGAAAACAGGCAATTACGGGTAATGGATTTTATGGAGAAAGTCCAAACCGAATGGCTTGATAGTTCGGCAGTCGGCAACTTCGAAGTTTTTCGCAACATCAATAAGCCGGATCATTTGAAAGGAGCCGATGAACATGGCAGTGAAACCAATACAAGACCGATTTGAACGGCCAATCCGCGATTTGCGCATTTCGGTGACGGACCGCTGCAATTTCCGCTGCTCCTATTGCATGCCGAAAGAAGTGTTTGGTGATGATTACGCGTTTTTGCCGAAACAGGAATTATTGACGTTTGAGGAAATCCATCGCCTTACCACCGTATTTGCAGCGATGGGCGTTAAAAAGATCAGACTGACTGGCGGCGAACCTCTGATGCGCCGTGGACTTCCAGACTTGGTCAAATTAATCCTCTCTGTAGATGGCATTGAGGACATCGGTTTGACGACCAACGGTTTGCTGCTCGGCGCTCATGCCGAAAATTTATACGCAGCGGGGCTGCGGCGTTTAAACATCAGTTTGGATGCTTTAACCCCAGAGCTTTTCGGCGAATTGAACGGCCGAGGCGTTAAGCCGGATATGATTTTAAAGCAAATTGACTTCGCACAGCAGATCGGTTTTGACATCAAAGTCAATATGGTCGTGCAAAAAGGGGTCAATGAAAGTGAAATCCTGCCGATGGCGGCGTATTTCAAGGAGCGCGGCATCACGCTCCGTTTTATCGAGTTCATGGATGTCGGCAATGATAACGGCTGGAGCTTTAAAAAAGTAGTGACCAAAAAAGAGATTTTAGCAAAGCTTCAGGCTGTTTACGATCTTGAACCAGTCGACGAAGATTATTACGGGGAAGTGGCGAAGCGCTACCGCTTCTCCGGCAGCGAATCGCAAGTCGGTTTTATCACATCAGTGTCGGAATCGTTCTGTTCTACTTGCACACGCGCCCGGTTATCGTCGGATGGCAAATTCTATACCTGCCTGTTTGCCGATTCAGGATTCGATATACGAGAATTGGTGCGTGCAGGCTTGGACGACGCAGAATTATTACGCAAAATCAGTGCGGTCTGGCAGCGACGCGACGACCGCTATTCAGACGAACGCACAGAACTGACAGCGAAAAACCGCAACAAAATCGGCATGTCGTATATCGGCGGCTGAATCAGAGCGTTTATAGTAAATAAATGGTGGGCAAGATCCGTTTTCAAGCGGTATCTTGCCCGCTTTTTTCATGCGTGGAACTATAAGGTTGAACAGTTGATTTGATGATTTGATTTTCCGTAACCAGCTGTATTATATAGCAATTAATGTTCTATTTGTGCTTATTTTGTACCGTAAATAAGCTGAATCGGCGAAGCGTTTACGGATGATAATGGCAGCCTCTTAAATAAGGGGCTTTCAATGTGCTGCAGTCTTTTATAGACGAGAGTGATATACGATCACTTGCAACTAATGGACGGAAGACTCAATACCACCGAATGATTTCGCCAATATGAAGCAGATGCTTTAATTCTGCTGATTCAAATCGCTGTCGTCTACTCAATTATAAGCAAAACGATTATCGAAGATGGCTTCCATTCACGTGAAGATATATACCGAATTGACTAGCAGAAGCTGCCAGATCTTGTTCTGGCGGCTTTTTTACGGCAAAAGCCTTATAATAACCGGGAGTTAATGTTAACATTAGTGAAAAACATTTCAGGATGGACGCAGCCCTTCAGTTGCAGCCAAGAAGGAGGGAAAGGATGGCAGCAGAATTTTTCAGCAGGCACAAAGAGCGGGATGCCCTTTTGCCCGCAAAGCGCAAACAGCTTTTGGAGAAATGCATGGAAGATTTAACCGCTGACAAAAATGTCCTGGCGGTTTATCTGAGCGGTTCACTTGCAAAGAAAACGCATGACCAATATTCGGACATCGATTTGCACATCATTGTAAAACCCGGCCGTAAAGCGGAATTCATCCTCAATAAGAAAACAAGATCGGAACGATGGGGAGAGGTGCTTTTCCACGAAGGCATTAACCCCGTAGCTCCATATATCGTCAGCCATTATAGTAGTTTTGTGAAAATTGACAGCTGGTATCATGCCCCAGATGAAATCAAACCGTCGCATTGGCTTCAAAAAGCCCAAATTCTGTATGATCCTGAAGATATTCTGAAAGATATATTGGCCGCATCTGTCCATAAAATTTATCAAGTGTCTGTTGAAGAAGTGGAGATGTGGAAAGGGAAAGTCCTGGCTTTTGCGCACGAAACCTACCGGGCAGCCATGCGCAATGAATCCTATTATGCTGCTGCAAACTTGGACCGGTTGCTCAGGTATATTGTATCCGGCTGGTTCATGGAAATGGAGCAGCATTTTGATGGCGCTTTCAGCAGCTGGTCAAAAGTCGAAGGCGGCAGAAGCGATTTAAACGAACGGGAATTGAAGCTTCTCAGTGAGTGGCAATCAGGCCGCAATAACGAGGACATCATGGCAGTTCTCGAACAGACTGTGCCCGAAATTCTCCGCCTGAACGGCGTATTGAGCCGGAAAGTCGGCATTGAAGAAAACCAACAGCTTATGGAGCGTATTCTACGTATGGCCTATTAATCAATCATCAGGGAGTGGACCGCAATGCCTTTGGAAATTATCAGGAACGACATAACAAAAATGCACGTCGATGCCATCGTCAACGCAGCAAATTCAAACCTTCAGATGGGAGGCGGCGTATGCGGAGCTATTTTCCAAAGGGCAGGTGCCAGCGAAATGCAAGCCGCGTGCGATCACATTGGCAATTGTCGGATAGGGAATGCGGTTGCGACGCCGGCATTCAAACTCGATGCCCGCTATGTCATTCATGCAGTTGGCCCGGTTTGGCAAGGCGGCGGGAAAGGAGAAGAACAGCTTTTGCGCTCCGCTTATTCCACGTCTCTCCATCTGGCACATGAGCTGGGCTGCGAATCGATTGCTTTTCCGCTCATCTCTTCGGGGATTTACGGCTACCCAAAAGACCAAGCGTTGGACATTGCTGTTTCAGAAATCCGCAAATTCCTGCAGAATCATGAGATCTTGGTATATCTGGTCGTTTTCGACCAAAAATCCTTTGTCATAAGTGAAACGCTGGCCGATTCCATCAATTCCTATATTGATGAACATTACGTAGAAGAAATGGCCGTGCGCTACCCGCGTTTTGAACAGGAAGACAGGATAGAAACGATACTTCAAGAGTCTAAGATAGAAATACCTAGTTCGCTTGAAGATTTCCTGGCGCGCATCGATGAACCGTTTTCGGCGCGTCTTCTGCGCTTTATTGACGAAAAAGGCATGGAAGATGTCGAAGCGTATAAAAAAGCCAATGTCGACCGCAAGCTATTCTCTAAAATAAGAAATTCACCTTCATACACACCGATGAAGAAAACAATCATCGCGTTCGCCATTGCGCTGGAGCTAGATTTGGATGAAACCGAGGATTTACTGGCAAGCGCGGGCTATGCCTTGTCGCGCAGCAATAAATTCGATGTCATCATCGAGTATTTCATCGTCCATGAAAAATACGATATTTACGAAATCAATGAAGCCTTATTTTCTTTCAACCAAGTGCTTTTGGGCGCGTGATTCGAATTCGTTTCCATGAAACAGCAGCTCCTCTTTGTTTAATGGATTCCGGACAGGGAACTTAGATAAAGAGAAAAGCTCAATATGGAAAGGATGAGGCAAGATGCAGACATTAAAAGCGGTTTTTTTGAATTGTTCATTAAAAAGTTCGGATGAAACTTCGAATACAGAAGGCTTTATGCACGATGTGCAAAACCATTTCAATCAGCTGGGCGTTGAATCGGAAATTATCAGGCTCGCTGATTGGACGATTGGCTATGGCGTCGAAGAAGATTTAGGCGGCAATGACCAATGGCCGGAAATTCTGGGGAAAGTCAAGACTGCGGATATTGTCATTATCGGAACCCCATTATGGCTCGGCGAAAAAAGTTCGATTGCCACTTTAGCGATTGAACGCCTATACGGCAGCAGCAGCAAAACCAACGATAAAGGCCAATCGGTTTTTTATAATAAAGTCGGCGGAACTGTCGTCACAGGAAATGAAGACGGAGCCAAGCACGCAGCTGCTTCGATTTTATATGGCTTGTCGCATATCGGATTTGTCATACCGCCGAACGTTGATGCTTATTGGGTCGGCGAAGCAGGGCCGGGTGCTTCTTATATCGAAGCCGGCCGGGATAATGAATTCACGCAATCCGCTATTGAACGCCTGGCATACAATACCTATCATTTGGCCGGCTTGCTTAAAAACAATCCTATTCCAGCGGAAGGCAATACGCTCGAATAAGTGCACCCAAATTCAGGCAGGAAGTTATTTGTCGCTTTTAAAGCGACCTTTCCCCTCTCTGGAAATCGTATCCTTAGGTTGTAGACAAAACAACTTAAGGAGGAAAAAAACATGAACAAAGAAATGACGGAATTGGTATTCATCCTGGATAAAAGCGGTTCTATGGCTGGCCTTGAAAGCGATACAGTCGGCGGGTTCAACGCGCTGATCGCCAAGCAGAAAAAAGAGAAGGGCGACGCACGGGTCACTACAGTGCTGTTTAATCATGGCTATGAGCTGCTGCACGACCGCATTCCGCTAAAAGGCGTTGGTCCGATAACGGAAAAAGAATACGAAGTCGGCGGTACGACAGCGCTGCTTGACGCGGTCGGTGCCACTATCCAAAAAATACGCAATGTCCAAAAAAGCACCACTGAACAAGAACGCGTTGCAAAAGTGATTTTCGTCATCACGACGGACGGCATGGAAAATTCCAGTTGTGAATATACACACGAGAAGATCAAGGCCTTGATTGCACGCCAAAAAGAAGAATTCATGTGGGAATTCATTTTCCTTGGCGCAAATATTGACGCCGCTGCGGCCGCAGAGAAATTCGGCATTGGAAAAGAATTCGCGGCCGACTACCATGCAGATGCGGAAGGCACCGAATTGAATTTCAATGTATTGAGCGAAGCGGTCACTTCATTCCGCCACAACGAAAAGCTCGACAGCGACTGGAAAAAAGACATTGAAGCTGATTTCATCAAAAGAAAACGCCAATAATATATAACTGCAAACCGCTCCAGCCGAAGGGTTGGGACGGTTTTTTGGTTTTTGAAACTTTTTTGATTCCAAAAGAGTCTATTGAAGCAAAGGGGGAGTGCGGCATGAAAAAATTGCTCTTTGGAGCTATCGCGGCGTTATTATTATTTGTAAGCGGATGTGGGCAGACAGGCGGCTCTTCAGGTACCGATGTTGCGAACGATGTGGAATTCGGAAAAGACGATTACCAAAACATCACCTTGTCCGGCAATGCTCTTGGTATGTCGGTGCTGCCTGAAATCGAACCGGACAGCAAGGGCAATGCATTCATTTCCCCTACGAGCCTTTATATGGCATTAGCGATGGCTTATAACGGGGCGGACGGCAATACGAAAGAGGAAATTGCCGAAGTGCTGCACACCGAACTGGATGCGGAAGGAATGAACCGCGCGAATGCTTCGCTCCTCGCCATGCTTGATAAAGATTCGGAAGATATCACTTTGAACGTGGCGAATTCCATGTGGCTGAATGGCAAATTTCAATTGCAAGAAGGGTTTGCCTCCAGCAACCAAGATTATTTTAATGCCGAACTCGAAGTGGTCGATGTAGGTGCAGCAGGAACAGTGGACAAAATCAATGGCTGGGTGGAAGATGCGACAGCAGGCAAGATAAAGGATATGGTGGCCGAACCGCTTAACCCCGATCTTGTGGTCATGCTGTTGAACGCCATTTACTTCAACGCCGATTGGCAATTTGAGTTTGACGAAAAACAAACTGCGGCGGCTCCTTTTTACAGTGAAAATGGCAAAGCCATGGATAAGCAATTCATGAAGATTGAAACAGTGTTGGATTATATGGAAACCGATGAATTTCAGGCGGTTGCCTTGCCATACGGTGAAGGGGACATGAGCATGAATGTATTCCTGCCAGCGGAAGGAACGACGCTTGGGGAATTTACAGAAGCATTGACCAGTGAAAAATGGGAAAGCTGGAAAACCGGATTCAATAAACAGCCCGTGTCGATCCAAATGCCGAAGTTCCAGCTATCATATGAAGTGGAGTTGAATGATGTGCTGAAAAAGCTTGGAATGGCTAGGGCTTTTCAAAAAGGGGCGAACTTTTCAAAAATAATTGAAGAAGATGACCCGCTATGGATCAGCCTGGTGAAACAGAAAACCTTCATCGAGGTGGATGAAAAAGGAACGGAAGCGGCGGCAGCGACTGAAGTTGATATCGTTACGGAGTCAGCGGGGCCAGAGGCAGTGCCGATGGTGGTGGACCGGCCGTATTTCATCGCCATCAGCGATGAACAGACAGGAGCAATCTTGTTCATGGGAGCCATTCGCGACCCCCAAGCGGCGCAATGAAGTTTTTTGATTTCCTGTTATAAAAACGCCGCTAAGCCAAAGCTTAGCGGTTTTTGTATAACCTGTTTTTAGCGGTGCCTTTCAAGTTCATGGAAATGAAGTTTATCTGGAAAATAAAATATAATAAGCAAAAAAGCTACCCATTTACTGGGTATTCATGGTAAATTTTCATTAAGGTCGATTTTCTGAAAATTTCATCTATTTTTCATTTGATTATGTTCTAATATAGATATAAGAGGTATCGATGGGTGGAAGGGGTGCTTGTGATGAAGGTGCTGTTGGCGGAAGATGATGAGATGTTAGGGGAATTGACGGTCCATCTATTGAAGAAAAAAGGGGCGAAATCGGTTGATTGGGTGATGGAAGGCGAAGATGCCTATGATTACGCACTTGCTTCTTTTTACGATGTCATTGTTTTGGATTGGATGATGCCGAACGGCGATGGCGTTGAAATTTGCAAAAAACTGCGTAAAAAAGGCTATAGTGGCGCTGTGCTGATGTTGACGGCAAAAGACTCTCTCAGCGACCGGGTTGAAGGTCTCGATGCAGGGGCCGATGATTATCTGGTGAAGCCTTTTGAAATCGAGGAGCTGTGGGCCCGTTTGCGTGCATTGGCCAGGCGCACGTTTTCTCCTCTGCAGGAGGAAATCGTCGAGTTTAATGGCCTAAAAATCAATCGGACCTCCCATAGTGTATGCCGCAACGAAGAACAGATCAGCTTGACCCCGCGGGAGTTCGAGCTCCTTGATATGCTTGTGCAAAACCGGGGCAAGGTCTTAACCCGGGAATTGATTTTTGACCGCATTTGGGGGTTTGATACAGACGTATCGATGAAAACAATCGACGCAACGATGAAACTATTGAGGAAAAAAGTTGATGCCGATGAAGGCGAAAGCCTGATCGAAACAATCAGGGGAGTAGGCTATAAAATTGAAAAAACCTGATGCCAACAAAACCAAAAGCAAAGATGTTTTTTCCCGGACGCGCAACAGGCTAACGGTGTTTTACAGTTTGTCCATCATCGCGTTTCTCGTGGTCTTTGTGCTTTTTACGTTGTCTGTCTTTTATGTAGAATTAAAACAGGACCAGGAGAAGACGCTAAGCTTGTTATCCGATAGGGAAGTTTCAATGGCTGAACGCGCGCTTTATGGCAGCGGCGGCGCCTGGCGGGAGCAGGAGCGCAGAGTGCTTGCTGAAAATCACGTCTTCTATTACATCACTGACAACTCGGGTGATTTGATGATCAACCAGGATGATTACGAAGAGCTGCGTTTTCTGTATCTGGATTTGATCGAGGATTGGGTCACAGAAGACATCGAAATAAAACGCTTTCCGATCGATATTCCCAAAGACGATCCGCTTTTGGCTGATTTCCAGGATTTCGAACGGGAAGTGCTCGTCCTGGCGCGGCCGGTCTATCATGACGGGAACCGCATCGCCATGATGTACATGGGAGTCGACAATAGCTTTTACAAATCAGTCATGCAATGGCTGATCATCGTCTTCACCGGAGTAGCGCTGCTGTTTGCGCTGATTGGTGTGTTGTTGAGCCGCTGGATGGCTAAACGGGCAATGATTCCGGTCGAACAAGCTTATAATGTCCAACGGGAGTTTGTTTCGAATGCGTCGCATGAACTGCGCACGCCGCTCAGCGTCATTTTATCTGCGGTGGAGGCATTGGAAATGGAGAGCGGCAACAGCCCTTTTTCAAAAAAAATGCAAATGACATTGAAGCACGAAGTCAAACGGATGTCCAAATTGATTACGGAATTGCTTGCTTTGGCCCGGTCGGATTCCGAGCAGGCTGTGCTTGAAGTGAAAAAAGAGTGGTTCAATTTCAGGCCGGCAGCCGCGCAAGTGATGGCATCGCTGAGCGAACTCAGTGCAAGGAAAGGAATTCAGCTGGAGCTTGAAGCAAAAGACGAAATCCTTGTTCAAGGGGACAGCGATCGCTTAACACAATTATTGTATATCTTAGGAGAAAACGCGATAAAATATACGCCAAGCGGAGGGAAAGTGGAAATCGCAATAGCGGTAGATCATAAAAAAAGGCAAGGTGAGCTGTCGATAACGGTGAAAGACAATGGCATCGGAATGGCGCCGGAAGATCGCGATAAGATTTTCGAGCGCTTCTACCGGGCTGACAAGGCACGCTCGCGCAAAGAAGGTGGCTATGGCCTAGGGTTGTCCATTGCAAAATCGATAGTCGACATGCAGGGTGGAACAATTGGAGCCGACAGCACGGAAGGGGAGGGGACTGTCTTTAAGGTTCACATCCCATTTGGCGGATTGCCGGAAGAGCTGCAAAAACGGAATGTCTATTTCACAGAAAAGAAAATGGAATGACTTTGCTCTAAAAAAAACACCCGTGAATCCATCCAGTTAATGGGTTGGATTCACAGGTGTTTTGTTTTGTCGCCGTTGTTTCAAACTGGTTTAATGCGACAATAAGTGGCTGTGGAAAGAAACCCACAGGACAGCCTGGTTATCCACAAGAGAGGGAAATCGGTGCATATTTGGCAGTACGTCTGTATTGAGAAAAAATATAGCCGAAAAATATTATAATACAACTGTACTGAATTATTTGAAAATTACTATTATTCTGATAGAATGGAAATATGCCAAAACTAATCGATCACCCCAAACAAAAGCAAGCTATCGCCGAAGCCGCGTGGAGAGTTATATTGCAACAAGGCATGCAAAAAGCATCAGCCAGAAATATCGCAAAGGAGGCCGGATTATCGCTCGGTGCAATGCGCTATTATTTTTCGGCGCAAAATGAATTATTGGCTTACGCCAATCAATTGGTCCATGCCAGATTGGCGGAAAGAATCGACTCCATTTTCCAGGATGACGTGCAGCCGAAAGAGAAAATTCTTCGTGTTCTGCTTTGTCTGCTGCCATCAGGAGAAGGGCCGATGCTTGAAACCTCGGTCAGGTTGAGCTTAAAGATGGCAGCGTTGCAAGATGTTGAAAGCAGCGGAAGGGTTCCGGACGCCGCCTATTCGGCAGCTAAAAATGTCATCTCGTATTTAGCTCTATTAAATCTCTTAATGAAGAATGCAGAGCTGGAGCTCGAAACTGAGCGTTTGTCTGCATTGCTGGATGGGTTGGCAATTAAAAGCTTAGCCAGTCCTGCCGAAGCCGATGAGGCAAAAATAAAAAAGATCATACGCTATCATTTGAATTCAATCTGCACTGAAAGTTTCAGCGAGCCACAATGACCGCTTCTTCAGTCTAACAAAAAATCTGCAGCCAGGGTATGGTCTGCAGATTTTTTGTTGCAGATAAACTATCTTCTGGAAAAAGAGCAGATCATGTCTGGGGGTCTTCCGTGGAAAGATCAGCAAGATTTGTATAGTAATAATATAATTTATGAAAAAAAACGTATGCTATCTTTAGATTACATAATATAAATATTTTTATTTTAGTTAAATTGAAAACAGTATTTTTCAGCTCAATGCGACGTTAAGCATCATTATGACAGCAAAGCCGATAAGCAGACTAATGGCCGCAAGTTTATGTTTGACGTTTTCCCGTGAACCCGGAATCACTTCTTCTGCGACGACGAAAATCATTGCGCCGGCACTGCACCGAAGGCAAAGCCTACAGCGTGACCATCTGGAATATTGTGCATCGAAAAGCACCAAAAACCGGCATGACAAGAGGTATGTCGATCAACCACTCCACCAAGAATCATCACATTTTCGCTTATGGCTTTGGGAAATCTAAAAAACCGCTAATTCACTGAAGAATTAGCAGTTTTATGGGTTAATAACTCAAAGCTTTTTCGTAGAGCCAGCGTTTTAGGTTGCCGGCAGAATTAAAGGAGATGGCTTCGCCTGTAGCTTGATGCTCTGCTCTAACCACAACATTCGATTCATTGGATATGAAGGCCCAGCCTTCTTCCATTAAAGTGCGCGTCATTTTTATGACCATACTAGATCCTCTAATTGTCTCCATGCTCACTTTGCTCATCTCCTTCACCGTTATAATTCCATTATATTAAATTCACTTAGAAAACAGCAATTATAATGTTTGATAGGTTTATTCCTTCTATCTTCTTTCTTTAAACCTGAAATAAAAATAATAAAAAAAGGGCCCGCACTTTGTTGGCGGGCCTTTCAGCGACTGGGCTATGAAGGTTATTTCAGCAAATTTTCCAGTGCTTGTTTTTCAAGCTTGATTTCATTTAGAGTCCGGATTCGCATTCTTCTGGCTAATGCTTGCGGCGGACTCCAGCCAAGCAATGCCTGCTGAAGCATAAATGCGCCTGCTGCTGCTGTCAGGTAATGCCACTTTTTACTGCCTGCCAATGACAGGCCGGTTGCTGCAATTGCAAGAGCTGCATTTATACCTGCAGCTGCACGCCCGGCATCCCATTCCCGATCCAGGCTGTCGATCCGTTCCTTGATGGCCGCTTCGCTTTGGCGCTTGAAATACCCGACGTTCGCTTCTATTTGGCGCTCGATTTCCTGATTGATGGAATCAGGGGTATTGTTCTGAGCTTTCGATTGGCCAGTTGGCAATTCGACGATTTTCTCTTCCATAGTAAAATCCCTGCTTTCCTTAAAGAGTTGCCTTCTTATTATTCCGCATAACACAAATCCTAAACATAGGGGAGGAAAGCTGGTAAAAAGAGCATCAGGACAAAAGTAATAAATTATCTGAATAGTTAGGGGAATTGGGTTTAGTTTCGAAAAAAGGGGAATATAATAGTAGCAATTATTTTAATTTGCTACAAATACAACCTGAAAGGAGAAATGAAGATGAATGACATTACAGTTGCATTTAGGGACATGTGGTACAACGTTGTCAATTTCTTGCCGAACATCCTTGGCGCAATCCTTTTGCTATTGGTCGCATGGGTAGTAGCGACAATCGTGCGCATGATTTTCCAAAAAGGATTGAAGAAAATCGGCGCGGACCGGGCAATGGTTAAGGGCCACATGGCTAAAACAGTGGAGGATGCGGATTCCAAGCTGGATTCCATCGGTAAGATCTTCTATTATTTAGTATTTATCCTCTTCCTGCCAAGTGTCTTTGAACAATTGAACATGGGAGCAGTTGCAAGACCGATATCCAATATGATGGACAAATTGCTGGCTTTCCTGCCTAATCTCTTGATGGCCACAATCATTTTGGTCCTTGGTTTCTTCATCGCAAAATTCGTGAAAAATCTTGTTGTGACGCTGCTTACTACGGTGAACATCGATCGTTGGTTCAATAAGCTGACAAAAAAGACGGACACGCCTAAAAAAATGTCGGCGAGCGATAAGAATACACTTGCGAATGTTCTAGGGAATGTGGCTTTCGTATTTGTTCTTATTCCGATTGTCACAATTGCACTTGAGACGCTTGAAATCGAATCGATTTCACAACCAATCACTTCTATGCTGAACCAAGTGCTGAACATGATTCCAAATATCTTCGTGGCAATCATTTTGATTATCGTCGGGGTCATGATTGGGAAGTTTATCGGGGACCTTCTCACGAGCTTGTTGAAAGGTACGGGAATCGACAATGTTTCCGATTACTTGAATACCAGCAGCAATCCGAACGTGCCAACCTTCGATTTGGCAAAAATCATCGGCAAAGTTGTTCAGGTATTGATCATCATCTTCTTCACAGTCGAAGCTTTGAATGTATTGCAATTGGATGTACTGAATAACATCGGCTCTGCGATCATCAATTATCTGCCGCTTGTACTAAGTGCATTGATCATCCTGGGCGTAGGTATTGTCGGTGCAAACCTTCTGGGCAATTACATCACCAAGTCTTCCGGCAACCGGATGACTGGCGGCATTGTTAAATACGCCATCATCATCATGGCTGTTTTCATGACCTTGGATCAATTGAACTTTGCAACGAATATTGTCAATCTGGCATTCCTCTTCATCGTAGCGGGCCTTGCAGTTGCATTTGCGATCGCATTCGGCATCGGCGGCCGCGATATGGCCAAACGCCAATTGGAGAAATTTGAAGCAAAAGCGGAAGCGGAAGAAAAGAAACCGAATCCGCCGACTAACGATGACTTTAGAAGTTTCTAAGGAAGTTTTTTAAAAAGAGTGATCTAATGGTAAGCCGAGCAGCTTTTATACACTGCTCGGCTTTTTTCCATTGAGTTTAAGATTTTAAGGCATTGGCTAAAAAAGAGGCATTATAGGCAGCCGTAAATTCAAATAAGTCTCGTATGAGATAATAGTCACTACTAATAATAAGATTAAGGAAATCCCATAATAAAAAACTTTGTATTTTATTTAAAAAAATATTTTTTTATTATTTATTTACTTTCTTAACTTATTGCAGTAGCCTATTAGTTGTAGTATATTATATATGTTAGCAGATTCAAATAATCATTAGTTTAAAAGTTTCTTATATACCTCACAAAGGCAACTTTAAGCCTATTTCTACTGGTGAGTCGTTTAGCTCATGGATTTTGAAGGGAAGATTGGCATTTTAGTCCCTCTGGTTAGATCTCATTCTAAAGAAGCTTATGCCGACTTTACATAAGTTAAAAGTCAGTTTTCCCATTTTATTTCTTCAATTCACGCAGAAACTTGAAAAGGGGTGTGCCATTTTGACACAAAAACAGCTTTTGCCGCAGCAGTCAGTCGCTTATTATTTTGTAAGGTCTAAGAATGTCCATGATGAAGAAGGAGAAACACTCATTACGTTATTTGCGAGATTATGCCGGGAACAAACGTATGTGAGCGGTGGAAAGAAAATGAGTGAGCGAGAATCGGTTTGGGTTGATATAGATGAAGTAAAAGCATCGAATGCGACGGAAAAGGTGCTTGAACTGCCAAACCGCATCCAGAATTTTGTGGTGCCAGAAAATGTCTTTATAGAACTGGTCAAAACAGCGAAAACGTGCCCGAAAGAACTTTATTTTGTTGCACCGATCCATACCGCTAAATTCTAAAGAATTATGAAACCATTTTGTAGAGTGAAAAGAATAGGTCTGTTATTTTATTCGCTTCTTACAATGGGGCGTTTTTTTTTTGATTTTTTTTGAAATTGATGCAGCAGGCGTCATAAGCGCTCATTTAAGGGTATACAATAGATTACATGAAACGGCTAGATTGGAGAATGTTTATGGATTTATTATTGATTATATTATTGTTGCTGTTTTGTTTAATGATTTCCAATATCATCAGCCATTACACGCCATTTATCCCAACTGCTTTAATCCAAGTGGCACTTGGTGTAGGGGTGGTCGTATTATTCGATGATATTTCCTTGGAAATTGAAACGGAATGGTTTTTGCTCCTGTTTATCGCGCCATTGCTATACAGCGATGGCAGGAACTTTCCGCGTGATGAATTATGGCGCATGCGCGGGCCAATACTCGGCAATGCAATTTTCCTGGTGCTGATAACGACAGTCGCCGGCGGATATTTCATACACTGGCTCATCAGCGATATTCCGCTTCCTGCCGCATTCGCTTTAGCGGCGATTCTTTCGCCGACAGATCCTGTCGCGGTGAATGGCATTGCGAAACGGATCCACTTGCCGCAAAAAGTTTTAAATCTGGTCAGAGGGGAATCGCTGATCAACGATGCATCAGGCCTAGTGGCGTTCAATTACGCAGTTGCCGCGGTCGTTACCGGCTATTTTTCCGTACAGGAAGCCGCAATCGATTTTTCGTATAAATTCATAGCCGGACTTTTCCTGGGTTTGATTCTCGGTCTTTTGGTGACTGGCATCCGCTATATGCTTCGAAAGCAGGGGATCAGCGATGTAACATTTCAATCTCTCCTGTCCATCCTCACGCCATTTTTGATTTTTTATATTACAGAAGATGTGCTTCATGCGTCCGGCGTTATTGCAGTTGTCGTAGCCGGCATTCTCCATGCGCTTGTTCGCGAGCGGACGGAAACGTTCGTTGCTGAAGAGCAAATACTGACCGAAAACATCTGGACAATTCTGCTGTTCATCTTGAACGGTTTTGTGTTCCTGCTCCTTGGATTAAGCATCCCATCATCCATGAGCGGCGTGCTTGAGAACGAAAACATCAGTGGATTGCTTTTGCTGTCCTATGTAGCAGCTATTGCACTGGCCGTTTTAGGCATCCGATTAGTGTGGGCTTATCTCTACGCGTATTACGAATACAAACGGGGCAAACTAGATGACTTGGACAAACCCACAGTCAAGACTGCCATCATGGTCAGTTTGACCGGCGTTCGCGGCACGGTGACAATGGTCGGCGTATTGTCAATTCCGTATTTAATGGAAAATGGCGATGACTTCCCGAACCGCTCGTTGATCATCTTTTTAGCAGCCGGTACGATTTTATTTACATTGATTGCTGCGACGATTCTGCTGCCATTATTCAGCATCGGAGAGACAGAGGAACAAAAAGGGGCGAAGCTTGAAATAGAAGAAGCGCGCCGCCGAATTTTGCTGGCATCTCTCAAAAAACTGAAGGCGGAGTTGAATGTCGAGAACGAAGTAGCAGCTTATGAGTTGATCGATGAATATACGATGCGCCTTAACCAGTTGGATTTTGACGAAAGTTCCCTTGAAAAAGGCACGAAAATATTGAGGGACCGCATGCGGGAAATCCGTTTTTCGGCATTGGTAGAAGAACGCCATTATATCGACAGCCTTTACAAAGAGGGCGGAATGAAAGAAGACGTCTACGATGCTTTCGATAAATCCTTGATCCGCAGAGAACAAGCCATTTCAAAAGGATTCCGGTCGATCATCGTCTTTATCGAAGGGAAATTGGCTCGTGCGTTCAAACGGTTTGGCGGCCAGTATGTCAAAGACGAGGAAACGCGCTTGGTGAAAATACAAAAAGCGAAAGAAATCCAATTGCAGGCTCTCCAAAAAGGCCTGAAAAAATTAGAAGTGCTGGCCGCTGAAAATGATTACAAGGACATGATGCAGGCGGTCATCACCGATTATAAACAAATGATCGGTGGGTTAAAACGTCCGGATTCCCGGTACAATGAACATTTTGAATTATTGAAAGAAGAGCTGCGAATTGTCGTGATGGACAAAGGACGTTCAGAGATTTATAAAATGTATGAACGCGGTGACATCACAAGAGAACAAGCCAAAGAGTTAAGACGCTATGTCAACCATTTGGAAAGCATCACGTTGTACGAATATGGAGATTAACGATACTAGAAAAGAGCAGCTGGCATTGGCCGGCTGCTCTTTATTTATGGGCTACTTTAGATTAGCGGGAAAAATTCTTTTTTTGCTGCATCACTGCGCCATTGCCTATTTCTCAAGCTCAAGACCGAATTCCTCTTTGAGGACTTTTGTCTTTTCTTCGGGCGACAGGCTGTGTTTCTTTTTGCTTCCGTCCTCAGTTCGAATCAGGACATCCCCAGAAAGGGTGATGCGTCCATCTTCCGTAGCGCGAGTCGCAAGATCATCATGGGTAAATGTCGATTCACTCGATACCTGATTAAAGACGCAGCCCTCATGAAAGTCAGCTAGTCTCTTTTCATTGGTATTGAATCGGTATAAGATGCGCTCTTCGCTGTCATCTCCATTTTCTTGGCGGATCAAATGGTAAAATCCGTCTTCCACCGTCTCGATTCTGTAGGTTCCGCTATGGTCTGCGTGTCGTTCCCCTCCAAGCGGAATAGGGCTGACTGTCGAATCGCCGAATCCCACATCAATCAAGTATGCCGTGTCCAGTTCAACCAGAATGGCTGCATGGGTATCTTTTTTTGCGGCGGTGCCATCAGGTTTTAGAACAGTTGCGGATATGAGTTTGGCGTCAAACCCCAGTTCTTGGAGCAGCCAATGAAACAAGCCATTCAATTCATAACAATAGCCGCCTCGATTGCGATTGACGATTTTATCGTAGATCGTCTCCAGGTTCAGGTAAATCGGCTTTTTTCGGATTACATCCAAGTTCTCAAATGGCACGTGCTGCATATGAAGCGATTGAAGCTTGGCTAAATCCTGCAAATAAAGCTCTTCTATTGGAAATGCATGAAACCTTTTTAAGTATGCAGTGGAATCCATCAAATGAATCTTTCCTTTCAGCAGTAAATTTTTTCATAGCTGTCGTTCAATTGATTTTGATTGGTACAGCTTAATGGATAAGTCAGCGGATAACGCCATGCGGCAAAATGGCGTGGACGCCTTTAACGCCATTAACGACTTGGGTGATGTGCAAATCTACGGCGACACTGGCCAAAGCGGTCGCTTCGGTTTTGGAGATTGCGTAAAATTCCTGCATCAAGCCCAAAATGCCGTTTAAGGCGGTGGCTGCCGCTTCGTTTAAATCTTCATCAAAGCCGAAAGCAATCCAGCCCGCTGGTGTATTTGCGCGCGGCATCTCCAAAGTCCAATCTTCATGCAGGATCAGCGTCACGTCAACGAAATCCATCGGGCATTCAATGGCAGTGCCTGAACTTTCACCGTCGCCTTGCAGCGCATGCCCATCTCCTAGAGAAAACATCGCGCCGTCAACTTCAATCGGTAAAAACAGGCTGCTGCCGCGTACGAGCTCTTTGCAATCGATGTTGCCGCCGACCGAGCGGGGCGGCTTGGTGCTGAATACGCCATCTTCTGCCGGAGCATTGCCCATCAGTCCCAGGAAAGGCGAGAGCCCGACACGGAATTCCTTAGCGCCGATGACACAGCTGCCGGTCATTTGCTGGGCGTTCAATTTCCAGTCCAGCTGCACTCTCTCAGAATCCAGCAGCTGAAGTTTTTCATTTTGCCAGCCGGGAAGCTTGCCGGCCCAGTTGGTGCCATACCAGCCTGGCTTTAAGTCATTAGTCCGGACTTCGAGCACCATTCCCGGTTTGGCACCCTCGATTTTGATCGGGCCGATCATCGGGTGCAAGGGTTGGTTTTCTTGTTCGCGGGAGGACAGCATTTGTTTTGGCTGGTCTGGGGAAGGTGAATAACCCCATTTGATATCAGGTGTCGAAACTTGTATTGTGTCGCCCGATTGGATGGTTAAAATCGGGCTGTACTGTTTGCTGAATGAGGAATGTAGGTTCCTGGTTTCCAACGGAATGTTATGGATCACATAAAAGCTCCTTTCGGCTTTCTGATTAGAGGGAAATAATGAAGTATACCAATTAATGGCGCACTATAACATTTAGTGTATACCCATAAAAAGAGAGAATTAAATTTTTGCTTGAGCTGTTTTTTGTTTTTCGGCTTAAAGACCGAAATTTGGGGGTATAAAAAACTAACCGGAAAAGTTAAACTTGATTATAGGATTGAAAAGTGGGGGATTAATTTATGGACACTATGAACAGAGGAATCATTACATCATTATCAGCAATTGGGATAGCCCAAGCGTTAAAAATCGTAACTCATAAAAAATTATCGGGCCGGTGGGACTTGAAACAGGCGTTTACGACCGGCGGCATGCCGAGTTCGCATTCGGCCGGCGTTTCAGCACTTGCTTCCTATGTAGCTGCAAATAAAGGGACGGGCCATACTGAAACAGCCTTAGCCGTTATATTCGGTACGATCGTCATGTATGACGCGCAAGGGATCCGTCGACATACAGGTGAGATTGCACGGCTTGTCAACGACCTTGAGGACAGTTTCGTTACATTAAGCGGAGATTTTCCAAGCCTTGAATTTGAAAAGCGCGATAGCGAGCTAAAAGAGCTTTTGGGCCACCAGCCAATCGAAGTATTTGGCGGCGCATTATTCGGCACAATGGTCGGATTGCTTTCAGCTAAAATCGAAAATGACGAACGCCGACAAAAGAGGCGGGAACGTAAGAAGTCAGGTACTCGCTACGAACTTGCTGGAAGGAAACGCCGATCATAAGCAACACATAAATAAGCGCGTTCCCTGTTATAAAAGGGGATGCGCTTTTTAATTTTATTTCGACTACAAAGGCAGCCGGAGTTTATGCATTTTGCCAATCAGCGCATACAAGCCAACCAATATTAGGAACATCCCCAAGGTCAAGTACCAAGGCATTTCTGAAATGGCTTCGCCGAATGCTGTATAGATGATTGAAGGCAAGATGACGCCGAGAAGGGAATAATACATATATTCCTTGAAGTTTTTCGTCATTTCCATCAAGTACAATGACAAGAGGTGGAAGTGGACAAAGGGCATAATCCGCAGAATCATTACTTGGCCAACGGAAATAGTTCTGCCAGGCAGCATTTTGTTTTTCAAGGAACGGATCTTTTCTTCGAATTTCGGAAATTTACTTATAAAGAGATAAAAAAAGTAGTTCATCAATGCTAATCCGATAAAGTTATAAATTGCCCCTTGCACAAAGCCGAACAGGACTCCGCCGGCAATGCACACGATAATTACCGGCAAAAATAGCAAAGGTCGAAACAAATGGAACAAGATGAAAAGAGGGGGCGCGAGCCAACCCATTTCGGTGATAGCGGATTCTAGATCCAGCAGGAAAGTTTCCAAATTACATGCTCCAGTCTGTAGATATTTGCCAGTGCAGCGCAGAAAGTCAATGCCATGAAGATTTGACTGCGCTGGACTTGATCACCCCTACCAATTTGTCGCCTCTCTTTCAATGTTGCCAACGCCTCATCAATATCCTTCTGCGGCACAACACGCAGCCCTTTGGAACGCTTGCCATCAAGCTAAGTCCAACCCAGCCACAATAATGCAATCCACATTAAGAAAGTCATTAATGGAATAAGTGATCCGGAAATGCTCAAGACTTTGACGTTGTCGTTGGACACTTTTCTTAAGCTGATTCAGATGGAAGTGGAGAGTCTGTCGTTGAGCGGTCCCGCTCCGCCGTCCACTCATAACGTCGTCAAGGCAGAATCGATCACACTGGCCCCGACAATACGGATGCCCATTATTAGAAGCAAGGTTTCAATCAGCCATCTCTTTTTGTCGTATTTTGCTCCTAGCCAAATGTTAAACCAATTATCGGAGAAAGTAAAAAAAGCGGCTTCCTGGTTGGAGTGGATTATTCGTAAATATCTATTCTTTATGTTAAAATAAGGATGTCGAACAAAGAAGGGAAGTGTGCGTATGATAAAGAGCAGACGCTTTTATCCTCTCCGAAATGGAGCCGCATCGTCTTCCGAAGGGACGAAAAAAGGCTTGCGCCTAAAGCATATTGTAATCCTGGGGGATTCAGTTGCATATGGTTATGGTACCAGAGGCGGGATTTCCACTTATTTGAAAGAAACATTTCCGGACTGCAATATCATCAATCTCGGCATCAATGGCCTTACGAGCAGCGGACTGATTGACCGGCTTGGTTCAAGCAGGTGGAATCATCATATCAGCAAGGCAGATTTAGTGCTGTTGAACGTCGGCGGCAACGATTTGCTTCGCGGTTTCCACGGATCAGGGGCGAAAGGGCTGATTCGCCAATTCGCAGGGATCCGGCGGACATACCGGAATAATCTTTTAGCCATTTATCGCCATATCCGCGGATTGAATCATGAAGCGCTCATCGTCCAAAACGACTTGTACAATTCAATGAAAAAAGAAGTTCAGTATTTCGGTTTCACCGGCATCATGCTCCGTGTATGGAATATGGCGATCGGCGAAGAAGGTGTTATTATTTCCAGAACCCAACCGATGGGCAAGAACACCACCATCTGGCTGGATGATATCCATCCGAACGATGAAGGCTATAAAATCATGCACGAACTTTTGCTGAAAACATTGGCTGCCACCGGCTACGATATCCATGAGCTTGAACAACTGCAGCAGCCCTACTAAAAAAGAAGATTTTATCCACCAGCACCCTACTCCAATGGGCGGCTGGTTTTTTCGTGCGAATAAAAAGAATATTGACTATTTAATATTATAGTAATAACATAATAAAATGTTTGCAGATAAAATTACGATGTATTGCCTGGGCAAAGCGCCATGGATTAATCGGAAGCAAATTTCCTCTTTAGCATGGCTTTTTTTAGCAATTACGGCTTCTCAGACTCATCATAGTTCCATTCTGAAACAAAAAAGAAAAGGGGTGGCAAAATTGATTACATTTTTAGTCTCTATCGTTATATTGGTGATTGCATATTTTACTTATGGGAAGTACATAGAAAAATTGTTCGGACCTGCCGAATCCAGAAAGACGCCGGCCTATGCAAACCGGGATGGCATTGATTTCGTGCCGATGAACAAACACAAGAATGCCATGATTCAATTGCTGAACATAGCGGGAACTGGTCCGATTTTCGGGCCGATCATGGGAGCGTTGTACGGGCCTGTCGCATTTTTATGGATTGTACTCGGTTCCATTTTTGCTGGAGCCGTGCACGACTATTTGACAGGCATGATTTCCATCCGCAATAAGGGCGCACATATTCCGGAGCTAGCTGGAAAATTCCTTGGACAAGCATCGAAGCATGTCGTCAATTTCTTCGCACTTTTGCTCTTATTATTAGTCGGAACGGTTTTCGTTACCACACCAGCTTCATTGCTCTCGATATTGATGGATGGCAAAGTGGCGGTCGGTGTATTGATTGGCGTCATTTTCGTCTATTATTTCCTGTCAACGGTATTGCCAATCGATAAAATCATCGGCCGCTTATACCCATATTTCGGAGCAATTCTTTTGATCGGAACTTTGGGCGTCGGCATCGGTCTGTTATTCTCGGATTACAAAATCCCTGAATTATCGTTGACGAATATGCACCCGGCGAACTTGCCGATTTTCCCGATCTTGTTCTTCACGATTACATGCGGGGCGTTATCCGGTTTCCACGCGACACAATCGCCCATTATATCCCGCACGACGCAAAATGAATCACAAGGCCGCTATATTTTTTACGGCATGATGATTGCAGAAGCGATCATCGCGATGATCTGGGCAGCTGCCGCAATGAGCATTTTCGATGGCCAAAGCTTGAACGGCCTCATCACTTCAGGTACGCCTTCTGCTGTTGTCAACGAAGTATCCATGACATTACTCGGAGCAGTTGGAGGGACGATTGCCGTATTAGGAGCGATCGTTTTGCCAATTACTTCAGGAGACACAGCTTTCCGCGCTGCGCGTTCGATCATTGCGGATTACATCAAAATGGATCAGCAGAAAATCGTGAAGCGTCTTGTCATTGCAGTGCCGCTTTTCGCTATCTCGCTGATTCTGACACAAATCGATTTCAACTTGCTGTGGCGTTATTTTTCATGGGCGAACCAAGCAACCGCATCAATCGCGTTGTGGATTGCAACGATGTACTTGTACATTCAAGGTAAAAATTATCTGGTGTCGATGGCGCCTGCCGTCTTTATCACTTACATGGTATTCGTCTATATCTTGAACCAGAAAATCGGTTTTAATCTCGATTTGAATGTTTCCTACATTTTAGGATTATTCCTGACAATAGTCATCATTGGGATGTTTTACGTGAAAGCACGCAAGAACCGCGTCAACGATGTTAAAACTTCAGTAGTTGTGGAATAAGCAAAAGCGGACTCAATTGAGTCCGCTTTTTTTAGTGGAAAGAGCCATTTTACTGATTGTCAATGCGCGTCCAGTTCCAGCATGATCCGGTCGATGTGCTGCTCCATTAAATGCTTTGCGCGCTGTTGGTCTTGCTCGGCAATCGCTGCATAGATTTCGTAATGTTCAGCGTAAGTATCAGCGTGCCGACTGGCTTCTGTGAAACGATGGCGCCGCGTTGCACGGATGGTATCTTCAAGCCTGTTGGCAAGCGTCTCTACCATTTGAATCAGCAAAGTATTCCGTGAGGCCCAGACAATCTGCAGGTGGAAGTTCACGTCAGCTTGGACGCCGGACTCTTCATCGTTATAAGAATCTTGCATTTGTGCCAGCGCATCGCGCATGCCTTGGAGGTTTTCTTCGCTGGCGCGCTGGGCCGCCAACGATGCTGATTCGACTTCCAGCGCGCGGCGCAATTCGAGCATTTCATGGACCAGATGACTTTCGGTTTTTTCGATCAACGAGCCTAGCTGCCGGCTCAGCATCGCCACCTCAGTAGTTTTAATGTAACTGCCACCGCCGTGGCGAATTTCTACTGAGCCTGCCATTTGCAATGCTTTCAGGGCTTCTCTGACCGATGTACGGCTCACTCCGAATCGGCTCGATAGTTCACGTTCCGATGGAAGGCGGTCTCCCGATGCCATTTTCTCTTCGATGAAAAAAAGTTCGATTTTTTCAACGATAAGTTCATAGGTTTTCTTTTTTGGTGCGTTCATCCGAATCTCTCCTTAAACGCATTTACTGATTAAACCTTATCAATTGGCGCAAGAATAATCAATGTCAGAAAACTTATATTGAATTTTTCAGACAATTATGTATAATAAACTTTATTGGTTGGACCAATTTTGTATAAGCGCTTTCATCCATAAATATTTTCACGTTAGGAGCGGAATGGCATGGCAAATATTCGAGAGGCCTTAACAGCCTTAACAGATTTTCTGGCAGAAGGTCAAGTAACGGTCAACGAAACAGTACGGGAACTTCATGGCAGGGATGAATCTTATCATGGCCAGCAATTACCGGACGTTGTCGTTTTTCCTGAAACAGCGGAGCAAGTCAGCCGCATTATGAAAGTTTCAAAGCAGTTTCAAGTTCCGGTCATCCCGTTCGGTTTGGGCTCGAGTTTGGAAGGGCATGTCATTCCGGTTTCAGGCGGCATCACCATCGATTTTTCGCTCATGGACAAAGTGCTGGAAGTCTATGAAAAGGATTTTCTTGTGAAGGTGCAGCCAGGGGTTACCCGTACGCAATTGAATAAGGAATTGAAGAAATACGGCCTTTTCTTCTCGGTCGATCCCGGAGCGGATGCAACACTGGGTGGAATGGTGGCAACGAACGCCAGTGGCACAACGTCAGTCAAATACGGTGTCATGCGTGACCAGGTTAGGGACCTCGAAGTGGTGCTAGCGGATGGCACAATCATCCACACCGGCAGCATGGCAGCGAAATCGTCTTCAGGCCTCCACCTAAACGGTTTGTTTACCGGCTCCGAAGGGACGCTCGGCTGCTTTACCGAAATGACGCTGCGGGTCTATGGCATTCCGGAGCATGTCACGGCGGCGCGTGCATCGTTCCCATCGGTCAATGACGCTGTGGAAGCGGTTGTTTCGATTTTGCAGGCGGGCATTCCAGTGGCGCGCGTTGAATTGGTTGATGAAGAGTCCATTCGCCAAGCGAATAAATTCAGTGATACCGCTTATCAGGAAAAACCGGCGCTATTCCTGGAATTTCACGGCAATGAAGCCGGCTTGAAGCAGGATGTTGCATTCATGGAAGAAATCGTCCAAGGGCATGGCTGTGAAGAAATCGAATTTGAGACCGATAACGCGGCACGCAATCGGTTGTGGGAAGCGCGCCATAATTTGGCCTATGCATATATTCATGGCTATCCCGGCAAGAAGATGATGGTGACAGATGTCTGCCTGCCTATATCGGAATTAGCAGGAGCTGTGCGCCATGCACGCGAAAACTTGGACACGCTTGGCCTTATCGGCGGAATCGTGGGACATGTAGGAGACGGCAATTTCCATACACTTCTGATGATGGACATGAACGATGCTGAAGAAGTAGCAAAAGCGCAAGATTTCAACGAGATGATTGTCCTTTACGCACTTGAGCGCGGCGGTACATCTACAGGGGAACACGGCGTTGGCATTGGCAAACAGAAATACCAGCTCCAAGAACACGGTGCTGCACTGCAAGTCATGGAAAAAATCAAACAGGTGCTGGATCCGGATAATCTCTTGAATCCTTATAAAAACGTAAAAACAGAAACAAAGGGGGCACTTCTATGAAAATACTGGAATCAATCAGCGCATTAGCCGGAAAATACTTTGCCGTATGGGTTATTTTAATCGCAGTCATCGCTTTTTTGGTCCCTGAACCATTTTTAGGATTTGGAGCTTATATCGCTATTTTGCTTGGCGTAGTCATGTTTGGCATGGGGCTGACGTTAAAGCCGGTTGATTTTAAACTGGTCCTGACCAATCCGATTCCGGTAGTGGTCGGTGTGGCCGCGCAATTTGTCGTCATGCCATTGGCGGCTTTTGCAATCGCTTATTTATTGAAGCTGCCTCCTGAACTTGCGGCAGGGCTCGTCTTGTTGGGCTGCGTACCTGGCGGAACTGCTTCGAACGTCATGGTTTATCTGGCAAAAGGGAATTTGGCGTTGTCAGTTACCATGACGTCGCTTTCTACATTAATGGCGCCGATCATGACGCCTTTGCTGTTGCTGTTATTGGCAGGGCAATGGCTGCCAGTTGATCCGGTTTCCATGTTCATATCGATCATGCAAGTCATCATCATACCGATCGCTCTTGGTTTGCTCGTCCAGCGTTTCTTCCCGGTCGCCGTCAGCAAAAGCATTGCTGTCGTGCCGCTAATCTCGGTTGCAGCGATTCTGATCATTGTATCAGCGGTCACTGCCGCTAACGCAGCAAACGTCATCAGTGCCGGCTTTGTGGTCTTCCTGGCTGTCTTTTTGCATAATGGAACAGGTTTGCTGCTTGGCTACATTATCGCAACCGCTATGGGACTTAGCGAAAACGACCGCCGGGCAATCTCCCTTGAAGTCGGTATGCAGAATTCGGGTCTTGGCGTTGCGCTTGCAACGGCCCATTTCAGTCCGCTAGCTGCACTTCCGAGTGTCTGGGGCGCAATCTGGCATAATATTTCAGGGCCAATTTTAGCGACGATTTGGTCTAAAAAACCAGCCGGAACCGAAACAGCTAAACAACGTAAACACAATCTTAAAGCTGCACCCGCTGAATTGAAAAGCGGCAAATAACGATTGAAAACCTTCCATCTTTACGGGGAGGTTTTTCTATGGACTGTTTTCTGGAGCAATTTTATCCCATTCGTTATATAATTGGACAGCAACCTGAGTTGTAAAAGAACAACTAGAAGGATGGGAGACTATTTTGACAGCACCTGCATTTCAGAAAGAATTTATCTATACTTATGCTTATACTCCTGATGAAGAAGCCCTTTGCTTTTTGGAAATGCGCGCATTGTTCGGTGAAGATACAAGCCAGAAAATAGTGAAAACTAAGCGGGGCATCGATCCAAGCCGAAGCCCATTCATCAAAGAGCGCATAGAAGTGCTGTTTGAAGATGAACAATTGGACGGCATCCTCCAGCAAATCAAAGCAATCCAAATGGACGGCAGAACGTTTAAAATTCTTTTCGTAAAAATCAACGGCCTTTCAGGTGCCGACAAAGTTGAATACGAGGAAAAGCGCTCGATAGAATTCCAGATGGGCCAGGCGATTGAAGGGGAAGCCGATATGCACCAGCCGGATGTCACGTTCGGATTGATGCCGCTTGGGGGCCGCTGGTATTTCGGCTATTACACGGAGTCTGAGGCTATGTGGTTCAAGCATATGAAAAAACCTCGCCAATACTCAACTGCTCTCAGCACGAAAGTGGCGCGCGCCGTGGCGAATATCGCCATACCGGAAATTTCGGGCGTCCGTGCTATCGATCCTTGCTGTGGGATTGGTACAGTCTTGGTAGAAGGGTTGTCGATGGGGATGGACATCGTCGGCAGGGATTTGAATCCGCTTGTTGTCGAGGGCTCAATTGAAAACATTGCTCATTTCGGCTTGAACGGAAAAGTTAGGCATGGACCGATTTCGGATGTTTCCACACAATACGATGTCGCAATCATCGATATGCCTTATAACCTCTACACGAGTGCTTCTCCCGATGAACAGCTGTCGATTTTAACGCATGCTTCAGGTTTTGCCAAAAAAATGGTTTTGGTCACTATGGACAATCTTGATCCGATGATCGACGCCGCAGGGTTTGAAATTATCGACCGCTGCATCGCTAAGAAAGCAGGCTTTACCCGTGATGTAGTCGTATGCCTCAAACGTCCGGCACAATAAAAAGACGATGTGCGCCATTCCATGGCGCACATCGTCTTTTTCAGTTTTTACGAAGATTTAGGCTCGAGCATAAAGGCGATGTAACTGACATCTTCATCGAAATTCCAGTCTACGAAAATTTCTGAAACCTCTCTTTTTAAAACCGATTCCAGCTGGACTTCCCTCATGACCTGCCGTTCAAGCGGCCGCTTTGTTACTTTCAGCTCTTCAACAAATCCGTTGCGGATCAATTCCTTTTCGATACGCACCAGAATGCCGGAACGCTTCACCAAAATGGTTCGATCATTCAGCCAAAACGATTCTGTCTTTTCCGGAATTTTCTCGGCTTTCAAGCTAGCAAGATCGATTTTTTCTTCGAATTCTTTTTGGTCGATCGTATCGGGCCATACGAATTTTTCTAAAGGTTTCTCGTTTAGTATTGCGATGATCATGCCTGTTTTTTTCTCCAGATTCCAATCCGCGTAAATATCTTTGATATCCAGATCAGCAATTTTTAGCAATTGCAATTTGATTTCCTGCCGCAGATCATTCATCATCAGGCTCCTTGTTTCCAGAATTCGCTTGGACTCATTTTGCTTCATGAGAATCGCTTCCATCGGGGCCATGAATCCTCGGAAATGGACAGTGATATAAGGACGTTTCACGCTCACGTAAACAGACGTTGGGCCTTTGCCGAAGTTCGTACGCAGCAGTGTTGATAAATAACTGCTGATTTCTGCGTGCAGCGCTTTTTCCTCTGGCATCATTTTGCCCTCCTGACATCAATGGGTTCTCTAATTGAAATTCACTCGCTACCATTATAACGTAAACAGGTCTTACAGAGAAATCAGCACTTCCAGTCGGGGGTAAAGGGTATGACGAAACATAAAATTTTTAAAAAATGAGAAAAAGATTTGCATATGTGAGTTCTTTTTTTGTGATTTTTCAGTTTAATTTCCAAATTTTAGTGTTAAAATATATGCGATTGCTCAGAATATTAAATTATTTGGTGGAGCGGTGGGTGCCAAAATAGAAATAGACATATTGGAGTGAGGGAGTATTCACCGAATTATCGACGCTGGAAAAAAGGATTGACGCAGGCGAACCATTGGCAGCTTATCTGGAAATCCTGAACGGAGAATATGTCATTAATAAAGGCTTGCCAAATTACAGTGAAAAGATGGCTTTGATCGATCTCGCTTTAAAACAATATCCGCAAGATACCTCCAAAGAACGGGGGGCATTAAGCAGTTTAAGGCAAGCATTGGAAGAGCAACTGCGAGCTGAATCTATGGATCAGCATGTTGCAGAGTAGAAATTCACACAAAAGAAAAGAAAGGAATTTACTCTCGAAGGAGTGTGTTTATATGATTTCAATCGAGATAGTCTGGGAAAATTTAGAATCATTCGGTTGTGAATATGCAAGAATTTCTCAAGGGTCAAGTGCATTTCATGTAGAAAGTACGGTCATATTTTTGAGCGAAAATAACCCTGTCCAAATTGACTATTTTATTGAAACGGATAATTCATGGACAACAAAAAAGGTGCATGTCCAAACTAAAAGTGGTCAAAGCTTAGAAATTAATGCTACAGGTACCGGCAAATGGTTTGATCAGCATGGAAAAGAATTGCAGGAGCTGAGAGGAGCAATTGATGTTGACTTATCAGCCACGCCGTTCTCGAATTCTTTGCCTGTTAACAGGTATGATTGGGGACTCAATCAAAGTCGAGAGTTTGAAATGGTTTATATCGATATCCCACAATTAAAATTACACAAAATGAAACAGACGTACACATTTATTGAAAGAAAAAAGGGGATTCGTATTTTTTATTATCATTCTCCCAATTTTGAAGCACTCATTTCTTTTGATGAGTCAGGATTTGTAATCGATTACCCTCAGTTATTCTCCAGGAGATTCTAGTGATGGCTCTAAGGATTTCTGTAAAAAGAAAACTAGAAATACGATTCAATTAAAAAGAGCGGCATTTTAGCCGCTCTTTTGCTTACTTTCGGCGCCATCCCTGAAATTCCGCCGCTTTAAAATTATAAATAGGTTTCAGGATTGACTGTATCTCGATCGTGTCTTGTGTATTATTGATGATTTCCTGCATCGTTTTATAGGCGAATGGCGACTCATCGATTGTATCCTGGCTCACACTCGTGGTGTAAACGCCTTTCATGGTATCGGTAAAATCATCCAAATGAAGAACTTGCTTGGCTTTCGTTCTTGAAAGGATGCGGCCCGCACCATGCGGCCCTGATTGATTCCAATCTTCATTGCCTTTGCCTTTTGCCAGCAGCGAACCATCCCGCATATTAATCGGAATCAAGACCAATTCATCTTTTCGTGCAGATATGGCGCCTTTGCGCAAAATCATGTGCTTTAAATCAATATAATTATGGACCGTATCGATTCGGCCGATTTCCTTGAAATTCATTTCCTCCAGCAAGACTTGCACCATAGCGGCACGGTTCCATTTCGCGTATTCCTGCGCAATTTGCAAATCATTGAAATAATGTTCCATCAAAGAGCCCTGTAAATAAGCAAGTTCGCTCGGTATGCTGGGAAGTATGGATTTATAAGATTTGATGGCGCTGTGAATTTCTTTATGGCGGCCTTTATTCTTCAATTGCGCAATCATTTCATCAAGCCCATCTTTATCATTACTTAAGGTTTCGACGGCTTTCTTTTGGTGGTAATTCGCTATTTTCGCACCCAGGTGGCGGCTTCCTGAATGAATGACCAAGAATGTTCTGCCGTCCTCAGCTTCGTTCATTTCGATAAAATGATTGCCGCCGCCGAGTGTGCCAAGTGAACGGACCGCAACTTCTTCTGAAAATGGAGCCAGCACCTTTTTC
This sequence comes from Planococcus sp. TJ-301, assembly GCF_058268475.1. Classification (NCBI taxonomy): domain Bacteria; kingdom Bacillati; phylum Bacillota; class Bacilli; order Caryophanales; family Caryophanaceae; genus Planococcus; species Planococcus sp. TJ-301. The sequence goes on along the minus strand of NZ_JBZDOH010000001.1, from coordinate 544,346 downwards.
AGCTCGATATGGCCGATAAAGGGGTGGGGAGAAGAACGGATGGATTGGCCAGAAGGCACCGATGCCTGGATGGTGCCATCAAGCTTCGCAAAATCAATTGCTTGCTTTTGTATTTCGACACAAAGCATTCCGCAGCCGATGTCAACGCCGACCAAATTCGGAATAACCCGGTCGGTCACTTTCATAGTAGTGCCAATGACTGCACCCACGCCGGCATGGCAATCCGGCATGATGCGCACATTGGCGTTATTGGTCACTTCTTCGTTCAAGAAAGCTTCAATCTGCGCGACTGTCATTTCATCAATATTTTGGGTGAAAACTTTTGCATCGCTGTATTTGCCTTTAATAATCTTCATGATTCCCAACCTTTCTTTCTGTATTTATTATTTCTCCTCCTTTTTACAAACTCCTTCTAAATAAAATAATATATACCATTGGCTAAACGGAACAAACCTTATCCGAATACGTAAAGAAAAGGGGAGAATTGGAAATGCTAGACAAATACCGCAAATTATATGATGTGAATACCTATAACAGCGAAGAACGGATTCATTTTTACAAAGGGATTGGCGGAGCAGAAGTCGATCCCCCTGTGTTAATCCCAGAAAGCATATTTATGCGGTTAATCCATGTGGGACAAGCGTACACCATGCATTATATTCCCATGTTCGACCTTTATGGCGACGTTGTGTTTAATAAGATACAAGTGATGGCTTTATTGGATGAAATCCGTTTTATTTTATCCATTCTCAATGATAGGGCACTCGAACATTTCCTTGCACCTTTAATTCCTGTACTAGAAGAAATTACGAGAAGCCAAACGGAACATTACTTGATTGTGATGGGAGTTTAACCGTTCGGTAAAGCACAATCCTAAGGAGGCACTTATGGCATCATTCATTTTTGACATGGACGGCACACTTTTTCAAACCGATAAAATATTGGAAAGATCGCTCGCAGATACATTTGCACAATTGAAATCATTGGAATTATGGGATTCGGAAACGCCGATTGAACAATACCGGGAAATAATGGGGGTGCCGCTGCAGAAAGTGTGGGAGACACTGCTGCCGAAACACTCATTTAATGTACGCAAGCAAGCAAATGAGTTTTTTCACGAACGGTTGATCCACAACATCAAAGAAGGGAACGGCGCTTTATATCCGAATGTGGAAGAGTTGTTCACATATTTAAAGAGACAAGGGCATCCCATTTACATTGCCAGCAATGGCTTGCCTTTGTACCTTGAGACAATCGTGAAATTTTATGGCCTGGATCAATGGGTTACGGAAACCTTCAGCATCCAGCAAATCACATCAAAGGATAAAGGGGATTTGGTCAAGTCCATCATTGAAAAGTATGGCATCGATGGCGGTGCGGTCATAGGCGACCGCTTGTCTGATATCAATGCGGCAAAAGCCAATAACTTGACGGCCATAGGCTGCCGCTTTGATTTTGCGCAGGAAGAAGAATTGGCCCAAGCGGATTTTGTCATTGAAGATTTAATGGAACTGAAGAAATTGGTGAATGAATTTTATTTGTAAATTTTATCCAATACCACGCTACCTTAAAATTATGCTGCACAAAGGAGTGTTTTAAAAATGAAAGTTCTTATTCAAACGGAATATTTCACATTGAAAGAAATGGCTGATGGTGTGTTTGCGGCCATTGCAAAACCTGGAAACGGAGCATGGAGCAATGCTGGATTTGTGGATCTCGGAACCGAACTGCTTGTTTTTGATGCTTTCAATACGCCTTCTGCGTCTCGGGAACTTAAAAATCAAGCAGAAAAACTGACAGGAAAAAAAGTAACATACCTCGTCAACAGCCATTTTCATGGCGATCACGTATTCGGCAATCAAACCTTTAAAGAACAAGTGATTATTTCCACGACAACAACGAAAGAATGGATCAATGAAAAAAATGCAATCGGCGATATGGATAAAGAACGCCAAGAAACAGAACAATATTTAAAGGATCTCGTTCAGCAAATTTCAGTTGAAGAAAACGCTGCAATAAAAAGCAGTTTAACAAATCAGTTTTTGGAAATGACAAAGTTGTTGGATGAACTTCCAAATTTGGAGCTGGTATTGCCGTCCCTTACTTTCGAAAAAACCTTAAAAATTCATGGAACTGTGCGTGATGTTGAATTGCACTGCCTAGGCGGAGGCCATTCTGTGAGTGATGCATTCCTGTATGTTCCACAGGAAAACGCTGCATTTATGGGGGATTTAATTACCGAGGATTTGCATTTGCCTATTTATAACCCTGATGCGTTTCTAGCTATTCTTGAACGCGTTAAAACCATGGACATTGTGTCTATTTTGCCAGGGCACGGGGAAGTGGGTACCGGCAAACAGATTGATGCCATGATTGAATATGTGTCCATGCTGATTGATGCTGGCAAAGGAGCGCATTATTCTGCTATTTCTTTGGAAGATTTCCTAAATGGCTTCATTCCCCCTGAAGATTATATAAAATGGAAGGGGGTACAGGGTATCAGGCGTAATCTCGCCACGGTTTACAATTTCTATGCGCACACAATTTGACGGCTATGGGATAAAGCTTTGATTTTCGTCAGGAAAAGGGACTAGCGCAACAGAATCTATAGTAGATAAAACAATGAGGAGGCAGATCTATGCCAAGCATCTTTCATGAGATTTACATTGAAGCGCCTATCAGCATTTGCTTTGATCTTGCAAGGGATGTCGATGTCCATATGGAAACTGCATCCCACACGAAAGAAAAGGCAATTGCGGGAGTGACGTCAGGAGGGATGGAAAAAGGAGACGAAGTGACTTGGGAAGCTACCCACTTTGGAAGGAAGCAACAACTGACGGCCAAAATAATCGAGATGGAAGAACCTTACAGGTTCACAGATTCAATGGTCAAAGGAGCGTTCCATTCGTTTATCCACACGCACGAGTTTTCGGAAAGCGGAAGCGGCACAATTATGAAAGACAGATTTGTCTACAGGTCCCCGTTAGGCATACTTGGTATACTGGCGGATAAATTGTTTTTGGAAAAATACATGGAACGTTTTATTGTGAATCGTGCGATTGCGTTAAAGAACATGGCAGAAGAAAAGGGAAGTTGACGGAGAAATCAGGTTTTATCAATCTTACTGCTGCATTAAATAATAACCGTTCCCAAAGTTAGAGAAAATGCGGTTTTGATAAAAAATGTTAACGCTCGAACGATTTCCAGACTTCCGGCAGCAGCATTGTGATTTCATGTGCCAGCATCGTATGGGCAGAACGCGTTTCAATCCATTTATCCGCGCACGCACCGTGAAGATAGACGGCATTTAATACCGCATGCCGCCAATTATCGTGGCAGCACAACATTCCCAAAATCATGCCCGTCAGCGTATCCCCAGTGCCCCCTTTAGACAAAGCAGCGTTGCCGGTCGGATTGATGCGGACGCCGCCTTCCGGAAAAGCGATGACTGTGTGGCTCCCTTTCAAGACGATTGCGACACCCCATTGTTTGGCAAAAGAAACGGCATGGAAAACACGGTTTTCCGCCAAATCCTCTTTGCCGACGCCGGTGATCCGCGAAAATTCGCGCGGGTGGGGGGTAAGTATGACCGGCGCTTGCCTTTTCGGGTAGCTTCGCATCGACAACGCCCCGGCGTCAAGCACCAGCGGACAAGGGCTGGCAAGCAAGGCCTGGACCGCTTTCTCCGTTACATCGTCTGGATGGATGCCAGGACCCACAGCAATCGCCCGGTACCTTTCCAGTTCCACTTCACCAGTTCCTACTTTCTTCAGCCCTTCGCGCAAATAAATCGATTCCGGCAACGCAGAAACGACACCGTTGATGACTTCTGGATGGGTGCCGATTTCCAGTTTCCCGACACCGCTCCGCATCGCTCCAAGGCCGGCCAACAATGCCGCACCGGGCATATCGCGTGTGCTCGCGAGCAGCAACGCAGTTCCGAATGTTCCTTTATGCCCGCCATCATCTCTTGTGGGCAGCGTGGCGCTGACATCTTGCGCGGTCCAAAATAACCGCTGTCCATCCTGTATCGGCATAACAAATCCTCCTATCGGTGGCAAAGCCGTTATTTTACGCGGAATTAATGGTAGAATATTCTTGCTATTGATTATCGCATACATAAGGGGGAATAGACATGGTCCAACAAATGAACAGCCGCATCTACCTAATTGACGGCTATGATATGGGCATTAAAGAACGTACCGGTACTTACGTCATTGCAGAAGACGAGCTGACGCTCATCGATACCGGCGCCAGTCCATCGGTTCCATATATTAAACAAGGGCTTAGCGAACTTGGCTATACGCTCGACCAAGTAAAATACATCATCGTCACCCATGTCCATTTGGATCATGCCGGCGGGGCCGGCTTGCTTCTGCAAGATTGCCCAAATGCCAAAGTGGTTGTCCATCCTAAAGGCGCACGGCATTTAGCGGACCCCAGCAGGCTGATTGCCGGAGCGCGGATGGTATACGGCGAGCAATTTGATCTTTTGTTCGATCCAATCGTTCCAGTGCCGGAAAACCGGCTGATTGAAAAAACAGAAGGCGGCAAATTGGAAATCGGTCCCGCTTGCACGCTCGAATTTTGGGATACACCGGGGCATGCCAAGCACCATTTTGGCATCTATGATTCCGTAAGTAACGGCATGTTCGCCGGGGATACAGTAGGCATTCGCTACCAGCAGCTCGTCCCGGACGGCATCCCTCTGTTTCTCCCTTCGACATCGCCTAACCAATTCGATCCCGCTGCCATGCAGGTGGCAATCGACCGTTTCCAAGCAGCGAATTTCGATGCGATCTTTTACGGCCATTACGGCATGACTTCGGAACCGAAAGAAGCGCTGCGCCAAGCAGGCGAATGGTTGGTGGAATTTCTCGAAGAGGCGGAAGAGGCATTTGCCAAACAGCAAAGTCCGCAAGACCTTGCTGCCCGTTTGCAGGAAATGGTCCGAACACATCTAAGATCGCTGGGCGTCCCGGACAATCACGAAGTTTACGGGATCATCAAAGTCGACATGGAAGTCAGTGCCATGGGCTTGCTGGATTATCTGTCAAAATAAAATCAATAAACTTGCAACTTGCAAGTTTATTGATATAAGAAATGTATAGCTATCAAAAAAACACTAAGAGTACAGCGTTGCAATTCCGTTTAAAGCGAAGCGAAGAGATATAAAATCAGAGCACAAAAAAACGGCACCCATGAAGGGTGCCGTTTTTTTGCATTACATGATTTCTTTTACATAAGTTTCGACTTCATCAGCAGTCGCCAAAGCCAAAATGCGCTCTGTGTGTGTCGCCATTTCGGCTTTCGACAATTTGCTGATTTGTTCACGCGCTTTCAAAATCGAAGAAGCACTCATCGAGAATTCGTCTAAGCCAAGCCCAAGCAGGATCGGGATAGCGATTTCATCACCAGCCATTTCGCCGCACATGCCAGCCCATTTTCCTTCTTTATGCGCTGCATCGATCACCATTTTAACCATCCGCAGAATCGCTGGATTATACGGCTGGTACAAGTACGAAACATTCTCGTTCATGCGGTCTGCCGCCATCGTATATTGGATCAAATCGTTCGTGCCGATCGAGAAGAAATCGACTTCTTTGGCGAACACATCAGCTATAACGGCAGTGGACGGAATTTCAACCATAATGCCGATTTCAATCGAATCACTGACATCGATGCTTTCTGCCGCCAGTTTTTCTTTTTCTTCCATAATCAATGCTTTCGCCGCCCTGAACTCTTCGAGCGTCGCAATCATCGGGAACATGATTTTCAGATTGCCGTGTACGCTTGACCGAAGAAGGGCACGCAGCTGCTTACGGAACATATCCGGCATTTCAAGGCACAGGCGAATCGCTCGAAGGCCTAAGAACGGATTCAATTCCTTCGGCAAATCCAAGTAGGTCAATTCCTTATCGCCACCGATATCCAGTGTGCGGACGACGGTTGGTTTGCCGTCCATCGCTTTCAGCACAGCCGAATAGGCTTCTACTTGTTCTTCTTCGGTAGGGAAGGCATCGCGTCCCATGTAAAGGAACTCGGTCCGGTAAAGGCCGATTGCTTCAGCACCGTTGTCGACAGCTCCAGTGGCATCTTTCGGCGTGCCGATATTGGCGCCGAGTTCAACCGGATGGCCGTCAGCCGTTACAGTCGCTTCGTTTTTCAATTTTGCCCATTCCGCTTTTTGGCGGTCATAGCTTGCTTTTTTCTCTTCATATTGTTTAATTGTAGCCGAGTCCGGATCGATAATCACAACGCCTTCAAGGCCATCTACAATGACGAACGTACCGTTTTCGATCGTTTCCATGACTTTCTTCGCACCGACTACGGCTGGGATTTCCAGTGTGCGGGCAAGAATTGCCGAGTGGGAAGTGCGTCCGCCGATATCGGTGATGAACCCTTTAACAAATTCAGGATTCAGTTGCACGGTATCGGATGGCGTCAAATCTTCCGCAAGGATGATCACTTCTTCCTTAATCAGGCTCGGGTTTTGGATTGTGACACCGAGCAGATGGGCGGTGACACGTTTTGTCACATCCCGGATATCCGCTGCACGTTCTTTCATGTAATCGCTGTCCATCGCTTCGAACATCGCGATGAACATATCTGACGTTTCTTTCAACGCGAATTCAGCATTGACCTTATCGGATTTAATTTTTTCAGTAATAGGACCGACCAATTCAGGATCGCTCAAGACCAGCAGGTGGGCGCCGAAGATGGCAGCCTCCTTATCGCTGATTTGTGCAGCTGTGCGTTCTTTGATCGTTTCGAGTTCAGCGCTTGCTTTTGAAAGAGCAGATTCGAAACGCAGCACTTCTTGATCGGCATCTTTAATCGTGATTTTTTCTACAGTTAAATCCGGAGTTTCCAGACGGAACGCTTTAGCAAGAGCGATGCCGTTTGAAGCCGCAATTCCGGAAAGGGTGCGTGTCATTAGTTAGAAAGCCCTTCGTTTTGCATCACTTCTGTGATTTGTGAGATGGCTTGTTCTTCGTCTTCACCGTCTGCGGCAATCGTGACGGTAGAGCCTGAAGAGACGCCTAGAGACATGACGCCTAAAATTGATTTCAAATTGACTTTCTTGCCATTGAATTCCATAGTGATGTCTGATTTGAATTTAGACAATGAACCGACCAAGGCTGATGCCGGGCGTGCGTGAATTCCTGCTTCATCAGTAATTACGAATTGTTTTTCTGTCATGTAAAATTCCTCCTAGTGTTTTTTGAATGCATTTAGCTGAATTCAAGTTTTATTATGAACGAATATGAATGAAATTTAAACTAAATGATTGTTTTTGATTGCTTATGGATGATTATGATTGATTTTGGAAGCGATTTCAAGTAATATCAATTTAACAAAAGGTTCAGTCATCAAAATGGCGGATTTTCAACCGTTGTTCAAGGATGGCTAAACGTGCCCCAGAACAATGCTGTTTTTTCTTGGCGGGGATCTATCAAAACAAAAAGCAGGTGATTGCATGCTGACAAACGAACGCCATGAATTCATCCTGAATCTGTTGGAACAAAAACAGACCATCAAAATTCAGGACATCGTGGACATGACCGAAGCGTCTGAATCGACAATACGCCGCGACTTGACCGTTTTAGAAAACCGCAACCAATTGGAGCGCGTATTCGGTGGAGCGGTGCTGCCAGGCCGCAATTTGTCGGAACCGACGATCAAGGACAAGTCCACCCGCAACTTGGAAGAAAAAGACAGCATCGCCAAACTGGCCGCTTCCTTTATACAGGACGGCGATAGTGTCTATTTGGATGCAGGCACAACGACTTTCCAAATGATCCGCTATTTGCAGGACAAGAATATCGTCGCTGTGACGAACGGCTTGACGCTCGTCGAAGCACTTAATGAGCAAGGAATCACGACGTACTTGACCGGAGGACTTTTAAAGCCCCGTACTGGTGCATTCATCGGTGCGCAGACGATCCAGTCATTGAAAAATTACCGTTTCGATCTCTGTTTCCTCGGCGTCAATGGTTTCCACCCGGAAATGGGCTACACCACACCCGACCCGGAAGAAGCAGCGGTCAAAAGGCTGGCCAGTTCCTTGGCGCGTGAAAGTTATGTCTTAGCGGATCATTCCAAAGCGGATAAAATCAGCTTCGCCAAAATTATGGAGCTGGACGAGGCGATCCTGATCACCGATTCAATCTCGAATGAGCTAAGGGAAGTGCTTGAAAATAAAACTACAGTAAAGGTGGGTACGCAATGATTTACACATGCACAATCACACCGTCACTGGATTATACCACTTATTTGCCGGACTTCACTGCAGGCAAGCTGAACCGTACCGATGAAGTGTATTATTACCCCGGTGGCAAAGGCATAAACGTTTCACGGGTTTTGAAGCGCCTAGGTGCTGACAATATAGCATTGGGCTTTACAGGCGGTTTTACTGGTCATTATATAGAAGAGTTCTTGAAAAACGAAGGGGTTGCAACCGATTTTATTGAAACCGAAGAAATCACGCGCATCAATGTCAAAATCAAGTCCGCGCAAGAAACGGAATTGAACGGACCGGGGCCGGAACTGGATTCTCTACAGCTGAACGAATTGAAGGACAAAGCCAAAAAAATGCAAAGGGGCGATTGGCTCGTGGTCGCAGGCAGCCTGCCCCTATCGATCCCTGATTCGTATTTTACGGATCTAGCGGAAAGTTGTCGAAAGCTCGATGTGAAATTCGTCCTCGATACGTCTGGACCGGCTTTAGCGAAACTGATCCAAAACGGGCCATTTCTCATCAAGCCCAATCAGGAAGAGCTCGGAGAATTGTTCGGGCGGCAAATCACCAGCATGGCTGAAGCAGCTTTTTATGCCAAAAAGTTAGTGCTATCAGGCGTTCAGCATGTCGTTGTTTCCATGGGAGGTGATGGCGCACTGCTTGCGACCCGCGAATTGCTGCTGCAGGCGAAAGCGCCGAAAGGCAAAGTTGTTAATACAGTAGGAGCGGGAGATTCACTGGTTTCCGGTTTTATCGCTTCTTATGCCGTGCATGGCGACGCCGAAAAGGCATTCCGCTATGGAGTAGCAAGCGGCAGCGCAACCGCTTTCAGTCCGGATCTTTGCACGAAAGACAAGGTTGATGCATTGCTCGAATTTGTAAAAGTCTATCCAATAAAAGAAGAGGGTGTGGAAAAATGAGAATCACACAATTATTGACAGAAGACACAATCATCCTGAATGTCGCGGCACGCACGAAACCGGAAGTAATGGCGGAATTGGCAGCACAGCTCGACCGCGCCGGCAAACTGAATAACCAGCAAGCTTTTCTCCAGGACATCATGGCGCGTGAAGGGCAAGGTACGACGGGCATCGGCGACGGCATAGCCATCCCGCATGCGAAATCCAAAGCAGTAAAGGCACCGTCCATTGCATTTGGCCGTTCCCACCAAGGCTTGGATTACGAATCGCTTGACGGCCAGCCTGCTCATCTGTTCTTCATGATTGCAGCAAGCGAAGGCGCGAATGACGACCATTTGGAAGCCTTATCGCGCCTCGCAACATTCTTGATGGACGAAAAATTCCGCACACGCATTCTGGAAGCCTCATCAAAAGAGCAAATTCTGCAGGCAGTGACCGACAAAGAAAACGAAGTAGATGGCCCTGCATCAACCAGCAGCCAGCCGGCAGCGGCTGGATCGAAACGCATCCTGGCTGTTACGGCTTGTCCGACCGGCATTGCCCACACATATATGGCGGCAGAAAAACTCAATGAACGAGCGAGAGAGCGCGGCATCGACATTAAAGTGGAGACAAACGGCTCAAGCGGCGTTAAAAACCGGCTGACGGATGCTGACATTGCAGCGGCGGATGCCATTATCGTAGCGGCTGACACGAAAGTTGAAATGGCGCGTTTTACTGGCAAGCCGGTCATCCAGACCGCTGTCGGCAAAGCCATTTACGAAACCGATAAATTGCTGGACCGTGCGTTAGCGGGCGAAGCACCTGTCTACCAGCACGACTCTTCAAATGACGAAGCGACCGAAGGCGGAGGCAAAGGTGGATTTTACAAGCATTTGATGAGCGGCGTTTCAAACATGCTGCCATTCGTCGTCGGCGGCGGGATCTTGATTGCGCTGTCGTTCTTCTGGGGCATCAATGCAGCTAATCCCGACAGTCCTGAATACAACGCGTTCGCAGCGATGCTCAGCACAATTGGCGGCGGCAAAGCGTTTTACTTGATGGTTCCTGTACTAGCCGGCTTTATCGCAATGAGCATCGCCGAACGCCCTGGTTTCGCTCCTGGTATGATCGGCGGATTGATTGCAACAACCGTCACCGGTGTTGAAGAAGCAAGCGGCGGTTCCGGATTCCTTGGTGGATTGATCGCCGGGTTCCTGGCAGGTTACGTCACGTTATTCGTCAAAAAAGCTTTCTCTGGTCTTCCGAACTCGCTTGAAGGTTTGAAGCCGGTGCTCTTTTATCCGGTGTTCGCTATTGCTATCACCGGGATCATTATGATGCTCGTCAACCCGCAGCTGACTAAAGTCTACACAGGGATTTCAAGTTTCCTTGAAAGCTTGGGCGGCACGAACTTGCTGCTGGTTGGATTATTGCTTGGCGGCATGATGGCGATCGACATGGGTGGCCCGATCAACAAAGCTGCTTATACATTCGGCTTGGCGATGCTGAGCGCGGAGAATTTCGTCTTCATGGCTGCGGTCATGGCAGCGGGCATGGTTCCGCCGCTTGGCCTGGCACTTGCGACGACGTTCTTCAAGAACAAATTCACGAAAACAGAGCGCGAAGCCGGCAAGACCGCTTACGTGCTGGGTGCCTGCTTTATCACAGAAGGCGTCATCCCGTTTGCGGCTGCTGACCCGGCGCGTGTCATTCCGGCTACCGTAGCCGGCGCATCAGTGACCGGAGCGCTTGTCATGCTGTTTGACATCGGGCTCCGCGCACCTCATGGCGGCGTATTCGTCATCGGCTTGGTGGATGGCGGAGCGATGAACATCGCGCTTTATGCACTTGCTATCTTGATCGGAGCGGCTGTCACGGCCACCGTCGCCGGGCTCCTCAAAAAGAAAATCGCTGTTCCAGTAGAAGCTTAGGCAAAACATAATTCCTGCCGCATCCGGAAATTCCCGGATGCGGCTTTTTAATGTTGGAAATAAAGAGGAATAAGCGCAGCAAAGACGAAATTAATAAAGGACAGCATAGCATCACAAAGAGTCAACTAGATGGGCAGCTGCAGACCAAGTAAGAGCGGAGCTTGGGGCAGACTCGGCAGGAGGGTGATGGCGGTGGAGCCGGAAAAAGAGCAAACGAAAGTGAAGTTGCTGGCTAGCTTGTTATGGCGATGGGTGTTGAACAACAGGGTTGTGGCAATTCTTTTGGTGTCGCTGCTGATCCTCTTGAATTTATTCCTATTGACGAAAGTCCTTTATTTAATGGAGCCGCTGAAAGGGTTTTTCAGTGCGATGGGGCTGCCGCTCGTCATGTCGGGCATCCTTTATTATTTGCTGAACCCGCTCATTGATTGGCTGGAGAAGAAGAATGTGCCGCGCATCACTGGAATTTTGCTGGTGTTTCTGGTGATGATTGGATTGATCGCTTGGGGAGTCGTCAGTTTGATCCCGATTATCCGTGAGCAGATCACCTCATTGATCCAGAACTTCCCGGCTTATCTAACCAGTTTCACTACCCAAGTCGATAGTTTGCTGCGGAGCGATGTGCTTTCCCGGCTACAGACGCAATTACTGGGTGATAGCGGGACGCTGGGCGAAACCGTCGCCGGGCAAGCGGAATCGATAATCGACGAGATGTTCGGCAACATCGGCAATATATTCGGTACGCTGACGTCGATTGTATTGGCGTTCATCACGACGCCATTCATCCTGTTTTACTTATTGAAAGACGGCCATAATTTGCCTTATCATATCATGAACCTCGTGCCATCCAAAATGCGGGAAAAAACATACATCTTATTGCGGGAGACGAATCTGCAGATTAGCCAGTATATACGGGGTCAATTGGTTGTGGCGTTTGCGGTCGGCGTCATGTTCTGGCTCGGCTTTGTCATTATTGGGATGGAATATGCCTTGATCCTCGGCATCATCGCCGGTGTCTTGAATTTGATTCCGTTTTTGGGTACGTTCATCGCCTTTTTCCCGATCGTCATTGTGGCGATTGTCGTCCATTCACCGATCATGCTCGCTAAGGTGCTCGTTGTGTTCACCATCGAACAAACCTTGGAAGGCCGGGTCATCCAGCCGCTGATCCTTGGCAGCAACTTGAATATCCACCCAGTGACAATCATTGCTGTGCTTTTGACTGCGGGAAATTTGTTCGGCATTCCAGGCGTCATTCTTGGCATTCCGGCATATGCCGTCATCAAAGTATTTCTGGTGCATTTGTTCCAGTGGTACCAAGCGTATACCGGGCTGTACGAAGATCACTTTAATCCCGCTCCGAAACCGCTCGTGTCAGCAAAGAAAAAGAAAAAGATGTTGGCGATTAAAAGGAAACTGCAATGATCGAGCATGTTTTTGCTAAAGAAATCATCTTGTTTTGAATCGAATCCATCCCCTAGGAGGTTTTAAAATGGTAGTGGAAGCGAAGCCGAAATTTTTCATGAAAGTGAACGAGGCATTCAGCAACAGGGACATCGATTTTATCGCAAATGTGGTGGCTGATGATGTGGTGTGGACGCTGCACGGCAAAAAAACGCAAGGCAAAGATGCGTTTATCGATTACATGAAAATGATGGACATGGAAAGCGGGCTTGGGACGGAGTTGACGATCGACACCTTACTGACGGACGGCTCGGAGGCGGTTGTCAAAGGCAAAATGACCTTCAATACGTCGACGGGCGAAGAAAAGACATACTTGTACTGCGACATTTACCAATTGCACGAGACGGAAGAAAAAATTCAGGATCTGACGTCTTTTATCATAGCGTTGAATGAATAGGAAATGAAGGGAATTTCGAAGTGAAGTTATGGTAAGATAGGAAAAGGCAATTGAAAAGGGAACTCAAGGGTGGTCGGCCATCCCCGGAAGAAAGGGGGTGGTGCGAATGACAGTTTTCGAAGCATTGATGTTTGCGGTAACGTTTGCAAGCTTGGTGCTCGCAGTGACGTCATTTAACCAAAAAAAATAACCCGCCCTTGAGTTGACTGCTCAGCGGGTTATTCCTTATGAAGTAACCTAGAGGCTGATCTCCCTTGGGAGGACCTATTGATTGCTTGCCGACGGTGTTAGCGCACCGGCGGTTTTTTTTTGCTCTTTATAGATACTATATACCTCGCTCATTAATATTTCAAGCTGTCTGCATCTTTGCGTTTCGCTGAAAGTTCCGGCACAATGGATTTATCTGATAATGGGAGGGGAATGGCTATGGCACAATCATTGGCAGGGAAAATCGCATTCATAACCGGAGCGGGGAAAGGCATCGGACGGGCTGCAGCATTAGCGCTCGCAAAAGAAGGGGTGCATGTCGGCTTGATTGCGCGCACTGAACAAGATCTTAAGGATACAGCAAGGGATGTTGCTGCTCAAGGCGTTAAAACGGCTTACGCGGTAGCAGACGTCTCGAATCTTGAACAAGTCGAGGGTGCCATTGCAAAATTGGCGAAAGAACTGGGTTCTGCCGATATCTTGATCAATAATGCGGGCATTGGCAAATTCGGGCCCCTGCTGGAAATTCCGCCGGAAGACTGGAAAAAAGTCATCGACGTCAATTTGATGGGCATGTTCTACGTCACGCGCACAGTACTGCCTCAATTGATCGAAAAAAACGGCGGCGACATCGTCAATATTTCTTCAATGTCCGGAGTCAAAGGCTCTGCAGGGTCAAGTGCATATAGTGCGTCGAAATTCGGCGTTCTCGGTTTGACGGAATCGTTGTCCCAGGAAGTGCGCAAACACAATATCCGCGTATTTGCGCTGACGCCAAGCCGCGTCATCACGGATTTTGGCGGCAGCAGCTCAAAGCCTGCCGGAAGCGATGAGAAATTCATGCAGCCTGTGGATATTGCCGAGTACATTGTAGCCCAGTTGAAACTGCATCCACGCATATTCATTCCAACATCGAGCCAATGGGCAACCAATCCGTTCTGATAGGAGAACGGGGTGCATCATCAATTATTGGAGCAAACAAGGGAGGGCTTTAAGGAATGGTGAAATGGAAAGAGGAAATCATTATTGACAGCGATATCGAGAAAGTATGGCTGTTGTTCCAGGACCGCAGCGTCCAGAAAATCATGCCGAAGATCCACAGCCATGAACTCCTAGAAGGGCATGACGATCGAGTGGGAGCAAAACACAGCCAAAGCTATTACGAAGGCAAACAGCTCATGAGCTATGTGGTCGAAACAAAAGCATTCGCAGAAATGCCAGAGCTCAAAGAGCGCATGGTTGAGTTTTTGATGGGTCAGTCGATTCTCGTGAATTATTCCTATCGGCTTGAAAAACTGGAACCGGGGAAAACCCGTTTCATTTATTCGGGCTTCAATAAAGGGCTCACGGCCTCCGCTAAAATGATGCTCCTGGCAGGCAGCAAAAAAAGCCGGCTAGCGACAGCCCGGACGTTCATGGAGCGGGTCAAAAGCGAAGCAGAGAAAATAGAGTGAAAAAGCAATGAATAAAAGGGGGCAATGGGATGATTGAATGGAAGCAAAAGCGCATCATCGATGCCAATATCGAGACAGTGTGGGAATTGTTCAAAGACGACAATATCCAAAAAGTCATGCCAAAGCTGGAAAAGCACGAGCTCATCGAAAAACGGGAAGATGAAGTCGGCGCTAAGCATCAACAGACTTACCGCCAAGGCAGCCGGCTGGAGACGTATATTGTGGAAACTGTGGCGTATCAAGACACGCCGGATGAAAAAGTGAAGCAATTGCATTTTGTGCTCGCCAATTTATTCGAAGTCGATTTGCAGTTCCGTCTTCAGAAAATCAGTGAACAGCAAACCCGCTTTGTCTATGAAGGATCGAACCGCGGCACGAATCTCGTGGGGCGCACGATGCTGAAGATGGGCGGCACAAAAAGCAATATGGAAACCGTCAACGAGTTTATGGACTTGGTGGAATCGGAAGCGGTGAAAAAGGAGAAAAACCGATGAGGCAATGCCCAAACTGCCGAGGCGCAATGGCCGAAGATCTGCAGGTCACTGTGAAAGGTGCACTGTACGGCTTGAAAATCACCCAAAAAAAGCGCGGATTATTCAAAAACGCCACAGCTGAGCCGAAAGCTGCTGTTTGCAGCGGATGCGGAGCGGTGGCGTTTTATGTTGAAAACCCACAGGATTTCGGGGAATAATGATTAAAAAAACGTAAATGTACTAAACTACTTAAGGATAATACAATAAAAATCAAAAACGCAACAAAAAAAAGAATCAGAAAACACAAATGGGTTTTTAGCTGATTAGTGAAACCAAAAAGCCTTGGCGCCGTAATATAGAGAGAACTTCTAGGGGGAGATTTAATGATAGACATTAATGAGAAACACGAAACAGAACGCGTTAATCCGTTTACCGCGGTATGGCTGAGAACGCGCAAAGCTGCCCGCTTTGTTATTGAAGAAAAAACAACAGGATTCGCAATCATGCTCATAATGCTGTCAGGGATCGGCAGCGGGTTGATGGGGATGCAAAGTTCAGGGGGCGGCGCAGGAATGGCCGGCTGGCTGATTTTTTTGTTGTCGCTTATTATCGGGCCAGTGGTCGGATTAGCGAGTGCCGCCTTTTTGTCCGCATTGTATTTGCTTGTCGGTAAATTGTTCAAAGGGACAGCGACGTACATAGAAATGTTCAAAGCGGTTGCCGTTTCGATGATTCCGTATGTTTGGCTTGCACCGATTTTATTGGCATGGGCGACGATCGCGCCGGCTTCATATTTCGCTGATCCGCTTGCGGGCAACAGCACAGGGGAAGGGCTAGGGACGCTGATTGTGCTCGGAACGATCTCATTCGTCTTGTCAATCTGGGGTATCATCATCCAAAGCAAGGCAATTGGGGAAGCGCACCGGTTCAGTAGCTGGAAAGGCTTTGCAACGGTCGTGATCCCAGCGGTCGTGATCGGTGTGGTTGTCATAATAGTTGTTATCTTGTTTATCATATTGTTCGCTGCGGTATTGTAACGGAAAGGAAGGCTCAGGCTTTCTTTTTTTATGGAAAAAAATTGCACATGTAGATTATTACATAAGGTATTTATTGAATAAAATTCAAAACAAGCAAACAAGAAGGCAAACCGCAAAAACGCTCAGCTGCTTTGCGCACAGATTCAAGTGTAGCAAAACAGCGAACTGGAATCGATGATAAATAACCGTTCTTTTGGTAACAAAATTTATCGGCGCCTTCATAGTAGGGTGGCAGAAGGGAAGCGCTATAGCAGGTTATTTTTGCTATACTACAAGAAAGGACTTAGTATTCTGTTAATTAGGAGCGAAGTTAAGTGGCTTACCACTGTGTGGCCGATTAATTGATTTTGGCATCCATGAGCGTTTACGCGTGCTCATTAAATTTTATAGACGTTCAACAACATTTACGCACGTTCAGAAGAATTAATGCACGTTTAAAAGAAATTACGAGCGTTCAGAAGAATTAATGCACGTTTAAAAGAAATTACGAGCGTTCAGAAGATTACTGTGTAACGGAGGTGGAACAATGGTCTATTTGCGTATTTTCATTGAAATAATGCTCATCCTGCTGTTTATTTTCTATGTCAGCGGCAGGTTGATCGGCTCTAAGGTTCATGTTGTCAAACGCATGCTTTCGGTGATGTTAGGCGTCAGCCTGACATCGCTCGTGTACTGGTATTCCTATCTGCGTTTTACAGACTATTTCGAGCAGGGCTTTTTATCCGCTGTGACCGATGCCAGTACGATTATTTGGATCGGCAGCATGCTGATGATTTCGATGCTGTTCTACTTGTTCTTCGAGCTTTTTGAAGGGAACGGTTTCGGCGGCAGCGGAGGGTCGCTCACGAGCCGCGTGTTTTTCGTGAAACGCTTGCTGCATCTTTGGCGCCGCCAGAAGCGTTTAAGCAAAGTACTCGAAGTTGCAGTGAAAAACGGCATCTCCAGCACGTTCCACTTCGCGCGCCACCGCGAAAACGAACGGCAATTGGCTATCGCTTTGCGCAAGACGCTCGAGCAAAGCGGCGGCATTTTCATTAAATTCGGCCAAGCGCTGTCGACACGCTCCGATTTGTTCCATCCCGTGTTCATCGAAGAGCTCGGGAAACTGCAGCAGGACGTCGTGCCGCTATCCGCCAAGCAAGTAAAGGAAGTTCTCCATAAAGCGCTGCCAGAGACATTCGACGAGGTATTCGAGTCTTTTGATATGGAACCATTGGCCGCAGGATCAATCGGCCAGGTACACCGAGCCGTGCTGCGGAAAAACCGCGATGAAGTAGTGGTAAAACTGCTGCGGCCGGACGTCTCAACGATTATGCGCGACGATTTGGACATTCTCGTAGAGTTTGCTGAATGGGTGGCGATGAAATCGAGTTGGGCTTCAACAATTGGATTCCGGGAGCTCGCCATCGGATTCGCCAACGCATTGCGGGAAGAAATCGATTTTGAAATTGAAATCCGCAACACAATCCAAATCGGCAATATAATGGAGAAAAGCCCATACACCGTGAAAGTACCTTATGTTTACCGTGAATACAGCAATTATAATTTAATCGTCCTCGAGTATTTTAAGGGCAAGAGCATTCCAAAAGGCAAAGAGGTGTTCGAGCAGTTCCAAGTTCCGCCGCGCGATTTTTCCAGAACGGTGCTGTTCTCATATTTGGAACAAATGCTGTTCGCCGGCATTTTCCATGCGGATCCGCATCCAGGCAACATCTTTATCGACAGCAGGGACGGCTTGCCGGTGCTGCTGGACTTCGGGGCAGTCGGCCGCTTGGCGAAAGTGCAGCAGGAAGCATTGAATTTATTCGTCATCGGCGTGCAGCAAAACGATGCGGAAATCATCTATGACGCTGTCACGAACCTTGTTGAAGACAGCAAGGATATCGACCGCCAAAAGTTCGAACAGGCGATCGGGCAGATCTTGCTGCGTGTTTCGTATGTCGATCGCATCTCGACTGATGAGCTGATCCATTCCATTTTTAACGTCGTGCGAAATTTCGGATTGTCGTTTTACCCGTCAGTCGGCATCGCGCTGCGGGCATTGGTTACGCTCGACGGCACCTTGCACACAATCGATCCTGGATTCGATATGTTCACCGAAGCGAAAACATTCGCAAAAGAGACGAAAACCGCTATTTTGAAAAAGCCGTTCCGCGAACCTCGTGAAGTCAAAGAACGATTTGAAGAAGAACTGGCTCTTGTCCTACCGGAGTTGAAGAAATTGCCGAAACGCATGGACCATCTCCTTCGCCGGGTGGAGGGAGGGCGCATCATTTTGCATCACGACATCTTTTCGGACAAATCGAATGCCCATTTCGTTGCGTTGATGTTTTCCCGCTTCATCCTGCTGATGACAGGCATTACGTTCGGCATCGTGTCGTCCGCCTTGCTGGCGATTGCCCAGTTCATCGATACGGTGTACGCAGTGTACTTGAATACAGCAGCCTATACCGGCTTGTTCCTATGCGTGATTCTTTTGGTGAGGCTGTCGATCCAAGCTGTCCGGGATATGAAAAACGACCGCCTGTAGGGATTGGTGCTGGATGATGTCAATAAAACCTTAGCAAAGCGCATTCCCTTGAATGCGTTTTTTAGTTGCCAAAGTCAACCATATTAAGTATTATAAAAGAAATGGATTTTTCAGAAAATTACTGTGGGGGTTTACTGATGAATAACTTAAAACAAGTCGAGGAAATCCGGAAATTCAACCGTTTTTATGCAAATGTTCTTGGCAAAATCGACCAAGAAATCTACCAGCAGCCGTATCCGTTGGCCGAAGCGCGCGTTATATCGGAACTCCATGCGCAAAAAGGCGCGACGGCTTCTGAAATACGCGAAAAATTGGGGCTAGATCGAGGCTATATCAGCCGCATGCTGCAAAAGTTCGAAGACAGCGAATTGATTTTCAAGAAGCAATCTGCCGATGACAAACGCCGCATTTTGCTGGGATTGACCGATAAAGGCGAAGAAATTCACCAGCAGCTCGTGGAAAATGCCAATCAAGGCATCAGCAAGATGGTCGCTACGCTGCCAGAGCGCGATTTAATGAAGCTGACCGCCGCTATGGCCACGATTGAAAGCCTACTGCAGCCTCAGCAAGCACCTAATAAAATTATCATCCGGCCATATGGGCCTGGCGACGCCGGTTACATCGCGCATCTGCACGGTACGCTGTATGGCAATACACATCAATTCAGCCATGTCTTTGAATTCTATGTAGTCAAAGGGTTAGCTGATTTTATGGCAAATCCAACTGGCGGGCAGTTGTGGATCGCTGAAGTGGACGGTGAAGTTGCCGGATCCATAGCAATTGCAAAAGCTGGAGACGAGACTGCACAATTGCGTTGGTTTATTTTAGATGAACAGTTCCAAGGTCTAGGCATCGGGAAAATGCTGATGGAGACAGCAATCGAATTTTGCCGCGAGCAAGGCTATCAGCATGTATTCCTGTGGACGGTCAATATATTGGAAGCCGCACGTTATCTGTATACCAAATACGGATTCAAGCTAACCGAGGAAAAAACGAATACGGATTGGACTGCAGACGCGTTGACTGAAGAACGCTGGGATCTGGAGTTGGAACCCGTTATGAAAAATGAATAAAGCATGGTGCACAGGAAGCTGCGTGCACAGTAAATAGCAGATACGCGCAAATAAGATGCGAAATCGTGTTAAAGAGCGCGAAAAGACAGAAGAAGGAGCCATTCAGAAAGGCCCTTAATTCGATAAAAATATTTTAGTTGACATAATATAAATTATCGGAAGTAGTGTTTCATTCAATAAGTATACTCATGACAGTGAGACGAAACGCATTTTTCGGTCCAAATCCGGCTTTTTGGCGCTGTTGCGTAGTTTCACCGTTTTATGTGTGCTACAGCATATTTCATTAAAATGAATCAGCAGCTTTTAAAATTACTGCGCAGGATTCACAGCGCTGGAAATTGCTTTAGTGAAAAACAAAAGCATCCGAACAGCGCAATTTATAAATGCGTCGTTCGGATGTTTTTTTATATACATTTAATTTCAATCCATATAAAAACTCATCTTGGCTGATGATCCATGCCAATCTTACTTATTCACTACATCACCAGCAAATTCCATCGATGCCCATCCAAATCGCAAAATCCCGCTCCGTACATGCCGTTTCGTTCTCCCGGCTCTGCAAAAATGATGCCACCGGCCGCAGCTGCTTTGTGGACCAACTCCTGCACTTCATCTTCATTTTCCACTGAAATGGAAATCAAAATCTCCGTGCTCATTGCGGTATCCGCAATGGTGTTGTTTGTGAACGATATAAATGTCTCTTCCGGAAACAGCATGACCATGGCATTGTGGCTGCCAATGACGACACCAGCCATCGTATCGCTGTCCGAAAACCGTTCATTGAGCCTGAACCCAAGCGCTTTAAAAAAGCCTTTCGATTTTACCAAATCTGTCACCGGCAGATTGATCCAGCATTCCTTCACCATTGCAATTCCTCCTCGATTGGGTAGCTGTCCCGTTCAACAAGCTGTATTACAGCCATTATAAAGCCTCTTGGGAGTTATTGCCACACGATTTTTGCGCTGCCTCCTCCCTCGTGCGTTGCGATCTATCGCAATATAAGGATTACTTAAACTCCGTTCTCCAGCTAGCCTTTGATAATAAGAAACTATCGATTCTTGCTGACGCGAATAAAATATGCTGAAATACCACCGGGTTTAATTAAAAAATACTATTAAATCTTGCTGCAAGAACTTTTGCTTCTGTTTCTGGAAAACCGCTCTTTGCATTTATACCAATCTATTATATATTATGCGTATTAACGCAAAAAGAAAGTGATGAACATGTCCTTTACGACGTAACTCATTGAACTGATTACCCAGCATGATGGATTGATTCTGATCCGTGATTGAAAGCCAGCGGCCATTCAGTGTCATTTTAGGCTCAAGAAGGACTAATTGAATGCGTCAGTCACTGTGTCTATAGATCTCCTTAGGAATTTGAAGATAACCTGCATATGTTGCCGGGGCTGAGTCCTCAAGTGATCTTTTCTCATGAAATTAAACTTTGATACAGAAGGAGAGAAAACCATGGAAAAAAACAAATTACTACGAATGGATAATGTCGGCATCGTTGTAGAATCCCTTGATAACGCAATCTCTTTCTTCGAGGAAATCGGCTTGAATCTTGAAGGGCGAGCCACTATCGAAGGTGAATGGGCGGGTCGCGTAACCGGATTAGATTCTCAGAACGTAGAGATTGCTATGATGGTTACCCCGGATGGCCACAGCCGACTTGAACTTTCGCGATTTATCACCCCGCCTACTATATCAGATCACCGGACCGCTCCTGTAAATGCCCTTGGTTATCTACGTGTCATGTTTGCCGTTGAAGACATTGACGAAATGGTATCCAGACTCACGAAGCACGGTGCACAGCTCGTTGGTGAAGTGGTTCAGTACGAAGACGCGTATCGGCTTTGTTATATTCGTGGAACCGAAGGAATCCTAATCGGTTTGGCGGAGCAACTCGGTATCAATTAAGCAAGTGGCGTTTTACAAAAAGCCTTTACTGAAACAGACATGACGTAAGACAGAAAGCAGCATTTCCTCGTTCGTTGAGGGAATGCTGCTTTTTTCATTGAAATTTCCTTGCTCCTCTAAATGTGATTTGTCTTTAGATGGAAGTGCCTGTTCATCTTAATTCTCTGCTTACCTTGGATAATCCATCAAAAAATTTCCCCTTTCTCTTATATTTTTTATTGATTCTCAATTTCTGTAAAAAATACTGAATCAGCACTTGATTAAACCATTAAACCTATCAATTCTTGCGTAGTCGATAAAAATAAAACGATTTATTGCTATCCTTTATGTATAAACCTATTAATTCTTGTTATAATTGTTGATATCAAACTTTGGTGAAAAGAGTGGTTAATATCAAGGAATCTTTGCAAATCTTCCATGCAGCCGGGCATATATTTGCCTCTATGGGACAAATTTACTCAAAACCGCTCCACCAGCATTCCGACACCTGTGAGATTTTGTTGGTGGTTTCCGGTACCGGCCAATTCACCATCAACGAAAAAAACTACCGTGCAGGACCCGGGAGCATCGTGTTATACAATGCAGGCGATTGGCATGAAGAACGGGTAGATCCCCGCTCCCCTTTTCAAGCGCTTTATCTTTGCTGTTCCGGAAACTTGGCGGATGGCTTGCCGATCAGCCACATCCGGGAAACGCAGTTAGCCCCTGTACAGTTTTTGCGCTTTTTTTCCGAGCTTCAGTCACTGCTTGGGCAAATCATCCAGCAACAGCAAGACCAATCGATGCTCCGGCATTTGCTGGCGCTGTTCTTCTGCACGCTAGAACGAGCCTTGGCACCCCCAGCCGCAATTGAAAATCCGGACCTGAGCCAATTGATCCGCAAGGCACAGCATTATATAGAAGAGAACCATTGCCGCGACATCACACTTTCCGACCTATCGTTGGAACTGGGCTTAAACAAATATTACTTAGCGCGCCAGTTCAAAGAGTTGACGGGTGTCAGCCCGATCCAATACGCCATCCAATGCCGCATGCGGACAGCGCAGCATCTTTTGCTGGAAACCTCCGGCAGCGTTCCGGAAATCGCCGCTCAGACTGGCTATAAGAGCGCCACGCATTTTCAACAGGCGTTCAAGAAAACTGTCGGCAAACCACCTGGTGTATTCCGCAAGTTAATGAAAGAAAAGCATGCAGATACATAGCTAATAAATATAACAAGCTGCCTTCAGTAAATGAAGGCAGCTTGTTTAAATTCTTAGTTATTTCTTCGTTCCGTTCAGCAAAACAAACGGCCATCCATTCTCCTTATTTAGCAAATGAGGACTAAAAAGTCAGTTGTTGAAATGACTTTGCCTATAGGACTCTTCCATAACACTTTTCCAGACTTCCCGTAAATTCAGGATTTCCTTCTTGCCGTTTCCGTAAAAGGAAGAACCGTGCATAATTGCCAGCGTACTCGGCTCGAGTTCACTAAGGTTCTGCAAAATCTGAACTTAGCGGATACACCTATTATATTACGCATCATAGATTTTTAAGAATTTCGTGATTTTCCATGCTATCCCCTTTGCAATTGGTCAACCGCCGAGCCGGAGATTCAAGATGTTCACCAGCTGTTCATTCATCTGAGCAGCGCTTTTGTCGAAATCTTGCCGGTACCACTCGATCACCATGCCGAGAATCGCGTTCGATTGGTAAGCGCTCAGCATATCGATGGCTATTCCTTCACCAATCAAGGAATGGGCGGCAAAATCTTCTTTCATTAATGCATTGATTTCTTCAAACAATAGATAGTAATAAGACAACGGCACGTTTTTAGAAAACACGATGAAATAGAACTTCTTGTATTTCTCGATGTGATGGAAAATACGGATGGTTGCCGGATTCAGCTTCGTGGTTTCAATCCGCTCCACATGCCGGTAAGGCGCCTGGTAGGATTCAGCCAAGTCTTTCATGATCTCCTTGAAATACTCTTCGAACAAGTCCTCGACTTTGCCAAAATGCTGATAAAATGTGCCCCGGTTGATTTTCGCTGCTTTGCAGATCTCGGTGATGGAGATCGATTCCAGCGCCCGCTCTTTTAAAAGGCTGATGAGGCTTTCGTGCAACGCTTCCTTGGTTTTCAGGACCCGCAAATCGATTTTCATTTTTCGCCCTCCCTTTATTGAACAAATTATCTGAAAATGTTGTTTACTGAACAAATCGGCATTTTTTGATGGTTGTTAGCGTTTGCGTGCTGGGATTATAATTTTATTATACAGTTGTTCAATAAAATTCAGGGGGTTTTCATTAATGAAATTCGAAGGTAAAGTGGCAATAGTGACTGGCGCGGCATCCGGCATGGGCAAAGCGATTGCGGAAGGCTATGCACATGAAGGCGCGAAAGTCGTAGTATCGGATTTGAACTTGGAAGGCGCAACGGCGGTTGCTGACGCCATCAAAGCAAATGGCGGCGAAGCGATTGCAGTGAAAACGAATGTAACTTCTTTGGAGGATCTGGAGACTTTATTCGAAGAAACGATAAAAGCTTACGGCAAGTTGGACGTCCTTGTGAACAATGCGGGCATCATGGACGGCATGGAGCCGGTCGGCGAAATTTCCGATGAGCGCTGGGACAAAGTATTTGCGGTCAATACGACGGCTGTCATGCGAACAATGCGCATCGCAACTGCCATCTTCCTTGAGCAAGGGCATGGCGTCATCATTAACAACATCTCCGCAGGCGGACTTTACGGAGCACGGGCAGGCGCTGCTTACACGGCGTCTAAACACGCAGTTGTCGGCCTGACAAAAAACACGGCATTCATGTATGCAGACAAAAACATCCGTTGCAACGGCATTGCACCAGGAGCGGTCGCTACCAACATCGGCAGCACCATGAGCAACATCAGCGGTGTGGGCATGAACCGCCAACAACTGGGCATGGCCATCAACCCGCGCGTCGGACAGCCGGAAGAGATTGCAAAACTTGCGATTTTCCTCGGCTCGGACGATGCCAGCTTCATCAATGGCCAAGTGGTCACGGCAGATGGCGGCTGGACAGCGTATTAACTTTTGATTTATTTGCTGATCTGTTAGGCTAACGGATCCACGCGTTTACACGAACTTTCAAAATAATTAACATAAAAGGGTTGGAGATTTATGTCTCCAACCCTTTTTGGCATTAGCCCGAATTAATGCGTTTTTTAATCGTTGATGGACCACTCCATAAAATCGCAATGAACCACAACGCTATTAACAGAACTTATTGCCTTGACGTTTTCGGTAATGTGTATCATCGATATTCAATGAGAATCTATGAATCCCCTTCTTTTTCTACGATTTTCTATTCTTCCGCTCAATCGACTGGCTTTGAGCAAAGACACCTGTTGCCACCAGAAAAATTATTGTGTTCAGCCACATAACAATCCCGCTCCATTCCGCTGCTAAAAACGTGCTTTGCGCTAAAATGAGCACCTGCATCAAAGCTAATAAACTCTATAACGCTGTATTTGGTTTCATATGTGCATCCCCCCAGAAAGTAACTTGGTTTGCTATACGTTTTGGGGGACTAATAATTCCGATTTTTGCTGAACGCGCGTAAATTGTTCTGAGTGCGTATAAATCTCGGTGAACGTTCGTAAATGTTTTTAAACGCACGTAAATTTCTCTGAGTGCACTTAAACCTTGATAACGGCATATATAGCAATCGTAGATGAGCGTCAGAATCGGTTTATCTCGATCAAGTTTCATAATCCGAGTTTATTCATACCCGCCACGTGACTCAGAAAGTGATTTATACTCCACTTTCCTCTTAATTTTGTTAAATACTTCATTCCTTAACTCAATGAACTGCTTCGCATCGTCCGTCGGTTCACAAAAACTCCCTGAAATTGAATGAGTCAGCATCTCCCCGTCGATCACGATGTTCCATTCATCTTCTTCATGCGGTTCTAGCGTACAAATCTCCCCGTTTACAGGTTCAGGTGTAAAATCCTTCGGTTCTGCTATTTTTATCTCCCGCATTCTTTCGTAAATATCTTCCATCTCTTCTTCTGTTAAAATTAAATCACCAGTTGCAGTCCCATCTGCAATCAAATCTTTCGTCAACTTTCCTTCGAACGTATTTATTTCATTCTTTTTCTGGATGCCGAATTGAAGAGAAAAATTGAAATCACTCGGCATCTCTTGAGGAGGAGCATCATAAAGAGCCTGTTCTCCCCCTTTCGGTAGACAACCGAATAAAATGATTGATAGCAATAAAATTAAACTAGCTTTTTTCATCAGCATCCCCCCTTTACTATTGCAAAACCTTGCCTTACCCAAACTACCTGTCAGCATAGGAGCATGTGAAGATGAAAATCACCATCGAACCAAATGAGCAGCAAATAACATCGTGGATTGACACCTTTGTCCCGAACCAAGATCTGTTTTTTATTGAAGAGGCGGATTTGACTTATTTCGAAAGTGAATTGACAGATGTCTTAGTCGTCCCGCGAAATGAATTCATGGCGCATGCGGTCTACAAGCGCCTTCAACTTGCGAATAGCTATATGTATTGGAATATCGAAGCCCGTATGTCTTATGTACTCGTCGCACTGCCGGAATGGATCGGGCGGATGGCTTTGCAAAAGAAGCAACACCTTCTCGAAGTTCAAGCGGGCTCGGGCAGAGGGCTGGTTTTTCCCGCTTCGATGCTTCCGGAAGCTCCTGAGGATTTCTCTGTCGAACAGGATGGAACGGTGCTAGCCGTCATGCAGTATAGCTGGTGGCGGAAGTTGCCTCTTGAGTCAAAGAAACGTTTCTTTAAAGAATACGCTGTGCAATGGGACAGTCCGGAATGCCATGAGCTTCCTGAAGAGGCCCCCTCCCATTTACAGCAGTTCGCCAATCGCTACAGCGACAGCCATGGCAGCAATTGCTTATCGGCCACCTTGTTCGCCGTCACTGGCCACGCGTGGATAGCTGACGAATGGGTGCATCCCGACAAGTTTATACAAGGACTCCACCGCGCAAATTACAGGGCAATTGAAAAAGAGGCCGCCCCTGGAGATGTGGTGATCTGGTTTAATAATGCAGGCATCGTCCAACATGCCTCTTTTCATCTTGGCAATGATCTTTTCTTCAATAAAAACGGCCAGACCTTCTTTAACCCATGGAAAGTGATCGATGGGAATGAGCTGAACCGTGAATGGTCTCATCTCGACAAGAAGATTTATTCATACCGCTAACTGCGTAAAATTTTTCTTGAACGAAAACTTCATCTTTTATTTTATTGGCGGCTTTTAATCGATATGACCAATTCCGCAAGAGAAAAGTTACAATCAGAGTTGAAAAGATTTGTTAAAAAATCTTATTGCGTTAATATTTAATTATACGAAAAAAAGTGAGGCGAAAAAATGGCCAGTAATTTAGATATGATGAAATTGATTTTCGACCCCAAAACCGAAGCGATCCTGCAGGCCGTTAAAAATAGCGGGAAGACCGTCAAGGAAATCGCGGGCGGCATGGAGGAAAAGCCTTCTCGCCTCTACTACCCCATCCAAAAACTCTTGGGTACGGGGCTGCTGGAAGTGAGTGAAGAAAAACAAGTGGGCAATTTGATTGAAAAGTATTATTCGTCCCAGCATCTTTTCGACGACAACGACACCATGCAATTCGAAGGCGAACTTGCTTCGCGCAACGCCGACTTCCTTTTGCCGATGATCTTGATGTCAGTGAACAAAGGCGTCGCTTTGCTGAAAGAGGATCTGGAGAATGGCACAAAGGAACCGGCACAAATCTATTCTCGCTCCATCTATACAGAAACCACCGCTTCTTTGACGCATGATGAATGGCTTAAGGTCAACGAAATGATCCGCTTTATGCTGGATTCCCGCGATTCAGCAGGAAAAGCAGGCGCAAAAGAATACACGTTTTCCCTTTTGACTTACGAAAGCGCACCAAACCCTGCCGACGAATGAAGCCGGTAGGGGTTTTTTTCTTCTATTCGTTCAGGCGGACCGCTCCTATTTTCGGCATGGAGCGGATTTTTTTATTCATCGCAAAATAGAGTGCAATCACTGCTAGCCCTGCCCCGCCAAGCAGCATCATATTGCCCGCTCCAATCACCGGCGCAAAGATTCCGCCGAGCAGCGCACCGAGCGGCATGGCGGAAACGAGGACACTGTCGATGATCGACGATACCCGCGCCAATTTGTCTTCATCGATTGCGGTCTGCAAAAAGGTGACGAGCAGAACGCTCATCATGCCAAACTGTACAAAAGCGAGCCCGAAGATGATGATAGAAACCCATAAATTTCCGGTAAACACCGAAAGCATCCACAAAAGGAATGAACAGCCGGGCAGCACAATCATCATTCCGCCAAGCGGATATTTCAACAGTTTCGCCACGACTGCAGTACCGATCAAATTGCCGATCGTTAAGGCAAGGATCAAGTAACCATATGCAGCGCCGCCTCCACGTTCTGCTGCATAGATGGGCAAAATCGCGCTTGTGATGCCAAAGGAAAAGTTCGCTACGAGAAACGGCAAGCAGATGACCAGCAAGCCTCCTGTGAAAAAGTAGCTGAATCCTTGTTTCAGGCTCTTTCGGTAGCGGGGCAAGTCCATTTTCTGCGGGTTGCTTTGCTGACGAGTGCTATCGGTTTTCATAAAGCTAAAGAAAAGAGCCGCGGCTAGGTACGTCAATGCATTGTAAAAATAAATGCCGCCAACACCGATGAACAGAATCGCCCCGGCAAATGCCGCTTTCATGGAAATGTCGACCAAGAGCTGTGAGCTTGCTGACAACGAGTTGAATGCGCCTCTCTGCCCTATCGGTACAATTTCAGGCACGATCGCTATTTCTGCAGTGCCTTGGAAATTCTCGAGGAACGAAATTAGGAACAAAATAGCGAGGACCACCAAAAGCGATTCATACCCCAACACCATCCCCACTGGAATGGCCAGCATAAGAACAAATTGAAAGAATTGGGCAAAGACCAGCACTTTCTTTTTATTAAGCTCTTCAATGATCGGCCCAAACAAGAAGTTCAAGGTTTTGGGAATCATGACGATTGCGGCAGCCAATCCCGTGTAAAATGGATTTCTTGTCAATTCAAAGACATACCAAATGACCGCCACTTCATATAAGCTATCACCGGATATCGAAACCAGCCGCCCTAACCACAAATTGCGTATCGTATTATTTTTTAACACTTGTTCACTCCTCATAATATTTATCGTTAAAATTAATTTTAACGATAAATAAGAGAGAATCAATAGTCATTAAAAATAATTTTTACGTATTAGGTTATTAAGAACGTAAAAAAGAAGGGCAGAATCTCTCCGCCCTTCTTTCGTTTTGAAGCCAACCCATTGTTTATTTACGTTTTCGTTTATTGAATGTGTAAATTCCGAATACGAAAGCCAGCGGTACGATTACGATTAAACTGAATACCGCGACCACGGCAATGATATTAAGCAGATTAGAATCCATAGCCCTTGTCCCCTTTTCCACTGTCTTCGTTCACGTTAAAGCGCGTTCATACTACGATACCACATCTTGCAGGGCCCAACCGCTCACAATAACGGGCTTTTTATTCGGCCCATAACGATCGTATTGCGAAAGCATAAGCCTGATAGAAGTTTGTCGTTCTTCAAAACCCCTTCAACTTTAAAGCCCATTTTCTCATAAAGCTTAATCGCTTTAACATTGCCTTCGTTAACGCTCAAGGCGTTTTTTTCATACCGGTCGAATACGCCCAGTGAATTGACTCCTGGAGCAAGTTCTGGCCGATGCCGATTCCCCAGTACGACTGAAGAATCATCACTCCGAATTCCACCTTATGCGCAGAACGCCTAAGATGGGTGCCCTGACAGCGAGAAAAGTCCGCAAGCTTTCCGTCCACTTCCGCCACGAGAAACAGGTTACGGCTGCTCTCAGCGTCCAATGCAATCAACCGAGTGGAAGCGTATGGATCTATGAAACCTTCCCCGGACTCCCTGTCCAAGTTTTCAGTTTCTCCGTCCGCCTAGAGCCGGAGCAAAGAAAGATCTTCTGCATCCCGCTCCTCAGTCAGCCGAATTACATAAGATGTTCCGTTTGCGTTGAATTCTTTTCGGGCCCATTCCATCTTTTATTATTCTTCCCCTTAAACGGATCAACTCACGCTTCCTTATAAAAGAAAAAGTCCTTTGAAAACCATAAGCTGATGCCGTATAGCGCCAAGCCGATAAACGCCGGCAATAGATGGATGAATGTCGTGTAGCCGATGAGATAATGCACCGAAATCGCCGCGCTGAACGCCGGGATGCCGCCGAACAAGAACGTCTGCCACACCCACTTTTCACCTTGCCGGAAGCCCCATAACGCCAGCATCAACATCAGTAAGCCGACACTGAACAGCGCACTGCCAAATCCGGCCCGGTCGTGGGCGATTACCGGAATCAGCCTGGCGTTAAGCGACGCCAATTGTTCAGGCGGCATGCAGATATAAGCGATGTCGGTCGAGACGAAGACGCCAGTTACGCCAATCAACGAAATGATCAGCCCGCCAACTGTTAGGGCGACGCCAAGCGACACAAAAGCGAGCTGCCCCCAAAGACTACGTTTCCACGCTTTGTGGTTGGTACGGTTTTCCGATTTCGGCTGCTCGTTATGCGGTTTCGAAGCTTGGTAGCCTTTCCAGAACAACGGCAGCAAAATGAGCCATAACAAGCCGTGCAGCCAATCGAAATAACCGAAGCCTAAAAACAGCAGTATGCCAAGAAAACCGAAGGCTCCTGCGATATGAATCGCGCTTTTCGCCCAGTGCAGGCCGCGCCGGACGCCGTGGCGCGCGAGCTGCATGTAAATCAAACCGCCCGAAATCATCGTTCCGGCAACGGTCATCCGGTCATGCTGCATAAAGCGGTAGATCCGCGGGTTCAACGCGATCAGCTCTTGCCGCGTCAAGCGCAGGAATGTTTCATCATAGGGCAGCACGACGACGGTCAGGCTGACAATCAACGCTGCTGCGCCAGCAAGCGCCATGATAAAGCCGAACAGCCAGTGCCAATGCCAGACGCTGTGTGATGCTTGTTGCGGCTCCCGGTCGTGGAGGATGGCCTCGTTGATCCGCTTCGGCAATCCCGGCCCGGTCTCGACATAGCCACTGGACAAGATGACCGCATCAGCGCCGGAGCGGAAAAGCGTAATGGCGTCCCCAGGTTCAGCAATACCGCCAACCGTAATGATCGGCAATTGAAGTTCGGCTTTTACGCGCCTCACTGCCGCTCCGAGTTCAGCCGTCTGGTCCCTTGGGAACTCGATGCCTAAAGCTGACTCGATTCCGCGTTCTTCAACCAGGACGCCGTCGATGCAGCCGTTTTCGGCCAATTCGCTAAGACGTGGGAGATCCAAGCTTGCATGATCGCAAGCGTAGAGGAGCGGCTTGTTTCTTGCCACGTGCCTCAATGCTTGAAATTCATTATTGGTGAATGGGGCTGCCACGATAAAAGCGTCGCCTGAACCGTGCAGCTCCTGCACCAAGCGGTTCGCTTCCTCTTTAGAAGCTGCCGGATCGATGCGGATCAGCAGTGGTTTGTTGAACTTTTTTAACTTTCCTAATTTCTCACGTGTTTTATTTACACCAGGCGACTCACCTTGGCGAAAGAACGCGATTCTGCCGGTGGTTTCATTGAAATGGACAGACTCGCCGTTTTGCGGCTCGGCCGACACCGGGCCGACTTCGATAAAGCCGAAGCCCAAATTGCCGAATGCAGCCGTTCCGGCAAGTAGAGGGTCGATCTTCCCGCTCAAGCCGACCGGGTTCGACAAAGCAAGCCCCGCAACAATCGACTGAAGCTTTTTGGAAGGTTCGGTATGGCCCAGTATTTCAATAAACGCGCCGCCCCCAGGAAGCGAAGAAACTGTGTTCATGCCGCGGTGGATAAAGTTCCTGCCCGTAGCAGCTGGCAGTTTATCGAGCGCGGGCTTAAATATCGTATGATACGTCCAATCCGGCAAAACATCACATCCTGAATTTCATTCTGTTTTAATCATACACAGAAAATTCCAGTTCTGCCATACGAGATTCGACGCGTGGAGCAGTGTATTGGTCGGTGGAAAGCATTTATGTGCGTTCAGGAGAATTTACGAGCGCTCAGCGAAAGTTTGCCTATAGCAGGACCCGCTTCTCATAAAAAGAAGTATAAATTTTTTCAGGCTTGAATCAATTCAAAGAAAAACAAAAACACCGCTTTTAGCGGTGCCTGCTACGTATTTTAAGATGTTTTCGGTTTGCGAGTTTCCTGTGTATTCGATAACTCGATTAAAGCAGGGTAGCCTAAGAGGAAAATTGCATACGTAATAACAGCCAGCGCAATAGCCGTTTCAATCGTGAGATTTAATAGTGTGACCGTCAAATAGAGAAATAGAAATAAAGCTAAATATACGTAGCTAGATCTTCTGCGCGTTTTCACAGATACATATTGCTGCCTTCCGCAGTTCGGACAAGGAATTCCGTTGTTAAGTGAAAGAGACCTTCGGAAAGATGCTTTCCAATTCCATTTAAAGCTGCAATTTTTACAACGCGGCATTGCTTCATCCGCCCCCTTCTTTTTTCTAAAGAAGTAGAGTATTAAAAACTTTTGTAGCATAAGACCTTAATAAGAAAGACCGTCCGCAAAGTGTTTACCACAATTACCAACGATCTTTTTTAATTACTTAATTCACTTTTTTCGAACTGTTCCAGTACATTTCGCGCAAACGGAATTTCTGCAGCTTGCCGGTTGCCGTTTTCGGCAGCGCTTCAACAAAATCGATCGATTTCGGCGTCTTGAAATGCGCCATGTTTTCGCGCGTATAAGCGATAATGTCCTGTTCGGTGCATTGCGCACCCGGATGCAACACGATGATGGCTTTCGGCACTTCGCCCCATTTCTCATCCGGCACCGCGATGACGGCCACTTCTAAGATGTCTGGATGCTTGTAAAGGACGCCTTCGATTTCAGTCGACGAAATATTTTCGCCGCCGGAAATGATCATGTCCTTGATGCGGTCTTGGATTTCGATATAACCGTCCGGGTAAGTCACCGCCAGATCTCCTGTATAGAACCAGCCGTCGCGGATCGCTTCAGCAGTCTTCTCAGGGTCTTTGTAATAGCCGCTCATGACGACGTTCCCGCGAGTGACGATTTCCCCCAGCTCTTTGCCGTTCCAAGCCACTTCACGGCCGTCCTCCTGGCTGACGACTTTCGTTTCACCGTTGAACGCCAGCTCGATGCCTTGGCGCGCCTTAATCGTCGCTTGCTCATCTGGTGTTAACTCGTCAAATGCCTTATGCCATTCGCAATAAAGGATGAACGGCGAAGTCTCGGTCAAGCCATAGACGTGCATCATATTCAAGCCGAGCACCGCCTGCGCCTTAGCGATCAATGCCGCAGCTGGAGGGGCTCCTGCCGTAGCCATGCGCGGGCTCGTGGTAATCTTGATTTCTTTCGCTTTCGGTTCATTGACGAGCATGTTGACGACGGTCGGTGCACCACATAGCAATGTCACTTTGTGCTTTTCGAACAGCTCCAAAATAAGCGGCGGATCAATTTTGCGCAAGCAAATATGCGTGCCCCCAGCAGCCGTCAGCGCCCAGACGCCGCCCCAGCCATTCGCATGGAACATTGGCAAGGTATGTAAATAGACATCGTCGTGCACTACGTTCAGATGGTACATGAAGTTTGCGGCGTTCAAGTAATTGGCGCGGTGTGTCAGCATGACGCCTTTCGGATTCGACGTCGTGCCGCTTGTATAATTAAGCGTCAGCATGTGATTCTCATCGAAGTCAAAATCCGGCAGTACAGCGTCTGCCGGCACTTCGCTGATAAATTCCTCGTACGACACCCCCTCAAGGGCAGATTCATGGCCTGGGACATCCACCACAATGAATTTTTCAATCGGCAGACTGTGCTGAATCTCTTCGAGCAATTTGCCGAACTCTGCGTCGACGATGATCATTTTCGCGTCGCTGTGGCGAATGATGTACTCAAGGTCTTTTGCCGCTAACCGGTAATTGAGCGGCACCATAACCGCACCGAGTTGGCAAATGCCGTAGAAGCATTCCAACATATAATGAGTGTTCGGCAGCATAACTGCTACATGGTCGTTCTGCAAAATACCGGCGCTTTGGAGCGCAAATGCCAACTGGTCCGTCCGCTTGCCGAACTCTTTATATGTAAATTTCTTCTCTTGATCAATGACCGCAATTTTCTCCGGATAATACTTGATGGCCCGTCGTTTCCAATCTAATGGCGTTAATGGTGCAAACATGGTCATTTCCCCTTCCGAATCTATAGTAGGCAAAACTGTTATATAGCAAGTATATGGACCCAAGAAAACTGTGTCAACGAAGCAATCGGAATTTATCGAATACTATCATTTATAGTTTACATAATTAATATATTCAATATATAAGCATTTGATTATGGGAGGTTTATGAAAAATGGATATGTCTCCTTTAGTTAGATTACATAATAATAATATTTAAAACATAAGTATTGACTTATACTTCATCCTGCTCTTTTTAAAGAACCTAGCACACCTAAAAAGGATAGCCCATAAATGGACTACCCCTTCCCTTCACCTTATTCACGCTTGCTCTTTTGGAGCGGGCATTTCTTTCTTGTAAACTGCTGTTACTTTTCCGTCCGAGCTCTCATCTATGATGAATGAGCCGTTCGAATAGCGGTCAACTGTTTTTAACGCTGTTGCTGCAAGCGGAAGTCGGACACCTTTTGCTGTTTCCATTAAGATTTCCTCTGAACCGGATACCGACAGTACGCAGACGACACGGTGGGGATTTGATTTCAATTCCCGCAGCATGACGACGCCGCGTTTCGCGCGGCTTCCGATTTCAAATTCCTGAAGCTTCATTTTCTTGGCGGCTCCGCGCTGCGTGACCAATACAAGGTCTTGCTTTTGCTGCGGATCGATCATGATAGCCGATACAACAGTATCGCCGTCTTTCAAGTTGACGCCTTTTACCCCTGCTGTACGAAGTCCCGTCACAGGAATTTCTTCGAGCGGGAAACGCACGCCGTATGCCTGGTTCGTTGCAATGAACACTTCAGTTTCTTTTGTTACGACGCCGGCAAAAATCATTTTGTCGTCGCCTTTAAGGTTCATCGTCTTAATTGCGCGCGAGTAGCGCTGGATGTGATAATCCTTCAGCGCCGAACGTTTCACCATGCCGTTTTTCGAAACGGTCAAAATGCTCTCGTCGGCTTCGAAATTCTCAAACGGATATACTGCCAAAATCGATTCGTTCGGTTCCAGCTGCACAATGCTTGATAAATGCTGGCCGAGATCTTTCCATTTGATATCCGGCAGCTCATTGATCGGCTGGAAAACGAAATTGCCGCCGGTCGTGAATATCAAAATCGTGTGCTGCGTATTTAAATTGCGCTCGAACAATAGATGGTCAGAATCTTTCATAGCGAAATCCTGGCCGTTCGATGCTGCATGGGAACGCGGACTTGTACGTTTCACATAGCCTTCTTTCGTGACCGTAACAACGACGTCTTCACTTGGAATCAGCAATTCACGCGTGATGGTGATTTCCTGAATTTTGTCTTCGATGACCGACCGGCGCGGTTCTGCAAATTGCTTGCGGATAACGGCCAACTCTTTCTTGATGACATTTTTCAGCTTCGTGGCACTTGTCAAAATCCCAGTCAATTCAGCGATGAGCTTTTTCAAGCTATCCGCTTCGTTGCGCAATTCTGTGATGTCGGTATTCGTTAAACGGTATAGCTGCAAGCTGACGATGGCTTCCGACTGTGCTTCTGAAAAGGCGAACGAAGAAATTAAATTGTTCTTCGCATCGCGCTTGTCTTTCGACGCACGGATCGTTTTGATGACTTCATCGAGAATTGACAACGCTTTGATCAAGCCTTCGACGATGTGCATCCGGTCATTCGCTTTCTGCAAATCAAATTCCGTGCGTTTCGTGACGATTTCTTTTTGGTGAGTGATGTAAGCATCAAGTGATGTCTGCAGCGTCATCATCGTCGGGCGGCGTTTGTGGATCGCCACCATATTGAAGTTATAGCTGACTTGAAGATCCGTGTTTTTGTACAGGTAATTCAAGATGCCGTTAGCGTCCATGTCTTTTTTCAATTCGATGACGATGCGCAGTCCGGTTCTGTCGGATTCATCACGAACTTCCGAAATGCCTTCGAGTTTGCGGTCGAAGCGCTGGTCATCGATTTTTTTGATCATGCTGGCTTTATTGACTTCAAACGGGATTTCGGTGATGACGATTTGTTCTTTACCACCTTTTAACGGCTCGATATCCGCTTTCGAACGGATAATGATCTTACCTTTACCGGTTTCATACGCTTTGCGGATGCCGTCGACGCCTTGAATAATGCCGCCAGTCGGAAAATCCGGCCCTTTGATGACCGTCATCAGTTCTTCGACCGTCGCGTCCGGATTATCCATACGCATAAGCACAGCGTCAAGCACTTCATGCAAAGCGTGCGGCGGGATATCCGTCGCATAGCCGGCAGAAATTCCTGTCGAACCGTTTACTAGCAAGTTCGGGAAACGCGACGGCAAGACCGTAGGCTCCATATCCGAATCATCGAAATTCGGGATGAATTCTACGGTGCGCTTGTCGATATCGCGCAGCAATTCGCCGGCAATCGCCGACAAACGTGCTTCAGTATAACGCATCGCAGCTGGCGAATCGCCATCCATCGAGCCGTTATTCCCGTGCATTTCAACTAACATGTGGCGCACTTTCCAGTCCTGGCTTAGGCGCACCATTGCTTCGTACACGGAAGTATCTCCATGGGGATGATAATTACCGATTACGTTACCGACTGTTTTGGCGGATTTCCGGAACGCTTTATCGTTGGTATTGCCTTCTTTGTACATGGCATATAAAATCCGGCGCTGAACAGGTTTCAACCCGTCGCGCGCATCCGGAAGTGCGCGGTCCTGGATGATGTATTTACTGTAACGCCCAAACCGATCGCCGATGACTTCTTCTAATGGCAGATCTTGAAAACGTTCGGTTTGTGTCATACAACTTCCTCCTCAGCATGAATTAAATCATTTTCCAAAATGTTGCCGTCTTCTTCCATACCGAAGTCGACGTTGTTTTCAATCCACAAGCGGCGCGGTTCTACTTTATCGCCCATAAGCGTCGTAATCCGGCGTTCCACGCGCGCTGCGTCTTCAATCGTAACGCGGATCAATGTCCGGGTTTCCGGATTCATCGTCGTTTCCCATAATTGGTCGGCGTTCATCTCGCCAAGACCTTTATAGCGCTGCAGCATATAGCCTTTGCCCACTTTTTTCGTAGATGCTTCAAGGTCGGCTTCCGTCCAGGCATAATCGACCACTTCTTTTTTGCCCACGCCTTTTGAAACTTTGAACAGCGGCGGCAATGCGATAAACACTTTGCCGGCTTCAATGAGCGGCTTCATATAGCGGTAAAAGAACGTCAGCAACAACACTTGAATGTGCGCGCCGTCGGTATCCGCATCGGTCATGATGATAACTTTGTTATAGGCGATGTCCGCCACCGAGAAATCCGCCGCTACTCCGCCGCCAATTGCGTGGATAATCGTCGAAATCTCTTCGTTTTTCATAATGTCTTCAAGCTTCGCTTTTTCAGTATTGACGACTTTCCCGCGCAGCGGCAAGATCGCCTGGAACGTGCGGTCGCGGCCTTGCTTCGCTGAACCGCCGGCCGAATCGCCCTCCACCAGGTACAATTCGTTTTTCGAGGCGTTTCGGGATTGTGCTGGCGTCAATTTGCCCGATAATAACGCATCCGATTTTTTGCGCTTTTTGCCGTTACGGGCATCTTCACGAGCTTTCCGTGCAGCTAAGCGCGCTTGTGACGCGCGAATTGCTTTCCGGACGAGCGATGCGCTTAAATCAGCGTTTTCTTCCATGAAATACATCAGCTTCTGCGATACAACTGCGTCGACAATGCTGCGCGCTTCACTTGTGCCGAGCTTGCTTTTCGTCTGCCCTTCGAACTGCAGCATCGCTTCCGGAATGCGGACGGAAATGATTGCGGCCAATCCTTCGCGAATGTCCGAGCCTTCTAAGTTCTTATCTTTGTCCTTCAATAAATTGATTTTTCGTGCGTAATCATTGAAGACACGCGTCATTGCCGCTTTTGCGCCAGTTTCGTGGGTTCCGCCATCGCGTGTGCGGACGTTGTTGACGAATGACAAAATCGTTTCCGAATAACCGTCGTTAAACTGGAACGAAAACTCCACTTCGAGTTCATCCTGATTGCCTTCGATATAGGCGACTTTATGCAGTACGTCTTTTTCTTCGTTCAAGTAAGCAACAAACGCTTCAATGCCGGTCTCGTAGAAAAACGAGTCCTGCATGCCGGTACGCTTGTCCGTCAAGTCGATTTTCAATCCTTTTAACAAGAACGCCGATTCGCGCAGACGTTCGCTCAAGGTTTCGTAATTGTATTTCGTCACTGAAAAAATCGATTCATCCGGCAGGAAATGGATTTCGGTACCGGTTTCTTTTGTCGTTCCGATTTCTTCAAGCGTCGTGACCGGTTTGCCGCCGTTTTCGAAGCGCTGGCGGTATTTCTTGCCATCGCGGAAAATCGTCACTTCCAAGAATTTGGACAACGCGTTGACGACTGAAGCACCGACTCCGTGGAGTCCGCCACTTGTTTTATAGCCACCTTGGCCGAACTTGCCGCCGGCGTGGAGTACAGTCAAAATGACTTCAGGCGTCGGTTTGCCGCTTCGGTGCATTCCCGTTGGCATGCCGCGGCCGTGGTCGCGGACGCTCAAGCTATTGTCTTCGTGGATCGTAACGCTGATCTTGTCGCCGAATCCGGCAAGCGCTTCATCAACCGAGTTGTCGACGATTTCATAAACCAAATGGTGCAGTCCTCTGGCGTCTGTCGAACCGATATACATACCCGGGCGTTTTCTAACGGCATCTAGGCCTTCGAGTACTTGAATTGCTTCTTCGTTGTATGCCGTACTTTTTGTTTTGGCCATTCTTTTCCCTCCAACAAAACATCTGTTCGCATTTCTTTGTCTTTAATCGTATCGATAACGGGCCAATCTGTCAATAATCATAGAAAAAGAGAGCTAGGCGCCCTCTTATCCTAAAAAAGCTCTTATTTGAGGATGGCGTGTTCCACTTTGATGCAGCGGTCCATGATAACCGTATAGCCTGCATTGGTCAAGTCATCGAATACCGCTTCGTCCACCACATTCAATTGGGTCCAGAATACCGGAGCATCGATGGCTTTGAAATCCCGCGCCAGATCCGGCAGAAATTCACTGCGGCGGAAGACATTGACGATATCGACCGGTTCCGGGATATCCGCCAATGACGCGTAGCTTTTCTCGCCGAGCACGTTGTCCGCTCTCGGATTCACCGGGATGATCCGATAGCCTGCCCGCTGCATCGCTTCCGACACCATATAAGAGGTACGGTCAGGATTCGGGCTCAGCCCCACGACAGCAATGGTTTTGGAATCATCAAGAACTTTTTTGATTTTTTCACGGTTTGGATTGTGCATTCACTTCACCTGTCCTTTTATTCTATCATACATGATTTCCGCTGCGTTGTTGAATAAACGATCGGATATTGTTCAATGAACTCGCTTCATGTTAAACTTAAAAAACAAATACGTATGGCCCAAAGGAGTTTTCCATGGACATTTTGCTTCCCCTTATTTTAGCTTACTTGCTCGGTTCGATCCCTTCCGCGTTATGGGTAGGGAAACTGTTTTACAAGACGGATATCCGCACGAAAGGCAGTGGGAATCTAGGGGCCACCAACACCTTTCGTACACTCGGCGCAAAAGCGGGAATCGCCGTAACGATCCTCGACATCCTGAAAGGGACTGCCGCAACCATGATTCCGTTTTACATCGACACATCAATCCACCCGCTCGTCTTCGGCGTCATCGCGGTCATCGGCCATATGTTTCCGGTCTTTGCGAAATTCAAAGGCGGAAAAGCGGTTGCAACATCCGGCGGCATCCTGCTCGGCTATCAATGGCCATTGTTCCTGCTCGCAGTCGCTGTATTGCTGATTGCCCTAAAAATCACAAAAATGGTTTCGCTATCTTCCATTATTTTAGCAGTAGTTGCAGTTATTTATACAGTTATTTATACATTTTATTCAGAAGATTATCCATTTTTGATTGTCATCCTCATATTGGCGAGCTTTATCATCTACCGCCACCGGGCGAATATCGCACGAATCAAGGCCGGCACAGAGCCGAAAATCAAATGGTGAAATGCCATTGAAAGGGCGTGCAGCGCATGCAGATCAACATCAGTGAAGATGCATTCGAATGGTTCTCGAAAGAAATGGAAGTAGAAGCGGGAGACAAAGTCCGATTTTTCGTCCGCTACGGCGGCTCAAGCAAATTGCAGCCGGGATTCTCGCTCGGCGTAACGAAAGACCAGCCTGGGGAAACGGCCGTCAGTATTGAACAAGACGACGTCACCTACTATATCGAAGAAACCGACCTCTGGTATTTTGATGGTCATGATTTGCTAGTGAGCGTGAACGACGACTTGAAAGAATTGAATTACGATTATAAAAAAGACAACGCGTGAGAAACTTCACGCGTTGTCTTTTTTGAATTTATGCAATTGGTGCAGCATGTTTTCTTCTTTCAAAATGCGGACTTGATGTTCGCCGAACAAGTCGAAATGCGGATAATTATTGCGCAGGTCCATCCATTCCGGCTTCAAGCCGTATTGGCGTCCCCATTGCTCCAGCTTTTCCAAATCGCAGCAGCCGACTTTCGTCACCGTTGAACAGCCCACGAACCGTTCATCCACCCAATAATGCGTCAAAAAGGCGATTTTCCCTTCTTCCACATCGAGCTTCCAGCGTACGAGCTCTTCGCGCTTAATTCCGAACGCCATCTGAATCCTTCCTTTTAACTTCCTGGTATTTTTCATGCCATCCCGGAAACGCCTTCTGGATCGATACTGGCCGGAATGTCTCTTTTTTCACCACAACGTGCTCTGATGTCGCTTTTGCTGCAAGCGTACCGTCTTCGTGCAGAATCTCATAGCCATACGTCGTGCGCAGGCGGCCATGTTCTTCCACCCATGTACGGACAATGGCTTTCTGGCCGTAGCGCATCGGCGCCTTGTATTGGATCGACACATCGGTCACCGGCGACAGATAGCCTTCGCTCTCCATCCCCGCATAGGTAAAACCCAGGTCTTCAATAAGCTTCGTGCGGCCGATCTCCAGCCAAATGATGTAATTGGCGTGGTAGACAACGCCCATTTGATCGGTTTCCGCATAGCGGATCTCTATCTCTTTTTCACTAATAAACATTCTTCCTTCACCTCTCATTTAAGTATACAAGAGACTCAGTGGAATCGAAAAAGAAAAGCCTGCCTGGCACGCCATTTTCATTGAAATCTTTGAAGACTTCTTTAGGTTTTTTTGGAAAATTAAGGATTTACTTCTCCGGTATCGCAAAATAACTACTTTCCTACGCGCTTTACTTCCCTTGCGTCTCAAAATACTTTCCATATCTCATGATCTGCAAAAAAGAGCTTGCTAGAATGGATAGAGAACGCTCTTTTATAGATTATCAGATGTTTTATTTGGAAAATTAAGGATTTACTTCCCCTGTATCGCGAAATACATTCTCTCAAGCGATAAATACTTCCTCTCACCAGCGTTTAACTTCCTTTGCGCAGCAAAATACTTTCCGTACCCAATTTTTTGCATAAAAAAAGCGTCCTGGATTCGATCCAGGACGCTTTTCTATGAATTTATTACACTTCTAGCAATTTGTTGCGGAGTACCATCTGAAGGATACCACCGTGGCGGTAGTAATCTACTTCTACTTCTGAGTCGAAACGAGCAAGTACTTCAAAAGTAGTCACGTCGCCGTTTTCAGCAGTTGCAGTCACTGTCAGGATATCGCGTGGTTTAACGGTATCAGACAAGTTGACAGAGATGGATTCGCGTCCAGTCAAGCCAAGGACTTCAGCGTTTTGGCCGTTCAAGAATTGAAGCGGCAAGACGCCCATCATTACCAAGTTCGAGCGGTGAATCCGCTCGTAGCTTTCAGCAATAACAGTTTTGATGCCCAATAGGAATGTACCTTTGGCAGCCCAGTCGCGAGACGAGCCCATGCCGTAGTCTTTTCCTGTCAAGATTGCAAGACCAGTGCCTTCTTGCTGGTATTTCATCGCTGCATCGTAGATTGCCATTGTTTCACCAGTCGGCCAGTACGTTGTGTAGCCGCCTGTTGTGCCTGGTGCAACCTGGTTGCGGATGCGGATGTTCGCGAACGTTCCGCGCATCATAACTTCATGGTTCCCACGGCGTGAGCCGTAAGAGTTGAAGTTGCGAGGCTCGACGCCTTTTTCACGCAAGTATTTGCCTGCTGGCGTATCTTTGCCGATCGCCCCAGCTGGTGAAATGTGGTCAGTCGTGATCGAGTCAGCAAACTTAGCCACTACGCGCAAGTCAGCCAATGGCTGGATTGGAGCCGGTTCTTTCGAAAGGCCGTCAAAGAATGGCGGGTTCTGGATATAAGTCGACTCTTCGTCGAATGCGTATAACGCATCGTCGTTAGTCTTGATTGCGTTCCATGCTTCGTTCTCGCTGAATACATGCTCATATTCTTTGCGGAACAATTCAGGCGTCACGGTATCAGCCACGACTGTTTTAATTTCTTCAGTTGTTGGCCAGATGTCTTTGAAGAACACATCGTTGCCTTCTTTGTCTTTGCCGATTGGATCAACAGCGAAGTCGATATCAACTGTTCCAGCAAGTGCATAAGCGACTACTAGCATCGGAGACGCCAAGTAGTTGGCTTTGACAAGCGGATGGATACGCCCTTCAAAGTTACGGTTACCGGAAAGTACAGAAGAAACAAGCAAATCGTTGTCAAGAATCGCATCTTCAATTTCAGGCAATAATGGGCCAGAGTTACCGATACACGTTGTACAGCCGTAGCCCACAAGGTTAAAGCCGATTTGGTTCATGTAATCAAGCAATCCAGAATCGTTCAAATAGCCTGTTACAACTTTCGAACCTGGCGCAAGTGAAGTTTTCACGTATGCAGGCGGCGTCAAACCTTTTTCAACCGCTTTTTTAGCGACCAAACCAGCGCCAAGCATTACATACGGGTTAGATGTATTTGTACAAGATGTGATAGCAGCAATTGCTAGCGACCCTGTCTTCATCTCAGCAACGCGGCCGTCTTTGAAGTTGACCGTAGCTGATTTCGCGATTTCATTCGCATCAAGCGCAAAACCGTGCGGTCCTTCAGGAGCCGTTACCGCTTTGTTGAACTCAGTCTTCATTTGAGACAAAGGAATCAAATCTTGTGGGCGTTTCGGTCCAGCAAGGTTCGGTTCAATTGTTGAAAGGTCCATTTCCACAACGTCTGTGTAGATTGGATCTTCGTTCTCAACGGTGAAGAACATGTCGTTCGCTTGCAAATATGCTTTTGTGATCGCGATTTGTTCAGCAGAACGTGCAGTCAAACGCATGTAGTTAAGAGCTTCTTCGTCAACCGGGAAGAATCCGCAAGTTGCGCCGTATTCAGGAGCCATATTGGCAATCGTCGCACGGTCAGCAAGCGGCAATTTCGTAACGCCAGGTCCGAAGAACTCGACGAATTTCCCGACTACGCCTTTTTTACGCAATTCTTCAGTCACTTTAAGCGCCAAATCGGTAGCTGTTGCACCGTTCGGCAATTCGCCTGTCATTTTCACGCCGATAACTTCAGGAATCGGGAAGTAAGAAGGCTGTCCGAGCATGCCCGCTTCAGCTTCAATTCCGCCAACGCCCCAGCCAAGTACGCCGATTCCGTTGATCATTGTCGTATGTGAATCTGTTCCGACCAATGTGTCAGGGAATGTTTCAAAAGTGCCGTCTGCGTTCGGTACAGCATGGACAACGTTTGCCAAATACTCAAGGTTAACTTGGTGAACGATACCCGTTGCCGGTGGAACTGCACGGTAGTTGTCGTAGGCTTTTTGTGCCCAGTTCAGGAATTGGTAACGCTCCGCATTGCGGTCGAACTCAAGCTCCATATTGATGCGCAAAGCATCTTCAGTACCGTAGTTGTCTACCTGCACCGAGTGGTCGATGACGAGGTCAACCGGAATTTCCGGGTTAATCTTGTCTGGATCTCCACCAAGTTTCGCCATTGCTGAACGAAGTGCAGCCAAATCAACGACTACAGGAACACCTGTGAAATCCTGCAAGATGACGCGTGAAGGCTTGAATGGAACTTCTGCTTCTTTGTTCGCATCTTTGCCCCATTTTGCCAACTCTTCTACGTGCTCGTCTTTGATGACGTATCCGTCATGCTGGCGCAGCACGGATTCCAAAAGTACTTTAATTGAATAAGGAAGCCGTGATACTTTCGCGATTCCTGCTTCTTCTAATGCAGCCAAACGGTAAAAGTTATACGTTTTGCCATTGAGCTCAAAAGAAGTGCGGCTGTT
Source organism: Planococcus sp. TJ-301 (assembly GCF_058268475.1). Lineage (NCBI taxonomy): Bacteria > Bacillati > Bacillota > Bacilli > Caryophanales > Caryophanaceae > Planococcus > Planococcus sp. TJ-301. Next base: position 500,262 of record NZ_JBZDOH010000001.1, on the reverse strand, counting down.
GTGCAAACTGCTTTTTGCCATGATCATGTTCCTCCTTTAAATCTTCTGAAAAGGCTTATAATAGAGTCTTTTCTCCTCTTCTATCATAACGAAAACAAAAGCATAAGTAAATTACATTAAAATTATGGAATGTGATAAGTTTTTTGAATCACTCTTTTGGATATCATTTGATTTTTTCGATGGCTTTTTCCAATTGCTTCAAATGCCGTTTTTCATGCAGGCCGATAAACGGGAACCATTGCACAAGCGGCACCTTGCCGAACACCGGGTGCTTCATTGACTTGCTTTCAAGCACGTCTTCTGTCGTGCCGTCGTAAATGCTGTCTAGCAGCAAACGTGACGTCGCGAGGCGCGACCTCATGTCTTCAAGCGGGATGAATTGACCACTCGGCGCAAGAGGCGCCGGCGCATCCACTTTCACCATGCGGCTGACAGTTAACTGGATCGGCTTTTTGATAACCTTCTCGCTGCGCTCGGAAGCCAGTTCCCGGGATATGTTTTTGGCGATATACGCTTCCATCAAGTTCAAGTGTTCGAGAATTTCCATCGGCGACCATTCGCCTTCTGCCGGTTTCTTGTTGAGCTGTTCGTCGGACAGGCCGTCGACAGCATCCAACACTTTTCTTCTAATCTTTTCGTTGTCTTTTTGGTACATGGGTCCACTCCTTCCATCTGCTCAAATACTCCTCACTATTGGCATACCCTATTATTCTATATAATAAAAAGCTTTCCTGCATTTTTCTTAAGTACCGTATCTATTTGAATAAATGATTTTCATATTTAGATACTCCGCAAAACCGCTGGGCTTGCCGCGGGCGGGCGCCAAGCCTCCTCAGCCCGCTTTCGCGTGCTTCCGGGGTCTCGGCTGTCTCGTCGCTTCGCTGCCCCGCAGGCAAGAATTATCCGAAGCTTGCGAGGGTAATTCTTTGCGACGAAGCGCACAGCGCTGCAGGAGCAGTACGGTTTTCTCAGCAGTTTTGCTTCGTATCTACAAAATTGCTCTCTTATTTTTATGAACTTATCCGGCGATGCAACGGTTTTTCATGTCCCGAAGCTTGCGAAGCGTTGCAGGGACAGAAACAATCGTCTACGCTCTGCCAAAAGCGTCCGGAGCGTTTTTCAAAAGGTTTCTTGTTTAGTTCAACTTATATTCCTTAAATTTTTAAATTGCCGTGACTTGGATTGGCCAGAACCCTGACGCATAGCGCTTCTACAAGGGAAAGCACGTTCTATTCTTTTGAAACAATGGTATAATTAAGGGAATAAATATGAGAAGAGGTGTTGCTTTATGCCTTATGGATACGAGAAATACCGCTTGAAAAATGGCATCAGCCCGAATACAGTAATTCATGAGGTTCAGTTGATTCGTGCGCTGTTCGCCTATCTCCGGAAAACCTATAAAAAAACGGTGGAGCCGCATGAAATTCGGCCTTCTGACATCCAGAAATTCCTGCAAGAGCAGCACGAGACCGGCATCAAGGACAGTACATTGAACCGCAAACTGATCCATATCCGGCAATGGTTTGATTATATGTGGCAGATTGGGAAAATTCCGGTTGATTTTATGCCAAAGTTCAAATTGGCGCAAAAGCTTGATTTGACGCCAGCTGACATCCACATCAATTACGAGGATTTGTTAAAAAAGAAAGATGCAGTAGTGGAATCCGATCAACTCTCGCTGAATGCGAAAATCCTGTTCCTTCTATATATGCGCGGTTTGCGGCTACGGGATATGGCCGCCATTGAAGTCGATGATTTTGCCGATCACGGCGACACTTTGGCGCTGACGTTCGAAAAGAAAGACGGCTACGCGTGCCAGCTGAAATTTGCCGACAAGGAAGTCCCGGTGTTGCGGGATGCGATGGAGCGCGCTGTTTTCCGGAACACACCATATTTGCTGTCATCGAAAACGAAAGAAGGCTATTCGATGTTCAAGATGGGTTCGCTTTCGGATTATACGGAAGCGTTGACCGATTTTGTCGGCACTCCGATCCGTTCCGGCGACATCCGCTTCGCTTACGTGCATTACCTGTATGCAGTAGAGCACAAAAACCTGGAGGAAATCCAAGAGATTCTCGGCGTTTCGATCGATTCCGCTTCCCGTATGCTGAAAGAATCGCTGACTCGGCTAAAAAGGGATTGAGCAGCATAAAAAATAGCCTGCCCCGTTAACGGGACAGGCTAATCGAATTAACGTCTACATGAAAAATTCAAAGTCGATTACAAAATTAAACAGGATTAATGTGTGAATGACAACGAACCAGAGGCCTTGGCGGTTCAATTTTTCTACGTTTTCATATTGCATAGCTGTCATCTCCTTTTTGTGATTATACAAACTTTTCTGACAAATATCAATAAAATAATTTGCAATCACTATAAGAAATTCGGATATGGTAATGCAAGGCAGCAGCATGGTTGTTACTAAGGATTAACATCATGGCTATAGAGCTACTATACGAGGAGGTTGAACATGAAAAAAGCATTATTGGTTGTGGATTATACAGTGGATTTTGTCGCAGACGACGGCGCATTGACGGTCGGCAAACCGGGACAGGAAATCGAAGATAAGATTTGCGGATTGGTCGAAGAGTTTATTGCAGAAGGTCATTTTACGGTATTCCCAGTGGATCTGCATGAACGGGAAGATGAATTGCACCCTGAAACCAAACTCTTCCCTCCTCATAACATCCGCGGTACGGCCGGCAGAAATCTGTACGGGCGGCTAGCCGATGTCTACGAAAAACACCAAGACAGCATCATTTGGATGGACAAAACGCGCTACAGCGCGTTTGCCGGAACGAATTTGGAGCTGATGCTGTCAGAGCGCAGCATCCAAGAATTGCACATTGTCGGCGTCTGCACGGACATTTGCGTCCTTCACACTGCGGCCGACGCTTATAATAAAGGCTTTAGCATTGTCATCCACGAAGAAGGGGTTGCAAGCTTCGATCCGGAAGGCCATTCATGGGCGCTGCGCCATTTTAAAAACACGCTCGGAGCTGAGCTGAAATAATTTTTTTCGAAAGTATGTTTCAAATGTCCCAATTCAGGTTATATCTAGAGTGTAGCAATTATTCATAACTAAAAGGAGCTGGAACAAATGGGATTTCTTCTTTACTTGATCATGGGTGGTATTATCGGTTGGCTAGCAGGTATGATTCTAGGCAAAGACATTCCGGGCGGAATTATTGGTAACATCATCGCCGGTATCATCGGAGCATGGCTAGGCGGCATGTTATTAGGACAATGGGGTCCAGAAATCTGGGGAGTTTACATCGTCCCTGCATTAATCGGCGCCTTGATTCTAGTATTCGTACTGAGCTTGATCTTGGGTTCAATGCGCAAAGGCCGCAGAAGAGCATAAGTTAATATTTATTAAAAGGAAACCCCGTCAGCCATATGGCTGACGGGGTTTCCTTTTTTCTATGCGACTATTTATTCAGCCGCAAATTCCTTTTCGTACTTATGGTAATAATGCAGCACATCATCTACGTATTCATCGCTATGGTTGTATTGGAAAATCGCGCGTTCCAACTCCCCTTTTGCCGCTCCGTTTTTCGACAGGTAATTCGCAGCGCTATACAATGCGTCTGTCAAATTGTAAGGATCCGCAACGCCGTCTTTATTGCCATCGACGCCATAGCCGCCATATTCCGCGATGACTGCCGGATCGGTTTTAGCTTCTTCTGGAATCTCTCCTTTGCCAAGACCCGAACAAGACGGATAGGTCCACCCAACGAATGTGCACGGCATGAATTGCAGATGTCCTTCTGCACCTACCGGCGACAGGAGCGGGTCCATTGTTGAAAACTTCGTTTCTATGCGGTGATGTGCAGCCAGAAGCGTCCATGGCACGCCATAAGCATCCGCAGCTTCCTGGTAGAGCGGGATGTTTTCTTCGGGCAACTCGATTTCAAATAAGTTTTCTGGCGTCTCTTTTATATTGTGCTTAATCGCATCCGGAATGATCGTGTAAAAAACCATGATCAATATTGAAGCCATTACGACCGTTGCAGGAAGGAGCATGACCATCACCCAAAGCTTGAGCCGTCTGCCACGTTTAGCTTTCGTTTTCTTTTTCATCATTTCCACACCTAATCGAGTTATTTCCCCCATTTTACCACATAGACTGGTGTAGAGAGGTTAACGGCGTAAAACTGTTTAATATTTGAAAATATTTTTAAATATATAAGCAAAAAAAAAAGCAGCTACAGGAATCTCTGTAGCTGCTTGTTTTTAATAACTGCGGTACAAGAGTGAGAACTGCCATCTAGGCTCCTTTCATTTTTCTAGCCCAAATAAACGCAGTCTTTAAATTGAGTTCTATGAAGACTGCGTTTTCATTATAAAGGGCTCATTTTGCACCTTTTGACGATAATCGATTCCAATCTGCACGGACCGCTTTAACGATTTCATCAGAAAAAAGCTCTAGAAAGTCGGCTCCCCATTCAGCCTTCGCTTGTCGTGGATCGCCTAATATTCCGATTTCAGTAAGTCCGACTATCCCATTTTCGAACAACTTTTCTAACGCATCATCTGTCATGGGGCCGATATATCCGGGCGTTGCTTTGGCCATGTCCACTAGTTCAGGCGCAATGTGGAGCATGACAGATGTTTCCATGGCGCCCCCGTGTCCCGTGCTTCCTTCAACCAGTCCATATTTCTTCTCAAACTGCGCCATGAGATCCAATAATTGCCGTAATGTTAAAGCGCTGCTAAAACGAATATCCGGATAGAGTTCTAGCAAGTTCTTAACAATCTTCTCGTTTTCACTGAAATTCCCTCCATGAGAAGAGAAAATAATTACCTTTTTAAAGCCGTGTTTTTTATAACTCGTTACATAATCTTCAAGGATCCCACGGTAGACTTCCGGACGAAGCGTTAAACTTCCGGCCATAGGCATGTGATGATCGGACAGGCCCGGGCGAATTACCGGTGCTACAACTGCAGCCCCTAGTTTTTCAGCAGCAAGGATTGCCACTGCTTGCCCAATGAGGGTGTCCGTCAATTCCGGCAAATGGTAGCCATGCTGTTCAACGGATGCTGTACAGATGATGACTGTATCCACTCCAGATTCAATTTTTTCTTTAATCGTTGCCCAGTCCATGTGTTCAAGCAAGTAGTCTTGGTTTTTCAGTCTGATCTCCTCCAAGTTTTTAATTTTTACAGCTCCTTTACACTCCCTCTAGTTCTTCGCTCCTTATCTTAGATAATCCTTTTAACAGACCGCAAAAAGAAGCGTTCCTTTGAGAGAAAATTCTTGATCATCCTGCAAAATGACGCTTATCTCCAACCAGGCCTCCATTGCCTTTTTTCTACCCCAATGGATTTTCTCCATACACTTCCCATAACAGCGGAAACTTAACCTTAAGCCCTTCTTCGTCGTTTTCATCCCAGTCAAATACCATCTCTGGTTCTTCATAATCATCGCCGGATAGCTTCCAATACAAATCCAGATATTCCTCTTGGTCCAGATCCGTCTTTTCTTCAAACGCCAGGCTGGCCGTGTAAAGGAAATCTTCAAATTCAAAAATGTCGCTGCCCCACTCTTTCAAATGTGCAATGACGCTTTCCGGATTGCGGATCGCTGCTTCATACGGCTCTTTTCCTAGAAACAAAAGCCAGGCCCGGAAATAATCAAAAGCATCATCCGAACAGCCGCCCATGATGATATACGCCGCTGCCCACAAGTCGGAGGTATACGAGCGATAGTAATTCTGGTTGCAATGAAAATCAAAGCGAATAATGTCGTTCACTGGTTTTTTGGAAAGCTTGGCAACAAGCCATTCCAACTGCTCTTCACAGTCCTCCCCTTTTCTATGTGCCAAAGCCAGGAGCTCCCAAAACTCTTCTTCTGACATGCCGGTAGTTTTAACGCCTTCTTCTTCTCCATCGATTTCCCGGTAGCCTTTTTTAAACTTCGACTCGATCAGTTTGTTCGCTTCTTTCCAACAAAGGTCTTCAGAAGCGAATTCTCTGGTGTTTACCGACCCCATTGTTCCGATTCTCCCATAGGAAACGATAAACATATTGCCTTGCACTTTGATTTTCCAAAATTTATTGGAAAAGGCGGTTTTACAAACCAGCGATTTATCCACCAAAACACCCCAACTTCTTTTTTACCTGCTAATAAATTCAATTTTACTCTATTTCACATGGATAAAGCAGGTCGTAATTCTCTGCTGTTTCCATCCCAAACTTCACAACTCTATTCTCTCGGTATTCCACAAACCTTAATCCGAAAATTTTAAGTTTCTTGGACCTAGCTTATTGCCATATAGATGGCCCACCATCCATTTTGACCATTTTCCGGTTTTGGTTAAAGAGTTTCGGCATCCGTAATAAGTCAAAGGACTCAAAAATGAATATTACATGTACAGACCTGCATAGGTATGCTAATGTGAGAAAAATCAAACTAATCCTAAGGATTAAAGGAGTGTATCAATTTGAACCCATTATTCAGCCGCTTAGATGAACTTTACGAAGAAATTGTTGAAATCAGACGCCACCTTCACCAAAACCCGGAACTGTCTTTTCAAGAAGAAAAAACTGCAAGGTATATTGCGGACTTTCATGAAAAATTAGGGCACGAAGTCCGGACGAATGTCGGCGGACATGGTGTATTGGCTTATTTAAAAGGAGACAAACCCGGCCCTACTGTAGCGTTGCGTGCTGATTTTGATGCGTTGCCGATTCAAGAACAAGCCGATGTTCCCTTTAAATCGGTTAATGATGGCGTCATGCATGCCTGCGGACACGATGGCCATACGGCGACATTATTGGGGTTAGCCAAAGCGCTGAACGGCATGAAATCGGATATCGAAGGAACGGTATTATTCCTGCATCAGCATGCGGAAGAATTGCCGCCGGGCGGCGCGATCGCAATGATCGAGGATGGTTGTTTAGATGGTGTTGATGTGATATTCGGGACTCATTTGCAAGCCCAGATGCCGCTCGGCGAAATCGGCTATCGCTCGGGCCCTTTGCAAGCAGCTCCTGACCGATTCGACATTAAAATCATCGGAAAAGGTGGACACGGTGCATATCCCCACGAGACAAAAGACAGCATTGTCATCGGCGGACAATTGATCGGCAATCTGCAGCAAATTGTCAGCCGGCGGGTCGATCCGCTGGAATCAGCGGTCGTCTCTGTTTGCAATTTCGAAGCGAAAAATCCCTATAACGTTATTGCCGATAGCGCGTCCATGACTGGAACTGTCCGTACGTTCAAGGAGGACATCCGCACTTTCATTGAAAAAGAAATTGAACGGATTGTAAAAGGCACCTGCTACGCAGCTGGTGCGGATTACGAATATACTTATGCGCGCGGTTATCCGACCACTGTAAACCACACAGAGGAAACGGAATTTGTCGCAGCGCTCGCCCAGGAAGTGCCGGGTGTTGAAGTTGTCAACGAAACGCCGCCAGTTATGGGAGGAGAGGATTTCTCCTATTACCTGCAAAACGTAAAAGGAACGTTTTTCTTCACAGGAGCCAAAAATCCGGATGCGCAGGAAACGTTCCCCCACCATCACCCGAAATTCGATATCGATGAACGCGCTTTGCTGATTGCTGCAAAGGTGCTGGGATCAGCTACATTAAATTACCAGGAAAATGAAGCCGCTAAGGTGGAGCAAGCAGCACAATAAACACGCAATTAGCAACTTAAGGGAGAGATGAAAATTGGCTCAGGAATCGTTGAAATTATGGAAAGACTGGCGCTTGCACTTGGTTGTGCTCGCCATTGTCATTGTTGCAGAATCGATAGGCACACATTCGATACCACTTGGGCCTGGCGCAATTTTATTACTGCCAATGCTCTATGCAGTTATCATCGGACTGGCACTGTACTTCACGCCGCTTGTCAACGACAAACAATCAATCAACGCGGAACCGCTGGTATTTTTATCGGTTGCCGTGCTAATTGCAAAATTCGGCGTTCAGGCCGGTCCTGCCATCCCGCAAATTATTGAAGCGGGCCCTGCCCTTTTGCTTCAGGAATTCGGGAATCTCGGAACAATCTTTTTAGCCCTTCCTTTAGCCGTCTTCTTGGGGTTGAAACGGGAAAGCATCGGCATGACGCATTCTATCGGCCGGGAAGCGAATCTGGCGTTGATCACCGACAAATACGGCTTATCTTCTCCTGAAGGCCGCGGCGTCATGGCGATGTACATTTTTGGTACAGTTTTCGGATCGATTTTCATCGGGCTGATTTCAGGTTTTCTGGCTACGGTTACGCCCATCCATCCCCTTTCCTTTGCGATGGCAACAGGCGTAGGGAGCGGCAGTATGGCCGCGGCATCCCTTGGTCCACTAATCGCTGCATATCCTGACATGAGTGCAGAGTTGACCGCCTTTTCCGGCGTCAGCAACCTCATCTCTTCCGTTTCAGGCTTGTATATGAGCATTTTCGTCGGCTTGCCGTTAACTGTGAAAATGTATGAGATTTTATCCAAAAAAAGAGATTTGAAAGCTGCAGGAGGTGACGAAGATGTTAAAAAACCTTAAAGAGTGGGTCATCGTATTTATCATTATCGGCGCCATCATGCTGATAGGCAACTGGATCGGCTACGACATCATGCCGCTTGACGCGTTGCCAGGATTAGCTGTTTTAATTGGCATCAGTTTAGCCGGCTTGGTTATTCACCGGCTCTTGCCTTTTCAAATGCCAAGCATCGCCTATATCGGAATTCTCGGGTTAATTTTGACACTTCCCAACATGCCCGGTTCTGAACAGATTGTCGCTTGGACGGCTGAAGTCAGCCTTCTTGCTATCGCTACTCCGATTTTGGCATATGCCGGTGTGTCGATTGGGCGTTCGTGGTTCGATTTTGTGCAATTGGGCTGGCGGACAATCGTCATCGGCATGTTCGTACTGCTCGGCACTTTCTTAGGATCCGCTTTGATTGCAGAAGTGGTTTTGCGCATGCAGGGCATTATTTGATGAAATGAACCAACGCATTTTGCGCTGGGACCAATTAAAACAAGCCGGGTCCCTCAGGTGTTTATCTGAAGGAACCGGCTTGTTTTACTATTGTCGTTTGACTAAAGGTTCCAACTGAATAAAAAATCAGCTTAATTACGTCAGTGAATTTATTTCCACCGTATTTGTACATACGGCATCCACCAATCCCAAACCAAGGAGTGATTGAATGTACAAAAAATCCATCACATTCGTGTTTATCTTATTTTGCATATCCCCTTTTCTCCTAATGGCTTGCTCCAATGAAGAATCCGACGGCTCCGAATCTACTGCTGCTCAAGACACGCTCATTTTTGCCCGCGGCGGAGACTCGGTGTCTTTGGATCCGTCAGAAGTGACCGATGGCGAATCTGAAAACGTCGCGCAAAGCATTTTGGAAACGCTGACCACGTTTGCAGAAGGCGAAACAACGGTAGAGCCGATGCTTGCGACTGAATGGAACGAATCGGAAGACGGCCTCACGTATACGTTTACATTGCGTGAAGGCGTGAAGTTCCATGACGGGACCGATTTTAATGCGGACGCTGTCGTCTTCAATTTCGAACGATGGATGAACGGCAACGCAGATAACTTCCCCATGTACGGCAGTGTATTCGGCGGCTACAAAGCGGACGGCACGCATAACATCGCTTCTGTCAGTGCAGTGGATGAGTCAACCGTTGAAATCAAGCTGAACGGTCCGCAGCCAACGCTTTTGAAAGACTTAGCGCATACTCCCCTCGCTATCTCGAGTCCGGAAGCGATTGAAAAGTCCGGTGAAGAATACAAAAGCAATCCGGTCGGTACCGGGCCGTTCATCTTCAAGGAATGGATACGCAATGACCGCATCGTCCTTGAGAAAAACAACGAATACTGGTTGGATGGCTACCCGAAACTCGAACAAGTTATTTTCCGGACCATCCCGGACAATTCTGCACGCCTCAATGCACTGTTAAGCGGCGAAGTGGATTTGATTGCCGGTTTGGATTCAGAGAATCATGCACAGATTGAAGAAAATCCGGAATTGGTCCTATTCTCGAGGCCGCCCCTTAACCTCGGATACCTGGGGATGACGTTGACACACGAACCTTTTGATGACCCTCTCGTCCGCCAGGCGCTCAGCCACGCAGTCAACAAAGACGCGATGATCAAGGCGTTCTTCGGTGAAGGGGCAATTGCCGCCAAAAACCCGATTCCCCCGGCTGTCGAAGGTTATAACGATGCAATTGAACCGTATCCATACGACCCGGAAAAAGCCAAAGAGCTTCTCGCTGAAGCCGGATTGCCAGACGGCTTCGAAATGGAACTTTACGCAATGCCGGTATCACGCCCCTATATGCCTGATGGCGCAAAAGTCGCTGAATACCTGCAGTCAAACTTTGCGGAGATCGGTGTCAAAGCCGAAATCGTAACATTTGAATGGGCAACTTATATCGAAAAAGCGCTGAACGGCGAAGCTGACGCATTCCTGCTCGGCTGGACGGGCATGAACGGCGATGCCGATAACTTCCTTTACACGCTTTGGCACGGTGACAATATCGGTTCAACCAACTCAACGCAGTATAATAATCCGGAACTGAACAAGCTTCTGGACCAAGCGAGAACGACGACAGATCAAGAAGAGCGCAATAAAATATATGAACAAGCGCAAGTGATCATGCACGAAGACCCGCCTGTCATTCCGCTCGTCCACACGTCGCCAACTCTTGCCGGCAAACAAAACATCATCGGATTTGATCCGCACCCGACTGGCCGAGTAATCACGACGAAAATCGAATTTGAATAATAAAGGAACTCAAAAAAGATGGCTCACCAATTCAGAAATGAATTCGAGCCATCCTTTTTTGTTTTTACTGCCCTTCAATAAAATAGGATTAGTGTCCCAAATGCAATGAAAGTTGAATTGGTCAGAAGCAGAACATACAATTAGCAATAGATGAGAAAAAGATGGTGGTTGGGTATGAACTGGAATGTTAATGATTTTCCGCAGTCTAAAGAAACACATCATGAGTGCTGTTGGCATTTAAATTTACTGTTAATGTAACACCGATACATTGAATACCTATAATGAAATGAGGTAGCATGACCATGGAATCCATGTCAATGACTGTAAAAAAGGAATCAATAAAATCATTCCAATCAACTATTAACAAATTCGAAAAAGCCTTGTCTCAGATGACTGAGAAAGGCATTAATACGACGCTATTACAGAAGCGTCTTCAAGCCCATTATGTCGGCTTGGCTGTACTCGAAAACGCTTGGCACCAAAAACCACATTCATACAATACTGGAGAAATGGCAGAAGCCCACATTGTTTTTGACGGCTTAATTCCATCACTAGAGAATGCATACCGTAAATCAAAGGCAGGCAGTCCGCAAAGAACGCTTTTAGCAAGAAGGATTCGAGCTCTGGAATTGGCTATACACGTGATTGAAAAAAATTAGCTGAGTAGAAGCGATTTAGGAGCTGCTGCGATTTGCATCAAGTTTATTGTTAAGAAAATACGAAAAAAAGGACCTCATTCAAGGTCCCTTTCATCAACAAATCGCAGCTGTAATCATGTCAATTTCTCCATTTTCCCCATCGACAGAATCAACACCACGCTCGCAATTTTCTTTATTTTCCCACTCAACGATATAGTTATTGCGTTTAAGTTCTATTGAAAGAATTTCGACTTTGCCAATGTGTCCGGAGCGGAGTTCGATAACACTGGACTTCGCCTGATCTTCCGAGACAGTTAATTCTGCATTATTGCAGCCACTTACAATGAAGATCAGTGAAACAAATATAGCCGAAACTAATTTCTTCATTTTTTTCCTTCTTATCCTAATTTCCGAAACAGCTAGTCCTGACAATACTAATAGCCCTTTATTAATTCTTCCATCCCAATTTCAATCCCACACTTCTTCAAACGCTCATTTCTCTTCTCATAAAGCATCTCAACCATCGGAAACTTCTCGCTTCCCAGGGCGTGGTGAATCTTTTTATGGCACATTGCGCAAAGCGAGACAATATTCGCTTCTACATCTAAACTTTTCTCGAATTGGGACTGGAACTCCAAAGGAATAAGATGATGCGCTTCTACATAATTTTCACCTGTTACGGATGAAACAAAAAACTCATGCGCAGTATCCCATTCGCATTGATATTCAGCCTGTACAATGGCTCGTTTCGCAGTCAATGGAGCTCTTGCCCATTGCATTTTTTTGAATGCATTGCTTCCTTTTTCAATCAACTCTTTCGGTCTATCTGTAACATCTGCCTTCGTGATTGTTATTTCTTCGATGGCTTTTTGATAATCTTCATCATTCTTAAACTTCACAAATCTGACTTGCCGCTTTGCTAATAACTGCTTCAGCGCAGGATATTGGACAGCGTCTAAAATCTGGTGCGATTGGTTGAAGCTTTTCATTCCGTCCCATATTTTCTGAACATCTTTTAAATCCAGCGGATCAAAAGTGAAAATAGACGATTTCGAAAATTTATAATAACCATTGTACCCGAATTCATTCACTTCATCATAACTTACTGTTTTTTTAAGCTGCGCAGAAGCAATCAAACGGCCTTGGAACTGAAATAAAACCAATGTCCCTTTTGGTGCGGTCATTTTTTTCTTAAACTGATATTTATTGCCCGGCAAATAAAACTTGAACCAATCCTGGACTTCCTCAATGCTTTTTCCAGTGAATGCAAGATCATTTTTTGACATGGGCAATAACCGTATATCCGTCACCTCTTGTGGAGCAAGATCTACTTGTTCTTGGTATTTATTCGCCATTTTCCCGGTCTCCTTTAAGCTGCTATTTGATTGTATTTAAAAAATTTGTTAATTCAGAATACCACATTTAAATTTTTTAAAAGGAATTTTCTTCAATATTTTTCGTAATTCCTCAGCACGAATCCCAACATTTTAATCGCTAATTTCATATGCTTTGCCAATCCCCATTTGCTTATAAACTTTCCTTTTCGCCTTTTTTAATTCCTTTTGCAACTCTTCCAGCTTGCGCTCGATTTTATCGGTCTTCGTTTTATACGCTTCCATGACCGTTTGTTGTTCTTCAAACGGCAAATCTGGTATTTCCAACGCCTCGACATCTTTTCTGCTCAATGTCGGCACCGTGGTGCCGGACAATTTGCTGGCCAATACAAACTGCGCAACCGGGCTTTCCAAATACGTCTTCAAAAATTCAGGATACAGCTCGCTGCCACAGCGGATGCCGATGAAGTTTTGTGACAACAGCAAATCCTCTTCTTCTTCCAAAATAAGAGCCGTTTTTAGCGCATGGCCCCGTATCGACAAAATAACGTCCCCTTTAAACAGGCGATATTTCTCCACTTTCGCGTTATTGTCGATGCCGTATCGGGAGATGTGATCCATAACCAGTTTGCCGTCCTGCACGTCTGATATTTTGACAATCTGGAACTGCCCTTGTTCGCTTTCCTTGTTCTTGGATACGACATTAAAGCCACTGAAGAATGATGCTTTTTCATGAAGCGGCACGGTCTTCTTGAAATTTAATTTGTCCTGGTAGACTTTCACATGGCCGTGTCCCGCGACATAAATCTCACTCGCCATCATATAGCGGCTCGGCAATAAATTTCCGTCCTTTATGTCATTAATCGACACCCATTTGCTGAAATCTTCGGTTTCCGTGCCTAGCCGTACCGTCTCCGCAATCTCTTCAATCGATTCCTCCGACAGCTCCTTTCTCTGGCGAAGCTCATCGGTGAATCCATCCGCGGCATTAACGAATAAAATCTTGCCTTTTCGATCTGCGCTTTTTTCTTTATTGAAAAACAGGATATTAACCGGCAGCACCGTCTTTTCGTAGAGCCTTGCAGGAAGCGACACCACAGCTTCGATGACATCGGAAGCAATGATGTTCTTCCGAATCACCGCATCCGCACCGCCTCTGTACAAGGTCCCGTCGATGGTTGTGAAAACGCCTTTGCCCCCTTCATCGAGCGAAGCCAACGCATGGGAGATAAACGCCATATCCGCACTGCGCTTAGACGGCACACCGTAGACAAAACGCTGGAAGGGATCATTCGTGATGATTTCGTTGTGTTGCAGCGCGGTGCCGAACGGGGCATCCATGTAAACAAAGTCGAATTGCTGCACGTGCTTGCCTTCCGTAAAGGTGGGTGACGTTAACACATTGCCAAGCCTGAGGTCCGCATCCTCGATTCCATTGATAAAAAAGCGAATCTTTGATAAAGCGAGCGCTTTCGGAGAGATCTCCTGCCCATAAATCTTCAATGAACCCGCTTGCTTTTTCGCTCTGATCAAGCCGCTGCCAAGCCCTGCAACTCCGTCGTATAAACTGCCGGTTTCCGGATTCAGTATCGACAACGCAATCTTATTAATGGTCTCAGGAGAAGTATGCTGTTCTGATCCGCTGCGCCCACGGTACTGACTTAATTTTCGCTGCGCTTCATCGAGCCATTCGCCGTAATCCGTGATTTCTTTGTCAATGTCGTAAAAGGCGTAAACGAACCTTGTCAGCTCGGCAGCTTCGATCAGGTCCAAAACATCCAGCACCAAAGAAACTCCACGTAAAGCCGGTATTTCTTTGTCGATCTTTTTCAACGCGCTTTTTAAATGGGATTTTGTCTTGCCGGTTTCTTTTAAGACGTCAACTAGATACACTCCAGTTGCCGCATCGTCCTGCTCGCTTAAATAACTCAGCAAGCAGCAAATCGCCAGCAATTCGATCACTTCTTCTGGACTCAAGGAGCCTTTCATCTGTTCTACTAAATTCCTTAATAATTTATCGTCAGCCATCGGAGCCCCTCATTTCAACTGTAGTATTAAAATACTAAGTTATCGATTTCAAAAAATTATTGCATCTCTTGTTTAAAAGATACACCAACTATTGATATAATTTAATACTTTTAATTCAGTATTTTAATACTTACTATATCACAGTTCTATTTGACCGATTTATCTCACGTACCACTTTATTCAATTCATTGGATTCCTGGAAGATTCTACTCAGCAAATGGAAAGTCCCATAACACGCTTCGATATCCAACTCTTCATCTGACGTGTGCTCGTGCATATACCCCACCGACAAATTGACACTTTGGATACCGTGTGATGCCCAGATCCGCGTATCGCTGCTGCCGCCTGCTGTGCACATCCAGCCTTCCAGGCCTGAGCGTTTTGCCACACCCTCCACGAATTCGCCGAACGCCCCATCACAGAAAGCCAGATAGCTACCGCACGAAGTGACGATATCATTAATTCCCCGACGATCAACGACAAACGCTGCGTTTACATCCCACAGGAAATATTCCGCGACATTTCTGGCACCGATCAACCCAGTTTCCTCTTCGACGGTGAAGATGAATTTCACTGTGCCGCTAAATCCGGATGTGGGGAGCTGTTTAGCCAGTTCCAGCAACACCGCCACGCCGGCGCGGTCATCCGCACCAAGAATGCCTCTGCTGCTCGTCCAGATGTTGTCGTTTTTCACAATCTGCCGGCCTTCATCAAAGCCATAGACGGTATCTAGATGGGCGTTTAACAAAATGACCGGTCCTCTGCCTTGCCCGTAAACTTTTTGTGCGAGAATGTTGCCTTTGCTGTCGACAGCAGCGTGGTCAACAAGCCCATTGAGCTGCTCCAGCACATGATCGCGGATAGAATCTTCATGGCCGCTCTCGCCGTCAAACAGCAAACACGTCTCAAGTTCCTTGAAAAACAACTGCTTATTGATTTCTTCGATACTTTCATTAAGAATTTCAGGCGTGAGGCGGCTTAATTCTTCAGCCATATCGAG
The DNA here is from genome assembly GCF_058268475.1 of Planococcus sp. TJ-301. Taxonomy (NCBI): domain Bacteria; kingdom Bacillati; phylum Bacillota; class Bacilli; order Caryophanales; family Caryophanaceae; genus Planococcus; species Planococcus sp. TJ-301. Next base: position 484,514 of record NZ_JBZDOH010000001.1, on the reverse strand, counting down.
CAGTCGAGGACGCTCTATGCCGAGCGTGATTGTTTCGTTGTGCATCTGCCGAATTTTCACGCGCAAGACCTTCATGACCTTTTTCACTTTTTCCATATCGACGTCTTCCTCAAACCCGATACGCGCACTGCTTCTGTCATGGCCGTCACAGCAATAAACCGTTGACAAGCTTAGGCGGTTCAGCTGGCGGATTAAGCCAGCCATATACGTATCCAAGTCTTTAAGCGCCGGAACAACGGATTGAAGCATTTCTGTACAACCTCTGAATTTAAAGTCAACTGCTTTCAGCCAATCCGATTCCGAAGCAGCCGTTCCATAGATTTTCAGCACTCCATCTGCAAAAGCATAATCCACAAAAAGTTCCTCCAAGGTTTCCATGAGGAAATTGATGTTCTCCTTACTTTCCAGTCGGCAATCAAATTCCTCTTCGTTGATCTCCTCCAATAAATAGCCTTGTCGAATAAATAGGCGATTCCAGTTTTTCATAATATCCTCTCCCTTTCTGTTATTACCTTAATTATAGAGTTGAAGCTGTGACACGATTGTCACAGCTCCAGAGGGGAAAGGGTTATTCAGTTTCATCATCGACTCGGTAGAAAATCACATAAGGAATCAGACCGTTAAAATAATAGGCTTGTTTTCCTGTAGATGTTTCAATGACATTCGGTATACCGCAAGCTTTTAAAGCTTCTCGAATTCTACGGACAGTTTGCCTGTAAGATGCCCATTGCACTTCTTCATCGAAATGCAGATCACCGAAGCATTCTTTTACATCATTGGTAGTAGCAGGGGCGCCGACCGAACTATCCGTCAATAAATGTTGTAGTAAGTCACTCAATCTCTTAGTTAAGGTGACCGCTTTGTCATTAAAATTGAGGCTTGTTTCGACATCTCCAAAGTACAGCACAATCGTATTCCGTGGATTATCCATCGCCATTTCATTGCAATACTGTTTCGAACAAGTCGTCCGGCCCAATGCCGTTTCCGCATAAAAAGCATGATTGCTTAAATAAGCATCGTTTTCAGCTATACTCCCAAACAGGCTGGAAAATTCATAGCCTGGCAATTGCTCAACTTGGTCTGCGGGAAACTTCGAAAGATTCTCTTGTGACTCTTTCGCCATGTGCAACGCGCTGTTTGTCAGATACAATTGCGCGTTCAGCTTTTGTCGATCCGTCAAAAGCATTTTTGTATGCGTATTGGAACGTTCGGAAGAAATGGCCATCTTAAAATACTTTGCGGAATTCATAAAATCGGCTCTTCTGTATGATAGAAACCCCAATCTATAAGCGGCAATTGGATTGCTCGGATCGTACCGCAATGCTTTTTCCAAATTCGGTATGGCCACCTGGTCAACCTTTTGGTCCGCCATTTTAAGATAGGTGCCGTAATGCACCAAGTTGAAAACGAGCCGTTCTGTTATGGTTTCCAGATAGCTCTGTTCCTCCGGATTTTTTCGAACCAACTGTTTCACTTTATGGTGCATCGCTGTGTACAGCTCGATTTTCTGCCGATACATTAAGGACTCTTTCAGCTCATTGCTTTGCAGATGTAGCTGTCTGTCCTGCTCTTCTAATTCGTCCAAGGTCATGTTGGTATAATACACGATTGATCACCCTTTTCCTTTTTTAACGATTCTTGTTACTGTTTATGCGCTTGTTATAATCGCCCCAGCACAGCGGTTACGAACTTTTGGATTACTCATAACCTTCAAGTCCTGTTATTCATAAAAATCGAGGTCACCTAAAAAAGTCCCACCCACAACTAAGCCGAGGAAAGCACCGCCAATACTTCCGACTTCGGAACCGATAAACCCACCAATGATGCCCGGTAACAGAATCCTGTTCATAGCCCCTCCACACCTTTATTGTTACTTTCGATACAAGCGTTGTTCTTCCCTCTTTGTGTTTGATACAAAGACGCGGTTTTTTAAAACATCACTTTCGAAATTTCATGTTTGAAGGAATCCAATATAATGAGAAAAGAAAAAACACCCTTTTCGAAGAAGTCCTGAAAATGCGGGAACACCTCACTATTCGGGTGCTTTCTTGTGCCAATTGTGATGAATCAGAGTGTTTTGGTAAGTCTAGCAAATCAATATAGATGTCTGTACCCTAAATAAAAAAGGCAGAGAATTTTAAAATTCTCTACCTGGCATTTCCACTATTAAATTATTGATTTTTTACAGGATGATAATAGACATGCTCTGGATAATCTGTGATGATTCCATCTACATTTAAATCAAATAGACGTAAAGCTTGTTCTTGTGATCTTGAAGTGTATGGGTAAATGTCCATCCCCGCTTCATGAACATCACTAACTAACTCATTCGTCACAATGTTCATCGTTGGATTGAAATAATCCGCATAAGCAGCAAATTGGGCTAATTGTTCTTCCGTTACATTTGCCCAACTTCCTCCTAATAGAACGCCATGAGCGAGATTCGGTAAAAGCTCTTTAGATGTTTTCATAGACTCGTGGTTAAAGGATTGTATGATGATTTTATTATTATTCGGTGTACTCATATTTCTTTTGTTCAGAGCATCAGCAATTTCCGCTTCCACTCCCGGATATAGTTCAGGTGCCTTTAATTCGATTAATATACCAACTTTCCCACGAAACTCATCTAATACTTCCTCAAAAGTAGGAACCTTCTCACCCGCATAAGCTTCACTAAACCAGCTGCCGGCATCTAACTGCCTAATTTCCAATAACGTTAAATCGCCCACTTTGCCGGTTCCGTTTGTTGTACGATCTACAGTAGTATCATGAATAACGACAAGCTCCCCATCTTTTGTCATCTGCACATCAATTTCAATATAGTCTGCTTTCATTTCAAACCCTTTTTGAAAGGCTTCCATCGTATTTTCAGGTGCATGTCCAGAAGCCCCGCGATGTGCGACGTTCACCATTTCTTGCTGTTCCTGTTTTGATATCGTCTTCGCTGCTTCTCCGTTTTCAGTAGCAAGTGCAGATCCAGTAAAGGATGTCAGCGCAAGGCTTGCAGCTAAAATTGTCATCATTCGTTTCAAAATAACCACTCCTTATGTATTTGATAACTCAAGTGTAAGCAATGAATATATTGTAGGTATTAATAGAGCGTTAATAAAATGTAAATTAACGGAAATATTTTGTTATAACTCTCTTAAATTTCCATTTGTCTTCTCTTTGTATTTTAGCCAAACAAATTTAACTAATTAAAGATTTCCAAGGAATCCGCTAAAAAAATCGATTCTAAACTTTTCACCTTGAAGACACTTTGCGAACATCAGATGCCAAGAAATCGCAGTGGCTATAACTCTAAAGTGACAAGGAATTTATTAGACAAACAAAAAAAGGACCCTGCTAGGCCCTTTTCATTTTAACTAGTAGTATTTTGTGTAGTTATTTCGTTGCTTCTACAAGAAGAAAATGATCGTTCAGTTTTTCTTCCATTTGGGCTTTGATTTCTGCAAATTGTTTATGGTGGCGGTTATTGGACGTTCTGGCATTTCTCGAGTTATAGCCGGTACCTCAAGCAGTTGCCCGCACATTCAAACGGTACATGCTGACAATAAAAATTGCGACGGTTACAAATGCCAGAACCGTTAGTAGAGGAGAATCATCGAAAAGCTGAAAAAACAGCAGGAGAAACGCAGACATCGAAAACAGCACCGCACAACAGGCTTTAACAAGCGGAAATTTATATCGGAAGCCGATTAAAGACGCAGCTCCTGTCGCTAATACGATTAGCCATAACGTGACTTCACTTGGTATAAACTCAAGTGCAATCAGCATATTGAGCCCCACGAAAACCACTGATGCCAAAACGCCATCCTGGTGTTTGCGATAATGCGGCATTAACAAAACAGCCATCATCAAGCTGCAGACAAACACCGCCCAATACTGCACAAAAAAGATTGAATCGAGTGTGAGCAATAGGAACGCAGTGACGATGACGAGCCCGCCGCCGCTAGTGCCCCAGCGCTTCCAGTTCTGTAAAAATAAACTGAACAAGGCAATCGTCAATAAACCGAAAAGCCATTCCGCTCCAAATGAGCGTTCACCAACATAAATCAGCAAACCGCCGCAAATCAACGTTGCAGCGTATAGTAAAATTTGTTTCATCTCTAAACCCTCTTCGTCTTACAAAATATGTATATATCTGATTCTACGCCTTTTCTGACCTGTTGTCGGTATGTTTTTCTATTATTTAAGTGGGTCTATTTTTTTGTCCGATGTGGTTATGAAACGCGGCACACGTGGTTCTATTAAATGGCTGTATGCAGACCCAGGAATAGACTTGCTCGTAATCTTCCATAAGGTACACCCCTTTGCCAACTTACTAGATCCTATATGCCTTCACTATCGCAGCAGCCTTTGCTTTTATCTCTGCATTTATTGAAGGATGCTTCGATGACACAACTTCTCTCAACGCATCTAATTCCCAACCGTTTTTAAAAATACTAATAGCTGAAGAAATTCGAATCATTTGCCCGGACAACTTAGTAGCTTTCGGGTTATTTTCAAGTAGTTTCTTAGCTAAAAGCATTTTATCGTCACCAGTTATCTTTTTATTGCTTAATGCCAATTCTTTATAATCCTCGAAATACTCTACAAAGTTTGCTTTTCCTATAGATTGCAATGCTCTATCTACTGTACTCAAATAAATCCTCCTCACGAATTCCTAAATGTTACCTCTAATTCTCCTTCAGCCGTCTCAAGCAAAAAAGAGGGTGCAAACCGATCATTTTTATAACTGACCGGTACGCAGATTCGTAATCTCATTCTCAGAATGTCTCCCTGGGCTATTCCAAAAATAAAATCATCTATGCTTCTAAACTTTAAAACTTTAACCGTAACTGGATTTTCAAATGTAGAGGCAACTGTCATAGGAGAAGATTTTGAACGGTATAAAACCAGTGTCACCAAATGGTTCTGACAAACGCGGTTAAATAATCTGTAGAGTATCATGTCGTCTGTAATCATTGCTGATGCTCCTCTCGATAATCGTACCCGTGCAATCTCAATTTTTTCACTGCCACTTCCCTATCGTAAAATCCTTCAAAATAAACTGCATCTACATTTTCAAAATACGATAAGGTATAAACAACCGTGCCGCTTTCAACAATTACATTGATAAAATAGCGGGGCTCGGCCGGACCGACATACCGCCAATTGTCCTGATCGTCCAGATCCCCCATATTCCAGAACTCGCTGCCATTGATGATTCTGTTATCGCCCATTGTTGAGGATGGCGGTTTAACTTGCTTTGAAGTCCACGAATTCAGAGATAGTAAAATTGCCTTTATCAACATGACCAACGCCCTTTCAGTTGATGTATTTCCAAAATGAAACTGTGTGCTTATTCATCCGTGCAATAACGCTACACCGATACTTTATCGTTAAGTAAAGATGTCATTTCCTCTATCCATTTAAACTGCTCTGTTGCTAGAGCCGGTTTGGGATGGCGTGGATATAATTTCACCGGATGGAAAAGGCCAACTGCGTATTGATAAGGTGCCAAAAATACTCCCTTTTCGAATAAACCATATTCTTTTGCTCGTCTCTTTGCATGATCTGATCCTCCCCAAGCAAAAATCAGCTGATCAGCATTGGCTAATAATTCGTTCCTCTCTATTGAGTTATCATCTTGGAAGATAGAATGAGGAATTCCTGCTAATTTAAACTTTCTCTCAATAGCTCTAAACTTAGTAAAGTCGCCTTCGCAAATATCGGACAAGTTGACGATGGTCAGCTCATTCCATTCCATGCACTCCATTAAGATCATCAATTGGCGCTGAGTAGCATCAGCCTTCGCAGGAAGCATTTCCATTCTTTCAGGCAGCGTATGGTCCAATTCTTTGGCTGGTTGGCAGCTTCCTGGATTAACCATAACGACCACTGCGTCGATTTTGCTCTGCATGCTTCCTACTCGTGAAATTCTCGCTTCACGGCGCATTAGAACTCTCTCTCCATTCACCTCGGCATGATAAAACTTTGCATTCACGGTAAACAACTCTTTTAAAATATTAGCAGGAATAAAAGCCATTTCGACCACTCCTTCATTTGTAATTAACCTAAGCATATCAGTGTTAAAAAGACCTCGTTTCCCTCATGAGGGAAACGAGGTCTTAATTATGTATACATACCTTGATAACGTTGAACTTGCTTCTTCATCAGCTCCACCAGTTCAACTGGCCTAACTGCTTTCGCATCCGCACCCCAAGTCAAAAGCCATCTTACCAAGCCATCGCTCACAATGCCTTCTGTCTCCAGCAAGAAACGGGTTTCGCTGATGGCTGTTATTTTGGCATCAATCCCAAAGCGGTCGATAATGACATTGACCAAGTGATTTTCAAACTCGATGGCAATGCCGCTTTTTTCTCCTGAATACATATGGAATAGTTGGGCAACATATTTCTTCAGCTCGAAGCCTAGAATTGGTGTCCAGGAGTCATCGGTTTTTGAAACAGATCTCATTCGGTCAATGCGGTATTGAATTATCATCTTTTTTTCACGTTCCTGAGCTATCAAGTAATAGTATTCTTGGTTCCAAACGACACCTAACGGAATAACCTCGTAAAAACCTTTGTCTCTGCTAAAGACAAAGTCCTTCTGCACGTTATACCGTCCGTATTGGAACCTTACACATCTTTTAGCCCTGATCGCTTCATGGAGAGTTTGGACATTCTCAGCAAATTGATCCATGACGATTTTCCCTTCACTGTGGACCAACTCGTTAGCTAAGCGTTTAGAAGTTTGTTCATCCGTCAAACTCCGCAGTTTATAAATTAATTGCGCAGTTTCAGGCTGCGAGATAAACCTCGCCGATGAAACAGCATCCATCAGGTAGCGCAATTCATGGACTTGAAACGATGTATTTTTCAGATAATAAACTTTCTCCTTCGGGTTTTTCATACTTTTTCTTACTCCTAGTTGATGAGTTGAATCAGAACTACGTAGAAATTTAAGTTCTGTGCTGATCATTTTATCAGTAAGATCTAAGCCGTATTCCCGATTTAGGATACTCTTGATTTTCTGCAACGTAAGAGGCTCATCTTTATTGGAGTAAGTAGACAAGCAATTAATGATTGCTAATATGCGACTTCTAATCATCACAACACCGCCTTTTTACATTTGGGCTCCAGCTAAAATAGTTTACTTTTCTTTAAGGTAATAATGTCTTTGCTATCAGTTAGTTTAATGGTAACATATTCCTAAATTCATTTAACGAAAAATTCGAAATTATCAATTCATTTATTTTTCCACTTTTAATCAGGAAAGGACTAATGCGCATGTACATAATATCAGGGTGCATTTCAGAAAAAGATTGAAGCGGTCATTTTTTCAGAACTGAAAATCAAATTGAGAAATTGCTGAGGAAAAACATTGAAATGAAATACAACGAAGAAGAGTCGATGCATGTCGGTGGCCAGCAAGTGCGAAACGCTGCGAACAGGCGAAACGATCTGGCTGCCGTAGATGATAAAAGTAACATAGTGCTGATAAAAATTAAGCGTGATCGAAAAGATATAGAGAACCGCAAAGAAGCATTTGAAATTCAAGCAATTCGCTATGCTCCAGTTATGCCACCATAGTTGATACGGAGGATTTAGTGAACAAAATCTTTGGTCCTTATATTGAAAAACATCGGTCCAAATTTGATCACCCCTCTTTGACGAGCAGTGAACTCGGCACAAGGATATTAAATAATTTCTTGGAACTAAATACGGCAATTGATCAATTTAACAAAAAACAACAAATCGTGTTGGTTGCTTCAGATTTTGACCAACAGACCTTATCAGCAGTTGCCTGGCTAAATGGCAGTGGTGTTGATATCAGTTGCTTCAAACTAATTCCTTACAAAATTCAGGGATCAGTTGTATTTAATGTTGCCAAGATCTTACCATTGAATGAGTACACCGATTACTACCTAAACTCTTTAGATAAAAGTATTTCGACCAAAAAACAAAAAACTGGCTTGACCAAGCGAGTAATGCCTAAGATTGACGCTATGCTCGAATGGGGTGTGGTAAAGCATGGTGACACCAACCGAGCAAAAGACCGTACTGATACAGCTATATTACTGGATAATGGATTTGTTGATACTAATGGAGAGAATTCCTCTATGTAGAAATGGTTGAAAGGTTTATACGGCTGGTCCAGCATACAAACCCACGTGTTTGCGGTCCATGAAGAAAACGGAAAAACGTTAGCGGAAATTCGGCAGAAGTACATGGAGGAACAGAGCAAGAAAGAGATTTGAAAGTTTTTGTTTCTTGAAAGAAAACAGTGAACAATATTTTACAACTACTTTTTAGTTTGTGATCCATAATTATATAAAATACTTAATGACTTTAAGAAGGAGATGACTAATCTATGGGCTTTCCATTAACTAATTATAAAACTCTAAAATTATTGGCTGACGTTGTCGATTCCAAAAAAAGATATGATACGACGAAAGAAGCTATTGATTCAATTAAAGAATATAGTGTTTTCGCCTTTATTATTTTTGACCCATTTGAACATATAGAGTTTAAAAAATTTTTTGAGAAGAATTTTCGAAATTTGCATTATGCCACTGGCCAAAATCTTGCATTTTTTGGTTTAGTAGATTCTTCTGATAACTATAATTTAAGAGGGATAAACCGTTCATATGATTCTTTAAGAGCATTAATTGAAGAACAAGAGGAAAATATCGATACCAGTTATAACGCTTTTGCATTTGCACAAAGTTTGAATTTAACTTCAAATGATTTACCAGCTATTATTGTTACCAGTGATCCTAGACTAAGATCATTTCGTTGGTACAAAACTTCCCCATACATTTTTGAATCTCAGTTACTTCGTCTAACAAGTGTTGCGAATGAATTTAAAATGACTAAAGAAGCAATGAAAATGAATTTAGTTATTGAGCAAGAAAGGTTATTTCTAATGCTAGATCTAATGAACTTAAAATTATTCAATGAATTTGGAAGTGAAGTTTTAAATGAAACTCTTGCAAGAACATTGTCGGATATTTTAAGTTTTATGATTAAGGAAAATCCAAACATTAACCAATTCGATTACGAAACTGCACATAAACATCGAACACTCGCTCTCAATAAAGTACTTAAGAATATATCTTATCTAAGAGAAAATTTACATGAATCTAAAATTTCTCCCACTAAAAACATTGAGATTATTGAAGAACTATCAATAAAGACAGCTACATTTATGGCTCTCTCAACAGATGATAAGAAACCTGTGAATTTCTTAAAGAATAGTAGTTTAGAAAAAAATTCTATTCACTTATTGCAAACTGCTATAGATGTACAGCATTTTTTAAACACTGGTGATACCTATACTGATTTCTCTCCTAGTGCAATTTGCATTTCGAAAATGTTTGAACAGGAAATTAACTATTCATTTGTTCATTGGATCCGGGATGAAAAAGAAATTACTCTTCCACAATATTTTAATAAGAAAGAGCCAAGTAAATCAGCTATCTTCCATAATGTAGATTTTAATAAAGGAAGAAATGGAAAATGGCTTCCTCCAGAACTTGGGAAATCTAAATATTTGGCACAAAATTTCATTTCGAAAGAAAAATGGAATGAAGTTGGAATAAACAAATATAGTTTATTATTAAGTGAATGGAACACCATTCATACAATACGGAATAAAGCAGCACATACTGATACTGTCTCTTCAGAAGAAGTTAACGCTATGAAATCTGCAATATTGAATTTAGACAAGAATGGTATACTTACTCAACTTGGCACGATAAAAAATAAATATAAAGGTACTATCAATTCATAAATTAAGTGTTGTGTAGGTAAAATCAGTACTGTTTCAATAAATGGTCTTCTGTCAATAAGGTGGACAGATCAAACCGGCGTTTTTTCTTCACAACTCTTTGGCGCTCCGCTTTATTGGGCATCTATGGCCACCGGTATAAAAAATCGAACCGATGCCCCAGGTTTCCGGCAATAGATAGTCGAGTGTCGAATGCCGTCGTCGATGTAGTGGTATATGGCTAGCTTGGCTGCTTCAAATAGCAGAAAAACGGTGGAGATAAATCATTTCCCCCTTAATTGTGGTGTGGAACGATTCGATGCAAGCGTTGTCTTAAGACTCTCCCTTGCGAACCATGACAATTTGGAGCTCTTTCGAGTTCAGGCATTTGATGTATTTAGTGGAATAATGTTGGGAACCCCGGTCAGAATGGTTGAAGGGCATGTCCGTGAGAGTTCTCATCAGGAAGGCTTTTTTGTATGGATTAGCGACTGGGCAGTCTCCATCGTGACGGCCAGGCCCCACCCCATAATCTTGCGGGAGAGTGATCCATCACGCTTGCCAAATAAATCCAGCCTTCCAGCCTCCAGATGTAGATGATATCCGACACTAGTCAGTTCATGGAAAGCGGTGATGCCGATTTCGTACGAAAGGTTCGTCGCTTTCCGTCCTTCCTAGGTGTGGATCTTGACAATGTACCCCTTAAATTCTGGTGGTTTTCGTTTTCACATATTTAATAGGTCCTTTAGTTTGGTAGTTTGAGTTTTTCCATAACTGTTTAGTCGGGTCATTTTTTAATCTAATCCAAAAAAGACAAATTTCTTTGACAATTTTAGTTTATAAATTTTTGTAGTAAATGACTATCCATATTATCTTTCTAAGTTTAACTTATCAAGTATTTAAATGAGAATAAGAATAGTTCCGTATTATTTTTTTTACATCATCTAAATAATCATCTGTAACTTCTGGAATTAACAATTCGCCATCAATAGCATCGAGCATAATCTGTTCTTTTTCTTTTAATCGCTTGTAAACCGCTTGATCAATGAAGCCCCCGTGTGCTCGATCTCCTTCACTCATTAAGTAGTAATATCTTGTATATTGCCCATCTTTTAAACCTAGGCGATGAATACGGTCTCTAGATTGCAACATAAACGTTAAATTGAAATTATATTCAAAGTAAATAGCATCATGGACCGTTTGATGTAAAGAAATGGATTCTCCTAATGTGTTGGGGTTAGAAATCATTACAGATACTGTACCATCACGAAAATCATTGATTAATTCAACTCTTTCATCTTTTGGAGTTCCTCCATAAACTAAATTCACAGAAATCCCCTTTCCTTTCAGCTCGTGTTGAATCTTTTGCATTGTTTTTACAAACATTCCCCATACAATAACTTTTTTACCTTCACTCACTAAATCTGTAATCAGTTGGATTCCTTTTTCGAATTTCCGCGAAGTAATTGTATCTACTTGAAGCTGTTGATAAGATTGTTTTCTGGCTAATTCTTTTTCTTTATCATTTAAAGCATTTAATAGCGATAAGTCTAATTCATCATCGATCAATCCTAAATCTCTATATTCGATTTTTTCCAGTAAAAGAGAAGGATTAGTAGAAGCTTGTAATAGTCTCAAATATAGAGATAAAATATTCCCTTCATTTTCATATATTGTTTCAACTAGTCTTTGCTGTCTTTCTGATGGTTCAACAAGTATGAGTTTATCAGGATCAGCTGCTGGTACTTTTAGATCCACTTTATTTGTTCTCCAGAAGAACGGTTGAACACGATCATTTATTTCCTCAACGTACGGATTTTCTAACTCACTGACTTCCCATCCAAAGAAAGAGTCGTATTCTCTATCATATAATAAATGCAGAAAATTGTAGATGTCTTTATAGCTATTAGGTATTGGCGTGCCTGTTAAAGCATAATGATATTGTGCTTTTGATCCAAGGTTCAATGCGGCCTTAGCTCGCCTTCCGCCTATACCCTTTATTCTATGAACTTCATCAAATACAATCATTGTCTGTTCATCTATTAGTTCGTTTAATATATCCAATTTACTTTCTAATGCTTCATAGTTAATGACAATAATATTGCTAGTTCCCCAATCATTACGAATTTTACCGATATTTTGGTATTTAGTATCTTTTAAATTCATGTAATTTAAAGAACGTTTAGCTCCGAACACTTCAATAAATTCTGTTCGCCATGCTTCGAATGCATTGATTGGTGAAACAACAAGTATTTGTCGTACTTCCCTAACATTTTGACTGCTTAAGTAAGCATATGTTCCGTACATCATTGCTGTTTTACCTGCACCTGGGACAGAAAAGTTTGCAGCTCTCTTCATCGTGGCCAAATAAAAACTTGCTTGCAACTGCTCTAGTTTTAATGGCCGTGTAATTTCGTTATTTAAAATACTTTTAAATCTATTCATTTCATCTTTCCATCGTTGATCAGAAGATTTAATCGTACTTCCTGCAATACGTTGTTCGTCAATAGCGTACTTACTTTGTTGAATATATAATAGAACATCGTCACTTTTTTCTAATACTACTGCATTACTCTTTACTAATGCACGATCTACCTTTTCAATAAGTTCTTGCAAATTAACATAATTTATAGAACCATCAATCAATAAATTATCGAAATCCGCAAAATAACTCCGATAACGCTCCAAAATACGCCTTACTTTGCTCTGTTTCAGGCACTCTTCAATACTATCTAGAAGTTGAAAATAAGCTTCATTCTTATGCAGTACTGAAATTATTTTAGGGTTAGATTTCATCATCATAAATCCCTATCAATTCTTTACTTGCTAAATTTATTTGGATAAGATATTCACGAATCTCGGTAATTTGATCTTTACTAAAATTATTAAACTTTAAATTGCCAGTAAGTCCGTTCCCTTTTTCCATATCTTTCAAGACATTTAAAGTTTCTTTTATATCACTAATAAATGAATCAATATTTTTCCCGCGATTATGTTTATTCATAGTCTGGATAAATTCTGAATTAATAATTCTTAATTCTGGCGCTGTCTTTTCTAAAGCTCTTCGCAAATCTGTTGCCGAATTTATCGTATTTTCCTCAAGTTTATCTTGCAAATCATTAATAGTATCCTCGATCGACTCATTGAAATCAGTATTTATTTCAGTTGTTAATATTGTATTGTAGTACTCTCGAATATCTCTTCCGGTATCATCACCAACAGATAGCATTTTACTTAATAGAGCAAAAGTAGTTATTCGTGATTGTTCATATGTCGGACCCTTTTTAGGGAATTGTCTAGAGAGTTTTTTCGAAAGTTCGTAAAGAGGTGTGTAAAGTTTTGTGTCCTTAATAATATGGAATGCATTAGATTTTGCATTAATGAAATTCAAATAATCTTGCATTAATATTACTGTTTCTATACGATCGGACACTTCCTTTTTATTAATTTTTGCTTCTTTCGAATAATCCGCTACACTAATCAATTGATCCACTATAACTGTTTGATAAATGTCTACTGATAAATCAACAGGATCGTACGCCTGACGTTCTTCAGTTCCCATTTGAATTGCTAATTCAAGCCTCTTAATTTCTGCTCGTTCAGTTTTCAGCTCATAGGTGAACGGTAAAATCACAGCTTCGAAAAAATAAGATTCTCCCGTTTCTTTTGCTAACTGTCTTAAAGCAGTGTATCTTCTGTTTCCGTCAATAACACGACCGTCTGCTAAAACGTATCCGAATACTTTTTGACCCGATTCTCGAATAGAATTTTTTGTTTGTTTTAATTTAAAAGAATTATCTTCTACAACCATTTTTTCAATTGAAAGGTTGTACTCTGAATCATCATTATCTTTAGCAGGCACTATTCGGTTTTCAAGACGTGAAATAGCAGAAGCAATACGACCATTCTCATCATTATAATAAAGATGCTCTAAAGGTATGCGATAAACATCCAACATGCCATCAGTTACCTTAGGTATTTGAATAGGTAACTTTGGTTTCGCTCCTGTTTTAATTAATTGTCCATCCTGAATCAAATTTAGTAAGGGGACGTTTTTATCCATATTGTAGTTTCTCCTATTCTTCAGCTAATTTCCTTATAGTAGAATACACTTGCTGTGCACTTGTTGCTTCTTCAAATTCAACAGAGTGTTCTTTTAAATTATCAAAAAATTTCTTTTGAATTTGAACTATGCTTTGATCTCCGATTCTCATATTTTCTGCTTTTGTCTCTACTAGTAAATACACACTTGTCTCATCTTCTTTTTCAATCATATAAATAAAATCAGGAGTAGTAGAGCCTCCAGTGTATTTAGGAACTTGGATAGATCTTCTAGGTAATTTTCCAAAAACAGTAACCTTCTCATGATAATTATGTCTCAATAATTCCCTTTCAGGCGTTACACTATCGTATCGAATTGGTGGCACTTCATAAAGATAGCGATTATCTTCAAGTGCTTGGTTATCTACATTTACGCCAAGAATTTCTGCATTAACATCATATACAAATTTATCTGTTTCAGGATTATAAAGAGACGTATGCGCTTGAAAATCTAACTTCTTATATTCGTAAGTCTGTGCAAATACTTCATCAAATCGTTTTTTAAATTCACGAATTATATTTTTGAGCGACACTTCACTTAAATATTTTGAGTCACCCTGCAGATCAGATTTCATCAGCTGGAGTAAATTTTTATGAATATCATTCACTGGAATTGCTGTTGCTGCATGGATAGCTTTTACAAATTTCCCATAAGACATTCCGGGCAAATAAATGCGTTTATATTCCTGCTCTTGTTCTTTCAAAACAACACTTTTATTATCTTGACTTGCGTATATTGATTCACGTATTTGTATGGGCACTTCTCGTTCATATAAACTTGCATTGCCAACTATCTCATTAGCTATTAGTTGAATAGTTTGAGGGATGCGTTCAAACTCTAACATGTAGCGATTGGAAAATCGCTGCCATAGTTCTTTTACTTTTTCCCAATTTTCTTTTCTTAGTTTCACTCGAGTTTTTATTTGGTTTTTTTTTGGTTCGACTACTTTACCTTCTCGTAATTGAATTGAGTTCAATTCAGGATATAGTTCAATTAACCATGCAAAACCATCTTTTTTAACGCCATCTATTTCGATAGCCTTTTTCAACTCATTTTTTCGATTTATTATTCCCAACTCATCTAAATTTTTTAATAAAAACTCATCTGTAAATGTTGAATCTATTTTCTTTCGCTCTGAAACAATTAACATAATCATATCTTCTGTAAGCTTTTCTTCATTCATTTCAATTTTAAGATCTTGATTAATCTCTCCAACTAAGTTTTGAGCAAAATCTTTTTCATCATAACCAATTAAGAAAGCAAGTCTAGAAGGCCATTCATCTTGTTGTATGCGATGACCAGTTTCATCAACGGGTAATCTCAATCCACGACCTACTTCTTGAATTTTGCTATTTTCACTGCCTGATGTCCGTAATTTGGCAATTACAAATACATTTGGATTATCCCAGCCTTCACGCAATGTCCATTTTGAAAATAAGAAACGCCTTGTTTGCCAGAATCCTCTTTCATCTTTAAAACTGAGTAATTTTTCTTTATTCTTTAAAATATCATCTACTTGATTCTGAACAGCTTCATCGCCAGAGCCAAGATCCTCACCAAAATAACCTGCATGCACATTCTGCTTAGTGTCCCCAAGATTAAGGCTTGTTTGAGTAGCTTTTAAAAAGTCTAAATATTCCTGTTCTCTTGGTTGGCGTTTAAATTCATATTCAGAAACTAGTCGTGAAAGTTTTTCTTTCAATAAACGTTTAAAAGTTTCTTTTAACCAACCGTCTTCTTGACGATAACTACTAATATTATCAATAAAAAATAGACTTAAGGTTTTTATCTTTGGTTCATTGCTATTTCTTTCAATGTTTCTTAAAAAATTTTTCTGTTCAATTTCAAAATGCTTATCCAGGGCATCTCTAATAATTAATTCTTGGTAGGAAGAACGAAAAGTTCCAGGGATTAAAATCATGCCTTTATCAAGCTCTAATTCATTACTTAACAATTTAGAACCGGAATATTCAATATCTCCTTCAAATCCTGAATCTACTTCAGCTAAATTTCCTCCAGCATAAATTGTCTGAAGCTTTCCGCCTTGCTTAAGTACTAATTCCTTTGAAGTGACACTGTCTATTACATACCGATTTTTTGACTGTTCTTCAGTTAAATTAGGATAATAAATATCTATGCTTTTAACTAAACCATTATTAAAACTTTCAATTGCATTTAAATCAAACTGAGGCTTTCCTCTATAATAATCTTTTTTCAAGACTTTATTCTTTCCTTTTCCTGTAGTGATATCGGGGAAAGTAGCTCCAAAACGAATAATCACTTGAGGTTTAATAGTCTCTATCGCTTGATAATTAGCCTTATCGCGTGGAAAGCGATGTGGTTCATCAATAATAACTACTGGACGAGTGTTCTGAATCCCCTCTAAAGGACTTGTTACGCCCCCCATCAATGTTTGATCATAATCATTTTTCTTCATACTCGTAGAATTTAACATTCCGACATTTATTAAAAGTACTTGAATGGTATTGGAATTTTGTTTACTTCCTTCAACAAAGTCAAGTAAATGTGCAGGGAAATTTTTCCTTCCTGACTTCGTTTTAAAATCTCCTGCATTAATAACGTTTAATTCAATTCTCGTATTCTCGTAAAATTGAGCAAAGTGCTGACTTGCATAATCACTTTCTATAAAGTTTTTCGTGCCCTCTTTAATCGCTGGACTGGGAACTACAATAACAAATTTAAAGATTCCATGCAGTTTATGCATTTCATACATCAATCTTGTATATACATAGGTTTTACCTGTTCCTGTTTCCATTTTCACGTCAATATTAGCAGATTCAATATATCTTTCTTTAATTAGAGGATTTGCATATACATCAGATGCATCCTTTTTATCCGTTGTATGATCCATGCCAGTAAAGCTCTCCAAAATGGCTTTCAGACTGTCTTCTTGATGAGGTAATTCCTCTAATAGTATTTTCAAATTTTATTCCTACCTCCTTAATACCTTTTTAGCAGATTGATTTTACCATCAAGCTGCTTCAAGCCTATCTCAATTTCCCGTATACTTTCTAAGTTAAATGAGTATCCGTAAAGCACAATAGTTTGAACATTTAATATATGAGTTCCGATCAAATTTAAAAGAACTTTCGTTTTTTTTCCATCCCATTTTTCATGAATTAAATACAAGCGACTTTGATCAATGTAAGTTGATTCATACCCAGCAATGTCTACATTTTCTGTGGGTATATCCATTTTATAACCATCTGCTACGAGCCATGTATTCACAATCGTATCTACACCACTGGCATTACCACTAACCTTTAATCCTTTTGATGAAAATGGATTAATCATATCATCGAAACCACTTTCGAGTAAGTTGACTAACTGGCCACCGCTATCTTTAAACAAACCTGAATCCATATCGAATGACTCTATATCGTTTAATGTTGGTTGTTCAGGAGTTACAATGTAATAATGTTTAAAACCACTATCAAATTTTTCTGGCAGTGATGCTCCGGCATTAATTTGAATTTTCTGACTCGCTCTCTTAATTCTTTCACGGCTAATTTCGTCAATGGACATGAATCCAAGACTATAAGCATTTTTACTTACATTATCGTTTTTAGGCACAGTTTCTCCACTATTACGTATAAGATATGTTGGTTCATCTAATTGTGCTAAAATGAAGCTTCTATCGGACTGTGGAGAAACATTTAAATTCAATATTGCATCAGCTGTAGTACCTGAACCAGCAAAAAAATCTAATATGACCGCTTTATCATCTGTAAATACCTCAGTAAAATATTTAATAAGATTTGTAGGTTTAGGATTACTAAATACTTCTTTTGAAAAGTAATTCAGTATTTCCTCGCTACCAGATGAAGTGGTACCTTTATTCGTTAAAATACTTCTTGGTTTTTTCCCATTTGGCAATCGTTGCTTAAAATGCACATTCCATTCACCATTTTTACTTTTAACAAATCTCACTTCACCATCTTCTAAATCTTGATAATATCTCTTTTCAGACCTAAGCCAACTTATATCATTACCATAGCTATCATATTGCAAAATGGTTCCGTCTGGTGTAGTTATTGGGTAGTATTGCTTCCCGGATTTCCTCTTAAATGTGTCCCAATAATATTTACCTATAGAGTCTTCCTCTTTGTATCGTTTCACATAGGTTTCATCGTATATCTCAAATAGTTTTGGTACGAGGTTAATATTTTTTGTATAGACTAGAACAACTTCTGTTTCTTCTGCAATATGTGTTGCATCGTTACCGCCACCTTTTTTATTTTGCCATACAAATGGTGGTAATTTATTTCCTTCACCAAATATTTCATCTAAAATTAGAGTCAAGTTCGACTGTTCGTTATCATCAATGGAGAGTAGAATTATGCCATTCTTTTTTAGTAATCTTTTAGCTAACCATAGTCTTGGATACATGAATGTTAACCATGCTGAATGTGTTGCTTTCCCTTGGATGCTTTTTAAACGTTCTAATTCCTTATCACCCAAACCGAACATATCTTTTAATGTTAGATCACTGTATTCGAATTTGTCTGGATAAATAAATCCATCAGAACCGGTATTATACGGTGGGTCTATGTAAATCATATCAATAGATTTACTATAATTATTTTGCAAATGACGTAAAGTTTCCAAATTATCGCCTGTAAAAAACAAGTTCTTACTATTTTTATTTTCTTCCAATTTATTATGATCGAGGTTTGGAACAATAACAGTTTTTGCAAATTCCCCAGCTTGTTTTTTTGCATAATCTTTGCCTATAAAATCTAATTGATAACCACTGGATAGTTCTTCAATGTTTTTATCTTGTAACATCTTTTTGAATTTTTCTAAATCGAATTTTCCTTCTTCAACAATATTTCCTTCATCGTCGAATTTATTAGCTGTAAAAAAATCGGGCAAAGTTTCTTTTAATTCATTTATAAACAATGAATTCGGTTTTACTTTTTCGTTAAAACTATTATTATCTCGCAACATTATTAATACACCTCTACCTCTTATTTATATTTATTATGTGTAAATTTCGAATTAATTTTATCATTCAAAACCTATTTGTCTTTAAAGAAAAATATTAAGAAAATTGAGAACCTCCTCCAATACGTAAGTAGAGAGAGTTGATACAAATACATTACCAGATTTGAGGGTCGCTCTTTGGCTATTAGTTTAGCCTACTAATATCGGAATGCGGATTGGGAAACCACATGTCTCTGACGTTCAGACTGTAATCTTCATTATCGCTGTCAACTTAATATACATACAGATTCCTATATTGAGCTTACAGGAACTGTAGAACCGTTAAATGCGAACTAATTTTGGGATATACTTTCTAGCCCCTCACTAACTTTTAAAACCAGATATTATGGATTCCACTTCGCTTCTTACACCGTATGCTTTATCCTTTAAAAATGGCTTTAGTACTTCTATTGAGTCTTCTCCCATTAAATTAGCAATACATTTCAAAGCCTCTAACCTCATATGCCAATCTTTATTATTTGTGAATTTTAAAATGTCTCCAACTTCATTTTTGGAAATAATATTTCCGTATGCCTTTAGAGCACCCAACTTCGCATATGTAGGTCCTTCAAAAGCAATCTTTAATAGATCATTCTTTACTTCAATCGGTTTCTCAGAAATTATTCTCTCTATTGCTATATTTCGTTCCGCCATATTATTCGATAAGATACCTTCAACTATTAAATTCATTTAATCACCTCTTAAACAAATTGTATTATACTATTTATAAATTTTTTATATTTTTCGCTGATGTCTTATCTAAAAATAGTTAGTATTAATTTTCATAGTCATTAAAATAAAAATTCACCGTTAACAATAAAAAAAATTGATATTTACTTTTCGTCTCCATTTGAATCAGTAAATCAAAGGAATTTGAAATCAATGCAAGATAAAAATAAATTAGAAAACAACTAGTTGAGATGAGCAAAATAAACTAAAATATTGTTAATCGTTTTCTTCTTAACTTTCAATATTTGCTTCAAAAGATTGCTTAATTAAAAACATCGCATATTCTAATTCTCCAGTCCCAACAATATCTACTACTGTATCTCCGCTCGCCCATTTCCCCGCAACATCTATGCATCTTTCTTTCGGATCTAGAAGATTTTCGATTTGTATATTCAGGATTATCTTCAACTTGTTTTTCTGAGGAATAATCCCTGCAAAGTTTGAATCGGTTTTGTAAACAATGTATCGCTGTTTATACTCCTCACGTACAGAGCTGTCTAAATTACAGATTTGCTTACTTAAATCATTAAACAACGATAAGGTTTCGTCTTTAAGGTTTGGGTAGTCTTCTAAAGTATAGATAGATTCTTTATTGATTTCTCTGCTTTTCATTTTTGCTTTTACGTATTCTGTCACTACTGGAAAATGCCAAACTTCAATGGCTTCTTTGGCGAGATGCTGGCTTCTTGTAGCAATTGTACCTCCATTCCAAATCTCCAGTTTATGTAGCTCCTTATTAAGACGCACCGGACTCACTTTGAATCCACCCGGCATGTCTCTTTTATCAAGAAATGGCCGATCACTTAATTCCGAATTGTATCTTGTTAGTGTCAGGTTGCCCAATACATGTAGAGATTCGGCATGGACTTTTTCCCAGTTTGTCCCTATGTCTTTCTTCCATTGCTCACTCAAATTTTTATTTTGAGGCATGATATGCTCAATGGTGTATTTTTCAACATCAACGATTTCTTTAGTATCTTTATTCGTTAATTTTCTTAGCAGATAATTTCGGTTTCTAAAGTTATAGACATCTTTAATCAATAGTTCACGGAGAAACTCGTCATCAGAAGGGAATCTTTTATAAGAATCAAGGTTAAGAAAGGCCGCAGTCAGGCTTTCGAGGTAATTATCTTTATCAATTTCTTTGCTAATGGTCGCAAATGTCTTATTGAGCGAATTGGTCGGAATACCAATTATTGCTCTTCTAAAGACATACGCCTCCACAAGCCGGATGATTGAGACAAATTCGTCTTCCGTAATAACATCCGATTTGAAATCATCATATACTTCCATTAACAGCGGATATGCTACATCCACTTTTAATGTATTAATGTCTTTCAAAGCATCGGTAATATCATTGTCGTCACCTTTAGCATTTTCAATTTTTGCAAACCATTTTGCATATCGATAAATATCAGCAACAGCATTTTCAATCGTCAATTCTGGATTTTTTCGTAAATACTCTTTAAATTCATCATAAACATGGCCAATCTTCGGAATTCTGCCTCCGAATTTTATGGTTAAATAATCTCTCATAAACCGGTCGAATAATGAAGCAGCGGTACCATTTCCGAAATTTGTCTCAAGCGGCTTCCAATATTTTTTATATAGCTTTGCTTGTTCTGCAGGCTCAAGCTTCATTAATACATAGTTTCGTATTAAGTCAGATTGAGACAAATCCAGTCCGGTCGAATTAAGGCTCTCAAAAATCAATTGAGGATTATCATTTTCGCGGTCCAAAGCAATATCCACAACCATCAGTTTTGAAATGCCCTCGTACAATTCTTTCAACGACATACTGGTTTTCTCCATCTCGTTCAGAAAGAATTCGTAATTTTCAATGACACGCTTTGAGGAATCATCAGGAAGATCTGTTCCATCGACTAACCTGATAAACGTTTCGCGGTCTGTATCCGTCAGTAACAGCTTATAATACAAATCGCCGTCTTCTTCGTTATTAACAAGGTAATAATTTTTAATCTTTTTCTCAGTTGTATCAATCTCTTCCTTACTCTGCGCTATCCTTTTGCGGAATGCCATCAATAACAGCGATAGAGTTGTCAAGCGCTGCTGGCCATCAATTACCAGCAGCTGCGGAATTTGAGAAGTAACGTAAAGCCCCTTCTCGATATATACAATCGAACCTATAAAATGGCCTTTGATTGAGTCACTTTTTCCAGCCTGTATAATATCATTCCATAATTGTTGGCAGTGGCTATGACTCCAACTGTATTTCCTTTGATAAATCGGTACGAGGAATTGTTTTTGTCCACTTAAAAATTTCAATAAGTTTGTCTCAGAAGCTTTCATTCAGAACCCTCCAATTTTTTATACAAATTTTGGTATATTGATATCTTAAGTGTGAATACACTTTAATTATTACCTAATACTACCAACAAACAAAACTATAAACAAGCTGACTGCTGATGCGCTCAACGACCTAAATATACTAAAAAGAGTTGTCTTCCTAATCCTTCACAGTACAATGAATAATAAGGAGTTGAATCTCATGTGGGAAGATTTTAAAAAGTTCGCATTGAAAGGCAATGTGCTTGATTTGGCCATTGCGGTTGTTATCGGGACCGCTTTCGGGAAAATCATCACTTCGCTAGTAGAAGACATCATTATGCCAGCAGTTGGAATATTGCTTGGCGGCTTTAGCGTTGAAGACTGGACTTATACTTTTAATGGCGCAGAGCTACGTTATGGCGCATTTGCGCAATCGATCATTGATTTTACAATCATCGCATTTTCAATTTTCATGGTCATCCGTATTTTCACGACATTAAAGCTCAAGAGAGATGTGCCGGCTGAAGAAGAATTGCCGGTGCTGGATAAAAAAGAAGAGCTGCTGGTGGAAATCCGCGACTTGCTAGCAAAAGAAAAAACGGGCTTATAAGTCAAACCGAAAAAAGCTGCCGACCCCTATTTGGGATCGGCAGCTTTTTTCGGTTGCTTATCAAAATCAATGCTATTCGAGCTGACTCGCTAAATCATCAACAATCGTATCAATCGGCACATCGATGTAGCCATCATAGGTTTCGGCAATTTCGCCATTGGTGTCCATCAAATAGAACGTCGTGCCGTGGACCACTTGGTCGCTGTTCGGATCGTCTTTGACGAACGCCTGAAAATTGTCTTTTGCGAACTCCGCGATCTCCGGCTGGGTATAGCCCGTCAGCAAATTCCATTTCGATTCATCGGGAACTGAATAGTTTGCCAAGTATTCCTGCATTTTCTCAGGCGTATCCCTTACAGGGTCTACACTGAACGCAACAATACGGTAGTCTTCAATGCCTTCGTCGGCCAATTTTTCCTGGATCGACGCCAAATTAAAAGTCATCGGCGGGCACACTGTGTCACAATTGGTAAAGACAAACGCAGCAATCCACGGTTCACCTTTAAGGCTGTCGTTCGTTACCGTTTCGCCGCGCTGGTTTGTATAGGAGAAATCTTCAATTTCTTCATTGCCGCAGGCCGTTAATAACAACAGCACTGCGATGGCCAAAAGAGCCATTCGTTTTTTCATGTGGTCTCCTCCGTCCTGTACCCACCATTTTAGCGAATCCGGCGACAGGGTTCAATCGCCGCGCGCCGGACTTTCCGACAAAACCGTGACATCAGGAAACTTTCATCGTGATCAACGCATCATGAATCGCCACAAGTTTCGACTCCACCCGGTGCATCAAGTAAAACGATACAAATATCGGGAATCCCACTTCTTGGATCAAACGCATCCACTCATCCATCCTTCTCCCCCCGCTTCCACCAGAAAAGCCCTCCCTTGCAGGAGAGCCGATTCTGTTTAATATGCTGTTTTAGACTTCGTAGTCAAAGATGTTGCGCTCCACGATGCGCGCCGCTTTCGCAAGCGTCAATGCCGAACCTTGCACGTGGAAAATGTTCTGGTCGATGATCGTCTGCATGCCAGCTTGGAGCTCCAGCTGCGTCAGATCTTCTCTCGGATCTTCCACCGACAAAGTCACGTCCTTGCCAGCCCCCGTCTCAAAAATCAATTCCAAAGTTTTCGCCATTTCCGTTTCCCCCTTTTAAATTATTAAGCGTAAATGTTCTGGGCCGTCTGCTTTTCCAGGAACATCAACGGCTTTGTGCCAAATCCTGTTAAGACCGTTACCGCTGCCAAAATTTCATTGGCACCTGCTACGTCTGTTACGTTATGGTACGCTTTCACTTTCTTGACCGTTTTCCCTTCGCCGTCCACGCCATTGTCCAACGTGCAACGGATGCTTGCGCTCTTGAATTCTCCTACTGCCATGTCAATCACCTCCTTTCATTCGCTATATAGACACAAATGCGAAAAGAGGATACCTTTTTAATGAATTTTTTCAGAAACCCTTCTATAATGGGATTAGGTAAGAATAAAAGAGGTGAACAAAGTGGCACTAGATGGCTGGTTTTTATGGTTTATCCTTTTTTGGGTCGTGGTGCTCGTCGGATTGTTTGCGATAGGCGGCTTCTTCATGTTCCGCAAATTCCTCAAGTCCATGCCGAAAAAAGATGGACTGTCGGATTTAAATTGGGAAGAATATTATGTCGACAAAACCATACATTTATGGGGCTCTGAAGAAAAAGCGTTGTTAAACGAATTGGTGCAGCCGGTTCCGGATCTGTTCCGGCCAGTGGCGAAACAAAAAATCGCCGGACGCATCGGGCAAATCTTGCTGGATGAGAAAGCGAAATCGATCCAGCTCGAACACATCATCCGAGGCTATATCCTCGCAACACCAAAGCGCGATCACAAGTTTCTGCGGAAAAAGCTAGCGGAAATGAAGATTGATGTAAACCCATACGAGCAATATTTCGAACGCTAAAAAGCTGTTCCTCATCGAGGGACAGCTTTTTTGTTGCTCTTATTACCCTTTTCATTTCGCTGCAGGTGGACGCTTTCCGCGGGCCTGGCTTCAGTCAAAGTAATGTTCTAAATATCAAATCCAATTCTTTTATCAAAGAACATGAAAGATTCAATATTTGAAGCTTCTAGTTGATTCCTAGATATGGAGCAAAACAACGGAGACGCCTGCGGGAAAGCGAGACAGCCGAGACCCCGGAAGCACGCGTTAGCGGGCTGATGAGGCTTGGCGCTCGCCCGCGGCAAGCGTAGCTGTTTTGCGGAATATCGGCTATAAAAACACTAAAAAACGCTGTCCCTCTATTGAGGAACAGCGTTTTCCGTTTTGTCTTGCAGTTTCTTGAACTGGAAGAACATCGCGAAGCGCCACGGGACGATCATGCCGAATGCCAGGATCCAGAACATGCCGCCGAGTTCGCCGATGTCGATTGTCGCGCTCAAGATCACTTTGCCGATCAGGCGCACCAGCAGCAAGCCGATCAAGATGAAAACGAATGCCTTCGATTGCTTCAAATAGATATCGCCGTCACGCACTTCGAATTTCGATGTCCAGATGAGCACAGTTGAAAACAGCATGCCGACAAGCAACGCTTCGACAATCTGCATCGGTGCTACCCGGAAAAATGGGAAGATGAACATCAGCGCACCAGTCGACATAAACAACGGCGGCAAGATGATCTTTTTGGCTGAAGCCGGCTTTTTTGCCGATTTGGAGCGCACGAACATAGCTAGAACCCCCATGCCAGCTGCGCCGATCGTTGTGGCAATGAGCATCAGTTCAGGAGAAATCCATTCAAACATGCTGCCCCTCCTCTGCTTTATGCCTAATTTCTCTATGGAACGTTTCTTTCATTTTTTCCACCTGCTTAATTAATTAAAATCCTTGAAAGTCTCCGAAAAACGGGCTGAGGATACGTATAATATACGTCATTCCATCGAAGAATAGCAAGATGCCGACAGCAATCATGATGTAGCCACCCGCTTTCATGATTTTCTGGCTATTGCGACGCAGCCAGCCGGTCTGTGCGACAAAGAATGAAAGCACGAAGAACGGAATGCCGAATCCAAGAACATATGCGAGCATATACCAAATGCCCGAACCTGGGTTGGTTGCTGCTAGTGCATAAATTGCCGCTGTAATCGGTCCGGTACAAGGCGTCCAGCCTGCCGCAAACGCAAGGCCGATAACGAATGTGCCTAAGAAACCACCTGGCCGGTTTTTGAAAGCGAATTTCCGGTCTTGCATCAAAAACTTCGGTGTAAAGATCCCAACGACGATCAGTCCGAAGATGACGATGAAAATCGCGCCCATCTGACGAATCAAATCATCGTAGCGCAAGAACCATTCGTAGAAGAAAGAAGTGCTGAATCCTAATGCGATGAAAATGGTTGAGAAGCCAAGCAAGAAAAAGAGCGTGTGGAACATGCCGCGCCGCTGCATCGTCTTTTTGTCATTCTTGATTTCATCCAGCGTCATTCCCGTAATATAGGATAAGAATGCTGGATACAAAGGCAATGTACACGGAGAGATGAAACTCAGGAATCCCGCGCCAAACGCCAGAAATAAATTGATATCGGTCCCCACAAAAGTCACTCCTTTGGTATCTCCCCCTATCTTACCAAATTTCCCAGTACTGCACTGCCCCTTTGCCTGTGACATCTTTGTGGACAATCAAGGGATGGCTCGCTGGTCGCTTTGTTTTTGTCTATTGTCCTGCGCTTTTTTGGTTTTTCTTGTTACGCTCTTTTTTTTATTTCATAAAACCTTATGTAGTTATATACATTTATTTTCTTCAAAGACCGGAGTCGGTTTTTGGCCGATTGTCCGGATTGTGTTAGACAAAGAAAATGGCGGCCGGAGCCGCCGTGTCATCTTTTCGCTGTTTCGACAATGCCGTTTTGCAGCAAATACATTTTATGGTAAAGCCCGCGTTGCGCCAGCAATTGCTGGTGCGTGCCCCGTTCGACGATTTCGCCGTGGTGCAGCACGAGAATCAAGTCTGCATCCTGGATTGTGCTTAAGCGGTGTGCAATTGCAATCGTCGTCCGCCCCAGGCGCATGCGCTCAAGACTTTGCTGGATCGCCACTTCGGTTTCGGTATCGATGTTCGCCGTCGCTTCATCGAGGACCAAGATTTTCGGGTCAGCCGCCATCGTCCGGGCGAATGCCACCAATTGGCGCTGCCCACTGGAGAACGTCGAACCGCGTTCTGTCACCTTCTGCAAAAAGCCGTCCGGCAATTTATTGATGAATTTATCGGCTTGGACAAATTGCGCCGCCGCCCGCACTTCCTCGTCGGTCATGGCGCTGTTGTGGAGTCGGATATTGCTTTCAATCGTGCCGTAAAACAAGAACGGGTCTTGCAGCACGAGACCAATTTTTTTGCGAAGCTCCCTTTCAGCGTATTCTTTTGCGGACTTGCCATCGATTAGAATGTCGCCATCCCTGAATTCGTAAAAGCGCAGCAGCAAATTGATGATCGAACTTTTCCCACTGCCTGTGTGGCCAACCAGCGCGACAGTCTGGCCCGGCAGCGCCTTGAACGAGATGTTCTTCAAGACGTCGGTTTGTCCGTCATAGGAAAATGTCACGTTGCGGAATTCGATTTCGCCTTTGCTGATTTCCCCCGCTGTCCCGGCCTGATGTGGCACCAGGTCTTCTTCATCTAGCAATGCGAAGACGCGGGACGCTGCGACGATTGCCTGTTGGAAAATCGACAGCCGCTGCATCACTTGGTTGATCGGTTCGAAAAAGCGGTCGATATAGGTCACGAACGCATAAATGACGCCGACTTCAACGGTGTTGGAGAATGACGTGATGCCGAAATAGCTGAGCACCATGATGAGCGCCAACGCGTAGACCAAGTCAATCGCTGGACGCAATAACAGCCCGTCGATTTTGATGTTGCGCTTGCCCGCCTGCCAATGCTGGCCATTGATGTCGTTGAATTCATCCTGCAAACGAGATTCCTGGCCGAAAGCCTGGATCATGCCCATGCCTTGGATCGATTCGGACAGCTTGGCGTTCAATTGGCCAAGCCTTTCGCGCAGGTCCTGGTAGAACACCGAACTGTATTTGCGGTACAAATAGATGATCCATCCGAGTAATGGCAGCAGCACGACGGTAATGAGCGCCAGGCGCCAATTGAGGATGAACATCGCGATATAGACGCCGACCACTAGGAATGCGCTTTGCAGAAAGCCGATGAGCACGCTGACGAACATTTCCTTGATCGCTTCGGTGTCATTCGTGACGCGCGACACGATGCTGCCTGCCGGTGTGCGGTCGAAATAGCGCATCCCAAGGTTCTGCACTTTCGTGAACACATCGATGCGCAGCTGCTGGATGATTTTCAGCGCTGCTTCCTGGAACTTCAATAATTGAAAATAACTGATGACGACATTTGACGCTTGGATAAAGACGTACGCTACTGCGAGCCCGACGACGGGTCCTGTTGGGAAATTCCCTGGCGTCAAATAGTCATCGATAAAAGTTTTGATGAGGAACGGCCCTAAGACGTCGCCAATGACCGTCAGGACGAGGAGCCCCATCGCCAACGCGACCATTTTCTTATGCGGCAGCAAGTAACCCAGCAGCCTTTTGAAAACGAGCCATTGGTCTTTTCCTGTCAATTCACGCTGCTTTTCCATTACGCTTCGCCTCCCATTTCGACGAGCGCTTCAAGCTGCTGCAGCTCATACATTTCGAAATAACGCCCTTTTTTCTTCATTAAACTTTCATGCGTACCGATTTCCGCAACCGTCCCTTCGTGCATCACCAGAATCTGATGGGCATGCTGGATGGCGCTCAACCGGTGGGACGTAATGATCGTCGTCTCGCCGGTGCGGGTTTTCTTCAGCGATTCCAATATCGCTTCTTCGGTTTTCGCGTCCACTGCAGACAGAGAATCGTCCAAGATGAGCAATTCCGGCTCCATCATCAGCGCACGGGCAATGGAAATCCGCTGCTTTTGTCCGCCTGACAGCGATACGCCCCGCTCTCCGACAACGGTGTCATAGCCGAACGTGAAGTTCAGGATGTCATCGTGGATATGCGCAAGCTTCGCCGCTTGGTGGATTTCTTCTATAGAAGCATCTGGACGGGCAAACGCGATATTGCCGGCCACTGTCGCTGAAAACAGGAAATGATCCTGCGGAACATAGCCGATCGCTTCGCGCAGCCGCTGCTTTTTATAGCGGTTGATAGATACGCCATCGAATGTGATGTCGCCTTCGTAATTGTCAAACTCCCGCAGCAACAAACGCAGGATTGCCGATTTTCCGGATCCTGTCTTGCCGGCGATGCCGAGCGTTTCGCCGCGCTTGATGGTGAAATGGATGTCCCGGAGCGCCGAGCGTTCATCGCCAGTGAACTGGAACTTCTGGAGTGAGAACTCGATATCGCCTGTCGGCCGCCGGTCAATGGCATCTTCGCGGTCATCGATTTCAGCGGGCTGCGCCAGCAGCTCACGGATGCGGTCATATGAAGCGCGCCCGCGTTCGACAATATTAAAAAGCCATCCGAACGCCAGCATTGGCCAGACGAGCAAACCGAGATAAGCGGTAAAGGCGATCAAATCGCCGATTGTCATCTCGCCGCCGACCACGAAATACGAACCGAAACCGATTGCCAGCAAGTAACAGACGCCGATGATGGCCGAAATTGTCGGATCGAACAGCGAGTCGACTTTCGCCACACGGATGTTTTCATCCACTACTTCGCCGGACAGCCGCTTGAAATCTTCGATGTCTTGCTTCTCTTGGCCGAAGGTCTTGATCACTTTCATGCCGGATATGCTTTCCTGTGTCTTGTCGTTGAGCCCGGAAAAAGAAGCTTGTGCTCCGTGGAAACACTCGTGCATCATTTTGCCGTAATAATTGGTCATATATGCCATAAACGGCAGCGGCAGCAAAACGATCAGCGTCAGTTTCCAGCTGATTGTCAGCGCCATGGCGGCAATGACGAAGCCGCCTGTCGCAATCGAATCGACAAGCGTCAATACGCCTGCGCCGGCCGTTAGCTGCACCGCCTGCAAATCATTCGTCGCGTGCGCCATCAAATCTCCGACGCGGCGCTTCTGGTAGAACGAAGGCGACATCCGCGTGAAATGGCGGAACAAGTTCTCGCGCAAATCACGCGCCAGGATGACCGCCGAACCGAATATCATCAGCCTCCAAGCATAGCGCAGAACGTACATGCCGAGCGCCGCTGCCGCGAGCACACCAAGCCACTTTCCTAGAAAACTTGCCGTCAAGGTGCCGCGGCTAATCTCATCGACGATAAAACCGATGATGCGCGGCGGCAGAACACCGAGGAATGCCACAATCAGCAGCATGAAAATGCCAATAGCGTATTGCTTTTTCCGTTCCTTGAAAAACCAGCCCAACTCCAAAAATACGCGCATGTTCTTTTCCCCTTGCTGTAATGTATGTATTGTATGTATTCAATCTTTTTCATTCTAGCAAAAATCATTCAGCAAGAGGAGAAAATAATTCGGTTTTTGAAATAAATCAGCCTTCTGGCGTAAAGAGATTGCCGTCCGCCTTGTGGCCGCCGATCAGCTTCGCGCGTTCCCGTGCAGTGCCCGCTTCCGTGTACGAAACCGCGCGCAGCACTGCTGTTGATCCGTATTTCTGGCGCAGCTGATCCATCGCAGCACCTAAGCGCCGTGTCTGCCATTTGCGCTGTTCGAATAAGCTCAGCTGCATCGACGTTTCGTCTTCCAGTTTGCCGAGTGTGATGGACAAACGGCGGACCGGGCGCCCGATATAGAATTTCTCTAGCAGCGCCCGGCACGCGCCATACAATTTTAGCGTGTCGTTCGTCGCCTCTTCCATTGTCAGTGCCCGGTTGAAGCCGCCGCCGAACGCATGCTTGCTGTAGCCGACGGCGAGCGTCACCGTGCGGCCGGCCTTGCCGGCGGTGCGGGCGCGCATCGCCACGTCTTCCGCCATTTCCAGCAGCACCGCGGAAATCTCTTCGACTGTCGTGTAATCGCGGTACAAAATCTGCCCTTTGCCATAACTGACCTGCCCTTCCACGAGCGGCGCGCCGAGTTCCGACAAATCGATGCCCCAGGCATGATGGTAGAGTTGGTTCCCGACAATGCCGAACACGTCTTCAAGTTCCGTAAGCTCCGCACGCGCCAAATCGCCGACCGAAAAGATGCCCATGCCGTTCAATGTATTTTCCATACGCGAGCCGATGCCCCACATCTTGCTGAGCGGCGCGACTGGCCAGAGCTTCGCCTCTACGTCTTCGAACGTCCAATGCGCAAAGCCTGTCTTTTTCGCTTCGAGGTCGAGCGCCAGCTTCGCCAACAGCATATTCGGTCCCATGCCAATCGCCGACGGCAGCGAAAACTGCCGGATGATGTCGTCCTGAATGCGAGCAATAAGCGTCTCCGGCGTCCCCCATAACTTTTCCGTACCGGTGAGGTTGACGAAGCTTTCATCAACGCTGTAGACATGGATCGCTTCCGTCGGCACATATTGCGCCAAAAGCTTGGTGATTTCCATCGACACTTTCAGGAAAAAGCCCATCTTCGGCTCGATTTTTTGGATGCGCGGGTCGTCCGGAATCTCGAACAACCGTGTGCCCGTGCGCACCCCGAAATCCCTTTTCAACACCGGCGACGCCGCAAGCACCACGCTGCCACGCCGTTCCTGGTTGCCGATCACCGCGATGCACGCCGTCATCGGATCCAGCCCGAGGTCGACTGCTGCACAGCTCGCATAAAAGCTGCGCATATCAATGCAAATAATCGGCCGCCGCTCCATCTCTTCATACATGTGAACCCCTTCTTCCTCATCGCTCGCTGCCATTATCTTCAGCATATACGAACACTTGTTCTTAATCAATAACCGTTTTGCCCGCAACGTAAACACCGCATGGTTTTTATCACAACCGCAAATGGACATCAAAAAAAACAGGATACGGCATGATTTAGCCGTGTCCTGCAAGTGTGTTAAGGAAGTTATAATAGGTGACTGAGTATCCTGCAAACCAGCAAGCTCAAACCCGGTCGAATTCTTGCGTGCGGATCGTTTCGGAGCGGTAAGCCGGGAAAAACTCCGGTTCCCCTCCAGCCTCCAGCCGACCACATAATTCGTGGTAGACCGCTCGGTTCCATATTCTCCTGCCGGTGTAAAATTTAAAAGCGGTTTGTCGGCCGAACTGCTTTTTGAATAGATACAGGCTGTCGTCCGGGCTGTTCGACCGGCCTCCGCCGCCGTGGATCAATGCCACATCGTGCTCGATTCCCCATAAAGCCAGCGCATAATTCAACACCGATGCGGCCGACAGGTGATTGAACTCTGCAAGCGTGCCAGATAAATGCGTATGCGCCAGTTTTCCGTAAATGAAATTCAGCCCCGCGCCAATGACTTGCCCGCCATAGAGCACTTCAACCAATAACACGTTGCCGCCTAACAATGCCATCAAGTCTTCGAAATAATCATCGCCGAAATAGTAAAACGAATGGGCTTGATTGCGTTCCATTGTCGCGTAATAAATGCGTTTGAACGCGCTGAGGTCCTGCGGATTCAATACTGTCCGGTATTCGACGCCGGACTTCAGCGCCTGGCGGATGTTCTTGCGCGTCGATTTGGAGAATTCCAAGTCGATGGACGCCTCGGCGTCTTCCAGGTTCGTTCCCACGGTATCGCGCAAGTACACGACGTCGTAGCACGCCAGGAAGTCTTGTGCATTTTGGAGCACCGGATGGAAGCGTACGAATTCGCTGACAACATCGTTGTCGGCGCAATAACGCTGAAACGCTCCTTCAAACGCCTGCACCAGTTCTGCCTTTTTGCCTGCTGCGCAATGCAGGATTTGTGGACCGCCGTAGCCGTATGGCGTCACGAGATCATAATATTGCCGTCCAGAAAACGGCACGGGGATTTCACGCTTGATGAACGAATGCCGGATCGCACCAGACTCATGCAGAAATTCAAACACCTCAAAGTGCCCTGCTTCAATTTTTTCGAATAAACGTCCGTAGCGTTCGTCAAAGTAGATGTCTGCCATATTATAACCCCGCTTCTCTCGTCATTTGTCTGGATTTCCGCTGTGCGCGTCCATATAAGCATTTTTTTGATGCCGGGCGTCGCGCTTTTTTCCATTCTACAAGCCTTAAGTGAAAATTGAATGAAAATTCTATCTTCAAATAGAATTTTTCATTCTTTTCCAGTTGGGCTGGACAAACGGCGGCAAGAGCGAAATAATAATGGGACATATGTCCTTTTGAGCTTTGCGGATAAGCTTTATAGTAAAGAAAAAAGGAGCGTGAAAGCCATGAAAGGCATTTTATTCGCATTGGCAGGCGGTTTTTTCCTGACCTTCCAAAGTGTTGCGAACGCCGCCATCAGCAATGGAATCGGCACATGGCAAGCAGCGACGATGACGCAGTTCACTGGATTCGTCCTGGCACTGGCAATTGTCTTAGCGCTGAAAGATCGCTCGTACCGGAATTTGCCGCAGGTGCCGCCGCTTTATGCATCCGGAGGGATGTTAGCGGCAATCGTGCTGTTCAGCAATATGACAGCGGTCCACCGCATGGGCGTCACACTGACGATCGGATTATTTTTGATTGCACAGCTCATTACCGCTGTACTGATCGACACAAAAGGCTGGTTGGATATGCCGAAAAAGAATATCGGCCGTAGTCAGATCCTCGGCGTTGCGCTGATGATTGCGGGTGTTATTGTCTTGAAATGGTAAGGGGGTGACAGGATGGAAAAACAAGTGATAGCAGGTTATCTGGCGAAATTCGGGCTCGACACCATGTTTCCGGAGCGCGTCCAAGCGGCGATGCGGCTCGAAACGTTCGCAAGCGGCAGCCGGCTTTTTTCACAAGGCGAAGAAGCCCGGGCGCTGTATTTGCTGGCAGAAGGAAAGTTGAAAATTTCGATGCTGTCGCCTGAAGGCAAACGGCTCATTTTAGCATTCAAATCCCCTTTCGATTTTGTCGGGGATATCGAATACGTGCGGAAATGCCGGCTGATCAATACCTTCGAAACCGTCACCGCGACGACCGTCATCCGCATTCCCTACGGTGTGCTGGAGAGTGAAATGGCCGGCAACGCCGAATGGCTGCAGTTTTTGCTCGAATCCATCACCCGTAAATTCGAAATCAAATCGCATGCCATGAATTTCAACCTGCTTTACACGGTGGATGTGCGCGTTGCGAGTTATTTACTGGCAATGACGCCAAACCAATCGACGCTCGATTCCACTTCGCTCGTCGACATGGCCGATTTGATCGGCACGAGCTATCGGCATTTAAACAGGGTCTTGAAGCATTTTGAAGAACAGGGCTGGCTTGTAAAAAAACGCGGCAAAATCACCATAACCGACCGCAGCGCCCTGCTTGCACAGACGGGGCAGAACATTTACGAATAGGAGGAAATCGAATGGCCATCGGCATTTTACTAGCTTTACTCGGCGGCACGTTCGTGTGCCTCCAAAACATTTTCAATGCAAACGTCAAAAAGAAAGTCAGCGTTTGGTCGACAACTGCCCTCGTGCTGCTTCTCGGCTTTGCTGCGTCATTGGCAGCGGGACTCGCTTTTGAAGGCTCAACGCTTTTCAAGTTCCAGGCTGAGCCCTGGTTCTGGTTCAGCGGCATCATTGGCGTAGGCGTCGTCGCTTGCGTCACGCAAGGCGTGCAGAACTTAGGGCCGAGTGCCGCCATTTCGCTTGTCATGGTATCCCAGATTTTCTTCGGACTCATGTGGGACACGCTCGGCTGGTTCGGCCTTGAGGAAGTTCCGTTCACGTGGCAATCGCTTGTTGCGCTTGTATTAATCGGCAGCGGCGCTTTGTTGTTCCAGCTCGGGCCGAAACCCGAAGCCGTGCGCGCCGATTCTCATGAAAGGGCCCAAGCGCACCGTGCATGAAAAAAAATGAACCTGAACCCATAAAAAGGCGTCTTAAAAGCTAAGCTTTTAAGACGCCTTTTGTTTATGCTTTAAAACAGATCAACCAAAAAACCTTACATCGTGCTGACATCAATGACGAACCGATACTTCACATCGGAAGCCAAAACGCGGTCATAGGCTTCGTCAATGCGGTCGGCCGAAATCACTTCAATCATCGGTGCAATATTATGTTTTGCACAGAAATCCAGCATCTCCTGCGTTTCCTTGATGCCTCCGATCAGAGATCCTGCAAATGAACGGCGGTGGCCGATCAAATTCATCACACTGACGGGCAGCGGTTCTGCAGGCGCACCGACGTTTACCAATGTGCCGTTCAGCGCAATCAGCCCTAAATAATCATCCAAATTGATTTTTGCACTGACCGTATTGATGATCAAATCAAACTTCCCGGCCAGTTTCTTAAATGTTTTCGGATCGCTTGTCGCATAGTACTCGTCCGCACCCAATGCCATTCCGTCTTCCTTTTTCTTTAACGACTGGGACAATACGGTCACTTCAGCTCCCATGGCATGCGCAATTTGGACAGCCATGTGGCCAAGTCCACCCATCCCGACAACCGCTACTTTCTTGCCAGGACCTGCATTCCAATGATTCAATGGAGAAAATGTTGTAATTCCTGCACAAAGCAGTGGTGCTGCAGCGTCAAGCTCGATGCTGTCCGGAATTCCAAGAACAAAGTCCTCGACTACGACAATATGGCTTGAATAGCCGCCTTGGGTCGGTTCACCGTATTTATCAACACCTGCGTAGGTAGGCACCATGCCATTATGGCAATATTGCTCTTCCCCACGTTCGCAATTATCACATTCACCGCACGAATCAACCATGCAGCCGACCCCAACACGGTCGCCCACTTTATATTTCGAGACCTCTGGCCCCACTTCCGTGACAATACCTGCAATTTCATGGCCGGGTACGAGCGGATAATTCACTTCGCCCCATTCACCGTGTGCGGTATGGATGTCTGAATGGCAGATGCCTGCAAAATGGATTTCAATCAGAACATCATGTGTATCAAGATCGCGGCGCTGGATTTCAGTCGCCTGAAACGATTTTTTTGGACCGTCAACAGCCCGTGCTTTAGCAGTATACATAGAAAAACCTCCAAGAGTTTGTAGTTTTCAAGAGAATTGATTTATCGCGCAAAAAGGAAATGAACTTATTCTTTAACTCTATTCACCTCTCCGCATCTTTTCCCCTTGCAAGCCAATCGTAACCCTTAGAGTTAACTCTAGGGCAAGCGATAAGATCATTTTACTGAAATGAATTGCTATATAAGTAGAACAAAAGAAAGTATTTTATATACTCGCACGGACGCTTTGGGCATGGCTCTCGCAATGAGTCGAAAAGAACACTTGTCTCATAGCTAAAACCCTTCTGCTTCTGTCTCTGCATCGCTGCGCTAGCTTCGAGACATGAAAGTGCGTTGCATCGCTACGCTAGCTTCGAAGCAAAGGAAATGGCCCAAATTCCATTTGGCCATCTCCTTGCCTAGCCCTTTGACGCGCCTCCGCTAAGATATCTCTCGATATGGAGCAAAACAGCGGAGAAAACCTTACTGCTCCTGTCTCTGTCCCTGCAACGCTTCGCTAGCTTCGGGACATGAAAAACCGTTGCATCGCTGCGCTAGCTTCGAGACATTAAAGTGCGTTGCAGCTCTCTGCGCTTCGTCGCAAAGACTTGCCCTCGCAGGCTTCGGGTAAGTCTTGCCTGCGGGGCAGCGTAGCGACGAGACAGCCGAGACCCCGCAGGGAATGAATGGGCAAAGTCATTTGCCCATTCATTTGCGACGAAGCTAGCGAAGCGATGCAGGAGCACAAGGTTTTCGAAGCGATCGAGGAGGCTTGGCGCTCGCCCGCGGCAAAAAACATGTGCTCCTACAGCACTTCGTGCTTCGTCGCAAAGGTATCTCCCCAATTCTTGGGTCGATACCTTCGCAGCTGTTTCGCGGAATATCGAAACTTATAAAATTTAAGTTTAATTTATAATAGAAGCCTTTTGACATTCCAAAAATACCGTGATAAGCTTTTCGCATTTCATAGAGTTCGCTCGAGGTTTAGATTAGCATAAGGAGGAACAACAGTATGAGCACTTATTCGATCAGTGAAGTGGCGAAAGAATTGAATCTTTCGGTATATGCTTTGCGCTATTACGATAAAGAAGGACTGATGCCTTTTATCGAACGGACTGAAAGCGGTACCCGCTTGTTTAAAGAATCGGATATCGCAGCTTTAAAAATCATTGAATGCCTGAAAGCGACTGGCATGCCCATCAAAGAAATCAAACATTTCATCGATTGGTGTTCTGATGGAGATTCCACGCTTCAAAACCGTTTTGATATGTTTATGGAACGAAAAGCGATTGTCAACGCGCAGATGGACGAACTAAAGAAAACATTGGAAGTCATCGAGCATAAATGCCTGTATTACCAGAGGGCTCTAGATGCCGGAACGGAAGACATCCACAAAACCGATAAAATAGAAATTTCATAAGGGATTTAAAACCACCTGCCTTCCATCTTCACGGATGAAATGCAGGTGGTTTTTTTAGAATTGTCACTGCTGCATGCTGTCTTTCACCGCATTCAGTAAAAGAATGTCTTGTTTCTCCCTTTAAAGCCACGCACATGGAACTTCATCGCCAATACCAAATGAAGATGTTCTTCTTTGATTGATAGGTATAAGTTAAGAATATTAAAATCAGTATGTTTTTCTTCTCTGCTATAATGACTTTAGTTCAATTTTTTAACAGGATGTGTAAGTGATTTAGTTTATATTTGCCAAAGGGGGATTATTAACGATGAAGTACTTGTCAGAAAAAATAGGGCCGGATATTTTAGCTTCAACCGCACTTTTTGATTTGGTTAAAGATTCGATTTTTTTGATGCAGAAAGATCATGATTCTTTCCGTTATGTCTACGTAAATCCATCTGCCTTAGCTCTTTTGCCGCACGACGAGATCATTGGAAAGCGAATTGAAGAAGTGTTTCTGCCAGAACCCAGCCTAAAACTGATTCATCAATACCAAAAAGTACAAACAACTCAAAAACCCATGGAATTTACTGAAATAATTGAAACCGTGGACAATGAATTCATCGGGGAAACCATACTTAATCCGATACTGGCAAACGACGGCCAATGCCTCTACATACTAGCAATCGTAAGAGACGTTACAGAAAGAGAACGCAAAAACCAGGAACTTCAAAAGGCTCAAAAAAACTTAACTGAAGCAAACGACCAACTTGAAGTATTCTGGGAAAACTCAACCGATCCTATTTTTTCTATTGATACGGCAGGTGATATTTTAAAAGTGAATCCTGCTTTTGAAGAAATCTTTGAATTCAAAGAAGAAGAAATGATCAGTGGAGCAGGCACTATCATTCCTAAGCATATGAAATCGGATCAAATCGATATTGTCGAGAGAATTATGCACGGAAAAAAGGTGAGTTCCTACGAAACAATCCGTGTAACCAAAACAGGAAAGCCGTTAAATATTATTTCCTCGTATTCTCCCGTACGCAATGGACACAAAGAAATTATCGGCGCGACCATCATATACAAAGATGTAACGAAACTTAAAAAAGCCCAAAAAGAGCTTCAAAAAAGTCAGGAAAAATACAAAATCATTACAGAGAGTACCTTTGATATTATTACTTTGATTAACTTATCGGGCCAAATCGAATACGTCTCCCCTGCAAACGAAAAAATTCTAGGATATCCCGCTCATACGCATATCGGCAACCCATATACTGTAAATGTGCATCCGGAAGATGCGTTCGATTTGATGGAAAGCATTACTTCTCTCATTGAAGGTAGAGAGCCGCGAATTGTAGAAATTCGCTTTTTGCATGAAGAGGGGCATTATATTTGGATGGAAGTTTCCCCTACCCCCATCTTAGTGGACGGCGAAGTGAAACAATTATTTACGATTGCCAGAGATATTACAGAGCGCAGAAGGCTGCAGGAGAAAATTGCGAAAATGGCTTTTTACGACCATTTATCTGGAATACCCAATCGCCGGACTTTTGATGATAAGCTGATTAAGGCCATTCATCAAGCAGAATCTTCTGGCAAAAAAGTAGCCATTTTAATGCTCGACGGACGCAAGTTCAAAAAAATCAACGATCAATACGGCCACGATGCAGGAGATGCTGTTATCAAGGAAATGGCCCAACGGCTTCAGGCGTGTGTACGGCCTATCGATACAGCCGCACGGTTAGGCGGCGATGAAATGGGAGTTGTCTTACCTGAGCTTGATTCAATAGAAATGGCCGAAAACATAGCAAAACGAATTTTAAAATCGTATGAAGAGCCTTTAAGCTTTAATGGGTTTGACATTCAGATGGGCGCTGGGATTGGCATCTCCCTTTATCCAGACGATACGACAAATGAAAAACAATTGATAAAGTACGCGGACATGGCCCTATATGAAGCAAAAAAAGCGGATCATGACGAATACAAAATTTATAAGCAGGATGAAGGATTCAATACTTCGCTTTAAATGTCTATCCACAATCTAATAGGTTCATTAATTTGAAAAACCGAGAGAAAACCAATAAAAGGCTTTCTCTCGGTTTTTTTATGATGTTTAGTTCTGAGAATTCTTTCCAAGGATATGAATTCAACAATTTACATATATCAAGTTTTTTCAATACCAATGCATCATAAACCTACTTGATTGGACTAACACTATTAGTCGCATATGCATTAAACTATGAGTGAAAGCAAGAGAACATATCGACTAAAGTGATAGATTTCTTTTATAACCAGTAGAATCATGTTCAGAAAAGGGCAAGTTATGTTGCATCTTCATTTATTCAACGGTTTGTTATTAAGTTACTACTGAGGCTAGTTGGATATTTAGATTAAAGTTAATTAGAGAATTCGTATGCCATCCAAAAAATACGCTGTTAAAAACCAACGTTATATTCTTATGGAGAGTAGGGATAATAATGAAAACTAAAAAAAAGTTTAGGTTTTGGATGATTATGAGAAACATTTCATTGATTATAGTGGCAGCACTTGTATTTCTTTTCGTTTTGGATAAGGTGATGACCGCAAATGAGCAAAAAAAGTACCCAGCAATTGGGCAGTTAGTTGAAGTGGATGGCAAGAATATGCACGTTTATACAAAGGGTGATGGTGAGAATACTATTGTCTTGTTAGGTGGATTGGGTACGGCTGCACCTGCTCTGGATTTTGAACCTTTGATTAATGAGATGGCAAAGAATAATAAAATTGTTGTTGTAGAGCTTTTTGGATATGGCTGGAGTGATTCAACTGATAAGGAACGAACGGTGGAAAACATAGTTGCGGAAATCAGAATTGCGCTTAAAAGAGCAAACATAGAGGGGCCTTATATCTTAATGCCACACTCCATTTCTGGCATTTATAGTATGTATTATGCCAACGAATATTCAGATGAAGTCAAAGCGGTTATCGCAATTGATCCCACATTGCCAGGATTTAATCATTCTCCCCATACAGAGCCGAACGTTACTGATTCCGAAGCAATGCCTCAATTTCATCTAGCACCAACCGGGATTGCACGATTGGCGTTTTTGCTGGCTCCAGATGTATTCTTTTCTTCAGCCGAGGAAGGGATTTATTCCGAAGAAAATATAAAGATGACCAAAGCGATTTCTGTTTGGAATTCATTTAACAAAAATGTAGCGAATGAAACAGCGAATATTCATCATAATATCGATAAAACGATCGATATGAAATTCCCGTCTGAAATGCCTGTAATGATTTTTACTCCGAAAGTGGAAAACATAGACGAAGATGGACAATCTAAAATAACTTTTTATGAAACACTTTTACGCAACGGATCTTCAAATGAACTTATAATGTTGGAAGGAACTCATTATCTTCATGGGACTCGTTATAAAGAGATGAGCGAATATGTGAATGAATTCATAGCGACGCATGTGAGTGATTAAATAGAACAATTGTATTTCTGCTTATTTAATTTCGTTTGTACAACGATACTGGTTTTTCGGACCCGGTTCATCCCAGTTATTCCGTCCATTTATCATCTCCCATGATGCGGTCTACAATGTGCTCTGCTTCCCTACCGCAGCAATCTACATTCTACACATTCTTATTCATATCGATAAGTGCTGTGTAAGTATACTAAGATTTCTCTGCGCCGTAATCATTAAACGTCTCTAACAATTTTTCCAGCTTTGCTTCAATGTCTTTTTCAAGAGTGAATTTTTCTCTATCATATAATCCTCCTATACTTCTTCGTGAACTACCGGAATAATGCCACAAATAAATGCTGTCCGCATAAAAATCTTCGTCATATTTAGAACCAAGATAATCGATTGCTATTTGGGATCGATATTCTTTTTCTAAGCAATCAAGCATGGTAATTTCTTCTGATTCAGTTCCATCTATATCTCTTGCAACCCAAATTCTTAAATTAGTTTTGTTTTCACATTCAAATCTTTGCTTATATTTCACTGTTAAATGATTGCTCAAAATTTCTGCGGAAATTTCCAAATCCATGATTTCTTCCTTAACCTCTTCAATGAGCTGATCGTCGGTAATCGATAAATATTTTTCATCTTCACTTACTAATTCTTTCAACAATCTTTTAGCTTTTCTTTGTTTCAAACTCATGCACCCTTTCTTGAGAACTTTAAGCTAGAGAAAAAGCGAATAAAATGCAGCTCTCCCGGCACGCATATGTACTAGTGTATACTAATAGTAAAAAGGGAGGTTCAGAATTGATTATACTCCGCCGACTTTACCTGCAGGCGACCAGCCTTTCCTGGCTAATACTTACTGTCAGCACAATCATACTGATTGCATTCAGTACGTTCATGCTGCCTGTCATAGAGCCGTCAACTTTTACCAGATATTCAGATGCATTGTGGTTCACCATGACGACTATCCTGACTGTCGGTTACGGCGACCTTTATCCTGCCACCGGTGCAGGAAGAATTTTTACAGCTGTTTTTTTATACATAATCGGCATTGGCTTGTTTGCGTCATTCATCGGAAAAGCGATCGAAAGCCTATCGTTACATAAAAAACGGGAAGAAAGAGGTGAGTTGATGTTCAAGGGACAAAACCATATCATCATCATCGATTGGTCGTATAAAGCTGAAAATGCGATAGCGGAGATACTGAAGCAAGATGAACAAATCGAAGTTGTTGTGATTGATCGGATTGAAAAAGCAAAAGAGATCAATACCAGAATTCACTATGTCAGAGGAAATGCCACGCACGAAAAAGTACTGCAGCAGGCAAATGTACAAGGAGCCAAAGCGGTTCTCATTTTTGCAGATGACCGGATTGATGATCAGATGCTGACTGATGGAAAATCGCTGCTGATTGCCACAGCTGTAGAAAGAATGTCTCCAGGTGTTTATACGACCGTGGAAATTGAACGGGAGGAACATATCCCGAGTTTCTCGCACATTAAGGTGGATAAATTTATCATGTCCAACGGAACTATAGCAAAAATGGCCGTACACTCCATCTTTTCTGAAGCGAAATAAGCTTGAGGAACAAAACGCGGCTGTCCTATAAGTCCTTAAAATAAAACCGGCGGCGGAAAGGATTTCTTTTTCGCCGTCGGTTTTTTGATGTGAGATTGGATTAGATTTCGGTCTGCCGCTTCGGGGTAGGAATGCTCTATATCAACTTTCAGTTTGCAAATTTTTTTAAGTTGCTTTATGGCCACTAATCTCTCCAGTAATTATTAGCTGCAGCTACTGTTTGAAAATTAATAGCCACAACTTGGGAAGCAAGAGTTAGGCTATCTGCGTTATTTGCATATACTGGACGTAATTTTTTGCGTACATTTTCATCTGGTTGAGTCATTCCTACAGCTTTACGTGCTAACTTAAGGGCTAAGTTGTATCCTTCCTCGGGCGTATCTGTCTTTAGGGTTGGCAACCAAGATTCTTCACTCATATAATTCCCTCCTATAATTTCTATAATTATCTTCTGTAAAACGGCCAATCTATTCTTCTGCAAGCACGATATATACCGTCATTGATGCAGCTCAGTATTTTTAATAGAGATTGTTTGCTGGGAATTACAGTGAATGATATCCCCCTGTCGAATAGCGGAATCGACGTCATCCAAAGAACATATTCCTTTTCCTTCGATAACAAACACGTAGGCATTTTTATGAGGATGCCCATGCTGAGGCATCGCTTGCCCTGGGAGAAAGTTAAACACGATGGCCTTGCTTTTTAGTTCATTGAAAACAATTTGTTTTGCCATCTTTTCTTCATCATATGTTTGCAGATCCTGCAGTTTTTTACCGCCATGATTTTTTACTCCATTCTTCTTCATAATTTTAGAGTGTCCGTCTTTTTCAATCCTTATGCCTAATCAACCATCCTGTCACTTCCAAAGAAATTACGAAACATTTGAACGGTCGTATCGCGGTTCATCGACGAGATGGATGTTGTCAAAGGGATGCCTTTCGGACAGGACTCCACGCAGTTTTGGGCCATCCCGCATAATTGGATTCCGTCAGGCCCCATCAGCAAATTCAAGCGCTCATCTTTATTCATGGCACCCGTGGGATGCGCATTCATCAAGCGTACTTGTGAAATTGGGGCTGCGCCGATAAAGTCGGTTTTGTCATTGACATTCGGGCATGCTTCCAAGCAGACTCCGCACGTCATGCATTTGGACAATTCATACGCCCATTGGCGTTTGCGTTCCGGCATGCGCGGACCTTCGCCAAGATCATGGGTTCCGTCAATCGGAATCCAAGCCTTCAATTTTTTCAATGTATCGAACATGGAACTGCGGTCAATGATCAAATCACGGACAACCGGAAATGTTTTCATCGGCTGCAGCCGAATAGGCTGTTCCAGCTGATCGACCAATGCTGTACATGATTGGCGCGCTTTGCCATTGATGACCATAGAGCATGCCCCGCATACTTCCTCCAAGCAGTTCATATCCCATGCAACCGGCGTGGTTTTTTCGCCTTCCATATTGACAGGGTTGCGACGGATTTCCATCAATGCCGAGATGACATTCATGTTCGGACGATATGCTAATTCGAACTTTTCCAAATACGAATCTCCATCTGGAGCATTTCGGCGTTCGATTTCAAAAATTACCGTTTTTGCTGCTTCTCCCAAAATAAATCAATCCCTTCTTTCGTGAATATAAGAACAAACATCATTTACAGAGTAAAGAAACTCTTCTTTGCCGCGAACCTCTTAAAATTTTCATTAAATATAAATCAATACATCCTTATAGTAACATTTATATCTGAATATTCCGAAAATAATTTATAGCTAATTATAAGTAGCTTTCTTTCCCTAGAAAAGGTTAGTTTTTTAAATGGACATCTTTAAATCGGGATAAATATTTTATTCTTAAGACCACCTCTCCACTTAATATAAACCATGACTGCTGCAGAGACCTTGATGTGAATCAAGAAAACTTCATCCTAACCAAACCATTTATACGCTGTGATACACAAAAACGCCTAACTATTAAAACAGTTAGGCGTTTTTTTTTGCGATTCACTCCTCCTGGTTCTCTTCTTCTGCACTGTGACTACAGCGAACAAACTCAGAACGAAAAACAGTCAAATTATTTAGATTTAAAGAAGAATTACCTTTTATTTAAATAAGTCATCGCTAACCTGCTTGAAAATTTCATAGGAATGAATTTCCTTTTTGGGTTCGTAGATATTGGATATGGCTATGATTTCATCTACTGCGTATGTCTGTTGGAATTCAATTATGTCCCGGCGAGTTGTTTCGGCGTCCCCCATGATGGTATACCCCAATCGATGATGAAGAATTTCCAATTCACCTTGTGATAACGA
This sequence comes from Planococcus sp. TJ-301, assembly GCF_058268475.1. Lineage (NCBI taxonomy): Bacteria > Bacillati > Bacillota > Bacilli > Caryophanales > Caryophanaceae > Planococcus > Planococcus sp. TJ-301. The sequence goes on along the minus strand of NZ_JBZDOH010000001.1, from coordinate 440,286 downwards.
TTCAAGAAAATCCTTGGTTGGCGGAATCAGCTGGCTTAAATTGTTTGTATAAATATCGATGTACACCTGCAAATGGCTGGCGGAAATTAATGCAGCCTCTTCCATCGAGTCTGCTGCAATCACATTAATGGCAGCGATCACATAAGGCTCATGTAAATAAGCAGATGGCTGGAAGTTTTCTCTATAAATCGCGAGTGCTTCTTCCATCACCTCAGGTGAAAATTGAGCGCCAAAAGCATATGGCAGTCCCAGATTCGCAGCGATTTTGGCTGAACCGGTTGAGGAACCTAAAATTAGAACCGGAACATTGGTCCCGATGCCTGGATAAGCACGAACCTCTCCCTGATCTTCTTCATCCCCCACATAACGCAAGATATCCCGGACTTCCCGTTCAAAGAAAAACACCCCATTATGATTCGAACGGCGAATCACATCAGCTGTTTTTTGATCTGTTCCCGGCGCTCGGCCTAACGCTAAATCTACCCGGTTTGGATACAAAGTTTCAAGGGTTCCAAATTGCTCTGCTACGACTACCGGGGAATGGTTCGGCAGCATAATTCCACCTGAACCTACCCGAATGTTTTCGGTATTGGCCAATATATGTTGCACGATTGATACGGTAGCGGCACTTGCATAGGCATCGTGGTTATGGTGTTCCGCAAACCAAATCCGTTTATAGCCCATCTTATCGACCGCTTTCGCTAACGATACCGCAGAATCAATCCCTTGTTTCATGGTTTCACCTTGTCTTAATGGAGCAACAGATAAAACAGATACATCAAATTTCTTCATCATTTCACCTCTAAGATTTATTGTTTGCTTCGTTATTATGCAATGGGCATGCCTTCTTCACGGCAGCAAAGACCGTTTAGTCACCGCTCATGAACTTTAACTTCTTGAGTTCTACGCCCCTTCGTTTAAGAGCTTGTTTTACATTTCCGCGGATCGTGTGATTTGAGGCTTGAAAACTGAAAACAGCAAAGTTCCTGCAAATCTTTTTAATAAAGCATGAAATTCTTCCGCATGAACCTTGCCTCCCTGAATCATAACCTCGTATAAACCCCAGCGATCCCTGTATAAATATGATGAACCTTCATAACCATTCCGGGTATAGAACTTTCTTCTGGTGACCCGTTGCTCGTAGTTGCTCGCAGTCTCATCAATGACTTCTATATTGAGGATGATTCGATTGTCCGTGTACTTCTCTTTAATTTCGGCAAGTGCCCGGCCGCCATAGCCTTTTGATCTGGCATTGCCATCGATTGCGATATACAGAACATATGTTAAATCTTCGCGGGTGATTAAATAAGTAAAGCCAACAAATACATCCTCATCATAAATAACAAGGAAGTCTACAAAATCCTTTTTTGCTTTCCATAATAAAAGATTCATAGGTATCCGTTCATTTTTAGGGAATGATCCATCATACAACTCTTTTACTTTAGTGAATTCATTAGATTTTTTTGTTAATGGTTCTAATTTTAAATTCATACCGTTGACTCCTTTTGGTTACTCTTTTCTGCCATCATTTGAGCCCGATTGATTTTAATACGGATAAAAGAGACCCTCCAAGGATCCCCTGCTCTAAAAGTCGAGATCTATTACACGTTTTTCTATTTCCACCTTAATACGAATAAGCTTCTCCGTCATCCGGCACAACTACATTAGACTCGATCCCTTTTTCGTTGATAAAGTTCTTCAATTCTTCTCTGGACAATCCCCAATGGTTCACTGCTTCCATATGGCTAACAACGATGTCAGCTTCAGGAGCAGCCTTGTATACTTCGTATATGTCTTCTTTGCCCATAATAAGAGGGCCAACTGGGCCATCTTCAACAAATTGGTTTTCGCCACCGTTTAGCATAATCACTTCGGGTTTGTAGGTATCGATAATCTCTTGTACTTCTTCATACCAGACGGTATCACCAGCTAGATACAAAGTTTTTTCATCCTTGTGTTGGAAGACAATCCCCATCACATTCCCCATGAGCTTTGCCGTTTCCCCATGTCCATGGCGACCATCCACTTCAGTAAGTTCAACTCCATTAAAGTCTATACCTACTTCTTCTTCCATGACTTCAATATTCGTGAATCCTGCTTCTTTGGCCATTTCAGCATCCGCTTCATCTTGCATAATCAGCTTCATGTCTTTAGGCAGCTGTTCTTTTGCTGCTTGGTCAAAGTGATCTTCATGTGTATGAGTTACGATGACAGCGTCTACACCCTCAAGAATCTCATCAACGGACATTGGCAATTCAACGATTGGATTTCGACCATCTCTTTCGGCAGGAAGGAAAGGATCAAAGTCGCCTTTTTTGGAAAACATAGGATCAATTAAGAACTTTTGACCACCGTATTCAACTGTTACTGTAGCATTTCGTATTTGCTGGACAGTCATATCCTGCTCTTGTTGTAGAGAAGCATTTTGCTCATCAACCGGTTGGGTATTCTGAGAGGTGCCGCAAGCGGCTAATATGCCACTCACTAAAAGCATTGATATTGTAAGCATAGAAGTGTTTTTGAATTTCTTCATAATTGATAAATCCTCTTTTCTAAAATTTAATAGTCTTTTTTCGTTAAGATCGACAACCTAATGACCCGATAGGACTCTTCTGTAGTCATGACCACACTTATCCAGCTCCTTTAGCGGTATAACCTTGTTTACAACGAATATTTGTGAACGTAAGATATTTCGCGGGCGGAAGAATACAGGATTTTTATTGCCTGAAATCAGTGATTGGACAACGTATGCCACCCCTTCTTCCTTCACTGCAGAAGTTATTATATAAGCCACCAACTTAAAGCATGGCCGACGAGTATGGCATTAGTTTCTTCAACTCTTCATAGTGATGTGTCAACTCATTTTTCTGATCCTCCTCCTCAATAGAACTTCGATTTAACACTTTTTTTCAACGCCGTTGAATGTTAAAGAAATCGCAAGGTGCATACTACCTGAAATTTCACGATTAAAATGCCGCAACTCTTTACTCGAAGTTAAATGTATTATATAGTGAGTACAAATCCATAAACAAGTATGCACTTTTTTCGCATATACTATCAGAAAGGATAGTGTAAACATGAAAACATCAAAAATCAATGTGGCTGATAACCAGGAAACCTTCTTTGGCTATACACTTTCCATCATCAATGGAAAATGGAAACTGTTGGTTATTTACTATTTATCGAACAACAATGCAGTGCGTTATAACGAACTTCAGCGTATGATTGGCAAAATAACTTACAGGACGCTTAGTTCAACATTGAAGGAAATGGAAAGTGATGGTTTAGTTCATCGTGAGGAATATCCGCAAATTCCCCCTAAGGTTGAATATAGCCTTACGGAGAAAGGAAAAACGCTCTGGCCGATCATTCAAGAGATGTGCCAATGGGGCGAATTCAATAAAGAGAAATAAAAAAACAATACCGACTCGCTAAGTTTTCCAGCAACATCAGCAAGCATTGGAGTTGCATGAAATTTGAGGAGTTAGGGAATAGGAAAAAGGCCGAGATTCTTGTTTGATCAAGAATCTCAGCCTTTTTTGATAATGCCAGCCAGTAATTTTTTATTCAGAAATGGCTAACTAAAAAAAAACAGCCGAACAGGTCTGTTCAGCTGCCTTTGTGCACTTTACCGTTATTGTACATCGCATGATTATGCGAAAAAAATGCTCAATTTGGAAATTGTATTTACTAAAAAATTCGCTCTATAAGAAAATCGTGTAAAGAAGGAACCAAGGCCAGGGTTTGCACGATCCAATCCTCTGAATAAAATCCATGGAATTAACTGCCGACAATTAATGAACTGCGTTGTTTGATTTCATTTATGGAAAGGTACAAGGTATAATTCCCGTAATCAAGAACTGCATTCAAAAAAAGATTTAATTGTTCTTGGGAAGCCACTTTTATTTTCAAGTGGTAACAACCTTCTCCTGACACCCGATGTGCTTCAACCACCTCTTGTCGTTCGTTAAGAAAATCGATGAACCTCCCGTGGTTGGCTGTTTTCATGTAAATGATGACAAAAGCGGTATAAGAAAAACCTAACTTCATTTCATCAACGATCAGGGAATAAGCTTTAATGACACCGCTGTCCTCTAGTTTTTTGATGCGATTCCCAACTGCCTGTCCTGTCATATGAATTTGTTCACCCAGGTCTTTCCACTGGATACGTGAGTTTTCAGACAACAAGCGAAGGATTTGAAAATCAATATTGTTAAGTTCCATAGTAGCTTCCTTTCATGGTGAAATGTTTTAACACAAAAATGCTTCATCAGCCTATCGATAAAAACCTGGAACCTGTATATCATTAACTTGTAGGAAAAATTTATGAATGGGGTGGAAAAAATGAGCACAGCTTTAATCATTGTCGATATACAAAAGGACTATTTTCCAAACGGAAAAATGGAATTGAGCAATCCTGAAAGCGCAGCTGCCAATGCAGCTAAAGTTCTGGAATGGTTTAGACAAAATCACAAAGAAAATATTTTCCATGTTCAGCATATTGCCAGCAACCCCGCTATGGGATTCTTTCTTCCAGACACCGAAGGTACTGAAATACATGAAGCGGTTCAGCCGTTAGAACATGAAAGCGTCATCGTCAAACATTTCGCAAACAGCTTTCTACAAACAGAATTAGAAAGCCAATTAAAAGAAAAAGGGATAACCAAGTTAGTAGTGGTTGGTATGATGACACATATGTGCATTGATGCCACCGTGCGCGCTGCCGTGGATTTGGGTTACGAAACGACACTGATCGAAGATGCTTGCGCGACAAGAGAGTTAACTTATCAAGATCAGATCGTTCCGGCAGAACAGGTTCATTATGCGTTTGTCGGCGCACTCCAAGGTATGTATGCCGAAGTAACATCGACCGAGGATTTCTTGCAACAGAAAGTCGAAATCCTCTAGAAATGATGACTTCAATATAAATGGAAGCTTGTTTTTTTGCAAGCTTCCATTTATACCTATCTATTAAAATCAAAGAGAAGACTTGGTACTGCCCCCCAAAAGTTGATTTTCCACTCTAACTTTTGGGGGGCAGTACTTTTGCTGTCCACAGCTTCTTCTCTCCCTTTCTGTATATGCAGCTACTGATAATCTGGCGATATGTTGACCGAGATAACATTCTCTAAGTTATCGCTCTTGGGGTTCCAAGAGGAAAACCGTGTTTCTTCGCTGCTTGCTTAGCTATACATTAGCTTCTGAACTATTTTATATAACATCAGCACCCTTCCTTTTACCCCTTTCAAAGTGTGTATGAAAGTATCTCTATAGGGCTTGAAGAGGATAGTCAATGCTAATCAGCCACCTTCTTTTTTCATTGCCTAGTATTAGACAGTTCACTGATTTATTTCTGACTAGGCTTCGATTTTCTTTAGCACTTTCGCAGGCACACCCCCTGCAATTACATTAGGAGGCACATTTCGAGTAACAACTGCACCTGCGGCAATAACAGCACCATCTCCAATTTCAACACCGGGAAGAATTGTGGCATTTGCTCCAATCCAGACGTCTTTCCCAATCGTAATAGGCGCGGGATGCATCGTGCTGCGCTTTTTGGGATCGATGTCGTGATTCAGTGTAGCCAATACCGCATTGTGTCCAATGAGAGCATTATCGCCAATGGTAATACCTCCTTGATCCTGAAAACGGCAACCTGAGTTGATAAAGACATTCTTGCCCACATGGATATTTTTCCCGCAATCCGTATAAAAAGGCGGGAACAAAGCAAACGTAGGGTCTACCGATTCACCAATTAACTGGGAAAACAGTTCCCGAACTTCTGCGGGAGTATGATAACGCCCGTTCAATTCTACAGTTATTTTTAATGCTTCCTGTGAGAGCTGATGCATCATTCGGTGCATTTCCGAACCACCTTCCACTGCTTCTCCTCGGTTCATATGCGCTATAAAGTCACTGATCTCCATTAAAATCCTCCTTTTAATCTTTTCTTATAACTACCAATACCCTAATTATTTTCAGATAAAATCTGTTAGGTTATATTGCTAGTGAAATAATGAAGTAACATAATATAGACGAAGTGTTTGTGAAAACATCATTAATAAAAAAGAAGAAACTATTTTGCAAAAAAACAAGAGAAAAAGCGCTGTCGCCTCCTTCTCTTTAAAATTTGTTCATGAGCTAAGTCTTAAACTTGGTTCAACAAACTAACCCATTCATAATAGTTTGTTTTATTTTAATAATTGCATAATTTGTTCTTTCGTAGGCAGAGAAGAGATTGCCCCTTTTCCAGTAGTTGACAGTGCTCCGCTAGCGTTTGCAAATGCCAGTATTTCTTGATGATGCTTACTTACTATGGCCACTAAATTATCTTGATCAGTATCCAGATTCAACAGCTGATACAAGAAGCCGCCGATGAACGCATCTCCTGCGCCCGTTGTGTCCTCTACTTCGACAGAATATCCCGCGGATGAATATTTTTTGTTCAGGACGTAGAGATCTGCACCTTTCGCACCTTTTGTCAGCACCACTACCTTTACATCCCCTGTAAACAAAGACGCAATTGCTTTTTGTTCTTCCGCTATACCCGTTATAAACTCCAGTTCTTCATCAGAAACTTTAACAATATGCGCCATTGGTATAAAATCCAGAATCGTCTTTCGACATTCCTGCGGATCGTCCCAAAGTGGCAGACGCACATTGGGATCAAAACTGATGACCCCGCCGCGCACCTTGACTGCTTGAATCGCTTTCACATGTGCTTTTTTCATCGGGCTCTCCACTAAATCCACCGAACAAAAGTGCAAGATATCCCCATGATTGAACCAGTCGGCATCTATTTCTGAATCCCGAAAGAGTAAATCTGCAGAAGGATTCCGGTAGAATGAAAAGTCGCGTTCTCCATTTTCACGCAAAGAAACAAACGCGAGGCCGGTTTTCGCCTCTTTTGTTCTGAATACCTTATCTATGCCTACACCGGCCTCTATAAGCTGCTCCAAAAGAAAATCACCAAAGGCATCTTCCCCTAATTTGGTGATCAGTGAAGCCTTTCCGCCAAACTTTGCAACCGCAGCTGCCACATTTGCCGGTGCACCGCCCGGAACTCGCGTAAACGAAACTACATCTTTCAATGCCACTCCTTTTTCATGCGGAATAAAGTCTATTAATAGTTCGCCAATGGAAAACAGCTGCCCCATTTCAGCACACCTCTCTACTTATGCCTTGCGCTGTTTTATAATCCCACTTCACCGCTTTGAACGATGCAGACCCACCCTTTGTAAAAAAGCGGATTTCCTGGCTTTTGCCATCCGGAAAAATCCGGGAGCTAAACACTTCTGCACCATCGTTCACAAAAATCTCCACTGATGAAGAATCGACGAACAAATGGAATTTGTACACATCGCCATCGATGTGGCATTTCCTTACCGTTCCGAATGTGCTGCCAATCACTTGGCCCGATAGCGTTCGGTCAAGGATGACTTTCCCCTGGACCGCATCATACGTAATCACCGTTTTTTCATCTCCATTCGCCCGGAACTCGATTCCGTATTCCAAAGCATCTCTCTGTTCAAACTCGCACACCAGTTCATAGGTGTCACCGGAAAATCCTTCATACACTTTCTTTTCATTTGAAAGGGTATCCGCTGCTTGGACTTTCTTTTTGCGCAGCGACTGAAGTTCGGGAACAGGTTTTTGAATCAGTTTCCCATCGTCGACCGACAATTCCCGAGGAATCGTCAAACAATGCGCCCATCCATTAATGTCGGTAGGGTATTCGATTTCAGGTAACCCCATCCAGCCGACCAACAGACGTCTGCCATTCGGGTCCTGCATCGTATGGGGCGCATAAAAATCAAAGCCTCTGTCCAGTTCGATGAAATGTTCGTGGATCAATTCTTTTCGCTCCAGATCGATTTTCTTGCCCATCACATAACCCGCTTGGTAAATATTTTGATAAAGATCCCCTTCAGGTTCTAGTCCTTGCGGAGAGAAAATCAGGACGCCTTGATTTTCAATTTCAAAATAATCCGGACATTCCCACATGAATCCGAAGGAATCCAATTCTGTGTCCAGTTCTCCTTCAAATTTCCAATCCAGCAGATTAGGTGAACTTAATAAACAGACGGTCCCTGTCTTATCCGTTCGTTGCGCTCCGATCACCGCGTAAAAACGGTCTCCCTCTCTCCACACTTTCGGATCGCGAAAATGCTCTGTATACCCAGCTGGGACATTATCCAGAACGGATTTTTCCAATTTCGTGATTTTCCCCTCGGCATCCATAATGGCAATACATTGATGGGGATGTCTTTCAAAATGCTCATCCCGCGTATTACCCGTGTACAACAAATAGATTTTTCCTTCGTGTTCAACGGCACTTCCCGAATACGCACCATGGCTGTCAAAATAATCGTCCGGTTGGATGGCGATCCCGACATTCTTCCAGTTCACAAGATCTGTGGACTTGGTATGGTACCAATATTTCAAGCCGTGAACCGGCCCTAACGGATGCCATTGATAAAACAGATGGTATTCCCCGTTATAGTTACAGAAGCCGTTCGGATCATTGAGAAGCCCGGAAACCGGTTGAATATGAAACGTTTGCCGCCACAAACAGCTATTGACCTTCGAAATCAATGAATCGATCTCTTGCTGGCTGACTTGATCGAGCCGGATGTATTTCTTCTCCCGCTGCAGTTCCATTTTTAGCATGCTCCTTTTAATAAAAGCAAATCTTACGGTATAACACATTACAAAAACCTTGAATATCTCTAAACTCCTTTTCCCCTACAAAAAGCCCTTTTTGGAAGAGGTTCCAAAAAGGGCTTTTAGAATGTGCCTATCTTCTTGTCACCTGTGATTCTTCAATCAAGATAACTCAAATACATAGATAAGAATAGTTTTTCTTGCTCTATGCTGCTGGTGTGGAAGCGACTAAGCAAGTGAAGCTGAGGACAACATTGTTGGTGGACTAATGGAGCCATAACACGGTTTTCCAGGTTCGTAATATCGCGGTGATGCTCGACAAACTCCTCTTTGCTTATACCTAATTATAGCATGGGAATAACGAAATGAGCTTGTCAAACAACTTGAAAAAACACAATTTTTACAGTCGAGGAAGCCTCAAATTTACTGCCCAAATCCCAAGCTGATGGGCATCTTGTCATGTTAATCGACTGCTCCTCGGAAAAGATTCCCTCTAATCTTTTGAAGCTTCGATTGAATAATATCGTTATTTTGCTACAACGATTTTCTAAACGAATTCCTTGTCTAAATTTTCTGCTTTGGTCCGGCATTTATGTATTTCCGTATGGTTTTCCGGTCAAAGCCGGTATTTTCGGCAATGGCCGTTAGCGATCATTCTTTTTGGTGCAGTTCCCGAATCATAAAAATTTCCTCTATTTTCAACATCGACACATACTCCGCTACAAGATGGTATATGTCAATTATCCTTGATAAATGGGGAATTTTAAAACGGCGTTATTGGGTATTTTATCACCGGCAGTGACACGAATCAGCCAATCTCTTCTTCTGTGTTTTGCTATTAGAATAACTGGTACTTCTAATAACTGCTGAAATATTAACAAATCATTCGTTAAGAGGACTCTTTGGAATTAATCACTGTAATTAAATTCTATTTCATCAAATCTATTGAATATCTCCTGTTTTGCACAATTCAAGCATCGCTTCGGTTACTTCTTTCCGAAGTTGATGCTCAGAAATCATGAAAGCAGCTTGAGACAAAAATAAAGAAACAGAGAAGAAAATTGTAATTTTCTTCTCTGTTTCTCAGGTATATGAGGGGTAGTTCGGCACATCAATGGATTGGTTTTCCACCACCACGTGCTTTCCTACATTTACTTTTCCTTTTGAACACGGTCTTTGTTCACGTTTACAGGCTCTTCGGACTGTTTGATCTGTTGTTCCTTCGTTTGGTTTTCAGATGAGGTGTTTTGGGTGTAATCATTCACATCTATATGCCCTACATCTTCTTCACGCAGGTGACTCTCTGGATCCCAAGTTGCGCTGTTTATTACGTTTCCACGTTCCCCCGTTGTATAGGTTCCCTCTGGTTCCCGAATGGTGTCATCCGAATCATTGCTTGATTGCCAACCGCTTGTTTCTTTACTCGGATTTGGTGCATCAGATTCCCGCCAGTCTGCTGGATTATTCGGGTCTTTTTTTCTAAGTGTAGTGTCCCCATCAGAAGAGTAAGGCTCGTTCGAACTATCGTTGTTAGTATTTGAACTGCCTCTTTCTCGAAGTTCGTTATCCCCTTGTTCTTTTTTTTCGATATTCCTATCTGTACCTGCATCTGCCGCCTGGAATTGCTGCGTGTCTTGCAAATCTTTTCGGACAGAATCATCACGATTATTTTTTTCCATATTGATCCCCCTCGTTTAAAAAGTCTACATAGTAAATTACCCTTTTTCAAGAATATTCAAACTTATTTATTTATCTAAAAAAACATCTTGAAGGCAACGGGTTATTTTTTGAAGTACAAAAAGGATAAATATAAATTGAAAAGCCCTCCATTTCACATCCGATTTGGTGGACTTTTTTTTAATGGAAAATAGGAAAAGCTCCATCTTTATTTCTGGCTATAGGTGAACCTTCAAGAGCTGACTTCAAGTGTTGCCTAACCTAAGTCTAAATGTACTTGTATTTGGTCCATTTCACTTTTCCTTAGGATCTAAATGACAGATGCATAATTTCAGAATAAAACGTTCGTAAAATGATACGGTTACAAACTAAAAAACAAGAACCTCTTACTCAAGTTTCTTGTCTTCCAATAATGCTTGATATGTAAACCTATATCCTTTTGAGATTCGATTTTTAAAACTTTATCGGGTAGCCTTTTGAGTGCATGTTTTTTCTAATGGAGGGCCAGGTCTGTAGACAAACTCATTTTATTGAGTTTGTCTACAGACCTGGCTCAAACTTCATTCAGAAGTTTGGGATTTACAAATTTTATTCAGTATCCCCAGTCATCGACGTGCCACTTGCCGGAATGATCATCCCTAATTAGAATCCAGTTCCAATCGGTGTATAAAAAATCAGGCTCAAAGCCGCCGTCGCCACCTTTAGCATCCGTCTTAAAATTAGATACCAGAACGATTACATTTTCTTTCTTTATTCCGTTTGATGAACCATGGCCATACTTCATATAATCTTTAACCACTCTGTCTGATTCTTCTTCCATAAACCATAACTCTTTAAGTTCCACGCCCTTAAAATTCCTGACCTCTTTCTTTACAGCTATTGCCGCATTAGTTAATTCCTCATCAGAAAACTTCACAGACTCTCCCAAATTCACTTGCACATCAGTAGCTTTGCCGGATTGGCTGTAAAATACACTGGCTATCAACACAAAAACCAGACAAAGGACAAATAAAATCTTCTTCATATGATCCCCCCATCATTTATTTTCAGACACTTGTATGTATTAGATAACGTGAATGACCTGAAACTGGCTCCTTCTCATTCATCTTAGATAGTGGTTTAGCAGCTCTGCCGAATTTCATAGTCACTTATTTCCCTGTAATATGCACACAGTAAATCGTGCTATTCCATTATCCATTATGGATAGGTATGTCTCCAGATTAAGAACATCTTGGTTAATTTCAGTGTCTTCCCCTTGATATCGAGTGAATCATCATGATATGTAAATTGCACTCATTAAGAAAAATTTTTTGAATGTATCATTTTTTCTTGCAAATGCAGTTTTCGTCTGTTTTCGTCGGAAAGTTTATGAAATACAGATTTCTAACTGTATCTTACTTTAGAATAAGGTACATTCAAACCTCTTTAGAAATTTAGGGATGACTCATTTTATTATGGTGAGGTCTTCCCATCCATATGCGACTTCGATCAACCGTTTGCCGGAGATTTCTAAGGATTTGCTGTCCACGACCTTGCCTCCCATCTTTTCATAAAACCTACAAGAGCGATTATCCTTCAACACCCAGATGAGCACCGAATTCACGCCTTGGTTCTTCAAATCGTTGACCACTTCTTTTAGCAGAAATCTTCCTACGCCTTTGTTCTGTTCATGTTGCAATACATAGATGGAATAGACTTCGCCGTCCAGCTTGTCATAGTTCCCCGTCCTTTCTTTGCCGCCGTCCGCAAAACCGATGATCTTTCCCTTTTCGTCTTCTGCGACAAAGACATCGCCATTTTCAAGATTCTGCTGCCATAATTGTTCCCTGGCATCGTATGTCAGTTGATTCAAGTAGTCGTCCGGAACGATGTTTCGATACGTAGTCATCCAGCTATCAACATGAACTTGAGCTATTCCCCTTGCATCCAAAAAATTTGCTTTTCTAATATTCAATTCTAGTCTCCTTACTTATGAATTACCGTAATCTGAATGTAACTTAATTAGTATTAAGTTACATTCAGATTCAATAAAGAAATCCCCTTACATATCCGTATTTCAGAAAAGATAAAACTTTGCTGGAAATAATTTGGTACAGTAGTCACATATAATTTAAAGCAAGGAGAGATGTCATCATGAACGAAGTTGGAGAGAAGCCAACGTTCGCAGAGAAAATGCAGCAGCATGAAACTTTAATTTTAATTATTAGCGCTGCCTTAGGAGTAATATTGATGAGTTTTTATGAAAATGATTATACTAATACCTTTGCTATTCGACTGGCTTTATTCTCTCTTTTTGTCTTTCTTTTTACCGTTGCATTCAACCGAAGAGAAAGTAAATTGAATGTTTCAGTAGTGACTATTATATATATTTGTCTTTTTTTATATTGGTTTAAATAGGTTTAATAATTAAAAAATAGCCTTCATAAAGCAGAGTTCTGAATATTACTTACTTCACAATAAGTTACATTTGTTTTTCGGCTATTTAATCAAGTAAAAATTGAAGTTAAGAATGTTAGATAAGAAGCATTTAATTCCACGTTGCAATTGTACATTCTCGATCTTCTAGCCAAAAACTATAAATTTCATTTTGGTTCATGTTTACTAATTTTATTCTTTCGTAACTGGTTTTTGGCATCTCAAACTGCAATTTCTGAATATCCTTTATCCAAAAAAACTTTAATTCAGTAGAGTTTTCTATTAAAAATTCTTCGATAGCAGCATTGTAATTTTGAGATGGTATTCTTAAGAGCTTAAAAGAATAGCTCGTACTAAGCACTTCGGCTTGTTTTAATACTTTAACTACTGGGAGATGGGGAATACATACAATCAAAGAAAAATCGTCCTGAATCAACTGGCAAGTAATTGCAGCGAAAGAAACTTCTCGCATTTCCTTCAATCTGTCTGGTATCGTATTTGATTCATAAGGAACTGGAAATAAAAACTCATACCGATCTTCCAGATTTTCTAACTCCCACTTTGTATAGAGTCTTTCCATAAAAACATCCTATCTTCATTTTGGGTTGTAATTCTTTCGTGACTCCGAATGTAACTTACTTACCAATAAGTTACATTCAAAATCATTAATCCTTACATAATTATTTAGATTTCCATCTGCTTAATTGAAATAAAAGTACCAAAATAAATAAATCATCCCCATCATAACCAAAGCAATTAAAAGAGCAACTCCCCTATAAACGACTAATTGGAATCTTTGAGGAAATATTTTTTCGCTTACCCATAAGACAAAGGCAAAAACTAATCCCACAGCCGCAAAGATTCCATCGCCATAGGAAAAGGCATCATCGAATTCTCTTTCCTCTTCATTTTTATAGGGTTTCAATCCAGCATACAAGCCGGAAAGTGCAAAGTATCCGAACAAAACAGTCGCAAGCCAAGGAATCCATACCTGCACATGATTTCCTCCATTTCGGTAACAACTATCTTACTTTTAAAGTTTTTTTTAGTCTGGACAATAAAAGATAAGAGCAATTTTTATATGGAATAGATAATCGAATGTAACTTAACTGCATTTAAGTTACATTCACATCCAGTAATTCCTTGGTTATTTTTTGTTCAATTTAGCTGCCCATTCCTTAAAACATTCAGGTGGCAATTCCAATTTGGAAAGGTCTTCTTTCATCAGTTTTTCATACGAAGAAAAACCGTGGTCATACAAATCCCACTGACACTCAATATCCCCGGGCAATAGAAAAAGCTAATTCATCCTGGTCATCTAAATCTTCTTCTTCCCAAGCCATTGTTAAATTATCGCACCACATGCAAAAATCAACTTGAGAAAATTGGTTTTCTTTCTTGCAGACTTCATCTAAAAGAGTCTTAAGATTTTCATATGAATACGGAAGATTGATGCTAGTTTTATTCCAATTCCACTCCACAAGGTAATCCTCCTCTTTTAGTACGGTTTCATCAGCAGTGCAACTTTAGATTTTCATTTTTTACCAATAATACCATATTAAAATTATACTCAATGAAAATTTATCAGAAAATAACCGTTCGTAAAAAGACACTTTTACAGACAAAAAGGAGAGAAAAGGTGCTCTTGCCACATCTTCTCTCTCTTCATATTCAAGCAGCTGCTCATAAAGCGGCCATATGTAAACTGTCTTTTATTGGTCTAGTTCACCATAAATTACTGAAAAAACACAAAATGCTAAAGTCGAACACCCCAGTAATGGTTATCTTGTAAACCATTTTGTAATCTATATTCTAGATCACTTTAATTTTCTCCCTGATAATCGCTGACTATTGAGGAAGGTGAAAATACAACTTTTAAACTTCCATTAAGCTCATCCTTTAACTTTTCAGTGAGATCCATTCCCAATTTATTGTGTTCTTTCTCAAGCATCTGTCCATTAGGAAGCAATCTGTCTATCTCCCAATCAATCAAGTTCCCATAAGCTACAGCCCACTTATTTAATTCAACTTGCAAGTTAGTTGAGACTGGCAAATCTTCTACTTCAAGATTGCATCCACAATGAATGCACCAAAGAGGATCTGTTCCCACATCCCCTTCCAATTTCACTTCATGTGTTTCCTGTTTTTCGCACAAACATCTCATAAGTTTATCATTCGTTCCTTTCATGTCTTCAGCTACATAATAGGTGTTAAGCAAAAGAGAAGGTAATTCAATAGAAAGTCGTTAATAAATTATACCTTTCGTTTATAAGTTCGAGTACATTATGTGCTCCATACCATAACGCTCATTGATGAAAATCCGAGTACCTGATAATAAATTTCTTAACTAAAACTTCTTCTAATTCGGTTAAAAAACAATCTACTGCTTTCATCAAATCAGCAGAGGTTAGGGTATCATCCTGTTTAAATTCCTGCCAAATCGAAAAGAGAAGCCACTCTTCTTCGCTTTTTTTAATAAAAGCTAAGATTGGGCCTTCTCGTTCATCGTGTTCCATCGTGAAAAAGTAAAAGTTGTTTACGGCTCATTGATCTTTCATTCTCCAACTTTTCAAATCTACTCCCAGTTCAAGGATCGCTAAGGACGGCTCCAGGAAAAAATTGACTGATTAATGCTAATTTGTAATTCTCCCTGTACATCGATCAATAAATTCCCGTTTTTATGTTGAAGTAACTTTTTATCCAATTTTAACGCCGGATCCAATTTAAAATCGATTGACAGATTTGCCATGTCTTCAGTCCCTTAGCAGAATTCTATTTGAACTTTTTCTAAATATAACTTCACTGCCCTGCCCTGCACTTTAGTTACATTCCCTTCCAACTGGAACCATTTTCTAATGAAGCTTCGTCTCTGTATTTCAAAAAAATAATACGATTTGGATCCCTTGTTTGCTTTTCATTGATAGTGCTTGTTAATTCAATGATTCTTCGTCTTAATCCACTAAAGAATGCATATACATATCCACTTTAATTGTAGTTCCTGTTAAGTAACAAAATTCTATTACTTCTTCATTAAACTAGATCCAAGGCTGTTCGTCACCATATATGCTAGGGACAATCATCAGGACAAAAATCACGTCATATTGTTTCTTTATCTGATTGAGAAGTGGAATTTTGTTTTTTAACCTTTTAATAGTATCCCTGCACTGGGCTTCTACATCTAATCTATCAATATCGGATTTTTCCGCATCCCATGAAGAGAAACGATACTTAGGTCCACTCACTCTGCTGTCCCCATAGGCCCAACTACTAAAAGGCTGAATGTCCAGCAAATCAGTTATCTCTATTGGATTGAACATTCCTTTTTTATTAGCTTGGAACCCGCGGTCGCCCAGTTCCCCATTACTGGCAATTCCAAAATACGTATAGCTATTCGTTTTTTCCATAGTATCCCCCTAAGCCATTTTAAATAGTTTTCCTACGCACAATAGTAATGGTCTGTTTTCAAATACTCTTTCAATCATATTACCAGTAATCAGAAAATATCTTATGAAAATTATTAATCAAATCGATTTAAAAAGCGTTCGTAAAAGTCCACTTATACAAACAAAAGAGGAAGAATAGTGCTTTTCCGGCACTCTCTTTCTCTTTTGTGTTTGCTATAAGAATTACTTCTGCTTCTGATGATCCCTCATATGTAAAATAATGATGAATTTAGCGTAAACTTTTAGGTTAAGAATATTAAAGAGTTATCCCCTCTTCCTACGTCTTTAAATAGATTTGATTTGTTCGCTAAATTAAGATTTTGCGAACAAACGTTGAAAAGAAGCGCTACTACTTTGTAATACACTCCCTTCAATCTTGTACTGATGAAACTGAAACAGATGCGTGCAGTGAAATCTAGGAGATTTTCCGATTAGTCCAGCATCTAGATAGAACTAATTGCCACAATTGCATGTTGCTGACCGCCATATCTAAAATGGACAGTTGTCCGTTTCATTATCGGTATCCAATCGTTCACCGATAAGAAAAGTCCATTCCACTGCGTATGCCTTAGTTCATTTTCATCTTTACGGAACAACTAGGCATTAACGAAAAGTTTCTCAGGGGGCAATTTCGAAAATTCTTCCGCTGTCCGGAATAAAGAGAAAGGAGATATGCTCGTTGCTGGATGGCACGGTTCCCGCAAAAGCATAGCCCCATCTGGGCGCGAAGGGATGCCAGGCATCGTCCCGACCGAGGGGCAAGTTGTCTTGGTCCATCAGATGTAGATCCTGGCCGTAGGTAGCAAAAATCTGTTCCCGGGCTTGCTGATAGGTAAATTCCGGAAGCGAAAAGAAAATCGAGGCTCCCACCATTAGCACAAAAAAGAAATAGGCTCCATATCGCTTTTCCGGTATAAGGTGTTTGTGGACGATTACATGCAGACTTAAAAGGATGATCGGGGTGTTCAAGAGCATCACGTGGTGATAAATTTGTGCATCCACGACAAAGATAAGAAGTAAAACAACGAGGGATAAGATAAGGCCGACCCCATATTTTTTCACCAATTTTCTCCCTCCTTCTGTTGGTACGACCTAAATTTCCCTACAAACAAGTTACTTAAGGATTTTTACTAAAGTAAACAGAGTGCCGCCAAGGAAAAGGCGAGTCCAGTAAAATCAAGGATGTGAATGTATCTTTTTTTCAGAAATCTTTATTTCTTCGTTATTTCTGGGAAAGTCAATGGAACCAGGGTTTTGAATGTAACTTATTTAGACATATGTTACATTCAGTTTTCCATAAAAAAGTCCAAAAGCTCTTATTGTCGGTATGCGTATTGACGATAAGAGCTTTTGAGTACGTACTGCCTCAAGACGATTGTTTTTGACTTTTTTTCTGAAGCAAATTAATTAAGTAAACTACTAATAAAATAATTGCAGTAATCACTAAAGAATAACCAGCTGTTTTGAAAAAGTATTCGGAATCCGTTAATAATGCTGGTGAAACCATTCCATTTACATCAGTTGTCATTATTGTGTGATCGCCTAGCAAATAAGTGAGAATAAATACAATTAAAAATGAGAATCCAGCGACTTTCCAAAACTTGTTGTTCATTGAACTCCCCCTAAATAATAAATCCATATATACCAAATTGTACCACGACTTTGAATGTAACTTAATTGCTATTAAGTTACATTCAGTTCTAACAAAAAATATTTAGCTAGATTTTTCTTTATTTGTTTTTCCGATTTGATATCCTACTACAATTCCAATGACTATGCCTATTAGTCCTCCTGCATTCCAATCATCTGTAAAGAAACTAATTACGAACCATGCTACTAGTGCCCCTAAGATTGCTAAAAGTAAACCTTTCATTTTGTCCTCCATTCGAATCTTTGGTCTGTTTTTAAACTTTAACATGTAATTTAATTAAATATTCTAAGTTTTATAGATATTTTAAGGAATGAAGTATTTTGCTAATTTGAATGTAACTTAATCACAATAAGTTACATTCACTATAGATAGAACAGCTACAGTTGAATAAGTTTTCGTGTAATACTGAACTTGTCTAATTTCTTTTTAAGATAGGTTGTATAAATAATCTTCCAACAAATATAATCGGAATGATGCTAATAAGTGGGACCCATCTTACTTCTCCAAAGAGAATAAGGTGCAAAATAACTGATACTACAAATGTTACTAATACCACTGTAAGTGCATCTTTTAAGTACTTGGTCATTAAGAAACCTCCCCCACTAAGATCATATTACTCCATAAGATATCTACTTTTACTTCTCTTTCTAACCAAGCTCTTAAAAGCTTTACTAAGTCAATATAATGGAATCTGAATGTAACTTAACTGCACTTAAGTTACATTCACATCCCCTAAATTAGCGCCTTCTATTTGTTCCAGATCCTGGCCCATAAACTTCGTGTATCTTTTTTAGGTGTTACCGTTTCAGGTTCGCTTTCTGGCTGCTGTGAGGACGATTCTGGCGCATCTACCTCGGATTCTTCCTGTACTGGTGCAAGTAATTGTTTCTGTTGTGCTTCCATCCGATCAATCTTCTGCTGCATTTTCTCCAGGACTTCTACAAACATGATATCCCGTTCTTTTTGACGCTCCTCTTGTTGCTGTAGCTGGATTTTTAGCTGTTTGACTTCATTGCGTAGCAGTTGCTATGTCGTCGCTATCGCGCTCACGTGGCGCTACAGAGATGCCCCTTTTTATATCATAGATGCTTCTATGACAGCATCTTCAAGCGATTTCTTACCGCTATGCACTGTCGCTATGATGCTTTCAATCGCTATGTACTCGCTATCCGTGTAAAGACGGGCATTTTTATGGGTTCGTTTGAATTGAATGCCCTCCTGTTCGAGCAAAGCCGAATACTTTCGCAATGTAGAGGGTTGAATATTTAATTTGGCACTTATTTCACTCGGCGTCATCATCAAACCATCACCACCTCTTTTGGTTTCATGTTATAAGAGTTCGATCACTCATACATGTTTTAGTTTTTTTCATCGAACAGTTTGCTGAAATTTTAAGGATAGTAAGATTGCTCTTCGATAATTAAGTTGACAGCATCTTTTAACTTTATTAACTCGTAAGAATGTCCGATAAAATCTAATTGGAAATCTGCAGAGTAATTAATAAATTTTAAGTCAAAGTTATGATATGCCCCTAAATCAATAGTCAGTAAAAAGTTTCCGGTATTATCTTCTAAGAGCTCAAATGAGTCATATTTGCTTTTTGTTTTTCCTTTTTCAATTTCTTTGCCAATATCCTTTAACACCTTTTGAGTGATCAGCAGCATGTCTTTATTAAATTCCATAAACATCGTCGTTATTTCTATAAAATTTTTATGAGTAATTTTAAAACGGTATTTTTGATTTTCTTCTTCCAGAACTAATTTCCATTCCTGGTCTTCAAGTAATTGAATCATAGAACTACTCCTTTTGCTTTTAGCAATTTAAAGTCCTAAAAGTGCATAGTTAAATTATGAGCCGAAAAATAGAAAGAAGCTATCTGTTTTAAAAAAACAGCAGCAGCGCTTACCAGTATTGGTAGTTTACATATCACAAGTTATCGGGAGGAAGAAAAATGATAGAAGCCAAATATAAAGACCTCATGGTGAAGTTTCTTACGGGTGAACTATCGGCCGATGAATTTCAAACAGTTTACATGAAAAAATTTATTGAATGGGATGATCGAATGACGGAAGCTCAATTTGAGATTTTGAATGCTGTCTTTGAAGCTGCAGATTGTTACTGGCATGAATGTCTTCCAGTACAAGAAACTCCTTTTGAAATTTCTGAGCAACAACTTCGAAAAGAGATCACGGAAGCGTTGTTTAGATTAAATCAATTGATGGACAATCAATAGAAAAAGAGAAAGAAGCTGCTAATAACCAGCAGCTCCTTTTTTTATAACTTCCGATAATTCATGATATGTAAACTTTGTCCTTCACTATCCTAGCTTTAAGCCTGACAGAATAGCCTTTTGTATGTATCATTTTTTCTAGCAAATTCACTTTCTCTTGTAATGCTTCTAACTTCTTTAGAATAGGGGGGCATGAATGTAACTTAATTTGTAATAAGTTACATTCAACCATCGTTATGTAAACTGCAAATTCTAGATAAAAGTGTGATACTAAGAACGTGAAATATTCTTCCATGTAAAGGAGGCAGCACTAATGGATAAGGTTTTTATCATTCCTGAAACTATTGGGTCGGATGGAGAAATGCTTTTGTGTGAGGATGGTCAAACTGTTGAGAAGTTTCATATGGCTCCTTTTGAATCTATTGCTGATCCTAATTCAACAGGTGAACTACTCGTTGAGTTCATTTGTACAAAATTCCTATTTCCAATCTATTTTACATTTGAACCGTTTAATGGGATGGAAGAGGATTTGGAAGGCCTTTTTCAAGGCAAAAACATTGAATACTCTTTAAGATTTGAGGGGCTGAAAAACAAACGGTTTCCTGTTTTTAAACTCACCATCGAAACCCCTTCTTCACTGGCATTTGTTATACAAGAAACTTTTTGGATAGCAACTTGTAATAACTTCTACGCCTTTTCATTCTCAGATAATATCGTGTATAAATCCGTGTTAGGGAAGGGCTGGTTTGGACGTGAGAAGACTTGGATATGGCCTCACTTTGATATGAATGGTGCATCGACAGTTATCGAGATTTGGCATGATGGGGATGGGTTTAACCTCTATACAACCGAACCCCGTTCCTCGACAATTGAAAAGCTGGCCAGCTATTTTCCAGTTGAAACATCGATTGTAAACAATGAAGATTGAATGTAACTTAATTGCTATTAAGTTACATTCAGTTTGAAAGAATTAAAACTTTCTCCAAGTACTGCTCTGTCTTTTGATTTCCCATTCTTTTTTAAAGTTTCTGTAATTCCATGATTCAAGTATAAGAAACCCCATTAATACACCGGCTGGTGCTGAATAAGTAACAGGACCACCAATAAAAATCACACTAGAAACATATCCAACTATCATTGCAAAAAGAAAAAGTACTATATTCCATTTCTCTTGTTTTAAAATTCTTTTCTCATTTTCTAACTCCTAAAATTAGTCGTGTTTTGAATGTAACTTCATTCACAATAAGTTATATTCAAAATGGTATATAACCAAGTGCTGCTAAAGCCACAAATATTTTAGTATTCAGTGTCACTATTCTCTAAATCAAGCGAGTAATCTGCCGGTATGTACTGTGTAACTTTTTTAGGTGAGTTGTATTTTTCATTCTTCGTAAATATAGTAAGGCCAACCTCGTATGCATCTATAAAAGTTTCGATTTTATCAAAATCAAGATTTTTAAATTCTGTAGGCCTATCCCAATTTCTTATTGGAACTAGATTCATTTCAGAGATACCTTCTCCAAAGAAAATAAACACTTCTATTCCATTTAAAACCAACTCAACCGTAATAGTGGAAACCCATTCTAATGTGTCAGCCGAATCAATTTTAATAATAAAACCGTCCGAAGAAAATTTGTAGGGCGAGATATTTTTTTCCGCAATACTCATTTCTATGTGTTCAAAAATCACCGATTCCAGTACGAAAAAAATTGGAAAGGTGCACATATTTTGAATCAACGTAAAAAGAAAGGTGGTTTCCATGTCTCTAATTCCTACAGCAATTGATTCAAACATATCCTTTGGAAGGACAAAAGCGTTTATTAAACTGGCATCTGAATATTGAACAAAATATTGCTTTTTCAATTGATTCCCTCCACCCTATACTTAAAATTGAATGTACTTACTTACCAATAAGTTACATTCAACTGTTTACATACTCACTTCATAGTTGAATCACTTGAGGAACTTAGTTCATCCAATGCGCTTTGCAAGCTGGACCGGGCAGCATTTGTCGTTTCCCTCCTGAGTGCTGCTTGCAGCGCTTTTTTAATAAGCTTTTTATTCTCTTCATCGATCAAATCCAACACGATGTTGGCAACTGAACAACGCACCTGATAAGAAGGGTCTTTCAATAGATTCAAAAGAGACTGCAGGCGAAATTCAGCACCCAAAAGGCAGAGACCGACATAGAAACCGACTTTCGCGGTACTGCTTGTTTCGTTCTGAAGAAAGGCTTGCAGTACAGGGATTGCCGATGCATCTCCAAGTTCGCCTAGCCCTTCTGCCGCTTCCCTTCGTACAATCTCTTCCTCATCGGTTAAGGCAGCTATCAGATGCTGTTTCCCTCTGCTATCCCGCATCTCGCCCAAGGCTTCTATCGCTGAGATGCGCACCAGTTCATTGTCGTCTTTTAACCGCGCGACCACCGCGTGCAAAACATCGTCCCCCGTATAACCCCACAGTGATTCGAGAGCTTTGAATCGGATTTCTTCATTCGGATTTTCAATCAAGGACAACAAGATGGATTTGATTTTTTCACTAATCGGCAATGTTCCCAAAGCATCGATGGCCATCCAGATAACGTGGGAATCCTCATCTTCTAAAAAGGCGGCAATCTTTCCGATGGCATTCGGCCCAGCCTGTTCGAGTAATCCCTGTATGATCATTATTTTTTGCCCGGATTTCATGATGGAACATTTCCCCCTTCGATACTCCCTTGTAAAATTTTTGAGTAATAGATTCATCATGTTACCTTCTTTTCTGAATATAACTTAACGGCATATCAGTTACATTTATTTCCAGATCTCTAATAAACATAATAGATGGATATGTTTTCATTTAATCCTCTTCCCTTGTAATCGGAACTTCCTTATACGGATAATCAGAAAAATTCGAAACGAAGTCAAAACCTATTCCGTCATGGCCAATCCAAAGATAATACCTTTCTTTTGATGCCGTTTTTGTAAAATCCAAAATAAATCTCGCTAAACCAATGTCGCTTGTATAATCCATTTCTATCGTTTTCTCGGTAGAAAACAAAATACTCTCATTGTTATAAGCGTCCAAATATGCTTTAGAAAAATAATTAAGCAGCTCTTCAATTGTATTTAGTTCTACTAGATGATGATAATTTCTAGGCATAACTTTCAATATTGTTGCTCCTTCTGATATATTGATTTCCTTCGAACCACTAATTCCATGCAGATAAATCGGGTACCTATTTAACTTTTCTAAAAATTCTTTTAAAACTTTGCTATAACTCCTAGTTAAATGCTCTTCATTTGAATCGATAAAAAAATAAAAATTAATCCTCCCGCTCTTCCCACATTTAAAAGTATAGGAAAAACCTTCTCCAATTAAAAAATCATTTAGTGATATTTCCACTTTCTCACCGCCTTATTATTTGCTGATGTTTTATATAGACATTAGTCGGTATAAGAGCAATGTAATCTTAAAGCTTATAAAAATAAGGACCACAGTCTTCTTCGTGGGTCAGAACATAGGTCCAGGTGAAGTGTTTATCGACGATATAGAGATCACGACCCATAGGAGCAATATCTTTCGCTTTTAGTCGACTAGCCTTTGGGATATGTAGTGCATCTTCGCTAGATGGACAAATAAGATAGCATCCAGCCTTTTTCTGCAAATCAAAAGCACCTATCGCCCACTGCTCTTTTAAACACTCGATTTTACTCCAGCTGAAGACATTCCACATACATTGCTTAAACGCCATCTTCCGCTTTTGGGATTTGCTGATCTCCTTAGTAAAAGCTTCTTCCCACCGCTGCTCTAACTCATTCTCCTTGTTTGGCATTACTGTAAAGCTAATGTTCATGTTCTGTAATCGATTTATTTGTCACTGTAAAAGTTCATCCAACTTACTAATCTCCTTTTTTAAAGAGCATCTATGTTCAGCACTTTTTCTATGCTTCCCCATTTATTTAAAAGCTAAATTTAATAACTGATTCTTTAAATATACGGACCTACTAAGCAGATAGATAGCTAATTTTGTAAAGTAAAGCGTTCGTAAATCTATACTCATATAGACAAAAGGGAAAAGCCGTGCTGATTAGCATGGCATTCCCCTTAGTATGTTGCTATTAGAATAACCGCTACTGCTGATAATTCCTCATATGTTAACTGATTTTGTGGATAAAGATTCCTTTATACAATTTCTGATATTGGGCTAGCATTAGTAAAATGCGGATTTACAACGATAAGGAAATTCCAAATCAAAAAGCCCAACTTCTCTACAAATCAAAATAGAGAAATTGAGCTTTTCAGTTACTTCACTTATTTATTGAATTCATTAACTGGAAGAAGTATTCAGGTTGATGATTCTTATTCAGGTTATACCATGAATTTAATGCATCTGGTGTAAATACATCTATTTTTTTCAGTACTTCCATGGCAAATTCCAGAGGAGCGATTCCTGTTGCCGTAACTAAATTCGCATCGGATACCGCAGATCCCAACTCATAGAACTCTTCTCCTTTATAATTAGGGGATACCATTTTAGTATATTCCAAGTTATTACTTGTATGCGTTCTGGTATCTAAGTATCCCATATTTGCGAGGCCCTCAATTGCCCCACAAATTGCGGCAACAATAACACCAAGCTGTAAAGCTTGGCCAGTTCTTTCCAAGAGAGGTTGATGAATTTCTTCATTCCAAGTAGTCCCTCCTGGCAAAATTAAAAGATCTTTACTCTCAAAAGCACATTCATCAAGGGAAATATCTGGTTTTATGCTCAGTCCTCCCATCGTAGTAATCATTTCGTTATTAGCTCCCACTGTAATTACTTTTAAAGGTGCTACATCTTTTTTGAAATATCTTCCTGAGTTTAGTTCAGCAATTAAATATCCATATTCCCAGTCCGACATTGTATTAAATACATAGAGAAAAACGTTTTTTATTTGCATTCAATAACACTCCAATCTCAATTGATAGTGCTAGTATAAAATAACTTCCCTGACAGGTACCGTCAGGGAAGTCATCATACTTCATGAAATTTAATTAATTCCGACAGAACTTCAATAAGTCTTTTCTTAAGACTTATTGGCTCAATAACTTTAAGTGATTTATTGTACGGTAAAAGTAAATAAGGTACATATGTATGTATCACATCTTTTTCCAGAAGAAACACTGCTTGATTTGAAGTCTGTTCTTGTAAATAATGTCCTAAAAACCAATGTTGGCAAATATCAGCCAATACATTTTTATCCCCCTTAATAACCAGAGAAATTATCCCTTCCTTATCTTCGATAGCTGGAAGAAGATTTTTTATAAAAAAGTCACGAGTTGAAAAATTTTCTGGCCGGTTAAACTTATGTTCGGTTTGGATGAGACTTTCAATTCGATCTGCTCTAAAACTACGGAGATCCTGTCTAAGATGACAAAATCCGATCGTATACCACTTATTATTCCAATAGATGATTCTATACGGATCGATCAATCTATCATTGAATTGCGTTTCGCCATTTTTATGGTAAAGAATTTTTACGGAACACCCGGCAGATACGGCCTGCTCCAACTCCTTCAAAAAAGGTACCGTAGAGAGTGAACTTGATCGACTGATGACTTCAAGACTTGTCAAATGTAGGTTTATCTTTGTTTCCTGTTCTTGGTTTGAGTAGTTACTTAGTTTAGAGATGGCCCTGTTCAGCGCTTCGCCTCCATAATATCCGGCTTCTTCTGCAAAAACAGCCGCGTGAACCAGTGAAGTCTGCTCCTCCAGATCAAAAAAAAGTGGAGCCTCAATAAAATTGTTCATTAAAGTGTATCCACCGTTATGTCCTGGTTCTGAAATGATAGGTACGCCACTTGTGGAAATTGTATCAATATACCGATACACAGTTCTTATATTCATCTCCAACTTTTCTGAAATTTGTTGTGCAGTAATTTTTTCACCTGAACGAAGCATCCATAGAATTGCTAACATATTGTCAATTTTAGGCATATGATTCCCCCTCTATATAAAATTTTTTCGATCTTTTCTCTCTTGAAAAATCATACCATTATTTTCCTGTTATTTGTTTCATGATTCCTTTAACTTTTTTTACCAATAAATGTAGTGCACATAAATAAACCGTTCGTAAAATAACACTTTCATACACAAAAAACGAGAAAACAAGCTTTAATCCACCTATTTTCTCGCTTTCTATTTATGCAGCTTCTGATAATCCCTCATATGTAAATCATCCCTCATTAGAAAATTACTTAGGCAAGTAAAAAAATGGAGTGAATGGTACTTAAAATTTTCATTTGCCAAAGCACCTTTTTCTACTTGTTTCATTTTGCAGCAAAGCCCCTTTCATCCAATGGCTTGCCCCTTCAAAAACGACCTTCGCCTCTAATTCAGTCACTTCAAACTACTTCATTCATGTTAATCCTAAATGTTCGCGGAAAGTACGCCCTTCATATTGCTTTCTGAAGATGTTTCTTTTTTGCATTTCAGGAACAATGAGGTCAACGAAGTCCTTTAAACTCCCGGGTAATGTAGGAGGCATAAGATTAAATCCATCAGCCACACCCGCCTCAAACCAAACCTCCATCTGATCCACAATTTCCTCGGGAGTACCAATCAGCGTGAAATGCCCGCCGCCTGCATTAAGATATCCTAATAGTTCTTTTACTGTAGGTTGAGTATCGTTAATAATTTCTAGTATTGTTTCGTATCGTCCAACTGGACCCATAAATTCTTCTGCTGGAGGTAAGGGAGGTACTTTTTTATCGATTTCCCAATTTGAACAATCTTGTTGAAGAAAGAAACTCAACCGTTTCAAAGCAGTTTCTACAGGTAGTTTCTCATCTAATGCTGATTTTTTGGCAAGAGCTTCTTCATGGGTACGACCTACATACGTGACTAAACCTGGGAATACTTTAATATGCCGATCGCATCCTTTGTTTCGCTTAACCTGCTCCTCCAACTTTTTGCGGAACTTTTTTGCTTGATTTAAGCTCCATGACACGGAATAGACTGCATCTGCATATTTTGCGGCTAAAGTTATGCCTTGTTTAGAAGCCCCTGCTTGCATGGCTACTGGTCTGCCTTGAGGGCTTTTAGGCGTCGTGGATGGGCCCTTTACTTTAAAATAGGCACCGTTGTGGTTAACAGGTCGTATATTTACAGGGTTGATCAACTGTCTTTCTGTCCGATTATATAGAAACTCATTGCTGTCCCATGATAGAAATAACTTATTCATTAAAACAGCAAATTCCTCAGCTTTTTCATATCGTTTGTCATGGGAAGGCAGTTCTTCCATACTATGATTTAATGCTTCCCAATCCGTCATTGAGGTAACAAGATTCCACCCAACACGTCCTTTAGTAATGTGATCTAGGCTTAACAACTGTCTTGAAGCAGTGAAAGGATTTGAAAAGGTGCTGGAGATTGTTGAAACTAATCCCACATAATTTGTCACTTGAGAAATAGCTGTTAAACTGACCACTGGATCTAGCCAAAATGCTGGCATTTCATCCGAATCGTTAGCCGGGAATGAGTGATTGTCGGCAAAGAAAACCGCATCAAAGCAACCAGTTTCGGCTAACTGTGCTAAGGATTGGTAATAAGAAATGTCCCCAATGCGTTCAATCCTTGAATCAGGCATCAACCAAGCAGCTTGATGATGCCCACATCCATACAGCAAAACACCTAAGTGTAGTTGTTTGCCTTGCGTTTCTTTCATTCGTTACACCTCTACGTATGTCATGATTATCTGATTAAAATATTCTTTTTCAAAAAACTATCTATTGTAATGTAGATTATTAGTTCATGGTCAACCCGCCGTCTACTGTTATATTCTGACCTGTAATACCGTCAGCATTTTCTGAAGATAAATAAGCGACCATATTAGCTACATCTTCAGGAGTCGTTACTTTCTTCAATGGCGTTGATTGAGCAATTAAATCGAATACTTCTGGGGTTGTAACAGAACTCGCATCAGTCGTTTTTAACAAGCCCCCTGAAACTACATTTGCTTTTATGCCGTATTGTCCTAGTTCAGAAGCGATATTACGCGTAAAACCAATCAGTCCAGCTTTTGCTGTTGTATATTCATGGTATGGGACGACAGGATTTTGATATAAATTAGTGCCAATACTGATAATACTTCCATTTCGTCGTTCAATAAATTGTGGCATAACGCTTTGAGCTACATTAAATGCGGCCTTTAACGTGCCATCCAGCTGTTTTTGATAATCCTCCCAAGTAAGTTCTGTAAAGGATTTCTGTCTATTCGGATCAAATTTGAAGTCTATCAAAGCATTGTTGACTACGACATCTATTTGGCCAAAATATTCTGTTGCTTTCTTTACCATGGCCTCAACTTCTTGACGATTTGTGACATTGGCACGAATTGCAATAGCATTCTCTCTACCCAGCTCAGAAACAAGTTTTTCAGCGGCTCCTTCGCTCTTAAAGTAGTTGATAACCACTTTAAACCCTTGCTGTGCCAACGTCTTTACAATAGAGGCTCCCAAACCTCTACTACTGCCCGTTACCAATACTGTTCTGTTCATCGTAACTCCTCCTCGTATAGAATTTTTAAGGTTCTTGCGAACCGATTGTCACATCATTGAATTTGACTAATTAACATATCCCTATCTTTCTTTAATGCTCTTATGTTAATTCATCTACATTGTATGGGACTATCAATATAATAAATCCCGAACTTTACTTTTCTCCAATTTATAAACCAGCACGACACCTAGAATAGCTCCGCTGATACTTGAGACAAGGAATGGCGGCATGAAGAAAAATGCCGCAGTTTCAGTCCCCATCAGCAATTTTGCATACGGAACGGCAATAAGAGAGGCGATGATGCCGGTGCCAATCATTTCACCCACAGCCGCAAAGCCGACTTTTCCGGACATCTTGTACAAGAGCCCCGCCAGCAAGGCTCCGATCATTCCACCCGGAAAAGCCAATAATGAACCGGTGCCAGTCATCACACGCACGACACCTGTCACAAAGGCAATCGTAACCGCAGGGATTGGGCCGAAGAACACAGCCGCTATGACGTTAAGCGCATGCTGGATCGGATAGGCACGCGCAATTCCTGCCGGAAAGGACACGACTGCGGAACCTGCGACTGCAAGCGCCACAAACATGGACATAATGACCAGCTGTTTTGTCTTCATTTTAACGCTCTCCTTTATACGAATTTCTGAAATGTGTTAGTTCTATCCCGACATCTTCAGCGGCCGCCAACGCCGAAATTACCGCTATACCTGTAGCTCCTGCTTGCCAGACAGCCCCGGCATTTTGAGGGGTAATCCCACCGATGCCAAAAATCGGCATTGCCGGAAAATGGCTGCTGACTTTTTCGATTTCGGACGTGCCTGCCGGCCGTTTGGCACCCGCTTTCGACCGTGTGCCGAAAATCGGTCCCATGCCAAAGTAATCCGCTCCCGCCTCTAGGGCTATTTGAGCTTCCCCCAGTGAATGCACAGAAACTCCCAGCATTTTTTCTTTGCCGATTAACGCTCTAACCTGTCCGCATTCCAAATCTTCCTGGCCGATATGGACGCCGTCAGCCCCGATTGCTAGCGCAAGTTCCACATCGTCATTAATCAGGAATGGCACCTGATAAGTTACGCATAAGGATTGGCAATCTTTCGCAAACCGCTGCAACTCCTGTCCTTGCAAAGCTCCTGCCCCTTTTTCTCGAAGCTGGAAATGAGTGATGCCTCCCTGCAAAGCCTTTTCCAATATGACCAACGGGTCTTTCTCACCAACATTGCCGGTACCCATGATGAAATAAAACGCCGGTTTATTGAACAAGATAGACCTCCCCTTTCGCTGGAAAGCGCTGGAAAGCTGCATGGTTGGTTGGTCCGTGGCCAGCACCTATATGAAGCTGGTGGCTGAGCGCTGCCTGGATAAACCGTTTCGCCACATGCAAAGCTTCCCGCATCGTTTTGCCTTTCGCCAATTCAGCTGTCAAAGCCGCTGAGAATGTGCAGCCGGTGCCGTGCGTCTGTTCTGTTTCAACCCACGGCGAACGCAAAATGAACGTTTCACCATTCTGATGGAGGTAATAATCCTCTGCAAAAACAAACTTTTTTGCATGGCCCCCTTTGATGACAACCGCTTTGGTTCCTGTAGCCAGAATTTTTTCAGCAGCTTTCTTTCGATCCCCGGCATTGCGGATTTCCATGCCGCTCAGCATTTCAGCTTCAGGAATATTCGGCGTGACAATCGTTGCCAATGGCAATAATGATCCGCGCAATGTTGCCAGCGCATCTTCCTGAAGCAACACAGCTCCGCCTTTTGCTATCATTACCGGATCTACGACGAGGTTTTTCCAGCCGTACTTGCTGATGCCTTTTGCCGTTTCTGCAATGATTTCTGCGTTGAAAAGCATTCCTGTCTTCAAGGCCGCCACTTGGAAGTCCGCTCCAATAGCATCAATTTGTGCTTTCACCGCTTCAACAGACAAGGGATAAACTCCGTGAACACCACAAGTATTCTGGGCAGTGACCGCTGTTATCGCCGAGGTGCCGAACACCCCCAACTCCTGAAAGGTCTTGATATCCGCTTGTATGCCTGCTCCGCCGCCAGAGTCCGATCCCGCTATCGTCAAGACCTGTTTGATCGCCGCCACAACTCTTCCCCTCCTTCTGTTTTGTGAAATTCGACTTCTAGTTCTTGTTGCTTCATAGTGAACAAAACATCCAAAAAGGCTTCCCGGAAACTGCCTGGACCTTTTGAAATTTCAGCTGCCTTTTCGCCGGCTGCTCCGTAAAAACGGAGAGCCTGTATGGTCGCGGCTGCCGGGTTTTCCGGATCCATTGCGACAAAAGCAGCCGTTACGCTGCTGAGCAGACAACCCATTCCTGTCACAGATGCCATCATCGGATCACCGCCTGAAATCTTTTGAATTTGGGAACCGTCTGCCACCACATCGGTTTCACCCGTCACTGCAGCAATCAACCCGTATATTCTTGCCATGCGGTTCGCCAGCTCTTCGACATCGACATTGGCATGTCCTGCATCGACTCCTTTGGAGCTACCATATGACACTCCACTGATCGCCGCAATTTCGGCTGCATTGCAGCGCAGCACCCGGACATCAACCTCCGTTAAAATTTTCTCGACTGCAGCCTTCCGAAAAGCGGTCGCGCCTGCTCCGACCGGATCCAGAATGACCGGGACACCCCTCTTATTTGCTTCTTTTCCGGCGAGGATCATGCTATCGAGCGTCTCCTTATTCAAAGTTCCGATATTTAGGGACAATGCCCCGGAAATGCCAATCAGCTCTTCCACTTCTTCTTTCGCCTCGCCCATAATAGGTGAAGCGCCGATTGCCAGCAGTCCGTTCGCCTGAAAATTGGAAACCACGTGATTGGTGATGCAATGGATGACCGGATTTTCACTGCGTATCCTATTCAACATGCCAGACACCCGCTTCTTTCAAAGCCGGCAATTGCAGTCTCTTCCACATCGCTAATTTGCCAGCCGGCATTCTTTGGGCAACAGGACATTCATCATCCGTATCCCTTAATCTTGCATTCGCTTCTTGCATTTCTATTGTAAATACCATCTTCTCCATCCCCTTTCAGGCAAAATAAAATACCGCTTTCCAGTTAAGGAAAGCGGCAATAATACGCAAAGGAATAGAGAAATCCAGCATACTCTCGCCCACTTCCCTCCGCTGGTATGATCCAGATCAGGTTCAAAGGGTCCGAGCTTTGCTCGTCTCAGCCGGTAACCGGCTCCCCCAGTGGTGCATTGATTCAGTTGTTCCCCTAAAGACTATCACAATGTCTGAAAAATCACAAATATAGATTTGGAATGGTGAAGGGGAAATTGCCGGTGTCATGCTTACTTAAAAACAATACAAGCTCTTCAACAAAGAAAGAGCAGAAATCTACGAACAGATGACTGATATGATGGTTGCAAAACGGCTGTCGGCTGAGAATATCTCTGCTTTCTCAGTCGCGGAATTTCGCGGCGCAGGCGCAACTTAATCTCCACTTTTTAGCAAATCAACGAAAATAATTTGGCATATTGGATAGCCGGTTCCCCCGATAAGAAATAGAGAGAAATTGGCGACATGGCCATCCCGTGGGCTAAAAGCTTTTCTAATTATAAGCAATCATCACGTAAAACAGAAGAGGAATTGCAAACAAAAAGGATAGCCCGAATATAGGGGGGAAATAAACTCCCCCACACCTCTTCCTTCTTTTAAAAAGGCCAATGGTATGCCCTTTTCCGTATGCACTCAGGTGTCTATTAATTTTCAACCAGGTGTCTATAAAAATTTTTTTTTTACGTTTTTTGAAGCATGCCCTATTATTTCAGTTTTCCTTAAAAACCCCTTATCCTTTTCAAGGTATATACGGGGTAGCATCAGGAAAATGCAGATTTATAGCGCTAAGCCCATTTCCCTGATGGTAGCCCTGTACAAACTGTTCGTAAAAGTAGACATATACTGAAAAAGAAAAAAAAGCATTGCTAATCAGCTCTGCTTATCCTCTTTGGATTTTGCTATGAGAATAACTACTACTTCTGATAAGCAATCATATGTTAACTACATTTCGTGTTTTGGAAAAAACCTCTTGTTACTTATTCTTGAACTGAACCCCAAATGGGGGGCACTTTTTAAAGTGTCCCCCATTTGGGGTTCAGTTTAGACATTGACATAAGGTTGGGTGCTTTTAAAGAATAATAAATTATTCAGCGTCGTCGCCTTCAACTTAGTCACCTTAACCTGCTGCAGAAATCTTATAAATCACACCGCCATCAGTGATTGCAATAAGCGCACCATCCTCAGTTACAAGAATATCACGGAAACGTTCGCCTTCTTCAGTTAATAGACGTTCTTCTCCAACGATGATGTCATCTTCAATAACGACACGTGCAATATAGCTCGACACTAGACCACCGATGAACAAGTTGTTCTCCCATTCAGGAATTGCGTTGTTATCATAGAATGCCATACCACTTGGCGCACTTGTTGGATCCCAATAATATCTTGGTTCAATAAAGCCTTGCGCTTCGTGTTCTGCAATACCATCATTGACTAATTCACCAGTATACTCGATGCCATAAGAAACAATTGGCCATCCATAGTTATTTGCTGGTTCAATAATATTCAGTTCATCGCCAGCTTGTGGACCGAATTCAACAATCCATAAGTCTCCTGTTTCAGGGTGGAAGTCCACACCTTGAATATTACGGTGACCGTAGCTGTAAATACCATCTAGTGCGTCTTCATCTTCAACAAATGGATTCGTATCTACTGCTTCTCCATCTTGTGTAATGTGAATGACTTTACCCAAGTAAGCATCCAAGTCTTGTGCACGTTCGCGAATTGGATCATCTGAACGCTCACCAGTTGTTAAGAACAGGTTGCCCTCCTCATCAAAGACAATACGTCCACCATAGTGTAAGTCACCATCATATGCTGGTAGTGCTTGGAAGATTACTTCAAAATCTTCTAATGAAGCTTCATCTTCTGATAAAACTCCTTTACCAACAGCAGTTACAGTACCACCTTCAGCATCTTGAGAAAACGTCAAAAATACCAATCTTGATTCGTCAAAATCAGGTGCAATGGTTACATCAAGTAAGCCACCTTGACCTGAGTTATTTACGTCTGGTGTACCTTCGATTGGATCTGAAACAGCGCCATCTTCAAGGTTTACAATTAGAAGTTCTGCTTCATCTCTTTGCGTAACTAGTAAGCGGTTGGGTTCAAACTCTGCCATCCCCCAAGACACGCCAAGACCCTCAACAACAACTTCCACATCAAGTTCTGTTTCAGTCACTACTGCAGGTGCTCTTGTTTGTTCTGGAAATGCTGGTTCAAACTCAGTAACTTTTGGTTCAGTCTCTGCAGATTCTCCATCTGCACTTTCCTCAACGCCCTCGTCAGTACCTTCTGCTGTTTCAGGGCTCTCGTCAGCACTTTCTTCTGTTGCAGCATCCGAGTCATCAGTTGATTCTTCGTCTGAAGTTTCATCATTGCCACATGCTGCCAAAGCCAATACAAAGATCAGCATTGTAAAGAGCATTAATCTTGACCACGAAACTTGTGTCATCGTTTTTCCTCCCCTTTCTAAAATATTAAACTGGATATATATTAAATTTCAGTCTCCTGAAATCCAGTATCGAAAATTGTTAAGAATTTCATATCATACCTAAAAATATGAAACTCCTTTGAAATAATGCTATCACAATTATATTAAAATAAACAATATTTTGACTATTTTCATGATAAATGGGAATTATACTATTATTGATTGGGATAACGACATTGAGAATTATGAGCCGCGTCCAGATATGGCCGTATTGTATACCTTCTTAGAAGAGCTGAATAACTCAGAACCTCTCCCCCGTGAACAAAACTCCGACCCGATCGGAAACTCCCGGAATAATGAGGAATACACAGAGCTGACTCTTCACTTGGATGACGGTCCAAGGATCCGCCTAACTCTACTCAAGGATGGATATATCTATTACGGGTTTATGGGTGTGTATTTTAAAATGAATCAAGATGTGTTTGCCACAATGTGGAGCCTATTTCAGTAACATCACTATGGAATACACGAATGCGTTTCCACACTAAGCGGTCGTAAATGTACTTTTTAGGAAACAATTACAAAGGGAGAGAAGATGTGCCTTATCGGCTTCTTCTCTCCCTTCTATTTTTGTAGCTTCCGATAAATTTTGATATGAAAACTTCTATTCATTTAAGTTCGTAAGATTACTATCAGCTATTAGAATGAAATTTCTTCACTCAAGTAAACGTCTGCAAACCAGCGCAATACACCATTATGATGATTTATTATTTGCTGGGCAGTAAGTTCGTCTGTATCCCATGTGCTATGTGTATCTGAAGCTAAAGTAACTTTATAGTCCATACTAAATGCTCTTCTGCATGTTGTATCAACACAAGCTTCTGTCTGGATACCTGCAACTACTAGATGTTCAATTCCTTGTTTTTTCAATTCCTCATTTAATGAAGTATTAAAAAATGAATCAGGAGTAGTTTTTTGAACAATTATGTCTTGAGTTTCTGGAGCAATTTCAGGATGTAACTCCCATCCCTTTGCGCCAAACTCTAATGGTTTTCCAACGGGGGCATTATGCTGTATATAAAAAATTGGTGTCCCTGTAGAACGGGCTTGTCCAATTAGACATTTTAAATTTTTCAGCAGCTTTTCCCCTTCAAAAACCACATTGCCTTCTTGAAACATTCCGTTTTGAACATCTATAATCATTAATGCTGTCTTCATTAATTCTCCCCCTCAAAATTTAACCAGGCTTTTGCATATAAACTTTTCTAAATCTTAAACCTTTTTTCTTTTACAAATCACCCGAATAATGAGAGAAAATTTTAATTTCCCTTCCATTTTTCTTGGTATTGATCATAAGCTGCCGTCCAGTGATACGGTTGCATTTCGGATAGTGTTTTAAAAGTTAGATCTTTCCCCGGTACACTTACCGCTGCTTTTACTGCTGGACCCCAATAAAAGAGTCTTTCTTGGCATATCCCGCAGGGAGATAGAACTTTAAATTCTGAGTTTTCATCATCCCGAACTACGCATATCGAATGTGTGACTCTTTTATTCAACTTATGTGCTTCCAATAAAGCTCCTGTTTCCATACACAAGTTGGTTGAATCATTTATTATTTCAGGAGCTACACTAGTGAGAAAAGTATCATCGTTTAGCCTCACAGCTGCAGCACCTCCCCACCCTGCTGGATATCTTTCTTTAATTAAATCAATCACTATTTCATACAATTTTTGTTCCATACCCAAGTGAATTCCTCCCTCAATAACAAAACTTTAACTGATTAACTTAAGCCACCTCTTCGGTAGCGACTATAATTATATTAACATTAATTTCCATCAATTCAGAAAAAAATATCTTTTTTCTTTAAGATAAAACCGTTCGTAAAAGTACATTTTTCTGGACAAAAAAGAAGAAACTTTTTGCAAGTTCCTCCTCGTCCTTCGAGCTCTCATAATTTATTAGACTTAACTATGATTTAATTTGGAATGGATAATGCTCAATAATTTTTTCATTTCCTCTGAATTCCGAGGGTGCATCTCAAGATAAAGGGTGCATACTTTTGAGAGGTAGTAATAAGAAACCTTGTAGCTAACAATTCTGGCGGAGCACCTATCTTATCAGCTACAAACATGCTATTTCCCCCTTTCTCCCTTGATATATCAGTAACTTCTCATAATCCCTCATATGTAAACTGAGTTTCCCGTAACGTAACCTAGAATGATCTTATTTTCCACATTTGATTCCATATTTAGATACCTATACCAGTCAGTGAAACAATATAAAAAAATACTGAGCCAGATTTTTTATATCATCTTTCTATTCGGAAGATTATTTTATAATAAGTTAAGGCTAAATCAGTAATTTGCACGTCTAATAAAAGAATGGGAAAAAGGAGGTGGCTATTGCTTGCTGAATTTAGTGAAGAAAGCGCAAAAAGGTGATACTGGAGCGTTTTACGCTTTATTTCAACAATATGAACAGGATATTTTCCGAATGGCTTTTGTCTATGTTAAAAATCAAAATGATGCACTTGATGTGGTACAAGAAACAGCTTATCGTTCATTCAAATCCATAAAAACGTTAAAAGAACCTAGTTTGTTTAAGACCTGGCTGCTTAGGATAGCGGTCAATTGCTCCCTGGATTTACTTCGAAAACGTAAAGCTGTGATTCGATTGCTGCCGGTAGTCGAAGAAAACATATCGGGTGATGTAAACGAAGAAGATATTTCTTTAGAAATAACGGTCCGTGACTTGATCGAACAATTGAATGAAGACGAAAAGGGTGTTGTTCTCTTGAGATTCTATGAAGACTTATCTTTCAAAGAGATAGCTGAAACAATGGACATTCCACTGGGTACCGCTAAAACAATTTTATACCGGGCACTGGACAAGCTGCGGAAGAATTGGAAAGGAGCCGATATATATGGGTAATAATATTAAACAAGAAGTGAATAAAATCGAAATACCTGCGGAACTGAGTAACAGAAGTAAAATAGGCGTTTTGCAAGCAAAGAAAGAAATGCATAAGGGCAGAAAAAGATTTAATGGAAAAATCCTTGGGGTTACAGCAGTTTTATTCTTATCCTTTGGCGCATTCGCCTTCTTTAATAGTATTGCCACAGACAATTTAATAGGCAATTCCGAAGCACTCATTGTAAACGAAGACGGAAGTGTGGAAATCCCAGCGCTTCAATTGCCTGAAGACACTTCTAATGCCGAAATGATCGGTTTAATTGTCTACAACGGAAAAACTTTCACCCAAACAAGAACAGAGATCAATGCAGAAGATGCCAAAGCTCTTCTGGGCGAGAAACTCGGAACGACGAAAGGAACCATCGATGAATGGAGCCAGCAGGAAGTCTACGATGAAGAGTTTGCTTCGACAATCGGAGTAACAGATGTTTATTCTGTAAAAGGCTACGATAAAGACTTCAGGATCATGGCTTATTCGGAACAAGATGGCGGGCAATACGCGGAGTTCTATGAAAACCTGGATGGAATTACGGTAAGCAGCGGTGAGGATGTGTTTGGCAAATTAAATATGGCGGGCAATGTATCTTTTGCACAGTGGCGAACATTCAGTGATTGGGATAATGAGATTGATAATTTCACACCTATTCCAGATACGGCCTCAGTGAATGTCTTCCTGGAAGAACTGAATAAGGCAAAACCTCGTCCCCGCGAACAAAACTCTGACCCAATCGGCGATTCCCGAAACAACGAGGAATTCAAGGAGCTGATCATTTACTTGGATGACGGTTCTAGGGTCAGCCTTACTCTTCTCAAAGATGGGTATATCTATTACGGGTTTATGGGGGTGTTTTTTGAAATGAACAAAGATGCATTTTCCACAATGTGGAACCAACTTCAGTAACAACACTAAGGAATAAACGAGTACGTTTTCATACTAAGCGTTCGTAAATCTACTTTTTAGGGAAAAATAACAAAGGGAGAGAAGATGTGCCTTATCGGCCTCTTCTCTCCCTTTCTATTAGTGCAGCTTCCGATAACTCTTGATATGTAATCTACTATAAATTAAATAGTACTTTATTTTTAATCTACTGATAGCTCATGAGTTATTCATTTTCATTTAATTCATCTAAAGAATATATTTTCTTCATGTGACTTTTCATTTGCATAACCGTCTAAAAATAAAAGGAGGCTTAAGATGAAGAAATATTGGTTTTCAGTTTTACTATTCTATTTAATATGGTTATTAATTTCTCAATTATATTTTTCAGAACCTACTTGGTGGTCTATATTTACTTCGGACCGTTCAACCCATACCTCTTATATAGAACATATTTCTTTAGTAAAAGTGACATTTGTTGTCGTTCCTCTTTTAGTACTCTCTTTTCTTGTGAAATGTATAAACTTAAATAGGAGTCAGCGCGATTAAGTGTTTTCAATTATATTTTTAAATGGGCTGCTTTACTTTCAACTATTAAACTACTTTTCATAATCAATAGAGATTGTAAAAAACCGTTCGTAAAAGTACACTTATACAGACACAGAGGAAAAGCAATGCTATTAAGCGCTGCTTTTCCTCTGTGTATTTTGCTAGCAGAATTACGACTACTTCTGATAATTTCGGGATATGTAAACTAGTAAATTGTTTAAAATGATAATATAAAATGAGCTTACTATAAACAGGAAATTGAAAGTTTAATTGGAACATGGAAATTATTACTCAGTTTGTCTGTAACGTAAATAACAAAAGTGAAAGGAGAAGACGGATGGATTACTATGCAATGGAACCCCCCTTTGAGCTTAAGGTATTTGAAGAAATGACCAAGAAAGAAGCGCAACAACATTTCGATTGGTTTGTCAGTCAGATACCAGACCGTCTCAGTCAGCTGAAAAAATTGTATATGTGGAGCAACGAAAGCAATATAATTTCATTAGATTTATCACCCGAATCTCTGGTTGCTTTGTGGAAGTGGTTTATACCACGGGTAGATGTTGAGCCAAAATCTCCTGAGCAACTGTCCGAGGAATTAGCAAACCTCCCGGAATGGATGCACGAAATTCATTCAAAAAATCCATCTGAACTTACTCTAGCAACACAAAGTTTAATCATAGATATCGGTATTTATTACGGAGAAGTTTTTCGAAAAGAATACCCAGAGATGGAATGGGGATTTGTGACAAAACCTAAAAAAATCTTCTATGTTAACCGCCCTATTGTCACATTAAAAGAAACTGGTTTTGAATATGATCCCCGCCATATGGTATATATCCAATCTCTTAAAGTTTTAAAAAATGAAGCAAAAAATGAAGCATTGTTAGATCTTTTCAGCGTGGAGAGAGAATATATCGGTAATCTGCTTTAAGGGATATATTAAAGACGCTTTTTTAGATAAAGAGATGAAATCAAGGAATAGAGAATATATAAACATTCCCTTTATTATCTGCACCTCTGCTGTTAGACACTCATCTAACGTATGGAGCTGCATTTTTTTAGAACTTGTAAGAAAACGTTTTTGATTTCCAAATACCATGCGGGTATTTTCCTATATTGAGTTATAGGACCGTTCGTAAAAGTACACTTTTACGAACGCTTCGAGAAGAGCTGAAAATGACCAAAAAGAGCGTTCGTAAACGTGTCAAATCACTTTACGAACGTTCGCGATTTTGCACACACTTTTACGAACTCTTCACGTGTATAAAGAGAGAAAAGAATCGTTTACCGAGGTAAATTATGGAACATCGCAAATTTGGTTACATACGCGTCAGCACCAAAGATCAAAATGAAGGCCGTCAATTGGAAGCCATAAGAAAAATGGGCATCATTGAACGGGACATTTATTTAGACAGCAAAGTGGGGAAAACTTTGAACGCGCAAACTACCAATTACTAAAACGGATTATTCGAAAAGGAGATATTTTGTAGATCCACTCCTTGAATCGGTTTGGCCGGAACAAAGAAGAGATTCTTCAGGAATGGAATGACCTCACGAAAAATATTGAAGCGGATATTGTGGTGTTGGATTTCACCTCATTTTAATCACATCTTTTGCCATTGTAGACATAAAAAATCTCCTGGAAGACAAGAATTGTCTTTCAATTCTTGTCTTCCAGGAGATGATAGCACAAACTTTGTTACCTTCCATTTAAAGGGACATCAATAGAAAATAAATCTTTCAGGTTTAAATAAGTTATTATCAATAATAGGAGCTAGTCATACAAATCGCTCAGAAATACCCTAATTTTTTGAGGTCCTTGTAAACGATCCAAGAATACTTCTTTCTGCCCTCACTGTTTAAATGGTCGGCATCGATAAAATAGTGTTTGTTGTCAACGAACCGTTGATCATTCATGTAATTTAAAAAAGGAGCATCTTTTTCAAGCGGTTTTAAGTATTGAAAAACAAGTCGATTCATCACTTCTTCATCGAAATGTTCTTCATAAGCCTGATGCACTGGCTCCATGGTTAGTACGACTTGATAGCCTTTCTCTTTACAATACTCCAACATTTCCTTTAACTGCCTCAGATTTTGTTTAATGTGATTTTTTTCAGTCGCTTCTCTGTATTGGTCTTCTACGTATTCATACTTTCTTTCCGCATAGTTTTTGCCGTTATTTGCCCAGGGCTGATGAGAATCCCATCTATAGCTTTTCAATTTGCCTGATAGCGCAGAATTGAAACTCTCACCATTTGCCCCAGGTAAATACAAGTAACTGTAATAATCCAGTAACCGAAACGGTTCAATTTGGTTACGATCCAAAACTTCATAATAATTTCCTACATTCTGGGTCTCAAAATTTGCAAAAGTCATTTGAGAAATGGAAATGATGACTACACCATCCCTTTTAAGATACTCGCCATACTCTTTCAACAATTTAAAGTCGTATTGAATCGTCTGCGCAGGAAGAGCTAAGTCCAGATGGGATAAACCAGTAGGTTTAAAATAATACCCATACATGGAATGAGATGCACCTAGATTGATGATATCAACGGGATGTGGATTTTTCTTAAACGCCAATATGTCATGGTTTATGTTGTAATCATAGGAATCCATGACAAATTTATTTACTGGGATAAACAGCAGTATAGCCACCATAATGATGATTGTTAACTTAATGAATAAACGGCTCATAGCAAATCCTTTCGATGCTGTACTTCTTTTGCCAAAATTGTTGAATCGCCCGCCAACAAAATGCCCACGTAATTTGCATTTCGATCAAAAGCCACCATAGATAAACCCTTCACCCGAAACACCGAATACAAGGATTGAGACAACGATTAAAATGTAAAATGCAAATCGAGCGAATGCCGGACGCTGTGATAGCCAGGTCCATGTTGAAGCATTTTTTCGTTCGATATAATGAAACAGTTGTACAATGACAAAGAAAAAACCGAAGATCACTAGATCCAGCAGCGAAAACATTTCAGCTGCCTTCATAATTCCTGATGGGCTCCATGAGCTGAACGTTAAGAAAAGCTGTGCATTTTCAAATGCGTCTGTAACGGAATCCGATCGGAAAAAAACTCTAGAAAAACACACTAGCAGGAAAGTTATTGAAATTTTTATCCATTTATGCAGCGTTGGACTCCTATCCAATTGTATAAATGTCGCCATCTTTCCACGAACATGTTTTGTGTGATCTCCAAAAACACGATAAAACCCGTGAATTAGCCCCCATATAACAAAAGTCCAAGCGGCTCCGTGCCAAATGCCGCTTATTAAAAAAGTAATGATAATGACTAAATAAATTTCACTTCTCTTCTTTTTCCCTTTACATAACGGCACAAAGATATAGTCTCTGAGCCATGTAGAAAGCGTAATATGCCACCTACTCCAGAAATCCGCTATCGAAACGGCAAAGTGCGGCTGCTTAAAGTTTTCTGTCAATTTTATCCCAAGCATTCTTGCACAACCGATAGCAATGTCACTAAGTGCTGAAAAATCAGCGTACAATTGGATTGAAAATAGAATAGTAGCTAAGACGATTTGTGAACCAGTCGGGTCCGGACTATCGTAAACACTAGCTACAATCGGAGCTAGTCGATCAGCGATTAATGTCTTCTTAAAAAACCCCCATGCGATTCGCTTCATCCCATAGCTTAAATTTTCATATTTTAACGTTTGTTCCACTTTAAATTGCGGAAGCAATTTCTTCGCACGTTCAATCGGTCCCGCAACTAATTGTGGGAAAAAAGCAAAATAGATTGAGAAATAGCCGTAATGTCTTTCTGCTTTTTGTTTTCCATTGTAGATGTCCACAAGATAACTTACGGCCTGAAATGTATAAAAAGAAATGGCTAAGGGCAGGACTATGTCTTGGTATGGTACGGCATAATTCCAATCCATGTATGTTGAAATTGCTCGAACTGAGTCATTTACAAAATTAAAATATTTAAACCACCCGAGGAAAAACAATAATGCGGAAATACCAAATAGCATGACTTTTTTCTTCTGTTTCTTTGTCTCCTGCTTCTCTATGATAATTCCAGTAAAATAAGAAAAAGCTGTGCTTGCAAGTAGCAACAGGATAAAGTAGCTGCTCAAGGTAGCGTAAAAACCGTAACTTGCTGCTAGTAAAAGAACCCATCTCCATCGATGTGGGAATAGATAATACGTAAAAACGGTTATTGCGAAAAACAGGAGAAACTCAATTGATATAAAGGTCATCCAATCACCTGATAAAAAGTAAACTTAAGATTTTTCATAAAACGAGATAAACAATAATCCTAAAGTGGTCCAAATTGCGTGAACCTCTGAAATGTGTCGACCAAACGCTTAAGAACGAATAAATCCTGTACTAATATTGGTTCCACATTCTCTCAACTTTCTCGTAAAAGGTGGCTCACTTAGTTTCAGCTTTCAGTATTTAAGGTTTTGTCACATGCATTACATTTCCTATTACGGGTTCAAGCGTTAATGAATTATCCATTTTTAGGCAACTCAGAATAGAGTATTTTCCCAAAATGGTTACGTGGGATTTCCTCAATTCTCATAATCTCAAAGCCCTTTAAGTTTAATTTTTCCTTAATTATTTTTTTTATTTGAACACGATCTTCTTTTAATGTGTAAATATACATTTGGTCATCCGTCCCAGCGCAGACGCAATCATGACCATGCTCATTTAAAAGTCCTTCAACTTCATCTAAGCTGATACGGTTTCCAGCGACTTTAATGATTCTTTTGATTCGTCCAGTTATAAAAAAATAACCATCCTGATCAAAGTGAGCGAGATCACCTGTGTACAACATACCGTTGTTCTCGTCTTTTTTCGAAAGATCGACTAACGACTCAGCATACCCCAAAGAAACATTTGCTCCTTTGTAGATCAATTCGCCGATAACATTAGGCGCTGTAATTTTGCTGCCATTGTCATCTTGCAGCATCAGTTCTCCACCTGGGATGGCAATCCCAATACTGCCGACTTTATCAAAGTTTTTTTCATGGGGTAAATAGCTCATCCGCGCCGTTGCTTCAGTTTGACCGTACATGGTGAAAAATTGAATCCCTTTCTGATTGCATACTTCAGCAAATTTAGACGATAGATTCGCGCTTAATTTTCCACCTGCTTGCGTTAGTTTTTTTAAACTTGGAAGATTAAACTCTTCAAACTTCAGTCTATTAAGCATCTCATACACGAAAGGAACTCCACCAAAAGTCGTTGCTCGCTGCTCTCTGCATAAGTCCCAAAACTCTTTTTGTATGATAGATGCATCCGTTACAATGATCGTCGCCCCGCGAATGAAATGACTATTGATGATGGAAAGACCATAGGAGTAATTCATTGGAAGCGTTGTTATCGGTTTATCATCTGCATGGATGTCAAGGTACTTCACAATGGATTCCGCATTTTCGAAAATATTTTCATAACTTAAGCGGACAAATTTGGGGCTGCCCGTACTTCCGGAGGTTGATAAAAGGAGCGCAAGATGTTCATCAAGATCATGTTGTAAAAATGTCGG
This sequence comes from Planococcus sp. TJ-301, assembly GCF_058268475.1. Lineage (NCBI taxonomy): Bacteria > Bacillati > Bacillota > Bacilli > Caryophanales > Caryophanaceae > Planococcus > Planococcus sp. TJ-301. Next base: position 396,251 of record NZ_JBZDOH010000001.1, on the reverse strand, counting down.
ACATCTATATAGTGTGTATTCTCCAAACACATATGAACAATCCATTGTTTTTAATAGGTCTTGATTTTCACTACTCGCCCAAATGTATGCAGGCTTATAAAGGTTAATCAGTCTATGCAACCGATCCATCTGGATGGAAGCATCCAAAAGAACAGGTACAACCCGACCTCTAATAAAGCCCACGTAGCCAAATATAGACTCTTTATTATTTGAACATAAACAAAAAACGAGCGTTCTTTCTCCTACTTTACCGGAGATAGCGTCAGCAATTTCTACCATTTCAGCGTAAGAATATTCGCGCTCAGCATATACAGCGGTGCGGTTTCCAAACTCCTCAATTTTTTTGAAACTATTCATTAATAAAGTCTACTCCCAACCGATTCAATAGCTCCATTCCTGACTGGTAAGAATTGAACTCTGTAATCCATTCAGAATCTATTGAGACATCAAAAACATCTTCAATCGTAGAAATGAGAATCATATGTCCAAGTGAATCCCATTCTCTTGTTTCTCCTAGTGCTAAATCTTCACTTACCTCGTCTTCTTCCAATTCCAACGCATCTATAAATACACTTCTATATTTTTCGATATTTTTCATCATTAACGCCCTTTCAATAATTACTTTCACTTGCATCTGTGTGAAGGCCTTGTTTGCTTAAACAGTTTCTGTATCTGACAATTTTTTAGGATTCAACTACTACAACTTGCAGATGATGCTCTCGCTTCATGCATGCTAATATCTCATTTGGCTCACTTTTAACGATCTATACTTTAATACCAGCTTCTTTTTTGAATGCTTTATATAATGCATCATTGACATCGTAATGGTAGCTTGTTTATACGTCAACATCTTTTACGCTTCCTGAAAGCTATCTTTAAATAGCTTAATTGAAAATGATTATCATATTCAATTATAAGTCCATGAAAAGAAAAGTCAATATAGTAATTAAATGCGATTTTTATACTTATAACTGAATTCTGAGCCTTCACTCATCGAATTCTTGCCGTCATAAACATGGAACACGAACTATGGATCACCCATTTAAAAATGGCGTCGGAGAGCGTTTTCATGAAATAAAACCCTGCTACATACAAAAGCCACTACAGGACAAAGTAGCCGCAAAGAGAAACACCTCGTGAACCTCACCACTTGCTTGATCTCTGACGCACATGTATAGTCTGCTCAATCTACTTCAAGGGTTTCAGCTAGTTTTCGTTTGATGCGCATGCTCGCTTTTTTTGCCGTATTGAACTAAAAGCAACCATGACCAGTTAGTCGATTTGTTCATGAACTTACCAAGTCAGCAATATTAAAACCAAATTATTTAGAAGACTGTGCACTTAAGCCGGCTTTTTCACTCCTATAAATAGCGTTAGATAATCCTCTATTGTCCATGTTTAAATTATTTAGGGAAACTAAAAAAATGACTCCGGCAGAATACCGAAGTCATCTAGTCGCAGCCTAGCTGCGGGGTACCTTTTTATAAACTGTTCATTAAACGGGACGCGGATCAGTTTTTCTATCCCTTTCTCCTTTTATCTCCCTTTTCAATTTTGATGCAGTCCCTTTTTTCTTTTGCGGGCTGAATATGGAAAGAGTAACGGCACTTTTTTTATGGGTTTTGCCAATGATTTGATACAAGTTTTTTTCAATATAACGCAGCTGTTGATGATTTATTTTTTTTGTAGCAACGATATCGTATCCCCATATAGGCGGCTTTAAAATATTTACATATTGATTGCTTTCTCTAACGCGCTTGAAGTGACGGTGCGAATTATCCCATACGATATAATGCTTATCATACGTGCCCTCATGTTCGTTCTTTAGACAAGGCAACACGATATATACGTCTCCCTTTATTCCTTGAGTTCGCTGATCATGTATGTCAGCCGTTGCGGTTTGCCACGTGATATACGCTATACGATTTTTGTAATCCGAATTCGTCTCTCCTGCCATTTTCTTCGGATAAGTTGGTTTTTGTTTTCTCGAAAATAATTCAACAATGATAAAAGAAAAATCCCCCTCAGAATGAGACAAAAATCGCGTCTCCATATGCCTTACATCAATCCACTTTCCCTTTGTGTCTATATCCTTTACCATATCCCGCACAATCAACACAGCGGTAGATTCACTGCTTTTCACATATTCAATATAGGCGGCATCGTATTGTCGGCTATTTATCAAGGGTAGTGGTTTAACTATATGTTGACCTTTTTGCTCTGCTTTACACGTAGCATAATAAATATATCTCTCAATGTAATAAGCTCGTGTTTCTCCCAAAGGCTCCTGTTTTCTTTTAGCTTTTCCTAGTTGTTTCTTACGCTTTTTCTGGTTCTCTATTTTTTGTAGAACTTCAGAATTATTTACAAGATTGTCATTTGTATACGATTCACTACAGTCAAAACAGATTTTCCATTGTTTAATCCAAAGATGCTTTACATCTAGTTCGGTGGTTATTCTCAAATAATCTTTCACTTTCTTTTGCAATCGATTGTTTTCATTTACTACTTGTTTCCCACAAATGATACAGTCCATCGAACAACTCCAATCGTTGCGTTAGTCGAAAAAGGAAAAAGCACTACTCCTTGTTCAAGTAAAGCACCAGTTTAAAAATTACATTATAAATAATAATTCATCTATCATTAGAAAAATTAAGAATACTACGCATTTTAATACGAGCCAGCTAAGAGGCTTTTTTTTATATTATCACTTATTAGTAAATTGTTACATATTCACCAAGGATTCATCTTTACTTAACTGTTTTTGTATCATTAGATGTTTTAGTGTGGCAAACATTACGTTTAATCAGTTAAACGTAATGTTTCGCATTAAAATCGATACTTTTGATGATTTATTTAAATGTTTTTTCTCTGGATAATCCTCAATTATCTGTATTCACTCCATTAAAGTTCTAAAGCCAAGCCAACTTTTCTTGGTTTTTTTTGTTCAATTCTTTAGCCCCTCAAACAATTTCGTTCTCGTTATCGTGATTCCGAATGTTGTCTATGGCTGTCGCAAGCTTTCGGTTCTCCCGCTTGAGGTCTCAAAACAGAACAGCTGCATTGAGAATGCCTCTTCGAGATTGCCGATGGATAAGGAAATCTGTCGGACCGGCTTGCGGATGTAAAAGGCATGGACCAATGCCAGGAATACCCGGTAGATTTGCATTGTCCCATTTGTCGCCTCGTCAATCGTACGTGAGCAGAAAAAGGCGCTACCTAACGCGGTCTTGCTTTAGCCTGCATCCATCCGTAATATACGCCTCAACTGAACTGTTTAGATGTATAAGCAAAGATTTTTCATCCTGCAATTATATAAATGTAGGTGCCGCAAAAAAAAGCCGCAATTCCTAAGGGGGATAGGAATTGCGGACAAAGGGCGCCGACAGCGGGTACCAAGCGCTTCGGCTTTATAAATTTGGACTTGTTACCCGATGAGTTGCTTGGCAAGTCCCAATTGGTAATGTACTTGGTCAAATCCTGTGCCGCCGAGCGAATTTCTGCGGGCTACCGCTGTTTTCGGCAACAGCACACCGTAAATGTCGTCTTCGATCAACGGACTAGCTTCCTGAAGCTCCGCAAGCGGCAAGTCTTTCAGGTAATAGCCGCGCTGGATGCACGTAAAGACCAGTTTGCCGGTCACTTCATGCGCTTCGCGGAACGGCAAGCCTTTGGCGGCAAGGTAATCCGCCAGCTCCGTCGCGTTCGAGAAATCCGAATGGACGGCTTTTTCCATCGAATCAGTGCGGACCGTCATTGTGCGGACCATGCCTTCAAAAATCGGCAAGGAGCCCATCAGCGTATGGACGGTGTCGAACATGCCTTCCTTGTCTTCCTGCAAATCTTTGTTATAAGCAAGCGGCAAGCCTTTCAGTGTCGTCAGCAACCCGAAAAGATTGCCATAGACGCGGCCCGTTTTGCCCCGGATCAATTCAGCCATGTCGGGATTTTTCTTCTGTGGCATAATGCTTGAGCCCGTCGAGAAGGTATCGTCAAGTTCGATAAAGCGGAATTCTTCGCTCGACCACAGGATGATTTCCTCTGCGAAACGCGACAAATGCATCATTAGCATCGATGCGTTGCTGAGGAATTCCAAGATGAAATCACGGTCGCTGACGGCATCCAGGCTGTTTTGGTAAACGCCTGTAAAGCCAAGGAAGCTCGCGGACATTTCACGGTCGATTGGGAATGTCGTGCCGGACATCGCTCCTGCGCCGAGCGGCGACAAGTCGATGCGCTTCATCGATTCAGTGAGGCGCTCTTTGTCGCGCTGGAGCATCCAGAAATACGTCAGCAAATGGTGGCCGAATGAAATCGGCTGCGCACGCTGCAGATGGGTATAGCCTGGTACCACTGTCTCGACATGCGTTTCCGCTTGTTCGACGATCGCGCTTTGGAACGCTTCGATTGCTTCAATGATTTCCTTTACCCGGTTTTTCAAATATAAATGCATATCCGTCGCAACTTGATCATTTCGGCTTCTTGCCGTGTGAAGCTTGCCGCCCACCGGACCAATTTCGTCAATCAGAAATTTCTCTAAATTTAAATGGATGTCTTCGTTTGCCGTGCTGAATTCCAGCTCGCCTGCCTGGGCTTTGACTTTCAGCTTTTCCAGGCCGGACAAAATCTGCTCGCCTTCTTGTTGCGACAGGATGTTGCACGCCGCAAGCATTTTGACATGCGCCGTGCTTCCTTCCAAATCTTCCATTACCAGCTTTTGGTCAAATGGAATCGATGCGCCGAACTCATCAACCCACTGTTCGGCGGATTTCTGGAAACGGCCGCCCCACAGTTTGGTCATATGTTCACCTTCTCTTTCACTTGTTCCGTGACTGCCACTTCTTTTTTATTGACCATAGCGTTGACAACTGTTGGAAGGCCCCATAATTCGATAAAGCCGACCGCAGAAGCGTGGTTAAACGTATCGTCTGTTGAATAAGTAGCCAATTGTTCGTTGTACAATGAATTCGGTGATTTACGCCCTTCCGTAATGGCGTGGCCTTTGAACAATTTCACACGCACAGTGCCGTTGACGAATTCCTGCGTTTCTTTCAGGAATGCTTCAAGCGCGATGCGGAGCGGCGAGAACCATAAGCCTTCATAAATCAATTCCGTCATTTTTTTCTCGATGACCGGTTTGAAATGTGCCATTTCTTTAACTAGCGTGATGTCTTCCAATTCTTTATGTGCCGCAATCAACGTCATCGCAGCAGGCGCTTCGTAAATTTCACGCGATTTGATGCCGACCAGTCTGTTTTCAACATGATCGATTCTGCCGACGCCGTGTTTGCCGGCGATATGGTTTAATTCTAAAATCAGGTCTGTAAATTTATATGAGACGCCGTTCAATTGAGTCGGGACGCCTTTGAAGAATTCGATTTCAACGATGTCTGGAACATCTGGCGTGTCTTCTAGCGCCGCTGTGATATCGTACGCATCAGCTGGCGGCGTTGCCCACGGATCTTCCAAGATGCCACATTCATTGGCACGGCCCCAAAGGTTCATATCGATTGAGAATGGGCTGTCCAAATTCACTGGAATCGGCACATCATGCTCGATCGCATAAGCGATTTCCTCGTCACGCGACCAACCCCATTGGCGAACCGGCGCAACCACTTCAAGAGCAGGATTCAATGATTTGATGGAAACTTCAAAACGCACCTGGTCATTCCCTTTTCCTGTACAGCCATGCGCAACTGCAGTCGAGCCAGTTTCGGCGGCAATTTCAACCAGTTTTTTCGAAATCAACGGACGCGACAGCGCGGACACTAATGGATATTTTCCTTCATATAATGTATGGGCTTGTAATGAAATGAGTGCATATTCATCCGCAAATTCATCTCTCGCGTCAATCATATAACTTTCAACTGCGCCCACTTGAAGTGCTTTTTGTTTGATGAACTCCAAGTCTTTGCCTTCTCCGATATCGAGGCACACTGCAACGACATCGTAGCCTTCTGCTTTCAACCACGGAATGGCCACCGATGTATCTAATCCCCCTGAATACGCTAATACTATTTTTTTATTCAATATGAAAACCTCCAATGTATTTTTATACAGTTATGTGTTGTGAATATACATATAGTAACATGGAATATTTATAAGTGCAAGCGTATAACTCTATAAAATACATAAAAAAAAAGCAGCCGCAGCTGCTCTCACTCTCCACCTATTGTATATTCATGTGTATCAAGGTCGATTTTCACTTCAGACATCTTGCCGTTTTCCATATTGGTGAACAGGAAACCAATTTGGTTGTCGCGCACAAGCGGCTGCCCCAGCATCAGCAAACGAGGCAATTGCTCCCCTTCGATGAACGCCAGCAAAGCTTCTGATTCTTTTTTCGATTCCGCGTCGTTCAAGATTGATACGGTTTCAGCCTGTGCTTCTAGCGGAAATCCATCAGCAAGCGGGCCTGTGTATTCAACGTTGACTTTCATGCCGGTGCGGATGTCGCTGATGACGCCATCTGTCGACTCTTCGCCATTTTTAAGCTGGACCGCCACTTCTTCCGGAATATCGAAATAAATATTATTGACGAGAATCTTGTCTGCTGTCACTTGCGTGATATAGCCTTCTTCCGTCATTTCCTGCTGCTCCGCTGCCACTTCCTGTTCTACTGGAGGCGCTGTTTCTTTTGCGGCAGGTTCTGCCTTTTTATCATCTGAACATGCAGCCAAAAACATCAGGCCAGCAATCATTAAACCGAATTTCTTCAAATTATCCATTCCTTTGCTAGTTGATCAGGGGTGTATCGTCATTATTAGAAAAGTCCAACAGGTTTATTTTAACCGCTCCAGCGACCTGTTGCAATAGCAAGCAGCTATTCTCTTAAGCCTTGCTATAGTAGAGAATGCCATTTTCTCCGAGCCGTTCGATAATCTGACCTTCTTCAAGCAGGTAGTCGATCTGGCCGATTGTTTCCGACAACGTCAATCCCAATTCTTTCTCATAGGCATGAGGGAATAATTTTTGTGTCAATCCGTATACCGTCTCTTCTTCTTGCTTGATCATCGCCAGGACTTTCATTGCCCGTTGGTGCTGTTTCTCGAGCCGTTGCGTGACCAGTTCATGGACATTGCGCACTTCTTCGCCGTGGCCGCTGTAGATGACGTCAATCGGCATTTGGAGCAGCCGCGCTAATGATGCATTATATTGAAGCAATGATTTCGGACGGCCTTCATCTGGGTTTAGGGGCGGTTCGATGAGCGGATTGGAACTCACTTTCGCGATAACGTGGTCTCCGCCGATCATTTCGCCCGTTTCTTTATTCCAGAACGACAAATGGCTTTGCGCGTGGCCAAGCGTCTCCAGCACGGCCCAGTCCGGATGGCCGGGCAGCGTATCTCCTTCATTAATTGCCATATCCAGCGGCCGGCTGCCAAGCAAATTCAGCGGGCGCTTCATTTTCTTGACCCAGAACATCAAATCATCCGGCACGCCTTCCTCTTTTAAGCGTTCCAAATAAAAGGCGTCGTGGTAATCGAAAAAGGCTTGGTCCCGACGAAGCCACAAATCATTATATGGATGGCCATATAATGTAGAGTTTTTGAAGCCATCCACCCAGCCAGCATGGTCAGGATGGTGATGCGTCAGCACGACTTGTTCAATGTCAGCTGGCTCCACATTTGCCTCTTTCAGCCCCGCTTTCAGTGCTTCCCAAGCTTCGGGCGTCTTTGGCCCTGCATCGATTAACGTCAGCATATCGCCCTTCATTAAATAAGAATTAACGTCCCCAACCGCAAAAGGCGTCGGAATAATAATTTTATGTAAACTCATATTTCCATCTCCTCTAAACTGAATGACTATTCATCTATCATACCGCGAAACGGCCGCGCCGTCACGCAACGGAGCCATTTGACAAAACACGCAAAATCCCCCTATAATGCATGTACATATATAAGCGAAGAAAAAGGCCAGTACGGAAGATGAAGGTGTCCAGAGAGTGTGCTCCTGCTGAAACGCACACCCCCGCTCCCTTCCCGAACCTGCTTTTGAGCTGCCGTGCAAAACACGGCCGTCCGTCCGCGTTAAGGATCTCGAGAAGTGCCATTGTGGCAAACTTAGGTGGTACCGCGGAAACCAAGCGTTTTCGTCCTTGCAAAAGCAGGGACGATTGCGCTTTTTTATATGGAAAAGCGCAGGCGCCTGTCGGGGCTGGCCACCTGGAAAAGCGGAATTGCCCGTTTTGCACCGACAAGCGCTGGAAGCCTGAATGGTTATGGCGCTCTTTGCCATTGCTAGACAGGTTGAAGCGACTCGAGGGTCATATGCTCTGCAGCAAGGCAACGTGAAAGGTTCAAACATTTATTTAGAGTTCATGTATCTACTATAGAAGAAAAGGAAGTGCTGAATATGAATATTGTATGCGTAGGAGCCGGTTCCATGGCGGAATCGATGATCCATGGCTGGATTAACAAAAGGATTTTAAAAGCGGAGGATATCGCTGTGATGAACAAGTCCGACCGTGACCGGCTGGAATTGTTGAGCGATGAGTACGGCGTGAAGATTGTCCAGAAAGAGCGGCAGGAATTGCGCAACGCTGATTTTATCTTGCTCGCGATGAAACCGAAAGATGTCGAGGCTGCACTGACGGATATTAAAGACAATTTGACCGGCAACACCGTCATCATCTCTGTGGTTGCCGGCGTATCGATTGAAACAATCCAGAAACATGTCGGCAACTTCCCTGTCGCCCGCGCCATGCCGAACACTTCGGCGAAAGTCGGCAAGTCCGCAACCGGTGTTGCGTGGAGCAAATATGTAACGCTCGACCAGCAGCACGATTTGCGGGATTTGCTGTCTTCGATTGGCAGTGTCACTGTAGTCGACGAAAAGCAGATTGATGCGGTGACTGCCGTTGCGGGCAGCGGGCCGGCGTATATCTATTATTTCGCGGAAGCGATGACAGAAGCTGCGATAGCCAACGGCTTGTCGCCCGCTGATGCCAAACGGCTCGTCCGGCAGACTTTCTCAGGTGCGGCCGATATGCTGCAGCATGAAGATTTCGCTGTATTGCGCAAAAAAGTCACCAGTCCGAACGGAACCACAGCAGCTGGCCTCGCTGCACTCGAGCGAAACAACTTCAAGGGGATTGTCGGCGAATGCGTGAAAGACGCAGCAGACCGTGCGCGAGCCTTAGGACGGGAATTCAAATAATGCCTTCTGGTATACTGAAAAACAGTTGGGAAGAATTTGAAGGAGGCGTTTTTATTGGCAAAGTTGTTTGAACCATATACGATCAAGGACACCACATTTAAAAACCGCATCGTCATGGCGCCGATGTGCATGTACCAAAGCGATAAAGAGGACGGCCAAGTTTCTGATTGGCACCGTGTGCATTATCCGACACGCGCAGTCGGCCAGGTCGGCTTGATCATCGTCGAAGCGACAGCAGTCCAGCCGCAAGGGCGCATTTCTTCCCGCGATCTTGGCATTTGGGACGACAGCCACATCGACGGTTTGGCAGAAATTGTTCACCTGATGCAGCAAAACGGCGCGAAAACCGGTATTCAACTGGCACACGCTGGCAGAAAGGCGACCGTTGAAGGCCCGATTCAAGCACCGAGCGCCATCGCTTTCAACGATAAATACCAGACACCGGTTGAAATGACCGCTGATGAAATCCATGAAACCGTGCAAGCGTTCAAGGACGGAGCATTCCGCGCCAAAAAAGCGGGCTTTGATGTCATCGAACTGCACGGAGCGCACGGCTATTTGATCAATGAATTTCTGTCACCTTTGTCCAATAAACGGGACGACGAATACGGCGGCACTCCGGAAAACCGCTATCGCATCCTGCGTGAAACAATCGATGCGGTCAATGAAGTATGGGATGGCCCGTTATTCGTCCGCATCTCCGCACATGATTACACTGATGGCGGCATGACGCCTGAGCAATACGTGGAAATGACGAAATGGATGAAACAGCAAGGCGTCGACTTGGTCGATGTCAGTTCTGGCGCATTGGTGGCGGCACAGATACCGGTGTTCCCCGGCTATCAAGTGAAGTTCTCTGAGACCATCAAACACGAAACGCCAATCGACACAGGCGCTGTCGGACTCATCACGAGCGCGCTGCATGCAGAAGAAATCCTGCAGAACGGACGCGCGGATATGATCTTCCTGGCGCGTGAGCTGCTTCGCGAACCATACTGGGCTTACGCGGCGGCAAAAGAATTGAAAGCCGACATAGACGTTCCTGTGCCGTATGAGCGCGGCTGGTTATAAGGCAGTTGCAAAAAACGGCTAATTTAGTATACTTAATGTAACGCAAAAAACCGAATGCCTAGGCATTCGGCCAGCTGCATGCCGCGCAAGAGCGGTTGGCTGGAAATCTTGGTTTCAGAAAATAACCGTCTTTCCTCTACCACAAGGGACGGTTATTTTTTTTTGTTAATGACTAAAATCATGGAAACGACCAAAGTCACTGCACTGATCGTCAAACCGATGCTCGTAAAAACGAGACCGAATGATTCTGTAATCGTCATATCACCACCCCCTTTCCGGGAATGGCCAAACCGTCCTCATGCAGCTGTACTTTTATTTTAACATAAAGGGAACACTTGTTCTATTATTTCCATAAGTTTTTTAATATTATCCCAAATAAAGCCATCGGCATTCCTTGGCTTTCCAATTAATTCTTATTTTTTTTTGATTTCCCTTGTTTGCTGTTGCCATTCGAATTCCAGCAAATCACGGGCGATGTGGAAATCGGAATGCACATCTTTGACTTGCCCGATGAGCCGCTTGTCATCTTCCGGCAAAAAACGTGCGCTGATGTGGTTTGCGATGACGGTTTTAGCCTTCGCTAAGCTGCCGGTGCGGGCTGCGTCCAAAAATGTCGAATGGCCGTAATCCGCCGCGAGCTTCTGGGTGTCGCTGTCAAAAGTCGCTTCGTGGACCAAAACGTCGGCATCCTTGCCAAGCGCCACGGCGTTCTCGCAAAACCGAGTGTCCCCGAGAATCGTTACGACAAATCCGGGCTGCTGCACAGCAGTGACGTCTTCGCTGCGCACTGTCCGACCGTCTTCAAGCAAGACGTCTTTCCCATTTTTCAGCTTCGCCAGCAATGGTCCTTTAGGGACACCGAGCGCCGCCGCTTTTTCGATCTGCAATTTTGCCGGCAGCGGTTTTTGCGTGATGCGGTAGCCCCAGGACGGAATAGCATGGTCAAGCTCTGCCGCTTCAACCACCATCGTACCGTCTTCGAAAACAGTTTTTTCTCCCAGTTCATGGAATGAGATATCATAGGTCAAGTGCGTTCGGCTCAAGCGCAAAACCGTTTCCACGTACTCCCGGATGCCTGGCGGGCCATAGATGCCGAGCGGCTCGTCCCCGCCTTGGAACGAACGCGAGCCCAAAAGCCCCGGCAGTCCAAAAATATGGTCGCCGTGCATATGGGTAATGAAAATCTTTTCGATTTTCCGCAATTTCACTGTCGTATGTAAGATTTGGTGTTGTGCCGCCTCACCGCAGTCGAACAGCCAGACGGTACCGCGCTCTTCCAACAGTTTCAGGGCCAGCGAACTTGTATTGCGCATTTTTGAAGGCATGCCTGCCCCTGTCCCCAGAAATAATAACTGCATAATGTCCCTACTTTCTATCGTGGTCGTGGTCATCCAAAAAATCCTTGCTGAAACTGGTTTTGGAATCATACGAAGTTTTTTTGTATTTCGCGCCTTTAATAAGCACGCTTTTGCCGAATTTAGCTTCCAATTTCGACATCAGCTCCAATAGCGGTTCTTCTTTTGCGTGTTCTTGAAAATTAAAGATGGACAATTGTTCCGTCATGTCCCCTTTGTCAGCAACGTTCGACACCGTTACGCCGACCAGCCGCAGCGCTTCGCCGTTCCAATGCTTTGTAAACAGCTGCCATGCGTTGCGGAAAATGTCATCCGCTTTCCAAACAGTGTTTTTCAGCGTGATGCTGCGTGTGCGGTTTTTCCAATCGGAACTGCGCGTCTGGATGCTGACAGTCGGTCCGGATAGCTCTTTTGACTCCAGCCTGTTTGCCACTTTTTGGGACAGCCGTTTGAATACCGCTTTTAATTCTGTTTCATCGGTTTCGTCAATCGGCAACGTCGTCGAGGTGCCGACACTTTTGGTGTCATAGATCGAATCAGGGTCGACAAGGCGGTCATCAATGCCATTTGCCCGATTCTGCAGCCGCAAAGCATTCTTGCCCATTTTTTCTTTCAATAAGCCATTATTGGCTACTGCCAATTCGCCGATGGTTTCAATGCCCAGACGCTTGAATTTGGCTGCCGTGCTTTCGCCTACGCCGTGCATATCGATAACTGGCAACGGCCATAATATTTGCTGGATGTCCCGTTTCCGCAAAATCGTGATGCCGAGCGGCTTTTTCATATCGGAAGCGGTTTTCGCCAGAAACTTATTCGGCGCAATGCCGATGGAGCATGGCAAATCCAGCTCAGAAAGCATGCGCTGTTGGATTTCCTTCGCAAGTGCAACCGGATGATGCAACTCTGCCAGGTCCGTAACATCGACATAGCCTTCGTCGATCGACACCGGCTCGACGCTGTCGGTATATGAGCGCAAAATGTCGAACATCGCTTTTGATGCGGTCCGGTAACGTTCAAAGTTCGGCGCCATCAAAATCAAGTCCGGAAATTTGCGCTTCGCTTCATGGACTTGCATCGTCGTGTAGATGCCGTGAGCCCGAGCTTCATAAGAACACGTCACAATGATGCCGCGCCGCTCTTTCGGGTTTCCCGCAATCGCCAACGCCTTGCCTTTCAGGCTTGGATCGTGGGATTGCTCCACCGATGCGTAAAAACTATTCATATCGATATGAAATATCACTCGACCCGCCATGTTAATCGCTCCACTTTTCATTGACTTCTATTGCTTTATTTTACCACAGCGCCCGGTCGTATGCCCGTACCGCTCCTGCCATGGATTGAGGGCAAGCAAAAGAGAGGGCGGGACCGCCCTCTCTTTTTGACGTGCTATTTTAACGCTCTAGACTTTAGCGGACTCTTTGACAATTTCCACTAAAAGCTCAGCCAGCTTCTCGAGTTCTTCGATCGGCATGCGCTCTTTTTTCGTGTGGATCTCTTCATAGCCAACGCAAAGATTGACCGTCGGAATGCCGAAACCGTTAAAGATGTTGGCGTCGCTTCCGCCGCCGCTTGTCAGCACCGGTGAAGGACGGCCAATTTTCGCCGCCGCTTTTTTCGCGATTTCCACGACCGGTTCAGTTTCTGCGAAATGAAAGCCCGGGTACATCAGCTTTACTTCTGTTTCTGCGCTTCCGCCCATGCTTTCAGCCATTTCTTCAAAGACCGATTCCATATGAGCTGTCTGCGCAGCCAACTTTTCTTCCTTGATAGAACGGGCTTCCGACAGGATATGTACTTCATCGCAGACGATGTTCGTCGCTTTGCCGCCTTCGAAACGGCCGATATTCGCCGTCGTTTCCGAATCGATGCGGCCCAAAGCCATTTTTGAAATGGCTTTAGCCGCAATGGTGATAGCGGAGATGCCTTTTTCAGGCGCAACGCCCGCATGAGCTGTCTTGCCATGGATTGTAGTCCATAATTTCGCTTGGTACGGCGCAGAGGTGACAATGCCGCCAACTTGCCCGTCGCTGTCGACTGCGTAGCCGTATTTCGCGAACAGGAGTGAGGCATCCAGTTCTTTTGCTCCCACAAGACCGCTTTCCTCGCCAGCCGTGATCACCAATTGAATATCGCCATGTTCTATCTCGGCTTCCTGAATCGAACGGATCATTTCAAGCAGCGCCGCTATGCCTGCTTTGTCATCCGCACCGAGAATCGTCGTGCCATCGGATTGCACATAACCATCGCGCACCACCGGCTTGACGCCCCTGCCCGGCACAACCGTGTCCATATGCGCCGTAAAATAGATGGCTGGAACGTCCTGTGCAGCGCCGCGCAATGTGGCAATTAAATTATTCGCGCCGTGGCCGTTATGGAAAGATGAATTATCTTCTGCTACATGAAACCCGATCGCTTCTAATTTGTGTTTTAACACAACAGCAATTTCGCCTTCATTTTTCGTTTCGGAGTCGATCTGCACCAACTCAAGAAATTCGTTCAGTAATCTATCTTTTTTCAAGATTGGTACCCCTTCTCTTATAAAGGCATATTGCCATGTTTTTTCGCTGGCCGTGAATCTTTCTTATGGCGCATCATTTCAAGCGCCTGTATTAATTTAATGCGTGTTTCGCGTGGATCGATCACATCATCTACCATGCCCGCAGCCGCTGCAACATAAGGATTCGCAAATTTCTCGCGGTATTCCTCGATTTTTGCTGCGCGTGTTTCTTCTGGATTGTCGCTCGCCGCTATTTCGCGCGCGAAAATAATGTTCGCTGCGCCATTAGGTCCCATAACCGCGATTTCCGCATTCGGCCATGAATACACCAAATCCGCACCGATCGATTTCGAGTTTAACGCGACATATGCGCCGCCATAAGCTTTGCGCAAAATAACCGTCATTTTTGGCACGGTCGCTTCAGAATACGCATACAGGATTTTTGCGCCGTGGCGGATGATGCCTCCGTGTTCTTGCTTGATGCCTGGGAAAAAGCCCGTAACATCTTCAAACGTGATTAATGGAATGTTGAAAGAATCGCAGAAACGGATAAAGCGGGCGGCTTTATCGGAAGAATCGATATCCAGTCCGCCTGCCATGACTTTTGGCTGGTTGCACACAAGGCCAACTGTTTCGCCTTTGATGCGGGCGAGGCCTACGACGATATTGCGTGCGAATTCTGGCTGTACTTCCATGAAGCTGTCGGTGTCGACAACATCTTCCACCACTCGGCGCACATCATATGGCCGGATCGCTTCGTACGGTACGATGTCTGCCAGGTTCGGACGGTAATCGTCGTTGTCATCAACTTCAAGACGCGGAGGCAATTCCTGGTTGTTCTGTGGCAAATAGCTGATCAAACGGCGCACCATTTCCAGCACGCTTTGCTCAGAATCCGAGCGGAAATGCGCATTTCCGCTGATTGCGGTATGTACTTTTGATCCCCCAAGATCTTCCGACGAAATTTTTTCGCCTGTTACCGTTTCGATGACTTTCGGGCCGGTGATAAACATTTGGCTCGTCTTGTCGACCATGAAGACAAAATCCGTGATGGCTGGTGAATACACCGCGCCGCCAGCAGAGGGCCCCATGATTACGGAAATCTGCGGAATCACGCCGGAATAAATCGAATTGCGGTAGAAAATATGGCCATAGCCATCAAGCGACAAGACGCCTTCTTGGATGCGTGCACCGCCAGAATCGTTCAAGCCGATAAATGGAGCGCCATTTTTCGCTGCCAAATCCATGACGTTTGCAATTTTCTTCGCGTGCATTTCCCCTAACGCTCCGCCGAACACCGTGAAATCTTGTGAAAACAAATAAATCGGACGGCCGTTAACTTTACCGTAGCCGGTGACAACCCCTTCACCTGGCCCTTTCGCCATACCGAAATCCGTCGTGCGATGTTCCATAAATGGGCTCAATTCAACGAATGACCCTTCATCCACCAGCAAGTCGATCCGCTCGCGCGCTGTCAGCTTGCCTTTTTCATGCTGCTTGGCAATTCGGTCTTCGCCGCCGCCAAGCTCTATTTCACGTTTCCGGTCATACAATTCATTGATTCTTTCGTAAATGTCCATTCTCCCACTCCTCAATCATTGCTTTTCACAAAGTTCGTATAATACCCCATTTGATGATTTTGGATGCAAGAAAGCCACTAACGCACCGCCTGCTCCCGGTTTCGGCGTTTCGCTCAGCAATTGCACCCCATCTGCGCGCAGCTCCGCCATGCGTTGTTCAATGTTTTCGACACCGAACGCGATATGATGAATGCCTTCGCCTCTTTTTTCCATGAATTTAAAAATTGGGCTAGTGTCATCCATCGGCTCCAAAAGCTCCAATTTGATGTTGCCAGCATCGATGAATGCCACGCGCACTTTTTGCGATTCCACTTCTTCGATTTTCAATAAAGGGCAGCCGAGAACGTCCGTGTAATATGGGAGGACTTGTTCCAGATTCCGCACCGCTATTCCAATATGGTCGACTTTCTTCATCTTTTTCACTTCCTTTTGTATGTTCTATTTTATTGTACAGATTTGGACGCCAAAACTCTAGCTGTTCATCTATATTTAGCGGCTCAAAAGCTCTCCCTATAAATGTTTCGGAAAATATGCTATCATTTCTTCAAAGACTAAAACGTTATAAAGGAGCAATTTGTTAATGAGAAACCAAGTTTTCCGCAAAATTGTTGTCTATTCTATGATCGCCTTGATGCTTTTGTCATCATTGCTAATGGGCCTAAGCTTCATCGTATAAGTATTTAAAACCCCCAACAGATAATTCTGCTGGGGGTTTCTTTGTATATGCCATATATTAATGTCGATATTCCACAAAACAGCCCCGCTAAAACATATGCTCCTGCATCGCTGCGCTAGCTTCGTCGCAAAGAATTGGCCGAACGACCTTCGGCCAATTTCTTTCCTGCGGGCTTGCGCCGAACTAACTCGTGCTGACGCCCGAGTGGATTTCAGCACTTCGTCGCTACGCTACCCCGCGGGAGTCGGAGCTATATTGCTCCATATCTGGAAATTGTATAGAGAGTGCAGCAATTGTATCATTACCTCACTTCTATAAAAGAAATAATTTGGTTTGAGATTCACCTTTAACTAAAGCGGAAGGCGGCGACTCCTGCGGGATAGCGAGACAGACGAGACCCTGCAACGGGTTTTCATGTCCCGAAGCTAGCGTAGCGATGCAGGGACAGGAGCGCAGCGACGAAGCGGCTCGGCGCTCGCCCGCGGAACGCGTCCGCCTGAAGCGAAATCAAAAACCTATTAATAGTATCTCAACAACCAATAAAAAAACCAGCGGAAGCCTATGCTTCTGCTGGTTTTTTATTGGTGAATCCTTGATAAGACGACTTGATCTCCAAATAGCTTTCCATTTCCTCGATCACTTGGTACAGTGCCGCCATTGCCAGAAACTTTTCATGGTTGTCGGGCAACGGCATTTTGGCGAAGTCCGCTTTCACTGCGTCGAGTTTGCCAAGGTATTGGTCAGCCGTGTTGCCTGAATGGACGTGTGCTGCTAAATCCTCGAGAAATTCAGCCACTAGATGGGATTGTCCGACCTCGACTGGCAGCTCGGTAATTTTTGGAAGGATGCGCTCGATAATGTCGAGCTGTTGCTCCCGCATATCGAAATAACGGTAGTATTTGTTCTCTAACCGGGTGACATGATTTTCAACGTCCTGGTAAGCAAGCGCTTTTGCTTTTTTCACCAGCTTTTCGCTTTCCATCAATTCAGCGCCGCTCCATGACGATTCGCCTTGGTGCAGGTAATTGGCGATTTCCTTGAAGATCGTAGAGTACAGCATCTCGATCTGATTGCGGTAATCATCCAGTTTTTTCTCAATGCTAGGCATGTAGATATTGACCGCGAGCGCGGTGCCAAAGCCGATGGCCATGAGCGCAACTTCGTTCAGCAAAAGGCCGCCTGTCAAATTTTTCGAGTCGTAGATGTGCAGCAAGATGACCGCACTTGAAACAAAACCATCTGAAAATCTCAGCGACACCAAAACTGGGATGAACAGCAGAATCATGACGCCGAACACGATTGGATGGTAAGCGATGCCTTCAAAAAAGACGAATGCGTAGGCGATGCCGATGAGGCTTGCGACAAAACGCGAAAACGCTGCCCGGATGGACTTTTTCTTTGTCGGCTGAATGCAAAGAATTGCCAGTATTCCAGCTGATACATAATAATCCAATTGCAAAAGCTGCGCCAGGTATATCGCAATTGCGGCGCCAGCCGCTGTCTTCATTGTCCGATAGCCAATTGAAAAACGCTTCAGTTTCATGTTCCGCTCCTCTTTTTAGCCAGATTCTGTTCATTTTCATCGATTTCATTGATTGAGAAAACGCTTTCTATAAAAAAATGCCCCTATAAAAGGGGCATGTTTGCATTAAATTTCATTGCAATGTTTTTCGAACAATTCCTGGATGTGTGTGATAACAGACATCGGGTCATGCCCTTCGATTTCATGGCGGCCGATTTCCTCCACCATTTTTCCGTCTTTCAACAAGACGAATGACGGTGATGACGGCAAGTGGTCATCGCCGAAAATATGGCGCGCTTGTGCAGTCGCTTCTTTATCTTGTCCAGCGAAAACTGTCAATAGACGGTCCGGGCGTTTGTCGTAATGCACGGAATGCAATGCTGAAGGGCGTGCAATGCCACCTGCGCATCCACAGACCGAGTTGATCATAACGAGGCTCGTGCCGGGTTGTGCAAAGGCTTCATTGACCTCTTCTGCAGTTTCCAATTGTGTATAGCCGCCGTCTACTAATTCCTGGCGCGCTTGTTTAACGATATCGTTCATCATAAAGTTAAAATCCATAGCCATCCGTTAACAACTCCTTATTATTTCCTCTTTCAATCATAGCAGGACTTGAAAAGACTTGCAAAAAAGCTTACTCGAATAAATCCGTTATGGCTTGTGATACGGTGAGCTCATCTTTCAGGACTTGCTGCTCGAGCGTTTTGACCTTGTCGCTGCGCTCCCGATCGCCGTAGAAACGGCTCAGCAATTCATCAGTAATCATCGAACGGAACCAGTCTTTCGTCTGGTCCTGACGGCGCACATTGAAATAACCGCTCACTTTGACCGTATCCTCGAATTGTTTCACCATATCCCAAATTTCTCGGATTCCTGTTTCTTCAAGTGAAGATGCCGGCAGCGCCTGCGTTTTCCAGCCTTCAGTCGCCCGCTGCAGAAAATGTAGAATTCCTTTGTATTCGCGTACAGTCTTCTCAGCAAGCTTCATGTTGTCTCTGTCCGCTTTGTGGACAATGATAGCGTCAGCCAATTCCAGAATGCCTTTCTTCATGCCTTGGAGTTCATCCCCCGCACCAGTTAAAACAAGCAGCAAAAACATATCGACCATTCCGCGCACCAAAGTCTCGCTTTGGCCGACCCCGACAGTTTCCACCAAAATGACATCATAGCCTGCCGCTTCGCAGAGCAGCATCGTTTCGCGTGTCTTCTTGTGGACGCCGCCGAGCGTTCCGGCAGTCGGCGACGGCCGGATGAACGCTCCTGGATTTCTTGCCAGGTTTTCCATCCGGGTCTTATCGCCAAGAATTGAGCCGCCGGTAACCGACGAACTCGGGTCGATGGCGAGCACTGCCACTTTATGGCCCAGCCGCGTCAGCATTTCGCCGAAGGTTTCGATGAACGTGCTTTTGCCCGCTCCCGGCACACCGGTAATGCCGATGCGAATGCTGTTTCCGGTATGCGGCAGCAGCTGATTTAACAAGTCCTGACCCATTTGCTTGTCTTGCGGATTCGAGCTTTCCAGCAGCGTAATCGCTTTGCCCAAATGGATGCGCGATCCACTCATCACCCCTTCAGCCAGTTCAGCTGTTTTGAAGCCCTGCGCCTGCGGCTTCTTGAATTTCTTGCGCGGCGCAGACTGCATGCCGTCGTGACTGGCTTTGACGCCTCCCATGACCCGCCGGGATCCTTTTTCGCGGTCCATCAGTCGGCCACTTCCTCATAGCCAAGACGGCTGTATATCTCTTCAATGACTTTTTGTGCCGCAACCGGGATGACCGTTCCGGGTCCGAAGATGGCGCTCGCTCCGTTATTGCGCAGGAACTCATAATCCTGCGCCGGAATGACGCCGCCGACAACGATCAGGATGTCTTCACGGCCGATTTTCTTCAGTTCAGCTGCCAAGTCCGGAACCAATGTCATATGCCCGGCTGCCAGCGAACTGACGCCGATGACGTGGACGTCATTTTCCGCAGCTTGTTGCGCAGTTTCGGAAGGCGTCTGGAACAACGGCCCGATATCCACATCAAATCCAAGGTCCGCGAATGCTGTCGCGATGACTTTCGCTCCACGGTCATGACCGTCCTGCCCCATTTTTGCAATCAGGATGCGCGGACGGCGCCCTTCGTTCTCAATAAAGTCTTCCGTCATTTCTTTGACGGTTTCCATTTCCTGCTGATTCGAGAAGTTCGAACTGTATACGCCACTCACTGAACGGATCACCGCCTTATGCCGTCCGGAAGCCTCTTCAATGGCATCCGATATTTCACCTAATGTTGCGCGATTTCGTGCCGCTTCCACCGCACATTCCAGGATGTTTTCTTCCCCGGTTTTAGCCGCAGCTGCCAGACGGCGCAATGCCACGCCGACTTTCGCACTGTCACGCGTCGCTTTCATGCGCTCGATGCGCTCGATCTGCTTTTTGCGCACCATTGTGTTGTCGATGTTCAAAATGTCAATCGGGTCTTCTTCATCCAATCTGTAGCGGTTGACGCCGATAATGATTTCTTCGTTCGAATCGATTTGCGCCTGTTTTTTCGCAGCCGCTTCTTCGATGCGCATTTTAGGCAAGCCGGTTTCGATCGCTTTCGCCATCCCGCCAAGCTCTTCAACTTCTTCAATCAATTGCCAAGCTTTCTCCATCAATTCATTGGTCAACGATTCGACGTAATACGATCCGCCCCATGGATCGATGACTTTGGTCATTAAGGTTTCTTCCTGCAGGAATAATTGCGTGTTACGGGCAATGCGGGCAGAAAAGTCGGTTGGCAAAGCAATGGCTTCATCAAGTGCATTTGTGTGCAGCGATTGGGTATGGCCCATTGCCGCCGCATTCGCTTCGATCAGCGTACGCGTGACGTTATTGAACGGATCCTGCTCGGTCAAACTCCAGCCCGAAGTCTGGGAATGTGTTCGGAGTGCCAATGATTTGTCGTTTTGTGGATCGAACGATTTCATCATTTTCGACCAAATGGCGCGGGCTGCACGCATTTTCGCGATTTCCATGAAATAGTTCATGCCGATGCCCCAGAAGAATGACAGGCGTGGTGCAAAAGCATCGATGCCAATGCCGGCTGCAAGGCCGGTGCGGACGTATTCCAGTCCGTCGGCAAGCGTATACGCCAATTCAATATCTGCCGTCGCTCCCGCTTCCTGGATATGGTAGCCGGAAATCGAAATCGAGTTGAATTTCGGCATTTTTTCGGACGTGTATTTAAAGATATCTGCAATGATTTTCATCGACATTGCAGGTGGGTAAATGTACGTATTGCGCACCATGTATTCTTTTAAAATATCATTCTGGATCGTGCCGGCAAGTTGCTCCGGCGACACGCCTTGCTCTTCTGCTGCCACGATGTAAAAGGCCATAATTGGCACAACTGCGCCGTTCATTGTCATTGACACCGACATTTGGTCGAGCGGAATGCCATCAAACAAAATTTTCATGTCTTCAACACTGTCGATGGCGACGCCGGCTTTACCGACATCTCCAACAACGCGTGGATGGTCGGAATCATAGCCGCGGTGCGTCGCCAAATCAAATGCGACTGAAAGCCCTTTTTGGCCCATTGCCAAATTGCGGCGGTAAAAAGCATTGCTTTCTTCAGCCGTTGAAAATCCGGCATATTGGCGCACGGTCCACGGACGTGATACGTACATCGTCGGGTAAGGGCCGCGTACATTCGGGGCAAAACCAGGCAAGCTGTCTTCAACGCCTTCCATGTCTTGCGGTGAATACACCGGTTTGACGGCGATGCCTTCATTCGTTTCAAACGGTTCTTTTTGAACCCCTTCTTGAAGCTCTATAGCCAATTGCTGTAAATCGACATTTGAAAAATCCGGTTTTGCCATGTTAGAAGGCCTCCTTTCCAAGACTTAAGATCGCTTCTAATTTCGAATTGATGTGTTTGCCGCCGTAAATGGAATCGGTGACGCCGTGTTTACTCCAAAATTCACTGCGTTCTTTCGGGATTCTGCCTGCAACATCAATGGCGGCAGACGTTTCCAAGCTTGGCAGAATGGCATCAATGACGTCTGCCGGAGCGCATAGCACAGCATAATCAATGTGGTTTTCCTGCAAGAATTTATTGACTTCTTCTGCAGATTTAATTTCCGGACTGATCAATGGTTCAATCCCTGCCACCGCAAGGAAACCGACGACGAAATCCGATTGGGATTTCACTGTTTTTAACGGTGCCAGGTGGATAATTGCCGTTTTTAAAATACATTCTTTGGCGAGTGCACGCATTTTCTCAAATGGCGCAGCTAAGCGCTTCGCAGTGATGTATTCGAGATGGCTTTCGTCGATTGTGCCGTCTTTGACCGCTTCCTGTGGGTCAGCGTAGACATTCGTGCCGATCAAGGAAGCATTGCGCAAAGCGATCTGCTTTTTGCGTTCCAGCCATTTGGCCTGCATGTCGTCTGCCAGCCAGCCGGACTGCATAACTTCCGTATAGCCGCCCGCTTCTTCGATTTCAAGAAAGTATTGCCAAGCTGCTTCTACGTATTCCTGCGTCAGCGACTCGATGTAATATGAGCCGGCTGAAGCGTCCAAGACGTGGGCCGCATGTGCTTCTTCTTTGATGACTAGCTGGACATTGCGCGCAATCCGGCGGCTTTGGCCATTCGGCCCCGTCAGAAAATCATGCGGATGCACAGTATGCGCGTTCGTTCCCCCAAGGATAGCGGAAAAAGTCGAGTTGCCTGCTCTCAGTAAATTGACGTAAGGGTCCAGTTTTGAATAAGAACGTACCGATGTTTCCGTAAAGACCGGAACAGCCGGCGCTTTTTCGCCGTACGCTTCGCAAAATGCATTCCACAACACACGAAATGCGCGGAGCTTAGCGATTTCCTGGAAAAATTGCGTGTCGACTGCAAAACGCACCCAGATTTTTTCTGCCTGTGCATTGAAATTGTCGGCTTCCATCGCTTCTGCCAGCATGCTGAGCGCGACACCAAGTTCATGGATAATCGTTCCGCCAGCGCCATGCACCGGAATCAGATCAACCATCAGCGTGCGTACATTCGGTGGCGCAGTGACAACGAAATCAGACTGAATCGCCCCTTGAACATGCCTAAGCTGCTGTTCATCAATAAAGTCAAACACCCGCAAGATGCCGTTATCATCAGATCCCAATTTAAAATACAGCGGATGCGTAATGATGAGACCCGCGAGCTCTTGCAATTCCATATCTGTCCATTGCAGATTTTTTTGGCTCGTGTAAACGATTGTTTCATTGCCGCGCGCCAATTCTTCTTTAGCTGCTGCTAAAAAATCCGCTGCTGTTTCGTAAGCGGTTTCTTGGGCAACGAACCAGCCTGGCAAGCGTTTGCCGTTCTGCACAGCTGCCGCTTGGCTCTCGGCAGCATGGCCACGGCTCTCAAACATTTCTTTTGTGTATAACGGTTCTAAGGTAATGCCTTCTATCGTCGGAGTTTTCAAAGTTTCATCCAGCGGTTTGCCTTTCAGCGCTATTTCAGCCGCTTCCCGCCAGTCTTCATATGTACGTTCGGAAAATTGGGTCTTTTTCATCGATTCGATAGTCAAGCTGTTCCCTCCCTAAAGGTCTCTTTATTCATTTTACCCGACTATCCACAGACATAAAAGGAAAAAAAGCCTGAAGTCCGTAGACTCCAGGCTTTCTATCAATAAACGGAAGTGTTTTCCTTGTTCATGTTTTCAAGAATTTCTTTGACGCGCCCCAGGAATTGTCCGCAGACAAGTCCGTCAAGTACGCGGTGGTCGAGCGATAAGCACAAGTTGACCATGTCGCGTGCTGCGATCATGCCGTTGCCCATGATGACTGGGCGCTTGACGATCGACTCGACTTGCAGGATTGCCGCTTGCGGATGATTGATGATCCCCATTGACTGGATAGAGCCGAACGAGCCTGTGTTGTTGACAGTGAACGTTCCGCCTTGCATGTCAGTGGATCCCAATTTGCCGTTGCGGGCTTTCAATGCCAAGTCGTTGATGTCGCGGCCGATGCCTTTGACGGACTTTTCATCTGAGCTGCGGATGACAGGCACGAACAATGCGCTGTCCGACGCAACTGCGATCGAGATGTTGATGTCTTTTTTCTGGATGATCTTGTCGCCAGCCCACATCGAGTTCATCATTGGGAATTCTTTCAAAGCCTGAGAAACGGCTTTGACGAAAAAGGCGAAATACGTAATGTTGAAGCCTTCTTTTTTCTTGAATTCGCCTTTGATGGAATCGCGGTACGAAACCAGGTCCGTGACATCTACTTCGATCATCATCCATGCATGCGGCGCTTCGTGCTTGCTCTTCAGCATATTGGCAGCGATCGCGCGGCGTATGCCTGTTACCGGGATTTCGATATCGCCAGGTGCGCTTTCGATCGGCGCTGACTTAGCTGCAGGTGCTGAAGCCGGTGCTTGCTGCGCCGCTGCTTGAGGCGCTGAAGTTTCTTGGCGTGCAGGAGCTGCAGGTGCATCGCCAGCTTTCGGAATGTTGCCGCTCTCGATCAGTTTTAACAAATCTTTGCGCGTGATGCGCCCTTCATTGCCTGATCCGTCGACTTGTGCAAGATCAATGTCGTTGTCTTGCGCCAAACGGAGGACCGCAGGCGAATAGCGTGCTTTCGAGCCAGACGGGCGGATCGGTTGTGACTGGCCATTGCCGCCAGACGGTTGTTTCGATACGGCAGTATCTGCAGCAGGCATTGTATTTTCTTTGCCTGTGTCCGCTTGTTGAGGTGTCGCATCTTCAGCCGGAGCTGAATCGCCGCCTTCTGTTTCGATTGTGCAGACGATTTCGCCGACTGCGAGTGTTTCGCCTTCTGCAGCAAGCAATTCCTTAATGATGCCGGTAAACGAAGAAGGGACTTCTGCTGTTACTTTATCTGTATTGACTTCCGCCAGCGAATCGTATTTATTGACGTGGTCGCCAGGAGCGACAAGCCATTTTTCAATGGTGCCTTCTGTGACACTTTCGCCAAGCTGGGGCATTTTGATGTTCTCTATAGCCAAAGGGATTCCTCCTTGTTTGATTTACTTTTTGATCCAGCTTCTGCGCCTAGTCCCTCGGGGTCTTAAGTCAGCCCAGTGTCTAGTTCCGTGCCTAGCTCTTCGGGTCATAGGCCGTCCCAACTGCGTGGCAAAGAACGCCACTTCGCTGGTCCGTCTTATGCCTGTCAGAGCTGAACAGGCACTTCTACTTTTCGAGTCTGTACGGCTGAAAACATGCCGTTTCGGTGTTCTGTCTAAAACATATGCTCCAGCAGCACTACGTGCTTCGTCGCAAAGTCATGGCCCAAATTTCATTTGGCCATAACTTGCCTGTCGGGACTTGACAGGCGCATGCGCTTTTCTTTTGATCCAGCTGCAACGGCCAGGTTCTTGGGTCATAAGCCAGCCCAGCTGTGTGGCAAAGAACGCCACTTCGCTGGTCCGCCTTATGCCTGTCGAACCTAATCGGCCGTTTCCGCTTTTCTTATTTAAAACTCCGCTAGTTCACGCATTGCTTTTTCGACTTTGTCCGGGTTGATCATGAAGAATTTCTCCATTGTCGGCGCGTAAGGCATTGCGGGAACGTCTGGGCCAGCCAGGCGGCGTATTGGAGCATCCAGGTCGAATAGGCAGTTTTCAGCGATGATCGCTGCCACTTCGCCGATGATGCTTCCTTCTTTATTGTCTTCTGTGACGAGAAGGACTTTGCCGGTTTTCTTAGCGGCTTCAATGATGCCTTCTTTGTCCAATGGATAAATTGTGCGCAGGTCCAGGATGTGGGCGGAAATTCCGTCCTCAGCAAGGCGTTCTGCAGCTTGCAGCGCGAAATGCACAGCCAGTCCGTAAGTGATGACTGTGATGTCGTCGCCTTCGCGTTTAACATCGGCTTTGCCGATTTCAATCGTGTAGTCTTCTTCAGGCACTTCGCCCTTGATCAAACGGTAAGCGCGTTTGTGTTCGAAAAACATTACCGGATCTTCGTCGCGGATGGCCGCTTTCAATAATCCTTTTGCGTCATATGGAGTCGACGGAATGACGATTTTCAAACCAGGCTGGTTTGCGAAAACGGCTTCCACCGATTGTGAATGGTACAACGCGCCGTGGACGCCGCCGCCGAATGGTGCACGGAAAACGATCGGGCATGTCCAGTCATTGTTCGAGCGGTAGCGGATGCGTGATGCTTCCGAAATGATTTGGTTGACAGCTGGCATGATGAAATCCGCAAACTGGAATTCCGCAACCGGGCGCATGCCGTACATCGCGGCGCCGATCGCAACTCCGGCTATTGCCGATTCTGCTAGCGGTGCATCAACAACGCGGTCTTCACCGAATTGATCGTAAAGGCCTTGCGTCGCTTTGAACACGCCGCCTTTTTTGCCGACGTCTTCGCCTATAACGAAAACATTTTCGTCACGTTCCATTTCTTCTTTCATGGCAAGCGTGATGGCGTCAATATAATTCATAACTGCCATTATTCGTTACCTCCCTGTTCCGCGTAGACGTATTTCAGCGCGTCTTCCGGTGCAGCGTACGGTGCGTTTTCAGCATAATCCGTCGCTTCGTTGACAAGAACCATGATGCGGGCATTGATGTCCGCTTCCAGTTTGTCGTCCATGATGCTGTTTTCTTTCAAATAAGCGCCGAATAACAGAATCGGATCTTTTTCTTTTTGTGCAGCCAATTCATCAGCTGAACGGTATTGGCGGTGGTCATCATCTGATGAGTGGGCCGTCATCCGTTCTGAAACTGTTTCGATCAAGCTTGGGCCTTCCCCGCGGCGTGCGCGGTCGGCAGCTGCTTTGACGTGTTTGTAAACTTCGATTGGGTCGTTGCCGTCAATTGTTACGCCCGGCATGCCGTATCCAGCTGCGCGGTCCGAAACGTTCTTGCTCGCCACTTGGCGGTCATAAGGAACGGAAATCGCGTATTTATTGTTTTCGACCAGCGTAATAACCGGCAATTTATGGACGCCTGCAAAGTTCAAGCCTTCGTGGAAATCCCCTTGGTTTGAAGAACCTTCGCCTAGCGTTGTAAACGTGATAAAATCTTTTTTCTTCATTTTGCCAGCCATTGCTACGCCTACTGCGTGCGGCAATTGCGTGGTAACCGGTGAAGAACCAGTCAAGATGCGGTTTTTCTTCTGCCCGAAATGGCCAGGCATTTGGCGCCCGCCTGAGTTCGGGTCTTCGGCTTTTGCGAAAGCCGATAACATCAAGTCTTTAGGCGTCATTCCGAAATGCAAGACAACGCCTAGGTCGCGGTAATAGGGTGCGATGTAATCTTTTGTGTTGTCCAAAGCAAATGCTGCGCCAACTTGAGCCGCTTCCTGCCCTTGACAAGAAATAACGAACGGGATTTTACCCGCGCGGTTTAGAAGCCACATGCGCTCATCGACACGGCGCGCAGTCAGCATTGTTTCGTACATTTCCAGCAAATCGTCTTGTGACAAACCTGCTTCTTCGTGTTTTGATACCATTGAAATTCCCCCTTTAGCTATGAATCGCTTTGCCGTCTACAGCCAATGCCGCTTCGCCCATCACTTCTGATAGTGTCGGGTGCGGATGGATGGTTTCGGCGATTTCCCACGGTGTTGCATCCAGAACCATGGCCAGGCCAGCTTCTGAAATCATATCGGTTACGTGCGGTCCGATCATGTGAACACCTAAAATGTCGTTTGTCGCTTTATCGGCAATGATTTTGACGAAGCCGTCGGATTCCCCGAAAACAAGCGCTTTACCAATTGCTTTAAATGAGAATTTGCCGACTTTGACATCATGACCTTTTTCTTTTGCTTGCTCTTCGGTGATGCCGACGCTTGCGGCTTCCGGATTGGAATAAACGCAGCGCGACACCAAATCGTAATTGATGGCATGCGGATTATTGCCCTTGATGTGCTCAACGGCCGTAATGCCTTCGTGGGATGCAACATGCGCCAATTGAAGGCCGCCGATCACATCGCCAATTGCGTAGATGTGGGACTCTTTTGTCTGGAATGTATTTTTCACTTGGATAAAGCCTTTATCAACAATGATGTCCGTATTTTCCAGGCCGATGTTTTCGACATTTGCTTGTCTGCCTACAGAAACCAGCATTTTTTCTGCATTAAACGTTTCC
The DNA here is from genome assembly GCF_058268475.1 of Planococcus sp. TJ-301. Lineage (NCBI taxonomy): Bacteria > Bacillati > Bacillota > Bacilli > Caryophanales > Caryophanaceae > Planococcus > Planococcus sp. TJ-301. The sequence goes on along the minus strand of NZ_JBZDOH010000001.1, from coordinate 368,308 downwards.
ATGCCGCCTTTTACTTCAGCTTGGATCGTTACGCCGTTGTCGCCTGTTTCAAGCGTCTCCGCCATCACTTTAGCGCCGATAGCGAATTTAACGCCTTTTTTCGATAGCAATTTCAGCATTTCTTTTGACACGTCTTTGTCTTCTGTCGGAATGATGCGGTCCGCGTATTCGATGACCGTCACTTCTACGCCAAAATCATTGAGCATCGATGCCCATTCAATGCCGATAACACCGCCGCCAACGATTAAAATCGATTTCGGCAATTCTTGCATTTGCAGTGCTTCATCTGAACTCATGACGAATTCGCCGTCAATCGTCAAGCCCGGTAGCGTGCGCGGTCGAGAACCTGTTGCGATGATGACATTATTCGGAATAAGCATTTCGTTTTCTTCACCGTTCGCCATTTCCACTGAAACCGTACCGGCATTCGGTGAAAAGATCGACGGTCCAAGAATCCGGCCGATGCCTTCGTAGACATCGATTTTGCCTTTTTTCATCAAGCCTTGAACGCCGTTGTGCAATTGGTCGACAATAGCTTGTTTGCGCTGCTGAACGCGTGAAAAATCCAATGACACGTCTCCTGTAACAACGCCGAAATCAGCTGCGTGGTTTTTTGTTGTCGAATAAACTTCAGCACTGCGGAGCAGCGCTTTGCTTGGGATACAGCCTTTATGCAGGCATGTTCCGCCAAGATTGCCTTTTTCGACAATCGCTGTTTTTAATCCTAATTGAGCCGAGCGGATGGCAGCTACGTAGCCGCCTGTTCCGCCGCCCATGATGACTACATCATAATTTTGTGCCATAAGTGAAGACGACCTCCTTTGTTATTTTCCTGCCGGGTAAACTTTCGCTTGCTCTTCGCCGTTCAATACGCGTGCCGCACCTTCGGCGAGAGCCTGGAGCTCATTTTCGCCGGGAAGGACAACAACATCTGCGATCCAACTAATGCGGTTTGTAATCGACTCCACGAAACTTTTGCCGTAAGCCAATCCGCCTGTCAGAATGATTGCGTCCACTTTGCCTTCAAGCACGGCGCTTGCGGAACCGATTTCGCGCGCTACCTGATAGGCCATCGCGTCATAAATCAGCTTCGCTTCCTGATCGCCTTTTTGAATTCGTTTTTCCACTTTTACAGCGTCATTGGTCCCTAGATACCCGACCAAGCCGCCTTGCCCAACCAGCATTTTCATAATTTCCTGGCGGTAATATTGGCCTGAGAAGCATAATTCAACCAAATCGCCAGCTGGCACTGTTCCCGCTCTTTCGGGGCTGAACGGCCCATCACCGTGAAGGCCGTTGTTGACATCTACGACACGGCCGCCGATATGTGCGCCGACTGTAATGCCGCCGCCCATATGAACGACAATCAAGCGCAAGTCGCTATACGCGCGCCCTGACTCTTTCGCGTAGCGGCGGGCAACCGCTTTTTGGTTTAATGCGTGGAAAATCGATTTTCGTTCAATCAATGCAAAGCCCGATACGCGTGCAATCGGGTCCAATTCATCAACAACGACCGGGTCAACGATGAATGACGGGATGTTCAGCGCCTGAGCAATTTCAAAGGCAATAATTCCGCCAAGATTCGAAGCGTGCTGGCCGGATACGCCTTTGCGTAAATCGATGAGCATTGTTTCATTGACTGCGTATGTCCCACCTTCGATCGGCCGAAGCAATCCACCGCGTCCACAGACCGCAGACAAATTGGAAACATTCATGCCTTCTTCATCGAGCGCTTCTAAAATTGTTTTTTTGCGAAATTCGAATTGGTCGATGATGGACGTGAATTGTGCAAGCGATTCCGTCGAATGGCGAATGGTGTTTTCCATTATCAGGATATCGTTGTCAAAAACACCGATCTTAGTCGAAGTCGAACCTGGGTTTAAGACCAAAATCCGCTGCTGCTGTTTTTGCACAGCGATCCCTCCGTTTCATCTTTTCTTTAAACTACACAAGCAGCAGGCGCCAGCCGGGTTGAACCGGCCGTGCCTGCCTGCCATTTAGCGTCTTGAGATGATGTTGTGTTCGTTGCGCAAGAATTGGCTTCTTGATTTGCGCATACGGTCGATGCGTTCTTCCGCCATGCGGTCCGCAGCCTGGTAGCTAGGAATTCCGTCGCGTTTCGAGATTGCAAAAATGCGCGTAATGCTGTCGTAAATTGTTTCAACGCGCTTCATCGCACGTTCGTTGTTGTATCCGTATAATTCATCCGCAACGTTGATAACGCCGCCTGAGTTGATAACGAAATCTGGTGCGTAAACGATGCCCAATGCTTCAAGCTCGTCGCCGTGGCGTTCTTCTTTCAATTGGTTGTTGGCTGAACCAGCAACAACTTTAACTTTCAATTGCGGTATCGTTTCATCGTTGATGATTGCGCCCATTGCGCAAGGCGCAAAGATGTCCGCTTGCTGTGAGTAGATGTCATTCGGTGCAACGGCAGTCGCTCCGAAATCTTTTACTGCGCGTGCTACGGCTTCTTGGTTGATATCCGTTACGATCAATTTAGCGCCTTCTTGATGCAGGTGTTCGCAAAGTGTGTAAGCTACGTTGCCGACGCCTTGCACAGTAACTGTTTTGCCTTCTAGTGAATCGTCGCCCCACGCTTCAAGCGCAGCCGCTTTCATGCCGATGTAGCAGCCGTAAGCTGTTACTGGTGAAGGGTTGCCTGAAGAACCGAATGCTGGAGAGATGCCTGTAACAAAATCAGTTTCTTCGTGGATCAAGTCCATATCCGCAACTGTTGTGCCAACGTCTTCAGCTGTGATGTAGCGCCCGTTCAAGCCTTGGATAAAGCGGCCGAAAGCACGGAACATTTCTTCGTTTTTGTCTTTTAACGGATCACCGATGATAACTGTTTTGCCGCCGCCCAAGTTCAAGCCAGCTGCTGCGTTTTTATATGTCATTCCGCGTCCAAGGCGGATTGCGTCTTCAATCGCTTCTTCTTCTGTTTCGTAGTTCCACATACGCGTGCCGCCAAGAGCCGGCCCTAAAGTTGTATCGTGGATGCAGATAATTGCTTTCAATCCTGAAGTTTTATCTTGGCAAAACACCAATTGCTCATAGTCGTGTTGTTCCATTCGTTTGAAAATTTCCATTGTCAAGTCCCCCTAGTATGTTTGTTGACTGCTTGATGAGCGGATAGCCAGCGCGAGCGAGTAAAGCTTCGTTTCAGCGCTGTCTGCGCGGGAAGTCAAAACGATTGGCGCTTTCGCACCCGCAATGACGCCTCCCACTTTCGCTTTTGCAAAATAGACCAATGATTTGTATAGGATGTTGCCGGATTCGATTGTAGGTACAAGCAAGATGTCGGCTTTGCCGGCAGTTTCGCCTGTGATCCCTTTATGCTGGGCCGCAGTAACAGACACTGCATTATCCAAGGCCAACGGGCCGTCGACGATGCAATTCTTGATTTGGCCCCGCTTGTTCATCGCGGTCAGCGCAGCGGCATCCAATGTCGCCTGCATGGTCGGGTTAATCACCTCGACGGCGGCTAACGGCGCCACCACTGGAAGTTCCACTCCAACTGAACGTGCGATAGAGACAGCGTTTTCAATTAATTGAGCTTTTTGTTGCAGGTCCGGCTCGATGTTCATGCCGGCATCAGTGATAAAAATCAGCCGATCGAAGCCTGCAATTTCGAACGCAGCGACATGGGACAGCACATTTCCTGTCCGCAAACCATAATCCGGATTCAGCACTGCCTTCAATAAGACGGCTGTCGGAATATGCCCTTTCATCAAAACGTTCGAATCGTTCATGTAAACAGATTTGACGGCTTCTTTCGCCGCTTGGGCACTGCCGCTAACATGGTGGATCTGGATTTTCGGATGGCCGACCAAGTGTGGAAAATCACGTTTGATCATTTCCTTCACTTTCACCTCATCATCGTACAGCCGAAAACTCGCCAAATTGCGTTCGAGCGCCATGCTGACGGATTCAAGAACTTCGGAATCTGCCGCCGCAGCGACAGCCACCGTATTATCGGCTTCCATTGAAATTTCATCCATTATTTTCGTTAATGTGGTCATCTTTTCACCCCATTCCTTTTTAATTAAAACAGATAAAACTGCATTATATAAGGCTTGTAAGCGCTTTATTTTGGATTATCGGCTTTTTTCTTTGCAATTTCTTGCAAAACCGTGCAAGAAATTGCAAATCACATTAACCCGTATTTTTCAAGTTTGTAATAAAGCGTGCGCAAGGAAATTTCCAGCTGCTTCGCGGTTTTGGATTTATTGCCTTTGAATTGCGTCAGCGAATGGTGCAAGATGCCCCGCTCCACTGCATCCAATTGTTCCTGCAGCGGTACAGATGATTCGATAACCACTTCACTCTTTGCTTCAGCTACCCTCAGCATATTCAGCGGAATAAACTCTTCCGTCAATACTTTGTCGTTCATCTGCATGAAAATCATCGAGCGGCTGATGATATTCTCGAGTTCCCGCACATTGCCCGGCCAGTCATAGACCCGTAGCAATTGCATGGCTTTCTCCGTTACCGTTTCAACATTGCGGCCGTATTCCTGGTTCAACTTCATCAACAAGCGGTCAACAATGCGCGGAATGTCCTGCTTTCGGTTGCGCAATGGCGGTATGAGAATCGGCATGCGGTTCAGCCGGTAATACAAGTCTTCCCGGAACGTGCCGCCGAGCAGCGCTTTTTCCATATTGGCATTCGTTGAGGCAATGACCCGAACATTGACAGGAATCGGCTTGGTGCCGCCGATACGCAGCGTTTCGTGCTCCTGCAGCACACGCAGCAATTTACTTTGGATCATCGGCGACAATTCACCGATTTCGTCAAGGAAGATGCTGCCGTTATTAGCTTCCTCGAACAAGCCTCTTTTCTCTCCGCTTTTCCCTGGAATTGCGCTTTCCTCATATCCAAACAATTCACTATCGAGCAGTTCTTCCGATAAAGCAGCGCAGTTGACACGCACGAATTTATTGAACTTTCGTTCGCTTTCACTGTGGATGGCATGGGCGAACAATTCTTTGCCGGTGCCCGATTCGCCGCGCAATAAAACCGTAACGAGCGTTTGCGCGGCCAACTTTGCCTGTTGCAAACTCAACTGCATTTCAGAGGATAAGCCGATGATGTCATCAAACGTGTATTTCGATTCGAGCGTGCGGATAATGCTGCGAGCGCGGTCAAGCTCTTTCATGAGCGAGCGGATTTCGGTGGTATCGTGGATGACCCCGACACTGCCTTTCAACTTGTTGTCGACAATGATCGGTGCTACATTTACGATCACTTCCCGGTTAGCGGGACCTACCTTCAAATTGACGCCGCGGTATGGCTTCCGCGTTTGCAGCGCTTTCAAGTGCATGCTCTCCCCTTCGGAGATATCCGCCGACGCAGGCTGGCCGATAACCTGGTCCATCTCGAGTCCGGTGATGCGGGTATAAGCCGGATTCACGAGCAGGCCGATCCCTTGTTCATCCACCACTGAAATTGCGTCGTCACTAGAGGCGATGATTGCTTGAAGCATCGTCTGGATTTCTTTCAAATCCGTAATCTGTTCAGCGAGAGATACCACTTCCGTTATGTCTTTGAACACCGCAAAAGCGCCGATTGTCTCCCCGAATTCGTCGACCATCGGAAAACGCGAAGTGACAATCTTCAGGCCATTCTTCAGCTCAAGCTCCCGGTTCAATTCGGTTCGGCCGGTTTCAAAAATCCGCGGCAATTCGCTCATTGTGATCAATTCGTTGATGGGGTGGCCCATCGCTTCTTCGGCAGTCACTTCGATCATGCGGGACGCGCTCCTATTGATGAAATTGATGCGCCCTTTCCGGTCAATACCGATCATTCCTTCTTCAACCGAATTGAAGATGATGTTTTGTTTGTGGCTGACTTCACTCATCAATGAAATGAACTGCTCTTTTTCGGTGACCAAGCGCACTAAGACATTGGCGATGCCGCCTGGAATAATGACCGTTTTCCGAGGGAACAGGCCAGGAAGCTCTCGCTGGACTTCTTCACTGCCGGAAACATTGAATACCATATCAACATCTTCGTTGGCAAAATCATGGAAATCCGCACTGACGCGAATGCCATTTTTTTGTGCAGCGAGTATGGCGGGCGCCTGCAAGTTAAGATCCGCGACGCCATAAACATTCAAGTATTCCGATTCCATTAAAATTTGAAGGATGGCTGAGCCGCCTGCCCCGCCTCCGATGACAACAACGTTTTGCAATGGACTTCATACCTTTCCAATTGATCTATGCAATTTCTTGCAATGCTCGTTCAAGCGTACAGCAGGATTAGATTCTTGACAAGTACCAGCAAAGTGGAAAACAATAGACGGAGAAGGAGTGGAAACATGGGACGTCTTATCGCTTTTATCATCTTGCTCATACCGGGAATCCTCGCAGCTTACGGCATCAAATTGATGCGTGATACTTTGTTTAATAAATTGCTCGAGCCTTATCCGGCATTGTGGCTGCAGTTTACGCTCGGCACCATTTTCGTTGTGCTCGGCATCGGGTTTTTCGCCGGTTTCCTGTTGAACCGCGACCGCAAAAAAGGAACCGTTTCAAAACGGTTCCAGAAATAACGCCATTCGGCAAAAAAAAATTGCGTCTACCCTTTTGAGGGCGGACGCAATTTTTTTATTACCCGGTGCGGGTAGTCTGTAATGATGCCTTTCAATTCTGGCGCCAATTTTTTCATCGCAGCTTCCCTGCCACGGATGCCATAGACGCGAACAGTCTTTTCCATTCCATGGAGAGCTTTTAAAAACTGCCTGGAGTAAATTCGCTTATGGAGATGGATGCTGTCTACCCAGTCCATCCCGTCGAGCATTTCCAGCGGCATTCTTTTCTTCAGGATCAACGCCATTTCTGTTTCTGGAAGCAGCGCTTTCATGTTCCGGAGGAGCTCCGGGTGGAAAGAAGACACATGAAAGTCTTCCGCCCCTTCAAGCATCGAAGCGATAATGCGGGGGCCGTCCGAGTGTTTCACAAACGAACTTTTCAATTCGATGTTCAATGGCACCTTTTTCTCTTTGGCCCATTGGATGACTTCGTAGCCGAGCGGGATGGAGTCGTGCCAAAACCTGCGATGCCATCGCTTGCCGATTTTCAATTCTTTCATCAAACTGTATTCGGCTTCTTCAATCTTCAGGTTCTTTCCGCTGAGCCGCTTGAGATTATCGTCATGGTAGACAATAACGACACCATCTTTGGTGATCTGGAGATCCAGCTCGATGCCGACGCCGCTTTCGCCTGCTTTGCGGAAAGCTTTCCAAGTGTTCTCGAGCGAATAGCCGGATGCCCCGCGATGGGCGTATATTCTCAGTTCAGACACGTTAAACCATCTTCTTTCTTTATAATTTGCATTCGTTTGAATAGCGTATTTTTATCATCATCACAAAATATTATAAAGCCTTCTTCGCGTTTTGTAACCTTTTATTTTAGCTTATCGCTTTTTCATATCTTATTTAATTTATAAAAAAAGCCGCTTGCAGCAATGGTGAGAGCATGCAAGGCGGCGTGTTTGGCAATCCGGGATTATTTCCCTTGCCCATTTTTTGTGCTGTTGACGATCATGGCGATGAATTTCGAATTGGTGGGCTTTTCTTTCAGCAACTCTTCGCTGTATCCGAATATGGCAGAAATGTGCCGGGTATCGTCGCGGTTCCATACCAGTTCGATGGCGTGCCGGATAGACCTCTCTACGCGTGTCGGTGTCGAGTCCATCCGTTCTGCGACATTCGGATAAAGTTCCTTTGTCACTTTATTAAGCAAAGCAGGATTATCCATTACTTGAGAAATCGCTTCTTTCAAGTAGTGAAAGCCTTGGATGTGGGGCGGAATCCCGATATCTTTCATCAAGGCAACGATTTCTTCGTTCTTCAACGCCGCCGTTTTTTTCGGATTTTCCGGCAGCGGCCGGCTTTGCATAATGTGGTTGATCTGGATTGCCAGCCGTTCGGCTTCAAACGGCTTCATGATGAAATAGGAAGCGCCGTTTTGGGCTGCCTGTGACATGATGGATTCCTGGCCGAACGCTGACAGCATGATTACTTCAATATTGCGTAAACCTTCATCTTCTTTGATGGCGTCGAGAACCGCGATGCCATCCAAATAGGGCATGATGATATCCAGCACCAGAACATCGATTTCATGCTGGTTCAGCATTTCAATGCACGTCTTGCCGTTATAAGCGACAGCAACTACTTCCATATTTGGTTGGCTGCTTAAATAATCGCTCATTAGTTTAACTAAGTCGCTATTATCATCCGCGATTGCAATTTTTATCTTTTCCATCAACTAACTCCTCCTGCTAGGTGCTGCTGCACTTCTACCGCAACGAAAGTTTTCTATCTTTTGCAAGGGTCAGCAATTCCTCAGCGTGCTGCAGCGTCAAATCAGTGATTTCCGCACCTGACAGCATCCGGCTCATTTCTTCGGTCCGTTCCTGGCCGTCCAATTCGTGGACTGCCGTCGTCGTACGCTGCTTCCCGACTTTCTTTTCTATAAAGAGGTGCTGATCCGCCATAGCTGCTACTTGTGGCAAATGCGAAATGCACAGAACTTGCGAATGGACGGAAATCGCTGCAATCTTCTCAGCAATTGCCTGGGCGACACGGCCGCTGACGCCCGTGTCCACTTCGTCGAATATAATTGAAGTGATGCCTTGGTGTTTCGAGAAAATCGTTTTCAATGCCAGCATCATTCGCGACAATTCGCCGCCGGAAGCGACCTTTGTCAGCGGCTTCAGCGGCTCGCCAAGATTGGTGGAAATATAGAACGAAATGACATCTCCGCCATTGCGGTCAAAGCGGTTGTTTGGCAATGCACTGAAATTGACTTCAAATGATGCTTTGCCCATGTGCAGCTCACGCAATTGCTCCATGATTGCTTTGCCCAGTTTGCTTGCGGCTTTTTTTCGCAGAATGGTCAATTCGTCAGCGTCGACGCGCAAGTCTTCGGTCAATTCCTTCAACTTCGCTTGATCGAGCTGATAGCGCTGGTCACGGTTCACAAGTTTATCCAGTTCATCCGCTTGCTGTTCGTGGTAGATGAGTATATCTTCGACGGAAGCGCCGTATTTTCGCTTCAGCGATTGGATCAACGCCAAGCGCTGTTCGATTTCATTTAATCGGCTCGGATCGAATTCCATATCGTCTATCAAGCGTTTGATTTCAGAAGAAACGTCTTGCAGCTGATAAAATGCGCCTGAAACCAGTTCGGAATGGCTCTCGAATTGCTCATCAACCGACGCGGCATGCTCGAGTTCCGACATCGCGGAACCGACCCAGTCAAGCCCCTTTGATTCGCCTTGGATTGCTTCATGGGCTGCTGACACCGATTCGTAGATCTTTGTGAAATTTTGCAGCTTTTTCCGTTCCTGCAACAAATCTTCTTCTTCGCCTGTAATCAATTCCGCCGATTCGATTTCCCGCAATTGGAACGTCAGCAAGTCGATGCGTTGAGCTATTTGCTGCTCGTTTTCATTGTAAGACGCAAATTCCCGTTTCAGCTTCATGTATTTGTCGTAAGTGTGCGAATAGCTTTCTTTCGCCTTGCCCAATGAATTCCCGGCGAACTGATCCAAGAGATGCAGATGCTGTTTCTCATCCATCAATTCCTGGGTTTCGTGCTGGCCGTGGATGTCGATCAATGCCCCGCCAATTTCCCGCAGAATCGAAATCGTCACCAATTTGCCGTTGACGCGGCAGACGTTTTTGCCTTTATCGTTCAGTTCGCGGCGCAGTAAAATCTCGCCATCTGTCGGCTCCATGCCGAAATCCGCTAATTTAGCGAATACCGGATGCTTGCCATCTTCTATCGAGAAAAGGCCTTCAATTTCAGCTTTTTTCGCGCCATGGCGGATAAATTCCTGGCTTCCGCGTCCACCTGCAAGCAAATGAACGGCATCTATGATAATCGACTTACCGGCGCCGGTTTCCCCAGTTAATACAGTCAGTCCTTCTGTAAAACTGACTGTCAGCGCTTCGATGATTGCAAAATTGCGTATATCCAATTCACGCAGCATATGTCCACCTCTTTTTTAAAGCATCTCAATCAAACGTTGTCTCAATACTTCACGTTGGTCTGTATCACGGCAGATGATGAGACATGTATCATCTCCACAGATTGTGCCAAGGATTTCCTCCCAGTCCAAATGGTCGATCAATGAGCCGATTGCATGGGCATTGCCCGGCAATGTTTTCATGATCAAGAAATGGCTGGCGCCGTCAATACTGACGAAAGCATCCGTCAAAGCACGGTGCAATTTCTGCATAGGATTGAAGCGCTGGTCAGCCGGCAAGCTGTATTTATAACGGCCGTCCTGAAGCGGCACTTTCACTAAATGCAATTCCTTGATGTCCCTTGAAACAGTCGCTTGCGTTACTTCGTAGCCCGCTGACTTCAACAGGTCCACCAGTTCATCCTGTGTTTCGATTTCACGATTCGAAATGAGATCACGGATTTTTATATGTCTTTGCCCTTTGTTCAATTGAAGTCCTCCTAAGGATGAATAATTATTCCATATACCTTATAGCGTACCTTTATTCTGTACGAAAAACAAGTGAACAAGAAAACAAGCAAACTTATCTCATTTGCGTGGGTTGTGAACGCTTAATCGAAACAACTTTGTTTGACTAATATTCCAGTTAACAGCACCGTTAAAACTTATTCTTCTGTTCCTGTTTCTACGTCGCTGTGCTTGTTACAGGTGATGAAATGGCCTTGAAGCGCAATAAAAGGGCTGCCGAGAAATTCTCGACAGCCCTTTTGGAGTGTACTTACAGTGTTTCATGGGCCAATTTGACAAGGTTCGTTATCGCTTCATCGGACACCGGAGCGATTTCACTGCCTTCTGTCGCCGATTGCAGGTGGAACAAGAACTCAATATTCCCTTCGCCTCCTGTAATCGGTGAGAAAGACATATTCTTCACATGGAATCCCGACTGGATTGCGAAATTGCCGACTTTCGCCAACACGTCGCGATGTGTTTTCGGTTCCCGTACGATGCCTTTTTTGCCAACAGCTTCTCGCCCTGCCTCAAATTGCGGTTTGACGAGTGCAATCACATCGCCGCCTGGCACAAGAATTTGTTTCAGTACCGGCAGGATGATGCGCAATGAAATGAAGCTGACGTCGATTGTTGCAAATTCCGGTAAACCTTCAGTGAAATCTTCCGGTTTTGAATGCCGGAAATTGGTTTTTTCCATAACAGTGACACGTTCATCTTGTCTGATTTTCCAAGCCAGCTGATTCGATCCCACATCCAAGGCGTAGCAATGTTTCGCGCCGTTTTGAAGGGCGCAATCCGTAAATCCGCCGGTCGAAGAACCGATGTCGAGCATCAATTTGCCTTCGACCGATAAATCAAATTCGGCGAGCGCTTTTTCAAGCTTCAGCCCGCCGCGGCTGACGTATTTCAAATCATTGCCTTTCATCCGCAATGGTGCGTCTTCCGGGATTTTCTCGCCCGGTTTGGCCATGCGTTCTTCATTGGAAAAAATAATGCCTGCCATGATGGCTCTTTTCGCTTTTTCACGCGTTTCACAGATACCCCGTTCAACGAGCAGGACATCTACACGCTCTTTTTTCGGTTTGTTCATAAGGCTTTCGATTCCGCCTTTTGCATAGCCGTCAATTTTTTCGCAATGCGCACCACTTCGTCGCTGTTCAAATGGATTTCATCCATCAATTCAGCGACATCGCCGTGCTCGATAAATTGATCTGGAATGCCGAGGCGGTGGATAACTGCGCCGTAATATTCGTTTTCTTCCGCAAATTCAAGAACCCCACTACCGAAGCCGCCTTGCAGCACTGCTTCTTCCAACGTGATGATTGGAATTTTGCGCCCGAATATTGAATGCAGCATTGCTTCGTCCATCGGTTTGATGAATCGCGCATTAACGACTTCCAGCTGGATTCCTTGCTCGCGCAGCTGTTCAGCCGCGTGAAGCGCCATTGGAATCGTTGTGCCGAACGTCAAGATGACCGCATCGGCGCCTTTTTCAAGAACTTCCCACGAGCCGATCGGCAAGCTTTTCAGTTCACTGTCCATCGGTACACCAAGGCCGTTGCCGCGCGGATAGCGCAAAGCGATCGGTCCGCCATTATAATCGATTGCCGTCTGCACCATGTGTTGGCCTTCGTTCTCGTCTTTTGGCATCATGATGACCATGTTCGGCAAGTTGCGCAGGAACGCCACATCGAATACGCCTTGATGCGTTTCGCCGTCCGCTCCGACAAGGCCCGCCCGGTCGATGCCGATAAAGACATTCAGGTTCTGGCGGCAAACATCGTGCACCACTTGGTCATACGCGCGCTGCAAGAATGTCGAATAAATCGCTAAGAACGGTTTCATGTCTTGCGTTGCTAAACCCGCAGCCATTGTCATGGCATGTTGTTCAGCGATGCCGACGTCATAAAAGCGGTCAGGGAATTCTGTAGCGAAACCAACAAGTTTCGAGCCCACAGGCATTGCCGGCGTGATGGCAACGATACGCTCGTCTTCACGCGCCAGTTTGCGGACGGTTTCAGCGATTAACCCGCTCCACGAAGGTGCTTTCGATGAAGATGCAACCAAGTCGCCTGTTTCCATTTTATAAGGGCCGGTTCCGTGCCACGTACCGACGATATCGTTTTCCGCGGGCAGGAAGCCTTTGCCTTTTTTCGTGATGACATGCAGCAATACCGGGCCTTTGGTTTTCTTGGCATATTTCAGGTTTTCTTCAAGCTCTTCAAGGTCATGACCGTCGATTGGACCTAGGTACGTAAATCCGAGCTCTTCAAAGAACATGCCGGAAACGACCAGATATTTTAAGCTGTCTTTAACGCGCTCCGCAGTAGAAGCGAGTTTTCCGCCAACCGCAGGAATTTTTTTCATCAAATATTCCAAATCGTCTTTAACTTTATTGTATTTGCCGGCTGTCCGCATTCTGCCAAGCACACTGTGCATAGCGCCGACATTCGGTGCTATCGACATTTCGTTATCGTTGAGGATGACGATCATATCGGTTTTTTCATGTCCGATATGGTTAAGCGCTTCAAACGCCATTCCGCCGGTCAACGCGCCGTCGCCGATAATCGGAATTACGTGATTTTTGGTTTTCTGAATGTCGCGTGCCGCAGCCATGCCCATCGCCGCTGACAAAGAAGTCGAGCTATGGCCAGTTTCCCAGACATCATGCTCGCTTTCAATGCGTTTCGGAAATCCACATAAGCCTTTAAACTGGCGCAGCGTATCAAATTGGCTAGCGCGCCCCGTCAGGATTTTGTGGACGTATGACTGATGCCCAACGTCCCAAATCAATTTATCGGACGGGCTGTCAAACACTTTATGCAAGGCGAGCGTCAGTTCGACGACACCTAAATTGGGGCCAATATGGCCTCCGGTTCTTGATAAGTTTTCAATTAGGAATTTCCGGATATCTTCACTTAATTCGACGAGCTGATCATTGTTCAGCCCTTTTAAGAAAGATGGACTGGTAATCGTATGCAGATCCATTGCCATCACACACCTTCTATATAATTTTACCGTAGAGTAATCTGTCTTTATTATAACAATCTGAAGCCATAGTACAAATCAGAGTGTATGTGTTCAGCTTTTTCTTTTTACGATTAATGCTGCGAGTTCTTCGAGCAGCGACGTTCTTCCGCGCAAAACCGAGACTGCTTGCAGGGCTTCGTGGGCATGGAAATCCAGTTTTTCTTTCGCTTTTGGCAGCGTTAACAAGCCTGGATAAGTGCTTTTCGCACTCGATTCGTCCTTGCCTGCGGTCTTGCCAAGCTCTTGTGACGTTCCTGTGACATCCAGAATATCATCTTGGATTTGGAACGCCAAACCGATGTGTTCGCCGAATTTGCCGAGCGCCACCATTTCTTCCGGCTGTGCGTTGCCGAGTATCGCGCCGGCAAGAATGCTGTATGTCAGCAATGCGCCCGTTTTCAAGCGGTGCACTTGTTCGAGTTCTTCAAGCGACAGTTGTTTCTCTTCGCCTTCGATGTCGAGTACTTGGCCGCCAACCATGCCTTCTGCACCAGCAGCGACACTCAGCAAATCGATGAGTCGCACTTTGTCATCGCTTGATACGTGGTTCAAACGAGCCAACACGCCGAAACTATACGTGAGTAACGCGTCGCCGGCAAGAATCGCCACAGCTTCTCCAAACACCTTATGGTTCGTCGGCATGCCTCTGCGCAAATCATCATTGTCCATGCTCGGCAGATCATCGTGGATCAACGAATAGGTATGGATCATTTCAATCGACGCCGCAACTTTCAACGCGTCCGGATGGTCTTCACCAAGTTCGTGCAATACTGCTAAAAGCAGGATTGGCCGGATGCGCTTGCCTCCTGCCTGCAGCGAATAATGCATCGATTCCTTCAAGGACGCCGGAATGGACAGCATTTGGATTTGGTCCGCAAGTTCCTGTTGGATCAACGGTTCGTAATGGGCTCTAAATTCGCTTAAGTTCATTTGGCAGAACCGTCCTCAAGATTTACTGGCACTTCTTTGCCTTCTTGCATCATTGTCACTAATTGCTTTTCGGCATTCTGCAATTTGTCGTGGCAGACTTTCGATAATTCCATGCCTTTTTGGTATAAAGTGAGCGCTTCCTCGAGCGGCACATCACCTTGCTCTAATTGACGAACAATTTCTTCCAATTGTTCCATTGCCTGATTGAACATGATTTCTTTTTCAGCCATCTTGTCGCTCTCCTTCACTTTTTAAGATTCGTTCGCTTACGCTCGTTTTCAAAACGCCGTCTCTCATGGAAATGCTTAATCTATCGCCGGCTTCTACTTGCTCGACGCTTTTAATGACTTTGTCGTCTTTATAGATGATGGAATAGCCGCGGTCCATGATTTTCAAGGGACTTAAGGCATCCAACGTTCTCATCGCTGATGTTAATTGCTGGGTATTGTCCCGCACCGCAAGCGCTGCCAGCTGGTCGATCCTCTTTTTCAGCGCATCAATTTCCAGCGAAGATTGGCGGATTCGGCTTTCCGGGGTGCGCGTTGCCAGCTGTTTGTCCAAATTCTTGTACCGTTCGCGGGCATAATTAAATTGCTGGAACGTTTCCCGCCGCAATGACTCGGTCGCCCGTTCTACCCGTTCAATGAAGGGGCGGTACAAGCGGTCCGGATAAGCGAGCGGAAACGATGTCGTGAGCCGCTCCAAAGAAGCCTTTTCACGCGAAATTGTGTTTGCAGTCGTCCGGTACATGCCGCTGCGGTATTGGAGCAGCCGGTCCAGAAGCTCCGCCTTGCTCGGCACTGCGAGCTCCGCTGCGGCTGTCGGTGTCGCGGCACGCAAATCCGATACAAAATCGGCAATTGTCGTATCCGTTTCATGGCCGATGGCGCTGATGATTGGTATGCGCGATTGGTAAATGGCACGCGCGACGGCTTCTTCATTGAAGGACCATAAGTCTTCAATTGACCCGCCTCCGCGTCCGACGATTAGTATGTCGTAGTCTTTTTGATTCGCCGCTTGGATGGATTGCACAATCGATTGGGTCGCCTGTGCGCCTTGTACCAATGTGGGATAAATGACAACGTGTGCGAGGGGGTAGCGCCGGTTCAGCGTGATGCAAATATCGCGGACAGCTGCCCCGGTCGGCGCGGTGACCACTGCGATACGCTTTGGAAAGCGTGGAAATGCCTTTTTATGTGCGGCATTGAACAGCCCTTCTTTGGCGAGTTTTTCTTTCAGCTGTTCAAATGCCAGGTAGTAATCGCCAATGCCGTCTGCCTGCATGGATTGGGCATATAGCTGGTACTGGCCGGATGCCTCGTAAACGTTGACGTCTCCGCGGATCAGCACGGTCATGCCGCTTTCCGGTTTGAACTTCACCGCTTTGGCGTTTGCTGAGAACATGACTGCCGGCAGTCGCGACGCATCATCTTTTAACGTGAAGTAGATGTGGCCGCTGGTATGGCTTTTAACGTTGGATAATTCCCCTTTTACATAGACATCACGCAGATGGGGATCCACATCAAATTTCTTTTTTATGTATTTGGTTAATGCTTTTACGGATAAATACGGGTCGGCCGCCAAAATTTCAACCCCAATCTTAGAAATTAAAAAGCTGTCTTTCTTTCGAAAAACAGCTCATTTTTATTCATTTTACATGGTTTAGGCGTTTTTGTCTTTCTGCAGCCCATTCTCAGCAGAGTGGAGCGTATTTTCCATCAGCATCGCGATGGTCATTGGCCCAACACCGCCTGGCACTGGTGTAAGATAGCCCGCTATTTGTTGCACTGCAGCAAAATCGACATCGCCGCAAAGTTTGCCATTTTCATCGCGGTTCATGCCGACGTCAATTACGGTAGCACCCGGTTTTATGTGTCCGGCGCCGATGAATTTGGTTCTGCCGATAGCAGCGATCACAATGTCCGCTTGTCTGGTATATAACGCTAAATCTTGGGTTTTTGAGTGGCAAAACGTAACAGTCGCGTCCTTTTGCAGCAGCAGCTGGCCCACCGGTTTCCCGACTATATTGCTGCGGCCGATGACTACGGCGTGTTTGCCGGCAGGATCGATGCCGTAATGTTCAAGCAGTTTCATGATGCCATGCGGCGTGCACGGCAAGAACGCTTCTTTGCCGATCACCATATTGCCGACAGAAATCGGATGAAAACCATCGACATCTTTGGACGGGTCGATTGCCAATATCACTTTGAATTCATCGATATGTTCTGGCAGCGGCAATTGCACAAGGATGCCATGGATTTCGGGATCGTTATTCAATTCCGCTATTTTCGCCAACAAGTCCTCTTCGCTCAAATGATCCGGGTATTGATGGAGATCCGAACGCATACCGAGCGATTCACACGTTTTTTTCTTGTTTTTGACATATGTAAGCGAAGCGGAATCTTCCCCTACCAGCACAACGGCCAGTCCAGGCGAAACCCCTTGTTCCTTCAATGATTTTACGCGCACTTCCACTTGCTCTTTAATCTTCTGGCTTACTGCTTTCCCGTCGATAAGAATCGCCGTCACAAAAACCCCTCCAATTTAGTTTGCTAGTTCATCAGTAAATTTCGACAGCACGCCATTAACAAAGCGGCTGGATTTATCATCTCCGAAAGTTTTGCTCAGCTCGATCGCTTCGTTCATCACGACGCTTGCCGGAGCATCTTCCATGAAAGCAAGCTCGAACACTGCCATGCGAAGAATCGTCCGCTCCACTTTTGGAAGGCGTTCAAGTGACCAGTTTTCAAGATGGCCTTTCAGCTTTTCATCAATCGCCGCCATATTCGCATGCGTACCTTCGACCAATAGCTCGTAAAAATTATCTTTCTCCACGCCTTCACCCATCACATGCTCACTAGCTTCGCCGATTGTCAGCTCCGTGCCATCGATTTGGAATAAAGTCTGGAGCGCCTTTTCTCGTGCCTCATGTCGTTTCATATAATTTCCGGTCCCCTTTTCACACTAATTACCCCTCATTATACAGCTAATCCAATAGAAGTTCCAAGTTTGAAATGTTCAGACAAAACCATGCTCCGCCCGGCGGCGGGGCATGGTTTTTGCTTCGAAGCTAGCGAAGCGGAGCGCAACGATGCAGAAGCAATAGTTATCCCCTTCGCGAAGTTAAAGAAATAAAAGCCTATTATCAGCATAGTCTGTAAACATATGAACTCCGCCCGGCGGCGGAGCATGATTTTTGCTTCGAAGCTAGCTAAGCGATGCAATTTCTTCTATGTCCCGAAGCTAGCGCAGCGATTCAGGGACAGAAGCAATAGTTATCCCCTTCGCGGAGTTAAAGAAATTAATGCCTATTACCAGCACAGTCTGTAAACATATGAGTTCCGCCCGGCGGCGGGGCATGGTTTTTGCTTCGAAGCTAGCGAAGCGATCCAGAAGCAATAGTTATACTCGTAGCTTCATTAAAGAAATAAAATCCTAATACCGTCACTTGAACTAAACAAATGAGCTCCGCCTTGCGGCGGCTACTGGTTTTTGCTTCGAAGCTAGTGAAACAGATTTGCGGAGTATCATCAACTAAATTGCCACCCCAAAAATTAAAAACAAAAGCCGCCCAATAAGCCCGGGTTCCGGACTTATCAGGCAGCTCTTTAATGCTGTTCGTCTGTATGGGACGTTTCAAATTGCACCCCGGTGATATGGACGTTGACTTCCTGTGTCTGAAGACTTGTCATATTCTCAAGCGTTTGGCGCACATGTTCCTGGACTTTCTGCGCTGTTTTCGGAATAGACACGCCATAATTCACGACGCAATACACATCAATCATCAATCCGGCTTCTGACAACTCGGATTTGACACCTTTTCCATGGACTTTTTTGCCCAAGCGCTCAACGACGCCTGATGCAAAATTGCCGCGCATGCTGGCGATCCCTTCGATATCGGACACCGCAATGCTTGCGATGATCTCCAATACTTCAGGTGCCACTTCGATGCTGCCTAAATCCTGTGCGCCATGTGATTTCATGCGCAAATACGGTGCTGTTTTTTCAGACATATGGCAACTCTCCTTTTAGGACTCTAAAACATCATATTTTTCAAGGAATTTCGTGTTGAAATCCCCGGATTTGAATACTTCGTGATCCATTAATTTCAAATGGAACGGGATAGTTGTGTGAACGCCTTCTATTGCAAACTCGCTCAATGCGCGTTTCATTTTGGCAATCGCTTCTTCGCGCGTATCGGCGAATGTAATCAGCTTCGCAACCATCGAATCGTAATACGGCGGAATTGTATAGCCTGGGTACATTGCTGAATCGACGCGTACGCCGAGGCCGCCTGGAGCTAAGTACATCGACACTTTTCCTGCAGACGGCATAAAGTTCTTCGCCGGATTTTCTGCATTGATGCGGCATTCGATCGCCCATCCTTTAAACGTTACATCTTCTTGCGTGTATGCCAAGGTTTCCCCAGAAGCGACTTTCAGCTGCTGCTGGATCAAGTCGATGCCGGTAATCATTTCTGTGACCGGATGCTCTACCTGGATGCGCGTATTCATTTCCATGAAATAGAATTTCTGGTTGACGGCGTCGAAGATGAATTCAACCGTACCGGCTCCCCGGTAATTGACGGCAAGAGCCGCTTTCACTGCGGCATCGCCCATCTCAGCACGCAATTCCGGGCTGAGTGCAGGAGACGGCGCCTCCTCGACCAATTTCTGCATGCGGCGTTGAATCGAACAATCGCGTTCGCCCAAATGAATTGCGTTGCCGTGCGAATCCGCCATCACTTGGATTTCCACGTGGCGGAAATCTTCGATGAATTTCTCGATGTAAACACCGGGATTGCCGAACGCTGCAGCTGCTTCTTTTTGGGTCATGCGCAGGCCAGTGATAAAATCTTCACGGCTGCGGGCGACGCGGATCCCTTTGCCCCCGCCTCCTGCTGTCGCTTTAATGATGACCGGAAATCCGAGTTCTTCCGCGATTTCCAAGCCTTCTTTTTCACTGCCGACAATGCCGGTGGAGCCTGGGACTACAGGGACGCCTGCCAATCTCATTGTTTCACGCGCGACATCTTTAGTGCCCATTTTTGAAATGGCTTCTGAAGTCGGTCCGATGAACATGATATCGCATGCTTCACAAAGCTCTGCGAAACTAGCATTTTCTGCCAGGAAGCCATATCCTGGGTGGATGCCGTCGCAATTCGTCAATTTCGCTACGGAAATGATATTAGAGAAGTTCAAGTAACTGTCTTTAGACGCTTTCGGTCCGATGCAATACGCTTCATCAGCAAGCTCTACGTGAAGCGCTTCCTTATCGGCTTCCGAATAAACTGCAACTGTAGCAATATCCATTTCTTTGCAGGCTCGGATAATGCGGACAGCAATTTCACCGCGGTTGGCAATTAATACTTTTTTCATAGGGTTCCCCTCCTCAGTTCGCTTTAACGAGGAATAGAGGTTGGCCGTATTCAACCAACTGGCCGTCTTGAACCAGGATTTCCGTGATTTCCCCATCCACTTCCGCTTCGATTTCATTGAACAGCTTCATCGCTTCTACGATGCAGACCACTTGGTCGGCGGATACTTTCGATCCAACTTTTACATACGCTTCGTCTTCCGGTGATGGTGACATATAGAATGTCCCAACCATCGGCGACAAAATTTTATGCAGGTCGTCGTTATTGTCGACTGCCAATTCCGGTGTTTCTTCTGAAATCAATTCTTCGGCTTTCGCTGCAGGAGCCGGGTTTGCGGCCGGTGCGGGTGCACTCGTCTCAGCTTTAGGTAATGCCGGTGGAGCTTGTGTTGCCGGGGCTTGGACAGCTCCGCCATTTTTCTTCAATTTCACTTTGACGCCTTCAGACTCATAAGTGAATTCGTCGATAGACGATCCATCCACCAATTTGATGATTTCGCGTATTTCTTGGATTTTCAAATGATCCTACTCCCCTTTTATGTATATTTGTTGCCACTATCCCATTTTAGACTTTTTCAATCTATTTTGAAATAGCCAACGGAATATTTAAAAAAAGGCCTCTAGATTATAGAGGCCGATTGCATGGATTATTGTGCGCGTGAGACGTAAGAAGAATCCGTTGTGTTGATGATCAGCCTATCGCCTTCGTTGATGAAGAATGGCACTTGAATAATAAGGCCAGTCGTCAATTTAGCAGGCTTTGTTCCGCCGCTCGCTGTATCGCCTTTGATGCCTGGGTCAGTTTCGGCTACTTCAAGCACGACTGAATTCGGCAATTCCACTCCTAGCACTTCGCCTTGGAATTGGATGACTTGAACTTCCATGTTTTCTTGCAGGAATTTCAATTCGTATTCAATGCTTTTTTCCGGCAATTCAATTTGGTCGTATGTTTCTGTATCCATGAACGCATGGACGTCGCCGCTTGCGTAAAGGTACTGCATTTTGCGGTTGTCGATCTGCGCTTTAGCGACTTTCTCGCCAGCACGGAACGTTTTCTCTGTGACGCTTCCTGTACGCAGGTTGCGGAGCTTTGTGCGCACGAATGCCGCACCTTTGCCCGGTTTGACGTGCTGGAATTCCATAACGCGCCAAATGCCGTTATCCACTTCTATTGTGACGCCTGTTTTAAAATCGTTTACTGAGATCATTTAATTTCCTCCGTTACTTGTAAAATACGCAGTTCTTTTGTGGAGTGGGTCAATCGTTCATTGCCGGACTCGGTTATTAGTATATCATCTTCTATGCGGACTCCGCCAATACCCGGCAGATAAATTCCAGGCTCCACTGTCACTGCCATTCCTGGCTCGAGTATGGTCTGCGATTTGAATGAAAGACCGGGAGCTTCATGGACTTCAAGGCCGATGCCGTGGCCAGTCGAATGGCCGAATGCTTCCCCGTATCCTTTCGACTTGATGTGGTCGCGCGCGATCGCGTCCGCTTCAATTCCTGTCATCCCGGGTTTGATGTTTTGGAGCGCTAGCACCTGGGAGTCTAAAACGATCTGGTAAACTTCCTTCATCTTTTCAGACGGCTCTCCGACAGCAACCGTCCGTGTGATGTCTGAGATATAGCCATTGTACAAAGCGCCGAAGTCCAAGGTGACCATATCGCCTTCTTCGATCTTTTTATCCGTTGCGACGCCGTGCGGCAAAGCAGAACGGCCGCCTGAAGCGACAATGATATCGAAAGACGATGAAGTCGCCCCTTGTTTGCGCATGAAGAATTCCAGCTCGTTGGATACTTCCACTTCAGCCATTCCCGGCTTGATGAACGTGCAAATATGCTCGAATGCGTCATCGGCGATTTTCGCAGCCGCTTTCAAAATTTCTACTTCTTCAGGCGTTTTGATCATGCGGATCTTCTCGATCAAGCCGCTTGCCGGCTTCAACTCGGCTTCCAGCTTTTCAACGTATTGCGTGTAAAGAGCAAACGTTACATAATCCTGTTCGAATGATACCGATCCAAGGCCAAGCGATTTCGATATCTCGGCTACCTCTTCTAGCAGGTTGGTCTTCGCCTGTACGACTTCAAATTCTTTAACTTGGGCTGACGCCTGTTCCGTGTAGCGGAAATCCGTGACGAAAAAAGCTTTTTCCTGCGATACAAGCGCAAGGCCAGCGGACCCCGTAAATTCCGTTATGTACCGTAAATTATTTTGGCTGGTGATCAATAAAGCCTCGATATTCTGCTGTTCCATTTCGTTTCGCAATTTTTGAAGTTTCACTGGATTCATCCTCTCGATTGGGTTAAAAGCAGCGCATGCAGCGCAAGTTTGTAGACATCTTTGCCGAATCCCGTAATTTGTCCGGCGGCAACCGGCGCGATATGGGAATGGCGGCGGAATTCCTCCCGCTTGTAAACGTTTGAGATATGTACTTCAATAACAGGAATCTGGATGGACGCAATTGCGTCGCGTATCGCTACACTTGTATGGGTATATGCCCCCGCATTCAGCACAATGGCATCCGTGCCATCGTCCGCTGCCTTGTGGATCCAGTCGATCAGTTCGCCTTCATGGTTTGACTGCAAGCAAGAAAGTTCAATCCCATTGACCGCTGAAAAATCCATCAGCTCTGTTTCCAACTCCTCCAGCGTAAACGTGCCGTAGGCTTCCTTTTCGCGCTTGCCGAGGCGGTTCAGGTTCGGTCCATTCAAACACAACACTTTCATTGACCCCACTCCTATCCTGTCACATTCTTCATTATTTTATCACAGCAGCCTAAGAGAGCAAATCTTTCATCTATTTGGTCTTTCGCTTCACTGGAAGGCAGAACTCTTCTTTTGCTAGTACCGGTTGAATTCAAAATAGTTCATGTCAACCGCTCTTTAGTTCATGTAGACTGTCCGCTTCGTCATGTTAATTCTAAATTAATGCCGATTTAGGGCTTCAGCTTTTAAAAGAAGTCCGTTTTGCGAAGCTCTTGTTACGTTCTTGATTTTTTATCAAAAAAACCTTATGTAATAATATACATTTATTTTTTTCTAAAGGCGTATGCATCAATTTTCGGACGCAAAAAAACGCGGCGGCTGGAGCCGTCGCGCTTTTGGAATAGATATTCGATTAAAGTCCGCATTTCAATTGGGCATTGCAATTGGTGCAGGTATTGCAGCCGCCCATTTCTTCAACAGTCCCTTGGCGGCAGACTGGGCAAGTATCGCCCACTTCAGAGCCGATCGAGACGTTCGTTGAACGCAGATCTTGGATGGTATCAATAAGAACGATTGGACGCTTGCCTTTCACTTCTTCTTGATGCGGTTCTTCGAATGTGTTGTCCTCCGCTTTCAGAGTCAATACTTGCGAGTCACGGCTGCCATCGACATAGACGGTCCCGCCTTTCGCGCCGCCTTTGTAAAGACGCTCGTAGACGCCTTCAACTTGCTCCACTGTGTAGCCGCGCGGTGCATTGACCGTTTTGGAGATGGACGAATCAATCCAGCGCTGGATGATGCATTGCACATCCGCATGCGCTTCCGGAGCCAAGTCCATGGAGGTGACAAACGCTTTCGGAAGATTTTCTTCGTCCGCTTCCGGATTGTTTTTCAAGTATTCACGTACGATATCAGCTTTTACCTCGATAAATTTACCAAGGCGGCCGCTGCGGTAATATGTGAATGAATAATATGGCTCCAGGCCGGTCGATACGCCGACCATCGTGCCCGTTGAACCCGTAGGTGCCACTGTCAGCAAATGCGAGTTGCGGATGCCATTTTCAAGGATGCCTGCACGGATTTCTTCCGGCATGTCTTGCATAAAGCCTGTTTCTGTAAACGCTTTGCGCAGCGCTGCTGTTTCTTCATCGGTTTTGCCGATCAAGAATGGGAAGCTTCCGCGTTCTGACGCCAATTCAACCGATTCTTCGTATGCCGCTGCTGCAATGGTCTTGAAGATTTCATCGACCAACTCGTTGCCTTCAGGCGAGCCGTATTCTTTGTCGCAATAAATCAACAGATCCGCAAGCCCCATAACTCCAAGGCCGACACGCCGTTCGCCAAGCGCCTGCACCCGGTTTTCTTCAAGGAAGTAAGGTGTAGCGTCAATAACGTTGTCCTGCATGCGGACACCGACTTTGACCGTTTCTTTCAACGCTTTAAAATCGACTCTTTTCGTTTTCGCATCTGCGAATTGCGCCAAGTTGACAGCTGCCAAGTTGCACACTGAATATGGTGCTAACGGCTGTTCGCCGCACGGATTTGTTGCTACGACTTTTTGGCCGTAAGCTGTTGCGTTCGTTTTCGCATTGGCGTTGTCGATGAAGAAAATGCCTGGCTCTGCGGAATACGTCGCACAAACGTTGATGAGGTTCCATAGCTCGCGCGCTTTCATTGTGCGGTAGACACGCACTTTATGGCCCAAACGCTCCCATTCGCGTACGTCTCCGACTTCTTGCCATTTTTCGTTATAGACGGCCATTTCTTCTTTCGAGTACGATTCAACTGCCGGGAATCGCAAATCGAAATCTGCGTCCCTTTCGACCGCTTTCATGAAATCGTCCGTCAAGGTTACTGAAATATTCGCACCTGTCAGGAATTCTTCGTTATGGACCGTATAAGTACCGCCATCGCGCAGCTTTGTTTCAGCATCGCGCATGATTTTTTCATTGAAGCCGCCCATTCCAGGAATCGCGCGGTAATTCAGGATTCCTTGATACATCGCGTCTTCTTGTTCTGTCAGCGCTTTAAACTTCAATTTTTCATGGGCAAGTTTTTTAATCGTTTCGTCTTCTGTGTTTTCGATCAAGTAGCGGAGAATCCGCGGGTTCTGCATTTTTGAAATGATGAACTCCGCAATATCCGGATGCCAGTCGGCAAGCATGATCATCTGCGCACCGCGGCGCGATCCGCCTTGCTCGACAAGATGAGTCAATTTCGCGATATCGTCCAGCCATGAAACAGAGCCGGAAGATTTGCCGTTGACGCCTCTCGCCAATGTATTGCGCGGACGAAGCGTCGAGCCGTTCGTGCCGACGCCTCCTCCGCGGCTCATGATTTCCATCACTTGCTTGCGGTGGTCGGAAATTCCTTCGCGCGAATCAGCGACGAAAGGCATCACGTAGCAATTGAAATACGTAACATCTGTTCCGGCACCAGCTCCGTATAGAACGCGCCCTGCAGGAATGAATTTCAGCCCGACAAGCTGCTCGTAGAATTTATTGAACCAATGCTCACGCTTTTCGGGAGTCGTTTCAACAGACGCCAGGCCCGTTGCGTTGCGTTTCGCGATTTGTTCGTAATACACTTCCAGAGGTTTTTCGATGACATCAAGGCTGCGGTTGACGATGCCGGCTTCCATTTCTTCCGGTTTGTCGATTGCGCTGCGGTAATCTTCCTCGATCCAAATTTGCGCCGTGTTAGCCGCTTTGTCGACGGAAACGATGAACCCGAGTCCGCGGGCTGGGAATTTCGGATCTTGCTTGACGGTCAATACGACAAAGTCGCCTGCTTTGAGCGTCTTTTTCTCCGTATCCTTAAAAGAATAGCGGTCGATCATCACGAGGCGAGATACCCCTTTATGTGTCGTTTTCATGTCCGGAGTGATTGCATGGACCTGAGGGAACGACTGGATATCGCTATTCAACGACACCGGATTTAATGAATATTTTTTTTGAGTGGCAGAAACCATTTGACATTTCCTCCTTCATATTATATGGAGTAAACACTATATATAGTATTATTACATTTCCCATCCTACTATATATTGAAACGTCACTGCAATAACAAAATTTTGCTGGTTTTTCCATGAGACGTCTCAAAGCTGAATGTGCAACGGTTTCTGCCAAAACCGACGCTCCAAAATGAGTCTTTAGTCTCCTTAGGTGCGAAAATTCCAATCGTCATTTGCGTAGCGTTTTTCTTCGATTTTTTTCACTTCGGCGAGCTGGCTTTCCGACAAATGGTAAGGCGCCAATCGGATCGCTAAAGCCTTCTCGAATCCGGCTTTGAACACCGGAACACATTGCTCCGCGGTGACGCCGTCCTCAAGCAGCGAATTGATCGATACTGCTTTTTCCGGAATTTTTTTGCGCATCCGCTCTTTTGAAGCTTCATCTTTGAACTTGAACACCGATAATAATTTTTCCGCATCCAAATCGATCAAGATCGCACCATGCTGCAGGATTACGCCTTTTTGGCGCGTCTGTGCACTGCCCGCCACCTTTTTGCCGGCAACGACCATTTCATACCAGCTTGGTGCGTCAAAACATACCGCACTTTTCGGTTTTTTCAAATCCGCTATTTCATTTTCGCTTTCGGGAATCGAAAAATAGGCGTCGAGCCCCAAATTTCTGAAGCCTTCCAATAATCCCTCGCTGAGCACCCTATAGGCCGCTGTCACCGTCTCCGGCATATCCGGATAGGCTTCGCTCACAATGATGCTGTACGTCAACTCATGCTCGTGCAGCACGCCTCTGCCGCCGGTCGGACGGCGCACAAAGCCAAGGCCGAGTCTTTTCACGGCCTCCATGTCGATTTCCTGCTCGACTTTCTGAAAATAGCCGATTGACAGCGCAGCCGGCTCCCAACCGTAAAATCGGATAACCGGTGGAATCAGTCCTTCACTATGCCAATTCAGCAGCGCTTCATCGAGCGCCATATTAAAAGAAGCCGGCGCTTTGCCGGTATCGATGAATAACCATTCTTGAAAATTCACAAGATCGCCCCCTAAATTCTTTAATTAGTGTAACATTGCCATTGAATAAGAGTCACTTCATCTTTTATAATAAAGAGAGAATAGAAAGGGGCAAGAACATTGGATTTTCTTTACATCACTTTAGGCGTCGTAGTTGCAGTGCTCATCTTTGCTGCAATTTCATATTTCCGCATCAAGAAAGCCGTAACCACATTGACACAAGAACAATTTATCGAAGGCTACCGCAAAGCGCAGCTGATCGATGTGCGTGAAGCGAAAGATTTTGCAAACGGCCATATCCTTGGTGCGCGCAATATCCCGCAAACACAATTGAACCAGCGCTACAAAGAAATCCGCGCTGACAAACCCGTTTACATTTATGACCAGAACGGTGTACGCAGCGGCCGCGTCGGTTTGTTCCTGAAGAAAAAAGGCTACGACCAATTATACCAACTACAAGGCGGCTTCAAGCAATGGAGCGGCAAGGTCAAAATCAAACAATAGTTTAGAGCCTTTCCCGCGTGTGGAAAGGCTTTTTTCAATCGCTGGGCCCATTATATGAATTGGAGGAAAAACATGTTACCTAAAATTTTATTTCCCCACGGGGAAAGCCTGCGTGAAACTTTGCCGCATTATGCAGAAATTGCGGCGATTTCCGAAAAAGCATTGGCAGCGCTCGATGGACGTTCTGAAGGGCCTTGGTTCCACATCGACATCGAGGATACAATTACACAGCTCCATACTCACCTGATTGATCTTATGGAAAAAGGCAGCTTGCAATTCGAGACGCTGGGTTTCTTGTATCAAGCCCGTCCGCTCGGCAAAATTGCCAGCACTGAAGAAGATGATCAAAGCGGCAGCCTAAGAGTCCGGCTGAGTTTCGAAAACCGTCTGATCTATTTTCCCGAATTTGATGTAGCGCTATCGCAATACCCCATTTTCACTGCTGCTGAAAATGCCTGGCCAGAATTCCAGTGTTTCGCAAAATCAGAACAAGCTACACTCGCTTTCCTAGAAGCCATGAATGATTTGCTGCGGCTCGAATTGATGAACAGCATCACTTTTCTTGTTGATACCGATGATGGTGTCAAACGCCGAAATTATGGAGAGATGGCCATTGTCAACCGTGATGACGTCATACTCGAAGCTGGGGTCAAGAAGGACATTTTCCGCTCGATCGATGAATTCTTCCGGGAAGACGGCGTATTCTTCAAAGAATACGGAGTTCCTTACAAACGGGGCATTTTGCTTTATGGCGCGCCCGGCAACGGCAAAACGACACTGGTGAAGTCAATCACCGGTTCTACTGAAGCGCCTGTCGTTTACTGGCAGATCACCGAGTTTACTTCCAGCTATACCGTTCAGGAAGTTTTCAGTACAGTGTCGCGTCTCGCTCCCGCCATTCTGGTCATTGAGGATATCGACTCGATGCCCGAGTTTACACGATCCGTGTTTCTCAATACACTCGACGGCACACAATCACGCGAGGGACTCTTTATCATCGGGACGACAAATTACCCGGAACGAATCGATCCAGCTCTTATAAACCGTGCTGGACGCTTTGATCGAGCTTATGAGATCCCTTCGCCTGACAAAAAGCTGCGCAAGCAATATTTGAAGAAGCTTGACGTCAAGTCGATTTTCACTCCAGAACAACTAGAGGATATGGCCAAGCTTTCAAAAGGCTTATCGATTTCCCAACTAAACGAACTGTATATGTCTGCTGCCTTGAACTGGCATTATGAAGGGGAAACGAAATATGGAGAACGCATCCAAGAACTTCAGAAGCAAAGCAGACGATCTGCAAAAAACGATTGGGATGATGCTGATTCGCCAATCGGTTTCTACTAAACAAGCACCCGATATTGCTAAAAAAAGCCCGCCTGCGAAATTTCGCAGGCGGGCTTTTCCTATATTGTTTTATTCAGCTTTCGTGTAGCGGAGAACCGGTTTACGGGCAGCCTGTGTTTCATCCAGGCGCTTGATCACCGTCGTGTGCGGTGCGTTCTGAACGATTTCCGGATTGTCTTCGACTTCCTTGGCAATCTGGATCATCGCATCAATAAACGCATCCAAAGTCTCTTTTGACTCGGTCTCAGTCGGCTCGATCATCATGCCTTCCTCGACGTTCAATGGGAAATAGATCGTCGGCGGGTGGTAGCCGAAGTCCAGCAAGCGTTTTGCCATATCCAATGTGCGCACGCCCAATTTTTTCTGGCGGCGGCCGCTCAAGACAAATTCATGCTTGCAATGGCGGTCGTATGGCAAATCGAAGAATGGCTGCAGCTTGCGCATCATATAGTTTGCGTTTAATACCGCATATTCGGTCACGGCTTTCAAGCCATCCGGCCCCATTGAGCGGATGTACGTGTAAGCACGAACGTTGATGCCGAAGTTGCCGTAGAACGGTTTTACGCGTCCGATGGTTTCCGGGCGGTTATAGTCGAACGTATAAGCATCATTTGTTTTAACCAGCACTGGGCTTGGCAAATATGGAATCAAATCTTTATGGACGCCGACTGGCCCAGATCCTGGTCCACCGCCGCCATGCGGTCCTGTGAATGTTTTATGCAAATTCAAATGGACAACATCAAAGCCCATGTCACCAGGGCGCGCTTTTGACATAACGGCATTCAAGTTCGCGCCGTCATAGTAAAGTTTCCCGCCGACTTCGTGGATGATGGCAGCCATTTCAAGAATCTGTTCTTCGAAAAGGCCCAATGTGTTCGGGTTGGTCAGCATTAAGGCTGCTGTGTCGTTCCCGACTACGCGTTTCAAATCCTCCAAATCGACAAGCCCGTGTTCATTCGACTTGACCGTTACCGTTTCAAAACCGGCAACTGTAGCCGAAGCAGGATTTGTGCCGTGTGCTGAATCGGGAACGATGACTTTCGTACGGTTCATATCGCCGCGTGATTCGTGGTAAGCGCGAATCATCATCAATCCTGTCCATTCACCGTGTGCACCCGCTGCTGGCTGAAGCGTCACTTCGTCCATACCCGTGATTTCCTTCAAATGTTCTTGAAGGTCGAACATCAATTCCATAGCTCCTTGGACGGTAGACTCGTCCTGCAAAGGATGAATATTCGCGAATCCAGGATAGCGCGCTACGGATTCATTGATTTTCGGATTGTATTTCATCGTGCAAGAACCAAGTGGATAGAAGCCTGAATCAACGCCATGGTTGCGTTTTGACAACGCCGTATAATGGCGCATGATATCAAGTTCAGATACTTCCGGCAAGTCAGCCGCTTCATCGCGGATCAAACCCGCAGGCAGGATATCGTTCAAGTCGACTTCCGGCACGTCCAATTCTGGCAGGCTATAGCCTACGCGGCCTTCTTTCGTCATTTCAAAGATGAGTGGTTGGTTATCTTTATGCATGAGTAGCCCCCATTTCCTGCACTGCTGCAGCAAGTTCCTGCACGAATGCATCAATCTCTTCTTTTGTCCGCTGTTCGGTTACCGCGACAAGCGTATGGCCTTCAAGCTCCGGATAGCTGCGCCCGAGGTCGTAGCCGCCGATTATGCCTTTTTGGAGCAAGCGTGCATTCAATTCTTTCGAAGGTGTTTGGGTTTTCACAGTCAACTCGTTGAAATGGGCTCCGTCAAAAATCACGTCAAAGCCGGCTCCTTTTAATTGCTGCTTCATATAATGTGTTTTAGTAATGTTCTGTACAGCAATTTCTTTCGCGCCTGCCTTGCCAAGAGCTGTCATAGCCACAGCAGCAGCCAATGCATTCAGTGCTTGGTTTGAACAGATATTCGAAGTCGCTTTATCGCGGCGGATGTGCTGCTCGCGCGCTTGCAGCGTCAAAACGAATCCGCGGCGTCCGTCTTCATCAACCGTTTCACCCACTAAACGCCCTGGAACTTTACGCATCAATTGTTTGGTAACAGCGAAATAGCCGCAATGCGGACCGCCGAACGCTTCTGAGATGCCGAAAGGCTGTGCGTCGCCGACAGTGATGTCAGCTCCAAGTTTGCCGGGAGGCGTCAATGCGCCAAGCGCCAATGGGTTAGCCGAAACCGCGAACAATGCGCCCGCTTCATGGATAATCGGCTCCAGCCCTTTCAAGTCTTCAACTTGGCCGAAGAAATTCGGGTATTGCACCATGACTGCAGCCGTATCGCCGTCAATCATTTCTTTCAAAGCATCAAGATCGGTATGTCCGTCTTTCAATGGAATTTCTTCAACAGCAATTGATTGCCCTAACGCATAAGTGCGGACGACATCACGTGTTTCAGGATGGACAGCGCGCGACACCAGGATTTTTTTGCGGCGCGTGTGGCCTGCAGCAAGCATTCCTGCTTCCGCTAGAGCTGTGCCTCCGTCATACATAGAAGAGTTCGCAAGGTCCATGCCCGTCAATTCGCTAATCATCGTTTGGAATTCAAAAATCGCCTGCAGCTCACCTTGTGAAATTTCTGGCTGATAGGGTGTATAAGCCGTATAAAATTCAGAACGTGAAATGACATGGTCGACGATGATCGGTTTGTAATGATCGTAGACACCCGCTCCAAGGAATGAAGCATAGCGGTTTGTGTCAGCATTTTTCGCTGCCAATTGCGCCAGTTCTTTCGTCAAAGAAGATTCCGATTTTGCCGCTTTGATCTTGTATTCGCCTTTAAAGCGAACTTTCTCCGGAATATCTGCAAATAGCTCATCAATCGACTGGATGCCAATAACATCCAGCATTTCTTTTTCATCTTGAGACGTCATTGGTAAGTAGCGATGTTTCATAGAGTGCAGTCCCCTTTTCAAATGAGATTATTTTGATCGTTTGTAAAATGGCGTTTCGACTATTTTCGCTTTCAATCGTTTATTGCGGATTTCCACTTCAAGTTCTGTGCCAAGTTCAGCAAATTCGCGGGCGACAAGCGCTAGGCCGATGTTCTTTTTCAAGGTAGGAGATTGTGTCCCTGTTGTCACTTCACCGATCAGTTCCCCATTAGCGAACACTTTATAGCCGTGGCGCGGAATTCCTTTGTCGATCATTTCAATGCCGACAAGTTTGCGCGGGATGCCATCAGCTTTTTGAGCTGCTAACGCTGCTTTGCCATTGAAATCCTGCTCTTTGTCCAATTTGACAACAAAATTAATGCCTGCTTCCAGCGGTGAGATGTCTTTTGTCAATTCCTGGCCATAAAGCGCCAGGCATGCTTCAAAGCGCAATGTATCACGTGCACCTAAGCCCGTTGGCAACGCGCCGTCTTCTTTGCCTTCTTCCAAAATCTTATCCCATAACGCCACGACAGCTTCCGGGCTTGCGTAAATTTCAAAACCATCTTCACCGGTATAGCCTGTGCGGGATAACAAGACCGGATAGCCTCCGACTTCAACGTCCGCTTTGAATCGGAACGGGCGGATGGCAGATAAATCTTCTTCTGTCAGCCGCTGAAGAATTTGGGCCGCCATAGGGCCTTGAAAAGCCAATAAACCATAATTTTCAGATTCGTTTTTGAGAACGACGCCATCTCCAGCGTTTTTTTGCATCCATTCAAAATCCTTTTCGATGTTCGAAGCGTTAACCACCAACAGGTAATCGTTGTCGGCCATTTTGTAGACCAGCAAATCATCCACTGTACCGCCGTCTTCGTAGCACATTGCCGTGTATTGAGCTTGGCCGTCCTTAATCTTGGAAACGTCGTTCGTCACCAGGTTCTGAAGAAACTCGAGGCTGCCTTCGCCTGACACAAAAATTTCGCCCATATGGGATACATCAAATAATCCAGCTTTCGTTCTTACTGCTTCATGTTCTTCTTTGATGCTCGAAAATTGGACCGGAAGTTCCCAACCGCCAAAATCGATTGTCTTTCCGCCATACTTTGAATACGCCTCAAAAAGAGGGGTGCGCTGCAATTCTCCCATTCGTCTTCCTCCTTGGATGTCAAATTCCACAAAAAAAGGACAGAGATTCCCCCTAGAATAGGGAAATCTCTGTCCTGGAACCTGAAAGTTTACCTTTACGGCTTTCCTCTTTGGTAGCTGCTGAGCAGCGTTCTCCAGAGATGCGTCCTGCACGAGTCTTTTTGCCTGAGAGATTCGTGACATATTGTCATTTGCTCCTTCGGCGACGCTTTCGCGTTCTCTCCCCGTGCAATCATCCGCCCAAATCAAATGTTTGGTCCAAACCGTTATACAGAATAGTATAACTTTGTCTATATCCTAACATTGTATGAGCGGAAGCGCAATCTTTTTTAACAGAACTAACCAAACACGAATGATTATTGTTTATACAATAAAATCATTCGCCTTTTAGACGGTTCACTTGAAACGCGGCGTATTGGGTAATCTGCCGCAGCGTCCGAAACTCCGTGCGGATTGTGATATGCGCCGCTTCTTTATAGAAACGGTACCGTTTTTTAAACATCGCTTCAATCTCTTCCCGTGTTGAGTTTCGGACAATCGGCCGGTTCGGATCTTTGTGGATCCGCCTCCAAATTTCCCGGAATGGGGCGTCGAGGAAGAGTACCAGCCCTGTCGCTCGCATGATTTTGCGATTTTCTTCACGCATCGAAACACCACCGCCCGTCGAAACGATGCAATTGTCGTGACTGAAATTCTTCAAAAACTCTGTTTCGAGATCCCTGAAATGTTCTTCGCCAAACTGTGCAAAGATTTCTGGAATCGCCATTCCTGTCTGCCGGACGATTTCCTTGTCCATATCGTAGAAAGGGACTTTCAATAAAAAACTGAGCCTTCTGCCGACGGCACTTTTGCCGCAGCCCATAAATCCGACCAAATATATTCTTTTCATCTTACCACCCATTGCATCCTGCTACTCAGGTATTTTATGTTGCGCGATTTCTTCTAGTAGTTGTATCGTAGCATGTCTGTGCAAATTTTCCAAACTGTCGTACGTCTTATATTGAATAATGTAGACAGCTACTGCATGCGACATGAGGATAAGGGCGGAAAGAAAAAAGACTGCGGATACTGGATAAATCGAACCTTTGCCGCATCTAAGGCTGCGTAAAAACATATTCTTCCTCCAAAATTACGCCATCGGTGAATTCCGCCTGCAGCAGCAAGCTATGGCCGTCCAAAGAAAAACTGGCCCTTTTCACGCCCGTCAGCATGACTTCATGCCCTTGCCGAAACTTCTGCTTGCGGATGAACTTGTCATAACTTTCAATGTCGTATTCATTGCCTCCTTGGACGAGCCGCACGCCTGCGCCATTATTGATGATCACAAGCGACTCTGCGCCTGACAAATAGCTTTGCAATTCCCCTGCAAACAAAAACCATTCCGCCGCCTGGGGATCCGCTTCTTCGAAAAAGCTTCGCATAAAAATATAAAACAGCACGATGAGCGGCAGAAACATCATCAACAGCATCATCTCAAAAAGCGAGGTGAGAAACGTGAAGCCTTTTTCATCCGCCACTCGTTTCATTCGAGGCATTCCTTTTTCTGTTCATTCCGGAAATCATCGTAATAAACACAAAGCTGTTCTGCCATTTCCCATCGATAAAGTGTGCCAGCGGCTTTGCGTTCGCCCCTTGCTATGCCGAAGCCCGCTATCTCGATTGCGGCTTCATGCAAAGTTTCATATGCGACGAGCCGCTCTTTTTTCGCATGGAGCGATTGCTGGAGTTGCTGCATCACCGGCAGCAGCGTTCCGAACATCATGAAAAGCATTGCCAGGCTCAGCATTGTCTCCGCCCATGAAAAGCCGTTTTCATCCAGAAAACACCAGCCTCCCTTTGCCGATATGGACGATCAGCGATTTCTCGCCTTCGCTTGTATCGAATAATAAGGTGCCTGCAGCCGAAACAGACCCGTTAGCAGAAAAAGACACCGCCTTCAGATTGCTGGAGGCTTTCAGTTTTACAGTTGCCGGAAGGTTGCGCGAGGGCAAAATCGCTTTGAAAGACTGGACGACTTCGTATCGCCCCTCTGCTTCCCGAAACACGACCATGACTGGCGCTTTCGTTCGATACGATTCACTCTGGGCATAATAGATGTCGCGCATCAGGCTGTCGAAAAAGCGCGATTCTGCTCTTTCCGCCGCCATTGCTTGATAAGATGGCACGGCCATTAGCGACACAGTCATCAGCAAACTGAGCACGAGCAGCATTTCAAGCAGCGTAAACCCGCCTTGCTTTAAGAGCCTGCCGATGACACGACACCGTCAACCGAGATGACGATTGTATCGCCGTTCGGGCAGCTTGTCTCGCCTTCTTTCAAATAGCCGTTAGACACAAGGCTTGCCAGAGTCGGCACCGCCTTCTCATCCATACGATACGATTCCACTTGCCCTTGAACCATGTGGACAAAAGCCTTGCAGCCTTTTTCATCGACCGATGCCGATTGCTTGGTGACGTTTGGAATGGCGATGGCGATCAACACTGTGATGATCAGCATAACGATGAGCATTTCAATAAGTGTAAATCCTTTTTGATTTTTAATAAAACGCATGTAATTTCCCCCTTAGATAGTGTGGACCAAATTGTACATGGGCAGCAAAATCGCTAAATAAGCACCGATAATGCACGCCGCAATCATGATGAAAAATGCAGGCTGAATAATTTTCAAAAGGTGCTGCGTTTGAGCTTCAATCCTTTCCATCATAACTTCGCTGTAAAGGATCAATTCCTTGCCTAAAAACCCTGCCATCTCTCCGTGCTGGACAAACGCCGCCATGTCTGGCGCGAAAAACGGATGCCGCCGCAATGCATCGGACAGCGGGACCCCTGTCACCACTTCGCTGTGGCAGACTTCCGCCATGAATTGGATAATCGAATGGTGATTCTGTTTTTGCAGCAGCTGCAGCGATTCCTGCAGAGAGATGCCGCTATGGAGCAGCGTTCCCAGTTCCCGCGACAGCAGATGCGACCAATAAAAAACCATGATTTTGCGCAACACCGGAAGCCGGGTCAGCCACTCAATCTTTTGCGCCGGCCCCCTTTTTTTCAGCATTGCCGCAAAAACGGCCGCGCTTATACCAGCGACAGCAAAACAGCCGATAAACAGATCAGGCAGATTCAGCAGATAGGCCGGCACTCCGGATCCTTCACCGTCTGCGTTCAGCGACGCCATCAGCTTTTCAAGGTTCGGCACATAGCTTGTGCGGAAAAATAGGAACAAGCCGGAAGTGAAGAACAGCAGCGAGACGGGATAAACCAAAATATTGCGCAGCTTTTTCTGAACTTGTTCGGTGCGTGAGAAGCTTTTCGAAATGCTGTCAATCGATTCCGGAAGCCTCCCGTGGTGTTCGGCTATTTCGACCGGGAACAACACATTGTCTTTAAAGCCGAGAAATTTCAAGATTTCCGCCGCGTTGCCTCCGCCTTTGAGGATTGATGTGACTCCGTCCAATGCTTCATCCAGTTTTGGCGTGTGCATCGGCAGCAAAAGTGTCAACGCCGTCGGCAGCAGATAGCCCTCCCTTAAGAGGACGGCTAAACGCGACAGAAAATTTTCGCGGTCACGGAAGACGATTCGCTTATTTCTCTGCAGAAGCTTCAAGGGCACCGATTTTCACCCCCTCGCGGATCTGTCCACCGAATGACAGATGTTCGGGCAACACATACAACTGTTGATTTTTTGCAGACAGCAGCGCTTCATCGAGCCGCTCTCCATGGAGAATTTCGTAGAGCGCACGGTAAGCTGCGCTGGACTGTTCGAAATCCGCGTAGACGGGCACAATGCGCTGTGCGGAAATGGCAATAAGCGTTTGTGCCATGTCTTCAAACGACACACCCAAATCGTGCAGCCGGTGCAGGCAGCCGACTGAATGGCGCGCATGGATCGTCGAAAAGACCAAGTGGCCGGTTAATGCAGCTCGCACGGCGATCTGGGCCGTGTCCGCGTCGCGGATTTCACCGATCATGATGATATCGGGATCATGGCGCAAAATGGCTTTCAGGCCGGCCGCGTAGCTGAGCCCCGCTTTTTCATTTACTTGGATCTGCAGAATCGACTGGTTTTTGCGCTCGACGGGATCTTCCAGCGTAATGATATTGCGGTTGAGTTTTTCGGCGCAATGCTTCAATAGCGAATACAAAGTCGTGGATTTACCGCAGCCGGTCGGGCCTGTGAGCAATATCAGCCCTTGGTTCGCTTCCGACAATTTTTCCAGCAAGCGTGCTGAATCGCGAAAAGCAGCCAATTCATGGATGCTGCGTGCCACTTCTTCCGCCATCACACGGATGACGATGCTTTCTTTCGTTAGAACAGAAGGCAGCGTTGATATTCTAAAATAATATGGAAGTTCTTGAATCGGGAGATGAAAGGATCCTGTTTGAGGTTTTCGTTTTTCGCTCATATCTAAAAGGGAAAGGTATTTGAAATAGGCAATCATGCGATCACCGAGGTCAAGGGGGATTTTCATCACTTGCCGCAACGAGTGGAACGTGCGAAATGAGACGTCATAGCCGGTTGGGCCGGGTTTTATGTGGATGTCTGTGGTGCCGCTCTCTGCCGCTTGGGTGAGCAGCTGGATGCATCTGCGTTCAACTATTTCCTGCATAGCCGCCTCCTGTCCTGAGTTTTGAACAAGGGCCGCCGCCCTGTTCCCACATAGTATAACCAGCGTTTTTTCAGAAAGGAATAGATTGTTTCAAAATAAATTTTTGATCGCCGTATCCCTGCCAAATCTCATTTTCCACAAATTTTTTAACCTTTCTGAAACACCTTGGAAAATTCATACACTTGTTTGTCACAAAGAATAGTCATCTCGCTGTTTACACATTCACTCCGTTTCCTATATAATAAATAAGAGATTATTGTGTTGTGGCAAAGGAGGGATTACCCATGGATAAGATGTTCAAATTAATGGGATGGTGGACTGGCATTTTTGCAGTTCTGTTTTATGTAGGCGATATGGTGGAAGTATCATTATTAATGGTCGCTAACACTGGATTTTTTGTACTTCTTGGATTCTTAAATATTTCTGAACGCATGTACATGTACATTTTCGCAGCTTACTTAACTGTATTCTTCGTAGGATTCACGTATTACACAACGTTCATCCATATTCCCGGAGCTGGACATTAATTAACGAAATCTAAAGCAAAAAGCGGCCAAATTTGGCCGCTTTTTTATTTTGCATTTTTTAACCGCGCAAGAATGGGTTTGATTGTTTCTCTTGCTCTGGTGTGGTTTCCGGTCCATGCCCTGGATAAAGGATCATATGCTCCGGCAGCGTCAATAGCGAGTCATGGATCGACTTCAGGAGCTTCTTCTCTGAACCGTCTACCAGATCCGTCCGCCCGATGCTGCCGCGGAACAATGTATCGCCGACAATGGCGAAGCCTTCTTGTCCGAACGAATAAGACACGCTTCCTGGCGAATGGCCGGGTGTATGGAAAACATCCATCTTAAATCCGCTGATTTCCAGCCGCTTTTCTCCATCGAGCAGAATATCCGCATCTTTCAAGCGGTAATCAGGTACCATCGAATATTTGCCAGAGCCGTTCAAATTGGGCTTGCCCAGCCATTCTTTCTCCAGCTTGTGCAGATAAGCGGGGATTTTGTATTTTTCCCTCAGCGAGTCCACAGCCCCTATATGATCGAAATGCGCATGCGTCAATAAAATCGCCACTGGCGCCAATTGTTTTTTCTGGAGGAACCCGATAATCTTATCCGCTTCTTCGCCCGGATCGAAAATCAGGCATTCTTTGGCGTCATTCGAAATGATGTAGCAATTGGTCTGGACTGGCCCTAATTCCATTTGGTTTATTTTCAGCATTTTCTTCACCTCGATTAAATTATAGCATTTCAGAGTTCATCGGTCTGACAATATTATCTCTCGACAAACATCCGGAATTTCTTTACAATAAAAGAGAACAAGACGGCACTGGCTGTTAATGTTGAAGGGAGTGTCATAGATGAACTTGCTTATGGTTATTTTTGGTCTTATTGCTGTATTAGCGGCAATCGGCTCTGTACAAACCTTAAAAAACAAAGAAATTTTAGGATTCCTTTTTAACTTTGGTACGTTTGTGATTTTCGGTGCTTTTACAGTAGCGACTCTCATAACACAAGGATATCCGCCAAGCCTGCACTAATTCCTGAAAGCTGATGCGTATGCATCGGCTTTTTCTTTTTGCCTGAAACGAGCAGAAAAGAACACATAAAAAAACCGCCCCAGTCTATATTGCACTGGAGCGGTTTTTGTTGTAGCTTGCTTTATTCTTTTGTTTCCTTTTCTTTTTGGAGCTGCTCTTGTTCCAGCTTGGCTTCTTCTTCCTCTGTCAAAATCAATTGGCCGTTCTTCTCATCGTAAAATCTGAGCAAATCGCCATTGATAATCGACTCGGAATAATCCAGTTCCTGCAGAGCCGGCTCAATGAAAGGCTGGCATTGCGCCATATCCGTTTCTTCCCCGGTTTCACTGTCGTAGCATACATTTCCTGCGTAGACATTTTCATCAGTGATAAATCGTCCATCACGGAACACTACGAATTCTTCATGCTCTTTAGAAAACAGATCGCCGCCGAACTGCATGTCTTTTTCAGTTTCTATGCCAAGCAAGTGCATGATTGTCGGGCGCAGATCAATCTGGCCGCCAACTTCTTCTTCGACATAACCTTTATCTGATCCTGGAATATGCACGAAAAGTGGCACTTTTTGCAATTGCGCAGATTCGTAAGGCGTGATTTCTTTGCCTAAGTACTGCCCCATAGCTTCATTATGGTTTTCGGAAATTCCATAATGATCGCCTACCATGACAATTACGGAGTTTTCATAAAGGCCTTTCGCTTTCAATTCATCGAACAATACTTTGACCGATTCATCAAGATAGCGGGCAGTTTGGAAATAACGGTTCAATGTGCCCGAATTCGAATCGTATTCGTCGATCATCTTGTCTTCTTCATCCAAATAAAACGGATGGTGGTTGGTAAGGGTCAGCATTCGGCTGTAGAAAGGTTCCGGCATTTCCGCCATGAGGTCAACAGATTGCTCCATGAACGGGATATCCTTCATGCCCCAGTTCACTGCTTCACCTTCACCGACTGTATAGCTTTCAATGTCTTGGAATTCTTCGATATTCAGCGATTGGTACATCATATCGCGGTTCCAGAAACTCTTCGTATTGGCATGCTGCACAGCAGTGTGATAGCCGTTTTCACCAAGGCTTTCGGCCATGGAATTATACGTGTTGCCACTATGCGTGAAGAATACCGCTCCTCCGCTTAAAGGATACAGCGAGTTCTCCAAAAGGAATTCCGAATCGGATGTTTTCCCGAGTCCGGTCTGATGATAGAAATTCGGGAAATAGATCGTATCTTCATCTTTTGTCAACTCGTTGAGAAATGGTGTGACCGTCTGGCCGTTCATTTCGTTATTGATAACGAATGATTGAAGAGATTCAAGCGTCACAACGATCAAGTTCTTGCCTTCCGCAGCAGCAAACATCTCTTCTGATGGCTCTGGTTGATTCGAACGCACATAGCTGTTCACTTCTACAAGTTCAGAGCCGTCAGCGAGTGCACGCTGCGCTTGGGATTTGGATTGGATGTAAATATCGTATAAATGGTAATTGTACATGCCGATATTTTTTACCAGCATTTCGCGGTCAAAGCTGCGCGTCAATAATTGAGGGCGTTCCATTTCTGCCAAACCAAGGTTAAAGAACAACACGGCTGCTGATAAAATCATGTACGATTTACGCTGGGCAGCTGTAAGGTCTCTCGCTGAAGGTCTGATGTTCAGCAATTTGATGGCAGCAAAAATGATGATGACATCCGAAAAGAATGCGATGTCTGTCCAAAAGATACTTTCTGAAGCACTTGAACCCAAGTCACCGAAGTTATTCGTCTGGAACAGGACTGGAAGCGTGATAAAATCGCTGAAGAACCGATAAAAAGCCACGTTTCCGTACAAAATGATCGACGTGATAATCGCGACCGTCAAAATGTATCGGTTTTTCAGCTTATCGCTCTTGAAGAACAGCGAAATCCCGTAAACGAGCAACAAGAGGCTAAGTGGGTTGAGAAATAATATAAATTCCTGCAATGCATTATCAATGGTAATGGAAAAACTCGTTTTATAAGTTACATAAGTTTTGAGCCAAGTAGCTATGATGGCGATTGCCAGGATAGAATGTTTAGGCCATTCCTTTTTAAACATCCGGCATATCCTCCTTTAATTGAAAATCATACTTTACAATATCTTATTGCGTCCTTTATGTCCACTCTACAAACCTGCGATATACTGGGAAGTTGTTTCTATTAATAGGACTCCCCGTTATAAGACGTTTCAAACCAAAAAACGTTTCACTTTTTTTGAAATTTTATTTTTTTCGGCTTGAACTTTTTTGCCTCAAAATCAGCAAAGCACTTGCATAATCTTTTGGCGAAATGAATTGCAGGCGGTAAAGCTCCTTTATTTCTTCTTCCATCAGCTCAAGGTCCGCCTGGTAATCGCCGGTATAAATAACCGTTCCGTAACGCTTCAATAATTGCATCACATCATATAACGTCTTCAACGCGGCACCTTCCCCGTTTCGATAAAACCATTTTCCGTATAAATGCCTTCCACCGGAATATCATGAGATTCGGCTTCGATCGCTTCTACCAGCTGCACACCGAAAGCAAGAGACCTCGTGTGTCCATTGTATCCTGCAAGATAGCGGTCGTAGTAGCCGCCTCCAAAACCAATGCGATAGCCACTATGGCAATAAACGACGCCTGGCACGATCATCAAATCGATTTCATTAGGAGCGGCGTAGCGCGTAATAGACGTTTTGGGTTCCTGCAAATTCATGTAAACCACTTCCAGCTGGCTGAAATCATCGATAATATAAAAATCCATGCCCCTGCTTTTCGGAATACATTTCGGCACGGCCGCTTGCTTGCCTTCCCGCCAAATCCGCTCGATAAGCTTCTTCGTGTCAACTTCAGGATATGCCGAGATTGTCAGGCCGATAACTTTTGCCGATTTAAAAACAGGATCCGCAGCCAAGCCCTCAATGATTGCCGTCGACATCTCCTTATGTTTTTCTGTATCAATTTCTTTCAGTTTCGCCAATACCAAATTCCGTTGAACGGATTTTTCCATAGCCGCAACTTCCCTTCCTATGTAATAGACTTTCTTTATATAAGGCTAAGCTCATCCGACTGCCTAAACACAGTCCTATATAAAGAAAAAAGCCAAAACCCCTTGAGGTTTTGGCAGTCAAACAATTACTTCGTTTCACGGTGTAGAGTCATTTTCTTTTCACGTGAGCAATATTTTTTCATTTCAAGACGCTCAGGGTTGTTGCGCTTATTTTTAACAGTGCTGTAGTTACGTTCGCTACATTCTGTACAAGCTAAAGTGATGTTAACACGCATCGGTATCCCTCCTAATTCTTTCAAAGATCGGTTGTAAATAAGCATGATCTATACGACTTAATAATTATAGCACATCCAGCTTGAAAGTCTACCGATATTCTTCGATTTTTAACGGCTCTTGCAAAAATAAAATTCCCCGGCGCATCTGACCGGGGAAAGGGTTCATTTATTTAAATCGTAATGCCGTCCGCGTACAAGGTAGAACAGCTGCTCTGCGATATTTGTTGCATGGTCCGCTGAGCGTTCCATATAGCGGCAAACGAAAGCGAGCTGGGTGATCTGGTTGATCTTGTCGGGATTTCGAGCACCCGCCAACATCAATTTATTGATGACTTCGCCGTAAAGGGCATCAACTTGATCGTCAAGTTCAGCGATTTCTTTTGCCTTGATCACGTCTTCTTCGACAAAAGCTTCGATGACTTGCGTCAGCATAGCTGTAGCCAAGGCGTGCATTTGCTGGATTTCATGGATTGGGGAAAGCAATTCCTCTTTGCCGATGCGAATCGTTTCTTTCGCGATATTGACTGCATAATCACCGACACGCTCCATGTCTGTTGCCACTTTGATGATAACGATCAGACGGCGCAAATCCGTTGCAACCGGCGATTGTTTTGCAATCAGCAAAATTACGCGGTCATTGATTTCTTCTTCCAGCTGGTTGATCTCCGCGTCGTCTTCAATCACTTCTAGCGCCGCGTCGATATCGTGCGCTACAAGTGCATTGACCGCTTTCGTCAAGGCAGTCACCGCCATATTGCTTAATAAAATCAATTGTTCTTGTGCAGAGTTTAACTCATAATCGAATTTTTCGCGTACTGACATTTTCTATTCCTCCCTGTCTTAGCCGAAACGGCCTGAAATATAGTCTTCCGTCCGTTTATCGGACGGATTGGAGAAAATCGTATCAGTTTCGTCGTATTCGATTACTTCTCCGTTTAAAAAGAACGCTGTTTTATCTGAAATCCGCGCCGCTTGCTGCATATTATGCGTCACGATGATGATGCTATAATCTTTTTTCAATTCTTGTACCAGTTCTTCAATTTTCAATGTTGAAATCGGGTCTAACGCTGAAGTCGGCTCATCCATTAAGATGACGTCCGGCTCGATCGCCAATGCACGTGCGATGCAAATCCGTTGCTGCTGGCCGCCTGACAAGCTGTAAGCATTTTCGTCGAGACGGTCTTTTACTTCTTCCCAAATCGCCGCGCCGCGAAGGCTCTTTTCAACGATTTCGTTCAAGATCTTCTTGTTTTTGATGCCGTGGATGCGCGGCCCGTAAGCGATATTATCATAAATCGATTTCGGAAACGGGTTCGGCTTCTGGAAAACCATGCCAACCCGTGTGCGCAATTCTTCCACGCCGTAATCCTTATCGAAAATATTACGGTCGCGGTACAGGATCTGGCCTGAAGTCTTGACCGATGGCACAAGTTCAACCATGCGATTCAAGGTTTTGATGTAAGTCGACTTGCCACAGCCTGATGGCCCGATGATGGCAGTTACTTCGTTTTCTTTTATATCCAAATCGATGTTCTTGAGCGCGTGGTTATCCCCGTACCAAAGGTTTAGCTGTTTTGTTAAGTATACGGATTTTTTATCTACCTTCTGTGCAGGCTCTTTCTTTGATAAAGATGTTCTAATCGTTGTCATGTTGAAACCCCTTCCGCATAAAGTGCTTTAATAGCGTTTTTGGAATTTATTGCGGATAATGACCGCAATTGAATTCATGATCAGCAGGAAAATCATCAAGACGATGATACCCGCTGCAGCCACCACTTGGAATTCTTGCTGTGGACGGCTTGCCCAGTCGAAAATCTGGATTGGCAATGCTGTAAATGTATCGAATACGCCTGAAGGCAGGAACTGGATGATGACCGGGATGCCGATGACGATAAGCGGCGCCGTTTCCCCGATGGCGCGCGATAACGCCAGGATGCTTCCTGTCAGAATACCTGGGATGGCTGCTGGCAAAATGATGTTGACAACAGTTTGCCATTTAGTTGCTCCCATGCCAAGTGATGCGTCGCGCAATTCTTTGGGCACGGAACGGATTGCTTCTTGTGAAGCGACAATGATGACCGGTAAAATCAAAAGGCTCATTGTGAATCCGGCTGCAAGGATGCTGTTGCCGAGTGAAAAGGCGCGAACGAAAATCGTCAAGCCCAGCAATCCGAATACTACTGATGGCACGCCAGCCAAATTCGAGATGTTCAAGCGGATGAATGTCGTCAAACGGTTTTGCTTGGCGTATTCCTCCAAGTAAATGGCGGAACCGACGCCGAGTATGATCGATGTCGGAGCGACAACGGCCATCAGCCAAAGCGAACCGACCAACGCTGCCTTAATACCCGCCTGTTCTGGAAAGCGTGAAGCGAAATTTGTTAAAAAGTCTAATGACAGATGGCTATATCCTTGTGAGACGATGCGGTATAACAAGATTACGAGCGCCAATAACGCCAATAAGGTTGCTGCCATGAAAAGCCCTTTGAATATCGTATTGACGACCAAGCGGCCGTTCATGCGTTTTACGACTTTTTCCTGTTCGACATATCTCATATTAATATTCCTCCCTGAAACGTTTTGAAACGTATTGGGCGAGGATGTTCATCAGCATAGTGAAAAGGAATAATGTAAATCCTACTGCATAGATGGAATAGTAGATTGTAGTTCCGTATCCTGCATCCCCTTTTGAAACCTGGACGATATAGGCAGTCATTGTTTGGATCGATCCTGCAAAATCTCCGTCTAGCTTCGGCGTCGAACCACCCGCTAGTGATACGATCATCGTTTCTCCGATTGCGCGCGAAACAGCGAGCACAACCGATGCGATGATGCCGGACAAAGCGGCCGGCACGATGATTTTCCAAGCCACTTCAAATTTAGTGGAACCCATTGCCAAGGCGCCGTCTCGGATTGATCTCGGTACAGCTGACATCGCGTCTTCCGACAGCGAAGCGATCATCGGGATGATCATGATGCCGACAACGATCCCAGGAGAAATAGCGTTGAAGATTTTGATTTCAGGAAAAAAAGTCT
Source organism: Planococcus sp. TJ-301 (assembly GCF_058268475.1). Taxonomy (NCBI): domain Bacteria; kingdom Bacillati; phylum Bacillota; class Bacilli; order Caryophanales; family Caryophanaceae; genus Planococcus; species Planococcus sp. TJ-301. The sequence continues at coordinate 323,477 of NZ_JBZDOH010000001.1, read as the reverse complement.
GCAATAACGGCGTTACAAATGTTAAGGCGAAAAAACCATAGACGATAGTCGGAATCCCAGCCAAAACTTCTAACACCGGTTTAACAATGCGGCGCACGGTTTCACTTGCATATTCACTCAAGTAGATGGCGGCTGAAATGCCAATTGGAACAGCCACGATTACTGCGATTAACGTTACTTTTAATGTCCCCACAATCAACGGCAAGATGCCGTATAATTCTTGTTTGTTCGAGAACGGCAGCCATGTTGTGCCGAATATAAAGTCGAAAACCGAAACACGCGTGAAAAATGTGATGGTTTCGATGATCAATGTCAATACAATGCCAATCGTTGTCAGCACAGACACGGATGCAATCAAGAGTAAAATCCACGGAATGATTTTCTCGATGAACTTCTTGTTTTTCTTGCCTTTCGACTGCGCGATCATTTCCTGCACAGATGTACCCATAACGAATCCCCTTTCAACCGCAAAAGGCGAGCAGCGGCTGCTCACCCTTTTACTAGAACTTTATTGTATTTATTTTTTCAAAGCTTCCAATTCTTCCATGTCTTTTTCGTACTCTTCTTCAGGCGCTGCTACGTAGCCGACTGCGTCAGCCATTTCGCCTGCATTTTCAATCGTGTATTTCATGAAGTTGAATGCTGCTTCGTTTTCAGTCATCGATTCGTTCTTAGCGTATGTGAACAACGGACGTGAAAGCGGCGCGTATTCGCCAGACTCGATTGTTTCGCTGTTCGGCTCAACTCCACCGATTGTTACAGCTTTCAACGTATCTTTGTTAGCGACGTAATAAGCGTAACCGAAGAATCCGATGGCGTTTTTATCGCCCTGGATGCCTTGCACGAGAACGTTATCGTCTTCTGACAATGTCGCCGAGCTGACCAAGTCTTCTTCTTCAAGAATCACTTCGTTGAAATAATCGTATGTGCCCGAATCCGTCCCAGGAGAATAGAAGACGATTTCTTCATCCGGCCATTCCGGATTGATGTCTGACCATTTTTTCGTCGTTCCGTCTTCAACCCATAGCTTTTTCAGATCTTCTACCGTCAAATCTTCGATCCAGTCGTTGTCTTTGTTGACAACTACAGTCAAGCCATCATACGCCAGCAACAATTCAGTGTACTCGATGCCCGCTTCTTCAAGGCTTGCGATTTCTTCTTCTTTAATCGGGCGTGATGCATTTGAGAAATCAGTTTCGCCTTGAATGAACTTTTCGAAGCCGCCGCCAGTGCCGGATGTACCAACAGTAACTTGCACGTCAGGCTCTACTCCCGCATACTCTTCAACAATGCCTTCCAAGATAGGTGCTACAGTCGAAGAACCGTCTCCAGTTACCGACCCTGTCGCCTCTCCAGCTTTTCCACTTGTCTCACCAGGTTCAGTAGCGTTGCCGCCGCCGCAAGCTCCCAGCACTAATGCAGATCCAAGGATTGTTGATGCCATTGCGTATTTCCAAATTCTCATTTGACGTTTCCCCCTAAAGTTTATGTTTACTTTACAATACTTACTATAAACTCTCATTGTTGAGTGCATATAAAGGGAATGTTAAGAAATTGTAAACGCAAAAAAGCGATGGCGGCATTGGATCCCAATGCCGCCATCGCTTTTTTCAGTCCGCTGTTTCTTCTCCTTCTTCAACCACTTTCTTTGAATAAGGTTCTTTAATAACTGAAGTCGGTTCAGCGGATTCTTTGTTTTTCAGTTCAAAATATTTATCAACCGCATCGCGGGCAATTTTATGCGTTACCGTCGGCACCCGGCTAGGGTCTGTCGTGATATAGGGAATCATCACGGCGTATGCGATTTCCGGATTGTCGTATGGTGCAAAACCGACGTGTGCTGTGTTGACGGAAGGCTCTGTATAGAAAGGGCTATTCTTGTCATCGTAATAATTGATCTGGGCTGTACCGGTCTTTCCAGCACCTTCATAAGCTGCATCGTTGAAAAATGAACGGGCCGACCCTGAGTTGCCGGAATACACGAGGCGCATTCCTTTTTTCACTTGGTCGATTTCTTCTTGCGTGTTATTGATGCGGTTCAAAACAGTCGGCTCGATGACCGTCTCAACTGGGCCGAGCGATTGGCCGTCATCTGAAGGCTGTCGGATTTCCTTGACGACATGCGGCTTCATGCGGTATCCATCATTGGCGATTGTTGAAATATATTGCACCAGCTGCATCGGCGTATACGTATCGTACTGGCCGATCGCCAAATCCAGGAACGTTCCCGGCTGGACTTTCGTATAGTCTCCGGCATAACCGGTGCCTTCGTTCGGCAAATCAATGCCGGTTTGAACGCCGAGGCCGAATTGCGCAAACGATCTGCGCATCGTTTCCCAATGTTCAGGCCTGACGCTGAAACCGCGATTGTATTCGTACGTATTGCCGGACAGCGCCAATGCAATTTTAAACATATAAACGTTGGATGAACGTTCAATCGCCTGTAAGTCGCTCATCGGTATCCGGTTGAACATCGTCCGGTTAAAAATCGAACCTTTTATCGCACCGCCGCCAGGAAATTGCAGCGGTTCATCGATCATTACTTGGTTTAATTCGACAGCATCCTCTTGGTAGCCTGTCAAAAGCGTCGCGCCTTTGACGACAGAGCCGCTCGGATAAGCTGCCGTAATGGCGCCGAATGAATAATCACGGACAATTTGCTTGCCGTTCTCATCTTTGTCGAGCTGCTTGCCAACCATCGAAATGACTTCGCCAGTCCTCGGATCCATCATGACGAGATAAGCGTCTTTCACAAGCTGCGAGTTCGGGCCGGCTTTCAGTTCGAGCAGATACTTTTCGACAATGCCTTCCACCGCACTTTGAATTTCGGAATCGATCGTCAATACGAGGTCTTTGCCTGGCTTCCCTTCATCTACGGGGATGGTCTCAACGACGCGACCTTTGCCATCGGTAATATTTTTGACGATGGATTTTTGTCCTTGCAGCTCTTCTTCATAGAATTGTTCGAGAAAGCTCACGCCTACGCGGTCATTGCGCGAGTAATCGCGCGCCATGTAATAATCCAGTTTATTTGCCGGAATCCCTTGTTCGGGTGTGGTTGTACTCCCGAGTATCGTCAAATCGCTTGTTTTGATGCGCTTCCAGTCAGTAACCGTGTTAACGCCTTTCAATTTCGGACTTGTCAATCTCTCCGAAACGCGCGCAAATTCAGCGTCTGTTACGTCTTCATTTTTGATGATTTGGGGAGCCAGCGCATAACCAGACGTCATTTCACGGAAAATCGCCAATGTTTCCAATTGCTCTGCTGTCAAGCTTTCTAGTTCTTTATCGGTGATTTTCTCGCGCACGAGCCTATCAATCTTCTGGTTTTTCTCTTTTTCTATAATGTCTTCAGCAGCAATTGCGGCTCTTTCTTCATCCGTCACTTTTGCTGCTGCTTTTTCATTGTTCAGCATGATGTAAAAATCTTGTTTATCACGAAATGTCACCCGTTTAGGATCTTTTTCAATCAGCTTCGCAAGTTCCGTGGCCACTTCAAGCATTTCTTCTCTTTTCGTTGTCTGCATCGCTGTATAGGTAATCGCGTTCACGGGATTATTATCCACCTGGACACGGCCTTCACTATCGAAAATGCGGCCGCGCGGAACACTTGTATTGACCGGGACTTCTTCTGTACGCGCCAAAGCCCGGGTGTAATCCTCGCCTTTGACGATCTGCAGATAACCTAATCGCAAAATCAATACAGAAAATAGCAGGAAGATGGAGAAAAAGAGGATATTCATCCGAAAGACGGTATGTGATTTCAGTTTCGCTTTTGCAAGCGATACACGTCTTTTCTGGGGGGTATTCATTTATTGAGCACTCCTTCCGCCAAAATATGCACTTGTTAGTATATCATCGAACATAGAAAAACACACACCTTTTCAGACGAAAAAGTGTGTGCAAAGTTTCAATTTTTTACAATTATTTTGCTGCTTCGAAACGTTTAGTAACTTCATCCCAGTTTACTACATTCCAGAAAGCCGCCAAGTAATCAGGACGACGGTTTTGGTATTTCAAGTAGTAAGCATGTTCCCACACATCCACTCCAAGAATTGGTGTTTTGCCTTCCATTACAGGAGAATCCTGGTTCGGAGTTGATACAACTTCCAATTCGCCGTTCGAAACGATCAACCAAGCCCAGCCTGAACCGAAACGTGTTTTGCCAGCGTTTTCGAATTTTTCTTTGAACTCGTCAAAGCTGCCGAACTTGCTGTTGATTGCATCTGCAACTGCGCCAGTTGGTGTTCCGCCGCCGTTAGGTGACAATAACTGCCAGAAAAGAGAGTGGTTCGCATGTCCTCCGCCGTTGTTGCGGACTGCTGTGCGGATTGACTCAGGAACTGCATCCAGATCAGCGATCAATTCCTCTACTGATTTAGAAGTTAAGTCATCGTGCCCTTCCAATGCAGCGTTTACGTTTGTGATATAAGTATTATGGTGTTTTGTGTGGTGAATGTTCATCGTCTCTTTGTCGATATGTGGTTCAAGTGCGTCATACGCGTAAGGTAATTCCGGTAATTCGTAAGCCATGATTAAATTCCTCCTTGAGTCTAATTGTCTACCTTTACAGGTTATCAAAGTTTCCAAGCCGTTACAATCAAAATGCATGAGCTGTCCCTTTAATCAGACTTTTGGCTGACCTCAGATTACGAAGAAGAACAGCCCGACCATAACAATCTGGATGATGCCTTTCGTGAATACGGAGGTGATAAACCCTACTACCGAACCAATCCCCGATTTGACAGCCTGCTTAGGAGTCGAACGGTTCACCAACAGTTCCGCAATGATTGCGCCAAGGAATGGACCGATCAGAATGCCGGCGATCGGGATGACGAACGGACCAATAATCAGTCCGAGCGTACTGCCCCACAATCCCGCTTTCGATCCGCCGAACTTTTTGACGCCGAACGCATTGGCGAGCATATCAGCACCAAACAGCAAAATGACGAATAGCGACTCGATCAGCCAGAACCACCAAGGCAGATCGCTGAAATCGAAAAACAGCCCGTAAATGAGAAAGCCCCCGAATATGAATAAAACAGCAGGGATGATCGGATAAAGCAATCCGATAAACCCGATAGCGAAAAACAGCAGCACAAGCACCCACCCGATTATTTCCATGTTATTCCTCCTAAATAGAAAACTCCCTTTCATCGTGCCCCACATTTTTAAAAATGTAAAGCGATGAAAGGGAGTCCTTGTTTACGCGCGGTTGCCAAGAATGGCTTCTGCGATATTCACTGAATGGTCGCCGATGCGCTCCAGGTTGCTGACAATATCAACAAAGACGATTCCGGCTTGCGCTGAACATAGTCCTTCAGTCAAACGCAAAATGTGCTTTTTGCGGAATTTGCGTTCCATCTTGTCGATTAAGTCTTCCTGTTGTGCTACTTCACGTGCCAATTCATGGTTCGACGTATCTAATGCGTCAAGTGATTTCTGAACCGTAGCGATCGTCAACGTGAACATTTCCGTCAGATCTTCCATTGCGTCTTCTGAAAGGATGACACGGTTGTTTTCCTGGTAATCGATCAACTCGATGATGTTCTCGAAATGATCACCGATCCGTTCGATGTCGCGAACTGTATCCATCAGCACAGTGTGTCGGTTTGAGTCACCGGCAGATAAAGGTTCGGCAGATATCAACACGAGATAATCGGTAATTTTGCTGTCAAGGTTATTGATTGCGTCTTCCAATTGATAACCTGTTTCAGCATTTTTCTTACTCTTTGTTTTCAAGTAAGCATAGGATTCTTCCAAACCTTGGACTGCGTATTGGCCCATGCGGAGAATTTCCTCTTTTGCCTGGCCAAGCGCGATTGAAGGAGAAGCTTCAATAAAGTTCGGATCCAAATGCTTCGGTTTGAACTCGATCAGCACTTCTTCACCTGGAATTACTTTTGTAACCAAGTATGCCCATGCCCCGATTAACGGGAACTGGATAATCGTGTTCGCAACGTTGAATGACCCGTGGGCGAATGCGATCTGCATTTTCGGCTCAAGTGCCAGCATTCCCGAAAGCCATTCGATATAAGCCGTGAACGGTATAAGCAAGATAACGAAAATGATCGTCCCTACAATGTTGAACAATACGTGGACAGCTGCCGCACGTTTTGCTGCGATTGATGTGCCGAGCGCAGCCAGCACTGCTGTAATTGTCGTACCGATATTGTCACCGAAAAGAATTGGCAATGCAGCATCCAAGTCGACAATACCTTCCGCGTACAATGCCTGCAAAATTGCAATTGTTCCACTCGAACTTTGTACGATGAATGTGAATACTGTACCCGCTACGATTCCGAGCATCGGGTTTTCACTGAAGCTGACTGTCAAATCGATAAACGCCGGCAACTCACGCAGCGGTTTCATCGCTCCACTCATCGTTTCCATCCCGAAAAACAGGCCGCCGAACCCGAAAATGACTTGTCCAACATTTTGAATCTGGTTTTTCTTGAAGAAGAAAATGAGGAAAGCACCGACTGCCATGATTGGCAGTGCGTAAGCACCGACATCAAGGCCGATGATGAACGCTGTAACGGTTGTACCGATATTCGCTCCCATAATAACGCCGATTGCTTGGCGCAATGTCATAAAGCCCGCACTTACCAGCCCGACGACAATTACAGTCGTCCCTGAACTTGACTGGATGAGGATTGTCACGATAATCCCCACCAAGACGCCCATGAACGGGTTGGTCGTGAAGCGGTCTAAAATAGAGCGCAATTTATCGCCTGCAGCTTTCTGCAAGGCATCCCCCATGTATTTAATTGAAAAAAGGAATATCCCTAACCCGCCGAAGAAGGTAAAGAGAATTTCTTGCCAGTTCGTCTCCACGATTTCCGTTCAACTCCTATATACTTAGCTTTTTCACACCTAGTCTATTATGAAGAGTTAGCTACCGAATTGTAAACACCTTTATTTAAAATTTACATTCCCGTAACAAAGCGGATAATTATTCCCCTTTCGTCGTGGTACCATAAAGGTATATATAGAAAGGACGATAAACGTGAATTTATTCCAACTATTCAAGGCCAGTTTAATGGAACCTAAAAAGCAGGCAGCCGTCCGTATTATGACGATCGGCCGCATCCTTCGCTTTGTTTTTGTTGTCATCGCAGCGATGACCGTCATTTCGTTCATCGGTTTGGCGTCCGGCTTGGGTGACACTGCAAGCAATGTCGAGGGTTTGCTTGAGTTTGTTGAAGAAATCGAATGGCTGCTTTACCCGTTCGCTTTCATCTTTTTATTTGTTTCAACGACCATTTATCACTTTGTAAAAATCAGCCTTTTCGCCTTTGTAGGCTTGGCGTTTCTTTCTATAAGAAAGCGCCGCGGCGAATACCGCCATCTTTGGCGTACTGCCGCAATGGCTGTCACGATTCCGACATTTATTTCATTCGGCTTAAGCTTTTTGGATGCCGGCTTCTGGGTTTCCGGGCTGACAAGCTTGTTGACGATCGGCTATCTCTACTTAGCGGTGGGCTATTATCCGAAGCTCCCTCCTGCTAAAAACACAGGCGTGTAACCGTCTTTCTTGTCTTTTATAGGAGTAGACTGCTAAAATGGCAATAGGTAATGGAACAAACTAGGGACACTTTGAGTTGCAGAAATGCGGGCTGGCGCAGAATGGCCGGTCTCCCAAAAAAGGAGAGAATTTTAGATGAGTGAAATTATTCACCGTACAAAAACCCGCCCCGTTAAAGTCGGAGACCTGACTATCGGTGGCAGCAATGAATTATTCATTCAAAGTATGGCAACGACCAAAACACACGACGTCGAAGCGACAGTCGCTGAAATCCTGCGTTTGGAAGAAGCCGGATGCCAGATCGTCCGAGTCGCTTGCCCGGATGAACGTGCAGCTTATTCAATCGGCGAAATCAAAGCACGCATCAACATCCCGCTTGTTGTTGACATTCATTTTGACTATAAATTGGCGTTGATTGCCATCGAACAAGGCGCCGATAAAATCCGCATCAATCCGGGCAACATCGGCCGACGTGAAAAAGTGGAAGCGGTCGTCAATGCGTGTAAAGCAAAAGGCATCCCTATCCGCATCGGCGTCAATGCCGGTTCATTAGAGCGCAAAATCCTTGAAAAATATGGCTACCCAACCGCTGACGGCATGGTCGAAAGCGCGCTGCATCATATTAAGATCCTTGAAGACCTGGACTTCCATGACATCATCGTGTCAATGAAAGCTTCAGATGTCAGTCTGGCGATCGAAGCCTACGAAAAAGCTTCGAAAGCGTTCGACTATCCCCTTCACTTGGGAATCACTGAATCCGGCACATTGTACTCGGGAACAATCAAAAGTTCTGCCGGCCTTGGCGCACTTCTTGCAAAAGGCATCGGTAACACGCTACGCATTTCATTGAGCGCCGATCCTGTTGAAGAAGTGAAAGTGGCACGCGAATTGCTGAAAGTATTCGCATTGTCATCTAACGCCGCTACATTGATTTCGTGTCCGACTTGCGGACGCATCGAAATCGACTTGATCACTATCGCCAACGAAGTGGAAGAATACATTTCGCACATCAAAGCGCCAATCAAAGTAGCCGTTCTTGGCTGCGCGGTAAACGGACCGGGTGAAGCACGTGAAGCGGATATCGGCATTGCCGGCGCTCGCGGCGAAGGTTTGTTGTTCATGAAAGGCAAAACGGTGCGCAAGGTGCCTGAAGCAACAATGGTCGAAGAACTGAAAGTGGAAATTGATAAAATTGCACAGGAATATTTCGATAATCAGGCGGCTGAAAAAGAAGCTGCTGGCAAATTGGAAGTATAAGGTTGTGAAGTTATGAGATACCGTTTCGGCATTGATATCGACGGCACTGTAACGTGCCCGACATCGCTGATCCCCCACATCAATGAAGCATTCAATAGCGAGTTGACGCTCGATGATTTAAAACAATACGACTTGACCGCCGCTCTTCCCCATCTGCCGAGAGGCGAGTTCTACGATTGGTTCCGCGGAGCCGAATCGACGATTTACGCAGCCTCTCCCGTGTCGGAAAACGCGAAGTCGATTTTGGACAGCTGGAAAGACCGCTACGAGTTGTATTACATCTCGGCACGCGGTGAAAATGTCAAAGACATTACAGTTGACTGGTTCGCGCAGCACGCGATCCATTACGACCACATCGAATTGATCGGTTCGCACAATAAAATCGCAACGGCGAAAAAGCATGCCGTCGACTTGTTCTTCGAAGACAAGCACGACAATGCTGTCGAGATCTCCGAAGAGCTCGACATTCCGGTAATATTATTCGATACCCCGTACAATCGGGAGCCGATTCCCAAAAACGTCATCCGCGTCTCTAACTGGCTGGAAGCCCAGCAATGGGTGGAAAAAGAATTCGCCATCCAAGAAAGTTTGCAGACGAAATAAAGTTAAAATGCCATCAGCTTGAGAGAGCTGATGGCATTTTTGCGTCTTGATGATTGGAGTGATGAGTTTACGTACGCTCAGCGAAATTTATGCGCGTTCAGGAATTTTTACGCGCGTTCAGCACAAATTTCTCTCACATCTTAAGCACATAAAAGCCGGCTCATCCGTTGAGCCGGCTCCTTTTATGTTTTATTGAAATAACTATTTGCAAGCTGGGCATTTGCCGTAGATTTCGAATTTGTGGTTGGCAATTTCGTAAGCTGGCAATGCCGCTCCAACCATTTCCATCGGACAGACGGGAATCTCTTTGATCTTGCCGCAGTCCATGCAAATGAAATGGTGATGGTGATGATCGCTTTCGCATTGCATGCGAAAATGGCGTTCGCCTGACAATTCCGTTTCCTCGAGAATCCCAAGCGACACGAATGTCGCCAAGTTGCGGTAGACCGTGTCGAAGCTCATGCTCGGGTAATCTTTTTGCATGACATCCAACAGGTCGCGCGCCGTCAAATAGCGGTCGTCCTGGGAAAAGAGTTCCAATATCTGCGTGCGTTTTGAAGTTTCCTTATAGCCGTTCTGTTTTAAGATGTCCCATGCTTTTTCGATGTTCATGCGACTGCCCCCTTTTTCACTGACACTGAAAGCTTTTTGAAACCGATGACAAACAGCAGCAAAATGATGGATGTGACGACGATTGTCCCGCCGGGTGCCAGGTCGAAGTAAAAGGCTGTGACAAGGCCGGCGATGACCGAAATTTCACCGAAGACGATCGACAGGATAATCGTCTCTTTGAAGCTCTTAGACAAACGCATCGCCGTTGCGACCGGAATTGTCATCAATGACGATACCAGCAAGATGCCTACGATGCGCATCGAGCCCGCAATTACAAGCGCTGTGACGATCATGAAGAGGAAATGGATCCACTTCGCCGGCAGGCCTGAAGCTTTCGCGTATTCATCGTCAAACGACAAGACGAATAATTCTTTGAAGAAAATGCCGATAAACAAAAAGACGATAACGGCGATGGCCGCGACAATGCCAAGATCTTCACGGCTGACAGCTGACACGGAACCGAATAGATAGCCGAACAAGTCGCTTGAAAAGCCTTCAGCGAGTGAGATGAAGATCGCGCCGAAGCCGATGCCTGCCGACAGGATGATCGGAATCGCCAATTCTTCGTAATGCTTATAAAGGCTCCGCAAGCGCTCGATCAGCACCGAACCGAATACAGAAGCGGCGATGCCCAGGAATAAAGGATTTAGCAGTGCAAAAGCTGCGACGCTTTGGCTCAAGTACAAACTGCCAGCGATGCCGGCAAGCGTCACATGGCTCAAAGCGTCGGCAATAAGCGACAGCCGGCGCACGACGATAAAGACGCCGAGCAGCGGCGCAATCACGCCGATGATCAAACCGGCTGCAAAGGCGTTTTGCAGGAATTCATAGGAAAATATAGCGTCGATCATGGTCAATGAGCACCTCCGGCGTGATGGATTTTCCGCACGGAATGGCCGTACCACGCTTTACGCTTTTCATCGCTCATCGTGTCCAGCTCTTCTTTATAGCCATGGAAATGGATAGTCTGGTTCAAGCATGCGACATGGGTGATTTTATCGGTCACCGTATCAACGTCATGCGTTACCAGCACCAGCGTGATGTTTTTATCGCGGTTCAGCGACGCCAACATATTATAAAACGATTGGACGTTCTGGTGGTCAATGCCCACCGTTGGTTCATCGAGGATCAGCACTTTCGGCTTAGCGACGAGCGCGCGTGCAATAAAAATTCGCTGCTGCTGGCCGCCTGAAAGTTCGCTGACGCTGCGGTGAATGAATGCATCCATGCCGACCGCTTCCAGCGCTTCTTTCACTTGCGCTTTGTAATTTTTCGGCAGGCGGTGGAACAAGCCGGACTTTTTGGCGAGCCCGCCTGCTACGACTTCTTCCACTGTCGCTGGGAAGCCCGAGTTGAACGAATTGGATTTTTGCGACACGTAGCCGATCCACTCACGATGTTTGAAATTTTTCGAGTCCGTCCCGAACAATTCGATTTTCCCTTTTGTCGGCTTGATCAAGCCGAGCATGATTTTCAGCAGCGTCGACTTGCCGGAACCGTTGGGACCAAGAATCGCCAGGAAATCCCCTTCTTCCACTTTCAATGAAATATTCTCAAGTGCTTTTGTTTGCTCGTATTCAAAACTGATGTCTTGAATGTTAATTAATGGCGCGTTCATAACACTGCCTCTTTTCCAATTCATAATGATTACGATTTACATCATTAGAAAAGTATAAAACAAGCACACACTCTTGTAAACCAATAAAACTCATAAAAAAAAGCCCTCTCTTTACAGAGGGGCTTTCAGTTCTTCGATGACGCCCGGCGTAAAAACACCGTTCTTGAACATCTCGATTTCAAAAGCGTATGGCGCTTTTTTGTTTTTTGCGTCAATGCCGACGTATGGCGTTTCTAGGATCTTCGGCACGTGCATCAATTGTTTGTGATGGACAATGCCGTGCAGCGCCTGGAAGCCGATTTCGCCGAAGCCGATGTTTTCATGGCGGTCTTTGCCAGCTCCGCGGACGTTTTTGCTGTCGTTGATGTGCAGAACCTGCAAACGATCGATGCCGACGATGCGATCAAATTCCGCAAGCACACTATCAAAGTCTTCATTGATAGCGTATCCTGCATCATGCGTGTGGCATGTGTCAAAGCAAACCGACAAGCGTTCGTTATGGGTAACTCCGTTGATGATCGCAGCCAATTCGTCGAAACTCCGGCCGATTTCCGTGCCTTTTCCAGCCATTGTTTCCAGTGCGATGTTCACCGGAAAATCCTGTGACAAGACTTCGTTCAAGCCTTCGATGATTTTTGCAGTACCCGCTTCAACGCCAGCGCCGACATGGGCACCGGGATGAAGCACGATTTGCTTGGCGCCAAGTGCAGCCGTGCGTTCAATCTCTTTTTGGAGAAATTCCACGCCGAGCGCAAAAGTTTCCGGCTTCAAGGTATTGGCGATATTGATGATGTATGGCGCATGGACGACGATATTCGACAAATTATGCTGCGCCATATGCGCCTGCCCCGCTTCAATATTCAACTCTTCAATCGGCTTGCGGCGCGTGTTCTGAGGCGCGCCCGTATACACCATAAAAGTGGTCGCTCCGTATGAAAGGGCTTCTTCGCTTGCGCCAAGCAGCATTTTTTTCCCGCTCATTGATACGTGTGATCCCAATAACATGAAAAAACTCCTTACTTTTTACGATTTTTGCGGCGTTCCACTTTTTTGATTTCGTCCATTTTCCATTTCATCTTTTTCTTATAGCCTGGTTTGACGGCTTTTGGTTTATGGACCATCGATTTTGCTTTTACGTCAGCTGCATCTACCGTTCTGACACGGTTTTTACGGCTGTGGCGGTCTTTCAAATCAACAAACTCGCCATTGACGATGTCTTTTTGCTGGAACGGGATTCCCATCTTCTCGACACGGACGATTGCATCTTCTTCTTCCGGATTGAAAATCGTGATGGCCAAGCCTTTCATGCCAGCGCGTGCAGTACGTCCGACACGGTGGATGAAGAACTCCAGGTCTTCCGGCAATTCATAATTGATGACATGGCTGACGCCTTGAATATCGATGCCGCGCGCAGCCAAATCCGTCGCTACGATGTATTGATACTCCAAATCGCGCACTTGTTTCATCATTTTTACCCGTTCGCGCGGCGCTAAATCGCCATGCACACGACCGACGCGGATTCCCGCTTTGCCAAGTTCTTCAGCGACATAATCTGCATTGGTTTTCGTATTGACGAAAATGATCGCCAAATAAGGGTTGATGATTCCCATAATCTCCTTCAAACGTTCAACTTTGCGCTTGCTGCGGGCAGGAATCAAATAGAAATCCAATCCTTCTGCAGTAGGGCGCTTGTCGCCGATTTTAACATGGACGGGTGATTCCATGTATTTTTTCAGGAACGGCTTTAATTTTTCAGGAATAGTCGCCGAGAAGACATACATCTCCAGGTGTTCCTGCATTTTGCCGGCCACTTGGTCGATTTCCTCGATAAAGCCAAGATCGAATGCCAGATCCGCTTCGTCAACTACCAAGATTTTTCCTGTGTGGACCAATAGCGCGTTTTCTTTCACTAAGTCTCTCAAACGCCCTGGCGTACCAATGACGATATGCGGCTGAGTCTTTAGTTTATTGATCGAACGCTGTTTGTCTGTGCCGCCGATAAAGCTCTTCACTTCGATGTCGGACCCTTCGACAAGCTTCATCATCTCAGCGTAGATCTGCGTTCCGAGTTCGCGTGTCGGCGCACAAATAACCGCCTGCACTTCTTGGCGGCTCGTGTCGATCCGTTCAGCGATCGGAATGATGAAACTATGTGTTTTGCCTGTCCCTGTATGGGATTGTCCAATAGCGCTAGTGCCTTTCAATATATGGGGCATTATTTCTTTTTGGATTGGCGTCGGCTCTTTAAAGCCTAGTTTTTCTACCGCTTCTAGTATAAACGGCTTCAGGTTGTAATCATTAAATTTTGTCATGGGATTGAATCCCCTCCTTATGCTCTTGACATTATAGCACAAAATCACTTTTTCCGTAATGCAACTTTTGTAAAGCAGTGCCGTCTCCGTTATAATGAAGTTATGATTTTGAAAGGAGTGCGGTTATGAAAGTAATGAAAATATCGCCAAGGGGCTATTGCTACGGAGTAGTGGATGCAATGGTCATCGCGAAAAATGCGGCAATGGATGAAACTTTGCCACGCCCCATCTATATACTCGGAATGATTGTTCACAATAAACACGTCACCGATGCTTTCGAACAAGACGGCATCATCACGCTTGACGGCAAAAACCGTCTCGAAATTTTGGAGAAAGTGGAAACAGGCACGGTCATTTTCACCGCACACGGCGTTTCGCCACAAGTGCGTGAACTGGCTAAACGCAAAGGCCTCGTATCGATTGACGCCACTTGCCCGGACGTAACTGTGACACATGACTTGATCCGCGAAAAAACAGCCCAAGGCTTTCATATCATCTATATCGGCAAAAGCGGACATCCTGAACCGGAAGGCGCAATCGGCGTCGCACCGGATCTTGTCCATTTAGTGGAAACTGTAGAAGATGTCAATGCGCTTGAGTTGAATTCCGAAAAGATCATTGTTACGAACCAGACGACAATGAGCCAATGGGATGTTGTTGAATTGATGGAACGCCTCAAAGAGAAATTCCCGCATTCGGAAGTCCACAAAGAGATTTGCCTAGCGACACAAGTACGGCAAGAAGCTGTCGCGACACAAGCAGTCGATGCGGACTTGCTGATTGTCATCGGCGATCCAATGAGCAATAACTCGAACCGCTTGGCGCAAGTTTCGCAAGATATCGCCGGTACCCCTGCTTACCGCATTTCCGATTTGTCCGAGCTGAATTTGGACTGGCTGCAAGGCATTGAAACCGTAGCGATCACAGCTGGTGCTTCGACGCCGACGCCGATCGTCAAAGAAGTGATGGTGTTTTTGGATAAATACGATCCCGAAGATCCATCGACGCACGATTTGGCGCGCTCTGTGCCGTTGAACAAAATTTTGCCGAAGATCAAACACCCGAAACCTTCTGACCGCATCGAACCATACCCGGTCGGCGAATAAAACCAAATTACAGCAAAAAGACACGCCCCCACTCGGAGCGTGTCTTTTTCATATTACATGGATTTATTTGAACCGGAACGGTTCGGTATTCGTTTCCGACGGCAGGAATGTGCATTTCAAGCCGCTATGTTCTGCCATATAATCAACTACCCCTTGGATCATCACTTTTTCTACGTGATGGCCTGGGTCGACAACGGCAAGCCCCATCGCCTCCGCATCTTGTGCGACGTGGAAATAAAGGTCTCCTGTTACATAGACATCCGCTCTCGCGCGTTTCGCGGCGGTAATGTATTTATTGCCGTCGCCTCCAAGCACTGCGACTTTCTTGATCGGCTTTGAGAAATCCCCGACCACGCGCACTGCCGGCACATCGAGCCGTTCTTTGACAAATTCCGCGAAATCTTCCAATGCCATGCCGGATTCGAGCGTACCGACTCGTCCAAGCCCCATCGGCAGCTCCCTGTTTTCAAGGGGGAAAACATCGTACGCCACTTCTTCATAAGGGTGTGCGTCAATCATCGCCTTGATGGCACGGTCCCTTTCATGTTTTCGGATGACCACTTCGATTTTCGATTCAGCCGTCCTTTCCATCCTGCCGGTTTCGCCGATAAACGGATCTGCGCCTTGCGTCGGCCGGAAACGCCCCGTGCCCGATACCGTGTAGCTGCAGAATTCATATTCGCCGATTGCGCCTGCGCCTGCTTTACCTAAAGCTTCGCGCACTTGGTCTTCGTGGCTTTCCGGAACGAAGACGGCAATTTTCACCAATTCCGCTTCGTAGGTCTGCACCATTACCGTCGTATTCTGAAGGCCGAGTGCGTCCGCCAGCAAATCGTTGACACCGCCCCTTGCAACATCAAGATTGGTGTGCGCAGCATAGACAGCAATATCATGCTTGATGAGCTTTTCCATCAACCGCCCTTGCGGGAAATCCGTCTGCAGGTTTTTCAGCGGACGGTAAATCGGCGGGTGATGTGCAATGATCAACGCCGCACCTTTTTCGATGGCTTCATCAACGACCGCTTCGTTGACGTCAAGCGTCACCAAAACCCGTTCAATTTTTTTGTTCAATGTTCCGACATGCAAGCCGACCGGATCGTCTTCCATCGCCAAATATTTCGGCGACCATTTTTCAAACTCTTCGATGATTTGCTGTCCGTTAGGAAATTTCACCATTCAGCACCTCTTCAACCAGTTTTATTTTTCGTGTCAATTCCTGCTTTTTCTCCACAATGTCAGTGGCTTCGGCGTTCGCTTCCATCGATATCACAATCTTTTTCCATTGCGCCATTTCGCGCTGCCATTTCACATGAAAAACGTCCGGACGCTGCGCCATAAGCATTGGGCCGAACAGCAGCTCTTTTTCCGCGAACTCTACAGCATCTTCTGCAGGTTCGAGCACGACAATCTCATATATCTTGCTGTTTTCTTCCAAAATTTCTTCATCGATAATGCGCCAGCCATTTGCTGCGGCCCACTCGCGAATCGCTTTTGCATGGACATTAGGCTGCAAGATCAAACGCTGGACCCCGTTAAGGAGCGCTTTATCCTGTTCGAGGATAGACGCAATTAATGGACCGCCCATGCC
Organism: Planococcus sp. TJ-301; assembly: GCF_058268475.1. Lineage (NCBI taxonomy): Bacteria > Bacillati > Bacillota > Bacilli > Caryophanales > Caryophanaceae > Planococcus > Planococcus sp. TJ-301. Next base: position 306,853 of record NZ_JBZDOH010000001.1, on the reverse strand, counting down.
CGCGATCGTAATTGCTGTGACGCCGTCTTCCCTTTCGATAGCCGCCAGGCCGCTGGCAAGCCGGACGGTGATCCGGTCTTCCAAGCGTTCCTGCCGGACTTGTTTTTTCGCTGACTCAAAAGGCCCTTTCACCACTTCTCCGGCAATGGCCCTTTCCGCGAGCCCTTCCGCTACTAAATAACATGGCAAATACGCGTGGTCGCTGCCGATATCTGCGACAATAGCCCCTTTCGGTACGTGGCTTGCAACTCGGCTAAGCCGGTATGATAATTGTTGAGCGTTCATGTAATGCCTCCTAACTTAGATAAGCGGAAACGGCCTTTTAGGCTCGACAGGCATAAGATGGACTGGCGAAGTGGCGCTTTTTGCCACACAGCCTGAACAGCATATGACCCGTGAGCCTGGCTGTTGCCGCTAGATAATGAAAGAAAAACCCTTAGCTCAAAGAACTAAGGGTTTTCAATACTATTCGAGTGTTAAAATCCACTCAGCCATTGCTGGAATGTTGTCGGCTTCAACAAGGCCACCTGGCATAGCGCCTTTACCGTTAGCAATAATTTCTTCAATTCCTGCTTGGTCAAGCTCCGTGTCGATCAATGATGGACCAACTCCGCCTTCATAGCTTGAACCGTGGCATGAAACACAGCTTTGCTGTGCGACAGCTTCTGGATCGAATTCAGCAGCAGCTTCTCCGCCGCCTTCGCCTTCTGCTTCGCCCTCTGCTCCGCCTTCTTCTTCAGTTGCATGTTCTTCAGCAATTTCTTCTTGGTTGCCAACGCCTTCTAATGATAAGAAGAAAATTAGACCAATACCGAAAGCCATGATTAAGATATAAGGTACAATTGCATTTTTTTGCATCCGTTACCCCTCCTCTTTAAGTTCTGCGTTAATGATAGTGTTCGTATCATTCATTATTGTACTGTATTATTTACAAAACGAAAAGTCTTAATGGATAAGTTTTAGCAGATTGTGACAAAATCAGTAATTTAGCAGCCGATTTGGCGAGCGATGACCATGCGCTGAACTTCTGAAGTGCCTTCGCCGATTTCCAGCAATTTCGCGTCGCGCATATAGCGCTCCACTTCGTATTCCTTCATATAGCCATAGCCGCCGTGGATTTGGATGGCTTCGTCGGCTACTTCCATTGCCATTTCAGACGCATATAATTTCGCCATTGACGCTTCTTTCGTGAACGGGCGCCCTTGGTCTTTCAACCAAGCCGCTTTATAGACCATGTTGCGGGCCAATTCGATTTTCATCGCCATATCCGCTAACTTGAATTGTGTGATCTGGAATTCCGATAATGTTTTGCCGAATTGCTTGCGCTCTTTCGAATAATTCAACGCTTTGTTGAAGGCCGCCTGAGCGATCCCTACAGCCATCGCAGCGATGCCAATGCGACCGCCATCCAATGTCACCAGGAACTGCCTAAAGCCTTCTCCACGCTTCCCTAGCAAGTTTTCTTTCGGTACGCGGACGTTTTCCAGCACCAATTCAGTCGTGTTCGATGCATTCAAGCCCATTTTATCGTAATTATCGATAATCGTGAACCCTTCAGCGTCAGTCGGCACGATGATTGCGCTGATTTCTTTTTTGCCGTCATTCATGCCAGTGATCGCCGTGATTGCCAAGTGTTTCGCATGGCTGGCATTCGTGATGTATACTTTCGATCCGTTGATGACCCAGTCATCGCCGTCTTCCACAGCGCGTGTTTCCGTGCCGCCAGCGTCAGATCCCGCATTCGGCTCCGTCAATCCGAATGCGCCGAACGATTCGCCTGTGCAGATCGGCGTCAAGTATTTCTCTTTCTGTTCTTCGGTGCCGAAAAGGCTAAGCGGTGCACCGCCAAGTGAAATATGCGCCGAATATGTGATGCCTGTCGAAGCGCATGCACGGCTCAACTCTTCCGTGACAATCGCAAAGCTCGTCGTATCCGCTCCCGCTCCGCCGTATTTCTCCTCAAACGGCAATCCCATCATCCCCATGTCGGACAGCTGTTTGAAAATCTCAGTTGGAAACTGTTTTGTGCGGTCGCGCTCAATGGCGCCAGGAGCGACCACTTTATCGGCGAACTCCTTGAGCGTTTTCTTAATCATCTGTTGTTCTTGCGTCAAATCAAAATTCATTTTAATTACATCCCCTTTGTGTATGCGCTTTCAGTATTCATTATATAGGAAAAATTTAGACAAACTCAACCTTTAACCCAAATTAGCGAAAAAAACCGTTCCCTTTTGTTGGAGGGAACGGTTTCGGCTTATTCCAGAAAGTCTTTCAATCGTTTGCTGCGGGAAGGGTGGCGCAGTTTGCGCAGCGCTTTCGCTTCAATTTGGCGAATGCGTTCGCGTGTGACGCCGAAAACTTTGCCCACTTCTTCAAGTGTGCGCGTGCGGCCGTCGTCAAGACCGAAACGCAGGCGCAAGACGTTTTCTTCACGATCTGTCAACGTATCCAGGACGTCTTCAAGCTGTTCTTTCAATAATTCATAAGCAGCGTGGTCCGATGGCGATTGTGCATCGGAATCCTCGATAAAATCACCCAAATGCGAATCGTCTTCTTCGCCGATCGGCGTTTCCAGCGATACCGGCTCTTGTGCGATTTTCAAGATTTCACGCACTTTTTCAGGCAATAAATCCATTTCTTCACCGATTTCTTCCGGTGAAGGTTCGCGTCCTAAATCCTGAAGCAGCTGGCGCTGGACACGGATCAATTTATTGATCGTTTCGACCATATGCACAGGGATGCGGATTGTCCGTGCTTGGTCAGCAATCGCGCGTGTGATGGCCTGGCGGATCCACCATGTGGCGTATGTGCTGAATTTAAAGCCTTTCGAGTAATCGAATTTTTCCACCGCTTTGATAAGGCCCATATTCCCTTCCTGGATCAAATCCAGGAACAGCATGCCGCGTCCGACATAGCGTTTTGCGATACTGACAACCAGGCGCAAGTTTGCTTCAGCCAAACGTTTCTTGGCTTCTTCATCGCCCTGCTCGATCAATTTTGCGAGACGGACTTCTTCTTCGGCTTTCAAAAGGTCGACACGGCCGATTTCCTTCAGGTACATTCTAACTGGGTCATTGATTTTGACGCCGGGAGGAACGCTCAGGTCATTCAAATCGAATTTGTCTTCAGTCGGTTTCATGAGGCGGTCCAAATGCTCTTCGTCATCTGATTTGCGTTCAAGCTCAATGCCATGGCCTTCAAGCTGATCGATGAATTCTTCCACTGCATCCGATTCCATTTCAAAAACCGCTAATTTATCGGCAATCTGCTCATAATTCAGTTCTCCGGTTTTTTTACCTATTTCAATTAATTGCTTTTTCGCTTCTTCGACTGTTGCTTCTGGCGCTTCTGAACTCAATGACACATTGCTTGCTTCTACTTCGTTTTGGTGTTCTGATTTCTCAGCCATACGACTTCCTCCTTTAAAAAAACCGGAATTGATTTTACAATGATTTCCGTAAAGCAATCACTTCTTGGGCTAGAAGCAGTGCACGTTTTAAATCATGCTGTTTTTCCGCCTCTTTTGATTGCTGGATCTTAAGATTGATTTCTTGTTCGACCAAATGCTTTTCAAGATGTTTGATGCAGTCCTTTATTTCCTCTTCGGAATGTTCCGGATCTCGTTCAGTCATTGCGGTCTCCATGACAATTTTTCGGAGCTCCGGATCTTGCAGTGTTTCCAAAAATTTATGGAAATCGGCTTTGTCCCATTCTTCGTAAAAGCCGAGGAGCTGGACATACAGCGCTTGGTATTCTTCACTGATAAATGGCATGCCCGACTGGACCGCCGCTAATTTAGCCATAACTCGCTGATCGGCCAATGCATGCGAAAAAAGGAGACGCTCTGCACGATTCAGCGAAGTTGTTTTTTTAGGGCTCCGCTTCGCCGGTTGGTTGTTAATGGGCTGTTCTTTTGGCGGCCGGCTGCGTTCTATCGACTTATTTTCAAGTTTGCGGTAATGCTGTAAAATCGCCTCTTCAGACAATCCCGTCTCATTTGACAATTGCTTGATGTATAAGTCGCGCTCAATTGAGGAAGAACGGCCCGCCAACAATTGCAGCACTTCTTGGATATATTGCAGCAAGTCATTTTCATATTGAAAATTCTTGTGCCTGCGTGCATGCATCATGGCAAACGCGATGAAAGCATGCGGTTTGCCGATAATTTGATCTTTAAAGGCTTCGCTGCCGTTTTCCCTGACATAATCATCCGGGTCCATTTTGCCTGGCAGAACCGCTACTTCAACTTTGAAATTTTCTTCATTCAAGGCGATTGCAGCCCGTTTCGCCGCTTCCCATCCTGCATCATCCCCGTCAAAGCAAATGACTGCTTCCTGCGCGAAACGCTTCATCGCACGGATATGCTGGGCAGTCAGGGATGTCCCCATCGTCGCCAAACCGTTTTCAACTCCGGCTTTGGACGCCGCAATGACATCCATAAAGCCTTCGAATAAAACGATTTTCCGGTTTTTGCGTATCGCTCCTCTTGCATGGTTGACGTTGTAGAGAACCTGGCTTTTTTGGAAAATGGGCGATTCCGGGCTGTTCATGTACTTGGCTTCCTGTTTGTTGTTTTCAAGGACCCTTCCCGAAAATGCGATAGTTTTGCCGCTTTCGTTCATGATCGGGTACATTATTCTACCGCGGAAACGGTCAAAATATCCATTGCCCTGCTCACGCTGGATCGCCAATCCGCTTACTGCCAATTCCTCTTCGCTGAAGCCTTTGCGCTGCAGCGCCGTCGCCATGTAATTCCACTCTGGAAGAGACCAGCCAATGCGGTATTTCTCAATCAATTCACGGGTGAATCCCCGATTCTCCAAATAATCCAATGCTGCCTGCCCTTCTTCTGTATTGAGCAAGATATGGTGGTACATATCAGCAGCAAATTCATGCATCACAATCAATTGGCTGTCGCTTTTGGAAATCGCCGGTGCGGAATCGCCCGACGTATTGACTTCCACTTCAATTCCCGCGCGTTGGCCAAGCTTTGCCAAAGCTTCCTGGAAAGTCACATTTTCAATATCCATTAAAAATGTAATAACATTTCCGCCTGCGCCGCATCCGAAGCAATGAAAAATCTGCTTGTCGGATGTTACAGAAAATGAAGGTGTGCTTTCACCATGGAAAGGGCATAGGCCAAACCAGTTGCGCCCCCTTTTCGTCAGCTGCACGTACTCGCCGACTATATCTACAATATCTGCTGTAGAGCGGATTTGCTCGATTACTTCTTCAGGAACTCGATTTGACATTTCATCACCATTCTTTTTTGCTTAACATATTTAATTCGAGATTCTTTGGTGAATTCCTTCATCTTTTTGCAAAAAGATGACGCACGTTTTGCGCGCCTTAATATAGTTTTATCCACAATTCTTGATTATAAAACGTTTTCCTGAAATAATCCACAATTAAAACAGAAAAACCGCCTATACAGGTGGTTTCATCTGTCGCTCTATTTTCGTTTATTTAAAATTAAGTTGGCCGTTTCTTCTACTGCCCGATTCGTGACATCGAGAACTTCGCAGCCGATGCGGTCAACCACTTTATAGAAATGAGTGATTTCTTCATGAATGCGATTGATCTGCGCGTAATTGGCATCGTCGTTCAAGCCAAGCGCAATCAAACGTTCTTTGCGGATGTGATTGAGTTTGTCCGGGGAAATCACGAGGCCGAAGCATTTAGCCGGGTCCACTTGATACAATTCCTCCGGCGGATCCACTTCAGGCACCAGTGGGACATTTGCCACCTTTAAACGTTTATGCGCCAAATACTGCGATAACGGCGTCTTGGAAGTCCGGGAAATTCCGACAAGCACAATATCGGCCATCAGAATGCCGCGCGGATCGCGTCCGTCGTCATACTTGACCGCAAATTCGATTGCTTCGACTTTTTTGAAATAATCGTCGTCCAATTTCCGCACAAGGCCGGCTTCTTCAAGCGGCTTCGCCCCGAGTTCTTCTTCGAGCGCGTCCATAAGAGGCCCCATCAAATCGACAGCGGGAACGCCGAGCTTCACCGTTTCCGTAGACAAATACGTTCTCAGCTTTTTTGAAACAAGCGTGTAAACGATAAATGCGTTTTGCTGTGACGCGAGCTGGATGATTTCATGCAGATGCTCAACGGAATCGATATACGGGAATCGTTTCATCACCGCATTTTGATCCGCATACAAATATTGGCTTACTGCGGCTTTGGCGACTAATTCACCCGTTTCCCCAACTGAATCGGAGACAACGAACATGCGGAGTTGTTTCATTTTATGCACCTCACAATTCATGGCTTTCCGATAAAGATAAAAATGCGCGCGTAATATTAGTCTTGGTCAGGCGGCCGACGACCTTGAATCCGTCTGGCTGCTCTTCAACGACTGGAAGCGCGTCAATTTGCTGGTTGATCAGGCGGTGTGCCGCTTGGATCAGCGAATCGTTCTTTGTGCAGAATGTAATGTTCGGCATCCGCGTCATAATGATATGTACAGGGATGGCACCTAGATTCTGGCTGCCAAGGCTCGTCCGCAGCAAATCCTTGCGGGACAGGACGCCAGTCAAATAAGAATTCTTATCGACGACGAACAGGGTGCCGACATCGTCAAGAAACATCTGGCTGATGGCGTCATAAACACTGACGTCTTCGCGGACAACTACCGGAATCGACTGGAAATCCTTTACTTTCATATTATTCATCGTATCCGAAATGTCCTGGCCCGGTTTTTTGCCGGAATAAAAATAACCGACACGCGGTCGGGCATCCAGGAACCCTGCCATAGTCAAAATGGCCAAATCGGGCCGTAATGTAGCACGCGTCAAATGCAGACGGTCTGCAATCTGCTCACCCGTAATCGGGCCATTGCCTTTGACGATGCGCAATATCTCTTCTTGTCTCTTATTGAGTTCGATCGGACTCACCGCCTCAAAATATGTTATACTCAATGTTAATTATTATATACTAATTAAGGCTATATTGCGAAGAAAAGAATGCCATGTTACAATACTATAGAATTAAATAGCTGGCAATGATGGAAATTAAAGTACTGTTACATGCAGCGAGCGGGGATGGTGAAAGCCCGCAAGGACAGGAAAAGGCGTTCTGGAGCCATATTTTTTAAGAGGGTTGCATGCTGTGCAGCCAATCGGGGTGGAACCGCGGGTCATAACGTACTCGTCCTCGGACTATATGTCCGGGACGTGTGCGATTTTTTATTTTATGGAGGTTTTTTTATGTCAATGGAAGATGTAGTAGCGTTAGCAAAACACAGAGGCTTTGTATTCCCAGGTTCTGAAATTTACGGGGGCCTAGCAAACACGTGGGATTACGGCCCACTTGGCGTCGAACTGAAAAACAACATCAAAAAAGCATGGTGGAAAAAATTCGTCCAGGAATCGGTGCATAACGTCGGTTTAGACGCTGCGATCCTGATGAATCCGAAAACATGGGTGGCTTCCGGCCACGTCGGAAACTTCAACGATCCGATGATCGACTGCAAGAGCTGCAAAACGCGCCACCGCGCAGACAAATTGATCGAAGACGCGCTTGACGCAAAAGGCATTGAGATGATCGTCGACGGCCTATCATTCGACCGCATGGCTGAACTGATCAAAGAACACGAAATCAAATGCCCTGTTTGCGGCAAACAAGATTACACGGACATCCGCCAATTCAATTTGATGTTCAAAACGTTCCAAGGAGTTACTGAAGCTTCCACAAACGAAATCTTCCTTCGGCCGGAAACGGCTCAGGGGATTTTCGTCAACTATAAGAACGTTCAGCGCTCGATGCGCAAGAAAATGCCATTCGGCATCGCACAAATCGGCAAAAGTTTCCGAAACGAAATTACGCCAGGCAACTTTACATTCCGTACGCGCGAGTTTGAACAAATGGAACTTGAATTTTTCTGCAAACCGGGCGAAGACTTGGAATGGTACGCTTACTGGCGCGATTTCTGCAAAAACTGGCTGTTGAACCTCGACATGTCCGAAGACAATATCCGCCTGCGCGAACACGACGCTGATGAGTTGTCGCATTACTCGAATGCCACTGTCGATATCGAATACAAATTCCCATTCGGGTGGGGCGAGCTTTGGGGTATCGCTGACCGCACAGACTTCGACTTGAAGCGTCATATGGAACATTCCGGCGAAGATTTCAATTACATCGACCCGATCACGAATGAGCGCTACGTGCCTTACTGCATCGAGCCTTCACTCGGCGCGGACCGTGTAACACTTGCCTTCCTTGTAGATGCTTACCACGTAGAAGAACTTGAAAACGATGATAAGCGCACTGTGCTGAAACTGCACCCTGCCCTTGCGCCGTACAAAGCGGCAATCTTGCCATTATCGAAGAAGTTGGCTGACGGCGCGACTGAAGTGTTCGCTGGCCTTGCCAAGCATTTCATGGTCGACTACGATGATTCCCAGTCAATCGGTAAACGCTACCGCCGCCAGGATGAAATCGGTACGCCTTTCTGCATCACGTATGATTTCGATTCAGTCGAAGACGGCCAAGTTACTGTCCGCCACCGTGACTCGATGGAACAGACGCGCATGCCGATCGCTGAAGTACAAGCTTATATCGAAAAACACATCCATTTCTAATCATTTTAGACCGGTGCATCTTCGTGATGCCCCGGTTTTTTTTATTGGTTTGCTTTTTTAGCGGCTTACGGACAGAATTGGAGTGGTTCCCGACAGTATTGGAGCAGTTGCGGACCGTATTTCAACTCGAACGAACAGTATTCCTAAAATGCGGACAGTAACCATCTCCTAACTTATTATCCTTACAAAAAAAGGCCCGCTCAGGAAAATTCATCCTGCTGCGGGTCTTGTTCTGGTTTTTTCGGCAGAAACTCTGGCGTCCGATCAAGCTGCTCGAGGAAGCTCCTCGATTTCAACCGGATTCCCGCCTGTTCTTCGTAAATCGAACGGACGATTCCTTTAACGAGCGATTTCGTTTCTTTTTTCAGTTTCAGCGACCCGACACGCTCAATCGGCACGAAATAAAACGTACGGATGAGCTTCACGAGCGATGGACTGAGCCGGATGATGTAGCGGTCGATATGGAAGCAGCGATGGCATAAGAAGCCCATTTCCTGGAACGAGAATGCGAATTCGCCATCTGTCGCCCCGCAATTCGCACATTCGTGGAGTGTCGGCGTCAAACCTGCGGTTGGCAGCATCTTCCATTCTACGAATAGCGAAATCGCTTCCGGGTCGTAATCTTCCTCAATTGCGTGCAGCGCTTGATACAACAACTCATAAATGGCTGGCTGGGGTTCGTCCTGCTCTGTCAGCCGGTCGATCAACTCGACGATGTAACTGGCATAAGCGGTTTTCATGATGTCTTCCCGAATATGGCGCAGCGATTCCAGCTGATCTCCGCCTTGCAGTGTCCCCATCCCTTTGCCTTTGAAGATGGAAAAGCTGCCATGCGTGAAAGGCTGCGTCACCGCTGCCAAACGACTGGACGGTTTTTTCGCCCCCCGCGCCATGCACGTGATTTTTCCGGCATCGCGCGTAAATAAGGTCACGATTTTATTGTTTTCACCATACGGGCGGGCGCGGATCACAATACCTTCTAATTGGTTCAGCATAAGCCGGCTCCTTAGTATTCGTCGTCTCTAAACCCGAAATCGCGGAGGTGCATTGCTTTGTTGCGCCAATCTTTCTGTACTTTAACCCATAGATCCAAATAAACTCTAGAACCTAGCAGGTTTTCGATATCTTTACGGGCGCGTGAGCCGATTTCTTTCAGCAATACGCCTTTTTTGCCGATGACGATGCCTTTTTGGGAATCGCGTTCGACCATGATCGTTGCCTGAACGCGGATCATGCCCTCATGCTCCGCGTCCGGTGCAATTTTCTCGATAACAACAGCAATCGAATGCGGAATTTCTTCGCGCGTCAAATGCAACGCCTTTTCACGGATCAGTTCAGAGATGATAAAACGCTCTGGATGGTCCGTCACTTGATCGGACGGGTAGTATTGCGGACCTTCCGGCAAACGTTCAGCAATTTTCGCCAACAAATTATCGACGTTATTGCCTTGAATGGCCGAAATCGGCACAGCTTCAGCAAAATCGAATTCTTTTTTATAGGATTCGATGATTTTCGGCAAATCGTCTGGGTGGACCTGGTCGATTTTATTCAGTACCAGGAAAACTGGCACGTCGATGCCTTGCAGCATATCGAGAACGAAACGGTCCTGCTTGCCAATGCGCTCATCCGCACTGGCGACAAAAAGCAACACGTCCACTTCACGGAACGTGTTCTTTGCCACTTTCAGCATGAAGTCGCCCAGTTTATGGCGCGGTTCGTTGATGCCTGGCGTGTCGATGAAAACCATCTGGCTTTCGTCTGTTGTAACAACGCCTTGCACTTTATTGCGGGTTGTCTGCGGTTTATCGCTCATGATGGCGATTTTCTGCCCGACAACACGGTTCAGGAATGTCGATTTCCCGACATTCGAGCGGCCGATAATCGAAATGAAACCTGATTTGAAGCCATTATTATTTCCCTGCTGCATAATCTAAATCCTCCGTTGAAAACGCGCCTGGAAGCAGTTCGCTGACTGTCGTTTCCTGTACGTCGCCTTGCAAATTTGTTAAGTAAACCGGCATATCCGGCGCACAAAATTCCGCAATTACTTGGCGGCATGCCCCACACGGCGAAACCGCGCCTTTTGTATCGGCGACAACAGCGATTGCTGCAAAGTCCTTATCGCCTTCTGATACGGCTTTGAACATCGCTGTCCGTTCCGCACAATTCGTCATTGAGTAAGCTGCGTTTTCGATATTGCAGCCGTGGTATACTTTCCCGCTTTTAGTAATCAGCGCGGCGCCGACTTTGAACTTCGAATATGGCACATATGCCTGTTCGCGTGCTGTTATTGCTTCTTTGATCAATTGTCCTTTTTCCATTCCGAATCACCTCTGTAAGTTAAAACCATTTTGGTAGAAATATTAGTAACCCAATTATAGCACTTGCGGCGGCAAATACCAAAACTGCGCCCGCCGCAATGTCCTTCGCTTCTTTCGCCAAAGGATGCAGTTCCGGCGATGCCAAATCAACGACCCGCTCAATCGCGGTATTGATCATTTCCAGCGCAATCATTCCCCCGATCACCCCGATGATTGCCAACCATTCACTGCTGGATACGCCTGTCAGAGCAGCAGCCAGAATCACCAAAGCCGCGGCCGCTAAATGGAATTTCATATTGCGCTCGCGCTTGGTTGCAGCCGCAATCCCTTGGCCAGCAAATTTAAAAGACTGAAAAAACTTAGTTCCCGCCATGCTCGCCACGCGTTATGCCGAGTGAAGCAAGGATTTTCTCTTGTCTTGAAAACATTTCCTTTTCCTCTTCTGCATCCATATGGTCGTAGCCAAGCAGGTGCAAAAAGCCATGTACCGCTAGAAAGCCAAGCTCGCGTTCGAATGAATGGCCGTAATCCCCCGCTTGTTCCTTCGTGCGGTCCAATGATATGACAATGTCCCCAAGCATACGCGGCTCTTCGGATCCGACGATTACCTGCTCCCCTTCGCCCAATTCTTCCATGGCGAATGAAATGACATCGGTCGGCGTGTCCTTGCCGCGGTATTCTTTATTCATTTCCTGAATAATATCATTCGTCACAAAAGTCACCGAGACTTCAGCTTCGCCCACATTTTCCGTCTCTGCAGCGTGCTTCAGCACTTTTTCCACAAATGACAGTTCGCTTTTTTTCAATGTTTCCGTTTCATCCATCAAATCGATTGTCAGCATGGCTATCCCTCCCATTATTTTGTTTCTGCCGGATATTCGATGCGGGAATGGAATATCCCGTTCAATGTTTCACACATGATCTGTTTGATTGCATGAATTTCTTTCATGGTCAGGTCACATTCATCGAATTGCCCATCTTTCAGTTTATCTTCTACAATCGCATTGACCAATTTTTTTATCTTTTCTGATGTTGGTTCTTTCATTGACCGCACAGCAGCTTCTACGCTGTCTGCTACTGAGATGACAGCTGCTTCTTTTGACTGAGGCTTCGGCCCGGCATAACGGTATTCTTCATCATCGAGCGACGGATCTTTTTCTTTCGCTTTGTAATAGAAGAATTTCAGCAAGCTCGTGCCATGGTGCTGTTCCGCAATATCGACGATTTCTTTCGGCATCTTATGCTCGCGAAGAATGTCTGCACCCAGTGTGCCATGGGCGATAATGATGTCGCGGCTCATTTCAGGCGGCAGCGAATCATGCGGGTTTTTCATATGGACTTGGTTTTCAATGAAAAATTGCGGCCGCACCGTTTTACCGATGTCGTGGTAATAACAGCCGACGCGCGCGAGCAAACCATCCGCTCCGATTGCCTCACACGAAGCTTCCGCCAGGTTTGCCACCATTACACTGTGATGGTAGGTTCCAGGCGTTTCCATCAAGATGCGTTTAATCAGTGGATGATTGGGATTCGACAGCTCAATCAGCTTCATCGTCGACAAAATACCGAATGCAATTTCAAAGAATGGCAGCAAGCCGATCGCCATCGCTCCAGAAGCAATCCCCGATACCAGCGCGGCTGCGAAATAAAAACCGATTTCACGCCAGTCATACTGGCTTTGGGCAATCAATAAATAAAAACCGATGAACAGCGCATTGGTGGCGGCAACCGCCAAACTTGTTTGCAGCACTTTGCCGCGGCGCCCTTCCTGGTCGATCAAGTAAACACCCGCCAATCCCCCGAAAAGGATGTAAAGCGTGATTTCCATCTGCATCGTGAAGGCACTGCCCTCTTGCAACATCATACCCCCGATGGCCCCTACTAAAAACGTCATGTAGACCGCAGCCCGTTCATCCAGTACCAATCGCACGAGCATCCCCGCTAACGCGGAAGGAAACAGGAACGCAATGAAGACATCGAAATTGCCGCTGACCGAAGCCACCAGTTTCATTAACGACAACGAGATCAGCAGCACTGCTCCCATGACAAGAAGATAAGTCATTTTGTTCAATCGGGGCTTATGGGTGCGCTTTACGATGACCGCCAATATCCCCACTGCGATAAGCACGAAAAGCGCCAGCCCATAGACCGGTTTATAATCCGCCTGGTCTTGCGTCATGCCGCTCAATTGCAGTTGGCGATAGATTTCCTTATCCACTACTTGGCCTTCCTGTACAAGGACCTGGCCTTGAAGGATGCGCGTCGGCTCGATGCTTGCCATTGCCTGTTTAGCTTGGGCTTGCGTCAATTCCTCATTGATGATGTCATTCGGGACAATCGCGAAACGCCCGATGGAAATCGCCGCCTGCAAGACAGAAGCAGGAATTCCGCTTTCCTCTCGCAATTGCTGCTCGACCTTATTGCGGACCCCCGGCAATTCGTCCAGCCGGATGGGTTCTGCAAGTTCCGCTTCAACAAGCCGTTTGATGATCCCTTCCATGGCTTGCAGGCTTTCTTCAGGCAGCAGCAGCAGTTCGCGCTGCATCTCTTCAGTCAGCCGTAAACCGTTGTCGCTCGTCTCCATAAGCCGTAAGCTTTCGCTCAAGGCATTCAGCATCTCAGGCATCTTTGGCCCTTCTTCTGGCTCTTGCCCCGGCGTTGCGCGGGCATCGCTGACATAACCGAATAGCGACTCGATGACTGCCAACTGATTGTCCGCGCTTTCTTCATTGAACTGGTAGCTCGGCAATATTTCCGCAGCTGCCCGCTGCCTTTCTTGTTCAGTCCTGACAGGGTCTTCCACTGTTTTTGCTGACCGGATTGTTTCGTCCGACAGCTGGAACAATTCAATATCATAGCTTTCGCCTGCTACTGAATTATAAAGGAATCCAAAAATCGCCAACCCGATGCCCAGCAGCAGCGCCATCGATAACGTCCGGTATCCTGCTTTTTCATATATTCGCTTCCATCGTTCTGCCATAACGACACCCCGCTTCTAGTACTCTTATCATACCAATTAATTGGGAGGATATCACGGAAGATTTCTATATATTTGAAATTTTGCACTTAAAATGACCAGAAAAAAACCAACCTAGACAGAAGGCTGGTTTTCATATGCTTCAATAATTTTTGACACAAGTGGATGGCGGACAACATCGCCACGCTCTAAATATTGGACGTGGATGCCGCGTACGCCTTGCAATACTTTTTCAGCTGCAATGAGCCCCGATTCTGCACCACGCGGCAAGTCGATTTGGGTCTTATCGCCCGTAATGATCATTTTCGAACCAAACCCGAGCCGTGTCAGGAACATCTTCATTTGGGCTTTCGTGGTATTCTGCGCTTCATCGAGAATGACGAAAGCTTCGTCGAGCGTACGTCCTCTCATATAAGCGAGAGGAGCCACTTCAATCGTGCCGCGCTCAATGAAACGGTTGGTTTGCTCCAAGCCAAGAACGTCGTGCAAAGCGTCGTATAATGGCCGCAGGTATGGATCGACCTTCTCTTTCAAATCGCCTGGCAGAAATCCTAGGCTTTCGCCAGCTTCAACAGCTGGGCGGGTTAGGATGATTTTTTTGACATGGCCATTTTTCAAAGCCTGAACGGCCATCACGACCGCCAAATACGTTTTGCCGGTGCCGGCTGGCCCGACCGCGAAAATCAGGTCATGGGCGCGAATGCCATGCACATATTGGCGCTGGCCGATTGTTTTCGCGCGGATCACTTTGCCAGCGGCGTTGCGCGCCACTTCTTCATCGTATAATTCAGCGAAATACTCGATGGTGCCAGCTTTCGCCATTTCAATCGCCGAAACGATGTCGCGCTGGTCGATGTTGATGCCTTTGCGGATCACTTTCAGCAATTGCTCTATTAATAATTTACCTACTTGTTGGCCTTCTTCCGAGCCTGACAGCCGGATGACTTCACCGCGGGTAATTATTTGGATTTGTAATGCTTCTTCAATCAATGTCATGTGGTTATCGGAAATCCCGAGCAGCAGCACCGCTTCATTTGGATCCTTCACATGCAGTTCTAGTAATGGGTTGTCTGTCATGTAGTCGCTCCTTGAAATTTCAAATTTTTTTATAAAACAACTGTATCATTTATGATGAAGAGTTGTAAAACAATTTCTCCCATAATTAGATTACATAATATTATTATAGAAAATAAAAAACCGGCCAATGTTTTTGGCCGGCTTGCATTCATCTTTTTGATTTGGGTGGCAACAGGATTTCCGAAAAAATAATCGCTTTCTGCAGATCTTTCGCCTCTAGTGGAAAAAGATCAGCCAAATCCTCACTTTTGCGCGAAGTACGGAGATCTTCAGGTGCTTTATGGGTGGACAGCCTGCCAGTCGAAGCGATTGGTTTCATCGCTTGTTGGATTTCACGCCGCGGCACCCTCGCTTTCGCTTGATCGACTTTTTCCATCACTTTTTTTGCCTGCTCCGGGTGTTCTTTCATCTGCGTCTGCAATTCGCCGTACTTTTCCCTGGCGTAGTCTTCGACCCGTCTAAGGGTGCGTTGTCCGGTAGTTGCCGGTGCGGGCCGCCTTTTGTCCGATGTTTCTGCGCCATCTGTTTTTTTGTTATTGAAAAATGCGCCAATCGCCATGATGACGAGTGCCAATATGAGACCTTCCATGCGAAAACCTCCTTTGCTAGCGGCTTTTATTTATCGTCTGACTTATCAGAGCCGGTCCGTGCAATTGAATCTCTCATGCTTGTGTCCGCTTGGACGTTTTTGTAATTGATGTAGTCCATGACACCCATATGGCCTGAACGAAGTGCTTCGGACATCGCCATTGGAATTTCAGCTTCAGCTTCGACAACTTTCGCTCTCATTTCAACAACTTTGGCTTTCATTTCCTGCTCGCTGGCAACGGCCATCGCGCGGCGTTCTTCGGCTTTTGCCTGAGCGATTTTCTTGTCGGCTTCTGCTTGTTCTGTTTGAAGTTCAGCACCGATGTTTTTGCCGATATCCACATCCGCGATATCGATCGACAGGATTTCGAATGCCGTGCCTGAATCGAGCCCTTTGGAAAGCACTGTCTGTGAAATCAAATCCGGATTTTCCAAAACTTTCTTATGGCTGGTGCTTGAACCAAGTGTCGAGACAATCCCTTCACCAACACGAGCTACAATCGTTTCTTCACCCGCACCACCGACTAGGCGGTCGATATTCGCGCGCACAGTAATTCTGGCTTTCGCCTTTACTTCAATCCCGTCCATTGCGACACCGGCAATGAACGGCGTTTCGATGACTTTCGGATTTACTGACATTTGTACGGCTTCCAATACGTCGCGCCCTGCTAGGTCGATTGCTGCTGCACGTTCGAACGGCAATTCGATGTTGGCGCGATGAGCAGCGATTAATGCGTTGACAACGCGGTCGACGTTACCGCCGGCCAAGTAATGGCTTTCCAGTTGATTGATGGTAACTGTCAATCCCGCTTTTGATGCTTTGATCAGCGGGTTGACGATGCGCGATGGAATAACACGGCGCAGGCGCATCCCGATTAACGTGAAAATGCTGATTCTGACGCCTGCAGCTAATGCCGAAATCCATAACGTGATTGGCACAAACGTGAAGAATATTGCGAGTACGATGATAATGCCGATAATTATTGCACCTAATCCGATTGCTTCAATACCCATGAATTATTCCTCCTCTTCTTTTTCAAGCTCGCGGACAACAATCCGCGATCCTTCGACCTTGATGATCTTCACTTGCGTTTTTGGATCGATAAAGCGGCCGTCTGATACGGCATCGATCCATTCATCGTCAAGCTTGATTGTGCCGGATGGCCGAAGGGCGGTGGCGGTTACGGCAATTTGCCCCACCAGCTCCGGACGATTGACCGCTGACACATACCCGCTTTTGGTGTCCGTCGCATCTGACAAAATAAATCGCTTAAAAAGATGCGGCCGTTTGCCGAAAAATTTCACTATAATCACCATCCCTGCTGTAGCTGCTATCATTGCAATAAGAATTGAGATGGCCGTGGTCATCGGATCTCCACCGGCCAAAAAGATGCTGCCGAGCACTGCTGCGATTCCCAAAATGCCGGCAATGCCGCCAGGGACAAAAAACTCGGTGATCAACAGACCCAGTCCGATGACCAGCAGGACGATTGATTCATATCCGGCCAATCCTGCCACCAGATGCCCATAAAAGAAGAGCATCAACGAAAGCAAGCCCATGAATCCCGGAATGCCGAGCCCCGGTGTAAATAATTCCAGCAGCAAGCCGAGCGCCGCGATCGACAGCAGAAACGGTACGACGATAGGATTTGTCAAAAACCTGGCCAATGTCTCGGAGAAGGTTTCATCTACGGCAACCACCTGCGCATCCTGCCATCCTTTCGCCGTGAGCAATTCTTCTATCGAAGAAACTGTCCCTTCCGAATAGCCCACTTCTTGGGCTTCAACGGCGTTTAAAGTCAGGAGCTGTCCTTCAGCGGCCTGCAGCTCAGGCAAGTCTATTCCGGCATCCGCCATTGCCAATGCATATAGCGGATCACGCCCTGACGATGCGGCTGCATTTTCCATTGACGAAAGCCAAGCGCTGTTCGCTTTGTCCCCTGCCGCATTGCCAGCTTGGTCGATCACTTGTGCAGCGCCCATGCGGCTGTTTGGATGCATGTAGATTTCATCCGCATTCAATGCCAGAAACGCACCGGCTGACAAAGCATCACGGTTGACAAAAGCGATGGTATCGAGCGGCGTGTCGCTCAGCAGCCTCGCAATGCCGTCTGCCGCATTGACAAAACCGCCCGGCGTATCGATTTCAAAAATGACCGCTTCCGCTCCCGCGTCCTCCGCTTCCTCGAGCGCCCGTTCAATGAACGCCTGCAGGCCCCGCTCGACCTCATCTTCAATCGGTACGACGTAGACAGTGGGTCCAGCCGCGTTGAACGCCGGCAGCAGCATTGCAAAAGATAATAACAGAAATCCAAAAGCCACAAAGGCTTTGACGCTGCGCAAGGGAATCGCTCCTTTCATTTTACTGCTGTCTATTTCTACGTACGGCAGCGGAAATGGTTTCACATTCCGCTGATAATTCTATTATAGATGAAACATTTCGTGAAAACGAAAGAATGCGCTTACAAAACGAGGTGCTTCCAGCAAAGAGTGATGAAATTATGAACGGCTGGCGGCGACTTTTTTATGTAAGTTGAACTAATGAGTATTCATAATCGATATTCTGCAAAACAGCTGTGGAGACATGTACCAAAGATCTTCGGTCCATGTCTTTTCGACGAGCTTGCGCAAAAGCAACGCACTTTCATGTCCCGAAGCTAGCGTAGCGATGCAACGGTCTTTCATGTCCCGAAGCTAGCGTAGCGATGCAGGGACAGGGACACGGACAATCGTCTTTGCTCTGCCCAAGCGACCGAAGCGATTTTTTACACCAATACTTAAGTTAATCTAATATAGCTTAAAAATGGCATAGAAAAACCGCCTGCACAAAGAATGTGCAGACGGTTTAGGCTGTCGTTCATATTTTTTAATAGTCAATTTAAAGTAAAGTCAATTAAAATTTACGTTTACGCGCAGCTTCTGATTTCAGTTTGCGTTTCACGCTCGGTTTATCATAATACTCGCGCTTTCTTACCTCTTGCATTGTTCCGGATTTAGAAACAGTGCGTTTGAAGCGGCGAAGAGCATCTTCAATTGATTCGTTTTTACGAACAGTTGTTTTTGTCATCTCTTTTTCCCTCCCTCCGAACACACGTTGAAGCAGATAACAACTAGTGTTATATACTATAAAATTATAACGCAATCCGCATCTAAGGTCAATACTTAATAATCGGATTTTGAAGTTAGACCCTGCATGATCTGCACGCCCGAGCTGGCACCAATGCGAGTCGCTCCGGCATCGATCATTGCTTGAAGATCTTCAAGGCTTCTTACGCCGCCAGACGCTTTCACTCCAAGGTCCGGACCGACAGTTTCGCGCATTAGCTTGACATCCGAAACTGTTGCTCCGCCTGTAGAGAAGCCGGTAGAAGTCTTGACGAAATCTGCGCCTGCTTCTTTCGACAAGCGCGAAGCAACAGCTTTCTCTTCATCAGTCAAGAGGCAAGTTTCGATGATCACTTTGACGATCGCTTTGCCTTTTGCTGATTCAACGACAGCTTTGATGTCATTTTTCACAAGTTCTTCGTCGCCGCTCTTCAACGCGCCAATGTTGATGACCATATCGATTTCTTCTGCGCCTTTAGCGATAGCGTCAGCCGTTTCGAATGCTTTTGTTTCTGAAGTCGAAGCGCCAAGCGGGAAGCCGATTACTGTGCAGACTTTTACCGGGCTGTCAGACAATTCTTTGGCAGATACCGATACCCAAGCAGGGTTAACGCAGACAGAAGCAAATTTATATTCAGCGGCCTCTTGGCAAAGCTTGACGATCTGCTCTTTTGTCGCCTCAGGCTTTAATAATGTGTGGTCGATATAAGATGCGATGTTTGTCATGTTCAAAAACTCCATTCTGTTTTTCATATTATTTGTCATTCAGTCACTCAAATTCATAAGATATTGCAGCCAATGCATATAAAGGAGCGGTTTCGGTGCGCAAGATCCGCGGCCCAAGAGATGTGAAGATCGCGCCGTTTTGTTTTAAGGCTTCCACTTCATTTTCTGAGATTCCGCCTTCCGGACCGAAAATCAAAAGGAATGAACTTTTATCATACATTGATTTTAAAATTTCGGCAAACCGCGTCCTTGCGCTGTCGCGGGCTGTTTCTTCGTAAGCAACGATAACAGCATCATAGTCCTCAGCCTTCTCCATCAATTGCTTGAAGCTATGGACGTTATGTATGTGCGGGATGTGCGTCCGGTGGGATTGCTCTGCCGCTTCTTTAGCAATTTTCTCCAGCCGGCTGCGTTTCTTTTCGCTTTTTCCCGCATCCCATTTGACGATGGACCGCTCCGCCGCGAACGGAATCATTTCGTGCATCCCGAGTTCTGTCGCTTTTTGCACAATCAAATCGAGTTTATCACCTTTTGGCAATCCGCAGGCGATGGCTACCTGTTTCGGCATTTCCACTTCTGCTTCAATTGCCGATCCGACTGCCGCTTCAATATCGAAGTCTGCAGCCTTGATCGTGGCAAGAAATGCCCTTTCTTCAATGACCGCGATAAATTGATCGCCGATGCCTTGGCGCATAACTTTGGCGATGTGCTTTGCATCATCGCCAGTTATGGTTATTATTCGGTTTTCGGGAAATTTGCCTTCTATGAAATATCTTTGCATTTCCGCACCCCGTTATTCCGGTTTTTTTGAAATGATCGTGACCCAGTCTTCCATCATCATAACGTCTTCAATGATAAAGCCGGATGCCTCAAGCGCTTCTTTCACATCATTCTTTTTAGCGGAAATGATTCCAGAAGTGATGTAATGGCCGCCCGGTTTTACCACTTGGAACGCGTCATCGGTAAATGAAATGATGATTTCAGCCAAAATATTGGCGACTACGACATCGCCTGGCTCTTTGATCGTGTCCAGTAAATTGCCCTGAACGACCGTTGTCCGGTCCTGTACTTTATTGAGCTTGACGTTGGTTTTAGCAGCTGTGACCGCAATATCATCTAAATCCAACGCATGCACATGTGAAGCGCCAAGCAATGCCGCTCCAATCGCCAAGACACCGGAACCGGTACCGACATCGATGACGCGCTGTCCAGGCTGGACTGTCTTCTCAAGTGCCTGCAGACTCATAACCGTCGTCGGATGGGTGCCCGTGCCGAACGCCATGCCCGGATCCAGTTCGATAATCAGTTCGTCGCTCGAAACCGGTTCATACGTTTCCCAGGTCGGAACGATTGTAAAACGCTGGGAAATTTTTACTGGATGGTAATACTTTTTCCAAGCGGTTGCCCAATCCTCTTCGTCCACTTCACTGATTGTGACAACATTGGCGCCAATATTGATGTCATAGTCAACCAAGTTATTGATCGCCAATTTGATGGCATCGACCGTTTCTCCCAAAAAACTGTTGACGGGCAGATAAGCCTTCAAGATGACGCCTTCTTTCGGGAAATCATCCGGATTAAGCGAATAGATTTCGCCGAATTTGTATTCGCGCTCTTTCGTCAAATCCTCCGCATCTTCGATGACGACGCCGCTGGCACCCGCTTCGTGTAATATGTTGGAAACGGGTTCAATGGCTTCATTTGTCGTTTGGACTGCTAGTTCTGACCATTTCATGTAGGATTGGCTCCTTTACTCACCTTTAATGGTGCGTTTGATTTTATCGAATAGCGAACTGCCTTGCTCTTCCGGAATATCGCCGCTGATTTCAGCAAACTCACGAAGCAGCTGTTTTTGGCGCTCGTTGAGTTTCGTCGGTGTCTTCACTCGGATGACAATGTGCTGGTCTCCAGTGCCATAGCCGTGTACATTTTTGACGCCTTTGCCTTTCAAGCGGAAACGTGCGCCGCTTTGGGTGCCTGAAGGAATTTTAAGCTTCACTTTGCCGGAAACAGTAGGCACTTCGATTTCGTCGCCGAGAGCTGCCTGCGCAAACGTAATCGGCAGATCCAAATAGATGTCGTCGCCTTCTCGTTCGAATTCCTTATGCGCTTTGACGCGGAATACAACATATAGATCTCCAGCTGGTCCTCCATTGACGCCGGCGCCGCCTTGGCCCGATACGCGCAATTGCTGGCCATCGTCCACGCCTGCAGGGATGGTGACTTTGATTTTTTTCGTTTTGCGGACTGTTCCTTCACCGCGGCATGTTGCGCATTTCTCCTCGATGATTTGGCCAGACCCTTGGCAATGATGGCAGGCACGTCGGTTGACCATACGGCCGAACGGCGTATCCTGTGCAACATTCAATTGGCCGGAACCTTCGCAATACGGACAAGTTTTCGGCTTCGTGCCAGGTTTTGCGCCTGAGCCGTGGCATGTGCCGCATGTTTCGTCTTTAGGCAATTCAATTTCCGTTTCTTTGCCGAATACGGCGTCCATAAATTCGATTGTCATCGAATACTGAAGATCATCGCCTTTTCTCGGTGCATTCGGATCGCGCCGTCTCGTGCCGCCGCCGAAGAAAGTACTGAAGATATCTTCAAATCCGAAACCGTCTGCACCGCCACCGCCGCCAAAGCCTTGGTTTGGATCCTGATGGCCGAATTGGTCATATTGCGCCCGTTTCTGGTCGTCGCTCAGCATTTCGTATGCTTCTTTCACTTCCTGGAATTTTTCAGAAGCGTCCGCTTCTTTATTGATATCCGGGTGGAATTGCTTCGACAATTTCCGGTACGCTTTTTTTATTTCTTCTTTAGAAGCAGTCTTGGTTACACCAAGCACCTCGTAATAATCTCGCTTGTTCATACGTCACTCTCCCTCTTGCAATCAACTGTTATTGTACACGGTTCTAATTGCGGTTGCAAAGACATTGAAAAAGCCAAAGCAGCTTGCTTTGCTTTGACTTTTTCATGTTTTTATTTTTTGTCGTCGTTTACTTCTTCAAAATCTGCGTCAACGATATCATCGTTTTCTGGAGCGCCGCCTTGTTCACCGGCAGCTTGCTGTGCTTGTGCAGCTTGCTCGTACGCTTTCATCGAAAGGCCTTGCAGAATTTCCTGCAATTTATCTTTCTTCTCGCGGATTGTGTCGATGCTGTCGCCTTCAAGCGCTGACTTTAATTCGTCGCGTGCTTCTTCAGCTTGTGTTTTCTCTTCTTCAGTTACCACTTCACCAAGATCCGTGATCGTTTTGTCCGTTTGGAAAACTGCTTGATCTGCTTCGTTGCGAAGTTCAACTTCTTCTTTCACTTTCGCATCCGCGTCCGCGTTTTCTTCCGCTTCTTTGATCATGCGGTCGATTTCTTCATCCGTAAGTGAAGTGTTCGATTGGATTGTGATTGTCTGCTCTTTTTGTGTGCCCAGGTCTTTCGCTTTTACGCTGACAATACCGTTTTTGTCGATGTCGAAAGTAACTTCGATTTGCGGTACGCCGCGCTGTGCTGGCGGAATATCAGCCAATTGGAAACGGCCAAGCGTTTTGTTGGCTGCGGCCATCGGGCGTTCACCTTGTAATACATGGATATCAACAGCCGGCTGGTTGTCAGCCGCAGTCGAGAATGTCTGCGATTTAGAAGTCGGGATTGTCGTATTGCGTTCGATCAATTTCGTGAACACGCCGCCCATTGTTTCGATGCCGAGTGACAACGGTGTAACATCAAGCAATACAACATCTTTCACGTCGCCGCTCAAGACGCCGCCTTGGATTGCTGCACCCATTGCTACTACTTCATCCGGGTTAACGCCTTTATGCGGCTCTTTTCCTGTCAATTTCTTAACGGATTCTTGTACTGCCGGGATCCGTGTAGATCCACCGACCAAGATGACGCGGTCCAAATCAGCAGAAGAAATGCCGGCATCTTTCAATGCTTGGCGAGTTGGCCCCATAGTGCGTTCAACCAATGAATGCGTCAATTCGTCGAATTTCGCGCGTGACATTGTCACTTCCAAATGCAACGGCCCAGCTTCGCCAGCCGTGATAAATGGCAATGAAATCTGAGTGGAAGAAACACCTGAAAGGTCTTTTTTCGCTTTCTCAGCTGCATCTTTCAAACGTTGAGTCGCCATTTTGTCTTTTGAAAGGTCGATGCCGTTCTCTTTTTTGAATTCCTGCACCAAGTAATCGATGATCAATTTATCGAAGTCATCTCCGCCCAGACGGTTGTCGCCTGCAGTCGATTTAACTTCGAAAACGCCGTCGCCCAGTTCAAGGATCGATACGTCGAACGTACCGCCGCCAAGGTCATAAACCAAGACTGTTTCATCTGTATCCATTTTATCAAGGCCGTATGCAAGTGCTGCTGCAGTCGGCTCGTTGATGATGCGCTCTACTTCAAGTCCGGCAATACGGCCAGCGTCTTTAGTCGCTTGGCGCTCTGCATCATTGAAATAAGCAGGAACTGTGATAACCGCTCTTGTCACTTTTTCTCCAAGATATTCTTCTGCATAGCCTTTCAAGTATTGAAGAATCATTGCAGAAACTTCCTGTGGCGAATATTCTTTGCCTTCAGCTGTCACTTTTTCTTGTGTGCCCATAAGGCGTTTGACCGACTGGATCGTGTTCGGGTTTGTAATTGATTGGCGTTTTGCCACTTCCCCGACTTGGCGTTCGCCATTTTTGAATGCTACAACAGAAGGAGTTGTGCGGTTGCCTTCTGGATTTGGAATGATTTTTGGTTCGCCGCCTTCTAATACTGCGACTGCTGAGTTAGTTGTACCTAAGTCAATACCGATAATTTTGCTCATTTAAAATTCCTCCATTACTGTTTTTATTCGTTTACTTTTACCATTGCCGGACGAAGGACTCTGCCTTTGAGTGTATACCCTTTTTGGAGTTCCATTAATACAGAACCCGCTTCAGCCGAATCGTCTTTTTCCTGCATGACAGCTTGGTGGACATTCGGATCGAATGCTTCCCCGACCGATTTGATTTCTTCAAGCCCTTCGCGTTTGACCGCTTCAAGCAATGATTTCTGGACCATTTCGACTCCTTTTAATAAAGAAGACGATTCTTCGCTCCCTGTGCCCATTGCGAGGGCGCGTTCGAAATTATCAAGGACCGGAAGAAGATCCACCAGCACTGACTGGGCACGGAATTTTTCCGCTTCCTGCCGGTCTTTGACCGCCCGTCTCTTGTAATTATCGAAATCCGCCATCAGGCGCAAGTATTTATTGCGTTCCGCTTCAAGTTCTTCGCGCAGCTTTTCCCCTTCGTCCACCGCTTGTTCTTCGGCAGCCGATTCAGGTGCCACTGCTTCGGCAGGCTCGACGACAGTTTCGTCAGTAGCTGCTGCTTCTTCATGCAACACATCTTCTGTAATTATTTCTTCGTTTTTTGGAGCTTGTTTTTTCTTAGCCAAATCCAGTTCCTCCTTTTGTTCACTTGCCCCGCATTAACCGGGTCAGTTCTTTGGACAGATCGCCGCTCAGCGTATCCAGAAGCGTCACGACTCGTTTGTAATCCATGCGCTTTGGACCTACTATAGCAATCGAACCCGTCTGTTCCTCCCCGATTGCATAAGCGACGGTAATAACACTGCAATCTTCCATCGCAGACAAGGTATTTTCCGAGCCGATGCGAATCTGGAGTCCGAGGCTGCCGGCTGGCATGATCATCGGAATGTGCTTCGATTCCTCCATGACGTCCATCAGGCTCCTGATTTTATGGATGTCGTGGAAATCCGGCTGTTTCAGGATATTCAACTTGCCCGCATAATAGACATTGTCTTCATGCGGCAGCACGACCGCTTGCCGGAAAGTTGAAAAAAGTTCGGCATAGCGGTTGACATGCTGCCTGAATATCGACAAGGTTTCCTGTTCAAGCCGCATGTGCAAGTCGTTCAATGAAACGCCTGCCAGCCGCTCGTTCAGGATGTTGACCATCTTCTCGATATCGGACGGATCAAGGCCAGGAGGAATCGGGAATACCCGATTTTCAACATGGCCCGAATCAGTGACGATGATCGCCACGGCGCTGTCAGAGCCAAGCGGCACAATCGACAGCCTTTTCACCGTATGCTTCCGGACGTCAGGGCCGAGCAGAATCGCCGTGTAATTGGTCAATTCCGATAAAATCATCGCTGAACGCTTGATGACTTCTTCTGTTTCAGCGATTTTATCATCGAAGATCGACTGCAGTTGCAGGATATCTTGCTTCGGCAGCGGACGCGGTGTCAGCATATGGTCGACATAATAACGATATCCCTTTTGGGACGGGATGCGACCTGAAGAAGTATGGGTCTTTTCAAGAAAGCCCATCTTTTCCAAATCGGCCATCGTATTGCGTATCGTAGCCGGGCTGAATGGAAGTTCGGATTTTTTTGATAGTTGGTTCGATCCTACCGGCTGAGCTGACTCAATATAATCATCAACTGTTACTTTCAATATGAGCAACTGCCGTTCTGTTAACATGATCATCACCTCTGTTAGCACTCTATAGGTTCGAGTGCTAAGACTATATTAAAATTAACAAATTCCCGAAACCTTGTCAACGGATGAGGTCCTTTTTTTGTATTTTTATTCGGCGTAGCCAAAAGCCGGCGGCTGATAGCCGAAGCAAAATGAAAAAAGGACGGACCCATTTACCGGGTCCATCCTTTCTATGCACAGCCTTTAGCGTTATTTATTCGCCCAAAAGAAATTGCTCGAACACTTCGTTGCCGACAAATCTTCCTTGGCGCGTGAGCTTCAAGTTGCCGCCTTCCTTTGCAAGATTGCCTTTCGCAATTTCTTTCTCCAGGATTCCACCGTAGACCGCTTCGAGCGGCTGGCCGAATTTTTCCTGGAACCGTTCGGCAGACACGCCGTCTGTTTTTCGCAGGCCGAGGAACATTTCCTCTTCCATCTTTTCATGGACCGGCACTTCATGCGTATTCAACACAGGCCGCTGCCCTTCGTCAAGCGGCGCCATGTATTTTTTCAACGGACCGGCGTTTGAATAACGAATACCGTTGACATAGCCATGGGCTCCTGCACCGACGCCGATGTATTCGGCATTGTCCCAGTAGAGGAGATTATGCCTCGAATGGAATCCTGGGCGCGCGAAATTCGAAATCTCGTATTGTTTCAAACCACGGGCTTCCATTTCATTCATCAGCTTATTGTACATATCAGCTTCCAGATCTTCTGTCACCGTGTTGAGCTTGCCCTTCGTCATCAAGTTATAGAAAACCGTTTTCGGTTCAATAATCAAGGAATACGCTGAGAAATGCGGCAAATCGAATTCAAATGCCTGCCTCAGCGTCTCTTCCCATTCTTCCATCGTCTGGCCGGGCAGGCCGTACATCAAGTCGAATGAAATATTCGTAAAGCCCACTTCACGCGCAGCTTGGACGGCGTTGTGGACATCGTTATTGCTGTGCGTGCGGCCGAGCCGCTTCAATAAGTCGGCATCGAATGACTGCACGCCCATGCTCAAGCGGTTGACGCCGCCGTCGAACAAGACCTGCATCTTCTCGCGCGTAAGCTCATCCGGATTGGCTTCCGACGTCCATTCCAAGTTTTCCGCCATTGGTACATATTTATGAACATAAGCCAATAATTTACGCAGCTGATCCGGCGTCAGCGAAGTCGGCGTACCGCCTCCGAGGAAAATCGTCTCGAGTGGCTTATCGAGCGCACCTTCTCGCTTCCAATGCGCTAGCTCTTTCCCAACCGAATCGATGTACGCATCCACGGGCTGGTCTTTGAAGAATACTTTATTAAAATCACAGTAATGGCAAATCTGATGGCAGAATGGGATATGGATATACAATCCTTTTACCATGTCATCCCTTCTTTCTAAATAAGTTGAGTTAGATATTTTTTAAGATTTTTTGAGATATTCCGCAAAAAATGCCTCGCTTGCCGCGGGCGAGCGCTGAGCCGCTTCGTCGCTGCGCTCCTGCAGGGTCTCAGCTGTCTCGCTTTTCCCGCAGGCGTCTCGGCATTTTTTGCTCCATGTCTTTTATTAAAAGAAATGAATTACTTTAGTTCTCTAAATTTTAGAGAGCTTATCCAGCGAAGGGGCGTCAAAGGGCTAGGCGAAGCTATGAGACGGGTGTTTTTCCCGGCTCATAGCAAGAGCCATGCCCAAAGCCGCCGAAGCGTTATATTAATCCATTCTTCTTTAGTTTAAACACAATAGCAAAAGGAGGCACAAAATCGGCCTCCTCTCCTCGATTTATTTTGATTGGTCGTCCATTTTCAGGATGGCCATGAATGCTTCTTGTGGAACTTCGACTGATCCGACTTGCTTCATGCGCTTTTTACCTTCTTTTTGCTTATCAAGAAGTTTGCGTTTACGGGAAATATCGCCGCCGTAACATTTAGCAAGCACGTTTTTGCGCATTGCGCTGATCGTTTGGCGAGCAACGATTTTTTGGCCGATTGCTGCTTGAATCGGCACTTCGAATTGCTGGCGCGGAATCAAGTTTTTCAATTTATCAACGATGACTTTGCCGCGTTCGTACGCAAAATCACGGTGGACGATAAAGCTCAATGCATCGACTTGTTCGGTATTCAGCAGAATGTCCATCTTCACCAATTTCGACTCTTTATAGCCTATCAGCTCATAGTCGAATGACGCATAACCTTTTGTGCCGGATTTCAATTGATCGAAGAAATCGTAGACGATTTCGGCAAGCGGCAATTCGTAGACGATGCTGACGCGCGTTGCGTCGATATAGTCCATTGTCAGGAAGTTGCCGCGTTTTTTCTGGCAGATTTCCATGACAGCACCGACGTAATCGTTTGGCACCATGACTGTCGCTTTTACGTAAGGCTCTTCAACCACTGCGATTTTCTGTGCATCCGGCATCATGGCAGGATTGTCTATTTTCAGGATTTCCCCATCCGTCATGTGGACGTCATAGATAACACTTGGCGCAGTTGTAATCAAATCGATGTTGAATTCGCGCTCGATGCGCTCTTGGATGATTTCCATGTGCAATAGCCCAAGGAATCCACAGCGATAGCCGAAGCCAAGCGCTTGCGACGATTCCGGTTCGAATTGCAGCGCAGCATCGTTCAATTCCAGTTTTTCAAGTGCGTCGCGCAAGTCGTTGTATTTTGACGTATCGATTGGATACAAGCCGCAATACACCATCGGGTTCAAACGGCGATAGCCTGGCAGCGCATCGGTCGCCGAGTTCTTCGCCAGCGTAATTGTGTCGCCGACTGTCGAATCGCCGACATTCTTGATGCCTGCTGAGATAAATCCAACATCGCCGACTGTCAATTCTTCCAATAATAAGGCATGCGGTGTAAAGACGCCTGTTTCGATGACATCGAACTCTTTTCCTGAAGCCATCATTTTGATGCGGTCTCCCGGCTTCACTGTGCCTTCAACAATCCGGATATACGCGATAACGCCGCGGTAAGGATCGTAAAGCGAATCAAAAATCAACGCTTTTAAAGGTGCGCTTGGGTCGCCAGTCGGTGCAGGAACTTTTTCCACGATCTGTTCCAGAATATCTTCAATGCCGATGCCTGCTTTCGCAGAAGCAAGAACCGCTTCTGATGCATCAAGACCGATCACTTCTTCGATTTCATGGCGGACACGCTCAGGATCGGCGGCCGGCAAATCGATTTTATTGATGACTGGCAGGATTTCGAGCTCATTGTCCAAAGCCAAATAGACGTTGGCCAGCGTTTGGGCTTCAATGCCTTGCGCCGCATCAACGACAAGAACAGCGCCTTCGCAAGCTGCGAGGCTCCGTGAAACTTCGTACGTAAAATCGACGTGGCCCGGAGTATCGATCAAATGCATGATGTACGTTTCTCCGTCTTTCGCTTTATAATGCAGCTGTACAGCATTCAATTTGATGGTAATGCCGCGTTCACGCTCCAAATCCATGGAGTCTAGGGATTGCGCTTTCATCTCACGGGAAGTCAGAGCTTCCGTTTTTTCCAATATGCGGTCTGCTAGTGTAGACTTTCCATGGTCGATGTGTGCGATAATGGAGAAGTTACGGATTTTGCTTTGGCGTGCTACTCGTTCCTCATGATTCATTCTCTTCACTCCTATATAAACTACTTTGAATTATAGCAGTAGAGCAACTATTGAGCAATGAAAGCCTGTTGAAATCATTTCAGTGTCAAGGCAAACTTCTTTGCACGTATCTATTGCAATCCGTTCCGCGATTTGATAAAATAATTCATGTTGTATAGAGACATAAAAGACAAGAGGCCTTCGCGTCTCTGTTCCTATTTGTCTAGGAGGTGAAATACATGCCAAACATTAAATCTGCTATCAAACGTGTCCGCACGAATGAAACGAAAAACGCTCAAAACGCTCACCAGAGATCAACTATGCGTTCTACTGTTAAAAAAGCTGAGCAAGCTCTTCTTAACAAGGATGATAACGCTAGCGACTCTATCAAAGCGGCTATCAAACAGGTGGAAAAAGCAGCTTCTAAAGGTCTTATCCACAAAAACACTGCAGCTCGTAGAAAATCTCGCTTGATGAAACAAGCGTAAAAGACGAAAGACCGGTTCCCTTGGGAATCGGTCTTTTTACTTTGTCTTTTTTATGAAAGTTGAGCTTTGCTGCGCGGCTGTTTGCGTTTCATCAGGAAAAATTCCAGGATGCGCTCGCGGTTTCCGCTTTGCGTTTTCAGCTGCAAATCGATGTCAGCGAGATCATTCAGAACTTCGAGCAAGCGATGCTCCGGAATTTGTTGGCGCTTTTCTACCAATAGTTTGACCCGATATGGGTGGGCCTTCAACTGCTTGGAAATCTGCTGGGCATGGTATCCTTTTTTCTGCAGGTAAAACACGTGGACCATGAAACGGATCTGCGACGCAAGCAGCGCCGTCAGCGCTACCGGCTCTTCTTTCTGCCGGATCAAGTCGTAATAGACGCTAAGCGCTTCAGAGATATTGCCATCCAAGTAGGCCTGCAGCATCTTGAAGGCGTCCTGCTCAAGCGTGCGTGCCGTCATCCTTTCGATCAGTTCGCTTGTAATCTCTTCTTCTGACCCGAGATACAGTGCCATCTTTTCGATTTCCGAAGACAGCAGCGTCAAATTCGTGCCAGCCATTTCAATCAGGCGCTGTGCCGAGCGTTTCGTAATTTTTTTGCCGTAGCTTTTTGCCTCGTGCTCCACCCACACTTCGAGGTCATTCGCCTGAAGCGGTTTCGCTTCAATCATCACCGCATGCTGTTTCATAAGCTTGGTGACTTTTTTGCGTTCGTCCAATTTCTCATAAGGCGCGACGAAAATCGTCACGGAGCCCGATGGCGGATTTTCAAGCCACGTCTCCAGCATCTTCAAGTTGTGGTCGATTTTTTCTTTGCCGCGTTCGGCTGCCCGCAAGAACGATGCGTTGCGCGCAATGATCAATTTTCGGTCGCTGAAGAACGGAATCGTATCCGCCTCATCTATGACGTGGTCGACCGGCACTTCATCCAAGTCGAAATGGATAAACTCCGGTTCGCCATCGGTCATTTTTTCTTTCAATAAATTCAAGGTTTTTTCAATAAAATAACTTTCTGTCCCCGCAATGACATAAACAGGATCGATCTGTCCGCTGCGGATGGCTTTCCATACTGAAGTGATCATGGATTGCACCCCCTTCTTCTACTATAAAGGATTTTAAGCTTGCGTGGTAATTTGACATTTTTGTGTCGGCACCTTTTTTACGCTAATTAGTTTGACTTCAATCTAGATTTTTCCACACGCTTCACTTATAATTAGAGGGAATTAGGAGGGGTAGCAATGAATGAATTTGAACAGAATGTACAGTCGAAGCGTAACGACGCAATAGACGCTGGAATGGGGTTTGTTGTTTCATTCGGTTTCTTTGCACTTATCTTTATCACTGCGGCTGTCGTACAATTCGTAGCTCGATGAATAGAAAAAAAGGTCCCCGCTTTTGCGGGGGCCTTTTTATTTTGCCTGCTATAGCTAGCGTTTATTTTGTTTCTTGCTCTTTTTGTGGGGCATTGTTTTTCAGCAATACTTTCAATCCTTGGCCCATATCAGATGCCAGTACGTAATTGCGGTCCACGAATACGCCCCATACATCGGCTTGGTCCGGCGTGTATTGGCCAATCTGTTCAGGCTTGCTTGGATCTGTAATATCGACTGCATAAACGCCTCCGGCATAATGGCTCAAATACAATGTGTTGCCATGCACTTTTGGATCGTGGACGGTATTTGCGAATGTCGGTCCGTCTTCAACTTTCTCAGTCAAATCCGTTTTAAACTCGCTTAAAAGCTTTGGATTCGATTTGTCTTTGATATCAAAGATACGCGTATAACCGTATGATTTTTCGTAACCTGGCCGAACCGGGCTAGACACTTCACGCGTTTCGATCAGGACATTGCCCCCTTTTGCCAACGCTGCAGAATGTGCTGCACCTTGTTGTTCAGAAGAGAAATCCGTGCGTCCGACGAATACAGGATTTTCCGGATCTTTGATGTTAAAGATGACCGTTCCGAGGTCCCACATAGAGACGTAAGCGAATTGCGCATTATGGTCCGTGATGACGCTGTGGTTAAAGACGGCTCTTGATTTGCCGTCCGGGGCGTTCCAGTTATAGCCGTTGAATGAATCCGGAACTTCAGGCAGTGAGCGCGGATCAAACTGCCAAAGCGTTTCCGGGTTTGCTGGATTCGATACATCGACAATCTGGAAATCTTTTTGTTCTCCGCCGCTATAGAAATCTGCATATGGATTTGACGCAAATACCAATGCGCGGTCACCTTGCATCGTTAGGTAAAGCTCATGTGTGCCGCGAGTGGATGCATATGTTTCCCAATAGCCGAGTTTTTCCGGGTTCGAAGGGTCGGTTACGTCGTACAGCAAGAATCCGCCTGATGTCTCGGGATTATTCCGATTGAGCTGCTGTACACTGACCACTGCTAAATCCCCTTTGAAATGAGGTGTATTGATGCTCTGGACGATGACTTTTTCCTGCCAGGTTCCCGGCACATCATCGTGACCGAACACAGCCACTTCTTCTGGATTGGCTGGATCTTTCAAATCGAATACCCGAACGCCGCCGTTCCCGCCATTGGCCGTATGGGTCCCAACATAGGCATAACCTTTATGGGCATAGACATCAGCTGTATTATTCTGCACGCCATTTAGTTCCTTGAGTTGAGCGGCTGCTCCTTCTTTTAGGAATGAAAGATTTTTAGAACCGCTGATGCTTGAGTCGCTTAAGTTAATTAATTGCTCATTGGAGAAAACACTGCGTTCCCCTTTCGACAAATCACTGCCATCCAACGCATCGTGGGCAAGAACCCCTGGTGCTGCCGACAATACAAGAAGTGCAGCTAATGAAACATTCAAAAACGGCTTTTTTATTTTCAAAACTTTTTCCTCCTAATGTATATTTTTTATATTTACCAAATATAGTATATTAGGAAGAAAACATTAATAGCAATCCTTTATGGTTTAATTATTTAACTATTTAAAAAATAATCTATTTGGCATATCCTAATTCATTCCATATTACATAGAAAATAAACCAAACTTTTTCAATAAAAGCGTGTTTAAGAAAAAAGGACCATTTCCGATTATTCACCGGAAATAGCCTCTTACAGAAATTCATTCTAAAACACTGCGCCTTAAATCTTTCCCTAACCCGATCTCTATCGGATCGCTTATCTAGATTCTTTCGATGAAATGCCTGCAAACTTTCTATGTTCCTGTTTCATCATTTCGATAAACTTCAGCTGTTCTTCTTCATGTTTTTTCAATAAACGGATATTGGAATTATCGCTTAAATAGCGCCTGACCCGATTATTATTCCAAATGATATGGCTATAGCGGAAATCGTTGGTCAGTTCATCAAACCACCCCTCTCCAGCCAGCTCTTTTACGTTTTTTTCTAGTTTCGTGTCATTTGTAAAATAATTTTCTATAACCCTGCATATTTTATTTTCTGCCATATCTGAAACGATCCAGCCCAGAATCCTTCCAATTCCAGCCACCACTTGATATAACAACCCCAACAGCCATTCTGCCATTTCCACACCCACCCTTTGGTAACTCAGAAATCACGATATACATTCAGTATACAATTATTTGTAAAATATGGAATGCCGCTTCTGATAGCTAAAGAAAAAAACAGCAGGCAAAATTTACTGCCGCACTGTCTCTTTTCTATTCTCGTTTTTCAAGCGGCCATTTTTGGTGTCAGCGCATTTTCTGGATGTTCAACTCACCGTTGAGGTATTCCACTTCGATTGTGCCGGTTTCCGCTGTGTTCAACACCGGCAGCTTTAAGTCCTTGAAACGTTTTACCACTTCGGGGTTCGGATGCCCATACCGGTTGTCTTTGCCGGTGGAGAAAATCGACAGCTTTGGCATTGCCGCTTCCAGGAATTCTTGTCCACTGGACGTTTTACTGCCGTGGTGGCCGATCTTCAAGATGCTTAGGTTGGTTAATTCCCCCCTATAAGCTTCCACAATTTTTTCTTCACCTGCAAGCTCTAAATCTCCCGTGAACAGTGCACGGAAATCGCTGTTTTGTAACAGCAGCACCAATGAATCGTCATTGCCGCTGTATTCGGTATCTGTTGGAGACAAATAACGGAATCGGGTTGCTCCTTCCGTCCAGCCGCTCCCGCTTATGGGATAGCTCAGCTTTGCCTCACTGGCATCGATAGCCAACTCTTGCATGATCGGCGTCGTTTGAGAGCCGGGTGTCAGATGGAGATTGTGGATCTGCAGCGCTTTGAATAATTCTTCGGCTCCTTCGGCGTGGTCTGCATCTGCATGGCTGAGTATGAGGAGGTCGACTGCCGAGATGCCTTTCCCTTTCAGGTATGGCACCACCACTTGCCTTCCAATTTCGAACGGCCGCTCTTTCATACGGAATTCTTCCGTACCGAAGCGCAAAAGCCCTCCGGTATCGATTACATATACGGCTCGCCTATGGGGCAACTCAATAATCGCACTGTCGCCTTGGCCGACATCCAGGAAGGCCACTTTCAGACTAGGATCTAGGTATGGCATAGCCGTAAACAAAGTTGCCGGCAAAAGAACAATCAATAGCTGCCGCGCACGAAATCTTTTTTCGGCGAGACCGTAAAACAGCCCAACGCTCGCTATGAGCCCCATTACCAGCCATGGCGCGGGACGCCCCGGATTCCACATCTGATGCGGCCACGACGCAAGCCAGCGCATCCCGTCCCCGATCCACTCTCTGCAAGGTCCATAAATGAAGAACAATGCATCCGCAGCCGGCGGGAATACCAGCGTCAGACCTAGGGCAAGCAAGTTCACGGGCAGAATGACCAAGGTATAAAGCGGCACAAAAAGACTGTTGACGACAAAAGCCGACAATGAAATTTCAAAAAAATGGAACAGCAGAATAGGATAAAGCGTCATTTGTGAAATTGACGTAATCAGCAGCCCTTGCTGAAAAGCAGATGTGCACCTAGCCAAAAGCTGCCGCGAGTAGATGATGCCGAACGCAGCACCGTATGATAGTTGAAAACCGATATTGTAGATGGCATACGGGTTCCAAATGACGAAGAATATGAGGCTTCCGAGCAGCACGCTGGATGCTCCTGTCCGGATATTGGCGAGCTTGCCGGCCAATACTAAGCTGACCATGCACACTGCGCGCAACACGGATGGTGCACCTCCCGCCATGATGGCGTAAAGCGGCAGCACAGCCAGCAGCACGAGCAGCGCGGATTCTTTGCGGACGCGCATCCGGACCAGGATCCAATAAGCGAGCCCCGCAACAATCGTGACATGAAGCCCGGATATCGCAAAGAGATGCGTGATGCCAAGCGTCTGGTAAATTTGCCGTTCCTCGATGCCCATCCCCCGCTGCTCTCCTATCAGCAACGCTTCCGCTTCAGTGGCGAGTGCTGCAGGAAACGTCGCATTGATGTGCGCGCCCAGCTTTTTTCGCTGCTGCAGCATCTTGGCATAAAACGTATGCTGTGCTTGTGCCCCGTCAATCGCTCCAATTACGAGCAGCGCAGAAGCCCCGTTTGTTTCAAGATAGCGGGCCATATCGAACGAGAATCGATGCGAAGGTTCTGAAACGGCCTCGAATGTACCGGAAACTGCCAACTTCGATGCCGGCAGCAATGCTTCAATCGCCGCTTTTTCTTCAGCATCCTTGAATCGGTAGGAGGCATAAACTTTTTGCCCAGGCGAAAGTTCCGCAAAGCCGCGCAAGCTATCGCCGTCAATCGTGTAGTTTCCTGCAAAATCCAGTTCACCACTGTAAGCTGGGGCTGTATTCACAGCGGGGACGCGCTGCTCCTGCAGCACAAAAGCAAGGATAGTTATTGCAAATATGTGAATGAACAGTTTCGCTCTTTCGCGTTTCCAGAACATCCAACAAAAAAGCAGCCCGATGAAGACAAGCTCTTTCGCTGTTTCATGGGCTGCATAGGTGGCAATAATGACCGCCGCCGCGTTGTATAGAAGAAAATTTCCGCTTACACTTCCACTTCTCCGAATAATTCATTCACCCGTTCAGTAAAATGGGCCAATTCTTCTTCAGTGCTGCCTTTTTCCCGCAGCTTTTCAAGCATTTCCATGTACAGCCTGTTTTTCTCGACGCTCAGGAAATCGATTTTACGTTCGTCGAACATAACCTGTATGACTTCCACACCGGCCTGCTCAAATAACTCGATGGCGTAGGAGTGATTTTTGTAATCAGCCGCATAATACAACCGGGCGATGCCTGCCTGGATGATCGATTTCGAACATTGCAGGCACGGGAAATGGCTGACGTACATATCCGCTCCGTTGACGCTGACGCCGTATTTCGCGCATTGCAATAAGGCGTTCATTTCCGCGTGGATGGTGCGTACGCAATGGTTGTCCACGACGAAGCAGCCTTGGTCGATGCAATGGTCGCCGCCGGAAATAGAGCCATTATAGCCCCCCGCCATGATGCGGCGATCCCGAACGATTGTCGCTCCGACGGCCAAACGTGTACATGTGCTTCTAAGTGCCAGCAAATGGCTTTGCGCCATGAAAAATTGGTCCCAAGTTATTCGCTTCATCTAATTGCCTCCTGCTTGTCTGTTTAAAATAAGTGTAGCAGAGGGTGGATTTTCGTCAACCGTCCATCCGGCTCAAATGCTTTTTACCGAACCGTGATGCCGTCTTTCAATTGTTCAAAAGACTTATCACCTATGCCCGTGACATCCTTCAAATCCTCGATTTTTTCAAAATTGCCGTTTTCTGTCCGGTACGCGATAATGGCCGCAGCTTTTGAAGGTCCGATTCCCGGGAGTTCCATCAATTCCACATCCGTAGCCAAATTGATGTCGATCAACCCGCCATCAGGCCCTGCTGCTGATCCTGCCTGCACAGGGCTGGCAAGCACAGGGAGTTCTTCGCCTGCCGCCGGCACATATAACACCATTTCATCCTGGACTTTCAACGCAAGATTGATGGCCGTCGGGTCGGCGGATTCCAAAAAGCCGCCCGCCGCTGCAATGGCGTCCTTGGCACGCGCGCCTGCCGGCAATTCAAAAACGCCTGGGCTTGCGACTTGCCCTTTGATATCGATCATGATGATTTCTGGGAGTGCATCTTGCTGGGTGGGGGTTTCCGTCTGCTGAGGTGGCTCAGCTTGGATTTGTTCAAGAGTTTCAGCCGGAACAAGTTCCGGATCGCTCTGGGGGAAGAGGATATAGATGGCCATGGCCAGGGCTGCAGCTGCCGGGATGGCAAGCCAGCCTAATTTTCCGCGAAGCTGGGATAGGTTCAGCGGTGAGCGCTCCTTTCACAAGGAGGCAATTAATGAAGCTGTCTGAATTGTATACGAATTACCAGTTGCTGTCTATCGATTTTTTGGCTCCTGCTTCGCAAAAGCGCATGAAAACCCCCGCGGGCGTGCCGCGGGGGTTTTGCAGGTTATTTAATTGCGTGGAAAAAGATGCGCTCGCTTTCATCGTCCGGGCTTTGCCCGGTGAAGTCGGCGGTTACTGATTCCACTTGGAAGCCTGCCTGTTCCAACCAAGCCTTATAGGTTTCTACTGGAAATGTCCGCTGTTCATGGGTTTCTTCAAAACGTTCGAACGCTTCTCCATGACGCATGAAAAACGTAATATCGTGGATGACGCTATGGGCATGGGCGCCCCTTTCCGTATGCCAAATATAGGCGACGTTTTCGCCATCCATGACAAACGGGCTGTCCATATAGACAAGATCTATTTTAAAAAGAGAATGGACGTCGAAGAAAAGATGCCCGCCTTTATTTAAAGCGGCATGCACTTCAGTGAAAGTTTGTTTAACTTCTTCTTCCGTTTCCAAATAATTGAGCGAATCGATGGCAATCGTCACGGCATCAAAGCCGCCGATGCCTTCTAAATTGTCCATCGACAATTGCAGCACCGGAATTGCTAAGTTTGCTTCAGTGAAGCGATTGCTCGCAACGGTCAGCATGTCTTCCGACAAATCGCTCGCCGTCACATCGAATCCGACTTCGCTAAAAAGCTGCGAAAGGGTCCCGGTCCCGCAAGCCAGATCGAGGAGTTTCCCCGACTGGACATAGGACCCGACCCATTCCACATACTTTTCGTACGGAATATCTTCCATCAGTTCATCATAAACTGACGCAAATTTTCCATACCTCATATTTCCATTGTCGGCGCTTCTCTCCAGAGACGCTCAAGGTTGTAATAATCACGCTCGTCCTTATGGAATACATGAACCACTACATCTCCGATATCAACAAGAATCCAGCGCGCAGCGTCAAATCCTTCGACACTTTTCACTTCGTTGCCGGCTTCGTGGGACTGTTCAATCACAGCACGCGCAATTGCCTGCACTTGGCGGTCTGAGTTTCCTGTACAGATGAGGAAGTAATCCGCTAATAGCGAAATGCCTTCCATATTCAAAACCACAATATCCTCGGCTTTTTTATCTTCTACGGCATTATAAGCCATTTGGAGTAAAGTTTGTTTAGTCATTCTTTCACTTTCCCTTTCTGTTTCGTGAAGTATTCGTAACACTTCAATGAATCCGGAAAAACCGGTTGATTTTTTGATACAAGAAATTCTATGGAATGTTTGATGCAGGCTTCCATCATAACATCCAATCCCTGTTCTTTTAATTGTCGCAATTCTTCGACTCCAGTGAACTTGCGGTTGGGTTCGACCATGTCGGCAACATAAATGATTTTTTCTAAGTCAGACATGCCTGCCCGACCCGTTGTATGATAGCGAATGGCGTTCAATACATCTTCATCGTTTACGCCGAATTCGTAGCTCGCAACATATGCCCCGACAGGCGCATGCCATAATTCCGCGTGGTAATCGAGCAATAGGGGATCCATTTTCTGGGAAATAATCACCGATTGCATCCACTGCCGGTCCGAAAACTTCGCGACATCGTGCAGAATGGCTGCCACTTGCGCCTTTTCTTCCGGCACATTAAAACGTTTCGCCAATTCCACCGATGTGCCGAGCACGCCTAGAACATGATTGTAACGGTTTTCAGGAAGGCGTGTCTTCACCTTCTGCAACATTGCACTCTGGTCCATATAACCGCTCCTTTCGAATAAAAGCTTCCACTTTTTCCGGTACGAGAAATGAAATGGTTCTGCCTTGCGCCATCCTGTCGCGGAGCATCGTCGATGACAAATGCATTTCCGGCGAATCGATCATCCGCACAGGGTACGGGGTTGTATTTTCATAGCCTGGCCGGCTGATGCCGATAAAACGGACCAGCCTGGCGAGTTCATCAATCCGGTGCCAGGAAGACAGGTCGGCGATGCTGTCGCCGCCGATGATAAAGTAAAATTTGGTGTCCGGTTCGAGGGCCATCAATTTCAGCATGGTGTCATACGTATACGAAACGCCGCCTTGCTGTATTTCAAAATCCTCTACACGGAAACCGGTATGCCCATCAATTGCCAGGCGGGCCATTTCCAGACGCTGGCCTGCATTTGTACCGCTTACTTCTTTATGTGGTGCGATGAAATTCGGCATAAAGCGAACTTCATCAAGCCCGGCAGAATGAAAAGCTTCATTGGCCATGATCAGGTGGCCGAGATGAGGAGGATTGAATGTTCCGCCCAATATCCCGACTTTTTTCATCCTTTTCTTGGCAGCTCGATGCGTTTATTGTTGACGGATGGCTTGTAAAGAACGACCGTATGGCCGATCAATTGCACCAATTCCGCTTTAGTACCTTGGGACAGCTGCTCAGCAACATCATGTTTGCCGTCTTCGTTGTTTTGAAGAATGCTGATTTTCACCAATTCGCGGGCTTCCAATGCTTCTTCGATCTGGCGCAGCATTGCTCCGCTGACACCGCCTTTTCCAACTTGAAAAATCGGGTCTAAATGATGCGCTTCACTGCGCAAAAAACGCTTTTGTTTACCTGTTAACATAATTGCCTCCTAATTTTTCCGTAAGAATTCTAATCATTTCTTCTGTATCCGGACTGGCGCCCGTCCATTTCTCGAAAGCGATAGCGCCTTGATAAACGAACATGCCGATGCCGTTCAATGTCCGGCAACCATTTGCTTCAGCCGCTTTCAAAAACGGCGTCTCGAGCGGATTGTAGATGATGTCCGCTGCAAGCGTGCCGGCTGCCGCATGGTCGAGCGATAACGGCAGCCCTTCGTCTTCGGCAAGACCGACAGAAGTGGTCTGGATAATGGTGCTGAACTCCGCAAGCGACCCCTCAGCGTCCCTCAGCGTCAACGCGGCTCCGTTCATGGCTTTCGCCAATTCCTCGGCGCGCCGGAAAGTGCGGTTGGTGATGGTGATCGATTCAAAGCCTGCCTTTTTCAAAGCGAAAGCGATTCCTCTTGCCGCCCCTCCCGCACCGATGACCAGCACTTTGCCTTTAAGGTCCGGCTGCTTTGCCATCAGCGAACGCACAAAGCCATCGCCGTCTGTATTCCAGCCCATTGTCCGCTTGCCATCAAACGTTACCGTATTGACTGCGTTCATGGCAATGGCCGTTTCGTCAAGATTATCGAGCAGCGGTATAATGGCCTGTTTAAGGGGCAGCGTCACATTAAAGCCGCTGACGCCTAAAGTTTTCATGGCATGAAACACTTTTTCAAGTTCGGATGGTTCCGCACGGACCGGAATATAAACCGCGTCGATGTTATGCTCTTCAAACCATTTCTCGTGCATAAACGGAGACAATGAATGTCCGATCGGATCCCCAATGACTGCATACCATTTTTTCATCAAAATCCCCCTAGATTAAGGATGGCCGCAAAATAACTTCCACGCCTTTCGGTGCATAGGCGGCAATGACCACATTGGGATGCTGAACCGTAATCCAGCCAAGCCCTGAAAAGACAATGTCGGTCTTGCTATCTTTGACTCGGAATTCATGGCGCACCAATTCCGGGAAGTCGTCTTTGAATTCCGCGGATGGCGGTGCCAGCATTCCGCCTAAATGCTGTTCGTACAAGGCATCTGCATTTTCCAATTTTGTCCGGTGTATCGGCAAATCATTGGACACATGGACCGTGAATGAAGAGCGGTCGCCTTGGATGAAATCAAAGCGGGCCAAGCCGCCGATATAAAGCGTTTGTTCCGGGTTAAGCTGGAAGACGCGCGGTTTGATTTCTTTTTTAGGCATGATCATCTTCAAATCTTCTAAATGCAGAAAATGCGCCAATTGATGGTGGTTGATGATCCCTGGCGTGTCGAAAAGCGAGTTTTCGTCATCAAGCGGGATTTCAATCATATCAAGTGTTGTTCCTGGAAAATGGGAAGTCGTAATGATATCTGAATGCCCGGTCGACTGTTTGATGATGCGGTTGATGAATGTCGATTTCCCGACATTCGTGCTGCCGACAACATAGACGTCATGGCCTTTCCGGTAATGCTCAATCGCTTCCATCGCTTCAACAATGCCAGTACCTTTATGAGCGCTGACTGTCAGCACGTCAATCGGTTTCAAGCCAAGTTTTTTCGCTTCCTGTTTCATCCAATTGATTAATTTATGTTGCTTGACCGATTTTGGCAATAAATCCGATTTATTGGCAATCAGCAAAATATCATTGCTGCCGACAAAGCGATGAAGTCCTGGCAGCCAGCTGCCGTTAAAGTCGAAAATGTCGACTATTTTAACGATCAGGCCTTTTCTCTCGCCGAGGCCGTTTAAAATTTTCAAGAAATCGTCATCCGTCAACGATACAGGCTGAAGTTCGTTGTAATTTTTCAATCTGAAGCAACGCTGACAGATGATTTCTTCTTTATCTAAGGAAGATGGCGGTGCATAGCCTAATTCTCCCTGGCGTTCTGTCTGGATTAACGCACCGCATCCGATGCAAGTTGGCATTTCGTTCAATTTTCTTCCTCCCACATAATCTGGCCTTTATCTTTAAGTCTTTTCATGATTCTGCGCTCCACCAACCGGTTGAAACGGGTAAAAAAGCCATCGGACTGAGCCACTGGCAACACAAGAATCGTATGAAGCTTATTGAGGTTGCCGCCGAAGATATCGGTCAGCATCTGATCCCCGATGACCACAACGTGTTCACGGTTGACCATCATCAGCTTGAGCGCTTTTCTGAATGCACGGCCCATCGGCTTCCGTGCCTGGTAGATAAACGGAATGCCAAGCGGATCCGCAAAAGATTTCACGCGCAATTCGTTGTTGTTCGAAACGATGACCACTTGGATCCCCGCATCTTTCATTGAGCGCAGCCAATCGATCAGCATTGGTGTAGCTTCCGGACGGTCCCATTCCACCAGCGTATTATCGAGGTCGGTAATGATTCCGCGGATCCCTTTGTCCAATAGCATTTGCGGCGTGATATCAAACACTTTTTTTACATATTGGCTTGGTACGAATTTATGATACATAATTGACAACTCCTGTTTCTACGGACTTAATTCAACTGATTATAACATATGGACGAGGGCTTCTCCCACCCTGACTGAATTTCCGTTTTGCACATTGGCGCTGAACTCGACTTTGCCGCGCTCAAAAAACATCACGACGGTTGAACCGAAACTGAAATATGCAGCTTCTTCGCCTTTTTTCCAGCTCGTGCCGAAGTTTGTCAGCTCGATCGAGTTGACGAACATGGCACCCACTTTGACCATCAGGAGCCTGCCGCAGGCATAGTCGAGCTCGGTGATCATCCGGTAATTGCCGCTGATCGGGGCTTTGCCGAATTGCAGCCCCGCCTGGTTCACCGGATACGATTTTTTCCCTAAAACATATTGCTTCCGCACATTCCCATCGACCGGGCTATGGATGCGGTGGTAATCTGCTGGGGACAGATACAGTACAATGTATTTGCCATCGCGGTAGAAATCAGCCAGCTCCGGGGTGGCCAGCAGATCTTCCAAAGAATATTGCTGCCCTTTCACCAAGAAATGGATGTTATCATGGAGATCGCCGGCGATTTCCACTTTGGCATCGACGGGCGACACCACTGCTTGTTCTGCACTCGGCCGGCTTCCATCTTTCAGCTGGCGGATAAAAAAGTCATGCAGCGTTGGAAATGAATTCAGCGGCCCGACGACATCCGCCATATCTATTTTATAAGTCTTAATATATCCCGGAACCGCTCTACGGCTAAGCCGCGACTTGGCGAAATGCTTGATTAGGCCGGAAGTAATCGGGCCATTAGTCAATTCGATCG
Organism: Planococcus sp. TJ-301; assembly: GCF_058268475.1. Lineage (NCBI taxonomy): Bacteria > Bacillati > Bacillota > Bacilli > Caryophanales > Caryophanaceae > Planococcus > Planococcus sp. TJ-301. The sequence continues at coordinate 263,860 of NZ_JBZDOH010000001.1, read as the reverse complement.
AACGTTGGTAAAGCTTTTTCTTCATATAGACACCTCCGTTGCTTAAAATAGTCTACCATTTTTTGGCCTTAGGCAGTATAATGAACTAAAGAAGTTTATGACAAAGGAGTGTTTTCCATTGCTACTCATAGAACGGATGGATCACACAATTAAAAAATTGAGATCCCAAGCCGCAAACATGATCACGATTGGCAATATGGCTTTTGGTGGCGCGTCTTTAATGGCAGCGCTTAACGGCTATTATAGCTTTAGTGTTTTATTCATTTTCATAGCCGCGTTTTTAGATCGTTTCGATGGCATGGTCGCACGGAAATTCAACCAGGAGTCGGAACTCGGCAAACAGCTGGATTCCATGAGCGACATCATCTCGTTCGGAGTAGCCCCGGCAATCCTGATGTACGAGCTTGTGCTTGTAGATTTCGGCATTGCCGGCATGGCATTTACTGTCATTTATATCGCAAGCGGCGCGTTCCGCTTGGCACGCTTTAACATTTCAGAGTCTACCGGTTATTTCACCGGCTTGCCGATCACAGCGGCAGGCACAGTTGTCACCTTGTCCTATTTCGGCTTAGCGGTCATCCCGCCCGTCGCTTATATGTTCCTGTTCTTGCTGTGCTCGTTGTTGATGGTCAGTACATTCACCCTTAAAAAAGTTTAAAAGCTGGAAGTGGCTCGATTGCCGCCTCCAGCTTTTTTTATTGGGCCGCTATGCGGTCTACAACGTTTAATACGATTTGTGTGGAATGTTTTGCCGCCACTGGCAGAAATTCTTCAAACGAAATATTGGATTGTTTGCCAGCGATATCCGATAACGCCCGGATAACGACAAACGGCGTGCCGAACTGATGGCATACTTGGGCAACAGCCGCCGCTTCCATTTCGGCTGCTTTCATCAACGGGAAATGGCCGCGAACTTTTTCCACGCGCTCCGCATCGTCCATGAACGAATCACCGGTTGCGATAAGGCCAACTGCATAAGCATGCTCACCAAGCTCTTCCACCGCTTTCACCGCGTGATCCATCAAATCTGCACTGGACAGGAATGCAGCCGGCAATTGCGGCACCTGGCCCATTTCATAGCCGAAAGCAGTGACGTCAACGTCATGATGGCGGACTTCATCGGAAATGACGATTGCACCGACTTCAAGTTCCGCATCAAAGCCTCCAGCAGAGCCGGTATTGATGACAACATCCGGTTTGAATTGCTGAAGCAGCAGCGTTGTTGACATCGCGGCATTAACTTTGCCGATGCCGCTTTTCAATAAAACAACTTCTTGCCCTTTATACGTTCCAGAGGTGAATTCGCAATTAGCGATTTCCTCCGTTTTTACGTTATCAAGGCTTGCACGCAGCAAATGAACCTCTTCTTCCATTGCACCAATCACACCGATTTTCATCTATTCTACTTCCTTTCTGTTAGCTGTTTTCATTTCTATATAAGGAAACTATAAAATTTGAACACAAGAAATCTACTTCTTTATTCCACTTCGGACGCTTAGGGCATGGCTCACGCAAGAAGCCGAGAAGAACACTCGTCTCATTGCTAAAGACCTTCTGCTTTTGCATTGCTGCGCTAGCTTCGGGACAAAGACATGGACCTTGCAAGCTTCGGCCCATGTCTTGCCCGCGGCAAGCGCAGTTATTTTTGCGGAATATCGATAATTAGATATCATTAGACAATAATATAGCCATAAAAAAAGACGCCTTTTTAATAGGCGCCCTTCAGTGTTTTTAGGACATCCAACTTGACTGGGCTCCAGCCTTTGCCGTCAACCCATTCCATATGGACGCGGTATTTCTTCGATTGGTCTTTGGACTGCACCACTCCGATTGATTTCTGCGGGCCTCCGCCGTTTTTAATCATCATGATGTACATATCGCCTTCAGCCAAGCCTGTAGCGTAAGAAATCGCTTTGATTTTTTCATTCCAGTCTGCTGAGCCTTTTTCATAAACGGAAACGTGCTCGCCTTTTTGCTTTGTGCCGACTGGCTCCCAGCTGGTATTGATGATCGTTTCTTTAACGACCGGATCGTTTGAATCTTCTTTCGTGATGGTTCCCCCGGTTACTTTGCCTTCTTTTGTTTCTTCAGGCTTCTCTTCCTTTTCGGTAGTAGCTTCTTCTTCTTTAGAGTCGGCTTTAGTGCCGCTGTCAGCAGGTTCGCCTTCCGGTTCATCCGCTGCGCCGCTTTCTTCTTGCTCCGTTTCAGAAGCGATTTTTACCGATTCAGGCTGTTCAATGCTTCCTTCTTCCTTATCAAGAAAAATAAATGCTCCTGTAATGAGGATCAAAGTGAAGACCAGCCCGATCATCATGTTCAAGACCGAGTTGGACCGGTTTTTATTATTCATGACAGGATTGGATCGATTCTTCTTATTCAAGCGAGAAGGATATCGTTTTTCTTCATTAGCCATTTAAATGCCTCCTCTTTAAATGTTTTTAGCGTGTTGCCACATAACGCATAGGACGATTGGGCGCACGTAATGTTCCAAGGGAGAGCGATTTTTACCAAAAACGGCCATTCTTTGTTGGAATGGCCGTTTTTCTACATCAAGTGATTGATACGATTTTGATTTCCATTTCGCCGCCTGGCGTCAACACTTTGACAATCTCGCCGACAGTGCGGCCGATCATGCTTTTCGCGATAGGCGAATCATTGGAAATACGGCCTTCAAGCGGATCCGCTTCTGCTGATCCAACGATTGTATAAGACTCTTCGTCGCCGTCCGGAACTTCGACGAAAGTCACCGTTGTGCCCAAACGGACCATATCTTTATTTTTTTCGTTTTCATTTATGATTACTGCGTTGCGGATCATCGATTCTAATGTCGAAATGCGTCCCTCGACGAATGCCTGATCTTCTTTTGCGGAGTCATACTCTGCATTCTCAGATAAATCACCAAAATCACGGGCGATTTTAATCCGTTCAACCACTTCTTTGCGTTTGATCGTTTTCAGAAAGTCTAGTTCATCCTCCAACTTCTGCTTTCCTGCAGCTGTCATCGGAAATTGTTTTTCAGTAGCCATTTTTCCCCACTCCTTCAACTGCTGACCCTAGATGCGGTACATCCGTCAGTCTCGTATCATCATATTATAATCTGGCAATCTATTCAAGAATTGTTTTAATTTTTGTAACCATCAAGTCGATTGCCACTTCATTCTGGCCGCCTTCAGGAATGATAACGTCCGCGTAGCGCTTTGTCGGTTCGATAAATTGATTGTGCATCGGGCGCACTACTGTCAGGTATTGTTCAATCACCGAATCGATTGTCCGGCCCCGTTCGTTGATGTCCCGCAGCAAGCGGCGGATGATGCGCAAATCCGCATCGGTATCGACGAATAATTTGATGTCCATCAATTCCCGCAAACGCTGGTCTTCTAGAACCAAAATACCTTCAAGGATGATGACATCTTTCGGCTCAATATGTACCGTTTCTTCAGCACGTGTATGAATTGCGTAGTTGTAGATAGGTTTTTCGATCGCTTCGCGGTCCAGTAGTTTATTGACATGGCCGATAAGCAAATCCGTATCGAACGCCAATGGATGGTCATAATTCGTTTCAAGACGCTCTTCAAAAGCCAAATGGCTTTGGTCTTTGTAATAATAATCTTGTTCGATCACGACGACCGAATGTTCTTTAAACACTTCATAAATAGAATTCGTGACGCTGGTTTTACCCGAGCCCGAACCTCCTGCTATCCCGATTACCACCGGACGGTTTTTCGACATTATTCCAAGCTCCTTGCAAATCGACTTTTTTATTGGCTTTTCTTCTTACAGACCATAATACCGTCGCCTACTGGCAGTAATTGCACCTCGTACAGCGGATTTTCCATCATATGGTCCCTGAATTTCTTGATGTTGCGGATCATCGTCCGCTTTCTTCGCGGTATATCGGCGAGCGGCTGGTCCGCCATCCCGTGCATAAGCATATTATCACAATAGATGATTCCGCCCTCCGGCAGCAGCGTTTCATACTTCTCAAAAAAGCGCTCGTATTGCCCTTTGGCGGCATCGATGAAGATGGCTTCATAAGAAGACTTCAGAAGGGAAAAGTCCATTTCCAGTGCATCAGCGTGGAAAATGCGGATGCGCTCTCCGTAGCCCGATTCCGAGATGAACTTCTGTGCCTGCTCGAATCTGCTGGCATCCCGCTCAATTGTGTCGATTTTGCAAACCGGCAAAGCCTGCGCCATTTTTATCGCAGAAAAGCCGATGGCCGCACCAATTTCCAAAATAGACGCCGGCTTCTGCTGGTCCAACAGCTGGGTCAGTTCATCGATGCCTTGTTCTTCCATGATCGGCACATGATGCTGAACAGCGTAGCTTTTGATCGACTTCAGCGTCTCTGCCAATTCTAGTTGTCCCATTATTCAAGCCCCTTCTCGCGCTAGCAAAAATTACTACTTATACTAACATAAAACAAGAAGGAATGCGAGGTCGCTTCCTTCTTGTCGGGTTATTGTTTTTTATTGGCCGATGAATTTATCGCGGTTTGCCAAATGTTGATCATAGGTCTCAGCAAAATGGTTTTTGCCTGATGAATCCGCAAGGAAATAGAAATATTTCGTATCTGCTGGATCCAGCACGGCTTGGATCGATTCGATCCCTGCTGAAGCGATTGGCCCCGGCGGCAGCCCTTTGTTCGTGTAAGTGCTGTACGGATGTTCGAATTCGTAGTCTTTATTGAATAGACGCTCTTTATGCTCGCCCATCGCATAAATGACGGTCGGATCCGTTTGCAGCGGCATGTCTTCATTGATGCGGTTAAAGAACACACTGGCAATCGCCTGACGGTCACTCTGCGACGTCGCTTCTTCCTCAAGCAGCGAGGCGAATGTCAGCAGCGTATGCGGCGTCATTTTCTTCTCCTGCATGATAGCTTCGAATTGTACCACGTTTGCTTGCGTCGCATTGAGCATTTGTTCGATAATCAGTGTCAGCGACGGATCTTCTTCATAAAACGGATAAGTGGCCGGATAAAGATAGCCTTCCAAATCGTAGCGGACATTTTCATTTTTGATTTCGTCCGTCAACAAAGTTGGGTATTTCACCATTAGCTCGTCGACGTAAGCTTCATCCGTGATTTTTTCCATAAATTGTTCCGCAGTGAAATCGGTTTTCTTGGCGATGACATTCTCGGCAATTTGCTCAAGCGTCAGCCCTTCAGGAATTGTAATTGCGAATAGTGGCTCGCGGTAGACTTTCCCCGTCTTCAAGCTTTGCGTGATTTCATCGAGCGTCATCGACGGCAGCAAACCGTACGTGCCTGCCTGAAATTCCGATTCGTTATTGAATTTGACGTAATATTTATAGACGCGCGCATCTTTGACGATGCCGTTTTTCTCAAGAAGTTCAGCGATGCTGTCGAGGTTTGAACCGATCGGCACTTCTATTTCCACCACTTTTTCAGAATCCGGATCAACCGGCTTTAATGCTCCGCTCACGAAGTTGTATGTCTGGAAGCCGACGATGCCGACGATCAAGAGCACAACAAGAGTGATGATTGCCACTATGCGCCTCACGGTTTTTCCTTCTTTCTTTTTTTCTTTCATCCGTTCAAACATGATCTCTTTTTTTGACCCTTTGTCCACGGGTTCCCCCCCTTAGCTTTTTCCTTTTCCAGTATACCTAATTCCTGACAAAAGAAAAAGACGGAATCAACAAGCAATTCCGTCCTTCTCCTTTTAAGATTACTGTTCTTCGTTCTCTTCTTCTTCGTCAAGGAACGTGTTCAGCATTTCTTCGATCATATCCCACTCTGCATCCGTTTCAACCGGGCGAAGTTCTCCGCCTGCGATTTTACCGTCTACATCAGTGTTTTCAGTGAATGAAGATGCTTGGATTTCGATTTCGCCTTCGTCATCTTCCTCAGCGCCTACTGGGAAATACAATACGTATGATTTTCCGAATTCTTCACTTTCAAATGTGAATAAAATTTCAAATAATTGTTCGTCGCCGTTTTCATCAACGACTGTAATGTGCTCTTGTCCATGTTCCATTTGCGTCACCTCATAATTTTTTAAAATCAAGGTAGCCTTGCAGAATCATCACTGCGGCCATCTTGTCGATCACTTTCTTGCGGTTTTTGCGGCTTACATCCGCAGAGATCAACATCTTCTCTGCAGCCATTGTCGTTAGCCGCTCATCCCATAGTACCACCGGTATAGCATATACTTCTTCGAGCAAAGCTGCAAATTTTTGCGATGCTTCCGCACGTGGACCGATTGAATTGTTCATGTTTTTCGGAAATCCGACGACAACTTGGGTAACTTCGAATTGTTTGATCAATTCACCCAGGCGCGCCATGCCGAACTCACCGGCCGCCTCGTTGATCTTGACGGTCTCAATGCCCTGGGCAGTCCAGCCCAACGCATCACTGATGGCGACGCCGATTGTTTTCGAACCGACATCCAGTCCCATTATTCTCATTCTTGTTCCCCGTTATTCTTTTTGATATAGAATTTCACAAGCTCTTCCAGGATTTCATCCCGCTCAAGTTTGCGAATCATATTGCGTGCATCCTGATGGCGAGGAATATAAGCCGGATCACCTGACAGTAAATATCCGACAATCTGATTGATCGGGTTATAACCTTTTTCTTCAAGTGCCGTATGGACTTGAAGCATGACTTGCTTCACTTCCTGCTCCATCGACTCATCAGACGGATTGAATTTCATTGTTTGATCAAATGAACTCACGACAAGCACCTCGTTTCGGATTTAGATAGGAGAATTTGACTCTCGCTGCCTGACTTACATTATAAACGATAACCGGCATTTATAAAACCTATTTGAGCTGTTCGTAGACAGATTCCAGAGCCGCTTCCAATTTTTCAGGATTTTTAGCGCCTGCCATCGCCATATCAGGGCGGCCGCCGCCTTTGCCTCCGCATTGCTCAGCTACATGTTTGACGATTTGGCCGGCATGATAGTTCCCGCCTGCCAAATCTTTTGTAACACCTGCGATCAGCATGACTTTGTCGCCGTCGACAGCGCCTAGAACGATTACCGCTTTGTCGAATTTCTGTTTCAAATCGTCCATCATCTGGCGCAGCTGATTATTGTCTTTTGCTTCGACTTTCGCTGACAAGACAGTGATGTCATTGATCTGACGAGCCGCAGTCAAAATTTCAGACGACTGTGCATTGGAGATTTTCGCCATCAGCGATTCGTTTTGGCGCTGCAATGATTTCATTTCCTGCTGGAACGATTGAACTTTCTGGACCATGTCTTTCGGTGAAGACTTCAAAAGCGAAGCGGCTTCTTCCAAAATTTGTTCCGTTTCCCGCAAGTTTTCGTAAGCGCCTTTTCCGGTAACCGCTTCGATCCGGCGTACGCCAGCACCGATGCCGCTTTCCGAAACGATTTTGAACAAGCCGATTTCCGCTGTATTCATAACATGGACGCCGCCGCAAAGCTCTTTCGAGAAATTGCCGATTTCCACAACACGGACAATATCGCCGTATTTTTCACCGAATAAAGCCATCGCACCCATTTTTTTCGCTTCCTGCAAATCATGGAAGCCGGTATCGACTGCGATGCCGTTCCAGATTTTTTCATTGACGATTTGTTCGATGTGCGTGATTTCCTCTTTGGTGACGCCTCCAAAATGCGAGAAGTCGAAACGCAGGCGGTCTGGCCCTACGTAAGATCCTGCCTGATTAACGTGCGTACCCAGAACATCTTTCAGCGCTTGGTGCAATAAATGCGTTGCTGTGTGGTTTTTCACCGTGTGGCGGCGCTGGGAAGATTCCACTTCCGCTGCCACTGAACCAGCCGTCAATTCGCCAGAATCGATCCGGACAGAGTGGAGGTTCTGGCCATTCGGCGCTTTTTTAACGTCCAGCACAGTCGCCTGCACCAGATCGTTGCCAAGCGTTCCGCGGTCGGCAATCTGCCCGCCGCTTTCCGCGTAGAATGGCGTTTTGTCGAGAATGACTTGCACTTCGTCGCCTTCTTGAGCACTTTCTACCACATCACCGTCTTTAACGATGACGAGCACAGACGCTTCTGCAAGCGTACGGTCATAGCCGATAAATTCGCTGGCCACTTTGATATTGCCTAAGACTTCCGATTGCGTCTGCATCGAATTGACGCTTTGGCGTGCTTTGCGTGCACGGTCGCGCTGCGCATTCATCGCCGTTTCAAATCCGGCGTGGTCGATTGCCATGCCTTCTTCTTCTGCGTATTCCTCAGTCAATTCAACCGGGAAACCGTACGTATCGTAAAGACGGAAAGCATCTTCTCCCGGAATTTCGCTGCGCCCGGCAGCTTTTTGTCGAGCTGCAACTTCTGACAAGATCGCCAAACCATCGTGAAGTGTTTCATGGAAACGTTCTTCTTCCAGCTTCATTACGCGGATAATGAAATCCTGCTTGTCGGTTACTTCCGGATAGAAATCCTTCATGATTGCGCCGACGACAGGGACCAACTCAAACATGAACGGTTTTTCGATGCCCAGCTTTTTCGCATAGCGGACAGCGCGGCGCAACAGCCTGCGCAGGACATAGCCGCGGCCTTCGTTTGATGGCAATGCGCCATCGCCGATTGCAAATGCTACAGTGCGGACATGGTCAGCGATGACTTTGAACGCCATATCGGTTTCGACGTCTGTGCCGTAGCGCACGCCGGAAATCTCTTCAGTTTTCTGGATGATCGGCACGAAAAGATCCGTATCGTAGTTCGTCGGCACGTTTTGCACGACAGAAGCCATACGCTCTAAGCCCATGCCTGTATCGATGTTCTGCTTCGGCAATGGCGTATACGTATTGTCCGGATTGTGGTTGAACTGCGAGAACACCAAGTTCCAAACTTCCAAATAGCGATCGTTTTCGCCGCCCGGATACATCTCAGGATCGCTTGGATCGCTGCCGTATGATTCGCCGCGGTCATAGAAAATTTCCGAGTTCGGTCCGCTTGGGCCTTCGCCAATGTCCCAAAAGTTGCCTTCGAGGCGGATGATGCGTTCAGCCGGCACGCCGACTTCATTGAGCCAGATGCTATAAGCTTCTTCATCTTCCGGATGAATCGTCACCGACAGCAATTCCGGATCGAAGCCCATCCATTTTGGATCGACCAGGAATTCCCACGCCCAATGAATGGCTTCTGTTTTGAAATATTCGCCGATTGAAAAGTTGCCGAGCATTTCGAAAAACGTATGGTGGCGCGCCGTTTTACCGACGTTTTCAATATCGTTCGTGCGGATCGATTTCTGTGCGTTGACGATGCGCGGATTAGCCGGAATCACCCGTCCGTCAAAATATTTCTTCAGCGTTGCTACTCCGCTGTTGATCCATAACAGTGAAGGATCTTCGAACGGCACAAGCGGAGCGCTCGGCTCTTGGTCGTGGCCTTTTTCTTTAAAGAATTCGATATACAATCTTCTGATGTCTGCAGCTTTCATGTTTTTCATATTTTCTCCTCCTAGCCATATTAAAAAGCCCCCATCCCTTGCGCTGGCGCAAGGGACGAAGGCTTTATTTCGCGGTACCACCCTAATTACACGGACAAAAAAACTCCGTGTCTCTCATTATGCCTTAACGCGGCTGTGACGGCAGGGATTAGCTGCACTCCGGAGTAGCTTTCCAAAACAGCGGGGCGAAGGTCCTTTCAGCCGGGGAACCTCTTTCTGAACGCGCGCAATTCTGTACTTTCTCCATCTGGGTGTTTGTGTATAAATGTATATCCTGAATTATATAGAAAAAGATTCCGCTATGTCAATAGCCGTGCTTTTTCTTGCGCGGAGGGTGCGTTTATTCCTTCAATTATTGAAATACGCCCGGTTGCCGCTCGAATACGCTCCATTGCGGTAGAAATACGCTCTATAAAATCCCGAATACGCTCCGTTTCGGAATAAATACGCTTCCAGACGAAAAAAAGCATCCGCAATGGGATGCTTTTAAGCTTCAATAAAATTTGCGGGCTTGATGCCTTCCATGCCGATGAGCGGATGAATGGCGTGGGCGTTTTCCGCCGTCAAGCTTGCTGGACCCGATTGGGTTGGCGCGGCACCTACTGGCACAGCCGATTTCTCCGCTGCAGCTTCTTCTGGCGCCCCTTCAACCACTTTAGGTGCAGGCGGCGCTTCCGATAGCTGCAGACGGCTTTTCAGCGTCGTCATGCGCTGCGTATCGTCAGTGCGCTCGACTCCGTAGCGGAACACCTGCGGATCGCCGCACAAGATCAAGAAATCCTTGCTGCGGGTGATGCCCGTATACAGTAAATTCCGGCGCAGCATTTTCATATAGCCGCGGACGATCGGCATGATGACCGTCGGAAACTCCGATCCCTGCGATTTGTGGATCGAGCAGCAATACGCCAGCGTCAGCTGGTTGAGGTCGCTGCGCTCGTAAGTCACTTCGATGCCGTCGAATGACGCGACGAGCATGTCCTGCTTCTCGACCGTTTCTTTTGCTTTTAGGATTGCCACGACTTCGCCCATATCGCCGTTGAAGACATTGCTTTCCGGCTGGTTGACGAGCTGAAGAATCTTGTCACCGATGCGGTACGTGATGTCACCGAACACCAATTCTTTGCGTTTGCCGTCGGCGTTCGGATTGACCATTTCCTGGATCATGCGGTTCAGCGCGTCAATGCCTGCAGGCCCTTTATACATCGGGGCGAGCACTTGAACATCTTTGATCGAATGCCCTTTCGCCAGAGCACTTTTGACGACTTTCTCCACGACCGATGCAATTTGGTCTGGGCCCGCTTTGATGAACGAACGATCTGCCGTTTTTGCGGTGATATCAGCGGGCAGCTGCCCGTTTTTCATTTGATGCGCGAGTTCGATGATCGAGGAGCCAGAAGACTGGCGGTAGATGTCGGTCAGCTCGACCGTCGGAATGCGCTTCGACTCAAGCAGATCTCGGAGCACTTGGCCAGGCCCGACCGGTGGCAGCTGGTCCTGGTCGCCCACGAAAATAAGCTGGGCATCTTCCGGCACCGCTTTCAGCAATTGATGCGCGAGCCACGTGTCGACCATCGACATTTCATCAATGATGATCAGGCGGCCTTCGATCTCTTTTTCGGTTTCTTCGTCTTTTTCCTGTCCGTTAAAGCCGAGCAAACGGTGGATCGTCATGGCTGGAAGCCCCGTCGACTCGCTCAGGCGCTTCGCGGCACGTCCCGTAGGTGCTGCAAGAATGATCGGGAACGGCTCTTTTTTCTTGGCATATTCTTTCGGGTCGAGCGACAAACCGTGTAGCTCAGCATAAACTTCAACAAGGCCGCGCACGACAGTCGTCTTACCGGTACCTGGTCCGCCAGTCAAAATCATGACAGAGGAATTAATGCTCGAGTCAATCGCTTCCACTTGGGTTTCCGCGTAGTTGACGCCGAGCCGCTCTTCCGCTTCGCCGAGCGCTTTCCGCACTTCCGACGCAGGGAAGCGGTCGCGGTTCGCCTGCGACGCTAGCATCGTTTCAAGCTTTGTCGCAATGCCGACTTCCGAATAATACAGCGACGGCAAATAAAGCCGGGTTTCTTCTCCCGACACTTTGCCTTCTTCATTCATTTCAATCATCGCTTTGGAAATCGCATCGATTGGAATGTCTTCCCGTTGGCTCGCTTCCAGCATTTCTTTGACTTGCGGGATGAGCATTTTCGCATCGACGTAGACATGGCCTTCCGACAGCGACGCCTGGTTCAGCAGATGCAGAATCGACGCCTTGATGCGGTCCGGATGGCTGCCGGTGATACCGAGCTTCGCACCGAGTTCATCCGCGCGGTGGAAACCGATCCCTTCGATTTCTTCAATCAAAATAAACGGATTTTTCGTCAAAATGTCGATCGTATCTTCGCGATAGGTCTGGTAGACGCGCATGCCAATCTGCGGGCCGAAGCCCCAGTCGTTGAGCTGGATCATGACGCGCTCCAACCCCAGATTCAGCTGCAGCGTCGAACGGATCGTATCTTTTTTTTCATCAGAAAGCCGCGGTACCGCATCGAGCGCTTCCGGATCTTCAAGAATTTTCTTAATGGCGTCTTTGCCCAATTTTTTGACGATCGTCTCCGCTGTTTTGCGGCCGATGCCATTGAACATATCGCTCGATAAATAATGCACAATCCCCTGCTCTGTTTCCGGCACTTCTTTCGTGAAGGTTTCCACCTGGAATTGGACGCCGTAGCGCGGATGGTTTTTCACAGCACCCGTAAAGCGGTAGGACTCCTCAAGCGACAATTTCGGGAAATAGCCCGAGACGATGATTTCTTTTTCCTGGTACGAGGTATTGGTTTCCTGGATTTTCACTTTCGCGATGGAGAATAAGTTTTGGGGATTGTGAAAAATCGAGACGACTGGCCTGCCCAGCACAAAGTACGTTTCTTCTTGGAATAAATCAATTTGTCCAGTCATCGTCGCCGTCTCCTTTCACAATGGTTAATGTTGTTTTTATGTTTTATTGCCGCTCTGCTGCGATCATGTCATACGCGTAGCGCGCCATTTCGTTGCGGTCGTCGAGCGTGTAAGCCTGCTTCAAATGATGCATTGCGTCTTCAACACGATCTGTCGACACGGCATACAGCACGCCCAGGTTGTAATGCGCATCGGCGTGATTGGCGTCGAGCGCCAGCACTTCCAAAAATTGCGGTTCTGCCAATGTGAACAATTCCATCGAGGCCAGGACAATGCCGTAGCTAAGGCGCGCTTGCACGTCGGTACCGTCAAGTTCCACTGCCCGTTGAAGGTAAGGCAGCGCCAATTTCGGCTGGTCCATTTTTTCGAAGCATTTGCCGATCATGAAAAGCGCATCCGAGCCTTCAAGTCCGTAATGTAATGCTTTTTCATAAAGCTTCAACGCTTCATCAAAGCGCTCCGCATTGAAATACAAGTTCGCAAGGCCGTAATAAGCCGTCGCGGATGTTTCATCAAGCGTCAGCGCTTTTTGGAAAAAGCGTTCTGCCCGCTCGACATCGTCCATCGATGTCAGCACGTGGCCGAAATTGATATAGCCGAGCGGATTTTCCGGCTGTTCTTCAATTGCTTGCGTAAATGCTTGGATTGCGGCTTCCGTGTCGCCTGCTTGCAGCGCTTGGATGCCGATTTCATTATAATTCATCGCTGATTGTCCCATTAGCCTACATACTCCAATCGCGCGCCGTTTTTGAAAACGCGGTCGATCGTCCCGCCGCCAAGGCATTCGTCGCCATCATAGAAAACGACTGCTTGCCCAGGCGTGATTGCCCGTACCGGCTCATCGAATGTCACAAGCGCTTCAGTGCCTTTCATTTCCACGGTAACGCCTACATCGGCTTGGCGGTAGCGGAATTTCGCTGTGCACGTGAACAGGCCTTGAGGCGCTGTATCCGATGTAAAGCTTAAGTTCACGGCGCTCAAGCTGTCTGAGAACAGGGCTTCGTGGTGGATATTCTGCCCGACGAACAAGATGTTCTTCTCAAGGTCTTTGCCGATGACGAACCACGGATCGCCCGCTCCGCCGATGCCGAGTCCTTGGCGCTGGCCGATAGTGTAATACATCAAACCGTCATGCGAGCCCATTTTCTTGCCTTCCATCGTCACCATCTCGCCTGGTTGCGCCGGCAGATATTGGCCGAGGAATTCCTTGAAATTGCGTTCGCCGATAAAGCAGATTCCGGTCGAATCTTTTTTTGTTGCCGTTGCAAGTTCCGCTTCCAATGCGATTTCACGCACTTTCTTTTTCTCCATATGGCCGATTGGGAACATGACTTTCGACAATTGCTCCTGGTTCAACTGATTAAGGAAATACGTTTGGTCTTTGTTGTTGTCCTGGCCGCGCAGCATTTTCGTTTCGCCGTTTTCTGCGTGCTCGACTTGCGCGTAATGGCCGGTCGCCAAATAATCGGCGCCGAGGCTTAACGCATGCTCCAAAAACGCTTTGAATTTGATTTCTTTATTGCACATGACGTCCGGGTTCGGCGTACGCCCTGCTTTGTATTCTTCGAGGAAGTACGTGAACACTTTGTCCCAATACTGCTTTTCGAAATTGACGGCGTAATACGGAATGCCGATTTGGTTGCAGACGCGGATGACGTCTTCGTAATCTTCCGTCGCGGTGCAGACGCCGAATTCATTGGTGTCGTCCCAGTTTTTCATGAAGATGCCGATGACATCATAGCCCTGTTCTTTCAATAAATAAGCGGCAACCGAAGAGTCGACCCCTCCGGACATGCCGACGACAACGCGTGTATCTTGAATTGCTTTTGCAGTCATAATATCTCACCTTTTCATTTAAGCGCTAAACGCTTGCAGATTTGTGCTGTTTTCAGTGCAGCTTCCTGCACTTGTTCAACGTCCAAGCCAAGCCCGAAGCTGAAGCGGATGGAATTGCGGAGCTCGTCCGCCTGTCCGCCGTACATGGCAACCAGAACATGGGACGGATCCATCGAACCCGCTGTGCAAGCTGAACCGCTCGAGGCCGAAATGCCGGCAATGTCGAGGTTGACCAGGAATGACTCGATGTCGACTCCCGGAATGCTGAGGTTCAGGATATGCGGCAGGCTGTGGGCCCCGTTTTCCTTGAAAGGGATGCCTTCGTCCGTTAAGACGTTTTTAAACCTGTCTTTAAACGTCAAATAAAGCGCCGTTTTTTCAGGCATAGTTGCTAGCGCGAGTTCCACCGCTTTAGCGAATGCCGAGATCGCTGGAACGTTTTCGGTTCCCGCACGGCGCTTGCGTTCTTGTTCACCGCCGTAAAAAAGCGGAGCCAAAGCGACGCCTTTGCGCTGGTACAGGAAGCCGATGCCTTTCGGGCCGTTCAGTTTATGCGCCGATACTGACAGCAAATCGACATGGAGCTTTTCCACATCGATCGGCATGACACCATAAGCCTGGACGGCGTCTGTATGGAACACTGCGTCCGTGCCTTGGAGCAGCATACCGATTTCTTCGATCGGCTGGACCGTCCCGACTTCATTGTTGCCGAGCATGATGGTCACTAAGATTGTATCGCTGCGCAACGCATTTTTCACGTCTTCTGCTCGCACAAGCCCGTTTTCATCAACTGGCAGATAAGTCACGCTATAGCCATCCCGCTCAAGTTTCTCGCAAGCATGCAAAACGGCGTGGTGTTCTACAGCCGACGTGATGATATGGCCGCCCGGCTTTTTCGCGGCAGTGCCGAAAATCGCCAAGTTATCGGCTTCCGTCCCACCGCTCGTGAAAATGATTTCCGGATCGTTTGCATTGATGCTCCGCGCGAAAACACGGCGTGCATCATCAAGCGCTTTGCGCGCGATGCGCCCCGTGCCGTGCATGCTTGAAGGATTGCCGTAGACAGTGCTGAGCGCCAGTGAAAATGTTTCAGCCACTTCCGGATGCATCGGAGAAGTGGCCGCATGGTCTAAGTAAATTCGATTCATGATTGATTAACTCCTTATATATAGAACATATAATTATCGTTTTCAGTTTCTTGCTGGTTCGCCAAATCATCGATCGACGTTGTATCCAAGACATTTTTCACGGCGTCGCGGATGCGTACCCACAATTCGCGCTGCGGCTGGTCTTCGTCTTCAATGCCTTCAACCGGCTGGATTGGCCCCTCGAGTACGCGGATGACGTCCCCTGCTGAAATGTCTTTCGGGCTGCGCGTCAGCATATAGCCGCCGTAAGCGCCGCGTACACTTTTCACCAGTCCGGAGTTGCGGAGCGGGCCGACCAGCTGCTCTAAATAAGCTTCGGACAAATTATAATCCGCAGCGATTTTACGCAGCGGCATCGGGCCTTCGCCGTAATGTTTTGCCAATGCGATCATAATAGTTAAGCCGTAGCGGCCTTTAGTCGATATTTTCATCGTTACACCTCGAAGTTAGTTTCCAATTATTCTTCCTAAAAGTATAGCATATCTCTGCGCAATGGACTTGCAATGACATTTATTTCGCGCCGCGATATACTGAAAGCGGAACGAATGTACGGAAGGGGTTTTACTTTTGCAAAATGAACCATTGGCGTTCCGCATGCGTCCTCGTACGATCGACGAAGTGATCGGCCAGAAAGACGTCATCGGACCGCATACGGCTTTATATAAAATGATCCACAACGGCCACGTGCCGTCGATGCTCCTTTACGGTGAGCCGGGAATCGGCAAGACATCGATTGCCCACGCTATCGCCGGCACCTCAGAACTGCCGTTCATCGCGTTGAACGCGACGACGTCCGGTAAAAAAGATGTCGAGGAAGTCGTCGCTGAAGCGCGCATCACCGGCAAAGTGCTGCTGTTTTTGGACGAAATCCACCGTTTCAATAAACTCCAGCAAGATGCCCTGCTGCCGCATGTCGAAAGCGGCGCCATCGTATTGATCGGCGCGACGACGGAAAACCCGTTCCACGACGTCAATCCGGCGATCCGCTCACGCTGCGGCGAAATCAAACAGCTCAAACGGCTGACGCACGCCGACATCGTCCAACTGCTGAACTCGGCGTTGGCCGAGCCGAAGCGCGGCCTCGGCAATTACGAAATCGAAATTTCCGAAACGCAAGTCAATCGAATCGCCGACGGCACAAACGGCGACGCGCGGAAAGCGCTGACGATGCTCGAATCGATTGTCGTCGCATCAGACGAACTCGACGGCAAATACATTGTCGAAGACCAAATGGTCGAACAAATGATAAAACGCGTCGGCGTCTTCGGCGACAAAAAGGGCTCCCATTATTTTAATTTATTGTCCGCGCTGCAAAAATCCGTGCGCGGCAGCGACGTCAATGCCGCCATGTATTATTTGGCGCATCTGCTCGAAAACGGTGACTTGACAGCGGTGACGCGCCGCTTGCTCGTCATGGCTTATGAAGACATCGGACTTGCGAGCCCGGAAGTCGGCGCGCACGTACTCGCCGCTTGCCAGGCTGCGGACCGCCTCGGATTGCCGGAAGCCCGCATCCCGCTCGCTCAGGCAGTTGCTGAAATGTGTTTGTCCGAGAAATCGAATTCCGCTTACAAAGCGATTGACGCCGCAATTGCTTCGATCAATAAAGGCGAAGTCGGCGACATCCCGATGCACCTGCGCGACACGCATTACGCCGGCAGCGCCGAACTCGGCCACGGCGGCTATAAGTATCCGCACGATACGCCACTCGGCACATTCGGCGGCTGGGCCGATCAGGATTATTTGCCGAAAGAAGTTAAAAACGCCGAATTCTACAAACCGATTATTGCCGGTTCCGAGAAGAAATTCGCCGGCATCTACGATAAACTGAAATCGTTCCGAAAAAAATAGATTGTTTGAGCCATTTCCGCATGCGGAAATGGCTTTTGTTTTGGTGATTTTGAAGTTTATGCGCGTCCAGAAACTTTTACGCGCGCTCAGCCGTTTTCAAATATAAAAGCCGGCTCATCGTGCGAGCCGGCTCCCTATTAATTATTTCGTACGCGGTTGATCGGAATCGATTTGGTGATGTCGTTGACAACCCAGCTCGCGCAGATCAAGCCGACCGCTGAAGGCGTGAAGGCGTTTGAACTTGGCGGCATCTGGGCTTTGCGGATTTCCGCTTCGGGTTTGCCTACTTTCCCGACAACATCTTCGCGGACGATGATCGGGCTTTCGTCTGAGAATACGACAGGAACACCTTTATAGATGCCCGATGCGCGCAATTTCTTGCGGATGATTTTCGCCAACGGATCGGTATGCGTTTTTGAGATGTCCACAATGCGGAAGCGCGTCGGGTCGGTTTTATTCGCCGCACCCATGCTTGAAATGATTCGGATTCCGCGCTTGACGCATTCCTGGATCAAATGGACTTTGTAAATCATTGTATCGGATGCATCGATGACGTAATCCGGCTGGTAGCTGAAAAACTCCTCGAACGTTTCTTCTGTATAAAACATGTGCAGCGAAATGACTTCACAGTCTGCGTTGATGTCTTCGATGCGCTTTTGCATGACGCCAGCTTTCGACTGGCCGACCGTTGATAAATTCGCAACTAGCTGGCGATTGATGTTCGTGATGTCGACGTTATCCTTATCGACCAAGATGATCCGGCCGACACCGCTGCGTGCGCATGCTTCTGCTGCAAATGAACCCACTCCGCCGATGCCAAGAATCGCGACTGTGGAGTTTCTCAACATATCCATGCCTTCTGTGCCGATTGCTAATTCGTTTCTGGAAAATTGATGTAACATGATTTGCCTACCCTTCAAAATAAAATAATAATGCAGATTAACCTACTAGGGATTATACACAAATAAAAACCCCCCGACAAATTGCCGGGAGGCGAAAATTTGAAATAACGGAGAATCCCAATCGTGCCGTCCGTTTTGGTGCGCATCGTTTTTGAACCCGCTTCAAGCAGGTGGGTGACCTCGTCATCACTTATAACTTCCGGTTAGGGCATGTTAGCCATGATGAAATCTGGTCTCCCGACGACAAAATGTTGGGTCAAAACTGAATTGCTCGTAACGAACACATCAGGATTCTCTACTACTTGTATGTTAGCACACCTTTTTTGATTCGACAACTAATTTATACTGGTTATTTTTCAGTATTCTGAACATTCAGAGATAGGCTTAATTCATCAAGCTGTGCATTTGATACCGGGCTCGGTGCGCTTGTCAGCAAGTCGCTGGCGCTCGCCGTCTTCGGAAATGCGATCGTGTCGCGCAAGTTTGTGCGGCCAGCAAGAAGCATTACCAAGCGGTCCAAGCCGAAAGCGATCCCTCCGTGCGGAGGCGTGCCGTATTCGAATGCATCCATCAGGAAGCCGAATTGCTCGCGCGCTTCT
Source organism: Planococcus sp. TJ-301 (assembly GCF_058268475.1). Lineage (NCBI taxonomy): Bacteria > Bacillati > Bacillota > Bacilli > Caryophanales > Caryophanaceae > Planococcus > Planococcus sp. TJ-301. The sequence goes on along the minus strand of NZ_JBZDOH010000001.1, from coordinate 245,167 downwards.
TCGTCGGAAAAGCCGAGCGTCTTGAACATTTTTTCCTGGATGTCGCGGCGGTAAATGCGCAGCGAGCCTCCGCCTAGTTCATAGCCGTTCAACACAAGGTCATAGGCCTGCGCGCGGACGTTCTGCGGCTCTGTATCCAATTTGTCGATGTCTTCTTCGAACGGCATTGTGAACGGATGGTGGGCTGCGTAGTAGCGGCCGTCTTTTTCATCGTATTCGAATAACGGCCAGTCCGTGATCCATAGGAATTTATAAACCGAGTTGTCGATTAAATTCAACTCTTTGCCGAACTTCATGCGCAGCGCACCTAATGCGTCTGCAACAACCGAAGCAGAATCCGCTACGAATAATAAAAGATCGCCGGCTTCTGCATCAGCGCGCAGGGTCAATGCTGTAGCTGCTTCGCCTTCGAAGAATTTCGCGATCGGCCCTTTAACGCCGTCCGCTTCAACTTTCAGCCAAGCAAGGCCTTTCGCGCCGTAGCGTGCAGCGAATTCGCCAAGAGCGTCAATGTCTTTGCGCGAGTAGTTTGCCGCGCTACCTTTGACATTGATCAATTTCACCTGGCCGCCGTTTTCGATGGCGCCAGAGAATACTTTGAATGATGAATCTTTTACCAGGTCCGAAACATTCACAAGTTCTAGGCCGAAGCGTACGTCTGGCTTATCCGAACCATAACGGTCCATCGCTTCGGTATAGCTCATGCGCTGGAATTGTGCATCGATGTCGACACCTTTGACGTCTTTCATCATGATGCCCATCAACCGCTCGTTCATTTCGATGATTTCTTCCATCGTCTTGAAACTCATTTCCATGTCGATTTGCGTGAATTCAGGCTGGCGGTCAGCGCGCAAATCTTCATCACGGAAACAACGTGCAATTTGGTAATACTTGTCAAATCCAGAGACCATCAGCATTTGCTTGAACAATTGCGGCGATTGCGGAAGCGCGTAGAATTCGCCTTCGTGGACTCGGCTTGGCACCAAATAATCGCGTGCGCCTTCTGGAGTCGATTTCGTCAAAATCGGTGTTTCCACTTCCAGGAAACCTTCATTGTCCAAGAAACGGCGGATCGATTTTGTGATGTCTGAACGCATTTTGAACGTTTCGTACATCGCCGGCCGGCGCAGGTCCAGGTAACGGTATTTCAAGCGCAAATCTTCGCTGACTTCCGTTTGGTCGTCAATTGCGAACGGCGGGTTTTTCGCCGCGTTGATGATTGTTGCGTGGTCCACTTGTACTTCGATTTTGCCGGTCTTCATCGCCGCATTAACTTGGCCATCCGCACGTGCTACAACAAGCCCTTCAATATGAATAACGAATTCGTTGCGCAGCGTCTCGCCGATTTCTGTTGCTGGCGCTGAAATTTCCGGATTGAATACTGCTTGCACGATGCCGCTGCGGTCACGCATGTCAACAAAGATCAAGCCGCCTAAATCACGGCGCTTCTGCACCCAACCTTTTAATGATACACGCTGCCCGATGGCGGCTTCACTGACTTCTCCACAATAATGTGTTCTCGACATATCTATTCCTCCAATGATTTCTTTTTCAATACCGTGCTGGCAATGTCAGCGAATAAAACCTCGTGCTGCTCGCCTGTTGCCATCTCCTTGACGTTTGCTTTGCCGCTTGCCATTTCCGTTTCACCGATGACAACAACAAATCCTGCTTTTTTGCGGTCAGCCGATTTCATCTGCGCTTTCAGCTTGCGCGCTGTATAATCCATATCTGCCGATAATTTATTCACACGCAAGTCTTTCACGACGCTGAATGCTTTTTTCTTCGCCGTTTCGTCCATCGCGATCACGTAGACGTCCAACGTGTCCGATAACCCGATTTCCACGTTTTCCATTTCGAGTGCCAATAACAGCCGCTCGATGCTCATCGCAAAACCGATGCCCGGTGCTTCCGGCCCGCCGAGGTCTTCGACAAGTCCGTTATAGCGCCCGCCGCCCGCTAGCGTCGTGATGGCACCGAAGCCTTCCGCGTCGCTCATGATCTCGAACGCGGTGTGGTTGTAATAATCCAGTCCGCGTACAAGATTCGGATCGACGACATAAGGGATATCGAGTTCTTCAAGATAGCCTTTCACTTCATCGAAATACTGGCGCGATTCTTCGTTCAAATAATTTGCCAATGAAGGCGCAGTGGCCATCAAAGGATTGTTGCGGTCGACTTTACAGTCCAGAATGCGCAGCGGATTTTTGTCCAAACGCGCTTGGCAGTCCGGGCAGAACTCAGAAATGTGCGGTGCGAAATGCGCCACCAGCGCTTCTTTATGTGTTAAACGGCTTTCCGTGTCGCCCAGCGAGTTGATGACGAGGCGCAGGCTTTTCAAGCCGACAGCACGGTAAGTTTCCATTGCGAGTGAAATCACTTCCGCGTCAATTGCCGGGTCTTTCGAACCGATCGCTTCCACGCCGAACTGCACGAACTGGCGCATACGACCGGCTTGTGGGCGCTCATAGCGGAACATCGGGCCCGTATAAAATAATTTCACCGGCTGGTCCGGCAAACCGAATAATTTATTTTCCACGAATGACCGCACGACTGAAGCGGTGCCTTCGGGGCGCAGCGTCAAACTGCGATCGCCGCGGTCCTTGAATGTATACATTTCTTTGGTGACGATATCGGTCGTGTCGCCGACGCCGCGTTGGAATAATTCCGTGTGCTCAAAAATCGGCGTCCGGATTTCCTTGTATTGATATAGGCGGCATAACTCAATAATTTTCTGTTCAACTTCCTGCCATTTGGCGGATTGGTCCGGCAGCACGTCGTATGTGCCGCGCGGCGCTTGGATATTCTTGCCCATTTTTTCCACTCCTTTTTTTTTCATACAAAAAAGCCCCCGCCCCTTGCTTTCGCAAGGGACGAGAGCTTTTGATAAGCTTCCGCGGTTCCACCCTAGTTGATGCCATGTAAATAATGCCAGCATCCTCTCATTCCGGGTAACGGCCGGTTCCGTCTTTTCCTAATAAACGCCAGTTGCGCCGTTCAGAAAGGAGCCTCTTAAGTGTTTTTCGTCGCAGATCCCTGCAGGAAAGTTTACAGCCTAGGACTTCCCCTCTCTTTTCAGTCGATCATGCAATTACTTTCTTCGTCAACAGCTAATATATAAGGATAATAAAGTTAATCTTAAGGACTCCCACAAATCTTGTCAACCTTTTTTGACAAACGGCCGTTTTTTTTTCATAATACAGAGAGATAGATTATAAAGGTGGTGCAGAATGAACGCAAAATGGTTAATTGGTCTTATTCTACTTTTTTTAATGATTGCCGGCACAATTCCTCCGCTTTCGGCAAACCCCGCATTGGCGGTTGGCGGCGAAGCGGAAATTACCGGATCGACAGTTAACATCCGCAGCGGTCCAGGCCTTTCCTATAGCGTTTCCGGAGCGCTTGAAAAAGGGGAGAAAGTCACAATCGTTTCTGAAAACGGTGATTGGCTGGAAATCAGCACAGGCAGCGGTTCCGGCTGGATCGCTTCTTGGCTGGCCCGAAAAACCAGCAGCAACGAAACAAACAAAGCTTCCGGGCAAACAGCAGTCGCTGCTGTTGACCACTTGAACATCCGTGCTCAAGCGGATATTTCCTCTTCCGTGCTGGCGCAGATGAGCGCCGGCGACCAAGCCCTCATCGTCAATGATGCAGGAAATTGGCTTGAAATCGATTTCCGGGGCGTCAAAGGATTCGTTTCCAAACAATACATAAGCACTGCGGGCCAAAACCAGGAAAAACCCGCCCCTGCTAAAAGCGATGTCTCTTCGTTCGAAATCGCAGTGGATGCCTTGAATGTAAGGAATCAGCCGGATTTAAGTTCTTCTATCCAGAAAACCGTAAAAAAGGGCGAAGTTTTCCCGGTCCGTTCGATTGAAGGAAATTGGGTCGAGATCCAAATTTCTGAAAAAGATAGCGGCTGGGTCTATGCATTCCATGGCCACTTGTCTGATAAACCGGTTCAAAAAGCGGCAAGCCCGAAAGCCGAAAACATCACCATCTTGACAGATGGAACGAATTTGCGCACGGGCCCGTCCACTGCTTCAGCCGTCGCAAGCCGCGCTGATGCCGGCCAAGAATTCGCGGTTGTCGATAAGCAAGGCGATTGGTACCAGGTTTTATTGCCGGATGGCCAAAATGCCTTTGTCGCAGACTGGGTCGTAACGAACGGCGAAATGAAAGTCGAATCAGCGGAGGCCCCTGAACCTCAGGCACGCAAAAAAGGCACGCTCAACGGTTTGACGATCGTGCTCGATCCCGGGCATGGCGGCAATGACGGCGGAACGGTCGGAGTTCGCGAAACAAAAGAGAAAGACTTGACGTTGAAAACCTCGGAAATCTTGTCTCACCACTTGCGATCTGCAGGCGCTGAAGTGCTGTTGACACGGCAATCGGATGTCTATGTCGACTTGCGCTCGCGGGTTTCCACGGGCCATGGCGTGGCGGCAGATGCTTTTATCAGCCTCCATTATGACGCAACCGACGACAATAGCGTGTCCGGCTTCACGTCGTATTACATGCTCGATTACCAGCAAGCGCTTGCCGAATCGATCAACGAAGGCCTTAGCGGCAAAATCGATTTGCGGAACCGCGGCGCACGCCATGGCAACTACCTCGTCTTGAGGGAAAACAAGCAAGCGGCTGTGCTCGTTGAACTGGGCTATTTGAGCAATTACAACGACGAACGCATTGTCACTTCAAGCAAATTCCAAGAACAAGCGGCACTCGGCTTGTATGATGGCATCGTCAATTATTTCGATGCGAAATTAAGCCAATAACTATCCAGCGGCATGGGGGATCTCCTCTATGCCGCTTTTTCATGTAAAAAAGGAGGTGCCCCAAAAGTAATTTGGGGCACCTCCTTTGCGACGAAGCTAGCGCAGCGATGCAACGCACTTTCATGTCTCGAAGCTAGCGTAGCGATGCAGAGACAGGAGCAATAGTATTCCCCTGCGCTACGTTAGAAAAGGAGCTGTCCAATAAGTCTGTTATTTCGACTTATTGGACAGCTCCTTTTTCATTCTTTCGATTCAATGATCATTGTGACGGGGCCGTCGTTGACGAGTTCGACGTCCATCATTGCCCCGAACACGCCGGTTTCGACAGACAGGCCGCATGACCGCAATTCTTCGTTGAACTTCAGCCAAAGCGGCTCGGCAATATCAGGGCGCGCCGCTGCGGTAAAGCTTGGCCGGCGCCCTTTTCTGACGTCGCCGTAAAGCGTGAACTGGGAAATCGACAAGATGCTGCCGCCGGCTTCTTGGATCGACAAGTTCATCTTGCCCTCGCCGTCTTCAAAAAGCCGCAGTCCGGCAATCTTATTAGCGACATAAGCCGCGTCTTGCTCAGTATCGCCATGTGTGATGCCGACGAGCAGCACAAAGCCGGAATCGATCGATCCGACCCTTTCGCCGCCGACAGTCACTGACGCTTTTTTCGAACGCTGTAATATGACCCGCATAATGCCTCCTTAATTCGTGACGCGTATGACGGAATAGACATCGGGAATCTGCTTGATCTTTTCCACTACCCGGTTCAGGTGCGAAATGTGCGGAATCATGATGGTCATGTTGATCGTCGCGATTTTATCGGAGTCAGCTTTGCCGCTGACCGCCGTGATTGTCGTCTTCGCTTCGCTGACCATATGCATCACTTCGTTGATCAACCCTGTCCGGTCATACGCCTGGACTTCGATATCGATTGCGTAGTCTTTTTTCTCTGGTGATTCCGCGTTTTCCCATTCAACCGGGATCAAGCGGTCGGTCTGGTCGGCATGGACATTCGGGCAATCGGCGCGATGGACAGAAACTCCACGGCCTTTCGTAATAAACCCGATAATGCTGTCGCCAGGCACCGGGTTGCAGCAGCGGGACAAACGAATCATCATATTGTCGATGCCGCGGACAATGACGCCTGAATCGGTCTGCTTGCGCGGTGCAGGCGATTTCATTTCCACCGTGATTTTCTCGATGGCTTCTTCTTGTTCGCGGCGTTTGCGCTGGCGTTCTGCCAGGCGGTTAACGACTTGCTGCGCTGTGATGCCGCTGAAGCCGACTGCCGCGTACATATCGTCCTCGCCTGCGAAATTGAATTTTTCGCAGACACGCTTGATATTTTCATTTGTCATAATGTCTTTGACGTTGAATTCCTGCGCCCGGATTTCCTTCTCAATCAAGTCTTTGCCTTTTTGGACATTGTCGACGCGCAATTGCTTTTTGAAAAATTGCTTGATCTTGTTTTTCGTCTGCGTCGATTTGGCGATTTTCAGCCAGTCGCGGCTTGGGCCGAACGATTGCTTCGATGTCAGGATCTCGACGATGTCGCCCGTTTTCAATTCCGTATCAAGCGGCACCATTTTGCCATTGACTTTGGCGCCAATGGTTTTATTGCCAATTTCCGAATGCACCCGGTATGCGAAATCGATTGGCACAGAGCCAGCCGGCATTTCGATGACGTCGCCTTTTGGCGAAAATACATAGACCATATCGGAAAATAAATCGTATTTCAGCGATTCCATAAACTCTTCCGCGTTGTCCGCTTCGTTCTGGAAATCCAGGATTTCGCGGAACCACGTCAAGCGGGAATCGACCGTGTTTTTTGGCATATCGACTTTCCGGCCTTCTTTATACGCCCAATGCGCAGCTACCCCGTATTCGGCGATGCGGTGCATTTCCTCTGTGCGAATCTGCACTTCCAAAGGATCGCCCTGCGGCCCGATGACCGTCGTATGCAGCGACTGGTAGAGGTTCTGTTTCGGCATCGCAATGTAATCCTTGAAACGGCCAGGCATCGGCTTCCATGTTGAATGGATAATGCCGAGAACGGCGTAACAATCCTTGATGCTGTCGACCGTAATGCGCACTGCCAATAAATCATAGATTTCGTTGAACTGCTTGTTTTGCAGCGCCATTTTCTTGTAGATGCTGTAAATGTGTTTTGGGCGACCGAAAAGATCCGCCTCAATCTGGACTTCGTCCAATTGGATGCGGATTTCATCCATCACCTTATTCAAGTAATCTTCCCGCTCAGTCCGCTTCTTTTTCATCAAGTTGACGATGCGGTAATATTGCTGCGGATTCAAATAACGGAGCGCTGTGTCTTCAAGCTCCCATTTGATCGTATTGATCCCTAGGCGGTGAGCAATCGGCGCAAAAATCTCCAGTGTTTCGTTCGCTTTGATGCGCTGCTTTTCAACCGACTGGTATTTCAACGTACGAAGATTATGCAGACGGTCAGCCAATTTGATGAGGATGACGCGGATATCCTGCGCCATCGCTACGAACATTTTACGGTGGTTTTCAGCTTGCTGCTCTTCTTTCGACATGTATTTAATCTTGCTGAGCTTTGTCACGCCATCAACAAGCATCGCCACTTCTTCGTCAAAATCGCGGACGATGTCTTCGCGGCTGACTTCGGTGTCTTCAACGACGTCATGCAAAAAGCCCGCCGCAACTGTAGAAGGGTCCATCTGCAATTCCGCCAGAATTCCGGCGACTTGAACAGGGTGGACAATATAGGGTTCGCCGGATTTCCGGAACTGCCCCTCATGTGCCTTCAATGCCACTTCGTAAGCTTTTTTAATCGTATTCACATGATCGGCATTCATATAAGACGCACACATTTCAAATACGTCTTCGGGAGTCCTAACTTGATCTTTCGCCATAATTGCCCACCTTGCTTTTAATTTTTGCGTAAGTATATCTATACATTATAAAAAACAATTGGGCCAAAAGTAAAGCTTTGTCACAGTTTCTCCATGACTTTAATGAACTCTCTGAGATAATCCGGCAAATCCGGCGGGCGGCGGCTCGAAATTAAATTGCCGTCAACGACAACCGCTTCATCGAACCATTCAGCACCGGCGTTGCTCATATCGTCTTTAATGCCCGGCGTGCTCGTCACTTTTCTGCCTTTTAGGATGTCCGCCGAGATTAAGACCCAGCCGGCGTGGCAAATTTGGCCTATCGGCTTGTTGTTCTTGTCCATGAAGCGCACAATGTTCAGCACTTCCGGGAAACGGCGGATTTTGTCCGGCGCCCATCCGCCTGGAACCAGCAGCGCGTCGTAGTCGCTCGGTGTGATGTCGCCCCACGCAAAATCCGAAGTTGCCGGCACGCCGTATTTCCCGATATAGGCCTTGCCTGCCTCCTCGCCTGCAAGATGCACTTCAGCGCCTTCTTCGCGCAGCCTAAGAATCGGGTACCATAATTCCAAGTCTTCAAATTCATGATGGACGAAACTTAATATTTTCTTTCCGGTTAATTTCATATCGTTTTCCTCCTCAGATCTATATAAGTTAAACTAGTGAACACTTATAATCGATATTCCGCAAAACAGCTAAGCTTGCCGCGGGCGAGCGCCAAGCCTCCTCGGTCGCTTCGAAAACCTTGTGCTCCTGCATCGCTTCGCTAGCTTCGTCGCAAATGATTATGCAAATTACTTTTGCCCAATCATTCCCTGCGGGGTCTCGGCTGTCTCGCTTTCCCGCAGGCGTCTCCGCTGTTTTGCTCCATATCGAGATATTTCTTAGCGAAGGCGCGTCAAGGGGCTAGGCAAGTAAATGGCCAAATGGAATTTGGACCATTTACTTTGCTTCGAAGCTAGCGCAGCGATGCAGAAACAACCGTCTTTGCTCTGCCCCAAGCGTCCGAAGCATTTTTCTATGCTATTTAATTAGTTCAACTTATATAGTTGCTTAATAAAATAAACCAGCAGCTATTCCTGGAATACTTCTTCTTCAATAATATTTTTGCTGCCTTTGCCGATCTGCACGGCCCGCTCCGAAGATTGCAGGCAACGGAGTTTGCGGACTGTGACGTCGTGAGCGCATTGGCTGCCTCCCGCGACGAAGACATCCGCTTTCGCTTTTCGGAAGCCTGTGATCGTGCCGTTTGAAAGTGACACATGCCCCGCTTTGTACTGGATTGCGGCCGCTGGATTATTGCTGTAATCAGTATCCGGATCGCCGATAAACAAGAAATGGTTGATTGCGACATTGCGGTAGCCCGACACCACCAGCGCGCGCGGCGCTGACCCTGCGTACATCTCAGTGAAGACAGGCGCAACCGAGACGAGCCGCTGGGCAAGGATGTTATACGCGGTCATGGAATCCGGATCGTCCGCTGTGTGATGGCCTATATGGCGGAAATTGAACGAGCGGTTGTCGCGGACCGACAAATGGCCCGAAATGAACACCCCGGTTGCCGCTGATGAAGTAGCGTGGGCTTTGACTTCCACTCCGCCGAAACAATTTGAAGTCGAATTGTTCAGGAGCCAGACAAAGCGCGAGCCGTCATCAATTTCGATGCCGTTCGAGTTGGAAAATCCTTTCTTATGGGAACGGCCGCTCGGGTCGCAAAAATGCGAATTTGAAATGAAGATGTAATCGCTGTGATGAGTCGTTACGCCGTCATCCCCGAACCCATAGCCTGTGCAGCGGTCAATCCAGATAAACTGGCTGCCCCCTCTAGCACGCTTGCCGTCGCCGCCGTAATTATAGAAAGTCGACGACACGTCAAAGCAATGCAGTCCGGGATTCACTGCTGCCACCCCTTTTGCCCAGCCATATGTGACTTTGGCAAAAGTCAGGCAGCTCGAGAAGTTATTGCCGGCACTTGTGTTTTCAACATCGCCCAGCCGTTCGACGTTCCAGTCCAGCCCGATGTTCTCGACCGAGATGTGGTGGTTGCCGCGAAACGGATTGGCATTCATGACGAGCCGCTGCCGCTTAGGTGCTTTATCGTGGAGCTTCAGGACCGTCGCACCTTTGCCTTCTCCCCGCAGCCGCGAAAAAGATGGCATCTCGATTTTGCGCACAACGAAGATGCCTTTCGGCACATAAACGTCGGTGCGGCCACTGCCGAAAGCTTTTTTGAAAGCGGCTGTGCAATCGGTCACTCCATCGCCCCTCGCGCCGAAATCTTCGACATTGACGCAGCGCGTCAACGCTTCTTCCAACACTTTGTATTCTTCATCGAGCTCCTGTTTCCATTCCGGCACGGCTTCATCGCCTTCGACGAGTTCAGCATAACCATTCGGATCTTCAATGGAATTTTCTTGTGCGAGCAATGCCCACAAGAGATCGCGCCAATCTTTCCGGTAGGTTCCGCCCGGCTTCGGCCCATTGCCTTGTATGCTGCGGAAAAGACTCCGTGTTTCTTCCGTAATGTCGCTGATTGTCGCAGTATCCTCGAGAATCTCTGCCAGCAGCGCATTGTTTTTCGCTGGATCATGGTATTTGCTTAAATGCATGAATCATCACCTCCATAGTCCTTACCCTTTTTCAAAGCCGTTATGTATCCAAATAAAAAACCTCCGCCCAAAAGGCGGAGGAAGGTGATTAATATTTCATCAATGTCATTACATCATAGCCGACCAATTTGTCACGGCCATCAAGATATGTCAATTCAATGAGGAATGCACAACCGACGACTACGCCGCCCAGTTGTTCAACAAGGTTGATTGTTGCTTCGATCGTGCCGCCAGTAGCCAGCAAATCGTCAGTGATCAACACGCGCTTGCCTGGTTTAATGGCATCTTTATGCATCGTCAAGACGTCTTTGCCGTATTCCAGGCCGTATTCAGCGCGGATAACTTCGCGCGGCAGTTTGCCTTCTTTGCGAACAGGTGCAAAACCTATGCCGAGGGCATAAGCAACGGGGCAGCCAATGATGAAACCGCGTGCTTCAGGACCAACGATGATTTCAGCGTTGACTTGTTTCGCGTATTCCACAATCTGGTCTGTCGCGTATTTATACGCTTCGCCATTGTCCATGATCGTTGTGATATCTTTGAAGCGAATGCCGGGCTGCGGCCAATCTTCTACAATTGTAACGAACTGTTTCAAATCCATATTTCTTCCTCCTTGGCTGCCACTTTCGCGTCAAACCACTGTTTTAAGTCTCTATAAGATGCATACAGCAGCTTCTGTTCCAAAGCGATTTGCTGCTCACGTTTTTTGTAAATAGGCGCATCAGTCAAATCACGTTTGCTCGGAGCTTTAGCAAGCTCTGTAAGTCCATTGTTAAGTGTAACAAAATCAAGTTCAAAAAACACCTGCAGCATGAAAAATAATGTTTCGCGGCTCCAGCCTTTATGCTTCGCCAGTTCATCACAATGTTTCTTGAAGTCGAACGTGCCGCGTTTCTTAATGAACGAAAACAGCCAAGCGAATTGTTCGCGTGTTGGAATCTGCTCGAAATACTGCGATTCTTTGGCATAAAAATGCGCATAAATCCGTTTCGGCTTGAGTTCCGCGAGCACAGCCGCCAGCTCATTCTCGGAATCCGGCAAATCAAGCAGCACGAGATGGTGCTTGTGTGCTTCGAGCTTTTTCAAATCCTCCGGCCCCAGAATCGTCTGGCCGATCAAACTTTCGAAGACGGCAGCCGTGTCCGGCCGGAACGCCAGGAACACTTGGCCTTTGTCTGGAATCAATTTCGACCAGCGAGCCACTTGGCGGATGCCGCGAATGTCGTATAATTGCCATTCGTCGGTGCGGACATCTTCAATCATCAGCTGCGGCTTTTTGCGGCCGTTCCATTCATTGACCTGCAAATCGCCGATCACGTCGATTTTCACATCGGGCGTCAGTTCATCGCCAACCGGACCTAAGCCGAAACCGACCGCGTCTATGGTGGCCGCATCCTGCGCGAGTTCCACTTTCAAGTGGTTCTGCGACGCGCCGATTTTGCGGATTGACGACACCGTCACATCGCCAAGGAAAAACTTCGGTTTTGCAAAGCCCATGCCGAACGGTGCCAGCATACGCATCGATTCAATTGTTTCGGTGTCAATTTCATCCAAGCGCACCGGAATATCGATTTCCACAACCGGCACCAAATCTTCCTCAGACAATCCCGCTTCCGCCTGCTTGTTCAAACGGCTGCGCAATTCATCGACATGCTCGATGTCCAGCGTCATGCCAGCAGCCATCGGATGGCCGCCGAAATGCGGCAGGATGTCACGGTTTTCTGCCAGCTCATTATAAAGGTGGAATCCTTCGATGCTGCGGGCAGAGCCTTTCGCTTTTCCGGTTTCTGGATTGAGCGACAGCACAATCGCCGGCCGGTAATATTGCTCCACCAATTTCGATGCCACAATGCCGACGACGCCGGGATTCCAGCCTTCCTGCGCGACAATGATCACATGCGGCGGACCATCGGGATAACGCTGCTCGACTTGCGCAGTCGCTTCTTCGGCAATTTGCTTGACGATTGCCTGGCGCTCTTTGTTCAGCACGTCGAGGCCTCCAGCCAAGTTTCTCGCTTCTGCCATATCTTCAGTCATGAATAAGCGCACTGCCGGATCTGCGTCCTGGAGCCGGCCAATAGCGTTGACACGGGGTCCGAACATAAATCCAATTGTTTCTTCCGTGATGTCGCGCTGCTTGACGCCGGACACTTCCGAAAGCGCCTCGATTGCCGGGCGCGGAGAATCTCTAAGCGCCGCAAGCCCCGCTTTCACCAGGATGCGGTTTTCGCCGTGCAAGGGTACCAAGTCGGCAATCGTGCCAATTGCCACCAATTCAAATAAATGCTCAGGCACTTCTTCATACAGCGCTTGCGCCATCTTAAACGCCACACCCACTCCGGCAAGCTCGCCGAACGGATATGTGCCTTCCGGGTGGCGCGGGTGTATAACCGCTAATGCATCCGGCATTACGTCTCCGATATCGTGGTGGTCGCTGATGATGACATCAAGCCCAAGGCTGTTCGCGAACGCGACCTCATCAATTCCTGAAATGCCATTGTCGACAGTGACGATGAGCGTTGCGCCTTCATCACTTGCTTGCTGAAATAATTCTTTATTGGGTCCATAGCCGTGTTTGAAACGGTTCGGGATTTTAAACGAGGCTTCTGCCCCCAAGTCTTCCAATACCGTCATCATGACCGTTGTACTTGTAACTCCATCGGCATCATAATCGCCGTAGACAACAATTTTTTCCTGATTTTCAATAGCACGGCGAATGCGTTCAACCGCAATGTCCATGTCTTTCATCAAATAGGGATTATGTATGTTTTCCATCCCGACAGCCATGAAGTTCTTCGCTTTTTCAGCGCTCGAAATACCGCGCGTCACTAAAATTTTTGCCAATACCGATGAAATGGATAATTCTTGTTGTATGGCTTGCACCAATCCTTCATCGGGAGTGGTCAAGCGCCATCTTTTTTTGGATTCAATCATCGACAATCACTTCCTCACCGGTCCATTATACAGGAAAAAAATGCAGACAAAAAGGAGTTGCCTCCATTTAACATCGAAGGCCGCTCCTTTTGCCTAGAATCTTTCCTTATCTTCTACCGTTTTGCCGTCAGTAACAACCATTGCTTCAGGCTGAACATCCAACTTCTGGTATTCACCAAGTTCGTTCTGCTGTGTTGCAATCAATGATTCTTTAACAGCCATTTCTTTTTGAAGAGCTTTGACTTTGCGCTTCAACGAAAAAGTGCGGATGATGGCAACTGTCGAACTGAGCAAGACGCCGAGCAGTGCCGATACAAGAATAACGAGGATCAGCGGCCATTGCGCTTCGCCGAAGACATAATTGACCGGTACCGAATCGACATTGACAACTGCGAATAACGCGATAATGACTGCAAAAATAAGGCCAAGCAAAATCAACCATTGTAATTTCATAATAAATTCATCTCCTTTCAAGGTAATAAAAAAAGAAACAGGGTCATTTTATCCATACCCTGTTTCTTTTCCTTTATAAACTTATACGACAGGTTCATCAGAACCCCATTTGTTTTTCTCTTCAAGTTTCTCGATGTCAATCGGGCCTTTTTTATTCAGTTCGCGCTTTTTAAGCACGAGCCATAGCTGAGCTGCGATGAAAATCGATGAATACGTACCGGCAATTAAGCCAATCAACAACGCTATTGAGAAGTTTGTAATCGAAGGAGCACCAAATATTAATAGTGCAACGACGACCAGCACCACTGTCAGCACTGTGTTGACCGAACGGACGAGTGTCTGGCGCAGTGATCTATTGACCACATCAGCCAATTGCTCTTCCGTTTCGATTTTCTTCACGCGCTTCATGTTCTCGCGGATGCGGTCGAACGTGACAATCGTATCATTGATTGAATAACCGACAATGGTCAGCACTGCGGCAATGAACGTGATGTCGACTTCAAGCCTTAGCAAGCTGAACACTGCAACAATGAAGAATGCGTCATGGATCAATGCAACAATCGAAGCGACACCCATGCGCCACTCAAAGCGCAGCGTCGCGTAAATGACGATGCCGATTGCAGCGATTAGGAGCGCGTAAAGCGCATTTTTTGCCAATTCCTGCCCAACGGTCGGCGACACAGTGGAAACGTTCGGCTCTACGCCGTATTCCTCTACTGCCGCTGTTTTCAAGGCATTGATATCTTCTTGGCTGAATTCTTCCGTATAACGGGTCACAGCGAGATTCGCGTCGTCCCCAGAGATGACGACATCTTCCGTCTCAAAACCGCTTTCCGTCAGGAAGCTCTCGACTTGCTCTTTTTCAAGAGCGGCGTCAGAGGTAATTTCAACGCGTGTCCCTTGGGTAAAGTCAATGCCCAGATTCAAACGGAAAACACCGATAACGATCATACCAATAACGATGGTTATAATCGACGCAGCAAAGAATTTATTGCGGCTGCCGGCGAAATCGAAGCGATCAAATGGCGTAGCCAAATCATAGATCTCTTTATTTTCGGACGAATCGTGGACTTTTGATTTGTTCAATCCGAACCAACCTGGTTTATGGTCCATCACACCGCTGCCGACCAATAAGCCGAGCAATACGCGTGAGCCCCAGACAGCCGTCAGGAAGCTGACAAGAATCGAGATGATCAGCAATGTCGCGAATCCTTTGACAGAGCTGGTACCGAAAATGAACAGCACGATTGCAGCGATCATCGTGGTGACGTTAGCGTCCAAGATGGCTGAGAACGAAGAAGCCGCTCCAGCTTTGAACGATTCACGGACCGAACGCCCCGCGCGCATTTCCTCACGGATGCGTTCGTAAGTGATGATGTTGGCGTCAACTGCCATACCGACACCCAGCACGATTGCTGCGATACCCGGAAGCGTCAGCACCCCGCCAATCAATTCGAACACTAAGAGAATCAGGTAAATGTAGACGGATAGCGTAACAACCGCAATCAGTCCCGGAACACGGTAATGGAGGACCATGAACAGCAATACGAGGGCAACGCCGATTGCCGCGGCGAAGACTGTCTGATCAAGCGCCTGTGCGCCGAATTGCGCGCCGACAGATGTCGAGTAGACTTCCTCTAAGCTCACCGGAAGCGCTCCGGCGTTCAAAATACCGGCCAAGTTCTGAGTTTCTTCTACAGTAAATGCACCGGAAATTTCAACGGATGGCGAATTGATGCGCTGGGAAACCCGTGGATCCGAAACGAACTTCGGATCCGGCTTGCCAAGTTCCGCTGCGTAGGAATCGACGCCTTCTTCAAAATCCAACCAGATGACAAGGACGTTTTCCGGCGGCGGCAATTGCGAAATCGTATTCGTGACTTCAGCGAATTTGCCCGGATCGTTCAGCTCAAGTGTGACGATCGGTGCGCCATTCTGATCGAATGTCGCAGCTGCGCCTCCTTGCTTCAAATCGTTCCCTGCAAGCATCACTTCATCGCTGGCGTTGCGGAACGTTAGATTGGCTTCCGTCGACAACAGCTCACGCGCAGTGGCCTGGTCTTCTACGCCAGCCAATTGCACACGAATGCGGTTGCCACTTTCGATCTGGATGACCGGCTCACTGACGCCGAGCACGTCTATCCGGCTCCGCAAAGCGTTGACCGTATCAGACAATACGCTTTCAGTGATTTCCTGGCCTTCCTCAAGCGCTTCAACTTGGTAGAGGACTTCGAATCCGCCCTGCAGATCCAATCCAAGCTTGATGTCTTTAGCGATAGGTAAACTCGTAGCGCCTACGGTTCCTAACAGTACAATGACCAATAAGAAAAAGGCGATAATGCGACCTCTTGACTTCATATGTAATTATTCCTCCTCGATGTGAAAACACAGCACTATCATTATGAAACAGGTCCGGAAAGGTGTCAAACGGAATCCGGCTTTTTCGTCGGGCGCAGCAGTTCTTCAAGATTCGCCAAATTGCCTTCTGAAAACCAATTGCCGCCTTTTAGCCCTTCTACTTGATGGTAGGCGACGAAGTCAGATGCACGGATGTCCATAATGCCGTTGACCATTTCATGCAGCCTCATATCCCCGATATCTTTTTTGCGCCATTTTTTCTTAATGCAATAATCCCAAAGTTCCTCCGCAGTAAATGTATCGTATTGGAAATAATGAAATTCAGCGATTTTGCTTTGGAGTGCGGGCAGAACGACGTCATATTGATCGGTAAATTTTAACATTTTGTTGCTCCTTCCATCCGTTCTTTTCCATTGTAGCCGATTGCGGGAAGATTGAGAACAATGGCTTTATTTTTTTGAATGTTTTTTTCACATATGAGTCGGTCATTGTTGTTGTCTAATTAAGCTGTGCTAATAAAGCAACTTACTTATCATCTCTTCGGACGCTTTGGGCATAGCTCTTACAATGTGCCGAGAAGGACCCTCGTCTCATTGCTAAGAACTTTCTGCTTTTGTCTCTGCATCGCTGCGCTAGCTTCGAAGCAAAGGAAATGGGCCAAATTCCATTTGGCCATTTCCTTGCCTAGCCCCTTGACGCGCCGTCGCTAAGATATCTCTCGATAAGGAATATCGACGATTGAAATATCATTTAACCTCAATGATTTTTTGACTCAAAAAAAGATCGCCTTCGGTATCGAAGGCGATCTTTTTGTTAGACCGTCGTTTTTGCTGCATCCACAACGCGGGCGATTGCCTGACGTTCGAATTGCATGCGCGTGCCGTCTGCAACAGTTATGTAGATTGTTGCATCGTCGACTGCATCAACTGTTCCGTGGAGGCCGCCGATTGTTACGATCCGATCTCCGCGGTGAAGTTCCTTCTGCATGTTAGCTGTCGCTTTCTGGCGCTTTTGTGCCGGACGGATGATGAAAAACCACATTAACAAGAACATTAATAGTAAAGGTGATAACGCAATAATTGTATCCATTTTTTCAATTTCCCCCCTTCGCTGTCTCTTTTTCTTATTAGAAATTCTTAGCGTTTGGCTTATTGAAACCGTAGGCTTCAAAAAATTCTTCGCGGAAATCTCCCAGGCGGTCTTCGCGTATTGCTTGTCGCACCTGTTCCATTAAGTTTAACAGAAAATGAAGATTATGATAACTAGTAAGTCTGAGTCCGAAAGTTTCATCTGCGCGCAGCAAGTGATGAACGTAGGCGCGTGAGTAATTTGTGCATGTGTAGCAGCTGCATTTATCATCAAGCGGACCGAAATCATGCTTGAATTTCGCGTTTTTGATGTTCAAGCGCCCTGTGCTCGTCATCAATGTGCCGTTGCGCGCGATGCGGGTCGGCAAGACACAGTCGAACATATCGACACCGCGGATCGAACCGTCGATCAACGAATCCGGTGATCCGACTCCCATCAGGTAGCGAGGTTTGTCAGCCGGCATAAACGGCGTCGTGAATTCCAATACGCGGTTCATAACATCTTTCGGTTCGCCGACAGACAAGCCGCCGATTGCGTAGCCTGGGAAATCAAGTGATACGAGGTCTTGGGCACTTTGACGGCGCAAGTCTTCGAATTCGCCTCCCTGGATGATGCCGAAAAGGCCTTGGTCTTCTTTGCGGGCATGCGCCGTGAGGCAGCGTTCCGCCCAGCGGGAAGTGCGGTCTACGCTTGATTTCATGTATTCATGCGTCGCCGGGTATGGTGGGCATTCGTCAAACGCCATCATGATGTCAGAGCCCAAATCATTCTGGATCTCCATCGCCTTTTCCGGGCTCAAGAATAATTTGTCGCCGTTCATGTGGTTGCGGAAATGGACGCCTTCTTCTTTGATGTTGCGGAATTCGCTCAAAGAAAACACTTGGAACCCGCCTGAATCCGTCAGAATCGGACGGTCCCAGTTCATGAACTTATGCAGGCCTCCTGCTTCTTTGATGACGTCATTGCCTGGGCGCAGCCATAGGTGATAAGTGTTGCTGAGGATGATGCCCGCATTCATCGCTTTCAATTCTTCCGGTGACATTGTCTTGACCGTTGCCTGCGTGCCGACCGGCATGAAAGCCGGTGTTTCGAACGAACCGTGCGGCGTATGGACGATTCCAAGGCGCGCACCGGTCTGTTTACATGTTTTTATGTGTTCGTACCATACTGCTTGTGTCATTGTTGTGTCTCCTTTTTCGCTGGTTCAATGAACATCGCATCTCCGAAACTGAAGAAACGGTAGCGTTCCTGGACCGCTTCTTGATAAGCGTTTAAAATGGCATCGCGGTTCGACAATGCGCTGACGAGCATGACCAAGGTCGATTTCGGCAAATGGAAATTGGTGATCAAGCCGTCAATCGCTTTGAATTCGTAGCCCGGGAAAATGAAAATATCCGTCCAGCCGCTGTCTTCCTGCAATTCGCCGCCGAATTTATTGGCCACGGATTCGAGCGTCCGCGTCGACGTTGTGCCGACTGAAATGACCCGGCCGCCGTTGTTTCTCGTGTTGTTGATGAGGTCCGCCGTGTCTTGTGTGATGCGGTAGAATTCCGCGTGCATTTCGTGGTCTTCGATCGAATCAACCGACACTGGACGGAAAGTGCCAAGACCAACGTGCAGCGTGATAAACGCGATGTTGACGCCTTTCGCACGGATCTCGTCCAATAGCGCATCGGTAAAATGAAGGCCGGCAGTCGGTGCCGCGGCACTTCCCCGCTCTTTCGCAAAAACGGTCTGGTAGCGGTCCTGGTCTTCAAGCTTTTCACGGATATAGGGCGGCAAAGGCATTTCACCCAATTGCTCCAAAATCTCGTAGAAAATGCCGTCGTAAACCATTTTGAAATGGCGGCCGCCGTGATCCAAAAGCCCGACGCATTCCGCTTTTAAAAGGCCTTCGCCAAAAGAAATAACGGTGCCGATTTTGACTTTTTTCGCTGGCTTGACAAGTGTTTCCCAGACGTCTTCGCCAATTTCTTTCAACAACAGCAATTCAATGTTCGCGCCGGTGTCTTCTTTGACGCCCATCATGCGCGCTGGCAACACGCGGGTATCGTTCAGCACAAGCGTATCGCCGGCATGGAGATGCTCAACGATATCGCGGAAATGGCGGTGCGTGACATTGCCTGTTTTTTTATCCATTACCAAAAGCCGGCTCGACGTACGGTCAAGCAACGGCGTCTGGGCAATCAATTCTTCTGGCAGTTCAAAATCGAAATCATTTACGTTCATTTTTTAAAACTTCCTTTATTTAGATTCTGGCATTTCCATCTGAAAATGCTCATAAGCCATTGCGGTCACAACGCGCCCTCTCGGCGTGCGCTGGATAAAGCCGATTTGCAGCAAATACGGTTCGTAGACGTCTTCAATCGTCGTAGACTCTTCGCCGATGCTTGCCGCAATCGTATCAAGGCCAACCGGGCCACCACGGAAACGGGTAATCATGCCGACCAGCAATTTATGATCGATGTGGTCGAGGCCGAGTGGATCGACTTGCAGCATTTCAAGAGCCTGGCTCGCCATGTCTTCTGTGATCGTACCGTTGCCGCGCACTTGCGCAAAATCACGCACGCGCTTCAGCAGCCGGTTGGCGATGCGCGGCGTCCCACGGGAACGCCTGGCGATTTCCACCGCAGCGTTCGGCGCAATATCCGCTTCAAAGAGCTTTGAGCTGCGCTCTACGATATCCGTCAGCGATTCCGTGTCGTAATAATCCAAGCGCGCATGCACGCCGAATCGGTCGCGCAGTGGTGCTGACAATGCGCCGGCGCGCGTCGTCGCGCCAATCAGCGTGAACGGCGGCAAGTCGAGCCGCACAGATCGCGCAGTCGGCCCTTTGCCGACGACGATGTCGAGGCAGAAATCTTCCATGGCCGGATACAGCACTTCTTCGATCGAGCGGTTCAAGCGATGGATTTCATCGATGAATAGCACGTCGCCCGGTTCCAATGACGACACAATTGCCGCCAAGTCGCCGGGACGTTCGATTGCCGGACCGCTGGTCATTTTCACGCCGACTTCCATTTCATTGGCGATGACTGCAGCGAGCGTTGTCTTCCCGAGTCCAGGAGGCCCGTACAACAAGACGTGGTCCAAGCTTTCCTGGCGCATTTTCGCCGCTTCGATGAAAATCTCGAGGTTGTGCTTGACCTTATGCTGGCCGATATACTGCGACAGGAATTTCGGGCGCAGCGACTGTTCAAAGCGTTCGTCAAATTCCGATATTTCGCTGCCGATTACACGTTCTTCCATGCCGTTCGCCTCCTTTTCATCAAGATTGTTTCAGCAATAATTGCAGAGCTTTCTTCATATAACCTTCGGTGTTCAAATCCAGGTCTTTCAGCTGCGGCTTCACTTTCGTGATTTCACGCTCTGAATAGCCGAGTGCGCCAAGTGCCAGCATCGCTTCTTCCAGTTCGATATCGCCTTCAGCCAACAAGCCTGGCGCTTCGTTCGTCAAGAATGGCGCATCGAAAAACTCTGCCAGCTTACCTTTCAAATCGAGAATCATCTGGCGCGCAGTCTTTTTGCCGACACCTGGGAATTTCACCAGATACGACTCATCTTCCCGTTCGATCGCTTCGATGACGTGCTGCGGTTCGCCGCTTGCCAATATCGCAAGCGCCCCCTTCGGCCCGATGCCGGACACCGAAATGAGCTTGCGGAACAATTCGCGCTGCTCCAGCGTCGTAAAGCCGAATAGCAAATGCGCATCTTCCCTCACGTGATGATACAGGAAAACCTGCAATTCCTCTGTGCTGAATGAGTACGGGTTCGGCGCAAAAATCTGCCAGCCGATGCCTTGTTGTTCCACTACCAGATATTCGGGAGTCACACGTGTGACTATCCCTTTTATGTAATCGTACATAGATGTCCGCTCCTCCATTTTAACCTATTGATTATAGCATATTTGTTCGCCTTTTACGAAATAAACCCGTTAGGAAATTGTCCGTGGTAAAATGAATTTATCCTATCCGGAAAGCTGAGGTTGCATTATGAAAAAACTTTACGGAGAACAGCGCCGCCAGATTTTATTGGAAAAACTGAAAACCGCCGAAGCACCGTTGACCGGCGGTGAGCTTGCCGCTTTCGCCAACGTATCACGGCAGGTCATCGTCAGCGACATGACGCTCCTAAAAGCGCGCAGCGAGCCGATCATTGCAACGAGCTCCGGCTATCTCTTCCTCGCCGCCAGCGGCTCCAAAGAAGCGAGCAGGCAGATTGCATGCCGCCACCAGCCTGGCGACACGGAAGATGAACTGAAGATTCTCGTGCGCGCCGGCGCCACTGTGAAAGACGTCTCTGTCGAGCATCCCGTCTACGGCGAACTGACAGCCGGCATCCACGTCTCCGATGAAGCAGCCGTTGAAGCGTTCATGAAGCGCGTGCGCGATACCGGCGCGAGCTATCTGCTGGAATTGACCGACGGCACACATCTCCACACCATCACCGGGGCAAATGAAAGCATTTTAGACGCAGCAGTAGCTGCCATGCGCGAGCACGGCTTCTTGCTGGAAGATAATGAATAGAACGCAGAATCCTCTTGAGGGTTCTGTGTTTTTTATTGGAAGTGTTGTGTTACTTGCAGAATACGGCAGAATACTCGCAGCAAACCGAATTTACTTGCAGAATAACTAGTTTGTTTGCAGAATATCGGATTTATTTGCAGAATCCTGCACTTTCTTTGCGGAATAACGAACTTGTTTGCAGCATCAATAAAAAACCCCGCAGCCAATACGGCTGTGGGGTTTAACTCAGGAATTCTTATACATATAATACGAGCCGAGCGTTTTGACTTCGCAGCCGATCGCCGCAAGTTCTTCGAGCGCGCCGCGCATCATTGTCGCATTTTCGTCTTCCAGCACGTCGACGATAAAGAAATAATCGCCAAGGCCGGTTTTCAAGGGACGCGACTCAATTTTGCTTAAATTGAGCTGGCGCCACGCGAAGACGGAAAGGATTTGATGGAGCACGCCGGAACGGTCGTCTTTCGGCGGCGAGATCATCAACGTCGTTTTAATCTCGTTTTCATGCCCCGCGATTTCCAATTTATGATTCGTTTTCGACAGCACGAAAAAGCGCGTGTGGTTGAAATGAAAATCATGGATATCGCGGTGCAGGATTGTCAAGCCGTATTTATGAGCCGCGAATTCATTGCCAATCGCTGCAATCGGGCGCTCTGGAAGCTCCGACACCATTTTGGCCGCCGCTGAAGTCGAGCTGTATTGCTCGAGCGGCGTGTTCCGGTAGGTATAAAACAGGAATTTATGGCTTTGGGCGAGCGCCTGCGGGTGCGAGTAAATCGCTTCGAACGATTCGGCTTCAGCGTTTTCCGGATGCACCAGAAAATGCTGGCCGATCGGCGAAAGGACTTCTGCTGCCACATACAATTTCGCTTCATGGAATAAATAATCGACCGTCAACGACACAGAACCTTCAAGCGCATTTTCGAGCGGCACGACCGCGTAGTCGACGCGGCCTTCCGCTACTGCTTCAATGCATTCAGGAATAGTGGCAAACGGCACCAGCGTGCTTTCCGGGAACACCCGGACAGCCGCCAGATGGGTGAATGAGGCTTCTGGCCCCAAATACGAAATGCGGTCCTTCAAGTTTTCTCCAGCCATTCAACCACTCCTAAGTTAAGATGATCCGCTTGATACGACATCAGCCGACTCGACAAAATCGAGTTTTTTCAGCTGCTGCAAAAACGCATCCAATTCCAGGTCCATCGCCGTCACATCGAGCGACAGCGTAACGTTCGCACGCCCTTGGATCGGGATGGTCTGGTGGATGGTCAAAATATTGCAGCCGGCTTCAGCAACCGACTGCAGCAAGGTGGCAAGCGTTCCAGAGCGGTCTTCGAGCTGTAAAAACACCGTCAGGATCCGTTCTTTCACAATCGAATGGAATGGAAATACCGCATCCCGATATTTGTAAAACGCACTGCGTGAAAGCCCGGCGTGATTGACAGCGTCCAAAATCGACATGCGGTCGCGCTGCAGCAGACGCTTTACTTCAAGCGTCTTTTGCATCGCTTCGGTCAACACGTCTTCACGCACCAAATAATACCGTTGTTCGGATACATCCTTCATTCAATAAACCTCCCAGAAATCTCTCAATCAGTCCATGAATTCAAATTCGAATTCAAGCAGGCGGACCGTGTCGCCGTTTTCAGCGCCGCGTTCACGCAAAGCATCATCAATGCCCATTCCTCGCATTTGGCGGGAGAAACGGCGAATTGAATCTTCACGCGAGAAATCGGTCATCTTGAACATACGCTCGATAGCGTAGCCGGACAAGACGAATGCACCGTCAGATTCGCGTGTGATATTGAAGCCGTCTGATTCCTTCTCGTGCTTGTAGAGAACCGTGCTTTCAGATTCGTCCACTTCTTCGTCGATCAACGGGAATTCAGGAGTCACTTCGATAAGATCCGCAATCGCGAACAGAAGATTCGACAAGCCTTGTCGGCTTAATGCGGAAACCGGGAAAATTTGTGCATCTTCCGGCATTTTTTCGCGGAATTTCTTCAAGTTCTCTTCAGAATCCGGCATATCCATTTTGTTCGCCACGATCAATTCTGGGCGTTCCGTCAAACGCATATTGTATTGTTTCAGTTCTTCTGTAATCGTCAGATAATCATCATACGGGTCGCGGCCTTCAAGAGCGGACATATCGATGACATGGATGATAACGCGCGTGCGCTCGATGTGGCGCAGGAATTGATGGCCGAGGCCGACTCCTTGGTGCGCGCCTTCGATCAATCCTGGCAAATCGGCCATAACGAAACTGCGGTGGTCTTCTGTTTCAACCATTCCGAGGTTTGGCACGATTGTTGTGAAATGATATTCAGCGATTTTCGGCTTCGCAGCAGAAACGACTGACAATAACGTCGATTTCCCGACACTCGGGAATCCGACAAGTCCGGCATCCGCCAACACTTTCAATTCCAGAACGACGTTGCGTTCAAAGCCCGGTTCGCCTTTTTCCGATAATTCCGGAGCTGGGTTCTGCGGCGTGGCGAAACGCGAGTTGCCGCGCCCGCCGCGCCCACCGCGTGTGATGATTGCTGTTTGGCCTTGTTCAACCAAATCGGCAATCGTTTCACCCGTATCGGCGTCTTTTACGACTGTGCCCGGCGGAACTTGGATAATCGTATCCTGTGCTTTCGCGCCATGCTGGTTTTTGCTCATTCCGTGCGTACCGCGGTCCGCTTTGAAAATCCGTTTGTAGCGGAAATCCATGAGCGTGCGCAAGCCTTCATCTACCATGAATACGATGTTTCCGCCTTTACCGCCATCGCCGCCCGCTGGACCGCCATTTGGTACATATTTTTCGCGGCGGAACGCTACCATACCGTCCCCGCCGTCGCCACCTCTAACATAAACTTTTACGTGATCGACAAACATATTATCCCTCCATCTGTGAGCGGACGGCCACTTCTAAGCCGTCGCTGCCACACTTTATTACTGCTGTGTCTAGCGAACTTTCCGGTAACTGCAGCCCCTGCCAGTCCCCGTTCAATGAAATCTTCATCGCAAGCGACTCGTTTTCATTCCATATACTTATTGTACAAACATATTCAACGAACGGATCCATTTGAGGCCGGACCGTTTCGGCGAATTTTTCCAGCATTCCGGCAAACGCCCCGTCCAGCTTCGCAATGCCGGCTTCCGCCGTGCATTCGGTTTGGATCGCCAATTCCGGATAGCGCCATTTTGACAATAGCAGCCATTCTTCCGTTATCGGCATAGCCAATCCCGCGAGCCGGCTCATGTGCACAGCCGCTTCGGCATGAGAGCGAATCATCGCTTTGGCCTTTTCCGGTTGCCCGAGGTCCAGATACATGCCGATCAATTGCAACTCATTCAGAAAATCATGCCGCGCATGCCGAAGCGATTGTACCACTGATTTTGACACGTCCATAAGTCACTTCCTATTTCAGCTTCTTTTATCAGTATACCAATTTCGCAGCGCAATTTCCCGGATTTTAGCTGGCTGCTGCATCTATTCAAAATAAAAAGGACTGCCAAAGCAGCCCTTTTCGTTTTTATTAAGCTTCTTGTGCAACTGGGTATACGCTCACTTTTTTCTTGTCGCGTCCGTAACGTTCGAAACGTACGATTCCGTCAATTTTTGAAAATAGTGTGTCGTCTCCGCCGCGTCCAACGTTTTCACCTGGATAAATTTTAGTACCGCGTTGACGGTATAAAATTGAACCACCAGTAACTAGTTGTCCGTCTGCACGTTTAGCGCCAAGGCGTTTTGATTCTGAGTCACGTCCGTTTCTCGTTGAACCTACACCTTTTTTGGATGCGAAAAACTGAAGATCTAATCTTAACATTCTGTCCCACCTCCTAAGCTGTGAAGGTTATTTTAATATATTGCCCATAATCGTGTTCAATCGTTTTTAAAGAAACAATCATTCCGCGCACCAGCAGTTGTACCTGCTCGTCCGTTTTTTCATCCAGTCCTGCCGGAAACACGACTTTCAATAAGCCGCTGCTTCCCTGCTCGATGTCAGGTTCGATTCCCGTAAGCTCCATTATGGCATTCACCGCTCCAAATGAGACAGCAGATGCGCCAGCGCAGACGAGGTCTTGCCCGTGTTCGGCATAGTCGGCATGCCCGGACATTTCAAATGACGAAATCCGGTTTGATGTTTCAGTTACGTTTACTCGTATCATGTCTTACAGGTTGATCGCGTCGACAGTCAATTTCGTGTATGGCTGACGGTGACCTTGTTTTTTACGGTAGTTCTTTTTAGCTTTGTATTTGAAGACTGTGATCTTTTTGCCTTTTCCGCTTTTCACGACTTTAGCAGTAACAGTAGCTCCTTCAACAAAAGGAACACCGAATTTAGATTCATCTCCACCTACAAATAGAACTTTGTCAAATGTGATAACGTCACCAGCTTCTCCAGTCAATTTCTCAACATAGATTTCTTGGCCCGCTTCAACTTTGATCTGTTTTCCACCAGTTTCAATAATTGCGTACATATTCTTGCACCTCCTCTTAGAATTAGGACTCGCCTATTCAGGTGATCCGCATTGCTGCCGATGCTTAAGCTACCTGATTCGAGCGGTTGTAGCACAGGTGCGCTACAAACATAACATTAGAATAATACCACGCCAGACAACCCGCGTCAATAGTTATTCGCAAGTGAGTGGCTGCGGAATAAAACTTAGTGTGGCTTTGTAATTTTTGCAGTTTCTCTTATGTTCATTTTCCGGGTTACTGATTTACTTGCGGCATACGGTGCGTTGCTTGCAGAATAAAAAATTCGTTTGCGCAATCCAGTGGTTTATTTGCAGCACGTCTCAGACGCTGCGTCCCTCGAACTCAAAAATAAAGCCCCCGCATCGCTGCGGAGGTTTTTGGTCCATTCTTATTTCGTAAAGATCGCTTTGATTTTCGAGAAGACGCCTTGGCTCTTCTTGTCCATCGTCATCAACGGCACCGATTCGCCGAGGATGCGGCGGGCGATGTTGCGGTAGCCGAGCGCTGCTGGGTTCGCCGGGTTCATGACCACAGGCTCTCCACGGTTCGAGCTCGTGATGACGCTCTCGTCGTCTGCAACGATGCCGAGAAGATCGATCGACAAATGCGTTGTGATTTCATTGACGTCAAGCGCTTCACCGGCATTCATCAAATGCTGGCGGATGCGGTTGATGATCAATTTCGGCGGTTCGATGTTTTCTTCCATTTCAAGCAAACCGATGATGCGGTCGGCGTCGCGCACCGCTGAAATTTCAGGGGTCGTCACGACAATCGCCTTGTCCGCACCGGCAACGGCGTTTTTATAGCCTTGCTCGATGCCTGCCGGGCAGTCGATGATGACAAAATCATAATCTTTCTTGAGTTCCGTCACCAATTCGCGCATCTGTTCCGGGTTGACATCGTTTTTGTCAGCTGTTTGGGCAGCCGGCAATAAATACAGCATATCTTCAAAACGCTTGTCTTTAACAAGCGCCTGATGCACTTTGCAGCGTCCTTCCAAAACATCGATCAAATCGTAAATGATGCGATTTTCGAGGCCCAGGATGACGTCGAGATTGCGAAGGCCGATATCCGTATCGATCAAGCATACTTTCTTACCCTGAAGGGCCAATGCAGTGCCGAGATTGGCGGTTGTCGTCGTTTTACCGACGCCTCCCTTACCTGATGTAATAACGATAGCTTCTCCCACACTAGCTTCCTCCTTTAAACGTTGAAATTTCCGGCCGTAAGAATCTGAGTTCCTGCAAGCGGTCGATAATGATGCTGCCGTTTTTATGCAAATAAGCGCATTCCATTTCCGGCTGTTCCGATAAGACCGTCAATTCGTCAGTCATGATTTCCAACTCATCATCAATCTGAAGATGCGTCGCTTCCAGCCATGAGGCTGCGATTACAGCTTCCCGGTTGCCGTTCGTTCCAGCATGGGCAATCCCTTTCAGGCGCCCTAACACATATATATTGCCTCCAGCGGCAACGCGGCCGTTCGGATTGACATCGCCGACAACCACTAAGTCTCCGTCAGCTTTCACCACTTGCCCCGAACGCACAATGCCGACATAGGTCTCGGATTGGCGTTCTTGGATGCGGCGATTGCTTTCTTCTACTGTAATGACGTCGCTTCTTACCCGCGAAACGCGCAAATGCTCGTTCTTTTGGATAAGCGCGATGATTTCCTTGATCTGAGCTTCCGTGCAATAACGGTTGCCCAGCTGGAGTTGAACTTCAGCACTGCCGTCAAGCGCAGGATCCGACACCTTCGCCTGCAGTTCCGCCAGCAGATCGGCGTAAGAACACTGGTCATCGAGCTGCAGCACAAGCCCTTGTTTCGTCCCCTTGATATTGACAAGATTCTTCAAAAATGTGTCACCTGCGCTTCCTTTAGTATGCACTTGGATTCTTTTCCCGTTCGATGAGGCGGCCGACGATAACCGACTTGAACGCCCAGCCAAGAACGAACAAGAACAGCGAGTTCGCTATCATGGTCGGCCATAGGCGGGTCGCCAAAAATGTACCGAACGGAACGTCGGTCAGCGAAATCAACGTGAAAAACTGGTACAGCACGAACTCGAAAAGAGCTGTGAGCACCAACGTCAAAAGCGTCGCTACGAATAAATTCCGTTGCACCGTCTTTACCGTGTATCCTGCAACCACACAAATGGCCGGATACAAAAAAGAATATAATCCAATAATATCAATGAAAAAGACATCGTACAAGAGGCCGAAAAATAATCCATAATACATCGCGTGTTTTGTATCAAAATAAACCGATACGAAGATCAGGAACATGATCAAAAAACGCGGAACAATATAATAATATTCGCCGCTCAGCTTGAGCGGCGAAAAAAGGCCGAAGACCGGCTCCATGAAAAACAGCACCAAGCCGATCCCCAGAATCAGGTATCTCATCATGGGGCATCTTCCTCCACCGTCTCGCCGTTATCCGCGCCGTCCACTTCCGGCATAACCCGGTCGGCGATGACGACGTGATTCAGGAGCGAAAACTCAGCCGCCGGTTTAACGTATGCCAATTTCGTCAAGCCGAACTCGTCTATCGCCACTTCGGTGATTTCGCCGATGATGATGCCTTTCGGGAAAATGCCGCCGAGGCCGCTTGAGATGACTTGCTGGCCTTCTTTGATGTCGATATCTGCATCAATGCGTTTCAGTAAAAGTTCACGGCGTTCGCTGTCATAGCCTTCGATTAAGCCGAACACATCTTTCTTGCCGCCGATGACCATCGCTGAGACCCGGTAATTCGGGTCTTGTGTCGAGATCAATTCGACTGTCGAAGTGAACGGTGTCGTCAGCGTCACTTTGCCGATCAGCCCCTGGGCCGTCATGACCGCCATGTTTTCGAGCACGCCGCTTGACGAGCCTTTATTGATAATGACTTTTTCTTCCCATTGGTCCGGGTTCCGCGCAATGACGGTCGCTTGGATCGGGTTGTAACCCCGCATATCCGCTTTTTTGCCGACCAACGCTTTCAGTTCGGTATTTTCCGAGCGCAAGTTCGTCACTTCCGATTGCACTCCGGCAAATTCTTCGAGACGTGATTTCAAATACTTATTTTCCTGATATGTATTCAAAAGAGAGTCCACATTATCAAAAATTCCTGTAACAAAATGGGCGGGTCCGGAAAAGACCATTTGCCCGGCCCCGACGCCATCCTTGATGAGCTGTTCCGGCAGCGACACGTTGTCACGGTCGCGCAAAGAAAACGAAATAAGCCCAACAAGCAGAATAACGCCGAGCAGCAGCAAAATCAGCCGCTTGTTTGAAAAAAAGTGGAACATTTGGGGCAATCCTCCTTATTTATGCGATTGCTGGCGTCGAATCTGGTTGATGTTGTCCAGTGCTTTGCCGGTGCCGATAGCGACACAGTCAAGCGGGTTATCTGCGATGAAGACGGGCATATCCGTTTGGTCAGCGATTACTTTGTCGAGGTTCTTCAACAATGCTCCGCCGCCAGTCAAGACGATTCCGCGTTCCATAACATCCGCTGATAATTCAGGCGGCGTTTTTTCCAGTGTGCGGCGCACGCCTTCGATAATCGATGCAACCGATTCTTTCAACGCTTCAGCAATTTCTTCCGCGGTAATTTCAATAGTTTTCGGCAAGCCAGTTAAAAGGTCGCGGCCACGAATATCCATTTTAGCATTTTTCTCCGCTTCTGTTACTGTGCGCGCAGAACCGACTTCCATCTTGATCGCTTCAGCCGTCCGTTCACCGATTGTCAGGTTATAGGTTTTGCGGATGAATTGCGTGATTGCAATGTCCATCGCATCGCCTGCGACGCGGACAGATTCGCTTGTGACGATGCCGCCAAGTGAAATAACAGCCACTTCAGTTGTTCCGCCACCAATATCGACGACAAGGCTTCCTGTAGGTTCCCATACTGGAAGGTTTGCGCCGATGGCAGCTGCGAATGGTTCTTCGATTGTGAACGCTTCACGTGCACCTGCTTGGCGAGCAGCATCAATGATGGCGCGCCTTTCAACAGACGTAATGCCAGAAGGCACACAAATCATGACGTTCGGTTTCGACCAAGAAGTGCCCGACGCTTTCATCGCACCCTTCAAGTAATACTGTATCATTGCCGTCGTCGTATCGAAATCCGCAATTACTCCGTCTTTCATCGGACGAATCGCGACGATAGACCCAGGAGTACGCCCTATCATATTACGTGCATCATTTCCAACAGCTACTATTTCATCTGTACTGGTATTTTTTGCCACTACGGACGGTTCCCGCAGCACAATCCCTTTATTTTTAATGAATACCAAAGTATTCGCAGTTCCTAAATCAATTCCAACGTCTTTCGTTCCAATTCCAAACAAGTCAAATCTTCCCTTCTTTATATGCAAAATTGCCATAGAGTAAACACAATACTACTCATTATAGACGATAAAGAAAAAAAGTAACAGTCCTACATGAACCCCTTTTCGTTTAAAGAAATGAATTGATGGTCCCCTATTATGATATGGTCTAAAAGTTCTATGCCAATGATGCTTCCTGCTTCCAACAGCCGTTTCGTGACAGCGATATCCTCCGGTGACGGAGCCGGGTTGCCAGACGGGTGGTTGTGGGCGCAGACGATCGATGCCGAAGAACGCCGCACCGCTTCACGGAAAATTTCGCGCGGGTGGACGATGCTGGCATTAAGGCTGCCGACAAAGATCGTCTGTTTATGCATAACCTGGTTTTTGATGTTGAGGAACAGGACCACGAAATGCTCCTGTTTGAGCGAAGTCATGTCCGCCATCAAATAATTGGCGGCATCTTTTGGGGAACGGATGGTGTATTTCGTGTCTGTCTGCTTAGAGGAAAGGCGCCGGCCCAGTTCGACCGATGCCAGGATCTGCACCGCTTTCGCCTGACCGATGCCTTTGATGGCTGTGATTTCTTCAATCGTCGCGTCTTTTAAATGATGGATTTGTTCAAAGGAAAGCAAAACCCGATTTGCGAGATGCAAAACGGATTCCTGCTTTGTGCCGGTGCGCAGCAAAATCGCAATCAGTTCCTGATTCGATAAGCTCATCGCACCTTGGGAGATGAGCCGCTCGCGCGGACGGTCGGCTGAATGGACTTCGCGCATCATCAGCGCCCCTTCCGTCAGCATTCGACGCGGCTCCCCTGCACTTCGATATAACCGGACAAGACAAGCTTCTGCGCAAGTGATGCAATCGGTAAACCGACGACCGCATTGTAATCGCCTTCGATCGCTTTGACAAACAACCCGGATGCCGTCTGGATACCATATGCCCCTGCTTTGTCATACGGGTCCGGCGTGGCAATGTAAGCTTCGATCCATTCCTGCGGCAGATCGTGGAACGTCACACGCACGATTTCGTGGAACGATTGCACGCTGCCCCCTTTGATGATCGACACGGCGGTGATGACGTCATGCGTTTTGCCTGAAAGGCGGCCAAGAAATTCTCTCGCCTGCGCTTCGCTTTCCGGCTTCAACAAAATGTCGCTGTCTAACACGACGACCGTATCCGAGCCGATGACGACCGCTTCCGGATGCCCTTTCGCAACATCTTTCGCTTTCGCCAACGCGCATTCAATGACATAGCCCATCGCAGTGTGGAAGCTTTCCGGCTTAAGTTCTTCTTTCAAGCTCGGCTCTACAGTGAAAGTGATGCCCAGCCCTTCTAGCAGTTCACGGCGGCGTGGTGACGCGGATGCCAGGATGATCGGTTGTTTGGCTTTGAATTTCATGGATGGATTCCTCCCTTTTTTAGCATCATACCGAATTTTAGCGCCGTTGAAAATTGTAGCAAAAAAGGAAATATGATTTTTGCTTGGAATTGCTGCTTCCAAAAATGAGATTTGGCACAGGATTTATGTGAGAATCGAGCCGCTGCGGGGTTTGAATAAATATTTTGTTTTTTCGTTGCGCCCCGCGTCAGACTCAAATTAAAAAACATTTGTAGCTGACACCTTGGCGCGAGAATGGTTCGGCTGACACGGAGGCGCAAAAATTTGAACAAAAAAAGATGAAGCAAAATGCTTCATCTCCAAAAATTCATATACCAACTCAATAACGCGTCTCCCCAGAAATAGACGATGACTGCGCCGAGCGCAATTGACGGGCCAAATGGCACTGGCGTCTTGCGGCCTTGGTTCTTGATGCGCAACATGATAATGCCGGCAATTGAACCGAGCAGTGACGCGAAGAACAAGGTCATCAGCGTGCCAGACACGCCAAGCACGAGGCCGATGACGAAGAACAGCTTGATGTCGCCCCCTCCCATACCGCCTTTTGATACCATCGAGATCAACAGAAGGATGCCAAAGCCGACGGCCGCTCCCAGCAGCGAATCCCACCATGGATCGAGCGGGATGAACAATCTTAAGACCAGCAGCAATGCGCCAATCGGCAGCAGCACTTTATCCGGAATAAGCATATAAGCGATGTCCGACACGGTGATGATGACGAGTAGCGACATGAACAAAATCGCGATGATCAGTTCCGGCTCGAAGCCGATCTTCCAAAAAGATATGGCAAACAGCACGCCGGTTACGAACTCCATCAGCGGATACACCCAGTGAATCTTTTCGCCGCATGAGCGGCAGCGGCCACGCAGGAATAAATAAGAAAAAACTGGCACCAAATCAAGCGCCGTTAATTGCCGGTCGCATTTCGTGCAGTGGGACGGAGGAAACGCAATCGATTCTTTTTTCGGTACGCGCAAGCCGACGACATTGTAAAACGAGCCGAAAACTAATCCGAAGATGGTAAAGAAAACTGTGTATGTAATTGCCATAATGACCCTCTTTTACGGATATTTTTTAAAAGAAAAAGGGAAATCAATGTGATTTCCCTTTAACGGCGTTCCGGAATGATCAATGTCGTGCCGGCGATGACCGTTTTGTCGGACATGCTGTTCGCTTCTTGGATCAGCGCTTCACCGTCACGGCTATTATAGTATTTCAAGGAAATCGTGAATAAGGTTTCGCCTTTTTTCACTTTATGAAAGCCTGCGGTCTGAGCGCCGGCGACATTCGGATTCGGTTCGGCTGTTACTGCAGCGGAATCTTCTTCGATGTCGACATCAACGTCGACTTCAACATCCGCGGCTGCTTCTTCTGCCGGTACTGCCTCGTCTTGTGCAGCGAGGTCGGTGCCGTCATTCTGGGCGAGCGGGTTGACTTTCCCTGCCGGCGCTGGAGCGTCGACTTTCGGCAATGTATCAAGCAAAGCGATCAGATCCGGGCGGAAATACGCGGAGAAGCTAAGCGTGACATCGAGCACTTCGCGCTCCTGGTCCGCCGTCGTAACTTCTTCCAATGCGCCGAAATCAATCGAATCGACGATCAAGATACGGTCCATCGCTTCAATTTCTTTGATGAACGTAGTGATGTTCTTGTAATCTGCAACTTCGATTGATACGGTCGTCTGCACTTCCTGCAAGTTCTCCAGACCTTCGACCGGCACTGGCAACACTACTGGCTCTTCCGTAATCGCAATATTCGTCACAAGTGAGTTCGACAGCAATTCTGCTTGTTCAATCTGCAGGACAATCAATTCCGACAGCGGTTCGATAGACACTTTCTGCTGCAATTCGCTAGTGCTGATCTTCTCACCTTCCGGCAATTCTTTCAGCTGCGTCTGCAATCCCATCAACACATCGCGCTCGGAGCTTAATAATTGTTCTGCCTGCAATTTAGCCTCTCGAGCTGGGCTATAAACCATAAAATACGAATATGCGGCAAGCGCCAAGAGGAAGACGATCGCTAAGGCGATCAACGCTTTTTCTTTCTGGCTTTTTGTCATGCTGCTCATTGGCCGTCACCTTCCGTTCCATCTGCCGGCGCCGGAGCTTCAGCCGGTGTCACTGGAGTCGTTGGCGTCGCTGGCACTGCTGGCGCTGTCGGTGTCGCTGGCACTGCTTGGTCGACTTCAACATTGACGTCTACATCGGCTGCCGGAACTTCTTCAGCCGGCGGGGTTTCCGCTGCAGGTTCTTCACTGATGATTTCGCCTTCCGGCGTCAACGCAGGAACACGTCCATCGACGAACACCAATGTATAAGATGCTAGGTAGCGTGGGTTTAAAACAGGTGCGTCTTCATCAAGAATGATCGTACCGTCTTCCACCGTTTCTTCTTCAAGCGCTTCTTGCACTACAGAATCCAATGTTGCCGATTCAATCAGGCTCGACGTTTTCAGCTGTGCTAGATAATAAGCAGCTTCGCGGGCAGTATCGAATTGGACACCCAATGTCGCAATGTCCATGCCGATGTAAGAGAAGCTATCGAAAAACCCTCGAGCGGGCAACTTCGAAACCAATTCGGCCATCAGCGGCAATGTATCAAATTGATAGCTTTCCGCCCAATCGACAGTCGCCTTCAATTGTTGTTCTTCGTTCATGCCCTGCACCGCTTCAAGCTGTTCGCGCAGCATCACCTGTTCAGCTTGCACTTGCGTTGTCTGCGCTGCCGCTATTGCCCCTTGTTCTTTGTGGTCGCCAGCGAGAAAGGCGAAAACCGCCCAAATGATCGCAGCCAGTAATAAAATGGCAATCGCCGCAACGATCGAAGCGGGACGGTCCCGTTCTTTCTGCGGCAATAAATTAATATCAACTAACATCGTCACACCTCTTTCAGCGCAAGGCCAATGGCGCGGTTGAAACGGCCCGGTACATTTTTCGCGTTATCGGAAGGGATGTCTTCCAACACGACTGGTGCCACCGGCAGCGAGAACCGCTCTTCCAGGCGCGCCTTGAATGCCGGCCAATTATCGTATTCGCCGTTGCACACCACTTTCGTGATGCCTTGTTCGCCATCATTCATATTATAACGGTAGAAATTGGCGAGCTTTTCCGCCTCTTCTTCAACGATTTCCATGACCGACGCCGGATCTTCCAGAATCGTACCCGAAACGTCGAATTCCACCGGCCGCATGAACAGCGGAAAATGCTCATGGAAAATCGATACAGTCATTTTTTTCGACTGCAGGTCGATGAGCATGATGTGCTCGTCTTCCGCGAATTCGTGCTGCAGGTAAGCAAGCCTGTACAGCGCAAGCGGCGTAATGTCGGCGACAACCGCTTTTAATTTCGCAACATCAAGCGCTGACTCGTAATCGTCGATAACCGACTCTTTCGACGCAATGATGATCACTTCCGGATTATCGCTGTCGGCACGATATGGCACCACATCGAAGACGGGATCTTCGAATGGCAAGTAAAGCGTAGAACCGATTTCGATGAAAAAATGGCCTTTAAGTTCATCGGCTTCGACGCCTTCGGGGTAAGGTACTTTGCGGATTGTAACGAATTCGTCAGGGGCGAGGAAGCGGACTGACTTCTTAGAGAGACCCCACTGATTGACAGCCTTACCGAGCTCCGATTCAAGCGCTTCCATGTCAGCCACTTTGCCGTCTTCAATGATGCCCGGCGGCAAAACCATCTCTTCTGCACAGCTCAATTGAAGAGGGGTAATCGACTTCAAGTCGACATGGCGAATCGCATCTTCTTCTATAGTAATCGTCGCGACTCGCGCTTTTCTCGATAAAAACGGTAAGGCCATTTTCTCAGCTCCTAATAAATATTTATTATCTAGTAACCGTAATATTAGCGGTTGGAGCAACACTTGCACCAGCAGCACTATCAGCACTATTATTTAGATCTTGTACATTTCCTTTTGTTGCACTTGAAAATGCAACCGTAACTCCTCCATTAACTGCAGTTCCAGTTAATAATAAATCACCAGCAGCATTCACAGCGAATGCAGGACCAGTAGCCGTAGGGAACGATCCAAGATCATCCAAATATCCGCCTCCTGTTAATTCAGCTGTAGTGATAGCTGTATCACCAGCATTTTCTGCTAAGTACAATTCAGCTGCCGAAAAAGCACTTAAAGCGTCTGATTTTGCCGCTCCAACACGGCTATTCTCAATAATATTACCAATCGCTGGAATTGCGATTGCCGCGATGATTGCGATGATGACGATTACGGCCAAAAGCTCGATTAACGTCATCCCTTTCTGATCTTTCAACTTCTGTTGGATAAATTTCTTCATTTCTTTTCCCCCTCTGATTTCGTTTTAACTTGTACCTCGTTGAGTACAAGTTAATTATAACAATAGTACCAAAATATACAATAGCAAATTTAGCAATTATTTAGAAAATTTTTCAATATTACTACTATTTAGTCCTATAATTTATCTACATTCTGGAACATTTCAAACATTGGCATCATAATCGCTAGTATTATAGTCCCGACAATCGCAGCTAGCACGACAATCATCAGCGGTTCGATCAATGCTTTCAATTTATCGGTCTCGGCATCTACTTCTTGTTCATAGAATTCCGCTACTTTCGCGAGCATGTGGTCAAGCGAACCGGTTTGTTCACCGATCGAGATCATGTGCGGAATGAGCGGCGGAAACGCCCAATGGTTGCGCATCGGTTCAGTCAGCGAGCCGCCGCGTTCGAGCGAATCGCGCGCAGCGATGATGACTTTTGACATGACTGCGTTGCCGACGACTTTTTCGGTCATCGTCATTGCCTGCAAAATCGGCACAGAACTTGAAAACAGCGAGCTCAACGTACGCGTAAGTCGCGCCAAAGCAGATTTCTTGAAAATATTGCCAAAAATAGGCATGCGAAGCAAGAAAGTATCGAGCAGCAATTTACCCTTTTCAGTTCGTTTCATGCCCCAGATCGTCCCAACGAACAGTACGATGACCCCGAGTACGATATACCAATAGACTTTAACGAACTCACTTGCTCCAAGGACCAACTTGGTAACTAACGGCAACTCTCCTCCGAAGCCTGCGAACATTTCCGCAAACATCGGCACAATTGATGACAACAGGAATATGACGACGCCCATAGCAATGAAGCCTACAATGACCGGATAGGACATTGCCGATTTGACTTTCTGCTTTGTGTGGTAGGCTTTGTCGTAATGTGTCGCCAAACGGTCGAGTGATTCATCAATGTTTCCTGACAGTTCGCCTGCGCGGATCAAGTTGATTGTCAGCGGTTCGAAAATTTTTGGGTATTTTGCGAACGAACTGGAAAGAGAGTTGCCTTTGCGCAATTCTTCGTCGATTTCCCCCAAGGTTTTCTGCAGCGGTTTGGATTCGACTTGCTGCGACAGGATTTTTACCGAATCGACGATGGTCACGCCGGAACGCATCAACGTTGAGAACTGGCGTAGGAACATGATGAATTGGTCTTTTTTAACCGCCGCTCCGAA
Source organism: Planococcus sp. TJ-301 (assembly GCF_058268475.1). Classification (NCBI taxonomy): domain Bacteria; kingdom Bacillati; phylum Bacillota; class Bacilli; order Caryophanales; family Caryophanaceae; genus Planococcus; species Planococcus sp. TJ-301. The sequence goes on along the minus strand of NZ_JBZDOH010000001.1, from coordinate 207,872 downwards.
CGAAATGTCTTTTTGCAGCGCAGTAGCCGGCATTTCCCGGATGTCAATTACGCGGACGCCTTCGTCGCGCAGTTTTCGGACCGCTGCCTGCCGGTTGTCGGCAGTAACGATGCCGGAGCGGATTTTTTTCTTGTCGCGCCCTTCGTATTTAAAACGCGCCATGCTACTCCTCCCCTTCCAGGTAAGGCTGGGCGATTTTTTGTGAGATTTTTCCTTTTTTTAACAATTCCTGCACCGATGTCGACATCATGTGCATGCCGGCGGCGCGATTTGTCAAGATGACGTTTGGGATTTGATGCACTTTTTCGGTACGGATCAAGTTAGCGATGGCGGTGTTATTGATCAGGATTTCTGTCGCCGCCACGCGCCCTTTTCCGTCGGCGGTCGGCAGTAAGCGCTGCGAAATGACCGCTTTCAGGATGCCACCGAGCTGTGTGCGGATCTGCGCATGCTGTTCCGGAGGAAAAACATCGATGATCCGTTCGACTGTTGAAGCGGCGCTCGAGGTATGCAGCGTTCCCATGACCAAGTGGCCCGTTTCTGCCGCAGTGATAGCGGTTGTGATTGTTTCCAAATCCCGCATCTCACCGACAAGGATGACGTCCGGATCTTGGCGTAATGCGGCGCGCAGACCGTTCGCAAATGACTTTGTATCAAAACCGACTTCACGCTGGTCAATGACTGACGTGCCATGCTTATGCATATACTCAATCGGGTCTTCGAGCGTGATGATGTGTTTCGTCATCGTCTCGTTCATGTATCGGATCATCGCCGCGAGCGTAGTCGATTTCCCGGAACCCGTTGGCCCTGTAACAAGGATGAGCCCCTGGTGGGTATCGGATAATTTTTTCAACGTATCTGGCATGTTCAAATCATCTATCGTCGGAATTTTCGTTGGAATTGTCCGGAACGCGTGCGAAATGGAGCCTCGCTGGTGGAACGAGTTGACACGGAAACGGGCGACGCCGGGGATGGAGTACGAATAATCCATTTCCCCTTTTTCAAGAAACGTATCCCAAAGTGCTTCCGGCATAAGGACCCGGGCAATTTCTTTCGTCACTTCCGGCAGCAGTTTTTCATCGCCATATTGTTTCATCGTGCCATGCATGCGGAATACCGGCGGAATGCCGGTTGTCATATGGATATCGGATACTTTCATTTCAGTGGCTGCAGTCAATACGGCATCTATAAAAGAAATTGTTGTATTCATAGGATTAATCAATCATGGCGACGCGTAGTACTTCTTCGGTCGTCGTCATGCCCTCCTTCACTTTTAATAAGCCGTCATCTATCAGGAAAATGGTGTTGTTGCGGATGGCGATTTCGCGGATTTCCGCCGCCGTGCCGCCTCTATTGATAACTTGCTTGATTGGTTCGTCAACGACAAGCACTTCATGGATCGCCATGCGCCCGCGGTAGCCGGTCATATTGCATTGCGAACAGCCTTTGCCGCGGGTAATGGTGTCGAGCACGATGTTGCGTTTTGCCGCAATTTCCTGTTCGCGGATCGTAGCCGGTTGGGTTTCCTTGCAGTCGCGGCACACCCTGCGGACAAGCCGCTGAGCGACGACCGCGTTGAGCGACGCCGTCACGAGGAACGGCTCGATGCCCATATCCATAAGACGCGTAATCGATGCGATCGAATCGTTCGTGTGGATCGTGCTGAGCACCAAATGCCCGGTCAGCGACGCCCGGATGGAAATTTCCGCGGTTTCCTTGTCGCGGACTTCACCCACCATGACGATGTCCGGATCTTGCCGGAGAATTGAACGCAGCCCGGCGGCAAACGTCAGCCCGACATTGGTATTCACTTGAATCTGGTTGATGCCTTCAAGCTGGTATTCGACCGGATCTTCAACGGTGATGATGTTGACTTCTTCGCTATTGAGTTTATTGAGCGCGGCGTACAGCGTTGACGACTTGCCGGAACCGGTCGGGCCGGAGATCAGCACAATGCCGTTCGGCTTGTCGATTTCCTGCATAAAGCGTTCCATATTCAAATCGGTGAAACCGAGTTTTGAAATGTCGGTCAAGTTATTGCTCAAGTCAAGAATCCGCATAACGATCTTTTCGCCATAGACGGTTGGCAGCGAAGACACGCGCAAATCGATCGCGCGGAAGTCTACATGGGTTTTGATGCGGCCATCCTGCGGCACGCGGTTTTCCGTGATGTCGAGGTTCGCCAGGATTTTCAAGCGCGCGGTGACCATTTGCTGCATCGTCTTTGGCAAGATGCGCTCGGTGCGCAGCGTGCCATCGATGCGGTAGCGCACGAGAATCTTGTTTTCCTGCGGATCCAAGTGGACATCACTCGCTTTCATCGAAACAGCGTTTGACAAGATTTGATTGACGAGCCGGACAATCGGTGCGTCGATGTCATTCATGTCTTCCTGCTGCTCGGCTGACTGCGGCATGTCCTCGAGAATATCGTCATACGATTCTTCTTCATAGTATTTCGCGATGGTGCGCATGACATCTTCTTTCGACGCAATTGCCGGTTCAATCTGGAAGCCGGTCGTCAGCCGCAGATCGTCGATGGCGAAAAAGTCGGTCGGGTCGGTCATGGCAACGTATAATTTATCGCCTTCGGTTTTCAGAGGCACAAGCATTTTGCGCTTCGCGAAATCCTTCGGCACCACATTGAATAACTTCGGTTCGAACGGATAGCGGAACAGCGATACGTGCGGAATGCCCAACTGCACTTCAAGCGTTTCGATCAATTGCTGTTCGGTGATGTGCCCGCGCTGCACAAGCGCGTCGCCCAATTTCTGGTCGTTCTGTTTGCCTTGTAATGCGCCTTCCAGGTCTGCTTCTGTCAGCAGACCCAGTTCAATCAATATATCTCCTAATCGTTTACGAGTTCTTGCCAAAATACTTCCTCCTCAAAACCCGTTAAGGATCTACTAAATTTCCACCTTTGTCGCGTTCACCTTCGGTTGATGGCGTTGGTGCAACCGGCGGCTGCCAATCATGCAGCCCATCGCCGTCACCATCCACAAAGTCCGGATCGCCGGGTATCGGGGCTGGCGTAACTACAACAGGTGCATCATGTATGCCGTCACCGTCCGTGTCGATAAAACCAAAATCTCCTGGCATCGGTACCACAACCGCTGCTGGTGTATCGTGTACGCCGTCGCCATTGGCATCAACAAAGCCGGGTTCTCCAAACCTAGGTACAACAACCGCTGCTGGTGTGTCGTGAATGCCGTCGCCGTTTGCGTCAACGAAGCCGGGTTCTCCCGGCTTCGGCACTGCAGCAACGGGAACTTCCGCCGCTTTCAGCGCAAAAACTTCGATTTTATGGACTGGCGGGTAAAAGTCGGTCGAGACCGGTTCGACTTCCAGCTCTTTGCCGTCCAAAAAGATGGTGCGGTTCACATTGACTCGCATGCCGTTGCGTCCCTCTTCTTTCACCACTTTGCCGGATGCTACGAATGAACTGAATTGCTTGATCAAGCGCGGCTCTACTTTTTCTTCCGCCCCAGTCTGGATTTCGTAATCATAGACGAGCGGCAATCCGCTTAGCTCCGCTTTGACAGTTGAATTGTCTAGAGATACATTCAACGTTATTGAGCTTTCATTCGGATTGGTGAACACCAAATCGATGCCCATTTGACGGTTAATCGCCGCTTCCTGTCCGAGCGGCACAGATATCGGCGCAGATGAACCAATGCTGCGCTCGTCGACAGTGAGATTGCTTTGTAATACGGCCGAGTAAACAGCCGAGGCGATTTGCGACAGTTCGCCGTCCGTTATTTCAACGAGCGGCAATTCCGTAATGAAATCAAGGAATGAAAACTTCATGCCCGGCTCGATTGCGAGGCCATTCAGCGCCGATGCCACTACCGTTCCTTCAGCGCTTTCGATCGAATGCGTAAATGCCGAAGACGCAATCACTTCACGTTCGACCGCTAGCGTATCGTTACTGATTGCGACGCGCGTCTGTGATTGCCCTTCTGATAACGCAGCTGCCAATTTGGCGTTGACCGTATCGATGTCCGCTGCAGAAAATGTTGCAACTGGGAAATGCTCCGCCAAGAACGCGGCGGTTGTTTCAGGGGACAGCTGGAAACGGAATCCGTTTTGCACGCCGTCCTCCGCGTTCATCAATGTTTCATCAACTAAAATTTCAACGGTCTCAAGCGAATATTCAGCGGCAGCATCCTGGTAGGCTACTTGCAGGCTGGACGCCGCACGCCAAATGTCTGATTGGCTTGCAAAAAGCCCCTTCGCTTGTGCGACTTCCATATTGGAAACGTCGGTCGTGCCGATATAGGTGTTGTCGCCGAACTCTTCGGCTGGGAACAGCCACGTGTCCACCGCGTATGCTCCGGCGTTTGATGCACCGAAAACCAGCAGGCCTGATGACAGGACCGCGGCGAACGTTAACCCGAATGCTTTATTGTTCACGTGAATGCTCCTTTCCCATCGGCTGGATCGACTGCATGCCGAAACTCGGCGGTACGGTTTCTCTTTCCGGTTGGGTTTCTTCTATTGTTTCTTTAACAGTTTCCTGGACGGGTTCTTGCTGCACATTGATTTTTTCAGCTTTAGGTGCGCTTTGAATCTTGCTTAACACCGGCTGAGCTTCTGCATCCGGCGCGATAAGTGACTGCCGGCGCTCTTTGCGCTCTTCAGCGAGGCGCTGATTTTCAACTTTCTCCCTTTCAAGCATTTTCTGGTACAGCATGGCTGCTCCAAGAGACACCGCAACCAAAACCAATAATGCCATATACCACGAAAGCAAAAATTGGACGATAAGCGCAATGGCGGCAGCCGCAAGACCACCGCCGCCAATCGCTCTTTTTTTATTAGCTGGCACTGATTTGAACTTTAGGATGAGGACCGCTGCTGCAATTGCTGCAATGATAATAAAAAACAAAAATTGAATCAAAATGTAACCCCCTGTAAAATAACTTGCTTATTGGCTTGCCGTTCCATTAATATTCCACGTCGAACTCGAATCCTGGTTCAAGAACACTAGGGACGGAAACTTCTGTTTCTTCGTCAATCGTTTCGCTAATTGTCACGCCGCACGCGGCAAGGAAAGTAGTGTATGTTGAAGTTGGCTCAGCCATCTGGCGAACGTAAAGTGCTGTCCTTTCAGGATCATCAACATACGAATTCCCACTTTTCTTTTTCAGGATAAATTTATTACTGGCATTTCGGGTGTAATAGATGAGCGAACCACTATTGGTAAATTTCACTTCTTCCTTCAACCGAGTGAGATCTGCGGGAAGTATACGGTCTAAATCGATACACAGCCGTGAATGATTATCGATTTCAAAATTCTGCCCCCATTGCAATTTCGAAACGGCTTTGTCTGCTTGGTCAGCCGAGACGTCTCTTCCGAGGACAAGAAAATTCGTATAATACATATTCTGGATATTACTTTCTACGTCGAGCTCTTTGACAATAACGGTCTGTTTGCTGCCGTTTTTACCTAAGTTAGTTAAATTATTGCCCGTAGCCAGTACGCCGTTGACCAGCAAATTGGCATTGATCAGATTGTTCATATTATTAAAAGCGTCCATATCGCCCTCTCTAACAACGATGTTGATCCCTTCCATGTCAAGGGAGTTGCAATTGGCTGAACACACTTCCGTTAAAAAATTGCTGATATAAACTTTAAAATCTTGCGGGTTTAAGCCTGCATCCTTGATATCTTCCAAGAATTCCGCCAGTGTTTGCCCGCCTGCAAATTTGCACTCGTAAAGAGGATACAACACAGGTGTTCCGCTTTTTACTTGGTCAAGCAATGCTTCACACGAGATGGTGGGGGCAGCTGCATCGAAAATGTCGGTGTACGTGATATCATCTTTTGCCACCGGAGTTTCCGTATGGACGGTGAGCGATTCGTCTTCATCCAAAAATGTCTCGGGAATTTCGATTGTAAAGAAAGCTTTCAATTCTTTCGTGACGGTTTTGGAAGTGCCCGACATACCTAAATCGACTTTGATACTTTTCACATCATCGTTGTCGATTGCAACTGCTCCTGCATCATCCAGTTTTTTCCCTGAAGCTGACAAGATTGTGTAATTTATCTGTCCGGAAGAAAAAGGAACAATTTCATTCCCTGCCAAACTGTTCAACGCTGCAATTTTCGCAAAAATTTTATCGATATATACGGTTCTCATATCCGAGTCGATTTTGGCTTCTATCGCCGCAATTTTTGCATCGTCCGAACAAAGTGCTCCTCTCGGCGGCTGGATGCAGGCAATTAAATCATTGACAGCTATCTGTGTTTGTTGGGATACTTCCAGTTTGATAAGCTCAAGTTCCCTTTGGAAATCGGAAGTGAAATAATTCACACCCATCTCAGCTGAAGCAACCGATTGGTTAGTCGTATCCACCGTCTGTTCCTGTTTGGCATTATTTAACGAACCGGCCATGAAAGTCGCAGAGATGCTGAGGAAAAGTACAATGATTAACAAAACAATTAATAACGCGTAGCCTTGCTGGTTTTTTAAGTGCTTCATCGTTTTGCTCCCTTCAATTCTAATTGGTAAGAATCCTAGTCAACGCCGTTTTTATCGTTACCGAATTGTTAGAATTGTTCAGATCTGTGAGTTTCAAGATGACATCGGTATTTTTTTTCTTCGGCTCAATGTTTAGCACTTGATCAACCGGCGTAGAGTCATGCGAGTCGATGACCGTACCGTTGATGGTCGTGCCGCTAAAATCATATTTCTGATCCAGCACTTGGCTTGAGCAGCTGCCCGAGGCGGGACACGTTTCAATCTTCAGTTTATTCCCTTCGAAAATCAATGAATAATTGCTGTTTCTCCGGTGCTCATTCGTCAAGGTCGCAATGATGATATTGGCGTCCTGCTGCATGAGTGTCTTCCCAGTTTCCACTGCCGTATGTTTAAACCCTATCGACAAAGCGGTCCAGGCAATCCCGGCAATGATGGAAACAAGTGCAAGAGCCGCCAGCAACTCTACAAGAGACACCCCTTTCTGGTTGAGCTTCACATTAATCACCCACACTTTCTTAAGGCGTTCCTTCGACAGCCTTATAGGAAATAAAAGAAAACGTTTCACTGCTCAATCGATAGGTTTCAGGGGTTGAGTCATTTATATCGTAAATTTTCAAATGCACCTTGTGTAATTTAGTCGGTTCCAACTTTGCACAATTCCCTGCTGCCGGTGCTTCTCCGATAACCGCTGGATTTAAATAGGTTTCGCATTTCACGTAGACATCAGCTTCATATAAATAATCGGATTTTTTTTGGTACCTGTCGAAGTTGGCTTCCTTTGACGTTAGGGCGTAGCCTTCCGCTGCCAATCCAGCAGCCATTTTGGCTTCGGACAGGTAATCCGGCAACCCTGTATCCGGTGTCACGGCACTAGAAACCAATACCTTCTTCCATTTATCAGCAGCGACAAGATCCGCCATTTCCTGCCTCGCCAGATTCATTGTGTCCAGTTTGGTTTCGGTTTTGTCATTAAAAAGAGTCATTTGCGGAAAAATAGTCATGATTCCAATGAAAACAATGCTTAAAATAACAAGCGCAGCAAGAACTTCAACCAATGTCAAACCCTTTTCGTCCTTAAAAGCCTTCAAATCGCTCCCCCCAGCTCACTAAGTAATGACTAGTATCCAGTTTTTTCTATAAATTGATGTAATATCTCAAAATCTATCTATGCTTATTATTACATTTAATTTAAGATCCTGCACTATATTATTACAGTAAAATCTATGTTATTTACTATTTTATTTCACATCACCTACCATAAATATAGGAAAAAAGGCTGTGAAATGAGTATTTTTCCATTTCACAGCCTTTTATTTAGCGTATGCCGCCACTTTATTGCGCCCTGCTTGCTTGGCGCCGATATACAATGCCCGGTCCGCATTGCGGATCAAGGCGTTTGGTTCATCGCTGTCGTCCGGCGCCGTCGATACGCCGATGCTGAGCGTAATGTGGACTGCCACCGACTGGCGTTCCTCTCCAAGATCGGTTTGAATCATGAAGTCGTGCTTCTCTATCTTTTTGCGCAGCGCTTCAGCAAACAACATCGTCAATTCTTTGCCGTAGTTCGGAAACAGGACGACGAATTCTTCGCCGCCATAGCGCGCCACAGTTCCTTCCGTGCCAACTTGTTCCTTGATCATATTTGCAAGTTCAACCAAGATATCATTGCCGCTTTGATGGCCGTAAGTATCGTTGATTGATTTGAAATGATCAATGTCCATCATGACCAGCGACAAGCTGTCGATTTCACCCGACTTGACTTTCTGCATGCTCTTTTCAAGTTTTTCATCCAAATAACGATAATTGTAGAGCTGCGTTAAGCCGCAGCGCTCGCTTGTCGCGATTGCGCGCTGGACATAGCCCGCTTTTTCCAAGGAAACAGCGAAGTAGGTGCTGAGAATATCCAGGATTTTCAATTGATGCGCTGCGAACGCGAATTTTTTGCGGCTAGCGACGAGCAGCACACCTTCTATTTTATTGTTGCGGGCAATCGGCGTGCACATGATGCTTTCCGCGTCGACTGGGATATAGCCGGTGACGATATCGTCCCACTCACTTTTCTTATCGTAAATTACTGGTGTGCCGGTGACGATGACATTGCCCGCTATCCCTTTATTGTAGCGGACTGGCGGCACTTGGCTTTTGATAAACTCGCCGTTTTCGAACATGCGCAGCATCAGCAACTCGCCGTCCCGGTAATCGATGGCGTATGTGTAATCAAGGCGGAACATATTCGTCACCTGGATGACGAATTGATCAAGCACTTCATCGGTCGACAGCCGGGCCGCGAGCTGATGCCCGATTTCACCCGCCTTCTTCAAATCGGTGTTGACTTTTTCAGAGCTGCTGTACATACGCAGCAAGCCAGCAATCATAAGAAACGGAATGCCAAGCAGGAACAGCGCGGTTGCTCCAATATAGGCTTCCGTAATATATAAGGTAATCGCATAAGGAAACACCAATAATGTAATCGCAAAGTCCCAAATGGTATCCAACGACAGGAACGATTTATTGGCCCTCATAAAAACATCATCCGTATAGAGGAATAAATGATTGGCTATAATGGAAATCATTTCGTAGATCAAACCGAACATCAGAATGTGGACGATCGACATCGAGCCGATTTCACCGCCGAGTTTCAAATAGGCGATGCCGGCGACCGCTGATACGACGAAAAACATCAGCGAATTGAACGGCAGCCGTACATGGCGCGGCTCATCGCTTCTGCTTCTGAACAACAAGATCAATACGGTCACTTGCGACAGGACGACTTCCGCGAACAAGCCGTACTTCAAAAACACGGCGATGGTCACACATTGCACCAAATACATCGGCGTGCCATTAATGTTCAACGGCATCAACGACGTCAGAATTGCCAAAACCCCAAATGCCGCAAAGTTCCAAAAGTCCATTTCCGGCGGCGGGTAATATTGGTAAACCAAATACAATCCGAGTGGAACAATCGCAATCCAAAGCAGCCAGAGCACTATGCTTCTCTTTTTCGTATTAGGCATGCCATCTTCTCCCTTTTTATTTAATTGTTTTGTAGTTCGAAATTTTTTCTTGGACATTCCGCTCTCGGGTGACTTTCTTGCTGAAGTTCGTATGGGCTGCTGCAGATGTAGAAGGTTCCTTCCCCTGGGCAGGACGGTTTTTTCGCCGCCGGGCAAACAGGGGTGAATAAAGAAACTCTTGGAAACCAATTACCGAAACGCTTTTACGCGTTCATTCGCGGAAATTTTGGAAAATCCGGTAATGGTCTCTTTTAAATTTTGACAATAAATAGAGAGAACCAGTGACTATTGTCACTTCTTTTTGTTTACGTACAGGTAATATATCACATCTTTTTGCAATTGTCTTTATTTTACACCTATTTTCAGCAAATAAAGTTTCAGCAGGCAAAGCTCGATCATTTTCAAAGTCTACGAACGTGAAACAGCTTCCAAAAGATTCGAGCTGGCGCAGGATTGGGATATAATCCTTGTCTTTCAAAAGCCCCATCACGATATGAATCGGCCGGCCGGGAAAACATGTTTTCACCGTGTCGGCGAGTGCTTGGATGCTGGCTTCGTTATGGGCGCCGTCTAGGATGACATCCGGCAAAATCTCTTCGAACCGGAACGGGATGCTGGCCCCTGCCATCGCTTTTCGGGCTTTTGGCGCATCATATGCCAAACCCAGCAATTCTTTCGCAGCTTCGTCGGCGAGCGCAGCATTAAGTTTTTGATGTCTGCCTTTCAGCTTAAGCTCAATTTCTATAGGTCCCGCCGGGAGGATCACTTCTGCTTGCAGCGCTTCAGCAGTTGCTTCAACTACTTGGTAAGCTTCTTGTGGCAGCAGTCCAACAACAACAGGTTTCCATTTTTTTATAATACCAGATTTATGTGAAGCAATTTTTTCCAAGGAATCGCCCAAGAAAATTATATGTTCCATCGCAATGGATGTAATAATGGCGATTTCTGGGTCGATGACGTTCGTGCTATCGAACCGTCCCCCCATGCCGGCTTCGATAATAACGTAATCAAGCGCATGGTCTTGGAACACCAGAAAAGCCGCTGCCGTCAACAATTCAAAATCCGTTAATGGCGTTTTGATGCTGGCAAGCCGCTCCATCACTTTATCCAGATCTTTTGGCGACACAGGGACGCCATCAAGCTGGATTTGATCGTGCAAGTCTTCAATCGCTGGCGAGAAGAAATTGCCGACCGATTTCCCATGCTCACGCAATATGGAAGTTAAAAATGCGGCGGTGGACCCTTTGCCGTTCGTGCCGGCGATGTGGACGAACTTCCCCTTTTTATGCGGATCGCCTAATTCGGAGAGTGCCGCAGTAATCGCCTCCAAGCCCGGTTTGATTGCCGGATCGGATGGGAGCATCCATTTCTTTTTATAGCTATCGAGTCCATTTATCATTTTTAGCCTTCTTTCTGCGTGAAACATGATACACTTTTTTGAGACTTATTATATCACGAAGGTGGAGTGGAAATGACTACTTGTTGGGTTATTTATAATGGCAGTTTGGTTTCGGATAAATTCGCAGATCAGGCACACCTTGTTGCGGACGCGGCTGAGCGTGCCGGCATTGAGGCGAGGGCCGTGAAAAATTATGAAGTGCTGATGGATTTGTCGGCTGAGTCCTCGTTGCCCGATTTCGCTGTGCTGCTCGATAAGGACATTCTCCTCGGCCATTTTCTGCAGAGCCGCGGCGTGCCGGTCTATAACGACCCGGCAGTCATCGGCCTTTGCGACAACAAGGCGACGCAATATATCCGCTTGGCCGAAGTTGGGTTGCCGATGCCGAAAACGATTGTCGCCCCGAAAGTTTATCCGAACTTTTCGATCTTGGAGTCCGGCTATTTCGAACGCGTCATCGCCGAGCTCGGCTTGCCGATGGTCATCAAAGAAGGCCATGGCTCGTTCGGTATGAAAGTTTATTTGATTGAAAATGAAACCGAGTTCTACGCTAAAGTCGAATCGCTGCGCGGCGTCGATTTTGTGTTCCAGGAATTTATCGAGTCAAGCCGCGGGCGCGATATCCGCGTCAATATCGTCGGTGGCAAGATCGTTGCCGCGATGCAGCGGCATTCCGAAACGGATTTCCGTGCGAACATCACGAACGGCGGGCAGGCATCCCCTATCGACTTGACTGAAGCTCAAAAAACCGTCGCGTTGCAGGCCGCTGAAGCAGTCGGGGCGGAATTCGCCGGCGTCGATTTGTTGTTCGGCGAAGGCGGCCAGCCGCTCGTCTGTGAAGTCAATGCAGCGGCGCACATCCGCAACATTTTGGAAGTCACTGGTATCAATGTCGCAGACGCTATGATTGCCTACATACTGGAGGACTTGAAATGATTTTGCTTTATGAACCGGCGGACGCTGAACGCAATAAAGAGTTTATTCAGGAATTGCGGCGCTTCGGCGATTTCGACTTGCTGCTATGGGATGATTGGTCAATTGGCGGCATGTCCGCGCTTGCCGCTAAATTGTCCGGCCTTTGGGTCCTGAACCGAACGCGGCAGCCCGAGGCGATGCGTTTCCTCGAGGACCACGGTGTGCGCTTAGTGAACCGTGCCGAAGTCAATCGCATCGCCAATGACAAATGGCAAAGTTTTGGGCTGTTGACGCTGCTCGGCGTACCGGTGACTCCGACCTACCGCGAGCCGCAGGCGTTTCCTTGCGTCATGAAGCCTGCTGGCGGACATGGCGGGCACGGCGTAGACATTATCCAATCATCTGCAGAGATACCAACAATCGCGCCTCCGCTCGTCTTCCAGCCAATCGTCGAACATATTGCCGACGTGCGTGCCTATGTCATCGGAAACAAAGTGGTTGGTGCGGTGAAACGCAGTTCACTCGAATCGTTCAAAGCCAATTACACGCTCGGCGGAGATGCAGCTAAATATGAATTGTCCGCTGAGCAGGAACAAGACATCTTGCAAATTGCCCGTGCGCTGAACAGTGATTACATCGGCATCGATTTTCTGTTGCTTCCGGATGGTCGGCATGTTTTTAACGAGATCGAAGATCCTGTGGGCGCACGCTCATTTTATGCGACGCATGACGAAAACATCGCCGAATTGCTCGTGCAGCATATGCGCGAGCTTGAACGGCAGCATCCGTTTCGCCCAAGTGAATGAATTGTTGCAGTTTGCCTCTTGGCAGGCTGTTTTTTTTCCCATGATTTAACTTGAGTGTGAGTTTCATCTTTCTGTACTTGAGTTCCACTTTTCAATGCGTGAGTTCCCACATTCTCATCCTGAGTTTCACCATTCCCCCTCGAGTTCCCACATACTCCTTTTAAAAACTATCTGATTGCCCAAAAGCATTCGCCCCGGCGAATGCTTCCTTTAGCGCTTTTCGCTGCAGGCGAAAAGCTATGCAATAAGGGCTTCCAGCTTTGATTTTCACAAGCTTCATATGTGAGTTTCACCTTTTCCTCTCTGAGTTTCACCTCTCTCTATGTGAGTTCCTCCATACTCCAAAACACAAAAAAACCACCTTCCCCATCCAGGGAAGGCGGTCTGCATATTAAAGGTTCTTCAATTCTTCAATGCGTTTTTCAACAGTTGCGTGTTTGTCGAGATAGTCGGCTTGTTTCGCGCGCTCTTCAGCTACAACGGCTTCTGGCGCTTTTGATACGAAGCGCTCGTTTGATAGTTTGCCTTGGACGAGCTTGACTTCTTTCGCCCATTTCTCGAGTTCTTTGTTCAGGCGCGCTAGTTCTGCATCGATGTCGATGAGGCCTTCAAGCGGCATGAACAATTCGGCGCCGGATACGACTGCGGACATCGATTTTTCCGGTGCTTGGATGTTTTCGCCGATCGTCAACGTTTCCGGGTTGCAGAAACGTTCGATGTAGGCGGCGTTCGCTTCAAGCACCGCGTGCGTGTTCGCGTCTTTTGCAGAAATCGTCAATGCGACTTTCTTGCTCATCGGCGACTGTACTTCCGCACGGATCGTGCGCACCGCTGTAATGATGTCCATCAATAATTTCATGTTGGCGGACTCGCTTTGGTTTGTCAGCGAATCATCGACTGTCGGCCATGCTGCGATCGTAATCGACTCGCCTTGGTGCGGCAGGTTCTGCCAGATTTCTTCAGTGATGAACGGCATGAACGGATGCAATAAACGCATCGTGTTGTCGAGTACGTAAGCAAGAACCGAACGCGTCATTTTCTTCGCGTCTTCGTCTTCGCCGTAAAGCGGCAGCTTCGCCATCTCGATATACCAGTCACAGAAATCGTCCCAGATAAAGTTATAAAGTGCGCGGCCCACTTCGCCGAACTCGTAGCGTTCCGCTAAGTTCGTCACTTGTTCGATGGTTTCATTCAAACGCGTCAAGATCCATGAATCGGCGACCGAACGTTTGCCTGAAAGATCAATTTGATCATAGGTCATGCCTTCCATATTCATCAATGCAAAGCGTGAAGCGTTCCAGATTTTATTGGCAAAGTTCCAGATGCTTTCGACTTTTTCCATCGAAAAGCGCAGATCCTGTCCTGGGCTGGATGCTGTCGCCAGGAAGTAGCGCAGCGAATCCGCGCCGTATTCTGCGATAACGTCCATCGGATCGACGCCGTTGCCGAGTGATTTCGACATTTTGCGGCCTTCCGCGTCGCGAACGAGGCCATGGATCAATACGTCGTCAAACGGTTTTTCTTCAGTAAATTCAAGCGCTTGGAAAATCATGCGCGATACCCAGAAATTGATGATGTCATAGCCGGTTACCAGCACATCGGTCGGGTAGTATTTTTTCAATTCGTCGCTGTCTTCTGGCCAGCCAAGCGTTGAAAATGGCCAAAGCGCAGATGAGAACCACGTATCCAGTACGTCTTCGTCCTGCGTCCAGTTTTCGGCATCGGCCGGCGCCTCACTGCCGACAAAGATTTCGCCGGTTTCGTTATGGTACCAAGCTGGAATTTGATGTCCCCACCAAAGCTGGCGCGAAATACACCAGTCACGGATATTCTCCATCCAGTGCAGATATGTTTTCTCAAAACGTTCCGGTACGAAATTAACGCCGTCTTCGCCTTTTTGAAGGTCCACGGATTTTTGTGCCAACGGCTTCATGTCAACAAACCATTGCGTCGATAGATAAGGCTCGACTACCGCGCCGCTGCGTTCCGAATGGCCCACAGAATGCATATGCTCTTCAATTTTGAATAAAACACCCATGTCCTGAAGGTCTTTGACAATCGCTTTGCGGCATTCGAAGCGGTCCATGCCTTCGTATTTGCCTGCGTTTTCGTTCATGGAACCGTCTTCGTGCATAACGAGCACGCGCTCGAGGTTGTGGCGGTTGCCGACTTCGAAATCGTTCGGGTCGTGCGCTGGCGTGATTTTCACTGCGCCGCTTCCGAATTCCATGTCGACATAATCGTCTGCAACGATGTCGATTTCACGGCCGACAATCGGCAGGATGACTTTTTTGCCAACGAGGTGCTTGTAGCGCTCGTCTTTCGGGTGGACCGCAACTGCTGTATCACCAAGCATCGTCTCCGGGCGGGTTGTCGCCACTTCAATCGAACCGGAACCGTCCGCGAGCGGGTAACGCATATGGTAGAATCCGCCTTGCACGTCTTTGTAGATAACTTCGATATCGGAAATCGCTGTTTTCGTTGCCGGATCCCAGTTGATGATGTACTTGCCGCGGTAGATGAGTTTCTTCTCGTATAATTTAACGAAAACTTCCTGAACCGCTTTCGACAAGCCTGCATCCAATGTAAAACGTTCACGTGAATAATCAAGGCCTAAACCAAGCTTTGACCATTGTTCGCGGATATGCGCTGCGTATTCATCTTTCCATTTCCATGATTCCTCTAGGAATTTCTCACGGCCGAGGTCGTAGCGCGACTTGCCTTCTTCGCGCAGCTTGCCTTCCACTTTCGCCTGCGTCGCGATGCCGGCGTGGTCCATACCCGGCAGCCACAGGGCGTCAAAGCCTTGCATGCGCTTCATGCGCGTCATGATGTCCTGCAATGTCGTATCCCAGGCATGGCCCAGGTGCAATTTGCCGGTAACATTCGGCGGCGGAATCACAATGGTATAAGGCGTTTTGCCGCTTTCAGGTTTCGCTTCGAAGAATTTCTGGTTGATCCACCATTCGTAGCGCCCTTTTTCAATGGCTTGCGGATCGTACTTGGTTGGCATTTCAGTCATTGGTATTCCTCCTCTTATTTTATTCGCCTAAGCGGTGTTGCCGGAAAACAAAAAAACCCCTTCGTCTGAAAAGGACGAAGGAGTTGTTCGCGGTACCACCTTTATACCAAGCTGAAAAAGCCTTGGCGCTCAAGCCTGATAACGGATTTCACATCCGGTTTCCGCTACTCGAATTTCACGGGAACTGCTCCGAGGCGACATTCGAATGCTGGTCCATGGAAGCCTCGCACCAAACGGCTTCCTCTCTGATATGCACGCACATTCTACTATCCTCATCAACGCATTGACTATCTAATTGATTCTATTGTACTCAATTTCCGCTTTTAGCGTCAAGTTTTTTTACGATGATTGTCACAATCGGCGAAGCGATCAGCAGAATAAAAAACAGGCGGAACAACTGAAAGCTCGTAATCAGCGCCACATCGCCGCCAGTCGCGAGCGCAGTGATTGCCATTTCCGCGATGCCGCCGGGAGCCGCACTCAGGAAGAAATCCAGGAAGATATATTCCGGCAGCATTTTTGCGAGAACGTAGGCAATAAATGCCGTGAAACTGATGAGCAGTACATTGTTTAAGACGATTGCCGCGCCTAAGCGGAAGGTCAGCTTGTCGCCGATTCCTTCCATCTGTAAGCCGAGCCCGGCACCGATGCATACCTGCGCCAAAGCGATCAGCCAGTACGGCAGGTCGACAAGGAACTCGCCGGTCAATGTCTGGACAATCGCCATCGTGAGAATCGGCGCAAGCAGTTCCGCTGCGGGGAAGCCGATGCGCTTCATGCCGAGATAAAGGGTCCCTCCGACAGCAAGTGCTGTGAGGAATGCAAGAGGCGCGAATGTGAAAACTTGCTCGCCCACTTCCCCTTCTTTACGTCCTGTAAGGAAGACAGTAAGAAACGGAACAATCGTGACGACCATGAAGATGCGGATCGTTTGCATCATCGTGACGACCGTGATGTTAGCGGATTTCACTTCTTCCGCTATGACGACCATCTGAGCGAGCCCACCCGGAATCGATCCGAGAAGGCTCGTTGCTAATGATTCATCAACCATCTTTTTGAACAGGAGCCCAAGCAGGATCGACAAGCCGACGACCGACACCGTCATGAACGCCATATACGGGAGGTCGAGCCACATCAGAAACACCGCATCGCGCGTGAACGATGAGCCGATCTGAACGCCGAGCATGACAAGCCCCGCCGTCCGAAGGCTTTTCGGCCAATGCAGCTCCATTTTTGTGAACTGGCTGACGAGCAGCAGCGCAATCATCGGTCCGAGCAGCCACGGCAGAAACATGCCGATCGTTTCGAATAACAAGCCTGCTGCGACAGCGATGAGCGCTGTCCTCAAGAAAATCGCCATGTTCCCACCACCTTTCGTATCCCGAAGGAGTTCTTTGTTCTATCGTACAGGAAAAAGAAAGGGAAATCTCGCGATTGGCGGAAAATCTTCATGGGAGGTTTTATTCGCCCACTCCTAAACCCTTATTGCCGGCTTTTCGCCAGCGAAAAGCGTTAAGTGCGTACTAACTTGCAGCATAACGGATATACTTGCGGGATATGGCGTTTACTTGCAGAAACCAGCCTTTTACTTGCGCCAAACGCCGGTTTACTTGCAGCAAAGCGAAATCGACATAAAAAAGCCCAAACGCAAATTCTGCGGCTGGGCTAAAGATTTTATTTAGCGTGCGAGTTTCGCGAAGACAGTGTGGAACGCTTCGACTGTTTTAGCGATTTGTTCTTCAGTGTGAGCTGTCGACAGGAACATGCCTTCGAATTGGGAAGGCGGCAAGTAAATGCCTTCTTCTGCCATCAAGCGGTAATAATCGGCGAACAAATCGGTGTCGGACGTTTTCGCTGTCGCGAAGTCGACCACACTTTCGTTTGTGAAGAAAAAGCCAATCATCGAACCTGCACGGTTAACTGTGTGCGGGATGTTGTATTTCTCAGCTGCAGCGCGGAATCCGGCTTCAAGCTGGTCGCCGCGTTCGATGAATGTGTCGTACGAGCTTTCATCAAGGCGGGACAAAGTTTCCAATCCAGCCGTCATCGCAAGCGGGTTTCCGGACAAGGTGCCTGCCTGGTAAATCGAACCGCTTGGTGCAACTTGCTGCATGATTTCACGCTTGCCGCCGAATGCGCCGACTGGCAAGCCGCCGCCGATGACTTTGCCAAGGCAAGTCATGTCTGGCGTAACGCCGTAATAGCCCTGTGCACAGTGGTATCCGACACGGAACCCGGTCATAACTTCATCAAAGATGAGGACAGTGCCGTTTTCCGACGTCAAGTTGCGAAGTTCCTGCAGGAAACCAGGGTTTGGAGGCACAACGCCCATATTACCGGCAACCGGTTCAACAATGACTGCTGCGATGTCATCGCCGAATTCCTGAAACGCCAAGCGGATGCTTTCAAGGTCATTGTAAGGTACCGTGATGGTGTTTTTCGCTACAGATTCGGGAACACCCGGTGAATCAGGCAAGCCCAGTGTCGCGACGCCTGAACCCGCTTTGATCAGCAAGCTGTCGGCATGTCCGTGGTAGCAGCCTTCGAATTTCAAAATTTTGCTGCGGCCGGTATAGCCGCGCGCAACGCGCAATGCGCTCATCGTTGCTTCCGTACCAGAAGACACCATGCGCACCATTTCAATGGACGGCACGCGTTTGATGACAAGTTCCGCCAATTCAGTTTCCAGCAAAGTCGGCGCGCCGAAGCTTGTGCCTGACTCAGCCGATTTCTGAATGGCTGCGACAACTTCCGGATGGGCATGCCCTAAAATCAGCGGCCCCCATGACAGGACGTAATCAATATACGTGTTGCCGTCGATGTCTGTGATTGTTGCGCCTTTGCCGGATGCCATGAAAATCGGATCCATGTTGACCGATTTGAATGCGCGAACCGGACTGTTGACGCCGCCCGGCATAACTTTTTTCGCTTCAGTGAATGCTGCAATCGATTTTTCGTAAGTCATTTATTTGCCCTCCAGCCAGCGTGCTGCGTCTTTTGCGTGGTAGGTCATGATGATATCCGCCCCCGCGCGTTTCATGCTCAATAAGGTTTCCAAAACGATTTTCTCTTCGTCGACCCAGCCGTTCAATGCGGCCGCTTTGACCATTGCGTATTCGCCGCTGACGTTATAAGCGACGATCGGCAAATCGAAATTGTCGCGTACTTCACGGATGATGTCCAAATACGACAATGCCGGTTTGACGATCATGAAATCCGCGCCTTCTTCTACATCGGATGCGGCTTCGCGCAATGCTTCCAAGCGGTTCGCCGGATCCATCTGATAGGTTTTGCGGTCGCCGAATTGCGGGGTTGAGTGAGCAGCTTCGCGGAACGGCCCGTAATAAGCAGAAGAATATTTCACACCGTAAGACATGATCGGCGTGTTTTCAAATCCGGCTTCGTCCAGCCCGTAGCGGATCGCTGCTACGAATCCATCCATCATATTCGATGGCGCGATAATGTCCGCTCCGGCTTTCGCCTGCGACACTGCTGTGCGCGCCAATAAATCCAATGTTTCGTCGTTTAGGATAATGCCGTCTTCGATGACGCCGCAATGTCCGTGGTCTGTGTATTGGCATAAACATGTGTCCGCGATAACCACCAATTCAGGATGGCGCTCTTTCGCAAAACGGATTGCCTCTTGCGTGATGGCGTGATCATGGTACGCCTGTGAACCGACAGCATCTTTTTCGTTCGGCACGCCGAACAAGATGACCGATGGAATACCTAGTGACACCACTTCATCAAGCTCTGCGCCTAGCGTGTCCAAGGAGAAATGGTAAACGCCTGGCATCGAAGAAATCTCCGATTTAACGTTTTCGCCTTCTACGACGAAGATCGGGTAGATAAAGTCCTCTTTTTTGACGCTCGTTTCACGTACCATTGCGCGTATGTTTGCAGATCCGCGCAAGCGGCGATGGCGGTTGAATTTCAATTCAGTCATGTGTACAACTTCCTTTCGCGATTTCATTAACAAGATCGGTGTAAGTATATTTTTCGGGAATAAAGTCGGCGCGGCCGCCATGCGTGATGAGGGCCTCTTCCGTGACATGGCCGATCGCGGCAGTGCGGATGGCGTTGAAATCGCCGCCCACTTCCGCGTAGGCTCTGACTGCGGATGGGCTCGCAAACACAACGATGACTCCGCTCATGCGGCATAATTCCCGTGCATTCTCTATTTTAAGCGCCGTTTCGTAAATAATCCATTCATCCACCTGCAGCGGCATCCCTGCGATGGTGTTTTTCGCGAGCGATCCTTTGATGAACAGGCATTTTGCTTCGCCTGCCACTGCCGGGAATTCCTGTACGAAAACGTCCGCACTGTAGACGCTCGGTATGAAATCGGCTGTAAAACCGTATTGCGCTAATTTCTCGGCAGTTTTTTCGCCGACAGCGGCAATTTTTGCATGGGTCTGGATGTGCAGTTGGCCGAACGCATCCGCGCTAGTTGCGCTCGTGAAGATCAACCAGCCGTAACAGTCGAAATCCGGCAGTTGGGACTGCCGGACCGATGTTTCTATGAGCGGCAAATAAATTGCCTCACCGCCCAAAGACGCTGTCAGGGCCATGGCCCCTTCCGGCTCTTTTGACCCGGTGAAAATGATGGTTTCGCCTGTCAATGGCAGTTTATCAGACATTGCTCTCAGCTTTTACTTTTTGAATCAAGTCGTAGCCGCCTTGTGCACTGATGCGCGCAGCAACATCTTTGCCTGCTTCGATCGGGTCGCTGTGGACTGCTGATTCTTTGAATACCTGTTCAGCATCCGGGGAAGAAATCAAGCCTGTGAATGACACTTCGCCGTTTTCGACTGTCGCGTAGCCGGCAATCGGCACTTGGCAGCTGCCGTCCATGTCTCTTAGGAATTGGCGCTCAGCGTTAACCGCTAATGCTGTTTCTTCATCGTTGACTTTTGCCAGTTCTGCAAGCAATTCCACGTCTTCTTCGCGGCATTCGATAGCGAGCGCGCCTTGGCCGATTGCCGGAAGGCATTGGTCGATTTCAAGAAATTCCGTAACGATTTCATCTTTCCAGCCCATACGCTTCAATCCCGCAGCCGCTAGAATGATGGCATCGAAATCACCCGATTTCAGTTTTTCCAAGCGCGTGTCGATGTTTCCGCGGATCCACTGGATATCGATGTCCGGGCGCAGCAATAATAATTGCGAACTGCGGCGCAGGCTGCTCGTGCCGACAACCGCTCCGACTGGCAAGTCCATGAATTTCACATGGTTATTGGCGATAAAAGCGTCGCGCGGGTCTTCACGTTCAGGGATGCAGCCGATCACAAGCCCTTCCGGCAGTACTGACGGCATATCTTTCATGCTGTGGACAGCAAAATCGATTTCCTTATCGAAAAGTGCTTGTTCAATTTCTTTGACGAATAACCCTTTGCCGCCGACTTTCGATAACATGACATCAACGATCCGATCGCCTTTCGTGACGATTTCTTTGACTTCGAATTCGAACGGCGCGCCGGCCGCTTTTAATTTATCGATAAACTGGTTGGTTTGTGTCAACGCCAGCTTGCTTCTTCTTGAACCTACAATAATTTTTCTCAAATAAATCCTACCTTTCTAGTACCAGAAATGAAATTCAGACAAACGGCTGCCGAGGAAGAAATTCACCAGCAGCAATAAAAACGCATAGATATGGGCCATCGCATACGAACTGCCGTTCAATGCCCCTTTGCGGTGGCGGTACAGCAAAATGCTGTAGACGATCAGCAAGATGAACGAGCCGATGATTTTCACGTCCAATAGCGAAAATTGCTCAAGCGAAATATACGCCCATTGCAGCCCGAGCACGAGCGACACGAACAACAGCGAGATGCCGGTGAGGATTGAAATCGTCATGCCCTGTTCGGTCTGGCCGAGCGATGGTAAATTGCTCCATTGTTTCGTCCACTTCTTCTTTTTCAGCAGCCGGTACAAAACCATGTGCAGGGCTGAAAAGACGAACGACAGCGAAAATGCGACATACGATAAAATCGCAAACGTAATATGGATCAATAATAATTCCGACACCAGCGCTTCTCCTATCGGCGAACGTTCAATCTGCACCGGAGCGAATGTATGGATCGTCATAAAAATGAAGCCAATGATGTTAATGAAAAATACCGCAAAGTCGAAGCGATAGAATATCCGCAATACAAGCGACAGCGTCACCAACAGCCAGGCATAGAAATAAATGCCTTCAAACAGCGTTAATATTGGAAATCGCTGCGTCTCTATAATGTACAGCGTTAAAAAGACGGTCTGCAGCAGCCAGACGACGCCAAGCAGCGTCATCGCGATGCGGCTCGCCCGCTTTTCCTTATATAAATAATCGAAAAAATAAAAGACAAGGCTGACAGCATATAGAATAACCATAGCTTCGTGCAGCCTTGCCATTGTTATATCAGCCATCCTATTCCCCTTCGTTTCCATAGTTAAAGGCGTTCCGCATCTACATAGTAACATATAGATCCGTGAACGCCTCTTTAAGAAAGCTTAAAATGAATATCCGGGAGTTTCTTGTTTCCGCTGTTCCTGTGCTTTATCAGCTTTGGCTCTTACAGCGTTTGTCTGCTTCTCTATTTCAATTTCCACTTCATCTTCAATACCGAAAATCTGCTGGAACAATTCCAGCTGCTCACGCGATTTAGGCGCGCCGGCCATTTCCTTCGCTTGAAGGATCGGCTCTTTCAGCAATTGATTGATGATTGATTTCGTATGTTTGTTCAATATTTTCTTTTCACGGTCGGTCAAGTCAGGCATTTTGTTTTCAATGCTGGACATTGTCTCCGCTTGAATCGTCAAAGCTTTTTGGCGCAAAGCCGAAATGACTGGAACCACGCCGAGCGTCGTAAGCCAATCGTTGAACTGAGACGTTTCGCCATCGATCATCGTGACGATTTGGCGCGCTGCGCGTTCGCGTTCTGCAAGATTCGCTTCCACGATGCCTTGCATATCATCGATATCGTACAAGAACACGTTTGGCAAATCAGCGATACGTGGATCGATATCGCGTGGAACCGCAATGTCCACCATGAACAACGGTTTGCCTTTGCGCAATTTATCAACGAACTCCATCAATTGGAGATCAATGACGAAATCTGTAGCACCCGTTGAAGAAATCAAGATGTCCGCTTCCAGCAATGCACATTGCAATTGCGTCATCGGCTTCGCGTTGCCGTTGAATTTATCCGCAAGTATTTCCGCTTTTTCAAACGTCCGGTTAATGACCGTCACTTTATCAGCACCGCTGCCTTGCAGATTCTTGATGGCCAGCTCACCCATTTTACCCGCGCCTAAGATGACGACATGCTTGTTTTTAAGCGTGCCGAAAATCTTCTTGCCGAGTTCAACAGCCGCATAAGAAACCGATACGGCATTCTCGCCGATCGCCGTTTCCGAATGCGCTCTTTTCGCAAGAGTCACTGCTTGTTTAAATAATTGATTGAAAACCGTTCCGGTCGTACCGAATTCTTGCCCTGATAGGAAGCTGGATCTCACTTGTCCGAGAATCTGCGTCTCCCCGAGGACCATCGAATCGATGCCGGCTGTGACGCGGAACAAATGTTCAACCGCTTCGTCTTTTTCATGAACGAATAAATACTGCGAGAACTCTTCTTGCGACAAACCGAAATAGTCCGCAAGAAATTGCTTCACATAATAACGCCCTGTGTGAAGCTGGTCCACCACCGCGTAAATCTCCGTCCGGTTGCACGTAGAAACGATGACGTTTTCCAATATGCTTTTCTGGTTTTTTAACGCCTGCATCGCTTGTGGAAGATCCGTCTCGATAAACGAGAGTTTTTCACGAATTTCCAAAGGAGCTGTGCGATAGTTCACCCCGACGACTAAAGTATGCATGGGTTCAAAACACCTTTCACGTTCAATATTTCATATGACTTTATTATACCACTACTAAAGTTTTATAATCTTTCACAAATGTGAACAAGACATGAAAACTCAAGTTTATTTATATTCATTATAAAGTAAGTTTAGCAAAGGCCCGGTGCATCAACAAGCATAACGCTCTTAGTCGAAATAGTGCGAGAACTTGGAGTGTGGCGTGTAGTAAATTGTGATCGGATTAGGAGTTTGTTTGCGGAATAATTGATTTGTTTGCAGAATCCGCTGGTTTGTTTGCAGAATAAACGATTTCTTTGCAGAATCCTAATTTACTTGCAGCATTCCAATTTTTACTTGCGCCATATCCGGGTTTATTTGCGGCAAACTCGTTTTACTTGCAGCAAAGGGATTTTCACTTGCGGCAAACTCCGATTTACTTGCAGCAGCCCTTCTCCCAATAAAAAACGCGCAAGCTCAGCTGCGCGTTTTTACTCGTTTGTTGTCCGGCTGTTTGAGCCAGTGGCGCAAGCCTTTGCCGGCATGCGGCTCGTCGTTATAGCGCGGCAAGATGTGGAAATGGCTGTGAAGAATCGACTGGTTGGAAGCCGCGCCAACGTTCCAGCCGAGCGTGTAGCCGTCCGGTGCGTATTTCGCATCGAGCAACGTTTTCGCTTCGTGCAGCAATTCGAATGTATCCCGCCATTCTTCCGGCGTCAGTTCGAAGGTATCGACGCGATGGGCTTTTGGTACAATGACGCCGCTGCCTTCCAGGACTTCTTGTTCGAAGCTATGCTGCAGAAAGAAACAACTGGCGTTTTCCAGCACGATTTGCTGATGATTATCTTCATGTGGGTTGCAGAATGGGCAATTTTTTTCTAGGGCCATAATCAAACTCCTTGGATTTTTTTCCATTATATCAAAAAAAGCGCAGCCGAGGCTGCGCTTTTCTACTGTTACATTCTTTTCTCGATTTCTTGCCAAGCAGCGTCTTTGCCAAGCCCTGTTTCAGAGGAAAAGACAATCAACGGATCGCGCTTGTCCATCTCGAGCGTTTCGCGGACGATTTTCTTGTGCTTATCCCATTTGCCTTTCGGAATCTTATCCGCTTTTGTGGCAATGATGATGCATGGAATGCCGTAATGCTTCATAAAGTCATACATCGCAACGTCTTCGCGGCTCGGCGCGTGGCGCAGGTCGACGATCTGGATGACCGCTTTCAGCTGTTCGCGGTCTGTGATATAGCGTTCGATCATCTTGCCCCATGCTTCGCGCTCCGATTTGGAGACTTTCGCGTAGCCATAGCCCGGTACATCGACATAGAAAAGCTGTTCTTCAATTTTATAAAAGTTGAGCGTCTGTGTTTTCCCAGGTTTTGAAGAAATGCGGGCCATACTTTTACGCCCAATCATTTTATTGATGAAAGACGATTTGCCGACATTCGAGCGGCCGGCTAAAGCGAATTCCGGTAAGCCGTCTTCCGGATACTGATCCGGGCGGACGGCGCTGATTACAAGTTCTACGTTATGGACAATCATTCACTTACTCCTTCTAATGCGATTTCAAGTGCTTCATCAGCCTGGGAAACGAGTTT
Source organism: Planococcus sp. TJ-301 (assembly GCF_058268475.1). Classification (NCBI taxonomy): domain Bacteria; kingdom Bacillati; phylum Bacillota; class Bacilli; order Caryophanales; family Caryophanaceae; genus Planococcus; species Planococcus sp. TJ-301. The sequence goes on along the minus strand of NZ_JBZDOH010000001.1, from coordinate 182,807 downwards.
GAACGTCAATTCCTGGCGGACGCTTTCCGGAATGTCCTCGATGTCCCGCTCGTTGTCCAACGGCAAGATGATCGTTTTCAATCCGGCGCGGTGCGCACTCAATGTTTTCTCTTTGACTCCGCCAATCGGCAGAACCCGTCCACGCAACGTGATTTCACCAGTCATGCCGACTTCACGACGGATCGGCCGTTTTGTCAAAGCGGAAACTAACGCAGTTGCAATGGTGATGCCTGCGGATGGGCCGTCTTTTGGCACGGCGCCTTCCGGAACGTGGATGTGGATATCCTGCGTTTCATAGAACATCGGATCGATGCCAAGTTCTTCCGCTTTCGAGCGCACAAACGACAGCGCAGTCTGAGCGGATTCCTTCATCACGTCGCCCAGTTTCCCGGTCAGTTGCAACTTTCCTTTGCCGGGTGACAATGACACTTCGATCTGCAGCGTATCGCCGCCGACTGCCGTGTAAGCAAGCCCGGTTGCAACGCCGACTTGGTTTTCCGTTTCAGCCATGCCGTAGCGGAATTTGCGCTTGCCGAGGTATTTCTCAACTTTTGCTGCATCCACTTCGACTTTCGCTTTTTCGCCTGATACGATTTCTTTCGTCACTTTTCGGCAGACGGAAGCGATTTGGCGTTCCAAGCCGCGGACACCCGCTTCACGTGTATAAAAGCGCACGATGTTCATCAAGCCGTCGTCTGTAAAATGCAGCTGCTCATCTGTCAGCCCGTGTTCTTTCAATTGCTTCGGTGCCAAATGGTTTTTAGCGATCATTTGCTTTTCAGCTTCTGTATACCCCGCTATCGAAATGACTTCCATCCGATCGCGCAATGGTCCTGGAATCGAACTCAGGTCATTTGCCGTCGCAATAAAGAGGACATTCGATAAATCATAGGTTTCTTCTATATAATGGTCGCTGAACGAATTGTTCTGTTCCGGGTCCAATACTTCAAGCATTGCCGAAGACGGATCTCCACGGAAATCAGATGACATCTTATCGATTTCATCCAGCAGGAATACCGGATTGACGGTTCCTGCCTTTTTCATCCCTTGAATGATGCGGCCAGGCATCGCGCCGACATAAGTTCGGCGATGGCCGCGGATTTCCGATTCGTCGCGCACGCCGCCAAGCGAGATGCGGACGAATTTGCGGTCCAGCGATTCTGCAATCGATTTGGCGAGCGACGTTTTCCCGACGCCGGGAGGCCCGACGAGGCAAAGAATCGGCCCACGCAAAGATTGCGTCATCTGGCGCACTGCCAAATATTCAAGGACGCGTTCTTTCACTGTCTCCAACCCATCATGGTCACGGTCTAGGACGTCTTCCGCATGCTTGATGTCGAGGCGGTCTTCAGTAGATTCCGACCATGGAATCGTTACAAGCCATTCGATGTAATTGCGGATAATCCCGCTTTCCGCCGCAGCTGAAGGCAATTTTTCGTAACGGTCCAGCTCTTTAAGAGCAGCTTTCTCTGTTCCTTCCGGCATACCGGCTTCTTCGATGCGCTTTTTCAAGTCGACGATTTCAGCTGACTTGCCATCTTTGTCGCCAAGCTCAGACTGGATCGCTTTCATTTGCTCGCGCAAATAGAATTCTTTCTGCGTCTGCTCCATCGATTTTTTGACGCGCTGGCTGATGCGTTTTTCCAAGTCGATGACTTCCTGTTCATTGTGGAGGCGGCGAATCAGCGTTTCGAGGCGTTTTTCCACATCGAATAGCTCCAGCACTTCCTGCTTTTCAGACAGTTTGAACGGCAGATGAGAAGCTACCATATCCGCCAAGCGACCTGGTTCTTCGATATCGGCAACGGTGTTATACGTTTCTGTCGTCACTTTTTTCGAAGCTTTGACGTATTTCTCGAAATGCTCAAGCAACAAACGCATCAACGCGTCTTGTTCTGCCGTTTTTTCTTCTTCATCCGGATAAGAAGACACATCAACCGCTGTATACGCGTCGCCTTCGTTGTAATTTTTCCACTTGCCGCGCTCGAGCCCTTCGACCAGCACACGGATTGTGCCGTTTGGCAGTTTCAGCATCTGCTTGACCTTCGCCAACGTCCCTATCTTATACAAATCATCTTTTCCGGGCTGTTCATTGCCCACTTCCGTTTGCGTTACAAGGAAAACGATGCTATCTTCCAGCATTGCCTGTTCGAGCGCCGCCACCGACCGTTCACGGCCGACATCAATATGCAGCACCATTGTCGGAAAGACCAATAGTCCCCGCAGCGGCAATAAAGGCACGCTCTTGCTTGTTTTTCTCTTAGCCATTGAAATACCCACCTCCGGGTTAAATTTTAATCTGGTTGACATCGATAATTTGATTTAAAATTTCGTTTTAAATAAATAATTGAGGAAAATAATACCTGATAATTAAAGAGAAAGCACCTGAGCACTGGAAATTTCGTCCTTGGCAAACCGGCAATTAAAAAACGGGCCTTCCTCTGAACGCGCGAAAACGCACGATCAGAGTCAGCCCGTATCATCCTTTGCCACCCAACTTTTACGGGCAAGTGATCCAGCTTGCGCGGAAGATCAATTGGCCGCTAAAGTCCGATTGGTCCACCAACTAACAGGGGGTTAAACTCCCCACTGATTGAAGTTTCACTTATATCCAGCTGTCATGCCGGATTATGCGGATGTTTTTTCGTTATTGCCTTCTTTAAATTCAGAGCCATCTTCCAAAATGAGTTTCGGCTGTGCTTTTTCAGTGATCGTTTCTTTTGTAATGACACATTCAACGATGTCTTCGCGAGAAGGCAAATCAAACATAACATCAAGCATCGTATTCTCGATGATTGAACGGAGTCCGCGTGCGCCGGTTTTGCGTTCAATTGCCAATTTCGCAATTTCAACCAAAGCGTCCGGTTCGAATGTCAATTCAACGCCGTCCAATTCCATCATTTTCTGGTATTGCTTGATCAATGCATTTTTTGGTTCAGTCAAAATCTGCACCAATGCGCCTTCGTCCAATTGCTCAAGGCTCGCCAATACCGGCAGACGCCCGATAAACTCAGGAATAAGGCCGAATTTCAGCAAATCTTCAGGAATCAATTGGCTAAGCAATGATTTGTCGTCCAATTCTTCTTTGTTCGGATCTGCACCGAAACCGATGATTTTACTGCCGAGGCGGCGTTTGATGATTTGTTCGACGCCGTCGAATGCTCCACCAACGATGAACAAGACGTTCGTCGTATCGATCTGGATGAATTCCTGATGAGGATGCTTGCGCCCTCCCTGTGGTGGCACGCTAGCAGTTGTTCCTTCAAGAATTTTCAGTAAAGCTTGCTGAACACCTTCACCTGAAACATCGCGTGTAATCGATGGGTTCTCGGATTTACGAGCCACTTTATCGATTTCATCGATGTAGATAATGCCTTTTTCAGCGCGTTCTACATCGTAGTCCGCTGCTTGGATCAATTTCAGCAAAATGTTTTCAACATCTTCGCCTACATAGCCAGCTTCAGTCAATGAAGTCGCATCCGCAATTGCGAAAGGCACGTTCAAGATGCGGGCCAAAGTCTGTGCCAGCAAAGTTTTCCCGCTGCCTGTTGGTCCGATCAAAACGATATTCGATTTAGACAATTCCACATCGTCGATTTTGCTCTGGGAATTAACGCGTTTGTAATGGTTGTAAACAGCAACAGCAAGCGATTTTTTCGCTTTTTCCTGGCCGATTACATAGCCGCCGAGAATGTCCATGATTTCTCTTGGTTTCGGGACTTCCTTGAACTCGACTGCTTCTTCCGTACCTAGCTCTTCTTCTACGATTTCCGTACAAAGCTCGATACATTCGTCGCAAATATATACACCTGGTCCTGCGACCAGTTTACGGACCTGTTCTTGCGGTTTTCCGCAGAAAGAACATTTTAAATGATCTTTTTCGTCATTGAATTTGAACAATGTATCCACCCCTATTCAAGCCATTATCTTACAAGATTATGCTCATTGTAGCAACTAATTAGAATTACTACAAAAAGTAAGCTCATATGTAGTACGGCATTTGCGTTGTTCTATGTAGAGTAAAACAAGGCGCGATTGCCGCGCCTTGTTTTAAGCCTTGCTTATGTGTTAATTATTCAGCGCTTGGAGCGTCTGCAACATCTGTTGTGATTTTAGCGTTTTCCACTAGGAATTCAACAGTATTCTGCATGCGGATGTCGTTTTCAAGCATCTCAGTGCCGCCAAGTGCAGTTTTGATTTTTTCAGTGTCCATGTTGAACTGGGAAGACATCTTCTCAAGTTCAGCATTGATGTCGTCAGAAGACACTTCCATGTTTTCTGCAGCAGCAATCGCTTCAAGAACCAATGATACGCGTACGCGTGTTTCTGCGTCGGTTTTCATTTGTTCGCGAAGTGCAGCCTCGTCCTGTCCAGAGAACTGGAAGTAAAGTTCAAGGTTCATGCCTTGCTGTGTCAAGCGTTGTTCGAAATCGCTCATCATGCGGTCAGTTTCTGAATCGACCATCGCTTGCGGGATGTCGATTGTTGCGTTTTCAGCCGCTTTTTGAACTAGTTCGTCGCGAAGTTGAGCGTCAGCGTTAGCTTTTTTCTCAGTCGCTAATGTTTCTTTCATTTTTGTGCGAAGAGCATCCAATCCTTCAACTTCAGGATCGATTTCTTTTGCGAACTCGTCATTAAGCTCTGGAAGTTCTTTAGATTTCACTTCGTTGATCTTCACTTTGAAAGTTGCAGCTTTTCCTGCAAGTTCAGCAGCGTGGTATTCGTCAGGGAAAGTAACCTCAACTTCTTTTTCTTCCCCTGTTTTAGCGCCGATCAATTGTGATTCGAAGCCTGGGATAAATGAATTCGAACCGATTTCAAGAGAATAGTCATCTCCTTGGCCGCCTTCGAATGCTTCTCCATCAACAAATCCTTCAAAGTTGATAACAGCAGTATCGCCTTCAACGATTGCTTCGTCTTCTTTGACAGCAAGTTCAGCGAAACGCTCTTGGTTTTCTTTCAATTGGTTTTCGATTTCTTCGTCAGTCACTTCAGCATCCTGTTGGGAAACTTCAAGGCCTTTGTATTCGCCAAGCTGAACTTCCGGTTTAACCGTCACTTTAGCTGTAAATACTAGAGGTTTGTTTTTCTCCATTGTTTCGATGTCGATTTCTGGACGGTCTACAGGGTTAATGCCTGCTTCTTCCACTGCGTTTGCGTAAGCGTCCGGCAAGATGAAATCCAATGCGTCCTGGTAAAGTGATTCTGTGCCGAAACGCTGTTCGAACATTTGGCGTGGCATTTTCCCTTTACGGAAACCTGGTACGTTAATTTCCTTAACGACTTTCTTGAATGCTTTGTCTAATCCTGCGTTTACTTGCTCCGCAGGCACTTCAATTGTAAGAGTTCCTGTGTTACCTTCTTGTTTTTCCCATTTTGCTGACATTTTATAAGCCCTCCAAACATTTTCTACAAAGTCATATTACGTTTTATACGATTTTTGACAACTTCCATATTATATCACACCTAGCGCCATGTTCAACTATTTCTACCCGTTGCGCAGCTCAAACCATTGTTCCGCGTGAAAAATGAGCGTTAAGAGCTCAGGCTCCACGGATTCCTTGGATTCTTCCGAAAACAACTTATCCAAATATCCCTTGTATGCGAACGCCACTTGTTCCGCGCTGAACGCTTCCCACATGAACGGATAAAACAAAAAAACATGCCGATCAAACAGCTCGAGCGCCATGTCTAGACGTGTCGGATCTTTTTGCATGGCGTCTTGCAGAATCGTTTTGACCGCAACAAGCTTGCTGTCATTTGCGGGATCGGGCAATTGTCGAATTAAATATGTTCCTTCAAAGCCGAATTTGTTAAGCCGGACCTCAGCGTCTATTTTTTCCTGATGCAGTTTGAATAATATGTATGTTTTCGCCAGCGAGTCCGTTTCCGGATGCTGGACCAGTTCAACCATGCTGCCTTTCATCACTTCTAACGAGCCAGTGGGCAGTTCGAGTACGCGCTGCTCCTGCTCAGCAGGCGGCAGCGCAACAAAATTCGCTGTTGTGTAAAGAATCGGATCGATTTTAACTGGTGCGGAGTTCGATGCGATGCGTTCGTTCAGCTCGCGCAATTGCTGGAATTGCTCCAGCCGTTCTTCCGGAAGTACCTTTTCTTCAATCAGCGCTTCAATCATTCGCTCCGCTTCGGCGAACTCCCGGACTTGCATCAGAATGCTTATGTATAATTCCATTGTTTCCAGATAATGCACAGGCCCTACTTTCAAGAGCTCCCTGCATACTTCAAGCGCTTCTTCGTATTCGCCAAGTTCAAATAAGCAATAAGCATATGCACCGAGCGCTCCCGGATGTTCAGGCTCGTAAGAAAGCACTTGGTACAGCTTATCGCGTGCACTGACATATTTTTCGTCTTTCAACAGGTTCATGCCTTCTGTCAACAGCACTTGCACCGTGTTCGGAAAAACAATGACATTGCCTTTCCGTTTCAGCTCCCTGTACTTTTTCCGCATACTAACACCCCATTTGTACTATTTATAATACCATAACGGGTTTTTGCGAGAAAACCAAACGTTGGTCTTCTGATCACATTTATTCGCAAGTTCCACCTCAATGGGGAATCGCTTTTAGCTTCTGGAATTGGCTGATACGGAACCAACGCGGCAAGAACTGTCGAATTTCGTCGTCGTTGTATCCGACTTGCAATTTTTTGCCGTCATGGAGGATCGGCAGACGCAAAATGCCCGGGTTTCCTTGAATGACTTCATACAGCTCCGGCATAGACAAGGTATCAAGGTCGACTTTCAGTTTTTTGATGGCGTAGGCTTTTTTCGAAATGATTTCCTCTGTGCCTTCATCCGTCAGCGACAAAATCTCCTGAATTTCTTCAACGGTAATCGGTGTGACCGAGATGTTTTTTTCAGTGTAAGGGATGTTGTATTCGTTGAGCCATGCAATCGCTTTCCGGCAGGAGGTGTTGCTCGTCGCGGTAAATAATTTCGCTTTCATCATGTCACATTCCTTTCGTTTAATGTGCCTTCCTTCATCTGTTTGATGATATCCGGGGGGAACAGCGTGCGGCAGAACACTTTCGCAAACTGCTGATAATCCACATCCAAGCCTTCGCTGTTGCGGACCTGTAATTTTTCGAGCAGCGACTGCAGGCACCATGTCAATGTTCCGATATCGATATCCGGCCACATGAGCCCTTTTCGCTGAAGCTTTTGAAGATGCTGCAGCACTTTTTTATGCATATGTGCTTTTGCGTCTTTGACTACGGCTGCCAGTTCGGCATCGCGAATCATCAGCTCCGGCATCAGTTTTCTTAAATTCGATTCGTTCATTTTGTGGTAATGCATTTCAAGGCGCCCAGCCAATAGCTTTTCGGGATCGCCGCTTTTCCATTCGAGATCAAGCGGCATGATGTCTTCCAGCTGATTTTCTATGAGCGACATCAATAATTGCCGCTTGTCTGAGAAATATCGGTAAAATGTGCCGGTGGCAACATGGGCTCTCGCAGCAATCTCTTTTGCCGTCGTGTGTTCGTAGCCCTTTTCGATAAAGAGGGATTTGGCACTTTCGATCAATGCCTCCCTTTTTAGCTTTGATCGTTGTTGTTTCGGAAATGTCGGAAAATCTCCGACTAAATTATCGTTCGGCATTTCGTCACCTCTAGTACTTAGAATAACACGCTCGCGCGCAAAACATGAACTCAGGTTCATGTTTCAGGAGCGTTTATTTTCAATCTTTTTCACATTTTCGCCATTTTATGCGAAAGCTCTTTACCGCTCCTGCAAAGATTAGATGTTTGCGGTTCGACCTCCTTTTCCAGAAGTTAAATTTACTTTTATTTTAACATTATTATTCTGAATATTCCGCACCCTTAAAATTATTTTTTCAGCAATAGGAAAACCCCTCCGATCCAAAATGGATCAAAGGGGTTTGCCATATTATTATGTAGTCATTTCTATAACGTCCCAGGAGAGATTCGAACTCCCGACCGACGCCTTAGAAGGGCGTTGCTCTATCCAGCTGAGCTACTGGGACATGGCTTTCTTTTGGAATAGATTCTCCAACGAAAGACAATTTTAATTATAGAAATGATTTCATAAAAAGTCAATGCTATTTTGCAAAAACATTAAATTGATTTTCTGCTATTCTTTAAAGCCGTTGAGCAACTTTGACAACGACAGTTGCATTTCTCTCATGGCATTGCCGCGATGCGAAATGGCCGCTTTTTCCTGTGGCTGCAGCTCAGCCAATGTCCGTCCCTCAGATGGTACCCAGAAGATCGGGTCATAGCCGAAACCATTTTCGCCAAAGCGTTCTTCAATAATATAGCCTTCGCAAGAACCCGAGAATGTCTTCGTTTCTTTGCCGGGAACCGCAATTGCAAGAACGCACCTGAAACGCGCATGGCGTTTTTCTTCCGGAATGCCTTTCATTTTCTCGAGCACTTTGTCGATATTGGCGCTGTCGCTTCTTTCGCCGCCAGCATAGCGCGCTGAATAAACGCCAGGTTCGCCGTTCAATGCATCAATTTCCAGTCCGCTGTCGTCTGCGATTACGGCTGTGTTGAGGAGTTTCGCAACGGTTTCCGCTTTTAGGATGGCATTTTCTTCAAAAGTGGTGCCTGTTTCTTCGACGTCAATTTCTTCTGCGATGTCGCGCAATGTCAAAACTTCATAGCCATATGGACGGAACAGTGCTTCAAAATCCTTTGCCTTGCCCAAGTTTTGTGTTGCAATGATCACTTGTTTCATAGGTTAGAATTCACCTCTTCCCCGACCCGGAGAGCAATACTCCCGAGTGCCTGTTTTTGCATTTCAATCAACTGTCTAATGCCTGCTTCGCCAAGGTCCAGCAATTCGTTGAGTTGTGCGCGGGTGAATGTCGACTCTTCCCCGGTGCCCTGCAATTCGACGAAATGGCCCGCCCCTGTCATAACCAGGTTCATATCCACTTCTGCCGTAGAATCCTCGACATAGTTCAAATCCAGGATGGCACCAATTTCATCATCGATGCCTACGCTTGTCGCCGCCAGGAAGTCTGTTACCGGGAAAGCCGGCAAGTCCAATTCCCCGATCGCCATCGTCATAGCAACGAAAGCGCCAGTAATGGAAGCCGTACGCGTTCCGCCGTCAGCCTGGATGACATCACAATCAATCCAAAGCGTGCGTTCTCCCAGCTTTTCCAAATCAACTACAGCGCGGAGTGCACGGCCGATCAAGCGCTGAATCTCCATCGTGCGTCCACCCACTTTGCCTTGCGACGATTCACGGCGATTGCGTGAATTGGTCGCACGTGGCAGCATCGAATATTCGGCAGTGACCCAGCCCTTGCCTTGGCCTCTTAAAAACGGTGGGACCTTCTCCTCAATCGTTGCCGTACAAATCACTTTCGTCTGTCCAACTGTAATCAGGACCGACCCTTCTGGATGTATCAAATACTCTGTATCCATCTGCACCGGTCGCAGTTCGCCCGTATGTCTGCCATCAATTCTATTCATTTAAATTTCCTCCTCAACTCTACATCATTAGATTACCATATTTGCGGAAGCTCGACCAAAAAAACCTGGCGGCGTAAGCCGTCAGGTTTTGGGAAAACGTATGGAATGGACGAATGGTTCTTCAATGCCAAGCCATTTCCGGATAATTGACCGGAAGATGGGAATCGATCCAGACGTATAGAAATGGTGGACTGGCGGCTTGGTGCGATTTGAAAGCTCGCCTTTGAAGCGCAAGTGGCGCTCAACGTCTTTCGCTGTCTCCTCGGCGGATGACAACACTTTCACCCCACTGCCAAACACACCTTCGATAAAGTCTTGCAGCAACGGGTAATGGGTGCAGCCCAAAATAGCTGTGTCAAAAACTTCCCCTTCAAGCTGGGACAATGTTTCCTTCACCATTTTGCGGGCAAATTCCCCTTCGTACTCATCACTTTCCACGAGCGGAACAAATCTCGGGCACGCCAATTGAACAACATTCGACGAAGAAACGAGCGACTTCACAGCTTTTTCGTAAGCGCCGCTCTGGACAGTCCCAAGCGTGCCAAGGACCGCAATATTCTTCCCCGGAGAAGATTTGATGGCTGCGCGGGCTCCTGGAAAAATGACACCGATTACGGGAATCGGCAGTTTTTTCTGAAGGGAGTCCAACGCTGCAGCAGTTGCTGTATTGCACGCAATCACCAGCATCTTGATTTTTTTCTTCATCAGCGCCTGTGCCATCTGCCACGTAAACTTCTTCACTTCTTGCAGTGAGCGGGGTCCGTATGGGCAGCGCGCATTGTCGCCTATATAGAAAATCTGTTCATTCGGCAATAATTTCATTATTTCCTTGGCTACGGTCAGTCCGCCTACCCCGGAATCGATAACACCTATGGGCGCATTCATGTTCAAATCACCACTATCCTATTTCATGTTTGTATGGAGCTTCTCAAGAAGCATTGAAAATTGCCCTGCTTCTTCTTCGCTGAAATTGGCCAGCACATTTTCCAAGTAATCCTGGCGCTTTTTAATCACTTCTTCAATGATCCGTTCGCCCTCTTTTAAAAGCTTGATGCGGACAACACGACGGTCCTGCTCTTCGCGGATGCGCACCACAAGTTCATTCTTTTCCATGCGGTCCACTAAGTCAGTTGTTGTGCTGAACGCCAGGTACATCTTGTTGGAAAGATCTCCGATTGTCATATCCCCGTGCTCAAAAAGCCATTGCAAAGCAATAAACTGCGGCGGTGTAATGGTATAGGAATTCAAGATTTCGCGGCCTTTTTGCTTAATGATGCCCGAAATGTAACGAAGTTCTTTTTCCATAAACGCTACCCGTTCCGGGTCATGGAGATTTTGTTTGGCATTTTCATTCATAGAATTCAACACTCCTTGGCTAAGTATCCTTCTCTCTATAGTGAAGGTTTTTTATGGATATGGCAAGAATCCGCTTATTTTTTTGTTGATATTAACCTTTTTGCTGTAAATAATTGCTTTTCCTCTTGGGTCCATGGATGGCCTTTGCCCGTATCTTTTGAGATCTGGACCATGATGCCGCGTCCCGTGAAACAAGACTGTCCCGCTTCATTGGTCACCCAATAATGGATATCGACCGAAGAATTGCCAACTTTCTCTGCTTTTACATGGACCGCCAATGTTTCATCGAAAAAGACCTGCTGCACGTAATCTACTTGCATATCCGCCACTACCGGCATCAATCCATCGCCTTTAGCCAGCCAGTTTTGCATAAGACCGAGGCTTTTCAAATATTCGATGCGAGCGAATTCGAAATACGTGATGGGTACCGTATTATTGACGTGCCCGAACATATCGGTTTCCGAAAATCGGACTTGCACCGGCACAGAAAAGTCGAATCCATTTTGCCAGTTTTCTCGATCTACTATGTAATTCGCTTTCATTTCAAGTCCTCCATTGCACTTTGTTTTCTTAGTATAGCAAATAATGGTCTATTGGGGACATGCAGCTAAAAATAGATAGAAAAAAACCCCGCATAAGCAGGGTCTATCTTTTTCAATGTCTAGCTCCAACAGCCAGGTTCTTGGGTCATAAGCCAATCCAGCTGTGCGGCAAAGAACGCCACTTCGCTGGCCTGTCTTATGCCTTTCGAACCTAAACGGCCGTTTCCGCTTTTCATTGTCTAGCTCCAACGGCCAGGTTCTTGGGTCATAAGCCAACCCAACTGTGCGGCAAAGAACGCCACTTCGCTGGTCTGCCTTATGCCTTTCGAACCTAAACGGCCGTTTCCGCTTTTCATTTCAATCAAACATTATTATCGCTTCCGAAGAAGTTGCGGAACATTTGAACCGTTGTGTCGCGGTTCAATGCTGCGATTGAAGCTGTCAAAGGAATTCCTTTAGGGCAAGATTCAACACAGTTTTGAGAGTTGCCGCATCCGCCAAGACCGCCTTCACCCATGATTGAGTTTAAACGCTCATCACGGTTCATGGCACCTGTCGGATGGGCATTCATAAGACGCACTTGTGAAAGTGGCGCCGGTCCGATGAAGTCGGATTTATCGTTGACGTTCGGGCATGCTTCTAAGCATACGCCGCAAGTCATGCATTTTGATAATTCGTATGCCCATTGGCGTTTCCGCTCAGGCATCCGCGGGCCTTCGCCCAAATCATGCGTGCCATCGATTGGCACCCATGCTTTAACTTTTTTCAGCGAGTCGAACATACGGCTGCGGTCGACGATCAAGTCGCGGACTACAGGGAATGTTTTCATAGGCTGAAGGCGAATCGGCTGTTCCAATTGGTCGACAAGCGCCGTACAAGATTGGCGAGCTTTGCCATTGATGACCATAGAACAAGCTCCACAAACTTCCTCAAGACAGTTCATGTCCCATGTTACCGGGGTTGTTGTTTTCCCTTCCATGTTGACAGGGTTGCGTCGGATTTCCATCAATGCCGAGATGACATTCATGTTTGGACGATATGCTAATTCGAACTTCTCCCAATACGAATTTTCATCCGTAGAGTTTCTGCGTTCGACTTCAAATATAACCGTTTTTGCTGCTTCACCCATGGTAAATTAGCTCCTTTCTAAGTGCTATGCTTTCGCTGAATAGTCACGTTTACGCGGCGGAATCAATGAAAAGTCAACTTCTTCGTAATGGAAGATCGGCGCATCGTAGCCATTGAATTTCGCCATTGTCGTTTTCAAGAATTCCTCATCATTACGCTCCGGGAAGTCCGGTTTGTAATGGGCGCCGCGGCTTTCGTTGCGCATAAGCGCTCCGATAGTGATAGCTCGTGCTAAATGCAGCATATTTTTCAACTGACGCGTGAACATTGCGCCCTGGTTGCTCCAAAGTTGAGTATCAGTGATGTTGATGTGATTGAAACGCTCCAGCAATTCCTGGATTTTTTCATCCGTTTTTTGCAGGCGGTCATTGTAGCGTACAACTGTTACGTTGTCCGTCATCCACTCGCCAAGCTCTTTATGCAGGACATATGCATTTTCCGTACCGTTCAACGCAAGAATTTCTTCCCATTTGCGCTGCTCTTCCACTTGGGCTCTGTCGAAGATATCCGATGGAAGGTCTTCAGCCAAAACGTCCAAGCCTTTCATGTACTGGATTGCATATGGCCCTGCTACCATTCCGCCATAGATAGCGGACAATAGAGAGTTTGCGCCCAAACGGTTTGCACCGTGCTGGGAGTAATCGCATTCGCCTGCCGCAAGAACGCCAGGGATGCTTGTCATTTGATGGTCGTCAACCCACAGGCCGCCCATTGAATAATGAACTGCCGGGAAGATCTTCATCGGTACTTTGCGTGGATCGTCACCAGTGAATTTCTCGTAAATTTCAATGATTCCGCCAAGCTTAACATCCAATTCATGCGGGTCTTTATGGGAAAGATCCAAGTAGACCATGTTTTCGCCATTGATCCCAAGTTTCTGGTTAACGCAGACATCGAAGATTTCCCGCGTCGCGATATCACGCGGTACCAGGTTTCCGTATGCCGGATATTTTTCTTCCAGGAAGTACCAAGGCTTGCCATCTTTATAAGTCCAGATACGGCCGCCTTCTCCACGCGCTGATTCTGACATCAAGCGCAGTTTATCGTCGCCTGGGATTGCCGTCGGGTGAATTTGGATAAATTCGCCGTTCGCATAATAAGCTCCTTGCTGATAAACGATTGAAGCAGCTGATCCTGTGTTGATAACAGAGTTCGTTGATTTACCGAAGATGATTCCAGGTCCGCCAGTTGCCATGATAACGGCATCCGCGCGGAACGCACGAATTTCCATTGTCGACATGTTTTGGGCTGTAATCCCTTTGCTGACGCCTGCATCATCAAGGACTAGGCCAAGGAATTCCCATCCTTCGTATTTCGTTACAAGCCCAGCTACTTCAAAGCGCCGAACTTGCTCGTCCAAAGCGTAAAGCAATTGCTGGCCAGTTGTTGCACCTGCGAAAGCTGTTCTGTGGTACATCGTGCCGCCGAAACGGCGGAAGTCCAAAAGGCCTTCAGGCGTACGGTTAAACATGACGCCCATGCGGTCAAGCAAACGGATGATTTCCGGTGCAGCATCTGTCATCGCTTTAACCGGTTTTTGGTTAGCCAGGAAATCGCCGCCGTAAACGGTGTCATCAAAGTGAATGTCAGGGGAATCCCCTTCACCTTTTGTATTTACCGCTCCATTGATCCCGCCCTGCGCACAAACCGAGTGAGATCTTTTTACAGGAACGATTGAGAATAGGTCGACGGGTGAGCCTGCTTCTGCCGCTTTAATAGCAGCCATCAAGCCGGCAAGGCCGCCTCCTACGATAGTAAGTTTGCCTTTCGCCATTATGGTATTCACTCCTCTTTTAGTTCACCAATAATCGAAATTTTATTAAACGAACGCGAGTAGCGCTCTGATGCCGATAATAGACAAGACGACAAATACAAGCAACGTGAAGTACGTTGAGTATTTCTGTGCCTTTTCAGACTGCGTGATTCCCCAAGTAACCAGGAATGACCATAGGCCGTTCGCCAAGTGGAACGTCGCTGCCATAACACCCAAAATGTAGAATACCACCATAGCTGGGTTGTCGAGGATGTTTGCCATCATGTTGAAATCTGCCTCAGCTGCATTGCCGATAGCGACTTGGAAGCGTGTTTCAAACACGTGCCAAGCGATGAAGATTACCAGGAAAATCCCTGTATAGCGCTGTGCCACGAACAATGTGTTGCGCATGTAGCTGTAATGCCCCACATTATTTCTCGAAGTGAACGCTATGTATAACCCGTAGAACGCATGATACATCAACGGCAAATAAATAACGAAGATCTCCAAGAAGATTACGAACGGCAAGCTCGCCATGAAATGGGAAGCTGTGTTAAACGCTTCCTCGCCTTGTGTCGCAAAATGGTTGACGATTAAGTGCTGCGTCAAGAACAATCCGATTGGAATGATTCCCAATAGTGAGTGCAGCCTGCGCATTAAAAATTCTCGATTATCCAAAATTTTACCTCCCTTAGGCGTTAATGGGCAGCAAAAAGAGCAATCGATATGTTACGAAAGCATCCATTGACTGCAATTATCATCATGATACAATAATATGACATATTTATTGTACTCCGCACCATTAGGAGCGTCAAGGCAACTAGCCTTATTCCAGCAGTTCCATCCTGTAATTTATTATACTGAAAGTGGGTTCAATATGACTGTCACAGACACAGATTTTAACGGCCAATTCGGCCAGGAAGTTCTTCGGAATCACGTGATTCCTGATATTCTCGGGCGCCACGAAGCGGACATCCTTTACTGGGCCGGCAAATCGCTGGCCCGCAAATTCCCGCTCGCGACGATGGACGACGCACCGGACTTTTTCCGCCAAGCCCATTTTGGGGAGCTGAAAATTGAACGGTCATCCAAGGGCGAAACCGCCTTCCACCTTGCTGCGCCTGGGTTGGAGCAGCGCTGCTTCAAGCTTGAAGCCGGATTTTTGGCACAGCAAAAACAGAATATTGACGGTTTTATGACAGAAGCTTTTGACGAGTCTCTGGGCAAGAAAAAAGGCATCCGCATCACATTAAAAACAGACCTTCGCGATAAGGTCTGAAACTGCCTGAGATCTTAGGTACAGGTTTTTTCTCCTGCTGTTCCTTTTAGCCTAAGAACAACGGCTCTTCCGGAATCCGTTATTTAATTGTAGTGTGAAATCAGAATAGTTCAGGTAATTCACACTTTAATCCATATCCTGGATAAGCATTTTTCGAAGGGGATATTTAATGACAAATATTTTAATTACTATTGGCATTCCGGTTTACAATGGCGAACGCCATATCCACAGCTGCATTGATTCTATCCTGAAACAGACGATGCCACAGGATGGGATTGAAATCATCGTTGTCAATGACGGTTCCACAGACCTTACAGCCGCTGTATTGGATTCCTATTCCATCCAGCATTCCAATATCCGAACCATTCACCAAACCAATACCGGTGGACCCGGCGCACCGCGCAATACAATCATTTCGGAAGCTCGAGGAGAATACATTTTCTTTGTCGATGCTGACGACTTCCTTGGGGAAGAAGCACTCGAGCGCATGCACCGGATGGCTGTAGACAACGGTTCCGATATCGTTCTTGGAAAGTTCATCGGCGTCAATGGCCGCGGCGTCGCCCAATCCATGTTCCATCACAACCAAACCAAAACGACCGCACTCCAATCCGATGTATTTGATGCCATAGGGCCGACTAAAATGTTCCGCAAGGAATTCCTCCTCAAAAAAGGAATCCGCTTTCCGGTTGGCATCTGCACTGCCGAGGATCAGCCTTTCATGGTCCATGCCTATATTCTCGCTGACATCATTTCCATCGTTGCCGACTACCCTTGCTATTACGTCGTCAACCATTCCGATAAAGAACATGCTTCGATCATGCCTGCCTCCCCTTCCGATTATTACGGTACACTGGATCAATCGGTGCAGATCATCAAACGCTACATCAAAAACCAAGCACATCAAGATTTGCTGATTGCAAAATACTTGAAAAAAGAATTCACGACTGGACGCAGCGTTTCGTTGGCTTCCTCCATTATTAGCAAAGGTGAAAAGAAGGCCTGGCTCAGCGAATTGAACCGCTGCCTCTCCAGCTGGACCAATAAAAAAATCATCAGCCACCTTCCTGTCCCTTTGCAGCAGTTTGTAAGCTGCGCCAAGACGAATGACCTCCAGCAAGTGCTGGCATTTTTCTCTGACGACATCCCGGATGCCGGCTGAGAAGCATTTAAAAAGCAAGTCCCGCTTAACTGCGGGACTTGCCTTTTTATTAACGGGATAATCCGTAAGCATCATGAAGTGCATTGGCGGAGAGTTTCATGTCCGTTTCCGGTACAACAACGGAGATCTTGATTTCCGAAGTGGATACCATTTTCACAGGGATGCCTTCTATACGAAGAATATCAAACATTTGGGCAGCAACACCGGGATTGGACACCATGCCGGAGCCGACGATGGAAACTTTGGATAAGCCGACTTCATATGTCACCGACAGAAATCCAATTTCCTCCTGGCGCTCAAGCAAAACTCGGCGTGTTTCCTCCAGGCTGTCCTCTTTGATCGAAAACGACACCGATGGCGGCAATTCGTCAGTAATGCTTTGGACGATGATGTCAACATCAATATGGTGTTTCGCCAATGTCGTAAAAATGTTCGCGAGCGAGCCATTGAACGCTTTTTTATAATTAACCGTCACGCGGGCGATTCCGGATTCGAACGCCACGCCTCTGACAATCAGATTTTTTTCCACAGTGATCACCTCTTGTATGATTGTTCCCGGTTCATCCGAATAACTTGCGCGGACCGATAAAGGGACATGGTTGTTTTTCGCAAATTCAACTGCGCGAGGATGAAGGACGCCGGCACCCAGATTCGCCAGCTCAAGCATTTCATCGTAGGAAATCTGCTCCAGCTTGCGCGCGCCCGTCACGAAGCGCGGATCGGATGTGTAAACGCCGTCGACATCGGTGTAGATTTCGCATTTGTCAGCATGCAAGGCAGCAGCAAGCGCGACAGCCGTCGTATCTGAGCCTCCGCGGCCCAGTGTCGTGATGTTGCCGATTTTGTCGACGCCCTGGAATCCGGCAACAACACAAAAGTATCCATCGGTCAGCGCCTGTTCGATGCGCTCTGTATGAATCTGTTCGATGCGGGCGTTGCGCGGCACGGATTCCGTTTCAATCCCGGCCTGCCAGCCTGTGAACGACAATGCTTCGTGGCCAAGCATCTTGAATGCCATCGCAAGCAGCGCAATCGTCACTTGCTCGCCGGTCGCGAGCAGCATGTCCATTTCCCGCTTCGGAGGCTCCGCCGAAATGTCCCCCGCCAATTGCAGCAGCGTGTCCGTGGTCTTGCCCATCGCCGATACGACAATGACGACGCGCAGCCCTTTTTCTTTTTCACGAATCGCACGTTTTGCGACCCCGATGATTTTTTCTGGTGTTGCGACGGATGTTCCGCCAAACTTCATGACTACAGTTTCCATTCAATCCACTCCCATAATGTAAGTGGCCCTCAACATGAATGCCGAGCTGGCCGAAACGGCAGCACGGCTAGACAATAAAAAAGGCAGCTCGCCGGATTGCCGGCAAACTACCTCTTTCGTCATGCACGAATAAAAAACGTCCATGTGAGATAGCCCTCCAGAGATTGACTCTGACAGCCCGGCATTTCTTAAATGCCGGACCAGCACACGGATTTGCAAGAATCCGTACACTTCGGCGACCGCCCCTTTCCCCATTCCTCACAGATTCTGCAAATCTCCGAATGGCTACTTTTGACGCCCGCTCCTCTATCATCACTTTTCCAAGTGATCTATATATGTTTTTACGATAACACGTTATTGTTCAGCTGGCAACGATTGCTGCGAAAAATGCTTTAGGATCTGATCCGCCAGCTTGTCCGGCATGCCCGCTTCTTTCAAGTCTTCCTTGCTTGCTTCTTTGATGCGCTTTACAGAACCGAAATGCTTCAATAACTGCTGTTTGCGTTTCGGCCCGACCCCTTCCAAATCGTCCAATGCGGACTGGATCGAGTTTTTGCCGCGCAGCTGGCGGTGAAACGTAATGACGAATCTATGGACTTCATCCTGGATGCGCTGCAGCAGGTAGAACGCTTCGCTCGTGCGTTTCAGCGGCACTGCTTCAACAGGATCCCCGTACAGTAGATGCGAAGTCTGGTGCTTTGCATCTTTTGCGAGACCGGCAATTGGAATAGACAGCCCGAGTTCATCCTCCACGATTTCACGGGCAGATTCGATCTGACCCTTGCCTCCATCGATAACGATCAAGTCAGGCAGCGGCAGACCGTCTTTTAAGACGCGCGTATAGCGCCGGCGGATAACTTCACGCATCGCTGCGTAATCATCGGGCTTCGAGGCATTGCGCGTTTTGTATTTGCGATAATCTTTTTTCGACGGTTTGCCATCGATGAACGTGATCATCGCCGACACTGCGTCTGCCCCTTGGATATGCGAGTTATCAAAAGCTTCGATGCGCAGCGGCGTGGCAATGTTCATTGCGGTGCCTAATTCTTCGCAAGCTCCGATTGTCCGCTCTTCCTGTCGTTCGAGCAGCCCGAATTTTTCTTTGATGGCGATTTCCGCGTTTGTTTTCGCGAGCTGCAATAAATCCTTTTTCTTGCCGCGCTGTGGTACCAACACCCGGATCTTCAGCCATTCGCGGATCAATTCCGCGTCGACGCCTTCCGGCAACAGCACTTCATTCGGTTTGACATGATGCGGCTGCTCGTAGAACTGGCCAATGAACGTCAGGAATTCTTCCTGCGGATCGCGGTATAACGGAAACAGCGACACGTCACGTTCAATCAGCTTGCCTTGACGCACAAAAAAGACCTGAACGCACATCCATCCCTTATCGACGGCATAGCCGAAGATATCGCGGTCGGTAAAATCATTCATCGCCATTTTTTGTTTTTCCATGACGGTTTCGATATGCGCAATCTGATCGCGGTATTCTTTCGCCCGTTCGAATTCCAGATTTTCAGCCGCTTCGGACATCTTCTCGATCAGGTCTTGTTTGACCTCGCGGAAGCCGCCGTTCAGGAATTTTGTAATGTTGTCGATCATTTCCTGGTACGTCTCTTTCTCAACCGGTTTAATGCAAGGCGCCAAACATTGCCCCATATGGTAATAAAGGCACGCTCGGTCCGGCATTGTATAACATTTTCGCAGCGGATAAATCCGATCCAGCAACTTTTTCGTTTCGCTGGCTGCGTATGCATTCGGATAAGGTCCGAAATACTTGCCTTTGTCTTTTTTCACTTGCCGTGTCGTAATGAGCTTTGGATGGCGCTCGCCTGTGATTTTCAAGTACGGATAGGATTTATCGTCTTTGAGCATGATGTTGTATTTGGGATCGTGTTTTTTGATCAAATTCAATTCAAGGATCAATGCTTCGATGTCTGAGGACGTGACAATGTATTCGAAATCCTCGATTTCACCGACGAGCCGCTGCGTTTTCGCATCATGGCTGCCCGTGAAATACGAACGCACACGGTTTTTCAGCACTTTTGCCTTGCCGACGTAAATGACCGTGTTTTGCCGGTCTTTCATCAAATAACAGCCTGGTTGATCAGGCAGGATTGCTAATTTATGCTGGATCAATGTGTTTGCCATTTTCTCACCCTATTAAAAAACCGGGTGCCATTTCTGGACCCGGTTAAGAATTATGCGTGTTGGTTAACCAATTCAGCCAATGCTTCTTTAGGGCGGAAGCCGACAACTTTATCTACTGGCTGTCCGTCTTTCATCAAAAGAAGTGTTGGAATTGACATAATGCCATATTCGCTGGCAGTGCCTTGGTTTTCATCCACGTCCACTTTCACGATTTTCACTTTGCCGTTCATATCTGCATCCAGTTCTTCAAGTACTGGAGCGATCATTTTACAAGGTCCGCACCATGCAGCCCAGAAGTCTACTAGTACTAGGCCTTCAGAAATTTCTTGTGAAAAGTTTTGGTCTGTTCCTTTTACGATAGCCATTAATAATTCCTCCTTGGGTTATAAACAAAATCTAAAACGATTATATCATGCGCTAAATGGTCTAGCTATTTATATGCCTATTGATTAATTACCCTAATTTTATCGGAATAAACGAGGAAATTTTCTGAGTACCAAAATGTGCAGCGGCATCCTTCTTTAATACGATATTCCGCAAAACAGCTACGCTTGCCGCGGGCGAGCGCCAAGCCTCCTCAGTCGCTTCATATCGGGAAATAACATTGAAATACTGACAGTATATCTTTCAAGGTTTTCAACTAAAAAATAATTCTTTATTAAGTTTTACCCTTGAATGAATCGGAAAGCGTTCTTCTGTCTTTACATTGCTGCGCTAGTCTTAATACAAGAAAGTGTATTGAAGCAAAAATAAAAGGCTGCCGAAATTTTCTCGACAGCCCTTTCTTATAATTCTAAACCGGCATTTCTGCCAGGCTTGTTTTATTACATTACTTTTTTGAATTCTTCAGTCAACATTGGGATTACTTCGAACAAATCTCCGACGATGCCGTAATCCGCTACTTTGAAAATGTTCGCTTCTGGATCTTTGTTGATGGCAACGATGACTTTCGAGTTGGACATGCCTGCCAAATGCTGGATTGCGCCTGAGATGCCAGCAGCAATGTATAGGTCAGGTGTTACGACTTTGCCTGTTTGCCCAATTTGCAGGGAGTAATCGACATAGTCCGCATCACATGCTCCGCGGGATGCGCCGACTGCGCCACCTAAAAGGTTGGCAAGTTCTTGCAACGGTGCGAAACCGTCTGCACTCTTGACGCCGCGTCCGCCTGCTATGATTACTTTGGCTTCTGACAAGTCAACGCCTTCAGTCGATTTGCGGACAACGTTTTTGATGATTGTGCGCAAGTTTGTGATATCTACTGATAATGAAGAGATGTCGCCTGTGCGCTCTTCTTTTGCAAGTGGTGTGATGTTGTTCGGGCGGACAGTAATAAATGATACGCCTTCTTTGTTTTTCACTTTTTCAAACGCTTTGCCTGAATAGATCGGACGGACGAATACTGCGTCGTCGCCTTCGCCTTCGATTGACGTGACGTCTGAGATCAAACCTGTTTGAAGCTTAGAAGCGATTTTTGGAGACAAGTCTTTACCGACTGCTGTATGTCCGAAAACCAATGCTTCTGGGTTTTCCTGCTCCACAACAGCCATGAATGCCTGGCCATAGCCGTCAGATGTATAATGCTTTAAATGCGGGTGTTCAACCGTTACAACACGGTCTGCACCAAAGTTCACTAATTCTTGTCCGAATTCGCTGACTGCGTCTCCCAATAAGACCGCAACCACTTCTCCTCCGCCCGACATTTGCTTCGCAGCGGCAATCGCTTCAAATGATACGTTGCGCAAAGCGCCTTCGCGCGTTTCCGCCAATACTAATACTTTTTTTGCCATTGTCCGTATACCCCCTAAGTAGATGTGAAAATGCTTGGAATGATTTATCTAAACGATTTTATTGGATTAAATGACTTTTGCTTCGTTGCGCAACAAGCCGACTAGTTCAGTGACTTGAGCTGAAAGGTCGCCTTGTAGTACGCGGCCTGCAGCTTTTTTAGGCGGCAAGTAGATTTCGATTGTTTCTGTTTTTGCTTCAACATCGTCTTCTTCGATGTCGAGGTCATCCAATTCCAGTTCTTCAAGCGGCTTTTTCTTCGCTTTCATGATTCCTGGCAGTGACGGGTAGCGGGGCTCGTTCAAGCCTTGCTGTGCAGTTACTAGCAATGGCAATGACGTTTCAAGCTCTTCCGCGTCGCCTTCGATGTCTCTTGTGATTGTTACAGTTGTGCCGTCGATTTTAAGGTCTGTGATTGTCGTCACGTAGTTAATGCCTAGCAAGTCAGCAACGCGCGGTCCGACTTGGCCTGAACCGCCATCGATTGCAACGTTACCTGCAAGGATCAAGTCCGGGCTTTTATCTTTCAGGTACTCAGCTAATATGTATGCTGAAGTAAACTGGTCCATTTCTTCTACGTCATCTTCCGTGTTGATCAGAACGGCTTTGTCCGCTCCCATCGCCAACGCTGTGCGAAGCTGCTTCTCGGCTTCTTCTCCACCCATTGTGATGACAGTCACTTCGCCGCCGTGCGCGTCGCGTACTGTGATCGCTTCTTCAATCGCGTACTCGTCGTAAGGATTGATAATGAATTCCGCGCCGTCTTCCTGAATCTGGCCGTTGGAAATCACCAATTTTTCTTCTGTGTCGAAAGTGCGTTTTACTAATACATAAATGTTCATGAACGTAAACCTCCCAAGTATTATTTCCCTTTGAATTGTGCCTGTCTTTTTTCCAGAAATGCCTGGATGCCTTCTTTAGCGTCTTCCGAAACAAATACCGTCCCGAATGATCCGGCTTCCGCTTTAACCCCTTCATAATAAGAAGCAGGTTTTGCGTATTGGAGCATGTCGATTGCCGCTTTCACGGAAACCGGGCTCTTTTTCGCAATTTTCTTCGCGATTGTAAGCGTTTCCGAAAGCAAGTCTGCTTCAGGGTAGGCGCGGTTAGCCAGCCCAAGCTGAGCTGCTTCCGTTCCTGTAATTGGATCACTCGTCAATAGCATTTCGGCCGCTTTCGCTACGCCGACATATCTCGGAAGCCGCTGTGTGCCTGCAAAACCGGGAATCAGCCCTAGCTGTAACTCCGGTAATCCCAGTTTAGCATTTTCAGTGACAAATCGCATATGGCAACTCATCGCCAGTTCCAGGCCTCCGCCCAGAGCCGCTCCATGAATAGCTGCCAGTACTGGCTTATGGAACGTTTCCAGCCTTTCAAAAACTGCTTGTCCGCTCGCTGAAAGCTTCGAGAATTCTTCGCCTGAACTTACTTCAATGAATTCCTTGATGTCTGCCCCGGCTGAAAAGAATCTGCCTTCTCCGTGAAGGACGATTGCGCGGACTTCTTCGTCCTCCGCTACCTCATCAAGCAAGTTGCCGACTTCGAGGATAAGTGAACGCGATAACGCGTTCGCTGGCGGACGGTTGATGGTCGCAATTGCAACGCCGTCCTCTTTTTTCCAACTGATAAATTCCATTCGATAAGCCCCTCTCTTATGCACGCATACCCTTCATCAATAGCCGATGAACTTTTGGCGCCAAACTGACCAAATCGTATTTGTGTTCATTCATCACCCAGGTGGTGATGGTCTCATCCATTGTACCAAAAACCATTTGCCTTGCTAAACGGATATCCATATCTTTATCAAATTCCCCGGTCTCCATCCCATTGATCAGGATTTTGTCCATTAATAATAAATACTCCCTCAACACGCCATTTATTTTTATACGGAGCTCATGGTTCGATTGCCGGAGCTCCAGTTGGGTGACGATGGCAAGGTGCAGATCATTCGCAAGCAAATCGAAATGGCTTTGGATCATCAACTGCAGCTTGTCCGAAGCGGACACTTCCTGTTCGAGGATATCTCCCAGCTTGCTGACGAACAGCCCCATCTTTTCCTGAAAGACCGATATCAGGATGTCCTCTTTGTTCTTGAAATATAAGTAAATGGTGCCATCTGCGACGCCTGCCTGTTTTGCGATTTTCGACACCTGCGCTTGATGGTAGCCATTTTCAGCAATTACGATTACGGCCGCATCGATGATTTGCTTGTATTTCGGTTTATCCTTCTTTACCAATTCATCACCACCCAAAAAAATATGAAAATATGAATGGCGGTTCATTCATATTTTCATATTATAGTTTAAGGAATATTGTGTCAAGCTTTAATGCGCTCTATCGCTTAAGAAGGAATCGCTTCGCTCTGTTTTGCGCGCTCTTCGTCGACCAGCGACCGCCGCAGGATTTTCCCTACTGCCGTCTTCGGCAATTCTTTGCGGAACTCGTAAATGCGCGGCACTTTGAATGACGCCAAGTGTTCGCGGCAATACTTATCGAATTCTTCTTCTGTTACAGTATACCCTTCTTTCAAAACAATGTAAGCTTTTACTGTTTCTCCGCGGTACGGATCCGGAATTCCAGCTACGACACATTCTTGTACTGCTTCATGCTCATATAGCACTTCTTCTATCTCGCGTGGATAGATATTGAATCCACCGGCGATGATCATGTCTTTCTTGCGGTCGACAATGAAGAAATGACCTTCTTCATCCATGTAGCCGAGATCTCCAGTCAGCAGCCATCCGTCGACAATTGTAGCGGCGGTGTCATCTGGGCGGTTCCAATAGCCTTGCATCACTTGCGGGCCTTTGATTGCGATTTCGCCGATTTCACCATGCGGTACTTCTTCCGTCGTGCCCGGCAAGAAGATCTTGCTGTCGGTATCCGGATAAGGATAACCGATCGATCCTTTTGTGCGTTCGCCCCAGACGAGGTTCGAGTGGCTAACTGGCGATGTTTCGGTCAAGCCGTAGCCTTCTACCAATTTACCGCCTGTGATTTTCTCAAACTTCTCCTGCACTTCTGCTGGCAACGGAGCGGATCCGCTTAAACATGCTTCGATGGAAGACAAATCGTATTTCGCAATGTCCGGATGGTTCATCAAGCCAATGTACAAGGTCGGTGCACCCGGGAATAATGTCGGTTTTTGTTTATTGATGGTCTTCAAAGTCGTTTCAGGATCGAATTTCGGAAGCAGCACCATCCGATTGCCCTGCATAACTGAAAGAATAAGAACCGTCGTCAAGCCGTAGACGTGGAATAACGGGATAATGCCTAAGATTGTCTCTTCGCCTTTTTTGGATTTATAAAGCCAGGCATCGCACATTGTCGCATTGGATATCAGGTTCTTATGCGTCAGCATGACGCCTTTCGGTGATCCGGTCGTGCCGCCAGTGTATTGCAGCAATGCCAAATCGTGTTCGAAATCAAATTCCGGCTTTTTAACATCGCCCAAGGCGATTTTCATGATCTCCAGGAATTTATGGTTGATGCCGCGATGTTCGACTTTCACGCTGAGGCCGGTCTGGCGTTTTTGAATGAACGGATAAATGATGTTTTTCGGGAATGGCAGATAGTCTTTAATCGCCGTGACCACAACATTTTCCAGTTTCGTCTCTTTCAGCACTTTAGCAACGCGCGGGTACAAAAGATCCAGCGTTACGATCAAACGTGCTCCAGCATCGTTCATCTGGTACGCAATTTCACGTTCCGTATAAAGCGGGTTCGTCATGACTACAACACCGCCTGCATACAAGATGCCGTAGAAACTGATGACTGCCTGCGGGCTGTTTGGCAGCATGATCGCAACGCGGTCCCCTTTTTGGATCCCGAGCTTCTGCAAATAACTCGCAAATTTCATCGCCGAATCAAACAGTTCGTTGTACGTCACATCTTTCCCTAGGAAATGGATGGCGACTTTCTCCGGAAACTGCTCGTGGGCCTGAGTTAAATACTCCTGAACCGGCATACTCGGATATTGAAGCGTGTGAGGAATTTCTGGCGGATAATGAGCGAGCCACGGTTTCTCTGTCATTCTTTTTTCCTCCTTTTAAAATAAAGAATAGTGAAAATATTCCTACTTTTATTATAATCGACATTGAAATGGCTTTCAACAAGAAAAGCGAAAGTGCCCGTATAGGTCCGACTAGCGCTGGAAGCACGGCCGGTAATGGCGCCCTTTGCCATTGCAGGACCCTCTGAAGCGACTCGAGGGGCTGGGCACTGCAGCTGGACATCAAGAAATGCGAAAGTGCCCTTTTATCTCTGACAAGCTCCATAAAAAACAAAAACTGCCCAGAAAAGTCAGAACGACTTTCCGGGCAGCCAGCTTATTTAAAAAACAAAAAGGAAGATGACTCCCACTATTACAAACAGCACGCAAAACACGAACAGTATTTTGATGAGGTTTTCCATCGTTTACAACTCCTATGAAATACTTGCTCCGATGACAAATGACAGCCCGACAGAAATCGTCAAGGAGATAAAGCCGACGGAACGGTTATCATTTTCTATTTCTTCGTCCACTTTAAATCGGGGGGTCAGGAATTCAAACAATAGATAAGCGAATATCAACAGCACAAAACCGTATAAGCCCCAGCCGATCATTTCTGCTAAGGAATTATGCTGTTCGATTGAAAAGCGGAAGATATTCGTCACTCCGAAGATTTTGCCGCCTGTCGCCATAGCAACCGCAACATTCCCTTTTTTAATTTCTTCCCAGTTCTTGTATTTCGTGACGATTTCAAAAAGTACCATTGAAACGATCAAGCACAGCACGACTACACTGAAATATCCAGCTGTTTCAACGAGCGGATGGGTCCAAAAACCAGTTTCCGACATTCTCATTTCTCCCCTATATAACTTACTTCAACTCAGCAATCGTGACACCCGATCCGCCTTCGCCCGCTTCACCGAAACGATAGCCTTTGATCCTCGGATGTTTTTTCAAGTATTGCTGGACTCCTTGCCGCAATGCACCTGTCCCTTTTCCATGGATGATTGACACTTGATGATAATTCGATAATAACGCATCATCAATGTACTTTTCAACCTGCATCAAGGCATCTTCGTAGCGTTCGCCGCGCAAGTCGAGTTCGAGCTTGACGTGGCTGTCGCGGTTTTGCAGCGTCGCCATCGTCCGCGTCTCTTTCTGTTTTTCAGGTTTCGTATAAGACAGATCGGATTCCGCGAGCTTCATTTTTAGGATGCCGATCTGGACAATCCATTCTTTGTCCGACACTTTTTCCACCAACGTGCCTTTCTGGCCAAATGAAATGACTTTCACTTCATCATTCACTTTCAGAACATGTTGCTGGTTCGCTTTCGCGGCTTTTTTCAGCACACGATTCTCTGGCATGGCCGCCTCGAGGCGTTTTTTCGCTTCGATCAATTGATGTTCTTTGACGCCAGACGATTGGTTCATCTGCATCTTGCGCAGTTCGGACATGACCGTTTCAGCTTCGCGCGTAGCTTCTTCCACGATTTTGCGCGCTTTTTCTTTTGCTTTATCTTCAAGTTTCTCTTTCTGGTTCTCGTAATCCTTCAATTGCTGCTCGAGGTCTTTTTTCAAATGTTCCGCTTCGGCAAGTAATTCAGCCGATCGTTCAGCGTCCTGTTCAGAATCTCTGCGGCTCTTTTCAAGTGAAGCAATCATCGAATCGACTTCGCTGCGGTCAGTGCCAGTAAAGCTCTTGGCGTGGCTGATAATGTGCTCTGGCAAACCGAGGCGCTTCGAAATTTCAAACGCGTTGCTGCGCCCAGGGACGCCAATCAACAAGCGGTAAGTCGGGCTTAATGTTTCCACATCGAATTCAACGCTGGCGTTCGCAACGCCTGGCCGGTTATAGCCATAAGCCTTCAATTCCGGGTAATGGGTTGTCGCAATGACACGCGCTCCTCGGCCATGGACTTCATCGAGCAACGATATTGCAAGCGCAGCCCCTTCCTGCGGATCCGTGCCGGCACCGAGTTCATCAAAGATGACCAATGAATTACTGTCGAACTTCGACAGGATGTCGACGATGTTAACCATATGAGATGAAAATGTACTCAAGCTTTGCTCGATCGATTGTTCATCGCCGATGTCGGCAAATACCTGATCGAATACTGCAAGCTCTGAACCGTCCAACGCCGGGACAGGAATGCCCGCTTGCGCCATCAGCGTAAACAGCCCAACGGTTTTCAGCGTTACCGTTTTACCGCCCGTGTTCGGTCCGGTAATGACGATTGCCGTGATGTCGCGTCCGAATTCGATATCGTTTGCCACCACTTCATCAGCTGGAATCAATGGATGCCGCGCTTTTTTCAATTTGATATAGCCTTCCGTGTTCATCTCAGGCTTCGTGCATTTATGGGCCGCTCCGTATTTCGCTTTTGCGAAAACGAGGTCCAATTCACCGAGCACTTCGACCAGCCCAAACAACTCATGAGCGACTTCCTGTACTTGTGCAGAAAGCATCTGGAGAATACGGTCAATCTCTTCTTTTTCCTTCATTTTCAAACGCCGCACTTCATTATTCGCTTGCACGACCGCATCCGGTTCGATGAACAAAGTCTGGCCCGATGACGACTGGTCATGGACAATGCCGCCGTAATGGCTGCGGTATTCTTGTTTGACCGGGATGACGAAGCGGTCGTTGCGAATTGTGACAATTGTATCCGACAGCATTTTCGCTGCGTTTTTGCCGCGCACCAGGCTTTCCAGTCGTTCACGGACCCGGCTTTCCTGAGCGCGCAATTGCTGGCGTATAATCCGAAGGCCGGGGCTAGCGCTGTCGAGCACCCCGCCATTGTCATCGATGCACATATTAATATCGTGTTCCAATTGCGTCAAAATCGGCATCGCCTCTTTTTTCGCAAGGAAATGCGGAATCGAGATAGCACCTTCTTCCCGAATGCTTTCGAAGAATTGGCGCAAGATCCGGCTGGCACGGATGGTCGACGATACTTCCATCAATTCCATTGGGCTCAATGAACCGCCGATTTGTGCGCGTTTCGCGTGCATGCGGATATCAAAAATCCCACCCATCGGCACATTGCCTTTGGTGCGGATGATTGCCGCCCCTTCATCCATTTCTTCCAGCAGGCGGTTTACTTCATTTATTTCAATCGACGGCAATAATGCGTCGACATGTGCTTTGCCGAGTGAAGACGTGCAATACCGCGCCACTTCGCTGCGGATTTTGTAAAATTCCAGTGTTCTTAAAGCGCGTTCTGCAATCACGCGGGACACCTCCTACTTTTTGATAAACGCACGCAGCCGATCCAACGGCCACGTGTTAACGACATTGTCTTTCTTCAGCCAGGCTTTTTGGGCATGCCTTACCCCGATGGCCATGACCTCAAGCTGCTCGGCCGCGTGGGCGTCCGTGTTGATCGCCACAGGCACACCTTTTTCCTGAGCCATTTCCAAGTATTCAACGGCTAAGTCCAATCGGTATGGGCTGGCATTCAATTCAACGATTTTACCGTATTCTTTTGCCCAGTCGAGCAATTGTTCGACATCCGGATCATAGCCGCCGCGCTGGCCGACAATGCGGCCTGTTGGATGGGCAATCATATCGACAAGCGGATTTTTCATCGCTGTCAGGATGCGTTCCATAATCTGTTCACGAGGCTGCTGGAAACTCGAATGGATGCTGGCAATAACAAAGTCAAGTTGTCCCAGCACTTCATCGGCAAAATCGAGCGAGCCGTCCGGCAATATATCCATTTCCGTTCCGGACAAAATGTCGAAATCACTGTATTTTTTATTCAGCTCACGGATTTCCGCGTTCTGCTGCAACAAGCGCTCCGGCGTCAATCCATTTGCCACTTTCAGGTATTGTGAATGGTCAGTAATGGCCATATAGCTATAGCCCTTGCTGCGCACGGCTTCCACCATTTCCGGCAGCGAATGCGCGCCGTCCGACCATGTCGTATGCATGTGCAAATCGGTTGTGATGTCTTCGAGGACCACCAAATTCGGCAATTCTTCAAGCCGATCGATTTCCCGGCCGTCTTCCCTAACAGAAGGCGGAATGAACGGCAAACCGAAATGAGCGTAAAAGTCAGCTTCAGAACTGAACGTCGCGACTGAACCGTCCGGCTGTTCCACACCGTATTCGCTGATTTTCTTGTTTTGTGATTTTGCCAATTGGCGCATCCGCACATTATGGTCTTTCGAGCCCGTAAAATGATGAAGCGCGGTAATGAACTCCTCCGGTGCCACCAAACGGAAATCAATATCGATAAGATCCTGGAATTCAACAGTCACCGATACCTTCGTATCGCCCGACGCAATTGTCTCTTGGACAGGCAATGCTGCGAGCAGCTTGTCTTTGACCGTTTTAGGGTCCGACGTTGCAATGATGAAATCGAGGTCTTTGCTGGTTTCTTTCGTACGGCGGTAGCTGCCGGCAACAGAATACTCGCTGATGCCATCGATTGCCTCAAGAATCTCTTCAACGAATTTAACCGCTTCTTCTGTTTTCCAAATCGGATGGCGTCCCGGTTTTGACTCGAAATCGGTCAATTCTTTTAAAATCTTGTCTTCGGATTTCGGGCCGAAGCCCGGCAGCTTTTGGATTTCGTGATTCAGGCAAGCCTGTTTTAAGGCTTCCGCAGAATCAATCCCTAGCTCTTTATACAATTTCGCAATCTTTTTGCCGCCCATGCCTGGCAATTTCAATAACGGTATCAGTCCTTTTGGGACTTCTTCCTGCAATTCCTCAAGCACAGATGACTTGCCCGTTGCGATCAAATCCGCAATGACTTCCCCAGTGCCTTTGCCGATGCCTTTCAGCTTCGTCACATCTTCGATTTCATCCAAGCTGCGCTGATCCAGTTCCAGCGCTTGTGCGGCTTTGCGGAAAGCACTGACTTTAAACGGGTTTTCCCCTTTGATTTCCATATAAACCGCTATTTTCTCAAGCGTTCTGATAATGATTTTTTTGTTCATGATAAGCCTCCAGTAATATGACTTGTCTTTAGCAAACTTATTCATTAGATTTTAAATTTTAATATATCGATATTCCGCAAAACAGCCCCGCTTTCCTGAGGGCTTGCGCAGAACTAACTCGTGCTGACGCCTGAGTGGATTTCGACACTTCGCTAGTCCGCGGAAGTTGGAGCAGTTTTGCTCCGTATCTGCACGAAAAGTATATTCTTTTAACTCTCTTGTTTTTATAAAGCTTATCCAGCGAAGGCGCGGCTAAGGGTTAGGCGTAGCAATGAGACGAGTGTTCTTCTCGGCTTATTGTGAGAGCCATGCCCAAAGCGTCCTGAGCGATGTTTAATAAGGTGTTTTCTGTAACTCAATTTTATAGATTTTTAATTTTATTATACCGATATTCCCCAAAACGGTTGTGGTAATTCTCGGACAGTAACAAGGAGCTACCCCATTGGTGTCGGGGCAACTCCTCTCGCCTTACATATAAATATACCACCATTCCTTCACTTTCTCGGAGAAATAAGGTGTGTTTTCAAGAATCGATTTCGCAATTCCCGAATCTTCTAGATAAGCTTGGATCATGTCCATAGGCAATAACGCCAGAACGTATAGGAGTATGAACAATATCAAGTACGCTTCGATAAAGCCCAATACCGCTCCCAAGATTTTGCTGAGGAAACCAAGCACTGGCAAATACTTTAGGAAATCGAACATCGATGCAATCAAATTCAATGCAAATTTAACCGCAAAGAAGATTAACGCGAAAGCGAATAGCTGATAGAACGTCTGGTCCAGATCAAGCTGTTCGATGGCAATCGTGAAACGCGAGTCGCTGTCGACTGCCGGGTAAGGAATCCATAATACAAAATACTCTGCTAGCGGCTTATAATAGATGTAAGCCACGATCAACGCGATGACAAATCCAACCATATGTACCAGCTGAAGCACGAAGCCCCGCTTAGCTCCTACAATGATGCCGCCAATCAATAAAATCAATAAAATAATATCAAGCATTTACGTCAGCCCTTCAACTTTTTCAATTCATTTTCTAATTGTTCTACCTGCTCTTTAAGTTTAAGATAATCATGTACCGTATTGATTGCAGCCAATACAGCGAGCTTCGAACTGTCGAGAGATGGATTCATCGCATGGAATTCCCTCATCTTTTCATCAACGATTGACGCTACTAGCCGCATATGGCCGGATGTTTCTGTGCCTGTAAGTTTATAGGTATAGCCGTAGATTTCGACCGATGTACGAATCTTATGTTGCTCTGACAATGCTCCACCCCTCCTTAGAAATCCTATACATAATCATAACATGAACCGAACTAGAATGTGAATTATTAGAAAGGGGACTCTCCAATGTCCAACACCGTGTTGAAACTTCCTGAGGAAAGCCTCCTCCAAATCATCAAGCATTATGAAAACCGCAAAACCGCTGCTAAGGTGCAGTATGTGCGCTTTACGGCGAAACTTTCCGATACCGTCATCACAGTTTACACCTCCGGCAAAGTGATGTTCCAAGGTGCAGGCGCAGAGCGCGAAGCATCAAAATGGGGATCCGCTTCTGCCTCAGCAGCCAAAACTTCTTCCGCTAAAGGCGACGAATTGCCCTCTGGTTTTGCCTCCAAATCCGTACTGGGTTCCGACGAAACCGGCACCGGAGATTTTTTCGGGCCGATCACCGTCGCCGCTTGTTTTGTCCCAAGTGAAGGAGTAGCTCTTGCGCATGAGCTCGGGGTCAAAGATTCTAAATTGCTGACGGACGATTACATGCGCAAAATCGCACCGGATTTGAAAGAAGCTTTTGTCCATAGCGTATTGACACTGAAAAATGATAAATACAATGCTGTGCAAAGCAAAGGCTGGTCGCAAGGAAAAATTAAGGCGCTTCTCCATAACCAAGCGCTGAAACATGTGCTCGGAAAAATCACACCTGTAAAACCCGACGCCATCCTCATTGACCAATTCGCTGAACGTGGCATTTATTACAGGCACATCAAAGATGAGCCCGAGATTGTCCGGGAAAATGTCCTGTTCTCGACTAAAGCGGAAGGCCTGCACGTGTCAGTCGCCTGCGCTTCCATCATCGCCCGTGTTGCCTTTTTGGAAGAAATGGACGCGCTCAGCCAAAAAGCCGGAGTGACCTTGCCAAAAGGTGCAGGTAAAATCGTCGATGAAGCCGCAGCGAAAATTTTGCTGAAGCACGGAGATCCTTTTTTGCAGTCTCTGACGAAAGCCCATTTTGCGAATACGAAAAAAGCCAAGGATCTTGCAGCGAAAAGACGGTAGTCACCAACTTTTACTTATATCAAAGCTTAGGGAGAGATTCCTTGAGCTTTTTTATTTTGTTTCTAATTTTGCGAACATTCTTATATTAACATATCTTTGATGAAAAGAAAGTCTATTTTAAGTATTTAGTACTAATAAATTTACAAATAAAAAAACGGAATCTGGGATTCCGTTTTCAACATATTTAATATTTTACATCCATATCCAAGTCCCATTCCAAATCCGAGATTTGTAGTGGAAGACCGAATATTTCAACCCCTTCTACATTATAATTGACGCCTATCCCACAATTTTCCAAATATTTTGCCGGATCATTGAAATAAACCACTTTAGCTGTAGTAGGCAGTACGGTTGCAGGACCAGTTTTTGAGTAAAGATAAATCTTGCCTGTACCTCTTACAGATAAACCATCACCCACATTCCCTGTCGCTTCGTTCATGTTTATAGTCGTAAATAAATTTGATGGCGATGGCGTTATTCCATCCAAGTTCACACATAGTTTTGAACCGTCATTGATTGTCACTTTTTTAGCCTCAAACACACTTTTCTCAATATTGCCTATATTGATGATTGTATTGCTTTTAATATCTTGACCAGTATTGAAAGTAATTAGCTCAGCAACAAAGAAGTTATTAACAGTTTTTTGGTTGAGATTCTGAATCGATAATACCCCTTTATAATATAGCGTCGTATCAATTAACGAGTTTATATTTGGAATAGTCGCAACAGAGCCGCTGGCACCAAGTATCGGAATATTATAGCCATTCGTTTTGTTTAACTGGCTATCAAAGTTAGTTGCTTTGATGTAGAAAGAGCCGTCAACATTGGCAGCTCTTAAGGCCTTCAAGTACTCTTCGCCTATCACACCTGCATATTCACAAGGAGCCATCTCCTTTGTAATATTACCGATTGCCGGACAGGCCGCTAATGGTTTATCCAGTAATTGTGGGAAAAAATTTGTCACTACAGTGATTTTTTCCTTCCATGGCACCTCTACTTGCGATACCGCTTCCTCGTTAAAGAAAGGAACTTCCGGAAAATTCAATTCTGTTGATAATAATTTTGATTTTAACACCGTTTTCGTTGCAACAGGCACTTGAGCGGCTTCGCTTTTTTCTCCGGTTACTTCCATTTTAAGTTTTATCGACTTGTCAGTAGCAGTCATAGGCAGGAGTGAGATGCTTGTTAGCTCATGTGACAAAGTACCGCTGATTTCCACTTCATTTTTGTTAACCAAGTTCAGTTGATTTTGCATTTCATTGAAAAATTCAGTTTTTAGCTCTTCATCAAACTTGTCGATGTTACATTTGATCCAGTCTTGCATCAAAGGTTTGCTTGCTTTCAAGCAGGTAGTATTCAAATTCGTATGATTCGGGTACTTATTCACTTCAGCTTCAAGTGCTTTCTTCTTAAGCAATGCCGATGCATTTACTTTGGCATAAGTCTTTGCAAAAGCATTCTCAGCTTCTTTCGAGTAATTCTCTACTCCCATTTCCGCTGCGGAAACTGCTAAGTTTCCTTGATCCACTGTCTGCTCCTGCGTTGCATGGCTTAAAGAAGCTTGAACAAAGACTGCTGACATCCCCATAAATAAAACAATCAATAAAAGTGCAATGATTAATGTATATCCGCTTTCTTCTTTAAGCTTGTTCATGGTCCACAGGCCCCTTCGGTCTTTATTCGTGAAATGGTCGAATTCAAAACAACTTCTCTCGTTCCACTCTCCACAATAAGTTCCAATTTCAAATCGCATTTCTTGGGATTTCCAAGAAACCCATTCGTATTTATTTTGTACTCGTATAAATTATCGGTTACTGCTTCAACTGCCAGTTCTTCGGAACAAGGGACTGCTGTTCCGGTTTTATACGCTACAAAGAACAGTTTCCTTCCTGTTACTTTCAGGTTATAACATTCCCCACTCCGGTGTTTAGCGCTAATTTTAGCTATTACCAAATTCGCTTCTTGCTGCATCCTGAGTGTGTCGGAAGCTGAAACATTATGTTTGGCGCCGATTGAAAAAGATGTCATTAAAATTCCCATTACTAACGAGGCAAGCAAAAGTGCAGCGATAAGTTCGAGCAGTGTTACGCCTCTTTCATTATTTATCAACTTAAAGCCGATTTTCCTCACCCCTTCAATTCACTTCAATATAAGCAAATGTTTCACTATTAAATGCCTGTCCGGTCTTCACTGTCAAATGAACCTGATAAAGCTTCCCTAACGCAGCCTCGCCGGTGAACTTAGGCGCATCATAAAAACGCAATTCATACCTGTAGGTTCCATTGGTTTTCTCAAAATAATGGATTGTTCCTCCACCTGGAGCTGTTTCATTTAAAGCGGTGTTTGAGGTATAAGCCATTAATGGATCCGCTACGAACTTTTGTCGTATTTCATTTGGAGCACCGGTGAAGGTCATCGCTTTCATTTCACTAATTTCCTGCCTCGCCAAATTCATCGTGTCTAATTTGGTATAGGTCTTTTCATTAAATAATGACATCTGAGGAAAAATGGACATGACGCCTACAAAGACGATTCCAATGAGTGCCAGTGTCGCCAATATTTCCACCAAAGTTAAGCCTTTATTGTTTAGAAGCATGCTCTTCACTTCTTCTCATCTCCCATAAAACATTATTCTTCCTTTATCTTAGTACTTTCTACCGCTAAAATATTGCTCATGAATATATATTATCACACCAAAAAAATAAAAATAGATACTTTTAACTAATTATATGAATTATTTTCCTTTTTTTAACTAAAGTAAAAAAAGCGAAGCCATAATGGCTTCGCTTTTTGATAGATCTAACTAGCTGATTTATTAACTGCGCAGTTCCGCTCCTGCATCTTTTAATGCCGCCAGAACTTTTTCGTGCACACGCGTCACTTCTTCGTCGGTCAATGTTTTCTCTGGATCGAAGTAGGTCAATGAGAATGCCACTGATTTTTTGCCCTCATCCATTTTATCGCCTTCGTATAAGTCGAAGACGCGGACTTGTTTCAACAACTTGCCGCCTGCGTTACGGATCGTATTTTCAATCGACCCCGCTTCGACAATTTTCGAAAGCACCAATGCGACGTCGCGGGAAATCGACGGATAACGCGGAACCGGCGTGTAGATTAACGCTTCGGGTTCTGCATTCAATAACACCGCCAAGTTCATTTCCAACACGATTGTCTCTTTCAAGTCGCGCGCTGTCTGTTCAGACGGGTGCAATTGGCCGATGACGCCGATGCGGTTGCCATCCTTGATGATGTACGCAGTACGTCCCGGATGCAAGCCGTCCATTTGGCCGCGCTCAAAGTCGAGTGCAATGCCAAGTTTCGCAGCGAGTCCTTCTACGATGCCTTTCAGAACGAAGAAATCTACTGATTTTTTCTCACCCTGCCAGCCATTGTCCAACCATAAGCCAGTCATGGCGACTGCCAAATGCTCTTCCTCATCCAATAATTCGCCATCTGTCTTCAAGAAGACGGCACCCGTTTCATATAAAGCGACCGAATCGCTGCGGCGTGCCGTATTGAACGATACCGATTCCAAAAGGTGCGGCAACAGGCTTTGGCGCAGCGTGCTGCGTTCTTCGCTCATTGGCATCAACAGGCGGGTCGTTTCAGTTTTCACTAAAGCGAATTGCTGCGCCGATTTACTGGAAGTCAACGAATACGTAATCGCCTGCAAAAGGCCTGCCCCTTCCAAATAATTGCGGACGATGCGGCGCTTATGCTGATACGGCGTCAAGCCGCCTGGCGTCGTTTCCATCTCCGGCAATGTAGTCGGGATTTCATCGTAGCCGTGCAAACGCGCAATTTCTTCCACGACATCTTCTTCGATTTGGATGTCTTGGCGGCGCGTGGGCACTGAAATGACCAATTGGCCGTTGATCGCTTCCGTATTGAATTTCAAGCGTTTCAAAATGCGCATCATTTCTTCAAATGAAATCTTCATCCCTAAACGTGCATTGATGAAGTCCGGCGATACTGTGACGATTTTCTCTTCTTTATCCAATGCGTCGAAAATGACCGAACCGGCCAATACTTCTCCGCCCGCAAGCTCAGCGATCAAACTTGCTGCACGTTCCGCAGCCGGGATGACGCGGTTCGGATCGACGCCTTTTTCGTAGCGTGAACTTGCGTCGCTGCGCAAGTTATGGTCTTTCGATGTCTGGCGGATCGAGCCGGATTCAAAATAAGCGGATTCGATGACAATCGTTGTCGTCGATGCGCTGACTTCCGAGTTTGCACCACCCATAACGCCCGCAAGCGCCACCGGTTCTTCACCGTTCGTAATGACCAAGTTATGTGCGGACAGCTTGCGCTCCGCGTTGTCCAGTGTCGTGATCATTTCGCCTTCTTTGGCTTGGCGAACTGTGATCGTGCCGGTTTTCAACGAATCGTAATCGAACGCGTGAAGCGGCTGCCCGTATTCCATCAAGACGTAATTGGTGACATCGACGATATTGTTATGCGGGCGCACCCCAGCTGCCATCAAGCGCTGCTGGAGCCACATCGGTGACTCTTTCACTTCGATGTTGCGGATGACTTTTGCTACATACAATGGATTCGCTTCCGGTGCATCGATGTTCAGCGTCAACAGCGAGCTTGCCGGCTCGGCAGCTTCGGTATAGCTGATTTCAGGCAATTTCACTTCTTCCGATAAAATGGCACCGACTTCATATGCGACGCCAATCATGCTCATCGCATCCGCCCGGTTAGGCGTCAGCCCCAATTCCAAAACAGTGTCGTTTAAATCGAAATTCGTGATGACGTCGCTTCCCGTTTCAGCCTCTTCCGGCAATACGTAAATGCCTTCCGCGTAAGCTTTAGGCACCAATTTGCTTTCGATGCCAAGTTCCTGGAGCGAGCAGATCATGCCGTTCGATTCTTCTCCGCGCAATTTCGCTTTTTTGATTTTGATGTCGCCTGGCAATGTTGCGCCGGGGCGTGCCACAATGACTTTCTGGCCGGCAGCGATGTTCGGTGCGCCGCAGATGATCTGGTCCGTTTCTCCGCCGACATCAACTTGGCAGATCGACAGCTTGTCCGCTTCCGGATGTTTTACGCATTCCTTCACGTAGCCGACAACAACATTGGTCATGCCGTGTGAACGGTCGATCACCGCATCAACTTCGATGCCGGATCGCGTGATTTTTTCGCCAAGGTCGGCTGGTGCCAAACCTTGTGTATCTACGTACTCTTGGAGCCATTTAATGGATACTAACATAGTTGATTTTCCTCCTTATACTTCAGTGCGTTGGAATTGGGATAAAAAGCGGACGTCATTCGTATAGAAATGGCGGATGTCTTCCACGCCATATTTCAGCATTGCGATGCGTTCCGGCCCCATGCCGAATGCGAATCCAGTCAAACGCTTGGAATCATAGCCGGCCATTTCAAGGACGTTCGGATGCACCATACCGGCACCCAGAATTTCAAGCCAACCGGTTTTTTTGCAGACGTTGCAGCCGCTTCCGCCGCATTTGAAGCATGAGATATCCATTTCAACAGACGGTTCCGTGAACGGGAAGAAACTTGGGCGCAGGCGGATTTCCCGCTCATCGCCGAACATTTTCTTCGCGAATACAGATAAAGTTCCTTTTAAATCACTCATACGGATATCTTCGCCGATGACAAGGCCTTCAATTTGCGTGAATTGGTGGGAATGCGTCGCATCGTCATTGTCGCGGCGGTACACTTTACCTGGACAAATGATTTTGATCGGCTCTCCGCCTTTTGCTTCCATTGTACGCGCCTGGACCGGAGAGGTATGCGTACGCAACAGGATGTCCTCAGTTATATAGAAGGAATCCTGCATATCACGCGCAGGGTGGCCTTTTGGCAAGTTCAGCGCTTCGAAGTTGTAATAATCCTTTTCCACTTCCGGGCCTTCCGCAATTTCATAGCCCATCGAGATGAACAAGTCTTCAATTTCCTCGACGACACGCGTCAGCGGATGCGCATTTCCAGTTTGCACCGGACGGCCTGGCAAGGTCACATCGATCGTTTCGCTTTGCAGTTTTTCGTTGATCGCCTGTTCTTCAAGAAGAGCCATGCGCTCTTCAAGAGACGCCGTCACTTCTTCGCGGACGACATTCACAAATGCGCCCATTTTCGGACGTTCTTCGGCAGGCAGTTTCCCCATGCCTTTCAATAAGTCCGTAATCGGCCCTTTTTTACCGAGATACGCCACGCGGACGCCGTTCAACTCTTTAACGTTTTCTGAAGCTGCGATTTTTTCCAACGCTTCTGTTTTCAATGCATGCAATTGTGCTTCCATTTTTTCTCCTCCTCTAAACATAGAAAAGCCCCGTCCCAAAAAGGGACGAGGCATTATTCGCGGTACCACCCTAGTTAATGCGCAAGCGCAATCACTCATTTACATAACGGCTCTTCACCGGCCCGACTTTACAGCATTCCTGCTGGTCCCGTCTGGCAGCTCGCGGGGTGAACTTCTGCGGCCCATGCATATCCACACTTTCAGTCAAGGTGTGGAATCCCTTCGATGCAATATGGCAACATACTTTTCCCGGTCGATGCTTTTGTTTATTTATTCATTTATTATACGAAACTTATGCTTCTTTATCAAATTAGTTTTTCGGAACCAAGCTATACAGCAAAATGCCGGCCGCCACTGCAACGTTCAGGGATTCAGCCGCGCCGTAAATCGGCACCACCAAATTCTCATCTGTCTGCTGCAATAAAACCGGATCCACTCCGCTGCCTTCATTGCCGACCATCAACGCGAACTTGTCCTGCGACTGTGCTTCGTGGACGGGCGTTGCATGGAGCAGTGCCGTGCCGAAAACCCGGACGCCCAGCTCTTTCAAAGCCGGAATCCATTCGGACAACTCACCTTTAACAACCGGAATCTGGAAATTCGATCCTTGCGCCGAACGTACCGTTTTCGGGTTGTACGGATCAGCCGAACCTTTCCCAAGAACGACTGCGTCAATGCCGCTCGCTGCAGCCGTACGGATCATCGTGCCGACGTTGCCCGGATCTTGTACTGCGTCAATCAGCAATACCTTCGTCCATGAGCGCTGTTGGTCTTCGCTGAATTCTGGCTGCGCGCAATGGGCGAAAATGCCTTGCGAATGCTCCGTCTCCGAAATCTCTTTCGCAACCGCAGCGGTCACGGAATATTGCGGGACATCCGAAATGTCCCAGGCTTCTGGTATGTCGACGCCTTCACGGACAATCACCGACTTGATCAAACTTTTCTTTTTCAACGCCTCTTCTGTCAAATGAAATCCTTCAACTAGGAATTCCTCAAACTTATCGCGTTCTTTCCGCGTCGTCCCAAGCTTTTTCCAATGCTTCACAAGAGAGTTCTGCACCGATTCAATTCTCTTCATATCGTTCACGCCTTTTTATCTAGAATAGCTCAAGTATAGCATATCGAAAAGCGCATGCGCCCGTGTAGATTCAACGGGCATAAGACGAACTGGCGAAGTGGCATGTTCTCAGCCGCACAGCCAGCACGGCTTATGACCCCGAGAATCTGGGCGCTGGAGGGCTTGGGATGAATAGTGCTTTCCCCATTCAGGCTAAGACCGAAGCGACCTCGAGGGCCTAGGCACCGAAGCTGGACATTATCGAAAAGCGCATGCGCCCGTGTAGATTTTCGGCTTACGACGTGAACAAGTCGAACCCCAATGCTGTACCGAGCCCGAAAATCAGCGTCCATAATCCGATGCTCACTGTCAGCCAAATGGTCGTATTGCGTTTGGTTGCACCGAGCGTCATGCCAACGAATGCAGCGATGTGCGTGCCGATCAAAATCGGCCCCAGCAGTGCGAGGCCGGGAAGACCGTATTTGTTCATAATGTTTTTCGCACGCTCGCTTTTTTTCGAAGGCGTCTTGCCTTTTGCCTCTTGGCGCTTTTGATGCCATTCTTTAAATTTATCAAAACCGATGATGAGTGCCAGCACCGTCAGCAAATTCCCCACGAACGCCAGCACCATCACCCAAAACGGCGAAAGTCCCCAAACAACGCCTAGCGGAATGACCAATGCGATTTCCATCCACGGAATCGCCGCTCCCAGAAACACCAAGAAATATTCGTACATCATTCAATTTCCTCCTTCAAATGCTTTCGAACTTCGCTGAAATAAATCCAGTATTGGCCGAGCGCGATCAGCAGGATTCCAAAAATGATGTGAATTCTCGGCAATGACAGGGCAATCGCAAAACCTGCGAGAGCCGGCAAGCTCCATGTGATGAACGTGTAGACCTTTTGTGCTGCTTTCCGGGTGATGTAAGTCATGCCTTCATCTTGTTCCAAATACTCTGGCGGACGGATGGAGAACGGAGAAATCCGCTGTGCAGGATTTCTTTTATTATGCTTTTTGAGTTGGAGCAAGAAAATTGTCAGCATGATAGCGTAAATCACGATTGAACCAACTGCGAAAATCGTTCCGACAGGACCTAAGCTAATAACAATGCTTTGTTCAGTTTCAGTATTGATTATCTTGGTAAATGGCGAACTAAGGCCGTAAGCCAATAACCCCAATACTACGATAAAACCCATCATCCACAATGGATATTGCAAGCGAAAATCATTTTTCATCCTTTTCATCCCCCTCCAGCCAAAATAATTCATCCACATTCGTCTTCAGCGCTTTCGCGAGTTTTAATGCCAGCGTAATAGACGGCGAAAACTCCCCTTTTTCAATAAAGGCAATCGTCTGCCGCGTGACATCCACTTGCTTGCCCAGATCACTTTGCGTAAAGCCGTAGCGCGCACGCAGTTCCCTGACCCGATTGTTCAACATCCGCATCGCCCTTTCTTTCATTTTATGTTTGGTTTATATTACATAATGTACATTATACTTAACATTAAGTAAAGTATTATTTACATATTTCTTTTCGGACCGCTGCAAGATGCGGCGCCGGCATTTAAAAAGCCTTCCGCTGTATGCGGAAGGCTTAGGGTTTTGTAATTAATAAATGTGTAAATATGCTTTTATAAACGAAATTCCTATTTTGTTTGCTGAATAATAGATTTGTTTGCGGAATATCACCATTTCTTTGCAGAATAATGGATTTGTTTGCGGAATAGTGAATTTGTTTGCAGAATCCGAAAATCCTTTCGAATTAAACAAATTTTTCACTCTTTCTGCTTTAATTTATAAGTACGGTTTTTTAATGCACCTGAAATTTCTAAGTCGAAATTCGCTAATAATCGTGAAGCTGTGTATGGAGATTCTAAATTACAAAACCTCCTTAGTCTTTTGTTGTCCAATTCATTATCAATTAGTGAAAAGTATTCTTGAACGGCACTGTGTATTGCCACGTCATCCCGCTTGTTGCATTTATTGCATATCCATCCAGCTTTGTGCTTTCGCATTATACTATTCTTCTTACAGTTCATACATAGGATTCCATTAATCAAGTCGGTTACGTCAATAAAGTATTGCTGGCACAGCGGATTACGTTTATAAGGAGTTTGGTGGTGTTGAAGTAACTTATCAATATTTGATAAATCCTGTCGAGTGAATTTTTCGGGGAAATTCTGAAGTATGTTGAATAGGTAGTCATTCATTTGGTAGGTTTTGCAGACATAGTTATTTTTCGGCTTCGAAAGAAACTCACATTGTTTAGAAGTAAAAACAACAAGACCATTTAACGGCAAATCTATACCATGGTACTTTAAATATTTTCCCATAAATCGCATATGCTTGTTCAACTGAATTGTCGGATCTTCCATAACCGTCTTAACGCCTTCTAAATTAATCCTGGAAAACTCGCCTGTTTCTTCAATGAATTGAAGTTTGCCGCTGATGTTTTTTGATTCAATGACTATCGCTCCTCTCTCGGTCAGCAACAAGCCATCAATCTGCACTTTCCATTCACCAATCGACAAGTGGATGTTTCTTAAAAATTGATATTTTTCATCCAAGTCAAATTCAACAAATTTCCTCGTTAAACGATTTTCTCCTCTTATTCCTGCAGATCTTCTGTAAAGCTCCACCTCCAGAAATTTTCGCTGCGGATGAGATTCTGGCAATCGAAATAACAACCTCTCCAACGATTCAGTTTCCGTAAGCAAGCTTATCTCTTTTTTTGGCATATAAAACCTCCTTGTTGATTTATTGAAGTATAGCATTAAGATTTCTCGATCGTCTTCTAAAAAATTAAGAATGGTTCATGTCAATTACTGTACCCGCAGTTTACAAACAAAAACCCCTCGCCAACCGGCAAGGGGCCATACTATCGGACAATCACTCAAACGTAATGCGCGCAACTGTGTCTTTATCCAATTTCTTGATGACTTCAATGATTAGTTTTACAGCGTTTTCGTAATCGTCACGGTGCAGGATACCTGCGTGCGAGTGGATATAGCGTGTTGCTACGCCGATAGATAACGATGGTACGCCGTTAGCCGTCAAATGGATTGATCCGGCGTCAGTTCCACCGCCTGCAATTGTTTCGAACTGGTACGGGATGCCTGCTTCTTCAGCCGTATCAACAACCAGTT
Source organism: Planococcus sp. TJ-301 (assembly GCF_058268475.1). Taxonomy (NCBI): domain Bacteria; kingdom Bacillati; phylum Bacillota; class Bacilli; order Caryophanales; family Caryophanaceae; genus Planococcus; species Planococcus sp. TJ-301. Next base: position 139,224 of record NZ_JBZDOH010000001.1, on the reverse strand, counting down.
CGCGTAAACCGCGGTGCGATACCATGGAAGCGTCAAACAGCAAAATCTGAGGGCCTGCACCCATTTTGCTTGTCGATTCTTTTTCAGTGATTCCAGGCGTATCGCCTGCAATGCCGACGTCCACCGCAAAACCGATGTCCGGCTGGATTTTAGAAGCAGCAGTACGCGCCCCGCGCAAGCCAACTTCTTCTTGAACTGTGCCCACTCCGTAAACGATGTTCGGGTGGTCAACGCCTTTCAAGCCTTTCAATACATCAATTGCGATTGCGCAGCCAATGCGGTTGTCCCAAGCTTTTGCCAATAACAATTTCTCGTTGGTCATCACTGAGAATTCGAAATACGGCGTGACCATGTCTCCTGGTGTTACGCCCCACTCTTTCGCTTCATCGCGTGACGATGCACCGATGTCGATGAACATGTCAGTAATTTCAACTGGCTTTTTGCGCGCTTCCGGAGTCAGGATATGCGGCGGCTTTGAGCCGATGACTCCTGTGATTTCTTTGCCGCTGCGTGTTGTGATTGTGACGCGCTGTGCCAGCATAACTTGCGACCACCAGCCGCCAACAGTTTGGAACTTCAAGAAGCCTTTGTCATCGATTTTGGAAATCATGAACCCGACTTCGTCCAAATGGCCAGCTATCATGATTTTCGGTCCGTCTGCTGCGCCTTCTTTTTTCGCGATCAGGCCGCCCAATCCATCCATTTCGATGGAATCAGCATAAGGTGCTATGTATTTTTTCATGACTTCGCGCACTTGGCGCTCGTTGCCCGGTATGCCGTTTGCGTCAGTCAATTCTTTCAGCATTTCAATTGTTTCATCCATTTTGCTCATTATTTCGACCTCCTAAGTATTCGTTCATTTTCATTATAAATGAAAGCCGTTCCATTATCAAAAAATTCATTTAATAGCCTTCATGTTGGCGTTCGTAGTTGGTCTGATTCTTTGCCAGGTAGGCATCGAATATATCTTCGTAGGAAAAGCCGAGTTCTTCCGCAATCCCTCCGTACCAGCTCCACAAGTCCTGATAATTGGCCATCGAATAATCTTCAAGAAAATCCAGGATTTCGCGCTGGGTGCCGATGAATAATTCCGTCAAGTCCCTTTCACTAACGCGTTCAGGCCATTCTTCGAGCATATTCAGGTTCTTTTCAATCCCAAGCGACAGCAGGAAATGAATCGAGTCAACATACTCTTCCAGAATGACATTACGTTCTGATGGACCTTTTTGGCTCCAGAATTTGAAACAGCGAGTTTCATTTGCCAGTTCTGCCAACTCGATCAGCAGCGCGAGCCCTTTTTTCCGGAACACATCTTCGTTGATGCCTTGATTCGACTGGATAAAGCGGTCCAGTTCTTCCTGCATTTTAAATAATTTCTGCAAATTCATGCTATCACTCCTTTTTCGATAAAATCTTGAAACCATACCCTTTTCCGTTCGTATTATACAGTAGAACTCGGGGAGAGAGGGCGATTTTGCATGGCATTTTTAATTCGTTTAATTGTAATCGGCTTGATCATATACTTTTTTTACCGCTTGATCCGCTATATTCTGGACCCTAAGCGCAAAATCGATTCGGCAATCGAATCCGGCAATTATTATTTTTACGATGATGTCACTAACGTACAGAAAAATTTCTTCATTGCGATGCGCGGTGTATTATTCGAAGGGGAAAAATATTTGGGGACGACTGTGGATGCGTTTGAAGTGGTATCGATTTTCGTCTGGACCGAAAATCCGGCCAAACTGCAGGGCTTTTCGAAAGAAGATTTCAATTTTCTCGAAAAAGAAATTCACATGAATTATCCGAATGCGAGAATCGATTGGAAAAGCCCCATCGGCCAGTTGATGAATCAAATAGAGTGAATGCCGCCTTTACATGAATGTCTGGTAGCTCCAGACAAGTATTGCAGCATCGATTACGGCAAGCATGAGAAACCCGACGCGGAAATTCGTGTGCTTCGTTTTATGCCGGAAAGCCATCATGCCGGCGTAAGCGCCAATGCCCCCACCGAATATAGCTGCAGACCATAGGTTTTTTTCAGGAATCCGCTGCCCTCTGCGCTGCGCCTGTTTTTTATCGATCAACATCATGAAGAATGCCAATAGCGATAAGGCCAGGAAATAGCCTGCGATGATCAAGAACATGTTGTTTCCCCCTCTGTCATATAAAAAAGACTGGCGAAAACTCGCCAGTCTTTTCTTATGGTCTATCTTTTCTTATTTGTTCAATGCTTTTTTAGCTTGGTCAGCCAATACTGTGAAAGCAGCTGCATCAGTTACAGCGATTTCAGCAAGCATTTTGCGGTTGATGTCGATGCCGGCAACTTTAAGGCCGTTCATCAAACGGCTGTAAGAAATCTCGTTCATACGAGCAGCCGCGTTAATGCGTGTGATCCACAGTCTGCGGAAATCACGTTTCTTGTTGCGACGGTCACGGTAAGCATAGTTACCTGACTTCATCACCTGTTGGTTTGCTACTTTGAAAAGGATGTGCTTCGCACCATAATACCCTTTTGCTAATTTTATGACCTTCTTACGACGCTGGCGCGTCACTGTTCCGCCTTTTACGCGTGGCATAATTCATTACCTCCTGCTTGAATATAAAAAATTCGATTTTTTGTTCGGTTATGTCCAGACGTCAACGGCCAACTCCTAGGACTTAAGCTGTCCTTCCTGTGCGGCAAAAACCGCCTCTTCGGAAGTTCACTTTAAGCCTTTCGGAGCTGAACGGCCGTTTACGCTTCTCGTTATTACTTCATGTTGTAGATCAAAGATTTGATGCGTTTCAAGTCGCCTGAAGAAACAAGTTTCCCTTTGCGAAGTTTACGTTTTTGCTTAGTTGATTTGTTTGCAAATAAGTGGCTAGTGTGTGAGCTGTTGCGTCTTACTTTACCAGTACCCGTTTTTTTGAAACGTTTAGACGCACCGCTATGGCTTTTCATTTTCGGCATTTCGAATTCCTCCTAAACAATAATCTCTTATTCTTTTTCGTTGACTGGAGCAAGCATTAAGAACATGCTGCGACCGTCCATTTTAGGGCGTTGCTCAACCGTAGCGACTTCTTTGCATGCTTCTGCGAAGCGTTCAAGGACGCGCTGTCCGATTTCTTTGTGCGTGATCGCACGGCCTTTAAAACGAATTGAAGCTTTTACTTTGTCGCCTTTTTCAAGGAACTTGATCGCGTTGCGAAGTTTCGTATCAAAATCATGATCGTCAATAGAAGGGCTCAAACGAACTTCTTTCACGATGATCACTTTTTGGTTTTTACGAATTTCACGATCTTTTTTCTGCTGTTCGAACTTGAATTTCCCGTGGTCCATAATACGTGCGACCGGCGGTTTAGCTTGAGGAGCCACTAGAACAAGATCCAAGTTGACACGTGCAGCAATTTCAAGTGCTTCGATACGTGTTTTAATTCCGAGTTGTTCACCGTTTTGATCAATAACCCGTAACTCACGTGCACGAATACCTTCGTTTACATTAATGTCTTTGCTAATATTAATCCACCTCCGGATAGTGTCGCGAATATCTTAAATGCTCGAACCGACGATTGCCGGCTTACAGGTTCCGATGCAAAACAAAAGCGGATGGACCACAGAGGTCCACCCGCCTAATATGACAACACGCACGCGTGTAGTAGTCAATCGTGTATACCTGCCAACAATCGGTCGATCAGGTGAGAAGCGGGTGCTCCTGCTTTGCACATATAAGTATTCTATAACCTCAACTATAATATCACGCGTGTGTTGGCATGTCAACCATGTTAACGAAGTTCGCTTTTGATCAAGCTAAGGAAGTCGTCAAACGGCATGCTTTCAGACTTTTGCTCGCCATATTTGCGGACGTTCACTGAGCCATTCTCTAGTTCCTGGTCGCCAATCACTAGCATATAAGGGACTTTCTGCATCTGCGCTTCCCGGATTTTATAGCCAAGTTTTTCATCGCGCGTATCGATATCGACGCGCAAGCGGTTTAACTGAAGCTTTTCTTGTACTTGTTTTGCATACTCGCTGTGCGCGTCCAAAGAAACTGGAATCAATTCGACCTGCACCGGTGCGAGCCATGTCGGGAACGCGCCTTTGTATTCTTCGATCAAGAAAGCTACAAAGCGTTCCATCGTCGACACCACGCCGCGGTGGATGACAACTGGACGGTGTTGTTTGCCATCTTCGCCGATATAGGAAAGGTCAAAGCGTTCAGGCAATAGGAAATCCAACTGGACAGTTGATAATGTTTCTTCTTTGCCGAGTGCCGTTTTCACTTGCACATCCACTTTCGGTCCGTAGAACGCTGCTTCCCCTTCCACTTCAGTGTAAGGAAGCGCCAATTCGTCCATAGCTTCTTTCAGCATCGCTTGCGCGCGGTTCCACATTGCATCGTCGTCAAAATATTTCTCTTTGTCTGCCGGATCGCGGTAAGACAAACGGAACGAATAATCCTTGATATCAAAATCCTTATAAACTTCAATCACCAAATTGACAACGCGCTTGAACTCTTCCTTGATCTGGTCGGGACGGACAAAGATATGGGCATCGTTCAGCGTCATGCCGCGAACGCGCTGCAGGCCGGAAAGGGCGCCGGACATTTCATAGCGGTGCATAAGCCCGAGCTCCGCAATGCGGATCGGCAAGTTGCGGTATGAATGAATGCCTTGTTTGTAAATCATCATGTGGTGAGGGCAGTTCATTGGGCGAAGCACCAGGTCTTCGTTGTCCATCTTCATAACAGGGAACATATCATCCTGGTAGTGGTCCCAGTGGCCGCTTGTCTTGTAAAGCTCCACACTTCCCATTACAGGTGTGTAGACGTGATCGTAGCCAAGGCTTTCCTCTTTGTCGACGATATAGCGCTCGATGATGCGGCGGATTGTCGCACCTTTCGGCAACCACATCGGCAAGCCTTGGCCGACTTTCTGGGAGTTCATGAATAAATTCAATTCTTTTCCGATCTTGCGGTGGTCACGTTCTTTCGCTTCTTCAAGCATGGCTAAATACGCTTTCAAGTCGTCTTTTGTAAAGAAAGCAGTGCCGTAAATGCGCTGCAGCATCTTATTGTCGCTGTCGCCTCTCCAATACGCTCCGGCCACGCTCAGCAATTTGAATTCTTTCAATTTGCCAGTTGATGGCACGTGAATGCCGCGGCACAAGTCAAAGAAATCGCCCTGCTCATAGATGGAAACTTGGTCATCTTCAGGAATCGCTTCAAGAAGCTCCAATTTATACGGATCTTCAATCGCCGCAAATCGTTCTTGTGCTTCTGCACGAGTCACATCGTGGCGTATAATTTCAACGTTTTCATTGATGATTTTCTTCATTTCTTTTTCGATCACTGGCAAATCTTCTGAAGTGATTGCTGACGCTGTATCGATGTCGTAATAAAAGCCGTTTTCAATAACCGGACCCACGCCAAGCTTAGCGTCCGGATACAGCCGCTTGATCGCCTGTGCCAATAAATGCGCCGTGCTGTGGCGTAAAACTTCCAACGCTTCATCCGATTCAGGAACGATGATAGCGATGTCTCCATCTTCTTTTAAAGGCGCGCGCAAGTCGACCAATTGGCCGCCTACTTTTCCAGCCAATGCTTTTTTGCGCAATCCCGGGCTGATCGATTGTGCGATTTCTTCAGTAGTTGTGCCTCGTTCGAACTCTTTTACCGCACCGTCAGGGAATTTTAGTTGAATCATGTCTGCCATGCCAATCTCTCCTTTTTCTCTGTTGTCGCTGAAGCACCTGGATTCACAGGGTCTGAACAGGTGCTTGCGTTTCCGCTTTTCTTGTCTAGCTGCAACGGCCTGCTCCTCGGGTCTTAAGCTGCCCTTCCTTTGCGGCAAAATGCGCCGCTTCGGAAGTTCATCTTACGCCGGTCGGAGCATAACGGCCGTTTCCGCTTTTCTTGTCTAGCTGCAACGGCCTGCTCCTCGGGTCTTAAGCTGCCCTTCCTTTGCGGCAAAATGCGCCGCTTCGGAAGTTCATCTTACNGCGTTTCCGCTTTTCTTGTCTAGCTGCAACGGCCTGCTCCTCGGGTCTTAAGCTGCCCTTCCTTTGCGGCAAAATGCGCCGCTTCGGAAGTTCATCTTACGCCGGTCGGAGCATAACGGCTGTTTCCGCTTTTCTTGTCTAGCTGCAGTGCCCAACCCCTCGAGTCGCTTCAGCCTGTCCAGCGTTTGTCGGGACTAACCGGGCACTATCGCTTTTCTACTTTTCAACACAAAAAAGCCTCATCCCAAAGGGACGAAGCTCTGTTCGTGGTTCCACCCTTCTTCTATTCCGGCCAGAAAAAATTCTGTGCGGAACGAAGCTCTGCATCGGCTAACGGGCCGGTACCGTCAGCTGCTACTAAAAAAGTTCACAGCTGCTGCTCTAAGGGGGTAAGCGTCTTGCCGGTACTTAAGAAGCTTGCAGCCAGGGCTTCTCTCTCTGAAAGTCGTACAGTCCGCTATTGTCCTTGTCAACGCATGTTAATTCATATTTCGATTGTTTTTACTATACTGTGTAAATTATGAAAATGCAATAGCCGAACTGTCAATTTCTACGGTTTTTGCCGTCCAGCTTCACTGGGGTCGTCAAGGCACGGATTCGTTCCATGACGCGCGCAGCTTTCAAATCTTCTTTTTCGCCGCGCTGGGAATAAGTGAGATGGTGCTGCAATTCAGAATAGCTGAAGTTCGATGTCATGAACGTCGGCAGTTTCTCTGCCATGCGGTAATGCAGGATGGTGCCGAGGACTTCGTCGCGCGTCCAGCTCGACATCGCTTCTGCTCCAATATCATCAAGCATGAGAACATCGGCTTTTTTGACGTAATCGACTTTCTCTTGCAGCGTCTGGTCCCCGATTGCCTGTTTCATTTCGCGCATGAATTCTGGCACGAAAACCAAGACCGAGCGGATGTCCATATCCGCAAGTTCATTGGCGACAGCACTCAGCAAATAGGATTTGCCGACGCCGAACTTGCCATAGAGGTACAAGCCTTTTTCCGGCATGTGGCCCGGTCCAGTCGTTTCATCCAGGAACTTGCCGACCGCGCGGAATGATTCCATCCGGCTGTCGTCCGGCTCGAATTCGTCGAGCGTCGCTTGCATGACCTCTTTCGGCATGTACATGCTGTGGATCATCGAAGAAGCCTTGCGTTTATTGTCATGGGCATTTTTCAATCGGCAGGCCGTATAGGAAATGCCAATTGTGCCGCGTTCAAGCACGAGATTCGGTTCGAACCCTTTCAAGTGGTTGACGCAGCCTTCAAAGCTCGGGCATTTATGGCAGTCATGGGATTGGTCAATATACTCGTATAATTTGTGAAGCCCGCGATCAACCGTGCTTTTGTCGATTTCCGAGGAATGCTGTTCCAGGAATTTTTGGACGCCGGGATGCTCCAGCACTTCCTTGCGCATGTCGTTATAGCGCTCTGAAAAAGCGGGTGCGTTCACAACGCGTTTTAATGTTTCGCGAATTGGCTCCATTTAATCACCTTTCCCTTTCTTCATCGCCAATTTAGCGAGAAGCTTTTGTTTCTCGATTTCCAGACTTTCGTTTTTCGGGCCGGAAGCCGCAGGCGTTTCTTCTTTCGTGTAAAACCATTCAGGCAGTTTCTCTTCGCGCAGCGGCTTGCCTCTGTTCTGGCGCGCAGGTGCTTTCGATGATGCTGACGGAGATCCTTCTGCTTTCCATTTTACATATTGCTCATGTTCAATGCGCGCAAGCTCCATCGCTTCTTTTGCAGTCGTGACATTTTTGCGCAGCCAATGCGACGCTATTTTCTCGACGTACGCTTTCGTCAACTTCATATCGGTGCGCAGCAAGACGTATTGCAGCAGCACATTGACAACTGCTGGCTCCATGCCATGCTGCATAACCAGCTGATTCGCTAACTGGACATCTGCAGGCAGTGGTTCATTGCCGTTAGCGATGTCCCGCAAAACTTCTACAGGCGCAGCCGATTCCAAATAAAGAATCAGCTCATCTTGCCGGGTTCTCGGCTCGTTTTGCTGTTCCGGAAGCTTTTCTTCCTTCTGCACATGGACAAGCTGCGGCGCGGTCGTTGCAACCGTCAATTTATAATATTCCGAAGCCGCTTTTTTCAAGCTTTCGGCCGTAATTTTATAATCTTCGTCAATCGCCAGCAAAACCACTTTTTGCATTTCCAGCGGCCCCCAGCTGTATAAATACGCTAACTTCCCGATGGTATCCCTAATAGAAGCAGTTAGGACGCGTTTCGGCACCAGCTGTTCGGACAAACCTTGCTGCAATAAGCTGAAATCGAAATCGGACTCGGTCTGGTACTCCCCTTTTTTGCGTTCATGCAAATCTTTTGTTTCCGCCGGATAGCCGGCTTTCGCATGAACAGGACGAAAAATGTCCGTGAATGTGCGGGACACTTCTTCAAATCCTTCACCGATATCGGTCGGATTCAAGAACCGCTCCCGCACTTTGCGGTAAGCCGATTCCCCAATCTTGCTGAACAAGAACATCGACAGCAAAGGATCCTGAAAAAAATTTTTCGGGTCAAGCGGCGGACATAGTTCATAGATGAACGACCGGTGACCGTTGTCTTTCTTGAAGGTTTTCATCAACCCAATCGCTTCAAGCTGGATGCGGGATTCAAAAAGCTTGGCGATTGAAATGCCCAATGTGTTCATTAATGCGTAATGGGTCGTTTCTTCGCTCGGAGCTTCCCCTTCTGCCCACAGCGTCAAATAGAAAGCGGTTGCTTCCGCCCCGATCATCGGCTGATACAAAAGCGTCAAAAGCTGGCGGTCGTAATTTGAAAACGGGTACGGCAGCCGGATCTTAAACGAATCCGGAGGCTGCAGTTCTTTATAAAGTGCAGACATATTACACCACCTTATTCGGGTTTCTTGCCATTCGGGCTTTTATCCAATAAATCCTTCAATTCATCGATAAAGACCGTAATGTCTTTAAACTGACGATAAACCGAAGCGAAGCGGACATACGCCACTTCGTCAATTGCCGCAAGGCGGTTCATGACAAGTTCTCCGACTTCTTCGGATTTCACCTCGGCATTGCCTGTGCGGCGAAGTTCCTTCTCAATATCAAAAACAAGATTCTCCAGTGTCTCCAAAGGAACTGGACGTTTTTCGCAAGCACGAATCAAGCCGCGCAAAACTTTCTCGCGGCTGAACTCTTCACGTGAGCCATCTTTCTTCACGACAATCAGCGGCATTTCTTCCACTTTTTCAAAAGTCGTATAACGGTAGCCGCACGCTTCACATTCTCTGCGCCTCCGAATGGATTTATTATCATCTACTGGCCGCGAATCCACTACGCGTGTACCATTATGCTGGCAAGCCGGACATCTCATATTGGACCTCTCCCTAAACATTGTTTCTCGTAACTCCAGTATAACAAATTTAAGGCTCCATTAGTTGCGATATAGATAGAACGAAAGATTTCGAGTAGTGGATACTGCGCAAAACTGCCTCGCTTGCCGCGGGCGAGCACTGAGCCGCTTCGTCGCTAGCGCTTCTGCAGGGTCTCAGCTATCTCGCTTTCCCGCAGGCGTCTCGGCAGTTTGCTCCGTATCCACAAGTATCTCCAAAATAGCAGAGCCACGTAAACCTTTCTATTTTCATAAAAATTTCCCAGTGAAGGCGCGAACAAGGGCTAGGCGGAGCAGAAAGACAAGCGTTCTTTGCTTGGTTTTCTGTGTAAGCCATGCCCTGAGCGACCGAAGCGACATACAACAATTTTCATCTATCCCAAGAAAACAGAAAAAGCAGGGGATCAGATCCCCTGCTTCGTATCGTTCATGTTAATGGATTATGCATTTACTGAAACTTTGGACTTTTCAACACTGACCGGGCCCATACCGCGCGGAATTTCTACAAATTCGCGAGCACCAGAATTCAGCGCTTCTGCAATGTAATTAGCTGCAATAGTTGGATCAAGATCGCCGCAAGTATATACATCGATACTAGCATAGCCATGTTCCGGGAAGCTGTGGATCGTTAAATGCGATTCAGAAATGATGACTACCCCGCTTACGCCTTGAGGTGCAAATTTGTGAAAAGCTACTTCTCTGACTTCAGCTCCGGCTTTTAGTGCTGCATCAACAAAAGTTTGTTCGATAAAATCCATATCGTTTAATTTGTCAAAATCACACTGCCAAAGTTCTGCAATTACGTGACGTCCCATTGTTTCCATGGTTCGTTTCCCCCTTTGATATCATTTTGTTTTAGTGCGCAAAATATTCAAAGTTGACTACCACGGGGGAAAGTTAGTCCAAAGAGGTCCTAACCCTTTAAGCAGTCATGTGAATAAATATTGCTCCGTCCGCTCCCTTATCAAGCACTCAGAAACGAAGAAGTACGTAGCCGTTTTTTGACTACGAGTGTTAGTATATGATGTATTGATATGAAATGCAATCATAATAACTTAAAATACCTTATTTTTTTATGGGATTTTTTTCATGAAAAAGCCGCATGCCATTTTACAATGGCTGCGGCTTGTATTAATTATCGGGCATAAACCAATGATTTTGCCACTTTTTTGGTTAAATCCACCACTCGCGCAGAGTAGCCCCATTCGTTATCATACCAAGCTAGAACTTTCACTTTGCGGCCGCCGATCACCATCGTCGACAATCCATCTACGATCGCCGATTGTTCGGTCGTGTTGAAGTCGATTGACACCAAAGGCTCCATTGTTAAGCTCAAGATGCCTTCAAGGCCATTCAAGGAAGCAGCTAGGAAAGCAGCATTCACTTCTTCTATTGTCACGTCCTGCTTCAAGTCCACGACAAGATCCACTAAGGATACGTTTGGAGTCGGTACGCGAAGCGACATGCCATGAAGTTTGCCTTCAAGTTCAGGAAGTACCAATGATAGCGCTTTCGCGGCGCCCGTAGAAGTAGGGATGATCGACTGGCCACATGCACGCGCACGGCGGAGATCTTTATGCGGGTTATCCAAGTTCTTCTGGTCATTCGTGTAAGAATGGACGGTGGTCATCAAGCCGTTTTCAATCCCGAACGCATCGTTCAAGACTTTCGCTACCGGTGCAAGGCAGTTAGTCGTGCAGCTGGCATTTGAAATAACGTCGTGCTTATCGATTTCAAGTGCGCCGTCGTTGACGCCCATCACAATTGTGATGTCGGCATTTTTGCCAGGAGCTGATAAAATGACTTTCTTGGCTCCAGCATCCAAATGCAATGCCGCTTTTTCGCGTGCATTGAACTTGCCTGTCGCTTCAATGACGATGTCGATGCCCATTTCACTCCAAGGAAGCAGTAAAGGATCACGTTCATTGACGAGCTGAACCCGTTTTCCATTGACAATTAATGCATCTTCTTCATGAGAGACTTCGCCCTGGAAGGTGCCGTGATTTGTGTCATACTTAATCAGATGCGCTAGTGTTGCAGCAGGATAGCCGGCATTAACAGCTACAATATTGATGTCATCCATTAAAATAGCTTGTCTGAAAACCATACGGCCGATGCGGCCAAACCCGTTAATCGCAATAGAAACTGTCATTTATGAGTCCCCCATTAAATAAGTTATACTTTTATTTTTAATTCGTTATATAGTATAACACATTTTACGAATACTGGAACCTTAAACTTCACTTCAGCTATTATTGTTCCGATATGCCCGCATCCCACTTTTCAAGGATGCGGTTGAGCTGCCATTTCGTTTCTTCTATTGTGCCATTATTATAAATTACGGCATCTGCACCTTCTTCTTTCACTGACATCGGCAATTGCGAGGAAATCCGCGCAAGTGACTCCTCTTCGGACAACTCGTTGCGTTCCATGAGGCGCTTCAGCTGATTTTCCTCGGTGACACTGACGACCAGGATCTTGTCCACGAAATGCTGGAGCTTGCTTTCAAACAGCAGCGGGATATCCATGATGACCACTTTTTGGCCTTCTGCCACATACGCCGCCCGCTGGCGCAGCATTTCTTGGCGGATTGCCGGATGGATGATATCATTCAAGCGTTTACGGCTGGCCGGATCGCTGAATATGATGTCCCCCACTTTTTTGCGGTCAAGCGAACCGTCCGGCAAAATGACATCTTCACCGAACGCCCCCTTAATTTTTTCCAGCGTTTCACTGCCGGGTTCTACTACTTGGCGAGCCACTAAATCAGCGTCGACAATCGGATAGCCCAACTCCTTCAACATCTGCGAGACGGTGCTTTTTCCGCTCGCTATGCTTCCTGTTAACCCAATGATCATTCTAATCCCTCATTTTTGGCAAGTCGGACAGTAGACTGAAGTGCGCCCCGCAATTTGAAGGGACTTCGTCGCTGTGCCGCATTCCATGCATTGTTTTTTGCCGTACATGCCGAAGCGGTCTTGCATCCGTCCTGATTCGCCGTTAATGTTGCGGTAATCAGAAATGGTGCTGCCACCAGCCTCGATGCTTTCAAGCAGAATCGCCGCAACCGCTTTGAACAGCTGGATTTTCCTGGCGCGGCTGATGCGCCCCGCTGCTCGGTTCGGATGGATTTTCATCCGGAACAGTGCTTCGGTTGCATAGATATTACCGCAACCTGAAATCACTTGCCCGTCCATAATGACTTCCTTGATCGGCTTTGCGCTGTATTTTGGGCGTTCCGCCATATGGAGAAAATGGTCGAGCGCTTCTTCAGCGAACGGTTCAGGCGCCATTAAGAGCAGCGGCGGAAAATCCGCTTCGCCGTTCAGCAAGCGCATCTCGCCGAAACGCCGGATATCCGAGTAGGCCAATAGATTGCCGTCGTCGAGCGTCAGCACGACGTGGACATGGCGCCGGAACTTTTCTTCCGTAATGGACAACAAGCTGTCGACGTAAAACCACGCTCCCGACATGCCCAAATGGTTGACCAATAAAAATTCCCGGTCTTTTTGCATTGTGAAATAAATATATTTGCTGCGCCGTTCCACACTGGAAATTTCCGCTCCGACCAATCGGCTGATAAATGCATCTGCATCCATCTTTTTGATGATTGCTTCCTTGCCATTTGCCTTTGACAGGCGGATGGTATCGGAAACGAAAACATCACGGATTGTTTTCCCGGCTGCGGCCGGGCGGATTTGGCGAACGACGCCTTCCACTTCAGGAAGTTCCGGCATCTGTCAGCCCTCCCGTCATTTTGTATCGTACCAAGTATCGCCGTATGCGAAGTCGACTTTCAGCGGCACATTCAAGGTGACGGCCGATTCCATCGCCTGTGGCACTAAAGTCTTCAATTTTTCAAGTTCATTTGGCGGCGCTTCAAAAATCAATTCATCGTGTACTTGAAGCAACATGCGTGTCTGCATGTTTTCACGCTTCAAAGCATCTGCCATATCGATCATCGCTTTTTTAATGATGTCCGCGGCGCTTCCTTGAATTGGTGTATTCATTGCTGTGCGCTCCGCAAAACTGCGCAAGTTGAAATTCGAGCTATTGATGTCAGGCAAATAGCGGCGGCGGTTCATGATTGTTGTTACAAAGCCATTTTTCTTCGCCATCTGTATGCTCTCGTCCATGTATTGCTTAACTCCAGGAAAGCTCTTCAAATACGTGTCGATGAATTCTGCCGCTTCTTTGCGGGTAATGTTCAAATTCTGAGAAAGTCCGTAATCGCTGATGCCGTAGACAATGCCGAAGTTGACGGCTTTTGCGGCGCGGCGCATATTCGGCGTCACTTCTTCCGCTCCGACGCCATAGACGTCCATCGCCGTTTTCGTATGGATGTCCATGTCGTTCTTAAAGGCTTCAATCAGGCTTTCATCTTTCGACATATCTGCCAGCACGCGCAATTCAATCTGCGAGTAATCGGCAGCGACCATGACCCAGCCTGGCTGAGACGGCACGAATGCTTTACGAATTTTCCGCCCTTCTTCCAAGCGCACCGGGATGTTCTGCAAGTTCGGGTTGATCGAACTCAAGCGTCCCGTCGTCGTCAGCGCCTGCTGGAACCGCGTATGGACTTTGCCGTCTTCATGGATTTCTTTCAATAAACCTTCTATATAAGTGGAACGGATTTTGCCCAATTGGCGGTACATCAGAATATAGGAAATGACTTCATGCTTGCCTTCGAGTTTCTCCAATACATCCGCAGCCGTAGAATAGCCCGTTTTCGTCTTTTTCTGCACCGGCAATCCAAGCTTCTCAAAAAGAAGCGTGCCCAGTTGCTTTGGCGAGTTGATGTTGAAACGTTCTCCAGCAAGACCATAAATATCGAACTCGATCTTCTCAAGTTTATGGGACAAGTCTTTGCCCATTTCCTCCAATTGCTCTTTGTCCACTTTAACGCCGAAAGACTCCATTTCACCTAAAATGGTGGCAAGCGGCAGCTCAAGCTTGTTGTACAAATCGAATTGCTCGTTTTCTTGGAGCTTCTTCAAGACCATCGGGCGGACTTCCCAAATTGTCCGTGCTTTTCTGGCCATATGCTCGTTGAGGATATCCGCTTCAGGCACCGCTTTTTTCGCACCTTTGCCGTAAATCTGCTCGTTTTGGGCAACATCCGTATAACCGTATTCCTGGACGATATTTGCCAAGTCCGTATACGTCAACGACGGGTTGACAATATAAGCGCCGAGCATCAAATCGAAATCGACACCTTCCACGCCTAGGCCATAACGGTAAAAGGCGGCCGTTGCGGCTTTCGAGTCCGACATGTATTTCTTCTTCGAATCGTCTGCGAACCACTCTTTGAACGCTTGGGATTGCTTGATCGTTTCCATCGGCACGACGTAGGTCTTGTCAGCAGTCGCCAATGAAACCCCGAGCAAGTCGCACGTGTGGTATTGTTCGTCGTACATTTCCAGGTGGATTGCCATTTCGTCTTCCAGAACCGATGCATCAAGTTCCGTCAGCACTTCGAATTCCAATTCTTTTTTGGTTGTTTCTTCTGCCGTGTAATCGAGTTTTTCCAAGAGCGACTTGAACGCTAGCTCATTCCATACTTTGATCAATTCATCATGGTCCGGACCTGGATACGACAATTCCTCGATGGAAACTTCCACAGGCGCACCGCGTTCGATCGTCGCCAATTTCTTGCTGATATATGCGAGATCTTCATTGGCAACCAATTTTTCTTTCATCTTGCCTTTTTGTTCGTCGATCGCTTCGTAGACCCCTTCAACGCTGCCATGTGCTGCCAGCAGCTTTAACGCGGTTTTTTCGCCGATTCCCGGAACGCCCGGAATGTTATCCGATGCATCGCCCATAAGGCCTTTCATATCAATGATCTGCAAAGGCGTCAGGTTGTATTTTTCACGGATGTGATCGACCGTGTATTTCTCGATGTCCGTTATCCCTTTGCGGGTGATGTATACCGTAGTCGAAGGCGACGCCAATTGCGTCAAATCCTTATCACCAGAAATGACGATGACTTCGTCGCCTTCTTTTTCCGCTTCCAAGCTCAAAGTTCCGATAATGTCATCCGCTTCGTAATTCGGTAATTCATACGTTTTGATGCGGTAAGCATCAATCAGTTTCCGCAAATATGGAAATTGTTCAGACAGTTCCGGCGGCGTTTTTTGGCGCCCGCCTTTGTACTCCCCGAACATCTCATTGCGGAACGTCGTTTTCCCAGCATCGAAGGCAACAATCATATGCGTAGGCTGTTCTTCTTCCAGTATTTTTTGGAGCATCATCGTAAAGCCGTATACAGCATTCGTATGGATCCCTTGCTCATTCGTCAAAAGCGGCAACGCGAAAAACGCGCGGTACGCCAAACTATTTCCGTCTAATAATAAAATCTTCTTTGCCACAATATTACCCCTCTCATAAACAAAAGCCGTCATTCCTATCATTTTACCACGCGGGCAAAAAGAAGAGAAATAACGGCTTGCGGCTATTCCAAATTCCCGGAAAGAATTTGGGCGTATGGTGAATCGGACGGCAGGATGATCACCGTGTCCTCGCCGATTGTTTTGGTGTAGGACTGAAGTGAACGATACAGCTCATAGAATTCCGGATCTTTTGAAAAAGACTTATTGTAGATTTTAGCAGCTTCGGATTCACCTTCCGACTGGATCAACGCCGCTTCTTTTTTGGCGGAAGCAATCACTTCCTGCGCTTCGCGGTCAGCTTGCGCCTCGATTTCACGTTTTTTCGCATCGCCTTGGGACAAATAATCCTGCGCGGTCGAATCACGTTCTGAAATCATTCGGGTATACACGGACTGTTCGTTTTCTTCCGGCAAGTCCGTGCGTTTCATGCGAACATCCACAACGCGGATACCGTATTGGTCTTTCTCCAGCAATTCATTGACGCGGGCTGTGACATTGTCATTCAAGCTGCCGCGCGAAGAATTTTCATCGTTGATGATTTCATCGTAATTCAATTGGCCAAGTTCGGTCCGCACAACAGAGTAGATAAATTCCTCCATGCGCGATTCTGCGTTGACGATCGTTACAGCGTTGGTGATCAGCTCACGCGGGTTGACGACATGCCACACCGCGTAATTATCGATAATGATGCGCTTTTTGTCTTTCGTGTTGATTTCCGCTTCGGAAACATCATAGGTCATTTGATATTTCGGCAGCGTGCTGACACTCTGCACAAAAGGGATTTTCATGCGGATGCCCGGCTCTTCATAGATGCCGACAACTTCACCGAATTGGCGCACCACCCGGTATTCGTTTTCTTTCACGACATAGACATTGGTCAACAGGATGATCAAAGCGAAAAGCGCCAGCGACAAGACCGTAATCAATTTCCAATATTTCTTGAAATTAATCGGTTCTCTCGGCGTTTTTGGTTTTTTCGGTTTTAGTGGCTTTTCCCACGGGTTCGGTTTTACTGGATTGTTCTGCGGCTTAATCGGCTCCATCAGTCTCCTCCCCCTTCTTCTGCTGCCGGCGGCACGATTGTCTGTGCCTCATTTAATGGCAAGTACGTCATTGTTCCGCCTTCGTCGTTCATGATGTAAAGTTTGGCATTAGGCAACACAGTCTCGAGTGTTTCCATAACAATACGCTGCCGCGTCACTTCTGGATTAGTTTCATATTCCGCATATAATTTATCAAACAATGCAACGTCTCCAAGGGCTTGCTCGACACGGGCAACTTTCTGCCCTTCGGCACGTGAATTGATGGCTGCTTTTTCACCCAATGCTTCATTGCGCTTCTGGTTTTCATATTTTCGTGCTTCGTTTATTTTCGTATTCATCGTCTCGCGTGCATCCGTCACGTTGGTGAATGCCGCGCGGACTTCTTCATTCGGCAGCTCGACGTCCTGCAGCTTAACGGCTAGAACGGTGATGCCGAAATCGTATTTATCCATCAATGAAGCGAGCAAGTCTCTTGTCTCCGCTTCAATTTCCGCTTTCCCGGAAGTCAGCGCGTCATCGATGAGCGAACTGCCGATGATTGAGCGGATGGAAGCCGAAGTGGCATCGTGCAGCACATCTTGCGGGTTTTCGGCATTGAACAGGTATTTTTTCGGATCGGTGATTTTCCACTGTACGACCAAATCGGTCAATACGATATTTTCATCCCCTGTGATCATTTTCGTTTCTTTGTCAAAAGCGACGATTTCTCCATCTTCGTTTTGGTTATAGCCGAATTGGAGACTGTACGTTTCTTTCGATAGGATTTCTGCTTTTTGTATCGGCCAAGGTATCTTGAAATGCAGACCCGGTTCGACAATCGTCTCATTGGCGACACCGAATGTGACGATTACCGCCTGCTCGGATTCATCTACTGTATACCATGATGTGAACACTGCAATCAGCAACAGGATTCCGAAAATGGACAATCCAATGATGGCTAAGATTTTTTTAACGGACATTTTTATTCCCCCTTTTTCTCTTCTATTTCATATACGGCAAAATCTTGAAATAGTTTCAGAAAATAGAAAAAGAGCCCCGGGGAAGGGCTCTTTTTCCCTTCATGCGGTTGAAGGGGGTTCTATTAAACAATAACATCCGTTTGTGAAGCCAGTGTTAATCTAATGTTAAACTTACCACTGATTATTCTTATATTTCTTATAATAATTGACTTGACGCGCGAATAAGTATAACTTGCGCTTTAAATGCGTGTCTTTCTTATAAAATAACGGATTGCCGTATTTCCCTTTTTTCAGCAGTTCATTAATGTCCCGTTGAACCGCTTTGTTATTGACGAATTTGCGGAGTACGATTTTCGGCACTACCGTGAAGAGGAAGTCTTCGTTCAAGTACGTCACCGGCTTTTCAACGTGGTAAATCAAGTCATCAACCAGGTACGACGCCATGTTATGCCCAAGTGCCGTCACGTAATAGCTCGAACGCCCTTGGCGGATGTTCACTTCAAAAACTTTGAACTTGCCGTCGCGTTCATCGAATTTCAAATCGAAATTCGCGAAGCCGTTATAGCCGACCGCTTCAAGGAAGTTCTGCAGCTTGACCATCATTTCCTTGTTGTAACGGGTGATCAAGGCTGTGTAATTGCCGATTGCGGTCACCGTATGTTCTTGCAGCACTACTTGCGCAAACGTCACTAGCTGAGTCTTGCCTTTTGAACTTGCGTAAATGACGGAATCCCACATGTACGTGTCGTCGCCCGGGATGAAATCCTGGATAATCAGCTCATCATCATAGCCGCTGCTGACGATTTTATTGATGACGTTCTGCAGTTCACGCGGGTTTTCCACTTTATAGACTTTTTGCTGGCCTTCGAATTTGTTTAAGTTATACGCGATGCCGTTGCTCGGCTTAACGATAACAGGATACATCATCTGTTCTTCGAAAGGCGTGTTTGAACGGCAATCGTAGAAATAAGTCGTGGGCGTATCGATGCCGTGCTCCGCACATAATTTATAAAAATTCGATTTGACCTGCAACTGGTTCATCAAGTCTTCGGAGATATAATTAAAGACAAAAAATTCTTTTAGCATTGCTGCGTTCTCAATGATCAAGCGCACGTACAAATCATTGGTGCCGACAAGCAGCAAGGTCTTGCCAGGCGTTCTGTATTTTTGAGCGATATCGGTCATGATTCCGGCAAATTGTGCGGAATCCGATAAGCCCGACCGTAATTCGATCGTTTCAGTAATTGTGCTCATTGCAGTGAACGACAACGGTTCTTTGCCGACCAATATTGGTTTAATGCCATAAGCTTCGTGAAAAGAGATGGCCATGTTGTAAGCGTTCATGTCTGTGCCAATAATAATAGGCAAAAATGGGTTTGTTTCCATATGTTCCTCCTAGATTAACTTGCTAAAGGCAAGTGGATGATAAACGTTGAGCCTTTGCCGACTTCACTATTGACTTCCACTTTGCCATGATGTGCTTCAATCAAATGTTTGACAATGGATAATCCCAGTCCGGTTCCGCCAGAATTTCGGCTTCGCGCCCGGTCAACCCGGTAAAAACGTTCAAATAAACGGCTGAATTCAGCTTTTGCGATGCCGATTCCTTGGTCTTCTACTTCAATAATTGCTTCTTTGCCGCGTGAAAATAACCGTATGGTAATCACCGTTTGCTCCGGCGAATAAGTCATGGCATTGACCAATAAATTCATCATGACCTGGACAAGCCGATTCGGGTCTCCTTGTACAATAACGGGTTCGAGCTGGAGATTCAACTCGATCCTTTTGTCTTCCAGTTTTTTCTGCACCATTTCCCTCACTTGGTAAATGATCGCTTCCATATCTGTTGGAAGGGCGTCCACTTTAAAGCCGGACTGTTCTACCCGGGAAAGTTCCAACAGGTCTTCAATCAGCATTTCCAACCGATTGCTTTCTTTATGAATGATTTCCAAAAACGATTCACACGTGGCGGGATCTTTATAGGCCCCGTCCAAAAGCGTCTCAGAAAACCCTTTTATCGAAGTGACTGGCGTCCGCAATTCATGCGATACATTCGCCACGAAATCTTTCCGGATCTGCTCTAAACGCTTTAATTCTGTGATATCGTGCAACACAATGACAATGCCATGCCATTGCTCCTGTTCCCCGATCACCGGTGCACCATAGACGTCAATATGGCGGCTGCTCAGCCCTTGGGTGAAAGCAAGCTGCTCTCGTGCAGGTTTTTCCATCATAAAGACCCGCTCGATAAAATCCTGCAAACCTTGTGGAATTTGAACTTCTTTGTAGAATTTTTTGTCGACATCCATTTCCGTTAATTCGAATTCATACATGAACGATTTATTGACAAGCGACACTGCTCCTTGGCGGTCGATCATGATCAATGCACTGCCCATGTTTTCAATCAGCGTTTTCAGCCGTTCTTGTTCCATTTCCCGGACTGCAGTAATTTCCTGCAAGTTTCTTGCCAGTACATTGATGGTGGAGCTGAGTTCGACTGTACCGATGTTGCTGTATTCGTATGCACGCGCCTGATAATTTCCTTTGGCCAGCTCCAACGCGGTTTCTGTCACGTTTTCAATCGGCATAGCCTGGACCTTGATGATCTGGTAGCCGATAATAGCCGAAAAAATCATGGCCAGCGCAAAAATGAGCGCAAGCCAGATCCATAATTGCATTTGATTTCCGGATTCTGCGTAAATGGGAAAAAGCTGGCCAATGATGATCAACAGGCCAGCCAGCAATATACCGAGCCACAAAAGGATAGTCCTCAACAAGCGATGCTGAAATGACCTCATCCCGCTTTCGGCTCCTCAAATTTATAGCCCAGCCCCCGAATAGTCTTAATGAAGACCGGTTTGCGGCTGTTTTCCTCGATTTTTTCACGCAGGTGGCTGATGTGCACATCTACAATCCGTGTATCACCTGCAAAATCATATTTCCAGACAGCACTCAATAACTGGTCGCGTGTCAACACTCGGTTTTTGTTTTCCATCAAGTAGACAAGAAGTTCGAACTCTTTCGGAGTGAACTCAAGCTGTTTTTCATCTAGAAAAACCTCGAACCGATCTGGAAACACTTTTAAGCTGCCAAGCACCAAAGGCGCGGAAGTTTCCCCTTTTGGAGTCGGAGTAGTGACCGAACGCCGCAGCACCGCTTTGATGCGAGCCACAACTTCCCTTGGGCTGAATGGTTTTGTCATATAATCATCGGCTCCAAGTTCTAGCCCGAGCACTTTATCGAATTCATCATCTTTTGCGGTCAGCATAATGATGGGAATATTCACTTTCTCTTGGCGAAGAGCTTTGCACACTTCCACACCGTCCATTGATGGCAACATTAAATCAAGGACGATGAGCGATGGTTTTTCGCTTAACGCTAAATCGTAGCCTTGCTTCCCATCGTTCGCAACAATCGTTTCAAACCCGGCTTGCACCAGATTATAAGATAGGAGCGTAGCAATTGAATGTTCATCTTCGATAATCAGTATTTTATTCAGCATTTGACATCCTCCACATTCAGTTTGAAACCCCCATCTCAAACCGTTTAGAAATTATCCATTGCATGTGTGGCCAGCTGATTCAGCAACTGCGGCGGATTAACTTGCACCGTTCCTTCAACAACGGTGTTGCCGTTTTCATCAGTTGCTTCTACCCGTACGCTTACCAGGTTATTTTTTTCGTCAATCTCAACGATTTCCAGCAAAAAGTCGATCGTTGAATAATGGTATACCGGTTTGACAAATTTTAAACGCTGTTCAGTGATATACGAGCCTGGGCCCGGCAAGTATTTGGAGATTGCTGAAATGATAATGCCCGTCAGCATGATGTTCGGCACAACCGGTTTTTCAAATGCGGTCTGCGAAGCAAAATCGTGCTGGATATACAGCGGATTCCCGTCATTCGTCAACCCCAGATAAAGAAGGAGATCTTTGTCTTCAATCTTCTCTGTGAGTTTCAACTTTTCCCCGACATTCATATCCTCGATTTTTCGGCCTAATTTACGTTTCTTACCAAGCAACAATAAATTCCCCTCCTAAATCTTGCTACCCTTATAGTATCAAGTAATGGCTTGATAGCGCAAGCAGGTATAATAGCCCTGGCGGAGTACTATAAAAGTACAAATAATGATTGTTATCCTTAGATGACTCGAGTTTCAAGTGAAAATATTGATTTAATCTTTTCATTTAGCTTCAGGCGGACGCGTTCCGCGGACCTGGCTTCAGTCTCCTCGTCGCTAGCGCTACTGCGGGGCCTTCAGCTCAGGCTTTGCCCACAGGAGTCGCCGCCTTCCGCTTCATTCAAAGGTATTTCTTAATAGAGCGTTATTTCTTTTACTCAAGAACACGAAAGATACACTCTCTGTAGTTTCTTCCATGTTCTCCAGATATGAAGCAAAATAGCGGAGACGCCTGCGGGAAAGCGAGGCAGCCGAGACCCCGCAAGGAGCGAAGCGACTGAGGAGGCTTGGCGCTCGCCCGCGGCAAGCGCAGCTGTTTTGCGGAATATCGAATTATAAGTTGAATATTTTTTTACATTTTTAAAAATAAAAACCGGACAGAAAAATTCCTGCCCGGTTCATAGCATTTACGCCAAGAGATCCATTACTACTTTCACAGACTCGGCTGATTTGTTCAGCAAAGCCCGCTCTTCCTCGTTCAAATCGATTTCGATGATTTTTTCGATGCCGCCTGCACCAAGAATGGTCGGCACGCCGAGGTAGATTCCATCCAAACCGTACTCGCCTTCCAAATAAGCGATGGACGGCAAAATGCGGCGTTGGTCTTTGATAATCGCTTCGGCCATTTCCACTAATGAGGCGGCTGGCGCATAGTAGGCAGAGCCGTTTCCAAGAAGGTTGACGATTTCTGCTCCGCCTTTACGAGTGCGGTCAACGATTTCGTCAAGACGCTCTTTTGCGATGAGCGTTTCCAATGGTATGCCGCCAGCGTACGAATAGCGAACCAGCGGCACCATGTCGTCGCCGTGGCCGCCCAGGACGAATCCGGTGACGTCTTTGACCGAGACGTTGAGCTCTTCTGCAACAAATGTGCGGAACCGTGCAGAATCCAATACACCTGACTGGCCGATAACACGTTCTTTCGGCAACCCGGATGCTTTATAAACGGTATATGTCATCGCATCGACTGGATTCGTCAATACGAGGATGGTAGTGTCGGGAGAATATTTGACGATTTCTGCCGTGACGGACTTCATGACGTTCTGGTTCGTCTGCACAAGATCGTCCCGGCTCATGCCAGGTTTACGGGCGATGCCTGCAGTGATAATTACCAAATCGGAGTTTTTTGTATCCTCGTAATTCGAAGTTCCGGTTACACGCGCATCAAATCCTTGGACAGGCCCAGCTTCTGCCATATCAAGGGCTTTGCCTTTTGCCGGGTTTTCCATTTGTGGAATATCGACCAATACGACATCACCCAATTCTTTTTGCGCTAACAGAAATGCGGCGGTTGCGCCAGTAAAGCCTGAACCGATCACAGAAATCTTTTTACGTTTGAATGTCATAGAAACTCTCCTTTGAAGTCGAATTTGGGTAAATAAAAAAAGAGGGGTTTCCCCCTCCATTCTTAAAGATTTTTAATTAATTCGTCAGCGAATGCAGAACATTTCACTTCGGTAGCGCCGTCCATAAGACGTGCAAAGTCATAAGTTACTACTTTAGAAGCGATAGTTTTCTCCATTGAAGCCATGATTAATTTAGCCGCTTCGGTCCAGCCCAAGTGCTCAAGCATCAAAACGCCTGACAAGATGACTGATGAAGGGTTTACTTTATCAAGACCAGCATATTTAGGAGCTGTACCATGAGTAGCTTCGAAAATCGCATGTCCAGTCAAGTAGTTGATGTTTGCTCCAGGAGCAATACCGATTCCGCCTACTTGTGCAGCCAATGCGTCAGAGATGTAATCGCCGTTCAAGTTCATTGTAGCAACAACGTCGAACTCGCTTGGGCGTGTAAGGATCTGCTGAAGGAAGATATCAGCAATTGAATCTTTGACAAGGATTTTGCCAGAGTCAAGAGCTTCTTTTTGTGCTTTATCAGCAGCTTCAGTGCCTTGCTCGTCTTTGATCTTGTCGTATTGGTTCCATGTGAACACTTTATCGCCGAACTCTTGCTCAGCAACTTCGTAGCCCCATGTCTTGAAAGCTCCTTCAGTGAACTTCATGATGTTCCCTTTATGGACAAGCGTCAATGATTCGCGGCCTTCAGTGATTGCATAGTTGATCGCAGCGCGAACTAAGCGTTTTGTTCCTTCTTCTGAAATCGGTTTGATGCCGAGTCCTGAAGTTTCTGGGAAACGGATGTTTTTAACGCCCATTTCGTCAGTAAGGAAAGCAAGCAATTTCTTAACTTCATCAGAACCTTGAGCGTATTCGATGCCCGCATAGATATCTTCCGTGTTTTCGCGGAAAATGACCATATCCGTGTCTTCAGGGCGTTTAACCGGTGAAGGAACACCCTCGAAATAACGTACAGGGCGCAAGCATGTGTAAAGATCCAATTCTTGGCGCAAAGCAACGTTCAATGAACGGATACCGCCGCCGATTGGCGTAGTAAGAGGTCCTTTGATAGCGATCAAGTATTCGCGGATAACGTCAAGCGTCTCTTCTGGAAGCCATTCGCCAGTTTGGTCGAATGCTTTTTGTCCGGCAAGAACTTCTTTCCAGACGATTGATTTTTCACCGTTATAAGCTTTTGTTACAGCTTGCTCAAGAACGCGTGAAGCCGCATTCCAGATGTCCGGCCCAGTGCCATCACCGATGATAAAAGGAATTACTGCATTATTAGGGACGTTTAAAACGCCGTTTTCTACTGTGATTTTTTCGCCTGTCATTTAAAATAGCCTCCTGTAGTCAAGTAATAGGGCGGCAAAAGTTGCCCGCCCTAAATTTAAGTGGTTTTACCGGCACATCGCTGATCGATATGCCCGTTGAACACGTATTGCTGTTTATCTTTCGTTTACTGGAACATATTTTTGCATTCCAGGCCCGATGTATTCAGCACGCGGACGGATTAGGCGGTTGTTTGAATATTGCTCCAAAATGTGGGCAAGCCAGCCTGAAGTACGTGATACTGCGAAAATCGGCGTGAACAAGTCATGCTCGATGTTTAAAGAATGGTAGACGGATGCCGAATAGAAGTCGACATTCGGCGGAAGATTTTTCTGGCCGCTGACGATTTCGTCAATCTTAATCGACATTTCGTACCATTTTTCTTCTCCGCGGATTTTCGTCAATTTCTGAGACATTTCACGCAAGTGTTTTGCACGTGGGTCGCCTTTGCGGTAAACGCGGTGGCCAAAGCCCATGATTTTTTCCTTGTTCGCCAATTTCTCATTGATGAAGGTTTCTACGTTATCCACTGAACCGATTTCAGTCAACATTTTCATCACCTGTTCGTTTGCTCCGCCATGCAATGGGCCTTTCAAAGCGCCGATAGCTGCAGTTACGCCCGAATAGACGTCTGAAAGAGTAGCGACTGCAACGCGAGCAGTAAATGTAGATGCGTTCAATTCGTGGTCAGCGTGAAGCACTAACGCTTTGTTGAATGCTTCTTCTTCGATGTCCGCTGGAACGTTTCCAGAAAGCATGTAAAGGAAGTTCGCCGCGAAACTCAAATCATTTTTCGGTGCAACCGGCTCTTGGCCGCTGCGAACGCGTGCGAAGGCAGTCACCAAAGTAGCAATCTTGGCCTGGATGCGGATCGCTTTGCGGTAGTTCGCTTCAGGGTTCATCACTTCAGCTTCTTCATCGAACAAGCCAAGCATCGATACGGCTGTACGCAATGCCGCCATCGGATGAACTTTTTTGATTTCGTATGTTTTAAAATGATCCAATACTGCCTGCGGCACTGACATATTATCAGCCAATTGCTGTTTTAGTTCAGTTAACTCATCCGCTTTCGGCAAGCGCTGGTGCCATAATAGATAAATCACTTCTTCAAAGCTGGCATTGTTTGCCAAATCATCGATATCGTAGCCAACGTATGTAAGAGTGTCATCAATAATTGAACTGATGGCTGATTGTGTAGCTACTACACCTTCTAAACCTTTTGACGATGTCATTAAAATCGCTCCTTTTACTGTATTTCACCATTCCAAAAAAAAACCCCGAATGATGGGTTATCCACTTTTTTCGAGCATGAATAAATTTCCTTACCTAGCCATTATAATCAACATTGTAGAATTTGTGAATGAAAACGCTTGTTTTCGTGAAACTTTTCTCAAAATAACGATAGGTTCACTCGGAATTATCTCACGATAACCCGAGTGCCACTCATCTTTTTCTGAATTATTTTGCCGGCAATCGGCTTGTAGATTTTTTGGGTTGGTTTGAACAGCAGTGATAGCCCGATTGCATCGGAGATGAATCCAGGAGTCAAAAGCAAAACGCCGCCGACCAGCACAAATGCCGCGTTAATTAGGTGTTCGCCTGGCGGCTGCAAGCGCCCCATGCTGTCCTGGATGTCTCTAAGTGCTTTCAATCCTTGTTTCTTAGCCAAAAAAGCACCCAACATCCCTGTCGCTATGATCAATCCAAGCGTTGGGAAGATTCCCATGGCGTCGCTCGCCCATAAAAGCAGCGTAAGTTCCAGTGTCGGGACGATGATTAAAGCCAAGAAAAACCATTTCATAACGATTTACCCTCCTTGCTGAACTTATAAAACACTAGCATGGCCGTCATAGATAATGCCTGTTTCTGCATCTATCGTAACGTCGTAATCGTTCTTGATTAATGATGTGGCACCTTCAACTCCGACAATGACCGGAATTCCCAGGCTCAAACCGACTACAGCTGCATGGCTTGTCAATCCGCCTTCTTCAGTAATCAGCCCTGCACATTTCTCTATGGCTGGCATCATATCGCGATCTGAACCGATTGTTACTATAATTTTGCCGGTAGCGTCATAAGCCAGTGCTTCTTCTGAGTTTTTTACGACAAGTGTTCTGCCGAAAGCGCTCATTCTGCCAATGCCTTGGCCTTGCGCTATGCTATCGCCAATGAGATGAACTTTCATCAAATTGGTCGTGCCTGCTTGCCCAACCGGAACGCCTGCAGTAATGACAACCAAGTCGCCATGTTTTACAAAATGATGGCGCAAGCTTTCATCCACTGCATTTTCAAGAACTTCATCGGTCGATTTTACTTCTTTGCCGACAATTGGCTGAACGCCCCAGACAAGTGTAAGTTTGCGTGACGGACGGTCAGATGAAGTCACAGCAATGATCGGCACACCTGGACGGTATTTTGAAATCATCTTCGCCGTATGGCCGCTTTCTGTTGGAGCAATAATCGCTTTCACTTTTAAGTTCAGTGCGGTATAGGCTACTGCCTGGCCGATTGCTTCCGTCATATTGGGCTCTTTTTCCTTGCGGCGGTTATCGACTAGCTGTTTATAATTCAACGCTGCTTCCGTTGTCACCGCAATACGGTGCATCGTTTCAACTGATTCAACCGGATAAATTCCGGCAGCTGTTTCGCCTGACAACATGATTGCATCAGTTCCGTCAAAGATGGCGTTAGCAACATCGCTTGCTTCTGCTCTTGTCGGACGCGGGTTGCGCTGCATGGAATCGAGCATTTGCGTAGCCGTGATAACCGGCTTGCCTGCACTATTGCATTTTTCAATTAAAGATTTTTGGACAAGCGGCACTTCTTCTGCTGGAATCTCTACGCCGAGATCCCCTCGCGCAACCATCAGGCCGTCAGATACAACAAGGATTTCATCGATGTTGTCGACGCCTTCCTGATTCTCGATTTTCGGTATGATTTGGATATGCGAACCGTTGTTATTTTCCAAATGGCCACGGATTTCCATAACATCAGATGCTCTGCGGACAAACGAAGCCGCTACAAAATCCACGTTTTGTTCAATTCCGAAAAGGATATCCTGGGCATCTTTTTCAGTCATGCCTGGCAATTGAACAGAAACGCCAGGTACGTTTACGCCTTTTTTCGTTTTTAATGTCCCTGCATTTTCGACAACTGTATGAAGCAGTCCTTTTTCCTTATCAATGCCAGTAACATGCAATTCGATTAATCCGTCATCAAGCAAGATGACCGATCCGACATGCACATCATCGATCAATTGGCCGTAGCTGATTGAGAACATTTCCTTGGTTCCCAACACTTCAGTCATAGAGATGGCGATGTTTTGTCCGGTCTCCAAATCGATTGAGTCATTTTCCATTTGGTGGGTACGGATTTCCGGGCCTTTCGTATCGAGCAGAATGCCGACGATTTTCCCTGTTTTTGCTGCCGCTTCACGGATTCGTTTGATGCGTAGTGCGTGTTCTTCGTGATTGCCATGGGAAAAATTCAAGCGGGCCACATTCATTCCCGCATTGATTAGTTCTTCTAGAAGCTCCGGTGTTTCACTTGCCGGCCCAATTGTACAGACGATTTTCGTTTTTCTCAATGTGCTCACTCCAATATGCTTTTAAATTGATAGTTCTTTAGATAATTTATACAGGCTCATATCCGCTTTGCGTTTCTGCTTGAATGCTTCTTCCATATCATAGTCGACAACTTGGTTGTTGACCATGCCAATCGCTTGTCCACCTTCACCTTTTAGCAATGCTTCCACTGCCCGTGCGCCGAACAAACTGCCAAGCACCCGGTCACGCGCGGTTGGTGAACCGCCCCGCTGGATATGCCCAAGTACAGAGATGCGCGTCTCAGTATCCGATTTCTCCGCAAGCAGGCTTGCCAGATCTTGTGCGCTCATGACACCTTCAGCTACGATGATGATACTGTGCTTCTTGCCGCGCTTCTTCCCTTTTTCCAACCTGTCAATCATATCATCCAAGTCAAAATCTTGTTCCGGTATCAGGATGGTTTCTGCTCCACCGGCAAGCCCTGCCCATAAAGCGAGGTCCCCTGCATCGCGGCCCATTACTTCTATTATAAATGTCCGTTCATGGCTCGTGGCAGTATCGCGGATTTTATCAATCGCTTCAATTACCGTATTCAATGCTGTATCAAAACCGATTGTGTAATCCGTGCCCGGAATGTCGTTATCGATCGTTCCTGGGACTCCTACTGCCGGAATCCCTTTTTTCGTAAGTGCCATAGCGCCCCGGTAAGAACCGTCGCCGCCGATGACCACCAGCCCCTCAAGGCCGTGTTCTTTCATATGGGCAATCGCTTTTTCCTGCCCCGCGTCCGTGATAAATTCCGGACATCTTGCAGAATACAAAGCTGTCCCGCCGCGTTGTATGATATCGCCGACGTCTCCGGCTTCAAGTTTGGAGATTCTGCCATCGATCAATCCTTGATAGCCGCTGTAGACTCCGTAAACTTCAATTCCTTCATAAATACCTTTGCGCACGACAGCCCTTACTGCAGCATTCATGCCTGGGGAATCTCCCCCGCTAGTTAAAACGCCGATCTTTTTCATGCAAATCCCTCCTGCCAATCCATTTACTCATTTCACCTTACCACGCTAGCACCTGACTGTCAGTCTTGAAAACCCTATTGTTCTGTTAATTTTTCGTTATTTTACCATTAAAACTCTGCTATCTGAAAAGTTGGCAATCCCTCTTGACTGCTGAAACGAAAAAAACCGCCGAAGCGGTCCTTTATTCACTAAAAACGCCTATTGATTTGAATTTTGCATAACGCTGGTTGATTAATTCTTCGGCGTTCAGTTTATTCAGCTCAGCAAGCGATTCTTTAATCGCTTCAGTCATGAATGCAGCTTGTTTCTGAGAATTATGGTGCGCGCCTCCGCGCACTTCTGGAATCATGCGCTCGATAATGCCCATTTCAAGCAAATCGGGTGCGGTGATTTTCATCGCCTCAGCCGCTGTCTGCGCAAGCGCAGAATCTTTCCAAAGTATCGATGCAGCACCTTCCGGCGAAATGACCGAGAAGGTTGAATTCTCTAGCATCAAAATATGGTTTCCGACACCCAGCGCAAGCGCGCCGCCGCTGCCGCCTTCGCCGATGACGATCGACAAGACAGGTACTTCAAGGCCAGCCATTTCGACAAGGTTGCGTGCAATTGCTTCACTTTGGCCGCGTTCTTCAGCTGCTTTGCCCGGATAGGCACCTTTCGTATCGATCAGGCAAATGATCGGGCGTTTAAACTTCTCAGCTTGCTTCATCAGGCGGAGGGCTTTGCGATAACCTTCCGGATGGGGCATGCCGAAATTGCGGCGGATATTTTCTTTTGTACTTTTTCCGCGCTGATGGCCGATCACCGTAACAGGCTGCCCTTCAAAAGAAGCGATGCCGCCGACAATGGCCTCGTCATCGCCGTATAACCGGTCGCCGTGGAATTCAATAAACTCTTCAAAAATTAGCGGGATATAATCCAAAGTTGTTGGACGCTCTGGATGCCGCGCCACTTGGACACGATCCCAAGGCTTCATGTTTTCGTAAATGTCATTCTCCAGCTTTGATAAACGATCTTCGAGGCTTTTGATTTCCGAACTCAAATCCACATCCGCCGTAGCGGAATACTCTTTCAACTCATTGATTTTTTTATGCAATTGAATCAATGGTTCTTCGAAGCCCATCGATTTTGGCGCACCTTTTTTTGACAATTTATGCTTGGGCATTGTGTTCAGCCCCTTTCGCGTGAAGTTTAACGATTGCCGTTAAGGTTTCTTTCATTTTACCGCGGTGGACGACGGCATCTAATTGACCATGGTCCAACAGGAACTCGGCTGTCTGGAAATCTTCCGGAAGTTTTTCGCGCACGGTTTGTTCAATGACCCGGCGGCCCGCAAAGCCAATGAGCGCTTTCGGTTCCGCGATATTGATATCGCCAACCGATGCAAAACTGGCCGAGACGCCGCCAGTTGTCGGATGTGTCAAAATGGAAACGAATAAGAGCCCGGCATTGCTATGGCGCTTTAAAGCAACGCTTGTCTTTGCCATTTGCATAAGCGACAAGACACCTTCTTGCATGCGTGCACCGCCGCTCGCTGTAAAAATCAAAAACGGAATCCCGCGGCTAGTTGCCGCTTCGATGGCACGGGTGATTTTTTCTCCAACAACAGAGCCCATCGAACCCATGCGGAAATGCGAATCCATGACAGCAATAGAAATTTCATGGCTGCCAATTTTGCCGATTCCAGTCAACACAGCTTCGTTCAAGCCGGTCTTTTCACTATCGGACTTAATTTTTTCTGCGTAGCCGGGAAAGCCGAGCGGATTCTCGGATTTCAAATGGTCATCCATCGAGTGGAAAGATCCCTCATCCAACAAGCTGTCAATCCGTTCGTAGGCAGTCATTTTAAAATGATGGTCGCATTTCGGGCAAACTTTCAATAATTTTGTCAAATCTTTCGTCAAGGTGATTTCTTTGCATTCCGGGCATTTCGTCATCAGCCCTTCCGGCACATCCTTGGATTTCTTTGAAGGGATCGTTGCTTCTCTATCTTCTTTATTGCGTTTAAACATTTCACGAATTATCGCCATTTAGCATTCTCCTTTTTTCTATCCATTCGCTCCAGGTTTTAAAAGCGTGGATCGCCTTCTCTTCTTGCTGTTCTTCAAGTGCATCCAATATCGGAAGCATAAATTCCTTTTCGTCTTCGGCCACTTCGTGGGAATATGGGCTGCCGCTGTATTGATGCAGCAAAAACCATATTTTCAACGACAAGCGGTTGCCGGACAAGACCATCAATTCACGTACAAAATCGGTCCGTTGGAAACTTTCGCCTTCGAGCCTTTTCTTAAAGCTGTCCCAAATACGCAGCTCCGCCAACGCTTTGTTTTGGCAGATAGACTGGATTGCCGAAATTTCGTGCAACAACCTTGTCTCCCAGACATCTTCCCGGGATTGGTTGTCCTGCAATATGAAAGTGGATAAAACCTCCACTAGTTTGTGATTGCGATGGTCGGACAGGAACGTTCCTTCTCCCCTGCGTGTTTCGATGAGCCCTAATAATTCAAGGCTTCGCAGCGCTTCCCTGAGCGTCGATCTGCCGACTTGAAGTTTTTCAGCCAATTCCCTTTCAGATGGAATGCGGTCGCCCGGCCTGATTTTCTCATGCCGAATCATGTCTCGGATTTCTTTGACAATGTCTAAATATCGCTTTGATTGATTCATGGTCGCCCCTATTTCCCATTAATTTGAAAGTGGTCTGGCCACTCATATTGTTTAGAATACAAAACTTTTTGCCATACGTAAAGAAAAAACTGCCTTTCTTGGAAGAAAGGCAGTCAGCTGTGGATCGTTTTGCATATAATGGTTGTTTTTTGGTTGCGATTTTCAATGGTGCCGTGCACTTCCAAAATGGCGTTCATTTCGAGCAATGCGTTGAACTTGGCGTATTCAGCCGGAAATAATGTAACAGATGCAGGCCCGGTATCATCCTGCAATGTGACGAACCCCATTGCGTCCCCTTTTTTTGTACGAATCCGCTTGACATCCTCCACCATTCCGAGCACAAGAACGGGTTCGCGGTCTTTGCAGTTTTTTAATTCCCCTAAATCAGCAAAAGATTTTTGCCGCTGTTCTTTTTCCCGCGCAATCGGATGCGTCGACAAATAAAAGCCTAGAACTTCTTTTTCAAAATCGAGTTTCAAGTTTTCCGGCATCGGCGAAGCTTTAGCGTATTTCGGCTTCATGAAGCTTGACCCCATATCGTCAAAAAGCCCAGGTTCCTCGTTCGGCTTAACTAGTTCAGCGTGTTTCACAGCACTGTCGAGCGACGCCAGAAGAACTCCTCTATCCAGTCCAAAACCATCCAAAGTGCCCGCTTTTATCAGCGGTTCAAACGCTTTTCTAGTAAAATGCACGGCAGAAATGCGTTCTGCAATATTGAACATGCTGGTGAATGGACCTTCTTTGCGCGCATTCAGCAATGTTTTGATGGCACTGCCTGGCACGCTTTTCACCGAATTCAGCCCGATCCGGATCCCTCCATCATCCACTGAAAACGAGTAGCTGCTTTCTTGGATTGATGGTGGAAGAACCGGGATATTGCGCCCTTTTATCTCCAGCAGCAACTGCTGAATCTTTTCGTTATTGCCTGCGCTGTTCGCCAGCATTGCCGCATAAAACGGAAGGGCGTAATGCGTTTTCATAAATGCCATTTGATAAGAAATCATGCTATAGGCGACTGCGTGGCTTTTCGGGAATCCATAATCTGCAAAACGGACGATCAAATCGTAGACTTCAGTCGCTGCATCGGCAGGAAAGCCTTTTGCAGCTGCGCCTTTTGTAAAGTTCAGACGCTGCTCATCGAGAATTTCACGTTTCTTTTTGCTGACTGCCCTCCGAAGCAGGTCGGCTTCTCCTAGCGAAAATCCTGCCATCTGGGCAGCAATCTGCATAATTTGCTCCTGGTAGACAATAACTCCGTAAGTTTCTGCGAGAATCGGCTCCAGTATTGGATGGGCGTAAGCCACGGTTTCCTGTTTGTGCTTGCGGCGAGCATATAACGGAATAAATTCCATCGGACCTGGCCGGAACAATGCGTTGACCGCTACGATATCGCCGAAAGCCGTCGGTTTGACTTGCTGCAGCGAGCGTCTCATCCCATCGCTTTCAAGCTGGAATATGCCCGTCGTGTCGCCTTTTGCAAGCAGGGCATAGGTGGCATCGTCTTGGAGCGGAATTTTGCGGTAATCGATCCATTTTCCACTTTGGCGATGCAGCAGCCGGCGTATTTGTTCGAGAATCGTCAAGTTCCGCAGGCCTAGAAAATCCATTTTCAGCAGCCCGATTTGTTCCAGCTCCCCCATTGGCCATTGGGTGATATAGATGTCTTCACTTCCTTTTTCAATCGGTACAAGGTCGACAAGCGGAGCCGGGCTTAATATCACGCCTGCAGCATGTGTCGAGGCATGCCGAGGCAGCCCCTCTAATTTCAATGCTGTTTTGAACCATGTTTTCCGTTCTTCTTTGGAAGTGACCCAATCGCTGAATTTGGGGGATTCTTTTAATGCTGACCTTAGAGTCGTCCCTAGACGGTTCGGAATCATCTTGGAAATTGCCTCCAGCTCTTCCGCCTCGAAACCGAAAACCCTAGCGGTATCGCGTGCGACCGCTTTTGCAGATAAGGTTCCGAACGTAATGATCTGAGCGGTTTTATCTTTGCCATATTTTCGTGCGACATATTCCACAACTTCATGGCGCCGATGGTCAGCGAAATCGATATCAATATCCGGCAGCGTCACGCGTTCCGGATTTAAGAAACGTTCAAATAACAACCCATGTTCTAGTGGATCAACGTCTGTAATGCGCAAAGAAAAAGCAACAAGTGAACTGGCAGAAGATCCCCTGCCCGGCCCTGTCAGAATTTCTTGATCACGGGCAAACTTCATAAAGTCGGCGACAATCAAAAAGTAATCGATGAAGCCCATTTGGCTTATGACCCCTAATTCATACGACAGCCGCTGTGAATAGTCCGCAGTTGTTCCAGGCAGCCGCTCCTCAAGGCCAGTCTTGCAAAGTTCTTCTATGTAACGCAAACGGTCCGTCCCTTCCGGAAGCGGGAACAGCGGCAGCAATTGCCTGTTCAGAGCAATCGTCACTTTGCAGTCCGCCAACAACGCAGCTGCTTCAGTGATCCATTCCGGACGGTCTGAGAACCAGCCAGCAAATTCTTGGGTTGATGGCACATATGCTTTTGCGTGCCCAGGCTTTTTGCGTTCCGGGTCATTCATTTTCAAACCTTGACCGATTGCTGAAGCTACTTCAAAAGCAAATGCATCCTCTTCGCGCAAGTAGCGGCATTCTTGTGTGGAGAAGATTGCAAGCCCGATTTCGGTGCATTGCGCCACAAATCCTTCTTCGTATTCCGTCCGTTCCCCTCCTGGGCGGCTAACACTCGCGAAGCACTCCGCACCAAATACTGACTGCAAATAACGAAACGCTTTACTCCGGTCTGTCAGCGTCCATTGGATGGAATTCGGAATTACACAGACCAGCCCGTCTTTGTAAGCTTTGAGCCATTGCTCTGGAATTGAATTTTTATCGCGGG
Source organism: Planococcus sp. TJ-301 (assembly GCF_058268475.1). Lineage (NCBI taxonomy): Bacteria > Bacillati > Bacillota > Bacilli > Caryophanales > Caryophanaceae > Planococcus > Planococcus sp. TJ-301. The sequence continues at coordinate 104,531 of NZ_JBZDOH010000001.1, read as the reverse complement.
TCGACAACGCGCTCGTTATTTTCAATAAATTTTGGTAGCCTGCATTGGACCGGGCATACAGCACCACTGGATATTCCTGCCCATCGAATTCAATAAACGCCGAAAGGCCGGCCACCGCATGGATGCCTGCCTTTTTGCACGCTTCCCAAAAGGGCAGTATGCCGTATAATTTCGTATTAACGATGGCAGCCGCGACGGCCCCTTGCTGTTTCAGGAAAGGGAATAGTTCGTCAAGGCGCACCGTGCTTTTCAGCAGATCAGCCGAAGTGCTTATATGCGGGTAGACCATTGACAACACAATCCCTCCTTTTTATGATGAGCAAATTTCATTCAGGCGCGCAACAACTCGGTCCGCTTCTTCCCATGAATAAGCTGTAGCACCAGAAGCCATTGGATGGCCCCCGCCCCCGAACTCTTTTGCCAAGCCGTTGATGACCGGGCCTTTAGAGCGCAGGCGGACACGGATTTCATTTTCTTCTTCGATAAAAATGACCCATGCTTTCAAGTCTTTGACGTTGCCTAAGGAACCGACTAGAAGCGAAGTTTCCGTCGCTGTAACGCCGAACTCCTTTAAAATATCCATTGTGATTTTGACATGGGCGGCTCCACTGCTTTCCATAACAAAGTTCTGATAAATATAGCCCTGCAGATGCAGAAGGCTACGGTCCATTTCATACAAGCCGTTGTGGAGTTCGTTGCGATCGAAATCCGCTTTGATCAATTCACCGGCTACGTCGAACGTCTTTTCTGTCGTGCTCGGAAACAGGAATCGGCCTGTATCGGCGATTATGCCGGCATATAGCTGGCGCGCGGCTGAAGCCGGCAGATCCCAACCCTTGTGCTGGCGCCCGAAAGCGAACAATTCGAAAACGAGTTCAGAAGCAGAACTGGCTTTGGTATCGACCAAAAGCAGGTCCCCATAAGCGTCGTCATTCGGGTGGTGATCGATTTTCACTACTTTTTCCCCGGTCTTGTAACGTTGGTCATCGACGCGTTCGGTATTGGCAGTATCCGTTACGATTACAAGTGCGCCTCTAAAGTCCTGGTCTTCAACCGTATCCGGAAATCCGAGAAAGTCGAGCGTAAAATCGTGTTCGCCTGCCGCCAGAACTTGTTTTTCCGGATAATTATGCTGGAGGAGATATTTCAGGCCAAGCTGCGACCCGTAAGCATCAGGGTCCGGGCGGACATGGCGATGGATAATGATCTTGCTATACTGTTCAATTGTGTCGATGATTTGACTGTTCATATCCAAGTTCCTCCATTTATAAGGAAATCCATTCGCAATTTCATGCTTTTCTAAGTACAATAGATATGAATTATGCATGACAGGAGGTCCCTTATGTTAGTATTTGTATTATTGATCATTGTATCATTTGTTTTTTATTTTTATTATAAAACAAAACAATTCCGCGCGGTGCTGCCGATCCGCAAAAAGTGGTACGGCGCAACCGCATCGTTTTCGTTGGGTGCATTTATGCTGTTTTTCGGCATCAACCAGCTTTTCATCTTCCAGACAGCCGTCACATACATCATTGCCGGCATTTTCATCGTACTCGGCTTGGCAATGATCGTCACGAATTACAAAGCAGCTAAACATTATCACCAATTTGTTGCTGAAGAAGCGCGCTTGAACCAGTAAGCCGAATAATAGTTGCAAGAGCTAAAACCTCTCCTTTTTGGAGAGGTTTTTTCATATCCACTTTTATCGATCAAGCAATTGGAACGTCAATAAGGCTTTTCCGACAATTTCGTTGTCGAACGTTACTTCAACATCCACTTTTGCTGATTTACGGCTAATATCCAAAATTACAGGTTTTATGGATACGGTAGAATCGAGCTGGACCGGATTCAAGTAATAGACGGTCATGTTTTCCAACGCGCTGTCTTTCCGGTTTTTCGTTTTCAAAGCGGCCGTTGCCGCTTCGATCAAAATCATGGAATATGCTCCGTATGAAATCGAGCCGTATGCGTTTGTCATTTGCGGCGTCACTTTAAAATCGAGCGCCAGTTTGTCGGCTGACTGCTGATTCAGCTGGCTCTTGATGATGTCGTCAATTGTTTCGCCTTGCTGCGGCTGGCGCTGTGCGGTCTGGATCGCTTTCAGCACATCTTGCCTGCTGATAACGCCTTTCAGCTTGCCCTGGTCATTCGCCACTGGAAGCAAATCGATTCCTTCCCAGATCATGCGGTGCCCGGCAGCGGCGACACTGGTCTGCATAGAAACGGTGATGGGATCTTTTGTCATGACTTTCTCGACCATTTCAGATGGCGCGTGCCCCATAACGTCGCGTGAAGTAATGATGCCGACAAGCTTGCCATTGTCATCTACCACGGGAAATCCGCCATGGGATGTTTCTTCGTTCTTTTCATGGTAGCGGCTGATCGAGTCTTTTTCATTCAACAGATGTGTTTCTTCAAGGGGGATCAATATGTCTTCGGTCAACAGAATTTCTTTTTTGATCAATTGATCGTAAATCGCCCGGTTGATCATCGTTGCCACTGTAAACGTGTCATAACTGGTCGAAATGATCGGCAATTCGTATTCATCTGCCAGTTTCTTGACTGTGTCGGAAGCTTCGAAACCACCTGTCACGAGGACTGCGGCTCCAGCTTGCAAAGCATATTCATGGGCCTTGTAGCGGTTGCCGACAATCAATAGATTGCCCGCTTCGGTATAGCGCATCATATCATCGAGCTGCATCGCACCGATGACAAATTTGGTCAATGATTTATGTAGGCCAGCCCGGCCGCCGAGCACTTGGCCGTCGACGATATTGACGATTTCTGCATATGTGAGCCTTTCGATATTTTCCTTGTTTTTCCGCTCGATGCGGATTGTGCCGACGCGCTCAATCGTTGAAACGAGGCGCTGGACTTCCGCCTCTTTAATCGCGCGATAAGCTGTGCCTTCGCTGACTTGCAGCTCTTTGGCAATTCGGCGCACCGAAATTTTTTCGCCGACCGGAAGTTTTTCGATATATTGCAGGATTTGTTCGTGTTTGGTAGCCATCTTCTCACCTTTTCCTTCTGCATGCTGTTCTTTTCAGTGTACCATATTCCCTAATAAAACAATGATACAGCTGAAGCATCGGAAAGAAAGGCTGCGCACTGGATGCCATAAAAAAAGTCCAGAGAACTGGGTTCTCCGGACCGGCTATTAAATATCAAGGATGGTTCCGATTGCCAATACTGCCACTTCGGCGCTTTTCACCATTTTCTTGAATTCTTCAGGATCTTGCTTGATCGGTGGGAATGTATCGTAATGGATTGGGACAGCTACTTTCGGTTTGATCAGGTCGACTGCGTAAGCTGCATCTTCCGGTCCCATTGTGAAAAAGTCGCCGATCGGCACGAACGCCACATCAATATCGTTTCGTTTACCAATTAATTCCATGTCGCCGAACAAGTCGGTATCGCCCGCGTGGTAGATTGTCTTGCCTTCTGCTTTGAACAAGATGCCGGCTGGCATACCGCCGTAAATCACATCACCGCTTTCTGTTGTATAGGCAGAACTGTGAAATGCTTTTGTGTACTTAACAGTGCCGAAGTCGAATTCATGCGAGCCGCCGAGATTCATGCCGACTGCATCGACTCCTTGCGAACCGAGATAGTTTGCCAATTCAACTGGTGCAACCACCTTGGCATTTTTCTTCTTCGCGAGTTCCACTGTGTCCCCTACGTGGTCGTTATGGGCATGCGTCAGCAAAATTGCATCTGGTTGTTCCGTACTGACATCCAAGTCAGTCAAGCTGTTGCCATTGATGAATGGATCGATTAAAATCGTCTTGCCGTTCGTTTGAATCTTCACTACTGAATGCCCGTGGTATGAAAGCTGCATAGAATCCCTCCTGAGTTTGTTGACAATAGTTTCAAGCAGTAATATACCCTAGTATTTGTTATGCTACACCTATAATAATTTAGAGGAGGACTACATATGGACAAAGTCAACCAATTGGAAAGCTACTTGAACGAATTTGACATCGATGCTGCATTCATCACTAACCCGGATAACGTCTTTTATTTCAGCGGCTTTAAAAGCAACCCGCATGAGCGCTTGCTTGGCATAATGGTATTCAAGGACGCAGAACCTTTCCTGATTTGCCCGCAAATGGAAATGCCGGACGCTAAAAATGCTGGATGGGAAGGTGAAATTATCGGTCATGCCGATACAGACAATTCCATGTCGATCCTCGCGGCCGCTGTTGCAGAGCGGACGGGCAGCCTTGGCAGGTTCGCAATTGAAAAATCGCATATGACGGTCGAACGCTATGACGCGCTTACAGAAGCTATTGGCGAGCTGAAAATTTTAGCATTGGATAATCGAATCAATGCGATGCGCGTCATCAAAGATGAACGTGAACTGCAAATCCTCCGTGAAGCGGCAGAACTCGCTGATTACGCAATTGAAGTCGGCGCTAAAACCTTAAAAGAAGGCATTACGGAAATCGAAGTCATGACGGAAATCGAATTGGCGCTGAAAAAACGCGGTGTCACGCATATGTCATTCGATACCACTGTACTGAGCGGGCCAAAAGCGGCGTCGCCGCATGGCAAGACTGGCGACCGCAAAATCCAAAAAGGCGACCTTGTTCTTTTCGACCTTGGCGTCGTGCACAAAGGCTATTGCTCAGATATTACACGGACGCTTGCTTTCGGCGAGCCGAACGCTGAGCAGATTAAAGTGTATAACTTGGTGCTGAAAGCTGAACTCGCCTCATTAGAAGCCGTCAAACCGGGCGTTACCGCTGCTCAGCTTGATGAAGCTGCGCGAAACGTCATCGAAGATGCAGGGTATGGCGAATTTTTCACGCACCGCCTCGGCCACGGGCTCGGCATTTCGGTCCACGAATTCCCATCCCTTCACGGTTCCAATAACTTGATTATCGAAAGTGGCATGGTGTTTACGTTGGAACCTGGCGTTTACGTTCCAGGCAAAGTCGGCGTGCGCATCGAAGACGATGTCGCTGTTACTGAAACCGGCGTAGAAGTGTTGACGAAATATCCAAAAGAGCTGCAAATTATTCAACCTTGATCAGCGTATGAAAAAAGGCTGTCCCCAAAAGTCATCAATCGTGACTTCGGGAACAGCCTTTGTTATTTATCGGGACAATAATTCGTCAACCGATTTGTATTCCAATCCTTGGTCATCCGCAACCGCTTTATAAGTTACATAGCCTTGGAAAGTATTGACGCCTTTTTTCAGCGCTTCGTTATCAAGCACTGCTTTTTCGAAGCCTTTATTGGCAATTTGCACTGCAAATGGCACCGTAACGTTCGTCAGTCCCATCGTCGATGTGCGTGGAACCGCTCCAGGCATATTTGCGACTGCATAGTGGACAACATCGTGTTTGATGTAAGTCGGGTTGTCATGCGTCGTGATGCGGTCGCTCGTCTCGAAAATCCCGCCTTGGTCGATTGCGATATCAACGACCACAGAGCCAGGTTTCATCGACTTGATCATGTCTTCAGTGACAAGTTTAGGAGCTTTCGCACCTGGGATCAATACTGCGCCGACAACAAGGTCAGCTTCTTTCACTGATTCCGCGATATGAAGCGGATTTGAAATCAAAGTTTGTACATCAGAACCGAACAAATCGTCCAATTGGCGCAGGCGATCCGGATTCAAGTCGAGGATCGTAACGCTTGCACCCATTCCCACTGCCACTTTTGCAGCGTTTGTACCGGCAACACCCCCGCCGATAACAGCTACTTTGCCGCGTGATACTCCAGGAATACCACCAAGCAAGATTCCGCCGCCGCCGTAGATTTTCTCCAGAAATTGCGCGCCGATTTGCGTGGACATTTTTCCAGCCACTTCGCTCATTGGCGTCAATAACGGCAATGTGTTGTTCGGAAGCTGAACCGTTTCATAGGCGATGCCGATCACTTTCGACTCAAGCAACGCTTTCGTCAATTCAGGCTCCGGAGCTAAATGAAGATAGGTGAACAGAATCTGCCCTTCGCGGAAGAAGCCGTATTCCGAAGCAACTGGTTCTTTGACCTTCATAACCATGTCGTGCGACCACGCTTCTTGGGCTGTTGCTGCGATTTGTGCGCCTGCAACAACATAGTCTTCGTCCGTAAAACCTGAGCCGAGTCCAGCTCCTGACTGGATGAAAACTTCATGGCCGAATAATGTCAAATTGACAACGCCCGCAGGTGTCATCGCGACACGGTTTTCATTGTTCTTCACTTCTGTTGGTACTCCAATACGCATTTCAAAACCCTCCAATGTCTGTTCTACAATATATTATTGAGAAACCGGTTAAATGTTCAAAGCAAGTCCATTTTATCAGATATTCCCAGATTCCGCTCTTCTTTTTTCAAGATATATAAATTGAATTATTGAATTCAGTTGTCAAAATTTCGCAAAAAAGCTGCGAAGGTATGGACCCAAGCATTGAGGCAATGCCTTTGCGACGAAGTGCGCAGCACTGCAACGCACTCCAATGTTTCAAAGCTAGCGCAGCGTTGCAACGGTTTTTCATGTCCTGAAGCTAGCGCAGCGTTGCAGGGACAGGGACAGAAACAATCGTCATTGCATTGCCCAAAGCGACCAGAGCAAATTCAAATACCCCACTTCTTTATTTCGACTAATATAGTTCAATCTATATAACAAAGCTTATATAGGCAAACGCAAACATTCAGTGACAGCAATAAATAATTTCCTAAATCTTTTACATTAAAAGAAGGAATTCCTCCTAAATTAAGAGAAGTTTATACTTATCAATTAAGGAGGAATGCATAATGACTTTAAAGTATTCACAGATTCTTGTAGCGGTTGATGGTTCAAAAGAAGCGGAATGGGCTTTCAAGAAATCAGTAGGAATTGCAAAACGGAATCATGCTACTCTTAATTTGGTAAATATTATTGATACCCGTTCGTTTGCGGCAATTGAAGCGTATGACCGTTCAATCGCTGACCGGGCTCAGAAATTCGCTGAAGATCTGCTTAACGGCTACAAACGTGAAGCGGAAGCCGGCGGTGTTGAAAAAGTTAACATCGTTGTTGATTACGGTTCTCCAAAAACGATGATTTCACGTGAGTTGGCTGAACGGGTTTCTGCAGATTTGATCATCTGCGGAGCGACCGGACTTAATGCAGTTGAACGCTTCCTGATTGGCAGTGTTTCGGAACACATTGTCCGTTCTGCGAAATGCGACGTGCTCGTAGTGCGTACGGATGACCAAGGAGAAGAAATCGAGGCAGGCGAATTCGCAGCAAGCGACGAAATGTCCTCTAGCAATTCTGAACAGATTGTCGGAGACAAAACTCCATTGCAAAAATCGTCTGAGCCGGTTGTGGGCGAAAACATCGATCGACGTTAAACACACGGTTCTTAAAACTTTAAATAAACATTCAAAGCGGCCAGTCATCAGACTGGCCGCTTTCTTATGCAGTTTTAAAATACTCCTGGGTATTCCGTTTCCAATTGTTTCAGCAGCTGTTTTCGGATAATTTCATTGTAAACAATGTATTCTTCGATGAGTATTTTAAAACCTTCCAAACGGTCCGCTGAATTCACCTTTTCAAAAGCAGGCACCGAAAGTCCGAAATCGTAATAGTCGGTTTCACCGCTCGCTTCGGCCTCTTTTTCTGCCGCCAGGTGATATTCGAGCGCTTTTTTTGAATCCGTTAACAGATAAATCTCCGACAAGAACAACAAATCATCAATCGGGAATAGGCTGGTATTTTCTTTGAGTTTCTGTTCGGTATAGTCTGCTGCCTTTTCAAACTGGCCTTGCTGAAGGTACATATCCGTCATGAGCCACATCGCTTCATCGGCGTCGTATTCGCTGCCTGTTTTCAGAATGTCAGCCGCATATTCTTCCGCTTCTGCGAAACGCTCCATCTCAATTGCCGTCAACAGTCTATTGTATTTGGCTTCAGACGCTTGTTGGTCGCTGATCATTTCATCAAGGAACGTATCCTGGAACTCCGCAAGGTCCTGCTGGGTAATTTCTTCCAAGGTGCTGTAAAATTCCGCAACACTTTTGGTCGCTAATAATTCGGTTATCCGCTGTTCGCCATGCTCTTCTGCAATTGATGCTACCGCTAATGAACTTTGTACATATGGATCAAAATCATCGGAAAAAGCGGCATCGAAATTCTCAGGGTCATCCAAGCTGTGAAAATCCAATATTTCCACCGTTTCAAGGTCAACCCAGATAGCAACGTCTTCTGCAAGATAATCTGCCATGCCTTCTTCGAACCATTGCGGCGTCCTAGTTAAATTTAAACCGTTCTTTTCAGCGAAGAGATGACTTTGGTAATGGGCGTATTCGTGAATCAAGATTACTTCCCAGAATGGATCGTCCGGAACCAAGTGGATTGTCCGGTTTGCGCCGTTGTAGAAACCGGATATCTCTTCCATCCCACCGCTTTCCTCAAGCGAACTGTACTCTTGGTGAAACTCGATGGCGAGCCCGCCTTTATCTTGCGTGCCAAAAAAGGCATTGAATTCTTCCCTTTTTTCGGCAAGTACTCCATCGAATTTTTCTATCTCTTCGGCATTTTCTGCCGTATGGTAATAAGCAACACCATTTTCCAATTCTTTCTGCAGCTCTTGCTGGGTCGGAATCTGGAGGACTGTACTGGTGAATAACCGTGTCTTTTCGGTGTGAGACAGCCCCCTCTCACCCAAAGTATATTCAACATACGAGTTGATCACAGCTACGAAAGTGACAACAGAAAAAAGCAGCACCGAAAATAACATTAAGCCGGCCGCTTCCCCTGAATTTGCAATCCGTAAAAAGGCGAACCCGCCTTTGATCATGGCGTAAAAGCTGATAATGAAAAGTACAGCGCATAACAATAACAGCAAAACCGCAGCCCCCAGCCCGCCAGCCAAGCCTGAACTTAATATCAAGTGATAGCTGCCAATTGACAAAGAGACCAAGGCAATAACATAAATGAAGAATTTCAATAAGCTTTTCATAGGGCCTCCCGTTAAGCTGAATGTGTTATTAAATTAACATTCACATAGACATATAAGCTAAATGTTTTCTATATATTAACAGTAATATAAATCTAAATACACTAAATTTTTTATTAATTGAAAAAGAGCACACAGAAAGGCTTTGCATTTATGCCTTTCTGTGTGCTCTTTTCTTGCCACTCGAATCTCTTTCCCCGATTTGCGGCCGGATTTCAGGCGTTTTTCTTCTAATTATTTTTGAATTTCGATTATTGTGTATGCGGGATTTCCGCTGCAGCCGCCCAAAATATAGCTTGTCGATTCTTCACTTTCCTTTTTTTCCAGCGTTTCGCAGTTGCGTTCCCATTCTTCGCCTGACCCATAAGCGTCTTCGGTGGCGTCATACTGAAGTAAAATGCCGTTGCTGGAATACCGCAGCGTTTCATATATCGGATCGCCTTCAATTGTGAAGTGTTCAATGCGGACTGCGTCTTCTTTTTTCTGTTCGAAATTTTCCAGGAACCGGTCGAGCCTTTCGATATTTTCAAGTTCTCCGTGTGTATCAACTATGAGGTCTTCTTCCGGCCAGCTGCCGGATGGCCCACAGCCACCTGACACCATCAGTGTAAGTAGGGACAATAACAATAAACGCAACATGCCCTTGCCTCCCTCTTTTATTCATTAGACGCATCAGCATCGAATAGATTACATCTGAAAGGCATTTATTTTAGCCAACTGTCCAGAAACTCACTTTGGTCCCCTTCAAAATAATCTTCAAAGAAAACTTTAAAGTCTTCGGTGTTCAAGAACTTGAATTGAAATTCGGTGTAGTAGGCAGACAAAAATGCTAATGCCTCTTCTTGGCCACCCCATTCAGCGAAAAAGTCCCGCAATCTGAGCGGTGCTTCTCCGTAGACAGTGGAGACATAGCGGAGATCGCTGTACTCGTCGAGCGGCAGGTTCGTGTATTTCTCTGGATCTTCGGACAGCAGCGCCATTTCAGCAGAACTAAAGCCGTACGATTCGTTGCCGTAATATTCTGTCAAAAACAGTGATGAGGCAAATTCAGTAATGCTTTCGTCAAGCCATGCATCTTCGAAGGGATCGTTGCCGACGATGTAATAAAACCATTGATGTGCGATTTCATGCACCAGCACACTGTCGACTGAATCCTGGTCCGCCCCCACTTCAACGATGTTCGGGTATTCCATGTAGCCGTCGTTGCCGATGATGTCGAGTTCCGGAAAAGGATTGTCTCCGATCGATTCCTCGAAAAAAGCGAATGCTGACTGCGCCACTTCTGCCGATCTATCCAGCAATTCCTGATCCAGCGGCATGAAAAGCCGTATATCCGTTCCCTCGGATTGCACTGTTTCATGAAGCCATTGAGTTGGATTCAACAGCGCCATATAGAAGTCTTTAATCCTATCGCCCTGCACCATGCCGGAAGAAGATGCTTGGACAACTCCATCATCCGCCGAGGTAGCGACAAGAAATTCCTGCGGCAAGCTATAGGATACCGTGAACGAGCCAAAACCGGTATGGTACGACTCACCCGTCAGGTCGAAATCCTGGATATCCCATCCCCCGTCATATTGAGCGAGCATCGGGTACCACTGGGCCAAATAGAAATTCCGTTCATCCTGCGATAACCGCAAACCGCCTTCCGGCAGCTTTAAGGAGTAGCTGATATCGATTGTTTCACTTTCTCCGGGTTGGAGCGGACTATGGAGTTCAACCAGAAGTTCGTTATTTTCAAGGCTGTATGGCATATCACCATCTGAAACCGAAATTGCATCGATCTCAGATTTCGCTGAATCCTGATAAAAATCGAAAGTTTCATCCGGATTCAAGGCGTTCGGCACAAAATAAAACCCGATGTCTTCAAATGCCTCGTCCGAGTCGTTCGTCACTCTGATTTTTGCAGCGACGTGAAAAACGTCTTCGTTGTCGAGCTCCAGCTTTATATCATACACTGCGCTTGCGCTCATTTCCGTGGCACCGCTTTTCTTATCCTGTAATGCAACGGCTAGCCAAATGACAACCGCTGCTATCAAGGCTAAGCCCAAACCTATCCATATCCTGCGGTTCATTTTCATCCCTCATTTTCCATTTATTAATAAGTGGATTCGACAATCCTGTGCATTTCCCTTTATCTGAATGAAACCTTGCCTCCATCTATGTTATTATTAACGATGTTGAAAAAAGAGGTTCGCAAACTCCCTCTCTAAAAAACTAAGGAGATGTTTTCATTGAAAAAAGAAAAAGCGGTCGTCGTTTTCAGCGGCGGCCAAGACAGCACCACTTGTTTGTTCTGGGCGATTAAAAACTTCAGCGAAGTCGCAACTGTGACGTTCGACTACGGGCAGCGCCATTCAGCCGAAATCGAATGCGCCCGAAAAATTGCGGAAGAATTGAACGTTTCATTTAAAGTGCTCGATATGACATTGATCAATCAGCTTTCAGCGAATGCGTTGACACGGGATGATATCGAAGTGTCGGCACAAGAAGGCGAATTGCCTTCCACGTTCGTGCCGGGCAGAAACCTGCTGTTCCTGTCATTTGCGGCAGTTTACGCGGATGCAATCGGAGCAAGCCATTTGATCACAGGCGTCAGCCAAACGGATTTCAGCGGCTATCCTGATTGCCGTGACACCTTCATCAAATCATTGAACGTCACGCTGAACTTGGCGATGGATAAACAATTCATCATCCAAACACCGTTGATGTGGCTCGATAAAGCGGACGTCTGGCAATTATCCGACGAGCTCGGCGCATTGGACTTCGTGCAGGAAAAAACCTTGACATGCTATAACGGCATCCCAAGCACGGGCTGTGGTGAATGCCCTGCCTGCCAATTGCGCAATGCCGGCCTTGCTGCTTACAAAGAACGGAAATCTGCAGGTGAATTCGTATGATGCAGCAATTCTATCCGACAGTGCCGCATGAATTCCGCTTTGAATTGAACAAAGACCTGAATTTCTCTGCTGCGCACTTCATCCCGAGCAAAGACGCCGGGCAATGCCAGGAAATGCACGGCCATACGTATTTCGTCAATGTCACCATCGGCGGCGATACGGTTGATGCCAGTGGCTTCTTGATCGATTTTAAACAAATCAAACAAGCAATCCATAAAAAATATGACCATTCGGTCTTGAACAACCATCCGGAATTTAAAGATAAGTTTCCGACGACTGAATTATTGGCTGAACAAATCTGGCAGACGATTCAGGACTTGCTTATGGCAACGGAAAACAAACCTTTTTGCCTGCAGGTCATCGTACGGGAAACTCCCACGAGCTATGTCATCTACCGTCCGCTCAAGGAGGATTTCCGATGAAGATTCCTGTCATGGAAGTGTTCGGCCCGACGATTCAAGGCGAAGGCATGGTCATGGGCCAGAAAACGATGTTCGTACGCACAGCCGGCTGTGATTATTCGTGTTCCTGGTGTGATTCCAAATTCACCTGGGACGGAACAGGCACGAGTGTTTCTAAAAAGCCGGAAGAAATTATCGACGAATTAATAGAAATCGGCGGCGCCGCATTTTCGCACGTCACCATTTCCGGCGGCAATCCTGCGCTGCATAAGGGCATCGGCGAGCTGGTCGATTTATGCCACTCGAATAACTGGAAAGTCGGCGTTGAAACTCAAGGCTCGTTTTGGCAGGATTGGATGCGAGAAATCGACGACATCACGGTATCGCCAAAACCTCCGAGCTCAGGGATGAATACGGATTTCAGCAAACTGGATTTTTTCGTTGATAATCTAGCGGATGCCAATGCAACATTGAAAGTCGTCATTTTCGACGAAGAAGATTTCAAGTATGCGGAAGATCTCCATGTACGTTACCCGGCGGTGCCGTTTTTTCTGCAGGTCGGCAATAGCGACACCACAACTATCAACGACGCGAAACTCGTCTCCGATTTATTAGGCCGCTATGAATGGCTCATCGAACTTGCCGTGCGCTCCCAAATCATGAATGACGCGAAAGTTCTGCCGCAGCTCCACACACTTTTATGGGGAAACAAACGCGGCGTCTAAGGAATAGAAAAAGCACGCAATCGATTTTGATTGCGTGCTTTTTGCGTTTAAGGGATGCTTTGCAATGCTTGCTTCACTGTCGCATATGAATCGATGCCGGACATATCAATGTTGCTATTGACAATGGTCTGCGCGAGATCCGGACGCAGGCCCGCAGCCACAACATGAATGCCCATAAGGCGGAGTGTGCCGCCGATTTGATGCAGCGCATGAGCGACATGCTCATTGATTGTGGCGACACCAGAAAAGTCGGTGATGACGTGGTGGACATCTTTTTCCGCAATTTCAGGTATGACATTCTCCATGATATGTTTTACGCGCATATCGTCCAGATAACCGATCAATGGCAAGACCACAATTTCGTCTGTTATGGGAACGACCGGAGCGGACAGCTTCACCAACTCTTTCTGCACGCCTTCCTGTTTTGATTCCGACAATTTCTCATATGCCGAGAAGGTTTCACTTAGACTGGCATCCAGGAGATTATTGATTCGCTTGATGATGAACGCGTTTTGTCTAATAGATAATCCGAACTCTTCACTTAAATCCGTAAAGACATCCGTAAAAACATCACGTGTCGGCGGGTAACGGACAACTATGATAGACAACTGCCCACTTATGGCGACAACCATTTCTGCATTTTTTCTGCTCCATTCGATCAATGCCGGCGGGATGTTATGCTCGCTGTCTTGGTCAAGCAGCTCGGTCAAGTAACTCAAAAACTGCACATACATATCAATCGCCTGTTCTTTTTCACCTGGTTGAAGTTTAATCGCCAGCCTGTCAACGACTTCTTCCACAATCCGAGTTGATAAAGAAAACAAGTTGTCATTTATATGATTGGAAAAATTATTCAATGAACTCATCATTTCCCATCCTTTTCTTTGGCTATGTGTCCAATTATACCGCAAAAGATTAGGGAGGCGACAAGAATTTTCCATAAAAAAAGAGATTTTCGGCTCTGTTTCTCCGTTTTCGGGAATGGACAAAATCGTTTATTTGTTGATGGCCGTCAATGTTTTTCCAGCATAGCCAAATGCGATGGTCAATGCCGGTGACAATAGGCAGAAAAACGCAAACGGTAGATATTCCATCGTCGAAACACCAAGCACTGAAGCGATAAAGATGCCGCAGACGCTCCATGGGACCAGTGGGTTGACGACGGTACCCGCATCTTCCATCACCCGGCTCAAGTTTTTATTGCTGAGCCCGACTTTTTCGTATTGCTGTTGAAAAGCTTGGCCAGTCAATAAAATAGACAGGTATTGTTCACCAATCAAAACGTTGATTCCCACTGCCGTCAATGCTGAAGCCGTAATGACCGACGAAGCTTTTTTCAATGAGCTTTCAATTTTTGAAAGCAGTGTTTGAATAATTCCAAGTGTAAAGAGCAGACCGCCCATACTCAGCGCCAGCAGCACCAGGCTGACTGTGAAAAGCATGCTTTCCATACCGCCTCGCGTCAATAGGGAATCGATTTCCGCGACGCCTGTCGCCGATACATAACCACCGTACAGGACATTAAGAATCTCTGCAGGGCTAGACACCAGGTGCAGGTAAGATAGCGCAATCGCACTAATTGAGGTCGCTGCCAACGCCAGCAGCGCCGGCACTTTGGCGAGCGTCATAGCCACAAGAACGACCAGCGGCAACAGAGAATACCAGTGAACGCCGCCGGTCGCGAGCAGACCGTCCTGAAATGCATCGATATTAGCGCCGTCAATTTCCATGCTGCTAGGCGATAACACAGCAAAAATGATGAAGGAAATGATGAATGCCGGGACCGTCGTCCATCCCATATTGCGGATATGCTCGAAAAGATTGACTCCGACGATCGATGAAGCGAGATTGGTGGTATCCGACAACGGCGACATCTTGTCACCGAAAAATGCACCGGAAACGATTGCTCCCGCTGTAATCGCCAAGGAAAGATCCATTGCAGACGCCATGCCGATAAACGCGACGCCGACAGTGGCAACCGTCGTCAATGAACTACCGATTGATAACCCAATGATTGACACCACCGTGAAAACGATGGCAAAGAAAAAGGCCGGTGTGATGATGCTGAAGCCGATATAAATCATTGTCGGAATCGTACCGCTCAGCATCCAGCTGCCGATCAGCATGCCGATGAAGAAAAAGAGGAAGACTGCACCCATTCCTGCTCCCGCTCCTGCCACTAAACCACTTTCGATTTTCTGGTACGGTATTTTTTTAATCAAGCCGTAGCCCATCAATAGCAGGATTGAAAAGACGATCGGCAAATGCGGCACCGCTTCCCATTTGATAATTGAGACGCTTATGCTTGCTACGATGAGCAAGACCAAAATAACCGCTTCTTTTGTTGATGGATTCATCACCTTTTTGATTTCAAACATTCTTGCTCCTCCTTCGATTGGCTGGATTGTTAGTTCCAAGCCTTATATTGCGAAAATAAAAAAAGAAGAAAACCATCCATCCCTAAAAATAAGGGACGAAGGTTTTCTCCGCGCTACCACCCAAATTGAAAGTTCTCCTAAGAAAACTGACCACTTCATTGACTAAGCTGACTAAGGATAAATGGTGTAATTCATGTACATTAACGCCTGAACTTGCACCTTCCGTTCAGTCTCTGCTTTCTGCACTCAATGCCATTACTGGACCATTCGACAACTGCTATATATATTATATAAAAATAAATATTACCATGCCTTTTTAAGAAGTCAAGCGTGTTTTATTCTTGGAAACCGTGATTGGCTTTAGCATTGTCCGCTTTCATTGCACGGCTGCCAATTATTTTCACGAACGGCACGATGAAAATTGACAGGAAAAGAATGCGGAACAATTGAAATGACGTGACGACGGTGACGTCAGCATGGACGGACGCTGCGATGATGCCCATCTGGTCCAAACCGCCTGGCACAACGCTTAAAAAGCTTGTTGAAAAACTGAGTCCGTACAAATCGGACAGGATGAAACTAGTGCCGTAAGCCGCTGCGATAAACAGCATGCTTGAGAAGAATGCATAGAAAATGAGTTTGTTCGTCAGTTTAATATTTTCTTTTTTCAGCAGCAGTCCAATATAAATACCAATCATCACTTGGGCTGCGTGAAGGAAAGAACCGGGCATAACCGGCACTTCAATGCCCGCAAGATTAAAGCCCATGATGAGAAAAACAGGACCCAGCAAATACGCCGTCGGAACTTTTATCTTCTGGCTGGCAATGCCCGCAAGATAGCCAAGTCCCAGCAGTGCAATTAAATACAGGGAAATCTCTCCATGGACCGCTTGCTGCGGCGGGCCATTGCTGCCGCTTGCGACGATGAACGGCACGATTGCCACAATCAGCAGCACCCGCAGCACGTGGTAAAACGTCACGGCAGCCAAGTCGATGCCTTTTTGCTCTTCGGCAAAAGAAATGATTTGCGACAGGCCGCCGGGGACGCAGCACGTCATGGCGGTCGCTTTATCCGCTTTTGTCCGTTTCGCCATCAATGAACTGATCAACAGGAACAAGAAGAAAAAAGCAATATTGATAACCAGCATGGCCATAAAATATTGTTTCATGCCTTGAATGGCATCCAATGTAAAAGCGAAGCCAATAACATAACCCGCGATAACGAGCCCACCGTTTCGGAGTGACGCATGCCATTTTAATTTTATGGGTGAAAACAATTGAACGGCGAGCACCGTAAACAATGGCCCAAGCAGCCAAGGCATCGGCGCGCCGACCAACACGAAAATGCCGGCTCCGGCAAGGCCGATTAATAATGCCTTGCCCATAGATAATAAGTCCATCCCTTCCATCTTCTTTCTTCGCAGCGCGAATCTATTAGAGATGAAGCCAATTATCCGGCCAATGCAGGCCGAGGCTTCACTCCATCTAACCCCATTATATCTTTTTTCACGCTGGCTAAATATTTTTTTCGGTATTTGACCGAGTTATTGAACAAAATACAAAAACCTGCCAACAATGGCAGGTTTCGAATCATTTCTTTATGAAATTTCCTTCGCTTCGCGATAGGGCAAAATATCATCCGCCATGTTCCGGATTTTCCCGAGGTAGAGGGCAGCACCGCGGGACAAGATCATTTCCTTGCTGCGCATCAAAAGACGCAGCTCTTCCACGATCTGCAGGCCGGTTTCCTCTACCGGATAAGAAGGGTTCACGGACAAATGAAGAATGGAAAAATCATTATCGCCGATTTCAACACCCGCAAGGCCGGTGATATTTTCCCCCTCTTTCCAAAAATATAATTGCATATGTGGATTTTTTTCGTATACTTCAATCGTTTCCGATAAATGGCTTACGCTTTTGTTTTTTGTCACCAAAGACAAGAGTCCCATGGCAACTTTATTAGATGATTTCTTGTATTTATAAAGCATCTGTCGTCCCTCGTTCTCTCTATCAATCTAAGCAGCAGAACATCCCCTGCAGGCTTGGCGGAAACTCCGCCTATACGTATATTCACGAATCCCGAATAAGATAAACATAATTTAACATATTTTTTATTTCAAAACGGTTTTTGCAGGTTTAGTGGATTCTTCTGTTTTTTCCGGCCAATTCACCAGGAATATTCCTGCGAATATAAGCGCGCCTCCCGCAAGCAAAGTTAACCCTATTTTTTCATCCAAAATCAGCCATCCTGAAAGGATGCCGAAAAACGGGGCCAGAAATAAGAAAGCACTGACTTTTCCCGGATTGCCGTTTTGCAGCAAATAAAACCATACAGCAAATTGGACGATTGATGCCGGAATCGCAAGCCAGATCATCACGAATACCGATACCGGATTGACAGCCAGCTGAAGGTCTTCAAGCAACAGGCTTAATAACAAGAGCAAGATTCCGCCAAACAGCATTTGGTAAGCTGTTAGCACCCATACGTCGAAGTTCTGCCCCCATTTTTTGATAAGCAAGGTCGCTGTGGCCCAAAAGAATGCGCTTGAAATACCGAATAGAGTACCCACTTCCAGCTGCAATTGCCCCCCCATCGTGATAAATACGCCGAATAATCCCAACAGCACCCCAGCCCATTGAATGATCCGGTAATTGATTTTTAGCGCAATCGTCCCGAGAATCACTACCAATAATGGATTGGTAAAGGTCAAGATGGCCGATTCGCCGGCCGTGATGGTTCTTAGGCTTAAAAAAATACAGCCCATTACGCCAGCTGTCTGGCAAGCGCCGATAACCGTGATTTTTATCCAGTCTAAACCTTTTTTTGGATGCGGCCTTTTAAAAAAGCGGACAATTCCAATCATCAGCACGCCAGCAAGAATAAAGCGTATGCCAACTAAAAGCAGCGGCGATATGTATTGCAGCCCAATTTTAGCGACTGCAAAAGATGAACCCATCAAGCTGGTTGTCAGTATCACCAATAAGGCGAACGTTATTTTGCTTTTCAATGGAACAGCTCCTTCACTGGGTTGCTTGCACAGCCAGTTTAATTTCGGATATTCGGAATCTCTCTCCTGCAGATGGACCATCTTATAATATTGGAACAATCACTTTGGCAATTCGTTGTTTAATGGAACGGCTGCGAAAAATCTGCGTTCAGTTGTTTTTAAGGCTTTCTTTTATCCTCTTTACCGTTTTTACGAAAGCTGGCATGCGCAAGGGCTGTTTTGCCTCCGCTCTTTTTTATATTTTTCAGCTTCGTGCTTTGACGATCGCCTCTCCTCAACTAAAAGCTGAATTCCTTGCAGATTATCCTTGCCGCTTGTTCGGCTGATTTATCCGTATTGTTGATGCGTATGTATGGTTGATGGCTTATTTCTCCGTCCCAGGAATTCATACGGTGGTTCGCCATCGAATCAAGCAGATTCTTTTCTGACGCTGCAATATCCCTTTTGGTGGGTTTAGAGGCAAGGCGCGCTTCCGTCTTATTGCGGAAAATCCTTATTGCCGCGTCTGCTTCGAGCTCCACAAAGTACACAGTGTGGCCGGACGCCTCGAAAATCGCTTTTGTTTTATTGATAAAGTCCCAGTCTTCTTTCCTATCAAATTCCCACACCATTGTAAAAATTAAGCCTGTTGAATCTCCAGCAGCCAATGATTTGAATATTTCTTCCCGAAACAAAGCGGAAAGCCGAAACGTTTCTTCACTGAAGCCAAAAAACGGATGCAGCAATTCAAGCGTCATGTGGTTATGGAGCAATGGAAAACCTGTCTTTTTTCCAAGCTCCTGGCCAACGGTCATCTTTCCGGAGGCTTGCGGCCCAAATATTATAACGAACTTCATTTCTGCAGGTCCCTCCATTCACTTTCCAGCATGCCGTATAGGAGTGAATCGCGCCAGCCGCCTTTCATCTTCAAGGCATCGCGGATCCGCCCTTCAGGCTGCATGCCGATTTTCTCTAATAATTTCTGTGAACCCGTATTGTCCGGCGCACATGTTGCTTGGATGCGGTGCAACGCTCTGTGCTTGAAACCGAACTCCAACAGCAGCTGCGCCACTTCGCTGCCAATCCCGATGCCCCAATAATCGGGATGCAGGATATAGCCGATTTCTCCGCACGAGTTCTCGAAACTGTCGTACCAAAGTTCTCCTGCCCCGATCACTTTTTCTGTTTCCTTCAACACGACTACCCACACAAAACGGCTTTGCGGCAGCTCTTGTGCATCTTTCAGTACATCACTGATATATGACCTTGTCTCTTCCAGCGTATTTGGTCCCCAAGGCTGGAACTGCGTCACATTCTCCATTGACGCATAACTATGGACCGCTTCCAGATCCCCGCTGCGCAATTCCCTTAAATAAAGCCGGCTGTTTTCCAGTTCCGCCATTTTCAGCCCCCCTAAGGTCAGAATTTTGATTATAGTTAATATATTTTAGCATATGCTTTGGAGCTATGGTCCATTTTTGCCCCAGCCTTTTCCAGCGCAAAGGAAAAAGCCATCCGTTCCGATGAAGGACTGGACGGCCACCATAGGCTAGATCTTCGACAATTCCATTTTTCCACCAGCGGATTTTCGTATGAACAAGCCGCTGTATACCAAAAGCGTTCCGGCAATTAAGATGGCGCCGATGTATACCGACATCATTGCCGGCATCAAAAACGCACCAATGATGATTGTGGAACGAGCAATCATATCCGCTCCGCTGAATGATACACCAGAAAATGCGGAATAAGATCCTCTTTTGTCATCCGGCATCATATTCGCTTTTCTCGCGTTAAGTACCGGAGAATAAATGAGTTCTCCAAGCGTCGCAACTAACGTGAAGCCGATGAGCACATACCACGTGTCAGCTGAAGTCATCACGATATAGCCAATGCTATACAAGAGCAAGCCGAACAATAAGACATGTCGGCTATTAAAGCGGTCAGCGATTTTATTAACCACAAAGGTCAAGCAGACAACCAGCAGCATATTCTGGATGTTCAGGATGCTGAGCATCCGCACGCCGCCAATATCAAAGCCGTTAACACTGATGGTCTTAAAGGATTCGGCAAGGCGGACACCAATATAGCTGTTCAGCGTGAATTCAGCTGCAAAGATGAACATCGAACCCGCCACCACTTTCGTGAACGGCGCATCCTGGAAAGCCACTTTGTAATTCTGCAGGACATCAACGAACACATTATTGTGCATTTTTGCGAGCAGCTGAACTTTGTCATCTGTCAGCCAGATCCCGTAGGCAATCGGCAAGCAGGTTGAAGTTATTGTCAGTAATGCAAATAACTCAATCTGATGGTTAACATACAACAGCCCGCCAAGTGCGGCTCCGATCGCCATGGATAAATTCGTCAACCAGTACTCGATCGTAAAGACCGCTTTCCGATTTTCCGGCGTCGTGGAATCGATGATGATTGCATGCATCGCCGGGCGGCCAAGGCTGCTCGTAACGACAAATATCGTATAGGCAGAGGCAAACAGCCAGATCAGCCGATCTCCAGGAAGCAGGCTTAATGCCATGAACAAGAACATCAACGCACTCAAAGCGGCTGTCACGACCACCACCTTTTTCCGGTTAAAGCGATCTGAAATATAGCCCCCGATTAAATTGATGAAAAAGCCGACTACGACTGTCAGCATGAGGAAGGTGCCTGCCCAGACCTTGCCCATCTCTTCAGCAAAAAATAAAGCCATAAAAGGCATGACTGCTGAAAAAACAGCCCTGTTAAAAAACGATGTCAATAAACGTACTTTAATATTTTGCGGGTATTTGCTCCAGCGCATCTTGTCATCCCCTCCTTGCTTAGTTATATTAAACTAGACACATTAATTTAAAAATGGACAATATTTAATTATATGTCCACTTTTTGTAAGTGAGGGGTCCCCGTGGAAAAATTACTGTTAAAGTTATGGACTTCGGTGCCATCCGGAGAAACAAAAAAAGAAGATATAGCTGATATTCTGGCATTGAGCGCAAAACAGACTGCGCGTTATTTGCGTAAGTGGTCGGATGAAGGATGGTTGAGCTATACCGCTGGACGAGGCCGCGGCAACGTTTCTGCTCTGTTCTGGCTGAAGGATGTGGAAGAGCTTTTTATGGAGCGGGCAGTGGCAATCATCGAGCAGGAACCGGTGGAAATCAGCAGCAAATATTTATTGTTCGATTGGTCTGAAGCAGCTAAGATTGAACTGCTTGAGCGCTTCCGCAGCAAATTTGGCTATTCACAAACTAGCGGGGAAATTGCGAAGCTGATCATCCCCCGCAGATATAAGCTGGCGACTATGCACCCATTAGAGATGGCGGATGTCAACAGCGCCAATTTCGTCGCGACAGTCTTCAACCGGCTCGTTTCGGTCGAGAGCGCTGGAAAGGTTTCGCCTGAACTTGCGCATAGTTGGGACCTTTCGTGGACGCACCTGCGGCTGTATTTAAAAAAAGGCGTGAAATTCCATGACGGTTCGATCCTTACAGCCGAAGATGTTGCAGAATGTCTGAACCGCATGCGCACTTATCCGAACTTAAGTGAACTGTGGAAGCCGGTAAGCAGCATTTCCGTCCCTGCCCCGCTCATTGTCGATTTGCACTTTCCTGGGGGCTGCAGTTATTGCCTGCACATGCTCGGCATGATGAACTCCAGCATTTTTAAAGAATCCAAAGGCAATTTATACGGCAGCGGAAGCTTCTATGTAGACGACAGCCATGAGCTGAAGACTGTGTTAAGGGCTTTCGAAGATTATTATGGAGAACGTCCACTGCTGGATGAAATTGAATTTGTTCAAGTCCCAAAAGATATCGATATTACATACCGGTCATCGGAAACCAGTGAAACCGAGAAGACCTTTTTGGTTGAAAGCGATTCAGGCGTCGGCGTAGTCTTTATGAACAGTTTTCGTGATTCGCCGATCCGCCGCAAAGAAGTGCGGGACTTTATCCATTACGCCATTGCGAAACATCGGCCAGCAATCAATGAAGTTGATCCGCGGATTTTGCCGAATGACGAAGGGCTTTTGATCGGATATGGCCAAAACTTTGTTCCACAGTATGTGCCGCTGCCACATTTTGAAAGGCCAATCATCCTCAAAACTACCGGTTATCTCGAAGACACAGCCAATTGGCTGAAAGCCGTTTTGGAACAAGAAGGCATTCCTGTAGAATTGGTTTTAATGCCGTTTGAAGATTATATGCACGATAATGGCCTTGAGCAGGAGGCCGACCTGTATATACACGGAGAAGTTTTTGAAATGAACCAGGATTTTTCCTTTTTTTATTTTTTGGTCAACGGCCTTTCTCCTCTCCGCCCGATCATTCCGACCCAGCGAAAGCTGGAACAGCTTCTTTCGCAGTACTGCACGGTCCCTTTTAGTGACTGGCATTCCTTGAATCTTGAATTCGAAACAAATTTAGTTGAGTACTCCATAATGGTCCCCCTGTATTACGGAAAACGACAAATCCCTTTTTCAGCGGAATTGATGAACGTCAAAATTTCGCATTTCGGCTATGTCGACTTTTCAAAATTGTGGGTGCGGCCAAAACCCAATAATAATCATATTATGTAACCTTTACTTCAAAACTTTACTAGAAAAATAAAAAAAGCTGATTCCGCTGCTCTTTTGAACAGTTGTGAAATCAGCTTTTTTATTAAGCCCTTTACTCACCCTTTTTATTGCTAATGAGATTTTGCACTCCGTTTTCTTCCCTCGCGTAAAGGTCCAGCATGCTCTGCAGCAGTCTTTCAATATGCGCCCCGTCTGCCAAATGCTCTTTTATCCACGGCAATTCTTTCTTGACCAGCCGGCTCATGGCTGCAACCGATTCCGCATGGCGTACAGGTGTCATAGCCTCAAAAATCTCTTCTACTTGCCCAAAGAGGTCTGTTGGCAAAGAATGCTGCAACGATTTCAGCCCTAATTGTGCTCTTTGGGGTGCGTATTTAAAGAGCAGCACCCGAGCCAAATGTTCCGCAGCATTCGCCAGCATTTTGACAGACCAAATGCCATTGCCTCGGGAAGATGCTTTTTTATACTGGAATAAAAACCAGGCAACGTCATTGACGTGATCGCGAAACTCACTCCTGCTGAGTTCCAGTCCTTGTGTGTCGATGAACGCGGTGAGCCTGTCTTCTGGGTCATGGAGAACTTTGAAATAGTCTTTCCCAGAAAATGTTTCCGTTGTTACAGTGAACAAGTCGATATGGAGAAAATTATCGAATACTGCGATCAGCTGCGGCGCAACGATGAAGATATCATCCTGAAAAGTGACAGGGCGGTAAGCTTGCAGATGCATTAAACGATTGCTCAAGAATTCCTTTTCGTCTTCTTTATCCACGAGACAGTATAAGTCGATATCCGAATGCTCATCATACTCATTTCTGCCCATCGATCCTTTAAGGAATATCGCCTTAACCCTCCGGTCTTTGCGCAGGCTGTCTGTGATTTTTTGAACTGCAATTTCCTGTGGCAGCATATCGTTCCCGCTTTCTTTTAGAAATTTCTTTGGCCCTTTGCCCAATGGGACGGTCTGTTAATATGTGCCGGCAGCTTTGTCCGGCTGTCTCCAATTGCAGCATTGGCCTGGTTTTGAGCTAAAAAAAGGCTGTCGGTTAAATCAGCGCCGCTTATATCGGCATCACGCAAATCTGCGCCAAGAAAATTGGCTTTGCTGAAATCGGCCATCCGGCAATTTGCCGCTATTAAGTAAGCGCCCGTGAAATCGGCATTCACCAAATTTGCTCCTTTAAACTCTGCGCCCATCAACTCTTTGCCGCGAAAATCCTTGTGGGCTTTGCTTTTTCTCGAAGCTTTTTGCATATGCTTTCCGGCTTGCGCCAATAGGGGCCGGACCGTATTGCGGAGCGCAGCGGTATCGAGTGCTATAAGATCATCCGCTGCCAATTCAGACAGCTGCCTTATTTCAGCGAATTGCCGTTCCAGATCCCGGCGCAATAATTCCGGACAAGCCATTTCCATGGCATCTATTAAATACCAAAGCATTTCATGCAGCTCAATCATCACTGGCAAAGTACGGAACATCTTTTGTGCAATTTCCGGCTGGTTTATCCAGTCTTTTCCTTCGAATGTCTGTTGGGTCACTTGCTGCCCTGCGCCATAGCAATCAAATGCAGCACAGCCTTTAAAGCCGGATCGCAGAAGCTTATCGTGGATGCTGCACCGGAAATCTTGCTGCAGGTTCTTGCATGGCTCCCCTGCTGCTTTGTCGTAAGCGAAATCGGTTGAAGCCGAAAAAGCCAGCGCTGTGCAGCATAATCCTGCACAGCTGGAACAATCCGCACGCAGGCTTTCCCGGTCGAATAACTGGTTATCCGCCATGCAATCAGCTCCTTAACAAATCGAATTCAGGCTTGCGCCTGGATAATAAGATTTTAGAGGCTAGTCTCTGATTCCTGCAGTTTCCAAATGTTTTACGCAATTGTACAAGCTGCAGTCCCATTCGCTGCCGTTATGTTCAAGCATAGTGATTGAGGTGTTTTGCAAATCTGTTTTTCCGAATCGCTCGGGCAGCATTCTGCGGAGCGTGATGCCGATCAAAGCACCATGGCTGACCACCAGCACGCGTTTGCCTTCAAACTTTGTTAAGATGCTGTCTACCGCTTCCATGCTGCGTTGGGCGACACTGTCAGATGTCTCCATCCCCAAATCCAGCTTCCGCCAATCTGCGCCCCATTTCTCCAAGCGCTGCGTTTCAGTCGTCCCTTCGATTTCACCGCCGGACATTTCACGGAGCCGCGTATCGAAAAAACTGATCGGCAGCATCAGTTTTTCCGAAATGATTTCCGCAGTCTCTTTTGCGCGCGCCAAATCGCTTGACACGATCATATCCCATGGCCCATCTGATGCCAGCCGGTTTGCTAGCGCAGCCGCCTGGCTCTTTCCAGTGTCGTTCAATGAAACATCCGAGCTGCCTTGAGCGATGCCCGCTAAATTCCATTCCGTGATGCCGTGCCTTACTAGACCGATTACCGTCATATCCAATTCCTCCTGTTATGTAAAAGTTCTTCGTCTCCAGTTTACAATTTCTTTCCAATAGATGCCAGCCGTTCTTCAAACTTCCGGTTAGCTGCTAGAAATGCAAATAAAAAAGCCCGGCACAGGGCCGGGCTTGCTCATTACACGCCCATTTTGCGGCGTGTGTTGCTGACTTTTTTCGTTTGTTGGCTTTTCAGTTTTTTCGCTTCTTTTGAAGCACTGTTGCCGCCTTTACTGTTTGCTGCTTGGTTTTTCTTCGCTTCCAGCTGGCGTTTTACCGCTTCTTGCAAACTCACTTTTTTTGGTGTTTCGTTTGTTTCAGTCATGATCATCCCTCTTTTCTTCTACTTATTACTTGTGGGTGTTTTATGACTTCCATTATAACACAATTCGGCCATTTTATTGTTTGTTTTCTTTAAACCATGTGCTCACTTGGGAGAAGAATTTCGACATCGTTGTCGGATTCGACATATTCGGCACGCGGGCGAGCAGCACTTCTTTCGGTGCTTTGATACCTTCTTTTTTCTTTTGAAGAACTAAGATGCCTTTTGCGTGCGCCGAGTTTTTAAACAGGGTGTCCGGTAATTCCATCACTGACTGGATATAAGCGGTCTTTTTCAGGAATGCATGGAGCTCTCCGGCTTGCGGCGATTCAAA
This sequence comes from Planococcus sp. TJ-301, assembly GCF_058268475.1. Taxonomy (NCBI): domain Bacteria; kingdom Bacillati; phylum Bacillota; class Bacilli; order Caryophanales; family Caryophanaceae; genus Planococcus; species Planococcus sp. TJ-301. The sequence continues at coordinate 78,547 of NZ_JBZDOH010000001.1, read as the reverse complement.
CAGCGCTTTTGGCACAACAAAAAACAAATAGCCGCCATCGACGGTATGTTTCATCGCTTGTTCGATAAACAAATGATGCGCATAAGACATGCCTTCTTCTGCTTTTAATTCAAAAAGAGCAGCTATTTCTTCATCCGGGTAATAGCCTACCGGCAAATCGGATACTACTGCATCGACGGGGTCGATCAATAGCGGCTGAAGTGCGTCTTGGCGGTAGAAAGTAACAGGCTGCTCGACAAGATCAGCGGCCGAGGCGGCCAAGCGGATCAGCAAGTCGTCAATTTCGACGCCCGTTCCTGTAATGCGGCCATCAAGGTAATTCATGATTGTCAGCATAAGGTTTCCTGTGCCGAGCGCAGGGTCCATCAGCGTGAACTTCTCCTGCTTTACAAACAATTCAACAAGATAGCCGACCAGTAAGCCAAGCGCGTCCGGCGTCATTTGGTGATGCGGCTGCACATGCTCTTTCATGCCCTTCAACACAGCCAATTGAATCGCTTTACGGATATCTTCCTTGCCCGCCTCCGCCGCTGGCTGAATATGGCCATCAAGCCAGCTTTCCGTCGTTTCCAGCAAGCTCTCGAGATAAGGGAGATCCTGTTCTTTTTGATACGCTGTCGCGTGCTGGTCGATAAAATTAAATACTTGTTCCATAGATGAATTCATTTGTTTCTCCGTCCTCAATAAGGAAACCCACTCGATTAAGAGTGGGTTTCTGTTTTAGTTTGTAAGGTTTTTGACTGCTTCAAGCGCTTTGTCATAATCCGGATGGTCTGTGCCTTCTGGGACATATTCCACATAAGCCACTTTATCATTCGCATCGATAACGAAAATTGAACGCGCAAGCAAGCGCAGCTCCTTCATAGTGGTGCCGTATGCTTGTCCGAAATCCAAGTCCCGATGATCCGATAAAGTTGTAATCGAATCCACGCCATTGATTTCAGTCCACCGTTTTTGGGCGAACGGCAAATCTGCCGAAATCGTTAATACTTCTACGTTTTCGCCAAGTGAAGCAGCTTCTTCGCTAAACCGTTTGGTCTGGTCTGAGCAAACTCCTGTGTCAAGCGAAGGCACAACACTGATCAACCGTACTTTACCAGCAGAATCCTGCAATGTGACCGGGCTCAGATCATTTCCAAGAACCGTAAAGTTTGGAGCTTGATCTCCGACTTTGACTTCATTTCCCGGCAATGTGACCGGATTGTTCTTAAACGTAACTTGTACCATCAAAACGCCTCCCTTTCAGTGTACCTCTATCTTACTAGAACGCTTAGGCGTCTTGCAACTCAGACCGTTCAGCGGAAGCCTTTTGAAACAATTTTCGCTTACGGTACGAGCTTTCGTGGATAACCGTGGTATCTGCGATAAAGTCATGCACGCCTTGCTTAAGCCTTGTAAAACCGACAAGCCAGTAAAGCGGCAGGATGGTCGCTGAGATAAAACGGCCGATCCATTCCCGAAATAACAAGGTACCCCATGTCAGTTTATCATCCGCCAACGAAATGACCCGCAATCCCATGATCATCTTGCCGACTGTCTGACTGAAAAACTTCGTCATCAGCACAAAATAGCCGTAGAAAATAATCGCGGTCACAATGGCATACGGTGCATACCACACAGAAGATGCGGTTTCCGCACCTATCAACAGAAAAATGGGTTTTACCAGAATCGAGGAAGCGGAAGCCACTACGATCAAGTCGATCAGGTACGCCCAGAATCGGACCCAGAAACCAGCCGGCATGTGTTCATAATACAGAACTTCTTCGTATTCCCGTTCGGGACGCGGCGCCGTTCCGGCTGCAGCAATTGTCCCGTTAACTTGGTCCGCCATATTCATCGTCCCTCCTTATTTTTCACCGTAAAGATACATCATGCGCGGAGCACTGTGATCTGTCAGCAATTTTGCAATCATTTGCGATTCCATATCAGCTCCGAACAGCGAATTCACTTTCATTGAAAAGAGTGAGCCCAATCCTTGCTCTGCGCCGTATTCAAATACTTCCGCCCCTGCCAGATCAAAATCTTCCTGGAGTGCAGCAATGACATCTTCATCATATCCGAAATCATCCGCCAAATTGGCTTCTACTGCCTGCCGTCCGTTCATGATGCGGCCATCAGCGACTGCTTTTACTTGCGCTTCCGTCATTTCGCGTCCTTCAGCAATGACGTTGACAAAGCTTTCATAAGAATCATTCAGCATTTCCTGCAGGATTGCTTCTTCTTCCGCTGTCATATCGCGTGTCGGGCTCATGATATCTTTGTATGGCCCGGATTTGATGGTAACGAAATCAACGCCGTAGCGTTCTGCTAACTCACCATAATTGACGCTTTGCATAATAACACCCAATGAACCCGTTAAGGTTTCCGGGCTGACAAAAATCTTGTCTGCAGGCGCTGAAATGTAATACCCGCCAGATGCAGCTGTTGCGCCCATCGATACGTAAATCGGCTTTTCTGTGCTTTCTTGGATTTCTTTAATCTTGTCGTAGATTTCAGCGGACTCAACTACTCCGCCGCCAGGAGAATTCACTTTCAAGACGACTGCTTTGACCGAATCGTCTTCACCCACTTGTTCCAATTGTTCCATGAACGCTTGGTGATTATAGCCGGCAGCCCCGAACAGCGACGCTGCTTCCCCTGTGTCCTGGATGACGCCGTCTACGTTCATGACTGCGATTCGTTTGTTAATATCACCTGCTTCGATCACGTTCTCCGAAAATCCAGTATCGCTTGCGCCTATCAACTCATCGACCCCGCTGCCGAAACTGTTTTGGAAAAGGGCAAATGCCAAATTGATGACAATCGAAATTCCCAGTAAAGCAACTGCCGCGACAATCGCTATCCATCTTTTAGTGTTCATAAATGCTCATTCCCTCCTTTGGATGTCTCTTCTATTATACGGTCGAACCCATTCAAATGTTTCATTTAAAGTGTCGGCTTGGGCTCAATGCTGTGAATTCAGCCGGCCTTTTCGGACACTTCTCGCTTCGATCACTTTTGAAGCCGTGAAAATCGCCAGCGCCACCCAGACGAATGAAAATGAAATCACATTGATGCGGTTGAATTCTTCGCCGTATACCAGCACCCCAAGAATCAACATCAGCGTCGGGGCAATATACTGCAGGAAGCCGACCATGTAAAGCGGAATCAGCGGAGCTCCTGTCGCAAATAGGAATAGCGGCAGCGCAGTTGCAGCACCGCTGATCACTAAGAGGAGGTCCGTTGTCGAGCCGCTATGGAGAAACGATGCTTCTCCTGCAGCGAACAGGTAAACGTAATAAGCCAACGCAGCCGGCATGACGAATAGCGTTTCAAGCGCAAGCCCGCGCAAAGCGTTCAGCTTTATCGTTTTTTTGATCAGCCCATAAAACGCAAAACTGAATGCCATCCCGAACGCCAGCCACGGCAAAGTGCCGTAGGAAACCGTTAAAATGGCCACCCCGGCCGCCGCCAGCACAAAAGCGAACTTTATCGCCGGTGACAATTTCTCTTTCAGGAAAATCACACCGAGCAGCATCGACACGAGCGGATTGATGTAATAGCCCAAGCTTGTTTCCACAATCCGGTCATTGGTCACTGCGAAAATATACAGGAACCAGTTTAACGTAATCAGATAAGAAGCGAGCATCAACGTAAAAAACTTCTTCTTAGATTTCCATAAATCTTTCAAATCGCTGAGCAGCATTTTTCGGCCTTGCAGCAAGAAGATGAACGCCACTGTCAGGATCAGCGACCAGACTATGCGCGACGCCAGAATTTCATCACTCGAAACATGATCCAGCAGCTTCCAGTAAATCGGCAGAAATCCCCAAATCGTGTACGTCAGCATTGTATAAAGAATTCCTTTTTTCTCATCTGCCATCATTGAAAATTCACCAGTCTTTCTATTATTTTGTTTCTCGAAATATCAGCCTAATTATATGCCTGCCCATAGGCAAAGTAAACAAAAGAAAAATCAGCCTAATGGATCGGCTGTTTAATATATTAAGAAAGCTCGTTGACATGCTGTTCATTTGCCGATATTCCATAAAACAGACCCGCTAAAACAAATGCTCCTGCCTCTGTCCCTGTCTCTGTCTCTGTCTCTGTCTCTGTCTCTGTCTCTGCATCGCTGCGCTAGCTTCGGGACATGAAAGTGCGCTGAAGCGAAATGAAAAGGACTATCGAAATTTCTCGACAGTCCTTCCACTTCTTATTTATTCATTTCTTTCTGACGTAATTCGACACGGCGGATTTTGCCGGATGCTGTTTTTGGGAGTTCGGACAAGAACTCGATGGCACGCGGATATTTATACGGTGCAGTCAGCTCTTTCACGTGGTTTTGCAGTTCCTTGATCAGCTCATCGGATGGTTCGCTGTCTGGGACTAGCACGACGAATGCTTTTACGATGGTGCCGCGGATTTCGTCTGGCGCGCCGACTACTGCACATTCCTGTACTGCCGGATGCTTGACCAGCGCGTCTTCTACTTCAAACGGCCCGATTGTGTAGCCAGAAGAGATGATGATGTCATCGCCTCGCCCTTCGAACCAGAAATAGCCGTCATCATCTTTGGAAGCCTTGTCGCCCGTGACGTAATAATCGCCGCGGAATTGCATTTTCGTGCGCTCATCGTCTTTAAAATAGCCTTTGAACAATGCTGGCGTGTCGACGTGTACAGCGATATCGCCTACTTCTCCGGCCGGTGCGGGTTCGCCGAATTCGTTGATGATTTCAACGCGGTTGCCAGGCGTCGGTTTGCCCATCGAGCCGATGCGCGTTTCCATCCCTTTCATCACGCCGACAAGCAACGTGTTTTCTGTCTGTCCATAGCCATCCCGCACTTCCAAGTTAAAATTATTCTTGAAGACGTTAATGACTTCCGCATTCAGCGGTTCGCCAGCTGAAACAGCGCTGTGAAGCGAAGATAAATCGAAAGATGCTAAGTTTTTCTGCTTTGCCATCAAACGGTATTCGGTTGGCGTACAGCAAAGGACATTGATTTTGCGGCGCTCTATAATCTGCAGGTAGGCTTCCGGATCGAATTTGCCGTTGTAGACAAATCCTGTCGCTCCGCTTCCAAGCGTTGCAAGGAAGGGGCTCCAAATCCATTTTTGCCAACCTGGGCTTGCCGTCGCCCAAACGAGATCGCCTTCTCTTGCGCCTAGCCAATGCTCAGCTGATGTCCGCAGGTGGGCATATGCCCAGCCATGGCTGTGGACTGCGCCTTTTGGATTGCCCGTCGTTCCGGAAGTATAAGATAAGAACGCCATATCGTCTTTGCGCGTGTCCGCTGCTTTATAAACGCTGGAAGCGATTTCCATTTCCTCCGTTAACGAAATCCATGTATTGTCCGACTTGCCAATAATGAATTTCTTGACTTGATCCATTTCCGCCACGTCCGCAAATTGGTCCATGAATGGTTCATATGCAATCACCGCTTTGGCGTCGCTGTGGTTTAATCGATAGGAAATGTCTTTAGCGCGCAGCATCTCCGAACTAGGTATAACAGCCAAACCAGCTTTCAATGCCCCTATATAGGCAACGTATGCTTCGATCAAGCGCGGTACCATGATCAGTACGATATCCCCTTTTTTCAGCCCTGCTTTTTCAAAACTGTTTGCCGCTTTATTGGCGCGCGCAATCAGTTCATCATATGTAAGTTCCTGTGTTTCCCCTTTGTCGTTCTCCCAAATAATGGCCATCTTGCCATCGCCTGTTGCGAAATTTTCAATTTCTTCTGTCAGATTATAAGATTCAGGTGCTACGAGTTCATTTCGATCCATATTATTATTCCCCCTTGGCTTATAGTAAGTTCTTCTTTTAAAGTATACCGTAAAATTCCCAGTATTCAAAATACTCCTTAAAAAAGCAAACTGCCCAGTTAGGCAATCTGCTTTTCGATTTGCGAATTTCTATCTAAATCTTACCAATTCAAATTTACAATAAATCATCGTAAACGGCTTTTTTAGGACGCGGAAATTTAATGATTTCCCGGTTTTCCACCGCTTCTTGGATAAGGGCGTCAAACGACACGAATTTCTCATAATACTCGACTTTCTCGAGCTTAGGCTTTGTTTTCGGATTTGCCGGGGTGAAAATCGTGCAGCAATCTTCAAACGGGCGGATGGAAATGTCATAGGTATCGATTTTCTGGGCTGTCTCAATAATATCAAGTTTGTCCACCGCAATGAGCGGGCGCAGCACAGGCGTATGGGTCACCGCATTGATGGCTGCAAGCGACTCGAGCGTCTGGCTAGCGACTTGGCCAAGGCTGTCGCCCGTGATGATCGCTTGGCATCCGGTGTCTTCCCGCACTAAATCAGCAATGCGCATCATCATCCGGCGCGTCGAAGTCATCGTGATGTTGTCCGGCACTTGCTTATGGACTTCCTGCTGGAGCGCCGTGAACGGAATGACGTGCAATCTGACAGAAGAGCCGAACTGGCTCAACTTCTCCGCCAGGTCAAACACCTTCTGTTTGGCGCGCTCATTCGTGAATGGCGGGCTAAAAAAATGAATCAGTTCCAGACGCACGCCGCGCTTCAGCATATGGTAGCCTGCTACTGGGCTGTCGATGCCGCCTGACAGCAGCAGCAAGGCCTTGCCGGATGCTCCGACAGGCAAACCTCCCGCTCCTGCAAATGTTTCAGCCATCATGAACGCGCCTTCAGCGCGCACTTCAATCTTCAACTCGATGTCGGGATTTTTCATCTGCACAGTCAGGTCCGGGAAATTCCGCAGTACCTGGGAACCGATTGTCTGAACAATTTCGGGTTTTTCATGTGGAAATGCTTTGTATGGGCGCTTCACCGACACTTTAAAACTTTTCCCAGCACGGTCCGTTTTCTCCATCACGGTCATAGCCGCATTCTTCATTGATTCAAGATTCAACTCGCACTCGGTTACCGGACTGAACGACTGGATTCCAAAAACTTTCTGCAGGCGGGACTGGACTTGCGCAATTTCCGCTTCGCTGTCCGAATAAATGAACATCCGGTCGCGCTCAGCTTTGACACGTACGCCTGGAAGATCCGAAAATGTCTGCCTGACGTTGTCGCGCAGACGGCCGATAAATGAACTTCTATTTTTTCCTTTGGTGGATAACTCGCCGTAGCGCACGAGGATTTGATTTGTTTTCATGATGGTCAGGCTCCTTTAATGATCGCGTAAACATGTGCAAACGCTTTTTGGAATGATGCTATATCTTCAGCTGTAGTGAATGCACCAAAGCTGATGCGGATAACGCCATCTTTGAATTCTCTCGGCAAGCCGATCGCATCGATGACGTGGCTCGCAGCCGTGCTTTTTGAAGAGCATGCGCTCGATGTTGAAACAATAACAGATTGCTGCTGTAAACCGGAGACTAAAACTTCGCCTTTGATGCCCTTGCAAGCGATCGCAAGGATATGCGGCGCCGCAGCTTTAGGGCTGACGACTTTCACGCCATTAAAGACGGAGAGAAAATCGCGCACTTGTTGATTCCATATGGCGAACTCCGGCCGCGGCTCTGCAAGCCGCAGGGCTTTTGCAAGAGCCACGGCATCTGCGACAGAAACTGTGCCGCTCCGCAGGCCGAATTCGTGGCCTCCGCCGTACTGGACAGGCACCATTTCCACTCCTTTATTATAGGCTAAAACCCCGCTGCCCTTCAGGCCATGGATCTTATGCCCTGAAATCGTCAGCAAGTCTGGCATGTTTTGCCGGTCTATCGGCACTTTCCCAACACTCTGAACCGCGTCGCAATGCAATAAGGTCCGGGTACCCGCTAATAGTTTTTTCACTTCCGCAATAGGATGTACGGCTCCGATTTCGTTATTGACATGCATCAAGCTAACCAAAACCGTATCATTTCGCAAAGCCTTCTTCAACTCAGACAAATCGATTTCGCCCAACCGGCCGACCGGCAAGCGGGTAATTTCAAAACCGCGCTTTTCCAGTGCATCCATCGTTTTCAAAACGGATGAATGTTCCGAGGCCGCGGTAATCAAATGCATTCCGCGTGCTTTGGCCGCTTCTGCAACGCCCTGCAACGCCAAATTGTTGGCTTCAGTGCCGCCAGACGTGAAGATGATTTTTTCCATCCCCAACAGATCCGCGATTTGCGCCCTTGCGCCTTCCAATAAATCTTCCGCTTGGTTTCCCATCAGATGGATGGAAGCTGGATTGGCGTAATAGTTTTCATTTACTTTTACAAATGTCTCGAGGATTTCTGTTTTCGGTTTTGTCGTTGCGCTATTGTCCAGGTAAATCATTTTAAACTCCTCCGAAAAGAAAACCACCAGCGCGTCGGCTGGTGGTTTTCTCATTTTATACGCGCCAAGCATCTTCTTTCACCAGTACTTCGATTCGTTTCATCGACCCTGGCTCAAAATTTTCAACTGCTGTAGCCGCTTCTTCCAACGCTTTTGAATACCGGAGCTGGCGGAAAGACTCTTCAGCTTCCATCAACTTGGCGTTCATCTGCGGATTCGTTTTTCTGTAACGGTTGCCGTACTGGATAATGCGCTCAACCAACAGCACATTTTCAACCATTTCATTTGCTTTTTCTTCGACTTCGTCGATGCATTTCTCGGCTTTCGTCAAGTAACTGTCGACCAGTTTCATATTAAGCGGCACTTCCTGCAAACCTTGCATAGCGACGAATAAATGCTCTTCCGCTTCTTCTAGGCGAACATCCATCTCTTCCGGAATCCCCGGAGTGTTCGCTTTATGCAGCATGCGGTCCGTCTCTTGCAGTTGGCGCTTGAGATGTTCCAATTTTTTGCGTGCTTCGTTTTCATCAATTCGCAAGTTTTTCATAGATCCGGCCAATCCGCTTTGGGCAATATGGACTTCAGTAAGCTCTTTGCGGATATTCATCAATTCTTCTTCCAGGCTGGAATAGGCTGCCTGCTCTTCTTCAGTGCGTGATTGAAGCAAATCGAAACGGCGTTGGAGCTCTTCCAATTTATCAAGGCATGCACGCGGAATCGCGGCGTCGCTTTCGGAAATCTTGTAGCTCTGCTGCACGACTGCGCATTCATCATACGTATCGCGTGTCTCACTTGACACCGTATCCAATTGTCTGCCGGTTGCTACTTTGTATTGGTCAACGAAATGCTTCGCCTCTACTTCTTTTTCAAGAAGCTCATAAAATGAATCGATGCGGACTTTCATCGCTTCTGCTTTCACAGTCGTTTCAGCGATTTTCAACTCGGCAATCTCTCGTTTCATAACGCCCAATTCCTGCTCCATCGCATCCAATTGCCCAGTCAATTCGAGGTGGTTCAAATAATACGATTGTGATTCCATTTCACGCTGCCCGCTCCGCAATTCTTGGATCGAAGCCGGTATTTTCGACTGTACATCTGCCAACAATGGCGGGATGTTGTCGATAAGCGAGAATACGTATTCCCCTTCATCTGCCAAGCCCATAACCGTTTCCCGGGCTTCAAGGTAATTTCCTTCTTCTGTCAAGTTATCGTACTCACTGAACAGCGGCGTGAACGATTCAAGTTTCTTCTCTAGAGGTCCGGCCGCTGCACCATACGAATGCTGGTGCGCCAATAAGGTTTTACGCGCTTGGCGGTATTGGTCTTTCATCAAGTCCATTTCGCTGCGGTTCTTTTCTTCACTGCCGATCAAGTCGCTCAATTCCAAAAGGATTTCGTTCATCTGCTGGTCCACTTTTTCAATTCGGACTTCGATGTCGTGTTCAATCGATGATGCTTTTCCGAAATTGAAACGGTCAATCGCATCTTCTGCGTCGAACAACGATGCGTCGATTTTCGGAATATGTAAGTCCATGATTTCCGTCCAGACAGCGCGCCAGCGTTCGAACATCTCTTCCGTCTGGCCATTCATGTTCAATTGTTTCACTTTCGTCAGTTCTTCGAGTATCGGTTTGTTTTGTATTTGCAGTTTTAACTGTTCCAAGCGTTCAATTTCCGCGTTGTGCTTCTTTCGAAACATGAATCCGACGATAATTACCGCTATTAGAATGATGACCGCAATGATGATATACTTCATCATAAGCCAAATAGCCCCCTGTTCCAAAATCCATTTCCACTTCTATATAAATGCATTTCATGATTCTACTATTTTAACATGTATTCTATTGTTTTGTTTGTGAAATTAGAAGAAATGATAAAATATTTTTATTCTCTAAAGAAAGTTGGTTTTTCCTATGAAAAGAGACGGCCATATTCATACCCCCTTTTGTCCACATGGCACTGCTGACGCATTGGAATCTTATATTGAAAAAGCGATAACTTCAGGTTTCCTGGACATCTCATTCACCGAACACGCTCCCCTCCCCCCATCTTTTACAGATACGACACCGTTGAAAGACAGCGGAATGAGCGTTGAGACATTCGCCCGTTACTTTGACGCCGTTGAAGCCGTAAAAGATGCATATAAAAATGATATCCGGATCCGGGTTGGGCTGGAAGTCGATTTTGTCCAAGGCTTTGAAGAGGAAACGCGCACTTTTTTAAATGAAATCGGACCGCGGCTGGATGATTCGATTTTGTCTGTTCATTTCGTCAAATCGGGGCTCCGCTATTTCTGCATGGATTATTCACCGGATGTTTTTATGGAGTTTGCGGCTGCAGCGGGTTCTGTCGAAGCGGCGTACGGCATCTACTATGATACCGTTGAAGCATCGATTGCTGCTGACCTCGGCGAATTCAAACCGAAGCGCATCGGACATCCAACGCTGGCGCATAAATTTCAGCTGGCCCATGGCGCGAACATCGACGACGAATTGCGCATCAAAGGGATCATCGACAAAATCGCTGAAGCCGGCGCAGAGCTTGATGTCAACAGCGCCGGTTATTTCAAACCGGACTGCCTGGAGCCCTACCCTCCGAAAAAATGGATCCTTTATGCCGAATCACTCGGCATACCACTGGTGTTCGGTTCCGACGCCCACAGCGTCAAAGGCTTGCATCAAGGCTATGACAGAATCTATAATAGATAAATCCACAAACGAAACGAGGGTCTTTTATGTTTACTCAAACAGATTATAGCGGCACGCGCGCGAGCCAATACGCGATGCTCGGCAAACAATTGGATGCCTTGCTCGAAGGCGAATCGAATGCTATCGCCAACTTAAGCAATGCATCCGCTTTACTAAACCAATTTTTAGACAACATCAACTGGGTCGGATTTTATTTAATGGAAGAAGGCGAACTTGTGCTTGGCCCATTCCAAGGCTTGCCAGCATGTGTGCGCATCAAGGTTGGCCGAGGCGTATGCGGCACTGCTGTTTCTGAAAAGAAAACAATGCTCGTCGAAGACGTCCACGCCTTCCCAGGACACATTGCTTGCGATGCGGCTTCCCGTTCAGAAATCGTTGTACCATTAATTAAAAACGGTGAAGTGATCGGCGTCCTTGATATCGACAGCCCAGAACTCAGCCGCTTTACGTTAGATGACCAAGCAGGACTTGAGCAATTTGCTAAAACACTGATTAAGCATCTTTAATCCTTACATTTAAGAGAGCCCCCGAATCATGGAAATGATTCGGAGGCTCTCTTGTTTTCTAAGCTTCCTGCAAATTCGGTTTGACCGCTTCGAAAGCTGCAGCCAGATCTGTTATCAAATCGTCGGTGTGTTCTAATCCGATGGACAGCCTCATTAAGGATTCGGAGATACCCATCGCTTGACGGTTTACTTCCGGTACAATTTGATGCGTCATGGAAGCCGGGTGCTGGATCAGCGTTTCCGGATCTCCGAGGCTCACTGCGATTTTTATCATTGACAACGCATTCATGAACGTCTGCGCTTCTTTTTTGCCACCTTCGATCTCAAATGATATCAAGCCGCCTCCATCGCGCATCTGGCGTTTCGCAATATCAAATTGTGGGTGATTCTCGTCATGCGGGTAAAGGATTTTTGTTACCAGGGGTTCCTGCTTCAGGAACTCCAGCACTTTTTTGGCATTCGAGATATGGCGGTCCATGCGCACATGCAAAGTTTTCATGCCGCGCAGCAAGAGCCATGCATCGAAAGGCGACATGATGGCACCGATATCCTTTTGAACTGTAAAACGGATCGTTTGCATTTCTTCTGCATTCTTGCCGACCAAAACACCGCCGACCACATCCCCATGGCCGTTCAAGTATTTAGTCGCACTGTGCAGAACAAAATCCGCCCCCATTTTCAACGGATTTTGAAGATACGGCGAACTGAACGTATTGTCCACCACTACTCGCAAACCATGTTTATTGGCTACAGCGATAACCGCATCAAGATTAACAATCTCCATCGTTGGGTTGATCGGCGTCTCTACATAGATGCAAACGGTTTCCGGGCGCAATGCTTTTTCGATTTCCTCTTCTGTCGTCATGCTGACCAAATTATGGCCAATGGCGTATTTTTCTTCCAGCATTTCCAGAAGTCCGAACGTGCAGCCATAGATGCCTCGTGAACAAAGGACATGATCCCCAGCCTTCGTCAGGTGAATCAGGATCGCACTGACAGCGGCCATCCCTGATCCGAAGGCCAACGCTCCTCCTCCGAACTCAATGGCGGCCATGCGTTCTTCAAGAACCCGCACTGTCGGATTGCCTAAGCGTGAATAAATATTGCCTCCGCACGTTCCGGCAAAGCGCTCTTCGCCCTCTTCCGCTGTCGCAAAAGAAAACGTCGATGTCTGATAAAGCGGCGTTGCCAAGCTATCGTGGTGGAGCTGGCTATCATAACCACTGTGGATAATAGCAGTTTCCATGTTCATAGATGATTTTCTCATGTTAAAACACCCCTTAGTTTAAATAGAAAGCGCTTACATTTTGTCTTATTTTCATTTTACCGTGAATTGCAAAAAAAGGAAAGCGCGCTTTTCCTTTGACGGAAGCGGCCTGGACAGTCTGATACACGTCATTAGTACAGCTGTCATGAAGAAAGCTTTCCTTTGCCATTGACTTATAGAGCGCGGTCCGGTTATACTAGAATTTGTGTAAAATAATCGCAGCAGTTGTATGTGCGTGTCTGTCCATTTTATTCCTTACTTTATAGAAGGTGTATCGCGTAACTCTTGGCTGCCGAGCGAAGGTACAAGAATATAAAATGGCTTACAGCATGAATGCATCTGGTTTTTATTTTACTTCAAAAACCAAAAACAGAGGAGGAGACATATATGTCTCGTTATACAGGTCCAGCATGGAAACTGTCACGCCGTCTAGGAGTATCTCTTAGCGGAACAGGTAAAGAATTAGAAAAACGCCCTTACGCACCAGGTCAACACGGTGCTAACCAACGCAGAAAAGTTTCTGAGTACGGTTTGCAACTTCAAGAAAAACAAAAACTTCGTTTCATGTTTGGTGTAAACGAACGCCAATTCAAAACTCTATTCAACAAAGCAGGCAAAATGCCTGGTAAACACGGTGAAAACTTCATGATCTTGCTTGAAGCTCGCCTTGATAACGTTGTCTACCGTTTAGGTCTTGCGCGCACTCGCCGCCAAGCTCGTCAAATTGTAAACCACGGCCACATCCTTGTTGATGGCAAACGCGTTGACATTCCGTCATTCAGCGTTAAACCAGGACAAACGATCGCTTTCCGTGAAAAATCAAACAACCTTGATGTAGTTAATGAAGCAATCGAAGTAAGCAACTTCGTTCCTGAATACGTAACAGTCGATGCCGACAGCAAAACAGGCACGTTTGTACGTTACCCAGAACGCAGCGAATTGTCAGCTGAAATCAGCGAGCAATTGATCGTTGAATACTACTCACGTTAATATCTGCTTTTAAACCCCTTGAAACGGCAAAGCGTTTCAAGGGGTTTTTCTATGCAAAAAAAACCTCAGCAAGAATAGCTGAAGTTTGGATGCAAAGCATTTATTTATAGAAATGAATTTGGTTCTGTTTTAGTGCTTGAGCCAGCGTGTTATAAACTTCGATGTCTATGAACTTGATGCCCAAATGGACAGCTGTCTGTGCGATAACTGGGCTGATGCCTGACAATGCCGCTTTAACGCCGATAATTTCCAAACCACTGATTAGCTGGAAAATCTGCTGAGCAACCATCGTATCAATAACCGGCACACCCGATAAATCGATGAACAGCCTTTCTAGATTGTGCTTCGAGCTCTGCGCCAAGGTTTTTTCAAAAATGATTGCCGCCCTGTGGGAAGTTACTTCCCCGATCAACGGCAGCAAGCCTGCATTTTTCGTCAACAAGATGACCGGCGCGCTCATTTCCACAATCATTTGCTGTTGTTGCTGAAGACGGGATTGTGCTGCTTTTGTATTCTGCGAACAGAACTCACCAATCACTTTGGATATGGTATTGACGATTGCGAAATTCCATTCGTTCAATTGCTCTAGATTGACTTTATCCTGATTCTTCACCGTATACTCCCCGATTATTTCTAAATACTGCAATTGGGTTCGAAAAAATTCTTCAATTACTGCAACAAGAGGCGTCTTCAAATGTGCCTCGTCTTCCGCAATCTCCTTGATCCATTCATGGAAGTTTTCATGGAATTCGTTTTCTTCTTTTAAAAACATCGAACAAAATCGTTTATGAAATTCATGATTCTGGTTTTTAAGAATCGTTATTTTTTCAGGATCGTTCGTGCCATATACTCCGCCTTTGCTTTTATCAAGAGTTTCATACCATTTTTCAGTTAAATCCCATGTCCGTTCACCTATGTAATCATGCATTGCCTGATTCTTAATCATGCTGTCTCTCCTTCTGTTCAATCCAAAACACTTTTCTCTATAATAATACATTATTGTTAAACATGCATTAATGGACTAAACTTTTTCCAGTTGCATTTGAATGTCTGAAATTTATGCCCTTTGCAGCTTGAGCATTTCACGCAAAATCCTGAATATGATAAAATGGACCAAACCGGAGGTGCATTTCAATGCGGATCATATCAATATGTCCGAGCAACACAGAACTTCTCGCTTTTTTAGACGCGGAACATTTGCTGGTTGGCGTCGATGATTACTCGGATTGGCCAAAACCTATCGATTCTTTGCCAAGGCTTGGCCCTGACCTTGCCATTCGGATGGACGAACTGCAAGCGTTAAAGCCCGATTTGGTTCTGGCTTCGCTCAGTGTGCCAGGCATGGAAAGGAATGTCGAAGAACTCATAAGGCGGAAAATCCCCCACTTGATCCTGAACCCGCAATCGCTCGACGAAATTGGCAGCGATTTGCTAGCGGTCGGTCAAGCATGCGGCATTGATGCTTTGCCTGTATATAATGCTTATCAAGAAGTCATTGAAGAAATCAAAAAGCGGTCAGCCGCAGCTAAAACTCGGCCATCCCTTTACTGGGAATGGTGGCCAAAACCTGTTTTCACTCCTGGAAATATCAACTGGCTTAGCGAAATCAGTGAAATTACAGGTGCCAGAAATACCTTTTCCGACATTGAGTCAGCCAATATCCAGACTGATTGGGCAGATGTTGAAAAACGGGACCCTGATTATATTCTCCTTGCTTGGGTCGGCATCATGACTTCCAAAGTTAAACCTGAGTTGGTCCGCAAGCGTCCAGGCTGGCAAAATATGAAGGCTTACGAAGAAATCCATATTATGGAGGAGGAATTATATTGCCGGCCTTCCCCTCGTTTAATCGAAGGCGCAATCCGTTTAGGCAAGCTCATTCATCCACTTCTTTTCGAAGATATGGAACTACCGCAGTTTATCAAGAAAAAACAACTATGAAAAAAGCCAACCTGTAAGGGTTGGCTTTCTTTTTATTTACAATCCTGCACGTCCTCGTTTAGATGGATTATCACTGTCATCAAGAAGGGAATCGCGATCTCCTCTGATGGTGGTATCGCGTTCGCCGCCAATCAGGGGATCACGGTCATGACTATTGTCTGAGCCTGAGCGCCGCTCGGTATCATGCAATAAACCTTCATCACTTCCTAAGCCGCTGCTCCGTTTATTGTCGTCCAGCAAGTCCCGGTTGCTTCCCAATCCAGCGGTCCGTGCTTCATCATCAAATAAATCATGGTCATTTCGTCCAGTGCTTCTGTGCCCAGCATGGGTGTCCGACGCTTGCCCGCGTTCATGTCGGACATCACCGTCGCTTCCAATGACTGTTCTGTCTCTTGAAAGCGTCGAATTCCGATCGCTATCTGCAAAACGATCTCGGTCGTTGCTGTCTGGAATCGTCGATTTTGAGTCATTGACCATGACTAAGATACCGCCATCCTTGAAATGGCCTTCATATTCTTTAGCTTCGTCTTCCGGTATGCCGGCACCAATCAATGCGCCTGCCAAACCTCCAACACCTGCACCAGCTGCTGCTCCTGTCAGACCGGCGACTATCGGACCTGCTGCTACAATTGGGCCAATGCCTGGAATCGCTAATGCGCCTATGCCGGCGAGTACGCCGCCAAGCCCTCCAAGTGCTCCACCAGTTAATGCGCCAGTAGCAGCGCCTTCCCCTGCATGTGTCCCTGTTTCTTCAGTAACATGCTTGGTTTCTCCTTTATCTTTGCTAAGCACCGAAATATCTTCTGAGCGATACCCTTGTGTTTTTAAATCCTCAATTGCTCGAATCGCTTCGTTTTCTGAATCGTATGAACCTACCATTCTTGACATCGTGTTAACGCCTCCTATGAATTTGGATTTATTAATTTATGCCTGAAAGTTGTGTCTAATGTTTGGTTACCCGCCGCTTTATTTTTTAAACACAGCGTTCCCAGAAAACAAGAAAAAGGACAGGGGATTAGGCCCGCCCTTGTTCTATAATCCGTTCATTTAATTGAATTGCACCATATGGTATTTCTTCTTGCCTCTGCGTAAAATCGCAAACGCGTCCTCGAGACGGTCTTTTTCATCAATGACGTATTCAAGGTCTGTCACTTTCTCGCCGTTGACGGAAATCGCACCGTTGGATACATCTTCCCGAGCTTGGCGTTTTGACGGGGAAATTCCAGCTTCGACAATCAAATCGACGATTGATTTCGGCTCTTTCGAAAGTTCTACTGAAGGAACGTCTTTAAACGCAGCGCGCATTTCGTGAGCTGACAAAGCTTTTAAATCGCCGCTGAACAATGCTTTTGTGATGCGCTTTGCATCTCCAAGCGCTTGTTCACCGTGGATCAGCTTAGTCATTTCTTCCGCCAGCACGATTTGGGCTTTGCGCAGATGGGCTTCCGCTTCTACGGATTTTTCCAGTTCCTGAATTTCATCACGATTGATAAACGTGAAAATTTTCAAGTATTTGATGACATCCGAGTCAGCTGTGTTGATCCAGAATTGGTAGAATTCATAAGGTGAAGTCTTTTTCGAGTCAAGCCACACAGAGCCGCCAGCGGATTTCCCGAATTTCGTGCCGTCCGCTTTTGTCACCAACGGAATCGTAATGCCGAACGCTTTTGTATTTTCCGCATCATGCGTTTTGCGGATCACTTCAAGGCCGGAAGTAATATTGCCCCATTGGTCTGAACCGCCGACTTGGACGCGGCAATTAAAATTGTCGTATAAATGATTAAAGTCAATCGCCTGGATCAATGTATAGGAAAACTCAGTAAACGAAATCCCAGTTTCCAGCCGCGATGCAACCGAATCTTTCGCCAACATGTAATTGACGGAAATCAATTTCCCGTAATCCCGCAAGAATTCAATCGTGCTCATTTTGCCAATCCAATCATTGTTGTTGACCATCACTGCGCCATTGTCCGACGCAAAATCAAAAATCTGTTCCATCTGGACTTTGATGCCCTGCACGTTCTGGTCAATCTGCTCCATCGTTTGCAGCTGGCGCTCTTCGTTTCTTCCCGACGGATCGCCGATCATACCTGTCGCCCCGCCTACCAAAAGGATTGGCTGATGTCCGTGCAACTGGAAGCGCCGGAGCGTCAGCAACGGCACAATATGCCCGATGTGCATGCTATCGGCAGTCGGATCCACTCCGCAGTACAATGAAATTTTTTGTGCTTCCAATAATTCTGCAAGCCCCTCTTCATCGGTCTGCTGGTAAATCAGGCCTCTCCATTTCAAATCATCCAATAATCCGTTAACCATTCTAATTCCTCCTCTTAATCTTCCACTTCAGTATCTTGCCATTCATTGAAAACAACCTTGATGAAGCCGAAGAAGAGTTGTGCAAAATAAAAACGCCCCTGCATGATATTTCATGCAGGGGCGCATTTGCGCGGTACCACCCAGCTTGGAGAATCCGATTCTCCCGACTCAATATGTGCCGAACGGGGCACAGCCGCAAACTCCAAGCCTGTAATTCAGCCGCTGCGCTTTGACCGGTTCGCACCATCCACCGGCTCTCTTGACAAAGTTCGCACGCCCTACTTCGGACCCTTCTTCGTTTTCATATAAATTATATAAAAATAAGTTTACTTTATTCTCTGACATTGTCAATCTTTTTAGTCCAAAATAAGAGAATATGCTATAATGGAACGAGATTTTAGGGGGGGAATATTGTGCAAGAAAAATTCAGGAAAGTTCTCAGTCAATCTGAAGAAACTTACAATAAATGGACCGCCACCAAATGGTATAGAGGGCTTAATATCACCACCGGCGTCTTTTGGAATTTAGCGATTCTGCTGTTCATCATTCTCATCACGGGCGGCGTTTTTGCCGCTTCGGTCGGTGCCGGCTATTTCGCATCGTTAGTGGACGAGGAAAAGCTCCGCACACCGGACGAAATGAAACAACAGATTTACAGCTACAATGAAACATCTGAAATGTATTTTGACAACGAAGTTTATATTGGCAACATCCAGACAGATCTTGAACGCAAAGAAACAACGCTTGATAAAGTGTCAGATTACGCAATCGACGCTGTCCTAGCAACAGAAGATGAATATTTCTCGGAACATGAAGGCATTGTCCCGAAAGCCATTTTCCGCGGCTTGTTCCAAGACGTATCAAACTCTGATAGCCAGACGGGCGGCTCTACGCTGACCCAACAACTGATTAAAAACCAGATACTCACCAACGAAGTTTCTTATGAGCGAAAAGCGAAAGAAATTTTGCTTGCCATGCGCTTGGAGAAATTCATGGAAAAAGATGAAATTCTTGAAGCTTACCTGAACATCATTCCTTATGGAAGAAGTTCATCCGGCGCGAATATTGCTGGTATCGAAACGGCAGCAAACGCTTTATTCAATGTTCCTGCAAGTGAATTGAACCTGCCTCAGGCAGCATTCATCGCGGGCATTCCGAAAGCTCCATACCGCTATACGCCCTATTCTTCGGATGGCGGCAAGCTGAAAAGTGAAGAGCTTCTGCAGCACGGCATCAACCGTATGAAGACGGTCTTGTTCCGTATGAAAGAAACGAATTACATTACTGACGCGGAATACAATGAAGCTGTCGCCTATGACATCACGAAAGATTTCCGCACAGGCGAATCGAGCTCTTTTGAAAAATACCCTTATATCACTGCTGAATTGCAAAGTCGCGCAAACCGCATCATCATGGATGTGCTCGCGGAACAAGATGGCATTGATCCTGTAGAACTGACAGAAAACGATAAACTATACGAAGAATATGCTATATTAGCGGATCGCGCCGTGCGTTCTAACGGCTACCGCATCCATTCGACGATTAACAAAGATTTGTACGATGCACAGGAAAAAGCGAAAAATGCCTATAACGGCTACGGCACGACGTTAAGCATTCAAGCGACAGATGAAGACGGCAAAGAAATTACCAAGCAATTGCCGGTCCAGGTTGGCAGTATGACCGTTGAAAACAGCACAGGACGCATCCTGAGCTTTGTCGGCGGCCGCGACCATAAAGTCGAGGCGCTGAATCACGCAACCCAAGCCTTCCGTTCCATCGGGTCGACAGTTAAGCCTTTATTGGTTTATGGACCCGCTCTTGAATTAGGTGCAATCGGCGCAGGCAGCCCGGTTGTCGATGTGAAGTTCACAATGAACGACAACGGAAATAGCTATGAACCTGCCAACTTTACCGCGACCAGCGAACAAGGCATCATGCCTGCGCGCAATGCGCTTGCCGAGTCCCAAAACTTGCCAGCGCTCCGCTTGTTCGCCCAGATCAAAGAAGATTTGCCGATTCAGTACTTGATGAATAACGGCTTTTCTACTGTAGTGGAAAATGAAAACTACAACGCATCCGCTGCTTTAGGCGGCGGGATTGAAGGTTCTGTCGAAGAAGTGACGAGCGGTTATGCGACAGTTGCCAACGGCGGAAAACGTGTTGGAACTCATATGATTTCCCGCATCGAAGACGCAGATGGCAATATCCTCTTTGAACAGAAAGTCGAAGAAAAAGAAATTTATACACCTCAAGCTGCTTACGTGTTGACCGATATGCTTCGCGACGTATTTAAAACCGACCGCGGCACTGCAAACCGGGCAAACGGCCTGCTCGATTTCGGCAGCGATTTTGCCGGCAAAACCGGAACGACTCAGGAAACACGCGATGTGTGGCTTGTCGGCTACAATCCGAACGTAACGATGAGCGTCTGGCTCGGATATGATAAAGAAAAATATTCGCTGGACAATTTTAAAAACCAAAACTTGATGCCGTCCGTACGTGTAAACCAGCTATGGGCGAGCCTCATGAATACAGCTTATAAAGTAGAGCCGAAACTCGTCGGCACCAAGGAAAAATTCAAGGAACCTAAAGGCGTCGTTTCGCGCTCGTTCTGCGGAATTTCAGGACTTGCCCCTGGTAAATCTTGTACAGCTGCCGGACTTGTAAAATCGGATCTATTCATCTCGAATATCATGGTTCCGACAAAACCGGACGACAGCTTGACGTCAGGTTCTTATACCACTGTCAATGGCAGCCGGTATGCAGCTCTTCCAAGCACTCCTGGTGAATTTGTATCCAGCGGAGGAACGGGCGTCAACCAGGCATTTGTAGACCGTATGTTAGCTCCATTCGGAGGAGATGCCGGAAAATTATTCCCTGGCAACTCCAGATTCTCGAATGTCGTATCCGGCGCTACACTTAACCACGATGGTGTAGCACCTGCTGGAGTCGGAGCCAAACTTAGCGGCTCCACGATTTCATGGAGCAATTCACCATCGAACGATATAGTCGGATACCGCATCTATCGCAGCGGCGGATCTACAATAGCTTCTATTTCTGAATCCAAAGGCAACACTTATAGTCTGCCAGGTCCTGGAAGCTACACAGTCATAGCGGTAGACATTACCGGTAAACAGTCTTCTCCTTCTAACGCAGTAACGATTGAAGAAGCGAAGCCGGAACCTCCGCCGAAAGAAAAACCTAAAGAAGAACCTAAAGAAGAAAAGCCTAAAAAAGAAGAACCTAAAGAAGAAGTGAAAGAAGAAGAGAAACCAGAGGAACCACCTGAAGAAAAACCGGAAGAACCTGCAGAACCGGAAGAACCGGAAGAACCGGAAGAACCAACCGAGCCGGCTGAGCCTGAGCCAGAACCTGAAGAGCCGGAAGAACCGGAAGAACCGGAAGAACCAACCGAGCCGGAACCTGAAGAGGCCACCTCTACTGAGTCAACAGAAACGGATAGTGGGAGCGAAGAATAAGAAAAAGTCGCAGCTGAAATTCAGCTGCGACTTTTTTCTATGCTCGATTAGTCTTCCATTGTGGATAAATCGCCTGTCGGCAAATCAAGTTCCCAAGCTTTCAGTACACGACGCATGATCTTGCCGCTGCGCGTTTTTGGAAGCTTATCCTTGAATTCAATTTCTTTAGGCGCAGCATGTGCTGCCAACCCTTTTTTCACAAATTGCTGGATATCCTGGGTCAATTCTTCGGATGGCTCGTAGCCTTCATTCAATGCTACGAACGCCTTAATAATTTCCCCTCTGACAGGATCCGGTTTTCCAATAACGCCTGCTTCGGCCACTGCTGGATGTTCCAATAGCTTGCTTTCCACTTCAAATGGCCCCACACGCTCTCCTGATGTCATGATGACATCATCGACGCGTCCTTGGAACCAGAAATAACCATCTTCATCCATATAAGCGGAGTCACCTGATACGTACCATTTATCGTTCATGAAGTAAGACTCATATTTCGCTGGATTATTCCAGATTTGCCTCATCATCGATGGCCAACCTTTTTCGATTGCCAAGTTCCCCATCTGATTCGGCGGCAGTTCGTTGCCACGGTCATCAACGATGGCCACCTTGATGCCAGGAACAGGCTTGCCCATAGATCCCGGTCTAATGTCCATTGAAGGATAATTGCAGATTGTCTGTGCACCGGTTTCCGTCATCCACCATGTATCGTGGATGCGTTTGTTGAAGACTTGGACACCCCAGCGCACAACTTCCGGATTTAAAGGCTCTCCGACTGACAGAACATGGCGCAATGTTGAAAGATCATATTCTTTCACCAATGCATCCCCTGCCCCCATCAACATGCGGAAGGCAGTCGGGGCGCTATACCAAACGGTTACGCCGAAATCTTCGATCGCTTTGTACCATGCATCAGGTGAGAAGCGCCCACCGATTATCACAGTAGTTGTGCCTGTCAGCCAAGGAGCGAACACACCATATGCCGTTCCTGTGACCCAACCTGGATCGGCTGTGCACCAATAAATATCCTGCTCATTCAGATCCAAAACCCATTTAGCCGTCTGGTATTGCTGCACCATTGCATATTGCGCGTGCAGAACCCCTTTTGGTTTACCTGTAGACCCTGACGTATAATGCAAAACCAGGCCGTCTTCTTTATCCAGCCATTCGATTTCAAAATGGTCGGAACAAGTGTGAAGATGCTTCTTAAAGTCTACAATTTTGTCATCCTCTTCTATATTCTCGCCGACAAGGAATACGGTTTTCAAATTCGGCAGACGGTCTAACGGAATGCGCGGCAATAATTCTGGAGTCGTGATGATCGATTTTGCTTCACTGTCATCCAGCCTGTCGTAAATTGCGCCTTCCATGAAAGCTTCGAACAACGGACCTGCAATCAATCCCATCTTCAATGCCCCGAACATCGCAAAATACAATTCAGGCGAACGCGGCATGAAGATGAAGAAACGGTCTCCTTTTTCCAAATCCGAATGCGCTTTCAAAAGATTTGCCGCACGATTCGTCATGCGCTTCATTTCGTAAAACGTATAGGATTCGTTGCGCTTCTGATCTTGGTAGTAAAGAGCTACTTTGTTTTTCCGGTCCGATTCAGCGTGGCGGTCGATCGTTTCGTAAGCCATATTGATCTTCCCTGTTTTAGACCAGCTGAATTCTTTCTCAACATCAGCCCAATTAAAATCCGATGAAACCTCTTCATAATTATGTAAGTTGTAGTCTCCTTGGACAGCTGCAATTGTTTCGACTTTCATACCCATCATCCTTTCGAATTGATTCTCTTCCATTCTACAACAACCATTCAATCGATTGCTAATAATTTTAATTTTTTAGAATATTGAACGGGCGGTCGATGAAACTTTACAAAATTTAAGCGGTTTCATGTATAATAGACCTAATTGTACCCTATAGGTGGTGAAATGATGGAACATAAAAAGACTTATAATGCATTAGAGCTGAAAACTAAACACGGACCGATCATTGTTGAAGGACCAATTTCATCAAAAGACTTGAAAGCGCTTGAATTCCATGAAGACTTGGTGGCTTTTCGTCTCCCTGCCCAACAGCATAAAGCGATTACGGAAATTGCCGATCTTCCTGAAGGCCGTATTCTCATTGCCAGAGACCAAAATATGATTGTTGGCTATGTCACTTTCTTGTATCCCGACCCACTGGAACGCTGGTCGGAAGGTAAAATGGAAAACTTGATTGAACTCGGCGCTATTGAAGTTATACCGAAATTCCGCGGTACCGGCGTTGGAAAATCGCTTCTCAAAGTGTCTATGATGGATGATGCCTTTGAAGATTTCATCGTCATCACGACCGAGTACTATTGGCATTGGGATTTGAAAGGCACCGGCTTGAACGTCTGGGAATATCGTAAAATCATGGAAAAAATGATGCAGGCTGGCGGTTTGGAATATTATGCGACCGATGAACCTGAAATCAGTTCCCATCCCGCCAATTGCCTTATGGCTAAAATTGGCAGCCGCGTCGACCAGGAATCCGTCCAGAAATTCGATCAGCTCCGTTTTAAGAACCGTTACATGTACTAATCCGAATCTAAGGGGGGTGTTTCTATGTTACTTGAGGAAATAATGAAGACTGATGTACATACCCTGACTTCCAGCCAAACCGTCCAGGATGTATTGGATCTTTTCGAGGACAACCGAATCCGCCACGCTCCTGTCGTCGAGGACGGCAAAGTAGTAGGCGTTGTCACCGAGCGCGATTTAAAAGATGCTCTGCCATCTAGATTTTCCGTTTCGCCAAAAATCAATGCCTATGAGATGAAAGTTTCTGAAATCATGACGAAAAACCCAATCACCGGGCATCCGCTGGATTTTGTCGAAGAAACCGCGTTAACTTTTTATGACCAGAAGATCGGCTGTCTGCCAGTTGTCAGCCATGACAAGCTTGTGGGATTTTTGACTGAAACCGATCTTCTTTACAAGTACATCGAATTGACAGGCGCACATCAGCCCGGCTCACACATTGAAATACGTGTACCAAACCGTTCCGGTGTGCTTTATGAAGTGTCAAAAGTGTTCTACAATCATAAAGTCAATGTATTGAGTGTTCTTGTCTACCCCGACAAACAGAATAACGCCAATAAAGTTTTGGTGTTCCGTATACAAACCATGAATCCGCTCGCAATCATTGACGACTTACAAAAAGAAGGTTTCGATGTTTTATGGCCAAACACACCACAGTTGGACAAATGAAGCACGCAGTATTTATTTATTCGGAGGATCAACTGGGGTATAAATTCTCTGATACCCATCCATTTAATCAGAAAAGGCTGGAGTTGACTGTTGACCTTCTGCAAAAAATGAAGGCGCTTCCAGAAGAGTTGATCGTCGCTCCTCGCATAGCTACAGATGAAGAATTGCTGCTTGCCCACGACCAGCGTTATATCGACATCGTCAAGCAAGCCAGCATCGGAAAAGTTTCTTCTGAAGCCGGCGAAAGCTATGGCATCGGTACAGAAGATACGCCGATATTTGCCAATATGCACGAAGCAAGCGCACGGCTAGTAGGCGGTACTTTGACGGCAGTCGATTGGGTTATGGAAGGCAAAGCACAGCACGCACTGAATCTTGGAGGCGGTCTGCACCACGGCTTCCGCGGCAAAGCTTCGGGCTTTTGCATCTACAATGACAGCTCTGTCGCAATCAATTACATGAAGAAGAAATACGGTGCCCGTGTGCTTTATATCGATACGGACGCGCACCATGGAGATGGTGTCCAATGGAGCTTTTATGACGATCCTGACGTCTGCACCGTTTCAATCCATGAAACTGGGCGCTATCTATTCCCAGGGACTGGAAACATTAACGAACGCGGCAGCGGGCAAGGGTACGGAACGTCATTCAACTTCCCTATCGATGCGTTCACGGAAGACGAATCGTTTCTGGAAGTTTACCGAACGGCAATGAAAGAGATTGTTGAATTTTTCAAGCCGGACGTCATCTTAAGCCAGAATGGCGCTGACGCCCATTATTTAGACCCTCTGACGCATTTGTATAGCACTATGGACATTTACCGAGAAATCCCGAAAGTGGCTCACGAGCTCGCTCATGAGTACTGTGAGGGGCGCTGGATTGCTGTAGGCGGCGGCGGTTACGATATTTGGCGCGTCGTTCCGCGTGCATGGTCGTTGTTATGGATGGAAATGAACAATTTCCCAGCTCCAAAAGGCCCGCTGCCTTCTTCATGGCTAACAAAATGGCAGACGGAATCCCCCGTTCCATTGATTGGCACGTGGAAGGACCCCGAGCAAATGTATGAAGCAATTCCGCGCAAAGAGGAAATCACGGAAAAAAACCATGAAATGCTCAATAAAGCCCTATATATGATTAGAAACGCATAAAAGCCCCAGACGGGGCTTTTATGCGTTTTTGGTTGATTGGCGCTCTTCAATTCGGTAAGGCAAAATAACCTGTTTTTCTTCAATTTCTTCTTTGTTCATGTACTTCGTCAGAAGCCTCATTGAAACCGCTCCAATATCATACAGTGGAAGTGCGATTGACGTTAGCATCGGTCTTGCCATTCGCGCCAATTTAGAATTTTCATAGCTGATGATTTCTACATCGTCTGGAATCTTCTTGCCATTCGCTTCTACACCGTGGATAACGCCGATGGACATTTCATCATTACTGACAAAATAGGCAGTCGGATCGCTTTCTTTCAAAGTTTCCACGGCTTCGATTGCCTCATCGTAAGAATTATCGCATTCGACGATCAGTTTCTCGTCATAATCCATGCCCGCATCATTTAATGCGGTTTGGTAAGCTTTCAATTTATAATCTTTGTTCACTTTAGAGGTGAGCGGCCCAGATATGAACGCGATCCGTTTATGGCCATTATCGATCAATTTTTTCACACCTTCATATGCTGCTCCATAATAATCGATATTTACAGAGGCAATGCTCGCCGACTCATCAATCGAGCCCGCCAATACGATGGGCGTTGGGGAACGCTCCATTTCAAAAAGAAGTTCACTTGAAATCACATCGCTCATGAAAACAATGCCATCAACTTGTTTGCCAAGCATCGTTTCAAGCAATTGAAGTTCTTTGTTCTGGTTTTGATCCGAGTTCGACAAGATGATGTTGTACCGGTACATTGTTGCTATGTCTTCAATTCCGCGGGCAAGTTCGGCATACATGCTGTTAGAGATATCCGGAATGATGACACCGACCGTGGTGGTTTTTTTGCTGGCCAGCCCTCTTGCAACTGCGTTCGGGCGATACCCCAGCTCTTCAATCACTTTTAATACTTTCTTCCTTGTAGCAGGTTTCACATTCTGATTGCCATTGACTACACGTGAAACAGTAGCCATGGATACATTTGCTTCCCTTGCTACATCATATATTGTAACGGTCACGGTGCGCCCTCCTTCCCTTATATCTTTTATCATACGATAAAAAGTTTCCTTTTTTCAACTATATAAGTAGAACTTATCATTTTCATGTGCCGATATTCCGCTTAAGCGATCAAAGCGGTATGTACAAGCTAATTTTTTATTCAATTTATATAAAAAAGAAAAGCCAGGTAATTACCCGGCTCTTCGGATTTACATTTTGAATTCATATTGCTTCATGAACTTCATCAAAGCATCGTAGTAATCATCGAACTGGTTCAAATCCATCTGCTGAGCTGCATCGGATAATGCAACAGCTGGGTCTGGATGAACTTCAGCCATGACTCCATCAGCACCGATTGCAATTGCAGCTTTTGCTGCAGGAAGCAATAAGTCGCGGCGTCCTGTGGAATGCGTTACATCTACGAATACCGGAAGATGGGTTTCCTGTTTAAGGATTGGCACTGCTGAGATATCAAGTGTGTTGCGCGTCGCTTTTTCGTAAGTGCGGATTCCGCGTTCACATAGGATGATTTGGCTATTGCCTGAAGCGATGATGTATTCAGCTGCGTTGATGAATTCATCAACAGTCGCTGACATTCCGCGTTTCAGCAATACCGGCTTGTTGATCTGCCCGACCGCTTTCAATAATTCGAAATTCTGCATGTTCCGTGCGCCTACTTGGACAACATCCACAAATGGCAATGCTTCTTCCAAGTGATGTGGTGTAACGATTTCTGAAACTACAGCAAGCTTGTATTGGTCTGCAGCAGCTTTCAGCATTTTCAATCCCTCAAGGCCAAGGCCTTGGAAATCATATGGGGATGTACGCGGCTTGTACGCGCCACCACGGATCAATTTCAGCCCTTTAGCGCCAATCGCTTCAGCGACTTTTGAAACCTGATCCTGGGATTCTACTGCACAAGGCCCGAAGATGAACGATGGGGTGCCGTCGCCGATGCTTTCACCGTTGATCGTGATGATCGTATCCTCGGCTTTTTTCTTCCGTGAAACTAGAAGCGCTTTGCGGTGGTCTTCCTCCTGCATATCAAGTGCTGATTTGAAAATTTCCTTGAATATATGGTCAACCGTTTTCTGGTCTAATGGACCGTTATTGTTTTCTTTCAATAAGTTCAGCATATGGCGTTCACGCAACGGGTCGTAACGATTTACACCTTGCTTTTCTTTGATCTTTCCAATTTCCTGGATCACTTTAGCGCGTTCGTTGATCAATGTAAGGATCTCGAGGTTTACGGCATCCACTTTTTCTCTTAGTTGTTCTAAATCTAAATGGCTCATTCTTTACTGCTCCCTTCGCGTATCATCATGTTGGTGACTTATCTTAACATGTTTAGACTATTATAAGCAAAGTATTCGGTAAAGTCACGTTTTATATTTTAGCGATTCAACGCGCTAAAGTATTTGTAATAAAAAAAAGCCGGAACCCTAGGGTTCCGTACTCTTTTTCAAACGATAAATTCTTGCATCGCCTTGCTGGTGATTCTGCCATGGGACGCATTCCAATCAACTTTTTGGTTAGCAAAGTGAAAGGCTTGCGGAGAAGCGTGTTTAACTTCTGTCAATGATTCAATGTTTTTGGAAAGCTCACGGTCTTCCTGAACCACTAGGTACAAAAAGAGCTGGTTCGGGTGCAACGAGCAATACTCATTGTATTCATTCCACGCAGAAGCCGATACAGGGCATGTACTGCTGTGTTTCAGCAGCCAATAATGCTCGGTGTGGGCAGTGACATTCTTTAAATCGTCTAAATCATGTACACGTACTAAATTTTCCATTTAATCCGCTCCTAGATCATGTAGATGATTAGTTTTTATTGTTGTTTTTATTCGAGTTGCTGCCTGAATTATTGCTTGAGTTGTTTTTATTCGAGCTGCTGCCTGAATTATTGTTCGAGCTGTTTTTATTCGAGCTGCTGCCGGCGCTGCCAGAAGTGCTAGAATTCGACGTGTTTTTGTTCGAGTTGTTCGAGTTGTTCGAGTTGTTCGAACTTGTCGAAGCATTAGTTGTTTTGTTGTTTGTGTTGCTAGTGTCTGTAGATTTCTTTTCTTCTTTAACTTCCTCGACTGCTTCTTTCAAAGCGTTTGCCGTTGAAGTGAAAGCATCGTGGCCAGCTGTTTCAGTCTGACCGATCGAGTTTTGTACAGTGTCGAGCATTTCAATCGTTTCTTCGCCTTCAGATGACGCTGTGCCATCGTCCATTGGAGATTGGCCAGATTTCATGCCTTTGACTTTATCGACCACTTTAGTCGACTGATCTTTGACTTGTTGCGTCAATCCGCTTGATTTTTCTTTAGCAGTATCTGTGTAGCCTGATGTTTTTTCTTTCAACGTGCTAGCCTGCGTATTCAAGTCTGTGCGCAACTCTTTGCCGGATTTCGGCGCTAGCATCAATGCTGCTGCTGCTCCGATGAGTCCGCCGACGATTGCTCCTAATAGGAAGCCTGATGATCCTGACTCATCTTCATAATCATAAAGATCGTCATATCGGTTGCCCATGCCATAAGATTGTGGCACGAAAGCGCTTTGCTGGCCGTTATATTCGTTTTGTGCGTAATAGTTCTGGTTCGTGTATTCAGATTCATTGTAATTCGGTTTCTGATAGTTATTATTGTTGTTGTTTTTATTGTTTGTCATATTAAATTCCTCCATTTGGTATTAAGTTTATTGGGACTGGTCGTTGTGCGGCAATTGTTTTTGCCCTGGAACTGGAGCGTAAGACTGTGAAGCGCGTGCTTCATAGATTTTGCGCTCTTTCCATTTGTCGCGGATGCCCATTGCAACGTTGCCCCATTGGACAACCTGAGCGATTTTGTCTTCGTTTTGTTCAACGTGAGTAGAAACTGTCGAAGTAATGCGGCGGACAGATGAGTTCAAATCAGTAACGGAATTTCCGACACCTCTGACTGCATCCACCACTGTGTTAAGTTTTTCTGATTTCACTTGGATATCTTCTGCCAACTCATTAGTTTTATGCAAAAGGTTCGTCGTTTCCAAGGTCACACCCTGTAATTGGTTTTCAAGTCCTGAAACAGTTCCTGAAACTTCATTGAGTGTGTTTTTCAATGAGTTTAATGTCATAGCCAATGCTACACATAAAACTAAAAATCCGACAGCAGCAACGATAGCCGCTATGTAAAGCAATATTTCCCAATCCATGCTGTTTCCTCCTTTTTGAATACTGGTATATCTCTTTTGTACCCCACCATCAATCGGTGTAAACACTGGCACTTTAGATTTATTCCACCTATACACCCTTTAATCCTGCTTAAAATCTATTGTTTGTCTATTCAAAAGTTGATTTATGATTGCATCTCACAAAAAAGGCCGCAGGCGCCTCCGGTTTTCCGGTTGCGCCTGCGGCCTTCAAGTTAAGTTGCTCTTAAACCGTCTCTTCGGTTTTAATGAGGTTTTCGAAAGCACTCTGGAATTTCGTAACATCTCCTGCGCCCATGAACAAATAAACCGCATTTTCATGCTGAAGCAATTGAGTAACATCATCAGATTTCAAGATGCGGCTGTCTTCAATCTTCTCTTCAAGATCGTGGATAGTCAGGACGCCGACTTCTTCTCGTGCCGAGCCAAATATATCGCAAAGATAAACCTGGTCAGCGCCGCTCAAGCTGTCCGCGAATTCTTGAAGGAACGTCTGCGTACGCGTAAATGTATGCGGCTGGAAAATCGCCACAATTTCACGCTCAGGAAATTTCTGGCGTGCGGATTGCAGCGTCGCGCGGATTTCTGTCGGGTGATGTGCATAATCATCAATCAAAATGCGCCCTTGGAGTTCTGTTTGCGTGAAACGGCGTTTGACGCCTTCAAAATCTGAAAATTGCTGCTGCATAATGTCAGCAGGAATGTTTTCATAATGGCCAAGTGAAATAACTGCCAACGCGTTCATGATGGCGTGGTCGCCGAACATTGGAATCATGAACGTATGGAAGAATTCATTGCGGATCATGACATCGAACGATGTACCTTCGGTCGTTTTAACGACATTGCGGGCCTGGAAATCGTTTTCTTCGCCGAAACCGTAGTAGACCACCGGAACCGGTGCCTGAATACGCTGAAGAAA
This sequence comes from Planococcus sp. TJ-301, assembly GCF_058268475.1. Classification (NCBI taxonomy): domain Bacteria; kingdom Bacillati; phylum Bacillota; class Bacilli; order Caryophanales; family Caryophanaceae; genus Planococcus; species Planococcus sp. TJ-301. Next base: position 47,637 of record NZ_JBZDOH010000001.1, on the reverse strand, counting down.
TTCATCATCGCCGCAGGCAATGATGCATTTCTTGACTTGCTGCGCCATCTCTTCAAACGCATTAAAGACATCATCGATCCCCGCGAAATAATCAGGATGATCGAAATCGATATTGGTCATGATTGCGTAATCCGGATGATAAGCAAGGAAATGGCGTCGGTATTCACACGCTTCCGCAACGAAGAAATGTGAATTCTCCTTGCCGAATCCCGTGCCGTCGCCGATTAGATAAGAAACTGGCTTAAAGCCGTCAAGCACATGTGCCATCAAGCCGGTCGTCGAAGTCTTGCCATGAGCACCTGTAATGGCAACCGATACATATTGTTTCATCAAGTCTCCAAGAAACTCGTGGTAACGGATTATCGTCGCTCCAAGTTCGCGCGCTTTGACAAGTTCCGGGTGGCTGTCGTTGAACGCGTTACCAGCGATAATTGTCATGTCTGCCGATATATTGTCAGCTTCAAAAGGCAGAATTGTGATGCCTCTTTCGCGAAGACGGTCTTCTGTAAAGAAATACTGTTCGATATCAGAACCTTGTACTGTATTGCCCATATCGTGCATTATTTGCGCGAGTGGACTCATGCCGGATCCTTTGATGCCGGTAAAATGTAAAACTGTCATAAATGAACCTCCTGTGGAAGTTGAAAAGAGTCTATAGAAATCGCTGAGCGAAATTCATAGCTAGTCAACAAAACATAATCACTCGATTATATCATTATTCAAACCTTACCGATATACCCGATATTTCCTGTCATCATTAAAATTTTATGCATATCTTACTGAAAGACGTTCTCTATATCGTCTTCCGTAATCAAAACCGCTCTCGCTTTGCTGCCATTCTGTTCTGAAATAAAGCCGTGCTGTTCAATCAGATCCATCAATCTCGCAGCGCGGTTATAGCCTATATGGAATTTGCGCTGGAGCAACGATGTCGAGGCGCTTCCTTGTGCCATGATGAACCGGCAAGCTTCCTCAAACAAATCATCTTGCACGTCCATCGCTCCGCTCCGTTTGATGAGTTCTTCTTCGTTGAAGAAATATTCCGGTTCGCCTTGCGAACGGACATGCGCAATCACGTCTTCGATTTCATTATCCGTAACAAATGTCCCTTGTATCCGAACAGGCGCGGACATGCCGTTTCCAAGGTAAAGCATATCCCCTCTTCCGAGCAAACGCTCCGCCCCTTGCGAATCAAGAATTGTGCGGCTATCCACTTGGGAGGATACTGAAAATGCAATACGCGTCGGGATATTCGATTTGATCAAGCCTGTGATAACGTCTACCGATGGGCGTTGCGTCGCAATGACCAAATGGATTCCGCATGCCCGGGCTTTTTGCGCAATGCGGCAAATGGCGTCTTCTACATCGGACGGCGACATCATCATCAAATCAGCCAGCTCGTCAATGACGATAAGGATATAAGGTAGATGCTGTGCATAGTCCCCTTTTTCTTTCACCAATTTATTATAGCGGCTTAAATCCCTGACACCTGAATGGGCGAATAATTGATAACGGCGTTCCATTTCCTCGACTGCCCATTTCAGGGAAGCTGTGGCCGCTTTGACATCTGTAATGACCGGGCTGACAAGATGCGGAATATGGTTATACGGCGCAAGTTCAACCATTTTCGGGTCGATGAGCAGCATTTTCAGATCGCGCGGCGATGATTTATAAAGAAGGCTGACCAATATCGAATTGATGCACACACTCTTACCGGAACCGGTCGCTCCGGCAATCAAGCCGTGCGGCATTTTACGCAAATCCAGCGTAACCGGCTTCCCAGTTAAATCGAGGCCGAGAGCGGCTTCAAGCGGCGAGTCCGATTCCTGGAACACCCTGCTCTCGATCACTTCTGAAATTCGCACCGGGCGGGACTTGCGGTTCGGAATCTCGATGCCAATTGAGCTTTTTCCTGGTATCGGCGCTTGGATCCGGATGTCCTTTGCCGCCAGGGCAAGCTTCAGGTCGTCTGCCAGATTGCGGATTTTGCTGACTTTCACGCCTTGGGCAACGGTCACTTCAAACTGGGTCACGGCCGGTCCTTGCACGATGCTGAGAATCGATGCCTGGATCTGGAAGTGGGACAATGCTTCGATAAGGCGTTCTCCTTGCTCTTCCATCCACGCTTCATCTATCAAATCGTTTTCTGGCGCGCGTAAATAATCGCTTCTTGGATGCTCATAAGCGAGTGGCTGTTCTGGCTTTTTCTCTGGAATTTCTTTTGGAGCTTGCTGCATCGGCGCGACTTCAGACATCTTTTGGGTCTGTACGACCGTCTTTTGGCCGGTTTTTTTTGTCTGCTGTTCCGCTTGCAGGAGTGCAGCAGGCGGGCCCTTAACACCAGGCTTAGCCTGCTGCAAAGGTTTTTTCAATCGTTCTTTATCGGATTTCAGCATCAGCACATTAAATGGCACTATCTTTTCACGCTTTTTCTCAGGTGCGCGGATTTCCTCGGCATTAGCCGCCTCTACCATTGCGCCATTATGTACCTCTTGCTCTAAAACTTCAGGCTCAGCAATCTCTAGTAGTTCTTCGATTTGTTCCAGCTCTTTGATTTCTGCCTGCTCTTCGATATGCACTGGTTCTTCTATCTCTGCAGGCTCCTCGATCGGTTCAGGTTCTTTAATCTCTGCCGGCTCTTCCATATGCTCCGGTTCGTCATCAAACAACAGGACAGATACCTTTTGATGAACCGGCGCTGGCTGTTGTTCTTCAAGCGGTTGTTGTACTGCCAATTCCGCCTGTTGCGGTGCTGACGCCACTGCTTCTTCCGGCGCCGGCAGTTTTTCTTCAACCAGTTTCTCTTTCTCGGTAAAAGGCAATTGGTTATGGAACCCTTGCAGTTTCAGCGCTTCTTTAGCTGAAGCTAAAGAGCTCAAATTCGGCTGTTCATTGCGCTGCTGTTCTTTTTTCTCGAGCAAATTCATGACCGGCTCGGGACGCGACTCGTTATATCCATGGATTGGAGACGGCACCCGGCTCGGTTCAAACGGCCGTGTGCTTTTATTTTGCGGCTCGTATGCACGGGTTACTGGCCGCTTCGCTGCCGGAATTTCCTGCCCTTTCGGCTTCGGCTGGCTGTTTTGGCTCAGCCTTGGCAAACTTTTCGTTTCTACAGGGCGCGGGGCTCTAGGAGCCGGCTTGACGTAAGCACGAGTTTCCCGTGGTTCCCGCCTTTCCCGTGGCTCGCGCACCGGAGGGCTTTGGTATGATTCGCCTACTTGTGGTGCCGGCGGACCGTAGCCGCGAGCTTTGTTCAAAGCAGGGCTTGACGGGCGGCGTTTGGGAGCCGGTTGCTCTGTTGCAGGTTCTGTTTCTTTGAAACGGCCTTTTTCGTTATCTGAAATAACTGGAAAGCGGAACGGCGCTTTTTTCGGCCGCTCAGTTACGGGCTCTTCTTGTTTAGGGGCATTTTCCGCAGCTTCCTCTTCCTCGGCTTCAGTGAATAAACGATTCCATACATTTTTAACCCAGCTCATAACGCGTCACGCCTTTACTTCGAATGGAGATCCGATTTCTGCATCTTCTGGCAAGACCATTATCCCTTTTTCTTCAGGAGCATCCGGCAAAGCCAGTTCTTTTGCCGAGCAGATCATTCCGCTCGACGGCACTCCGCGGAGTTCTGCATCTTTGATCAGCATACCTGAAGGCATGATTGCGCCTACTTTTGCCACAACCACTTTCTGTCCCTGCTCAACGTTCGCAGCGCCGCACACAATCTGCAATTCTTCGCTGCCGACATTGACACGGCAAATATTCAGCTTGTCTGCGTTCGGATGCTTTTCTTTCACTTCTACAAAGCCTACGACAAATTTTGGAGACAGATCGACTTCAAGAATATAATCTACGCCATTTTTAGCCAAAGCATTCTGAAGCGCTGTAACTAATGCTTCTGAGAGTTCCACTTTTTCGCCTTCAGGCATTTCAACATATGTCGATGCATTAAAAAGGTTGAAACCGGCAATTTTTCCTTCACCGTCCTTGATCAGCGTAACGTCTCCGAATTGTTCAGCGTGGATTTTCTCTGGCGTTTCCGTTTGCAATTGGACCAATAGGACGTCGCCTATTCCGTGTTTATTGTAAAATGCATTCATTTCTTATCCTGCTCCTCGGTCGGTTTATTCTTGGCCATGATGAAAATCGGCTCAAGTTCGTCATTTTCATAAATGAACGACAATGACGTAATCGGCACTTTGCCGTTTGTGAAAAAGTGCATCGCCATCTGAGCCAATACATCGTATCCGGTCTCGTTGCGGATATCCCCGATGATCAGCACATCCTGATGGGGCACAGATACTGTCATATCGCCTGTAATTTTCGTTTTCATGTCTTTTAGGAAGTTTTCATTCAGCAGACGGGAAGCATCGTACCCATCATTTTCGTTCAAAAAGTAAAATACATTGCCTGCGACGCGGTCTTCTTTTACAGCGGTTTTCAGTTTCTTCACTTGGAACCGCGCAATTTCTTTGACCTGCTCTTCACTCAGACTTAATGAATTTAACATATTTTCGTCAATTAAGCGATAGGTAGTGCCAGCATCCAACGCGTAAAAAACCCGTGTTTCAGCTGTATGGTCCGATGTGATAAAGCGATGGCCTTCTTTCGATTCCAGCGGAAATGACGTAGAGCGGATGACCGGATAGATATGCTCCGATGATTTCAGTTCGCCTTTCGACTCTTTTTCCATCGCACCGAAAGTTTCCAGAATGGTGTAGACGATTTCATCCAATGCCGCCTCCCCTTTTGCTTCATAGCGGTTTAACGCCTGCGGCAAGGAAAGCGTCATGCCATTTCCTAAGGTTTTGTGCCGGATGTCCAACATGTCTTTTTCACGGTCAAAATGCCAGATCAATTCGGGATTCGTCATGCGCTGTTTCAATATCTCTACCAATTCGGATGATTTCTTCATGTCGCTTCCTCCTCAAAAATAAACGGCTCAGCCACAGTATGGCGAACCGTCCCTTTTTTATTTTTCTCATCTAGCGAGAGTGGCCAGGAAATTTTCGATTTCCTGTTTGGTTTTGCGGTCTTTGCTGACAAAACGGCCAGCTTCGGTGCCATTCGTATAAGCAAGGAAACTTGGGATCCCATAGATGTTCTTTTCAATGCACAAATCAATAAATTCATCCCGGTCCACTGATACGAAAGTGAATTCCGTGTGTGCTTCTTCGATTTCAGGCAGTATCGGATCAATAACACGGCAATCGGGGCACCAGTCGGCTGTAAACATAAAGACGACCGGCTCGCTTTCCGCCAGTTCATTGAATTGCTCAATAGAAGTTAACGTTCTCATTCAGTCAATCCCCCTTTTCGTTGTCGATGGAACGTACAGTCTGCATCATCCAGTCCATATTTTCCTCGATTTTGCCCGCTTCCGATACGGCCGCCAATTTAGCGCCGCCTGCGCTGGCCACCACTTCAAATCGGTCGTCCGCGATTTTTCGTACAGCGGCAAAACCGAATCTTCCATTTTCCTCGAAAGTTTCATCAGCCGCCCATTCCTGCTGCGGATCGGATTTTAAAAGGTCATAGAATACTGTGCTGTCGCCCGCCTCGTTCGGGTTGGCGGTCAGCATAAACGATTCGCTGCCTTTGGTGATGTTGATACTGCGCTCATCGGATGGCTCTTCCAACGTATAGCCTCCAGGCAGATAAAACGCTGTACCGTCAGAAGATTCGTTTGCCTCTCTCGGTTCTGCAGAAAATGCCTTATGTGCATTTTCAAAGGCGCCGGCAATCTTTTCTTCCGGTGTTGCTGAACAGCCCGCTAACCCAATAGCTGCTGCTGTAAATAAAACCAATAATCCTTTACGAGGCACGCCTATTCCTCCCTAACTTTGCTTGTTCTTATTTTAAAGATGTTTCCTGGCACATGCAACTTAATCGATGCCGCGGGCGTATTGCCCGAGCAACAGCATGACGATATGGCTAAACATTTCATCCCGGTTGACAACACCCGCAGTCAACACGCCAACCGCACCTTTATGATGCCTTACGCCGCTTTCATTAACATATGCATCCATAACCGGCCCGAGCTCGCCGCCCGTTCGCAGTTTTTCCGCAATTTCTTTTGGCAGTGGAAGTTGGGCGCCAGCGGCTGTATAAATTTTGCCATCATTAGTTGCGAGCGCACCCCAATTGCATAAATACATCTCGCCTTCAAGTTCATAGATTCCGCCCTCTAAGCCGATGGCAATGTCAACGGCTTCTGCTGATAAGGTTTTGGCGCGGTTTATGGCACCGAGACGAGTTTCCGCGAGTGACCTTGGCTGGTCGGATACGCCGGAATCTGCTTCCGCTGAAGCCAGATCGAACTCATAGCCAAGGCCTTCCATTGTGCTAGCAACCGCGTTGATTTTGGCTGGATTTTTCGAGGCAATGCCTGCTTGTATTTTTTTCATTTCCTCATCCCTTTCAAAAAAAAGAGCCCGAAGGCCCTCTTTTAGCTGTTTTGTTTAATTGTCTCCAAAGTCGTTTTATCAGCAGTTCTGACGAGTTTCGTCAGCAATTCTTTCGCTGCCGCGTAATCATCAGTGTGGATGATTGACGCTGACGTATGGATATAGCGTGAGCAGATGCCAATTACGGAACTCGGGATGCCTTCATTTGCTGTATGGACTTTGCCAGCGTCCGTTCCCCCTTGGGAGATGAAGTACTGGTAAGGGATATTATTCGACTCCGCTGTGTCCAGGATGAACTCGCGCATGCCGCGGTGCGTCACCATGCTCTTATCGAAAATACGCAGGAGCGTCCCTTTGCCCAATTGTCCGAACTCATTTTTATCACCGGTTGCATCATTTGCTGGACTTGCGTCAAGCGCAAAAAACAAATCTGGCTGAATTAAATTTGCGGCCGTCTGCGCTCCGCGAAGACCCACTTCTTCCATTACGGTCGCGCCGGAGAACAATAGGTTCGGCAATTTCTCGTCTTTTAATTCTTTCAACAACTCAATCGCGAGACCGCAGCCGTATCGGTTATCCCAAGCTTTCGCCATGATTTTCTTACTGTTCGCCATTTCCGTGAATGGGCTGAACGGCACGACCTGCTGGCCTGGGCGAATGCCCATTGCTATTGCGTCCGCTTTGTCATCGGCACCGATATCAATCAGCATATTCTTGATGTCCATCGGTTTGCTGCGCAGCTCGTCGCTCAAAAGATGCGGTGGAATCGATCCAACAACACCAGGAATCACTTTATCGCCAACGATAATTTCAATGCGCATGGCAAGCATGACCTGATTCCACCAACCGCCGAGCGGCTGAAAGCGGAGCATGCCGTTTTCTGTAATTTGGGATACCATAAAGCCGACCTCATCCATATGTCCGGCTACCATAATGCGTGGACCATTTGAGTCGCCTTCTTTTACGCCGAAGACGCTGCCCAAATTATCCTGAATCAATCTATCTGAATACTTTTCAAGCTCTTGGCGCATGAACTTGCGAACTGCATGCTCATTGCCGGGTGCTCCTGGCAACTCGGTCAATGTCTTGAATAATTCTCTCGTCTCACTGTTCATATGTATAACTCCCCCTAAAATGCATTGCTTCCCTATAGTGTAGAGCTTTTAACTGAATATTTCCAGTTTTATATTTCGACATACGAAAGATAGATATCACGTTTTTATATAAACATCGCTTCGGACGCTTTGGGCCTGGCTTCCGTAATAAGCCGGGGAGAACACCCGCCTCATTACTCCGCCTAGCCCGTTGACGCGCCTAAGCTGGATAGGCTTTTTGAGAAATAAAAGCTTACTGGGTCTGCTATATTTTAGATACTAGGCTGTTTTGCGGCGTATTCCTAACAAAAAATCTTAAATTACACATACAAAGCTTATATTTTTCCCTGTACTTCATTTATGGTACAATTTGTCCAGAAAGCTTAGGAGGGATTTTAGTGAAAAATCGTGATTTATTAATCGGATTTGCAACAGGTGTGGCAGCGACTTATATTGTCAAAGAAGTGTATGACCGCAAGGAAAAGCTTTATCCCGCAGATGATGTCCTGAAAAGTGTCAAAGAAGCTTTTAAAGAAGAAGGTCCGATCGACGGTTCGTGGATTTACATGAAAACAGAACCATATAAACAGCACGCAATTGAAACAGAAGTTTATAAAGGCGGCATCACCCGCCACCGCAACGACGAATTAGAGCAATTCGAATTCATGGCAGATGCCTATTCGGGTGCCATCGTCGAAGTGAATAAAGTTTAATAAAAAAAGAAAGAATGCCGCGCAAGTCCCTGCGGCATTCTTTCTTTTTGTCATGTATTTATCCGAGCAATTCTTAGAATTGCTTTTCCTTGTATTGCACGGACTCGATAATTTCCTTGCCGTCTTCGCTCCATTTGAGAATACGGTAATACGCATCGTGGTAGAACGTGAAATAATAGCCATTTGCTAAGGCTTCTTTCATCAGCTTTTCTTTCGCGTAGATGGAATCCATCGGGTAATCGTCAAAAGCGAGCACCCAAAGCGGATTTTGGTGGGAATGCGTAGGCATGATATCGCCCATGTGCAAGATTGTTTCGCCACCGCTTTCCAATTTAATGACGCTATGGCCATTCGAATGGCCGCCTGTGTGGATCATCGTAATGCCATCCACTGGAGTGGCCTGTTCACCGAACGTCTCCACTTGGCCCGCAATCGGCTCCCAATTTTCTTTCCAGTACGTGTTGCGCGAGCGAATATTCGGGTGCTGCATTTCTTCCCACTCGACCGCAGAAACATAAATTTTTGCATTCGGGAAAACGGAAACGTAGCCTTCGCTTTGCGGTTTCGTCAAACCGGCTGCGTGGTCGCCGTGCAGATGTGTCATTAAGACCAAATCGATGTCCGCTGGAGACAAACCAAGTTCCGCCAAATTTTCTTCGATGCGTGATTCCGAGGACACCCCAAGGTTGCGTTTTTGGCGATCGTTCAATTTACCGTCCCCTAGTCCGCTGTCGATGATGATGTTTTGGCCGCTGTATTGCACCAAGATCGGATGCGTCGGCAATTCAATCTGGTTTTGTTCGTTGGCCGGATACCGCTTTGACCAGATAACTTTCGGCACTACTCCAAACATTGTGCCTCCGTCCAGCCAAGTCGTTCCCCCATCCAGCCATGTCAATGCCATGTCGTGAAATTGAAATTTATCCACTTTGAATCCCCCTTATGCTTAACTCGTTTGGTATTGTGCTTCGAGCCTGTAAATCGGCTGCCCTTTTTTCGAGAATTTTTCTTCGTATTCTGTCATGATGTTCCATTCCGGTTCTCCGGCGTGCAAATCCAATGACACATATTTCAGCAGCATGCCGTATTCCGAAACGCTGGTCAGCGAATATTCGAATAGGCCGCGGTTGTCTGTTTTGAAATGGATTTCGCCGTTTTGCGGCAGCACCGCTTCATACAGCGCCAAAAAAGTATCATGGGTCAAACGGCGTTTGGCGTGGCGTTTTTTCGGCCACGGATCCGAGAAGTTCAAATACAGCCGGTCCACTTCGCCTTTTTCAAAAAACTCGGTCATGTCTTTCGCGTTGACGCGCAGCAATCTTAAATTCGGAATGCCGCCTTCTTCTTCCAATATCGTCTCAAGTGCACTGACGATGACGCTGTCGAACAACTCGATGCCGATGTAATTGATCGAGGGATTCTGCTTGGCCATGCCGATGATGAAACGGCCTTTCCCAGTCCCTGCTTCGATATGAAGCGGATTGTTATTGCCGAATACTTCCTGCCATTTGCCTTTTTGCTGATCCGGATTCGGAATCAGGATTTCTGGATGGGCTTCCATCAGATCTGAAGCCCAAGGTTTAAAACGTGTTCTCATAATACATCCTCTTTCTTTCCATTATTTATCGCATTCCATCGGTACTTGCTGACGCCGTAGTGGATTGGCTCATTTTCAGGGCTTTTGCCGGCATAATCGCCGTCGATGTGGCGATATACTTGCCGATCTGTTTTCAAACGGAATCGGCTTGCGCTGAGCTGAATCACTTCTTTGAACCTCGTATGGGTTCCAGTAAAAACCGTACCAAACACCAGCAGCAGTTTCAAGCGTGATATCCCGCTGACAATGGTCAATTCCAGCACCCCGTCTCCGGTTTCGGAGTTGGGTGAAATTTTCATGCCGCCTCCGAAATAAGGCTGGTTGCTGACAGTCGCCAGCCAAACGTCTGTAAAACGCTGTTCTTTGCCATCTATCTCCACTGACAAATCGAATTTCTCAAAGCGGAACAATGTGCGGATGACATAAAGCAAGTAAACCAGTTTTCCCGCTCCTACTTTATTGAGCACCTTTTTGGCCAGCGAACGATTGACCATTGTGGATATTTCAGCGTCAAAGCCGATGCCTGAACTGCTCGCGAACCGGAACGATTCCGAATCCCTGAATTCCCCAAGGTCTTGCACGCGGCTTGAAGGCTCCTTCAAAAACTCTGCAACCGACTCGGCGTTTCTGAATGAATAAAACCCCCGGCTGAAATCGTTGCCGGACCCGGCAGCGACAGAACCCACGATCAAGTTCGGTGTACCCGCTGCGCCGGCTATGATTTCACGCATCGTGCCATCGCCGCCGAAGCCGATGAGCAGCATCGGTTCATCCCTTTCACGGAGCCGCGCAATCGCTTCTTGCGCATGTCCCGCATATTGCGTAAAGAGCAATTCATGCGGAAACGCTGCGGTTTGTTTGAATTTATTCCATTTTTTTGCTGCATTGCCGTTGCCGGCTGTCGGATTGACGATAATGATTGTTTTCATGGGACCTCTCTTTTGGCGTCAGACGCCTTCCTGCAATCGGTAAGTTGCTTGCGGCACATATTTGCGCATGTTTTGCGGTTCGATGCGGAACAATGAAAATTCCTCGACGCGAAATGAAATGGGCGGCAGTTCGAACACCGACGCCTCTTCCATCTCTTTTCCGCCCGCCCATTTGGCAGCCAACGTGATATGCGGTACGAATGGCTTTTGATCCGATGACAAATCGAATTTTTGCGTGATTTCTCTGACCTTTTCCTGCAGCGCCATCAGCGGTGCACTGTCCTCAATAGCGGCGTAGATGATGCGCGGCGTCTGCGGGTTACCGAACGTCTTGACGCCGGTTATCGCCAAATCAAAAGGCGCTTGCGAGATCTCCTCTAGCGCTTGAGCCGCTGCTTGCAGCTGAGTTACTTCCGCACTGCCGATAAACAACAGCGTAACATGCATATCCTGCGGCCGCGTATACTTTTTATGGCTCTGCAGCACCCATTGCCCGCGCGCCTCTGCCAACTTTTTTGCAGCCGCTTCCGGAACATTGATCCCGATAAAATAATGTGTTTGCATAATCATCACCTTTTACAAGTTTACCACTTGCGCGTCCACAAAAAAATAGTGATCGGCTTTCGCCGACCACATTACATTTTAACTGCTAGTTTCAAGTTTGCTTCGAATGATTGCTGAAGCTTTTTCGTCAACTCTCCAGGAATTCCTTGTCCGATCGGCTCACCGTCGATTTCGACGATTGGCATGATTTCAGCTGTTGTCGAAGACATGAAGAACTCATCCATAGCCAATGCCTGCGTTTTTGTGAACGCCATTTCTTGCACTTTGATGCCAAGGTCTTGGCTGAGCTGTAAGATCACTCTTCTTGTAATGCCATTCAAGATTAAGTTTGTTGCTGGATGCGTATAAATGATTCCGTCTTTCACGCCGTACATATTCGAAGAAGAACCTTCCGTGACGACTTCCCCACGATGAAGAATGGCTTCAAAACCGCCTTTTTCATGCGCTTCCTGTTTCGCCATGACATTCCCCAGCAAGTTCAAGCTCTTGATGTCGCAGCGCAGCCAGCGGACATCCTCGATAAACGCACCTTTCGCACCGTTGCGCATCAATTCAAGCGGGCGCTCGACCGTTTTTGTATACGCTACAACTACCGGCGAAGTCGACTCCGGGAAATGATGCTGGCGAATGGCATGCCCGCGGGTGATTTGGACATAAACCTGGCCGTTATTGATTTCGTTCATTTCAACCAAATCATGGAGCATTTTGTGGAAAACGTCTTTTGTGTAAGGGATGATGATTTTGATTTTTTCCGCGCTTTCGTAAAAACGGTCAATATGCTCTTCCGCTGTATACAAATTGCCTTCGTATACGCGGACGACTTCATAAATGCCGTCTCCGAATTGATAGCCACGGTCTTCTTTTGAAATGTTCAATTCTTCTTCTCGAATAAAATCTTCATTATGCAAAATCCAGTTCATACAGCATCCCTCTTTCATTGTTGTTTGCAAGCCAATTGATAAATCGCTTCCGCGTAAATTGCAACGGCTTTCAGTAAATTTTCGATATCCACAAATTCATCCGCCTGGTGGGCGACGTCTTTCTCTCCGGGAAACAGCATCCCGAATGCCACCCCTTTATCAAGGACACGCGCGTAAGTTCCGCCGCCAATGGCCAGCAATTCTGCCTTGTCGCCGGTCTGCTTTTCATATGCCGACTGCAGCGTTTTGATAAAGGGGTCTGCGGCGTCCACGTGGTGTGGAGGCGAGTTCGAAGCCACGCTGAGCGCAAAGCCTTCCGGTATATCGACTTTGATTTTTTCAGCGAAGGGGTAGGAAATCGAATAGCGCATGCTCACTTCAATTATTGCTTTCTTGCCGTATTCATAACGTATGACGCCCGCGTTCAGCGTCGTGTCGCCAGACACGTCGTCTTTGAAATCGAGGCCAAGCTTGCGCCCGCGTGAATCGTTGTAAAAATGGTCCGTCAGAAAAGCTGTAAACCGGCCGCCGTCTCCTGCAAGCCGCTCTTTCAAAAACAGCGCCAGCAAGATTCCGGCATTGACGCCATCTTCCGGCTCCATGGCATGGGCGGATTTGCCGTTCACCGTTAATTTCACTTGAGCACCAAGGGCTTCCGCAACACCTGCCACACCATGCTGTGCCAGAAACTTTTCAAAATCCGGCTGCCACTCTGTAAGTGTACCTGCAACGACTGCTTCCGCCAAATCCGGCACCATATTGGTCCGGTTGCCGGACACGAAACTTTTCAGCGCATCCCGCGACTGCCAAGAAGCCATGGCCAGCACGAGTGAGGCGATCCCTTTTTCCGCATTGATAATTGGAAAATCAGCATCCGGTGCAAAGCCGATCGCCGGCATTTCCTCCGTTTCGAAATAACGATCGACGCAGCGGAAGCCGCTTTCTTCGTCTGTCCCGATGATGAGTCGCACTCGCTTTGTAAATTCGAAGCCGGCGTCTTTCACCAAATTCAATGCTGCCCAGGCGGCAATTGTCGGCCCTTTGTCGTCAATCGCTCCGCGCCCGTAAAGCTTGCCGTTATCCACAATGCCGCCGAATGGATCTTTTGTCCAGCCGGCCCCTGCAGGCACGACATCGACGTGGCCGAGAATTCCAAGAAGCTCTTCCCCGCTGCCAGTTTCAATATGGCCAGCCACGTCCGCGACATTCTTCACTGTGTATCCCAGCGCGGCGCCTTTATCCAAAAACCATTGGAGCGCTTTTTTGACGTCTTTGCCGAACGGCGCATCTGGAGCAGCCTCTTCGCTTAACACACTCGGTATCGCGATCAATTCCTGCAAATCCTTGATGATGCTGTCTTTGCGCTTTTCCGCCTCTAGTTGCCAATCCATAAACCACACTCCTGTATCAAACTCGGTTGACGCTTTCTGTTTGTCCGTTTAATTAAAGCTATTGTACACCTTTTACGAATAAATAAAAGAACTTCGGGCTAATTTGTCAGAAAATGCTTTGTAACGATTGTATAAGTTGTGTTAAGAAAAAGAGAAAATCGTAGATATCTAGTTGTTTATTGGCTATAATTAAATTGTCAGACAAATACATCTGGCACAATTTTTAAGAAAAGGGGATGTCGTTGGCATTAATTTCAAATTAGCCGGGGTTCGCCCGGCGCTTCGTCCGCTTGTCTTTGCCAATTGGAAAAAAGATGAAGGAGTGATCTCTCTTTGAAACCAACAACTGATCGCATGCTAATTCGCATCAAAGATATGTATAAGTACATCCGTGATAACGGAACTGTAACTACGCAAGATCTTGTCGATGAATTCGGCATCACTCCTCGCACCATTCAAAGAGATTTGAATGTGTTAGCCTTTAACGACTTGGTGGAAAGCCCAATTCGAGGCAAATGGACTACGACGCAAAAAAAAGTCAAAATGACATCCTAGAAAAATCTTGAAAACAAAGAAAATGACCGCAGCTTATGCGGTCATTTTCTTGTTTTCAAAGAGTCGAGCTCTTCTTCCCTTAGGTGCCGGTATTCGCCAAGCTTCAGCGAAGGATCAAGTTCTAGTGATCCCATTGACAGCCGCTTCAAGTAGACAACTTCCTTGCCGACGCTTTGAAACATGCGCTTGACCTGGTGAAACTTCCCTTCAGTGATCGTCAATTCGATTTCCGATTGTGCAGCACTAAGGAGGATTTCGAGCTGTGCAGGTTTCGTTACATATCCGTCATCCAGCATGACGCCGCGCTTGAATGCTTCGCCGTCCTCATCCGTCACCAGCCCATCAATTTTCGCAAAATAACGTTTGTCAACGTGTTTTTTCGGCGACAACAATTCATGCGCCAACTTACCGTCATTTGTCAGCAGCAGCAATCCCTCGGTATCCTTGTCGAGCCGGCCGACCGGAAACGGTTCATATTGCTGTTCGTCAGGCTCCAGCAAGTCGATGACCGTCTCATCGTATTTGTCCTCGGTCGCCGAAATGACGCCCGGGGGTTTATTCATCACCAGGTAGATGAATTCTGCGTATTCCACCTTTTCGCCCCCGACAGAAACTTCGTCTTTTGTTTCATCGACGTGGACCTTCGGATCTCTGACGGTTTCGCCGTTCACTTCCACCGCTTTCGACTTCAATAATATCTTCACTTCTTTGCGTGAGCCAAAGCCCATATTCGATAAAAATTTATCTATTCGCATGTGGGCCTCCTAAAAACCGAATTTCTTCGTATATTTCGTCAAGCGTTCGCCTAGCAGTTTCTGCGCAATCCCTGTCTTCAAACCAAGGAAGCCGTAAACCGCTCCGCCGACTGCACCGACAATCAAGATGCGGGCAACCGAATGCAATTTCGTGTCCATGCCAAGGAAAAGATCAAGTACAGCAAGCGTGCCGTATACAGCCACTGCCATCGCTGCGCTCATCAGTGTGATGAGGAACAGGCGGCGCAGCACCATATCAGATTTGTATTTCAGCGTCACTTTGATGACAATGAGGTTCATGCCGATTGCGACAACATAGCCGATAATCGTCGCAGCAATCGCACCGTCTGTTTCAAAAAGCTTGATCAGCGGAATGTTCAAAGCCAATTTCAGCAGCAAGCCGGTCAATAAATTCAAGATAATCCATTTTTGTTGGTTGATTCCTTGTAAGATCGATGCCGTTACCGGGAACAATGCGAACAAAAGGGCAACCGGTAAGTAATGGGCAAGAATTTCAGCACCCGCATCGCTTATTTCATAGAAGATGTGATAAAGTTCAGCCGATAACAGTGTCATGCCGACCACTGCCGGCAATGTCAGGAACAATAAAATCTGGAATGCCTGATCCAAAGTCCTGTTGACGGATTGGTGTTGATTTGTCGTGAAGTATTTTGTGATCAACGGAATCAGGGCCATTGAGAATCCTGTCGCCAGCATTACCGGAATCATCACCAGTTTATGGGCTGTAAAGTTCAGCATGCTCAAGTAAATGCTTGAATTGGCAGCATTGTCAGTAGACGCCATTGCATTATTGAATGTCAGCATGTCGATAAACTGAAACAGCGGATTGGCAATTCCGAGAAATACGACAGGCACTGCATAAATTGCAATTTCTTTGTACATGTCACGCAAACTGACGTCATACGATTCTACCGAACTTTTGCGAAGTTCATCGTATTCCGGCTTGCGCTTTTTCCAGTAATAAAACAACACAAGAACTCCGCCAAGCGCACCGATGAACGCCGACAATACTGCAAACTGCACAGCGTTTTCCTCTGTACCGCCAAACACATTCAATACGAGGTAAGCACCCGCCAATAGGAAGACGATGCGCACGATTTGTTCAATCAGCTGGGACACAGCTGTCGGCATCATGAAGTTATAGCCTTGGAAGAATCCGCGGAACAAGCTCATGAACGGTACGACGATCAACGCAAAACTCACCCACTGGATCACTTCTTTAATGTCTTGGACCGAATGGATTTTTTCATTTTCATCTATCGTGAGTTCTGCCAGCGGGCCAGCAAAAAGGTAAAGCGCAAGGAATGACACAAAACCGGTGATCATCATCGTCAGCAAGCCGGATTTCAATAGCCTGCGGCCGGTTTCATAATCACCGAGCGAATTGTATTTTGCGACGAATTTGGAAAACGCGATCGGCGCTCCGGAAATCGCCAGCGACAGCATCAAATTATAAGGTATGTAAGCATATTGATAGAGGCCGATATTCTCTTCCCCGACCATGCTGTAAAACGGGATAACGTAAATGATGCCAAGGACTTTTGATAAGAATAAACCTAAGGTTAAAATGGCGGTTCCTTTGATTAATGTTGACATTTTGCACTTCCTGACTTGAGATGATAAAAAAACAATCTACACGCTAGTTTACACCTATAAACTAAATTACTCAACGAGTTTTGACGCATCGTGTATACTTGAGAAAAGCGGAAGCACCTGTTCAGCTCCGGCAGGCAAGATATGGTCCGAATTTCATTTGGACCATATCTTTGCGACAAAGAACGAAGTGCTGCAAAGCACTTTTGTCTCGAAGCTAGCGCAGCGTTGCAGAGACAGGGACAGGAGCAATAAGGTTTTGACAGAACAGCGAAGTGGCGTTCTTTGCCGCACAGCTGGACTGGCTGATGACCGAGGAGCTAGGCGCTGGAGTCTGGACACTAATAAAAACGAAAGCGAGTTCTTAAATTATGTATGACGTAATCATCATCGGCGGCGGACCATCAGGATTGATGGCTTCGATCGCCGCGGCTTCTAACGGCCAACAGGTTTTATTGATTGAAAAAGGCAAAAAGCTCGGCAAGAAACTGATCATCTCCGGCGGCGGCCGCTGCAATGTCACCAACCGCCTGCCATTGGAAGAAATTGTGAAGCATATTCCCGGTAACGGCCGTTTTCTTTACAGCCCGTTTTCCGTGTTCAATAACGAAGACATCATCTCTTTTTTCGAGGGGCTCGGCGTAGCGCTAAAAGAAGAAGACCACGGCCGCATGTTCCCTGTTTCAGACCGGGCGCAGGACGTCGCGGAGGCTATGTTCAAAGAAATGGACCGCCTCCATGTTAAAGTGATGCTCGATTCCCCCGTCAAAAAATTATTGATGACTGACGAAAAAATTACCGGCGTGCGGCTGCATTCCGGTGAAGAATACACCGCGAAAGCCATTGTAGTCGCAGTTGGCGGAAAAGCCGTGCCGCAAACTGGTTCAACCGGCGACGGCTATCCGTGGGCCGAAAAAGCGGGCCACACGGTCACCGACTTGTACCCGACAGAAGTGCCGCTTCTTTCGAAAGAACCCTTTATCACAAGCCGCGAACTCCAGGGTCTCGCGCTGCGCGACGCCGCAGTTTCCGTGCTCAATAAAAAAGGAAAACTTCT
Source organism: Planococcus sp. TJ-301 (assembly GCF_058268475.1). NCBI lineage: Bacteria > Bacillati > Bacillota > Bacilli > Caryophanales > Caryophanaceae > Planococcus > Planococcus sp. TJ-301. The sequence continues at coordinate 30,047 of NZ_JBZDOH010000001.1, read as the reverse complement.
CGTCACCCACCAAATGGATATGCTGTTCACCCATTTCGGCCTCAGCGGCCCTGCTGTGCTGCGCTGCAGCCAGTACGTCGTCAAGGAAATGAAGAAGAACAGCGGCGAGCCAGTGGAAATGCGCATCAATACGCTGCCGGGTGAAAATGCCGAATCGGCGTTCCAATTGCTGTCGAAGATGATGAAAGACGAGCCGAAAAAAGCCGTCAAAAATGTTTGGAAAAGCACCACCCAGGAACGTTGGCTGCTGTTTCTGCTCGAGCGCGCCGGAATCGATCCGCAAGCGGTCGGTGCCGAACTCGCGAGCGACAAAGTACGCGTATTGGCCCAGCAATTGACTGCGTTCTCGATGTTAGTAAATGGTACGCAACCGATCGAAAAAGCGTTTGTCACCGGAGGAGGCGTTTCCATCAAGGAAATCGAGCCGAAAACGATGGCTTCGCGCAAAAAGCCTGGCCTTTATTTCTGCGGGGAAATCCTTGATATCCACGGCTACACCGGAGGCTATAACATTACATCCGCTTTGGTGACCGGCAACGTCGCCGGGCAAAGCGCTGCGGCGTTTGCCAAAACACTTTAATTTTATACTCGGCTGTCCGCTTTTGCGGACGGCTTTTCTAATAGGACCGAAACTGTGGGTTAAAAGATGCCGATTTTTGATTTGTTTGCGGAATAAAGCATTTGTTTGCGGAATATGGGGTTTTATTTGCAGTATCCGCGGTTTGTTTGCTGAATCCGGAGTTTGTTTGCAGAATCCGCCGGTTTACTTGCAGTAAATCGAAAACACTTGCAGCATCCTCTTTTTACTTGCGCTATCCCCTGCTTTACTTGCGGCAAACAGCCGTTTACTTACAACTGCACAAAAAAGCCTGTCCGCCGCCGGACAGGCTTTTCCTTATTTCTATGAAATGACGACGTTGACCAATTTCCCTGGAATCGCGATCACTTTGCGGACTTGTTTGCCTTCCGCAGCTTTCTGGATCGCTTCGTCAGCTAATGCTGCGGCTTCCAACTCTTCTTTAGTGCTGTCTTTTGCGACAACGATTTTCGTACGCACTTTGCCGTTCACTTGAACCACAACTTCGACTTCGTCTTCGATCATTTTCGACTCGTCGAATTCAGGCCAAGCAGCATAAGTAATTGTTTCAGCATGGCCCAATTTCTCCCATAGCTCTTCAGCTACATGCGGAGCGATTGGGGACAATAATTTCACAAAGCCTTCGACATATTCTTTCGGAATCGAATCGGCTTTATAGCCTTCATTGATAAAGACCATCATTTGCGAAATGGCGGTATTAAAGCGCAGGCCATCGAAATCCTCGGTCACTTTTTTGACGGTCTGGTGATAGACTTTCTCCATTTTGCCGTCGTTCGAGTCCGTAACTCTCGGGCTCAATGTGCCTTCTTCGATCAACAAGCGCCATACGCGGTCCAGGAAGCGGCGCGCGCCGTCCAAACCGTTCGTCGACCAGGCGATTGATGCTTCAAGCGGCCCCATGAACATTTCGTACAAGCGCAGCGTATCCGCGCCGTGGCTTTCAATGATCTGGTCAGGGTTGACGACATTGCCTTTGGATTTCGACATTTTCTCATTGCCTTCGCCGAGGATCATCCCCTGGTTGAACAATTTCTGGAACGGCTCTTTTGTTGAAACCACACCGATGTCGTAAAGCACTTTATGCCAGAACCGTGCGTACAATAAATGCAATACCGCGTGCTCCGCTCCGCCAATATAAACATCAACCGGCAGCCAGTGTTTCAATAATTCCGGATCCGCCAATGCTTCTTCGTTGTTCGGATCGATGTAGCGTAAATAATACCAGCAGCTTCCTGCCCATTGCGGCATCGTATTCGTTTCGCGGCGGCCTTTCATGCCCGTTTCCGGATGCACGACATTGACCCATTCCGTAATATTCGCAAGCGGCGATTCGCCCGTGCCGCTCGGTTTGATGTCTGTCGTCACCGGCAGCATCAATGGCAAGTCTTTTTCATCGACTGGCGTCATCGTGCCGTCTTCCCAGTGGATGATTGGAATCGGTTCTCCCCAGTAGCGCTGGCGGCTGAACAGCCAATCGCGTAAGCGGTAGGTGATCTTCTTCTCGCCTGCGCCGTGCTCGACAAGCCAAGCAATCGATGCTTCAATCGCGTCTTTTTTGTTCATGCCGTTCAAAAAGTCTGAATTAACCAGCTCGCCGTCGCCTGCAAATGCCTCCGTCGAAATATCGCCGCCCGAAACAACTTCCACGATCGGCAAGTCAAATTGCTTGGCGAATTCGTAATCGCGCTCGTCGTGTGCTGGAACCGCCATAATGGCACCTGTGCCGTAAGTGGCCAAGACATAATCAGCGATCCAGATCGGCATTTTTTCGCCGCTGACCGGGTTGACTGCGTAAGCTCCAGTGAACACGCCGGATTTCGATTTTGCCAAATCCGTGCGCTCCAAGTCGCTTTTCGTTTTCACGTCGTCGATGTATTTTTCGACTGCTTCTTTTTGGCTTGCTTCCGTAATGGACGCCACCAATTTATGTTCCGGTGCCAATACAGCGTATGTGGCTCCGAAAATCGTATCCGGCCGTGTCGTAAACGCGCGGAATGAATGCTCCGTGCCTTCCACTTTGAATTCAAGCTCTGCGCCTTCGGATTTGCCGATCCAGTTGCGCTGCATGTCTTTCAAGCTTTCCGGCCAGTCCAAGTCGTTCAAATCTTCTAGCAAACGGTCTGCGTATTCTGTAATGCGAAGCACCCATTGGCGCATCGGCCGGCGCTCGACCGGATGGCCGCCGCGCTCGGATAGGCCGTCGATCACTTCTTCGTTCGCAAGCACAGTGCCGAGTGCCGGGCACCAATTCACTGCCACTTCGTCGACATACGCCAAGCCTTTATTGTACAACTGGATGAAAATCCACTGCGTCCATTTATAGTATTTTGGGTCTGTCGTATTCACTTCGCGGTCCCAGTCATACGAGAAGCCAAGTTCCTGAATCTGGCGCTTGAACGTCGCGATGTTTTTCGCCGTAAATTCGGCCGGGTCGTTGCCCGTATCCAACGCATATTGCTCTGCAGGCAGACCGAATGCGTCCCAGCCCATTGGATGCAAAACGTCGAAGCCTTGCATGCGTTTTTGGCGGCTTAAAATATCCGTCGCCGTATAGCCTTCGGGATGCCCCACGTGCAAACCGGCACCAGATGGGTAAGGGAACATATCCAACGCGTAAAATTTCGGTTTAGAAAAATCCGTTTCCAATTTGAACGTTTTGTTTTGTTCCCAATGTTTCTGCCATTTTTTCTCGATTTCCTTGTGCTTGAATGTCATGTCCAGTTCCTCCTCGATTTAAAACAGGATCAGCAAACGCTGCTCCACTTGCAAGCTTTGGCATCCGAAGCAAAAATAAAAACTCCCGTCCCTTGAAATAAGGGACGGGAGTTTCCCCGCGGTGCCACCCAAATTAGCGGTTTCCCACTCAACTTGACTCCTTAACGCGGAAAACGGTGCGGCCTACTTGGTTTCGGCTGCACAGACTCTGAGGTGAGTTCAATCGTTTTTGACACCGGCTTGCACCTGCCGCCGGCTCTCTGTCGACAAAAAACAATTTACTGATCCTCTTCACTGTCAAAAGCTATTAAAGTTAATTTTAGCGGACCCACTGTTTTTTGGCAATAGCTTACGATACTTTCACGTTATCCGTATTCAATGTCGCATCGGTAGAGTCGATGATGTCTTGGACTGTAAAGCCTTCGAACACTTCAATCAGCACCAAGCCGTTTTCCGTTACTTCCATCACTGCGCGTTCTGTGATGATTTTGTTGACGACGCCTTTGCCTGTCAACGGCAGTTCGCATTGCTTCTTGATTTTGGAAGAACCGTCTTTCGCCACATGATCCATGATAACGATAACTTTCTTCGCACCGTGCACCAAGTCCATCGCGCCGCCCATGCCTTTGATCATTTTCCCTGGAATCATCCAGTTGGCCAAATCGCCGTTCTCAGCCACTTCCATGCCGCCTAAAATAGCGACATCGATATGGCCGCCGCGGATCATCGCGAACGATTCCGCGCTGGTGAAATAAGCCGCGCCCGGAATTGCCGTGACAGTTTCTTTCCCTGCATTGATCAAATCAGGATCTACTTGGTCTTCAGTCGGGTATGGCCCGATTCCAAGCAATCCGTTTTCCGATTGCAGCACTACGCTTTTATTGTCAGAAATGAAATTGGCGACCAATGTCGGCATGCCGATCCCCAGGTTGACATAGTCTCCGTCTTTGATTTCCTGCTCCGCGCGGCGGGCAATGCGTTCTCTCACTAAGTTCTTATCCACAGTCTTCCCGTCCTTTCCTATCCTTATCGAGTTGTCAGGCGTTCGATTCGTTTTTCCTGTTTCGCTTTCAGCAAACCTTGGACGTAAATGCTCGGCGTCTGAACGTGGTTCGGATCGATGTCGCCCGTCTCCACAATTTCTTCCACTTCCGCAATTGTGATTTTCCCTGCAGCCGCAGCAAGCGGGTTGAAATTCTGTGCCGTTTTGTTGTAGACGAGGTTCCCCATCTTGTCGGCTTTATGTGCGCGCACCAAAGAGAAATCCGCTTTCAATGCGTGCTCAAGGACATATTCCTTGCCGTCGAATTCGCGGATTTCTTTGCCTTCAGCAATCATCGTGCCGACGCCAGCTGGCGTGAAGAATGCCGGGATTCCGGCTCCGCCTGCACGCATTTTTTCAGCTAATGTGCCTTGCGGAGTCAATTCCACTTCGATCTCACCCGATAACACCTGGCGTTCGAATTCTTTGTTTTCGCCGACATAAGAGCCGATCATTTTCTTAATTTGTTTATTTTTCAATAACAGTCCTAAACCCCATTCGTCGATACCACAGTTGTTTGAGATTACTGTAAGGTCTTTAACCCCTTTATCTACTAACGCCAAAATCAATTGCTCGGGGATTCCTACCAATCCAAAACCGCCGACCATAATTGTCGCGCCGTCTTGAATTTGGGCAACTGCTTCTTTGGCAGATCCATATATCGGTTTCATTTCAAGTGGCCTCCATTCATCTATGTACTGAATTATTTAAATTAAAGCGCTTTCCTTTTTAATTTAAACAAACTCCTCTTTAAAACGCAATATCTAAGAATTACGACTACCGCCATTGCGGCATGCCATTGTCGAGGCTTTTCAGGCCGTGATACAATAACCGCAGAGGAGTTGTTAGACGATGGATCATCTTTTGCCTTTTTCTTCCGATGGCAAACGCTATTATACGTGGAACCGCCACTTGCGGGACCATTTTGGTTTTAAGGTCATGAAAATCGCTTTGGACGCGGGCTTTGACTGCCCGAACCGCGACGGCACAGTCGCTTTTGGCGGTTGCACATTCTGCAGCGTGGCCGGCTCCGGCGATTTTGCCGGCGACCGTGTCGATCCAATTGATGTGCAATTCGAGAAAGTAAAAACAACGATGCACCGCAAATGGAAAGATGCGAAATACATGGCTTATTTTCAAGCCTATACAAATACCCACGCCCCTCTTGACGTGATCAAGCAAAAGTTCGAAGCCGCGTTGGCGCAGGAAAATGTCATCGGCCTGAGCATTGCGACGCGTCCCGACTGCCTGCCCGACGACGTCGTCGATTATTTGGCGGAGCTGAATGAACGCACTTATTTATGGGTCGAGCTCGGCTTGCAGACGGTCCATGAAAAGACTGCGTTATTGGTCAACCGCGCGCATGACTTTACGCTTTATGTGGAAGGTGTGGAGAAATTGCGGAAACACGGCATCCGCGTCTGCACACACATCATCAATGGCTTGCCGCTTGAAGATCGGGACATGATGATGGAAACTGCCCGCGAAGTGGCTAAACTGGATGTCCAAGGCATTAAAATCCATTTGCTTCATTTGCTGAAAGGCACGCCGATGGTCAAGCAATACGAAAAAGGTATGCTTGAATTTCTCGGCAAAGAGGAATACATCAAGCTGGTAGCTGACCAATTGGAAATACTGCCGCCTGAGATGGTCATTCAGCGCATTACCGGCGACGGGCCGATCGACTTGATGATCGGGCCGATGTGGAGCGCCAATAAATGGGACGTATTAAACGGCATCGATGCCGAACTTGCTGAACGCGGAAGCTGGCAAGGAAAACATTTCAAGGAGCGTGTGAAATCATGACATTGCAGCGCGTCCTGCCCTTCACCAAAAACTTATTGCAACAAGTTGTCTTAGCCGGCGATTCGGCAATCGACGCGACAGCCGGCAACGGCCACGATACCCTTTTCCTTGCGCAGCTTACCGGTCCTGCTGGAAAAGTGTTCGCATTCGATATTCAAAAGGAAGCAATCGACGCGACGCGGAAGCGTGTTGAGGATTTCCCAAATGTCGAGCTGTTCCACGCAAGCCATGCAGAGATATCAATGCATGTCCACGAGCCGATTTCTGCAGCAGTCTTCAATCTGGGCTATTTGCCGAAAGGCGACCACAGCATCATCACGAAATCCACAAGCACGCTTCAAGCCATTCAGCAAAGCTTGGAATTGTTGAAAGAAAACGGCTTGGTGCTTATCGTCATTTATTCCGGCCACGAAGGCGGAAGCGAAGAACGCGACGCCGTGATGGATTTCGTCCGTGCTTTGCCGCAAATTTCTTACGATGTTATGCGGTATGAATTTATCAACCAGCAGCATTCCCCGCCTTTTTTGATCGCCATTGAAAAAAAGCAGCCTAAGAAATCATGATTGCCCTTCTGGCATGTTAAAGGGCTATGTAAAACGGGTATAAGATATCCAACAGGCCAATAAAATGAAGGAGGAAACAACATGGACACAGCAATGTGGTTGTACATAGCATTAGCACTTGTCATAATTGGATTGATTGTAGCAGGAATCGGGGTTTTCCTTTTGATTAAAGGAATGAAGAAGCCGATGAAAGAAATTAAAGGTTCCGCTAACAACTTAAAAGAGCGGATGGATAAGCTCACTCTGGAAACAACGAGTCTGCAGCACCGAACCAACGAACTGAAAGAAGACATGAAAATGAAATCCGAAAAAATTGGCTTTGTTGTTGATGCAGCAAAAGGCACCAAGAATTCGGTCGTTGACCTGAACGCGACAGTCCATGCGATTACCACGAATATTTCATCGAAAGTATACCGCGACAAGAATAATGTTGCTCAAGCCAATCATTTGAGCAGCACAGCGATCGACTTAATCGAGTTTGCGAAAAACCGCAAATCTTCAAAAAAAATAGTTAACATTTACAGCGAAGAAAATTAATATGAAATGAAAAAAGGCAGCCGCATAGGCTGTCTTTTCATTTGGCTTTAACCATTGTAGCTATCCGTTTTCAATTTACCCCCTCATAAAGCCGCCTTCTGAATGAATGATTTGCCCCGTAATCCATTCCGCCTCATCGCTGGCGAGAAATTTCACGAGCTTTGCAGCATCCCGTGGCTGTCCGAGCCTGCCCGTTGGGAATTTCGTTTCCAAAAAGCTTTTGGTTTCCGCTGTTGCCCACCCGGTATCGGTCGGACCTGGGTTCACGGCATTGACCGTAATGCCAAGCGGCGCAACTTCCGCGGAAAGCGTGAAAGTTAATGCATCGACCGCACCTTTTGTCACCGCGTAAGCCAACTCTCCAGCCATGGGGCCCTGAAACTGACCTGAAGTCATATTGATGATTCTGCCGCCAGCTTTTTTCTTAAAACGTTTCGCAAATCCCGCACTCAGCAAAGCCGTTGCCCGGACATTCACCTGGTAATGGCGGTCCAATTCGTCCGCTGTCAAACTGGAATAATCAGTAGCCGTCGAATACGCAGCATTATTGACCAATATGTCCGGTTCGCCGAGTTGGACTGAAACTCGGTCCAATAAAAGCTTCACAAAATGAGGGTGAGCCAAGTCCACTTCCAGGCTCGCCACCTTAATGCCTAATGCTGCGAGTTCCGCTTGCAGCTTTTGGGGTTCCTCTGCTTCTACTCCCCATGGCATGTTTTTATCGTATTCAGTCCAATATGTAAAAAAGATCTGGCAACCGCTTTCTGCCAATTCCCGGCAAATGGCTGCCCCGATGCCGTCCAACCGGCTGGCACCAGTAACAATTGCGATTTTCACCTTCTGCCTCCTCCTTTCAAACTAACAACCTGCAGTTACAAGTTAGAGCGCTTTTTCATTTCTTCCGCAATTAAGCGGTACGACGACAATTTATCCTGGAAATCAAATGTGATCGTTGCAATCATTACTTCGGCCGCTCCATAGCCCGCAGCCAAGTTTTCCAAAGCATCCACTACCTGGACCGGATCGCCGACGATCATCCGTTTGCGGTTTTCTTCGACGAGCAATTTCTCGAATTTCGAAAAGGTATACGCCAACGCTTTTTCCGGTGCAGGCGTTCCCGAAAGCGGCTTGCTTTGTGCACCGAATGCCAATGCCATATCCATCGAAGCGGCTATTCGCTCGGCTTGTTCTTCAGTTTCCTGGCAGACTACGAAAATAGCAACAGCTTGATAAGGGTTGTTTCCATTAAATGGCACAAATCGCTCGCGATAAGACAATGCGAAACTTTGTCCGCCTTCACCGTTGATAAATTGGGCGAACATATAAGGCAACCCTTTTTTCGCTGCCAATAACGCGGATTCTTGGCCTGAACCCAATATCCAAACCGGCGGTGCAGTGGCCGTTACAGGCGTCGCTTTCATGCCATAATATGGATGGTCTTCCGGAATCGCATCGTCCAGGTACATCCGCAATTCATCGATTTGTTCCGGGAAACGGCTCGCGTCCCGCGCTTTTCCGTCGTTCAATGCGTAGCTTGCACGCGGCATTCCGCCCGGCGCCCTGCCCATTCCGGCATCGATCCGTCCCGGATACAAAGCCTCCAAAAGCTTAAAATTCTCTGCGACTTTAAATGCCGAATAATGCGGCAGCATGACGCCGCCAGAACCCAGCCGGATCGTTTTCGTCACAGCTCCAAGATGGGCAATCAGCACTTCCGGACTCGAACCTGCCAGCGTCGCCGCATCGTGATGCTCTGAAACCCAAAAGCGTGTATAGCCCCATTCTTCGGCACGACATGCGAGTTCAGCCGTATTTTTCAACGCTTCCTGCGGCGTACTGCCTTCTGCTATAGGCGACTGATCTAAAATACTGAATTTCAATGACACATTATTCCTCCTTGCTTAGGGTTAATTCACAACATAGCCGACCAAGCGCAATGCATCTTTGACAAAGGAATGGTTTGCGGAAAATATTTCTTCCCGCTGCTGCTCCAAAAACAAATCGTGGCTGCAACCGGTCCATTCCTTGTAGCTGAACTGACCGAGCTCGCGGTCCTGCAGCCAGCGCTTGGCATAACTTTTATCTGCAATCCTGTCATTTCCTGCCGTTTGGACCATAACCGGAATATCCGGAAATCGCCTTTTCGCAGAAATGGATTTTTTCATATAAGAATGCAATTCGCGGTACCAGCCCATCGTCACAGCCGTGCGGTAGGAAGGGTCTCCGCTTTCTGATTCGATCGATTCCGGATTGCTCGTTAAGTCTTCAATTTTCAAACCGTGGTCAATGCGAAGGCTTCCCAACTTTGATAAAGCGGGCGCCAAGACAGAAGGGGTTTTCAGTAAATGGAGCCACGGCGAACTCAATATCACTCCAGCTACCGGAAAAGCTTTTTCGCCCAAAACATTCATCGCGATCGTCGCTCCGAGGCCATGGCCTAATACAAAAACCGGCAGCTCATTTTCCAAAGCAACCGTAATCGCCTGCTCCACTGATTTTTCGTAATCGTTAAAAGCTTCGTTATGCGGCTTGCTGCCCGGAATTCCGCGGCCATGCCCTGGCAAGTCCCCCATGATGACATGGAAGCCTGCAGACCGCCATTGTTCGATCAGCCACGCATATTTCATGTGATGTTCGTATGCACTATGTACAAGGACCATTACCGCTTTCGCCTGTCCTTCCGCTTCCCATTTCCACAAATCCATCATCCCCTTATCTTCATATGAACGCCAATATTTTGACCTTTGCATCGAATTTGATAGGATTAAAGATAGTTATTAACTAATTTGGAGGTTTTCCCATGATTTATCCTTTCCACGGCAAACAGCCAGACATTCATCCTTCGGTTTTTATCGCGGACTTCGCGACGGTTACCGGTGACGTTACCATCGGCGCTGAATCTTCAGTCTGGTTCAATACCGTTATCCGCGGCGATGTCGCACCGACCATCATTGGCAATAAAACCAATATCCAGGATCTCTGTGTCTTGCACCAAAGCCCGAACAATCCGCTGATTCTTGAAGACAACGTAACCATTGGCCACCAAGTCACCTTGCACAGCTGCAAAATCCGCAAAGGAGCACTTGTCGGCATGGGTTCCGTCATTCTTGACGGCGCCGAAATCGGCGAAGGGGCATTTATCGGAGCGGGCAGCCTCGTTCCGCCTGGAAAAGTCATTCCGCCAGGCATGCTCGCCCTCGGCCGCCCCGCAAAAGTTGTCCGTGAACTAAAAGACGAAGACAAAGCAGACATGGAGCGAATCGTCCGCGAATATGCTGAAAAAGGTGCTTATTACAAATCGCTGCAAGAAAAATAAAAAGATTTTCTAGCCGGCCAAAAGCCGGCTTTTTTTAAGCTGCGCATTTTCCTGCAATGCAAACGAATTAATATCCATTATTTTTAGAATATTTAATTATTTACATTTATTCTATCATTTTTCTCCAACTATTCAATGGCTTATTGATGCTGTTCTTATTCAAAAAAAGACGACCGGCAGATTTGCCGATCGTCTTTTCTACTATTATATTAATTTATTCTGCAGCAACGCCTGATTGTTCTTTTAGGATTGCTGCTTTATCCGTACGTTCCCATGGCAGATCCACGTCCGTACGGCCAAAATGTCCGTATGCTGCAGTCTGCTTGTAGATTGGGCGGCGCAGGTCAAGCATTTTGATGATGCCAGCTGGACGCAAATCGAAGTTTTCGCGTACTAAGTCAATCAAAGTGTCTTCGCTTACTTTGCCTGTTCCGAATGTATCGATAGCGATTGAAACCGGGTGTGCTACCCCGATTGCGTAAGCCACTTGGACTTCACATTTGTCTGCAAGGCCTGCAGCAACGATGTTTTTCGCAACATAGCGTGCAGCGTATGCACCTGAACGGTCCACTTTAGTCGCATCTTTGCCTGAGAAAGCACCGCCGCCGTGGCGCGCATAACCGCCGTAAGTATCTACGATGATTTTGCGGCCAGTCAAGCCCGCATCTCCTTGTGGTCCACCGATAACAAAACGGCCTGTCGGGTTGATGAAGTATTTTGTATCCTCATCGATCAAATTAGCCGGAACGACTGCGTTGATGACATATTCTTTGATGTTGCGCTGAATCTGCTCAAGCGTCACTTCTGGGTGATGCTGAGTCGAGATGACGATTGTGTCAACGCGGAACGGTTTATTGTTTTCATCGTATTCGATCGTCACTTGCGTTTTGCCATCCGGACGCAAATATGGAAGGATCTCTTCTTTGCGCACTTCTGCAAGGCGGCGAGCCAGTTTATGTGCCAAGCTGATTGGCAATGGCATCAATTCTTCTGTTTCGTTAGATGCGTATCCGAACATCAGACCTTGGTCTCCTGCTCCGATTTCATCCAATTCTTTATCAGTCATTTGCCCTTCGCGTGCTTCAAGAGCCACGTTGACTCCCGCAGCAATATCCGCTGACTGCTCATCAATCGCTGTCAAAACAGCGCTTGTTTCAGAGTCGAAACCGTATTTCGCGCGTGTATAGCCGATATCTTTAACTGTTTGGCGCACTACTTTTGGGATGTCGACATACGTCGATGTCGTAATTTCTCCCGCAACAAGCACCAAACCTGTTGTTACTGTCGTTTCGCATGCTACCCGTGCGTTCGGGTCTGCTGCTAAGATTGCATCAAGGATGGCATCTGAGATTTGGTCACAGATTTTATCCGGATGTCCTTCTGTTACTGATTCTGATGTGAATAATTTACGGTTTGTCAAAAAAAGCTCCTCCTTATATCCTGCGAGATTGCTCTCGAAATTGATACGGTACTCGTTTTCCCATGTCAAGTCCGTTCCAGCCGAACTGGATTGAACTTCAAGCCGTTGTGGCCTTTGCACACGAGGATTAAGGGCGATTCATAAAAAAATCCCTTCGCTCATAAATAAATGAGGAAAGGAAAAATCATCATAAGCACCTTTCACTCTTATCGTCCAAGGTTGAGTTCCTTGCTTCAGGTTTGGCACCTTCTCTGCAAATGCAGCAGGTTGCCGGGTTTCATAGGGCCTGTCCCCTCCACCAGCTCGGAATAAGAGTATCCGTACAATTTTTCATCATACGGAATGTATATAGTGATGTCAACGTTTTTAGCCAAATAGAAGTGCAAAACTTTATTGATCCACACGATGAATGGATTAATGCCAAATTATTGTTACTTTTTCATGTCACCGGGTTATTAGTATAGACTAATGGCTATAATGTGTTATACTAATCTACGAAATATACAAGCTCCCCATGGCTATGGGAATAACCGAAAAGGAAGGTACATATAAATGAATCCAGTAAACTTCTCAAGCAATTTAAAGGATCTTTTAAATGGCCAAAATATACACGTGCAATTATCAGTTCCACAATTAATCGAAGCAGCCACATCCCGTGGAGAAGCTGTTTTGACGAAAGATGGCGCAGTAAAAGCTGAAACTGGCAAATACACTGGCCGCTCCCCTAAAGATAAATATATCGTAGATGAAGCTATTTCTAAAGATAAAATTGACTGGGGTTCTGTAAATCGCCCGATTTCATCCGAAGTTTTCGAAAACCTGTACGCTAAAGTGCTGGACCACATGAAGCAAAAAGATGAGCTGTTCGTATTCAAAGGATACGCCGGTGCTGATCCTGAATCGCGTCTGGGCATTCAGACCATCAACGAATACGCTTGGCATAACCTATTCGCTCATCAACTGTTCATCCGTCCGACAAAAGAGGAATTGACAAGCCACGAAGCGCAATTCACAATTGTCTATGCACCAACGTTCCACGCAGATCCTGCTGTGGATGGTACGGATTCTGAAACTTTCATCATTGTATCGATGGAGCAAAAAATCATCTTGATCGGCGGAACAGAATATGCCGGCGAAATGAAAAAAGCGATCTTCTCGATCATGAACTACCTGCTTCCTGAACAAGGCATCCTTCCTATGCATTGTTCAGCGAACGTCGGCGAAGAAGGCGATGTAACGTTGTTCTTCGGTTTGTCTGGAACAGGCAAAACAACATTGTCTGCAGACGAAAACCGCAAATTGATCGGCGACGACGAGCATGGCTGGTCTGATAACGGCGTCTTCAACATTGAAGGCGGATGCTATGCGAAAACGATTAATTTAACGCGCGAACATGAACCGCAAATCTATGACGCAATCACGTTCGGTTCTGTACTTGAAAACGTAGTAGTGGATGAAGAAACACGCATTCCGGATTACGCTGACGGTTCTTTAACAGAAAACACACGTGCAGCATATCCGATCCATGCAATCAAAAATATTGTCTTCCCTTCAGTGGCAGGCCATCCAAAAACAATCGTCTTTTTGACTGCAGACGCTTTCGGCGTACTGCCTCCAATCAGCAAATTGACAAAAGAGCAGGCGATGTACCATTTCCTAAGCGGATACACATCGAAACTTGCGGGCACTGAGCGCGGCGTCACTTCTCCGGAAGCGACATTCTCTACGTGCTTCGGGTCACCTTTCCTTCCATTGCACGCGACTGTCTACGCTGAAATGCTTGGCGACAAAATCGATGAGCATGGGTCTGAAGTGTTCTTAGTGAATACGGGCTGGACTGGCGGCGTCTACGGCGTCGGGAGCCGCATGAAATTGTCGTACACACGCACAATGGTGCGTGCAGCAATCAAAGGCGAACTCCACAACATCGAAACGGAACAAGAAGCTGTATTCGGCTTGCAAATTCCGAAAGAAGTGCCAGGTGTTCCTACTGAAGTATTAAACCCGCGCAATGCTTGGGCTGACAAAGCCGCTTACGATCAGAAAGCAAGAGAGCTTGCACAAGAATTCGAAGCGAACTTCAAGAAATTCGGTACTGTCTCCACTGATATCAGTGAACAAGGCGGACCGATTAAAAACTAACTAGGAAAAAGAAGCTATCCATAGCGGATAGCTTCTTTTTTTGCGGCTTTTTTCCTTGAGGTCTTATTCATCCACTTCTTGGCTCTTCATCCACTCAGTCAAAGACCGTGCCGTTTTACGGTTCACGGCTGGCGGGAAGAAGTGCGTATAGTCCGGAAAATACCAGGTTTCGTGCTTTTGACCGTTTAGGATCAACGCTTCTTCCAGCAAAAACGCTTGTGCTGGAAACACGTTTTCATCTTTCAGCCCGTGGATAATTAGAAACGGAGCTTGCGCTTCATTCAAGCGCATCAAAGGATTTCTCTCCTCATACGCCTCCAATGCTGTATTTGGCGTGCCGCCGTAAAGCCGCTTCATCATACGCCGCATATCTGGCCGTTCTTTATACGTCAGTACGGTATCTGTGACGCCTGCCCAAGTGACGACAGACGTAATGTCGTGCCGCAGGACTGCGGTCCATATAGCCATGATTCCTCCACGGGAGAAAGCCAGGATATGGACTGCCTCTGAGCAGAATTGTTTCAGCACGTCGACTGCATAAACCGCGTCCCATCGATCCGCTCCGGCAAATTCATCGCGCCCTTGCCCGCCCCGGTTTCCACGGTAATAAGGTGCAAACACCACAAATCCTTGTGCGGCGAATTGTGCGATCCGCGCCGGCCTGACCATGCCGATTGACTGGATGCCGCCGCGCAGGTAAAGGATGCCGCTATAAGCGCCTCTTTTTTCCGGTTCGGCCAGCAAGCCTTTCACGAGCAATCCTTCTGACCAATAACTGATTTCTGTCAGCCGCACATGCGGATTCGGCGAAGGATACATTTTCTTCGATTTAATCGTTCCATTTTCCAAGATGCTCCACCTTCTCCATGATTGCCTTCATTCCGTCGTCTTTCATTAGAAAACTATATTTGTTATCCGGTTCTAACTCCCCTATGAGCACGATGCCGTCGGTTTCCATCAAGCGAATCTCCTCTAACCGCTGCGCTTTCCCGATAAAGACGGTTTTACAGAACGGACGATCCGTATTGACGCGATATTCCGCGAACCATTCCAATTCTGCGAGAACAGCACCCGTTTCCTCGTATACTTCCCTTATTGCCGCCTGCTGTAAACTTTCGCCAGGCTCCGCCTTGCCTCCCGGAAACTCAAGCCCCCGTTCTTTATGCTTCGTCAGCACCCACTCGCCGCTGAATTTGCAAATAACCAATACGTGCCTGCATGGCGCAGGAAACGATTCTTTTTCAAATGAAAGCTCGCATTCGATGCCGTTCAGATCTATATATTTCATCCACTCACTCCTTGGCTCATAAGAAAAAGCGTGCACTGTCGTTCAGTGCACGCTCCAGTCCTTCTATTTTACTTCTTTTCGCCAAGAAAAGCAGATAACATCCAAGAATGCTTTTCAAGATTCTGATGGATAGCGTTGAACATATCTTCGGTCATGTCGTCGCCGTCTTCAGCAGCCAATTCCATGCCTTTTTTCAGGGATTTCATGACTTTATTATAATCTTTCACGACTGTATCGACCATTTGTTCAGCCGTTTCCTTTGATGTCGCTTCTTTTACGACCGACAGCTCCAATTGCTCTTTCATCGTCGCAACCGGTTTGCCCCCAAGCGCCAATAGGCGTTCTGCGATTTCATCCATATGCAAAGTAGCCTCGTTGTATAATTCTTCGAACTTCACATGCAGCGTGAAAAATGAAGGGCCTTTCACGTACCAATGAAAATTATGTAATTTCGTATACAGCACCGACCATGTTGCCACCTGTACGTTCATTTCTTGGTTTAACTCTTTTGACATATTGCCCACTCTCCTCAAGTTTTGATAAGCTCTTATACTTTATTTATACCTCTCCCCTGCTTACAATAAACATACAGACAATTACCGTGAAAGAAGATGAATCTAATTGAAGACATTCCTCTTAAAGTTTTTCCGCTTTTACCAGCGGTTCATTTCTCCCTTGTCACCGCCAAGCTGCCGCTTCTACCCGACCTGCTCCCATTACGGAATTGAAGCCGTTGAGAAGCATGGTGCATTGAAAGGCGGTTATCTCGCAGTACGCCGAATTTTAAGCTGCCACCCTTTCAATAAAGGCGGCATCGATTTTGTCCCCGAAGAATGGCCACCAAAAAAATGATTGGTGGTTTTTCTTGTGTTTTAAAAAGATTTGCTGTATTATTCGTTAAGTAGTTAAAACGTAATCATTACATTTTGGAGGATAAATTATGAAAAAGTTATTTGCAATCTTATCATCGGCTTTATTATTAGCGGCTTGCGGCACTCCGGCCGGCGAAGAACAAGCACAAGACGGACAGGCGGACGAGTCGAAAGTCCAGGTTTACACGACTGTTTATCCGCTCACATATTTTACGGAACGGATCGGCGCTGAGCATGTCGAGGTTCAATCGGTCTACCCTGCCGGAGCGAATGAACACAGCTTTGAGCCAACGCAACAGGACATGATCAAGTTGGCAGAGGCTGACTTGATGTTCTACGTCGGCTTAGGCTTGGAAGGCTTTATCGGCAAAGCGAAAGATACATTGAAAAATGAAAAGGTCCAATTCACAGCAACATCCGACTCGATCTCGGACGAGGAGATGGATGCAGCAGCTGGACCGCATGAGGATGAGCATGAGGAAGAATCCCACGATAAGGATGCACATGAAGAAGAGCCTGCTGAAGAAGCTGGCCACGACGGCCACGACCACGGCTCAACAGACCCGCATGTCTGGATGTCCCCTGTACTGAGCCAAAAACTGGCAGCATCGATCAAAGAGTCATTGGTTGAACAAGATCCCGACCATGCTGAAGACTACCAAAGCAATTACGATGCATTAGTTGCTGAACTTGAAGAGCTGGATGAATCGTTCGTTGCATTGTCTGAACGCGTCAACAACAAGACATTCTTCGTTTCGCATTCGGCATTCGGCTATATTTCCGAGCCATATGGCTTTGAACAAATTGCAGTCGCCGGCTTGAACAGCCAGGACGAACCTTCCCAGAAGGAACTGACCCAAATTGTCGATCTCGCCAAGGAGGAAAAAATCCAACATATCGTTTTTGAACAAAACGTTTCCTCCAACTTGACGGAAGTCATTCAGAAGGAAGTCGGAGCCGAAGCAGTTGAAATGCACAATCTCGGCGTGCTTACCCAAGAAAACATCGACAACGAAGAAACGTATTTCACGTTGATGGAAAAGAATCTCCAAACGCTTGAAACCATATTGAAATAAACAAAAAGCACTGCGAATCCGATTCGCAGTGCTTTTCTATGTCGTTAGTTTCACTAACCGTTTTGTCAGCCAGTCTTGCCATTCTGCGGCAAGCGCTCGAGCTTCCAGAACTTGCTGGATTGCCTCAGCATTTTTCGGCTGATGGAAATTCACGTTATTGGCATACAACACAGAAACCCCTTTTGGATCCCTTTCGATTAACTCTACCCGGTCATCCGACGCGACCATCCCTTCCTCCAGCACACGGCAAAGATAGCCGGTAAAGCCGGTTATCACCATCTCTTTCAGGAAAGGTGCCATTTCGAGGCGCCGATCGATCGTGTTACAGGGCACGCGGCCTTGCGTCACTTGGACGACAGCTTCGCCGATGCGCAAAACATCGCCGATATAGATGTTTTCTTCCAGCATATCGGTTAGCGTCAGGTTTTCCCCGAACGCGGCTGGCGGCAGCCCAATACCAAACTCCTGTTCCCAGCGTACATAATGTTCGAATGGATAAATGCAGACAGCGCGGTCCACCCCGCCGTGATGCTTCATGTCTGCTACTCCATCGCCATGAAAGCCCTCTTTAGCCAAAAAAGCATGCTGTACCGGTTTTTTGCAAATTGCTGTCAACATTTCTTTGCCTTCTCCATAAAAAAGCTTTTCCGGCATGCCGATAGCAAAATACTTGATTTCAGCCCCTTGGATATTGTTCATCGCCAAGCCCCCTTTTGCGGATTCTCTTTGTTTTATTTTAACATTATGGAATGTTTGGCCAACTGCGCGTTGTTAATCGTTTGAGCGACAATTCCTACCAGGTCATTCAGTGTGCCGATCACCCGCTCCACTTCCGGCAAATGGTAGAACGTGGTCGTTGCCGAAAAATCATAAACGGTATCTTCTTCGGAAAACAAATACACCTTTTTCTCTGTAGCCAGTGCCAGCCCAAGCTCGATATGGCTCCCTTTGCCTGCAGGCAGCAAGATAAAGAACATATCAGCTTCAAGGACTGCGGCTTTTTCAAGCTGCCCGATTGCAGCAAGAGCTTCTGCATTTTCGGCTCTGCTGTTCAAGGTCCAATCATAGGTCTGTTCATGCCCCTGTTCGATCAGCATGCGGCTAAGGTATTTCACCATTTCCTGGTTCGAAAAACTTGATGCTATGTAAAATTTCATGTATTGGTCTCCTTTTCCCGCTTAGCCATTTTTAAGTAGATCTGCACCGCTGTAATTGCCAGCAGCAGCCAAATTATTGGATTGCCAAGGGATATCCCCATAGAGGATGTTCCGCCAAGCAGCGGCAGCACTATTAGCAGAACTAAAAGGTAAAACGTGGAGCCCAGCATCCATAATGCTTGCCCCTTTACATTGCTGTGTTTTTTTGAAGCAAAGCCACCTGCCAGAAAAAGAATGGAAATGACAGCAATGGCAATCCATTTGCCCATGTCAAATCCCATCAATTGCGGAAAATGATCCTTTACCAGCAAATAGGTCATCGCCAATAACATGATTACTCCCCTTAACATGCCATTCACCCTTCTCTCTGCCAATCAACGCGGTAACCGATACCGGCATCTTTGCTCAACTGAACTTTTCCATTTTTTATCCTGATTTCAGGTTCGATAATATCCCGATCCCAGAAATGGCGGGACGCGGAAAAGTCGCCAGGAAGCGTGATCCCTGGCAAGGAAGCGAGCGCCAGATTATGGGCTTTCGAAACTCCGAATTCGATCATTCCGCCGACCCACATGCCGATTGAATGTTCACGGCACAGCTCAACTACTTTCAGCGTTTCGCTCCAGCCGCCGAGCCTGCCCATTTTCAAGACCAGAATATCCGCAGCCCCTTCGGCGATTGCCCGTTCGGCATCAGCTAAACAGCCGATGCTTTCGTCGAGGCAGATCGCCGTTTCCATAACGCGTTTCGCGCGGGCGTGGAGTTGCCATTCTTGTTCGCCGAAAGGCTGCTCGATCAACTTGAAGCCCGCGCCATCGAATTCCAGCAGCCGCTCCCAAGAAGCTTCTGCGAATGCACCGTTTGCATCAGCAAAAAACAGCATCTCCGGGTACCGGCCAATGATTTCTTTTAAAAGTTCGACGTTGCTGTCTGGCGTGATTTTGATTTTGACCCGGCTATAGCCCGCAGAAAAAGCCGCAGCCACCTCATCGCCGATTTTGTCTTCATCCGCCGCAACAACGACTCCTGCCGGCACCGGTGCATCCGAACCGCCGAGCATTTGCCATAGCGGCATCCCCCGTTTTTTCGCGAACACATCCCACACAGCTGTCTCTACTGCCGCTTTCGCCATGCGGTTGCCTTTGACAGCGGTAAACAACTCAGCCACTTGTGAGGGACTTTCCAAGGTTTTATTCAATAAAAACGGAATCAGTACGTGTTCGATGACAAAACTACAACTGGTGACTGTCTCTTCCGTATACCAAGGAGTTGAAAACGCGACACATTCACCGAACCCTTCCAGCCCTCCATCAGAAACCACTTTTACGATCAGGCTTTCCCGCTCCGTAACCGTTTGCAGCGAGGTTTTAAAAGCATGCTTCAAGGGTTCGTTGACCCGCTTCAGCTCAATCGATTCGATCGTCAATCCCATGTTTTCAGCTCTCTTCTCAATAGCTTGTTCGAGGCATTGCGCGGCAGCGAATCGACTTTTCGGATCCACTTTGGCACTTTATACGATGCAAGCCGCGTCTGGCAGAACTCCACCAGTTCCTGCTTTTCCACGTCATCTTTCAATACAACAAACGCCACCGGCACTTCTCCCCATACATCGTTCTTTGTGCCGCAAACGCCCGCTTCACGTACAGCTGGGTGCTCAAGCAGCACTTTCTCGATTTCAGCCGGATAGATGTTTTCGCCGCCTGACACAATGAGATCTGAGCGCCGGTCGACGACGTACAAAAATCCTTCATCATCCAGATAACCCATGTCGCCGGTATGTAGCCATCCATCCCGCTGGACTTCGCGCTCTGCGAATTTGCCGATATAGCCTGGCGACACTTGCGGACCGCGGATGTGGATTTCGCCAATGTCTCCAGGCTTCAGCGCTTCGCCAATACGAACCTGGTAAAGAAACAGCGGCTTGCCGGAAGAACCGACTTTGCGGTCTGCATCATCCGGCTGCAAAGTCGTCGTCTGGGATGAAGTTTCCGTCATGCCGTAGGTTTGAAGCACCGACATGCCGTAGCTTCCGGCACGGTGGATGTAATTCGGAGGAATCGGCCCGCCGCCGGCAAGCATCACTTTAAAATGCGGAGACACTTCCAGGTCCAACTTTTTCAATGTCGCCAAGATGCGCTCCAGCGTCACACCGACCACTGACATATGCGTGACAAGGCCGCCTTGTAGTTCATAGGCGCATTGCTCAGCATCGAATTTCGGATGGAGCCTGACACCCATTCCATAAATGAGCGAGCGCATCAAGATTGAAAATCCGCTGATATGGAACAGCGGCACAGTGCACAGCCAGACATCATCAGGCGCGACGCCGATGTTCAGCGCAGAAGATACAGAACTTGAAAAATGGTTTTCCGCCGTTTGCCTGACGCCTTTCGGGCTGCCTGTTGTCCCGGAAGTGTACATGATCGAAATCGTGCGTTCCGAATTCCATTCGGTTTCCGGTGTGAAGACAAGACCTTCCTTTTTCTCCAATTCACTGAAAAGAATTTGGAGCGGACTGTCTATTTTACCGTGCAGCGCATCATCGACAAGCGCAAAATCCGCTTCAGAATCGTCCATCTGAAAAGCCAATTCAACTTTCGACAAGCGTTCGTTGAGCATAACCATTTCGCAGCCGACGTGCATGCAGGCAAACATCAACATGACGAATTGTGGATGCGATTTCGATAGAAATGCCACCCGGCTGTCTTTCGTGACACCGGCCGCGGTCAGCTTTCCGGCATAATCCAGCGCAATGCCATTCAATTCCGCAAATGTCCATTGCCGGTCTTCAAATGATAACGCCATACGGCTACCGTTTAAGGAGGCACGCTGGGACAGCCAATTCGGATACATCATGTGAAAAATCCTTTCTTTAAAAAAAGCTGTCCCCGGGAGGACAGCTTTCAATTATTCGAAAATCACGGGAAACGCGGGAATTGCCCAAAGTCCGGTTTGCGTTTTTCTTTGAACGCATCGCGGCCTTCTTTTGCTTCATCCGTTGTGTAATACAATAATGTTGCGTCTCCAGCCATTTGCTGAAGCCCTGCAAGACCGTCTGTGTCAGCATTCATTGCCGCTTTCACGAAACGCAATGCCGTCGGGCTCATCTCGAGCATTTCTTCACACCATTTGACAGTCTCGTCTTCCAACTGGTCCAAAGGCACGACTGTGTTGACTAAGCCCATATCAAGCGCTTCCTGTGCATCGTATTGGCGGCACAGGTACCAGATTTCACGAGCTTTCTTGTGGCCGATGATGCGTGCCAGATAGCCTGAACCGTATCCGGCATCGAACGAACCGACGCGCGGGCCAGTTTGGCCAAAACGTGCATTGTCAGCAGCAATCGTCAAATCGCAGACAACATGCAGGACATGTCCGCCGCCGATTGCGTAGCCAGCGACCATCGCCACTACCGGTTTCGGGATAACGCGGATCAAGCGCTGAAGATCCAAGACATTCAAACGCGGGATCTCGTCTTCCCCGACGTAGCCACCGTGTCCGCGGACACTTTGGTCTCCGCCTGAGCAGAATGCTTTTTCGCCTTCGCCTGTCAGGACGATGACGCCTACTTTAGAATCGTCGCGTGCGCGTGAAAACGCATCGATCAACTCGTGTACCGTTTTCGGGCGGAACGCATTGCGCACCTCCGGACGGTTGATGGTAATTTTGGCAATGCCATTAAGCGTTTCAAACTTAATGTCTTCATATGTACGTGCTGTAACCCATTCGCGTGTCATGATTTTCCTCCTTAGTAGTTAGATCTCAAATACTCCCTTACTATTGTAGCAAACTCGGCCGGTTTTTCCACATGAATTGCATGGCCGGCTTCAATTGAGCAAAATACAGCCCTTGGCAGCCGATCCGCCATTCGATTAGCGATTTCCATGAACTTCGTATCCAATGTCCCCGCCACTAATAAAACCGGCATGTTCAGCCCTTTAAGCCCTTCCCAATAAGAAGCCTGCGAACCCGTTCCCATGCCGATCAAGCTATTCGCCAGACCGATCGGCTTCTGCGCAATCCGCTCATGGCGTATGCGTTCCCGCACCTTGTCCGACAAGTTTTTCTGGCTGTTGAATAACGGGATTTTTTCCCAAAACTCAACAAACTCGAATATGCCATCTGACAGAATCCGCTCCGCCAGTTTTTCATCGCGCCGCTGGCGTTCCAGCTGTTCAGCTGTGGTTTTCAAGCCCGGCGATGCGCTTTCAAGAATCAAAACACGCACGTGTTCCGGATAAGCAGCCGCAAAAGCGAGCGCTGTGCGGCCGCCCATTGAATAGCCCGCCAGCGCGTAATCTGTGATATCCAATTTGTCGAGCAGCTTTTTCAAATCCCGGATTTGCAGTTCCATGGCATAGCGGGACGATTGAGCAGGGCTCGCCGTCTTGCCATGACCCAGCAAATCAATCAGCACAATCCGGTACTCAGGCAATGCTGCCGCGATTTCTTCCCAGCTTGCGGTGCTGCCTGTAAATCCGTGCAGAAAAACTACCGTGCGGCTTTGGCCGCTATTCAGTATTTCCAAATGATATTCGGCGCCTTCGATGTGCTCTTTCATTATTTCCCCAGCTCCTCATCCAGCCGATTCCATAATTTCCTGTGGGTCTTTGTGTTGTTTGCACGGTCCGTAAATACCTCAATTATTTTTACCGCTTTGTGTTTTTCTGTCCGCAGCGCATCAATTAGCTGCTGCTTTGTTTCCGCCGCTGCATATTCCGTATCATACATGCGCGCCGCGTCTTCAAACTTCAATCCTGTCGGGGTACCGAATAACGCTTCAAAATAGCGTTCTTCTTCCGACTGCGGCAAATAGGAAAAGATTCCGCCACCGTCATTGTTCATGACAATGATTGTCAGATCCGTTTCCTGCAAGCGGGAAGCGATCAAGCCGTTCATATCATGCAGGAACGACAAATCTCCGATGTATAGATAGGTATGGCGTTTATTGGCAGCTTGTACACCGAATGCTGTCGATACGACACCATCAATGCCATTCGCTCCGCGGTTCGCGTACATCAAAATATCCTTGTCCGTCGTGCGGAAATAAGTGTCTACGTCCCGGATCGGCATACTGCTGCCGATAACGAGGTTACAATTGTCCAGCTCTTCAAAGAAAGCCTTTGCCAAAACGCCTTCATCCAGTTCAGCTGCACAATGCTCATCCGCGAGCTTCCAAAAAAGAGTCGAGGCTTTCTGCCATTCTGCAAGATAAGCAATTTCCGTTTGTTGGCCGACCGGCAGCTGCCATAAGGTTTTTGCAGAAACTTGGAGATGGTGCGTGACAACCGATTGGGCATCCCGCATCATTGGGCTTTCGTCCATCACAGCGTAGATTTCCGGTTTTACAGAAGCTAGAAATGCTGTCAGCGGCTTCGATACCGGCTGTGGCCCTATTCTAATGACCGCCTCCGGCTTAACGGCCATCTTGAAAGCTTCATTCTTCAGCAGCGCGTCGTAGCTGTCGATGAGCAGGCTTTGGTGCCGTGCTGCTGTATTTGCCCGCAAGTTAGAAAGCGGGTCAGCCAGAATCGGCCATTGCAACTTCTCCGCAAAGTCCCAGAATGCACGCGGCAATGGCTCAGGCATTTCCCCAACAACAAGCAAGCCTCGCTCTAATTCAAGCGTATCCAATAGGAAGCTTTCAGCTTGCGCGCTCAATGCCGATACGCCGGCGAAATGCACAACCTCGCCTTTGCTTTCATAGCGTTGTTCAAAATCAATGCGCAGCGGTTCACGGAATGGCACATTCAGATGCACCGGCCCTTTCGGTTCCGTTTTCGCCGATGTGACAGAGCGGTGAAGGTGGCGTGACAGGAAATCGAGCCGGTTGTCTTCTTCCGGCATTGGCAAATCCGCTGACCATTTCACATGTGCACCGAAAAGGTTGATCTGGTTGATAGCCTGCGGCGCGCCGACTTCCCGCAGTTCATGCGGACGGTCTGCCGTTACGACCAACAACGGCACACGCGCGTAATAAGCTTCCACGATTGCAGGAAAGAAATTGGCAGCCGCTGTCCCGGACGTGCAAAGCAGCATTACCGGCTTGCCGGATGCTTTTGCCAATCCCAATGCATAATAGGCAGCAGACCGCTCATCTATCTGGCGATGAACGGCGAGCCCTTCTTGTTTCATGCAGGCATAAGCGAGCGGGGTTGATCTGGAACCCGGGCTGATGACTGCGTCCGATACTCCCGAAGAAACGAGGGAATGGGTAAATGCAGATACATATTCAGTCAACAATTTACGATTCGTCACTTAATTGGCCTCCAAGCGCACGGAGCATCGGTCTGAATTTAACCCATGTTTCTGCGTATTCCGATTCCGGGCTGGAATCTTCGACAATTCCGCCGCCCGCGTACAAATAAGCTTCTTTTCCACTTAATAATGCTGAGCGGATGGCGACTGCGAATTCGCCGTTCCCTTTTGCGTCAATCCAGCCGATGGGCGCTGCATAAAAGCCGCGATTCATCGTTTCATACTGGCGGATCAAGCTCATCGCTTCCTGCTTCGGTTCCCCGCCAAGCGCTGGCGTCGGATGCAGATCCTTCACCAAATCAAGCAGCGTAGAGCCTTGCGCCAATTTACCTTCTACCGGTGTATACAGATGTTGAATATCACGGATTTTCATCAATTTCGGCATTTTTGGCACAATGATGTTCGTACTGTGCTTACTGAATACTTTACTGATCATTTTAACAACATATTGATGTTCAGAGCGATTTTTTTTATCTTGAAGCAATTCCTCACCCAATTTGGCGTCTTGCTCAGCCGTTTTGCCGCGGGGAATTGACCCTGCCAAACATGTCGATAGCGCTTGGCGGTCTTTGACTTTCACTAACCGTTCAGGGCTTGCTCCAAAGAAAAACTGATTTTGCGCTTCCATGCCGAATAAAAAGCTTTCCGGCTGTTCTTCCGATATCTGGTACAAGGCCGCAGCCGGGGACAGTGGTTTATCGTATTGCAGCTTCAAAGCACGGGCAATCACCACTTTTTCCGCTTGCTTTGCCTTGATGACTTCCGTCACTTTGCCGATTGACTCCAAATAACGATCTTTTTTGATTTCAGTCAGTTTGACGGTCATCGGTTTGCCATATCTTTTCAGCTCGGAAACTTGTGCTGAGTGGATCAGCCGATCTCGCTCTTTGCGAAGCGCATCGAATTCATTGAACGAATGCTCTTCTTTGGTAATCAGGTGGATGCTGACATAAGCACGGTCGTCCTGGATTGTCAGCTGAAAAGTCGGGACCGCAAAATAAGCCTGGGGAAAATTTGTCCAGACGCTTTGTGTATTATTTAAAGGATCAAAGGAAAATCCGCCAAACAAGATCGGCTGTACCTCATGCTCCTCATTGACGATTTGCCGGCACAAGCTCTGCCATTCGCGTTTCACTTCTTCGAACCGCCCATGGCTGTTCGGCGTCGATAAGACATGCGCATGCCCAAGGCCGACCAATGTGAAAGTCTTTTCACGGTTCTGCCAAAACAACCGATTGCCTTTGAACAGCCCTTCGCCCGCTTCAAAAAAGGCCAATGCGGACATTCGGGAAACTTCAATCGTTTCTGTAAAAAATTGATATGCCATATAGCGTGTGTCTTTCAAATTGCCGGCCGATGAATACTGTTGTGGATTCATCATATTCCCTCCGTTTTTCTAAAGCCGCGCATATCCTGCCCAGCCAGTTTCACTTTTTAATCTCTACCCTCTATCATACCCCTTTCTGTTGAAATCAGCACACCATTTGCTGTATTTCCCTTGAAATTGAAGGTACAATATATATTGGAAAGAAGTAAAGGAGATGTACGAAATGACACATTCCATTCAAGCGGACAGCGGCTGGCGTGTATGGTGGCAGCTGACCCGCCCCCATACATTGACCGCCGCTTTCGCCCCCGTTTTCTTAGGAACCATGATCGCCCTGAACCATACTACAATCGACTGGCCGTTATTCTGGGCCATGCTGATTGCAAGCCTCTTAATCCAGGCAGCAACCAATATGTTCAATGAATACTACGATTTTGCCCGCGGACTCGACAACGAAAATTCAGTCGGCATTGGTGGTGCGATTGTACGCAACGGCGTCACGCCTAAAACCGTTTTGACATTGGCGCTGATCCTTTACGCGATTGCCGCTGTTATTGGCATCTGGATTTGTGCGCAGACCAGCTGGTGGCTCCTAGCAGTCGGCGGTGCAGCAATGGCTATCGGCTACCTTTACACGGGCGGCCCTTACCCGATTGCTTACACACCTTTCGGCGAATTGTTTTCGGGCGTCGTGATGGGCTTCCTGATTGTAATCATCGCTTTCTATATCCAAACGGGTACCGTCACAGCAGAAGCTGCCATGCTGGCAATTCCAAGCACATTGCTTGTTGCGGCTATCATGTTGGCCAATAACATCCGGGACATCGTGGGAGATGCTGCCAGCGGACGTAAAACCCTTGCTATCCTGGTAGGCAGAGAAAAAGCCGTAACAATCCTTGCAGCGTTTTTCAGCTTGTCCTACTTGTGGATTCTGGCATTGGTCCTTTTTGCAGATTTGACCTATTGGTCCTTGCTCGTTTTCTTAAGTGCTCCAAAAGCAATTGGGGTCGTAAAAATCTTCAAGCGATTCCAAGAGCCGCTTGAAGTCATGCCCGCTATGAAAGCGACAGGCATCATCAACACGCTATTCGCATTTCTGCTTGGCTGCAGTTTGCTTCTTCATTATTTATTGGCATAGAAAAAAAGGTTTCTGTTTCCAGCAGAAGCCTTTTTTCATTGACCGTCTTTTTGGGACGCGGTATATTTAATGTTATTTCAAATTTAGTGTTGCCTTAAATACTTTTCGGAGAGGATTTTATATGAATCCGATCGCCATCGGAATTTGTGCCGCATTCTTTTTCGCATTTACATTCGTTTTAAACGCAAGCATGGAAGCAAGCGGCGGCCATTGGATCTGGAGTGCGTCTTTAAGGTATCTCTTCATGGTCCCTTTCTTGCTGGCAATTGTCGCTTTCCGTAAAAACTTAAATGGCCTTATCACAGAAATGAGAAAAAATCCGATGGACTGGCTGTTATGGAGCTTTGTCGGTTTCGGCTTGTTTTATGCCCCACTCTGCTATGCAGCAGCTTATTCTCCTGGCTGGCTCATAGCAGGTTCTTGGCAAATCACCATAATTTCCGGTTCACTGCTTGTGCCTTTGTTTTATACGACAGTCCAAACAGAACGCGGACCATTGCGTATAAAAGAACAGATTCCCTATAAGGGGCTTGCACTTTCTTCAATCATCCTGCTCGGCGTTCTCTTGATGCAAGTGGAACATGCGCAGGGAATTTCATTTCAGACATTCTTAATGGGCTTTCTCCCTGTCTTGGTGGCGTCATTTGCTTACCCTCTCGGCAATCGGAAAATGATGGCGTTATGCGAAGGACGCTTGGACGCTTACCAACGGGTGCTGGGCATGACCATAGCGAGCCTCCCATTCTGGCTGCTGCTTTCGGGTTATGGGTTTATTGCGGAGGGCTTGCCCAATGCCTCTCAGACATTCCAAACCTTGATAGTCGCTATCAGCTCTGGCGTTATCGCGACTGTCCTATTTTTCCAAGCAACTGATTTGGTGCGCCAAGATGTGAAGAAGTTAGCGGCAGTAGAAGCCACGCAATCATTGGAAGTCCTTTTTGCTTTAGCTGGCGAAATCTGGGTTTTGTCGATCGCCTTGCCATCTTCCATTGCCTGGGCAGGGATTGCCATCGTAATGGCAGGAATGGTGATTCATAGCCTGGCTGCCCATGGCAAACAAACTGTATCCGTCCCATAACAATAAAAAACAAGCGCGGCTGCCCAAGAATTTTGGGCAGCCGCGCTTGTTGCTTCTTTTCTTTCTAATGCCGCAACTGCCAAGCAAGAAGCTACTAGTACCAATTGCCATTTTAAATTTAAGCACAAAAAAAGAGCTCTGCATCAAATGCAGAACTCTTTTTGCGATGACCCCTACGGGATTCGAACCCGTGTTACCGCCGTGAAAGGGCGGTGTCTTAACCGCTTGACCAAGGGGCCAATTACTGGCGGAGAAGGAGGGATTTGAACCCTCGCGCCGGTTTCCCGACCTACACCCTTAGCAGGGGCGCCTCTTCAGCCACTTGAGTACTTCCCCAGTATGGCTCCGAAGGTAGGACTCGAACCTACGACCATCGCATTAACAGTGCGGTGCTCTACCACTGAGCTACTTCGGAATGGTGGGCCTAAATGGACTCGAACCATCGACCTCACGCTTATCAGGCGTGCGCTCTAACCAGCTGAGCTATAGGCCCATATGTACTAATAAAAAATGGAGCGGGTGAAGAGAATCGAACTCTCATCATCAGCTTGGAAGGCTGAGGTTTTACCACTAAACTACACCCGCAAACATGGTGGGTCAGGACGGAATCGAACCGCCGACACTTAGAGCTTCAATCTAATGCTCTACCGACTGAGCTACTGACCCACATGTATTAAGATAAAAATGGCGGTCCCGACCGGGATCGAACCGGCGATCTCCTGCGTGACAGGCAGGCATGTTAACCGCTACACCACGGGACCATTTGGTTGCGGGGGCAGGATTTGAACCTGCGACCTTTGGGTTATGAGCCCAACGAGCTACCGAACTGCTCCACCCCGCGACAATAATATAGTAGTACTTTGTTTCTCTTACGCTTGTTGCTTCATGGACACCTGCATCGCCTTCGGCTGCTTCGGTGTTACTGCGCCGTCTTTGTACGGCTTGTTGCTCCACCCCGCGACAATAATAATTGAGTTTCTTCTATTATATAGAAGTTTGATAAAAGATAGTCCACACATTTTTAAAAAATGGAGGAGGAAGAGGGATTCGAACCCCCGCGGGATTTGACTCCCCTGTCGGTTTTCAAGACCGATCCCTTCAGCCAAACTTGGGTATTCCTCCGTGATAATAATGTATATGGTGGACCTTGCAGGACTCGAACCTGCGACCGGACGGTTATGAGCCGTCTGCTCTAACCAACTGAGCTAAAGGTCCTTAAAAAAGTGGCGGCAGAGGGGATCGAACCCCCGACCTTACGGGTATGAACCGTACGCTCTAGCCAGCTGAGCTACGCCGCCAGGATCTTTATTTATAAAGTTGGTGGAGCCTAGCGGGATCGAACCGCTGACCTCCTGCGTGCAAGGCAGGCGCTCTCCCAGCTGAGCTAAGGCCCCATGAAATGGTCGGGAAGACAGGATTCGAACCTGCGACCCCTTGGTCCCAAACCAAGTGCTCTACCAAGCTGAGCTACTTCCCGAGTTAAATGCTGAGTGTAAAAAATATGGCGCGCCCGAGAGGACTCGAACCTCTAACCGCTTGATTCGTAGTCAAGTACTCTATCCAATTGAGCTACGGGCGCGTATGAATTTTTGCTAAATAATGGTGCCGAGGACCGGAATCGAACCGGTACGGTAGTCACCTACCGCAGGATTTTAAGTCCTGTGCGTCTGCCAGTTCCGCCACCCCGGCTAGGGTCGGCATCTGTGCAAAAAAA